>NZ_JACHLL010000015.1 GCF_014207935.1 Pseudomonas fluvialis | reverse complement strand
CGGCCCAGGCTGTGTAAAAACGCTGGCATCGACCTTGCTGTGATTTGATGGATTCAAATCAGTGGGGAATGCCGATGAAGCGTTTTATCCAGGGAGAGCATCGAGGCCAAAGCGCGCTGCTTCCCGAGAGCCTGGATGACTACGTGGCGGACACCAACCCGGTGCGTGTTGTCGATGTGTTCGTCGATGAACTCGATCTTGGTCAACTCGGTTTCGAGGGCGTTGTCCCCGCAGAAACTGGTAGGCCTGCTTACCATCCTGCCGTCCTACTGAAGATCTACATCTACGGCTACCTCAATCGCATCCAGTCCAGTCGCCGCCTTGAGCGAGAGACCCAGCGCAACGTCGAGCTGATGTGGTTGACCGGGCGCCTGATGCCGGACTTCAAGACCATCGCCAACTTCCGCAAGGATAACGGCAAGGCAATCCGCGGTGTCTGTCGGCAGTTCGTGGTGCTGTGTCAGCAGCTCGGTCTATTCGCCGAGGCGCTGGTTGCCATCGACGGCAGCAAGTTCAAGGCGGTCAACAATCGTGATCGCAACTTCACCAGTGCCAAGTTGCAACGGCGGATGGAGGAAATCGAATCCAGCATCAGCCGCTACCTCATCGCCCTGGACACTGCCGATCGACAGGAACCTGCCGTGGCACAAGCCAAGGCCGAGCGACTGCACAGCAAGATCGCGGCGTTAAAAGTGAAGATGCAGGAACTCCAGGCCATCGAGACCCAGCTTCAGACCGCCCCAGACAAGCAGATTTCACTGACCGATCCTGATGCACGCTCGATGATGACGCGTGGCACCGGGATGGTCGGTTACAACGTCCAAGCTGCGGTCGATACGAAGCATCACCTGATCGTGACGCACGAAGTCACCAACGACGGCGTCGACCGTGATCAACTGAGTAGCATGGCCATGCAGGCGCGGGAAGCGATGGGCGTGGAAGTGCTCTCGGTGGTCGCTGACCGAGGCTATTTCAAGAGCGAGGAAATCCTCGCCTGCCACGAAGCTGGTATCACTGCTTTCGTGCCCAAGACGCTGACTTCGGGGGCGACAGCGGCTGGCCGCTTTGGCAAAGGTGACTTCATCTATGACGCGGCAAGGAACGAGTACCGTTGCCCGGCAGGGCAAAGCCTGATCTGGCGCTTCTCACACGTCGAGAAAGGGCTGAAGCTGCACCGTTACTGGAGCTCGAACTGCCAAAGGTGTGCGTTGAAAGATCAGTGCACACCGAGCGCACAGCGCCGGGTGAGTCGCTGGGAGCATGAGTCGGTGCTCGATGCGATGCAGACTCGTCTGGATCAGGCGCCGGAGATGATGCGCATCCGCCGTCAGACGGTTGAGCATCCGTTCGGGACATTGAAAGCCTGGATGGGCGCCACTCATTTCCTCACCAAGACGCTCGACCGAGTGAGCACGGAAATGAGCCTGCATGTGCTCGCCTACAACTTCAAACGGGTGCTGAATCTGCTGGGCAATGGCGCGCTGATGAACGCGATGAGGGTCTGAAACCCCATTGGCAGCCCATTGAACTCGTCGCCAAGAATCGCAGAGCCACACTTGCCCGAATTGGCTGAATCAATCGGATCGACACACTAGGAGCCCCTAGGGCCTCTGGGCGCAGCTAAAACACCCCAATATCCAGCTATCCATCACCCGCTGCGTTTTTACACGGTCTGGGCC
>NZ_JACHLL010000014.1 GCF_014207935.1 Pseudomonas fluvialis | reverse complement strand
GTCATGCTGGCGCGTTTCCACAACGTCGCCGCCTCGCCGGAGCAGCTGGCGCACGAGTTCGCCGCCGATGGCCGGGCACTGTCCACGCCTGATCTGCTGTTGGCCGCGCGCAAACTGGGGCTCAAGGCCAAGTCCGCACGCAGTTCTCTCGACCGTCTTTCACATATCCCGCTGCCGGCCATCGCCGAGGACCATGAGGGGCGCTTCTTCATCATCGCCCGCCTCGACGACGACAAGGCACTGATCCACGATCCCCGCGCCCAGCGCCCGGAAGTGCTGAGTTTCGAGCAGTTGGAGCAGCGCTGGAACGGCCAGCTGCTGCTGATCCGCTCCGAGGCCTCGCTGGCCGGCGAGCTGTCCAGGTTCGATTTCACCTGGTTCATTCCGGCCATCATCAAGTACCGCAAGCTGCTGGGCGAAGTGCTGCTGGTGTCCTTCGTGCTGCAGCTGTTCGCCCTGGTCACGCCGCTGTTCTTCCAGGTGGTGATGGACAAGGTGCTGGTGCATCGCGGCCTGTCCACCCTGGATGTGATCGCCATCGGCCTGCTCGGGGTGATGGTGTTCGAGACGCTGCTCTCGGGCCTGCGCACCTACGTGTTCGCCCACACCGCCAGCCGCATCGACGTCGAACTGGGCTCGCGACTGTTCCGCCACCTCATCACCCTGCCGCTGGCCTATTTCCAGGCGCGGCGGGTCGGCGACTCGGTGGCGCGGGTGCGCGAGCTGGAGAACATCCGCAGCTTCCTCACCGGCAACACCATCACCCTGATCCTCGACGTGCTGTTCTCGGTGGTGTTCATCGCCGTGATGTTCTATTACAGCGGCTGGCTGACCCTGGTGGTGGCGCTGTCGCTGCCGCTGTACTTCCTCCTCTCGCTACTGATCACCCCGGTGCTGCGCGGGCGGCTGCAGGAGAGCTTCAACCGCGGCGCGGAAAACCAGGCCTTCCTGGTCGAGACCATCAACGGCATCGACACCCTCAAGGCCATGGCGGTGGAGCCGCAGATCGGCCGCAAGTGGGACAACCAGCTGGCGGCCTACGTAGCGGCCGGCTTCAAGACGCAGAACCTGTCGACCCTGGCCAACGAGGGCGTGGGGCTGATCAGCAAGCTGGTCACGGTTGCCACCCTCTGGCTGGGCGCGCGCCTGGTGATCGACGGCGATCTCACGGTTGGCCAGTTGATCGCCTTCAACATGCTCGCCGGACGGGTGTCGCAGCCGATCATCCGCCTGGCCCAGCTGTGGACCAACTTCCAGCAGACCGGCGTGTCGGTGCAGCGCCTGGGCGACATCCTCAACGCCCGCACCGAGCTGGCCCAGGCCACCCGCAGCACCCTGCCGACGCTGCGCGGCCAGGTCGAGTTCGACCAGGTGCATTTCCGCTATCGGCCCGATGGCTCCGAAGTGCTGCGCGGCATCAGCCTGCGCATCATGCCCGGCGAGGTGATCGGCGTGGTCGGCCGCTCCGGTTCCGGCAAGAGCACCGTCACGCGCCTGCTGCAACGCCTCTACACCCCCGAGCGCGGCCGGGTGCTGGTCGATGGCATGGACCTGGCCCTGGCCGACGTCTCCTCCCTGCGCCGACAGATCGGCGTGGTGTTGCAGGACAACATGCTGTTCGCCCGCAGCATCCGCGAGAACATTGCCCTGACCGATCCCGGCGCGCCGCTGGAGCTGGTGATGCAGGCGGCCAGGCTGGCCGGCGCCCACGAGTTCATCCTCGAGCTGCCGGAAGGCTACGACACCGTGGTCGGCGAGCACGGCGCCTCGCTCTCCGGCGGCCAGCGCCAGCGCATCGCCATCGCCCGAGCGCTGATCGGCAATCCGCGCATCCTGATCTTCGACGAGGCCACCAGCGCCCTGGACTACGAGTCCGAACGCATCATCCAGCAGAACATGCAGGCCATCTGCAAGGGGCGCACCGTGATCATCATCGCCCACCGCCTGTCCGCCGTGCGCGATGCCAACCGCATTCTGGTCATGGACCGCGGGCAGATCGTCGAGCAGGGCAGTCACGCCGAGCTGCTCGCCCACCAGACCGGCCACTACTCGCGCCTGCACCGCCTGCAGCAAGGCGGTGCCGCATGAGTGCCAAGCGCGACCTGCTCAACCGCTATCGCAAGAGCTGGCGCCACGCCTGGCGCAACCGCCAGGCCATGGAGGCTCCCGCTCGGCTGCCCCACGAGGTGCAGTTCCTGCCCGCCGCGCTGGCCTTGCAGGATGCCCCGGTGCACCCGGCGCCGCGCATCGCCCAGTGGACCATCATGGCCTTCGCCGCCCTGGCGCTGCTCTGGGCCTGCCTCGGCGAAATCGACGTGGTCGCCACCGCCACCGGCAAGGTGGTGCCCAGCGGCAAGAGTAAGGTCATCCAGTCCAGCGAGGTGGCGGTAATCAAGGCCATCCAGGTGGAGGACGGTCAGGCCGTGAAGGCCGGCGACCTGCTGGTGGAACTGGATGCGCAGATCACCGGCGCCGACGTGCAGCGCCT
>NZ_JACHLL010000013.1 GCF_014207935.1 Pseudomonas fluvialis | reverse complement strand
CATGTGAGAGTAGGTCATCGTCAAGCTCCTATCCCAAACCCCTGAGCCTCGCAAGAGACTCGGGGGTTTGTCTTTGCGCGTTATTAAGTTGGTTTGCAATGGCTGGCTCGCTCTATATGATTCGCCCTTCTGAAAAGGGGTGTTTATGCACGAGCTGTTAGCCTTGCTTAGTGATGGAGTCTTCCACTCTGGGGAGCGCCTGGGTGAAGTGCTCGGGGTATCGCGATCTGCGGTTTGGAAACGCTTGCTACTGCTTGAAAAAAGTACAGGCCTGCGCATTCATAAAGTTCGCGGTAAAGGCTACCGCCTTGAACAATCGTTGATATTGCTTGATGTCGAGCGATTGAGGCGAGACTTGCCCTATCCCGTAGTAGTTCTCGGCGAAGTCGACTCGACAAACGCAGAGGCGCTGCGCCATCTGGCTACCAGTATGGTGGATGAGCCGCTTCTTTTCGTTGCAGAACAGCAAACTGCCGGCCGCGGTCGACGCGGACGCAGCTGGGTCAGCCCCTACGGTGTGAATCTGTACCTCAGTTTGCTATTGCCTGTGGCCGACTCTTCGCGTCTGGAAGGATTGAGCTTGTTGGTCGGGTTGGCGGTCCGTCGAGGCCTGGTTGCATGTGGTTACCCGGATGTTGAGTTGAAATGGCCCAATGACCTATTGCTTTCAGGGGGTAAAGTTGCGGGCATTTTGCTGGAATTGGCCGGTGATCCTGCTGATGGCTGCCATGTCGTCGTAGGGGTGGGTATCAATGTCAATATGCAAGGTAGTCAAGCAGGCATTGATCAGTCCTGGAGTTCCCTCGTTGGCGACGCCGTGCAGCCAGTTGATCGCAATCTGATTTTGATAGCTGTAATGCGTTCGTTGCATGAGCTTTTATCTGCAGGTGCTGCGGGGAGATTTTCAGCGTGCCGAGCCGAGTGGGAGGCTGCGCATGCCTGGCAGGGGAGGGCTGTTTGTCTGAGTACGGGGCCGCAGTCGATCTATGGTGTGGTGCTGGGTGTCGATGAGCGAGGTGCCTTGCGTCTGATGTGTGAAGGTGAGGAACGGGTATATAGCGGCGGAGAGCTTAGCCTGAGGTTGTCGAATGATTCTTGAGCTCGATTGTGGCAATTCGTTGATCAAATGGCGCGTTCTTTCAGCTTCTCAGTCGATGATTGTGGAAGGCGTAGTGCAGGGCTCGGGTGAGTTGCTGGATGCTGTGGCGGTAGTGGCGTGTGCTCAGATCCACTTTGTGCGCATGGTCAGTGTCCGTAGTGATGTGGAGGTTGCGCAGTTGGTTGATTTGCTGCGCGAAGCTTATGGAGTTGTAGTCGCGGTTGCTTCCCCGGCGCAGGTGTTGGCGGGCGTCGCCAATGGCTATGAGGATTATGAGCGCCTTGGGTTGGATCGCTGGTTAGCGCTAGTTGCTGCCTATCAGCGTTCATCCAGGGCAGTTCTGGTGATTGATTTGGGCACGGCAATTACCTCGGATTTTGTTGGCGATGACGGCGCTCATCGTGGTGGCTTCATTTGCCCAGGTTTGCCGTTGATGCGCAGTCAGTTGCGCACGCATACGCGCAAAATTCGCTATGGCGATGAAGAGGGCTTAATGGTGCGCGGGTCAATCTTGCCGGGGCGCAGCACTGCTGAGGCGGTTGAGCGCGGCTGCTTGCATATGGTTCGTGGCTTTGTCGAGGAGCAGGTGTCACTGGCAGCGGAGTTGCTGGGTAACTTCGATGTTTACCTGACTGGGGGGGATGCGGGCCTGGTTTCCGATATGTTGCCGCAGGCGCGTGTCTGTGCTGACCTTGTTTTTGCTGGCCTGGCGCTGGCCTGTCCGTTTGAGGGGGCTTGAAATGCGTTGGGTGTTTCTGTTTCTGCTTGTATTGAATCTCTTCTATTACGTCTGGCATCAGCAGCAGGCGCCGCTGCGAGCTAAGGAGGTTGCGCCGCTTGCTCTATATCAGGGGCAGCAGCGCGATATCCGCCTGTTGAGTGAGAGTGATGAGGTGCCGAAGAAGCGCGAGGCGCTTCCTGCCAGGGCGCAGGAAGAGATTTGCCTGTTCCTGGGTAGTTTCGCAGCCGAAGATGAGGCGCGAAGAGTTGAGCAGCGCCTTGTGAGTCTTGATATCGCGTCCAGTGTGATGCCGCTGGATGTGGCGGCAGGAGTCGACTACTGGGTGTATTTACCGCCGCTGGCCTCGCGCCAGGCTTCGTTGCGGCAGCTGAAAGAACTGCAGGCGCGGAAAATTGATAGCTACATCATCACCCAGGGGGATCTGAGTAATGGCATTTCTCTGGGCATGTTTCCGCGGATGGAGTCGGCAGATAACGTTCTATCGCGTTTGCGTGAGGCCGGCTATGAGCCGTTGTTGCGCGAATTGCCACGTGCGCAGCGTAACTACTGGGTGCGTGTCGAGCCCTACGCTCGGCGTCTGATGGGGGATGTGCTGCTTACGCAATTGGGTAATGACTTCAATGGCTTAGGTCATCAATTAATGCCGTGTGAAGGTGTTGCAGTCGCGCAGTAGTTTGCATAGAATGGCGCCCGCTTCGCAGGGGTACGGTTTAGCCGGAATTCAGCAAGGCGCTGTTCAAGCAGCTAACCTCAAGTTTTTTAATGAGAAATGCTTGACAGTAGGGTGGCAGATATAGAAAATGCCGCCTCACTTTGGAGGGGTTCCCGAGCGGCCAAAGGGATCAGACTGTAAATCTGACGTCATAGACTTCGAAGGTTCGAATCCTTCCCCCTCCACCAGATTTAAGCGTGAGCCGTACGCTCCGCGGGCATAGTTCAGTGGTAGAACCTCAGCCTTCCAAGCTGATGATGCGGGTTCGATTCCCGCTGCCCGCTCCAGATACGGTTTAGGCAAATGCTTCGCTCATGTAGCTCAGCTGGTAGAGCACACCCTTGGTAAGGGTGAGGTCAGCGGTTCAAATCCGCTCATGAGCTCCATACCCAAAGGCAGATAAGCAATTATCTGCCTTTGTTTTAATGGTGGCGTGAGTCGCTAGTTTCTCAGAAGGGAGATAGTGTCGATGGCTAAAGAAAAATTTGAACGTAATAAACCCCACGTCAACGTCGGCACTATCGGTCACGTTGACCACGGTAAAACCACTCTGACCGCTGCTCTGACCCGTGTCTGTTCCGAAGTATTCGGTTCCGCCAAGGTCGACTTCGACAAGATCGACTCCGCTCCGGAAGAGAAGGCTCGTGGTATCACCATCAACACCGCGCACGTTGAGTACGACTCTGCCGTACGTCACTACGCGCACGTTGACTGCCCGGGTCACGCTGACTATGTGAAGAACATGATCACCGGTGCTGC
>NZ_JACHLL010000012.1:2037-5143 GCF_014207935.1 Pseudomonas fluvialis | reverse complement strand
TAACACGCAAATTGTTTGGGTGTTATATGGTCAAGCCTCACGGGCAATTAGTATTGGTTAGCTCAACGCCTCACAGCGCTTACACACCCAACCTATCAACGTCGTAGTCTTCGACGGCCCTTTAGGGAGCTCAAGGCTCCAGTGAGATCTCATCTTGAGGCAAGTTTCCCGCTTAGATGCTTTCAGCGGTTATCTTTTCCGAACATAGCTACCCGGCAATGCCACTGGCGTGACAACCGGAACACCAGAGGTTCGTCCAACCCGGTCCTCTCGTACTAAGGTCAGCCCCTCTCAAATCTCAAACGTCCACGGCAGATAGGGACCGAACTGTCTCACGACGTTCTAAACCCAGCTCGCGTACCACTTTAAATGGCGAACAGCCATACCCTTGGGACCGGCTTCAGCCCCAGGATGTGATGAGCCGACATCGAGGTGCCAAACACCGCCGTCGATATGAACTCTTGGGCGGTATCAGCCTGTTATCCCCGGAGTACCTTTTATCCGTTGAGCGATGGCCCTTCCATACAGAACCACCGGATCACTAAGACCTACTTTCGTACCTGCTCGACGTGTCTGTCTCGCAGTCAAGCGCGCTTTTGCCTTTATACTCTACGACCGATTTCCGACCGGTCTGAGCGCACCTTCGTACTCCTCCGTTACTCTTTGGGAGGAGACCGCCCCAGTCAAACTGCCCACCATACACTGTCCTCGATCCGGATAACGGACCAGAGTTAGAACCTCAAGCATGCCAGGGTGGTATTTCAAGGTTGGCTCCACGCAGACTGGCGTCCACGCTTCAAAGCCTCCCACCTATCCTACACAAGCAGGCTCAAAGTCCAGTGCAAAGCTACAGTAAAGGTTCACGGGGTCTTTCCGTCTAGCCGCGGATACACTGCATCTTCACAGCGATTTCAATTTCACTGAGTCTCGGGTGGAGACAGCGCCGCCATCGTTACGCCATTCGTGCAGGTCGGAACTTACCCGACAAGGAATTTCGCTACCTTAGGACCGTTATAGTTACGGCCGCCGTTTACCGGGGCTTCGATCAAGAGCTTCGCTTTCGCTAACCCCATCAATTAACCTTCCGGCACCGGGCAGGCGTCACACCCTATACGTCCACTTTCGTGTTTGCAGAGTGCTGTGTTTTTAATAAACAGTCGCAGCGGCCTGGTATCTTCGACCGGCATGGGCTTACGTAGTAAATACTTCACCCTCACCGGCGCACCTTCTCCCGAAGTTACGGTGCCATTTTGCCTAGTTCCTTCACCCGAGTTCTCTCAAGCGCCTTGGTATTCTCTACCCGACCACCTGTGTCGGTTTGGGGTACGATTCCTAATTACCTGAAGCTTAGAGGCTTTTCCTGGAAGCATGGCATCAACCACTTCGTCATCTAAAAGATAACTCGTCATCAGCTCTCGGCCTAGAATTCCCGGATTTGCCTAAGAATTCAGCCTACAACCTTAAACTTGGACAACCAACGCCAAGCTGGCCTAGCCTTCTCCGTCCCCCCATCGCAGTAATTAGAAGTACGGGAATATTAACCCGTTTCCCATCGACTACGCTTTTCAGCCTCGCCTTAGGGGTCGACTCACCCTGCGTCGATTAACGTTGCGCAGGAACCCTTGGTCTTTCGGCGTGCGAGTTTTTCACTCGCATTGTCGTTACTCATGTCAGCATTCGCACTTCTGATACCTCCAGCCAACTTCTCAATTGACCTTCACAGGCTTACAGAACGCTCCTCTACCGCGTCACTTACGTGACACCCGTAGCTTCGGTGTGTGGTTTGAGCCCCGTTACATCTTCCGCGCAGGCCGACTCGACTAGTGAGCTATTACGCTTTCTTTAAAGGGTGGCTGCTTCTAAGCCAACCTCCTAGCTGTCTAAGCCTTCCCACATCGTTTACCACTTAACCACAACTTTGGGACCTTAGCTGACGGTCTGGGTTGTTTCCCTTTTCACGACGGACGTTAGCACCCGCCGTGTGTCTCCCACGCTCGGCACTTCCAGGTATTCGGAGTTTGCATCGGTTTGGTAAGTCGGGATGACCCCCTAGCCGAAACAGTGCTCTACCCCCTGGAGTGATACGTGAGGCGCTACCTAAATAGCTTTCGAGGAGAACCAGCTATCTCCGAGCTTGATTAGCCTTTCACTCCGATCCACAAGTCATCCGCTACCTTTTCAACGGGAGTCGGTTCGGTCCTCCAGTCAGTGTTACCTAACCTTCAACCTGCCCATGGATAGATCGCCCGGTTTCGGGTCTATACCCAGCGACTAAACGCCCTATTAAGACTCGCTTTCGCTACGCCTCCCCTATTCGGTTAAGCTCGCCACTGAATATAAGTCGCTGACCCATTATACAAAAGGTACGCAGTCACCCAACAAAGTGGGCTCCCACTGCTTGTACGCATACGGTTTCAGGTTCTATTTCACTCCCCTCTCCGGGGTTCTTTTCGCCTTTCCCTCACGGTACTGGTTCACTATCGGTCAGTCAGTAGTATTTAGCCTTGGAGGATGGTCCCCCCATATTCAGACAAAGTTTCTCGTGCTCCGTCCTACTCGATTTCACTTCTAAGACCTTTTCGCGTACAGGGCTATCACCCACTATGGCCGCACTTTCCAGAGCGTTCCGCTAAAATCAAAGAAGCTTAAGGGCTAATCCCCGTTCGCTCGCCACTACTAAGGGAATCTCGGTTGATTTCTTTTCCTCAGGGTACTTAGATGTTTCAGTTCCCCTGGTTCGCCTCATACACCTATGTATTCAGTGCATGATACCCAGCTTATGCTGGGTGGGTTCCCCCATTCAGAGATCTCCGGATCAAAGTCTGTTTGCCGACTCCCCGAAGCTTATCGCAGGCTACCACGTCTTTCATCGCCTCTGACTGCCAAGGCATCCACCGTATGCGCTTCTTCACTTGACCATATAACCCCAAGCAATCTGGTTATTGTCTCAAACGTGAAGACGACATTCGCCGAAAACTTGCGCTTGAACTCGCAAATTTTACCTCAGCTTAACTAATTACCAGTGAAAGTAATTAATTAGCCACTTCTATCACATACCCAAATTTTTAAAGAACAGTTCTGGCGCAAAGACCAGAATTCAACATCT
>NZ_JACHLL010000011.1 GCF_014207935.1 Pseudomonas fluvialis | reverse complement strand
CAAGCCGATCGCCATGGAAGATGGTCTGCGCTTCGCGATTCGCGAAGGCGGCCGTACCGTTGGTGCTGGCGTGGTTGCCAAGGTCATCGAGTAATAATCGGTTGATCTTGTCCTGTCAGGCCGGCATAATGGTCGGCCTGACTTCGTTACAGGCCAGTAGCTCAATTGGCAGAGCGGCGGTCTCCAAAACCGCAGGTTGGGGGTTCGATTCCCTCCTGGCCTGCCAGATTTCACTTTGTGGATCTGGCGTTTCTTGTACAGGATTTAATGCAGATGAGTGCCAAGGCTGAAGCCAAAGATGGTCGCTTCGATGCGCTGAAGTGGGTGGTTGTTGCTGCTTTGGTGGCTGCTGGTGTTGCGGGTAATCAATATTTCTCCGCATCGCCGATTCTGTATCGCGTACTTGCTCTGGTTGTCCTTGCAGCTGTTGCGGGCTTTGTTGCTCTGCAGACGGTTAAGGGCGCTGCTTTCTTGCAATTAGCGAAAGAAGCGCGGACAGAAATCCGCAAAGTCGTGTGGCCTACTCGTCAGGAAACCACACAGACCACTCTGGTTGTAGTGGCTGTTGTTCTGGTGATGTCGCTCCTTCTGTGGGGGCTCGACTCCCTCCTGGGGTGGCTTGTTTCTATGATCGTAGAGTAAGGGTGTCCCGTGGCTAAGCGTTGGTATGTTGTGCATGCTTACTCGGGCTACGAGAAGCATGTGATGCGCTCCTTGGTTGAGCGCGTCAAGCTGGCTGGTATGGAAGACCAGTTCGGCGAAATTCTGGTTCCCACCGAAGAAGTGGTGGAAATGCGTAACGGCCAGAAGCGCAAGAGTGAGCGTAAGTTCTTTCCTGGTTACGTCCTGGTTCAGATGGAGATGAATGAGGGCACATGGCACCTCATCAAGGACACTCCTCGTGTGATGGGCTTCATTGGTGGTACTGCCGACAAGCCGGCGCCAATCACCGAGAAAGAAGCTGAGGCCATCCTGCGTCGTGTTGCCGATAGCGGTGACAAGCCGAAGCCGAAAACGCTGTTTGAGCCGGGTGAAACTGTCCGCGTAGTGGATGGTCCGTTCGCTGATTTCAATGGTGTGGTTGAAGAAGTTAACTACGAAAAGAGCCGCATCCAAGTGGCTGTGCTCATTTTCGGTCGCTCCACCCCGGTGGAGTTGGAATTCAGTCAGGTCGAAAAGGTCTGATCGAACGAAAGGCCCCATTACCCCGCAGCCAGTGGTTGCGGGGTTTTGTCGTCACTGGGGTAAATGCTAGCAAGCGGGGAGCCTACGGGCGTTCGAACCCGATACTGGAGTTTTAAATGGCTAAGAAGATTCAGGCTTATATCAAGCTGCAAGTGAAGGCCGGTCAGGCCAACCCGTCGCCGCCCGTTGGCCCGGCTCTGGGTCAGCACGGTGTGAATATCATGGAATTCTGCAAGGCGTTCAACGCCAAGACTCAGGGCATGGAACCTGGTCTGCCGACTCCAGTGATCATCACTGTATACAGCGACCGTAGCTTCACTTTCGAAACCAAGAGCACCCCTGCTTCGGTACTGCTGAAAAAAGCAGCCGGTATCAGCAGTGGTTCGGCTCGCCCGAACACCCAGAAAGTCGGCACTGTTACCCGTGCTCAGCTGGAAGAGATCGCCAAGGCCAAGCAGGCTGATCTGACTGCCGCTGACCTGGATGCAGCCGTGCGTACCATCGCCGGTTCTGCTCGTAGCATGGGCCTGAACGTGGAGGGTGTGTAATGGCTAAGCTGACCAAGCGCCAGAAGGCGATCGCCGAAAAAATCGAAGCTGGCAAGCAATACGGCTTCGAAGATGCCGCCAAACTGCTGGCCGAACTGTCGACCATCAAGTTCAAAGAGTCCGTCGACATTTCGATCAACCTCGGCGTCGATCCGCGTAAATCCGACCAGGTCGTCCGTGGCGCTACCGTGCTGCCGAATGGTACTGGTAAAGACGTTCGCGTTGCTGTGTTCACTCAGGGCCCGGGCGTAGAAGCTGCTCTGGCCGCTGGTGCTGACAAAGTCGGTATGGACGATCTAGCTGCCGAAATGAAAGGCGGCGATCTGAACTATGACGTCGTAATCGCCTCTCCGGACGCCATGCGCGTAGTCGGTCAGTTGGGTCAGGTTCTGGGCCCGCGCGGCCTGATGCCGAACCCGAAGGTCGGCACCGTAACTCCGGACGTCGCGACTGCTGTGAAGAATGCCAAAGCTGGTCAGGTACGTTTCCGTACCGACAAGAACGGCATCATTCACGCTTCCGTGGGCAAGGTTGATTTCGAGCCCGCCAAGCTGAAGCAGAACGTTGAAGCTCTGCTGTCCGATCTGAAGCGCCTGAAGCCATCGGCTGCCAAGGGTGTTTACGTCAAGCGCGTAACCCTGAGCACCACCATGGGCCCAGGTCTGCAGATCGATCAGGCTTCTCTGGAAGCCTAAGTGATACGAGGCGAAGGCTAGCCTTCGCCTCAATTATTGGGGTCCCTGCCTGGCGGGGGCTATCCAAGACCGTAGGCGGCGCAAGCCTTAAACCTACAGCCTACGCAGATGGTGCTCCCGATTCGTTTACCGAATCAGACACCAAAACGCCGTCAAGCCTCGGCTTGACGATACGGTAACATCCAGGAGTAAACCCGTGGCAATTAAACTCGAAGACAAGAAGGCCATCGTCGCTGAAGTCAACGAGGCTGCCAAAGCCGGTCTGTCCGCTGTCGTGGCTGATGCCCGTGGCGTGACTGTCGGCGCAATGACCGGACTCCGTAAAGAGGCCCGCGAAGCTGGTGTGTACGTGAAAGTCGTGCGTAACACCCTGCTCAAGCGCGCTGTTGAAGGCACTCAGTTTGAAGTCCTCAACGACGTGTTCAAAGGCCCGACCCTGATCGCTTTCTCCAACGAACATCCGGGCGCTGCCGCTCGTATCTTCAAGGAGTTCGCCAAGGGTCAGGACAAGTTCGAGATCAAGGCAGCTGCGTTCGAGGGTCAATACCTCGCAGCTAATCAGATCGACGTACTGGCAACTCTGCCGACCTACAACGAAGCCGTTGCACAGCTGATGAGCGTTATTCAAGGCGCTACCAGCAAGCTGGCTCGTACTCTGGCGGCTATTCGCGACCAGAAAGAAGGCGCTGCTGCCTAATTCAGGCATCTCGTCCCTTTCAACGTTATTTGTTTAATTTGATGGCCGCGAAGGCTGTCACCCCAATACAGGAATTAGAGTCATGGCTCTGACCAACGAAGACATCATCAACGCCGTATCCGAAATGTCCGTCATGCAGATCGTTGAACTGATCAAGGCGATGGAAGAGAAGTTCGGCGTGACTGCCGCCGCTGCTGTTGCAGCTGGCCCGGCTGCTGCTGCCGCTGTTGTTGAAGAACAAACCGAGTTCAACGTTGTCCTGGCTGAAGCTGGCGACAAGAAAGTGAACGTGATCAAGGCTGTTCGTGAACTGACCGGTCTGGGTCTGAAGGAAGCCAAGGAGAAGGTTGACACCGCTCCTCAGGTTATCGCCGAAGGCCTCACCAAAGAAGCTGCAGAAGACGCCAAGAAGAAGCTGGAAGAAGCTGGCGCCAAAGTCGAGCTCAAGTAAGCGACGACTTTGCGTCTACAGCCTAAGCGTTAAGCGACAGGCTGATGGCTGGTGGCAATTGCCACCGGCCTTTTTCCGTTCTAGGCCGCTGTTGCTAAGGCAGTGGTCTGGACGGGAATCCACCCGACGAGGTGGCGCAAACCAAGGGGTTTGCACGATTTTCTGGCCACTCCCTCCGGAGGGGCCAAATAAGCAGGTGACCAAGCTGGGGAACGCTGATGGCTTACTCATATACTGAGAAAAAACGTATCCGCAAGGACTTTAGCAAGTTGCCGGACGTCATGGATGTGCCTTACCTCCTGGCCATCCAGCTGGACTCCTATCGCGAATTCCTGCAGGCGGGTGCCAGCAAGGATTCGCTTCGTGACGTGGGCCTGCATGCGGCCTTCAAATCGGTTTTCCCGATCATCAGCTACTCCGGCAATGCCGCTCTCGAGTACGTCGGTTATCGCCTGGGTGAGCCGGCTTTTGATGTCAAAGAGTGTGTGTTGCGTGGCGTGACCTTCGCCGTGCCGCTGCGCGTGAAAGTCCGTCTGATCATTTTCGATCGCGAGTCGTCGAACAAGGCGATCAAGGACATCAAAGAGCAAGAAGTGTACATGGGCGAAATTCCGCTCATGACAGAAAACGGTACCTTCATCATCAACGGTACCGAGCGTGTGATTGTTTCCCAGTTGCACCGCTCCCCGGGTGTGTTCTTCGACCATGACCGTGGCAAGACCCACAGCTCCGGCAAGCTGCTGTACTCCGCACGCATCATTCCTTACCGTGGCTCCTGGCTGGACTTCGAGTTCGATCCGAAGGACTGCGTGTTCGTTCGTATCGACCGTCGTCGCAAACTGCCGGCGTCTGTCCTGCTGCGCGCACTGGGCTACAGCACTGAAGAAGTGCTGGATAGCTTCTATGCGACCAACGTATTCCACCTGAACGGTGAGGGCATCAGCCTGGAGCTGGTTCCGCAGCGTCTGCGTGGTGAAATTGCCGCCTTCGACATCAAGGATGAGAAGGGCAAGGTCATCGTTGAGCAGGGGCGTCGTATCACTGCCCGTCATATCAACCAGCTGGAGAAGTCCGGCATCAAGCAGCTCGACGTCAGCGTCGAGTACATGCTGGGCCGCACCACCGCCAAGGCCATCATTCACCCGGCCACCGGCGAGATTCTGGTTGAGTGCAACACAGAACTGACCGCTGACCTGCTGGCCAAGCTGGCCAAAGCACAAGTTGTACGTGTAGAGACTCTCTACACCAACGACATCGACTGTGGTCCGTTCATTTCCGACACCCTGAAGATCGACTCCACCAGCAACCAACTGGAAGCGCTGGTCGAAATCTATCGCATGATGCGTCCTGGTGAGCCGCCAACCAAGGAAGCTGCTGAGACGCTGTTCAACAACCTGTTCTTCAGCGCCGAGCGTTACGATCTGTCCGCTGTTGGCCGCATGAAGTTCAACCGTCGTATCGGCCGTACCGAGATCGAAGGTTCGGGCGTACTGAACAAAGACGATATCGTTGCCGTGCTGAAGACCCTGGTCGACATCCGTAACGGCAAGGGCATCGTCGACGACATCGACCACCTGGGTAACCGTCGCGTGCGTTGCGTCGGTGAGATGGCCGAAAACCAGTTCCGTGTTGGCTTGGTGCGCGTTGAGCGCGCGGTCAAGGAACGTCTGTCGATGGCCGAAAGCGAAGGCCTGATGCCGCAGGACCTGATCAACGCCAAGCCGGTGGCTGCCGCGATCAAGGAGTTCTTCGGTTCCAGCCAGCTGTCGCAGTTCATGGACCAGAACAACCCGCTCTCCGAGATCACCCACAAGCGCCGTGTTTCCGCACTCGGCCCAGGTGGTCTGACCCGTGAGCGCGCCGGCTTCGAAGTCCGCGACGTACACCCGACCCACTACGGCCGCGTGTGCCCGATCGAGACCCCTGAAGGTCCGAACATCGGTCTGATCAACTCCCTGGCGACCTATGCCCGCACCAACCAGTACGGCTTCCTGGAAAGCCCGTACCGTGTGGTCAAGGCTGGTCTGGTCACCGACGAGATCGTGTTCCTGTCCGCAATCGAAGAAGCCGATCACGTGATCGCCCAGGCTTCGGCGACCATGAACGACAAGGGCATGCTGGTCGATGAACTGGTAGCTGTTCGTCACCTGAACGAATTCACCGTCAAGGCGCCGGAAGACGTCACCCTGATGGACGTGTCGCCGAAGCAGGTTGTTTCTGTTGCGGCCTCGTTGATTCCGTTCCTCGAGCACGACGACGCCAACCGTGCACTCATGGGTTCCAACATGCAGCGTCAGGCTGTACCGACTCTGCGCGCCGACAAGCCGCTGGTAGGTACCGGCATGGAACGCAACGTTGCCCGTGACTCCGGTGTTTGCGTGGTGGCTCGCCGCGGTGGTGTGATCGACTCGGTCGATGCCAGCCGTATCGTGGTTCGCGTTGCCAACGACGAAGTCGAAACCGGTGAAGCCGGTGTCGACATCTACAACCTGACCAAATACACCCGTTCCAACCAGAACACCTGCATCAACCAGCGTCCGCTGGTGCAGAAAGGTGATGTGGTTGCGCGTGGCGACATCATGGCCGACGGTCCGTCCACCGACATGGGTGAACTGGCGCTGGGCCAGAACATGCGCGTCGCGTTCATGCCGTGGAACGGCTTCAACTTCGAAGACTCCATCTGTCTGTCGGAGCGCGTGGTTCAGGAAGACCGTTTCACCACGATCCACATTCAGGAACTGACCTGTGTGGCCCGTGACACCAAGCTTGGCCCAGAAGAAATCACCGCGGACATCCCGAACGTGGGTGAGGCTGCGCTGAACAAGCTGGACGAAGCCGGTATCGTTTACGTCGGTGCCGAAGTCATGGCCGGCGATATCCTGGTCGGTAAGGTCACCCCGAAAGGCGAGACTCAGCTGACGCCGGAAGAGAAGCTGCTGCGTGCGATCTTCGGTGAGAAGGCGTCTGATGTGAAGGACACCTCCCTGCGCGTGCCGACTGGCACCAAGGGTACTGTCATCGACGTGCAGGTCTTCACTCGTGATGGCGTTGAGCGCGATTCCCGCGCCCTGTCCATCGAGAAAATGCAGCTCGACGAGATCCGCAAGGACCTCAATGAAGAGTTCCGCATCGTCGAAGGTGCAACCTTCGAGCGTCTGCGTTTCGCTCTGGTGGGCGCCAAGGCTGAGGGCGGTGCTGGCCTGAAGAAAGGTGCCGTGATCACCGATGAGTACCTCGACGGTCTGGAGCACAGCCAGTGGTTCAAGCTGCGCATGGCCGAAGACGCGCTGAACGAGCAGCTGGAGAAGGCTCAGGCCTATATCTCCGATCGCCGTCAGTTGCTCGACGACAAGTTCGAAGACAAGAAGCGCAAGCTGCAGCAGGGCGATGACCTGGCTCCGGGTGTGCTGAAGATCGTCAAGGTTTACCTGGCGATCAAACGCCGCATCCAGCCGGGCGACAAGATGGCCGGTCGTCACGGTAACAAGGGTGTGGTCTCGGTGATCATGCCGGTCGAAGACATGCCGTACGACGAAGCCGGTACCCCGGTCGACATCGTGCTGAACCCGCTGGGCGTACCGTCGCGTATGAACGTCGGTCAGATCCTCGAAACCCACCTGGGCCTTGCAGCCAAGGGCTTGGGTGAGAAGATCAATCGCATGCTCGAGGAGCAGCGCAAGCTGGCCGAGCTGCGCAAGTTCCTCAACGAGATCTACAACGAGATCGGTGGCCGTGCCGAGAGCATCGATTCGCTCTCTGACAAGGAAGTGCTGGAGCTGGCGAACAACCTTCGCAAGGGTGTGCCGATGGCCACTCCGGTGTTCGACGGTGCCAAGGAAACCGAGATCAAGGCCATGCTTAAACTGGCAGACATGCCAGAAAGCGGTCAGATGCAGCTGTTCGATGGCCGTACCGGCAACGCTTTCGAGCGTCGTACCACGGTCGGCTACATGTACATGCTGAAGCTGAACCACCTGGTCGATGACAAGATGCACGCACGTTCCACCGGCTCTTACAGCCTGGTTACCCAGCAGCCGCTGGGTGGTAAGGCGCAGTTCGGTGGCCAGCGTTTCGGGGAGATGGAGGTCTGGGCACTGGAAGCCTATGGCGCTGCCTACACCCTGCAGGAAATGCTGACCGTGAAGTCGGACGACGTGAACGGCCGTACCAAGATGTACAAGAACATCGTGGACGGCGATCACCGTATGGAAGCCGGCATGCCGGAATCCTTCAACGTGCTGATCAAAGAAATCCGTTCGCTCGGCATCGATATCGAACTGGAAACCGAATAACACGTGACGCCCCACGCTGCGCCCGGCCAAGGCCGGTCGCAGCGGGTCCGTGAGGAGGAAAGGCCTTGAAAGACTTGCTGAATCTGCTGAAAAACCAGGGTCAAATCGAAGAGTTCGATGCCATTCGTATTGGTCTGGCCTCGCCCGAGATGATCCGTTCCTGGTCCTTCGGTGAAGTAAAAAAACCGGAAACCATCAACTACCGTACCTTCAAGCCTGAGCGTGATGGTCTGTTCTGCGCCAAGATCTTTGGCCCGGTGAAGGACTATGAGTGCCTGTGCGGTAAGTACAAGCGCCTCAAGCACCGCGGCGTGATCTGCGAGAAGTGCGGCGTTGAAGTCGCCCTGGCCAAAGTGCGTCGTGAGCGCATGGGCCACATCGAGCTGGCTTCACCGGTTGCCCACATCTGGTTCCTGAAGTCGCTGCCGTCCCGTATCGGCCTGCTGCTGGACATGACCCTGCGCGACATCGAGCGCGTGCTCTATTTCGAGAGCTACGTGGTGATCGATCCGGGCATGACCACCCTTGAAAAGAGCCAGCTGCTGAACGACGAGCAGTACTTCGAAGCCCTGGAAGAGTTCGGTGACGACTTCGATGCGCGTATGGGCGCCGAAGCTGTTTACGAGCTGCTGGGTGCTATCGATCTGGAACACGAGATTGGTCGCCTGCGCGAAGAGATTCCGCAAACCAACTCGGAAACCAAGATCAAGAAGCTGTCCAAGCGCCTGAAGCTGATGGAAGCGTTCCAGGGCTCCGGCAACCGTCCTGAGTGGATGGTTCTAACCGTTCTGCCGGTGCTGCCGCCGGACCTGCGTCCGCTGGTTCCGCTGGATGGCGGCCGCTTCGCGACTTCCGATCTGAACGATCTGTATCGCCGCGTGATTAACCGTAACAACCGTTTGAAGCGCCTGTTGGATCTGTCCGCTCCGGACATTATCGTGCGCAACGAAAAGCGCATGCTGCAGGAAGCGGTTGACGCCCTGCTGGACAACGGCCGTCGTGGTCGCGCCATCACTGGCTCGAACAAGCGTCCGCTGAAGTCCCTGGCCGACATGATCAAGGGTAAGCAAGGCCGTTTCCGTCAGAACCTGCTCGGTAAGCGTGTGGACTACTCCGGTCGTTCGGTTATTACCGTAGGCCCGACCCTGCGTCTGCACCAGTGCGGTCTGCCCAAGAAGATGGCCCTCGAGCTGTTCAAGCCGTTCATCTTCGGCAAGCTGGAAACCCGCGGCATGGCCACCACCATCAAGGCGGCCAAGAAGATGGTTGAGCGCGAGCTGCCCGAGGTTTGGGACGTTCTCGCCGAAGTCATTCGCGAACACCCCGTACTGCTGAACCGCGCACCGACCCTGCACCGTCTGGGCATCCAGGCGTTCGAGCCGGTGCTGATCGAAGGTAAAGCCATTCAGCTGCACCCGCTGGTCTGCGCCGCGTACAACGCCGACTTCGACGGTGACCAGATGGCTGTGCACGTTCCGCTGACCCTCGAGGCTCAGCTGGAAGCGCGCGCGCTGATGATGTCGACCAACAACATCCTCTCGCCTGCCAACGGCGAGCCGATCATCGTGCCGTCGCAGGACGTGGTGCTGGGTCTGTACTACATGACCCGTGAAGCCATCAATGCCAAGGGCGAAGGTCGCGTATTTGCCGACCTGCAGGAAGTTGACCGTGTGTTCCGCGCTGGCGAAGCCGCGCTGCACGCCCGGGTCAAGGTTCGTGTCAACGAAGTGGTCAACGAAAAAGACGGTTCGGTTACCCGCCGTACCCGCATCGTCGATACCACCGTCGGCCGCGCCCTGCTGTTCCAGATCGTGCCGGCGGGCCTGCCCTTCGACGTGGTCAACCAGTCGATGAAGAAGAAGGCGATCTCCAAGCTGATCAACCAGTGCTACCGCACTGTCGGCCTGAAAGACACCGTGATCTTCGCTGACCAACTGATGTACACCGGTTTCGCCTACTCGACCATCTCCGGTGTGTCGATCGGCGTGAACGACTTCGTCATTCCGGACGAGAAAGCGCGCATCATTGATGCGGCCACCGCCGAAGTGAAAGAGATCGAAACCCAGTACGCCTCCGGCCTGGTGACCCAGGGCGAGAAGTACAACAAGGTGATCGACCTGTGGTCGAAGGCCAACGACGAAGTCTCTAAGGCGATGATGTCCAACCTCTCGAAAGAGAAGGTGGTCGACCGCGAAGGCAAGACCGTTGATCAGGAGTCCTTCAACTCCATGTACATGATGGCGGACTCCGGTGCTCGTGGTAGCGCCGCCCAGATCCGTCAGCTGGCCGGTATGCGTGGCCTGATGGCCAAGCCGGACGGCTCCATCATCGAGACGCCGATCACCGCGAACTTCCGTGAAGGTCTGAACGTACTGCAGTACTTCATCTCTACCCACGGTGCTCGTAAGGGTCTGGCGGATACCGCACTGAAGACCGCTAACTCCGGTTACCTGACCCGTCGCCTGGTCGACGTGGCTCAGGACCTGGTGGTGACCGAGATCGACTGCGGTACCGAACACGGTCTGCTGATGACTCCGCACATCGAAGGCGGCGACGTGGTTGAGCCGCTCGGTGAGCGCGTACTGGGTCGTGTCATTGCTAAGGACGTGTTTAAGCCGGGCACTGACGAAGTCATCGTGCCTGCCGGCACCCTGGTCGACGAGCAGTGGGTCGAGTTCATCGAGCGTGCCAGCATCGACGAAGTCATCGTGCGCTCGCCGATCAGCTGTGAAACCCGCTACGGCATCTGCTCCAAGTGCTACGGTCGCGACCTGGCTCGCGGGCATCGCGTGAACATCGGTGAAGCGGTCGGTGTTATCGCCGCCCAGTCCATCGGTGAGCCGGGTACCCAGCTGACCATGCGTACGTTCCACATCGGTGGTGCTGCCAGCCGGACCTCGGCTGCCGATAGCGTCCAGGTGAAGAATGGTGGTGTGATCCGTCTGCACAACCTGAAGCATGTCGAGCGTGCCGATGGCAACCTGGTCGCGGTTTCGCGTTCCGGTGAGCTGGCCGTGGCTGACGATTTCGGTCGCGAGCGCGAGCGCTACAAGCTGCCGTACGGTGCTGTTATTTCCGTGAAGGAAGGCGACAAGGTCGACGCTGGCGCCATCGTCGCCAAGTGGGATCCGCACACTCACCCGATCATCACCGAGATGACCGGTACCGTGACCTTCGTGGGCATGGAAGAGGGCATCACCATCAAGCGTCAGACTGATGAGCTGACCGGCCTGACCAACATCGAAGTACTCGATGCCAAGGACCGTCCGGCTGCCGGCAAGGACATCCGTCCGGCCGTGAAGCTGGTCGATGCCAGTGGCAAGGAACTGCTGCTGCCGGGTACTGACGTACCTGCCCAGTACTTCCTGCCGGCCAACGCCCTGGTCAACCTGACCGATGGTGCCAAAGTGGGCGTGGGCGATGTGGTTGCCCGTATTCCGCAGGAAACCTCGAAGACCCGCGACATCACCGGTGGTCTGCCGCGCGTTGCCGACCTGTTCGAAGCCCGTCGTCCGAAGGAAGCTTCGATTCTGGCGGAAATCAGCGGCACCATTTCGTTCGGTAAGGAGACCAAGGGCAAGCGCCGTCTGGTCATCACTCCGACCGATGGCAGCGATCCGTACGAAGAGCTGATTCCGAAGTGGCGTCACCTGAACGTCTTTGAAGGCGAACAAGTGAACCGCGGCGAAGTGATCTCCGACGGCCCAAGCGATCCGCACGACATCCTGCGTCTGCTGGGCGTCAGCGCGCTGGCCAAGTACATCGTCAACGAGATCCAGGACGTTTACCGTCTGCAGGGCGTGAAGATCAACGACAAGCACATCGAGACCATTCTGCGTCAGATGCTGCGCAAGGTTGAGATCACCGAATCAGGCGACTCCAGCTTCATCAAGGGTGACCAGATGGAGCTGACCCATGTGCTCGGCGAGAACGAGCGTCTGGCGGCTGATGACAAGTTCATCTCCAAGTTCGACCGCGTGCTGCTGGGTATCACCAAGGCCTCGCTGTCGACCGAGTCGTTCATCTCGGCAGCTTCCTTCCAGGAAACCACCCGCGTTCTCACCGAAGCGGCGGTTACCGGCAAGCGCGACTACCTGCGCGGCCTGAAGGAAAACGTCGTTGTGGGTCGTCTGATTCCGGCTGGTACTGGTCTGGCCTATCACAGCGAGCGCAAGCGCAAGCGTGAAGCCGATAAGCCGGTGCGCGTCAGCGCCAGTGAGGTGGAAGCCGCACTGACCGAGGCGCTGAACTCCAGCGCCAGCTAAGAAATAGCAAAGCCCCGGTTCCCGGGGCTTTGCCTTGACGGGGATTTGCAAGGTCTTTAGACTCTTGTACCCCGAAATTTGGCAGGGTTTTGCCCTGCCATTTTGTTTATGTCGAAAGACAACAGTGGAGCTATAGATGGCAACTATCAACCAGCTGGTACGCCAGCCGCGCAAGCGTATCGTCGAGAAATCCGACGTTCCTGCGCTGCAGAACTGCCCGCAGCGTCGTGGCGTGTGCACCCGTGTGTACACCACTACGCCGAAAAAACCGAACTCGGCACTGCGTAAAGTCTGCCGCGTACGCCTGACCAATGGTTTTGAAGTCACCTCCTACATCGGTGGTGAGGGTCACAACCTGCAGGAACACAGCGTCGTGCTGATCCGTGGCGGTCGTGTAAAAGACCTTCCGGGTGTGCGTTACCACACTGTTCGCGGTTCGCTGGATACCACCGGCGTTAAAGACCGTAAGCAGGGTCGTTCGAAGTACGGTACCAAGCGTCCGAAGTGATTCGGCGCCAATCTTATTTATTGAGTCGATAAGAGTAAGGTCGGGCGTGGCCAGTTGTCATAGTCCCGGGCTAACCTGAAGACCGTTTGAGGGCTTATCAATGCCAAGACGTCGTGTAGCAGCAAAGCGTGAGATTCTGGACGATCCGAAATACGGAAGCCTGATCCTCGCCAAATTCATGAACCACGTGATGGAAAGCGGCAAGAAAGCTGTGGCTGAGCGCATCGTATACGGTGCTCTGGACGCAGTTAAAGCGCGCAAGAACAGCGATCCCCTGGAGATCTTCGAGAAAGCTCTCGACGCCATCGCTCCGCTGGTCGAAGTTAAGTCCCGCCGTGTAGGCGGTGCTACCTACCAGGTTCCGGTCGAAGTTCGCCCGTCCCGTCGTAATGCTCTGGCCATGCGTTGGCTGGTGGATTTCGCCCGCAAGCGTGGCGAGAAGTCCATGGCTCTTCGCCTCGCTGGCGAGCTGCTGGATGCTGCTGAAGGCAAGGGCGCTGCTGTCAAGAAGCGTGAAGACGTGCATCGTATGGCTGAGGCCAACAAAGCGTTCTCGCACTACCGCTTCTAATTACGGCTTACCTACTTTTGCGAGGGCTTTATGGCTCGTACTACAGCAATTAACCGCTACCGGAACATCGGTATCTGTGCCCACGTTGACGCGGGCAAGACCACCACGACCGAGCGGATCCTGTTCTACACAGGTCTCAGCCACAAGATGGGTGAGGTACACGACGGCGCTGCTACCACCGACTGGATGGTGCAGGAGCAGGAGCGTGGTATTACCATCACCTCCGCTGCGATCACTACCTTCTGGGAAGGTTCGCGCGGTCAGTACGACAAGTACCGTGTAAACGTTATCGATACCCCCGGTCACGTTGACTTCACCATCGAAGTAGAGCGCTCCCTGCGCGTACTCGACGGTGCGGTCGTTGTGTTCTGCGGTACTTCCGGCGTTGAGCCTCAGTCCGAAACCGTATGGCGTCAGGCCAACAAGTACGGTGTTCCGCGTATCGTTTACGTGAACAAGATGGACCGTGCTGGTGCTGACTTCCTGCGCGTTGTTGGTCAGATCAAGAACCGTCTGGGTCACACCCCGGTTCCGGTTCAGCTGGCCATCGGCGCTGAAGATGACTTCGAAGGTCAGGTCGACCTGATGAAAATGAAGGCCATCTACTGGAATGAAGACGACAAGGGCACCAGCTATCGCGAGGAAGAGATTCCGGCTGAGCTGGTCGACCTGGCCAACGAGTGGCGCAGCAACATGGTTGAGGCGGCAGCCGAGGCCAGCGAAGAGCTGATGAACAAGTACCTGGAAGAGGGTGAGCTGTCGATCGAAGAGATCAAGGCTGGCCTGCGTGCTCGTACCATTGCTTGTGAAATCGTTCCGGCTGTCTGCGGTTCTTCGTTCAAGAACAAGGGCGTGCCTCTGGTTCTCGATGCCGTCATCGACTTCCTGCCTGCTCCGACCGAGATCCCTGCGATCAAGGGTATCCATCCTGATCTGGTTGATACGCCTAAGGATGATATTACTGAAGCTCAGTACGACGAGCGTCCGGCTGACGACAATGCCCCGTTCTCGGCGCTGGCGTTCAAGATCGCGACTGACCCGTTCGTGGGTACTCTGACCTTCGTTCGTGTCTACTCGGGCGTTCTGGAGTCTGGTAGCTCTGTTATCAACTCCGTGAAGGGCAAGAAAGAGCGCGTTGGTCGTATGGTGCAGATGCATGCCAACCAGCGTGACGAGATCAAAGAAGTGCGCGCGGGCGATATCGCGGCGCTGATCGGCATGAAGGACGTCACCACTGGTGACACCCTGTGCGACAGCGACAAGCCGATCATCCTCGAGCGCATGGACTTCCCGGAGCCGGTTATTTCGGTAGCTGTTGAGCCGAAAACCAAGGCTGACCAGGAGAAGATGGGTATTGCTCTGGGCAAGCTGGCCCAGGAAGACCCGTCGTTCCGCGTCAAGACTGACGAGGAAACCGGTCAGACCATCATCTCCGGTATGGGTGAGCTGCACCTCGACATCCTTGTTGACCGCATGAAGCGCGAGTTCGGCGTTGAGGCCAACATTGGTAAGCCGCAGGTTTCCTACCGCGAAACCATTTCCAAGGACAATGTCGAGATCGAAGGTAAGTTCGTTCGTCAGTCCGGCGGTCGTGGTCAGTTCGGTCACTGCTGGATCCGCTTCTCGACTCCTGATGTGGATGAGAAGGGCAACATCACTGAAGGTCTCGTGTTCGTCAACGAGGTTGTGGGTGGTGTGGTTCCGAAGGAATACATCCCGGCAATCCAGAAGGGTATCGAAGAGCAGATGAAGAACGGCGTTGTTGCCGGCTATCCGCTCATCGGCCTGAAGGCTGTCGTATTCGATGGTTCCTACCACGATGTCGACTCCAATGAGATGGCGTTCAAGATCGCTGCCTCGATGGCAACCAAGCAGCTGGCCCAGAAGGGCGGCGGCAAGGTGCTTGAGCCGATCATGAAGGTAGAAGTGGTAACTCCCGAGGACTACATGGGTGACGTGATGGGTGACCTGAACCGTCGTCGTGGTCTGATCCAGGGTATGGAAGACACGGTTTCCGGTAAGGTCATTCGTGCTGAAGTTCCGCTGGGCGAGATGTTCGGTTACGCAACCGACGTTCGCTCCATGTCTCAGGGTCGCGCCAGCTACTCCATGGAATTCTCCAAGTACGCCGAAGCGCCGTCGAACATCGTCGAAGCGCTGGTTAAAAAACAAGGCTAATCCCGCCCTTTAAGTAAGAGGTTTACTGTCGTGGCTAAGGAAAAATTTGAACGTAACAAACCGCACGTCAACGTTGGCACCATTGGCCACGTTGACCACGGTAAAACCACTCTGACCGCAGCTCTGACCCGCGTGTGCTCCGAAGTTTTCGGTTCCGCCAAGGTCGACTTCGACAAGATCGACTCCGCTCCGGAAGAGAAGGCTCGTGGTATCACCATCAACACTGCGCACGTTGAGTACGACTCTGCCGTACGTCACTACGCGCACGTTGACTGCCCGGGTCACGCTGACTATGTGAAGAACATGATCACCGGTGCTGC
>NZ_JACHLL010000010.1 GCF_014207935.1 Pseudomonas fluvialis | reverse complement strand
TGTTTTGACAGCGTGAAGCGCTTAACGCAGGCAAACAAAAAGGCCCCAGGCTGTTAAACCTGGGGCCTTTTCTATTTGGCGCATCCGGCGGGATTAGTCGCCGCGGTATTCACAGCCACTGGTGCAGGTTTCGTGTATACGAATGCGTGAAAGCTCAGGCAGCAGGGGTTTGAGTTCCTGCCAGATCCATTTGGCCAGCACTTCGCTGGTCGGGTTCTCGAGGCCGGGAATTTCATTCAGATAGTTATGGTCGAGCCGCTCGTAGATCGGCTTGAAGATGGCTTTGATTTCGGAGAAGTCGCGAATCCAGCCAGTGTAGGGATCCACTTCGCCTTCGATATGAATGGCCACCTTGAAAGAATGACCATGCAGGCGTCCACATTTGTGTCCGGCGGGGACATGAGGCAGCTGATGGGCTGCCTCAAACATGAATTCTTTAAACAGTTCCACGGTGTAATGCTCATCAGCCGATGCCCAGAACAGGGCAAAGTCTCATTCTATCAGCAATGAGCCGTGCTAGCGGCTTGCTGAGCGTAAGCGCTTAAGCTCGGCGCTGAGCCAATCGGCAGACATTTGTTCGCTGCCTTGGCAACGTACGCGATAGGGCTCGCCGCTGAAGCTGCTTTCCGTGGCGCCACGCTCGATGAACTGTTCTGGGCTGTCGATCAGGTCTTTATCCAGCAGGTAGTCGAGCTTTTTCTGCAAATGGGCGCGTGCATCGGACGAAGCATGTTCGCTGTCGTTACGGATGAAGGTACAGCCACTGCGTTCAACAAAGTCCAGCAGGCTGTCGACCTCTTTCTTCCCCTGTTCATCCAGAGCTGCGAGTGTCGGTTGGCTCAGGGCAAGCAGTGAGCAGCTGACGCAGATGGCGCGCCACATAACGGTGAAATTTGGCATCGTTCCAGTAGTCCAGATGGCTGAAAGGCGTAAAGCGTTTGTACCAGGGACCGACTGCCATGCAGCGGTCCTCTGTAACCACTTGCGCATAGTTCTGCAGTGGGCGTAGCGGGTAGGCAAGGATATCGGCAGGCGCATAGACATTCAGCCAACGTGCCTGGATTTGCAGGCTGGCCGGCAGGCAGTGGCCAGGAAACCGGATAGGTACAACGGGATCGTAGGCGAAAGTGAATAGCGGGATATTGCAGCCAAAGGTGATAAATCCGCTGAAGGTTTCCAGTCCGAGAAAGGGGTCCAGCGCACAACTGCTTTGATTGATCTTCTGCTGGTCCCACACGAAGTTGGAGAAAATGTGCCCCCCTAGTGAATGGGCAAGCACAATCAGTGGTGTGTCCGGGGCTACTTTGGCGCGTAGTTCATGCAGCCCCTGACGCACGCATTGATGCACTTCTTCATAGCTGGTGTCGTAGGCCTGAGAGGTTTTGCGATAGCCGCTGGCATCGCCAAGGAACAGGGTGACGATCCGGCGTAGCCAGCGCCAGCGCACTGGCTGGTCATGCAGAGCCTGAAGGTAGGCTTCTTCCCGCTGATCGAGCACGCTGGCCCAGTAAAGGCTCTGGAATGCAATCTCATTGGCATCGGCGCCCAACCGCTTGCGCAGGGCGGCCACCAAGGGGGCCGCAAAGGCATGTAAACCTTCGTCATCGCGCTGATCCGGCTGATTGCCAATGCCGTGAATGATCGCTACCGCTAGCCGCATATCCCCTCCCTGGTGGCGCAGTTAGTCTAACAGCCTGCTGAACAGCTACCTGTAGTGTCAGGCTGTTATTAAATATTCTCTAAGCATCAGAGCGGTTGCAGTCGTCCTGCAATCTCGCCGCTGCCGACCAGTTCGAGGAATTCGTCACCGAGACGGCGGCTCTCGGCCATGGCCTGGCGCCAATAGTCTTCACGGCCCTGATCGTTGCCCAGGTAGCGCTTGAAGTCACTGCGATCAGGCAGCTTGCCATGGGACAGATGCGCCAGATATTCGCGCGAGGGTGAGATCAGCAGTACATCCTGTAACTGTTCGGCATTGGCGCGGCGCCACGGCAGTGACTTGTCGAACCAGCCGGGAATGACGCGGTCGGTAAAGTGTGGATAGAGCACGATGCCGTCGGTGCGATAGGGCAGGTCCAGATGATAGTCGAGCAGGCCACCATCGCGGAAAACGCCAGCACTGACGCCTGGAATCTCATGGATGGCGTTCATTACCATGGGGATGGAACCCGAGGCCAGCAACGCCTGGCGCAGGTTGTGAGTGCCCAGTTCGTGGTAGTGCGAGGTGAAGTCGGTCAGTGGTGCCAGCGGTGGAGCCTGTCTCGGATCATGCAGTACCACCCGCTCGAAATGGCCTGCCAGGCGCTGGCGGGCCAGCAGGTTATTACCGATCACCGCCGACAGACCAAGGCCCAGCTTGCCACGTTGGTCATGCCGCAACAGGCCCTGGCTCTTTACCACCAGAATATTCAGGTGGTACAGCGGGTTTTGGGTCACGCTGGCATCCTGTCCCTGCAGCAGGTCGTCAAGCAGCTGGGTACAACTGCGACTGACCTCGGTCATGCTCACACCCTTGGCAAAGCGTTGACTGGTATACAGTTCACCTAGGCGCAGCAGCCCTTGCTCAGGGTCGGGGAGGCAAGCGCTGGCGAAGCGCCAGGAGCCGATGGAGGCACCGATCAGGGTACGCTGTCGTGGTGCGCTGGGTAGCCAGGAGCCGAACAGTGCCAGATCCAGCCCCTGAATCCCCAGGCCTTTGGGGCCGCCGGCTGCGCCTGGCAGGATGCTGACATCGGCCGCCTGCAGACCTTGGCTGCGGATACGTTGCATGGCACGCTGTCCGGCACGGAAGGTCAGAGCTGGGAATTTACGGTGAATGGCTGACATGCGGGTCTCCTGCAAACAGCCGCCGATTATAGGTCCTGCGTGGGCTGGGCCAAGCGCTCTTCACCGGATGAATATGTCGCCCCTAGACGAGGCAGCAGGTCATTCAGTTTGAGTTAATCGAGTGTGGCTAGAGTGTGCAGCACAAAGTCCTTGCACACTCAAACGAGGTAAAAACCCATGAACAAGCTGACTGCAATCCTGACTCTGACTGGCCTGGCTTTTGCCGCTGCGACCGTTCAGGCCCGTGATTTGGGGCCGGATGAGGCGCTGCGTCTGCGCGACGCCGGCACTATCCAATCCTTCGAAAAGCTCAATGCTGCCGCACTGGCCAAACATCCGGGCGCCACGATCGAGGAAACCGAGCTGGAACAGGAGCACGGTCGTTACCAGTATCAGGTCGAGTTGCGTGATGGCCAGGGCGTTCGGTGGGATGTCCAGCTGGATGCCACCACCGGCGCGGTGCTGCAGGACCATCAGGACGATTGATGAGCATGTTCTCCCGTGGCCTTGGTCTGCTTTTACTGTGCAGCCTGATCAGTGCTCCAGCGCTCAGTCGTGATCTCGATCAGGATGAGGCGCTGGAACTGGCCCGCACAGGGCAGATCCAGCCTCTGGATGCACTGCTGCAACAAGCCCTGGGAGTGTATCCCGGGGCGACCTTGCTGGAGGCAGAGCTGGAACTTGAACATGGCCGTTATTGCTATGAGGTCGAGTTGCTGACTGCAACCGGCAGCGTCCGCGAACTGGAGCTGGACGCGCAAAGCGGGCAGTTGCTCAAGGATGAGGAAGACAACTGATGCGCCTGTTGCTGGTCGAAGACAGTGTTGAACTGGCCGATTCGTTACTGGCTGAACTGGGTCGACATGGATACGCGGTCGACTGGTTGGCTGACGGGCGCGATGCCGCCTACCAGGGTATCAGCGAGCCTTACGATCTGATCATTCTCGATCTTGGTCTGCCTGGACGGCCCGGGCTGGAAGTCCTGCGCGAGTGGAGGGGCAAAGGCAGTAATACGCCGGTGCTGATTCTCACCGCACGCTCGTCATGGGCCGAGCGGATCGAAGGGCTCAAGGCCGGCGCCGATGACTACCTGAGCAAGCCCTTCCATCCCGAGGAGCTGCTGCTGCGCATTCAGGCCTTGCTGCGCCGGGCCAACGGCCTGAGTAATCAGCCTGAACTGGTGGTGGGCGGCCTGCAACTGGATGAAAGCGAGCAACGCGTCAGTCTCAATGGCCAGCAGGTCGAGCTGACCGCCGCTGAGTTTCGCCTGTTGCGCTATTTCATGTTGCACAACGGGCAGCTGCTGTCCAAGAGCCAGCTGAGCGATCATTTGTATGACGGCGAGAGCGAGCGCGACTCCAATGTCCTCGAAGTCCTGGTCAACCGCTTGCGCAGCAAGTTCGGCAAGGCGGTGATCGAGACCCGTCGCGGGCAGGGTTATCGCTTCGTCGGTGTTCGCTGATGGGCTCTATCCAGCGTCGTATTGGCCTGGCTCTGCTGATCAGCCTGTTGCTCGCCGGCGGTTTGTTGGCCCAAGGCAGCCTATGGCTGTTTGACCGGGGCCTGCGCAACTATCTGCAGAGTGATTTGCGTGATGAGGCCGAGAGTCTGTTGCGGGCTATTGTGCGCAAGCAGTCCGGCGTTCAGCTGGAGGCACAGACCGTCGATCCGTCGTTTCATCGTCCCTATTCCGGGCGTTACTTTCTGATCGATATCGATGGTCAGCTCTGGCGCTCGCGCTCGCTATGGGACCACGAGTTGGGCATGCCGTCGTCCTCCGGGTTGCAAGAGCAGTTGCAGGGCGGCCCCCAGGGACAGCATCTGCTGGTCTATTGTGCGCCCTTCAAGCGTCAGGGCCTGCCGGTTCGCATCTGTGTGGCGCAGGACTACAACCCGGTGCTCCAGGCATTCACCCGCATGCAGCAATTCGCCCTCGGCTTTGGTGCTGGCTTGTTGCTCCTGCTGCTGCTCGCTCAGCGCTGGGCGGTTCGCAGCGCTCTGCGTCCGTTGGAGCAGGTTCGCCAGCAACTGCAGCAGCTGGAACAGGGGCGGCGGAGTGCACTGGAGCTGGTCACGGTCAGTGAGTTGCAGCCGCTGGTGGAGCAGATCAACCAACTGCTGCGTCATACCGAGTCGACCCTTCAGCGCTCGCGTCATGCCCTGGGCAATCTCGGGCACGCCCTGAAGACGCCGTTGGCAGTGCTGTTTACCTTGCTGCAGCGGGATGAGTTCAGGGCACATGAGGCATTGCGTCAAAGCCTGCACGAGCAGTTGCTGCAGGTGCGCAAGCGCCTGGAACGTGAACTGGGGCGTGCACGACTGGCGGGTGAGGTGCTGCCTGGCGCTCATTTCAACTGCGCCGAGGAAGTGCCGGCCTTGCTCGATACCTTGCGCATGATTCATTCGCGCGGCCTGCAACTGGAGTGGCAGGGGGAAACGGGATTGCGCCTGCCGGTGGACCGCGAGGACACACTCGAGCTGCTCGGCAATCTGCTGGACAATGCCTGTAAATGGGCGGCTGCACGGGTTCAGCTGACGATTCAGGCGCAGCAACAGGCTTATGTCCTGCAGGTCGAGGATGATGGTCCCGGGATCGAGGCGAGCGAGCGAGAGCAGGTGCTGCAGCGTGGCTCGCGTCTGGATGAAGAGGTGGCCGGGCATGGTCTCGGCCTGGCTATCGTGCGCGATATTGTCGATAGCTGGGGCGCTCGCCTGACCCTGACGCAAAGCCCGTTGGGCGGTCTGTGCGTCAGAATCGAGCTGCCACGCAAGGCGGCTTGAAGGCTACCTATCCTAGGCAAAAAGCCTTACATGCCGTTGGCAAAGTCCGGGTTGGCAAAACTGATGTTGGCGCGTACCGGTGCCAGGGCGCCGCCGTACTGGCAGAGAATATCCAGCGCATAGTCGATGCGGGCGCGGATGCGCTGATCGCTGCCCTCCAGCGCCGCGCCGGCATTGAGCACCTGCTCGACCTGACGGATGATCAGGTGTTCGGGCAGGTAGCACAGTCGGCAATTCTTGTAGCCTGAGGCACGCAGCTCGCTGATCGGGTAGGCCCCGCCAACACCTGAGGACACCCCCACCAGCAGCGCAGGTTTGTGCGCCAGTTCGGCCTTGCTGGCGTAGAGGAAGAAGTTCTTCACCGCCGGGCAGGCCATGCCGTGCCATTCCGGAGCTATCACCACCAGCGCATCGGCCTCGGCCAGCTGCGCCTGCATGGCCGGCCAGTGTTCGGCGGGGCCGGCTGGCCAGAGTGGCAGGGGAGTGACGGCCAGATCCAGCACGCAGACCTGTTCGCCCCGCTGCTGCAGCTGTTGCTGAAGATAGGCGGCGACTTTGCTGGATTGGCTGTCGGGGCGGCTGGAGCCGCTGAGAATGGCAATCTTGAGCATGCTCGGGTTTCCTGAAGGTGGAGCGTCAGGCTAGCGAGCCTGGCGCCCGGCTGACAAGGAGCCAGGCGCCAGCGTGGTGGGCAAATCAGGTCAGTCAGACACGGAACTGGTCCATCAGCGCCTGCTGTTGGTTGGCCAGCTGGTTGAGGCTCTGACTGATCTGTGCCGACTCGTCTGCCTGCAGGGTGATGGCTTCTGTGACATCCCGGATCGAGGAGATGTTGCGGTTGATCTCGTCGGCCACCGAGCTTTGCTCCTCGGCAGCGCTGGCGATCTGCAGGTTCATGTCGGTAATCACGCTGACCGACTCACCAATCCGGCGCAGGGCGGCTACGGCCATTTCGACCTGTTGCACGCTGCCTTCGGCCTGCCGGTTGCTGCTGTGCATCGAGCTGACGACTTCGCGGGTGCCGCTCTGCAAGCCTTCGATGACCTGGCGGATTTCCTCTACCGAATCCTGCGTCCGTTTGGCCAGGTTGCGCACTTCGTCGGCGACCACGGCAAAGCCGCGCCCGGCCTCGCCGGCACGGGCGGCCTCGATGGCTGCGTTCAGCGCCAGCAGGTTGGTCTGCTCGGCAATCGAACGGATCACTTCCAGCACCGAGCCGATCTGTTCGCTGCTGCTGGCCAGGCCTTCGACCTCCTGCATGGCGGCCGTCAGCTCGGCCGAGAGTTGTTCGATGCTGGTGGTGGTGGCACCGATCACCCCCAATCCCTCCTGGCAGGCCTGATCGGCGCCGCGTGCGGCTCCGGCGGCCTGGGCGGCGCTACGCGCCACATCCTGCGCAGTGGCGCTCATCTCGTGGAAGGCTGTGGCCACCTGATCGACCTCGCGAAACTGCTGCTGCATGCCGGAGCTGGTCTGCTGAGCAATGCCGGCTGAGCGGTCAGCGGTTTGCCGGGCGTCGATCACGGTATTTTTGACCTGCGCGACGATGGGCTGCAGCTTGTCGAGGAAACGGTTGAACCAGCCGGCGAGTTCGCCCAGCTCATCGGCTTTGGCATAGGTCAGGCGCTTGGTCAGGTCACCCTCACCGCTGGCGATGTCCTTGAGCATGCTGGCCACGGCGAGAATCGGCTTGGTCACGCCGAGGGCGGTCAGCCAGATCAGCAGCAGACCGAGCAGGCCGCCCACCAGGCCCAGCACCAGCGCCACGGTGGTGTTGCGCTGACTCATGTCGTCCATCTTGCCTTCGAGGGCAATGGCCGGTGCCAGCAGCACCTTTTCCGGAACTTCGACCAGGACCGCCCACGGTTTGCTGTCGGGGATCGGCTGCAGGGGTTCGAGCACCTGCATGATGCCGTCGTGATGCAGCAGTTGTGGCTGATTCTGGCCGATCAGGCGGACGATCTCGCCGGCCTGGTCGGTAAAAGCCTTGTCCAGCTTGCCGCCGAGCAGCTTGCTGTCGCGGCTGTGGCCGGCCAGGAGCCCGGCAGGGCTGACGATGCTGACATGCCCCTGGCCGTCGAACAGTGCCTTGTGGGCGTCGTCACTGATGCTCTGCAGGCTGGCCAGGCTGATATCCACGCCGAGCACGCCGATCACCTTGCCGTTGAGCTCCAGCGGGAAGGCAATGCTGGTCATCAGGGTTTTCACCCCGTCGGTATCGTCGATATAGGGTTCCAGCAGGCAGTGCGTGCGGGTCTGTAGCGGGCAGCTGTACCAGGCGTTGTAGGGCGCGCCGCTGATGCCAGGCGTGGTGTCGTTGAGCGACTCTTCATCCATGGCCGAGAGAGTGATCTCGCCTTTGGTGTTTTGTGCCCAGTACAGGGAGAAGCGGCCCTTGTCATTACTGCCGATGGCTTCCTGGCCGACGAACAGCTCATCCTTGCCGTCTAGCGCGTTGGGCTCGAAGGCGACGTAGATGCCCAGCAGACTGCGGTTGGCTTCCAGGGCGCTCTTGATCTGCCGGGTCAGGTCTTCGCGCAGGTCGAAGGCATCGAGAAAGCGCTTTTCCGCCTGTTCGCGGATGAACAGCACTTGCTTGGCCGAGCCCTTGCCGTACTGGAAGGCATCCATGAAGTAGCGTTGCATGCGCAAAGCCTGGGCCTCACCGCGCGCGGACATGCGCAGGCGGGCAGACTCCTCGAGCATCGCGGTGCTGGCCTGTTTGACCAGCGTGGCATTGCGGCCGGCCTGCACCACCGAGGCGCTGACCAGCACGGCGACAATGGCCAACAGGCAGATACCCGCCAAGAGGGTGATCTTCCACTGGATGGACAGACGGTTGAACAGCATGGGGCAATCCTTCTGCAAAGGCACTAAGAGAGGGCGCACACAACGATATGCCACAGCCAGAAGCCGGGCTTAATGCTGAATATCGTCCGTGTCCGCCAGAACTTAAATGTAGCAGCAAGAATTGTGCACAGTTTGCGCAGGATATTGAACGGGTGATGCCTGAAATGGACAGCACTCGGCGCCAGACCGTTGCAAACGTCTGGCGCCGCCAGGCTTACGGGGTGCTAGCGGCGTTGCGCTGCTGGCGATAGGCGCTGACATTCAGGTACACCGCCTGGCGGAGGCGGTTGATGCCGCCCAGAGGACGATGCTCGGGCAGTGCGTGCCAGGGGTTGTAGGAGAGGTTGTCGCAGAACAGGTTCTGCTCGCGGCTATCGAAATCCTGTGGCGGTACCTTGAGGGTGGCCACAGTGACGAAGGGCGAGTCCTGTTCCGACCACTCGACGCTGGTGTCTTCCAGCGGCATGTAGCGCGACGGGTCCTGGCGTTGTACCTGGAGGGCAAAGCAGGCTGGCATGCGATCCAGCGATAGCTGCTGATACAGGGCGCTGCGCAGGAAGTTCGGCAGGTCGCTGTTCTGGGCTGGCAACTGATAGTCCGGGCAGTTCTGCGGTGCCGGGATGACCCGGTATTTGATGTTGTTCGGCCCGAGCTTGAACGGCGCGATGGAGTTGTAAGTGGTGCTCACTGGGCTGGCCGGTGCCGGGCTCAGGGTATTCAGGGCAATCAGCATGTGGCGAATCTCCCAGGTTCTGGGGTCCCAGCTGGGAAAGAAGGCCAGGATTTTCTGGCCGCTGGCCTGGGCGGCGAAGTTCTGCCGGTATTCGGCAACATCGCGAACGAAAAACACCGGGTGGTTGAACATGACGAAGTCCTGCTCGCCATCATGGCCGCGGCCGGGCATCAGTTTGGTGCCCGGCACGTCGAGCAGCTTGATCGCCATGCCGCGTGCATCGCGGGTGGCGTCGAACTGCGGGTAGGCGTTGCCATTGGAGAACCGCACCCAGCTGTGCCAGGTCTTGCCCGGTTCGCTGAATACCCCATGGCGCAGTTCCGGGTGGAGATCGGGCAGCACGCTGAGCTCGGCCTTGACGCAGCCATGAGCCTTGGCATGGGCATCACGCAGCACGCGGGTATTGTCGCGGTGCTGTTCGACGATGCGAATGGCATCCTCGATGATGGCCTGGGTGTAGCGGCCTTCATCGGCGGGAATCTGCTCCTCGGCCGCAACCGGGCCGGAGAACTTCCAGTGGTAATACAGCGCGCCAAGCCCCAGGCCGACAGCCGCCAGCAGCAGGGGAGGCAGTAGCAGCCAGGCCAGCAGTTTGCCCAGGCCCATCCAGAAACGTTGCAGCATGGTGATGCTCCTTATCAGTCTTGCGCTGGGTCAGCCTTGCGGTTGGCCAGCCGTGCAGTTCGGGCCTGGGTTCCAGGGGCGTTCCTCTACGCTGCTGAGCTGCTGCTCCAGCGCGTCATTGCCCATGACTTTTAGGTATTCGATCAGCGCCCAGCGCTCTTCCGGTTGCAGGGCGCGACCGATGACGCCGTCGGTGCGGCAGCCGTCGCGGAATTCATGGCCCTGATTGCCGTTACCGGTGATACGGGTGTCGAGCAGGAAACCGCCGGGGAACTTCTCGCTCTGGTAACCGGCGCGACGTGGGTCGTATTCGAAGTTGCCGACCCAGAACTGCGTGCTGCGCTCGCTGACCGGTGACAGCAGTTCGAACAGATTGGGTACCGAGCCATTGTGCAGGAACGGCGGCGTGGCCCAGATGCCCTGCAGCGGACGAGCCTTGTAGCCGCGCTTCTCGCGTACGCCGATGGGCAGGCCGAAACCGTCCATCTGGGCGCGTTCGCTGCCGCTGATGCCCGCATCGCGGTAGGCGCGGTTTTCGACGAAGGCGGTCAGGTAGGCCAGGCCCTTGGCACTGGAGATGCTGGCAAAGTCGATCTGTTCCAGCGAGCCGTCGAGCAGGCGCACATCGAGTTTGCCCAGTTCTTCCTTGCTCCAGCCCAGCTTGCGGATGTCGTAGCGGTGGTCGGCTATGTTGTCGGCGGCGGTGGAGTCGGTACCGACGATGCTGGTCGGCACGATGCGCAGTTTCCATTCCGGGTTGCGACTTGGCGCCAGGCGTTGGTCGGGTTCGACCGGGTTGGGCGCGTGGCAGTAGGCGCAGTTTTCGCGGAACAGGGCGCGGCCCTGGCTGGCCAGCTTGAGGTCGACCTTGCCGAACACGGCCTCGGGCCATTGTGGCGGCTTGAGCTGCTTGAGGGTTTCTTCCAGGGTATGCAGGTCGCGTACGCGCACGCCGCTGGCGTAGCGCTCGTCACCCTGTACCGGGCTGCCATCGTCATTGAACAGGCGCAGCGGCGCCCCCACACCGAGGGCCTCGCCGATATTGCGCGCCATCGGCTGCATGGCCGAGCCGTTCCACTGCACCCAGTCGAACTTCCAGATATCCCAGACATGCGGGTAGCTGACCGGCGCATTGCCCTCTCGGTAGTTGGCCGGGTCGAGGGCATCGCCATACACGGTATTGGCGATGCGGCCGAAGGCATCGGTGCGGCCGAAACCTTCGGCGGTGGGGTAGAGGCTGCGGTGGGTGTCGTTCCAGGAGGTAGCCAGCATGCGTCCGAGCACGGTCTTGAATTCGCCGCGCAGCTGGTCCTTGCCCTTGGGATAACGTTCGCCCAGCACCGTTTTGGCAAAGCGGCTGAACTTCACCGGGTTGAGGTAGGTCTCGACCATGCTTGCAGCCAGTGCCTGGCCGAAGCTGCCGCCACGCAGGGTCGGTACGGTAGAGGCCAGCGAGTGCAGGGCCTGGCCGCCGTCGATGCGCACCGCCTGGCCCTGGTAGCGTAGCTCTCCGGTGTGGCAGGCGGCGCAGGTGATATCCAGGTACCAGGTGCCGGACTCGTTGTCCTGATGGCGGGCGAAGCCTACCGGCAGGTTGCCGGGGTTCTGCGCCGTTGGCTGCTGTTTGGGATCAACCAGCAGACCGAAGCGCGCCAGGTTGTCCGGAGCGGCGAAGCGGTCGCGGCTGAAGGGCTTTTCCAGGGCGCCGAACCAGTCGTAGCGCAGGCCTTTGACCTGGGTTCCCTGGGGCGTGTAGTAGTAGGTCTGCCGCGCCTGTTCCGACCACTGCTCAAGGTAATGCACCTGGCTTGGAGCCTGATATTTCGGCAGGTTGGGATTGATCACGTAGTACAGCAGCAGTGCGCCGGCCAGCACGGCAAGCAGCACGACCAGGTAGAGGGTTCGGCGCAGGATACGCATCGACAACATCCTTGTAGCGATTGAAAGTGACGGCCCTTATGCCAAGCTCGGTGATACTTGGCAACCTTTCTGCGGTTTGGCGTGTCGGCAGCGGATGATGTCAGGCTTCTGAGGAAGCCTTGAGCCAGCGCTCGACCTGCTCCAGGGCTTGTGCCTCGCGCCGTTGCCAGTCGCCGCCAATGGCCAGGTAGTGCTGATCATGCTGTTCCAGCCAGGCCTGACAGTCCTGATGAAATCTCAGTCGCTCCTGTAGCTGCGGCTGGCAGCGCTGGCCATCGGCCTGCCAGGCTACGCCGCGGGGATCGAGCAACAGGTGCAGGTCATATTGGCGCTGGTGCAGCGCCGCTTCCAGCCAGTCCGGCGCGTTGTTGAACAGCAGGCGGCTCCAGAGCAGATTGCTCAGCAGGTGGGTGTCGAGAATCAGCAGGTGAGGGCGGGCAGCACGCGCCGCATCCTCGGCAGCCAATTGCTGGCGGGCGATGATGTCGACATCGCCATAGTGGGTATCGCGTCCGCTCTGTTCGATATACAGGCGCACCTGCTCGGCGACGCACAGCCCGCCAAAGGCCTGTTGCAGACGCAGGGACAGCGTGCTTTTGCCGCTTGACTCCGGGCCGGTAAGGACCAGGACCTTCATGCTTTGACCAGACTCAACTGCAGCTCACGGCGCCAGCTGAGCCAGCCGTGGGCAGCCAGCAGAGTGAACAGGGCATACAGGCCGGCGGTGAGGTACAGGGCACTGCTGATGAACAGAGCGACATAGAGTACGTCGACGACGATCCACAGCGGCCAGCATTCCACCCGCTTCTGCGCCATCCACAATTGCGCCAGCAGGCTGAAGGCGGTGAGTCCGGCATCCTGCCAGGGCGCGGCGGCGTCGGTGCCGTGCTGAAGTCCATAGCCGAGGAGCAGACTGAGGAGCGTCGCCAGCAGTAGGCCAGCCAGACGCTGCGGCCAGCTCAGTGCGCCGAGAGCCTGCCCAGGCTGCTCGCCGCTCCGGGTCCATAGCCACCAGCCATACAGCTGCGACCCGGCAAAGACGAACTGCAAGGCGACATTGGCGTACAGCTTCACCTCGAAGAAGATCCAGGCATACATCAGCACCATGACCAGACCGATTGGCCAGCACCAGGGGTTCTGGCGGATGGTGAGGATGACGGCGATTGCGCCCAGCGCGGAGGCAAGCAGTTCAAGTGGCGACACAATGGGCCCTCGGTGAGTGAGGGCCCATTGTACGGCGATCAGGCGGCCACTGCCCGTGCCTCACGCTTGCGCTGGTCCTGCTGCTCGCGATCGGTGCCGGTGTAGTACTCGCGGGTGCCAAGGATCCAGTCGAACCAGGGCTTGGTCACGCACCAGTTGCTGTGCGGGTTGGGTCCCATGTGGTGATCATAGTGCCAGGGCATGTGCTGGCGGGCCCATTCGGGGTGGTCGTGGCAGTACTTGTGGCGCAGGTAGTAGTTGAGCGCACAGTACCAGAGGGTGACGGTCAGCCAGGGCGCAACGATCAACAGCGGGCTGACCAGCAGACTGGCCGCGATCAGGGCCCAGGCCTCCTTGCCCTGGGCGTGCCAGCCCAGCGGGAAGCGTCGGTAGCAGGGGTCGTAGAAGGCGTGCTGGCGGCTGTTGCGGTGGTGCTCGTGGAAGTGAAAGCTCCAGAAGGTGCCGCGGGTACGGCCAAGGCCATGCAGTACGAAACGGTGAAACCACCATTCGGTGAAGTTGCCGAGCAGCAGGCCCGCGGGAAGGCTGAGCAGGGCTTCGAAATACCAGGGCATCTTGTTGTTCTCCTAGCCGGGGTGAGGGTGGCTCACTCTAGCCAGGTGCGCGTTCGCCAGTCTTGACCGCGCTGACCGCGTCGTGAGGGCAGGTTGGGCAAAGCCGGCCGATCAACAGGTCAGCTTGTCGGCGTCGCGGTACAGCGCCATCAGTTTCTTGGTGATGGTGTGCTGGATATCTGAACGCTCGAAGCTGGACAGCCGCAGCAGCTTGTCGACCTGCAGGCGGTGCAGGTGCAGATAGGGCATCTGCTGATCGAACTCGCGCAGGTCGCCCTTCATCAGAATGGGCAGGAATTCGTCACCAATCTTGCGCTGACTGCTGATGATCTGGGCCAGAGCCGGTTTGAACGGCATTGTCTTGGGCGCCGGGCCGCCTTCCTTCATCAGGGTGGTCAGCAGCAGGCCGGGCTTGCCGTTGACCATGCCGGGGATCACGCACAGGCCGGTCTTGCGCACGGCCACGCGCTCGATACCGTGCAGGGTGTCGTGGAAGGCGTAGGGGTTGGGCAGCACCACCATCTTGCGCCCGAGCTCCGAAGGGAAGTGCAGGTTGTAGTTGGTGTACAGCTGGGCCACGGAGTCGGAGTACACGCACAGGCGGTTCTCGAACAGACGGATGAAGCGCTCGGCCAGCTCGCGCCGGGCCATGTTGTCCAGGTCCCAGATCAGGTCACTGTTCTGCGGCTTGGAAAAGTCGACTTCCTGGTGCTCCATGCTGCTCATGCGGTCCTCACGTGCGGAATTGCCTCAGCAGATGGTTCATCTGCTCGGCCAGTTTACCCAATTGTAGGCTGGCCTGGCTGGTCTGCTCCGCGGCCATGGCCGCCTCCTGGGCCAGGCTGGCGGCCTGGGTGACATTCTGGTTGATGTCATCGACCACGTGGGACTGTTGCAGGGTGGCGCTGGCAATCGACGAGTTGAGGCCGCTGAGGTTGCCCAGCGTGCCGGTGATCTGTTCCAGGTTGCTGCTGGCCAGGCGGGCCTGCTCGATGGTCAGTTGCGCGGCGTGGCTGCTGTCATCAATCACTCGTACGGCGGCCTCGGAGTTGCTCTGCAGACGCTCGATCATGCCCTGGATTTCCTGGGTCGACTGCTGGGTGCGCTGGGCCAGCAGGCGGACTTCGTCGGCCACCACGGCGAAGCCGCGGCCCTGTTCGCCGGCACGGGCGGCCTCGATGGCGGCGTTGAGGGCGAGCAGGTTGGTCTGCTCGGCAATCGAGCGGATCACCTCCAGCACGCTGCCGATCTGCGTGCTTTCGCTGGCCAGTGAGCGGATCACGGTGACCGCATTGTCGATGGTGGCCGACAGCTGCTCGATCTGGCTCATGCTGCTGAGAATGCAGCTGCTGCCTTCATGGGCCTGCTGCTCGGCATTGCGCACCTCGCTGGAGGCCTGTTCGGCATTGCGGGCCACGTCCAGCACGGCATAGGTCACCTGATTGACCGCGGTTGCCACCAGGTCCATCTGCTGCGCCTGGGACTGGCTCTGTTGCTGGCCGCGCTGGGAAATCTGGTCGAGCTCGTCCGAGGATTGATCGAGGGTGCCTGCCGCTTCGCTGAGCCGGCTGATCAGCTGGCGCAGCTTGTCTTCGAACTGATTGAAGCTGTTGGCCAGCTGCGTCAGTTCATCATGGCCCTGGGCGTCGAGATGCCGGGTCAGGTCACCTTCGCCGCTGGCGATGTTGTCCAGCGCTTGCACCACCTGCTCCATGGGTTGGGTGACACTGCGGCTGATCAGCAGTACCAGCACGGCGAGCAGGCCGCAGATCAGCAGGGCAATACTGCCGGTTTTGATCACCAGTTGGCGGAATTCGCTTTCGATATCGTCGATGTAGACACCTGTTCCGATGATCCAGCCCCAGGGCTGGAACAGCTGCACGTAGGAAATCTTCGGCACCGGATCGGCCGAGCCCGGCTTGGGCCAGCGATAATCGACAAGCCCGGCACCGCGGGTCTTGGCCACGCTGACCATCTCGTTGAACAGCGCCTTGCCATCCGGGTCCTTGGTGGCGGAGAGATCCTGGCCTTCGAGTTTGGGGTTGGTCGGATGCATGACCATGACCGGGCCCAGGTCATTGATCCAGTAGTAGTTGTCGCCGGCGTAGCGCAGCCCGCGCACCGCCGCCTTGGCCTGCGTCTGGGCCTGCTCGCGGGTCAGGCTGCCGGACTGTTCGAGACCGTGGAAGTACTGCAGGATGCCCAGGCTGGTTTCCAGGCTGTGTTGGATCTTCTCTGCCTTGCCGGCGCGCAGGCCGCTGTCGATCAGCTGCAGCATGACCAGGTACAGCGCCAGCGATAGGCCGACGGCCAGCAGTAGGATCAGCCACAGGCGGCGGTTGATCGAGAAGTTGCGCAAGAGGTTCATGATCGGCTCCTGGGACGTTTGTACTGCTCTGCCACGGCCTTGGGCCGGGCAATATCCCCTTTATGTCTGATAGCATTCGCACCCCGCCGGGGCAAATGACCATGGTCGAATTGCCAGCGCATTCATCGGATTCTCTGCTAAGGAACGTCATGGAACTGTGGGTGGCCGTACAGGCCTTCATTCTTGGAGTGGTCGAAGGTTTGACCGAGTTTCTCCCGGTGAGCAGCACCGGCCACCAGATCATCGTCGCCGACCTGATCGATTTTCGCGGCGAGCGGGCCATTGCCTTCAACATCATCATTCAGCTGGCGGCCATCCTTGCGGTGATGTGGGAGTACCGGCGCAAGATCCTCGATGTGGTGATCCAGCTGCCTCGCGAGCAGGGGGCGCAGCGTTTTACCCTCAACCTGCTGATTGCCTTTATTCCGGCAGCCGTAATCGGCCTGTTGTTCTCCAAGCAGATCCATCAGTACCTGTTCAATCCCATCACCGTGGCGGCAGCGCTGGTGATCGGCGGGGTGATCATCCTCTGGGCCGAGCGCCGGGTGCATGCGGTCACCGCCGGCACGGTCGATGAGATGGGCTGGCGACATGCGCTGAAGGTCGGTTGCTGCCAGTGCCTGGCGCTGATTCCCGGCACTTCGCGTTCCGGCGCCACCATCATCGGCGGCCTGTTGTTCGGTCTGTCGCGCAAGGCCGCGACCGAGTTTTCCTTCTTCCTGGCCATGCCGACCATGGTCGCGGCAGCTCTCTACTCGGGCTACAAGTACCGTGATCTGTTCCAGCCGGCGGATCTGCCGGTCTTTGCCGTGGGCTTTGTCACCTCGTTCATCTTCGCCATGATCGCCGTGCGTTCGCTGCTCAAATTCATCGGCAATCACAGCTATGCGGTGTTTGCCTGGTACCGCATCGGCTTCGGTCTGCTGATTCTCGCTACCTGGCAGTTCGGCCTGATCGACTGGGCCACGGCGCAGCACTGATATCCAGCGGCTGAATGAAAGGGGCGCACCAGGCGCCCCTTTTCTATAGTGGCGAAAAAAGGCTCGTGACGAACAAAGGAGCACCGCATGCAGGCCATCGAACATCAGTTGCTCAGCGTCAACGGCATCACCCTCAGCCTGTACGCCTGTGGCCCGGCCAATGGCCGGCCACTCTGGCTGCTGCACGGTTTTCCCGAGTGCTGGTTGTCCTGGCGCAAGCAGTGGCCCGTGCTGGCCGCAGCCGGCTATCGGGTGCTGGTGCCGGAGATGCGCGGCTATGGCCAGAGCAGTGCGCCCAGTGAGGCAGATGCCTATGACCTGATCACGTTGTGTGCCGACATCCAGGCTGCGATGGATGTCCTCGGCCAGCACGAGGTCTGCGTGATCGGTCATGACTGGGGCGCTCCAGTGGCGTGGCATTTGGCGCTGCTGGAGCCCGAACGGGTGAGGAGCGTGGTGGGTATGGCTGTGCCCTTTGGCGGCCGGCCGAAGCAGCCGGCCATCGGTCTTATGCGCGAGCTGTACGCCGGACGTTTCAATTACATCGTGCATTTCCAGGAGCCTGGTGTGGCCGAAGCGGAAATGGATGCGGATATCCCGCGCACCCTGCGCCTGATGATGCACAACCTCTCGGCGGCGGTGCCGCGTGACCTGTTTCTCCAGGAAAAGCCGGGCGGTGCGGCTCTGTTTGATGGGCTTGAAGAGGTTGCCCGCGCGCCGAGCTGGTGTGAGCCCGAGGCCTTCGCCGGTTATCTCGAAACGTTTGCCGGTCGTGGCTTTCGCGGCGCGCTGAACTGGTATCGCAACTTCGAGCGCAACTGGCAGCGTACCGAGCACCTGCAGGGCAGGCAGATTGAACAGCCGGCGCTGTTTCTGCTGGGCGATCATGATCCGGTCGGCACGCTGGAGGCATACACCCTCAAGCAGATGCCTAGGCTGATCCCGCAGCTGGAGAACCACGTCATCGAGCAGTGCGGGCACTGGCTGCAGTGTGAACAGCCCGAGGCGGTCAATCGCCTGCTGTTGGGCTTTCTGGCACGCCACTATCAGAGCTAGGATGCGCGCTTTTACACGGCAGGGACGGATTGGATGGAACGGCGTGGCACGTTGAAAAGCTGGAACGATGACAAGGGCTTCGGCTTTATTCGTCCAGAACAGGGTGGGGCCGATGTTTTCGCGCATATTTCGGCCATGCGTGGCGAACGTCGTCCAAGCGCCGGGGATCAGGTGCTTTATATCGCCGGGCGTGATGCGCAGGGCCGGCCCAAGGCCGAGCATATTCGCCTGGATGCGCCGATGACCCTGGATCGCCCGGCGATCAGACGCAAGCCAAGTGCTGTGGCGAGACATTCAGCCGCGCCTGCAAAGCCTGAACTGCAGAAGGCATCGCGTCGGCGGAACATCACCCCAGGCATCTCAAATCCGGTTGGAAAGCTGCTCTTGTTTGCCGCGCTGATGGCTCTCCCTATCTGGGGCAGCACCCAGTTTTTGCAGGCCCATTCGCTGCTGCCAGCCCTGGCCTATCTGTCGGCCAGTCTCGTGACTTTTTTCCTCTACTGGTCAGATAAGGCCAGCGCCATTCGTGGTCGCTGGAGAACCCAGGAAAGCACTCTGCATCTGGGTGAATTGCTGGGTGGCTGGCCTGGCGCGCTGCTGGCGCAGCAAGTGCTCCGCCACAAGACCCGTAAGCCGTCCTACCAAGTGGTGTTCTGGGGCATCGTCATGCTGCACCAGCTCTTCTGGCTGGATGAACTGCTGCTTGGAGGCCGGCTCATTACGCTCAGCCGCCTTTTGCTGTAGGCCCTGATCAGTTTTTCGGCCATAAAAAAGCCCCGCTTTAGCGGGGCTTTTGGGCTTGCAGCCTGGCGTTTAGACAATCACGCCCTGGCTGCGCAGGTAGTCGTCGTAGCTGCCGCTGAAGTCGGTCACGCCGTTGTCGGAGAGCTCGATGATGCGGGTGGCCAGGGAGCCGACGAACTCGCGGTCGTGGCTGACGAAGATCAGCGTGCCCGGGTAGTTCTCCAGCGCCAGGTTGAGCGCCTCGATGGATTCCATGTCCAGGTGGTTGGTCGGTTCGTCCATCACCAGCACGTTGGGCTTCTGCAGGATCAGCTTGCCGAACAGCATGCGGCCCTGCTCACCACCGGAAATAACCTTCACCGACTTCTGGATTTCGTCGTTGGAGAACAGCATGCGGCCGAGGGTGCCGCGGATGGTCTGTTCGCCCTGGGTCCACTGGCCCATCCAGTCGAACAGACTGACGTCGTCTTCGAAGTCATGGGCGTGGTCCTGAGCGTAGTAGCCTACCTCGGCGCTCTCGGTCCATTTCACCGAGCCGGCATCCGGGGCCAGCTCGCCGACCAGGGTGCGCAGCAGGGTGGTCTTGCCGATGCCGTTAGGGCCGATGATGGCCACGCGCTCGCCGGCTTCGACGGTGAAGCTGAAGTTCTTGAACAGCACCTTGTCGTCGAAGGCCTTGGACAGCTTCTCGATGGTCACGGCCTGGCGGTGCAGCTTCTTGTTCTGCTCGAAGCGGATGAACGGGCTGACGCGGCTGGACGGCTTGACCTCGGCCAGCTGGATCTTGTCGATCTGCTTGGCGCGGCTGGTGGCCTGCTTGGCCTTGGAGGCGTTGGCCGAGAAGCGGCTGACGAAGGTCTGCAGCTCGGCGATCTGTGCTTTTTTCTTGGCGTTGTCCGAGAGCAGCTGCTCGCGTGACTGGGTCGCGGCGGTCATGTACTCGTCGTAGTTGCCCGGGAACAGACGCAGTTCGCCGTAGTCCAGGTCGGCCATGTGGGTGCAGACCGAGTTCAGGAAGTGACGGTCGTGGGAAATGATGATCATGGTGCTGTTACGCGCCGTGAGGATGTTTTCCAGCCAGCGGATGGTGTTGATATCCAGGTGGTTGGTCGGCTCGTCCAGCAGCAGTACGTCCGGGTCGGAGAACAGCGCCTGGGCCAGCAGCACGCGCAGCTTCCAGCCCGGAGCCACTTCGCTCATCGGGCCGAAGTGCTGTTCCAGGGGAATGCCCAGGCCCAGCAGCAGTTCGCCGGCACGGGATTCGGCGGTATAGCCGTCCATTTCGGCGAACTCACCTTCCAGTTCGCCGACTTTCATGCCGTCTTCTTCACTCATTTCCGGCAGCGAATAGATGCGGTCACGCTCGGCCTTGACCTTCCACAGTTCCTCATGCCCCATGATCACGGTGTCGATCACGTTGAATTCTTCGTAAGCGAACTGATCCTGGCGCAGCTTACCCAGGCGCACGTTCGGCTCCAGCATCACCTGACCGCCGGAAGGCTCCAGGTCACCACCGAGAATTTTCATGAAAGTCGACTTGCCGCAGCCATTGGCTCCGATCAGGCCGTAGCGGTTGCCGTTGTTGAATTTGACGGAAACGTTCTCGAACAGGGGCTTGGCCCCGAACTGCATGGTGATGTTGGCGGTGGAAATCAAAGGACTTACCTATCAATAACTTAAAGGTGTCAGGATTTGCCTGATACCGATTGGATACCGATATTAAGCTTTTCCAGTTCGCTCCAGGCGGAGCTTGAGTTGATCCAGCGGGCAGACGTAGAAAGCAGCATGGGCCCGCGAAGGCGAGCTGCTGGGATATGAATGCGGGGTTGGCGCCAGAATTGCGCGCATTGTCGCATAGGTAGGGGGGTAGTTGTACGGCGTCCGATAACGGACGCCCGGTGCCGGCAAAGCCGGTCATGCTCGCGTCGGTTAGATCTGCAAGGTGCGCGGGTTCGGTGAGATTTTATGCTCCATGCGGGCTTGATCAATCTAACTGTATGGATATACAGTTATTGGCAAGCGCATCATTTCGCAAGGCAAATTCGTCGGCGCGGTGGTGATCGGTTTGCTTCGTATGCGGACGAAAGTAGACAGATCGCCCAGCCAGAAAACCTTGCTGATGGTCGCCCCAATCCACAAGGAGGCGCTGCCATGATTCTGCTGACATCGGTGAACGAGTATCTGGTTCTGATTGGTCTGACGGTTGCGATGCTGGGGCTGGCACGCCTCGCTTACGGTGACCAGCCCTGCTGACTTTAAGGGCCGTGGCTAACGCTTCGGCGTGAGGGCCTGCAGCCGCCACCAGCTGGGCAGCAGCTCGCGCACCTTGGCCTGGCCGTAGCGGTCATCCAGCAGATAGACCACGCCCTGGTCATCGGTGGTGCGGATGACCCGCCCTGCGGCCTGCACCACCTTTTGCAGGCCGGGGTAGAGATAGGCGTAGTCGTAGCCGTTTTCCTCGCCAAACATCTGCTGCAGCCGGGCCTTGATCTCTTCGTTGACCACATTGACCTGAGGTAGACCGAGGGTGGCGATGAAGGCGCCGATCAGGCGCTTGCCGGGCAGGTCGATGCCTTCACCGAACGCACCGCCTAGCACGGCAAAGCCGATGCCCTCCGAGTGCAGGGTGAAGCTGTCGAGGAAGGCCTGGCGTTCACCTTCATTCATGCTGCGCGTCTGCTCGCTGCTGGCTATCGCCGGGTACAGCGCGTTGAAGCGTTCGCGCACCTGCTGCAGGTAGGCATAGCTGCTGAAGAACGCGAGGTAGTTTCCGGGTGCGCGCAGGTACTGCTCGGCCATCAGATGGCAGATGGTGTCCAGGCTGGCGTCGCGGTGCTGGTAGCGGGTCGACAGGTTACGTACCACCCGTACGTCCAGCTGCGCGGCGGAGAAGGGCGACTCCACGTCGATCCACTGGGTTTCTTCGGGCAGCCCCAGCAGATCCTGATAATAGTTGGCCGGGCGCAGGGTGGCGGAAAACAGGGTCGTGGTGTGAGCGTTGCTGAAACGCTCGGCCAGAAACGGCGCCGGCACGATGTTGCGCAGGCACAGAGTGGTGTGGTCGCCGATGGCCTGGCTGTCCTGGCGGGTCACGTCGAACAGCGAGTGCGGCCCATACGCCTCGCTGAGCCGACAGAACAGCATGGCGTTCAGATAGAACTGCAACAGCAGGCGATCCTGGCCGTTGGGGTGGTCGGTCAGGTGGTCGGTGATGGCACTCACTGTCCGTTGCAGGGCCGCCACCAGCAGGTCGGGCACCAGCGGGTGAATCTGGTAGTCACCCTGCTGTACCAGGTTGAGCTGTTCCCAGTGCCGGCTGACCCGCTGCAGGGTGCTGCGCAGGCTGGCGGGAGCGATGCGGCACAGCTCGTGAAACTCCTGCTGATCGAGTTCGGCGCTGTACATGCCGCGGGCTCGCTCGACCAGGTTGTGCGCCTCGTCCACCAGCACGGCCACGCGCCACTCGTTGATCTGCGCCAGGCCATAGAGCAGGGCGCCCAGGTCGAAGTAGTAGTTGTAGTCGCAGACCACCACATCAGCCCAGCGGCACAGTTCCTGGCTCAGGTAGTAAGGGCAGACCTGGTGAGCCAGAGCGATGGCACGTACCCGCTCCTGGGTCAGCCAGCCGTCCCGCAGGGCGGCTTTCCGGGCTTCGGGCAAGCGGTTGTAGAAGCCCTTGGCCAAGGGGCAGGAGTCGCCATGACAGCTCTTGTCCGGGTACTCGCAGGCCTTGTCGCGCGCGACATGCTCCAGCACGCGCAACGGTGTTTTGCTCTGCTCATCACGCAGGCGCTGCAGGGCATCCAGGGCCAGGCGCCGGCCGGGCGTCTTGGCGGTCAGGAAGAACAGCCGGTCCAGTTGCTGGCTCGGCATGGCTTTGAGCTGGGGGAAAAGGGTGCCCAGCGTCTTGCCGATACCGGTGGTGGCCTGGGCCATCAGGGTGTTGCCGTCGCGAGCGCAGCGGTACACCGCCTCGGCCAGTTGCCGTTGGCCGCGGCGAAAGTCGGGGTAGGGAAAACTCAGCGCCTGCAGATAGATATCGCGATGTGCGCGGTGTGCTTCTTCCTGTTCGGCCCATTGCAGGAAACGCTGGCACTGCTCGGCAAAGAAATCGCCCAGAGCATCGGCGCTCATTACTTCAACGAAGGCATTCTCGGTATGGGTGAGCACGTTGAAGTAAACGACGGCCAGCTCCAGCTGATCCAGGCCGAGCTGCTGGCAGAGCAGCCAGCCGTAGACCTTTACCTGCGCCCAGTGCAGCGCACGGTGGTTGGCCGGAATGCGGCTTATGTCACCACGATGGGTTTTGATTTCCTCCAGTCGGTTGCGTTCCGGGTCATAGCCGTCGGCTCGACCGCTGATCAGCAGCCCCGGGTAACGGCCGCTCAGCGGGAGTTCGGCCAGGTAGCTGTCACCGCGTCTGCTGACGACCGTCTGGTGTCCGGCAATACCTTCCTGGGCTGTCGGCGAGGGGGTGAAGCGCAGGTCGAGATCGCCCTCCTTGGCGGTGAACTCGCAGAGGGCGCGGACGGCTACCGAGTAGGTCATGTTTCGTCCCAGCTCACGTAACAGACTTCGACGGGCATGCCGTGCTCGGCAGCAAAGGCCAGCCAGCGCTTCTGGTTGTCCTGCAGGCGATCACCAGGGCCCTTCACCTCGATCATCCGGTAGCGCCGCTCGGCCGGGTAGAACTGAATCAGGTCGGGCATGCCGGCGCGGTTGGCCTTGAGATCACGCAGCAGACGTTCGAAACAGGCGCGCAGATGCCGGGCGGGGATGCACAGCAGCGCCTGCTCCAGCAGAGGCTCGTCCAGCCCTTCCCAGAACACGAAGGGCGACTGGATGCCGAACTTCTCGTGGTAGCGCTGGCGAATCCGCTCGCCATGTTCTTCACGGTCCAGCAGTGCCAGGCAATCCTCGAACAGGTGCTGGCGCCGGGCATGGAAGTCGTCTCGGTAGAGGTCGGCCGGGCCGCTGTGAAAGGGGTGAAAGAACGCTCCCGGCAACGGCGCGAAGATCGCTTCCCAGCACAGCAGGCCGAACAGGCTGCAGAGCAGGGTGTTCTCGACGTAGTGTACGGGCGCGGCGTTGTCGTGCAGATGGTCGCGCACGGCGAATTCCACGCTGCCCTGTTCCGGGCGCGCCAGGGTCAGCTCAAAACGGCATTCAGCCGAAGCCTGGCGCCGGCCTGTCAGCGCAACGCCAAGCTTGCGCTGCAGCCGCTGGAGGGCGCGCTCCAGACGCTGACTCTCTTCATCGCTATGCGGTTGACTGCTGAAGCGTTGTGCCTGCTCAAGGGCCTCGGCCGGACGGCCCAGCTGTTCCAGTACGCGTACCTGACGCCAGCGGGCCTCGCCGTGGGCGCAGCCTTGATAGAGCGCCAGCGCTTCGTCCAGCCGGCCCTGGCGTTCCAGTTGCTGGGCAATCTGGAATTGCAGCCGCGCGTGGCGGGAAAGCAGGTGCGGATTGTCGCTGCTGAAGGCGAGCTGGGCGTGCAGGATGGTCTCGGCCGGCTCGCCCGCCTCGAAACGCTCGCGCCAACGGTAGAGCTGCAGGTAGTCGTCGACATCCTGCCGGCAGCGAAAGCCCCGTGACTCGGGGCCGATTTCGATGGGCTCGTAGCGATAGATGCCCAGATCGGCCAGCACGAACTCAGACCAGTCCTGAGCGAGATTGCCGAAGAACATCAGTCGCAGGCGATCACAGAACTCGCCGACCTGCAGGGTATAGAGACTGTCCTCAAGTGCCGGGCACCAGTCCGAAAAGGGCTTTGCGGGTAGTCCAAGACTCTGCAGTTGCGCATCCAGATCGCTCTTCTTCTGGGTGCTGCGTCGGTCGGTTAGCGGCAGCTGGGCGAGCATTTCATCCTTGCGCAGCAGCGCCGCCACTTCACTGGCTTCGAGTGGCGCACGATCACAGATCCAGCCCCGGGCCAGCAGCACAGCCGCAGCGGCTTCGGTATCGCCGATTTCGGCATAGACCAGCTTGCTGCGGCGAAAGTGCACGCCCCGGCGCATGATCATGCGCACCAGCAGGGCCTGGGCTGGCCAGTCGATGGCGGCAAAATCGCGGAGAAAGAGCTGTTCATCGGTCGTCAGCAGGTCGGCATAGCGCTCGCCTACCCAGGCAAGCGCAGTGCGGAAGTTGCTGAGGTAATAGAGCTCGGGAGGAAGGGGCACGGGCGACTGACCAAATACTGTTTTTACATACAGGATTGTCTCGCCGGTATGGATAATCAGCAACCGCTAACGTCGCGCAGAAGCGGTTTGGTGGTAGCTGGCTGTTGGGTGTGAACTGAAAAGACAGAAGCTCGCGTAAGACTGCGCATCAAGTCCTGGGATATCCCCTGTGACTCAGTCTCCAGACGCGTCATCATCAGGCTGGGTGCCGTTTTTGAGAGGCCTGACGCAAGGGCAAAAACTCCAGTCATTGCGCTTAGCCTGGCATGGCCAATTCGGAAGTGCTGCAGGTGCTATGGTTGCAAGGCATGAGTTTGCAGGGGCTGTTGCCTGCGATGCTCAGTAAAGTTTTTTCATCGAGCAAAGACATGGCCTGTAAGGTTGGAGCGATTGAACCCGATGTCCCATGCTGTGCAAGTTGCTGTAGGGAAGGCCGCAATGCCAATGAAGAACGCCGGTTTCATGATCAACAACAATGTGATGGATCTGCTGCTGGATGCCATCTGTGTTGTCAGTCGTGAAGGCCGCTTTGTCGCTGTTAGCCCGGCCTGTGAGCGGATTTTTGGCTATTTACCCGAGGAATTGATTGGTCGGGCCATGATCGATCTGGTGTTGCCCGATGATCGCGAACGTACCCTGCAGGCGGCGCGCGACATCATGGCCGGCGTCGATATGCTCTGCTTCGAGAACCGCTACGTCCGCAAGGACGGGCGCATCGTGCATATCCTGTGGTCGGCGCGCTGGTCGGAGGTCGACCATGTGCGCGTGGCCGTGGCCCACGACATTACCGAGCGAAAGCGCAGTGAGTTGAGGCAGGCCGCGACCTTTGCCATTTCTGAAGCGACCCACGTTGCGCAAGACCTGACCGGTTTGCTGCAGCGTATTCATCAGATCATTGCCGAATTGATTCCCGGCAGCCAATTCGCTGTCGTCCTGCAGGATGAGGACGCCAATCAGCTTCGTGTGGCTTACCCTCTGGCCGTGCAAGACGCTAGCTCAACGGTGCTCGATTTTGCCCTGCAGGTCATCCACGGCACTCTGGATTTTGTCGAGGCGGGCGGTCTGACCAGTCCTCAGGGTGGCGGTTCGTCCGTCTGGCTGGGCGTGCCGCTCAACGCCGGTCAGGATGGTCTGGGTGCCTTGATCCTTCACGGTGCAATCGAGGTTCGCTACACCGATCAGGACAAGCAGCTGCTGCATTATGTTTCGACCCAGCTAGCCACCTTTATCGAGCGGCAGCGCATGCTGAGTCGCTTGCAGTTCATGGCGCAGTTCGACCAGCTCACCGGCCTGCCCAACCGAGCCTTGTTGTTCGATCGTCTGCACATCGCTCTGGCGCGTGCCAAGCGCGAGCAGGCGCCGCTGTCACTGCTGTTCCTCGACCTGGACAAGTTCAAGCAGGTCAACGATAGCCTCGGCCACAAGGCGGGCGACCAGTTGCTGCAGATGGTTGCTCAGCGTTTGCTGGAGTGCATCCGTGAGTCCGATACTGCGGCGCGCCTGGCGGGCGACGAGTTTGTCGTGCTGCTTGAAGATGCCGGCGCTGCAGAAGGCATTGCCGGCGTTGCCGAAAAGATCCGCTTCACCCTCAGTCAGGCCTTTGAGCTGGAGGGCCAGGCGCACTTTGTGCTGCCGAGCATCGGCGGTGCTGTGTATCCCCTGCATGGCTGTGATGCGCAGCAGTTGTTGCAACGGGCCGATCATGCGATGTATCAAGCCAAGCGGGCCGGCGGTAATCGTTTCCAGCTTGCTCACGATTCAGACCTTTCGATGATGCTGTAGGTGCTTGTTGCGCTATTTACTGTTTTTCAGCGTGCTGCTTTCCCTGCCGGTGATGGCGCAACTGTCCCTGACCGGTGAGCAGCAGAACTACCTGCGGCGCAATCCACAGGTCAGCCTGTGTGTCGACCCGGACTGGGTGCCTTTTGAAACACTGGACTCGCAAGGACGGCATGAGGGTATCGCCGCCGATCTGTTGCGACTGCTGGCCAGCCGCGCCGGTCTGAACCTGCGCATTCATCCGACCCGGAACTGGGAGGCGTCCCTGGCGGCGTCGCGCGCGGGTGATTGCCAGTTACTGAGCTTTCTCAATCAGAGCGCCGAGCGCGATGCGTGGTTGCTGTTTACCGACCCGATATTCAATGACGGCAATGTTCTGATCAGCCGGGAGGAGCATCCACGCGTCGATGACCTGGCGGAGTTTGTCGGCTCACGCATGGCCCTGCCCGCCGGCACCTCGGTCGAGACGCGTTTGCGCCGTGACTATCCAGGGCTGGAAATCATCCTGACGGAAAGCGAGGCCCAGGCGCTGGCGCTGGTGAATGAGCGCAAGGCGGAACTGACCATGCGCTCGCTGACGGTGGCCGCCTACACGATCAAGAAGGAAGGCTGGTTCAACCTGAAAATTGCCGGCCAGGTTCAGGGCTACGACAACCTGTTCCGCATCGGGGTATTACGCAGCGAGCCGGTGCTGCGGGACATTCTCAATCAGGCGATTGCCACCCTGACCCCGGAGGAGGTCAACGGCATCGTCAATCGGCATGTGGCGATCCGTGTGGAGTCGCCCACGGATTACCGCCTGTTTTTCCAGTTGCTGGTTGTCTTCGGGGTGATCCTGCTGAGTAACCTGTTCTGGGTGGCCCGCCTGCGCCGGGCCAATCGACAGTTGGAGGCGCAGTCGCTGTTCGATGTGCTCACGGGGCTGGCCAATCGCAAGCAGCTCAATGGCTTTTCGCAGGTCTGTTTCGAGCTTTCCCGGCGTCATGAGCGGCCGATGGCCGTGGTCATGTTCGATATTGATTACTTCAAAAAGGTGAATGATCAATTGGGCCATCTGGCTGGCGACAAGGTGCTCAAGGAGGTTGCGGAACTGCTGTCGGCCTCGGTGCGCAAGGGCGATTGCCTGGGGCGCTGGGGCGGTGAGGAGTTCTTGCTGATCTGCCCCGAGACGACGCAGGAAAGCGCCATGCGTTCAGCCGAGCGGATTCTGGAGAAAATGCGTCATTGCCGCTTCTCCACCGGGCAGGCCTACACCCTGAGTGCCGGCGTTGCCCAGTTGGCGCCTGGCGAAAGCCTCGATGAGCTGATCCAGCGTGCCGACGATGCACTCTATGCGGCCAAGGCGGCAGGCCGTGATCGCGTGTGTGCTGCAAACCCAGTGCCAGCACCAGATTTGGCCTGAGGCTGCGTCGGCGACTAGCCGTCTACCACTCGATACGTTCGCCGTTGTACGAGAAGAAACCGCCACTGTCGGCCGGCAGGCTGCGGTCGATCACCGACAGTAGCTCCATGGCCGCCTGGCTGGCGGGACGAGCGGCTGCGGCGCCACGAAAGGGCAGTGATAGGGCGGACTGGACCGTGCCGGGGTGCAGGCTGAGCAGGCGAGCGTGTGGTGACTGGCGGGCCAGCTCGATGGCGGCCGTTTTGACCAGCATGTTTAGCGCGGCCTTGGATGCCCGATAGGCATACCAGCCACCGAGACGGTTGTCGCCAATACTGCCGACCCTGGCTGAAAGCACCGCCATGGCTCCCTTGCGATCCAGCAGTGGCAGGAAGTCGCGCAGGACCAGTGCCGGTCCCAGGGCATTGACCTGGAAGACCGCCTGCAATGCCTCCGGCTCGATTGCCGCCAGCGACTTTTCCGGTTGCACGCCCTGACGATGGAGCAGGCCGCTGGTCAGCACAATCAGCTGATAGGGCGCCTGATGGGCTAGCGACTGGGCTGCTGCGGCGATGCTGGTCGGGTCTTCAAGATCGACAGCAGGGGTGGTAGAACGACCCAGTTCAGTGACACCCGCGCAGCCTGGGTCGTTGCGCAGGTGCTCACAGAAGGCCTTACCGAGAGCTCCGCTGTTGCCGATGATCAGCGCCCGATACTCCGTGCCGAGCGACTGCAGCCTGAACATCAGGGTTGCCGCCGGAAGAACAGCGTGACCTGTCCCAGTTCGATACCCAGCTTGAGCATGCTGGAGCGATTGATCAGGGTGTCCTCATCCATCAGGTACATCCAGTCGTCAAACGTGACCACATAGGTCGTACCGTCCACCGGCAGGTTGAGTTGATAACGCCAGCGCAGGGCGTTGCCGGCCAGTTCGCCGGTCGCCTCACCCACCACATCGTCCGCGGTTCCCCGCCAGCGGTTCTGCCCATCCGGGATCAGTGTCCAGACGCGCCGCTGAGTGCTGCCATCGCTGTAGACAAAACGCTCGTCGAGGATCAGACGGTCGCCATCCCGACGGCTTGTGATGTCGACATCGAAGCGTTTGAGGACTTTTCCCGAGCGGTCCTGATAAATCCCCCAGGCCTGGACGGGCCGGTCAAAGAAGCGGTTCAGGTCCAGAACCGGCTTCTCGGCGGCATAGTCGTCGACCGACACTGATCCGCAACTGGCCAGTACCACGCAGCAAAGCAACAGAAGCCATCGTTTCATTTCCCACCTCAGACTCGGCTTTGTACAGAAATAGCCTGACCAGAACAGCACAACAGCGTCGCCAGCAGCGATCGGCGACTGATTGTGGGCAGTTTCCGGGTTGGGCTTTCTTTTGCAAGGCCTATACAAATTATCTGATGTGTACAGAATATTCTGAGGTGTTCGACCTGTCAGCTCGCGCTGTTTTCAGGATCGAGGAGCAGGGCGAGGCGGCGGTACTTGGGCAGGCGCGCGACCACCAACTGGTGCGAGCGACGCAGTAGGCTGTGCAGTTCATCGGCACTGGCCTGGTAGGGGTGGCTCAGGCTGACCCAGTGGGCGCGGGCCAGGTAGGGCGCGGGGCGGAAACCGGGGCGGTCGCAGTAGCCGAGGAACAGGTCGTCGTCGACCTTGAAGGCCAGGCTGGCGCTGCCGGACAGGTCGAGCAGGGCAAACATCTTGTTCCCGGCGATGGAGAACACGCGCACGCCGCCCCACTTGATGTCTTCCCGGGCGCCAGGCAGGGCCAGACACAGGGCGGCGATCTGCTCGGGCGTCATTCGCGGTAGAACACCTGGATCAGGTGGTAACCGAACTGGGTCTTCACCGGACCGTGCACCTCGCGCAGGGCCTTCTTGAAGATCACCTGGTCGACCGCTCGCACCATCTGCCCCGGTCGGACTTCACCCAGGTCGCCGCCGCGTTTGCCGGAAGGGCACAGCGAGTGCTTGCGTGCCAGCACGTCGAAGGCTTCGCCCTTGGCGATGCGCTGCTTGAGCTGCGCGGCCTCGGTCTCGGTTTTGACCAGAATGTGGCGGGCCATTGCCTTTGCCATGCTGCCGGAGCCTCCTCTAACTGCTGAAAGTAATCTGCATTTTAAACAATGAGCTAAATGGTTTGGCCATTTCTCATGACTGGCCGTGCAGGCGCTTGAGTCTGGCGCCGCAGCATAAACGATCGGTCAGGAGGCGAGTGGCGTGAAACGCTAGTGGTCCTGCGCGACATCACCATAAAAAAAGGCACCCGGTTGGGTGCCTTTGAGCCAGCGGAGCACATCATGGCTCACAAGGGGCTGGAGCAATCAGTGGCGGCTATCGATCTGAGCCACTTGAGCGCGCAGTTGGGTGGGAAGGCGGTTGCGGCGCAGCTCATGGATGCGGCCATCGTCTTCTTCGACCAGGTAGGCGGTGCCGCTCTGGCCGACGCCCTGCTGGACTTTCGCGCCGCCCAGGTAGCCGATGCCGGCACCGACCAGGGCGCCAACCGGGCCGCCGGCAGCGCCGCCGAGCAGTACGCCGATGCCGCTGCCAAACACTTCGCCGGCGCGGTTTTCCTCAGTGGTGCCGACGATCTGAGCAGCGTTGGCCAGCGGGCTGAGCAGGGCGAGGGTGAGCAGGATGTTTTTCATGAGTGTGATCTCCGGTGTTGAAAGTAAGAGGCTGTTGAGCCGACGGAGAAATTTTCTCAGGAACAATAACCGGCAAGAATTACCAGGAAATGCACTGCTTAGTTTCATCTGATGAAATACTTGCCTGTCACGCCAGGGGCGACTGCAAGTGCCAAGCAGAAACGACTGCGGCCGGCAACGTGGGGGAAACCCACGGAGCCGGCCGCACTGGGACAAGGGCGTGTGTATTTAGAGATCGAGATCGCCGAGACCCGGATGGTCGTCAGGACGGCGGCCTTGCGGCCAGTGGAACAGCCGCTCGTCCTCGCGGATCGGCAGATCATTGATGCTGGCATGGCGCACCTGCATCAACCCGTGCTCGTCGAACTCCCAGTTTTCGTTGCCATAGGAGCGGTACCACTGGCCGTGCTCGTCGTGCCATTCGTAGGCAAAGCGCACGGCGATGCGGTTGCCGTCATGGGCCCAGAGTTCCTTGATCAGGCGGTATTGCTGTTCACGCTGCCATTTACGGGTGAGGAAGTCGCGGATCTGCTCACGGCCGCCCGGGAACTCGCTGCGGTTGCGCCACTGGCTGTCGGCGGTATAGGCCAGTGCTACCCGATCTGGATCGCGGCTGTTCCAGCCATCCTCGGCCATGCGCACTTTCTGCGCGGCGGTTTCACGGGTAAAGGGCGGGAAGGGCGGGCGTGCTTCGGGATGCATGGGGAGGCTCCTTAGGTGAGAGGTTCAGACGCTGCCGGCGGTTTCGATGACCAGCACCCGCGCCACCCCGACCGGGTGGGCCAGGTGCTCGGTGCCGCGACTGGCATAAAAGATGTCGCCACAGTCGAGCAGGCACTCATGCTCCTGCCCCTCGCTGCGGTAGTGCATGCGCACCTGGCCGTCGAGGACGACAAAGACTTCCTCGCCATCGTTGATGTGCCAGCGGTAGGGCTGGTCGGTCCAGTGCAGGCGGGTGGTGATGCCGTTCATGCTGGCGATGTCGAGCGCGCCCCAGGCGTGCTCGGCGGTGAATTCCCTGCTGCTGATCTTCATCGGTGATTTCCTGGAGGGCGAGAGTTCTTGGAGGTGGAGCGTTCCTAGAGGTCGAGGACCAGTGGCGGAGTACCGTCCTTGCCTGCGGCAGGCACGGCGCAGCAGATGAGCGCCTCACCCTCGGCCGGCAGGTTGGCTGGTGGCTGCGGGTAGGTCACCTGACCGCTGACGATGCGTGTGCTGCAGGTACCGCAGGTGCCACCCCGGCAGCTGAACTCTGGGGTCAGGCCGCGGCTCTCGGCCAGCTCCAGCAGGCTGCCGCTGCCGGGCAGCCAGCGGGCTTCCTTGGCCGAGTGCTCGAACAACACGGGCACCGGGGTGCTGGCCGCCGGTGGCCAGTCCTGTGTCGGGCCGGCTTTATCCGGGCGCCGCTTGAGGCTGGAGGGACCAAAGGTTTCGGCATGCAGGCGGCTGTCGCTGATGTTCAGCTCGCGTAGGCCGTCATACAGGTCCTGGGTAAAAGCGGACGGCCCGCACAGCACGAAGTCATAGTCATCGAAGGGCAGCACGGCTTTGAGCAGTGCTATGTCGATACGTCCCTGCAGGTCGAAGTCCAGTCCCTCCTGCAGTTCTGCCTCCGGCTGACTCAGCACCCGCAGCCACTGCAGGGTATCGCCGCTCTGCTGCTGCAGCTCGTGCAACTCGCGGCTGAAGGCCAGCTCCGCCTGCTGGCGGGCGCTCTGGATCAGCCAGACGGTGCGGCGCCTACGCAGCCGGCGATTCTGGTAGGCCACTTCGCGCAGCATGCTCAGCAGCGGAGTGATTCCCACCCCGGCCGCCAGCAGCACCAGTGGTCGGCGCTGCTCGGGGTCGAGCACGAATTGGCCTTGTGCGGCCTTGGCTTCCAGCAGGCTGCCGACCTTGATCTGTTCATGCAGGTAGGCGGAGGCCAGTCCGTCACGCTTCACGCTGATGCGCAGGAAGTCATCGGACGGTGCGCTGGACAGGCTGTAGGTGCGGATGACCGGGTGCGCTTGGCCGGGAATCGTCAGGCGCAGGGGCAGGTGTTGCCCGGCGGAGAAGGCCGGCCAGCCCCCGGCATCGGCCGGCTGCAGATAGAACGAGCGGATGCTGGCACTTTCCTCGACCACGCGTGCCACCCGCAGGGGCCGCCACTGATCGCGCAGCGCCTGCGCCTGCAGTCGGGCCTCGGCCTGCTCCCAACTGCCGGTCATCAGGCTGTTGGGCGAGTAACTCTGGAAATCCCAGCGCAGCGCCAGCGCGCCGCGCCGGCGGATAACCTGCTCGACCTGCACATGCCAGAGCCGCTCGGCGCCCTGGAAGGCGCGGATTTCCTCGCCCTCCAGGGTCAGCTCGGTGCGCCCGCTGAGCTGCAGCAGATCGCCGGTGGCGAAGTCGATGAACAACAGACCGGCCTGTGGGTTGAGCAGCAGGTTGCCGAGGGTGTTGAAGTGCAGGTTGCCGGCAAAGTCCGGGATGCTCAGACGATTGCCCTGCACCCGCACGAAACCGGCCTGACCGCCGCGGTGGGAAACGTCTACCGCCAGTCGGCCATCCTCCAGTGTGACGTAGCTGGCGACGAAGAAGGTATCGGCGCCGGCAATCATCTGCTGCGCCGTCTGATCCAGATGATCCAGTTGCTCGGTCACCACAACCGGCTGCAGCTGGCTGACCGGCAGCAGGTGCTGGCGCAGCTGGATGTACTGCGGGCAGTTGCCGAACGCCTGATCCACGGCGATACCCAGCCCGCGGGCATCACGTCCGACCACCTGGCCGTTCAAGCGATTGCGCCGGCGGGTATGCAACTCGATGCCGAGCAGGCCGATGGCCGCACCCTCTTGCAGCGCCTGCGCCGCCGGGTCGCCCGCGCCGAGCGGGCTATCCAGCCGCAACAGACGTGGCTCAGGCGAATGGGCAAAGCCGGCCGGGCCCTGGAGGATACTGGCCCAGGGGCGTCCCTCGGCATCGACCGAGCCCAGCAGCACAAACGGCAACTGCCGGTAGAAATCGCGATGCTGGTCGGGCATATGGTCGCGGATCACCCGCCGGCCGAATGCTTCCATGCGCTCGGCCACGCCAGCGCGCTCCTGCAACTGCTGTTCCCCGGCATGCCAGGGCGAGGGAGTGGGTGGCAGTTGGCTGGTCATGGCGGGGCTCCGCTGAATGAAAAGGCCGGCGCGGCGGTGGGCCGCGCCGGGGTGACTCAGGCGCTTTGCAGGCCAACGGCGGTGCGCTGCATCGGCACGAAGCCCGGCAGTGTTTCGATGCGGGCCAGCCAGGCGCGCACCTGCGGGTAGTCGGCCAGCGATACATTGCCCTCCGGCGCGTGGGCGATATAGGTATAGCTGGCGACATCAGCCAGGGTCGGCAGGTTGCCGGTCAGGTACGGACGGTTGGTCAGCTCCTGCTCGATCACCTTGAGCAGAGCGTGGGAGCGGGCGATGGTCGATTCGGCGTCATAGGGCGCGCCGAACACTGTGATCAGGCGCGCGGTGGCCGGCCCCGAGGCGATCTGCCCGGCGGCGACCGACAGCCAGCGCTGTACCTGGGCGGCCATCAGGGCGTCCTTGGGCAGCCACTGACCGCTGGCGTCGTACTGCTTGGCCAAGTACACCAGGATGGCGTTGGAGTCACTGAGCACCACGCCGTTGTCATCGATGACCGGCACCTGGCCAAAGGGGTTCATGGCCAGGAATTCGGCCGACTTGTGCGCGCCCTTGGCCAGATCGACGAATACCAGTTCGGTCGGCACATTCAGCAGCGAGAGGAACAGCTCGACACGGTGCGCGTGGCCGGAGAGCGGGTGACGGAAGAGTTTGATCGGCTTGGACATGGTGAACTCCGCAGTTAGCTAGGTGAAACAGCGGCACCGGGTGTGCCGTGCTGTGGGAGCCATACTGTGCCACCCAGCCAAATTGCAGAATCGCCAGAACCGGCAATCCATTGTTGCGTGAAATGAAATGAACGCCTGACTCAGGCCAGCGCCGGGTGCTCGCGCAAACGACTCACCGCAAAGTCGACAAAGCTGCGTACCCGCGCTGCGGCGCGCCGGCCCTCGCGGTAGACCACATGCACCGGCAACTCCGGTAAGCCGTAATCCTGCAGCACCTCGACCAGCTCACCGCGTTGCAAGCGCTCATGCACCTGATAGCTCATGCAGCGGGTCAGCCCGCCATCGGCGCAGGCCGCACGAATCGCCGCCTGATTGGTGGTGCAGCTCAAACGGGGGCGCAGCGGGTAATGCCGCTGCGAGCCGTCTACCTGAAAGCGCCACTCGGTCAGCCGTGCATCGGCGCTGGAATGGATAATCTGATGATCCCCCAATTCATTGGGGTGTTGCGGGGTGCCATGCCGGCTGAGGTAGGCCGGGCTGGCACAGACCACGCGGCGGATCTGCCCGGCCTTGAGGGCAAACAGTGAGGAGTCGGGCAGGGCGCCGGCGAGGACGGCCACATCCACGCCTTCCTCGTGCAGGTTCGGCTGGCGGTCCAGATAGCGGACATACAGCTGCACCTCGGGATACTGCTGCAGATAATCGAGCAGGATGGCCGGCATCAGCTCCTGGCCAAACAGCAGCGGCAGGCTGACCGTCAGATGCCCGCGCGGCTGGCTGTGCAGGCCACTGGCCGAGTCTTCAGCTTCCTGCACCTGAGCCAGGATGCGCTGGCAGTCGGCGGCAAAGCGTTCGCCCGCTTCGGTGAGTAGCACGCCGCGGGTGCTGCGTTGCAGCAGCGCCAGGTTCAGCCGGGCCTCCAGGGCGTCGATGGCGCGGGTCACGGTCGGTGCCGAGAGCTCCAGCTGGCGTGCGGCGGCGGCCAGGCTCAGGGTCTGGCTGACCGCGAGGAACACCTGCATCTGTTGCTGGCGATCCATGGCTCAGCCCGGCCTGTGCGGATTCAGCGCCGGGTCCTGGCCCAGGCGCTGCTCGCAGAAGTCGACGAAGGCGCGCACCTTGGCTGCCACCTTGCGCCCGCCCTGATACACCACGTGCACGGGCAGCGGCGGCTGCTCGAAGTCCTGCAGGACGATCTCCAGCTCGCCGCTGGCGACCTTGGCCGCCACCTGATAGCTCAGCACCCGGGTCAGGCCCCAGCCCAGTGCGGCCGCGTTGATGGCCGCCTGGTTGGCGGTGACCACCAGCCGCGGCTGCAGGCGCACGCTGAGCGGGCTGCCGTTGTCCTCGAACTGCCAGTCGCTGAGCAGCGGACTGCTGGCCGAGGCCACCACCTGCATCTGCTGCAATTGCTCAGGATGAGTCGGTCGCCCATGGGCATCGAGAAACGCCGGAGAGGCGCAGATCACCCGGCGTACTTCACCGACCCGCACGGCATTCAGGCCGCTGTCCGGCAGGTTGCCGATGCGCACGGCCACATCGATGCCTTCATCGACCATGCTCACCACCCGGTCTACCAGCAGCGCGCGGATCAGCACGGCCGGATGCAGCTCCAGGAAATCGACCATCAATGGGGTGACAAACAGCTCGCCAAACAGCACGGGCGCCGTGAGCGTCAGTTGGCCCCGGGGCATGGCATGGCTGCCGGCGGCAGACTCTTCGGCTTCCTCCAGTTCGGCGAGGATGCGCCGGCAGTCCTCGGCATAGCGCTGGCCGGCCTCGGTGATGTACACGCTGCGGGTGGTGCGGTTCAGCAGCAGGGTGCCGATGCGCTCTTCCAGTGCGGCCACCGCACGGGTCACGCTGGGCGGTGACATATTCAGCCGGCGGGCGGCGGCGGCAAACCCCTGTTCCTCGGCAACGGCCAGAAACACCTGCATTTCCTGAAACCGATCCATGTCGAACCCCCATGAGCCACAACGAGGCTGTACCACGTTAATTGCGAATATTGAAATAGATACCCGAATTTATCGTGGTTGCATCGTGATCGTATAGCTACTCATGAGCTTGATGTTTTGATTTTCGCACTTTACCGCTCGTGAAGGCTCTCGTCCTGATACTCCCTGAGCGGGCTCAGGAAGTAGTCGATCACCTTGCGCTTGTCCGTCTTCACTTCCGCGCGCACCGCCATGCCCGGCGACAGTTCGATCCACTGCCCGCCCACCTGGATGCGGCTGTCTTTCAGCTGGATGCGCGCGCTGTACACCAGGCCGAGCTTCTCGTCCTCGATGGCGTCGTTG
>NZ_JACHLL010000009.1 GCF_014207935.1 Pseudomonas fluvialis | reverse complement strand
ACCACTTTTGAAAACCCGCTTCAAAAGCGCGGAGCCGTATAACCAAGCCCCTACCCTCAGCACCTACCAGAACATAACTTATTGTTTTGGAAGGCTTTCTTTGCAGAAGCGCTGAAAGTGGGGCGCATTATAGGGCAGCAGATTTCAACGTCAACCCCGAAAAGCGAATAAAACACGTTTTTGCAGCATCGGCAGGCGGAAAAGCAGCAATGCGCTGCCCGCAAACGCATAGAAGAGCCAGAAAGCAATGTCTGAACGCACCACCCACAGGTAATGCAGCAGCACCAATATCAAAACCGGATAAACCAGCCGGTGCAGCGATTTCCAGCGAACACCCAGGCGCCGCATGCTGTAGCGGTTGGATGTGATAGCCAGCAGCAGCAATCCGGCCAAAGCCAGACTCCCGATCAACACATAAGGCCTGCGCTCTAGCTCAACGCATAAACGCACGGCATTCCACTCGATCATCAGCCCGGCAAACACCAGCATATGCAGACATGCATAGGTGAATGACCACAACCCCAGCTGACGCCGCACAAGCTGCCAGCCACGCCAACCATGGATAAGCCGCAATGGAGTCATGCAAAGCGTGACCAGTAAGAGCGTCAACGCACTGTGCCCGAGGAAATCAAGCAACTCCTTCACTGGATCAACGCCAAGCTTATTCAGCACAGCCTGACTCACTACCCAGGCTAACGGCAAAGCAGAGAGCGCAAAAACACTAATACGCCAGCCAAGCATCAGTAATTCACCCGCAAATCCATACCTGCATACAAGCCTGCCACTTCCTCGCCATAGCCATTGAACATGAGCGTGTCTCGCACTCCCCGCTCAAATAACCCGCCAGGCAAGCGCCGCTCTGTCGCTTGACTCCAGCGCGGGTGGTCCACATCAGGATTCACATTGGCAAAGAACCCATACTCATCCGGAGCCAGAGCCTGCCATGTCGTGCGCGGCTGCTCACGCGTGAAACTGATCCTGACAATCGACTTGATGCTCTTGAACCCATACTTCCAGGGCACAACCAGCCGCAACGGAGCACCGTTTTGCTTTGCGATAGCACCACCATACATACCCACCGCCATGAAGCTCAGCGGATGCATCGCCTCATCCATCCGCAGCCCCTCTACATAGGGCCAGTCGATCAATGCAAAGGGCGAACGGACACCCGGCATTTCCTCTGCGCGCACCAGCGTTTCAAAACGAATGAATTTCGCATGGCTATTCGGCCGGAGATGCTGGACCAGACTCGCCAGCGGGAAGCCCAACCAAGGAATCACCATCGACCACGCCTCAACACAGCGCAGGCGATAGATACGCTCTTCAAGCGCGGCCTCGTGGAATAAGGATGCCAAGTCGTAGCGCCCGGGGCGCTCAACCTCACCATCCACAAGAACAGTCCAAGGCTCGACCGTCAGACTTGCAGCATGGCGAGCGGGATCGTCCTTGTCCGGACCGAACTCGTAAAAGTTGTTATATACGGTGGCCGCAGCGTAAGGAGCGACCGAGTCATTCGGGGCAAGAGCAGCACCAGAATAAGATGCACGTTGCCGATGCTGTAGCCACGACGGCAGCACATCGGCACTCGAAGACTGAGCAGACGCCACTGAAGGAAGCAGGGAACTACCAGTAACCGCCAGGCTGGCACTCAGAAAGCGGCGCCGTGATAGATAGAGGGATTCACTGCAGACCTCCGACTCTTTGCAGTCAGAGGCTTTAACAATCTTGATCAACATACCGGCACCCGCAGTCCATGGTCATTGCAACCATAGACCGCGCAAGTGCCGAAAGATTACACAGCAGGAGCCTGCTTACGGCGACGCAAATGCATCACAGGGCCTGATGCAGCGTAGGCGAGGAAGATCAGCAGCAGGATGCGGGGCGGATCGGAGAAGACCACAGCAAAGACCAGCACCACAATGAGAATGGCGAAGAACGGCACCCGGCCTTTCAGATCAAGATCCTTGAAGCTGTTGTACTTGATATTGCTGACCATCAGCATTCCCGCGCCAGCCACCAGAAGGGCAACCAGGAAAGCCATGTTGGAGCCCTTGATACCGAAATCGCTAAAGGCCCAAACCGTACCTGCCACCAAAGCCGCAGCCGCAGGACTGGCCAAGCCAATGAAATAGCGCTTATCCGCTTTACCGACCATGGTATTGAAGCGAGCGAGGCGCAGTGCAGCACCCGCGACATAGATGAAGGCCACCATCCAGCCGACCTTACCCAGGCTGCCCAACGCCCACTCGAACGCCACCAGCGCCGGAGCCACACCAAAGGCCACCATATCCGACAGCGAGTCATACTCGGCGCCAAATGCACTTTGCGTATTGGTAAGACGAGCCACTCGCCCATCGAGACCATCGAGCACCATAGCCACGAAGATGGCAATCGCGGCATTCTCGAAATGCCCGCTCATGCCGTTGATGATGGCGTAGAAGCCCGAGAACAGAGCCGCCGTGGTAAAGAGGTTGGGCAACAGGTAGATGCCACGATGACGAACCTTGCGCCCCTGCTCGTCATGCACTTCTTCGACATGCTCATCGATGGGCAACAGGCTTTCCGCCTCGGCAGACTGACCGGTTTCTTTGGCGTTATCACTCATGCGCAGTACCTTGCCTGAAAAACGATTACTGATTGACCACCAAACCCGACCGAGGTTCAGCGCCCTGCTTTATACCAGAAGCCTCTGCACATAATGAAAAAACGCGGCCTAAGCCGCGTCTTTTCACATCAACCCGAGCAGATCAGTTCTTGCTCTTGTCGACGATCTTGTTGGCAGCGATCCACGGCATCATGCCGCGCAGCTTCTCGCCAACCACTTCGATGCCGTGCGCGGCATTGTTGCGGCGATAGGCAGTCATTGACGGGTAGTTGGTCGCGCCTTCGCTGATGAACATCTTGGCATACTCGCCGTCCTGAATACGCTTCAGGGCGTTGCGCATGGCCTGACGGGATTCGGCGTTGATCACTTCCGGACCAGTCACGTACTCGCCGTACTCGGCATTGTTGGAGATCGAGTAGTTCATGTTGGCGATACCGCCTTCGAACATGAGATCAACGATCAGCTTCAGCTCGTGCAGGCACTCGAAGTATGCCATTTCCGGTGCATAACCGGCTTCAACCAGGGTTTCGAAACCGGCTTTTACCAGTTCAACGCAGCCACCGCACAGAACAGCCTGCTCACCGAACAGGTCGGTTTCAGTCTCGTCCTTGAAGGTGGTTTCGATGATGCCGGTACGACCACCGCCCACGCCGCTGGCGTAGGACAGAGCAACGTTCTTGGCATTGCCGGAAGCGTCCTGATAGATAGCGATCAGGTCAGGAATACCACCGCCACGAACGAATTCGGAACGCACGGTGTGGCCCGGAGCCTTCGGCGCGATCATGATCACGTCGAGGTCGGCGCGCGGTACAACCTGGTTGTAGTGGATAGCGAAACCGTGAGCAAAGGCCAGGGTCGCGCCTTTTTTCAGATTCGGCTCGATCTCGTCCTTGTACAGTTTGCCCTGGAACTCGTCCGGGGTCAGGATCATGACCAGATCAGCCCAGGCTACAGCATCCTTCACCGGCTTGACGGTCAGGCCATGCGCTTCGGCTTTGGCCACGGTAGCGGAGCTGGTACGCAGACCAACCACAACGTCCACACCAGAGTCTTTCAGGTTGCACGCATGAGCGTGGCCCTGGGAGCCATAACCGATGATGGCAACTTTCTTGCCCTGGATGATCGACAGGTCACAGTCCTTGTCGTAGTAAACATTCAAGCCCATGGAAATTCTCCTGATTACCTGGCCCGTAAAGGGCCTGTGAAAAAAGTTAGATGCTCAGTACTTTGTCGCCACGGGCAATGCCGGTGACACCACTGCGTACGGTTTCCAGAATCGACGTGGTGCCGATGGCCTGGATGAAACTGTCCAGCTTGTCGCTGGTACCTGCCAGCTGAATGGTGTAGACGCTGCTGGTCACATCCACGATCTGACCGCGGAAGATATCGGTGGTGCGCTTGATCTCGGCACGCTGAGCGCCAGTTGCCTTGACCTTTACCAGCATCAGCTCACGCTCGATGTGGGCACTTTCCGACAGGTTCACCAGCTTGACCACTTCGATCAGCTTGTTGAGGTTCTTGGTGATCTGTTCGATCACGTCATCGTGCCCGACAGTGGTCAGCGTCAGACGCGACAGGGTCGGGTCTTCGGTCGGCGCCACGGTGAGGCTTTCGATGTTGTAGTTACGCTGAGAGAACAACCCGACGACGCGCGACAGTGCGCCCGGCTCGTTTTCCAGCAGCAGGGAGATAATGTGTCGCATCAGGTACGCTCCGTCTTGCTCAGCCACATGTCACGCATGGCACCCTCGCGAATCTGCATCGGGTACACGTGCTCGCTGGTATCCACGGCAATATCGAGGAACACCAGGCGGTTTTTCAGGGCAAACGCCTCCTCCATCTTCGGCTTGAGATCCTTGAGGTCGGTGATGCGCATGCCCACATGACCATAGGACTCGGCCAGCTTGACGAAGTCCGGCAGCGACTCCATGTAAGAGTGCGAGTAACGGCTGTTGTACTGCATGTCCTGCCACTGGCGAACCATGCCCAACGCACCATTGTTCAGGTTGATGATCTTCACCGGCAAGTCGTACTGAAGGCAGGTCGACAGTTCCTGAATGTTCATCTGGATACTTCCCTCGCCGGTGACGCAGGCCACGTCATCATCCGGGAAGTTCAGCTTCACACCCATGGCCGCCGGCAGACCGAAGCCCATGGTGCCCAGACCACCGGAGTTGATCCAGCGATTGGGTTTGTTGAAGCGGTAGTACTGCGCCGCGAACATCTGGTGCTGACCGACGTCGGAGCTGACGAAAGCTTCACCCTTGGTGACTTCCAGCAAAGTCTCGATCACGGTCTGCGGCTTGATGATGCTGCCATCGCCCTCGTTGTACGGGAACAGCCGACCCTCACCACGCCACTCGTCGATCTGCTTCCACCAGCTGGCGACGGTGTCCTTGTTCGGCGTCTCCCCCATCTCTTTGAGGATGGCGACCATCTCGGTCAGCACGCTGTCGACCGGACCAACAATCGGGATGTCGGCTTTGACGGTCTTGGAGATCGAGGCCGGGTCGATGTCGATGTGAATGACCTTGGCGTTCGGGCAGAACTTGGCCGCGGTTTCGCCGTTGATCACACGATCATCGAAGCGCGCACCGACAGCCAGAATCACGTCGGAGTGGTGCATGGCCAGGTTGGCGGTGTAGCTGCCGTGCATGCCAAGCATGCCGACGAACTGGCGATCGCTGCCCGGGAAGGCACCCAAGCCCATCAGGGTATTGGTCACTGGCAGATTGAGCAGCTTGGCCAGCTCAGTAAGCTGAGCCGACGCATTGCCCATGACGACGCCGCCGCCGGAGTAGAGAATCGGGCGCTTGGCGGCCAGCAGCATTTCCACGGCCTTGCGGATCTGCCCGGAGTGACCACGGGTCGCCGGATTGTAGGAACGCAGCTTGGCCTTCTTCGGGTAGCTGTACTCAAACTTCTCGGCCGGATTGGTCATGTCCTTGGGAATGTCGACTACGACAGGACCAGGACGACCAGACTGAGCGATGTAGAACGCCTTCTTCATCACTTCAGGAATTTCTGAAGGATGCTTGATGATGAAGCTGTGCTTCACGATCGGGCGAGAGATACCGACCATGTCGGTCTCCTGGAAGGCATCAGTACCCACCATGCGACTCGGCACCTGGCCGGACAACACCACCATGGGGATGGAGTCCATGTAGGCGGTCGCAATACCGGTAATGGCATTGGTCGCCCCCGGACCGGAAGTAACCAGCACCACGCCGGCCTTACCAGTAGCACGGGCATAGCCATCAGCCATATGCGTGGCGGCCTGTTCGTGACGAACCAGGACATGAGTCACTTCCGGCTCTTTGAACAGGGCATCGTAAATATGCAGGAGGGCACCGCCCGGGTACCCGTAGATGTACTTAACGCCCTCGTCACGCAACGAGCGGACGACCATTTCAGCGCCAGATAAAAGCTCCACGTAATCACCTCTTTAACGCTTGGGAGCCGCCCACGCGAGGACGGCTGAGTTGGTTAACCGGCCTGACAGCACATGGGTGAATGTGATCACCGTGACAGCTGTGGCTGACTGACCAGTATTGGGAGCATCCCCATTGTTGCGGGACCATCCCACCCAGCGCGAGGTAACGCGTTACAGGGTGTAAGCAGGGCGGCGCGGGTGTGCACCTTGGGTGCCGTGCGCGACAGGCGGTAACCTGGAACGACTTGGCGAATCGTGGATTGTTGAGAAACGTAACACCCAAGTCAAGCCGGAAGCGTTTTTTATTCGATACAGCGCTGTGACACAACGCAGGATGAAGTTTGTGCTGTTTTGGTTATAGTTGCAGGCGTAAGCATCTCACCCACAAGGACTCCACATGCGTCGCTCACTGATTGCCAGCGCCCTCATCGTGCTCATGAGCACGCCCGTCATGGCCGCCCAGGTCTACAAATGGGTGGATGCCCAAGGTGTGACCCACTTTGGCGCCCAGCCGCCAGAAGGCCAGCAGGCAACCAGCGTCAACACCACGATTGCGCCAGCACCCACAGCCGCCCCGGCAAAACTGCCACAGGTCGGCGTGGATGAAGAACAACAGGCCATCGACGAGAAAGTGAAAAAGGAAGTTGCCGCCAAGGAAGCCGAGCGCAAGCAGTACTGCGAGAAAATGCGCACCAACCTGGCCCAGCTGGAAAACAACCCGCGCCTGCGCGAAGAAGTGAACGGCGAAGCTCGCCGCCTTGGCGAGGACGAACGTCAGAAACGCATTGCCGAAGCCAAAAAAGCCATCGCGGAAAACTGCCAGTAATACCGCTTAGCAGCCCAACCCGATCAGCCGATCAAACTCCTCCAGCGCCGCGATCAGGCCCTTGACCTCAAGGGCCCGACCAACGAAGACCTGCTCTGCCATCGGCGCAATACCGGATGCAGCGGGCAAGGGCGCATTCGCCTCCAGCAGGCTTTTCAGCCGCGGCAGAAAGATCCACTGCAGCCACTCCTCGAACGCCAGACTGTCGACGCAGAAAGGCTGCTGACTGGCCAGCGCCTCGGCGCTGGGCGCCTGCTGAGTCCACAGACCCAACTGACGCAATTGCCGCTCGATGAGCAGCAACTGATCGGCAATCAGCGGAATGCGCGCATCCATCAGGAGCTGACCTGAGCCCGCTGCCGAGCCTGCGCGGCGCCAGCCGGATCACCCTGCTTGTCGCGCGCCTGGGCAATCAGCTCCCACAGACTGGCCTGTAGCGCCGGCCGCCCATTGGCATAGGTCAGGCCACGCCGAGCCAGCTGTTCGGCTTGGGCGGGATCACCCTGCGCCAGTCGCACCTCGGCCAGGCGATAGAGTACCTGCGGCTCGCGCGGCGCAATGCGCTGAGCGCGCTCCAGACTGACCGAAGCACCATTGAGATCGCCACCCGACTGCTGCTGCTGGGCCGTGGTCAGCAGTGCCAGCACGGGGCCGTCCAACTGCTCATCGGCCGCCAGGCCGCCAGCCGTCGACGGAATGCCACTGGGTGCCGAAGCTCCAGCAGCCGCGCCCCAACTACCAGCCAGCGTAGGATCGGCAGTAATGGGCCCAGGCGTAATGGCCGGCGCACCCAAAGGCGCAGCACCGGCCTGAATCGGCGCAGGCGTGCCGCCCTGCGGCACCATCACCACAACCCCGGAGTCCTGAGGCAACGATTGCACAGAGGAGGGCTGCGGCTCACGCACGGCACTACCGCCGGCAGACAAGGGAGCACCGGCATCCACCACAGGCACCGAGCCACGCTGCGGCGTGGCGCAACCTGCCAAGGTCAACGAAGCAGCCAGCAAAGGCACGTACAGCTTGTTCACACACCTACTCCTCTAGTCATTCCAGCCAACCCTTGACCCAATCCATCACCGCACCAGCCGGTGCCGCGATACCGCACGGATTGCCTGGTGCGGGCTCGCTACCGCGAATATAAGGCATCTGCACCGCCCCCGGGCAGCCAGGATCGGAACCCAGCCCCGTGCGCGGATCAATCCAGGCCTGTACCACGTTATCCGGCATGGGCATATCCAGCGGCAGCGGGTCGGCCTTGGCCATGAACCCGGTCCACACCTGCAGCGCTCCGGTTGCACCGGTCAGTGGCGTCTTACCATTGTCATCGCGCCCCAGCCAGACCACCGCCAGCAAATCCTGACTGAAGCCGGCAAACCAGCTATCGCGCGAGTCGTTACTGGTGCCGGTCTTGCCGGCCAGGTTGAGATTGGCAGGCAGCCGGGAATACACCGAACGCCCCGTGCCTTCGCGCATAACGCGCTGCATGGCAGCCTGAGTGAGGTAGATCGCACCTGGATCAAAGCGCTGCTGAATCTGGAACGGATAACGCCCGAGTGGCTCACCCTCGGCCGCCAGCACGCTGCGAATGGCCCGTAGCGGCGTATTGAAGCCGCCATTGGCCAGGGTCTGATACATGCCCGCCACTTCCATGGGGCTCAGCGAGCCCGCACCGAGCAGCATCGAAGGGTAAGCCGGCCACTCACGAGACACGCCCAGGCGCTCCAGCGTCTTGAGTACGCTGGGCACCCCCAGCTCAAGCCCGAGCTTAGCGGTGGAGAGGTTGTAGGAATTGGCCAGCCCCTGATACAGGAAAATATTGCCATGGGCCTGGCGGTCATAATTCTGCGGACGCCAAACCTGGCCATCCTGACCTTTTACCGAGAAGGGCTGATCGGCCAGCCAACTGGTCAAGGTGTACTGACTGGGGCGCTCGAGAGCCGTCAGGTAAACCGCTGGTTTGATCAGCGAACCAATTGGCCGCACCGCATCCAGCACCCGGTTGAAACCGGCAAAGCGTGGCTGCCGGCTACCAATCATCGCCTGCACTTCGCCAGTTTCCGGGTTGCTGACCAGCATGGCCGCCTCGACCTGCTCCACGCCCTTGCGCCCGCCAAGACGCTTGAAGGTCTCACTCAGCGCTGCCTCGGCCTTGACCTGCAGAATCGGATCGAAGCTGGTGAAAATGCGCAGCCCCTCTTCGGTCAGGTCTTCCTCACGGTAATCCTGACGTAGCTGGCGCTTGACCAGATCAAGGAACGCCGGGAAAGAGCTGTCAGCCAGACTGCCGCGCTGGGTAATGGCCAGCGGCTGCGCCTTGGCCTGTACCGCCTGCTCCACAGTCACAACGCCCTGTTCAACCAGCAGATCGATCACGAGATTGCGGCGCGCCAGCGCGCGCTCGGGATTGCGGCGCGGATTGTAGTAGGTCGGTCCCTTGACCATGCCCACCAGCAGCGCCACCTGATGCAGCTTCAGCTCGGACAGCGGCTGACTGAAAAAGTACTGACTGGCCAGACCGAAGCCATGCACCGCACGCTGACCATCCTGCCCGAGGAACACCTCATTCAGGTACGCCTCCAGAATGGCCTGTTTGTCGTAGTGCAGCTCCAGCAGCACGGCCATCATGGCCTCGGTCAACTTGCGCTGCAGGCTGCGCTCACCGGTCAGGTAGAAATTCTTTACCAGCTGCTGGGTCAGGGTGCTTCCGCCCTGACGCAGCTGACCTGCCGAAGCATTGACCCAAACCGCACGGGCAATCGACTTGAGCGAAACACCGTGATGATTCCAGAACTCACGATCCTCGACCGCCACCAGGGTTTCCACCAAGTAGGGCGGCACCTGATCAAGCTTGATCAGCACACGGTCTTCATGATGTGCGGGATACAGACCGCCGATCAGCATCGGTTCAAGACGGGCCACCGCCAGTGCCGCACCATTGGCCTGGCTCAAGCCGGCGACATAGCTGCCGGAGAAACGCACCCGGATCCGCTGCGCCGGCTCCAGCCCTTCATAAAACTGGAAGCCACGGCTATGCAACTCCACCGTATTGCCGTTAACCGAAACCGCACCGGGGCCATTGCCAACACTTTCGCGGCGATAGCCCAGGGCTGTCAGCTCGGACAGGAAGTCCTCGCGCGTAAGTTTCTGTCCGACGAACAGCTCCAGCGGCCGCGCATAAACCTTGGCTGGCACCGTCCAGCGTTTTCCGGAGAATTTCTCCTGCACCACGGCATCCAGGTACACAGCAAAACCTGCCAGCACGACCAGGCCGACCAGGCTCAGTTTGAGCAACAAGCCCAGCCAAGGACGCGCAGGCGGTCGCACCTGATTGCGGGAGCGAGAAGAACGAGGGGAGCGAGATCGAGTCATGGGCGGCGATTATACGTACTTTATCCACAACCAACAGGCGCCCTCCGGCGGTTTGCAGAGTGCCGCACAGCAGCCATAATGCGCGTCCCGCATGCCCGCCGCACAAGGATCCATCGTGAGCCAAGCCCTGATCAACGCCCTGCAGAACTCCAGTCTCTACCCGCACCCCGTGGAGTCGTTTCAGGTCATCGAAACCCATATTTCCTGGGTCATCCTCACCGGCCCTTATGCCTACAAGATCAAGAAACCGGTCAACTTCGGCTTTCTCGACTTCAGCAGCCTGTCTGCGCGCGAGCATTTCTGCCGCCAGGAGCTGCTGCTCAACCAGCGCCTGACCGAAGGCCTGTATCTGGAAGTGCTGCCTATTTATGGCAACGCCGAACAGCCCTCTTTCAATGGCAGTGACGCACCAATCGAATACGCCCTAAAAATGCGCCAGTTCCCACAGAGCCAACTGCTCAGCGCCGTACAGGCACGTGGTGAGCTGACCACCCTACACATCGACCAGCTCGCCGCTCAGATCGCTAATTTCCATGCCCGCGCTCCGCGCGTACCGGTTGAGCACGAACTCGGCAGCCCCGACGCCGTCATGGCGCCGGTGCGGCAGAACTTCGAGCAGATTCGCGCCATGCTGCCCGACAGCAGCGACCTGCCACAGCTGCTGGCGCTGGAAGCTTGGGCAGAGAGCACCTTCGAACGCCTGCAATCGCTGCTGGCCGCACGTAAACCTGAAGGGTTCATCCGCGAATGCCACGGAGACATCCACCTGGGCAACGCCACCCTGCTCGACGGCCAGGTTGTGCTGTTCGATTGCATCGAGTTCAACGAGCCGTTTCGCTTCACCGACGTTTATGCAGACATTGCCTTCCTCGCCATGGACCTCGAAGACCGCGGCCTGCGCTCACTATCCAGCCGCCTGATCAGCCAGTACCTAGAGCATACTGGCGACTATGCCGGCCTGGAGCTGCTCAATTTCTACAAGGCTTACCGCGCCGTGGTTCGCGCCAAGATCGCCCTGTTCAGTCTGGCCCACCAGAGTGATGAGGACGGGCGCCAGGCAACGCTAAGCCAGTACCGCAACTACGCCAACCTGGCGGAAAGCTACTGCGCCATCCCCTCGCCTTTCCTCGCCATCACCTGCGGGGTATCCGCGGTAGGCAAGAGCCATGTTGCCCAACGCCTGGTAGACGAACTGGGCGCCATCCGTCTGCGCTCGGATATCGAACGCAAGCGCCTGCTCGGTCAGCCAGCAAATGCGCAAGCACTCAACGACGGCATCTACAGCAGCGAAGCCAGCATTGCCACCTACCAGCACCTGCACCAACTGGCCAGTGCTGCACTGCATGCGGGCTTTGCCGTCGTCATCGATGCGACCTACCTCAAGCACAGCCAGCGTCAGGCCGCGGCCGCCGTCGCAGAACAGGCTGGCGCGCCCTTCCTGATTCTCGACTGCCAGGCCCCCGACGCGATCATCAGCCAGTGGCTGGCGCAACGCCAGCAGGCCGGCGGCGATCCTTCGGATGCGACCCTGGAGGTCATCACAGAGCAGAAGGCCAACCGGGAAACTCTGCAAAGCGAAGAAAAAGCCTGCGCCCTGAGCATTGCCACCGACCAGCCTGCCAGCGTTGACAGCCTGATCCAACGCCTGCGCCAGCATCTGCCGGCCCGCTGAGGCAGCCCTCCCAGCTGTTGCCTATACTCCCGATGAGACCTCATCGGGAGTAGCTTCATGACCCAGCCGCAACAACTCGGCTCGCCGCTGTACAAGCTTCTGCGCGGCGAACAGACCAGCACCTTCAATCAGCAAAAACCTGCCAGCGGCATGATCGACCTCGCAGGCGGAGACTTTCGCGGCCTGGATCTGCGCGGCCTGGATGCCAGCCGCCTGGACCTGAAGAATGCCTACTTTCGCGGCGCCGACCTGCGTGGCATTGACTTCCGTGAAGCCAACCTTGAAGGGGCGAGCATCGCTCATGCGCAGATTTCAGGCGCCTACTTCCCGGTTGAACTGGAAGCCAGTGAAGTACTGATGTCCATGCAGTTCGGCACCCGCATGCGCTACCGCCGCCAGCCCTGACGACACCGGCAAAAGCCCCCAGCCCCGCTACACTGCATCAAAGCTTGGCGCATCAGCACGCACGGAGGCCGGATGAACGACGAACTGCTGCAACTGAAGAACCTGGGCAAGACCTCTTCGCAATGGCTGCATGCCGTGGGCATTCACAGTGAATCGGATCTGCGCCGCATGGGCTCGGTGGATGCCTACCGTGCCGTCAAGGCGCGCGGCTTTCGCGCCTCCAAAGTCCTGCTGTATGCCATCGAAGGTGCTTTGCTGGATATCCACTGGAATGAGCTGCCTCCGCAGCACAAGGCCGTACTGAACAACCAGCTGCAGAGTAACCCACACAACAAGAGCTAGCTCACAAGACCAACGGGGTGGGATTTACCGCGAACGTCCTGCATCCTATTGTGTATTCGTTTGGACGATCCGCATTAAGCCCGCTCAAGGAACGCACCATGTATCTACTCGGGGAACAACCGGCCTACGCCGACCAGCTGATTTCGCGCTTGCAGAGCATTCCCGGCCAGTTGCTGGAAGGCCTGCAGCCTGCCGGCGAGCCGCTGCTCCTCGACAGCGTGGATGATCTCAACGCGCAACTGCCGGCCAATCAGCTGTTCATCATCGCCGACGGCCTGTTGCATGCCCACGTAGAAGGCCGTCCGCTGTTCTATCTGCAGGAAGGCGACCTGCTGGGCCTGCGCCAGGGCATCGACCTGCCCTCCTGCAACTACAGCAGCGATGAACCACTGACCCTGATTCCCTACTCGCGCAGCGCCGTGTTCCAGCACATCTACAGCAGCGAAGCGCGCCAGGAACAGTTCATCCAGTACCTGATCGGCCAGACCGCCCTGCTGTCTGACGCCCTAGCCCGCCTCAAGCAGCCGGAAATCCGTCCGGCCACCGGCTTCCAGCATTTTACCGCCGGCGAAGAACTGATCCACCAGGGTGACGACGCCGACCACGTGTTCATCATCATCGAAGGTCACGCCGAAGCCTTTGTCGACGGCCACAAGGTCGGCGATGTGCAGAAGGACGAGATTTTCGGTGCCATGGCCGTCTTCACCCGCGAGAAGCGCAGTGCCACGGTCATCGCCAGCGAAGCCTGCACCGTGATGGTGATTCCCAAGGACCAGTTCCTCAGCCTGATGCAAAGCAACCCGCGGATCTCCCACAGCCTGATCGAGAGCATGGCCAGGCGCATCGACCTGCTGAACAAAGAGGTCACTCAGTTGCGATTGAAAGCCTCCGACTGAATACCACACGCCACGAATAAAGCCCGCCATCCGGCGGGTTTTTTCTGCACAGAACAAATGTGTCGATCACCAGCTTGACATGCAAATGATAATTGATATTATTTAAGCCAGCTGATCGCGAGACCAGCCGATAAGCTGGGAGACCAGGCAGTGGACTCTTCAGGTTATCTCCTCATCAGGCTAATCACGGTTATTGACCCGGCTCTTGCCGGGTCTTTTTTTGCCCATGAAAAAAGCCGCACGGCATGCGCCGGGCGGCCTCTTCAAAGCAACAGGATCAGCCGGCGCGGCGCAGCATCCACAAACCAGCGAGAGCACAGATACCGGCCGGCACCAGCACCGCCAGCAGCGGCGAGAAGCCAAATACCAGACTGGAAGGACCCAGCAGGTCCTGGGCAATGCGGAACACAAAGCCCACCAGCACGCCGCTGAATACGCGCTGCCCCAGCGTCACCGAGCGCAGCGGACCGAAGATGAAGGAAATCGCCATCAGCACCAGCGCAGCGGTCACCACCGGCTGCAGCACCTTGGTCCAGAACGCCAGCCAGTAACGGGCATTGGCCAGCCCCTGCTCGCCCAGGTAGCGCGCGTAATTCCATAGGCCGGTGATCGAAAGGGCTTCCGGCTCCATCACCACGGTGCCCAGCACCTGTGGCGAGAGCTCTACCTGCCACTGCTCGGTCGGCGCCTTGATCACCTCGGTACGTTTTTCCGCCAGATGGAAGCGGGTCGTCGCCACATCTTCCAGCAGCCAGTAATCGCCCTGGAACAATGCGCGACGGGCAAAGCTGGAGGACTGCAGATTGCGTTCGGCATCGAAGCGATAGCGGGTCACACCAATCAAAACGCCATTGGGTTGTACCGCGTTGATGTGCACAAATTCGTCGCCCTGGCGATGCCACAGACCGCGTTTGGCGCTCTGCGCATCACCGCCGCCCTGGGCCAGCGAACGACTGCCCTGGGCCAGGTTCTCGCTCCAGGGAGCGATATATTCGCCAATCAGAATGCCCGCCAGCATCAGCACCAGCATCGGCTTCATCACGGCCCAGACGATCCGGCCAACGGACACCCCGGCAGCACGCATCACCGTCAGCTCGCTGTGGCTGGCCAGCGTGCCCAGCCCGACCAGACAACCGATCAGCGCCGCCATCGGCAGCATTTCATAGAGCCGGCGCGGGGCAGTCAGCAGCACGTACCACAGGGCGTCGAGCACACCGTAGCCGCCCTCGACGTCGCCCAGCTCGTCGATAAAGGCAAACAGCAGCGCCAGGCTGACGATAATCCCCAGCACCGCCAGGATGCTGAAGAACACGCTGGTACCGATGTAGCGATCCAGCTTAACCATGGGCCACCTCCACACGCGCACGCCGTGCCGCCCAGAACAAGCGCAGATTTTCCCAATAGAGCAGCAGCACACCCACCAGCACGAACAGGCCATGCACCAGCCACAGGCCGTAGACGAATTCACCCTTGTCCAGCTTGCCGCGTGCGGCGATGAGCAGGGCCAGGTAGCTCATATACAGAAGAATGGCCGGCAGCAGCTTGAGGAAGCGGCCCTGGCGGGGATTGACCCGCGACAGCGGCACCGCCAGCAAGGTCACGACAAAGACCAGCAGCGGAATGGACAGACGCCACTGCAATTCGGCCTGGTGCCTGGGGTTGTCACTCGCCAGAAGCTCGCGGGTAGGAATCGCCTCGCGCTCGCTGATTTCGCCATCGACACTCGGCTTGGGCAGCAGCACGCCATAGGTGTCATAGCGAATGGCGCGGTAGTCGGCCTGACCTGGGCTGCCGTCGTAACGGAAACCATTGTTGAGGATCAGGTAGCGGCTGCCATCTGGCTGAATCTGCTGTCGCCCGCTCTCGGCCACCAAAACAGCAATGCCGCGGTCTTCGCCGGCCTTGCCCAGACGCTTCTCGGAGATGAACACACCCGACAGTTCGGTACGATCCTCCGAGAGTTTCTCGGTGTAGGTCACCCGGTTGCCGCCCTTGATCGACTGGAAGCGACCCGCCACCAGCGTATCGAACTCGGTCATGCTGTCCTGCTGCTTGAGGATCTCAGCCACCTTGGTCACGCCCGCCGGCGCCAGAGACAGGCTCAGCCAGGCAGTCAGCGCCGCCACCAGCAGGGCCGGCGCAAGGCTGTAGGCAAACAGCCGCTGCGGACTCATGCCGGTTGCCGACAGCACGGTCATCTCCGATTCCAGATAGAGGCGCCCGTAAGCCAGCAGAATACCGAGGAACAGCCCCAGCGGCAGAATCAGCTGAAGAAAGCCGGGTATCCGGAAGCTGATAATCAGCAGCAGTACGCCCGGATCGAGCAACCCCTGAGCAGCCTGCGCCAGGTACTTGATGAAACGCCCACTCATGATGATCACCAGCAGCACGGCACTCACCGCGCTGAGGGTCAGCAACACTTCACGGGACAGGTAACGGAAGACGATCAAACCGGACACTCCAGGGTTGTCAGGCCCAATGGGCTGCGCTCAAACTAGCCGCCATGCGGCCGGCCAGTCAGACAATTCGCGCCTGAAAAAATGCCGGCATTATCCGTTAATCCCGACTCTTTGTCTTGGGGAGAGCCTGTTATGCAATTCCAGGTCAAGTCTGCACACGCCGAAACGCTGAAAACCGCCACCCTGGTGCTGGCCGTTGGCGAAGGCCGCAAGCTCGGCAACACCGCCAAAGCCGTGGATAGCGCCTGTGCTGGCGCGATCAGCGCTGTGCTCAAGCGCGGCGACATCGCCGGCAAACCCGGTCAGACCCTGCTGCTGCACAGCCTGCCCGGCCTCAAGGCCGAGCGCGTCCTGCTGGTCGGCTGCGGCAAGGGCGAGCTGGGCGACCGCCAGTACCGCAAACTGGCCGGCAGCGTACTCGGCATCCTCAAAGGCCTGGCCGGCAACGACGCCGTGCTCGCACTCGACGAAATCAAGGTCAAGGGCCGCAACGCCTATGGCAAGGCGCGCCTGCTGATCGAGTCGCTGGCCGATGGTCTGTACCAGTTCGACCAGTTCAAGAGCGAGAAGGCCGAGCCCCGGGCGCTGAAAAAGATCACCCTGCTGGCCGACAAGGCCCACCTTGCCGATATCGAGCGCGGCAGCCTGCATGCCCAGGCCATTGCCAGCGGCATGGCCTTTACCCGCGACCTCGGCAACCTGCCGCCAAACCTCTGCCACCCCAGCTACCTGGCTGAACAGGCCAAGACCCTGGGCAAGGCGCACAAGAATCTCAAGGTCGAGATCCTCGACGAGAAGAAACTCAAGGAGCTGGGTGCCGGCGCCTTCCTCGCCGTCGGTCAGGGCAGCGCCCAGCCGCCGCGCATGATTGTCATGCACTACCAGGGCGGCAAGAAGGATGAGCAACCCTTTGCCCTGGTCGGCAAGGGCATCACCTTCGACACCGGCGGCATCAGCATCAAGCCGGCCGCCGGCATGGACGAGATGAAGTACGACATGGGCGGCGCGGCCAGTGTGTTCGGCACACTCAAGGCCGTGCTCGAGCTGCAGCTGCCCATCAACCTGGTGTGCCTGCTGGCCTGTGCCGAGAACATGCCCAGCGGCAGCGCCACCCGCCCCGGTGACATCGTCACCACCATGAGCGGGCAGACCGTGGAAATCCTCAACACCGACGCCGAAGGCCGTCTGGTGCTGTGCGACACCCTGACCTACGCCCAGCGCTTCAACCCACGTACGCTGATCGACATCGCCACCCTTACCGGTGCCTGCGTGGTCGCCCTCGGCGCCCATACCTCGGGCCTGCTGGGCAACAACGACGCGCTGATCAAGCAGCTGCTCAAGGCTGGTGAAGCCGCCGACGACCGCGCCTGGCAGCTGCCGCTGTTCGACGAGTACCAGGAGCAGCTGGACAGCCCCTTCGCCGACATCGCCAACATCGGCGGACCCAAGGCCGGTACCATCACCGCCGCCTGCTTCCTCTCGCGCTTCACCAAGGACGTGCACTGGGCCCACCTGGACATCGCCGGCACCGCCTGGATCAGCGGCGGCAAGGACAAGGGCGCCACTGGCCGTCCTGTTCCGCTGCTGACCCAGTATTTGCTGGACCAACTCAAGTGAAAATCGAGTTCTACGTGCTCGCCTCGGCCGCTCCGGCCGAGCGTGAGCGCGTCGCCTGCCAGCTGGCGATGAAAGCCTGGCGCGCCGGCCTGCCGGTCTTCCTGCGCGCCAACGATGCCGCGCAGTGCCAGACGCTGGATGAGCTGCTGTGGCGTTTCCGCCCGGAAACCTTCATCCCCCACAGCCTGTTCAGCGAAAACCCGCAGGCGCCGGTGGTGATCGGCCTGAATGAGGCGCCGGCACAAAGCAATGGTGTGCTGCTCAACCTCGACAGCAGCCTGTCGCCGCATCTCGAACAGTTCCAGCGCGTCATCGAGATCGTCAATCAGCAGCCGGAACTGTTGGCGGCCAGCCGCGAGAATTTCCGCAGTTACCGGCAACGCGGGTATGATCCGCGCCGTGTAGAGCTGTAGACCGCATCATGGATACCCCCAAGCCCCCTCAGACATCCACCGCCCTGCTGACCGACCTGGAGTCGATCCGCGAGCTGCTGGAAGCCGATCTGGTCGAGCCCCCGCTGCTCACCGAAACCCTGGAGCCGCTGGATATCCCCCTGCTCAGCGAGGTGGTGAGCCCGGCACCCAAGGCTCCAGCGGCAAGCCCGGCCACTGACGCCCGCGACATTCCACTGCTGAACATCCCCGTGGCGCCGCCGGCTGCCACTCCGGCACGGTCCAGCAGCGCACGCCCAGCCGTCCCCAGCCCGACAACACCTCCGCCTGCAGCCACCCAGCTCAGCGCCAGCCTGCGGCAGAAGCTTGCCAGCCACGGCGCCGATCAGCTCAAGCGTGTCGACGGTGAATTGCGCGCTGCAGCCCAACTGATCCTGCAGGACGTGATCGACGATTTCGTGCCGCAGATTGAAGCCGAACTCAAGCGCCGCCTGGAAAGTCGCCTCGACCAGTTGCTGCCGCGCAAGCCCTGAACCTTCTCCACCAGTCCGCCCGCCACGCCGCGACCTTACGCCTGACCGGCCTTCGCCGTTATACTTGCCGGCTTTCCCGATCAGTTGCCAATACGGTCCCGCCGACTCATGGACAAGACCTACCAGCCCCACGCCATCGAAACCGCCCTGTACCAGAACTGGGAGGCGAACAACTACTTCGCCCCGCAAGGTAGCGGTGCGCCCTACACCATCATGATCCCGCCGCCGAACGTCACCGGCAGCCTGCACATGGGCCATGGCTTCAACAACTCGATCATGGACTGCCTGGTCCGCTTCCGCCGCATGCAGGGCCGCAACACCCTGTGGCAGCCGGGCACCGACCACGCGGGCATCGCCACCCAGATGGTGGTCGAGCGCCAGCTGGCCGCTGAGGGCATTGGCCGCCACGATCTGGGCCGCGAGAAGTTCCTGGAGAAGGTCTGGGAGTGGAAGGAGCAGTCCGGTGGCACCATCACCCGGCAGATCCGTCGCCTGGGCTCCTCGGTGGACTGGTCGCGCGAGCGCTTCACCATGGACGAAGGCCTGTCCGAGGCCGTTAAAGAGGCCTTCGTGCGCCTGCACCAGGACGGCCTGATCTACCGCGGCAAGCGTCTGGTCAACTGGGACACCAAATTCCACACTGCCATCTCCGACCTCGAAGTGGAAAACCACGACGAGAAGGGCCACCTGTGGAACCTGCGTTATCCGCTGACCGACGGCAAGAAGACCGCCGAGGGCCGGGACTACCTGATCGTCGCCACCACCCGCCCGGAAACCATGCTCGGCGACTCCGCCGTGGCCGTGCACCCGGAAGACGAGCGCTACAAGGCGCTGATCGGCAGCTACATCGAGCTGCCGCTGGTGGGCCGCCGCATCCCGATCATCGCCGACGATTACTGCGACCCCGAGTTCGGCACCGGCTGCGTGAAGATCACCCCGGCCCACGACTTCAACGACTATGAAGTCGGCAAGCGCCACAACCTGCCGCTGATCAACATCTTCGACAAGGACGCCAAGGTGCTTGCCAAGGCCCAGGTGTTCAACATCGACGGCAGCGTCAACGCCGAGATCGACGGCAGCCTGCCGGCCGAATACGCCGGCCTCGACCGTTTCGTCGCGCGCAAGCAGATCGTTGCCGCCTTCGAGGCCGCCGGCCTGCTGGAGAAGATCGAAGACCACGCCCTTAAAGTGCCGAAGGGCGACCGCTCCGGCACCGTCATCGAGCCGTGGCTGACCGACCAGTGGTACGTCTCCACCAAGCCGCTGGCCGAGAAGGCCATCGCCGTGGTCGAGAGCGGCGAGATCCAGTTCGTGCCCAAGCAGTACGAGAACATGTACTTCAGCTGGATGCGCGACATCCAGGACTGGTGCATCAGCCGTCAGCTGTGGTGGGGCCACCGCATCCCGGCCTGGTACGACGAGGCCGGCAACGTCTACGTCGGCCGTGACGAGGCGGAAGTACGCGCCCAGCACAACCTCGGCGATGCCAACCTGCGCCAGGACGAAGACGTGCTGGACACCTGGTTCAGCTCCGGCCTGTGGACCTTCTCCACCCTCGGCTGGCCGCAGCAGACCGACTTCCTCAAGACCTTCCACCCGACCGACGTGCTGGTCACCGGCTTCGACATCATCTTCTTCTGGGTTGCCCGGATGATCATGCTGTCCACCCACCTGACCGGGCAGATCCCGTTCAAGACCGTGTACGTGCACGGCCTGGTGCGCGACGGCCAGGGCCAGAAGATGTCCAAGTCCAAGGGCAACGTGCTCGACCCCCTGGACATCGTCGACGGCATCGATCTGGAAGCCCTGGTGGCCAAGCGCACCAGCGGCATGATGCAGCCCAAGCTGGCCGAGAAGATCGCCAAGCAGACCCGCGCCGAGTTCCCCGAGGGCATCGCCGCCTACGGCACCGACGCCCTGCGCTTCACCAACCTGGCGCTGGCCTCCACCGGCCGCGACATCAAGTTCGACATGGGCCGCGTCGAGGGCTACCGCAACTTCTGCAACAAGCTGTGGAACGCCGCCAACTTCGTCATCGAGAACACCGATGGCCAGGACACCGGCATCAACGGCGAAGCTGTGGACCTGTCGCCGGTCGACCGCTGGATCATCTCCGCCCTGCAGCGCTGCGAGCAGGACGTCACCCGCCACCTCGACGCCTTCCGCTTCGATATGGCTGCCCAGGCTCTCTACGAGTTCATCTGGGACGAGTACTGCGCCTGGTACCTGGAACTGGTCAAGCCGGTGCTGTGGGACGAAAACGCCCCGATCGAGCGCCAGCGCGGCACCCGCCGCACACTGGTGCGCGTGCTGGAAGTGATCCTGCGCCTGGCCCACCCGTTCATGCCCTTCATCACCGAAGAAATCTGGCAGCGCATCAAGGCCCAGGCCGGCAAGGACGGCGCCACCCTTATGCTGCAACCCTGGCCGGTAGCAGCCGAGGAGCGTATCGACGCCGCTGCCGAAGGCGACATCGAGTGGGTCAAGCAGCTGATGCTCGGCGTGCGGCAGATCCGTGGCGAGATGAAAATCTCCATGGCCAAGCGCATCGACATCATCGTGCAGAACGCCAATGCAGAAGACCTGCGCCGCCTGGCCGACTTCGAGCCGCTGCTGAACAAGCTGGCCAAGCTGGAATCGGTGCGCGTGCTGGTAGTCGGCGAGGAAGCGCCGATGTCCGCCACAGCCCTGGTCGGCGAGATGCAGGTACTGGTGCCGATGGCCGGACTGATCGACAAGGACGCCGAACTGGCGCGCCTGGACAAGGAAATCCAGCGCCTGCAGGGCGAAGTGCAGCGGGTCGGCGGCAAGCTGGCCAACGAAGGCTTTGTCGCCAAGGCGCCGGCCGAGGTGCTCGACAAGGAGCGCGCCAAGCTGGCCGAAGCCGAAGCGGCACTGGCCAAGCTGGTCGAGCAGCGCGGCAAGATCGCCGCACTGTGATGCAAAAGAGCCCGCCCATCGTCAGATCGGCGGGCTTTTTCTTGCCAGGTACCAAGGCAATCGCACCACTGCGTGATAAAAAAGCCTCGCCTCTCCGATAACAACAACGCGAATAACAACCACGCGAAAGGATGCTCCCCATGTATGCCCTCATGGCCCTGCTGTTCATCGCCGGCTACCTGTGCATCGCCCTCGAACACCCACTGAAGATCGACAAGGCAGCCTCGGCCCTGCTCACTGCCGTGCTGTGCTGGACGGTACTGGCCCTGGGCGCCGATACCCTGCTGCCGGCCCTGGCCGAGAGCGAGCACGGCCCCGCCGGCGAGCTGCGCCATCACCTGGGCGAGATCGCCGAGATTCTGTTCTTCCTGCTCGGGGCCATGACCATAGTCGAGCTGGTCGACGCCCACGAAGGCTTCAAGGTGATCACCGACCGCATCCGCACCCACAAGCGGGTGACCCTGCTGTGGCTGATCGGCTTCATCACCTTCTTCCTGTCTGCGGTACTGGATAACCTGACCACCACCATCGTGATGATCTCGCTGCTGCGCAAGCTGATCGGCAACCAGCGCGAGCGCTGGTTCTATGCCGGCATGGTGGTGATCGCCGCCAACGCCGGCGGTGCCTGGTCCCCCATCGGCGACGTGACCACCACCATGCTGTGGATCGGCCACCAGATCAGCGCCACCGGCATCATCGGCGCGCTGTTCCTGCCCAGCCTGGTCTGCCTGCTGGTGCCGCTGCTGGCGCTGAGCCTGACCATGCGCGGTGAGTTCGAGCGCCCCGAGGAACTGCTGAGCGAGGCCGAGCGCCGCGATCCGACCACGCCCTTCGAGCGCAACCTGGTGTTCGCCCTGGGCCTCGGTGCGCTGCTGTTCGTCCCGGTATTCAAGGGCATCACCCACCTGCCGCCGTACATGGGCATCCTCTTCGGCCTGGGCGTGCTCTGGGTGGTGACCGAGTGGCTGCACCGCAGCAAGAACGAAGAAGACAAGCACCCGCTCTCGGTGGTCGGCGTGCTGCGCAAGATCGACACCACCAGCGTGCTGTTCTTCCTTGGCATCCTGCTGGCCGTCTCCAGCCTGGCCACCGCCGGCCACCTGACCCAGGTAGCCGCGGCGCTCAAGGACAGCCTGGGCAACGTCTACGCCATCAACCTGGCCATCGGTCTGCTGTCCTCGGTGGTGGACAACGTACCGCTGGTGGCCGGCGCCATGAAGATGTATCCGCTGGTCACTCCTGAAGCGGCGGCCGCCGCTGGCGAGCAGGCGAGCTGGTTGAGCCAGTTCGTAGCCGACGGCGTGTTCTGGGAACTGCTGGCCTTCTGCGCCGGCACCGGCGGCAGCTGCCTGATCATCGGCTCGGCCGCCGGGGTGGCGGCCATGGGTATGGAGAAGATCGACTTCCTCTGGTACCTCAAAAAGATCAGCCTGCTGGCTCTGCTCGGCTACCTGGCCGGCGCCGCCACCTATATCGCCCTGGCCCTGCTGTAAGGAACCGCCCATGGAGATCAGCAAAACCCGCTCCAGTTTCTACCGCCGCCTTTACGTGGCCTGGCTGATCGACAGTGGCCAGGCGGCCAGCGTGCCGGCGCTGATGGCCGCCACCGGCATGCCCCGACGCACCGCCCAGGACACCCTGACGGCGCTGGAAGAGCTGGATATCGATTGCCAGTTCGCCCAGGCCGAAGGTGAACGCAACAACGCCGGGCACTACGAAATCCGCAGCTGGGGGCCCATCGACAAGGCCTGGGTCGGCGCCAATCTGCCGCGCCTGAAGCAAGCCCTGGGTTATCCCTGAGGTTCAGGCCGAGCACAGTGGCGGCCTAGGACAGCCGCCCAGTATCGGCTCAACCTCTGCGCAGACCTCAAGCAACGCCTCATCCTGCCAACGCCGCCCTACCCACTGCAGACCAACCGGTAGCCCATCGACAACACCCGCCGGCATAGCCACCACCGGACTGCCCGTCAGGGAGAAGGGACTGGTCATGCCGATGCTGCCTTCGTAATAAGGCACGGCCTGTCCATCCACCTCAATGTCGGCGGGTTTCTGCCATGCCTTACGCGGGCTGTGTGCATACGCTACTGAGGCCGCCACCGGGCATACCCAGGCATCCCAGGACTGGAGAAAGCCCTCCAGGCTGCTGATCAGTTGGTCTCGCACCTGCAATGCCTGGTTATAGCGACGCCAATCCAGGCCCATTCCGCGTACCAGGCTGTGGGTAAGCTGCTGTTGCTGCGGCACCAATGCCCCCAAGGCGCGCAGTAACCGGCGCTCCGTTTGTGGCATACCCAGACCGATCTCCGCCCCAGCAATTTGCCCATAGGCCTGCCAGGCCTGAATGAAATCAAAACCCTCTGGGCGGCAACGCTCCACGTGAATTCCCGCCTGCTGCAGACGTTCCACCGTCTGCGTCAATCCACGCCGCGTCCTGGCGCATAAAGGCAGCCCCGCAAAGTCATCCCACCAAGCCACGCGCAATGGCCGAATCCCCCGAGCAACAGACTTGAGTGCGCTCACGGGAGGCACCTCAAGATCAATCCCATCGGCCCCCTCAAGAAGCTCAAGTCCGAGATGCAAATCCTCCACATGCCGGGCCAGCACACCGAAAGAAAGCATGTGCCGCACCGTGCGCAATGTTCCCGGCAGATGGGGTATATGGCCGGTACGAGGGATGCGGTTTTCCGTGGCTTTCAGGCCGAGCACGCCACAGTAAGCAGCGGGAATCCGGATTGAGCCGCCAATGTCGCTGCCCAAATCAAGAAAGGAAAACCCCATGGCAACGGCCGCTGCGCTACCGCCGGAACTGCCGCCACTGGTCAGGGTCAGGTTCCAGGGATTATTGGTGACCCCAAACAGAGGGCTGCAACATTGAGCATCGCCCGCCAGCTGCGGCAGGTTGGTTTTACCCACCACGAGAGCACCGGCCGCCTTAAGCCTCGAGACCGATGTAGCGTCCTGCTCGGGCACGTAATCACGCAGAGGAGGATGGCTGCTGGTAGTCCGCAATCCTGCAGTGGCAAAGCAATCCTTGATCGTTACCGGCACACCATGTAGCGCAGCCAGCGGCTGATCACTCTGGACCTGTGCATCTGCTCGCACAGCCTCCTCGCCAACGTTCGGCGACATGGTCACCACGGCATTGACTGCCGAGTTATATCGCTGCACGCGCTCCATGCAAGCCTGCAATACCTCACCAGCCGTCAAATGCCCCTGAGCAATCTTGGCAGCCGTGGCTCTGGCAGAGTCGTCCTTGTCCATCACTACTCCCTGAATGTGTGCAGAGCACTCGTCAACCGGCCTGCCCGCGCATCTTAGTTCAGGCACCACACGACTTGACGTGACAAACTGTCACGCGCCTGGCCAGACAGGCTGCAATATGAATAATGCGCCCACCTCCACCGCCGTGCAGCCCACTATGCCCCGACCCAATAAACCCGCTCCCGGCAAAACCGCCAAGTCTCCAGCCTTGGCGAACAAGGGCCAGTTGCACCCGCGCAACCGCCATCAGGGCCGCTACGACTTTCCGGCGCTGATCAAGGCCTGCCCGGCACTGGCCGAATTCGTCATCCTCAACCCCTATGGCAAACAGAGCATCGACTTTGCCAACCCGGACGCCGTGCGGGTGTTCAACCGCGCCCTGCTGGCGCAGCTCTATGGCATCCGCCACTGGGACATCCCCGCGGGCTACCTGTGCCCGCCGGTGCCGGGGCGCGCCGACTACCTGCACGGCCTGGCCGACCTGCTGGCCGCCGACAACGCGGGTGTCATCCCCCGCGGTGCGGCGGTGCGCGCGCTGGATATCGGTACCGGTGCCAACTGCATCTACCCGCTGTTGGGCCAGGCCGACTATGGCTGGCAGTTCCTCGGTGCCGACATCGACCCTCAGGCGCTGGCTTCGGCCCGCGAGATCGTCCGCGCCAACGGCCTGCAGTCGTGCATTGAGCTGCGCCAGCAGACCAACCCCGAGCAGATCTTCACCGGCCTGCTGCAGCCGGACGAGCGCTTCACCCTGACCCTGTGCAACCCACCCTTCCACAGTTCGGCCGCCGAGGCCGCCAGCGGTAGCCGGCGCAAATGGAAGAACCTCGGCAAACTTGACCCCAGCCGCAAACTGCCGGCGCTGAACTTCGGCGGACAGAGCAACGAGCTGTGGTGCCTAGGCGGCGAGCTGGCCTTCGTGCAGCGCATGGTGCGCGAGAGCCGCGCGGTGGCCGGTCAGGTGCTGTGGTTCAGCTGTCTGCTCTCCAAGGCCGGCAACCTGCCGCTGGTGCAGGCGGCGCTGCGCAGCGTCGGCGCGGTCGAGCAACACATCGGCGAGATGAGCCAGGGGCAGAAGCAGAGCCGCTTCATCGCCTGGACCTTCCACGAGCGCGCCTCGCGCAGCGCCTGGCTGAAGGCTCACTAACTGAGAAGGGATGCCTGCGGCTATCCTTGGCCAATACCGTGCTCTGGAGTGCCTATGCGCCGATTGCTGCAGGACCTCACCATCATGTTGCGCGCCAACCTGTGGCTGCTGCCGGTACTGGCCGGCCTGGTCGGTGCCGTGTTCCTGCTGGTGGCCCCGCCGCCGCCCATGCACGCCACCCTGGCCACCGGTTTTGCCGGCGGTGGCTATGCCGCCTTTGGCGATAAGCTGCAGCGCGAGCTGGCCAAACAGGGCTTCGACTTGCAGCTGGTCACCAGCGATGGCTCGTTCGATAACCTCAATCGCCTGCTGGATGACACCAGCGGCGTGAATCTCGCGCTGGTCCAGAGCGGCATCGAACAGAGCCTGCCGGCCGAGCAACAAACCCGCCTGCACAGCCTGGGCGCGGTGTATCAGGAACCGCTGTGGCTGTTCCATCGCCGCGCGGTCAAGCTCGAACGCATGGCCGATCTGCAGACGCTGCGCCTGGCGCTGGGCGCCGACGGCAGCGCCACCCAGGCGCTGACCCGCGCCATCCTGCAGGCCAACCAGATCGAACCAGATGATTACCCCAGCCAGTGGCAGGCCGTCGGCGGCACCCCAGCAGTGGAAGCACTGCTCAAGGGCGAACTGGACGCTGCCTTCTTCATCGGCCCGGCCGAGAATGTGTTGATCCAGCGCCTGGCCGCGGCCGAAGACATCAGCCTGGTGCACTTCGGCCGAGCGGCGGCCTATCAGGCGCGCCTGCCTTACCTGCGTCAGGTCGAAGTCGGCGAGGGTTTGCTCAATCTGGCCACCGACAGCCCGGAGCGCGATCTCACCCTGCTCGCCCCCAGCGCGACCCTGCTGGTCAACGACGACTTCCACCCGGCACTGTCGGCACTGATTCTCGATGCCGCCCGCCAGGTCATGGCCCAGGGCACCCTGCTGGACAAGCCCGGTCAGTTCCCCAGCGCCAAGCCGGTCACCCTGCCGCTGCTGAGCGAGGCCCGCTATTACCACGACAAGGGCCTGCCGCTGCTGCAGCGCTACCTGCCGTTTCGCATCGCCTCGCTGGCCGACCGCTACATCATCCTGCTGATCCCTCTGCTGGTGCTGCTCATCCCGCTGTTCAAGGCCGTCGGCCCGCTATACCGCTGGCGTATCCGGGCGCGCATCTACCGCTGGTACAAGTACCTGCGCGAGGTCGAGCACAAGCTCGACAGCGGCACGCCGCCCAGCGCCCTGCATGCCGAGCTGGCCCAGCTGGAGCAACTGGAAGACCAGTTGGCCAAGGTCGAAGTGCCGCTGTCCTATTCCAGCGAGCTGTACGACCTGCACCTGCACCTCGATTACCTGATCCGCCGCCTGCGCAGCCTGCAACAGCGCCAGCAGGCCGCCTCCGCCAGTGACCATACCCATGACTGATCAGCAGCACCCCGACACCCTGCTTACCCATAAAGGGCGCCCTGACGCCAGCGCCGGCGCGCCGGTCAACCCGCCACTGGTTCGCGCCTCGACCCTGCTGTTTGCCGATGTCGCTGAGATGCAGGCAAGCCACGGCAGCCGCCACTCCTACGGCCGCCACAGCAACCCGCCGGGTCTGGCGCTGGAACAGGCCCTCTGCAGCCTGGAGGGCGCGGCCGGCTGCCGCCTCACGCCCTCCGGTCTGTCGGCCATCACCACCACGCTGCTGGCCCTGCTGCGCCCGGGCGATCACCTGCTGATGACCGACTCGGCCTACGAGCCGACCCGCAGTTTCTGCCACGGACTGCTGGCGCAACTGGGCATCAGCACCACCTTCTACGACCCGCTGCTCGGCGCCGGCATCGAAACGCTGGTGCAGCCCAATACCCGTCTGATCTTCGCCGAATCGCCCGGCTCGCTGACCTTCGAGGTTCAGGACATTCCGGCCCTCAGCGCCGTGGCCAGACGCCATGATCTTTATCTGGTGGCCGACAACACCTGGGCCACGCCGCTGGGCTGGCGGCCGTTCGAGCTGGGCATCGACGTGTCCATCCACGCCGCCACCAAGTACATCGTCGGCCACTCCGACGTGATGCTCGGCGCCATCCTCTGCAACGAGCGCACGCGCCCGGCCATCGAGCGCTGCTGGCGCGGCCTCGGTCTGGCGGTGAGCAGCGACGATGCCTACCTGGGCCTGCGCGGCCTGCGCACCCTGGGCGTACGCCTCGGCCAGCATGCCCAAAGCGCCCTGCAGATTGCCCAGTGGCTGAGCGCCCAGCCCCAGGTCGCGCAGGTGCTCTACCCACCACTGCCCGGTAGCCCCGGCCATGAACTGTGGCAACGTGATTACGAGGCCTCACGCGCCTGCGGCCTGCTTGGCGTACTGCTCCCTGAAGGCTGCAGCGAAGCGGCTATGCACCGGGTCGTCGATGCCTGCCGCCTCTTTGGCCGGGGCTACAGCTGGGGCGGTTTCGAAAGCCTGATCATCCCGGTCAACCCGGCCCCTCAGCGCAGCGTCACGGCATCACGCTGGCAGGGCCGCCACCTGCTGCGCCTGCATATCGGCCTGGAAGACTCGCGCGACCTGATGGCCGATCTGCAGCAGGCGCTGGCTCAGTTGAAGGATGCTCCTTAGACTGCCCAAGCGGATCAACTATCAAGGACAAGACCCATGCAACCCAAGGAATGGAACCGGCTAGTGCCGGAGCTGACAGTCGCCAGCTACGCCAGGGCCAAAGACTTCTACACCGGCATACTGGGCTTTGCCCTGTGCTTCGAGCGCTCCGAAGATCGCTTCGGCTACTTCGACCTGCACGGTGCTCAAGTCATGCTGTTGGAGGATGAAGCCGATGCGCTGAATCGCCGGGGCGAGCCTGGCCCCTGCGGCAAGGGACTGCACCTGCAGATAGAGGTGGACGATCTGCAGACCATGCTGAGCCGCCTGGAAAACGCGGGAGTTGCTCTGGCACGCGGCGTGGAGGAAGCCTGGTACCGGGTCGACAACCAGCTCCACGGCCATCGGGAAATCTTTATCCATGACCCGGATGGCTACCTCCTGCGCTTCACCGAACACTTCGCCGTGCGCCCGGCCTGAGCGCAGGCAATCTCCACAATCGGTTAGCATGGCGGGGTTTCCCAGTGAGCCCACGCCATGCAGTACAGCGTCAGTCCCATCGGTATCGTCCACTCCTGCTTCAAGGAGAAGTTCGCCATCCCGCGCCAGCCTCAGCTGGCACCGGCGGCGCGCGGGGTACTGGAGCTGCTGCCACCGTTCAACGACCCGGCGGCCGTGGCCGGGCTGGAACAGGTCAGTCATGTCTGGCTGCTGTTTCTCTTCCATCAGGCGCTGGAGGACAAGCCACGGCTCAAGGTGCGCCCGCCCCGGCTGGGCGGCAATGCCTCGATCGGGGTGTTCGCCAGCCGCGCCACCCACAGGCCCAACGGCATCGGCCAGTCGGTGGTCAAACTCGATGGCATCGAGCCGGGACGCCTGCTGCTCTCCGGCATCGACCTGCTCGACGGCACCCCGGTGCTGGATATCAAACCCTACGTGCCCTACGCCGACAGCCTGCCCTCCGCCCGTAATGCCATTGCCGAGGCGCCACCTGCCGCCATCGCCGTGCACTGGAGCACCGAGGCCCGCCTGCAGGCCGAGGATCATGCCCGGCGCCTGGGTGAGCCGCTGGTCGAGCTGATCGAGCAGTGCCTGGCCCAGGACCCGCGCCCGGCCTACCAGCAACCGACTCCCGAGCGCCGCTACGGCGTGCATTTCTGGGACGTGCAGGTACGCTGGCATTACCCCGTTGCCGGGCAGATCTGCGTGCTTGAAGTGGCGCCGGCCTGAAGCTTGTTCAGGACGTTACAGGCACAAAAAAGCCCGGTCAGACCGGGCTTTTTGCTGTCACCTGATGCGCATGATTACTTCTCGACGAAGGCGCGCTCGATCAGGTAGTCACCGGGCTCGCCGATGCGCGGGGAGATCTTCAGGCCGAAGCTGTCCAGCACTTCGCTGGTTTCATCCAGCATGGCCGGGCTGCCGCAGATCATGGCGCGGTCATCCTGCGGGTTGATCGGCGGCAGGCCGATGTCGGCAAACAGCTTGCCGCTGCGCATCAGGTCGGTCAGGCGGCCCTGATTCTCGAACGGCTCGCGAGTTACGGTCGGGTAGTAGATCAGCTTGTCACGCACGGCATCACCAAAGAACTCGTTCTTCGGCAGGTGCTCGGTGATGAACTGGTGGTAGGCCACTTCGTTCACGTAACGCACGCCGTGCACCAGAATCACCTTTTCGAAGCGCTCGTACACTTCCGGGTCCTGGATCACGCTCATGAAGGGCGCCAGACCAGTGCCGGTGGAGAGCAGGTACAGGTGCTTGCCCGGCAGCAGGTCGCCCAACACTAGGGTGCCGGTGGGCTTCTTGCTGATCATGATCTCGTCGCCTTCCTTGAGGTGCTGCAGCTGCGAGGTCAGCGGACCATCGGGCACCTTGATGCTGAAGAACTCGAGGTTTTCCTCGTAGTTCGGGCTGGCGATGGAGTAGGCGCGCATCAGCGGACGGCCGTTGGGCTGCTGCAGGCCGATCATGACGAACTGGCCGTTCTCGAAGCGCAGGCCCGGGTCGCGGGTGCATTTGAAACTGAACAGAGTGTCGTTCCAGTGGTGCACGCTCAGTACACGCTCGACGTTCAGGTTGCTCATCAATCACTCCAGAGATGCAGGTACGCCCGGGCGGGCGCGATAGCCATAGATTACGCAGGGGCTTATCATCTGAGAAATTGATTATTCTGATATTTGTTATCTCAATATCAGATAAGCAGCGTTTTGCCGGCCTAAGCTTAATCACTCTGACCGTTCTTACCAGTGACCCAAGGTCGCACCGGAGTCCGCCATGAAGCTCACCCTGCGCCAACTGCAGGTGTTCGTCGAAGTTGCCCGCCACGACAGCGTGTCGCGCGCAGCGGAAAGCCTCGCCCTGTCGCAGTCGGCCACCAGCACCGCGCTGGCCGAGCTGGAGCGCCAGTTCGACTGCCAGCTGTTTGATCGCCAGGGCAAGCGCCTGGCCCTCAATGCCCTCGGCCGGCAGTTGCTGCCCCGCGCCGTCGGCCTGCTCGACCAGACCCGCGAGATCGAACAGCTGCTGTCCGGTGGCCATGGCTTCGGCTCGCTGCAGGTCGGCGCCACACTGACGGTGGGCAATTACCTGGCCACCCTGCTGATTGGCCATTTCATGCAGCGCCACCCCGAGTGCAGGGTCGGCCTGCAGGTGCACAACACCGCCCACGTGGTGCAGCAGGTGGCCAACTACGAGCTGGACCTGGGCCTGATCGAAGGGGACTGCCAGCATGCGGACCTGGAGGTGCAGCCCTGGGTGGCCGACGAACTGGTGGTATTTGCCGCCCCGCAGCACCCGCTGGCCGGCCGGCGCGAGGTGAGTCTGGAGGAGCTGAGTCGCGAGGCATGGATTCTGCGCGAACGCGGCTCCGGCACGCGCCTGGCCTTCGACCAGGCCATGCGCCATCACCCGGCGCCGCTGAACATCCGCCTGGAGCTGGAGCACACCGAGGCGATCAAGCGCGCCGTGGAGTCAGGGCTGGGCATCGGCTGTATTTCACGGCTGGCCCTGCGCGATGCCTTCCGCCGCGGCAGTCTGGTACCGCTGGAAACGCCACAACTGGACCTGGGCCGGCAGTTCTGGTTCATCTGGCACAAGCAGAAGTACCAGACCGCGGCGATGCGCGAATTTCTCGAACTGTGCCGCAGCTTTACCGCCGGGGTCACGCGCAGCGATCAGATCAATCTGCCGTCGATTGCCTGATTCAGCCGAGCAGGATGCAGGCCCAGACCACGCCGATCAGGCTTAGGGCAACGAACTGGGCGGCACTGCCCATGTCCTTGGCATTCTTCGACAATGGATGCAGGTCCAGCGAGATGCGGTCGATGGCCGCTTCAACGGCCGAGTTGAGCAGCTCGACGATCAGCGCCAACAGGCAGACGGCAATCAGCAACGCGCGCTCGCCACGACTGACGTCGAGGAACAGGCTGATGGGAATCAGGATGACGTTGACCAGCACCAGCTGACGGAACGCCGCCTCGCCCTGGAAAGCAGCCGTGAGGCCGGCGAGGGAATAGCCGGTGGCATTGAGGATGCGTTTGAGGCCGGTCTGGCCTTTGAATGGCGACATGCGGAAAACTCGTTGAAATAAGAAGGCCAGCCTAATGGCTGGCCTGTCAAAAAAGCATCAAGGCGTCTCGGCCCCCTGCTCGGACGGCGCTTGCGGAATGCTCTCCAGCTGCTGCAGCAGCAGCGCCGCCTGGGTGCGGGTACGCACGTTGAGCTTGCGGAAGATGGCGGTGACGTGGGCCTTGATGGTCGCCTCGGACACACTCAGCTCATAGGCGATCTGCTTGTTCAGCAGGCCATCGCAGACCATGGTCAGAACCCGGAACTGCTGCGGTGTCAGGCTGGCCAGACCAGCACTGGCGGCCTTGGCCTCGGCCGATACCTTGGCTGCGGCTGCGGTCTGCGGCGGCCACCAGGCGTCGCCATCGAGTACCGCCCGCACGGCCTGCTGAATGCTTTCCAGCGAACTGGACTTGGGAATGAAGCCGGTGGCGCCGAACTCACGGGCGCGCCCGATCACGGCCGGTTCTTCCTGGGCCGAAATCATCACCACCGGGATCTGCGGATACTGCCCGCGCAGCAGCACCAGGCCGGAGAAGCCGTAGGCACCGGGCATGTTCAGATCGAGCAGCACCAGGTCCCAGTCCTGCTTCTCCGCCAGGCGACTTTCCAGGGCGGCAATGCTGTCGGCTTCGGCCAGCCGCACGTCCGGCCCCAGGCCCAGGCTCAGGGCCTGCTGCAGGGCGCTGCGAAACAGCGGATGGTCATCGGCGATGAGAATCTCGTAGCTGGCCATGGCGAATCCTTTTGTTTTTGTCGTCGTGACCGGTCATGCCGCGCCACGCACTGAGCTGCCAGTGGTTTTCAGGTGCGCCATTTTGCACAGGAGTGACAGCCAGGCGAAAGCCTTGTGCGAATAAACGACAAGTTCCTCTGCTTTCAGTTAACCCACTGGTCAAGTTCGGACGATTGCGGCACAGTCTGCGGCCTCCCTTTTCGCCGGATTAGAGCCGTACCATGCCACGCCAAGCCCTGCGCGCCGACCTGCTGATGCTCCTGACTGCCATGATCTGGGGCGCTGCATTCGTCGCCCAGCGCGCCGGTATGGAAGCCATTGGCCCCTTCCTGTTCACCGGCCTGCGTTTCGCCATGGGCGCCCTGGTGCTGCTGCCACTGTTCTTCTGGAAGCCGGCCGGGGCCAAGCACGAACCCTTCAACCGCAGCCTGCTCGCCGGCGGTATCGCCATGGGCTTGGCGCTGACCCTGGGCATCAACCTGCAACAGGTCGGTCTGCTGTTCACCAGTGTGACCAACTCCGGCTTCATCACCGGCCTGTACGTGATCATCGTGCCGCTGCTGGGCCTGGCGCTTGGCCACAAGACCGGCCTGGGCACCTGGCTGGGCGCCTCGCTGGCGGTGGTGGGCATGTTCCTGCTCAGCGTCGGCGACAACTTCCAGGTAGCCTCCGGCGACTGGCTGCAGCTGGCCGGAGCCTGCGTGTGGGGCGTGCATGTGCTGCTGGTGGGCTTCTTTGCCAGCCGGCATGACGCCATTCGCCTGGCCGTGATCCAGTTCATCACCTGCGCAGTGGTCAGCCTGATCCTCGCCGCCGTGCTGGAGGAAATCCGCTTAGACGCCATCCTCCAGGCCGGGCCGGCGCTGCTGTATGGCGGCCTGATCGCCGTGGGCATCGGCTACACCCTGCAGGTAGTGGCTCAGCAGCACGCCATCGCCTCCCACGCGGCGATCATCCTGTCGCTGGAGGCTGTCTTCGCCGCCATAGCAGGCGCTGTGTTCCTCAGCGAGGAACTGGCACTCAAGGGCTATATCGGTTGCGCCCTGATGTTCGCCGGCATGCTGCTGGCCCAGCTGTGGCCGCGCAAGGCGGCCGCCGCTCACTGAGCCGGATCGGTCAGCCGCAGAAAGGGTTGCAGGGCCTGGTGCGCCGGGCTCTGCTCATCCACGGCGATATGCCGCTTGGCCGCCAGGTAGCGCTCGGCGAACACATCCAGATAGGCATCCAGCGCCGCGGCGGCCTGCTCGTCGCCGGCCAGCCCCAGGCACAGCGCCGCCACCTCTGCAGTGCACAGATGATCATCCCGCTTGGAGCGACGCAGGCGGTAACGTGACAGCTGCTCGGGCAACAGGCTGAGCACCGGGAAACGCTCCAGATAAGGGCTCTTGCGGAACATCTTGCGCGCCTCCGGCCAGGTGGCATCGAGCAGGATGAACAGCGGCCGCTTGCCCTCCTCCTGCCGCACCTCGTGGGTAACCCGCGCCGGCTCGACGAACTCGCCCGGAAAGACCAGATAAGCCTGGTACTGCGGATCATCGAGCAGGGCCAGCAGGCGCTCATCCACCTCTGTGCGCAACCAGCCATAGGCGAATGTATCGGCCACCACATCGGCAATCAGCCAGCCGGTATTGCTCGGTTTGAGCGACTCCTGATCGTGCATCACCAGGCAGACCGCCGAGCGCGACGGCACCTGTGGGCGCAGGTGGCACAGACAGTATTCCGGGGCGACGCGGCACTGCTCGCAGCGCTCGGCACGCCCACCACGGGCCAGAAAGGGCTTGCTGGCACGCGCCAGACGCTCGGCACGCAGGCGTGCTACCGGGTGAGAGGGTAAAGAGGAGTTGGCGCTATCGCTCATGGGCAGAACACTGGAGAAAAAGGCGCGCAGTCTATCAGGCCCTCTGCGACCTGCGGGCGCAGGTCGTCCAGCAGACCAGGGGCGCGGCGACGGGTAGAATGACCACTGAACTGCCGGCACGGATGGCCGGTCCAAGGATTTTCGCCCGAGTGGAGCCTTACCTCATGTTGCGCCTGACTGCCGTTAACCTCACCTGCACCCTGGCCGCCTGCGCACTGGCCGCCACCGCGCAGGCGGCCAGCCTCAAGGATTACGAACTGACCAAGATGCTCGAACAGGTTGCCCGCGAAAGCAGCGTCGGCACGCCCCGCGCCATCAACGAGGACATCCTCGACCAGGGCTACACGGTCGAAGGCAACCAGCTGATCAACCACCTCAGCGTACGCCCGGAGCATGCCGCCAAGATGCGCGGCAATCCCGACAGCATGCGCCAGCAACTGACCGCCAGCGTCTGCCGCAATACCGGCTACCGCCAGCTGCTCGCCCGCGGCGCCGTACTGACCTACAGCTTCAGTGAGTACAAGAGCAACCTGCCGGTGGCGACCGAGCGCTTCACCCAGACCGACTGCGGCCTGGAGTAAGACGCCCGGCCAACAAAAAGCCCGGCACTTGGCCGGGCTTTTTGTTGCTTATGAACCCGTCGCGTATTGCGATGGAGTGGTTGAATTAAGTCGCTAGCGACAAAGCACTGCGCAGCAGGAGCGGACAGTGCAGGGTCAGCCCTTGTCGCGCTGCCTGGGCACATCGGCATCGGCATGCAGCTCGGCAAGCAGCGCCTCGACGTAGCGTGAGCGACGCACGCCACCCTCCAGACGACGCACGCACTCATCTTCCAGCGAACTGTCGTTGCTGCGTGCAGCCTGCACCAGCAGGCGGTAAAGATCGACATCCAGTTCCAGCGTCAGCTTGGGCATACGCGTTCTCCAGAATCTTGTTTTTATTGTTCTGGTCGGACCCGCCTGCTTCAGCGCAGGATGCTTGGGTCTCCCTGACCGGCCACCGCAGCGGCCTCGTCTTGGGACAAGAGTGTCACATCATTACCGGCAAGCAAATCTGCACAAGACGAAAGGACATGCGCCCAGCTGCAGCCATTGGCGAACAGCATGCCGGCTTCGTTGAGGGTGCCGCCGCGGTTGCGATAACCCAGCACGACGCTCTGTGCCGCCTGCGGGAACAACGGCCAGAGGTGACCACGGGCCACCTCCGGACGCATGTGGGTCAGCCACAGGCGCTTGCCGTAGGCGGCCGGGAAGATTGCCTCGCGCAGCGCCTCGCCAGCCACCGCACCAGCCTCCCAGGCATCGCGTGGCGCACGGAAGCGCCCCGGCTCCTGCAGGTAAACCAGACGATAACCAATACCCGCCGCCGCCAGACGCTCGGCGGCGCGCTGCACCTCGGCCAACTGATAACTGCCGGTGGCGATCAGCAACAGCGCATCACGACCGGCCTGCTCAGCCAGGACGATGGCACCGTCTCGGGCCAGTTGCTCGGCCTGCGCCGGACTCAGATGACAGGGGCGCTCGCGCTTGGCCGCCACCACGCAGGCCAACTGCCCGCGGCTCTGGTAGATGCCGGGCAGCAGAGCCAGCAGGCTGTTGTAATCCAGCGGGAAGAGCACCCGCACCATGTCGTTCATCTCACCCAGCAGGGCTTCGCAGAAGGTGGTGTCCTGGTGCGACTGCTGGTTCTTGCCGTTCTCCCAGGTGTGCGAGGTCGCCACCAGCGGCCAGCCCAGCCAGCCGGCCGGACGCCCGGCCTCTTTCTGCAGGCGGGCAAAAATCAGGCTCTGGCGTACCGCGCCGAGCATCTTCGGACAGAACGCCTCGTAGCTGGCCACCAGGTTTAGTCCGCCCTGATTGGCCAGGCAGGCCGAGACCACCGCCTCTTCGTTGAGCGCCGTGATGATCTGGCCATCCAGCGCCTCCAGCGGCCCTTCCGGCTGACTGACGCGATGCCGCAGGGCCTTGAGTACGCCACCCAGCTTGTTGCTGGCCAGCTCGTCGGGGTTGCCGACCCGCGCACGCAGGTGCGGGTTGAGCGCCACCAGCTGCGGGTAGAAATCATCCAGCGCCGACATTGGCGACGCCGCACTGCTGCGGTAGTTCAGCGCCGGCAGCTGGGGCAGCGGCGGACGCCGTGTGGCCAGCGGGTTGTCCCGCTCGGCGGCACGCCCGGCACGGCTGTGGACGAACAGCGCAGCGCTGTCGGCCAGCTCCTGCGGCGCCACCCAGAGTTTGCCGGCGTGCTGGTTGAACAGCGCTCGCGCCTGCGCATCACACTGCGGATTACCCGGCAGCGGCAGGTTGTGCGCGGCGTTGCTGGCCGCGCCATAGAAGCCGAAGCCCTTCTCGGTCTGGGCAATGGCGTAGGGCAGCGGCAACGGATAACCGATCACGCCGTTGGCCAGCTCATGCTTGCGGTGTGCCAGGCGCTGCTCCATCTCCCACAGCGTGCAGACAAAGGCGGCCGGGTCGCGACCATCGAAACGGATCGGGTCGAAACCGCAGCGGCGCAGGTGCTCGCAGAAGCCATCCAGGCCGACGGCAGTGCCCAGCTCGGTACGCTGCTCGATGCGCCGGCCATTGGCGATCATCACCGGCAGCGCCGTGCCACAGTCCTCGGCACGCCACCAGCGCGGCATCCAGTCGCTGCCGCGCTGCTCCTCGGCAGCACCGTCAGAGAGGAAGGCCACCAGCGTCTCGCCGGGCAGCGGCATGTGGGTGTACATCAGCTCGGCAAAGCCGAGATAGCCGCCCTCGGCGATGCCGCCAGCGGTGTGCGGATTGACGTGGCTGCCCAGCGGCACCGCCACACTGCCATCGGCCGCCTGCACGTAGCTGTAAAAGTCGGCGACCAGACGGCTCATGCCCGCCTCACCGTCGGCATAGCGCTGCTGCTGCTCGGGGTGGAGGTTGTCGGTGAACAGGTTCAGGCTCTCGATCGCCGCCACGCAGTGGCCCTGCCCCATCAGCCAGGCGCGGGTCTGTCCGGTCAGGGCATTGAGCCCCAGGTAGCCGGCATAGGCCGGCACCATATTCAGCGCCCCGCCCGTATGGCCTTCGGGCTGCGCCTTGAAGTCGTCGGCGCCCAGTGCCTCGCCGCTGCAGCGCACGCGCCGGGCATAGGTCATGTGCACCACCAGCCACAGGGCGGCACTGCTCAGTCGATCGAGGGCAGTGAACAACCGATAGGCGCTGGCCAGATCCGCCTGCAGCCCAGCCTGCACCAGTTGGTGCGCCATGCGGTAAACCGCCGCCTGGGTAGCCAGATCATGAACGATCACGCCATAGCCGGCACGCCAGCGGGCAAACTCGGGTTCAGTGCCGGCGTGGCTATCCAGCGTCGCGCTATCGGGGAAAATCTGCGTCATTGAGCACCACTCCATGTCAGCTATATCGTGCAGTCTAGGCAGACGCGCATATTTTCATCCTGACATGTATCAAGGCGAACCGGCCGTTCTACTGCCAAGCTTGCTCCATCAGCCGATCCGGCCCCTTCAGCCAATGGAGATCGAACATGGCCCTGCTTACGTTCCTCGGCGCCATCCAGCAAGTCACCGGTTCGTGCTACCTGCTCGAATCCCGCGAGGGCAGTCGTGTCCTCCTTGAGTGCGGCATGCGCCAGGGGCGGCGCGAAGAAGAACAGGCCAACGAACAGCCTTTCCCGTTCGATCCGGCGTCGATCAACGCCGTGGTGCTCTCCCACGCTCACCTCGATCACTCCGGCTTACTGCCACGCCTGGTCGCCTCGGGCTTTCGCGGACCGATCTTTGCCACCCATGCAACCTGCGAACTGATCGAGCTGATGCTGCTGGACTCGGCACACATTCAGGAGCACGACGCCGAGTGGGAGAACAAATGGCGCGCGCGCCTGGGCAAACCCGAGGTCAAGCCGCTGTACAACACGGTGGACACCGAGCGCGCCCTCAAGCGCCGTCAGCCGCTGCCCTACGGCCAGGCCCATGAAGTGGCTCCGGGGATCAGCGTGACCTTCCACAATGCCGGGCACATCCTCGGCTCGGCCATCGTCGAGCTGGAAATACACGACCACCACCTGACGCGGCGCCTGGTGTTCTCCGGTGATCTGGGCAATACCTGTTCGCCCCTGATGCAGGACCCGACCTTCCTCGACCGCGCCGACGTGGTGCTGATGGAGTCGACCTACGGTGACCGCGATCATCGCTGCAGCGAAGAGACCATCGACGAGCTGGCCGAGATTCTCCAGCAGGCCCATCGTGATGGTGGCAATGTGCTGATTCCGTCTTTCGCCGTTGGCCGCACCCAGGACCTGCTCTACTACCTTGGCCGCTTCTACCATGAGGGGCGCCTGCCACAGCAAGCGGTGTTCCTCGACAGCCCCATGGCTAACCGCGCCAACCAGATCTATGCGCGCTTCCACGACCAGTTCGACGAGCAGGACCGCGCCCTGATCCAGCAAAACGGTAATGGTGACCTGCGCAAGTGGTTGCCGCCGCTGCGCATCACCGCCTCGCCGGAAGACTCCATGGCGATCAACCGGATCAAGAGCGGCGCCATCATCATCGCTGGCAGCGGCATGTGCACCGGCGGACGCATCGTCCACCACTTCAAGCACAACCTCTGGCGCAGTGAGTGCCACCTCGTGTTCCCCGGTTTCCAGGCCGCCGGCACCCTCGGCCGCAACATCGTCGATGGAGCACCGACGGTGCGCGTGCTGCACCAGCGCATTGCGGTCAAGGCCAAGGTGCACACCCTGGGCGGTTTCTCGGCTCATGCTGGGCAATCGCAGCTGATCGACTGGGTCAGCCACTTCGACCACCACCCGGAGCTTTATCTGGTCCACGGCGAACTAGAAAAGATGAAGGTGCTACAGGGCGAACTGAAAAGCCGCCTGAACTGGGACGCCAACATCCCCGAGCCGGGCGAGCAGATCGTCATCTGAGCCCCTGAGTCATCCGGTTACAGCTGGCTCGGCACTTTTGCCCGGCACACGGGTCACAAGCAGCCATACTACTGACAGGATCCGCGCGACACTGCGCCCCGGTGGTCAGTGCCGTACACATACCTCAGGAGTATCGGTATGCCTTACGAACCGGATGACTATCTTTCCCGTCACTTCCAGACCAGCAGCATCGACCTGACCCAGCAAGTGGCTGAGCTGGCCCGCAACACCACCCCGCCAAACAGTCCGAATGCCGCGCTATACCAGGAAATGTTCATGAGCGTGGCGCGCATGGCCCAGGCCGACCGCAACCGCTGGGACGCCAAGATCATGCTGCAGACCCTGCGCGAAATGGAAATGGCCTTCAGCCTGCTCGAACAGTTCAAGCGTCGGCGCAAGGTCACCGTCTTTGGCTCGGCCCGCACACCCACCGACCATCCACTGTATGACCTGGCACGCCAGCTGGGTGAGGCGCTGGCGCGCTACAACCTGATGGTCATTACCGGCGCCGGGGAAGGCATCATGGCTGCCGCCCATGAAGGTGCCGGCAGCGAGAACAGCCTGGGCTTCAATATCACCCTGCCCTTCGAGCAGCATGCCAACGCCGTGGTCGAAGGCACCGGCAATCTGCTGTCGTTTCACTTCTTCTTCCTGCGCAAGCTGTTCTTCGTCAAGGAAGCCGATGCGCTGGTGCTCTGTCCTGGCGGCTTCGGCACCCTCGACGAAGCGCTGGAGGTACTGACCCTGATCCAGACCGGCAAGAGCCCGCTGGTCCCGGTGGTCCTGCTCGACCAACCGGACGGTCGCTACTGGCATGGCGCCCTGGAGTTCATGCGCGCGCAGCTGGAAGCCAATCACTACATCCTGCCCAGCGACCTGCGCCTGGTGCGGCTGGTCCATACAGCCGAGGATGCCGTACAGGAGATCGCCCGTTTCTACCGCAACTTCCACTCCAGTCGCTGGCTCAAGGAGCAGTTCGTCATGCGCCTGAACCATCCGCTCAGCGAGCCGGCGTTGAAGACCCTGCACAAGGAATTCCGCGACCTGTGTGTCGCCGGTGACTTCCAGCAGCGTCCCTACTGCGAGCTGGAAAGCGATGAGCCGGAGTTCTGCGACCTGATCCGCCTGGCCTTCCAGTTCAATGGCCGCGATCACGGACGACTGCGCGAGCTGATCGACTTCATCAACCTGCCGCAGCACTGGGCACAGAACAGCTAAGGGCCGGTTGCTGCCTTCTGGCACAGGCCGCTACCGGCCCAGACCGTGTAAAAACGCAGCGGGTGATGGATAGCTGGATATTGGGGTGTTTTAGCTGCGCCCAGAGGCCCTAGGGGCTCCTAGTGTGTCG
>NZ_JACHLL010000008.1 GCF_014207935.1 Pseudomonas fluvialis | reverse complement strand
TACTCAACCGCTTGCGCTTCTGATCAGCCATTCAGCTTCTCGTCAGCGGGAGGCGAATTCTACAGGATCATCGATCACTGTCAACACCCTCCACAGCCACTTTTGAAAACCTTCTTCAAAAGCGCGGAGCCGTATAACCAAGCCCCCAACCCTCAGCACCCGCCAGAACATAACTTATTGTTTTGGAAGGCTTTCTTTGCAGAAGCGCTGAAAGTGGGGCGCATTATAGGGCCGCAGATTTCAACGTCAACCAGCATTTCACAAATATCTTACAAATGCCGCCCTAATGAACGATTACACCAGCAAAGCGACAGAAATCACGCTCAACACGTTGACGTATACGTAAAGCATGCCTTACGTTTACGTAAAGGTAATAGAAAAAGTGCCCTTATGAGCAGCTCCTACAGCATCTCCGACCTGGCCCGCGAGCTGGACATCACCACCCGCGCCATCCGCTTCTACGAAGAGCAAGGCATGCTCACCCCCGAGAGGCGCGGCCAGGAACGGGTTTACTCCCCCAAAGACAAGGTGACACTCAAGCTGATCCTGCGCGGCAAGCGCATCGGCTTTTCCCTAGCCGAGTGCAAAGAGCTGATCGAGCTGTACGACCCCGAAAGCGGGAACCGCAAGCAGCTGGAAACCTTCATGCACAAGATTGCCGAGCGCCGTGCTCAGCTTGAGCAGCAGCTACTCGACATCCAGCAGATGCAGCTGGAACTGGATACCGCCGAAGAGCGCTGCCTGGCAGCGCTTGAGGCAACCGAATCACAACAGGCCTAACTCCCCTCTTCATTAATAAAGACAAGACACAGGTGGAACCATGAGCTATCCGTCCCTCAACTTCGGTCTCGGCGAGACTATCGACATGCTTCGCGACTCAGTCCGCCAGTTCGCCCAGGCCGAACTGGCGCCACGCGCCGCGCAGATCGACCGGGACAACGAGTTCCCCATGGACATGTGGCGCAAGTTCGGCGACATGGGCCTGCTCGGCATGACAGTCGCGGAGGAATACGGCGGCACCAACATGGGCTACCTGGCGCACGTGATTGCCATGGAAGAAATCAGCCGCGCCTCGGCCTCGGTCGGGCTGTCGTATGGCGCGCACTCCAACCTGTGCGTCAACCAGATCCACAAGAACGGTACCCACGAGCAAAAGGCCAAGTACCTGCCCAAGCTGTGCTCTGGCGAGCACATCGGCGCGCTGGCCATGAGCGAGCCCAATGCCGGCTCCGACGTGGTGTCTATGAAGCTGCGCGCCGACCGCAAGGGCGACCACTATGTGCTCAACGGCAACAAGATGTGGATCACCAACGGCCCGGATGCCAACACCTATGTGATCTATGCCAAGACTGACGTCAATGCCGGCTCCAAGGGCATGACCGCCTTTATCGTCGAGCGCGACTTCAAGGGTTTCTCTCGCCACCAGAAACTCGACAAGCTGGGCATGCGCGGCTCCAACACCTGCGAGTTGGTATTCGAGGACTGCGAAGTGCCGGCGGAAAACACCCTCGGAGCCGAGGGGCGCGGTGTAGCAGTGCTGATGAGCGGCCTGGACTACGAGCGCACCGTCCTCTCCGGCGGCCCGACCGGGATCATGCAGGCCTGCATGGACGTGGTAGTGCCTTACGTACACGAACGCCGCCAGTTCAATCAGTCGATCGGCGAATTCCAGCTCATCCAGGGCAAGCTGGCCGACATGTATGCCGGCATGAATGCTTCGAAGTCCTACCTTTATAACGTGGCCAAGGCCTGCGACCGCGGCGAGGAGTCGCGCAAGGATGCCGCGGCGGTCATTCTCTACACCGCCGAGATGGCCACCAAGATGGCACTGGATACCATCCAGATCCTCGGTGGTAACGGCTACACCAATGAATACCCGGCCGGCCGTCTGCTGCGCGACGCCAAACTCTACGAGATCGGCGCCGGCACCAGCGAAATCCGCCGCATGCTGATCGGCCGCGAGCTGTTCAACGAAACCAAGTGACCCGTCGCCGGCCACTGGCCGGCGTAACGCCGAGAGACGGAGTGCGCCAGATGGCCATCCTCAACACCCAGATCAATACCCGCTCGCCGGAGTACGCCGCCAACCAGGCTGCGATGCAGCGCCAAGTCGATGAGCTGCAGCGGCTGCTCAATCACATCCATCAGGGCGGCGGTGCCAAGGCACAGGAGCGGCATACCTCGCGTGGCAAACTGCTGCCCCGTGAGCGTATCAACGCCCTGCTCGACCCTGGTTCGCCCTTTCTGGAGGTCGCCCCGCTGGCCGCTCATGAGGTGTACGGCGAAGACGTGCCGGCCGCTGGTGTGGTGGCAGGTATCGGTCGGGTCAGCGGCGTGGAATGCATGATCGTGGCCAACGATGCCACGGTCAAAGGCGGAAGCTACTACCCGCTGACGGTGAAGAAGCACCTGCGTGCACAGACCATCGCTCAGCAGAACCGTCTGCCCTGTATCTATCTGGTGGACTCCGGCGGCGCCAACCTGCCAAGGCAGGACGAGGTATTCCCCGACCGCGAGCACTTCGGGCGCATCTTCTTCAATCAGGCCAACATGAGCGCAATGGGCATTCCGCAAATTGCCGTGGTGATGGGTTCCTGCACCGCCGGTGGCGCCTATGTACCGGCTATGGCCGACGAAGCCATCATGGTGCGCAACCAGGCCACCATCTTCCTTGCTGGGCCACCGCTGGTTCGCGCGGCCACCGGTGAAGTGGTCAGTGCCGAAGACCTCGGCGGTGCCGATGTTCACTGCAAGACCTCGGGCGTTGCCGACCACTATGCCGAGAACGACGAGCACGCCCTGGCCATCGCCCGCCGCTCGATCGCCAACCTGAACTGGCGCAAACAGGGCCAGCTGCAGTCGCGCACGCCGATTGCGCCGCGCTACGCCAGCGAGGAGCTGTACGGGGTGATTCCTGCTGACAGCAAGCAGCCCTTCGATGTACGCGAAGTGATCGCCCGTCTGGTTGACGACTCGCAGTTCGATGAATTCAAGGCGCTGTTCGGCACCACCCTGGTCTGTGGTTTCGCGCACTTGCACGGCTACCCGGTGGCGATCCTGGCCAACAACGGCATTCTCTTCGCAGAGTCGGCACAAAAAGGCGCGCACTTTGTCGAGCTGGCCTGCCAGCGCGGCATTCCGCTGCTGTTTCTGCAGAACATCACCGGCTTCATGGTCGGGCAGAAGTATGAAGCCGGCGGTATCGCCAAACATGGCGCCAAGCTGGTGACCGCCGTGGCCTGTGCCAAGGTGCCGAAATTCACCGTGATCATTGGCGGCAGTTTTGGCGCCGGCAACTACGGCATGTGCGGCCGCGCCTACGATCCGCGCTTCCTGTGGATGTGGCCCAACGCGCGAATCTCCGTGATGGGCGGCGAACAGGCTGCCGGCGTGCTGGCTCAGGTCAAGCGCGAGCAGGCCGAACGCAGCGGGCAGAGCTTAAGCGCCGACGAGGAGCAGCAGCTCAAGGCGCCGATTCTGGAACAGTACGAGCGCCAGGGGCATCCCTACTACTCCAGCGCCCGCCTGTGGGACGACGGCGTGATCGACCCGGCGCAGACCCGCGACGTACTGGGCCTGGCACTCTCGGCCAGCCTCAACGCTACCATCGAGCCGACCCAGTTCGGCATTTTCCGGATGTAATGAGCATGACCACCTTCAACAGCGTCGAGCTGGTCAAAGACCCGCGCGGTTTCGCCACCCTTTGGCTGAACCGTCCGGAGAAGAACAACGCCTTCAACGCCGAGATGATCCGCGAGCTGATCCTCGCGCTGGATGCCGTCCAGGAAGACAAAACCCTGCGCTTTCTGGTGCTGCGCGGGCGCGGCAAGCACTTCTCCGCCGGCGCGGATCTGGCCTGGATGCAACAGGCCGCCGGCCTCGACTACAACGCCAATCTGAACGATGCCCGCGAACTGGCCGAGCTGATGTACAACCTGTACTACCTGAAGATCCCGACCCTAGCCGTGGTCCAGGGCGCCGCCTTCGGTGGCGCGGTAGGACTGGTCAGCTGCTGCGACATGGCCATCGGTGCCGAAGATGCACTGTTCTCTCTGTCCGAGGTGCGCATTGGCCTAGCCCCGGCAGTGATCAGCCCCTTCGTCGTACAGGCTTTGGGCGAGCGAGCGGCCAAGCGCTATGCGCTCACCGCCGAGCGCTTCGATGGCCAGCGCGCCCGTGAGCTCGGCCTGCTCGCCGAATGCTACTCAGCCATTGAACTGGACAGCGAGGCGGAGAGCTGGATCACCAACCTGCTGCTGAACAGCCCGCAGGCCATGCAGGCCAGCAAGGATCTGCTGCGCGAAGTCGGCCCGGGCGCCCTCAGCCCAGCGCTGCGTCGCTACACGGAAAACGCCATCGCCCGCATCCGCGTCAGCGCCGAAGGCCAGGAGGGCCTCAACGCCTTCCTCAACAAACGCACGCCAGCCTGGCAGGAGTCGCACTGATGAAGCCGATCAACACCCTGCTGGTGGCCAACCGTGGCGAGATCGCCTGCCGCGTGATGCGCAGCGCCAAGGCTATGGGCATTCGCACCGTGGCCGTGCACAGCGCCATCGACCAACACGCCCGGCATGTGGGCGAGGCCGATATCGCCATCGATCTGGGCGGTGCCAAACCTGCCGACAGCTATCTGCTGGCCGACAAGATCATCGCTGCCGCCAAGGCCAGCGGCGCTCAGGCCATCCACCCTGGGTACGGTTTCCTTTCAGAGAATGCCGATTTCGCCCAGCTCTGCGCCGAACACAATCTGCTCTTTCTCGGCCCACCGGCCAGCGCCATCCGCGCCATGGGCAGCAAGTCCGCCGCCAAGGCGCTGATGGAAGAAGCCGGCGTCCCCCTAGTTCCTGGCTACCATGGCGAGGCGCAGGACCTGGCAACCTTCCGCGCCGCTTCCGCAACCATCAGCTATCCGGTACTGCTCAAGGCTGCTGCCGGTGGCGGCGGCAAGGGCATGAAAGTGGTGGAAAGCGAAGCGCAACTGGCCGAAGCCCTCGCCTCTGCCCAGCGCGAAGCGCAGTCCGCCTTCGGTGATTCGCGCATGCTTGTCGAGAAATACGTGCTGCAGCCACGCCACGTGGAAATCCAGGTGTTCGCCGACAGCCATGGTAACTGTCTGTATCTGAATGAGCGTGACTGCTCGATCCAGCGTCGCCACCAGAAGGTGGTCGAGGAAGCTCCGGCGCCGGGACTTTCGCCCGAACTGCGCCGCGCCATGGGCGAGGCCGCGGTCAAGGCCGCCCAGGCCATCGGCTATGTCGGCGCCGGCACCGTGGAGTTTCTGCTGGATGCCCGTGGCCAGTTCTTCTTTATGGAAATGAACACCCGCCTGCAGGTGGAGCACCCGGTTACCGAGGCCATCACCGGCCTCGACCTGGTCGCCTGGCAGATACGCGTGGCCCGGGGCGAGGCACTGCCGATTACCCAGGAGCAGGTCCCGCTCAGGGGGCATGCGATCGAGGTCCGTCTGTATGCCGAAGACACCGAGCAGGACTTCCTGCCGGCCTCCGGCACCCTCGCCCTCTACCGGGAGCCAGCCACCGGCGAAGGTCGACGCGTCGACAGCGGCGTACGCCAGGGTGATGCCATCTCACCGTTCTACGACCCGATGCTGGCCAAGCTGATCGCCTGGGGCGAGAACCGTGAGGAGGCGCGCCTGCGTCTGCTCAGCATGCTCGCCGACACCAGCGTCGGCGGCTTCAAGACCAACCTCGCCTTCCTCCAGCGTGTACTGGCTCACCCGGCCTTCGCCGCGGCCGAACTGGATACCGGCTTTATCGGCCGTCATCAGGCCGCGCTGCTGCCTGCACCCGCCGAACTGCCGGAAGAGTTCTGGCAGATGGCCGGCCAGGCCTGGGTGCAGAGCGAAGCCGGCCTGGGCCGGGCCGATGATCCGCATTCGCCCTGGGCCATGCACAACGGCTGGCGCGCCGGGCTGCCGGCCGAAATCAGCCTGCACCTGAGCTGTCAGGGACAACGCCACTGGCTGCGCCTGCGTCAGCAGGCGACCGAGCCGCGGTGGTGCCTGGCTGGCGAGCGCCTCTACTGCCAGGACCAGGGCCAACTGAGCAGCCGCCGCGCCATTCGCCAGGGTGAGGCACTGTTCATCGAGTGGCAGGGAGAGCTTCGTGAAGTGCGCCGCGTCGACCCGATTGCAGAGGCTGAAGCCAGCCATGCCCAGCACGGCGGTCTGACCGCCCCGATGAATGGCAGCATCGTGCGTATCCTGGTGGCAGCCGGTCAGGCCGTGGAAGCCGGCACCGCGCTGGTGGTACTGGAAGCCATGAAGATGGAGCACAGCATTCGTGCGCCTCATGCCGGCATCGTCAAGGCGCTGTACTGCGCCGAAGGTGACCTGGTCAGCGAAGGCAGCGCGCTGGTGGAGCTGGAAGAATGAGCATCGCCCTTCCCCGTCAGGTCCGCCTGGTCGAAGTCGGCCCGCGCGACGGCCTGCAGAACGAAAAACAGCCAATCAGCGTGGCCGACAAGGTACGCCTGACCGACGACCTGAGCGCCGCCGGCCTTTCCTATATAGAAGTCGGCAGTTTCGTGTCGCCCAAGTGGGTACCACAGATGGCCGGCAGCGCCGAAGTCTTTGCCGGAATCCACAAGAAACCCGGTGTGATCTATGGCGCCCTTACGCCCAACCTCAAAGGCTTCGAGGCTGCCGTGAAAGCGGGAGTGAAGGAAGTCGCGGTGTTCGCCGCCGCCTCCGAGGCCTTCTCGCAGAAGAACATCAACTGCTCCATCGCCGAAAGCCTCGCGCGCTTCGTGCCGGTGATGGAAGCGGCCAAGGCCCACGGCATCACGGTGCGCGGCTATGTATCCTGCGTACTCGGCTGCCCCTACGAAGGCGAGATCCGCGCCGAGCAGGTTGCTCCCGTGGCCCGCGAGCTGCTGGCCATGGGCTGCTACGAAGTCTCGCTAGGCGACACCATCGGTGTCGGCACCGCCGGGCAGACTCGCCGCCTGTTCGAGGTGGTCGGTCGTGATATCCCGCGCGAGAAACTCGCCGGGCACTTCCACGACACCTACGGCCAGGCGCTGGCCAATATCTACGCCAGCCTGCTGGAAGGCATCAATGTGTTCGACAGCTCGGTCGCAGGCCTGGGCGGCTGCCCCTACGCCAAGGGCGCCACCGGCAACGTTGCCACCGAGGACGTGCTCTACCTGCTCAATGGCCTGGGCATCCACACCGGTATCGACATGGACCAACTGATCGCCGCCGGCCAGCGCATCTGCGACGTGCTCGGCAAGCCCAATGGCTCTCGGGTGGCCCGCGCCCGCCTCGGCTGCCAGGGAGTCTGAGCATGAACACCCCGCTCTGGGCTCCGTCCGCCGAACGCATCGCCGCCAGCCGCATGGATACCTTCCGCCGCTTCGTCAACCAGCGTCACGCACTCCAGCTGGACGACTACCCGGCGCTGCATGCCTGGAGCGTTGAGCAACGCGAGGCTTTCTGGCAGGCCATCGTCGATTTCTTCGACATCCGCTTCAGCCAGCAGCCCGAGTGCGTGCTGCGCGAGGGCGATGCCATGCCCAGCGCTCACTGGTTCCCCGGCGCCAGCCTGAATTTCGCCGAACACCTACTGCGCCGCCGCGACGATCATCCGGCGCTGGTCGCCATCGGCGAGGACGGTAGCCGCGAGCAGCTCTCCTATGCCGAGCTGGCCACCCATGTCGCCGGCCTGCAGCAGAGCCTCAGGGCCGCCGGTGTCGGCATCGGTGACCGCGTGGCCGCCTTTATGCCCAACACCTGGCAGACGGTGGTCGGCATGCTCGCCACCGCCAGCCTCGGTGCCACCTGGTCATCCTGCTCCCCGGACTTCGGTACTCAGGGGGTGATCGACCGCTTCGGCCAGATCGAACCCAAGGTGCTGATCGCCGCCGCTGGCTATCGCTACGCCGGCAAGAACCTCGACCTGACGGCCAAACTCAACGAAATCCTCGAACGCCTGCCTTCGCTGGCACAACTGGTGGTGGTGCCCTACTCCCGCCCTGAAGCCCAGGCGGACGACTTCCACACCAACGCCTGCGTCGCCCTGTGGCAGGACTTCTATCAGGCCGGCGGCGAGCCGCAGTTCACGCCGGTCGCCTTCGAGCAGCCGCTGTACATCCTTTATTCCAGCGGCACCACCGGCGTGCCCAAGTGCATCGTGCATGGCGTCGGCGGCACCCTGCTGCAGCACGTCAAGGAACTGGACCTGCACACCGACCTGACGGCCGACGACACCCTGTTCTACTACACCACCTGCGGCTGGATGATGTGGAACTGGCTGGTCTCAGGGTTAGCCCTGGGCGCCACTCTGGTGCTGTTCGACGGCTCGCCGTTCCATCCCACGGCCGAGCGCCTGATCGACCTGATCGACGCCGAGAACATCAGCCTCTTCGGTACCAGCGCCAAGTTCATCGCTGCCCTGGAAAAGGCCGGCGCCAAGCCACGCGAAACTCACAAGCTGAGCCGGCTGAAGGCCATTCTCTCCACCGGCTCACCGCTGGCCCACGAGAGCTTCGAGTACGTCTACCGTGACATCAAGGCCGACCTCTGCCTGTCCTCCATCTCCGGCGGCACCGACATCGTCTCCTGTTTCGCTCTCGGCAACCCGACCCTGCCGGTCTGGCGCGGCGAGCTGCAGTGCAAGGGCCTGGGGATGGACGTGCAGGTATGGAATGACGAAGGCCGCCCGGTCACCGGGGAAAAAGGCGAGTTGATCTGCGCCCGCCACTTCCCATCCATGCCGGTGGGATTCTGGAACGACGCTGGTGGCGAGAAATTCCACGCTGCCTACTTCGCCAGCTTCCCCGGTGTCTGGGCCCATGGCGACTACGCCGAGATCACCGATCACGGCGGTCTGGTGATCCACGGCCGCTCGGACGCAGTGCTCAACCCCGGCGGCGTGCGCATCGGTACCGCCGAGATCTACCGTCAGGTGGAAAAGGTGCCGCAGGTGCTGGAGTCCATCGCCATCGGTCAGGACTGGGATAGCGACGTGCGCGTGGTGCTGTTCGTCCGTCTGCGCGAAGGTGTCGTGCTGGATGACACTCTTCAGGCCGAAATCCGCCAGGTGATCCGCGCCAACGCCACGCCGCGCCATGTGCCGGCGATGATCATCCAGGTCGCCGACATCCCGCGCACCATCAGCGGCAAGATTGTCGAGCTGGCGGTGCGCAACGTGGTGCACGGCAGGCCGGTGAAGAACACCGACGCCCTAGCCAACCCCCAAGCGCTGGAACTCTTCCGTGACCTGCCGGAGCTGATGAGTTAACGGCTTTTGAGCTGAATATAGAGAGCCTCGACCTTCTCCCGCGCCCAGGGCGTCTTGCGCAGGAAGGTCAGGCTCGACTTGATGCTCGGGTCGCTCTTGAAGCAGCGGATATCGATGCGCTGGCCCAGGCCACTCCAGCCGTAGGTGTCCACCAGTTCGACCAGAATGGCCTGCAGGGTGACACCGTGGAGTGGATCTTTGGCAGTTGTCATGACGGCTATCGGCAACAGGAAATGGCTGCGCAGCTTAGTGCAGCGCAGCCACTTCGACTAGCCCAAGCCACTTGCAATCATGGGGCCGCACTGGCGCCTGCCGTGTTGTTCAGCAGGCTCTGGGTGGCCACCTGCAGGTAGGCATGCAGACGCTGACGCAACGACTTGGCCCGCTCGCCATCCTCGATGAGTTCAGCCTTCGGCGTAGCCCCCAATTGGTAGCGATACAGGCGCGGTTCCAGATCTTTCGGCTCCACAAGGATCTGCTCGCCACTGATCAGGGCAACGGTCTGGTCACTGCCGGAAGGCTTCACCACAGCAAAGCCGGGATCGCCAGCCGGCAAGCCAAGCAGGTCTCGTCCCCAGCACTGATGACGGGTTTCTCCGCCAAGGCGCCCCATGATGGTAGGCACCACATCGACCTGCGAGCCGACCACATCGCTCTGTGTACCAAAACGTTCCTGAATGCCCGGCGCGATCAGCAAAAGCGGCACATTGAAGCGCAACATGTTCAGCTCGGTGAGCTGATCGGGCACACCAAAGCCGTGGTCGCCAACAATGACAAACAGCGTCTTGTCGTAGTAAGGCGACTGTTTCGCCTTGGCAAAGAACTGGCCCAACGCCCAGTCCGAATAGCGCATGGCCGTCAGGTGCAGATTCTGCCCACCCTGCCCCGTCACCGCCGGCACTGGCAGCGGATCTGGCAGCGCGTAAGGCGTGTGGTTGGACAGGCTTTGCAGCAAGGCATAGAAAGGCTTTTCCGGCACCAGCTTGGCCAGCTCAGCCGCTCCCCGGTCGAACATGTCCTGATCCGAGACACCCCAGGTCGGATCCATGTACACCGGATTGACGAAATCCTCGCGACCAATGAAACGGGTCATGCCCTGGTTACTGAAGAAGCCCGACTGGTTATCCCACTGGAAGTTGCCGTTGTAGACATACAGGTCGTCGAACTGACGGGCGCTGAGCAGTTGCGGCAGGCCGGAAAACTTATGCGCCCCTTCGGGCATGCGCATCAGGTACTCGAAGCTCGGCAGGTTCGGGAAGCAGGCCATGGTGGCAAACATGCCCTGGTGGGTATGAGTACCATTGGAGAAAAGCCGGGTGAACAGCAGCCCCTCCTTGGCCAGGCGATCGAAGTTCGGCGTGATGCCATGAGAATCACCCAGCGCTCCCACCGAATGCCCGGCGAAGCTTTCCAGCAGGATCACCACCACATTCTGAATTGGCAGCAACGCATCCGGGGCCGGACGGAAATCACGACGGACTGCCGCAAGGTCTGCATCCACCAGTTGATCGTGTTCGGTCAGCAGCATCTGGCGCACCAGGCTAGTTGCCTCGGCCTCCGGCAGTGTCGCCTGCCAGGCATGATCGCGATGACTGGAGAAGGTGTTTTTCGCCGCATCAACCAAGCTCAATGTGCCATTGAGGCCCAACTGATTGGCAAACATCGAATCGGTGGTGAAGGCGTCACCCCAGCGCAGTGGCGGCCCCTGCTTGATGGTGCCACGCGCCGCCAGCACGGTCGGCATGAGCAGCACCAGAAACAGTGCAGTACGCCGCACCCAATGGCTCTGTGGAACAGGCTGATCACTACGGGTGTGCAGATCCAGCCAACTGAACAGCGCCCACAGGCCCACAGTTGCCAGGGCCCATGCCAGCAGATAGCGCAGCACCGGATAGCCATGCCAGAGCATGCTCAATACGGTCTGAAGGTCTTCCTCGAAATACTGGAACACCAGGCTATTCAGACGCTGCTGAAACTCGCGGTAGAAATCCAGCTCCAGCACACCGAGAAACAGTGTGAGGCTGGCGAACAGGGTGAGCCACAGCCGCTGCCAGTCACGACGGATCATCGCCGTCTGATTGAGCAACGCCAGCAACAGCGGTGCGCAGGCATACACGGTCAGTCGCAGGTCAAAGCGCAAGCCATTGAAAAAGGCTTCAGCCAGGGTCAGCGTGCTGGCCTCACCGATCAGCTCACGGTTGTAGAACAGCAGCAGTGCCCGCAGCGAGCTGCACAGCAGCAGAAAGATCAGTGCCGCTCCAGCCGTAAAGGCCAGATGCTGACGAACCGAAGGGGCGTTAAGAACAGGTGAAGCCGTGGTTGCAGACATGGGGCTACCGTTGCCAGTTCATCAAAGGCCCTTGCTGGAGGGGCCGATCGTGAAAAAGGCGCGCAGCTTAGCCCTGCCCCTGTGAAAAACCTGTCATGCCCTGCAAGCCATTCACACCGTCTTGACCCGGCGTGGCCCCACCAAAGCCCAGATGATCAGTCCGATCAGGGGCAGGAACAACAACAGCAGAATCCACAGCACCTTGAAGCCGACCTCGGCACTGCTGTTGACCACTTCGAGGATCGCCCACAACACCAGGGCGATGAAGCCGAGACTGACCAGGGTACTGAACAGGGTAGCCATGCGACCTCCTCAGACGTGGCTCATGGCTAGAAGGAAGTTGGCCAACGCAAGGCCAAGGATCACCAGCCAGGTGGCCAGGGTGCCGAAGAAGCGCCCGCGCGAGTATTGACCCTGAGTCGCCAGAAAGCCGTAGGCATGGGCGATGCGCGCCACCAGCAGGGAGAGACCTGCCAGGTGCAGGAGAATCGGCGACAGACCGTTGAGTTCGGCCAGTGCCAGCAGGATCAGGGCCAGCGGAATGTTCTCCAGCGCATTGGCATGGGCGCGGATACGCACCTGCAGTGCCTGATTGCCGGCATCGCCGAGACCGATCTTGGCACCCTTGCGGATGGCCACGACCAACGCGGCCAGCACCATGACCAGAGCGGCCAGCAGGGAGGCATACAAAGCGGTAATAGGCAGCATGAAATTCTCCTTTCTTGTTGTTGTGTGGGGAAGACTAACCGTAGCGCCAACAGGTTGTCGCGTGAACCGATCAATCCTCCAGACGGTTGAAGCGACTGGCGATTTCATCGCCGCTGTACTCGGCCTGCCAGCCATCGGCTTGCCCCAGCAAACGCAGCGTCACGTAGCTCGGTCGCTCACCCATGTCGAACCAGTGCCAGGTATTGGCCGGGATCACCAGCAGATCACCGCGCTCGCACAGTACTTCATAGACATGGTCGGCGATGTGCAGGCTGAACAGGCCCTGCCCGGCTACGAAGAATCGCGCCTCGACGCCCGCATGCCGGTGCTCGGCCAGGTAGCGGTCACGCAGCTCGATCCGGTCGGCCTGATCCGGGCCCACCCGGCTGATCTCGACCCGCGGGTAGTCGCCGGTAGCCTGTAGTGCCGCGAGCGGCTCACGGTAGGCGGCCAGAATCGCTGCGTCATCGGCGTCGGCCGGCAACTGGCCTCGCGGCCACTGGGCAAACTGCACGCCCAGCTCAGCCAGGGTTGCGCTGATGTGTTCGGGCAGGCTGAGCACCTTGTTGGGCACGGCCGGTAGACTCTCGTGGTAGACGCTCAGGCGGCTCATGATCGGTTCTCCCGTGATTCGGAATGCACAGCAGTGTCACGCAAACAGGCGGCCATGATAGCCGCTGCGGCCAGTGCCGCCACACTGGCCAGGGCAAAGGTCCAGGCCGGCCCCAGGCTGTTCCAGCTGTAGCCGGCATAGAGAGCGCCCAGCGCGCCACCTACACCGGCCAGCGCGGCATACAACGCCTGGCCCTGACCTTGCTGGCCGGGGCCGAAACTACGCTGTACGAAGTGAATGGCCGCAGCGTGGAAACTGCCAAAGGTAGCGGCATGCAGCAGCTGGGCAAACAGCAGCAGCCACAGCTGATCGGCGACAAAGCCCAGCAGCAACCAGCGCAGCGCGGCAATCAGAAAGCTGGCAATCAGCAGCTGTTTCAGACTGACATGCTGCAGCAGACGCGCCATGCCCATGAACAGCAGGATCTCCGCCACCACGCCGAGCGCCCACAGCTGACCGATCACGCCCCGCGAGTAGCCCAGGCTTTCCAGGTGAATGGTGATGAAGGTGTAGTACGGCCCGTGTGACAGCTGCATCAACGCCACACAGAGGTAAAAGGCGATAACGCCCGGCTGCATCAACTGCCGGACAAAGCCATGGCCGGCGCTGTGCTGCAGATGGGTGATCGGTCGGGCATCGGGTACCCAGCAGCTGGACAGGGCAATGCCCGCGATTATCGCCAGCAGCACCCAGGGATAGATGCTCAGACTGAACACCTCGAACAGCTCACCCAGGCCCACTACCGTGAGGATGAAGCCGATCGAGCCCCACAGGCGCAACTGGGTGTAGCGTGCCGACTGCTCGCGCAGGTGCGCCAGGGTGATGACCTCGAACTGCGGCAGCACCGCGTGCCAGAAGAACGCATGCAGCGCCATCACCAGCGCCAGCCAGGCATAGCTCTGGCTGATGAAGATCAAACTGAGACTGGCCAGCGTGGCGAAGGCACCCAGGCGCACGATCAGCAGACGCTGGCCGGTGCGATCACCGAGCCAGCCCCACAGGTTCGGCGCCACACAGCGCATCAGCATGGGAATGGCCACCAGCTCGCCGATGCGTGCCGGCGAGAAGCCCAGTTGCTCGAAGTACAGCGCCAGAAAAGGCGCCGTGGCTCCGAGCAGGCCGAAGTAGAAGAAATAGAAGCCGGACAGCCGCCAGTACGGCAGCGGCTGGGCCGTCACAGTTGTGGCAGTACCGGCGTGATCACCTGCACGGCGGCGTTCTGCGCGCGGTGACGCAACAGGTGGTCGAGCAGGACGATGGCCATCATCGCCTCGGCGATCGGCGTGGCACGGATACCGACGCACGGGTCGTGGCGACCCTTGGTGATGACCTCCACCGGGTTGCCGTGGATATCGATGGAGCGGCCCGGCGTGGTGATGCTGGAAGTCGGCTTGAGCGCCAGGTGGGCCACAATCGGCTGACCGGAGGAAATGCCACCGAGGATGCCGCCGGCATGGTTGCTGACGAAACCGTCCGGCGTCAGTTCATCGCGGTGCTCGGTGCCGCGCTGGGCAACACAGGCAAAGCCGTCACCGATCTCGACGCCCTTGACCGCGTTGATGCTCATCAGTGCATGGGCCAGCTCGGCGTCCAGGCGATCGAAAATCGGCTCACCCAGGCCCGGCATTACGCCTTCGGCCACCACGGTGATCTTCGCGCCGACCGAATCCTGGTCACGACGCAGCTGGTCCATATAGGCCTCCAGCTCCGGCACCTTGTCCGGGTCGGGACTGAAGAAGGCGTTCTCTTCGACGCTGTCCCAGGTCTTGAAGGGAATCTCGATCGGGCCCAGCTGGCTCATGTAGCCACGCACGGTGATGCCGAAGCCGGCCAGCACCTTCTTGGCGATGGCGCCAGCGGCCACGCGCATGGCGGTTTCGCGCGCCGAGCTGCGGCCACCGCCCCGGTAATCGCGGATGCCGTACTTGTGGTGGTAGGTGTAGTCGGCATGGGCCGGGCGGAACAGATCCTTGATCGCCGAGTAGTCCTTGGACTTCTGGTCGGTATTGCGGATCAGCAGGCCGATCGAGCAGCCAGTGGTCTTGCCTTCGAATACCCCGGCCAGGATTTCGACTTCATCGTCTTCCTGGCGCTGGGTGGTGTGGCGGCTGGTACCCGGCTTGCGGCGATCGAGATCGCGCTGCAGATCCTCAAGGGAAATTTCGATGCCCGGCGGGCAACCGTCAACGATGGCGACCAGCGCAGGACCATGGCTTTCGCCAGCGGTGGTGACGGTGAACAGCTTGCCGTAGGTATTGCCGGACATCACAAGGCTCCGCGGAGGGCTCAAACAGGGCCGCCAGTATACCCATGCCGCCTGGGCCTGACACGCCCCGGCAGGGCTGATGAACATCTGCCACAGTTGCAGAGTCGCGTCATTTGGCCGATATAGAGTCAACAACAAGAACTGGCAGCCCCGGCATGAGCGAAACGCCCAGCATCCCTGAAGAACAGCCTGCCGACCCGATTGCCCTGCTCAAGGCGCAATGGGCGGAGCTGAAACCCAAGCAGCACCATCTGCTGCGCCTGGCCGCGCAACCCACCGAACGCGGGGCTGGCGCGCGCCCGCTGCGCTTTGCCGAGCTGGGCAGGGTGGAGCGCCACACCAAGGATCTCAGCCTGTTGCGCCTGACCGTGCAGCTACCCGGGCAAATGCTGCACAAGGAAACCAACCTGCTGGAGGTGTGGGTCAATCACGCCGAGCGCCGCCTCAGTTTCGCCCCCGAGGCTGGCCTGCAGGTCGAACCCGGCAACCGCGGACTGGGCCGCTTTCTCCTGGCCCAGGCCATCAGTTGGGCCCGCCAGCACTTCTCCGCCTATCAGGTGGAAGACTTTGCCCTGGGCATGAAGGGCAGCCTGGACGACGAGAACCGCCTGCGCCGCGACAAGCTGCTGGAAAGCCTGGGTTTTACCGTCGAGTACGAAGACAAGTTGCACATGAAGGGGCGCATCCATGCAGGGCTGGTCGCCGGCCTGAATGCAGACTGGAACCGCGACAAGCTGATGCCGCTGAGCATGCTCGACGCCGGTCAGATGCTGCAGCAGGCCGACCAGAGCCTGCACGAACAGGCGCTGAAGATTCGCGTACTGGAAGAACAGGTACAGGCACGCAAACGCGACGAGTCGGCGCTGCGCTTTACCATCACCCTGCTGGTGCTGTTCGGCCTGTTTGAAGCAGCGCTGGTCTTCCTACTAATGATTTTCTAAGCAGCTACTGCCACTCAGCGCAGGCGCGAGCGAAACAGCGCCTGATGTTCGCGGCACTGCGCTGCCGCCAGCAGGAATACGCCGTGGCCGCCCTCTTCGAACTCCAGCCAGGTGAAATCCACCTCCGGGTACAGCGCCTGAACATGCACCTGGCTGTTACCCACCTCGACAATCAGCACGCCCTGCTCGGTCAGATGATCGGCGGCCTCTGCCAGCATGCGCCGCACCAGATCCAGACCATCCTCGCCACAGGCCAGCCCCAGCGCCGGCTCGTGTTGATACTCGGCCGGCATGTCGGCGAAGTCCTCGGCGTCCACATAGGGCGGGTTGGAGACGATCAGGTCAAAACGCTGCTTGGGCAGACCTTCGAAACCGTCACCCTGAACGGTGTAGACACGGTCTTCCAGACCATGCCGCTCGATGTTCTGGCAAGCCACTTCCAGAGCGTCAAAGGACAGATCGCCCAGCACCACTTCGGCCTCCGGGAAGGCATAGGCACAGGCAATACCGATGCAGCCAGAACCGGTGCACAGGTCAAGAATCCGCGCCGGCGGCCTGGGCAGCCAGGGTTCGAACTGCGCACCAATCAGCTCGGCAATCGGTGAACGTGGCACCAGCACCCGCTCATCGACCAGGAACGGCAAACCGCAGAACCAGGCCTCACCCACCAGATAGGCGGTCGGCACGCGTTCCTCGATGCGGCGACGGAGCAACCATTGCAGATGCTCGCGCTCGCCGTCTTCCAGGCGGCAATCCAGGTAGCTGTCGGCAATCTCGAACGGCAGGTGCAGGGCACCGAGCACCAGATGGCGGGCATCGTCCCAGGCGTTGTCGGTACCGTGACCGAAGAACAGCTCTTCGGCATGAAAACGGCTGACGGCCCAGCGGATATGGTCACGCAGGGTAAGCAGACGGGACGGGTTCACGGCGCACTCCTGAAAAGCGGGTGGGCGATTCTAAACGCATAACGAAGATGACACACCTGCCCCACTGAACTTCTGCCTGATCAGCGGGTCGAACGAGCGAGCCGCTGGAGGAGCCTCATGAAACGCTCGGGAAATTTCAACGCGCGCTGCCTGCGCGACCGTCGCCCCGGACCGTGGCGCTGGCGTCTGCTGGCTGCCTTCGGCGCGCTGCTCAGCGCCGGCGGCGTGCTCCTGCTGCTGGCGACCCTGGCCAGCCTGCTCGGCCAGGCCACTCCGCTCGGCACGGCCAGCTCTTCAACTACTACCATTGCCCTGCTCGGCCTGGGCGCCCTGGGCTCGCTGGCCGGTGGCATCCGCCTGTGGCGCGTCGCGCGCCGCCACCGACGTCAGCACGGGCAACTGTCCTTCGCCCGTGATCTGCTGAAACGCCAACCCTGATCAGGCTAAAATGCCCGCCTCAGTGCGGAGCCTTCCATGCCAGACGATGATTTTTCCCTGTTCACCAGCGAGATGCGCGGTGTCAAACGTATCCAGGTCGACCAGGCCGACACCGGCAAGGTTCGCCCTGATCGCCAGCAGATCCAGCAGCGCCGGCAGAACGCCATGGTGCGCACCACGGAGACCAAGGTCGACGGCCTGTCCGATCAGTTCGTCATCGATGTCGGCGCCGAGGATGAGTTGTACTGGGCCCGCGACGGTGTGCAGGACAGCCAGCTGCGTAAGCTCAAGGCCGGCCAGGTGCCCTTCGAAGGCAGCCTCGATCTGCACGGCATGAGCGTGGAAAAGGCCCGCGAAACACTCTGGGACTTCTTTGCCGAAGCCGCGCGCTACGAAGTCCGTTGCGTACGCGTGACCCACGGCAAGGCCGCGCGTCTCGACGGCAAGCGGCCGATGATCAAGAGCCACGTCAACACCTGGCTGCGCCAGCACCCGCAGGTACTGGGCTTCACCTCCTGCCAGCCCAAGCATGGCGGCACCGGCGCGGTCTACGTGCTGCTCAAGCGCACCATGATGGATGGCCGCGACGAGGACTGAGGCGACTCAACCAGCATCACGCTCTGGCCACAGACTGATGGCCCGTTCGGCCAACGCGGCGATGGTCAGGCTCGGATTGACCCCGACATTGGCCGGGATGCTGCTGCCGTCGATCACATAAAGCCCCGGATGGCCGAACACCTGGTGCCGGGCGTCCACCACGCCCTGCTCGGAGCCGGCCGCCATCACCGCGCCGCCCAGCAGATGGGCCGTCACCGCGCGATTGCCCAGGCTCTCCGGCAGTACGTTCAGCGCCTCACCACCGCTCACCTCGGCAAACGCGCGGGCCGCTCGGTTGGCCTGAGGCAGATAGGTGGGTGAAGCCTCGCCGACGGACAAGCGTGAATCCAGGGCAAAACCGCCCAGTCGCCACCAGCGCCGCCGATAGGCAAAGGCCAGCTGGTTGTCGGCCTGCTGCATCACCGTCAGCACCGAGATACGCCGATACCAGTCCGCCGTGCGCCAGTGCCCCAGCCAATGCAGTGGGCGACGCAGCAATTCGCCCAGTACCTTGCCGGCACGCCGCAACGGCCGCGCGTCATCCACCAGAGGCCCCATGTACAGGCGCATGAAGTTGTAGCTGGGCGGGAAACGGTTCTGGGTGATGTGAGTCTGGGCATCGGCGTGGAAATGGCTGGAAATGGTGGTGCCCTGGCTGACATCCACCCCGGTCCGTCCACGGATCGCCACTATCGCTTCACTGTTGGTGCGCACATGCTCGCCCAGTGCCGCCGGCAGTTGCGTCAGTGTCCGGTAGCGATCGCGACTGGCAAACAGGATCTCCAGGCTGCCGAGCACCCCGGCGGCGACAATCACCTGCGCCGCATCCAGGCTGCGCACCGGTAACATGCGGCTGCGCAGATGCACCCGATAGCCCGCGCCGTGGCGGCTGATATGGCTGACCCGGGTATCGCTGAATACCTGCACGCCCAGCTGGCGCGCCAGATAGAGATAATTCAGGTCAAGGCTGTTCTTCGCCCCCTGCGGGCAGCCGCTGATGCAGCTGCCACAGCGATTACAACCTCGCCGCTGTGGGCCCTGGCCGGCGAAATACGGATCGAGCACAGTATCCTGCGGACCGAAATAGATACCCTGTGGCACCGCTCCGTAACTCCCGGCCGCACCCATGGCCGTAGCAGTCTGCGCCAGCCACTGATCCTGCTGGCCCTGGTAGGGATTGTCGACCACGCCGAGCATCTGCCGGGCACGCTGGTAATGCGGCGCCAGGCTCGCCTGCCAGTCGCTATCGAGAGCCGCCCAGACCGGATCGCGATAGAAGGCCGCTTGCGGCTCCAGCAGCACGGCGGCATACACCAGACTGCCGCCGCCCACGCCGACGCCGTGGACGACGCCAACATTGCGGTAGACCTTCTGCGCCAGCGGGCCACGCAGGCCCAGCGCCGGCGCCCAGAGCAGATGACGCATCGACTGCCCGGAGCGCTGAAAGTCCGCCGCACTGTGTTCGCGCCCCTGCTCCAGCACGGCCACCCGATAGCCCTTCTCGGCCAGACGCAGGGCGCTGACGCTGCCACCGAAGCCCGAGCCAATGATCAGCACATCGAAGGCCTCGCTCATGCCTCGCGCACCAGCAGGAAGGGAAAGCCCAGCCGACGTAGGCCCGGCAGATCGACAAAGGTCAGGCACAGGCAGTGCCGCTCGTCCAGCTGGCGCAGCTCGTCGCGCACCCAGCGCCAGGGCCGGCGCGTCGCCGCACCGTAGCCGAGCGCCGCGCAGGGCTGGCCGTCGAGCCAGGAAGGTTGTTCGCTGCAGGTCATCGGCAGCAACTCATGCCACTGATCGCCGCGGCGCTGCAGATTCACTGCTGCCGTCGAATCGAGAAAGCGCTTGCCGTACCAGCCCGGCATGCCACTCAGGGCAATGCTCGGCCCAGCACTTAGGCGCAGCCACAAGGGCCCGACAAATTCGGCGCGCCAACGCCCTGTCAGCGTGGTCGCGGCAGGCAGGAGACGGTAACGGGCCAGCAGTTGGCCCAGAGAAAGCCGATTGAGCGTATCGATCATGGCGACGCCTTATTGTTAGAGTTATTGCTCTAGACTAATCGCCATCTCCGCCTGCGGCAGCCCGCATATCGGCCAACAACAGGGTGGTAATCGCCAAGGCGAGTGGCACTTGCCAGCAACGAGCGCGCCGCCTACCCTGCGCGGCTGCAAATTTGAGTGGAATTCCCATGTCCCTGGAACAGCAATACACCGCCATTCTCGGTCAACTCGGCGAAGACGTGTCCCGCGAAGGCCTGCTCGACACGCCCAAGCGCGCGGCCAAGGCCATGCAGTACCTGTGTCGCGGCTACCAGCAGACCCTGGAAGAAGTCACCAACGGCGCGCTGTTCAGCTCCGACAACAGCGAAATGGTGCTGGTGAAGAACATCGAGCTGTATTCGCTGTGCGAGCACCACCTGCTGCCCTTCATCGGCAAGGCACATGTGGCCTATATCCCCAACGGCAAGGTGCTCGGCCTGTCCAAGGTGGCGCGCATCGTCGACATGTACGCGCGACGTCTGCAGATTCAGGAAAATCTCAGCCGGCAGATCGCCGAGGCCATCGAGCAGGTGACCGGCGCCCTCGGCGTGGCCGTGGTGATCGAAGCCCAGCACATGTGCATGATGATGCGCGGAGTGGAGAAGCAGAATTCGTCGATGGTCACCTCGGTGATGCTGGGCGAATTCCGCAACAACCCGGCGACTCGCAGCGAATTCCTCAGCCTGGTCAGCTGATCTATTCGAGGCCCAGGCGACGGGCCTGCCAGTCTGCCCGTGACAGGCTGTAGAGCAGCAGGTCCTGCTGGCTTTTGCTGCCCTCCTGCTCCTGCATCTGACCCTGGCGCTGCATGCCGCACTTCTCCAGCACCCGCGCCGCCGCGCGGTTGCGCCGGTAGCAGCTGCCGCGCAGACGCTCCAGTTTCTCGTCCTCGAACAGGTAATCGATAATCCGTGCCAGAGCCTCGGTGGCGTAGCCCTGGCGCCGATATGCCGGAGCGATCCAGCAGGACAGCTCGGCCTCGTCATCGTCCAGCGAGGCATTGAGCATGCCCAGGCAGCCATTCAGCGAGCGATTGCCACGCGGGCCGACCGCCCAGGTCAGCTCACCGGATTCGCCGGCCAGCAGGTCCGCCACCCAGCCGTCGAGCATGCGCGGCAACTTGTGCATGCCGCCCAGCACCGCCGGATCGCCGCGCAGCGCCTGGCCGTCCTGCAGCCCCAGGGGGCGCAGGTGCAGGCGGGCGCTGAGCAGCTCGACGCTCATGGTCTCAGTCGTACATGCCAACGTGACGCGGATGACTGGCCACCCGTGCCAGCCAGGCGTTGATTGCCGGGAAGCCGGACAGGTCGAAACCGCCCTCGTGGGCCACGTGGGTGTAGGCGTACAGGGCGATATCGGCGATGGTGTAGCTGTCGCCGACCAGGTACGGCGTGCGCATCAGCTGCTGCTCCATCACCGCCAGCGCCTTGTAGCCGTCGATGTGGCAACGCTCATACTCGGCACGACGCTCCTCGGGCAGCCCCTGATAGAACTGGATGAAACGCGCCACGGCGACAAACGGCTCATGGCTGTACTGCTCGAAGAACTGCCACTGCAGCACCTGGGTGCGCAGGCGAGGCTCGCGCGGCAGCAGCTCGCTGCCGTCGGCCAGGAAGTTGAGAATGGCATTGGACTCCCACAGGCAGGTGCCGTCTTCCAGCTCCAGCACCGGGATCTTGCCGTTGGGGTTCTTGGCCAGAAAGGCCTCGCTGCGGGTCTCGCCCTTGAGAATATCGACCGCCACCCACTCATAGGGAATATCCAGCAGGTGCAGGGCCAGCTTGACCTTGTAGCAGTTGCCGGAACGGTAATCGCCGTAGACCTTGTACATCCCCTTCTCTCCTTAAACTGACGGCTGACTCACTGCTGCGCCTCACGGACCACGGCGGCCAAACGGCGCAGGCCCTCGCCCAGTCGCTCCGGTTCCACATGGCTGAAGTTAAGACGCAAATGCCCCGGATGGGCATCCGGCTCGGTAAAGAACGGCTCACCGGGCATGAACGCGACGTTCTGCGCCATGGCCGGCTGCAGCAGGGTGCGGGTATCCAGCGGCTGCTTGAGGGTCAGCCAGAAGAACAGCCCGCCCTGCGGCACCTGCCAGTCGGCCAGGTCACTGAAGTGTTCCTCCAGCGCGGCCTGCATGGCATCACGGCGCTGGCGGTAGAAATCGCGCAGCTCGGCCAGGTGCGCGTGGTACTGCTCGGTGCCCAGCCACTGCAAAGCCTGCCACTGACCGATGCGGTTGGTGTGCAGGTCGGCCGACTGTTTCAGACGCAGCAGATGCGGGAACAGGTCCGGAGTGGCAATCAGGAAGCCCACGCGCAGGCCTGGCAGCAGGGTCTTGGACATGGTGCCGGTGTAGATCCAGCTGGCGCGCTTGAGGCGGCTGACGATCGGCGTGGCACTGCCCTCATCGAACACCAGCTCGCGATAGGGTTCATCTTCGATCAGGGTGACATTGAACTCGTCCAGCAACGCCGCCACGGCGTCGCGCTTGGCTTCGCTGTAACGTACCGCCGAGGGGTTCTGGAAAGTCGGGATCAGGTAGGCGAACGCCGGCTTGTGCTGCTCCAGGCGCGCGCGCAGTGCCGCAAGCTCGGGGCCGTCGGCCTCCTGCGGCACGGTCAGGCAGTCGGCACCGAACAGCTGGAACGACTGCAGCGCGGCCAGGTAGGTCGGCGCCTCGACCAGAATCTCGGTACCCGGATCGATGAACAGCTTGCTGGCCAGGTCCAGGGTCTGCTGCGAGCCACACACCACCAGCACCTGGCTCGCCTCGCAGGGTACGCCCAGCTTGCGCGCTTCCTCGGCAATGCGCTCGCGCAGCTCCGGCTCGCCCTCGCTCATGCCGTACTGACTCATGCTCGCCGGCATGCCGCTCCAGTCCACCTTCGGCAGCATCGGCTCGGCCGGCAGGCCGCCCGCGAAGGACATCACCTCTGGGCGCTGGGCCGCGGCGAGGATTTCACGGATCAGGGAGCTTTTCAGGCGGGAAACACGTTCGGAGAAGGCCATGGGGACACCGGATGCTAAAGCGGATAAATTAAGTCGAACTGATTGACCGAAACTACGCCAACCACCACAGATACGTCAACATGCCTGACCTAAAAAACCCAACCGTTCAGCAGCAGGCGATGGAAGCCTTCTTCTTCGGCTACCAGGCATTCACCGCCAAACCGGACGAAATCCTCGCCCGCCGCGAGCTGTCGCGGGTGCATCACCGCATCCTGTTCTTCATCGCCAAGTACCCGGACCTGAGCGTCAAGGAACTATTGACCTACCTGGGCGTGAGCAAGCAGGCGCTGAATACGCCGCTGCGCCAGCTGATGGAGATGCATCTGGTGGAGAGTGTGGTGGCCGCCGATGACAAACGTAAGCGCCTGCTCAGCTTCACGCCCGAGGGCGCCAAACTGGAAAAAGCCCTGCGCCGCGAACAGGCCCGCCTGCTGGAGCGCGTGTTTGATGAGGTCGGCGCCCAGGCGGTCGAGAACTGGCTGAGCGTCAACCAGGCGCTGGGGCGCATTCGCCAGGCCGAGCACAGCGACTAGCTGGTCGCCAGCGTTTCAGTAGCGGCTAAGCCTCTTGCAGCTCGGCGGCCACACGGAAAAACAGCAGCATCTGCGCCAGCAGAGCCCCGATCAGCGGTAACGGCGCGAGCAGAGCCAGCAGCAGGCTCATCAGCATCACCCCGCCAGCAATGTCCAGCCAGGCCATGAGGCGAAAGGACGGGTAGACGTTTTCCACCCGCAACAGACGAATCCCCAGCCACAGACTGATGGCGCCCAGCACGAACACCCCGGCCAGGCTCAGCAGCAGCGGCCAGTCCAGCTCGCCACTCGGTTCGCCCAGTAGCAGCATGCCGCCCTCGAACAGCAGGGAAAACAGCACCATGGCCCACACCGGGCGCTGCAAGCCTTGGGCATTGAAGCGGGTTTCGGCCAGTTGCTTGAGCTGCAGCAGCAGGTAGCAACCCAGCAATACCAGCGCCACGCCCAGCCAGTCATTGAGGACCTGCAGCTGCGCCTGCTCCAGCCAAGCACCGGCGAAGGATGACAACCACACCAGGACATTGCCCAGCACCGCGGCCAGGCTCAGCCAGCCCAGCAGATTGAGGCGAGCCGCCGTCCAGCCGGCCAGCTCGCGGGGCTGACTATCCACCAGCGGCACCGCGGGTGTGGCGAAGGGGTTGTCATCCTGCATGATGTCTCTCCGGGCGCTTGTCTGCCTGCGACTCTAGCAGTCCCGACAACTGTATGGGCCTTTCGTCCTCCGGCTGTATCGCGACATGCACAGTTGCACAAATCTATGCTGCCGCGCTCAACTGCACCTGAGCTTTGGCTGTGCAATCGACACGCGCACAGTTCTCGGACACGGGTTCATCTCAGCAATCGCATTCCGGAGCGCCCTGATGTCGGCCAATCCGCTGCGCCAGTTCTGGCGCGACAGCTCGCTTTCGGCCCTGGTCGCCGGCTTCATCGCCATGCTCACCGGGCACACCAGCGGCCTGGTACTGATTTTCCAGGCCGGCCAGGCCGCCGGACTGGACAGCGGGATGATCGCCTCGTGGATCTGGGCCCTGTCGCTGGGCATGACCTGCTGCACCATCGGTTTGTCGCTGTACTACCGCGCCCCCATCGTGGTGGCCTGGTCGACACCGGGCGCGGCCCTGCTGATCAGCAGCCTGCCGGGTGTGACGTTCAACGAAGCCATCGGCGCTTATCTGGTGTGCGCCCTGTTGCTGACGCTGGTCGGCATCACCGGCACCTTCGAGCGCCTGCTGCGTCACCTGCCCAATTCGCTGGCGGCCGCCCTGCTGGCCGGCATCCTGTTCCGCATTGGCAGCGAAATCTTCCTCGCCGCCCAGAGCCAGCTGCTGCTGGTGCTGGCCATGCTGTTCAGTTACCTGCTGATCAAGCGTTTGCAGCCGCGCTATGCGGTGCTGGCCGCCTTACTGGTGGGCGCGGCGCTGGCCGGCGCCAACGGCCTGCTCGACCTGTCGCAGGTACCGCTGCAGCTGGCCGTCCCGCAGTGGACAACGCCGACGTTCAGCCTGAGTGCCGTGATCAGCATCGGTCTGCCGTTGTTCGTGGTGGCCATGGCCTCGCAGAACATTCCGGGCCTGGCCGTGTTGCGCGCCGATCACTACCCGGTGCCCGCTTCGCCACTGCTCAGCGTGACCGGTTTCGCCTCGCTGCTGCTGGCACCAATGGGCAGTCACGGCGTCAATCTGGCCGCCATCACCGCCGCCATCTGCACGGGCCCGCAGGCCCATGAAGACGCCACCAAGCGTTATACCGCTGCAGTTTTCTGTGGTCTTTTCTATGCGCTCGCGGGTCTGTTTGGCGCCAGCCTGGTGGCACTGTTCGCCGCCCTGCCCAAGGCGCTGCTGCTGTCGGTGGCGGCCATCGCCCTGTTCGGCTCCATCGGCAATGGCCTGCAGGCCGCCCTGCACCATGCCGAGGAGCGCGAGGCGGCACTGCTGACCTTCATGCTCACGGCCTCGGGCATCAGCCTGGGCGGTATCGGCTCGGCCTTCTGGGGGCTGCTGCTGGGCCTGGCCGTGCTGTGGATCGGCAAGCTCGGCCAGCGCGCCTGAATCAACCCGGTCAGGCCGCGCTGCCGGCCAGCTCGCGGCCATGCACGCGATTGACCAGCCAGCCGAATACCCCGGCCGTGAAGAACATGATGAAGCCGTAGATCGCCGGCGGAATGGCCATGGTCGGGTTGTTCAGCAACGCCGGGCTGAGCGCCAGGGCAATGGCCAGTGTGCCGTTGTGAATACCGATCTCCATGCCGATGGCAATCGACTGCTTCAAGCTCAGACGCATCAGCCGCGGCACCCAGTAACCCACTGCCAGGCTGACCAGATTGAAGACCAGCGCGGCCAGGCCGACTTCCGCGGCATAGCTGGTGACAGTGGCCCAGTCCTTGATCACCGCCAGCACGATAACCAACGCCAGGAACAGTGCCGAGAGAATCTTCACCGGTTTGTCCATGAGCGCAGCAAAGCCAGGCGCCATGCGCCGCACCAGCATGCCGATAGCCACCGGCCCGAGCACAATGAGGAATACCTGCAGCACCTTGCCGAACTGCAGCGGCAGAGCCTGATCGGCGGCCATGAAGTAGTTCATCGACAGGTTGACGATGATCGGCATGGTCAGCACCGCGATCACCGAGTTCACCGCCGTGAGGGTAATGTTCAGCGCCACGTCGCCATGGGCCAGGTGGCTATACAGGTTGGCACTGGTGCCGCCCGGCGAAGCCGCCAGCAGCATCAGGCCCACGGCCAGGGCCGGCGCCAGGGCAAAGCCCTTAGCGATGAAGAAACAGGCCACCGGCAGGATCAGAATCTGGCAAACCAGGCCGATGAGCACCGGCTTGGGGTACTTCACCACCCGGGCGAAATCCGCCAGCGTCAGCGACAGCCCCAGACCGAGCATGATGATGCCCAGGGCGGCGGGAAGGAAAATGGTCAGCAAGGGATCGGCAGTCATTGTTTTTATTCTCAAACAGGAAACTGCCGCGATTGTGCGCAGAGCAAGGCGCTGCTCGCCAGTGGCCCTGGCGGCCAGATGCCGGCAATTTGTAAGCGAAAACAAGCAGGAAACGACAGTGCTGATGCTATTCGCTGCAGCAGAGGTTCGTTAAGCACACATGCCTTACTGCATTGAGGCCTAAGTTTTTACTTCAGCCCATCTGCAAGAACCATTTGGCGTGCCCGCAACCTCCACGCTTTCAACAGTTTGACCTGAACGGTCAGGCAGGGCACACACGCCCCTTTCGTCCGGCTGAGTGCAGTCGTTGTGAAGAGGGGTAAGCCGCAGGGAGCGGCGCAAGCGGCGATGGGCCAGGGATGGCCCTTCGCCGAGGCCCCTCGGAGCAATGACGGAACGAAGGCACCCTGCGCGAAGCGCAGGGCCGGATGACGGGGCTAGACCTTTTGGTTTCTTTTGGGGCAATGCCAAAAGAAACTCGCCCAGCAGGGCGAAAATGAGCATCCAAGCCACTTCGGCAATGAGCGGAGCATGCGGTGCTTTGAGCGAGTCGCATTACTCCACTGCTCTCTGCTTACATCGCCGTCACGCCACCATCAATCGCCAACGCCTGACCGGTGGTGAAGGCAGCAGCATCGCTGCACAGGTAAAGCACCGCGGCAGCCACCTCCTCCACCTTGCCAATACGCCCGACCGGGTGCATGGCTGCGGCAAACTCGCCCTTCTTCGGATCGGCCTCGTAGGCGCGGCGGAACATGTCGGTATCAATCACCGCCGGACAGATGGCATTCACGCGGATTTTCTTCTTCGCATACTCGATGGCGGCCGATTTGGTCAGACCGATCACCGCATGTTTGGAGGCGCTGTAGATGCTCATCTTAGGCGCCGCGCCAAGGCCGGCCACCGATGCGGTGTTGACGATCACGCCACCGCCCTGGGCCAGCAGCAGCGGCAGCTCGTGCTTCATGCACAGCCACACGCCCTTGACGTTGACGCCCATGATGGCGTCGAACTCGGCCTCGCTGCCCTCGTTGAGCTTGCCCTTCTCGATCTCGATCCCCGCATTGTTGAAGGCGTAGTCCAGACGGCCGTACTGCTCCTTGATGGTCGCCATCAGCGCCACCACCTGCTCGTCGCGGCTGACATCGCAGCGCACGAAGATCGCTTCGCCGCCTGCAGCGCGGATCAGCTCGACAGTACCTTCACCACCCACGACATCGAGGTCAGAGACCACCACCTGCAGACCTTCACCAGCAAATGCCAGGGCAGTGGCGCGGCCGATACCGGCGGCACCGCCGGTCACCAGGGCCACTTTTCCAGAATATGTAGCACTCATGCAGCATCCTCCCATTGAATGGCCGGCAGTCTAGCCAGCCGGTCCACGGCAGGGGCAGCACTATCAGGCCGCTGTAGCAGACGTCATGCAGGTAACTGATGAAGAACGCGCTGAGCGTCGATAGACTGCCGCCTCATCCAGGAGGACTGCCATGACACAGAAGGAAAACTACCGTTTCAGCCTGGGCCGCGACGACAAGGCACACGAAGTTGTGCGCTCAGGGCTTGAAGCCTTCAATACGACCCTGATAGGGGAAAACCCCTACCACGACTTCGCCCTCTATGCCCGCGACGGGCAGGATCAGGTGGTTGGCGGGATGTTCGGTCACTCAGGAGCAGGCTGGCTCTATATCGACTATTTGTGGCTACACGACAGCCAACGCGGCCAGGGCCTCGGTGCGCACCTGCTGAGTCTGGCCGAAGAGGAGGCCCGGCAGCGCGGTTGCGTCGGTGTATTCCTCTACACCTACAGCTTCCAGGCACCGGGTTTCTATCAGAAACAGGGCTATCAGCCGATGGGCGTACTGGACGACTGCCCGCCGGGTTACCAGCGCATCTACCTGAAGAAATCCCTGACGGCCTGAGCCGTCAGGTCAACACCTCAGGCCAGTTCAGCGACCACAGCGGCCAGAGCAGCAGCCGGATCAGCCGCCTGGCTGATCGGCCGGCCGATGACCAGATAATCAGAGCCGGCAGCCAGCGCCTGGCTGGGCGTGAGGATGCGCTTCTGGTCATCCGCGGCGCTGCCAGCCGGACGAATCCCCGGCGTGACCAGCTGCAGCTGCGGCTGGGCGGCCTTGAGCGCCACCGCTTCCTGCGCGGAACAGACCAGACCGTCCAGACCGGCCTGTGCCGCCAGGCCGGCCAGACGCAGCACCTGCTCCTGCGGGGCGATGTCCAGGCCGATGCCGGCCAGATCGCTCTGCTCCATGCTGGTCAGCACCGTTACACCGATCAGCAACGGCTTGTTGCCGGCCAGACGGTCCAGCTCCTCGCGGCAGGCACTCATCATGCGCAGACCACCGGAGCAGTGCACATTGACCATCCACACCCCCAGCTCGGCAGCGGCCTTGACCGCCATCGCCGTGGTGTTGGGGATATCGTGGAATTTCAGGTCGAGGAACACCTCGAAGCCCTTGTCCTGCAGCGCTTCGACCACCGCCGGGCCACAGCGGGTGAACAGTTCCTTGCCGACCTTGACCCGGCACTGCGCCGGATCGAGCTGGCCGGCCAGGGCCAGTGCCGCATCGCGGGAGGGAAAGTCGAGGGCAACGATGATCGGGGTCTGGCAGGCCATGGCGAAATCTCGGGCAATAACGAATCGGCGCGCATTGTAGCCGAAGGCCGCCGCCCTGCCGACCATCGCCCACCACAACGCCCGCGATGCAGGTCGGCCCGAGTGCGAAAACACGGGGAGTTCTGCCGCTTGCGACATAAACCACCTATTCTCAACAGCACAGCCCTCCACTCGCAGCCAGGAATCTCCTCCATGATCCACCGCCTGCGCCCCGCCCTGCTGTTGTTGCTCTGCCTGACTATGCCGGTAAGCGCCGAGCCGCCGGTGCCCCTGAGCTACCTGACCGAAGCCTATCCGCCCTACAACTACAGCGATGACAACATCCTGCGCGGCATCGCCGTGGACCTGCTGATCAGCGCCAGTCAGCACACCCGTCAGCCGGTCTCCCGCGGCGAAATCCGCCTGCAACCCTGGCCACGGGCCTATCGCACGGCACTCAACAAGGCCAACACCGTACTGTTCTCCACCACCCGCACCGAGGAACGGGAAAAGCTCTTCAAGTGGGCCGGCCCCATTGCCACCACTCGCGTGGTGCTGCTGGCGCGCAAGTCGCAGCGGATTCGCATCGAGTCGCCCGCAGACCTGCAGCGCTATCGCATTGGCACAGTGCCCGACGACATTGGCGAGCAACTGGTGCTGGCCATGGGCGCGAGTGCCACACAGCTGAAGCATTCATCCAATGCCAGCGCCCTGGCCCAGCAACTGCAGGCCGGCCGTATTGATCTGTGGGCCTATGAGGAAAACGTCGCCCATTGGTTCCTGCGCAATGCCAAGCTCAATCCCGATGACTTCGAGTCGGTCTACCTGCTCAAGCAGGGCGAGCTGTGGTACGCCTTCAACCCCCAGGTCAACGATGCCCAGGTCAGCGAGCTGCAACAGGCCATCGATCAACTGCGCCAGCTGCCCGGCCGCGTCGGCAAGACGCGCTACGACGATATCCTGCTCGATTATCTATAGGGTCTGCGCCGTGATTGTGCGAAGCAACGCGCGGCTGCGCCATTGGCGGGCGAATCAGCCCGTCTGGAACCGCGCCAGGGCGCGTCTTTACTGACTTGACGCGCCTGGCATAGACCATGCTTTAGCGGTTGACACCTAAGTCAACTTCGAGGGTTACAGCATGGGCACAACACTCAAAGCCAGTCTCGGAACCCCGCACCTGTGGGGCATCGCCGTAGGCCTGGTCATTTCCGGCGAATATTTTGGCTGGAGCTACGGTTGGGGCGTGGCAGGAACCCTGGGGTTCCTCATCACCGCTCTGCTGGTGGCGACCATGTACACCTGTTTCATCTTCAGCTTCACCGAACTGACCACTGCCATTCCCCATGCCGGCGGGCCTTTCGCCTACAGCCGGCGGGCCTTCGGCGAGCGCGGCGGGCTGATCGCCGGTCTGGCCACCCTGATCGAATTTGTTTTCGCCCCGCCGGCCATCGCCATGGCCATCGGCGCCTATCTCAACGTGCAGTTCCCGGGCCTTGATCCCAAACTCGCGGCCGTGGGTGCCTACATCATCTTCATGGGCCTGAATATTGTCGGGGTCAGCATTGCCGCCACCTTCGAGCTGGTGGTGACCATCCTCGCGGTGGTCGAACTGCTGGTGTTCATGGGCGTGGTGGCACCCGGTTTCAGCTTCAGCAACTTCGTGCTCAACGGCTGGGCCGGCAGCAACGAGTTCAGCCTCGGGGCGATCTCCGGCATCTTCGCCGCCATCCCCTTCGCCATCTGGTTCTTCCTCGCCATCGAAGGCGCGGCCATGGCGGCCGAGGAAGCCAAGGACCCGCAGCGCACCATTCCCAAGGCGTACATCAGCGGCATCCTGACCCTGGTGCTGCTGGCTCTTGGCGTGATGATCTTTGCCGGCGGCGTGGGCGACTGGACCGTCCTGTCCAACATCAACGACCCGCTGCCCCAGGCGATGAAGACCGTGGTCGGTGAGAACTCCGGCTGGCTGCACATGCTGGTGTGGATCGGCCTGTTCGGTCTGGTCGCCAGCTTCCACGGCATCATCCTTGGCTACTCGCGGCAGTTTTTCGCCCTGGCCCGCGCCGGCTACCTGCCGGCAGGCCTGGCCAAGCTCAACCGCTTCCACACCCCGCACCGCGCCATCATCGCCGGCGGGCTGATCGGCATCGCCGCCATCTACAGCGACGGCCTGATCAACCTGCAGGGCATGAGCCTGACCGCCGCCATGATCACCATGAGCGTGTTCGGTGCCATCGTCATGTACATCATGAGCATGCTCAGCCTGTTCCGTCTGCGTCAGACCGAGCCGAACCTGCCGCGCAGCTTCATGGCGCCGGGCTACCCGGTGATTCCGGCCATTGCCCTTGCTCTCGCTCTGGTCTGCCTGGTGGCCATGGCCTGGTTCAACACCACAATCGGCCTGATCTTCCTCGGTTTCATGGCCGCCGGCTTCGTCTGGTTCCAGTTCACCGCTCATCATCGCGAAGCCGCAGCTGGCGATACCCTGCTCACCGGCGGTGCTGCTTAACTAGCCTGACAAACTATTGAGAAAGTCCCCGAGCCGTGCCCCATCGGGCACGGCTTTTCCCTGTTCGGAGTCAGCGATGGCCTACCAGACCAGCGTCGGCAACACCCTGTACAGTTTTCCCGATCTCAAGACCCTGCTGGCCAAGGCCAGCCCGGCCCGCTCCGGTGACTATCTGGCGGGGCTTGCAGCCGCCACCTACGAAGAGCGAATGGCCGCCAAGATCGCCCTGGCTGATGTGCCGCTCAAGACCTTCCTCAACGAGGCACTGATCCCCTACGAGCAGGACGAAGTGACCCGCCTGATCATCGACCGCCACGACACGAATGCCTTCGCCCCGATCAGTCACCTGACGGTCGGCGACCTGCGCGACTGGCTGCTGCTCGACAGTACCGACAGCGTCACGCTGGCCGCTGTGGCACCGGGGATAACCCCGGAAATGGCAGCCGCCGTAAGCAAGCTGATGCGCAACCAGGACCTGATTCTGGTCGCCCGAAAGTGCCGGGTAATCACCCGCTTTCGCAACACCATCGGCCTGCCCGGTCACCTCTCGGTGCGCCTGCAGCCCAATCACCCCACCGACGATGTGCGCGGCATCGCCGCCAGCCTGCTCGACGGCCTGTTCTATGGTTCGGGCGACGCCACGGTGGGAATCAACCCGGCCAGCGACTCACTGCCGACACTGATGCGCCTGTGGCAGATGATGGATGAGGTACGCCAGCACTTCGATATCCCCATGCAGAGCTGCGTGCTCACCCACGTCACCACGCAGATCCAGGCCATCGAGGCTGGTGCGCCCATCGACCTGGTGTTCCAGTCCATCGCCGGCAGCGAGAAGACCAATGCCAGTTTCGGCGTGTCGCTGGCCATCCTCAGGGAAGCCCACGAGGCGGCTTTGAGCCTCCAGCGCGGCACAGTCGGCGACAACTGCATGTACTTCGAAACCGGTCAGGGCAGCGCGCTGTCGGCAGGCGGCCACCACGGTGTCGACCAGCAGACCTGCGAGGCCCGCGCCTATGCCGTGGCGCGCGAGTTCCGCCCGCTGCTGGTCAACACCGTGGTCGGCTTCATCGGCCCAGAGTACCTGTACGACGGCAAGCAGATCATTCGCGCCGGTCTGGAAGACCACTTCTGCGCCAAGCTGCTGGGGCTGCCGATGGGCTGCGACGTCTGCTACACCAACCATGCCGAAGCCGATCAGGACGACATGGACAGCCTGCTGACCCTGCTCGGCGCAGCCGGCATCAGCTTCATCATGGGCATCCCCGGCGCCGACGACATCATGCTCAATTACCAGAGCACCTCGTTTCACGACGCGCTGTACCTGCGTTCGGTCCTGGGCCTAAAGCGTGCCCCCGAATTCGACGCCTGGCTGACGCGCATGGCGATCACCGAAGCCAGCGGCGCGCTGCGCGAGATCGGCCGCGGCCACCACCTGCTCAAACAACTGCCCTTCGTTTCGGGAGCCGCCTGATGGACCTGATCCAGCACAATCCCTGGGACGAACTGCGCGCCCATACCTCGGCGCGCATCGCCCTGGGCCGCGTCGGATCAAGCCTGCCGACCGCAGAGGTGCTCAAGTTCGGCCTGGCCCATGCCCAGGCCCGCGATGCCGTGCACCGACCGCTGGACTTTGCCACCCTGCGCAGCCAGCTCGAAGCTCATGGCTTTCGCTGTCTGCAGGTCGCCAGTGACGCACCCGACCGCCCCACCTACCTACTGCGTCCGGACAAGGGCCGCCGGCTCCAGGCGCCCTGTGCCGCGCGCCTGCAACAGGAAGCACCTGCCCCGGAACTGGCCATGGTTCTCGCCGACGGCCTTTCCGCCATCGCCATTCAGCGCCATGCCCTGCCCCTGCTCGAACTGTTTCGTCAGCACTTCGACACCGACTGGGCCAACACCCCCGTGGTGCTGGCCGAACAGGGCCGCGTGGCGATTGGCGACGGCATCGGCGAAGCCTTGCGCGCGCGCCTGGTCATCGTAATGATCGGCGAACGCCCCGGGCTCAGCTCGCCGGACAGCCTGGGCATCTACCTGACCTACCAGCCCAGACCGGGCATGATGGACAGCCAGCGCAACTGCATCTCCAACGTGCGCCCGGAAGGCCTGCCCTATGCCCTGGCGGCGCACAAGCTGGACTTTCTCGCCCGCCAGGCCCTGCGCCTGCGGCTGTCCGGCGTCGAGCTGAAGGATGACAGCAGCCTGCAAAATGTTCTGAGCAACTGACAGCGCTGGCGTACAAGGCTATTGTGGAGCGCTCAATCCAAGGAGAACTCCATGCCCTGGTACGCCTGGCTGATCATCATCCTCGCGCTTGGCTCCATCGTCGGCAGCCTGATGCTGCTGCGCGACAGCGCGCGCAAGCTGCCGCTGAGCGAGGAACAGCTCAAGCGCATCCGTGAACGCAATGCCGAGGCCGATGCCAAGGACGCCGAGAACCGTTGATGTCGCCGACACAAGGACGTGGATACGCGCCCTGGTACTGGATGCTACCGCTGACCTGGCTGGCCTTTGGTGGGGCACTGGGCCAGATTTCTCTTATCGGTCTGTTGCTGGGTTTTCTGTTTGTTCTTTGGCTGGCGTGCAGCCCGCGCATCGCGCCTTGGCTCTGGCGCTGCGTCACCCTCCTGAGCAGCCTGGCTCTGGCTGCCCATCTGCTGCCGGGCTTCACCCCGCTGCCGCTGAGCGAGCCATTGGCCTACAGCCCGGACGCCCGTCCCGTGCTGCTGCGCCTGTCGTGGGACAAGGTGCTGGCCGGTCTGGGGTTGCTCGGCTGGTGGCTGCAAGAGCCCAGGCACGTCCCTGCACGCTGGCCGGCTGTGCTGCTGGTTAGCCTGCTGACCCTACTGCTGGTCCCTCTGGTAGCCCTGACTCTGGGCGTGGTCGGCTGGCAGCCGAAGTGGCCGGAACAACTGGCACTGTGGCTGGCGCTGAATCTGAGCGGCGCGGTATTGGCCGAGGAGCTGCTGTTTCGCGGATTGCTGCAACGCTGGCTGGTGCAGCAACTTGGCACCGTGGCGGGCCTTGGCCTGACGGCCCTGCTGTTCGGCGCCGCCCACTGGCCATTCAGCCCGCTATTTGCCGCAGTCGCCGTGCTGGCGGGTCTGGGCTACGGCCTGGTCTTCCACTTGAGCGGTCGCCTGTGGCCGGCCATGGCCCTGCACCTGGCGGTCAACCTCTGCCACGTGTTGCTTCTCACCTATCCGTTACGTGAGCTTTGACCTGCACTCCATAGGGTTCGAAGATGCGCTGCAGCTCACCGGAGTGACGCAATTGCTCCAGCAGCGCCTGCAGCCGGGCCGACGTGATCGTCGCCTGCGGACGCAGCAGCATGTAATGCCGGTAGGTCTGGTCGACCTGCTCCCCCACCAGCAGTTGCGCCTGGAGTGCCGGCTCGCGTAACTGCCGCTCCTGCAGCCAGCTGCGGGTCAGCAAGCCGATATCGGCACGCCCGCGCAGGACCAGGCCAAGAATGCTGTCGTGGGAATAGGTCAGCTCGGCGTTGTATTGCTCGCGCAGCAGCTGCGGGTCGTTGGCAAAACCGGAAAAACCGTAGTGATAGCCCTTGAACAGAGCCAGGCGCTTGCCCTGCAGCGGCTGGAAGAAGCTCTGGTCCCGTCCAGGCCGAGCCTGCGCCACATAGATCTCGGCATCTTCCAGGCCCATTTCCAGGCGGGCGGCGGCAATCCCCTGCCAGCCCCAGTCTGGATTCTCGAATACCGCCAGGTCGATCTGGCCGTCGCGCAGATCACTGAAGCGCCGGGCCAGTGAAGTGCTGCGGGCAATAAATCGATAGTCCTGCTGCTGGCGATTGAGCGCGCGGAGCAACTGCGCGAGCAGGCCCCGCTCGGGCTCATCGGCATACACATAGGGAGGGAAATGCACACTGGCGACTCTGATCTCAGGCGCTGCAACCTCAGGCACAGCCGCCCGGCCTTCCTGGCTCCAACTCAACAGCGCCACACACCCCAGCGCCCACAAGAACGTCCTGCTCATGGCCTTACCCAGCAAATCCTTATCGGCACAACCTTAGCGCATTTCCTGATCAATTAGTCAGTGTGCCGCCATCTTCTCGCCGTGCATGGACAGCTCATAACGCTGCAGCAGCGGCAACAGGACGCCAGCATCCTTCAGTTCGCCGAGCAGGTGCTGCAACCGGACACCATCCAGTGGTGCCTGAGGGCGCAACAAAGCCCGATGGTGATAGACCTGATCCTCACGCTCGGAAACCAGCAGTTGGCTGCGATACTCCGGGTGATCGCGGAAGTACAGCGCCAGGTAGGAGCGCGTCACCACCGCCAGGTCGGCGCGATCACGCAGGACCATCAGCAGGTTGCTGTCATGGGAATAGGTGAACGCCACCTTGAAATGCTGCTTGAGGTAGTCGGGATCGGCATTGAAGCCGGCGAAGCCATAGTGGTAGCCGCTGTACAGGGCAAAGCGCTTGTCCGCCAGTTCGAGGAAGTAGCGCTGGTCTCGCCCTGCTTCCTGGCGCGCTACATACACCTCGGCATCCTCGATATGCAGATCCGCGCTCTGGTGCGGCGTGGACTGCCAGCCCCAGGCTGGTGATTCAAAAAGGATCAGGTCGAAGCGCGCCGTTTGCAGGTCGGCGTAGCGGCGGGTCACCGAGGTCGGCACCAGACTGAAGTGATAGTCGCCTTGCGTACGATTCAGGGCTGCCAGCAACTCCGGCAGCAGGCCAGAGGGCGTTGCCGACTCGGGTTTGATGGCATAGGGCGGGAAGTGGTAGGCACCGACCCTGACCTCTTGCCCAGCCGCCTGAACCACGCCGCCAAGCAGCAGCGCAGACAGCAGCACTCCACGAAACAGTTGGCGCCAGTGGGAAATCATCAAGGCCTCTTCAGATACCGCGGGGCTTTTATGATTTCAGCCTAGCCGATAACCGCTCAATTGTCCTTGATCACCAGCGACAAGGCTTCTTCGGCCAACTGATCGAGGGTCATCGGGCCATCGGGGCGGAACCAGGTGGTTGTCCAGCTGAGCGCACCGGTGAGAAAGCGGCGGATGATGAACGGATCGGCCTTGAAGTAGCCGGCGGCCTTGGCCTCGCCCAGCACCTGCAGCCACAACTGCTCGTAGGTGTCACGCAGGCCGAGGATGTAGTCGCGGCCCTCGGCGGACAGCGAACGCCACTCGTACACCAGCACGCCCATGGCCTCGCCGGTGCCGCCCATGATCGACTGCAGCTCACAGCGGATCAGCGCCAGCACGCGCTCATGCAGGTTATTGGCCTCGGCCAGCGACGCATGCATCAGTGCGGTGTTGTAGATGATGGTTTCTTCCATCACCGAACGCAGTATCTCGTCCTTGCTCTTGAAGTGGTGAAAGATGCTGCCGGACTGGATGCCGACCGCGCTGGCCAGATCACGCACTGTGGTGCGCTCGTAGCCCTTGCTGCGGAACAGGTGAGCAGCGGTCTGCAGCAATTTGCCACGGGCGCTCTCCGGATCGGTGACCTGGCCGGAGGCGACCACCTGCTGCATCACCTCACGGGCTTTTTGTTCGTCCAGGCTCATCAATCCCCCAATTCGCGCAATCGTCACGCCACCCTCCAATCGAAGGATGGCGCCCAAGTAGTTGTCTTGGGGCGGAATTTAGGCCTTGGCCGACTACCAAGCAAGCGCTTGGGTAAAAATATGCGCCAGACTCTTTTCAACCAAGCGCTTGCTTGGTAGTGTTCATCCCACCTTATTCATGTGTTGCGGATAACTCCAATGACCAAGACCGTACGCATCGGCTGCGCTTCCGCCTTCTGGGGCGATACCTCCAGCGCCGCCGCCCAGCTGGTTAAGGGCGCCGAGCTCGACTACCTGGTGTTCGACTACCTCGCCGAAGTGACCATGTCCATCATGGCCGGCGCGCGCATGAAGAAGCCGGACGAAGGCTATGCCACCGACTTCGTCGACGTGCTCGCCCCGCTGCTGGGCGAGATCGCGCAGAAGAAGATCCGCGTGATCAGCAACGCCGGCGGCGTCAACCCAGCCTCCTGCGCCAAAGCCCTGGCCGCGGCCTGCGAGAAGGCCGGCGTCAATCTGAAGATCGCCGTGCTGCATGGCGATAACCTGCAGCCCAAGCTGGGCGAGCTGGCCAAGGCCGAAACCCGCGAGATGTTCACCGGTGCCCCGCTGCCGCCGATGTGCGTGTCGGTCAATGCCTACCTCGGCGCACCGGGCATAGTCGCCGCGCTGGAAGCGGGTGCCGACATCGTCATCACCGGCCGCGTGGTCGACAGCGCGGTGGTCAGCGCCGCGCTGGTACATGAGTTCGGCTGGAGCTGGACCGACTACGACAAGCTGGCCCAGGCCGCGCTGGCCGGTCATATCATCGAATGCGGCGCGCAGTGCACCGGTGGCAACTTCACCGACTGGCGCGATGTGCCGGACTACGAACATATCGGCTTCCCGATCGTCGAGGTGCAGGCCGATGGCCACTTCGTGGTTGCCAAACCCGAAGGCACCGGCGGGCTGATCTCCACCCTGTCGGTCGGCGAGCAGATGCTCTACGAGATCGGCGACCCGCGCGCCTACTACCTGCCCGATGTGGTCTGCGACTTCACCGGTGTTGAGCTGATCCAGGTCGGCACCAACCGTGTGGAGCTGAAAGGCGCCCGTGGCCTGGCGCCGACCACGCAGTACAAGGTCAGCGCCACCCACCCGGACGGTTTCCGCTGTACCGCCAGCTGCCTGCTGGCCGGTATCGATGCGGCAGCCAAGGCCGAGCGCGTCAGCCAGGCCATCATCGCCAAGACCGAAGAGATGTTCGCCGAGCGTGGCTGGGGGCCGTATAAGGAAGTGTGCATCGAGCTGCTGGGCACCGAGGCCACCTATGGACCGCGCAGCCAGCGCACTGACACCCGCGAAGTGGTGGTCAAGCTCGGCGTGCGTCACGCAAAGAAAGAAGCGCTGATCCTGTTCTCCCGCGAGATCGCCCAGGCGGCCACCGGCATGGCGCCGGGCCTGACCGGAATCGTCGGCGGCCGCCCTACCGTGTACCCGGTGATCCGCCTGTTCAGCTTCCTGGTCGACAAGAGCGCCTGCGCGCTGGAAGTGGAGATCGACGGTGAGCGCCGGCCGGTCACCCTGCCGGAAGTCGCTGTGTTCGACGCCGGCCAGGTCGCCAGCGCAGCCGCCCTGCCCGCTCCGAACGGCAGCGCCGATGCGACCGTGCCGCTGGTCAAGCTGGCCGTGGCCCGCTCCGGCGACAAGGGTAACCACAGCAATATCGGCGTGATGGCCAGAAAGCCCGAGTATCTGGCGTGGATCGCGGCTGCGCTCAGCGAAGGCGCCGTGGCGCAATGGATGCATCATGTGCTCGACGGCCAAACCGGCAAGGTCAGCCGCTGGCACCTGCCGGGCAGCCACAGCCTGAACTTCCTGCTGGAAAACGCCCTGGGCGGTGGCGGCGTCGCCAGCCTGCGCATCGACCCGCAGGGCAAGGCCTTCGCCCAGCAGTTGCTGGAATTCCCGATTCCGGTGCCGCGTGCACTGGCTGACAGCCTGTAAGGACAACACGCACGATGAGTTACGACTCCGTATTCAAGCCCGGCCTGTTCAGCGGCCAGACCATTCTGGTCACCGGCGGCGGCAGCGGCATCGGCCGCTGCGTGGCCCACGAACTGGCCCACCTGGGCGCCCAGGTGGTGCTGGTCGGGCGCAAGCTGGAAAAGCTGGAAACCACCTGCGGCGAAATCCTCGAGGACGGCGGCCAGGCCAGCTTCCAGGTGTGCGACATCCGTGACGAGGAAGCGGTCAAGGTCATGGTCAAGGCGGTGCTCGCCGAGCACGGCCCCATCCATCACCTGGTCAACAACGCCGGCGGCCAGTTCCCGGCCCCGCTGATCGGCATCAACCAGAAAGGCTTCGAGACGGTGGTGCGAACCAACCTGGTCGGCGGTTTCCTGGTGGCCAAGGAAGTCTATCTGCAGAGCATGAGCAAGACCGGCGGCAGTATCGTCAACATGCTCGCCGACATGTGGGGCGGCATGCCAGGCATGGGCCACTCCGGCGCCGCGCGGGCCGGCATGGAGAACTTCACCAAGACCGCCGCCTACGAGTGGGGCCATTCGGGGGTGCGGGTCAATGCCGTGGCGCCGGGCTGGATTGCCTCCAGTGGCATGGACACCTACCCCGAATCGATGAAGAACATGATCCGCAACCTCAAGGATCACGTGCCTTTGCAACGCATCGGCACCGAGTCGGAGGTGGCCTCGGCCATCGTCTTCCTGCTCACCCCCGGCGCCAACTTCATCAGCGGCAACACCATCCGCATCGACGGGGCCGCCAGCCAGGGCACCCGCGCCTGGACCCTGGGCAAGGCGAAATCCAGCGAGTCCTACAACGGCTTCCACCGGGCCTATGTGCCCGACGTGTTCAAGGAGTAATCCGATGCCTGTCATCCAGTCGGAAATCGACGTTCACGGCGATGGCTTCGCGCAGAACCGCGAGGCCATGCTTGCCGCCATCGCCAGCTTCCGCGACGTGGAGCAGAAGGTGCTGGACAAGGCCAATGAGGCCAAGGCCAAGTTCGAGCGCCGTGGCCAGCTGCTGCCACGCGAGCGCCTGAACCTGCTGCTCGACCCGGGCGCGCCGTTCCTCGAGCTGTCCTCGCTGGCCGGCTACAAGCTGCACGACGACAAGGACGGCAGCATGGCCGGCGGCGGCATCATTGCCGGCATCGGCTACATCGCCGGTGTGCGCAGCCTGGTGATTGCCAACAACAGCGCGATCAAGGGCGGCACCATCTCCCCCACCGGCCTGAAGAAATCCCTGCGTCTGCAGCAGATTGCCTTCGAGAACAAACTGCCGGTGGTGACCCTGGCCGAAAGCGGCGGTGCCAACCTCAACTACGCCGCCGACATCTTCGTCGAGGGCGCGCGCGGCTTTGCCAACCAGGCGCGCATGTCGGCCATGGGCCTGCCGCAGATCACCGTGGTGCACGGCTCCAGCACCGCCGGCGGCGCCTACCAGCCGGGTCTGTCCGACTACGTGGTGGTGGTACGCGGCAAGGCCAAGATGTTCCTCGCAGGCCCGCCCCTGCTCAAGGCTGCCACCGGTGAAGTGGCCACCGACGAGCAACTGGGCGGCGCCGAGATGCATGCCCAGGTCGCCGGCACCGCCGAATACCTGGCCGAGAACGACGCCGATGGCGTGCGCCTGGCCCGCGAGATCGTCGGCATGCTGCCGTGGAACGCGCAACTGCCGGCGCGCCCGGCCAAGACCTGGCGCGAGCCGTTGTACCCGGCCGAGGAACTGCTGGGCATAGTCCCGGCCGATGCCAAGAAGCCCTACGACGTGCGCGAGATCATCGCGCGCATCGCCGACGGTTCCGAGTTCCTCGACTTCAAGAACGAGTTCGACAGCCAGACCGTCTGCGGCCACCTGCAGATCGAAGGTCACAGCTGCGGCATCATCGGCAACAACGGCCCGATCACCCCGCGTGGCGCCGCCAAGGCTGCCCAGTTCATCCAGCTGTGCGAGCAGAGCAATACGCCGATCCTGTTCTTCCACAACACCACCGGATTCATGGTGGGGACGGAATCGGAACAGAACGGCGTGATCAAGCACGGCTCGAAGATGATCCAGGCCGTGGCCAACGCCACCGTGCCCAAGCTGACCATCGTCGTCGGCGGCTCCTACGGCGCCGGCAACTACGCCATGTGCGGCCGCGGCCTCGACCCGCGCTTTATCTTCGCCTGGCCCAACAGCAAGACCGCCGTGATGGGCGGCGCGCAGGCCGGCAAGGTGCTGCGCATCGTTACCGAGGAGAAACACCTCAAGGAAGGCAAGGAAGCCGATCCGAAAATGCTCGACATGCTCGAGCAAGTCACTGCGCAGAAACTCGACAGCCAATCCACCGCGCTCTACGGCACCGCCAGCCTGTGGGACGACGGCCTGATAGACCCGCGCGATACCCGCAAGCTGCTGGGCTTTCTGCTCGACATCTGCGCGGAGGCCGCGGTTCGGCCGCTCAAATCGTCCACCTTCGGCGTCGCCCGCCTGTAACCCCATTTAGGAGCCTGCATCATGATCTTTACCCAGGAACACGAAGAACTGCGCCGCACGGTCAAGAATTTCGTCGAGAAGGAAATCAACCCGCACGTTGACGAATGGGAAAAGGACGGCCGCTTCCCGATCCACGAAATCTTCAAGAAGGCCGGTGATCTGGGCCTGCTGGGCATCTCCAAGCCGGAAAAATTCGGCGGTATGGGCCTGGACTACAGCTACTCCATCGTCGCCGCCGAAGAGTTCGGCACCATCCGCTGCGGCGGCATCCCCATGGCCATCGGCGTGCAAACCGACATGTGCACCCCGGCTCTGGCCCGCTTCGGCTCCGATGAACTGCGCGAAGAGTTCCTGAAGCCCGCCATCGCCGGCGACATGGTCGGCTGCATCGGCGTCTCCGAGGTCGGTGCCGGCTCCGACGTGGCCGGTCTGAAGACCACCGCGCGCAAGGACGGCGATGACTACGTGATCAACGGCAGCAAGATGTGGATCACCAACTCCCCATCTGCCGACTTTATCTGCCTGCTGGCCAACACCAGCGACGACAAGCCGCACGTCAACAAGTCGATGATCATCGTGCCGATGAACACCCCGGGCATCAGCCTCAGCCCGCACCTCGACAAGCTCGGCATGCGCAGCTCGGAAACCGCCCAGGTGTTCTTCGACAACGTGCGCGTGCCGCAGCGCAACCGCGTCGGCCACGAAGGCGCCGGCTTCATGATGCAGATGCTGCAATTCCAGGAAGAGCGTCTGTTTGGCGCGGCCAACATGATCAAGGGCCTGGAGTACTGCGTCGACTCGACCATCGAGTACTGCAAGGAGCGCCACACCTTCGGCCAGCCACTGATCAGCAACCAGGTCATCCACTTCCGCCTGGCCGAGCTGCAGACCGAGATCGAAGCCCTGCGCGCGCTGGTCTATCAGGCCACCGAGATGTACGTGAAAGGCCGTGACGTGACCAAGCTGGCCTCCATGGCCAAGCTCAAGGCCGGTCGCCTGGGCCGTGAAGTCTCCGACTCCTGCCTGCAGTACTGGGGCGGCATGGGCTTCATGTGGGACAACCCGGTGTCGCGTGCCTACCGCGATGTGCGCCTGGTCAGCATCGGCGGCGGTGCCGACGAAATCATGCTGGGCATCATCTGCAAGCTGATGGGCATCCTGCCCGGCAAAAAGAAGTAAGGAGCACGTCATGGCCGAGCTGCCGAACTGCGACACCCTGCTGCTCAACCTTGAAGGTGGCGTGCTGCACGTCACCCTCAACCGCACGGACAGCCGCAACGCCATGAGCCTGGCCATGGTCGGAGAGCTGCGCGCGGTGCTGGACAGCGTGCGCGCCGACGCCGAGGTGCGTGCCATTGTCCTGCGCGGCGCCGGTGGTCACTTCTGTGCCGGCGGCGATATCAAGGACATGGCGGGGGCCCGCGCCAAAGGTAGTGACGCCTACCGCGAGCTCAACCGGGCCTTCGGCGCCATGCTGGAGGAATTCCAGCAGGCGCCGCAGGTGGTGATCGCGCTGCTCGAAGGCGCGGTGCTGGGTGGCGGCTTTGGTCTGGCCTGCATCAGCGATATCGCCATCGCCGATCAGGCCTGCAAGTTCGGTCTGCCGGAAACCACCCTCGGTATCCTGCCGGCACAGATTGCCCCCTTCGTGGTCAAGCGCGTGGGCCTCACTCAGGCTCGCCGCCTGGCGCTGACCGCCGCCCGTTTCGACGGTGCCGAAGCCCTGCGCCTGGGCCTGGTGCATTACTGCGAAGCCTCCGATGCCGCGCTGGAACAACGCCTGGGCGAAGTGCTCGGCCAGGTCCGCCAGTGTGCTCCGGGCGCCAACGCGGCGACCAAGGCCCTGCTGCTGGCCACCGAGCAGGAGGCCCTGGGCCCGCTGCTGGACCGCGCCGCCGAGCAGTTCGCCGCCGCCGTCACCGGTGCCGAAGGCATCGAGGGCACCATGGCTTTCGTGCAGAAACGCGCTGCCCGCTGGGCACAATAAGAACATCGAACGGAGCAGCATCATGCCCGCCTTTCACAAGATTCTGATTGCCAACCGCGGTGAAATCGCCTGCCGCGTCATGCGCACCGCCAAGGAGCTCGGCTACCGCACCGTGGCGGTGTACTCCGAGGCCGATGCCGGCGCCCGCCACGTGCAGGTAGCCGACGAGGCTGTCTGCATCGGCCCGGCACAGGTCAACCAGTCCTACCTGGTGATCGACAACATCATCAAAGCGGCGCAGAAGACCGGCGCCGACGCCATCCACCCGGGCTACGGCTTCCTCTCCGAGAACGCCGACTTTGCCCGCGCCTGTGAAGCCGCAGGCATCGTCTTTATCGGCCCGACCGTGGAAGCCATCCACCTGATGGGCAGCAAGCGCCTGTCGAAGATCGCCATGCTCGAAGCCGGCGTGCCCTGCATTCCCGGCTACGAAGGCGCGGCCCAGGACGACGAGACCCTGGTGCGTGAAGCCGAGCGCATCGGCTATCCGCTGATGATCAAGGCCAGCGCCGGCGGTGGTGGTCGCGGCATGCGCCTGGTACATCAGGCCAGCGAGCTGCAGGAGCAGATCCGCACCGCACGCTCCGAGGCACAGAACGCCTTCGGTTCCGGCGAGCTTATTCTGGAGCGCGCGGTGATCCGCCCGCGCCACGTCGAGATTCAGGTGTTCGGCGACCAGCACGGCCACATCGTTTACCTCGGTGAGCGCGACTGCTCGGTGCAGCGCCGCCACCAGAAGGTGGTCGAGGAAGCGCCCTGCCCGGTGATGACGCCCGAGCTGCGCCGCGCCATGGGCGAGGCGGCGGTGAAGGCCGCCGCGCGAGTCAACTATGTCGGCGCCGGCACCGTGGAATTCCTGCTGGATGCCAGCGGCGAGTTCTTCTTCCTGGAAATGAACACCCGCCTGCAGGTCGAGCACCCGGTCACCGAACTGATCACCGGGCAGGACCTGGTGGCCTGGCAGATCCGCGTGGCAGAAGGCCAGGCGCTGCCGCTCCAGCAGGACGAGATCAGCCTCACCGGCCATGCCATGGAAGTGCGCCTGTACGCCGAGGATTCGGCGCACAACTTCCTGCCGCAGACCGGCCGCGTGCTGCGCTGGGAGCCCGAATTACTGGAAGGCATCCGCATCGACCATGGTCTGGTCGAAGGCCAGGAAGTCACGCCCTTCTACGACCCGATGCTGGCCAAGGTCATCGCCTACGGCGCCACCCGTGAGGACGCCCGACGCAAGCTGGTACGTGCCCTGGAGAACTGCGTGCTGCTGGGGGTCAACGGCAACCAGCGCTTCCTCGCCAACCTCTTGGCCAACCCCGAGTTCGCCGCCGGCAACGCCACCACGGCCTTTATCGCCGAGCATTTTGCCAGCGACGAAAGCCTGACCCCGCAGGCGCCGGCCGCCAGCGAGCTGGCCATCGCCGCGGCCCTGCTCTATCAGGAATCGGCCAACAGCCGCAGCCACCAGGCTGGCCTGGCCGGGTGGCGTAGTGCCGGCAGCGCGCCCTGGCGCTTCATCCTCAAACAGGGTGAACACAAGCACGTGGTCGAGCTGGAAGTGCTCAGTGATGGCGCTCAGCCGCAGCTGCGTGCCCGCATGGGCGACAGCCTGGTTGACCTGCGCCTGCTGGCCAGCGATGGCCGCTGGCTGACCCTGGAGCAGGACGGCATCCGCCGCCGCCAGGCCTACCACCACGATGGCGATCGCCTGTGGCTGTTCGGCCACTTCGGCAACCTGGAACTCACCGACGTGACCCACGAACCGGCCGGTGGCCAGAACGCCGCCAGCTCCGGTGCGGTGAAGGCACCCATGGACGGCGCCATCGTCGACGTACTGATCGAGGAAGGCGCACGGGTGAGCAAGGGCCAGCTCTTGGTGGTACTGGAAGCCATGAAGATGGAGCACCCGCTCAAGGCCGGCGTGGACGGCGTAGTGCGCCGGGTCGGCGTGAGCCAGGGCGACCAGGTCAAGAACCGCCAGTTGCTGGTGGAAATCGAAGCCGACGCCGAGTAGCCACTCACCCCAACCCTCTCCCCCAAAGGGGGAGGGAGTTATGAATGCCTGCCCCTAGCACCGTAATTCACCAACCACATCAGACAGCCCCCTGTCCCTCCGGGAGAGGGTTGGGGTGAGGGCCAACCAGCCCCACCCAGCCAACCACAAGAGGCCAATCATGTCCCTTTCCGGCAAGACCCTGTTCATTACCGGCGCCAGCCGTGGCATCGGCCGCGAGATCGCGCTCAAGGCCGCCGCCGATGGCGCCAATGTCGTGGTCGCGGCCAAGAGCGCCGAGGCCCACCCGAAACTGCCGGGCACCATCTTCTCGGTGGCCGAGGAAATCGTCGCCGCTGGCGGCCGGGCTCTGCCCATCCAATTGGACGTACGCGACGAGGAAGCGGTGAAAGTGGCCATGGCCCAGGCCGCCGAGCACTTCGGCGGCATCGACGCGCTGATCAACAACGCCGGTGCCATCCGCCTCAAGGGCGTCGAGCACCTAGAACCCAAGCGCTACGACCTGATGTTCCAGATCAACACCCGCGCGGTGATGGTCTGCAGCCAGGCGGCGCTGCCCTACCTGAAGAAAACCCAGGGCCACATCCTCAGTCTGTCGCCGCCGCTCAACCTCGATCCCAAGTGGTTCGCCAGCTACGGCCCCTACACCACCACCAAGTACGGCATGAGCATGCTGACCCTGGGGATGCACGAGGAATTCAAGAAGTACGGCATCAGCGTCAACGCGCTGTGGCCCAAGACCGTGATCGCCACCGCCGCCATCGAGTTCGAGGCCGGCGGCCCCGCCGTGATGAAGGCCGCACGCCTGCCGGCGATCATGGCCGATGCCGCCTACGCCATTCTCAGCAGCAGCGGGCGCAGCATCAGCGGCCGCCTGCTCATCGACGAGGAGATTCTGCGTGAGCAGGGCCAGACGGACTTCGAGCAATACCGCTACGATCCGGCCGGAAAGCTGATGACCGACCTGTTCGTCGACTGACGTCTACTGCTCACAAGGCGCGGAACCACTTCCGCGCCTTCACTCAGTCAGGCAAACGCCACGGCGGGTTCAGACGGTTCTCGCCGGCGTGGTAGAGGCAGATGCGGTTGCCATCGGGATCGCGCAGGTAAGCCTCTCGCCACAGCCAGGGCTGATCCTGCGGCAGCTGCTCGAACGCAACGCCCTTGCCCTGCAGCCGGGCGACCTCGGCCTCAAGTTCCTCACACTCGAAATAGATCAGCGTCGAGCCCGCCGCGACATGCGCCTCGCGGCTGAGGGAAAAGCTCGCCAGCCCGTCCGGGCAAACGAAGCGGGCATAGTCAGGCAGGCTCTCGACGATCAGCTTCAGCCCCAAACGCTGGTAGAAGGCGATGGCACGCGGCACATCCGTGACGGCCACCGTTACCTGATTCAAATTCATCGTGACCTCCGTCTATCTGGTAACAGCCAACCAGCCCTATCCAGCAGCACCGAACCTTAACCGGCCAGCATCGCCAGCAAGGTGCCAATGCCAGCCACGGCAATTACCGCCAGCCCGGCCAGCTGCACGGGCTGAAACCAGGCCACCTGACGCTGCTCCGGGCGCCCCAGGGCCAACAGCTGCAGAACCAGCAGCACCAGCCCGGCCAGCAATCCCTGGGCCGTGAGGCCGAGAATGGCGCCGATGCGCCAGGCCGACGCATACACCGGCTCCTCGCCGGCAGCCGGCGTGTACAGCAGCACTCCCTGCGGGTTGCCCTGCTGCAGGGCGTAACCGGCCAGCGCGGCCAGTCCGACCACCATCAGCAACACGCCAATCAGGTAACGTGGTATCGCGGGCATCAGTGCTCACTCCCGGCGTAGATCCACATCGGCTCGGTTTGGCCAGCCCGGCTGAAGCCGAGGCTTTCATAGAACGAAATGGCCCGGCCATCGGCGGTGAGCATCTGCATGTGCAGCTCGGCGTAGCGCTGCTGCAGCGCGCCCATCATCTGCCGGCCGATACCCTGCCCCTGAAACGCCGGGTGCACCAGCAGGTGCGGGTAATAGACCACCAGATGACCATCGGAGATGGCATTGCCAAGGCCGACCAGACGGCCATCCAGGCGCGCCGTGACCAGGCCGTGGGAGTTGCGTAGTGCGGCCAGCAGTTGCTCGGGCTTGTCCGCCGAGGACCACTGATTGGCACGATAGAGGGCAACGACTTCATCCTGCTGCAGGCTGTCGTCCAGTTGAATCTGTAACGGCATGACCAATCCTTGTTGTGTGACTGCCGGGATGCGCCAGCATACACAAACAGCCTCAGCCGCCGCGCGCATCGGGATCAGGTTTGCTGCAGCCAGCATTGCAGCCTTCACGCTCGCCGCCGACAGCCGCCGCACAGGTATTTCCGGTGCAGTCATCATCGTCGCCATCATCACAGTCATCCCCGCTGACAGCAGCCTCGCGCAGGATCTGCAGGCCGCCACGCAGCACCAGCAAGGCAATCAGCATTCCGATCAGCAGGTCCGGGTAGCGGCTCTCGAACAGCCACACCAGCAGCGCCGCACAGATGACGCCGAGGTTGGCCAGCACATCGTTCTTGGAAAAGATGTAGGAGGCGCGCATGTGCACGCCGTCGTCGCGATGCCGGGCAATCAGGCGCAGGCAGAGGATATTGGCCAGCAGCGCCAGGGTGGCGACCGCCAGAATCAGCGGGCTCAACGGCTCGCTGCCGAACCAGAAACGGCGCAGCACATCACCGAGCACCAGCAGGGCCAGGCCAATCTGCAGCACCCCGCTCATCCGTGCGGCGCCACGTTGCAGCGCCAGGCTGCGGCCCACGGCATACAGGCTGATGGCATAGACACTGGCGTCGGCCAGCATGTCCAGGGAGTCGGCCAGCAGACCACTGGACTGGGCCCACCAGCCGAGCAGCAGCTCGACGATGAACATCACTGCATTGATCGCCAGCAGCCAGCGCAATGTAGCGCGCTGCTCGGCATTACTTGCCGCCATGGAACAGCCGCAATCACTCATCAGGTTCTCCTGAGCCCTGCTGGTCAGGGCGCCGAGAGTGCCATGTGCTCGCGGAAAAAGCTCGGGTAGTCCTGCTGCACCTGCACCTGGCCGAGCGCCTGTTCGTAACGCTGCAGATACATCGCGGCAGAACGCTGGTTGAAGACCGAATACAGCGCCACTCCCGGCTCGGGCAAGGTCAGCAGTCGGATGCGGGTCTCCTGGCCACTGCGCAGCAATTGATAGCGCACGGCCAGTTGATCGGGAAAGTAGAAGGCATCGATACGTCCGGCCAGCAGCATGCGCAGGCTCTGCTCGACCACGTTAAGGCTGCTCAATTCGCTGAGCTGGAGACGCGGATCACGCAGCATTGGGGAGCGATAGCCTCTGTTCCATACGCCGATGCGCAGTGGCAGCAGATCCTCGATCGAGTGAATCTGCTGCAGGGCATGCTGCTGCGGCAGTGCCAGCACCGCCGCCGTGACCAGTAGCGGGGTCTTGGCATAGATGAAGCGGGCTTCGCGCTCGGCGGTCTTGCCGAGGAACAGCGCCATGTCCAGGCGCTGCTCCTCCAGTTCATACAGCAGGCGCGTCAACGGGTAGCTGGTCACGCTGACCTCGGTGACGCCCATCTGCCGGCTGATGCGCTCGAAATACTGCAGCGCCAGCCCCTCGCCCGCCACCTGGCCGGCACCGGTGTGCGGCGGCAACTCGAAATAGCCGACCCGCAAGGCCGGCTCGGCCTGCAGCGGCAATGCGCACGAGAACAGCAGGCAACAGAGCACGGAGAGCAAGCGGCGCATCGGGCGCATCCCAAGGCAAATGGCGTTTGAGCAGTCTAGCAGCGCAAAGGCGCACGCTTGCCATTTGCCCAAGTGCCAGACCAGACTGCGCCAGAGTCATAGCCGCGCCTGCTGGCCGCCCCGTAGAGTCGCCGCAGGCGCATTTTGCCCATAACAACGACAATCGCGTGAGCCATGACCCAAGCCGACCTGATTTCACCTGTTCGCTTCCTTGCCCGTCTCCCTCAGCACCTGCCGCGCGTACCGCGCATGCTGCAGGGTCTGTACTACGCCGGCATCCGCAATCGTGAGCGCCAGCTATCGCTGGGCTGGGCCCTGGAGCGCGCCACCCGTCTGTTCCCGGACAGCCCGGCGCTGATGGATGAAAGCCGCCGCCTGAGCTATCGCCAGTTCAACGCCTGGGCCAACCGTCTGGCCTGGACCTTCAAGGCCGACGGTGTGCGCCATGGCGACGTGGTGGCGGTGATGCTGGAGAACCGTCTGGAACTGATGGCCGTGCTGGCCGCCCTGGCCAAGCTGGGAGCGATCGGCGCACTGCTCAACACCAGCCAGCGTGGCAAGGTGCTGTGCCACAGCCTGAACCTGGTCAAGCCGTCGTTCTTCGTCATCGGCGAAGAACTGGTCGAGGCCTTCGGCGAGGTGCGTGGCGAGGTCGAGCGGGCTGACCGACCGTGCTACTGGCTGGCCGATCGCGACACCCTGCAGGATGCCGGTCAGGAGCCGGAAGGCTGGGTCAACCTGGCCAGCAGCTGCGTGGCACAGAGTGACGACAACCTGCCGGACAGCCGCCAGGTGCAGCTCAAGGATGCCTGCTTCTACATCTACACCTCCGGCACCACCGGCATGCCCAAGGCTTCGATCATGAGCCACGGCAAGTGGATCAAGGCCTATGGCGGATTCGGCCACTCCGGCCTGACCCTGACCAACAGTGACGTGCTCTACCTGACCCTGCCCTGCTACCACAACAACGCCGTCACCGTGTGCTGGAGCTCGGCGCTGGCCGGCGGTGCCGCCATCGCCCTGCGCCGCAAGTTCTCCGCCAGCGCCTTCTGGAAAGACGTGGCGCGCTACAACGCCACCTGTTTCGGCTACATCGGCGAGCTGTGCCGCTACCTGCTCAACCAGCCGGTGACGCCGGAAGAACAGAACAACAGCCTGCGCTGCATGATTGGCAACGGCCTGCGCCCGGCCATCTGGAACGAGTTCAAGGAACGCTTCGGCATCGAGCACATCACCGAGTTCTACGCCTCCAGCGAAGGCAACATCGGCTTCACCAACGTGTTCAACTTCGACAATACCGTCGGCTACACCCCGGCCACCTTCGCCATTGTCCGCTACGACCTGGAGAACGACTGCCCGGTGCGCAATGCCAAAGGTTTTCTGGAGAAGGTCGATCAGGGCGAGCCAGGCCTCTTGATCAGTGAGATCAGCAAGAAATGGCCGTTCGACGGCTACACCGACCCGGCCAAGAGCGAGGCGGTGATCCTGCGCAACGTGTTCAAGAATGGCGACGCCTGGTTCAACACCGGCGACCTGATGCGCGACATCGGCTGCAAGCATGCGCAGTTCGTCGACCGCCTGGGCGACACCTTCCGCTGGAAGGGCGAGAACGTCTCCACCACCGAGGTGGAAAGCGTGCTGGGCAGCTTTGCCGGTGTCGAGGATGCGGTGGTCTATGGCGTCGAGATCGAAGGCACCAACGGCCGCTGCGGCATGGCCGCATTACGCCTGGCCCATGGCGCGCAGCTGGATTTTGTCGCCCTCGCCCACTACCTGGATCACGAACTGCCGGCCTACGCCGCGCCGCTGTTCATCCGCCTGCTGGCGGAGGTCGAGACCACCGGTACCTTCAAGTACAAGAAGACCGACCTCAAGCACGTGGCCTACGATCCGGCACAGACCAGCGATCCGCTCTACGTGCGCCTGCCCGGCAGCAACACCTTCACCCAGCTGGACGCTGCGCTGCACGCGCGGATCAGGGGCGACGAGTTCCGCTTCTAAACCGCCCCTCACCCCAACCCTCTCCCTGAGGGAGAGGGGGCTTGATCGCGGCCGGCGTCGAACATCGCACTGACGCCCTCTCCCACTGGGAGAGGGCCGGGGTGAGGGCTGACCTCAGTTGCGGAATTCGAAATTCAGCTGCGCGCCATCGACCTTGTCGAAGTAGTTGTCGCGCTCCAGCTTCTCGCCGCTCTTGTCGCGCTCATGCTCGTTGGTGATCAGCTTGCCACTGAGCTGGAACGGCGCCGGCTTGGCCTCCTTCTCGACAAACAGCGGCGGCAGCAGCGGTTTTTCCTCCACCAGCGGCTCGCCGTGATGCAGGTCCTCGACCAGCTCGCGCGGCAGACTCAGGTCCAGCTTGATCGGCGGCAGTTTCCGCTCCACGACCGACTTCTCCCGCGCCGGTTTGCTCACGGGCTTGCTTGCAGTTGCCTTGACTACAGGCTTGCTGGGCTCGGGCTTGGCGATCGGCGGTTGGGTGGCAGTAGCCTTCGCGACCACTGCCGCATTCTGCTGAACGGGTTTGATCGGTGCCGCCTTGACCGGGGACGTTACCGAATAGCCGCTAGGCGCCGCTTCTGACGATGCAGGCTTGGTCTCGACTGGCGCAGGAGGCGCAATCACAGGTACGGCGGCAGGCTTGGCTGGCTGCTCATCGCAACCAGCCACAGCACACAAAAGAACGGCCACACAGGCCGAAGGCAACAGGCGGGACATCGGTTTCATGCTCACATGCTCGCCCGCGGCGCGTCAGGCTGCAAGCGTCGAGCATGCCGATCAGTCGCGCCAGGGCTCCAGCACCTGAGCGTCAAAGCTCTGCCAATGGGCCTGCGGCTGCTGTTCTCCTGCCAGATGCCAGCGCCAGCCGCGCTTTTGCAGCGGCTCGGCCGGCAAGGCCAGCACCTCGTCGAGTTTCAGGCGGATACGCCGGCCACGGTCAGCCGGATCGTCCCAGTCCTGGCCAAAGACCCGCACGCTCAGGCTGTCGCCGGTGAAGGCCTCGAAACGCGGCATATGACCGAGCGAACCGGGGCGCCGACGCAGCGTGCGCCGCTCTACATCCAGCAGCCACAGCTGCCACTGGCGGGTATGGTCGGGATCGTCGTTGTCCGGCGAATCCCACTGCAGCAGACGGGTCAGCGCCAGGTAGCGGCCGTCGGCGCTCCAGCACAAGGCCGGGGTGACGCCATACAGGGCGCACCCCGACGCGGTCAGCAGATAGCTCAGCTGACGCGCGCACTGCTCGCGCAGCCAGTTGTCCGGGTATTCGGTTTCCGCACCGCGTAGCCAGGCCGCATCGCGGCCATGGGGCGCCGGCAGGATGAAATCGCCATCGGCATTCGCCGCCGGCGGCTGCTCGGCCAGACGCCAGTCAGGCACCGCCTCAAGCCCCTGCTCGCCCAGGCGAAAGCGCCGCAGTTCATGGCAAACCCCACCATAGCCACGCTCGCGGTAGCAGGTCGCAGCGCGCTGGGCAGGCGGTGCCGGTTGATCGAAGTGGCGCAGCGGCTCCGGGGTGAACTGGCTGCTGCACAGTCCGGCCAGACAGACCACTTCCACACAGCCGTCGTGAAAGTCTCGCAGGCGCTCCACCAGCAGATGCGGACTGGCCAGCAGGCGCCGCTCGCGGCTATCGGCCACCACCACCTGCTCGGCCAGGGCCTCGCCGTCACAGGCCGGCAACAGCGCCACGTAACGACCACAGGAAGACACGCGGTGTTCCAGCTGCCATTCGCCGGGAATGGCCCAATCACCCAGTTGCAGGCGATACGCCACCTGGCCCTGCCCGCGCTCGGCCTGCGGGCTGAACTGCAGGTGAGTGCCTCCGGCCATCGCCTGGGAACGCACAGCAGGCGTGATCTGACCCAGGGTCAACGCCACCTCGAAGCGGGTCAGCGGCGTCTCGCCGGGAATGATGCGGCCATAGGCGTCATGCCCGCGCTTGGTCTCGGTAGCGCTCAGATAGTCGCTCAAGGCCTCGCCGTACTCGCCGCGGTTGGGCAACGGCGAACCCAGCTCCGCCTCGACCCAGACCTGTTCTTCCTCCAGCGCCTGCACGGCGCCGAAGTAGATGGACAGCCGCTGCTGCTCGATCAGCTGAGGCTCGGGCAGACGCTGCCAGCCACTGGCGGGCTGCCACAACCAGTAAGCGGCGCGACTATCCGGCTGCGCCAGGGCCTTGGCGCGACAGGCCAGTGCCCGGCCATCGGCCCGCCAGCAGGGCTGTTCCTGCTCATCCAGCAGCAGGCCTGTGGCTTGCCCCTCCAGCCACAATTCGTAATCGGGGTAGCGCAGTGGCCTCAGCGGGTCCTCCAGGCGAGCCAGGCTTTCCGGCAGGGCCAGGCGACCTTCCAGCGTCTGCCCGGCCGGCCCTGTGGGCCACTGTTTGCGCGTCTTTTCGATGCTCTCCTGCCAGTCCGGCAGCAGCCACAGGTCGGCAATCGGCACCAGATCGACCGCCTCGGCCTGATCGAGGATCTGCTGCAGGCTCAGGCGCACGCCGCCGTTGTGCACCAGCGGGCTGTGCCGGCCGCGAATATGGGTGGCGTCGAAGTCGTCGATCTCCCACAGAGGCACATCGGCCTGACAGCGGTAAACACGGCGCGCCTGGCGATCGAGCAGCAACAGCCCCCAACTGCTGCGCGACGGCAGGGTGGCAATGAAATAGCGCCCGTCCGGGGAGAACCGGCAGGAACTGCCGATGCCTTCCAGCAGCACACCATCGGGGAACAGGTAGTCGCCGTACACCGGGCCGCCCATGGCGATTTCGCCACCACCGAGCATGCGGATGATGCCGCCCTCCGGGGTGCGTTTTGGCTCGTCACCACCCCAGGCACTGCCACCCGTGCGGCCAACTGTCTGCTCATCAGCTTCACTGGTCAGCACGCGGTCGCCCTCCTCGCTCTTTTCCTCTCGTTTGAGGCCCAGACGGTTTTCCAGACTCCCTACCCCGGCCAGCGCCAGGACGATCCAGACAATGGCCCCGAGCAGCGCCCAGTCGCTGGCAAAACTGCGGCCGATGGCAAAACCGGTACCGATCACGCAGGCGGTGAGTAGTCGCGACAGATGGCCGGCGACCTTGAGCCAGCCCAGGCGTACACAGAGGAGCTGCACCAGCAGCAGCGCCACTTCGCCGGCCAGGCCCCAGGCCAGCGGCAGTATGGCCACCACGAAGATGGGCACCAGCAACACCAGCAGTTGCCAGCCGAGCATCAGCAGCAGGTAGCCGAGGCTCTCGGCGGGGGCATCAGAGGTAGGTGAACGGGACATCGCGCCTCCTTGCGCTTGAGCAGGGTTATGGGAGCAGATGCTATCGCACCCGCTCCCGGCCTGACCGGACCCAGTTAACGCGGCAGTCGCAGCAGTTCCGCCTCGATATCCCGCTGCGGATAACGCTGCTGCAGATCGACCAGCAAAGCGGCGGCTGCGTCCTGTTGGCCGCTTTCGCGCAGCTGCCGCAGTTGGCGCAGGCTGTCCTCCAGGCTTGGCGCCGACGACTTGGCCTTGGCCAGTTCTTCGCTACTCGCACCGGCAGGCGCCGCCATCATCTGCACGGGCGGGTCAGCCGGTAGCAGCAGGCTTTTCTTGGCCGGCTCCGACGCCGCCGGAGCTGCCGCTGTGCGCTCTGCAGAACGCTGTGCAGCAACCGGCGCCTCGCGCTTGGCCATCGCACGGTTGGCGGTTGAACTGCTGGCCATCGAGCTGTCGGCAGCCGGCAGGCTGTCGCTGAAAGCGGCCGCTTCCTCGGTCACAGGTGCCGGGGCGGATGCCGCTGCAGGCACAGGTTCAGGAATCGGCGCCGACATTGGCTGGCTGACCTCCAGCGGCATTTGCGCGGCAGGCTCCTGCAGGGTGCGCCAGGTCAGACTGACGGCCAGCCCGACGCAAGCCACCCCGGCCAGCGCGGCCATGCCGCTGGGCGCCAGCAGGCGCTGGAGCCAGTTCTGCCAGCCGCCCTGCGCGGGCTTCGCTCGGAGGGCCTCGGCCGTCCCGGCGGCGAGAATGCGGGCATCCAGTTCGGCCGAAGGTTCGCCCTGACTGTGCTGGCGGAAATGGGTGAGCAGTTGGGCCTCGAGAGCCTCTTCTGCCAGGTGCGGCTGATCCGCAGGCGGACGCGTACTCATGCCGACTTCTCCTCGATGGTGGCGGGCTCGCCCAGCAAGCGCCGCAGTTTCTGCAAGGCATAACGCAGGCGGCTTTTCACCGTTTCCTGCGCCGTGGCGGTGAGTTCGGCAATCTCGTGCAGCTCCAGATCGCCCTGGGCACGCAACAGGAACACCTCACGCTGTTCGGCCGGCAGATCGGCCAGCGCCGCGGCCAGGCGTTGCTGGTCGCGGCTGAAGCTCAACTGCTGTTCAGGCCCCGCGGCGGGATCGGCGCGGCCATGCTCGGCCTCGTCGTAACTGTCGTGCAGCGCCGTCTTGCGGCCCTGGCGACGCCAGTGATCGATCAGGCGGTTGCGCGCGATCTGGTACAGCCAGGTCTTGAACTGCACCTGCTGGCGGATATCGCTGTCGGTACGGATCAGGCTCAGCCAGGTTTCCTGAAACACCTCCTCGGCCAGCGCCTGCTCGCCGCACAGGCCGAGCAGGAAACGAAACAGGCCCTGGCGATGCCGCGCATATAGCTCGCCGAACGCCGCCGCATCGCCCTGTCGGTAGCGCCGCAACAGTGCGGCATCGCTGGCGCTCGGGGATGGCTCTGGGATCATTGCACCGCATCCTGGGTGGAAAGCGCTGGATTGTGCAGGCTCTGCGCCAATTCAACCAGCTGGACAAACTCATGGCGCAGACCAAAGCGATCGTCCGCCAGCGCACCCCGGGCCAGCGCCAGGGTCGCGTCAGCGCCAAAGCCCTGGGTATAACGTTCCCCGCGCAGCTGCTGGGCAAAGGCCGCCACCGCCGCGGCAAAGCGCAGGTCGGCCGAAGGTTGCACCACCACCTGAGCCGGGAGCGGCTGCTCGATCAGCTGGCTCTGGCCGCCCGTGACCGTCTTGTAGCGCAGGCGCAGCCAGGCCAGTTCGCCGCTGTTGCTGGCCGGCGACTCGGAAGCCTGATAGCGCAGCGGCTCGATCCAGCCCTTCTGGCCGGCCGGGACTATCTCGTACAGCGCGGTGACGCGCTGACCCGCGCCGATCTCGCCGGCATCGACCTGATCATTGTTGAAGTCCTCGCGCTTGAGCTGACGATTCTCGTAACCGAGCAGGCGGTACTGGCTGACCTGAGCCGGGTTGAACTCGACCTGAAGCTTGACGTCACGGGCCACCACCGAGAGCGTCGAGGCCAGCTGTTCCACCAGCACCTTGCGCGCCTCCTGCAGGGTATCGATGTAGGCGTAATTGCCGTCGCCGGCGTCGGCCAGTTGCTCCATCAGCTGTTCGTTGTAGTTGTCCACGCCAAAGCCCAGGGTGGTCAGCGACACGCCGCTGCGGCGCTCGCGCTCGGCCATGGCCTTGAGCGAGGCAAAGTCGCTGATACCGACATTGAAGTCACCGTCGGTGGCCAGCAGGATGCGGTTGATGCCGTCCTTCAGCAGGCTCTGACGCGCCTGCTGGTAGGCCAGCTGGATGCCCGAAGCGCCAGCCGTGCCGCCACCGGCGCTGAGCTGATCGATCGCCGTGCGGATGCGGGCCTTTTCGCTACCCGGCGTGGAGGCCAGCACCACCCGCGCATCGCCGGCATAGGTCACCAGAGCTACCCGGTCCTCGGCGCGCAGTTGCTCGACCAACAGCTTCAGGGTGGCCTGCACCATCGGCAGGCCCTCGCGGCGGTCCATCGAGCCGGACACATCGACCAGAAACACAAGGTTGGCTGGCGGCAAGGCGGCCAGGCCCTGTTCCTGCGCCGCCACGGCCAGCCGCAGCAGGCGGGTCTGCGGGTTCCAGGGCGTGGTCATCAGCTCGCTGCTGACGGCAAAGGGCCGGCCATCGGCGCGACTCGGGTAATCGTAGGGAAAGTAGTTGACCAGCTCTTCCAGACGCACGGCGTCCCTGGGTGGCAGCTGGCCAGCATTGAGAAAGCGCCGCACGTTGGCGTAGCTGCCGGTGTCCACGTCGATGCTGAAGGTCGACACCGGCTGCTCGCTGACCAGTTGCACCGGGTTATCCGTCAGCGCCTGGTACTGCTCGCGCGGCACATCGCGGTAACCCGGCAGGCTGTTGTCCGCCTGCGGCGCGTAAGCCATCACCTCGGCGCTGGCCGGCAGCGCCATCATGCGCTTGGCCGCTGCGGCGGCCAGCGGCGGGCTGGGCATCTCGGACTTGGTCTTGGCGAGTTCGGCCTGTGTTTCGGCCGGGCTGTTGCCGGCCGGCGCCTGCGGGCTTTCCGGAGCGCTGCAGGCCGCCAGCAGCAGGGTCAGGGTGAAACCGGCCAGCAGCGGTTGAACAACGGGGTGCAGGGTCATGGCGCCTCTCCTCGGCAATGAACAGGGTGTTCAGCCAGGTAGACGGCGCCATCACGCAAAGCGGGTTAACCACGCTGGCGACCGCCTCGCGCGATACCGCTAGCCCTTGGCAGAGGACAGAATCCCCCACTTGACCTTAAAGCTAACTTGAACATTAAGGTGGCCATGCAGGCTGGCTCGGGCATGTCCCGGCATACCAAGCCTGACCTGACACATCACGTGGAGAAAGGAAGAACATGAAAAGCGCAATGATCGCCGGCATGACCGGTCTGCTGCTCAACACCCTGACCAGCCTGGCATGGGCAGCAGGCTCGCCACCCCCTCCGGCAACCAGCCACATCGACCTCGCCGGGCACGCCGTGCCAGTGGTCGCCGGCGGCCTGTACGACCGCTATCGCTCCAACCCACCGCTTGCCGTGATCGCGGCCGAAGCGCCGGACGTGGACCTGAGCTGGTTCAAGGGCCTGCACAAGGAGAAGGTCAACATGGGCTTCGAATCCTACTCACCCAACTTCTACTACCGAAACAGCCGGGTGACGGCGGTCTTCACCGCCGACCTCGAACGCCTCAGGGCCCTGATCCCAGCCGAGGTACAGAGCCAGGTGCAGCCGCTGCAAATATGGCCTGGACGGGGCCTGGTCGCCCTCACCGCCTATGCTTACCACTACTGCGACAATGACAGCTACAACGAAATCGCCCTGTCGATCGTCACCAACAAACCCGGTAGCAGCAACCTGGGGCCAGTCTCGCTGATCGGCCAATCGCTGTCCGGGGACTTCTGGGGCTACGTACTGAAGCTGCCGGTCAATACCGAACTGGCACGGGTGCGCGGCGTGGTTGGTTACAACCTGCCGAAATGGCTGGCGCCCATCGACTACCAGGAAACCGACAAGTCCGTGATCTTCACGATCAGCGACAGCGCCACCGGCCAGCCCGACCTGACCCTGGAGACGCAGAAGCTGGAGGAACTCTCCAGAGAAGCCGAACTGGTCACCAACAGCTTCACCAACCTCAACCATCAGGGAGAGCTCAGTTACGGCTATGCCGTATCGCGCCAGCTCAGCCACGCTTCGAGCAGCGACGAACAGTCGGTCAGGCTGACGTTGGGCACTGGCGGCCTGTCGGACTACGTCCGTTCGCTCAAACTGGGCAAGTTGATGAAGTATGAATACGTGCCGCAATTCCAGAGTGCGCTCTATGCGCCAAAACCCCTGGCGGCCTTGCTCGGCAGCGAGTAGGTCTTAACGCTGCCTGCCAGACCGGTTCCGGCCTGGCGGCGTGACACCCTCCAACGCCGGCATCGACTGCTCGCCCAAATGCAGGCCCGACAGAACTCGCCGGGCATTGGTCGCGCAATCGATGTCATCGGGCTTGGACTCGATCTCGGCAATCAGCGAGAGCAGATGGCGCTTGCTCTCGCCCAGCTGCCGCTCCAGCGCCTCGATATCGCGGACCTTGCCCTGCAGGGTGTCGAGCAGCGTGCCGTGTTGCCACTGGGACAGGTCCTGAGGCAACAGGGTGCGCAGCTCGTCGAGACTGAACCCCGCCTTCTGCGCCGTGGTGATCAGGTTGAGCACCAGCACCGCTTCCGGCGGATAGCGCCGGTAGCCGTTGGCCTGACGCTCGACCATCTTCAGCAGGCCAATGCTTTCGTAGAAGCGGATCCGCGAAGGGTTGAGGCCCGTTCGCTCTGCCAGTTCACCAATTTTCATGTGCGCAATGCCTCGCCAGTGACGCCCTTGCTGCGGAGCTTAACGTTAACCTCAAGGTCAGGCTGTCATCTTTACTCACCGGCGATCGAGCGCCAGGCCGCTTCAGCCAGCAGCGCGCGGTAGCCCGCCGGCTCGCCCTTGACCCTTCCGGACAGCCATGCCCGGCAGTAGCTCTCGGCCTGACCGACGATCAGCGAGGGCAGCAGTTCGGTCGGCAGGCGGCGCATCTCCTCGCCCTGGCCGTACTGTGCCAGCCATTCGAGCAATTGCCGGTTGCGCGCCTTGTTGCGGCTGGCCAGTTCGTTCCTGAAGGGACCTGTGGCCACGGCGAAACGGGCCTGAAACTGAAAGCGCGCCCAGTCCGGCTGGCGACTGACCCAGTCGACATAGCTGTGCACCAGAGCATGCACACCCTGCTGAGCGGTTTTGGCCTCCGTGAGGTACTGCTGGCGCTGCTCGGCCTGGTCGTCCAGCGCCGCGAAGAACAGCGCCGCCACCAGCCCCTCCTTGTTACCGAAGTGGTGGTAGATGGCCCCCACGCTGGTGTCGCAGGCCAAGCGGATGGTTTCGATGGTAGTCGCCTCGATACCCTGCTCGTTGAAGCAGGCCAGCGCCTTGCCAAGGATGCTGCGCTTGAGTTCTGCCCTTCTGCCGGGGTAGCGGCGCATCAGTAGATCTGCGGTTTCCATAAGGGGTACAGGTCGGAAAAAGCCAATGGTAGGCCAGTCTTGCATCGATCGGTAAGCCCGGCCGGGCTTGACGAAGCGGGCAATCGCAGAATATTGTTCTTTTACAGAATACTGTTCTGTTAATTTATTCCCACAGACCAGAGGTCGAGATGAACCAGGTTCTCAGCATGTTCAACAGCGCAGGTCCCGAAGCATTCAGCAAGATGGCCTGCCAGATGGCGCCCTACTTCACCACCATCAATCCGCTGATCGCCGAGTTGCGCCAGGGCGGGGCCACGGTGAAGGTGCCCTTCTGCCGCGAGATCACCAACCACCTGGGCACCGTGCATGCCATAGCCCTGTGCAACGCCGCCGAGCTGGCCGCCGGGATGATGACCAACGTATCCATACCCGGTGGCGCACGCTGGATTCCCAAGGGCATGACCGTGGAGTACCTGGCCAAGGCCAAGAGCGAAGTGACAGCGATGGCCCTTGGCGATGAGATCGACTGGAACAGCGAAGGCGACAAGCTGGTGCCGGTTGAGATCCGTGATAGCGAAGGCAAGACAGTGTTTACAGCGCGCATCACCATGAACGTCAAACTCGCCTGATAGCCATAAGAGTTGGCAAGAAGTCCCCCGTGCTGACCGCCCTGGGGGATTAAGCTGATCAGCCCTCTTGCGAGTTGCCTTGGGTCAGAGCCCGACCGTCACCTCGCGCAGCGCATCGCCTTCGCGCAGCACGAAGATGGCGGCCAGGCCTTGGCGCTCGGCTAGCTCCCGGCCACGTTCAGGACCCAGCACCATCAACGCGGTGGCCCAGGCGTCGGCGTACATGCAGCTGGCGCACAGCACCGAGACGGAGGCCAGGTTGCTCTGCAGCGGCGCGCCGGTGGCAGGGTCCATGGTGTGTGAATAGCTCTGGCCGTCGCGCTCGCGCCAGTGGCGGTAGTCGCCGGAGGTGGCGATGGCGATGTCGGACAGCTCCAGCGCGCCCAGCACCTCGCGCCGGCCCCGCAGCGGTCGCTCCAGCGCCACCTTCCACGCACTGCCGTCGGCCTTCAGGCCACGGGCGCGCATCTCGCCGTCGATGCCGACCAGATAGGACGTGATGCCCTGAGCCTCCAGGCAGCGCGCCATCTGGTCCACGGCAAAGCCCTTGGCGATACCGTTAAGGTCCAGCGTCAGCGGCCCATGCTTGCGCACCCGTTTTCCTTCGGGGTCGATCTCCAGTAGCTCGCTGGCGCGCCCGGAGCGGCCCGGGGCACAGCCAACCAAAGATGGCGGGCCAAAGCCATAGGCCGTGACCAGCTCACCCACCGCGATCTCGAAGGCGCCATCAGAAGCAACACTCACCTGCACTGCACTGAGCAGCACCCAGAGCAGCTCGTCCGGCACCTCCAACCACTGCCCGCAAGGCGCGGCGTTCAGGCGCATCAGGTCAGAGTCCGGCTTCCAGGTAGACATCTGCCGGTCGACCCGATCCACCTCTGCCTGCAACGTGGCGCCGAGAGCGTCGGTATCCAGCCCGGCGAGGGCCTGCAGTACGGCGCTGAAGCGCGTGCCCATGGTCGGCCCGCTCAGGCTATAGCGCAGCATCTCAGTAGACATCCTCGCGATACCTCCCCTGCAAGCGCAGTTGTTCGAGGCTTTCGCCCAGAGTCTGCAGCACCGGCTCGATCACCGCGCGCACACCGGCCGCCATCTCCCGCGAACCGCAGACCAGCACTTGGGCGCCCTGCTGCAACAGCAGGCTCAACTGCTGCGCGTCCTCGCGCAGGCGATCCTGCACATAACACGGTTCCAGCCCCTGGGAGAAGGCCAGGCGCAACCCGGTCAGGCGACCCTCGGCCAGGTAGCTTTCCAGCTCGCGACCGTAGAGGAAATCCGCCTGCGGGTCGCGCCCGCCCCAGTACAGGTGCAGCGGGCGCTGGTTGACGTTTTTGCGTACAAAGCCGATCAGCGGGGCGACCCCAGTGCCGGCACCGATCAGAATCACCGGGTGGCGGCCAGCCGCAGGGCGAAAGTCCGGGTGCGGCTGGATGAAACCTTCCACGCAGTCGCCCGGCTGCAGGCGATGCAGCAGGCCGGAACAGTACCCGCCCGGCTGGCGGCGCACGCAGATTTCCACGGCGCCGTCCTCGTCACTGCTGGCGATCGAGTAGAAGCGCGGTGCCAGGCCCTCACCCGGGCGGATGGCCAGCAGGTCACCCGGCGAGAAACGGGCGCGGCGCTGCCACAGACGAGCCGGTCCACGCGCACGCGGCTCGGGCTGCAGCGCGAAACGCAGGATGGCCGCCGGCGACTCGCTCTCTTCGCCGTAGAGTTCGCGACTGAGCAACTCCAGGCGCTGCAGGGCCACATGCGGCTGCGCCGGCAACAGTTGCAGCGCACAGCCCAGCCACTGCCCCAGGCCCTGCGCTAACTGCTGCAGCGCAGCCGGCTCGCTCCGGTCGATGCACTGCAGGGGCAGCGCCAGCGCGTGTCCCTGGCGCTCGAGCTGCTGCGCCACCTGCCGGGCAAAGCCACAAAAATGCTGGAAGCGCGAGTCGCCAAAGCCGACCACGGTGGTATGCAGATGCTCAGGCAGCGGGCTCTGCTCAAGGCGCTGGAGAAAGTCGCGGGCAGAGTCCGGCGCCTGGCCATCACCATGGGTTGCGGCCAGCAGCACAAGCTTACGGGCCTGCGGATAGTGCGGCTGCAGCTGGTTCATGCTGGCCACGTGTACGCGCTGGCCGGCGGCCTGCAACTGGGCTAGCAACTGACGGGCGTAGTGCCAGGTACTGCCACTCTGGCTGCCGACCAGCACGACGACCTGCGCCTGCTCGGCCGGCACATTGCCGCGCAGTTCGCCGGTCAGGCGCCTGCGCTGCCACCAGGCCAGCAGGCCCGAACCGGTGAGAAACAATAGCGCCGAGGAGCAGCCGGCCAGCAGCAGCGACCAGAACGGCGAACCGGCGCCGGTGTGCAGCACATAGGCGGTTTCCGACAGGCGCTGGGCCAGTCCATAACGCTGGAAACTGATCCACTGACCACTGGCGGCATTCACGAAGCCCTCGCCGGTGGCCGTGCGCAGGGTGAAGTAATTGCCCTCGTCCCTGTCGGCCGGAAACTCCAGCTCGCGCAGGTCCTCCAGCGCCAGGTTGCGCAGCGCCGACAGGTTGCCCAGAGGGGCGGCCGGCTGCGCATAGACGGCGTCGGGATAGTTGGCGCCCTCCTCGCCGCTAGCGATCAGTTCCAGACTGACGGCCGACAGGTACAGCCCACTCAGGGCCAGCACCACCACGACGGGTAGCGTCCAGCGCGCCACCACCGTGTGCCAGTGGGCCAGGCCCCGGCCCGGCGCGATGGGCAACAAGAAACGACGCCAGCCGCCCAGGCGGCGGGCCAGCAGCCAGGCGCCGCTCAGGCTCAGCAGCAACAGGCCCAGCGCCGACAGGCCACTGAGCCAGCGACCGGCCGAGCCGAGCAGCAGATCACGGTGCAGATCACGCAGACCTTCCATCAGGGCAGAGGGCTCATAGGAGCCGAGCACCGCGCCGCTGGCCGGATCGACCCGCAGCACACCGCTGTCCTCGGCCGTGCTGAAGGCCACGCGCAGCACGCCACTGGGCGCGCGCTCGATGCGTTCGATGCCCGGTACGGCGGCGGCAACCCGTTCGGCCATCTGCGCCACGCTGTCGGTGGTGGTTGGTGCCTGCAGCTGTTCGCTCAGCTGGTTGCCGGCCAGTATCAGCCCGGTGGCGGCCGAGAGCAGAAGCAGCAGGCCCAGCGCGAGACTGGCCAGCAGATGAATACGCTGCGACATGACACTGCCCTCAGAATTGGTAGCCGAAGCGTTCGACGTAGCCCTGGGCTCCGCCCGAGGTCTGGCCAGGCTGCGCGGTGAGCGGCAGGCGAACCTCGGCGCGGTTGTCGCGCTTGTCCTCGACGGCACTGTCGATGCGGATCTCGTAGCCCGCATCAATCAGCGCGTCTTCCAGCTCGACGGCCACCTCCAGCGTCTCGCCGCTGCCGACGCTGGCGCCGGTCAGGCCGTCGAACTCCGAGCGCTGATTGCCCGAGCGCACCCAGTCGCGCAGGTGCTTGTAGTACTTGGCCTTCTTGCCGGACACCCAGAGGGTGCGCTGGTAATTGCCCTGGGCATCGGTGACGTAGAAGGCCAGATAAGCCTCGTTGCCCCGGTACTCATTCAGCGTGGTCTGCAGGGTGATCTCGCGGGCCTGGGCAGCCAGGGGCAGCGCGGTGGCACCGGCGAGGGCGAAGGTAATGGCGGTCTTGTGCATGGCGAACCTCTCCAGAAGGAATGGTTCGACCTTAACCGGGCTGCCTGAAACCAGGCTGAATGGCCCAGCCCATGGGCTTAAGATGGACTTAAGGCGCCCCTGCTAGCCCCTGAAATACCGCTCGCGCACCTCGTCCACCGCAGCGTCGCGCAGCAGGGCGATGAACAGCTGTTCGACGTCGCTCAGCAGCTGGTTCTCCGGCGTCACTAGGTACACCTCGTTGACCGGCAGCTCGTCGTAGGGTGGCAGCTGGAACAGCAGGTTCTGCGCAACAAAGGGTTTGGCGCCCTCCACGGTCAGGGCGCCGAAACCGAGGCCGGCGAGGATCAGCCGGCGGATTTCCTCCTCGTTGGGCGACACCGCCACCAGCCGGCCCCAGAACTGCTGTTCGGCACGCACGTTGTTCACCGCGCTAAGGCCCTCGCCGGGCTGGTCGCTCTCGAACGACACATAGGACAGACCACGCAGGTCGGCGCTGGTCAGGTCCCGGCGGCCGAACAGAGGGTGCGTCGGGCCGCAGTAGAAGGCCATCTGCTCGTAACCGAGCAGGTCGAAGTGCAGGCCGGTCTGGGCCGTCTTCTTGTTGCTGATGCCGATGTGCAGGCGATCCTGCGCCACGGCGTCGACGATGTGCGCGCTGGGCTCGGAGCTGAGGCTGATCAGCACGTTGGGGTACTGCTGGTGGAAGCGCAGCAGCGCCGCGTCGAAAGGCCGGCAGCTGACATGGCTGGCCACCTGAATCTGCAGCTCGCCGAGCACCGCGCCGGCCTCACCGGCGAACTGCTCGGCCATCTGCTCCATGATGCTGCCGGCCGAGGACACGTACTCGTACACCCGCAGGCCCTGCTCGGTGAGGGCAAACATGCCCTTGCGCCGCTGGATCAGGCGCATGCCCAGGTGCTCTTCCAGGCGTTTGAGCGCATTGCTCACGCTCGGCTGGCTGAGCGACAGGCGCCGTGCGGCACCGGTGATGCTGCTTTCCTCGACGATGACGAGGAAGGTGTACAGCAGGTTCCAGTCCAGATTGCGCAGCAGGCGCTCGCGCGGCGACAGCATGATCGGCGTTTCTCCCAGGCAGGCCGTCATGGTGGCGGCTCCTGGCAGACCTTAGCATTGCCGCAGGCCTGAAAGGCAGCACAGAGCTGCCTCTCAGGCGACACACCGTTGTGCTCAGTCGACATCATGGCTGAGCAGGTCGGCGTACTCGGCGCGGCGGCGGATCAGCCGGCTGCCCTGCTGAAGATCGACCAGCACGGCGGCCGCCGCCTGACGACCGCAGTACTGGCTCATCATCTCCAACGCGTAGGCGCCGACATCCAGCAGCGCGATCACATCGCCCTGCTCCGTGGCCGCCGGCAACTCGCGCAGGTTGGGCTGGTGCACCAGCACCTGCTCCAGCACCTCGCGATGCTCGGCCAGGGCCGGCTGCTCGGCGATCAGCTCGGCCACCGCGCCCTCGCCCTCGATGTCGTAGTAGGTGTCGCTGCTGTCGCACAGCGGGCCGGCCATGCGGAACAGCGCGGTGTCGCGGTCATCGCTGCGCGAGGCGTTGAGCATGTGGAAGTACCAGCTGTTGTACAGGTCGAACAGCACGCTGTAGCCGGCGTCCAGGTAGAACACCGGAGTCTGGCGCGCCTTGTGCGCCTCGATGCGGGTCAGCAGGATGGCGGTGTCGCTGACCATGCTGCGCCCCGGCTCGACGATGATCTCGATGCCCTGCCCCAGCGCCTGGCTGATCGGGCGGATCAGCTGCTGGGCCAGGCGGGCGAAGTCGATGTCGGTGCGGTAGTTCTCGCGGTAGTGCGGCGCCACCGTGGCGAAGTTTTCCTCGGCGCTGCTGTAGTTCTTGGCGAAGCCGCCGCCCAGGTTCACGTGCTCCAGGGCATAGGGCAGGCGCTCGCTCACCTCGCGCACGTAATCGATGAGGAAGGCCGCCTCGGCTTGGTACACCGCGATGTCGGTGATCTGGGTGCCGATATGGGCGTGCACGCCAACCATCTTCACCGCCTGCGGCTGAGCGAGGATGCGCTCGATGGCCTCGGCCTGCTCGTCGGCGGTCATGCCGAACTTGGAGCTGGAGGTGCCGGTCTGCCAGCCGGCGGCGGCGCCGCCACGGATCTCCGGGATGATGCGCAGCGCCACGCGGGCCTGGCGGCCCAGCTCGACGGCGACCGTGATGATGCGGTCGAGCTCGGACAGCGAATCGACGTTGATCGAGCCGATGCCGGCCTCGATCACCTCGCGCAGCTCCTGCACCTGCTTGGCCACGCCGTTGAACACCATTTCGCCCGGGGCGAAACCGGCCACGCAGGCCTTGTGGAACTCGCCGCCGGAGTTGACTTCCAGGGCCAGGCCACAGTCTTTGAACACCCTGAGTACGGCGAGGTTCGCGCAGGCCTTGCTGGCGAAGCAGACGCGGGTATTGGCGTGTTCGCGGCGAAAGTTCTCAAGGATGTCGCGGGCATTCTTGCGCAGGCGCGCCTCGGAATAGACGTAGAGCGGCGAGCCATAGCGCTCGACCAGTTCGACGGCGCTGACGCCATCAATCAGCAGCTGGTTGTTGGCGCTAGTGAGGTGCGCACCACGCTTCCACGGGTGCAGGGAAACGACTGAAGTCATGTCGGGGACTCTTTTCAGTAAAAGTAGGCAGTAAGAAAAAGGGAAATCAGTGCTGGGTCGCCAGCAGGCGTCGCAGGTTGGCCGACTGTGGGTCGCCGAAGAGTTGCTCGGGCGTACCCTGCTCCTCGATGCGGCCCTGGTGCAGGTAGACCACGCGCGAGGACACCTCGCGAGCGAAGCGCATCTCGTGGGTGACCATGATCATGGTGCGGCCCTCCTCGCCCAGCTCGCGGATCACCCGCAGCACCTCGCCGACCAGCTCGGGGTCGAGCGCCGAGGTCGGCTCGTCGAACAGCATCACCTCCGGGTCCATGGCCAGGGCACGGGCGATGGCCACGCGCTGCTTCTGCCCGCCGGACAGGCACTCGGGGTAGACCTGGCACTTCTCCAGCATGCCGACCCGCGCCAGCAGGCTGCGCGCCTTGGCCTCCACCTCCTCGCGCGGGCGGCCGAGGACGATGCAGGGGCCCATCATCACGTTCTCCAGCACGCTCATGTGCGGCCACAGGTTGAACGACTGGAACACCATGCCGAGGCGCGTGCGCACCCGCTCGATCTGCCGCTGGAAGCGCTTGGAGCGATTGCCGCGCGAGTCGGCGGCCAGCTCCAGCTCCTCGCCGTGCACCCGCAGGGTGCCGCTGTCGGGGAATTCCAAGAGGTTCATGCAGCGCAGGAAGGTGCTCTTGCCCGAGCCGCTGGAGCCGATGATGCTGATCACCTCATGCTTGTGGGCAGTCAGCGACACGCCCTTGAGCACCTCGGTGCCGTCGTAGGACTTGTGCAGGTTCTCCACCTCCAGGGCGGCCTGCGGATGGTGCATGGTGGTCATGGGGCCACTCCTGTGGAAAGGCGGGTGAACAGGCCGCGACGCTTGCCCGGCTGGGCGCTGCGACAGTGCAGATGGCGGGTCAGGCAGCGCTCCAGACGGCGCCAGAGCAGCACGAAGATCGTGGTCATCAGCAGGTAGAGCACGGCGGCCCAGAAGTACACGGACAGATCGAAGGTCTGCGAGAAGGCGCGGCGGGTCTGGCCCATCACGTCGAGCACGGTGATCACGCTGACCACCGCGCTGCCCTTGAGCAGCAGGATCAACTCGTTGCCCAGCGCCGGGAACGCGATGCGGTAAGCGTTGGGCAGGATGATCCGGCGATACAGCTCAAGCTTGCGCAGACCCAGGGCGATGCCCGCCTCGATCTGCCCGCTGGGCACGGCACGCAGGCCGCCGCGGAGAATTTCCACCTGGTAGGCGGTGGAATTGAGCACGAAGGTCAGCAGCGCGCAGTAGTACGGATCACGGAAGAACCACCACAGCCCCGCCTCGGTCAGCGGCACGCGGAACTGCCCGGAGCCGTAATAGACCAGGAACAGCTGGGCCAGCAGCGGCGTGCCGCGAAAGAACGACACGTACAGACGCACCGGCCAGCGCCAGGCGGCGCTCGGGCTGCGCCGCAGCAGCGCCAGCGGCAGCGACAGGCAGAACGCCAGCAGGGAGGCGATCAGGGTGATCTGCAGGGTCAGCCCGGCGCCGGACAGCAACTGCCCGGAAAAACGTTCGAGGATGTCGATCATGCTGCGCGCCCCTCACGTTCGAAGCCCCGGTTGGCACGCTGCTCCAGCCGGGCCAGGCCCCATTCACAGAGCAGGCAGATGGCCCAGTAGACCAGGCACACCACGGCGAAGAACAGGAAGGGCTTCTTGGTCACCCCAACCGCCACGTTGGCCATACGCATCAGGTCGTTCAGCGCGATCACCGACACCAGCGCGGTGTCCTTGATCAGGCTGATCCACAGGTTGCCCAGCCCCGGCAGCGCCAGGCGCAGCAGCTGCGGCAGCTCGATCAGGCGGAAGATGGTCAGCCGGCGCACGCCGATGGCCTGGGCCGCCTCCAGCTGGCCACGGTCCAGCGACTGCCAGGCACCGCGCCAGACCTCGCTGGAGTAGCCGGCGAACACCAGGCCCAGGGCGATCACCCCGGCCAGGAAGGGACTCAGCTCGACCGGCGTCGCCCCCGGGCTGAGCCACTTGAGCAGGCTGTTAAGCGCCAGGCCCACGCCGTGGTAGATGATGAACAGAGTCAGCAATTCCGGTAGACCGCGGATGGTGGTGCTGAAGGAGGCCGCAAGGCCGCGCCACAGCGCCCGCCGGCACAGGCCGAGCGCCGCCACGGCCAGGCCCAGGGCCAGGCCGACCGGCAGGCTGGCCGCCGCCAGCGCCAGGGTTACGCCCAGGCCGCGCAGCAACTCGTCGCCCCAGCCGCCACCGGTAAAACTCAGGTAGGAGAGCCACTCCATAGAACAGCCTCTTCTCGATCAGAAGGAAGAACAATGCGAAGCCCGGGCCCCTGCGGGCCCGGTGCATCACTTCTGCAGGGTCAGCAGGTTGACCGAGAAGTACTTGTCGTTGATGGCCTTGTAGGTGCCGTCGGCGATGATCGCGGCCAGCGCCTGGTTGAGCTGCTCGCGCAGGGCGGCGTCTTCCTTGCGCAGGGCGATGCCGACGCCCTCGCCCACGTACTTGGCCTCGCTGATGGGCGCGCCGGCCAGCACGCAGCAGGCGCCGTCCTCGCTCTTTTGCGTCCACTCCAGCATCGGAATCATGTCGCCGACCTGGGCATCCAGACGACCGGAGGCCAGGTCGAGGTTCACCGCGTCCTGGGTCGGGTACAGGCGCACGTCGGAGTCGGGGAACATGGCCGAGAGGTAGTCGCCCTGGGTGGTGGAGCCCTGGGCGCCGATGGTCTTGCCGGCCAGGCCCTTGGGCGAGAAGTCCTTGAGGTCCGAATCCTTGGGCACCACGAAGGTCATGGCCGACTTCTGGTAGGGCTCGGTGAAGGCGACCTTCTGCTTGCGCTCCTCGGTGATGAACATTGAGGCGATGATCAGGTCGTACTTGTCGGCCAGAAGCGCCGGGATGATGCCATCCCAGTCCTGGGCGACGAACTCGCAATTGGCCTTCATCTGGGCGCACAGGGCGCGGCCGATCTCGATGTCGAAGCCGCCCAGCTGGCCGTCGGCGGTGAAAAAGTTGAAGGGTGGGTAGGCGCCTTCGGTGGCGATACGCAGGCTTTGGCCCTCGCTGGCCAGAACGGCGGTGGTCGGCAGGATGGCCGCAGCGGCCAGGATCAGGGAGCGCAGAGTCTTGTTCATCTTGTTGTCCTCTTGGGCAATGGATCGGTGAGGCCAGGGCTGCCCGCTGACTGGCGGGTCAGGCCTGCTTGCGGGCTAGAATCTGCCGCCATCACGCATTACTCAAATGTATCTTTGAAATCCAATACATAGCTCTCAGCTATATGAATGCGCACAGACAAAACGGCACCAGCAAGGAGCAATAGGTCGTCTAGATGACCCTATCGGTGCAGGGATGACCAGGCAGCGGCAAGCCCCGAAAGCTCGGCTCAAGCCCGAAAAACCGTGAAGACGATACGGCGTACGCTGCCCCAGCACGGAGCACGAAAAGGGAAAAAGCGTCCGCGAAGCCCTGACGAAAAAAACGGCTCAGGGAGCCGTTTTTAAGGAGAACAGAGCGGAACAGGCAGCCAAGTCAGTGACGCGCATCCGCCTCGGCACAGAGCTCACGGGCCAGTCGGCCGATGGTCTGAATCGCCCGTTCCGCTTCGCGGTTCCACGGGATGCCACAGGTCAGGCGCAAGCAGTGGTTGAACTGCTCCGTGGTGCTGAAGGTCAGCCCCGGCGACACACTGACCCCTTCAGCCAGTGCGCGCAGGTGCAGCTCCTGGGTATTGACCCGCGCCGGCAGGCTGACCCAGAGGATGAAGCCGCCGGCCGGCCGGGTCATCTGCGTACCCTCGGGGAAATACTGCTGCACCGCCAACTGATAGGCCGTGACGTTCTTGCGGTACTCCTGGCGGATATGCCGCAGATGACGGTCGTAACCGCCATTTTCCAGGTAGGCCGCCACGCCCATCTGGGTGACGCTGCAGGCCGAGTGGGTGCTGAAGGTCTGCAGACGCTGCACGGCCTCCTGATAACGCCCGGCGATGATCCAGCCGATACGCACGCCCGGCGACAGGGTCTTGGAGAAGCTGGAGCAGTAGATCACCTGGCCATTGCGATCATGGGCCTTGATGGCGCGGGCACCGTTGGGCTCGAACATCAGCTCGCCGTAGATATCATCCTCGATCACGGCAAAGCCGAAATCCTCGGCCATGTTCAGCAACTGCTTCTGGCGCTCCTCGGGCATGGTCGCGCTGAGCGGGTTGGACAGCCGCCCGGCCGTCACCAGCGCCTTGATCGGCCACTGACTGGCAGCCAGCTGCAGCGCTTCCAGGCTGATGCCGGTATTCGGATCACTGGGTATCTCGATGACCTTGAGGCCCAGCACATCAGCCAGCTGCAGCAGGCCGTAATAGGTGGGCGACTCTGTGGCGATCAGGTCGCCCGGCTGGGTCAGCACGCGCAGGGCCATATGGATGGCCTCGACGCAGCCATGGGTGATCACCACCTCACTGGGATCGACCACCACGCCGGCATCGCGCATGCGAATCGCCACCTGACGCCGCAGCGGCTCGTAGCCGGGGCTGAACATGTAACTGAACGCCTGCGGGCTGTTGAAGCGGGTGACCTTGGCGATCTGCTGATGCAGGGCACGCACCGGCAGGTAGGACACGTGCGGCACCGCCGCCCCCAATGGGAAGATGCCTTCACGGCGCGTGGCACTCAGGACTTCGCTGATGATGCTGCTGCGGGTGACGCAGGCGGGCTTCTCGACATGGGCAATGGCTGGCGTCGGTGCAGTCAGCGCGGCGGTCTGGTGCACGTAGTAGCCGGACTGCGGCCGGGCGCGGATCAGCCCCTGATCCTCCAGATTGGCATAGGCCTGCAGCACCGTGGCATGACTGACACTCATCTGTACGCTCAGCTTGCGTACCGAGGGCACGCGCTCACCCGGCTGATAGACACCGCGGCGGATATCCTCGGCCAGTTGCTGGGCGATGCGTTGGTAGAGCAACAGATTGGTCATGTTCGGGCTTCCTGCGTCACTGAACCGAAACAGTAGCGCAACACAGCGAAAAACAACCAGTACAGTTCATCAGGGAGTCGCCAGCACAGTCCGGCGCACGGCGCCTGTAGGCAAGCCGCGCCACGGCTGGCTATGATCAGTGCCCATGAACTCGTCTCTGCCCATCCGCTCTCCCTGCCCTCCCGGCGCCTGCACCTGCGACCGCGAGCAGCTGCTGCAGCTGCCCGGCACGGCCGCGCGCATCCTGCTGCTGACGCGTCAGGAGGAAAAGCGCTTGCTGGAGCGTCTGGAAAACATCCAGAGCTTGGAGGATCTCGAGCACATGCAGCGCCGCCTGCATGAGCAACTGGGCATTCGCCTCGAGATAGCCCCCGGGCACAACGAAGTGCGCAGCATGCGCGGCATCGGCATTCATATCGATGACCTGCCGGGGCTTTGCCGCAAGACCCGCCAGGCCATTCCGGCGGCAATCCGCCGGGGCCTGGAGAAGCACCCGGAAATCGCCTACCGCCTGCTGGATGCCCACGACCTGTTTCGCGGGCTTTAACCCCTGCAAACGAAAACCCCGGCCAATGGCCGGGGTTTATCTTTCACGGTAAGCGCTCAGCGCTCCATGCCCAGCTTGCCATTGGCGTCGGAGAACACGATCTCGACCCGGCGGTTCTGCGCCCGGCCGCGACTGGAGGCATTTTCAGCCAGCGGATAGGCCTCACCGAAGCCGCGCACACTGATGCGCTGCGGGTCGATCCCCAGATCGATCAGCACATCGGCCACCGTTTGCGCCCGGTCCCTGGACAGCTGCAGGTTGAACGCCGCATCACCCTTGGTGTCGGTGTAGCCCTCGATACGCACCACCCGGCGCGGATTGTTCTGCAGGAACTGCACGAGTTTGAGCACGGTGCGGTTGGCCGACGCCTTGAGATCGGCACGGCCGGTGTCGAACAGTACATCGCCCAGGGTCATCACCAGACCGCGATCGGTTTCGGCCGCCGCCAGGGCGAACATCTGCTCGTCATCGTCACTGCCGGCCACGCTGAGCAGCTTGCTCTCGCGCAGAGTCAGCTGCAGGCGCTCCAGCTCCAGCTGCTCGCGCTGCAGGCGCTCGGCGTTGAGCGCCGCATCGGTGTGTTCGCGGGCAATCTGGCTGTAACGCTGACTGAGGTAGGCATAGTGCTGCATGTCGCCATCGCTGCCCCAGTAGCTGGACAGGCGATCGGCACGGGCCAGCGACTCGCCGGAGCGGATCACGTCCTTGGGCGCCACGCGCAATACATCGTTGTCACTCTTGACCGCCAGGAAGGCCTGCTGCGCCTGCTCCAGGCTCTGGCGGTCGTCCGGCTTGGTCGCGCAGCCCTGCAGCAGTACCGGTAGCAGCAGGACAAGGGCGTTGGCGTAACGCATCACGGCAAGGTTCCCAGTTGTTGGCGCACCCGCTTGATGCGCAGATTGATCTGTTTCAGTTCCTGTTCGCTCTTGGCCGTGAGCACCTTGGCTTCCGCCAGGCGTGCATCCAGTTCGGCCTGCTCGGCAAACTGGCGGGCACGCTTGTAGTCGGCTTCGCCCATGTTCTTCTGGGCCCGGGCAAACTTGGCCTCGGCCTGGCGCATTTCCTCCAGAGCCGGCGTGGCACCGACGGCACGCGCCTGGTCCAGGGTCTGTTCGGTCAGGCGCATCTGTTCAAGTGGCGCGGGGTCGCTGGCACAACCGCTGAGCGAGGCAGCGAGCAGGCCGAGAAGAAGAAGGTGGCGCATCACAGCGGGTTTTCCTCTGCAGCTGGTGCCTCAACCGGAGTCACCTGTTGTCCCTGCCAGCGCTCGATATTGCGCTGCAGGATGATTTCGGGGAGATCGGTGGCCAGCAGTTCGGTCATTTTCTGCGCCAGCTGGCCACGCAGGCGCGCGTCGTTACAGGCGGAGTTGTGCGACAGGGTCAGGTACAGACCCTCACTGGAAATTGGCGGTTCCAGACTCTCCAGCTGCTCCTGCATGCCCAACTGACGGGCCAGCGCCACGCTGGGATAACGCTCGTACAGCACATAGTCGACACGACCGAGCAGTAGCATCTGCAGGGCCTGGGTCAGGCTCGGCAATTGCTGGATCTGCAGCGATTGGCCAGCAAACTGATCGAAGCCCTGACCAAAGCTATTGTTAACCAGCGTCGCGCCCTGTTTGCCGACCAGATCGGCCCAGCCGCTGTAAGCAAATGACTTGCCACGCTGCGTCCAGACCACGCTGGGAGTCTCGTAGAAGGCCGGGTGGATGTAATCCATCACGCCCAGACGCGGCACCGTAAGGAAGGCACCGGCCAGCAGGTCGACGCGACCACTCCTGGCCTCTTCCTGGGCGCGGGCCCAGGTGCCAGTGTGGATCACCTCGATCGTCAGCCCCAGTTCCTTGCCGAGATGCTGTAGCAGCTCGGCATTGGCACCGATCAGTTGACCTGGGTTGGCCGGGTCACGCCACAGGTAGGGCGGATATTCCGGATTGCCGGTGGCCACCAGCTTCTCGCAGGCATCCTCTGCCTGCACCGGCAGGTTCATCAGCGCCAACAGCAATGACAACCACAACGCTTTACTGCGCATAGACATTCCCAGCTGAACCTAAGGTTGGGCAAACGGACAACACACAATCGGCCAGGGCCGACGTGCTAGTTTAGGGTCTGTTGACGTTTCGGCACAGCCGCGACGGCGCCATTTTTTGCGCACGGCAAGGCGCGAGATGCAAAGTTTAGTGCGCTAAATGAGCCATCGAGCAACACCGCCGTGCACAAAAAATGGCCCGTCCCTTCGGGTTGCGCGGCAAATGGCGCCAGCCGTCGTTGCAGGACTTGGCAAGGGAATGACCATTGCCGACGTCCTGCGCCTAGCCTGGCACCATTTGATGCAGCAACGCGGTTTGCGCCGAAACGCCAACAGACCCTATCCACCCACTACAAGAAACGGAAATAAGGAGTGCGTGTGAAAAAGCTGCTACTGACATTAGTGCTACTGCTGGCCACGGCGGGCGGCGTACTGACCCTGTCACCTACCACCCTGCTGGCCACGGTGCAGTTTGCCGAGCGCCAGCTCGCCGGCCTGAGTCTGCACAGCCAGACCGTCGGCGACCTGACCTACAGCTACTACGACGGCGGCCCGCAGGACGCGCCGGCCATCGTGATGATCCACGGCTTTGGCGCCAACAAGGACAACTGGCTACGTTTCGCTCGGCCGCTGACGGCACACTACCGGGTTATCGCTCTCGACCTGCCGGGCTTCGGTGACAGCAGCAAGCCGAGCACCATCAGCTACGACGTCGCCAGCCAGAGCGAGCGCGTGCTGGCCCTGCTCGACGCCCTGAAAATCGAGAAATTCCACGTCATCGGCAACTCCATGGGTGGCCACATCAGCGCCCTGCTCGCCGCCCGCCACCCCGAACGGGTACTCAGCGCCGCGCTGCTGGACAATGCCGGCGTGGAAGCGCCGAACAAGAGCGAGTTCTTCCGCCGCATCGAGCAGGGCGAGGCCAATCCGCTGGTCGTGAGCAAACCGGAAGACTTCCAGCGCCTGCTGGATTTCGTCTTCGTCGAGGCGCCGCCGATGCCCGCCCCGCTTCAGGAACACTTTGCCGCCCAGGCCATGGCCAACGCGCCCCACTACGAGCTGATCTTCGGCCATCTGCGTGAGCGCTACGTCCCGCTGGAGCCGGAGCTGCCAAAAATCACCGCTCCGGTGCTGCTGCTCTGGGGAGACAAGGACCGCGTGCTGGATGTATCGAGCATCGAGGTCATGAAACCGCTGCTGCAAAAACCCAGCGTGGTGGTGATGAAGGACTGTGGCCATGTGCCGATGGTCGAGCGCCCGGAAGAAACCGCCGATCACTATCTGAACTTCCTGACCCAGGCCCGATAACGCCGCCGCAGAATGACAAAAGCCCGCTCATTGAGCGGGCTTTTTGTTTTAGCGCATGACCAGCCTAGGCTTAGTCTTCGCGATAGCGGCGCAGCTTGAGCTGTTTGCCGGCCACGCGGGTGTCCTTGAGCTTGGCCAGCAGGCGGTCGAGACCCTCTTCCGGCAGTTCGACCAGGCTGAAGGTGTCACGGATCTGGATGCGACCCAGCGCCTCGCGGGACAGGCCACCCTCATTGAGGATGGCGCCCAGCAGGTTCTTCGCCTGGATGCCGTCACGCGCGCCAACACCGGCACGGCAGCGGGCACGGCCTTCGGCCACCGGCGGCATGCTGCGGCCGCGGGCACCTTCGCCATCGGCACGCGGTGCGCGTTCGCGGCGTTCGCCACTGCGCTCACCACTACTGCTGCGCTCGCGGGACCCGCTCGGTACTTCTGGCTGTTCGCGACGCACCGCGTCCAGGGTCAGGCCCTGGCCTTCGGTGAGCTTGGCCAGCAACGCGGCGGCCAGCGCCTGCGGGCTGCACTCCAGATCAGTGGCCAGCTTGGCCAGCAGTTCGCCATGGCTGGCTTCGGCGGTGGCCACCAGAGGTTGCAGCTTCTGGCTGAGGCGACGGATGCGCGCCTGCAGCACGGTCTCGGCGTCCGGCAGACGCACTTCGGCGACTTTCTGCCCGGTGACACGCTCGATCACCTGCAGCATGCGGCGCTCGCGCGGGGTGACCAGCAGCAGGGCACGACCTTCACGACCGGCACGACCGGTACGGCCGATACGGTGCACGTAGGACTCCGGGTCATACGGCATGTCGATGTTCAGTACGTGGGTGATACGCGGCACGTCGATACCACGGGCAGCCACGTCGGTCGCAATGACGATGTCCAGGCGGCCATCCTTGAGCGACTCGATCACGCGCTCGCGCTGGTTCTGGGCGATGTCGCCGTTGAGCGGCGCGACCTTGTAGCCACGGGCTTCCAGGGCGCTGGCGACGTCTAGGGTGGCCTGCTTGGTGCGGACGAAACCGATCAGCGCATCGAAGTCTTCGACTTCCAGCAGACGGGTTACGGCAGCCACTTTCTGGTCGGCATGCACCATCAGGTGAGCCTGCTCGATACGCGCTACGGTCTGGGTCTTGGCGGCGATCTTGACGTGCTTGGGCTCGCGCAGGTGCTTCTCGGCAATGGCACGGATCGAAGCCGGCAGGGTCGCGGAGAACAGCACGCTCTGACGGCTTTCCGGCAGGGCCTGGAAGATCACTTCCAGGTCATCCATGAAGCCCAGCTTGAGCATTTCGTCGGCCTCGTCGAGAACGAGGAACTGCACGGTCTTGAGCAGATCACCGTTGCGGCTGAGGTGGTCGACCAGGCGACCCGGGGTGGCCACCACGACTTGTGCGCCCATGCGCAGGGCCTTGAGCTGCGGGCCCATCGGCGCGCCGCCATAGACGGCAACCACGTTCAGGCCCGGCATCTGCTTGGAATAGGTTTCGAATGCGGTGGCCACCTGCAGGGCCAGCTCGCGGGTCGGCGCCAGAATCAGCGCCTGCGGTTCACGCTTGCTCGGATCGATCTTGGACAGAATCGGCAGGGCAAAGGCTGCGGTCTTGCCGGTGCCGGTCTGCGCCTGGCCAATCATGTCGTGGCCGGCGAGGATCATCGGGATCGCCTGGGCCTGAATCGGGGACGGCTCTTCGTAGCCAACGGCAGTCAGCGCTGCAACAACGGAAGAATGAAGGCCGAGTGCGGCAAAGCCGCCGGTTTCCTGGGTCATGGGTAATGCCTCTTTTGCAACCGCAAAACCCATGGACCAGCGCTGCGCCGCCGAAAGATCAATAGATCGCCCTGACAGCCTGGCAAGCAGATTTTGCGTATTCGCGTCTTTATGGATGAAACGTTAAGGATAGTCCGCAGGGCGGACAAACAGCCGAAGCAGCGCTTCGCGAGATCACCTGAACGGGGGCCTGATGAGGCCGGCGCGCATCATACAGGATTTTCCTGACCAATGTGCGGGTTTTTCCCTGTCCAGGGCAGATTCAGCCCGGTGGTTGGGGGGCAACGCAGTACCGTTCATCAGAATGGCAAATGGTTTGGACAAGCCCTCCCCGCTCAGGCTATATCGAGGTTTTCCCTCCGCCAAGGAACCCCAGGATGACCCAGAGTACTGCCGGCCGAGTTACCCGCGAACTGCGTGGCCATGTCCTGCTGCTCGGCCTCGACCGCGTAAGCAAGCGCAATGCCTTCGACCTTGACCTGCTCAACGAGCTGGCCCTGGCCTATGGCGAGCTGGAACGCAACGACGAGGCGCGCGTGGCGCTGGTGTTCGCCCACGGCGAGCATTTCACCGCCGGCCTCGACCTGACCCGCGTCGCCGATGCCTTCAAGGCCGGCTGGGCGCCACCGGAAGGCGGCTGCGATCCTTGGGGCGTATTCGCCGGGCCGCGCACGCGCAAGCCGGTGATAGTTGCCGCCCAGGGCTACTGCTTCACCATCGGCATCGAGCTGATGCTGGCCTCGGACATCAACCTCTGTGCCAGCAACACCCGCTTCGCCCAGATGGAGGTGCAGCGCGGCATCTTCCCGTTCGGCGGCGCCACCTTGCGCATGCAGCAGAGTGCCGGCTGGGGCAATGCCATGCGCTGGCTGCTCACCGGCGATGAGTTCGATGCCCACGAAGCCTACCGGATGGGTCTGGTGCAGGAAGTCGTGGCCACCGAGGAGCTGCTGCCGCGCGCGCTGTGGATTGCCGAGCGGATTGCCGCGCAGGCGCCGCTGGGTGTTCAGGCAACCCTGGCCTCCGCTCGCCAGGCCGTCCAGCAGGGCGAAGCCGCCGCCGCAGCGGCACTGCCGCCGGTGATGCGCCAACTGATGGCCAGCGAGGATGCCGCCGAGGGCGTGCGCGCCATGCTGGAGCGCCGGCCAGGCAACTTCCAGGGGCGCTGAAGGCACTGTCGGGCGGGATCACAGCCCCGCCCGACGCAACTCGGCCAGCTAGCTGGCCGGGCGCATCACGTCGATCAGTCCATCCAGGCTGTAGCCCAGGCGCGGCGCCAGTTGCGCCGCGCGCTTACGCAGCCCGGCAATGTCCAGTTCCTGCTCAAGGTCAGCGGGAATCAGCAGGATGACGTTGCCGTCCTTCACCGGAATTTCCCAGTAGTGACGATGGAACAGGCCTCGCAGCAGCGCGGCCCCCAGTGGTTTGCCGTCGTCAGTACCCCACTGGTTGATCACCAGCCAGCCGCCAGGATTGAGCTTCTGCTGGCAGTCTTCGAGAAAGCGCCAGGCCAGATGACCGGCCGCCGGCCCCGTATCGGTGTACAGATCGAGGAACAGCACGTCGGTGCTTTCCGCGCTGGCGAGCAATTCCAGCGCATCGCCGATGCGGATGGTCAGGCGCGGATCATCGCTCAGGCCGAGAAACTCCATGGCCAGGCGCGGCACATCCGGGCGCAGCTCGATGACTTCGACATCGTCCAGTTCCAGAAAACGCAGGCAGGCCTGGGTCAGGTTGCCGGCCCCCAGACCGAGGAACAGCGCCGTCTCGGCTCGCTCATGGCACAGCGCACCGATCAGCATGGCGCGGGTGTAGTCGTACTCCAGCCAGCTCGGGTCGGCCGTGAACACACAGCTCTGCTCCACCTCATCGCCGAACTCAAGAAAGCGGTACTCGCCGATCTCCACCACCCGCACGCGGCCATAGGCGTCCTGCACCTCGGCCAGCAGACGTTCATCCTGCAGTTTTTCCGTCACCGGCATCCCCAACTGACCATTCGTACCAACACCGCACGACCCCCGGCCGCCAATGTCATAGCCGGTGCCCTGGGGCACTCGCCGATAATATTCTGGCGGCAGCCTGCCGCAGGCGGAGCGCCAGCACAAGTTCCATTCGGCACTCCGTTGTCCCTTGCAGTCTGGATTTCAGCCATGACCACCTGCCTCATCACCGGCGCTGCCAGCGGCCTCGGCTGGGCCCTTGCCCAGGCCTGCCATGCCCGCGGCATGCACCTGCTGCTCACCGACATCAATGCCAGCCTGCTGGAGCAACGCCGCACAGAGCTGGCCAACGGCGCCGTCGTGCACATCCTTGCCGGCGACCTCTGCGACCCGCGCTTCCAGGCTGAGCTGGTCAGTGTCTGCCATCAGCGTTTCACCGGCCTCGACTGGCTGATCAACAATGCCGGCATCACCCACCGTTCGCCGACCCTGCGCACCCAGCCCGAGGTCTTCAGCAAAGTGATGGCCGTGGATTATCACGCCCCGCTGAACCTGACACTGAACGCCCTGCCTCTGCTGCAACGCAGTCGCGGCCAGGTGATCTGTATCGGCTCCATGGCGGGCTGGATGCCGGTACTCGGCCGCGCCGGTTACTGCGCCGCCAAAGCCGCGCTGAGCCAGGCCTTCGAAGTGCTGCGCCTGGAACTGGAGCGCCAGCACATCAGCCTGCTGATGGTCTACCCGAGCTTTCTCGACACCCCCATCGAACGCAACGCCCTGGGCGGCGATGGCCGACCGGCCAGCCATGCCCGCTCCACCGTGGGCCAGGTACGTGGTGCCGACTGGATGGCCGCCGCAATCGTGCGCGCTGCCGAACAGGGGCGCCGGCGACTGTTTCCCGACCGCAGCAGCCTCCTGGCCAGCCTGCTTTGGCGCCTCGCCCCTAACCTCTATCTGCGCCTGATGTCCCGGCGCTTTGCCGGGGAGCTGGACTGAGGCTGCAACACTTTGCGGCAAACCTTGCTTGGCGCACCCAGGTACGCTGGGGCATGCTCAAGCCCCCACACCAAGCAAGGATTTGCCCATGCTGCGTATGCGTTCACTGCTTCTGGCCGGCGCCTGCCTGTTTGCCGCATCACTGACTCAGGCCGCGGACAACCCGGCCACGCCCAAACCGGCGCTGGATAACAAGGTGATCCGCGTCGGCACGGCGGCCGACTACCCACCACTGACCCTGAAGAGCGAAGGGCAGGTACGCGGCATCGAAGCCGATCTGGCCGCCGAGCTGGGCAAGCGCACCGGCCACCAGTTTCAGTTCAAGGTCATCCCCTGGAGTGGCCTGTTCAACGCCGTGGAGCGCGGTGAAGTGGACATGCTGATGTCCGGCATCAGCGTCACCGCCGAACGCCAGGCCAGGGTCGACTTCACCCAGCCCTACTTCAAGCTCGGCCAGATGGCGATCATCCGCAGCGCCGATGCCGCCCGATTCGGCAGCCCGCTGCAGATTCTCCAGCCGCAGGTACGCCTGGCCTATGTCGCCGACAGCACCGGCGCGGCCTTCGCCAAGAAATTCGCTGGCATGACCACCCTCAAGGCCTTCAACTCGGTGGAACCCGCGCTGCAGGCGCTGATGAAAGGCGAAGTCGACTGCGTGGTGCACGATGCCGTCACCAGCTGGAACGTTGACAAGGATCGCCAGTACGCCAGCCTGCTCAGCCTGCACCGTCCCCTGACCGATGAGAGCCTGGCCTGGGCCGTGAGCAAGCAGCAGCCGGCGCTACGTCAGCGCCTGGACCAGGAACTGGCCGCCATGCAGGCCGATGGCACCCTGCAGCGCATCATCAATCGCTGGCTACCGGTGCGCACTACTCGCCAATAGGCCCGATTGGCTTTGGCAATGACCCCGATCGTCCCGTTGCCAGGGACGATCGGGTAACATGCGGCTCACTTTCCCTGATTCGTCGTATCGAGCCGTACATGAGCCAAACCTGGAGCCCCGAGAGCTGGAGAAGCAAGCCGATCCAGCAGCAACCACAGTACCCCGACAGCGCCAAGCTGGCGCAGGTCGAGCAGACCCTGGCCGGTTATCCGCCGCTGGTATTTGCCGGTGAAGCGCGCGAACTGCGCCGCCAGTTTGCCGAGGTCACCCAGGGTCGCGCCTTCCTGCTGCAGGGTGGCGACTGTGCCGAGAGCTTTGCCGAGTTCTCCGCCGCCAAGATCCGCGACACCTTCAAGGTGCTGCTGCAGATGGCCATCGTCATGACCTTCGCCGCCGGCTGCCCGGTGGTCAAGGTTGGGCGCATGGCCGGCCAGTTCGCCAAGCCGCGTTCGGCCAATGACGAAACCGTCGACGGCGTGACCCTGCCCGCCTACCGCGGCGATATCGTCAACGGCATCGGTTTCGACGCCGCCAGCCGCGTGCCGGACCCGGAGCGCCTGCTGCAGGCCTACCACCAGTCCACCGCCAGCCTCAACCTGCTGCGCGCCTTCGCCCAGGGCGGCTTCGCCGACCTGCACCAGGTGCACCAGTGGAACCTGGATTTCATCGGTAACTCGGCCCTTGGCGAGAAGTACAGCCAGTTGGCCAACCGCATCGACGAAACCCTGGCCTTCATGCGCGCCTGCGGCATGGACGCCCAGCCGCAGGTGCGCGAGACCAGCTTCTTCACCGCCCACGAGGCGCTGCTGCTGAACTACGAACAGGCCTTCGTGCGCCGCGACAGCCTGACCGGCCGCTGGTACGACTGCTCCGCGCACATGCTGTGGATCGGCGACCGCACCCGTCAGCTGGATGGCGCCCATATCGAATTCATGCGCGGCATCGAGAACCCCATCGGGGTCAAGGTCGGCCCGAGCATGGACCCGGACGAGCTGATCCGCCTGATCGACTGCCTCAACCCGGACAACGACCCAGGCCGCCTCAACCTGATCGTGCGCATGGGCGCCGACAAGGTCGAGCAGCACTTCCCGCGCCTGCTGCGCAAGGTGCGCGATGAAGGACGTCAGGTGCTGTGGAGCAGCGACCCGATGCACGGCAACACCATCAAGGCCAGCAGCGGCTACAAGACCCGCGACTTCGCACAGATCCTCAGCGAGGTGAAGCAGTTCTTCCAGGTCCACCGCGCGGAGGGCACGGTGGCCGGCGGCATCCACATCGAGATGACCGGGCAGAACGTCACCGAGTGCATCGGCGGCGCCAGGCCGATCACCGAGGATGGCCTGTCGGATCGCTACCACACCCACTGCGACCCGCGGATGAACGCCGACCAGTCGCTGGAGCTGGCCTTCCTCATCGCCGAGACGCTGAAACAGGCGCGCGCCTGAGTCGCCTGAGCAGCACGCAAAAGGGAGCCGAGCGGCTCCCTTTTTCCTGAAAGCATCACCGGAGCTACTGGCTATGTCCTTCACCCTGCAACCGATGAATCCCGAAGCCTACCGCCGCGACACCCGGCGCATCACGCTGATCATCATCTCGGTTTTCGTCCTGCTGGCCATGCTGTTCTCTACCCTGGCCGTGCAGCTGTTCGGCCAGCCTGGCGGCGACAACTTCCGCCTTAACCTGGGCGGCGTATTGCTGGGCGTACTGCTGACCATCACCCTGGTGCGTTTCAAACTCTGGGCACTGCCCTGGATGGCGCCGGCGGTGTATGGCTGGCGCCTGAAGCGCAGCCTGATGAGCATCACCAACGTCATGCACCATGTGACGGCGGGCGTTGCTGCGGAGAATCCGGCCGCGCTCAGGCTGCAGCGCTTCTACCACCTGGGTGTGACCCAGATGCACCAGCTGGACGGCAACTCCAGCGCCCTAAGCCAAATGGTGCACGAGATCGATCAGCACAAGGCACGGCTCGAAACCCTCGGTATACCCACCGAGTTCGATACCCTGGAGCCCGAGTGGTTGGCGCAGGTGCGGCAGATCCCCGTTTAACGGGATGCAGCGAAACAACAACGGGACCCGCGGGTCCCGTTTTGCGTTATCAATCCGCCGTCGCGGACAGCAATCGGTTGACCAGTGCGCGGCTGGCGTCCAGCACCTGCTCCTGCACGCTCTCGCGGGCCAGCATGCGCGCCACCACCAGCGCGCCGACGCACTGGGCCAGCAGCGCCCAGGCCAGCTCACCGTCACCGTCACCGAGAATCCCGGCCCAGGCCTGTTGGATCTGGCACAGCCAGTGCTCGGCCTCCTCGCGCACAGCGGGCTCGGCGCGGGCGATCTCCGCGCCGAGGGCCGGGATGGCGCAGCCCGTCTCGGGGTTGTGCAGGTGTGCCAGGCTCAGGTAGCGCTCCAGACAACGCTGCAGCTTGTCGCGCCCGGCGCCTTCGGCCTGGCTCAGCAGGGCGATCGGGCTGTGCGACAGCTCGCGGCGGACGATCTCGCTGAACAGATCATTCTTCGACGGGAAGTGGCTGTAGAAGGCGCCGCCAGTCAGGCCGATGGCCTTCATCAGGCCGTCGACGCCGGTGGTGGCGAAGCCGCCGGCCTTGGCCAGCGCGCCGCTGCTGTGCAGCAGCTTCTCGCGGGTCTGTTGCTTGTGTTCGGCCGAGTAGCGCATGCCCTGTCCGCTCCTGACACTTGACGATGCCGGCAGCATAGCATAGCGTTCGTTTACCTAACGACCGTTTAATCTATTGATCACCCAGAGAGCCTGCCATGTCCGAATCCAAGAAAGTCGTGCTGGTCATAGGAGCCGGCGACGCCACCGGCGGCGCCATCGCCAAACGCTTTGCCCGCGAGGGCTACATCGCCTGCGTCACCCGGCGCAGTGCCGACAAGCTCAAGCCGCTGGTGGACGAGATCATCGCCGCCGGCGGCCAGGCCCACGGCTTCGCCTCGGATGCGCGCAAGGAAGAGGACGTCGCCGAGCTGGTGGAAACCATCGAGCGCGACATCGGCCCCATCGAGGCATTCGTTTTCAACATCGGCGCCAACGTGCCCTGTAGCATCCTCGACGAGACCGCGCGCAAGTACTTCAAGATCTGGGAGATGGCCTGCTTCGCCGGCTTCCTCACCGCCCAGGCCGTGGCCCGACGGATGGTCACGCGCCAGCGCGGCACCATCCTGTTCACCGGCGCCACCGCAGGATTACGCGGAGCGGCGGGCTTTGCCGCCTTTGCCGGGGCCAAGCACGGCATTCGCGCCCTGGCCCAGAGCATGGCGCGTGAGCTGGGGCCACGCGGCATCCATGTCGGCCATGTGGTGGTCGACGGCGCCATCGACACCGCCTTCATCCGCGACACCTTCCCCGACATCTACAAGCGCAAAGACCAGGACGGCATCCTCGATCCCGTGCATATCGCCGACAACTACTGGCACCTGCACGCACAGCCGCGCGACGCCTGGACCTTTGAGCTTGACCTGCGTCCCTGGCAGGAAAAATGGTGATCCGCCCTTCCCCTTTCGCAATGGAGCAGCACCAATGAGCAAGACCGTGGAATTCTTCTTCGACTTCGGCAGCCCGGCCAGCTACCTGGCCTGGACTCAGCTGCCGGACCTGTGCGCCCGCCACGGCGCCGAGCTGCGCTTTCGCCCCATGCTGCTGGGCGGCGTATTCCAGGCCACCGGCAACGCCTCGCCGATCAGCGTGCCCGCCAAAGGCCGCTACACCCTGATCGACTTCCAGCGCTTCGCCCGCCGCTATGGCGTGGCCTTCTCGCTCAACCCGAACTTCCCGATCAACACCCTGACGCTGATGCGCGGCGCGTGCGCCTACCAGCTTCGCGCGCCTGGGCAGTTCGAGACCTATGTGAGGGCGATGTTTGAGGCGCTCTGGACCCGGCAGCGCAACCTGGCCGATCCCGCCGTGGTGAATGAGGTGCTGACCGAGGCCGGACTGGATGCCCAGGCCTTCGCCGCCTGGGTGGCCGAGGACGAGGTCAAGGCCGCGCTCAAGGCCGCCACCGAGGAGGCCGTCAAACGCGGCGTGTTCGGCGCGCCGACCTGCTTCGTCGGCGGAGAGATGTTCTTCGGCCAGGATCGCCTGGACTTCGTCGCCGAGGCGCTGGCCCAGGCCGACTGACCACGAGTCCGCGGAATGCAAAACGGGGCCCGCAGGCCCCGTTCTTGTTCATGCTCGGCGCTTATTGGTTCTGGTTCAGCGCCTGATCATGGAAAATTCCATGGTTATCCACGCCCAGCATGAACTTGGCCACGGCCAGGCGTTCGGCCTCGGACAGGTAGTCCTGCGCCGGCATGGCCGGGTAGTCCTCGCGCTTCTTCACCGGCTTGGCGATGTACTCGGCGATGCCCTGCGGGTTGTCCATGTACAGCGCCTGGATGGTTTCCACCGGCGGGCCGATCATGCGCATGCCATAGGCATGGCAGCCGGTGCACACGCCGAAGTAAGTCAGCTTGCCCTTGTCCAGCTCGGTGATCTCGCGCGGCGGCACCGGCTCCGGCAGCAGCCGGGTGACCACGTCGGCGGTGGTGGAAAAGCCACAGGTGCCATAGTCCTTGAGGCCGATGGTCACATGCTGCTCGCGGTTGAGGATGCAGCTCTCACGGCTGTTACCGATGTTGACGATATCGACGTTGCCGCTGGTCAGCGTCGCCACCTTGAGCGCCTTGATCTCGTCGATCGGCTCATGGCCGTTTCCAAACATCACGTTGTTGAGGATCGCCACCTTGTCCGACTTCGGATCGGTTTCCGGGTCGCGGGTGATGTTCGGGAAGCTATCGTGGTCGGTGATGATGATCGCGGCGTTCTTGTTGCCGGAGATGATGTTGTTCTCCAGGGTCACCTCGTCGGCGGCCATGATCACCACGCCGGTGCCGGACGGCACGCCGGAAACCATGGAGCCCGGCGCGCCGAAGTTCACATGGTTGTTATCGGTGATGAAGTTGTTGCGGATGATCAGATCAAAAGTGGTCTTGATCGGCAGACCCGGGGTGATGAAGGTGAGGATGCCGCCGGCGTTGTCGTAGACCTTGTTGTTCTCGATCACGCCGTGGCGCGAGTTCTCGAACTCGATGCCGGCCACGCTGGCGTAGACCTCGTTGTTGTTGACGTGAACGTTGTCGCTCATGCCGACGTAGATGGCCGCGTCCTCGATACCGCTGACGATGTTGTTGCTGATCAGGCCGTTCTTGCCCAGCTGCGGGAAGATGCCGTACACGCCGGTGTCGACGATGCGGTTGTTGCGGATCAGGAAGTTGTTGCCCGCCTGGCCCATGATCGCGTTGCCCTTGTAGTGGGTGATCAGCAGGTTCTCGACGGTGATGTTGTTGCCCGAGTAGAGAATGGCGTCGTTGAGCTTGCGCTCGCCTTCCATGATCGGCCACTGACCCTGCTCGATCACGCCAGTGATCAGGATGTCGTCCTTGTCGATGTACACGGTTTCCTTGTAGGTGCCCGGGAACACGCGGATCACATCGCCCGGCTTGGCGGCGCGCACGGCGGCCTGGATGGAATCGCCCGCCTTGACCTCGATGACCTGGCCCTTGCCGCTGGCACCCACGCTCTTGGCCAGCGCACCGACCGCAGCGGTCTTGTTGTCCGACTTGGCGTAGCGATCGGCGCCGCCGACGATGGTGGCGCTGTTATCGCCGCCCAGCTGCGCTCCCAGGAAAACGCCGCCTCCCAACAAGGCGGCGGCAATCGCCACGCTCAACAGTTTCTTGGCCATTTTATTCTCCGGTTGGTTCGTTCTTGTTATGAGTGGTCGAAGCGATCCGTGCCTGCAAGGCCGGTGGAACCCGACCGACTGGCGCCAGGCCGGATGGGACCTGCGCCGGAATGGCCGGGGTGAAGGATTCATCGGTCAGGGCGCGCATGAAGTCCACCAGGCGGTCGAGCTCGTGCTCGGCCAGCTTGGGCTCCCAGATGTGCCAGTGCAGCTGGACCCGGCCCTTCTCTTCCTCGGGCAGCGCGTGACCGCGGCCCTTGGTGTAGAACTCGGCGGCGTCGCGCAGCGTGGTGAAGCTGCCCGAATGCATGTAGGGCGCGGTCTGCGCCACGTTGCGCAGCGACGGCACCTTGAAGCCACCGCGCCAGTCCGGGTTGTCGAAGGGAACCTGGGCGCCCGGATCGAACGGCCGGCCATCCGGCTCGGGCACGCCGATCACGGCGATCTGCTGGTTGGTGAACAGCGGCGGCGTATGACATTCCGAGCAGCGCGCGACAAACGAGCGGTAGACGTTGAAGCCTTCCAGTTCCTGGGCATTGAGCGCATCGGGCGAGCCGTGGGCGTAGCGGTCGTAGGGGCTGTTGAGCGAGATCAGCGAGGTCTGGAAAGCCGCCAGCGACAGGTAGAGCTGATCCAGCGTCACCACGTCCTGCTTCGGGTAAGCCTCGGCGAAGAGCCGGCGATACTCGGCGCTGGCGTTCAGCCGCTCCAGCAGCAGCTCGGGGCTGGCGGCCATCTCCACCGGGGAAAACAGCGGGCCGGTCATCTGCTCTTCCAGCGAGCCCGAACGGGCATCCCAGAAGAAACGGGTGAGGAAAGCCATGTTCCACAGGCTCGGCGCCGCCCGCTGGTTTTCCGCGCCATTGGCGCCGATGCTGCGTTTCAGGCCATCGGCAAAGCCCAGCTTGGGATGGTGACAACTGGCGCAGGACTGGGTCTGGTCGCCCGACAGCACCGGGTCGAAGAACAGGTGCCGGCCCAGATCGATCTGCTGCGGGCTGAAACCTTCGCGATGGGCCGGCAATGCGGTCTGCAGGCCACCGACGCCACGTTCGTAGAGCGAATCGTACTGGTCATAGCGCGTGTGCAGCTTGCAGGTGTTCTCGGCGCTAGTCTCGAAGCCGGCCGGGCAGACATCGGCCAGCTGGATAGGCGCCTGCGCCCAGCCCAGTAAAGGCCAGCCCAGCAGAACAAGAAACAGGTGACGCATCACTTGGCGCCCAGACTGTTCAGGTGCGCGAGGATGTCGATCAGCTCGGCCTCGTTGACGGTGCCGGCCATCAGCTTCATCTGCTTGCCGAAGCGGTCGGCCGCATCGTAGCCGCGCAGGCCGCTGCGGAAATGCTCGACCTGGGTTTTGAGGTAGGCATCGCCCACGGTAGTCAGGCGCGGCGCACTGAACGCCGGATTGCCCTCGCCCTGGCCTCCATGGCAGGCGCCGCACTTGGACTGGTAGAGCTTGGCTCCCTGGGCCGCATCACCTTGCACGCTGGCCGCCACCTGGGGCAGCGGCAGGCTGGCGAGGTAGGCCGCCACATTCGCTACCGCTGCGTCATCGGCCAGGGCCTTGGCCATTGGCGCCATCTGCGCACCACCGGCGTCGCCGGCTTTGGCGCCGCGCTGACCATCACGAAACTGTGTCAGCTGGCGCTGCAGGTAATCGGCCTGCTGACCGGCCAGGGCCGGGGCCTGCAGCGCCGGATTGCCCTCGGCCTTGGCGCCGTGACAGGCCACGCAGGTGGCGGCGAAGAGTTTCTCACCGACCGCCGCATCGGCAGCCACGGCAAACGGACTGAACAACATGAACATCGACAGGCAGACAATCGGGGCTTTCATGCAGGCATCACCAGGTACTTTCTCGTTATGCCCTGAGAATATCTGGCACCATAGTACCAATCAAGCCCCTAACCGCAGTTTCTACCTAGTCATTGCGAGGCTCGTCCCAGAACGGCCGCTCGCTTTCCTGCCAGGCATCGGCCCGCGACAGGCCGATGTCCTTGAGTGCCGCATCGGACAGCGCCGCCAACTGCCGACGCTGCTCGGCCAGCTGCCACCAGCGCCGCAACTGCGACCATGCCCTGCGCCACAATGGCGCCGACTGCGCCTTCTCCAGCCCACCAACCTGCACGAAACCCTGCTGTCTGCTGTTCATCGCCATGCCCTCCATCGGGTATGGCGTCAGTGTCGCCAGGGCGATAGCATCAATCCAACGAATGTTCGTTATGCCACTCATCTCAGGAATTGATGCATGAGCCATCCCAGCATCGACAGCGAGCTGCTGCGCAGCTTCGTCGCCATCGCCGACCACGGCAGCTTCACCCGCGCCGCCAACATAGTGAACCGCACCCAGTCGGCGGTCAGCATGCAGATGAAGCGCCTTGAGGAAGACGTGCTCAAGCGCCCGCTGTTCGAGCGCGAGGGGCGCGGCGTGCAGCTGACCGCCGAGGGCCAGCTGCTGCTGGGCTACGCGCGGCGCATCCTCAAGCTCCAGGGCGAAGTCTTCACCAGCCTGCGCCAGCCGCACATGGTCGGCGCGGTGCGCATCGGCACCCCGGACGACTACGTGATGCGTTTTCTGCCGGGCATCCTGGCGCGCTTCTCCCAGGCCTATCCGCTGGTGCAGGTGGAGGTGCACTGCGAGCCGTCCTACCAGCTGCTGCAACGCCAGGACCTGGACCTGTCCATCGTCACCCGCCAGCCGGGCGACGAGATCGGCCAGTTGCTGCGCCAGGAACGCTTCGTCTGGGCCCAGGCACGCGGCCAGGACCTCTACGAGCGCAACCCGCTGCCGCTGGCGATGTTCAGCGCCGGCTGCTTCTGCCGCGCCTGGGCCTGCAACGCGCTGGACGCCAGCGAGCGGCCCTACCGCATCGCCTACTCCAGCCCCAGCCTGTCGGCGCTGATGGCCGTGGTCAGCGCGGGCCTGGCCATCACCGCGCAGCTGGAGAGTATCATCACCCCGGACCTGGAGATCCTCGGCAACCGCCACGGCCTGCCGGAGTTACCGGCCACCAGCATCGTGCTGGTGCGCAACCCGGCCAGCCAGTCGCCGGTCACCGAGACCCTGGCCGAACAGATTGTCGAAGGCTTCAGGCTATGACAGCCAGCCCCACCGCACAGACCAGCAGGAAGCCGCAGAACAGCTTGCGCAGCAGACGATCGGGCAAGGCATGGGCCAGCTTCACCCCCCAGCTGATGCTCAGCAGCCCACCAATGGCCAGCGGAATGCCCATGCTCCAGTTGACCTCGTCATGGGCGGCATAGGTGACCAGCGTCACCGCCGTGGCCGGCAGCGCCAGGGACAGCGACAAACCCTGGGCAACGACCTGGGAAACGCCAAAGATCGCGGTCAGGCTCGGCGTCGCCAGTACCGCGCTGCCCACGGCAAACAGCCCGCCCAGCAGGCCGGACAGCCCCCCCAGAACACTCAGCCAAGGCCACGGATAGCGCAGCCCCTGACCCGCGGCCGGCAAGGGCCGGTACAGACGCCACAAATTGAACAGGGCCAGCGCCAGGAGGAAGCCGACGAAGGCATAGCGCATGCTGCGGGCATCCAGCTGCAGCGCCAGCAGCGATGCCAGCCAGGCGCTTAACAGGCCGGAGAGTCCCAACGCCAGCGCATGGCGATGGTCGATCGGGTTGTGCTGGTGATAGCGCCACAAGGCCAGCAGCACATTGGGCACCACCATCACCAGGGCCGTGCCCTGGGCCAACTGCTGGTCCAGGCCGAACAGAATGCCCAGTGCCGGAATGGCAATCAGTCCGCCGCCTATGCCGAACAGTCCGCCAATGGTGCCGAGCAAGGCACCCAGCAACACATGCACACCAGCCGTGATCAGATCCATTGTTCTCTCGCTACAAACACAAAGCCCGGCACTAGGCCGGGCTCTGGAGACACGCGATGACTTAGGCCTGCGGAGCCTGAGTACGGCCCTTGTAGGAACCGTCGCGGGTGTCGATTTCGATCCAGTCGTCGATGTTGCAGAAGTCTGCAACCTTGACTTCGGTACCGTTGGCCAGCTTGGCCGGCTTCATTACCTTGCCGGAAGTATCGCCACGGGCGGAGTTCTCGGTGTAGGTGATCTGACGCACGATGGTGGTCGGCAGGTCAACGGAGATCACTTTGCCTTCGAAGAACACGGCTTCGCAGACGTCAGTCATGCCTTCTTCGATGAACGGCAGAACGCTTTCCAGGTCTTCGGCGCGCAGCTCGTAGGAGTTGTACTCCGGGTCCATGAAGACGTAGTCGTCACCGCTGATGTAGGACAGGGTCACTTCCTTGCGCTCAAGGATGACCGGCTCCATCTTGTCGTCGGCCTTGTACACGGTCTCGGTCTTGGAGCCGTTGATCAGGTTCTTCAGCTTCATCTTGACGATGGCGCTGTTACGACCGGACTTGGTGAATTCAGCTTTCTGGATGAGCCAAGGATGACCGTCGATCAGAGCGACGCTGTTGGCCTTCATTTCTTGTGCGGTTTTCATACGAAATATCCGGGATATAGATGGAGGTACGAATTTCTAGGCCGCGCATGATAGCGAATTTCGGTAAAACTGCGCCAGAGCCGTCGCAAGATCAGGATAAGCGGCCTTCCGGGCGCTCCATTGGCGGGCGTGCTCGGCCAGCTCCAGCCAATGCGGCTGCAGCACCTGCCAGGCCGGGCCCATGCCCTGCCCCGCATTCCAGGCCCGCCACAATCCGAGCAACGCCAGTGCCGCCGGCTCGCTGAGCCCCTCGACATACAGCCCCAGGAATGCCTCCAGCTTGTCCCAGTGCGCATCCTCCGCCTGCTGGTAGATGTGCCAAAGCAGTGGCCGCGCCGCCCACTGCGCACGCACGAAGGAATCCTCGCCGCGCACCGCATTGAAATCGCAGCACCACAGCAGCCGGTCGTAATCGCCCTGCTCCATGAAGGACAGCAACTGTACCTGCAGGCAACCGCGCTGCCAGACCTGCCCAGGCTGCATCGCCGCCACACCCAGCCAATCCTGCAGCTGCGCCTGGATGCGCCCCTGCGGCACCAGCAACTGCACTGCCTCCTCGCCACCGGCCATGGCCTCCAGCCATTCGCCGAGCCCGGTATTTTCATAGGCAAACAGCGAGATCAGTCGCGCCCCGGCCTGCAGCGTGACGCCTAGGCGTTCGAGAAAGGCTGTACGCGCGGCCACGTCAGCCTGCAACGCATCACGACACGCCAGCAGATCGCCCTCACGCAACAGGCCGCCGGTCCCTTCGGTAAAGCCGGGAAAGAAAAAGAACTTGCGCAGGCCGGAAGGCTGCGGCGACGGCAGCGCGTGACAGCCCGCCACCCAATCCTCGGCGCTGAGATACTCCAGATTCAGCCACAGCGGCGGGCGCGGCTGGGCAGCCATGGCCGCGATAAAAGTAGCCGGCAGCTCACAGGCAAAGGCCTCGATCACCACCTCGCCCGGCACAACGTCGGCGGTCGCCTCAACCGTCCAGGCACGCACCTCGACCCCCTCCAGCCACTGCTGCGGCTCTGTCAGCGAGGTGGCAGGACACAACGGCTGTAATGAGCGCAGATCATCCACCCACAAGCGCACCGCCACGCCCTGCTCGGCCACCAGTTGGCGGGCCAGACGCAAGGTCACGCCGATATCGCCGTAGTTGTCCACCACCGCACAGAAGATGTCCCACTGCCCCGCCATAACCTGCTCTCGTCAATCGTTGAGGGGCCGATTGTGCATCAGCCGTGGAGCAAATACCGATAGGAACAGCGCAGGTTTAATTATTAGCGGCTGTGCGCTCGTACGATGATTAATTACCTCGACCGATAACAGAAAAACACCGGCACTGAGGCCGGTGTTCTTATTGACATAGAAAGAGCAGTTTCAGGCTTACTGCCAGCTAGCAGCCAGTACAACATCCAACTGCTGGCGCTGCTCGGTTGTCAGAGCAACACTGCCTCCCGGTGGCACACCGAAACCGGCCATGGCGTTGACCAGCGACTGCACCTGGCTCTCCACCAGCTGCTTGCCGTCGGCCAACTGAATCACCTCCAGCCTGGCCGAGGAGCGGCTGTACCAGTCGGCAATGCGCACCTGATCCTGAGCATCCAGCGAACGGATGACCAGATCGTTGGCCGAACGCTCCAGCCAGAGATCGTCGGCGTCGATGCTGTCGCCTATCTCCAGGCGATCGACCGCGCCAGCGATGCTGCCGCTCTCCCGAACCAGATCGAGGCCATCACCCAGGTTGAAGCGATAGGTGTCGCTGTTGTGGCTGCCCTGCAGGGTGTCGTTGCCGGCACCGCCTTCGAGGTAATTGCTGAGGGCGGCCGAGCCGACCTTCAGCAGGTCATTACCATCGCCGCCGACCAGGTGATTCCAGTTACCGGCACCCGCATCCAGCACATCATCGCCGCCCCAGCCATACATCTGCTCACTGCCGGCCCAGCCCACCAGGCTATCAGCACCCTCGGTGCCGTGACTGTTCATGGCCCAGGCGTCGAAATGGCGCTGATCCAGAACGGTCCGTTCACCACTCTCATGGAAGGCGATCTGCTCCAGCGAACTTCCAGCGGAGAAGGTCGCAGCCGAGGTAGTGCTGCTGAAGAAGTTGCTGACCACCACCTTGTCCGCGCCATTGCGATAGACGATTTCCAGGTTGCGACCGGCCTTGACCATGTCCAGCCCCGCGTAATCGACATTCAGCTCCAGCACATCCACCGCGCCGCTGTTGTTGCGCAGCTCATTGATGACATCCACGCCATCGCCAGCGCCGAAGAAATAGGTGTCGCCGTTGTAGCTGCCATTGAGGGTGTCGTTGCCAGCACCGCCCTCGAAGCGGTTGTCGACTGCGCTTGAGGTGACCTTGAGCAGGTCGTTGCCGGCACCACCGCTCAGGGAGTTCATCCCCGCGCCGGCATCCAGCACATCATTGCCGCCTTCGCCATACATGTGGTCGTTACCGGACCAGCCCACTAGGCTATCGACTCCCTCGGTGCCACGACTGGCAAAGCCCCACTCTGCCAACAGGGGTTGCTCCACCACATTTGATTCCCCTTGCCCCCAGAAGACGATCCGTTCCAGAGCACTGGCGGTCGAAATGCTCGCCGAGGCAGTAGTACTGCTGAACCAGTTGTTCACCACCAACTTCTCATCACCGTAGTGGTGAACGACTTCCAAATTGCGCCCAACCTTGCGCCACTCGACTTCACCGAGACTAAAGGACAGCTGCAACTCATCCATCGAGCCGCTGTTGCTGCCCAGCTCGTTGATGACATCGACGCCATCGCCCCAGCCAAAGACGTAGGTATCGCTGTTGTAGCTGCCATTGAGGGTGTCGTTGCCGGCGCCACCCTCGAAGCGGTTGTCGACTGCGCTTGAGGTGACCTTGAGCAGGTCGTTGCCGGCACCACCGCTCAGGGAATTCATCCCCGCGCCGGCATCCAGCACATCATTGCCGCCTTCGCCATACATCTGGTCGTTACCGGACCAGCCCACCAGGCTATCGACTCCCTCGGTGCCACGACTGGCAAAGCCCCACTCTGCCAACAGGGGTTGCTCCACCACATTGGGTTCCCCTTGCCCCCAGAAGACGATCCGTTCCAGAGCACTGGCGGTCGAAATGCTCGCCGAGGCAGTAGTACTGCTGAACCAGTTGTTCACCACCAACTTCTCATCACCGTAGTGATGAACGACTTCCAAATTGCGCCCAACCTTGCGCCACTCGACTTCACCGAGACTAAAGGACAGCTGCAACTCATCCATCGAGCCGCTGTTGCTGCCCAGCTCGTTGATGACATCGACGCCATCGCCCCAGCCAAAGACGTAGGTATCGCTGTTGTAGCTGCCATTGAGGGTGTCGTTGCCGGCGCCACCCTCGAAGCGGTTGTCGACTGCGCTTGAGGTGACCTTGAGCAGGTCGTTGCCGGCACCACCGCTCAGGGAGTTCATCCCCGCGCCGGCATCCAGCACATCATTGCCGCCTTCGCCATACATCTGGTCGTTACCGGACCAGCCCACCAGGCTATCGACTCCCTCGGTGCCACGACTGGCAAAGCCCCACTCCGCCAACAGGGGTTGCTCCACCACATTGGGTTCCCCTTGCCCCCAGAAGACGATCCGTTCCAGAGCACTGGCGGTCGAAATGCTCGCCGAGGCAGTAGTACTGCTGAACCAGTTGCTCACCACTACCTTCTCTTCGCCGTTGTGATTCACAACCTCCAGATTGCGCCCAACCTTGCGCAGCTCGACGTCACTGGCACTAAAAGACAGCTGCAGCTCATCCACAGCGCCGCTATTGCTGCCTAGCTCGTTGATGACGTCCACTCCGTCACCCCAGCCAAAAATGTAGGTATCGCTGTTGTAACTGCCCTGCAAAATGTCATCGCCGCCCCCACCATCGAAGATGTTATCGGTGGCAGAAGCGCTGACCCTCAACCAGTCACCACCATCGCCACCCTCCATCCAATTGGTGCCCGCACCAGCGTCAAGCACGTCGAATCCATTTCCACCCTGCATGAGGTCTTTACCTGACCATCCAACAAGGGTGTCATTAGCATCGCTGCCCAGGCTGAAAATACCGCGTTCAGCGATATCCGCCTGAGTCCAGCCCCCCCCCTCGAAGAACTCGACACGTTCCAGGGTGCTGCTACTGGAAAACGTTGCTGAAGTCGTAGTGCTACTGAACCAGTTGCGCACAATCACTCGATCAGTGCCATTAAAGTGAGCAAAGTGAAGATCGCGCCCAACCCTAACGAGTTGAAGCTCCCAAGGAGAAACCCCCTCGCCGAAACGCAGCACATCCTCGGCGCCCGGATTGTTGGTCACTTCGTTGATGACCAGCTCACCGTCACCCAGGTTGAACTGGTAGGTATCGCCGTCCGCACTGCCCTGAACCATCCTTACGTCAGACATCGGTCTTCTCCTTGGTAGCTAACTATCTTTCCGACAGGCTCTCTTCCTGATACTCCCTGAGCGGGCTCAGGAAGTAGTCGATCACCTTGCGCTTGTCCGTCTTCACTTCCGCGCGCACCGCCATGCCCGGCGACAGTGCGATCCACTGCCCGCCCACCTGGATGCGGCTGTCTTTCAGCTGGATGCGCGCGCTGTACACCAGGCCGAGCTTCTCGTCCTCGATGGCGTCGTTGGAGATGCTCATCACGGTGCCGTGCAGCACGCCGTACTTGGTGAAGGTGAAGGTCTCGACCTTGATCTCCACCTCCTGTCCTGGGCGCACGAAGCCGATGTCCTTGTTTTCCAGCATGGCTTCCACTTCCACCGGCTGGTCCCTGGGCACAATGACCATCAGCGGCTGGGCCTCGGTGACCACGCCGCCGGGGGTATGGATGGCCAGCTGCTGTACAGTGCCGTCCACCGGAGCGGTCAGACGGGTCAGGCGGTCGCGCTGGCGGGCCTTGGCCAGTTCCTGGGCCAGGGCGGTGGCGCGCTGTTGGGCCTCGTGCTGCAGGTCGAGCATGGCGCGGCGGGTCTGGGCGATCACGCCCTGGCGGCGGCGTTCGGCTTCCAGCCTGGCGGCCTTGAGTTCGAGCACCCGAGCCTGCTGGATGGCCAGTTCGCGCTCCTGATCCAGGCGCCGCTGTTCGCGCTCCAGGTAGGCGTGCTTGCTGACGATGGCCTTGTCCAGCAGGCGCTTGTAGTCCTCGGACAGCTGGCGGGTGATGGGCAGGGACTCCTGCAGCTTGGCCACCCAGGCCTGGGCGGCCTGGATCTCGGCCTGGCGCTGGGCGATCTCGGCCTCGCCCTGCTGCAGAGCGCTGCTCAGTTCCAGGTACTGCCCCTGCAGCCAGGTCTGCGCCGAAGCCTGCTGCTCGGCGCTGGCCTGGGGCATGCGGCTGGCCAGCGGCGCCGGCGGCCGACTGGTGTCTATGGCTTCGAGCAGGGCGCCGGCGCGGGCGACGTCGACCTGGGCGGCGAGCAGGTCACTGTCCAGGCGCTGCACGTCGGCGCCGGTGATCTGCGCATCCAGTTCCACCAGCAGGTCGCCGGCCTTCACGGCCTGACCGTCCTCCACCTGGATGGCCTT
>NZ_JACHLL010000007.1 GCF_014207935.1 Pseudomonas fluvialis | reverse complement strand
GGCGACCTGCCGCCGGTTGAAGTCACCGTCACCGACGGCACCACCCCGGTTGCCGGCAGCGTCAACGTGCCGGTCACCAGCGACGTCAACGACGCGCCAAGCATCGATGTCACCGCCCAGACGATCATCGAAAACAGCGCTGTCGCTGGTACCGTAGCCGCGACCTACACCACAGCCGATGAGGAGAACGGCAGCCTGAGCATCGCCTTCGCCGCAGGCTCCAACGTTGATGGTTATTACGTACTGGCCAATGGACGAGTCGAACTGACAGCTTCCGGTGCCGCCTACGTCAATGCAGGGGGCAGTCTGCCGGCAGTCAGCCTGGTGGTGACGGACAATGGCAGTCCGGCTCTGAGCGGTAGCGACAGTGCGACACCGTCCATCACCGCCAGCAACGATGCCCCGACCATCAGCGTTCCTGCTTCGATCAACGCCAGCGAAGACGTCAGCCAGGCTCTTACCGGCATCACCTTCTCCGACGTCGACGCTGGCAGTGCCTCGGTTTCGGCCACGCTGTCGGTTAGCGCCGGCACCCTGCAGGCCGCCGGCATTGCCGGTGTGAGTGTGATCGGTTCTGGCACCAGCAGTCTGACGCTGGTGGGCAGCATCTCGGCCCTGAATGCCTTTATCGCCGCCGCCGGTGTCAACTACACCAGCGCCAGCAACGCCAGCGGCACGGTCAACCTGAACATCAAGCTGGACGATCAGGGAAATACCGGGATTGGCGGTGCTCTCACGGCTGACGCCAGCACTCAGATCCTGATTGCCGGCGTTGCCGATGCCCCGAACCTGCTGGTCAGCAACGCCAGCGGCAACGAAGACAGCGCCATTGCGCTTTCGATCAGCGCAGCGCTGACCGATGCCAGTGAAACACTGTCTTCCGTGACGATTTCAGGCATCCCGGCGGGTGCCAGCTTGAGCAACGCCAGTGGCGCGCTGACCTTCACTGGCGGCAGCATCACATTGAGCGCATCGCAACTGACCGGGCTGAGCATTACTCCGCCGGCACACAGTGATATCGACTTTACGCTCAACGTATCGGTCAGCAGCACCGATGGCAGCAGCACTGCCACCAGCACGCAGGCCCTGACCGTTGCGGTCAACGCGGTAGCCGATGCGCCGAGTCTGACTCTAGGCGGCACAGACCCCGTGCTTTATCCGACAGCCAGCGGCAGTACAGCCAATGGCCGTGGTTTGACCCTGAAGTATTTTGACGATGTGATTGGAGCTGGCTCCGGTACCACTGAACGCACCGCCGCCAACCTTGAAGGCATCATGGCCGGCATGACGGCTACCAACTCGCAAGTGATTGGGGATCTGGACCTTTACACTGAAGGAAATACAAGCAACGACCAGTTCGAGCTGAACACCGGTGATGGCGTCAGCGTGACGGGCCTGATCTTCCTCGAAGCAGGCAAGACTTACACCTTCACGGGATACCGAGACGACACTTCTCAGTTTGAAATTGGCGGTACCGTCGTCGATAGCAGCAACTACGACAGCTACGGCAATGTCACTTGGACCTACACAGCGACTCAGAGCGGCTATTTCAGTTTTGAACTGTATGCCGCCAATAGCACGGGGGCGGGCGCAATTGCCCTAGATGTGAGTGTCAACGGAGCAACGGCACAACCGCTGAACAGCCTGCCCCTGTTTACCGATATCACTGCGGTGGACAGCAGTAACTTCCAGCATGGTGCCTTCGTCAGCAACGCTGGTGGAGGTTACTACCCGGCAACCCTGAACAATGGCAATGAAGACAGCCTGATTCGCCTGCAGAACATCAATACGGCACTGGTCGATAACGATGGGTCGGAAAGTCTGGTCGTTACGGTGGGCAGCATTCCTGTCGGGGCCATGCTGACCGACGGAACCAACTCCTTCACCGCTACGGCGGGTGCCACATCGGCCACAGTCACCGGCTGGAACCTGAGCAATCTCTATATCAAGCCGCCGCTGAACTTCTCCGGAAGCTTCAACCTGAGCATCACGGCGACATCAACCGAGAACGCCAATCCGTCGACGGCCAGCAGCACACAAGCTATGACGGTGAGTGTCACTCCGATGGCCGATGCCCCGCTGGTGCTGGCCCCCGCGACCCTCACCGCGACAACACGGGCAAGCACCACGACGTACAACACGCTCGGCTTCCCGATTATTGCTGCGCTGGCCGACAACTCGGAAACACTTGCACTCATTATCAGCGGGCTGCCCGTGGGCGTGACCCTGAGCGACGGAGTCAACAGTTTCACGGCAAGCGCCAGCGCAACCAGCACAGCCGTCACCGGCTGGACGCTGGCCAATCTGACGCTGAGTATTCCCAGCAATGTCGCAGACACCACCGCGACACTCACGATCACCGCGACCTCGACCGAGGCCAATGGAGCCACAGCCACGACCACGCAGTCCGTGACGTTGTATGAGGATGTCAGCACAACCACGCGAACCAACCAAACCGGCACAAACGCTGATGACTACATGAGCATCACCAATACCACTACCCGCTCTGGCGGTACGGGTAATGACATCATGGTCGGTGACGGTACCAACAACACCCTCAACGGCGACGCTGGTAACGATGTACTGCTGGGCAACGCTGGTAATGACACGCTGAGCGGCGGCGACGGTGCCGACCGCGTCGAAGGCGGCGATGGCGATGACAGCCTGAGTGGTGGTACGGGCAATGACATGCTGCTGGGCGGAGCTGGGGTCGATAGCCTGTCGGGCGGAGATGACAATGATTACCTCGACGGTGGCGCCGGCAACGATATTGGCACCTCCAATGCCGCTTCCCTGCTGGGTGGCGCCGGCAATGACATCATCCTCGGCGGTGCTGGTAACGACGGTCTGGACGGCGGCACGGGTAATGACACCCTCATCGGCGGCACTGGTAACGACTACCTGACCGGCGGCAGCGGAGCGGACCTGTTCCTTTGGCAATCGGGTAACACCGGCAATGACCGGGTACTCGACTTCTCGCCTAACAAGGCCACTCCGGCGAGCGGCGATACCCTTGATCTTTCCGCACTGTTGATCGGCGAGAACGATGGCAACATTCTCAACTACCTGAGTATCGATACGGTCACATCGACATTGCAGATCAATATCAATGGCCAACTTGGCAGCAATGGCGCCGACATGACGATCAAACTGGAGAACGGCTCTGGAGCTGCTGCGGACCTGAGTAGCTTTGGCACGACCTCCAGCGACATCATCAACTCGCTCGTTGCATCCAATGTCGTGAAAATCGATCACAGCTAAGCTAATCAGCGGTGCCTGCCCGTTCGGGCAGGCCGCAGGGGAAGGATGATGGCGATGTTCTATGTGCAGCGTGATGCCAGCGGGCATCTGCAGCGGGTCGAGGTTGCACCGTTCGAGGGTATGAGCGAGACACTCACGGCCGAGGCGCACGAGATTCAGGCCTGGTTTGCCAATCAGGATGTCGAGTCGAGCCTGCTGCAGCTCAAACAGAGCGACCTCGACATGATCCGTGTGGTGGACGACCTGGTGCATCTGCTGATCATCAAGGGCGTCATCCGCATCACCGACCTGCCGCCGGCAGCGCAGGCCAAGCTGCTGACCCGCTCCCAGGCGCGGGAATCCCTGGGCGGACTGAGCCGCCTGATCAACGACGAGGAAAGCGGCATCATCTGATGCCGCCCACCACTTAGAACCGCCTTACTGCCAGAGAGCCGGCTCGCCAAACAGGCGACCCTGCACGCCACTGATCCCCAGGTCCTTGAGTACCTGCCATTCGCCGGCTGTTTCCACGCGCTCGCCGATCAGCGGCAGGTCGATGCTGTTGGCTGCGCGCTGCATGGCCTCGATGAACAGGCGCTTGTCGTTTTCCTCGTCGATGGCACGCAGGTAGCTGCCGTCCACCTTGAGGTAGGCCAGGCCCAGGCGAGCCAGGTTGCCGATCATGCTGAAGCGACCACCGAAGTGCTGCAGCGCCAGGTCGAAACCCAGCTCGCGCAGCTGCTGGGTGAGACTTTCCAGAACGCTCTGCTCCGGCAACTGATCTTCGTCCAGCTCCAGGGTCAGGCGCCCAGCCAGCTGCGGTTGCTGCCGCAAACGCGCCAGCAACTGTGCCTGTACCTGCGGATCGCGCAGGCTGGCGCCGGACAGGCTGAGGGCCATCGGCGCGGCATGACTGGCCATCTGCTTGAGCAGCAAATCGAGCATCACCAGGTCGAGCCGCGCGCTCCAGCCGAAACGCTCCAGCCACGGCAGGAAGCGCCCGGCCGCCAGCGCCGTGCCATCGCGGTCGAGCAAACGCGCCAGTACCTTGTGATGAATGACAGTGCGGCCGTCGGCGGCACTGACCACCGGCTGGCTGAACAACTGGAAGCGCTGCTGCGTGAGCGCCTCGTCGAGCAGCTGATACCACTCCTTGCGCTCGTCACTCTGCGCCACCTGCACCTGCCCCTCGGCACAGGCCCAGGCCTGCAGGGGCTGGCTGCCAGCGGTGGCGAGTGCCTCGTCGGCGAGCTGGAACAGTTGCGCGGCATGGTCGCCCGGCTGGAACAGGGTCAGGCCCAGGTGCGCCAGCGGCTGCACATCCGAGGCGCCGGTGGCCTGCAGGCTGGCCAGGGCGCTGAGCAGGTTCTCCGCCAGTTGCTCGGCTTCCTCGCGATCCACCCCGGGCGCCAGCAGGGCAAACTCGCCACCGCGGTTGCGCGCCAGCACGCAGCCACGCTCGCCCGTGCTGGACAGCTGCTGCTTGAGCAACTGCGCCACGCTCTTGATCAACTGGTCGGTGCGCTGACCGCCCAGACGCTGGTTCAGGCCACCCAGGTCATTGATGCGCAGCAGCAGCAGCAGGCCGGAACAGGCGTGCTCCTCTTCGTGCAGGCGGGCCTGCAGCTGCAGGTCGAAATAGCGGCGGTTGGCAAGCCCGGTCAGGCTGTCCTGATAAGCCTCTGCACGCAGCTTCTCGCTGCGCGCCGCCTCCTCGGCGAACAGCGCCTTGAGCTTCTCCACCATCTGGTTCATCGCCGCCACCACGCGGCGGAACTCCGGTGTCTTGGGCAGATCGGGCAGGCTGAGAAACTCGCGCCGGGCGATGGCATTGGACTGCGCGACCATGTAGTCCAGCGGGCGCAGCTGACGCTTGAGCAGCAGCACGCCGAGGCAGATGCTGAGCAAGCCGCACAGCGACAGCCAGAGCAGACTGCCCAGGGCGCTCTTCCACAGCTTGTCGATGGCAAACAGCGGGTGACTGACCACCTCGACCCGCGCGGCCTGGCGCCAGCCATCACTGATGATGGCGTCCGCCACCGCAGGCTGCAGGCGCACCAGTTCTGCGAACCACTGCGGCGCCTCGCTGGTCACCGGAATGCCGCTACTTTCCACCAGCACCTCGCCGCTGACCGGGTCCATCACCCGGATGCTCTCGAAGTAGCCGCTATCGAAGATGGAGCTGACCATCAGCTCCATCATCGGCTGGTCTTTGACATGCGGCGTCAGCGACAGGCCCAGCGCGGTCGCGGCATCCTGTGCGTGGGAGCGCAGCTGGTTGACCTGCTGCTCACGCGAGCTCTCCAGCCCGACCAGAAAGCTGCCGGTGAAATTCACCAGCATCAGCAGGCAGATGGCGATGAACAGTTGCTTGAACAGGGACATGGAAACTCCTACTGGGCCGACTCGGCCGGAAAGCCTTCTGCTTGCATTTTCTTGGTCAGATCGACCCAACGCGAGAGGCGCTTGCTGTCGCCAACCCGCTTGTTGCCACCGGCGCCCGGCAGCCACATGCCTTCGGCATTGAAGGCATACACCGGCACCAGATCATTGCGCTTGTCGGCGCTGACGATGCCGTCGATCAGGTTGTCCAGCACCAGCGGTATGGCATTGGGCGTGGGGTAATAGGTCAGCACCATGTGCGCCTGTTTCAGGCGCACGGCCTTGACGTAAGTGATGCGCAGCTTATCGCTGGGCACCCCGAGCTTGCGCAGAGTGAAGTACTTGGCGATGGCGTAGTCTTCGCAATCCCCCGCCCCCTTGTGCAGGGCTTCGACGGGCGTGGCCCAGTAGTCCTTGGTCTTCCACAGTGCGATATCGTCGCGAAAGCGCAGGTTGCGGTTGAAGAACAGATTGACCGCCTGCAGCTTGTCACCCACCGGCGCATCGGCCTCGACACGCAACAGTTCTTGCCAGTCATTCAGGCGAAAGCGCGCGCTGCCCAGGGGGCCGTAGCGTTTCTCAGCGAGCTTGGTGATGCGGCCGAAATCCCAGTCTGCCTCCAGGCTGCCGATCAGCAGCAAGGCAGCCAGCAGCGGCAGCAGGACCAGGGTCGTGCGGCGCCAGCGGCGAGGGCGATGGATCAGGCGGGCAAGCAAGCGGCGGTTTCCCCAGCGAGCAGACGAAAACGGCGCCGCTGCTCCAAGCAAGGCGGCGCCGCTGTGCTGTCGATGGTGCGTCGGGCACGTGGCAAAAAGCAATCACCACCGCCGATTAAACCGTCGGATTCAGAGCAATCAAGCCTGGCGCAAACCACGCATATGCAGAATGCCGAACAGCAGTACCTGCACACGGTCCAGCCAGGGCTGCGGGCGCTGGCTGAGCCGCTTGTTGAACAGCGCCACCTCGCCGACATGGGCCAGCAGGGTAGCGCCGGCGATCAGATTGACCGGCCAGTACCAGGCTTCGCCCAGCGGGTAGAACAGGTTGAGAATCGCGAGCAGCCAGAACGCGGTCAGCGCGCCTTTGGCGAAGTTCAGCAGGGCCATGCAGTACTCCTAGAGAGTGGGAAGACCATGACAGTCTGCCTGACTTCACGCCTCACCACGTTCCTCACTTTGGTCGGGCAACTGCGGATCAGTAATGGCGGATCTCCCAGCCACGCCCCCGGTCACGGTCACGGTCACGGTGATGATCATGATGCTCTCGCCACTGCCTCTGCTCACGGTAGCGCCGCTCCTGCTCGCGCACATACTGGCCGCCCCAGACAGGTGCCGCCCAATAGCCCGGCGTGGCCTGGCGATACTCCCGGTGATGCTCGGAGCGGTAAGGGTGGCGGGGCTCCTGACGGTAGATCACTACCGGCGCCGGCTGCCGGTAGTAGCGGTACTCCACCACGGGCTGCTGGTGATAACGCGTCGCGGGGTAACGCTCAACGGGATAGCCCGGCTGCCGGTAGCCATAACCGTCATAGCGGGGCTGCGGATAACCGCGCTGGTCCCACTCGGACATTACACAACCAGACAGGGACAAACTCAGACACAGCAAAGCGGATTGGGATAATCGACTGAGCATGGCGGCCTCCTGCGACCGCTGGGGACGACGCCGGCGACTGCCGGCATCCGGGAGATGCACTCCCATGCTCGATTGGAGTGTGCGCCGCGGAAAAAGCTCCGCAGCGCCATAGAATAATTTTTGCGTTCGAATCAGCCGCGGCGATTGCGCTGGCGCAGGTACTCCAGCACCGCCTTCTGATCGCCGCAAAACTCGATGCGCTCGCCCTTGCTCTCGCGCTGGAAGGCATACATCGGGTCGTAGTACTCGCTCAGCAGCCCCTCGATCCAGCCCAGGTGCAGGCTCACCTCGCCACTGCGCTCCTGCTCGGCCAGCGCCGCCTGCATGATCGCGCGCAACCGTGCATGGCGCTCACCGCCGAGGCGTTTGAGAATGTTGTCGAGGCTCTGCAACAGGCGTGCGGCGAACAGGGCAAAACCCTCTTCCTCACCGTGGACCTGACGAAACTCGCTGGCTAGGCCGATCACATAGTCGCCGAGAATGCGCCGGGCGCGACCCTCGAAGCTGTCCTCCAGCCACACCAGCGGGAAGTGCTGCATGCCCTGATACAGCTCCAGCGGCAGGGAACAGCTGCCGACAAGACGGCTTTCGTCCTCCAGCACGAACTGCTCGGTGCCGGCATTGCGCTGCTTGAGGATATCGATGGCCAGGCGGTTCTCGAAATCGATCTGCCCCGGCTGGCCGGTGGCGCGCTTGCCGAAGCTGGAGCCGCGGTGGTTGGCATGGCCTTCCAGGTCCAGGCTGTTGCCCAGTTGCGCGATTACCTCTGTCTTGCCGGTGCCGGTCATGCCGCCGACGATCACAAAATCGCACTCGGCCACCGCCTGCTGGGTGGTCTCGATCAGGAAGGTCCGCATGGCCTTGTAGCCGCCGAGCACCCGTGGGTAGTCGATGCCGGCCTCGGCCAGCCACTGCTGGACGATCTGCGAGCGCAGGCCGCCACGAAAGCAGTACAGGTAGCCGTTGGGGTTGGCCCTGGCAAAGGCCGCCCAGGCCTCGACCCGCTGGGCCTTGATCTGGCCGCCGACCAGTTGATGGCCCAGCTCGATGGCCGCCTGCTGCCCCTTCTGCTTGTAGCAGGTACCGACCTTCTGCCGCTCGATATCGGTCATCAGCGGCAGGTTGACCACACCGGGGAAGGCGCCCTTGTGGAATTCCACCGGGGCGCGCATGTCCATCAGCGGGATATCGTTGAGGAAAATCTCGCGGTAGTTGCTGCTGTTGTCGCGCATCACAGCACCTCTACCGCGTGGCTCTGTCGTGCAGCCAGCTGACCGATGGGCGCAAGGCTCAGGCCCAGCTCGGCGGCGACACTGAGGAACTCGGCCTCGCCCTCCAGCGTCACGGCAATCAGCAGGCCGCCGCTGGTCTGCGGATCGCAGAGCAGGTTGCGCTGCTCCTCGGAAATCGGCGCGATCTTATCGCCGTAGCTGTCGAAGTTACGCAGGGTGCCACCCGGCACACAGCCCTCGGCCAGGTAGTAATCGACGCCCGGCAGGCGCGGCACGGCAGCGTAGTCCAGCTGGGCGGTGAGATTGGCACCGTCGGCCATCTCCACTAGGTGGCCAAGCAGGCCGAAGCCAGTGACATCCGTCATCGCCGTGACTCCGGCCAGCTTGCCGAAGCGCGCGCCCGGCTTGTTCAGGGTGCACATCCAGTCACGCGCCAGACCGATATCCTCGGCACGCAGCTTGGCCTTCTTCTCGGCGGTGGTGAGGATGCCGATGCCCAGCGGCTTGGTCAGGTACAGCCGGCAGCCGGCCGTGGCGGTGTCGTTGCGTTTCATGTGCTTCTTCTCAACCACACCGGTCACCGCCAGGCCGAAGATCGGCTCCGGGGCATCGATCGAGTGGCCGCCGGCCAGCGGGATACCGGCGGCATCGCACACCGCGCGGCCACCACGAATCACCTCGCGGGCCACTTCCGGCGCCAGCACATTGACTGGCCAGCCGAGGATGGCGATGGCCATCAGCGGATCGCCGCCCATGGCGTAGATATCGCTGATCGCGTTGGTGGCGGCAATCCGCCCGAAATCATAGGGATCGTCGACGATAGGCATGAAGAAGTCGGTAGTCGAAACCACCCCGCGCTCGTCGTCCAGGGCATAGACCGCCGCATCGTCACGCGAGGCGTTGCCGACCCAGAGCTTTGGATCGAGATTCTGCGCGCCGCTGCCGGCGAGGATCACTTCCAGCACCTTGGGGGAAATCTTGCAGCCACAACCAGCGCCGTGGCTGTACTGGGTCAGGCGGATCGGCTCGCTCATCGCACTTTCTCGGCAATAACGGAAAACAGGGCGGCGATTCTAGCAAACCGCCCGCCCCACGGCGGCAGGCAAAAAGAGTGATGGGTTACCGGCAGAATGCCACTAGTCCGTTTATAGTCAGTTGCTAAGGAGCATTGTGGTACGTCTGCTCCAATTTCTGCCTGTACACACGGACTGTCGACCATGAAGAAAAATAAAAATAGCGATTCCACGGTTTCCGAGCCGCGCATCATCACCGCTCCGGTCGAGGCCGCAGAAGATGCCAGCGGCATACCACCCGGTCTGTTGCCTGGCGGCGAGCAATACCTGTACTTCACCGAGCGCGATATCGACCGCATTCTGGAAAATCTCGACGGTCTGCGCGACCGGGTGTTCCCCCGTCTGCACGGTGACGAAGCGGGCGAGCCGCGCAACAGCCAGCACTTCCCCTCGGTGTGTCTCATCGGTCTGGGCCGCTGCGGCTCGAACATCGCCCTGGACGTTGCCTCGCTGGTGTACAACGCGCGCAAGTTCTACCTCAACGAGTTCAGCAACGTCAGCAAGGACAAGGCCGAACAGCGCCCCACCAGCTGGATTCGCAACAACCTGCGGCTATCCGGCGGGCGTGGTGCCAAGCCGGTGTTCCTGATCGAGCCGCTGGTGATGCTCGGCGATCTGGACAAGGACATCGAGGGGCGCATCCGCTTCTCGCGCAAGGCCGAGAGCAACGGTTTCCTCAGCGACTACAGCAAGATGAAGATCATGGACCTCTCCGAGGTGCATGCCGGTGGCGCCGGTAACGCGCCGATCCTCGGCCAGTACCTGGCCAAGATCATCCTCAACAAGGACACCCAGCGCTTCTCCAACGCCGACTGGAAGTTCATCCACAGCTACCTGATCGACTCCTGCGGGATCAAGGCCAACCAGTCACGCCTGTACTTCTACATATTCAGCGCCGGCGGCGGCACCGGCTCGGGCATGGCCTCGGAGTTCGGCCTGGCCCAACAGTTCTCCTACATGAGCAAGACCTTCGAGACCAAGGAGAACGAAGAGGAAGACAACCACTCGTTCGTCTTCGAGCCGATCTTCACCAGCGGCATGTGCATCCTGCCGAGCATCTCCGATCAGCGGATAGAAATGTCGGAAGCCCTGCATATCAACGCCGGCCGCCTGCTCTGCAAGTACCTCGCCGAGGAGTGGGACTTCTCCTACAACTTCGACAGCGAGGAGACTGGCGAAGAGAGCGTGATGCGCCGCATCCGCCCGTGGAACGCGATGATGTTGATCTCAAACGACATCATGCGCTACGCCGAGGAAAGCGACGGCGGCAATGTGCAGAACATCGACGTGAACGCCATGGAGCGTCATGCCAACCAGTACATCTCGCAGCAGATCTTCAACATCCTCACGGCCCAGGCGGTGACCACCGACTACGACCAGAACTACTTCCGCCGCGCCGGCATCGATATCGGCGAGACCATCCGCCTCGATGCCAATGACCTGTTCATGAGCCTGGCAGGTCCCGTGGCGGTCGCCTACGCCGAGTCGGTGGTGGCCGAGCAGACGCCGGTAACGCCCACCGAGAAGTTCAAGGTATTCGACAAGGAGCCGCCCAAGCTCAACATCGACGACCTGTTCTTCCGCTCCATCGACCTGCCGCACTTCAACAAGGCGACCCAGGCCATCGAGGGCATCAGCCTGCTGCCGATCGAGGCCAAGCGCTACCGCGAAGCGCTGGACAACTACAAGAAGTCCGGTTTCGACGCCAGCGCCCTGAGCGACATGCATTTCTTCAAGAACTGTTCTTCGGTGGTGTCCATCGTCTCGCTGCCCAAGGACTACAAGCTGTCCTACATGGACCTCAACCGCCTCAAGAGCCACCTCAACAACCTGTTCCCCAACACCACCCTCAAGCGCTACGCCCTGGTGATCGGTGCCTCGGCCAACCTGTCGCTGACCACCTTGGTGGTGAAGAGCCCATGCCTGTCGGATGACTTCCTCACCCTGATCGTCGCCTTCATCAAGCGCTGCTTCGCCCGCGAACCGCACCGCTACGATGAGAGTCTGGACAACGCTCTGCTGGAACTGATCGTTGCCGAGGAATTCGACGAGGCGCGCATCGACGCCATGCTCAACGAGCACGAAAACCCGGCGAAGATCCTCGACACCAACTGGTTTGCCATCAAGCCGATGTACGAGAAGAAGTACCGCGAGCTGGTCAATGACCGCGACAAGTTCGTCTCGATCAACGACATCCGCCTGTCCCGCGAGAGCGTGAAAAAGGCCATCAAGTACCTGCGCGAGATCTACCGCCACCGCATCGGCAAGACCCGCGTCATCTCGCTCAACAACTACACCCCGCCGCACTGACCGAGGCGATCTGATCCCAAAGCCGACCGGGGCCTGCCATGCAGGCCCCGTTTGTTTTTGCGCCACAACTGCCCGTGCCCGGCTTAACCCTCTATAATGCCGGCCGCTCTTTACCCTCGCTGCAGAAGCACATGCCGTGGCAATGCCGATCGGCCCCGCTTCTTCGTCGATTTTTTCCGCTATTGAACCGGAGAACTTCCCATCATGCTCAAGCGCACTCTGACGCTGGCCGCCGGCCTTGCTCTGTCCTTTTCCGCCGTCGTGGCCCAGGCCGCCGACGTACTCGCCACTGAAGTACTGAAAGTCACCGCCATTCCGGACGAAGCGCCGACCGAACTGCTGCGCAAGTTCAAGCCGCTGGGCGCCTACCTGGAACAGCAACTGGGCATGAAGGTCGAGTTCATGCCGGTGGCCGACTACCCGGCCGTAGTCGAGGCCATCGCCGCTGACCGCATCGACCTGGCCTGGCTGGGCGGCTTCACCTTCGTGCAGACCCGCCTGAAGACCGGCAACGCCATCCCGCTGGTCCAGCGCGAACAGGATGCGGTGTTCACCAGCAAGTTCATCTCCAGCGACCCGGCGGTCAAATCCCTGGCCGACCTCAAGGGCAAGACCTTCGCCTTCGGCTCGGTATCGTCCACCTCCGGCAGCCTGATGCCGCGCTACTTCATGCAGCAGGACAAGATCGTTCCGGAAACCTACTTCAGCCGCGTAGCCTTCTCCGGCGCCCATGACGCCACCGCTGCCTGGGTCGAGGCCGGCAAGGTCGATGCCGGCGTACTCAACGCCAGCGTGTGGGACAAACTGGTCGCCGCCGGCAAGGTGGACACCAAGAAGGTCCACGTCTTCGCCACCACCCCGACCTACTACGACTACAACTGGACCGTGCGCGGCAGCCTCGACCCGGAACTGGCCGGCAAGATCAAGGCCGCCTTCCTCGCCCTGGACCCGGCCAAACCTGAGCACAAGGCCATTCTCGACCTGCAGGCCGCCTCGCGCTTCATCGAGACCAAGCCTGAGAACTACAAGGGCATCGAAGAGGCAGCCCGCGCGGCCGGCCTGCTGAAGTGACCCTTAGCCTGTCCGGCGTGGGCCTGACCCACGCCAACGGCCAGGCGGCACTGACGGACCTCACGCTCGCCGTTACCCAGGGCGAGCGTGTGGCCATCATCGGTCCGTCAGGGGCCGGCAAAACCAGCCTGCTGCGCCTTCTGGCCACCGCCCTGCAACCCAGCAGCGGTGAGTTGCGCCTGTTCGGCCAGCAGCCCTGGGCGCTCTCCGCGCGTCAGCGCCAGCAGTTGCGCCGGCGCATCGGCCTGATCCACCAGAGTCCGCCACTGCCACCGCGCCAGCGCGTGGTCACCGCGGTGCTGGCCGGTCGCCTCGGCCACTGGTCGCTGGCCAAGGCCCTGCTCAACCTGATCTACCCGCAGGAGCGCCAGGCCGCCAGTGCAGCCCTGGCCCGCCTCGACCTCAGCGACAAGCTTTATGAACACTGCGATCAGCTCTCCGGTGGCCAGCTGCAGCGCGTCGGCATCGCCCGCGTGCTCTACCAGGGCGCCGAGCTGATCCTCGCCGACGAGCCGGTGTCGGCCATGGACCCGGTGCTGGCCGGACACACCCTGGAAATCCTCAGCCAGGAAGCGCAACAGCGTGGCAGTACAATGATCGCCAGCCTGCATGCCGTGGACCTGGCCCTGGCGCACTTTCCGCGCGTTATCGGCCTGCGCGACGGTCGCGTACTGTTCGACAAGCCGAGCCAGGCGGTGACCCCGACCGACCTCGAGGCGCTGTACGCCAACGCCCAGTTGCAGGTCAGCGTGCCGGCCTCGCCGGTGGCGCCACCGGTCACCCTGCACATCCCGCGTTGCTGATGAATCCGCACCGCACCGTCGCCCGCGACCCCGCCGCCCTGCCGCGCCTGCTGCTTACGCTGCTGGCTCTGGCCCTGCTGTGGCCAGGTCTGGCACTGTCCGAGCTGAACCTGGCCGTGCTGTGGCAGGCGGACAACCTGGCGACCATGGGCAAGTTCGTCGGCGCCTTCTGGCCGCCGGCCCATGACACCGACTTTCTCGACCTGCTGCTGACCGCCACCCTGCAGACCCTGGCCATGGCCACCGCCGGCATGGCCCTGGCTCTGCTGATCGCGGTACCGGCGGCGCTGCTGGCCAGTCGCGCGCTGTCACTCTCGGCGCTGCCGCGCGGCGGTCGCCCGGCACCCTGGGCCCAGGCCCTGCGCTGGCCGGTACGCGGCCTGCTGATCGTGCTGCGCAGCGTGCCGGAGATCGTCTGGGCGCTGCTGTTCGTCCGCGCCGTCGGCCTCGGCCCCACTGCCGGGGTGCTGGCCATCGCCATCACCTACAGCGGCATGCTGGGCAAGGTCTATGCGGAAATATTCGAGTCGGTGGACCAGAAACCCACCCGCGCCCTGCTGCTGTCCGGCAGCGGGCGCCTGGCGGCCTTCTGCTACGGCACGCTGCCCAATGCCGCCGGTGAGCTGCTGTCGTACACCGTGTACCGCTGGGAATGCGCCATCCGCGCCTCGGTGGTGATGGGCTTCGTCGGCGCCGGCGGTCTGGGCCAGCAGATGGACCTGTCGATGCGCATGTTTGCCGGCAACGAAGTGGCCAGCCTGCTGCTGACCTTCCTCGCCCTGGTTCTGCTGGCCGATGCCCTCAGCCGGCTGCTGCGCGGGAGGCTGCAATGAAGCGCCTGCTCGACCTGGGCCTGCTGCTGGCCGTCATCGCCGGCGTGGTCGCCGCCTTTGCCTACCTGCAACTGGACCTGGCCGGTCTGTTCAGCGCCGACAGCCTGCGGCAGATGGGCCAGTACGCCGTGCGCTTCCTGCAACCGGACCTGTCCGGCGCCTATCTCGCCAGCATCGCCCGTGGTGCACTGGAAACCCTGGCCATGTCGGCCCTCGGCACCCTGCTCGCCGCCCTCGCCGGCCTGCTGCTGGCCCTGCCGGCGGCCGGTCGTTTCGGCGGTGCCGCCGAAGCCCTGGCCCGCCTGCTGCTCAATGCCCTGCGCGCGGTGCCCGAGCTGGTGTGGGCCGCGCTGATGGTGCTCGCCGCCGGCCTCGGCCCCAACGCCGGCACCCTGGCGCTGGCCCTGCACACCGCCGGCGTACTTGGCCGGCTGTTCGCCGAGGCGCTGGAGAACACCCCAGCGGAACCGGCTCAGGCCATTCACCTGGCCGGCGGCTCGCGCCTGACCGCCTTCCTCTACGGCACCCTGCCAGGCGTGTTGCCGCAGCTACTCGCCTACAGCCTGTACCGCTGGGAGAACAACATCCGCATGGCCAGCGTGCTCGGGTTTGTCGGCGCCGGTGGCCTGGGACAGATGCTCTACGTCAGCCTCAGCCTGTTTCAGGAAGCCCAAGCCGCCACGGTGATCCTGGCCATGCTGGTTCTGGTCCTGCTGGTGGACATCTGCAGCAGCCAGTTGCGTCAGCGCTGGCTCAAGGCCTGAGCGCCCCACAACGGCGCGCCAGACCACCCGCCTCCCCATCGCAGTGCAGTCAACCGACTGCAAACGCCAAGCGCATCACGCTTCCGTGGCTCGCACGTGTCTTGGCACGATCCTCGCAAATCCCTGATTAAACAGGGAAAAGATTGTCTTACAGGATGATCGTAATAGCCGACTAGGGTTCCGATCTGCCTCACCCGGCAGGTGACTGGTCCGAGAGTCGGCGACCTCCATCGAGGTTACACGGCGGGATAAAAGCCCGGGAGAACACCGGCCAACGGCGGCCGGGTACCTGTGTTCCTGATCACTGACCAATGGAGGTCCGCCATGCGTACCCGCGTCCTACTTGCCTGCCTGTTCAGCGGGCTGCTTTTTTCGCTTGCTCCCACCGCCTTCGCCGCGGAAAAACCCTCGTTCAAGGTGTGCTGGTCGATCTTCGCCGGCTGGATGCCCTGGGGCTATGCCGCCAGCGAAGGCATCGTGAAAAAATGGGGCGACAAGTACGGCATCGATATCCAGGTCGATGAAGTGCCGGACTACGTCAACTCCATCGAGCGTTACACCAGCGGCGAATATGCCGGCTGCGCCATGACCAATATGGACGCCCTGACCATCCCGGTAGCGGCTGGCGTCGACAGCACCGCACTGATCGTCGGCGACTTCTCCGACGGCGCCGACGGCATCCTGATCCGTGGTGCCAACCGCAGCCTGCGCGATCTCAAGGGCAAGACCATCCTGCTGGTGGAGAACTCGGTGTCGCACTACCTGCTCAGCCGCGCCCTGGAGTGGGCGCTGCTCAAGGAAAGCGACGTGACGATCCAGAACGTCTCCGACAAGGACATCGTCAAGGCCTTCGTCAGCGGCCAGGGCGATGCGGTAATTACCTGGAACCCGCTGCTGGCCGACATCAAGCGCCAGGCCGAGGTCGATCAGGTGTTCAGCTCGCACTACATCCCCGGCGAGATCGTCGACCTGATGGTGGTCAACAGCCAGGTATTGGCCAGCCATCCGGAGCTGGGCAAGGCGCTGACCGGCGCCTGGTTCGAAACCCAGCGCCTGATGGGCCTGCCAACCGCCGAAGGTGCCGCCGCCCGGGCCAAGATGGCTGCGGCTGCCGGCACCACGCCTGAAGACTTCGACGAGCAACTGGACACCCTGCGTTCGTTCTATGCGCCGCGCTATGCCCTGGCCTTCGCCACCGGTAGCAAGATGCCCGAGCTGATGCGCCGCGTGGCCGGTTTTGCCGATGCCCACCAACTGCTCGGCAGCGAAGGCAACGGCCTGGCCCGCATCGGCATCAGCTTCAGCGAGGGCCGGGTGATCGGCAACCGCGACAAGGTGCTGCTGCGCTTCGATCCGATCTACCTGCAGATGGCCGACGATAAATCCCTCTAGGGCGGCCCAGCCAACGCACCACAAGACAGCCCGACACTCTCTCGGCGCACCACCCCGGTGCGCCGGCAGCCTGCAACCCCGATCTCAACGCCACGCGGCACGGCAAATGCCACGCTGGCACGATGTTCGCAAAACACTGTTCATGCAGTAGCAGCCCTGCTCCGGCAGCGGCACACAATCAGCAATGGCTGACTAGGGTTCCGGCCCGTCCACCGAACAGGGACGGGTGACTGGTCCGAGAGTTGGCGACCTCGTTCGGGGTTACACGGCGGGACAAAAGCCCGGGAGAACGCGCCACCTGGTTCGCCAGCGATGTGCCGCGCTGCTCCTGCCCGTATTCCATCGAACTGGAGGTTCACCATGCGCAAGTCCCTGCTCGCTTCGCTCTTCGCCGCCGGCCTCGGCGCCCTGCTCGCCCAGCCGGCCCTCGCCGAGAAGAAAGACCATTTCAGCGTCTGCTGGACCATCTACGCCGGCTGGATGCCGTGGGAATACGGCCAGGCCGAGGGCATCGTCGACAAGTGGGCGAAGAAGTACGGCATCAATATCGATGTGGTGCAGCTCAACGACTACGTCGAGTCGATCAACCAGTACAGCGCCGGCCAGTTCGACGGCTGCACCATGACCAACATGGACGCTCTGACCATCCCGGCGGCCGGTGGCGTGGACAGCACCGCACTGATCATCGGCGACTTCTCCAACGGCAACGACGGCATCGTGATCAAGGGCGAGAACAAGACCCTGGCCGACCTCAAGGGCCAGAACGTCAATCTGGTGGAACTGTCCGTGTCGCACTACCTGCTGGCCCGCGGCCTGGAACGCGCCAAGCTGACCGAGAAGGACCTCAAGGTGGTCAACACCTCTGACGCCGACATGGTGGCCGCCTTCGCCACCGATGACGTCACCGCCGTAGCCACCTGGAACCCGCTGCTGGCCGAAATCGAAGCCACACCGAAAGTCAGCAAGGTGTTTGATTCCAGCCAGATCCCCGGCGAGATCATCGACCTGATGGTGGTCAACAGCGACACCCTCAAGGACAACCCGGAGCTAGGCAAGGCCCTGACCGGCGCCTGGTACGAAATCATGACCATCATGAAAACCGACAATGCCAAGGGCAAGGCCGCCCGCGAGCATATGGCCAAGGCTTCCGGCACCGATCTGGCCGGCTACGACGCCCAGCTGGCCGCCACCAAGATGTTCTATTCCGCCAAGGATGCCGTGGTCTTCGCCAACAGCCCGAAACTGCCGGCAACCATGACCAAGGTGGCGGAGTTCTCCTTCAGCCACGGCCTGCTCGGCGAAGGTGCGCAAAGCGCCGAAGCCATCGGCATGGCGTTCGCCAAGGGCGTGGTCACCGGCGACAAGAACAACGTCAAGCTGCGCTTCGATCCGAGCTACATGCAGATGGCGGCCGACGGCACGCTGTAAGCGCCTGCTGATAGCCCCCTCTCCCTCCGGGAGAGGGTTGGGGTGAGGGGAACTCCGAGCTGCTTGGAACCCCTCACCCCCGCCCCTCTCCCAAAGGGAGAGGGGAATGCCGAATCCCGAGGAAGCGCCATGCGCCTGATCAACCGACACCCGGACCGCGGCGGCCGCCTGCTGCTGATCCTGTTGCCCTTCGCCCTGCTGCTGTTTGCCTACTTTACGGGCTCGGCAGCACGGCTGACGGACAACCCCAACGACAAGCTGCTGCCCAGTGCCAGCCAGATGGTCAGCGCCATCGACCGCCTGGCCTTCACCGAGGACAAGCGCAGCGGCGAATACCTGTTCTGGCAGGACAGCGCTGCCAGCCTGTCGCGCCTGGGTATGGGCATCGGTATCGCGGCCCTGGCGGGGCTATGCCTGGGTATCGCTGCCGGCATCCTGCCGCTCTTCCGTGCGCCGCTGTCGCCGCTGCTCACCGTGCTGTCGATGGTGCCACCGCTGGCGATACTGCCGATCCTGTTTATCGTCTTTGGCCTGGGAGAACTGTCCAAGGTGATGCTGATCGTTATCGGCATTACTCCCGTGTTAGCCCGTGATCTGGATCAGCGCGCCCGCGAAATCCCTCAGGAAATCCTGATCAAGGCGCAGACCCTCGGCGCCAGCACCTGGACGCTGATTCTGCGCGTGGTGCTGCCGCAACTGCTGCCGCGCCTGCTGATCGCCCTGCGCCTGGTGCTGGGCTCGGCCTGGCTGTTCCTCATCGCCGCCGAAGCCATCGCCAGTACCGACGGCCTCGGCTATCGCATCTTCCTCGTGCGCCGTTACATGGCGATGGACGTGATCCTGCCGTACGTGGTGTGGATCACTCTGCTCGCCTGGCTGATGGACCTTGGGCTGCGCCAGCTCACCCGCCTGTGCTTCCCCTGGTATGAAGGAGCCAAGGCATGAGTGCGTTCATCGAGGTGAAGAATGTCTGGCAGGAGTACGGCGATCAGGTCGTACTCGAACGCCTGAACCTGTCGATCAACGAAGGCGAGTTCTGCACGCTGGTCGGCGCCTCCGGCTGCGGCAAGTCGACCTTCCTGCGCCTGCTGCTGGGCCAGGAACGGCCGAGCAAGGGGGAAATCCTGCTGGCCGGCCAAGCACTGCCCGGCGAGCCGGACAGCAGCCGCGGCGTGGTGTTCCAGCGCTACTCGGTGTTCCCGCACCTCTCCGTGCTGGACAACGTCGCCATCGGCCTGGAGCTGCCACGCTCGCCACTGCTCGGCAGGCTGTTCGGCGCCGCCAAGCGCGACGCCCGCGCCCAGGCCGAAACCATTCTGCGCAAGGTCGGCCTCGGCCATGCCCTGGACAAGTACCCCAGCCAGCTTTCCGGCGGCATGCAGCAGCGTCTGGCCATCGCCCAGGCGCTGATCATGAAGCCACGCGTGCTGCTGCTCGACGAACCCTTCGGCGCGCTGGACCCGGGCATCCGCAAGGACATGCACGCCCTGCTGCTGGAACTGTGGCACGAGACCGGCCTGACCGTTTTCATGGTCACCCATGATCTGAGTGAGGGTTTCAGCCTCGGCACCCGCCTGCTGGTGTTCGACAAGACCCGCATCGATCCGCATGCGCCGAACGCCTTCGGCGCGCGCATCACCTACGACATCCCCCTGAACAGCGACCGCCGCGCCCAGCGCGCCGCCGTCGCGGCGTTGCCGGCGCACATCACCGGCGACCTGCAACCGGCCCTGTAAGGAGCATCCCATGACCGCTGCACTCACCCTGCGCCCCACGCTGTACGAGGAACTCGTGCCCGGAGGCGGCCACACCTCCTTCGTCCTCAAGCGCGGCCAGCTGCTGCGCATCACCGATATCGAAGGCGGCGCCAACGTCAGCCTGCTGCTGCTCAATGCCCATGAGAAAAGCGAGCGCCTGAACCTGCCGGACACCCTCAAGTGCCAGCACACCGCCAGGCTCACCGCCGGCCACTGCCTGTACTCGGATATGGGCAGAATCCTCGCGGCCATAACTGCCGACACCTGCGGCTGGCATGACAGCATTGGCGGCCTGCTGAACGCGGCAGAAGTGGCCGAGAAGTACGGCCAGGGCCGCTATCAGGAGCTGCGCAACGGCTTCTTCCGCAATGGCATGGACAACCTGCTGGTAGAACTGGGCAAGTGGGACCTTGGCCTCGCCGACCTGCTGATGAACCTCAACCTGTTCAGCAAGGTCACGGTCGATGGCGACGGCTGTTTCCACTTCGAAGCCGGCAACTCCAAAGCCGGCGACTACATCGAGCTGTATGCGCCGATGGACACCCTGGTGGTGCTCACCGCCCTGGAACACCCGATGGACCCGAATCCGCAGTACGCGCCCAAGCCAGTGCAGCTCAGCTGGCAGCAGGTGCAGAGCGATGGCATCAGCGTGCTCTGCCGCACCTCGCGTCCGGAAAACGGCCGCGGCTTCCACAATACCGAACGGCTTTACCTGTAAGGAGCGGCGCCATGAGCCTGATCGAAAGCACCCTGCATCCCGAGGCCGCCGTGTTCCGCCATGTGATCCCGGCCGGCGAGCCATACCTGTTCGAGGTCAAGGCCGGGCAGACCCTGCGCCTACTCGACCTGGAAGGCAACCAGGCCGTCGACACCCTGTTCTTCAGCGCAAAGAACCCGCGCGAGCGCTACGACCCGCAGCGCACCCTGCGCAAGCAGAACAGCGTGTACCTGACCACCGGCACCGTGCTCTGGTCCAACCTCGGCAACCCGCTGCTGACCATCACCGCCGACACCTGCGGCCGCCACGACACCCTCGGCGGCGCCTGCGCCCAGGAGAGCAACACCGTCCGCTATGCCCTGGAAAAGCGCTACATGCACAGCTGCCGCGACAACTTCCTGCGCGGCGCGCTGCACGACGGCCGGCTGAGCAAGCGCGACCTCGGCGCCAACATCAACTTTTTCATGAATGTGCCGGTCACCCCGGAAGGCGGCCTGACCTTCGAGGATGGCCTCTCGGCCCCGGGCAAGTACGTGGAGCTCAAGGCGCACATGGACGTGATCGTGCTGATCTCCAACTGCCCGCAGCTGAACAACCCCTGCAACGCCTACAACCCGACTCCAGCCGAGGTGCTGGTATGGGAGTGAGATCACTCGGACAACCCCCTCTCCCTCTGGGAAAGGGCGGGGGTGAGGGGCTTTAACCTCGTTTCCTCACCCCAACCCTCTCCCCAACGGGGAGAGGGAGCAAAGCATTCACACCCCGGACGACCGTGGTGCAGACCGAATACCGGCGGGACGACCCGCCTCCTTCGAGGACTCCTCGAATGTTCGACAAACTCCTGATCGCCAACCGCGGCGCCATTGCCTGCCGCATCCTGCGCACCCTGCACCAGCTCGACGTAAAGGGCGTGGCCGTTTACTCCGAAGCCGACGTCGCCAGCCTGCATCTGCAGCAGGCCGATGAGGCCCATAGCCTGGGCGAAGGCCCGGCGGCCACTACCTATCTGGTGGTCGACAAGATTCTGGAGATCGCCAGGCGCAGCGGCGCCAAAGCCATCCACCCCGGCTACGGCTTCCTCTCCGAAAACGCCGCCTTCGCCGAAGCCTGCGAGGCTGCCGGTATCGCCTTTGTCGGCCCCACTCCAGAACAATTGCGCGTTTTCGGCCTCAAGCACACCGCCCGCGCGTTGGCCAAGCAGCACGGCGTGCCGATGCTGGAAGGCACCGAGCTGCTGGAAAACCTCGACGCCGCGCTCAGGGCCGGTGAAGCGGTCGGCTACCCGGTGATGCTGAAAAGCACCGCCGGCGGTGGCGGCATCGGCATGCGCGTGTGCCGCAGCGCGGAAGAACTCTCGGATGCCTTCGAGGCGGTCAAGCGCCTGGGCCAGAACAACTTCAGCGACAGCGGCGTGTTCATCGAGAAGTACATCCAGCGCGCCCGCCATCTGGAAGTGCAGGTATTTGGCGACGGCCAGGGTGATGTCCTCGCCCTCGGCGTACGCGACTGCTCGGTGCAGCGGCGCAACCAGAAGGTGCTGGAAGAAACCCCGGCACCCAACCTGCCGGCCGGCATGGCCGAGGAGCTCTGCGCGGCGGCGATCAAGCTGGCCAAGGCCGTGAATTACCGCAGCGCCGGCACCGTGGAGTTCGTCTACGACAGCGAGGCCGAGCGCTTCTACTTCCTCGAAGTGAACACCCGCCTGCAGGTCGAGCATGGCGTCACCGAGCAGGTGTGGGGCGTCGACCTGGTGCGCTGGATGATCGAGCTGGCGGCCGGCGATCTGCCGCCGCTGAGCGAACTGGCGCAAGAACTGAAACCCAGCGGCCACGCCATCCAGGCGCGCCTGTATGCCGAAGACCCGGGCCGCGACTTCCAGCCCTGCCCCGGCCTGCTCACCGCCGTCAGCTTCCCCGAAGCCGATGGCAAAGCTTTGCGCATCGATACCTGGGTCGAAGCCGGCTGCGAGATTCCGCCCTACTTCGACCCAATGATCGCCAAGCTCATCACCTGGGCGCCGACTCGCGAGCAGGCCAGCGCCGCCCTCAGCCAGGCCCTGGCCGATACCCTGCTGTACGGCGCGGAAACCAACCGCCAGTACCTGCGTCAGATCATCAGTGACGCGCCCTTCGCCGAAGGCAATCCCTGGACCCGCTGCCTGGAAGGCCTGGCCTACCGCGCCAGCACCTTCGAAGTGCTGTCTGCCGGCACCCAGACCACAGTGCAGGACTTCCCCGGCCGCCTCGGCTACTGGGCTGTCGGCGTACCGCCCTCCGGGCCGATGGACGACCGTGCCCTGCGCCTGGGCAACCGCCTGCTGGGCAATGACGAAGGCGCCGCCGGCCTGGAAATCACCATGAGCGGCCCGCTGCTGCGCTTCAACACCGAGGCGGTGGTGGCGGTGACCGGCGCCGATATCCCGGTGACGCTGGACGGTGTGGCGCAGCCGATAAACACCGCGCTGCTGATCAAGGCCGGCAGCACCCTGAGCCTCGGCACCATCGACGGCAGCGGCGCACGCGCCTATCTCACCCTGCGCGGCGGCCTGCAGGTACCGGAATACCTGGGCAGCAAAAGTACCTTTACCCTCGGCCAGTTCGGCGGCCACGGCGGCCGCGCTCTGCGTGCCGGCGATGTGCTGCATATTCCGCCTCTCGGCGATACGAGCAACGGCGCACAGTTGCCCGCCGCACTCTGTACTGCCCTGCCCGCCGTACGTGAACTGCGGGTGATCTACGGCCCGCACGGCGCGCCGGAATACTTCACCCCGGCCTATATCGACACCTTCCTCGCCACCGACTGGGAAGTGCACTTCAACTCCAGCCGCACCGGCGTGCGCCTGATCGGCCCGAAACCGGAGTGGGTGCGCGACAGCGGCGGCGAAGCCGGCCTGCATCCGTCGAATATCCACGACAACCCCTACGCCATCGGCGCGGTGGACTTCACCGGCGATATGCCTGTCATTCTTGGACCTGATGGCCCGAGCCTAGGCGGCTTCGTCTGCCCGGTAACCATCATCGAGGCCGACCTATGGCAGCTCGGCCAGCTCAAGGCCGGCGACAAGCTGCGCTTCGTGCCGGTGAATATCGACACCGCCCGCCAGCTGGCCAGGGCCCGCCATGCAGAAGTTGCCGGACTGCAGGCCGTGCCCGTCGACTGGCAGCCGATCCCGCTGGAGCCGCCAGTGGTGCTGGACATCGGCAGCCTCGACAAGCGCCTGGTAGCCCGCCTCTCCGGCGACACCCACCTGCTGCTGGAAATCGGCCAGCCGGAACTGGACCTCGTCCTGCGCTTCCGCGGCCATGCGCTGATGCAGGCACTGGAGGCGAAGAACCTCGATGGTGTGATTGATCTGACGCCCGGCATCCGCTCCCTGCAGGTGCACTACCAGCCGGAAACCCTGTCGCTAGCCAGATTGCTCGCTGCGGTGATCGGCGAGTGGGATGCGGTGTGCAACGCCACCGACCTGCGCGTGCCGTCGCGCATCGTCTACCTGCCGCTGTCCTGGGACGACCCGGCCTGCCAACTGGCCATCGAGAAATACATGACCACGGTGCGCAAGGACGCGCCCTGGTGCCCGAGCAACCTGGAATTCATCCGCCGCATCAACGACCTGCCCAACCTGGATGAGGTCTACCGTACGGTGTTCGATGCCAGCTACCTGGTAATGGGCCTGGGCGACGTCTACCTCGGCGCGCCGGTGGCCACCCCGCTGGACCCGCGCCACCGCCTGGTCACCACCAAGTACAACCCGGCGCGCACCTGGACTGCCGAGAACTCGGTGGGCATCGGCGGCGCCTACATGTGCGTGTACGGCATGGAAGGCCCCGGCGGCTACCAGTTCGTCGGCCGTACCCTGCAGATGTGGAACCGCTACCGCGAAGTGGCCGCGTTCAACGGCAAGCCCTGGCTGCTGCGCTTCTTCGACCAGATCCGCTTCTACCCGGTCTCGGCCGAGGAGCTGCTGCAGATCCGCCGCGACTTCCCGCTGGGCCGCTATGAACTGCGCATCGAGGACAGCGAACTGGCCCTGGCCGACTATCAGGACTTCCTGAGCCAGGAAGCCGCGGGCATCGACGCCTTCCGCAGCCAACAGCGTGCGGCGTTTGCCGCCGAACGCCAACGCTGGATCGACTCCGGCCAGGCGCATTTCGAGGTCGAGGAAGTCGGCCCGGATGTGGGCGAGGACGCCCCGCTCGGTGCCGGCCAGCATGGCATCGACAGCCACATCGCCGGCAACCTCTGGCAGGTGCAGGTGGAGACCGGCAGCACGGTGAAAGCCGGCGATGTGCTGGTGATCCTCGAGTCGATGAAGATGGAAATCCCCCTCACCGCCCCGCGCGACGGCGTGGTGCGTGAAGTTCGCGTGCAGCCCGGTTCCCCGGTGCGCGCCGGTCAGCGTGTTGTTGTTCTGGAGGAAGCCTGATGCCCGCCTTTGCCCATGATTTGCGCCTCGGCGCCCTGAAAGCCGCCTACACCAGCGGCAGCCTGAGCCCGCGCCAGCTGATCGGCGAACTGCGCGAACGCGCCGCCGCGCTGAATCCCGAGTTCAACCTGTTTATCCACCTGCTCAGCCAGGCAGAGCTGGAGCCCTACCTGGCCGCGCTGGACGCCAAGTCACCGGCCGAGCTGCCACTGTACGGCGTGCCCTTCGCCATCAAGGACAATATCGACCTGGCCGGCATCCCGACCACCGCGGCCTGCCCGGCCTTCGCCTATATCCCCGGAGAGAGCGCAAGCGTTGTCCAGCAACTGATCGCCCTCGGCGCCGTGCCACTGGGCAAGACCAACCTTGACCAGTTCGCCACCGGCCTGAACGGCACCCGCTCGCCCTACGGTGAATGCCGCAACAGCGTGCATCCGGATTACCCGTCCGGCGGCTCCAGCGCGGGCTCCGCCCTGACCGTGGCGCTGGGCGTGGCCAGCTTTGCCTTGGGCACCGACACCGCAGGCAGCGGCCGGGTGCCGGCGGCGCTGAACAACCTGATCGGCCTCAAGGCCAGCAAGGGGCTGATATCGACCGCCGGCGTGGTGCCGGCCTGCCGCACGCTGGACTGCGTGACCTACCTCACCACCACCGCCCTTGAGGCCAGCCAGTTGCTGGCGCTGACCGCCAAACTGGATGCGCGCGACGAATACAGCCGCGCCAACCCGCTGTGGAACGATGCCAGCGCCTTCGGCAAGCCGCGCGCTGGCTTTCGCTTCGGCGTGCCAGCGCAGCTGGAGTTCCTCGGTTGCCCGGAAAGCCCGGCGCTGTTCGCGCAGGCAATCGAGCAGTTGAAAGCCCTGGGTGGCGAAGCAGTGGAAATCGACTTCGCGCCCTTCCTCGAAGCGGCGCGTCTGCTCTACGAGGGCCCCTGGGTGGCCGAGCGCTACAGCGTCGCCGGCAAGCTGATCGAAGAGCAGCCGGATGCCGTACTGCCGGTGATCAAGGCCGTGCTGGAGAAAGCGCCCGCCGTCAGTGGCGTCGATACCTTCCGCGCCCAGTACCGCCTGCAGGCACTCAAGGCGATCTGCGACCGCATCATCGCCGATCTGGACTGTGTGCTGACCCCGGCCTATCCACGCCCGGTGACCCTGGACGAGCTGCACGCCGAACCGGTCAAGCGCAATTCGGACCTGGGCTACTACACCAACTTCATGAACATGCTCGACTATGCCGCCGTGGCGGTGCCAGCCGGCTTCATGCAAAACGGCCTGCCGTGGGGCGTGACCCTGTTCGGTCGTGCCTTCACCGACCAGTACCTGCTTGGTCTGGCCGATGCCCTGCAGCGCCAGCATGGCCTTCCTCTGTCCGGTGAACGCACATTGGAGTCGCCTGCCCCGGCCACCCTCGCCCGCCACGACAGCGCCCGCGTGGTGGTGTGCGGCGCGCACCTCGATGGCCTGCAGCTCAACTGGCAGCTCAGGCAACGCGGCGGCCGTCTGCTTGAGGCCACGCAGAGCTCGCCGGACTACCGGCTGTACGCCCTGGCCGGGGGCCCGGTGCAGCGCCCCGGGATGGTTCGGGTCGCCGAGGGTGGCGCGGCCATTGCCGTGGAAGTCTGGGAGCTGCCGAGCAGTGAACTGGGCTCCTTCCTCACCGGCATCCCGGCGCCCCTGGGGCTGGGCAAGGTGCAGCTGGCCGATGGCAGCTGGGAAACCGGCTTTATCTGCGAGGGTTATGGGCTCGCAGGCGCCAGCGACATCACCGCCTTTGGCGGCTGGCGCGCCTGGCTGGCCAGCCGCTGAAACACGCGGCACGGCGCCGCACTCGCTGGCGGCGCCGGCCTCTGCCACACTAGGGCATGTCTATCGAGCCTTGGAGCGCTCTGCATGCCGCTGACCAGCCGCCGCCATAGGACCCTTGTGCCACTGCGCCTGCTGTTGCTGTTCCTGCTGCTGGGCGGATTTCTCACCACCACCCTGTTCAGCTACTACACCTCGCTGAAGGCGGTACGCAGCAGCATCCTCAGCACCGAACTGCCGCTGACCTCGGACAACGTCTACTCGGAGATCCAGCGCGATCTGGTGCGCCCGGTGCTGATCGCCTCGATGATGGCCAACGACACCTTCCTGCACGACTGGATCAAGCACGGAGAGCAGGACGTCGGGCAGATCACCCGCTACCTGCGCGAGGTACAGAACCGCCACAACGCCTTCACCAGCTTCTTCATTTCGGAGAAGACCCGCACCTACTTCCAGAGCCGCGGCGTCCTCAAGCAGGTGGCCCAGGATGAACCACGGGATGCCTGGTACTTCCGCGTCCGCGAGCTGAATGAGCCCTACGAGATCAATGTCGACATCGACATGGCCAACCAGGACAGCATGGCCATCTTCATCAACTACCGGGTACTCGACGAGGCACAGCATTTTCTTGGCGTCACCGGCGTCGGCCTGTCCGTGGAAAGCGTGGTCAAGCTGATCGACACCTACCAGAAGCGCTTCGACCGCACCGTCTATCTGGTCAACCAGCGTGGCGTGATCAGCCTGACAGGCGAGGCAGGCGGGCCGTTCGGCAACCGTGCCGGCAAGGCAATTGCCGATATCGAGGGCCTCGACGGCCTGCTCGCGCAGATGCCCAAGTTGCAGGACGGCAGCTACGAATACGAGTACGAAGGCCACCGTTACTTCGTCAATGTGCGCTACATCCCCGAGCTGAAGAACTACCTGTTCGTCACCAAGCACGATGGCGGGCAGACCGCCGAAATCCGCCAGTCGCTGTGGCTCAGCGTGCTGATGTGTCTGCTGGTCACCGCCGTCGTGATGACCCTGTTCAGCCTGCTCATTCGCCGCTACCAGCTGCGCATCGAACGCCTGGCGGCCACTGACCAGCTCACCGAACTGCCCAACCGCCGCGGCTTCGAGATGCTCGCCGGGCAGGCCATCGAGGAGGCCCGCCGCGAGCAGCAGCCGCTCAGCGCCATCGTCATCGACCTCGACCACTTCAAGACCCTCAACGACACCCACGGCCACATGGCCGGTGACGTGGTGCTCAAGGGCTTCGCCAACCAGCTGCGGGCCTCCCTGCGCCGTTCGGACATCGTCTGCCGCTGGGGCGGAGAAGAGTTCATCGTGCTGTTCAAGAACACCCCTCTGGATACTGCCCGGCAACTTGCGGAAAAACTGCGCGTCCAGCTGGAGCAGCAGCACTTCTTCTGGGAAGACAAGGCGCTCAAGGTCACCATCAGCATCGGCCTGACCAACCTCACCGGCGGCGAAGGCCTGGATGGCCTGATCGCCCGCGCCGACCGCGCGCTTTACCGTGCCAAGCAGAGTGGCCGCAACCGGATTGCCAGCGAGCCAGGCGCCAGCGCCTGAAAACAGGGACGTCACCATGACCATCGACAACCGCGCGCAGGCCCAGCAGCGCAGCGACCGCATCGCCCAGTTCCGCGCCGAGCTGGACTGCCTGCAACGCGAGGGCGTGCTGCAACTGGCGGCCGATCAGCAGGCCCAGGTGCAGGGCTACCATCAGCACCTGCTCGGCGAGCTGGCCAGCCGCTTCGACATCGATCACAGCCGCCAGGCGCATCAGCTCTCGCTGGGCATGCGTATCGCCTCGCTGCTCGGCGCCCTGGCCCTGGCCGCCAGCCTGTTCTTTCTGTTCTACCGCTTCTGGGGCCTGTTCGGCAGCACCAGCCAGGTCGCCATCCTGATCGCCGCGCCGCTGGTCGGCCTGCTGCTCACCGCAGCCCTGCAACGCCTGGATGACAGCGGCTACTTCAGCAAGCTGGCGGCGCTGCTGACCTTCACCGCCTTTGTCCTCAACCTGGTCATGCTCGGTCAGATATTCAATATCACCCCCACCGATCAGGCCCTGCTGGCCTGGGCCGCGCTGGCCCTGCTGCTGGCCTATGCCTGTGAGCTGCGCCTGCTGCTCGGATTGGGCCTGCTCAGTGCCACGGCCTTCTGCGCCAGCCGCCTGCACAGCTGGGACGGCCTCGACTGGCTGGCCTGCATCGAACGCCCGGAGAACTTCCTGCTGCCGGCCCTGCTCATGCTGGCCAGCGCCGAACTGGCCGTGCAGCGCCGCTTCGCCGGTTTTGCCGCGATGTACCGGATGCTCGGTCTGGTCTGCCTGCTGCTGCCAATGTTGATCCTCGGCTACTGGGGGGAAGGCAGCTACCTGCGCCTGGACCCGGATTTGATCGAGGGCATCTACCAGTTGCTAGGTTTCGCCGTACCGGCGCTGGCCATTTACATCGGCATTCGCCGCCAACAGGCCGAGCTGATCAACGGCGGCACGCTGCTGTTCGTCATCGCCCTGTTCTGCAAGGTGTTCGACTGGTGGTGGGACTACCTGCCCAAGTACCTGTTCTTCTTCCTCCTCGGCCTGCTGGCCATCCTGGTACTGCTGGTGATGCGCCGCCTGCGCCGCAGCCTCGCCGTGGAGGTGCAGCCATGAAGCCGGCCCGCCTGCTGCTGGCCGCCGCCGGCCTGATCGTGATCAGCAATGCCCTGAGCCTGACTGGCGTGGCGTGGAACCGCAGCGGTACGCCGGACAGCCAGCTGCGCCTGTCCGAGCGGGAGCTGCCATTCGCCTGGCGCGAATTCGGCCCACAGGAAAACTCCAACCTGGCCCTGCGCCTGGACTGGCAACAGGAACAGCGCCGCGCCAACGACTGGCGCGGTCCCGACTGGCTGCAGCGCGATGCCCTGCTGGAGCTGGGTTTCGATGAGCTGCCAGAAGACGGCCAGGAACACTACGCCCGCTGGCGCCTGCAGGAGCGCAATGCCCTTGTGGTACTGGAATTCGATGGCCCGACCTACCAGCGCGAGCTGGCCCGTGCCACCGCCGAGCTGGCCGAAGCCCGCAGCAAGCAGGCCGCCGCCGAGCGCATCAAGGACCTTGAGCAGCAACTGCAACACGCCCGCGAGCAGGACAGTCGCCTCTATGCGGTGGCCGCCGGTCTCGACCGCGCCAGCCTGCGCCAGCGTTATCCCGACCGCCAGCGCTATGTCATCGTGCCGGCCCGCATCAGCGCCAGCCTCAACCAGCAGGACAAACGCTGGTACGTGCGCGGCCATATCAGTGAACTGCGCGTGGGCGATCTGTACCTGCCACTGGCCAGCCGCGACGCCCTGCGCGCCGAATATGCCCAACCCGAGCAACAGCGCGCCCACTATCAGGTGGAGCTGGCCTTCGGCCAGCGCCTGGAACCCTGGGTGCAGGATGTGCAGCTGGAGCCCCGGCATGACTGATACGCCCGTCGACCCGCAGCGTTGTCCGCTGTGCGGGTCGGCAAACCAGTGCACCCTGGCCAACCCGGCCACCGCCACGCTGCCCTGCTGGTGCTTCAGCGCGCCGATCAGTGCCGACGCACTGGCACGCATTCCCGTCGAGGCACGCCAGCAGGCCTGCCTGTGCCCGGCCTGCGCACAACTGGCCAGTCAGGCTGTAGATGCGTCTTGATCGTTTCCTCAGCAATCTGCCGCGCTTCAACCGTCAGGACGCCCGCCAGTTGATCAGCCAGGGCCGGATACGCCTGGATGGCCAGGAGTGCCGCGACGCCCAGGCCGAGGTACGCGAATTCAGCCGGGTACAACTGGATGATGAGCTGCTGCAGGCTGGCAAGGCGGCACGCTACTTTATGCTGCACAAGCCGGTAGGCGTGGTCAGCGCCACCTGCCATCCCGAGCACCGCACAGTGCTCGACCTGCTCGACGAGCCGGACAAGGATGACCTGCACCTGGCCGGCCGCCTGGACCTCAACACCAGCGGCCTGTTGCTGATCAGCAACGACGGCCTGTGGACCAGGCGCCTGACCCTGCCCGGCAGCAAGCAGCCCAAGGTCTACCGGGTGCAGACCGAGCAGCCGATCAGCACCGAGTACATCGAGGTGTTCGCCCGCGGCCTGTACTTCGCCTATGAAGACCTCACCACCCTGCCCGCCGAGCTGGAAATCCTCGGCAGTCACAGCGCACGTCTGACACTGCACGAGGGGCGCTACCACCAGGTCAAGCGCATGTTCGGCCACTTCCAGAACAAGGTCATCGGCCTGCACCGCGAGCGCATCGGTCCCTTGGAACTGGGCGACCTGCCGGTGGGGAACTACCGAGTGCTGAGCGACGAGGAAGTCGCCGCATTCTGAGAATGCCCAGGAATTTCAGCCGCCTGCTTCCCGGCCAAGGCCGATTCTGGTACAAAGACGGCCGTCCAAGCGGGCGTCGTATAATGGCATTACCTGAGCTTCCCAAGCTCATGACGAGGGTTCGATTCCCTTCGCCCGCTCCAGAATCAAAGCGTTAAAGCCCTGCTCATGCAGGGCTTTTTCGTTTCTGCTGCTTGCTGGTGTCGAAGAAGTGCCGAAATCTGGCCTTCGAGACACAGACAGGGCATATCGTAGAACGCCGCTAAACGCCTTTGCCCATCAGCCCTGGCTCTCGCCCCACAAGCGCCATAATCTGTGCGCCTGCCCACCCCACGATGAACGCCCCATGATCACCCTGCATCATTGCGTCAGCGCCAGATCCTTTCGCCCCCTGTGGCTGCTTGAAGAGCTGGGCCTGCCCTATGAACTACGCATGTGGCCCTTTCCGCCTCGCGCCGTGGCCCGTCACTACCTGGAAGAAAACCCACTGGGCACGGTGCCGCTGCTGGTCGACGGGCACGTACGCCTGACCGAGTCGGCGGCCATTTGCCAATACCTTGCCGCCCGGCACAGCCCCGGAGAACTGGATGTCACCGTCGATGAGGCGCATTTCGGGGCTTATCTGAACTGGCTGCACATGAGCGATGCGACGCTGACCTTTCCGCAGACACTGGTGCTGCGCTACCGCCACTTCGAGATAGGCGAGCGACTTCAGCCCCAGGTGGCCGAGGATTATGAACGCTGGTTCCTGGCCCGCCTGCGCGCGGTCGAAAGCACCTTGGCCACGGCAGATTTCCTCTGCGCAATGCGCTTCACCGCCGCCGATGTCGCCGTTGGCTACGCCCTGCTGTTGGCGGAGCATCTGGGCCTCGCTGAACAGTTCACGCCGCGCATTCAGGCCTACTGGAGTCGCCTGCAGGACAGACCGGCATTCCAGCGCGCCATCGCCCGCCAGCTGCAGGCTGCCCATGAGCAGGCAGTTCCGCTGACCCCAGCTCCCGATATTCGGCCCTAGGCTAGACTGAACACAGCAACAAGGGGAACCGGCTAAAGAACACGCAGAGTCCGCGCCAGAGCCGCCCCACCCCTGACCTGAAACCGAGATGCCGATGCCTCAGTCACGAACATTGCTGCTGTACCTGTTACTGCTTGCCAGCGCCGTCGAGGTAAGCCAGGCCTGTGAGAAAACCGTGCGCTGGGCCAACGACCCGCCTTACGACATACCTGATGCCACACAGCAGGTACGCGGCGCTACCTCTGACCTGATGCGTGAGGTTCTGGGACGTATGGGCTGTAAACCGCGCTTCGTCGAGCTGCCGTGGGCACGCGGCCTGCACAACCTGAAGAAAGGCAGCCTGGACATATTGCCGGGGGCTTTGATCACGCCTGAACGCGAAACCTTTGCCTACTTCTCACAACCCATCCACCGCTCCCCCAACGTGCTGTTCATGAGCCGTGATGCTGCCAGGCGTTTTGCATTTAACTCGCTTGGACAGATCAGCCACAGCAACTTTCGCCTGGGCATTCAGATCGACGTGACGTATAGCCGCGAATATGCCGAGCTGATCAAGCAGGCCGATTTCAAGGCGAGGACCTTGCCGGTCAGTGATCGCAAGGGGGCCTGGCAGATGCTCAGCGCCGGTCGCCTGGATGGCCTGATCGCAGACGAAGTGACCGGACTGATGGAGTTGCAGCAGCTTGGCCTGAACCAGCGGATTGTCCGCAGTCCGCTGGTGGTGTCTGAGGAGCCGGCGGTCGTGGCTTTCAGCCGCAAATCACTGCAGCCGGAGTTTGTGGAGCAATTCAACGCGGCACTGGCAGCGGTGGTGGCAGACGGCAGCTATGCGCGCATCACCCAGCGGTATTTGCCCTGTACGGTGGCCGCAGTCAACCTGGGTTGTCGAGTGGCATCGAGCGAATAGCATCATCAAACAGACTTAGCAGCTGGCGAGCTCACCCCATAAAAAAACCGCCCCGTGGGGCGGTTTTTTTTGGTGCGGCCACTTAGACCAGCTGCAGCACCTTGCTCGACGCCGTGCTGACTTCGCGGTACAGCGCCGGATCGTTTTCCAGGGCCTTGGCATCGGCCTTGAAGATGGCCTGCAGGCGCGCGCTCCAGTCTGCCGACTTGATCTTGTCGGCAAAGCAGCGCTCGATCAGATCAAGCATCGCCGATACCGACACCGAGGCGCCCGGCGAGGCGCCCAGCAGGGCGGCGATGCTGCCATCGGCGGCGGCGACGATCTCAGTACCGAACTCCAGCTTGCCGCCGGTATTCGGATCCTTCTTGATGATCTGCACGCGCTGGCCAGCCACTTCCAGACTCCAGTCTTCGGCCTTGGCTTCCGGGTAGAACTTGCGCAGGGAATCCAGGCGCTGCTCCATGGACTGCATCACTTCCTTGATCAGGTAGCGGGTCAGGTCCATGTTGTCGCGGGCCACGGCCAGCATCGGCAGCAGGTTGCCCGGGCGTACCGACAGCGGCAGGTCGAGGAAGGAGCCGTTCTTCAGGAACTTGGTGGTGAAGCCGGCATAGGGTCCGAACAGCAGGGACTTCTTGCCATCGACCATGCGCGCATCCAGGTGCGGCACGGACATGGGCGGCGAGCCGACTTCGGCCTGGCTGTAGACCTTGGCGTGATGCTTGGCGACCACCTCAGGGTTGTCGCAACGCAGCCACTGGCCACTGACCGGGAAGCCGCCGTAACCCTTGCCTTCTTCGATGCCGGACATCTGCAGCAGCGGCAATGCACCGCCACCGGCGCCGAGGAAGACGAAACCTGTGCTGATCTCACGGGTATTGCCGGTTTTCAGATCCTTGACCTTGACACGCCAACCCTTGCCCTGGCGGTCGAGGCCATAGACTTTCTGCGCGTAGCGGACGGAAACGCCCGGCTTGGTCTTGAGATGGTCGATCAGCTGATTGGTCAGCGCACCGAAGTTGACGTCGGTGCCGCCCTCGACACGGGTCGCGGCGATGCGTTCGTCGGCCTGACGGCCCGGCATCATCAGCGGCATCCAATCGTTCAGCGTGGCCTTGTCCTCGCTGAAGTCCATGGACTCGAAGCAGTGGTGGCCACGCAGGGCTTCGAAACGCTTTTTCAGGTAAGCCACGCCCGACTCGCCACTGACATAGGACAGGTGCGGAACCGGATTGATGAAGGTTTTTGGAGAACCGAAGGTGCCCTGCTCGGTCAGGTGCGCCCAGAGTTGCTTGGACACTTCGAACATGCAGTTGATGTGGATGGCTTTCTTGGTGTCAATCGAGCCATCGGCGGTTTCCGGGGTGTAGTTCAGCTCACAAAGACCGGCATGGCCGGTACCCGCGTTGTTCCACGGGTTGGAGCTTTCAATCGCCCCCGATTCCAGCAGTTCGACCAGTTCCAGCTTGATGCCGGGGTCGAGCTCCTTGAGCAGAGCACCGAGTGTTGCGCTCATGATGCCGGCCCCAACCAGCACCACATCTACTGCTTCGTTCACGTCATGCGCCATTTTAACGCTTCTCCAAAATCATGATCTGCCGCAGGTAATCGACGGCCGAGGCCTAGCGCGTGTCTGCGCGTTATCAAATGCAACCCGGACCGACGCAGTTTCGGAGTTTCTGCGCGCAAGCCAGGCGGCACTACCACACCGACCTGTCGGCACCACCTCTGTCGCCAGCGCTGAGTCAAGAGCGGGAGAAGGCGCGCCTTCTGGCTCAGCTAGCGGATTGACGATCATTTGGGCAGCGTTGCAACAGGCCAATCACGCAAGGATCTGGTCTTGTGAACCGAGGCGTGGATTTTCCGGCGCGAACAATACCATTAATGACGCTTTTTCAGACGCAAAAATTGCTTTTTTCCACTTCCGCTCATCCCCCTGGCTACGGCACGCCCTGGCAGGATAGCGCCCATCAGCGGGCTGAATGACCGCGCCCCCTTGGCTACAGGGCTTGGCCGGCGCCATACTAGAGCCCAGCACAGCTGCACCGCGGATCTACCGCCGCTTAATCGAGCCGTCACCTAGACGGGGCAAACTGTGCAACAGCGGGTCTGTCCTGACCCCATGCGACACAACTTCCTGGAAAATACTGTGACGAAAGAGCAACTACGCGCCGAACTGGAGCGTCAGGCCACACGTTACAAGGATGTTTACGGCGGTGAAGTGATCACCTACGCCGCTCAGCCGGACCCTGAGAAGAAGCCCTGGCGCAAACGCCCCAACCTCCTCGACCATGCGTTCGAGCGGGAACTGGAAAAGATCAGGAAAGAGCAGCAGGCCAAGGCCAATCCACTGGATTGACCAGGCTGCGCGCCGCGCCAGTCGCCAGACAGTCGGCTAGCGCCGTTTGCCGCCCAGCAGAGAGCCCAGCACACCGCGCACCAGTTGCCGGCCGATCTGGTTGGCCGCCTGGCGCATGGCGGTCTTCATCACCTGCCCGGCAAAACCGCCCAAGAGCTCGCCAGCCATGCTGCCCAGATCACTGCCGGTTTCGGCCGGCGAGGGCGCTGTCGCCTCGGACTGCTGAGCACGGGCGGTCAGGCGCTCATAGGCCGACTCACGATCAATCGGCTTCTCGTAACGCCCCAGCAAGGCTGACTGGCGCAGTAGCACCTGGCGCTCGGACTCACTGAGCGGGCCAATGCGCGACTGCGGCGGCGCAATCGCCACGCGCTGCACCATGGCAGGCGTACCCTTGTCTTCCAGGGTGCCGACCAATGCCTCGCCGATGCCCAGCTCGGTCAGCACCGTCAGGCTGTCGAAGGCCGGATTGGGCCGGAAGCCGTCGGCCACCGCGCGCAGGGCCTTCTGCTCCTTGGCGGTAAAGGCCCGCAAGCCATGCTGGATGCGCAGGCCAAGCTGGGCCAGGACGGCATCCGGCAGGTCGGCCGGCGACTGGGTGACGAAGAACACGCCGACGCCCTTCGAGCGGATCAGCCGCACCACCTGTTCCAGCCGCTCCTGCAGCGCTTTGGGGGTGTCGGCAAAAAGCAGATGCGCCTCGTCGAAGAACAGCGCCAGCAAGGGCTTGTCGGCATCGCCACGCTCGGGCAGCTGCTCGAACAGCTCGGCCAGCAGCCACAGCAGAAAGGTCGCATAGACCTTGGGCGCCTCGTGCACCAGACGGCTGGCATCGAGCAGATGGATGGCACCGCGGCCATCGGCGGTTGGTCGCAGAATGTCCTCCAGCTGCAGCGCCGGTTCGCCGAACAAGGCCTCCGCGCCCTGCTGTTCAAGGGTCGCCAGACGGCGCAGCAGCGCCTGCGACGAGGTGCTGGTAAACAGCGCGCTGTCCTCGCCGAGCAGCTCGGGGTGTTCTTTGAGGTGATTGAGCAGCGCCTTGAGGTCCTTCAGATCGAGCAGCAGCAGGCCTTCGCGGTCGGCCACCTTGAACGCCGCATAGAGCGCCGCCTGCTGGCTGTCGGTCAGCTCCAGCAGGGCACCGAGCAGCAGCGGGCCCATTTCACTGAGCGTGGTGCGCAGCGGATGGCCGGACTGCCCGGCGACATCCCACAGCGTGACCGGATAGGCCTTGGGCTGATGCCCCAGCCAGGGCATGCCGGCAATGCGCTCGGCGATCTTGCCCTGGGGATTGCCCGCGGCGGCCAGGCCGCACAGATCCCCCTTGATGTCGGCGGCAAACACCGCCACGCCGGCGTCGCTGAAGGCTTCTGCCAGGCGCTGCAGGGTCACCGTCTTGCCCGTACCGGTGGCACCGGCCACCAGACCATGACGGTTGGCCAGGCGCAACAGCTGCCCCAGCGGCTGTCCGTCGCTCGCCGCACCCAGCAGCAGTTGATCATTCGCACTCATTTGCCATCCCTCGGGTTAAAGCTTTACTCAATAGAAGCCGACAGCCTGTGTGCCGCTCCTGCCAGAGCCCCTCACAACAAAAGCCTGCGCCTCCAGCCATAAGAGATCAGCAGCCATGTTCCAGAACCTGAAGTTCAGCCACAAGATCCTGCTGGCCGCCTCGGCCATCGTGATCAGCACCTTCGCCCTGTTCTCCCTGTACAACGACAGCCTGCAGCGCCAGGTGATCCATGATGACCTCGAAAGCTACCTCAAGGACATGGGCACCACGACCGCCAGCAATATCCAGAGCTGGCTGTCCGGGCGCATTCTGCTGGTCGAGAGCGTGGCGCAATCGATCGCCACTGACAACAGCCAGGAGCGCCTGGAAAAACTGCTGGAACAACCGGCCCTGACCTCCACCTTCATGTTCACCTACCTGGGTGCCGAAGACGGCAAGATGACCATGCGCCCGGAGGACGAGCTGCCGGCCGACTACGATCCGCGCACCCGCCCTTGGTACAAGGATGCCGTGCAAGCCGGCTCGACCACCCTCACCGAGCCCTATGTGGATGCCTCCACCAAACAGCTGATCATCACCATCGCCAGCCCCGTGCGCGGCGCCGGCGTGGTGGGTGGCGACCTCAGCCTGCAGACACTGGTGCAGACCATCAACGCCCTGGATTTCGGCGGCACCGGCTATGCCTTCCTGGTCAGCGCCGACGGCACCATCCTGGTCCACCCGGACCAGGAACGGGTGATGCAGAAACTCGGCGACCTATTCCCGCAGAACACCCCGCGCATCGACGGCGATCTCAGCGAAGCCGCGGAGCACGACAGCCAGCGCATCGTCACCTTTGCCCCGGTGCAGGGCCTGCCCACCGTGAAGTGGTATGTCGGCCTGTCCATCGACAAGGACAAGGCCTACACCATGCTCGACCGTTTCCGCGCCTCGGCGCTGATCGCCACGCTGATTGCCGTGGCGGTGATCATCGGCCTGCTCGGCATGCTCATCCGCATTCTGATGAGGCCACTGCACAGCCTCAGCCGCGCCATGCACAACATCGCCGAAGGCGAAGGCGACCTGACCCGTCGACTGAGCGTGCTGAGCAACGATGAGTTCGGCTCCCTGGCCAGCGCCTTCAACCGCTTCGTCGAGCGTATCCATGCCTCGATCAGCGAGGTGGCCTCGGCCACCAGCCAGGTCAACGATGTGGCCAAGCGCGTGCTGCAGGCCTCCAACTCGTCGATGAGCAACTCCGACGAACAGGCCAGCCGTACCAACAGCGTGGCCGCGGCAATCAACCAGCTCGGCGCCGCCGCCCAGGAGATCGCCCGCAACGCCGCCGATGCCTCGCACCAGGCCTCCGACGCCCGTCATCAGGCCGAGGAAGGCCGCCATGTGGTGGAACAGACCATCACCGCGATGAACGACCTGTCGAACAAGATCCGCACCTCGTGCAGCAACATCGAGACGCTCAACAGCAAGACGGTCAACATCGGCCAGATCCTCGAAGTGATCAAAGGCATTTCCGAGCAGACCAACCTGCTTGCCCTCAACGCCGCCATCGAGGCGGCCCGTGCCGGCGAAGCCGGACGCGGCTTCGCTGTGGTTGCCGACGAGGTACGCAACCTGGCCCACCGCACCCAGGAGTCGGCCCAGGAAATCCAGAAGATGATCGAGGAGTTGCAGGTCGGCGCACGTGAAGCCGTCGGCACCATGACCGACAGCCAACGCTACAGCGAGGACAGCGTGCAGATCGCCAACCGCGCCGGCGAACGTCTGGGCAGCGTGACCCTGCGCATCGGCGAGATCGACGGCATGAACCAGTCGGTGGCCACCGCCACCGAGGAGCAGACCGCCGTGATCGACTCGCTGAACATGGACATCACCGAAATCAACAACCTGAACCAGCAGGGCGTGAGCAACCTGCACGCCACCCTGGAAGCCTGCGCCGACCTCGACACCCAGGCCAGCCGCCTCAAGCAGCTGGTCGGCAGCTTCCGCACCTGAACCCGGCTGGTTCAGCCACAAGGCCCCGCACTGCGGGGCCTTGTGCTTTCAGGGCTGATGCGACTCCAGAACCAGCGCCTCGAACTCCGTCAACGGCAGCGGCCGTCCGAACAGATAGCCCTGATAGTGCCGGCAGCCATTGGCCAGCAAGGCCTGGCGCTGCGCCTCGTTCTCCACCCCTTCGGCAATCACTTCCAGATTGAGGCTGCTGGCCAGGGCGCAGATGGCGCGAACGATGGCCAGACTGCTGGCAGCCTCCGGCAGACCCTGGACAAAGGACTGGTCGATCTTCAGTTGATCCAGCGGCAACTGCTGCAGATAGGCCATGGACGAATAGCCGGTACCGAAGTCGTCGATGGAGAAGCGGATGCCCAGCGCCTGCAACTGCGTCATGCGCACGCTGGCCTCGACCATGTCATCGAGCAGCAAGGACTCGGTGAGCTCCAGCTTGAGACGCTGCGGATTGGCTCCGCTGGCACTCAGCAGGTCCTGCAGGGAGCGGACGAAATTCTCCTGATACAGCAGCCTGGCACTGAGATTGACCGCCAGCGTCAGCTCGGCTAGCGCCGGTTGCTGCGCCCAGCGAGCCAGTTGCGCGCAGGCCTGGCGCAACATGCAGAAGTCCAGATCCTCTACCAAACCGGCGCGCTCGGCCAGGGGGATGAAGGCCGCAGGCGCCAGCAGCCCACGCTGCGGATGTTGCCAGCGCGCCAACACCTCGCCGCCGAGCAGGCCACAACCCTCGGCGTATTGCGGCTGGATGAAGAAACAGAACTCGTTGCCCTGCAGGCCCAGGCGGATCGACTCCTCCAGGCGCAAGCGCTCGCTGACGGCCCGCTGCATCTGCGGGTCGAAGAAGCGCAGAGTGTTCTTGCCCGCCGTCTTGGCCTCGTACATCGACAAGTCAGCGCGTTTCATCAGCTCGTCGACGCTGTCGCCCGCGTCGCTGAAAAGCACCACGCCGATGCTCACGGAACTGCGCAAGGGCAGCCCATCGAGCAGATAGGGACGGTCCAGATCGGCCAGGATCTTCAGGCCGACCTGCTCGACCTGGCTCGCCGACTCCTCGGAAGACAGGTCCAGGTGTTCGAGCATGATGACGAACTCGTCGCCGCCCAGGCGCGCCACCGTATCGCTGCCGCGCACACAGGCCTTGAGCCGCTCTGCCGCCTCGCGCAGCACCTGATCGCCGGCCTGGTGGCCGTGCACGTCGTTGATGTTCTTGAAGTTGTCCAGGTCAAGGAACATCAGCGCGCCGTACTGGGCCGTGCGCTGGCTGTCGGCCAGGGCCTGCTGCAGCCGGTCCTGCAGCAGGCGGCGGTTGGGCAGGCCGGTCAGCGGATCGAAGAAGGCCAGGCGCCGGATCTTGTCCTCGGCCGCCTTGCGCTCGCTGATGTCGGTGAGCGCCGCCAGGTAGTTGACCACCCGTCCGCCGCCATCGCGCACGGCGCTGATGGTCAGCCACTCGGGAAACACCTCGCCACCCTTGCGCCGGTTCCAGATCTCGCCTTCCCAGAAGCCCTGCTGGTTGATGCTCTGCCACATGCCCTGATAGAACTCGGTGCCCTGCTGACCGGAACTGAGCATGCGCGTCGGCTGGCCAATCACTTCCTCCGGTGCATAACCGGTGATCAGGCTGAAAGCCTGGTTGACCCGCAGGATGCGGGTGCTGGCGTCGGTGATGATCATGCCCTGCGCCGAATCGAAGGCGATGGCGGCAATCCGCCGTTCCATCTCCAACTGCGCCCGCTCGGTGATGTCGCGGGCTAGGAAAACCACAGCCCGCTTTTCGCCCAAAGGTCCATCCAAGCGCTGAGCACGCCCCTCGAACACCTTGTCACCGCCAAGGGTCGGCATGGAGTACTCGATGACCTGCGGCTCGCTGCTGGCCAGCGTCTGGCGGATGAAACGGAGAAAGCGCTCGGCCTCGCCCAGCGGCAACACCTCATGAAGCCGTTTGCCGATCACCTGTTCGCTGGGTGCATAGAGCAACTGTTGGTTGGAGGAAATCACCTCCAGATAACGGCCATCCTCGTCGATCACCATCAGCAGGTCGGGAATCGCCGCACTGATACTGCGCAGACGCGCCTCGCTACGCCGCAGATCCTGCTCGGTGCGCCGGCGCCGCTCGACATCCTGCAACAGCAGGCCCAGCAGCACCAGCGCCGGCGACAGCACCAACACCAAGGGCAGTGCCACCTCATCGAGTATCCGGGCAAACAGGGGGGCCGGTAGAAAGGACAGCAGCAAGAGTTCCAGCGAATGCAAGAACACGGCAAACAGCAACAGGTTCCGAGCCGTGATCGGCAACCGGCCACGCCGGTACAGAGCGCGGTAGGCCAGGCCCAGTATCACCGGCAGAATCACATTGCCGATGCCAACCAGGCTACCGACACCGCCCAGCCAGGCGCGGTAGCCGGCCGCCATCAGCCCGGCGATCAGCGCCACCAGCGGCCCACCGAACAGGCCGGCCATGCTCAGGATGACCGTGCGACCATCGAAGATCAGCCCGGACTCCAGCTTTACCGGCAGGTGCATGCCGACCACACAGGTCAGGCCAAACAGTACGCCGGAGCTGATGCGGGCCGGCAGCCGTCGTTCACCCCAGAGGCGGTCGTTGACCGTTTGCAGGTAACACAGGGCCAGCAGCAAGGCCGCACCCTGGACGAATTCGAGAATCATCAACAACCCTGTTGCATGCCGGTAGACGGGCGACGCCCGTCATCTGCCCCAGCATAGCCTGATCTCTAGGATGTTCGCAGCCCGATGCAGGCCACATGCCATCATGCTCCTGATTCAGTTCAGCAGAGGCTGCAGAGCCTCGGCCAGCAAGGGCGCCATGGCAATTGCATTGCTCGGGTGAGCGATGCAGTCGGTACTCCACACCTCCCCTACCCCGGCGGCCTTGATCACCGCCAGCGCATCGCCGGCAAACAGCGCATGGGTCACCGCCACATCCACCGAAGCGGCTCCGGCAGCCAGCAGCAGTTTGGCAGCAGCAGCCAAGGTGCGCCCTGAGCTGGCCACATCGTCCAGCAGCACGACCCGGCGACCGCTGAAGTCCAGTTCCGGCAGTTGAATCTGAACCTCCCGATCGCCCGAGCGAATCTTGCTGCATACCCCGTAATCGAACCCATGTACCTCAGCAGCAGATTCAATCCACTGCCGCGACTCGGCATCCGGGCCGATCAGCAGTGGCTGCTCTCGGCGCTCGGCAATCAGCCGTGCCAGCATCGGTGCACCGGACAGGGTCAGCGCCGCCTCGCCCAGCGGCACCGCCTGCTGCAGGCGCTCGATACGGTGCAGGTGCGGATCGACCGTGACCAGACCATCGTAATGTGCCGCAATGAACGGGCCGACGATGGTCTGGCTGACCACCTCGCCGGGGTTGAAGGCAATGTCCTGGCGCATATAGGCCAGATACGGCGCCACCAGCAGCAGGCGCTGTACGCCCAGCCGACGCGCCTCGGCCGAGACCAGCAGCAGCTCGACCAGCTTGTCGTTGGGCCGGTCCAGACTGCGGTACAGCACCACCTGGGCCGGCAGCGGCTGCCCCTCTCTCAGAGGCAGGCGCAAACGCAGTTCGTCATCAGGGAAACGATGGCGCTCGATACAGGCCGCACTCACAGCCAGCGCTTCGGCCAGGCGCAGGGCCGGCTCGCGTTCATCGGCGAAATACCAGACTTGGGTGTTCATCAGCACTCCACAAACAGCGGCGCCAGCTCCTCGGCGCGGCCCAGGGTAAACCCGTTGCTGCGCAGGCAGGCCTGGCGGGCAAACTCAAGATCAGCGGCGTAAGCGGCATACACGCGGTACAGCGGCTGGCCCTGGCTGACGGCGGCGCCCAGCTTGTGCAGCAGGTCGACACCGGCGCCCTGCACCTTCGGCGCACCGGCCAGACGGGCGATGCGCGCCAGCTGCAGGTTGTCGATGCCGATCACCACACCGTCCTGCGGCGCACAGACCTCGAAGGACAGCGGCGCCAGCGGCGGTTGCCGCCAGTCGAAGCTGCGCAGGCCCTGGGCCTGCATGATGGCGTGCATCTTGGCCAGGGCGCGGCCGGAATCGAGGATGTCGCGGGCAATCGCATAGCCATCGCCACCACGCACATCCGGGTCGAATTCGAGCATGCGCCCGGCCAGACGCAGCGACTTCTGCCGCAGGTCCTGGGGCGCCGCCGGATCGTTCTGCAGCACCTGCAGCACATCGCGCGCTTCCAGCACCGGGCCGATGCCATTGCCCACCGGCTGCCGGCCATCGCTGATCAGCACGTCGATGGCCAGCCCCATGCGCCCGGAGACGAACTCGAACAGTTTGCGCAGGCGCTGCGCCTCGGGCATCGAGCGCACCTTGGCGGTCGGCCCCACCGGGATATCCAGCAGCAGGTGGGTGGAACCGGCAGCCACCTTCTTCGACAGGATGGAGGCCACCATCTGCCCCGGCGAGTCGATCGACAGCGGCCGCTCCACCGAGATCAGCACATCGTCGGCCGGTGACAGATCGCTGGTGCCGCCCCAGGCCAGGCAGCCGCGGTGCTCGCGGACAATTTCCTCCAGACGGGCAAAGGGAATCTCGACATTGGCCAGCACCTCCATGGTGTCGGCGGTACCGGCCGGCGAGGTGATGGCCCGCGAACTGGTCTTGGGACAGAGCATGCCGTGGGCAGCGGCGATCGGCACCACCAGCATCGAGGTGCGGTTGCCGGGAATACCGCCGATGCAGTGCTTGTCCACCACCGGGTGCTCGTGCCAGTCGAGGCGGCGCCCGACCATGGCCATGGCATCGCTGAGGAAGTACACCTCCTCACGGTCCAGCTCGCCCTGGTTGCAGGCCACCACGAAAGCGGTCAGCTCGATTTTCGAATAACGGTGTTCGGCGATGTCGCGCACGATGCCGCGAAAATCCTCGCGGGTCAGACGTTCACCGGCAATCTTGCGGTGCAGGGCCGGGATCGAAGCCGGCGGCTCGGCCTGGGAAATGCTCGCCGGGTGACCATCGGCCACACCGAGCAGGGCAAAAGCATCCTCGGACAGCCCCAACTCGTCGACAGCGACGATGCAGCCATCGTCCACCACATTGAGGCTGGCCAGGATGCGCCGGCCATTGGCGCGCACCTCAACCTTGGACAGCGCCTGAAAACCCTCGGCGCGGTAGATCGCGCAGTCGCGGTGCAGATAGGCAACGTTCTCGCGGTAGGTATCGATGGCCACCCGACGCAGCTTGAGCGGCGCCGGTTGAGTCTCGCTGGATTTCGGCGGAGTGGCAGGCATGGCAAAGGCTCGGCAACAACACAGACCTTCTATGTACGGCCCGCCGCCGCGTCTGCCAAGCCCTGAGCGGCGCTAATCGCCATTGCCTTGCCATGGGTCATGGGTAATGCGTCATGGGTAATGCGTCATGGGGTCCGGCCGGCCGCCTGGCACATATCGATACAAGCTGTTGTACAAAACAATTGACTTGTACAACAACAAACCTATGATGAACTCAAGTTGTACAGAAAACCCTTCCTGTACAAGATCATCGAGGTTATCACCATGACCATCGCGCACCTGCCCAGGATCCGTATCGCCATCAGCGCCTGCCTGCTCGGCAAGGAAGTCCGCTACAACGGCGGGCACAAGGAGTCGCGACTGTGCAGCCATACCCTGGCCCAGCACTTCGAGTTCGTCCCGCTGTGCCCGGAAGTGGCCATCGGCCTGGGCATCCCCCGCGAGCCGATCCGTCTGGTCGGTGACCCGCAGCAGCCGCGCGCGCTGGGCACGGTGCGGCGTGAACTGGATGTGACCGAACCGCTGGCCGACTATGGCCGGCGCATGGCGGCCGAGCACGACGATATCTGCGGCTACATCTTCATGCAGAAGTCGCCGTCCTGCGGCGTCGAGCGGGTCAAGGTCTACCAGGCCAACGGCTACCCGGCCGACGGCGGCGGCAGCGGCATCTACGCCAGCGCCTTCATGCAGGCACGCCCCGACCTGCCGGTAGAGGAAGATGGCCGCCTCAACGATCCGGTGCTGCGCGAGAACTTCCTTACCCGCGTCTATGCCTATGCCGCCTGGCAACAGCTGTGCAAGGCCGGCTTGACCCGCAAGGGCATCATCGACTTCCACTCGCGCTACAAGTACCAGTTGATGGCCACCCACCCGCAGCAGTACCGCGAGCTGGGTCGCCTGCTCGGCAGCATCGGCCAGCACAGCGCCGAAGAAATCGGCCCGCGCTACTTCAGTCTGCTGATGGCCGCTCTGAAGAAGACCGCTACCCGGCGCACCCATTCCAATGTGCTGCTGCACCTGTCCGGCTACCTGAAGACGGCCCTGAGCCGCGAGGAAAAGGCCGAGATGCAGCAACTGATCGGCCAGTACCGCAACGGCATCATCCCGCTGGTGGTGCCCATGACGCTGCTCAAGCACCACTTCCGCCGCCACCCGCACTCCTACGTGGCCAGCCAGGCCTACCTGCAGCCCCATCCGGAAGAGCTGAGTCTGCGCAATGCCATCTGAAGCCTTCCAGCTACCGGACGACTACCAGGCAGCCCTGAATCAGGGCTGGCTGCCGATTCGCGACGTGGCCCGCCAGACCGGCGTCAACGCCGTCACCCTGCGCGCCTGGGAGCGTCGCTACGGCCTGATCGTGCCGGGCCGCACAGCCAAGGGTCATCGTCTGTACAACAGCGAACATGTGGCGCGCATCCAGGCCATCCTCACCTGGCTCAACCGGGGCGTCGCGGTCAGCCAGGTCAATGAACTGCTCAACAGCCGCAGCACCGCCCCGCAGCCCCAGGCCAGCCAGTGGAGCGAGCAGCGCCAGCAACTGCTCGAAGCCGTGCTGCAGCTGTCAGAGCGGCAGCTGGACGACCTGTTCAACCGCAACCTGGCCCTGTATCCGCCGCGCACCCTCTGCGAACAACTGCTGCTGCCGTTGCTGAGTGAGCTGGAACAGCGCTGGCAGGGCCAGTTCGGCAGCCAGCTGGAGTGGGTGTTCTTCCACTCCTGGCTGCGCAGCAAGCTAGGCGCCCGTCTGTATCACAACAACCGCCAGCACAGCGGCGCACCGCTGCTGCTGCTCAACCTCTCCAGCCTGCCGCTGGAGGCCGGGCTGTGGCTGAGTGCCTGGCTGGCGTCCAGCGCCGACTGCCCGGTGGAAGTGTTCGACTGGCCGGTGCCGCTGGGTGAGCTGAGCCTGGCCCTGGAACAGCTCAAGCCGCGTGCCGTGTTGCTCTACTCCAGCCAGAGCCTGGACAGCAGCGTGCTGCGCAAGCAGCTGCCACGCCTGGCCAGCACCAGCGCCATTCCGCTGCTGCTGGCGGGCCCGGCGGCGCGCATCCACCACGACGAGCTGCATGACATGCCCGGCCTGAGCCTGGCCGTCACGCCTCTCAACGCCCTGCACTGCCTGCAGGAACACCAACTACTGCCCGGAGCCGCGCAATGACCCAACTGCTCTGGCTGCGCAGCGACCTGCGCGCCCACGACAACACGGCCCTGTGCGCGGCCATGGCCGCCGGCCCGACCGTGGCGCTGTACCTGATAACCCCGCAGCAGTGGCTGGCCCACGATGACGCCGCCTGCAAGGTGGACTTCTGGCTGCGCAACCTGAGCGCCCTGCAACAGCAACTGGCGCTCCTGAACGTGCCGCTGCTGGTGCGTCACGCCGATACCTGGCGACAGGTGCCGGCACTGCTCGGCGACCTCTGCCAGAACCTGCAGGTCCGCGCCGTGCATGTGAACGAGGAATACGGCGTACACGAAAGCCGCCGCGACCAGGCCTGCCGCGAGCATCTGGCGCAGCAAGGTGTGGCCCTGCACAGCCACCTCGACCAGTTGTTCTTCGCTCCCGGCAGCGTGCTGACCCAGAGTGGTGGCTACTTCCAGGTGTTCAGCCAGTTCCGCAAGGTCTGCTACCAGCGACTGGCCACCGCCCTGCCCGCCTGCCGGCCACTGCCGGCGGCGCAGGCGCCGCTGCCGATCACCAGCGACGCCATCCCCAGCGAGGTGACCGGCTTTGCACCGCCCAGCGAGGCCCTGCGCCAGCTCTGGCCGGCCGGTGAAGACGAGGCCCTGCAGCGCCTGCAGCGTTTTGCCGGTGAACAGCTGGAGTGGTACGACCAGCAGCGCGACTTCCCCGCCACTCCTGGTACCAGCCAGCTCTCGGCCTACCTGGCCGCCGGCGTCATCTCGCCGCGCCAGTGCCTGCATGCGGCCCTGACCATCAACCGCGGCGAATTCGCCACTGGCAATCCCGGCGCCGTGTGCTGGATCAGCGAACTGCTCTGGCGCGAGTTCTACAAGCACATTCTGGTGGGCTACCCACGGGTTTCCATGGGCCGCGCCTTCCGCCGCGACACCGAAGCCCTGGCCTGGCGCCACGCCCCGGACGAGTTGGCCGCCTGGCAGGAGGGCCGCACGGGCCTGCCGATTGTCGACGCCGCCATGCGCCAGTTGCGCGATACCGGCTGGATGCACAACCGCCTACGCATGATCGTGGCCATGTTCCTCACCAAGAACCTGCTGATCGACTGGCGCGAAGGCGAACGCTGGTTCATGCGCCACCTGATCGACGGCGATCTGGCGGCCAACAACGGCGGCTGGCAATGGAGCGCCTCCACCGGCACCGATGCCGCGCCCTACTTCCGCATCTTCAATCCGCTCAGCCAGTCGGCCAAGTTCGATCCGGAGGGCCGCTTCCTGCGCCACTGGCTGCCGGAACTGGCTAGCCTGAACAAGCACGACATCCACAACCCCGACGCCCTCGACGGGCTGTTCGGCGTGGCCGGCTACCCACGACCCATGGTCGACCTGAGCAGGAGCCGCGAACGCGCACTGGCCGCCTTCAAGAACCTGGAGCCCGCCCATGTCTGAGTTTCTGCGTGACTTTGCCCGGCACTTTGCCGCACTGGGCGCCGATAACCTGCACCAGCTGGACGAGCTGTACAGCCGCGACGTGGTATTCCATGACCCGCTGCACCAGATCAGCGGCCTGGCCAACGTGCGTCAGTACTTCAGCGAGCTCTACGCCAACGTGCGCGAGCTGCGCTTCGACTTCCACGCCTTCGACCAGACCGGCGACAACAGCGGCTACCTGCGCTGGACCATGAGCTACCGCCACCCGCGCCTGGCCGGCGGCGGGCTGATCCGCGTTGATGGCTGCAGTCACCTGCAGTGGAGCGACGGCAAGGTCTACCGCCACCGCGACTACTTCGACGCCGGCAACCTGCTCTACGAGCACCTGCCACTGCTGGGCAGCGCGATCCGCTGGCTGAAACGGAGACTGGTATGAACGCACCCCGCCCCAACGCCGACAGCCAGCGTATCTGGCTGACCGGTGCCAGCAGCGGCATCGGCTTTGCCCTGGCCGAAGAACTTCTCGGCGCCGGCCATCACCTGGCCCTCAGTGCCCGGCGCAGCGGGCCGCTGCAACAGCTGAGCGAGCGCTTCCCTGGCCAGGTGCTGCTGGCGCCCGGCGATCTCGGCGATGCCAGCCAGGTCGAAGCCATCGGCGAGCGCATTCGCCTGCACTGGGGCGCGCTGGACATGGCCATCCTCAATGCCGGCACCTGCGAATACGTCGAGGCGGCCGACTTCCAGGCCGCCATGGTCGAGCGCGTGTTGCGTGCCAACCTGCTTTCGGCGGCCTACTGCATCGAAGCGGCCCTGCCGTTGCTGCGCGCAGGCCAGCAGCCGCAACTGGTGGCGGTGGGCAGTTCGGTGACCTATTTCCCCCTGCCGCGCGCCGAGGCCTACGGTGCCTCCAAGGCCGGCCTGCGCTACATGATGGACAGCCTGCGCATCGACCTGGCTCACGAAGGCATCGACGTCACCCTGATCAGCCCCGGCTTCGTCGACACTCCGCTGACGGCGCAGAACGACTTCCCCATGCCGCTGCGCTGGCCGGTGAGCAAAGCCGCCCGGCATATCGCCCGGCGCCTGCCCGCACGCCCGGTGGAGATCGCTTTCCCCACGCCCTTCATCGCCGGTCTGCTGCTGCTCGCCCACCTGCCCAGACGCCTGCAACTGGCCATCGGCAAACGCCTGGCACGCCCGGCCACCCCCACGCCAGTTTCTCCCAAGGATGAACAGCCATGAAAATCGCCATCATCGGCAGCGGCATTGCCGGCCTGACCTCGGCCTACCTGTTGCAGCGCGAACACGAGATCACCGTATTCGAGGCGCAGGACTGGATCGGCGGCCATACCCACACGGTGCCGGTGCGTCTGGATGGCCGCGAGTACGCGGTGGATACCGGCTTCATCGTGTTCAACGACTGGACCTACCCCAACTTCATCCAGCTACTGCAGCAACTGGGCGTCAGCTTCAAACCGACGGAAATGAGCTTTGCCGTGAGCGACCCGGACACGGGCGTGGAATACAACGGGCATGACCTCAACAGCCTGTTCGCCCAGCGCAGCAACCTGCTGTCGCCACGCTTCTGGGGGATGATTCGCGACATCCTGCGCTTCAACAAGGAAGCCCTGAGCGATCTGGAGCAGGGCCGCATTGCCGCCGACACCACCCTCGGCCAGTACCTCAGCCAGAACGGCTACGGCCAGCGCTTCATCGAGCATTACATCGTGCCGATGGGTGCGGCGATCTGGTCCATGTCACTGGCCGACATGCTCGGTTTCCCCCTGCAGTTCTTCGTGCGCTTCTTCAAGAACCACGGCCTGCTGTCGGTCAGCAACCGCCCGCAGTGGTATGTCATCGAGGGCGGCTCCAGCGCCTACGTGGCCCCGCTGACCAAGGGCTTTGCCGAACGCATCCGCCTCAACTGCCCGGTCAGCCGGGTCGAACGCGACGAGCAGGGCGTGACTCTGGAAAGCCCGGCCGGCCGCGAGCGTTTCGATGCGGTGATCTTTGCCTGCCACAGCGATCAGGCCCTGCAACTGCTGGCCGAACCCAGCGCCAGCGAAACGGAAATCCTCGGTGCCCTGCGCTATGCCGACAATGACGTGGTGCTGCACACCGATACCCGCGTGCTGCCCAAGCGGCGCCTGGCCTGGGCCAGCTGGAACTACCGCCTGGGTGGACCGACCCGGCAACCGGCGGCGGTCACCTACAACATGAACATTCTGCAGGGCATCGAGTCTGAGCAGACCTTCTGCGTCAGCCTCAACCAGACCGACGCCATCGACCCGGACAAGATCCTCGCCCGCTTCAGCTATGCCCACCCGCAGTACAGCCTGGCGGCCAGCGCCGCCCAGCTGCGCGGGGAGGAACTGCAGGGCCGGCAGCACAGCTATTTCTGCGGCGCCTACTGGGCCAACGGCTTCCACGAGGACGGTGTGGTCAGCGCCCTGCGCGTGGCGCGGCACTTCGGAGTCAGCCTGTGAACGGCGTACAGCACAGTGCGCTGTATCAGGGCGAGATACGTCACCGCCGCTTCGCCACGCGCGCCCATGCCTTCGAGTACCGCATCGGCCTGCTCTACCTCGATCTGGACGAGCAGGATGCCGTGCTCGGCCTCTCGCCACTGGCCGGTCGCGCCCGTCTGGCGCCCTTCGCCTTCCGCGAGACGGACTTCCTGCCGGAGCAGACCCGCGCCGGCCAGTCGCTCAAGCGCGCGGTGCAGCAGCAGGTCAGCCAGGCCCTCGGCCGTCTGATCGACGGACCGGTGCGCCTGCTGACCCAGCCCCGCAGCTGGGGGCTGGCCTTCAATCCGGCCAGCTTCTTCTACTGTTTCGACCGCGAGGAACGCCTGCAGGCGATTCTCTGCGAGGTCAGCAACACCCCCTGGCTGGAGCGTTATCACTATGTGCTGCCGGCCGAGGGCGACGGTCACCAGCATGTCGCCGTGGCCAAGGCCTTTCATGTCTCGCCCTTTCTGCCGCGCGACCTGGAATACCACATGACCTTCAGCCCGGCCGCTGCCCGCCTGGGCATTCACATGGAGGACTGGCAGGGCAGCGCCAAACTGTTCGACGCCACCCTCAGCCTGAGCCGCCAGCCGCTCAGCCGCGCCACCCTGCACCGCCACCTGCTGAGTTTTCCCTGGATGACCGCCAAGACCGTGCTGGCCATCTACTGGGAGGCCCTGCGCCTGCTGCTCAAACGCATCCCGCTGTTCACTCATCAACCGGCACTGGGCACGCAACGCGTGGCCATGCCTCTGCGCAAGGAGTCCGCCGATGAAAAGCTCTAGCCTGACCGACAAATCGTCTCTACTGGCCAGCAGCGGCCTCGCCGCCGGGCTGCTGCGCAGTGCCGTGTTGCGCCAATTGGAGCAACTGCGCCATGGCCAGCTACGGCTGATCGACCAGGGCGAAACCCGGGTATTCGGCGATCCGCACAGCAGCCTGCACGGCGAAATCGAGGTGACCGACCCGGCACTCTGGGGTCTGGTGGCCGGCAATGGCTCGATCGGCGCCGGCGAAGCCTATATCCACGGCTACTGGCGCACGCCGGACCTGACCGCCGTGGTGCGCGTGTTCGTCAGCAACCTGGACGTACTCGACGGCATGGAGCGCGGCCTGGCTCTGCTCGGCCGTCCGCTGCTCAAGGGCCTGCACTGGCTCAACCGCAATACCCGCAGAGGCTCGCAGAAGAACATCGCCGCCCACTACGACCTGGGTAACCAGCTGTTCGAGCAGTTCCTCGACCCGACCATGATGTACTCGGCGGCCATGTTCCCCCATGACGGCGCCAGCCTGGAGCATGCCCAGCTGCACAAGCTGGAGCGCATATGCCAGAAGCTCGCGCTCAAGCCCGAGGATCACCTGCTGGAAATCGGCACGGGCTGGGGCAGCATGGCGCTCTACGCGGCGAGCCACTATGGCTGCCGGGTGACCACCACCACCCTGTCGCGCGAGCAGTACGCCTACACCGAGCAGCGCATCCGCGATCAGGGCCTGCAGGATCGCATCACGCTGTTGCTGTGCGACTACCGCGACCTCACCGGCCAGTACGACAAGCTGGTGTCGATCGAGATGATCGAAGCGGTCGGCCACCGTTTCCTGCCCACCTATTTCGACAAATGCAGCCACCTGCTCAAGGACGACGGCCTGATGCTGCTGCAGGCCATCACCATCCGCGACCAACGCTACGAGCAGGCCAAGCGCTCGGTGGACTTCATCCAGCGCTACATCTTCCCCGGCGGCGCCCTGCCCTCGGTGCACAAGATGCTCGATATCGTCAGCCGCCAAACCGACATGAACCTGCATCACCTAGAGGACTTCGGCCTGCACTACGCGCGCACCTTGCGCCACTGGCACGACAACCTGAAGGAGGCACGCCCGGCCCTGCAGCAGCTTGGTTATGACGAGCACTTCTACCGCCTGTGGGAGTTCTACCTGTGCTACTGCGAGGGCGGCTTCCTCGAGCGCACCATCGGCACCGCCCAGCTGCTGCTGGCCAAGCCGCAAGCACGCCCGGCGCCACTGCTCGGCAACCTGAGCGCCTGAGCATGCGCTGGCAGCTGCTGGCCAATGCGCTGCTGTTCCAGCTCGGCTGGTTGGCCTGCATCTTCGCAGCCAGTCAGCCCTGGTGGTTGCTGGGCGGGCTGGCCTGCCTGGCGGCGCAACTGTGGCTCAGCCACGAGCGCCAGAGCGACCTGCGCCTGGTGCTGACCGTCACCCTGCTGGGCAGCCTCCTCGACAGCCTACTGCTCAACCTCGGCCTGTTCGATTTTGCCGGTGACAGCTGGCTGCTCCCAGCCTGGCTGGCGCTGCTCTGGGCCCTGCTGGCCACGACCCTGCGCCACAGCCTGGCCTGGACCGCCAAACCCTGGTGGCTGGCCAGCCTGCTAGGCGCCACCAGCGGCCCGCTCTCCTACTACGCTGGCGCGCAACTGGCCGATGTTGGTCTGCCGCTGGGTACCACGCCCAGCCTGTTGCTGCTCGGCCTGCTGTGGGCCGCCTGGCTCCCCGCCCTGCACACCCTGGCCCGCTGCCTGGCAGCGCCACCAGCCGTCACCTCCTCACCCGCCCCGGCAAAGTTTGACTAGGCTCATAGACATATCCGTCTGACAAGCCACCACTGGTTGCAGGCGCATCACTCTGCGTTGTCGCCGCTGCCAGGGAGGCTCCATGAAGCAGACCGAACAAACGCTGCTGGAACAGATGCGCATCACCGAGTTCGAGATCCACTCGCGCCAGCAATTGCTGGGGCTGGTGGAGAGCGACTTTCAGCTGCTGCACAACTACCGGGGCCTGATCGAAAGCCAGGTGGATGCCTTGGTCGATCAGTTCTACCAGATGCAGACCAGCGTGGCGGAAATCGCCCTGCTGATCGGCGATGCCGATACCCTGGGACGCCTGCGCAGCGCCCAGCGCAAGTACGTGCTCGACCTGTTCAGCGGCCTGTACGACGTCGAGTACGTCAACAACCGCCTGCGCATCGGCCTGGTGCACAAGCGTATCGGCGTCGAACCCAAGCTCTATCTGGCCGCGATCAGCACCCTCAAGACCCTGCTGTTCGATGTGCTGCGCCAGCAACTGCCAAAAAGCCCAGAGCGCCAGCAACTGCTCAGCGTGCTCGACCGCCTGTTCCTGTTCGACATCACGCTGGTGTTCGAAACCTATATCCGCAGCCTGGTGATGGAGATCGACATCTCCCGCGAGAAGTCCGAGAACTACGCCCGCATCCTGGAGGACAAGGTCCGCGAGCGTACCCGGCAACTGGAGGAAATGACCCGCACCGATCCACTGACCGGTCTGTTCAACGTCCGGACCCTGCACGAAAGCCTGACCCGCGCCGTGCGGGCAGCACAAAGGCGCAGCGAGCCGCTGGCCGTGGCCTACCTGGACATCAACGACTTCAAGGACATCAACGACACCCAGGGCCACCAGCGGGGCGACGAAATTCTGCAGATGCTTGGGGCGGCGATCAAGCAGGTGTCGCGCATGGAGGACAGCTGCTTCCGCTACGGTGGCGACGAGTTCTGCATCATCCTGCCCAACTGCCGCGAGGAGCTGGCCGCCGAGATCTACATCTCGCGCCTGAGCAGCGAACTGGGCAAGGTCCTGCCCGGCCTGCAACTGAGCGTCGGCGTGGTACAGACAGGGCCCGCCGAATTTGCCGAACCCGAGGCACTGATTCGCGAGGCCGACCGACGCATGTACACGGCCAAGCACATGCTGAAGAATCTAACGCCTGGCTGAGCCGCTCGGCAACTCGCCGCGCCAGCCCTACTCATCTGCCGTACACTGGCGGCATGAGCCAGATCCCCCTGACCAATCTGCCCATCGACCCGAGCATCAGCTGCAGCACCTGCGCGGCCTGTTGCTGCCAACTGGAAGTCCTGCTGCTGACCGACACCGGCGTGCCCGAGCGTTTCATCAGCACCGACGACTGGGGCGGCGAAACCATGCTGCGTCTGGATGACGGCTGGTGTGCGGCACTGGACCGCGACACCATGCGCTGCACCATCTACGAAGTGCGCCCGCTGGTCTGCCGCGAATTCGCCACCGGCTCGCCGGAATGCCTGGACGAACGCCGTGGCATGGACAGCATCTACCGCTGACCTCAGGCAATAAAAAACCGGGCCTTGACCCGGTTTCTTTGGCCACATACCGATCAGAAACGGGTGCGGTAATGCAGGGTGTACGCCTCGGCGCCATCGTTGGGCTGCTTGAGGCCGGCGTTGGAGTAGTGGATGGCGCGCACGCCAATCTCCTGGCCGGCGAAGCGCACGCCGGCACCCAGGCGGTCTTCGAACTGGAAGGACGAACTCAGATCGTTGTCTTCCAGCTCGGTGCTGGAAAACAGAGCTACGCCGATACCAACTTCGATATAGGGTTTTACCGTTTCCCCGGCGAACTCGTAGACGAATACCGGCGTGAAGGAAACGCTGTGGTTGCTCGCGGTTTCATCACCGTCCCAGTAGGTGTACCCCAGATCCCAGTAGCCGGTCAGACGACCGCTGTCGCTCTGCATCCAGGCACTGTCCCAGTCCCACTGGCTGCCCAGGCGATAGACCATGGTGGAATCGCCACTCTGGCCAATGGCCGCGGTCACATCGGCGGCCTGCGCACTCAGCGCGTGGCCCAGAACCAGAGCCGCCACGGCGGCCAGCGAAGTCAGTGCTTTCATTCAACTTTCCTTATTGCCTGAGAGTTATGCGCAGTTTCCGGGTGAAACAGTTATCTGGGTGAAGTATAGAAATCTTTAGCCCCTTGCAAAGCCGGGTCATTCCAGCAAGGCGTTAACCGGCGCCGGGCTGCCCCACAGCAGCGGCAGGATCTGTTCCAGCTGAGCCGGAGCACCACTGCTCCAGAAGTGTGCCGAGTGGGTAGCCGACTGCGGAGCCAGAGCATCGTGCTGCTCGAGCAGACGCTGCAGCTGGCGGGCCACCGCCGCGCCGGTATCGATCAGGGCCACATCGGCGAGCACCAGCTCACGCAGCAGCGGTTTGAGGAAGGGGTAATGGGTACAGCCGAGAATCAAGGTGTCGCACCCGGCGGCCAGCAGGGGCTCCACATAACCCTGGAGCAACTGACGTACAGGCAGGCTGTCGAGATCGCCCGCCTCGACGCACTCCACCAGCCCCGGACAGGGCTGGGTCACCACCCGCACATCACTGGCAAACCGATCGAGCAGGGCCGCGAACCTGGCGCTTTTCAGGGTGCCGGTGGTGGCCAGCACACCCACCACGCCGGAGCGGGTGGCTGCAGCCGCCGGCTTGACCGCCGGTTCCATGCCGACAATCGGCAGCTGCGGGTAACGCTCGCGCAAATCCGCCACCGCCGCCACCGTCGCGGTATTGCAGGCCAGCACCAGCGCCTTGGCGCCCTGCTCCAGTAAAAACTCCGCAATCTTCTGACTACGCTCGCGGATAAACTCGGCGCTCTTCTCGCCGTAAGGCACATGGCCGCTGTCGGCGACATAGAGCAATGCTTCGTTGGGCAGTTGCGCGTGAATCTCGCGCAGCACCGACAGCCCGCCGACGCCGGAGTCGAATACGCCGATCGGCGCGCTATTGGCCATGCTGCGCTCCGCACACCGTACAGCCCGGATCGCGCTTGACCCGCAGCTCGCGGAACTGGCTGCTAAAGGCATCGATCAGCAGCAGGCGGCCCACCAGTGGCTCGCCAAAACCGGCCAGCAGCTTGAGCGCCTCCAGCGCCTGCAGACTGCCCACAACGCCCACCAGCGGCCCGACCACGCCAGCCTCGCTACAGGTCAATTCGGCCTCACTGCCATGCCCATACAGGCAGTGGTAGCAGGGGCTGTCGCTGCGACGCGGATCGAATACCGCCAACTGCCCTTCCAAACGAATGGCTGCACCGGAGACCAGCGGCTTGCCGGCAGCCACGCAGGCAGCATTGACCGCCTCGCGGGTGGAAAAATTGTCCGAGCAGTCCAGCACCAGATCGACCGCCGCCACCGCGGCAGGCAAGGAATCGGCATCCAGCCCCTGGGCATACAGCTGCAGGCTGATGGCCGGATTGATCGCACGCAGACGCGCCGCCGCCGACTCGACCTTGGGCTGGCCGATGCTGTGGCTGTCGTGAGCGACCTGGCGCTGCAGGTTACTCAGATCGACCCGGTCGAAATCGGCCAGGTGCAGTTCGCCCACACCAGCCGCGGCCAGGTACAGCGCCACCGGAGAACCCAGCCCTCCGAGACCGATGATCAGCACACGACTCTGTTTGAGGCGCAGCTGTCCGGCGATATCGATCTGCGCCAGGAGGATCTGCCGGCTGTAGCGCAGCAGATCGTCGTCCGTCAGGTCCATGCTCATGCCTGCCAGCTCCCCAGTGATATTCGCTCGTGCCCGCCCAGGTCGCGGCGGCTTTCCACCTGAGCAAAGCCGCGTGCCAGCAACAGCTCGCGCACGGCTGCGGCCTGGTCATAGCCATGTTCCAGCAGCAGCCAGCCGCCATGTTCCAGATGATCCGGCGCCTGCGCGATGATTTCGCGCAAGTCTGTCAGGCCGTCGCGGCCGGCCACCAGCGCGCTGGCCGGCTCGAAGCGCACATCGCCCTGGCTCAGGTGCTGGTCATCGCTGCGGATGTAAGGCGGGTTGCTGACGATCAGGGCAAAGCGCTGCCCACCGAGGGCGCTGAACCAGTGACTGGGCTGGAAGCTGGCATTGCCCAGTTGCAGCGCCGCGCGGTTGCGCTCGGCCAGCGCTACTGCCTCATCAATACGATCGACACCCGTCAGCCGCCAGGCCGGGCGCTCGCTGGCAAGCGCCAGGGCAATCGCACCGGTGCCGGTGCCCAGATCCAGCGCCGCCAGTGGCGTAGCCGGCAACAGCTGCAGAGCGGTTTCCACCAACAGTTCGGTATCGGGGCGGGGAATCAGGGTATGCGGCGCCACTTCCAGCTGCAGGCTCCAGAAGCCCTGCCGGCCCAGCAGGTAGGCCACCGGCTCGCCCTGGCGACGACGCGCCAGCAGCGCCTGGAAGGCTGTCACCTGTTCGGCGCTGGGCTCATGTTCGGGCCAGGTGCGCAGGTAGCTGCGCGGCTTGCCCAGCACATGGGCCAGCAGCAGCTCGGCATCCAGACGCGCACTCGGCGAATCGGGCAAGTCAGCCGCCGCCAGCAACGCATCCACTCGGGCCATGTCAGTCTCCCAGTGCCGCCAGTTGGTCGGCCTGGTATTCCTGCAGCAAGGGTTCGATGACCTGCTCGACGCCGCCGGCAATCACTTCGTTGAGCGAGTACAGGGTCAGGTTGATGCGGTGATCGGTGACCCGCCCCTGAGGGAAGTTGTAGGTACGAATGCGCTCGGAACGGTCTCCCGAACCCACCAGCAGCTTGCGCGTGTCGGAGATTTCCTTGTGCGCGGCAGCTTCCTGCTGGTCCTTGAGCTTGGCCGCCAGCCAGGCCATGGCCTTGGCGCGGTTCTTGTGCTGCGAGCGCTCTTCCTGACATTCCACCACCGTGCCGGTGGGAATGTGGGTGATGCGGATGGCCGAGTCGGTGGTGTTGACGTGCTGACCACCGGCGCCGGAGCTGCGGTAGGTGTCCACGCGCAGGTCGGCCGGATTGATGTCGATGGCCGCCTGCTCGTCCGGCTCGGGCAGTACCGCCACGGTGCAGGCCGAGGTATGGATACGGCCCTGGGACTCGGTCTCCGGCACACGCTGCACGCGGTGGGCGCCGGACTCAAACTTCAGCTTGGCGAAGACGTTGTCGCCTTCCACGCGGCTGATCACCTCTTTATAGCCACCGTGTTCACCGTCGCTGGCCGAGAGAATCTCGACCCGCCAGCCCTGGCGCTCGGCATAGCGCGAATACATGCGGAACAGGTCGCCGGAGAAGATCGCCGCCTCGTCGCCGCCGGTACCGGCGCGGATTTCCAGATAAACGTTGCGCCCGTCGTTGGGATCCTTGGGCAACAGCATGCGCTGCAGGCTGTCTTCCAGCTCGGCCAGGCTGTTCCTGGCCGACACCACTTCCTCTTCGGCCATTTCGCGCAGGTCTGGATCGCTGTCCTTGAGCAGCGCCTGGGCACCGGCCAGGTCTTCCTGCACCTTGCACAACTGACGATAGGCCTGCACCACCGGCTCAACCTCGGCGTATTCCTTGGAATAGGCGCGGAACTGCGGCTGGTTGCTGATCACTTCGGCGTCGCCGAGCAGCGCGGTGAGCTCCTCGAAACGATCCTGCAGGGTGGCCAGTTTGTTCAGCAGTGAAGCTTTCATGATTTGCGCTCACCCTCGTCGAGGGCAAAAAGTTCCTGGGCCAGGGCCAGCGCATCCAGGCGGCCCTCGGCGGAGAGTTTCTTCAATTGCACGCTGGGCGCGTGCAGCAGCTTGTTGGTCAGGCCGCGGGCCAGCTGTGCCAGCACCTCGTCGGCCGGGGCACCGTTTGCCAGCTGGCGCTGCGCCTTCTGCAGTTCGTCGTCGCGCAGGGTTTCGGCCTGCTGGCGATAGGCCTTGAGCACATCCACGGCCGCCAGCTCGCGAAGGCGAGCCATGAACTCTTCCGCGCCCACGGCAACCATTTCCTCGGCCGCCCGCGCCGCGCCCTGACGGCTCTTGAGATTTTCCTCGATGACTTCGTGCAGGTCGTCCACCGAGTACAGGTAGACGTCATCCAGCTCACCGACCTCGGGCTCGATGTCCCGCGGCACGGCGATATCGACCATGAAGATCGGCTTGTGCCGGCGTTTCTTCAGCGCCCGCTCGACCGCGCCCTTGCCAAGAATCGGCAACTGGCTGGCGGTGGAGCTGATGACGATGTCGCTGTTGATCAGCTCATCGGGGATATCGGCCAGCAGGATGGCATGCGCGCCGAACTGCTCGGCCAGCGAACTGGCGCGCTCCAGCGTGCGGTTGGCGACGACAATGCGCTTGATGCCCTGTTCATGCAGGTGACGGGCAACCAGGGTGATGGTCTCGCCGGCACCGATCAGCAGCGCCTGGCTGCGGTGCAGATCGGCGAAAATCTGCTTGGCCAGGCTGACCGCCGCAAAGGCCACGGACACCGGGTTCTCGCCAATGGCGGTGTCGGTGCGCACGCTCTTGGCGGTGCTGAAGGTGGCCTGAAACAGGCGCCCCAGCAACGGCCCGACGGTACCGGCTTCGCGCGCCACTGCGTAGGCTGACTTGAGCTGACCGAGAATCTGCGGCTCGCCGAGGATCATCGAGTCCAGCCCGCAGGCCACGCGCATCATGTGGCGCACCGCCTGCTCGTTCTCGTGCACGTAGGCACAGGCCTGCAGGTCGCTCAGGGGCAGTCCGTGGTAGCCGGCCAGCCAGGCCAGCACCGCCTGCACATCCATCTCGTCGAGCTTGAGATACAGCTCGCTGCGGTTGCAGGTCGAAAGAATCGCGGCTTCGCTGCTGGGTGTCAGCCGGCAAAGCTGCTGCAGTGCCTCCACCATCTGCTCCGGGGTGAAAGCCACGCGTTCGCGCACCGCCACCGAGGCAGTCTTGTGGTTGATACCGAGGGCGAGAAAGGCCATGCAAGGTCGCTGCAGACAAATTAAGCCGGACATTGTCCTACTTCACCGCCTGCCGGACAACCACCCCTCCCCCTCCTGCCACACCCATCCGCCGATAGGCATCGGGCCGTGGGCTTGCCCTGTGGCTTGTGTCATCATGCCGCATCTGCAGGAGAGCACTCTTTTCCACTATGAACAGACCCCTAGTGTTGCTGGCCGCCTCGGTATTGCTGAGCGGCTGCCAGATGCTGGCCAAGCAGCCCAGCCCAGCGCCTGAGATCGCCGAGCCCGCCCAGGCCGCTCCGGCCAAACCCAAGGTCTATCGCTCGTTCAGCGAGGAAGCCCTGTATTCGCTGCTCACGGCGGAACTCGCCGGCCAGCGCAACCGCTTCGATATCGCCCTGGGCAACTATGTGCAGCAGGCTAATGCCACCCAAGACCCCGGTGTCGCCGAGCGGGCCTACCGCATCGCCGAATACCTCGGCGCTGAACAGGCGGCCCTCGACAGCGCCATGATCTGGGCCAGCAACGCCCCGGACAACCTCGACGCCCAACGCGCCGCCGCCATCCAGCTGGCCCGCGCCGGCCGCTACGATGACTCGATCCGCTATATGGAGAAGACTCTGCTGGCCGACGGCGATACTCATTTCGACTTCCTCGCCCTCTCGGCTGCCGAAACCGACGCCGACACCCGCGCCGGCCTGCAGCAGAGCTTCGAGCGCCTGCTGAAGAAACACCCGGACAATGCCCAGCTGATTTTTGGCGAAGCCGTGCTGCTGCAGCAGGATGGCAAGTCGGAGCAGGCTCTGGAGCTGCTCGACGAGCTGCCGGACAGCGAACAGAAGGTCGCCCCGCTGCTGCTGCGCACCCGCATTCTGCAGAGCCTCGAGCGTGGCGATGAAGCCCTAAAGCCGCTGCGCCAGGGCCTTGAGCAGGCACCCGACGACAAGCGCCTGCGCCTGGCCTACGCCCGCCTGCTGGTGGAACTAGGCCAGCTGGAGGAGGCCAAGACCGAGTTCTCCACCCTGGTCCAGCAGTTCCCCGATGACGATGATCTGCGCTTTTCTCTCGCGCTGATCTGCATGGAAGCCGAGGCCTGGAACGAAGCCCAGGCCTATCTGCAGGAGCTGATCGAGCGCGAAGCCCACGTCGATGCTGCGCACTTCAATCTTGGCCGCGTGTACGAGGCACTGGAGCAACCGGAAAGCGCGCTGATCGAATACCACCTGGTCGGCCCCGGCAAGGACTACCTGCCCGCCCAGCTGCGCCACAGCGAACTGCTGATCGAGGCCGAGCGTCTGCCCGAAGCACGCAAGTCACTGGCCAAGGCACGTGAAAAGCAGCCGGACTACGCGATCCAGCTGTACCTGATCGAAGCCGAAGCCCTGAGCAAGGCTCAGCAGATCGAACCCGCCTGGCAGCTCATCGAGCAGGCACTGACGGAGTACCCCGACGATCTGAATCTTCTGTATACCCGCGCCATGGTGGCCGAGAAACGCGGCGACCTCGACCAGCTGGAGCGCGACCTGCGCTTCATTATCGAGCGCGAGCCGTCCAACGCCATGGCCCTCAACGCCCTTGGCTATACCCTGGCCGACCGCACCAGCCGCCTGGATGAAGCCCGCACCCTGATCGAGCAGGCCTACCAGCTCAACCCGGAAGACCCGGCCATTCTCGACAGCCTGGGCTGGATCAACTTCCGCCAGGGCCGCCTGGACGAAGCCGAGACACTCCTGCGCCAGGCCTTCGAGCGCTATCCCGACCATGAAGTGGCGGCGCACTTCGGCGAAGTGCTGTGGACTCAGGGCAAGCAGGACGAAGCCCGTGAGGTCTGGCAGAAAGCCTTCGAAGAAGAGCCGGACAGCCCGATTCTGCGCAGCACTCTCAAACGCCTCACCGGCAGCGAGCAACCCTGATGCGCTGCCTTCGACTCGCCGCCCTAGTCCTCACAACCCTGCTCGCCGGCTGTGCCGGCCTGTTGCCGCAGGAAAGCCTCACCCAGGGGCAGGGCAACCCGGCGCTCTGGCAGCAACACCGCCAGCAGATCGCACAGATCGACGGCTGGCAGATCAGCGGCAAGGTCGGCATTCGCGCCCCGCAGGATTCCGGTAGCGGCACACTGTTCTGGCTGCAGCGCCAGGACTACTTCGATATCCGTCTGTCCGGCCCACTGGGCCGCGGCGCCGCCCGCCTGACCGGCCACCCGGGCGACACCGTACTGGAAGTGGCCAACCAGGGCCGCTATCAGTCCGACTCCCCCGAAGCGCTGCTGGAAGCCCAGCTGGGCTGGCGCCTGCCGGTTTCCCACCTGTTCTGGTGGGTGCGCGGCCTGCCCGCCCCGGACAGCAAGAGCCAACTCAGCCTCAACGGCAACAGCCAACTTGGGCAACTGCAGCAGGACGGCTGGCAGATCGACTACCTCGCCTACACCGAGCAGAACGGTTACGTACTACCGCAGCGCCTGAAACTGCAGGGGCACAACCTGCAGGTCACACTGGTCATCAAGGACTGGCAACCACGCCACCTCGGTCAATGAGTTCCATGCAGCACGCCACTCTTACCCTGCCGGCCCCGGCCAAGCTCAACCTGTTCCTGCACATCACCGGGCGCCGCGCCGACGGCTACCACGAGCTGCAGACCCTGTTTCAGTTTCTCGACCACGGTGACGAGCTGGGCTTTGCCCTGCGTGAAGACGGTGAAATCCACCTGCGCACGCCGATCGATGGCGTGCCACACGACAGCAACCTGATCGTCCGCGCCGCCCGCCTCCTGCAACAGGAAAGCGGCACCGCACTGGGCGCCGACATCTGGCTGGACAAGCGCCTGCCCATGGGCGGCGGCATCGGCGGCGGCAGTTCGGACGCCGCTACCACCCTGGTCGGCCTCAACCACCTGTGGCAGACGGGACTGGATGAAGACCGCCTCGCGGCCCTCGGCCTGCGCCTGGGCGCCGATGTGCCGGTGTTCGTGCGCGGACGCGCGGCCTTTGCCGAAGGCGTTGGCGAACAACTGCTGGCTGTCGAGCTGAGCGAACCTTGGTTCCTCGTGGCAGTTCCGCAAGTCTTTGTCAGCACAGCAGAAGTTTTCTCCGCCCCCGAGTTGACACGCAATACGCCGCCCATTAAAGTTCGCAGCCTTCTTGAGGGGGGTGGTCATAACGACTGCCAACCGGTGGTTGAAGCGCGCTATCCAGAAGTCCGTAACGCGCTGATCTTGTTGAACAAATTTGTTCCAGCAAGACTGACCGGAACTGGAGCTTGTGTGTTTGGGAGCTTCCCAAACCGGGACGATGCTGATAAAGTCGCCCGCCAACTTCCAGCCACTCTGCCGAGCTTTGTCGCTCAGGGTCGCAACATCTCGATGCTGCACCGCAGGCTCAAAGAACTGGCATAAAGAAGTTGTTTGCTGTGTTCAGGTTGTACGACACAGGGGCGTCGCCAAGCGGTAAGGCAGCAGGTTTTGATCCTGCCATGCGTTGGTTCGAATCCAGCCGCCCCTGCCATAACCTCCCAGAGGTTGGCGCACAACCAAAACAGCATCGAGTTGCACGATACAGGGGCGTCGCCAAGCGGTAAGGCAGCAGGTTTTGATCCTGCCATGCGTTGGTTCGAATCCAGCCGCCCCTGCCATATTCCAGGAAGCTGTTCAAAAATCTGCGTTAGCGGCCTTTTTGAACAGCTTTTGTTTATTAGGCCCACCCTTAGCCGGCAGGTACCGTCCGTGTCCAAGATGATGGTCTTCACGGGGAATGCTAACCCCGATCTCGCGCGCCGCATCGTGCGTCAGCTGCACATCCCCCTGGGCGACTGCTCCGTAGGCAAGTTTTCCGATGGCGAAGTCAGCGCTGAAATCAACGAGAACGTGCGCGGCAAGGACGTCTTCATCATCCAGCCGACCTGTGCGCCGACCAACGACAACCTGATGGAACTGGTGGTAATGGCCGACGCCTTCCGCCGTTCCTCGGCGACGCGCATCACCGCCGTCATCCCCTACTTCGGCTATGCCCGCCAAGACCGCCGTCCGCGTTCAGCCCGCGTGGCCATCAGCGCCAAGGTCGTGGCCGACATGCTGACCGTGGTCGGTATCGACCGCGTACTGACCGTCGACCTGCATGCCGACCAGATCCAGGGCTTCTTCGACATCCCGGTGGACAACATCTACGGCTCACCGGTGCTGATCGACGACATCGAAAGCCAGCGCTTCGAAAACCTGATGATCGTCTCCCCGGACATCGGCGGCGTTGTGCGCGCACGCGCAGTAGCCAAGTCCCTGGGTGTTGACCTCGCGATCATCGACAAGCGTCGCGAGAAGGCCAACCACTCCGAAGTGATGCACATCATCGGTGACGTCCAGGGCCGTACCTGCGTACTGGTCGACGACATGGTCGATACCGCCGGCACCCTGTGCCACGCCGCCAAGGCTCTGAAAGAGCACGGCGCTGCCCAGGTCTACGCCTACGCGACTCACCCGGTGCTGTCCGGCCGCGCCATCGAAAACATTGAAAATTCCGTGCTGGACGCACTGGTGGTGACCAACACCATCCCGCTGTCCGCCGCGGCACAAGCCTGCTCGCGCATCCGTCAACTGGATATGTCGGCGGTTGTGGCTGAAGCGGTACGCCGCATCAGCAACGAAGAATCGATCAGCGCCATGTTCCGCTAAGGAACAGGCCTGACGAACACGGCCCCGCAGTTGCGGGGCTTTTTTGCCTGACCACTGCGATCGCTGGTCGCAAGCGCCGCAAGTGGCTGGATATTTGGAGAAGTAAAATGACTGTTGAATTTGCCCTGAATGCTGAAGTGCGTTCCGACCTGGGGAAAGGTGCGAGCCGCCGCCTGCGTCGTAACGCCGCCATGGTCCCGGCCGTAATTTACGGTGGTGACAAAGAGCCGGCTTCCATCAGCCTGCTGGCCAAAGAAGTGGCCAAGCTGCTGGAAAACGAGGCTGCCTTCAGCCACGTGATCGCCCTGAACGTTGCCGGTGCTACCGAAACCGTTCTGATCAAGGCCCTGCAGCGTCACCCGGCCAAAGGCTACGTGATGCACGCTGACTTCATCCGCGTGGTTGCCGGCCAAAAGCTGACCGCTCACGTTCCGCTGCACTTCATCAACCAGGAATCCTCGGTTGGCGTGAAGCAGCAAGGTGGCGAAGTGTCCCACACCATCGTTGAAGTTGAAGTTTCCTGCCAGCCGCAAGACCTGCCGGAATTCATCAACGTCGACCTGGCCAACGTCGAAGTCGGTCAGATCGTTCACCTGTCCGACCTGACTCTGCCGAAAGGCGTTGAGCTGGTGGCCCTGGCCCACGGCAACAACCTGGCCGTTGCCAACATCCACGCTTCCCGCGTGAAGGAAGAAGGCGCCGAGTAATCACTCCGGCCCCTGCTTTCTAGAAGAGGGCTCCTGTCGTGACTGCCATTCAACTGATCGTCGGCCTGGGTAATCCAGGCCCGGAATACGACCAGACCCGGCATAACGCAGGAGCCCTTTTTGTTGAGCGCGTAGCTGCCCAAATGGGCACAGCACTGAGCGCCGACAGAAAGTATTTCGGCCTGACCGGCAAGTTCAGCCATCAGGGCCGCGACGTTCGTCTGCTGATCCCCACCACCTACATGAACCGCAGTGGCCAGGCCGTGGCGGCACTGGCGAACTTCTTCCGGATCACTCCGGACGCCATTCTGGTGGCCCACGACGAACTCGACATGCCTCCGGGTGTCGCCAAGCTCAAACAGGGCGGCGGACACGGCGGACACAACGGGCTGCGCGACATCATTGCCCAGCTCGGCAACCAGAACAATTTCCATCGCCTGCGGCTTGGCATCGGCCACCCCGGGCACAGCAGCCAGGTTTCCGGCTACGTCCTCGGCCGCGCTCCGCGCAGCGAACAGGACCTGCTGGATGCCAGCATCGATTTCGCCCTCGGCGTACTGCCGGATGTGCTCGCAGGCAACATGACCAAAGCGATGCAGACCCTGCACAGCCAGAAGGCCACCTCCTGATTCTTTACCGCCAGCGCGCGCGAGGGACACACCATGGGATTCAACTGCGGCATCGTCGGCCTGCCTAACGTCGGCAAGTCCACCCTGTTCAACGCCCTGACCAAGTCCGGCATTGCCGCCGAGAACTTCCCGTTCTGCACCATCGAGCCGAACAGCGGCATCGTACCGATGCCGGATGCCCGCCTGGATGCCCTGGCCGCCATCGTCAAACCCGAGCGCGTGCTCCCCACCACCATGGAGTTCGTCGATATCGCAGGTCTCGTGGCCGGCGCCTCCAAGGGCGAAGGCCTGGGCAACAAGTTCCTCGCCAATATCCGCGAGACGGATGCGATTGCGCATGTCGTGCGCTGCTTCGAAGACGAGAACGTCATTCACGTCTCCAACAGCGTCGACCCCAAGCGCGACATCGAGATCATTGACCTCGAACTGATCTTCGCCGACCTCGACAGCTGCGAGAAGCAACTGCAGAAGGTCAGCCGCAATGCCAAGGGCGGTGATAAGGATGCCCTGGCACAGAAAGCCATCCTCGAAAAACTGATCCCCCACTTCACCGAAGGCAAGCCTGCACGCAGCCTGATGAAGAACATGGGCAACGATGAGAAGCAGATCATCCGCGGCTTCCACCTGCTCACCAGCAAGCCGGTGATGTATATCGCCAACGTTGCCGAAGACGGCTTCGACAACAACCCGCACCTCGACGTGGTCAAGGCCATCGCGGAGGAAGAAGGCGCCATCGTTGTCCCAGTGTGCAACAAGATCGAAGCGGAAATCGCCGAACTCGAGGACGGCGAAGAAAAGGACATGTTCCTTGAAGCCCTCGGTCTCGAGGAGCCGGGTCTGAATCGCGTGATCCGCGCCGGCTACGAGTTGCTCAACCTGCAGACCTACTTCACCGCAGGTGTAAAAGAAGTACGCGCCTGGACCGTCCGCATCGGCGCCACCGCCCCCCAGGCCGCAGCAGTCATCCACACCGACTTCGAGAAAGGCTTTATCCGCGCCGAAGTCATCGCCTACGACGACTTCATCCAGTACAAGGGCGAAGCCGGGGCCAAGGAAGCCGGCAAATGGCGCCTGGAAGGCAAGGAATACATCGTCAAGGATGGCGACGTGATGCACTTCCGCTTCAACGTCTAAGCCGAAATTAAGATCCTATCGGATCTTACTGGTCACAGAACCCCTTGAAGAATAAGGCCTCAAGGGGTTTTTCTTTTCCGAAAAGGTCCGATAAGAATCTATACGATCCGCATATTTACCGGGTACGCTACCGGGTATCTAAAAAATCACCCACCAATATAACCGGGTATAACAGGATTGAGCAGCCATGCCGCTTACCGATACCGAATGCCGTACCGCCAAGCCCAAGGAAAAGCCCTATAAGCTCACAGATGGCAATGGCCTTTACCTGGAGGTGAAGCCTAACGGGGTTAAGGCATGGCGCTATCGGTTCGAGCTAAGCGACGGCACTGGCAGGAAGGAAAGCGTGTTCGCGATTGGGGACTATGCAATCGCGCCCAAAGGGGAATCACCCGAGCACGCCGAGGAGCGCCGCAAAGGGCGCCGCTTCACCCTTGCAGAGGCGCGCGATGAACGCGTGAAGGCCCGAGCCCTAGTCATACAGGGCATCAATCCCGCACACCACCGGCAACAGGAGCGGGTGAAGCGCAACCACGAGAAGGCCATTACGTTTGAAGCCGTCGCCAAAGAGTGGCTTTCACTGAAGGACTGGGAGGAGATCACCAAGTCCAGAAGACTCAACATGCTTGAACGCGTCGTATTCCCAAAAATAGGCGATCTGCCGATCAAGGCCATCACCCCCGTGCACATTCTTGAAGTGCTCAGAGCAGCTACTCAAGACAATGGCCCATCTGTTGCTCAGGAAGCCAAGCGGAGCATGTCCGGAGTTTTCGAGCTGGCAATTTCAACATTGCGAGCCAGCACCGACCCGGTACACCCCGTTCGAAAAGCCCTGCCAGCCAACAAGACTCAGCACAAACGCCCTCTCTCCACCGAAGAAATTGGCCAACTGTTACGCGATGTCGAATCTCACGGTGGGCGCCATGAGACGCTCTGCGCCTTCCAGCTCATGTGGCTGACTCTGTGTCGCCCTAATGAAGCTGTAGAGGCTCAGTGGGCCGAATTTGACCTGGAGAAGGCGCTTTGGCGTATTCCCGCCGAGCGGATGAAAAAGCGTAAAGAGCACACAGTGCCACTGCCGCGACAGGCAGTAGAAATGCTGCGAAGCCTGCACTCCATCACAGGGAAATACACCCACGTATTTCCTCACCGCGACGTGCGCACCCGCCCAATGGTCGCGGCCTCATTCCGCCAGATGCTTAATGTCCTTGGCTGGGGAGGTAAATACAGCCCGCATGCCACGAGGACAACTGGCAGCACCAGACTCAATGAAATGGGCTATACCGCAGACTGGATCGAAAGACAGCTCGCACATACCGAGCAGAATGCAGTCCGCCGCACTTACAACCATGCTGAGTACTTGAGCGATCGGGCCATCATGATGCAGCAGTGGGCGGACAATCTGGACAGCTGGAAAAAAGAAAACCCTTAGGCTGACTTGAAAGACACGTCCTGGATCACTTCCACACCAGCAGGCCTTTTAACCATCTCTGAGTCATCAACGCTCAGCCCCTGATTACCTAAACCAAAGGACACCACCCAAACAAACTGACCAAACTCCGAGTCAGCAGTGAAGGTTACTGACCATTCCTCCGAATCATCTTTATTTTTCAGACCTGATTGCTTTTTCAGATCCCCCTGGGACAGCTGGCTAACAGAAATTTGATGTTCATTGCCGCCCATCTCGAAAACGAGTTCACCTACTGGTTTAACGTGCATAGCTCCTCCCATATCTAAGCAGAGGACTATAAACGAGCCGCTTAGCTGGCACTACCGAGTTAAGCGTAGACGCCTGAAGATGGCGTGGTGGAGCGAACACATCCAGCAAGCAGCCACCGGCAATCTTTCGATGTCAGATATCAAGGAAAATCGGGACACAAAAGTCGTTTCGATTCGCTGACAAGCTTATCCCTGACCAGGAGCAAGCAATGCGGCTCCTGGCCAAGGACACCCAACAACCGCTAAGTATCTGGCACCGAACGGATATTGCTTACCAGACGCCTGACAGCATGCAGGAAGTTATCAAATGCGCGGTAGTCGCTTGGAGTGCAAGGCACGCTGACAAAGCCTCTTCCTTCGGGCGGGCGAATGCGGCCATGAGAACGCCCCGACTGATATGACCAACCCTCAGCGAGAAGACGCCTAATCAGCAGATTGATGTCCTTGGATGAGCTGTATCTTCTCATTCTAGCCCCACCACCAACGCGTCTCTGTACCTCGCAGCATATGTTCCGGCCGAAAATCGCCATTCAATGAACGCACGCTCGGCACCAATCACGTCAATAGGGTTGCTGTAGTGGTAACCCTTCTGCCCGGCAGTGTTCTGAAAGAAGCGTCCCAACGGATCGACCATGATGTACGACTCACTCATGTCGTCGTTGTTCTCGACGCACATCACCTCTCGAAGTGCGTCATGGCGAGCGACGAAGGCGAGAAAGTCTTCGGAGGAAACGGCCAGATCACTTGTTACTACCTGCAGCATGCGTAACACTTTCCATCGGTCTGGCATAAGCGCATGCATGATCGGCGTCATGTCTTCTTGGTGGTTCAGTGCATTGACCACTGTATTAACCTTCAATCGCATAGCCGAATTCTGCGTCTTTGCGCGGACCAGCACTTCGGAGAGCGAGTCCACGTCCAGCAAAGAGCCACGACTGTCGACGCGGCCAATGCCAATGTTCCTGGATGGATCCGCTGAGTCCAGACTCAGTCCGAGCATGGAAACCAGGGGTGCGAGTCGGTCAATCAAATCGTTAGTGAGCCGGCTACCATTGGTGATAATGGACGCACCCATCCCCTTACTTCTCGCATATTCCAGTGCCCGAAGCAGAGCATCGTGATACAGCAGCGGCTCTCCACCGGCCAGATTCAAACGAATGCTGGACCATGTCATGTGCTGACTGAGCGGATTGGCATCGTTCTCCGGATGAAAGAATGCCTGCAGTTCATTGAGCAAATTACGGACGCGAGTCCAGTCATGCAGCAACTCCCTGCCGGCACCATCCCATTTCGCATAGCAGTAGCGGCACTTGTAGTTACAAGCCTCGGTGATGTGCCAGTTGATAACTAATTCGGAAACGTGAGGACGCATAGCCCCCTCTCCACTTCGGAGATACACCATGATTCAGCTCCTGGTGAAAGAGGGTTAGGCGTCGAGATGGGCGACGTAGCAAAGCCGGAAACCGACCTTGACGCCCTTGTAGCTCATCGTCATATGAACAGGGCAGAGATTGCGCTCAATGGAGCCACCAACAATAGATTGACCGGTTGCTACAGAGGCAATCGGCGCTGCGCCATGCTGATAGTCAGACAGCCACTCACCGAAACCCGGTACAGTGAGGAACGCGACTCCTTCGTCGTTGTCGAGCCATTTCAGGTTCGATCCGTAGCGCATGGAGCCATCAGGCCGATGGCAATGCGAGGAGTTACCACCCAGCCTGCCATCCCCACCGACAATGCCCCAGCCCAACTGTTCATAAATAGGATCGTCAGGCATCTCTCCCTTTTTCACGATCAGCAGGCGCGAAGATCGCACATGGCTAAAGTCCATCGGCGGCGGAGCGAGCTGTCGCCACTCATCGATGGTCATCAGTCGGACGGGAAGCCCCGTGCGTGCCTCATAGTCACGGCAATAGGCGACCGCATCCAGCCAGGTCACACTCGCCGGAAGATCGCTCGAATCCATGTTGATAGCGCTCAGGTCGTCAATCTTATTTTCGCGGGTCTTGCGTGCTTTCTCCTGCCTGATCTGCCCCCAGTTCGTCCTGCTGCAGAAATCAAAAAAGTCTGCGATGGTCACGAGGGGAGACACCATCAAGCAGCTCTCACCGAACCGGTGCGGGATAAAGCGATCAGATACGGCCCCGGTTGCCGGGCGGGGAGACCGATAGCCCAGGCTGGCAATGAGCTCACGCTGAATCAGCTTCGCATAACCAGGCCAATTGGCTGCCGTTCCACCTTCGGCGTAATGACGCGATTCTGCATCGTGCTCCAGTTTTTCCGCCCAAGTGCCGGTTGCAAAGTACAAATGCCCGTCCAGCTTGCTCCGGTCCATAGCCTTGGGGACTTCGTCCTTATTAAAGAACGGGTAAAGCGGGTTGGAGGAAAACTCCTTGTCGCGCTGATCACGGACAACCCAGTCAAAAGCGCCATTAGCACCTTTCAGGAATATAAGGTTGGCATTTCCTGGAATTGGTAATACGTCCACCCAGCCGTCATCGGAGCCTTCAATTTCTTTACGGAACAGCTGGAACAGCTGCAGCTCAAATGCCAGATCTTCTTCGGACATGTTGTAACTGCGCATCACCGGCTCACCCACCGCCGGTTCCATCAAGTTACTGCCCATCATGTTGTACATGCAGCCGATGAACTCGCTCACCGCGTTGAGCATCAACATCCGCCCAGTCATGTCGAGATAATCAAGACCACAACCATCCTGCATGTACTCCGCACGTAAGAGGATCTTGTCCTCATACTGCTCACAGAAAGCGTATCGCTGCTGGTCTGTGCAAAATGCGTATCCAGCTGCCTGGTCAAAATCCAGACGACCATACGCGCGCGGGGCGAACAGGCAGGAGCCAACGCCGGTAAAGATCCGCTTGGGCAATGGCAGATCGGAATTAAACAACCGATCCGCTAACTGCCGAGCCGCCAGAGAATCCACCCCTCTCGGCGAGTACGGCCACTTAATGAGATCAGTCGGCACCGACATGCCGTGCTCGAACAGAAAGTCGGCAACCTTATGCTGCTCGACCTCGCGCCAGTGGGTAGATGACTGCGCCCCGAGGGTGCGGGCAAGTGCGTCCTGTAATGCAACCGACCTGACGGAGCGAGCAATCTGCCTGGGAAAGGGCCGCGACCAACGACTGCGCAGTTCGTCTACAGCACCACAAATGTGGTCGTGATGAAGGCCTTCGATTCGCATGGACCAGAAGCGATCAGAACCCCCGCCTGTGGTGTTCGGCTTCTCAGTCAGGACATGGACGTCACGCGATGCACGCAACAAATCAGACATATTCATAGCTCTCTCCAGTAAAGCCACGGCAACAAAGTACCGTGCTGCCTCAGGCAACAGGTCATGGTCAGCAGGGATTTGGAGAGAGAGGGCAAGGCCCTTTGAGCTGATCAACTGAGGAGGCAACTGCTCAGCCGTGGTTGCTCAGGCACCACACGCATTTGGCGATGTGCAGATCATATTATCGAATATGGCCTGAGTACAAGGCCTCGATTGCTGGCGATTCGATTCGAAAAAATCTCAGCCACACATAACTGCCGTGACATCACCACCAAGAAGGTTCGAACCATGTCATTGCACTGCCCTCGCTGTCACTCCCACAAAATTGCTTCATTCCATCAAGCCATGAAAGTTGGCGCTGCCATCGGTACCGTAGGCGGTGTTGCGCGAGGCGTCAGCGCTGCACTGGCTGCCGGCCAAGCAGGTGCGCTGATTGGAACTATCGCAGGGCCTTTCGGCATCACGCTCGGCTATTTATCAGGTGCCATCCTCGGCGGCCTGGCCGGCGGGGTTGGAGGCTGCGCGCTCGGTGCACAGCTGGGCGATACGCTCGACCGCCACGTATTGGCTCACAACCTCTGCCTGCTCTGCGGTCACCGCTTCAACCTGCCGACCTGATTCGGCTGCCTTCATCTCTCATCCATCACTGATTGCCGGTGCTGCGCTCTGTGCAGCGCTTTATGCCGGCCTGCACCCAAAGGAAATTCGTCATGGCTCATCAAATCGAACAAATGGCCTACGTAGGCTCTACCCCCTGGCACGGCCTGGGCAACAACCTGCCGCAGAAGCAGCCCATCGAAGTCTGGCAACGTGAAGCCGGCATGGACTGGCAGATCCTGGAAAGCCCCGTGCACTTCAAGTCGGACGCCATCGGCCATCTGGGCGCGATCCACTCCTTCCCCGAACAGAAGGTGCTCTACCGCTCGGACACCAAGGCGCCGCTGTCGGTGGTCTCGCAGCGTTACCACACCGTGCAGCCAAAGGATGTGCTGGAGTTCTACCGCGACCTCACCGAAGTCTCCGGCTACGAGTTGGAAACCGCTGGCGTGCTCAAGGGCGGGCGCAAGTTTTGGGCTCTGGCGCGGACCGGCCAAGGTGCTGCGTTCAAGGGCAACGACCAGGTGAATGGCTACCTGCTGTTGGCCACTTCCTGCGACGGCACTCTGGCCACCACAGCAACGCCCACCACCATCCGGGTGGTCTGCAACAACACGCTGACTATCGCTCTCGACGGCACCAGCCGTGCAATCAAGGTGCCGCACAGCACCCGCTTCGATGGCAATCTAGTCAAGAAGCAGCTTGGTGTAGCCGTCTCGCAATGGGACGACTTTATGTACCGCATGCGCCATCTGGCTGAACGCAAGGTTCAGTGGCATGAGGCAATGGGATTCTTTCTGAACGTGATGTGCGAGACCAGCCCGACCGGCGCCCTGCCGGAGCAACTGCCCAACGAGCGCGCCCTGCGCAAAGTGCAGGAGCTGTATGAAGTTCGTGGCCGAGGCAGCCAGCTGGATTCAGCACGTGGCACTGCCTGGGGCCTGCTCAATGCAGTGACCGAATACGTCGATCACGAGCGCCGGGCACGCAGCACCGAGTATCGGCTCGACTCGGCCTGGTTCGGGCAGGGTGCCCAGATCAAGCAACGCGCTCTGGATACAGCCCTGCAACTGGTCGCCTGACCTTTTTACCTACTCCACCCCATAACGCCCGACCCGCTTCGTTGCAGGTCGGGCGTTTCTATTTCTGCAAGGTGAAAGCTATGAAAGCTACTTCATTGAATCGCAGCACCAGCAAATCCCGCCCGGCCCTGCGCCTGGTCAGCACCAAGGAGCTGCCGCGCGAGGACTGGCTGCAGATCCGTAAGCAGGGTATCGGCAGTTCGGATGCAGCCGCAGCTGTAGGCCTCAACCCATATAAGTCGCAGCTGGAACTCTGGATGGAGAAGACTGGGCGCGATTCCGGCATGCCCAAAGCCGATCCCCAGGATGAGGAAAGCCCGATGTATTGGGGCAACGTTCTGGAGCCCATCGTGGCCTGGCATTACAGCAAGCGCACGAAGAACAAGGTACGGCGCATCAATTCCGTGCTTCAGCACCCGGATCCGGAGCTGCCCTGGATGCTGGCCAATATCGACCGCGAGGTCATCGGGGCGAACGATGTGCAGATCCTCGAATGCAAGACTACCGGCATAAACGGGGCACGCCTCTGGAAAGAAGGCGTACCGGAGTATGTGCAGTTGCAGGTGATGCACCAGCTCGCCGTCACCGGCAAGCAGGCAGCGGATGTAGCGGTACTGCTTGGTGGTCAGACACTGGAGATCCACCGCATTGAGCGGGATGAGCAGATGATCGCTCGCCTGATCGAGCTGGAGCGTAAGTTCTGGCACTACGTGGAGACTGATACGCCGCCTCCTGCTGATGGCACCGCTTCAGCAGAGTCAGCCCTGCGCTGCCTCTACCCGGAGGACAACGGCCAGGTCGTCGACTTCAGTCAGCATGCAGGACTCTCTGCTGCATACATCGAGCTCAAAGCCGTGCGTCAGTCGATTGCTGAGAGGGAGAAGCGTGAGTCTGAGCTCAAGCAGATGCTGCAGCAGGCCATGGGCGATGCCAGTCGGGCAGAGTTCTCCAGCGGCTATGTCAGCTGGCGCAAGGCCAAGGACAGCATCGGTCTCGATGTCGTGCAGCTGCTCCAGGACAAGCCCTACCTGCAAGCCAAGTACCCAATGCTGAAACCGGGTGCACGTCGCTTCCTGGTCGGCTGAAACCCAGCTTTTCCAAACATTCCCTCCCCTTGGCCAGTCCATGCAGTTCGTACTGCATGGCTGGCCTTTTTTCATTTCCAGGAGACTCACCATGCTCAAAGGTCTGGCTATCACTCCGCCGGTACTCGGGCGGATTTCCATCGGCAAGGTCATCGAGAAGAACGGCAAGCGCCTGCCGGAAAAGGATGATCAGTTCACTATCACATCCCAGGTGCAAGGCAAGGACGGCTGGCTACTGCACCCGCTCAATGACGAGCTGCGTCAGGGCAAGGACGACAAGCTGCGTAGTATTCCGGTACGCCTGCTGTTCAACGAGCCGGAGCTTAATTTCCGGGCTGACTACACGCTGTTCGACCGGCATTCGGGGCGACCGGTTTGCGTCGGTAATGGCGAGACCTGCAAGCGGGTTACTCAGGACGGCATGCAGTCGATGCCATGCCCGTCACCGGATGCCTGCCCGCTGGCGAAAGGCGGTGCCTGCAAGCCCTATGGTCGACTGAATGTGGTGATTGGTGATGAGGATCCGCTGGGCAGCTTTGTGTTTCGCACCACCGGCTTCAACAGCATCCGCACCCTGGCTGCACGACTGCATTACTTCCAGGCCATCTCGGGTAACCGACTGGCCTGTCTGCCGCTGGAACTGCGCCTGCGTGGCAAGTCGACTCGGCAGAGCCATGGCACGCCGATCTTCTACGCCGACCTGACGGTACGCGGCGGCATGGACATGGCTGAAGCACTGGTGACAGCCAGTGAACTTGATTCGCGGCGGCAAGCTGCCGGCTTCAATCAGACCGCATTGGATGATGCGGCACGACGCGGATTCGGCAACGGTGCCTTCGAGGATAGCGAGGAGGATGTCGGCGCCATAGTTGAGGAGTTCTTCGCCAGCCCGGACCCGGCATCCGAGAGTCAGAGCGGCACCGCATCGCCTGCCCCCAGCTCACTGGCAGGCAAGCTGGAAGTACTCGCTACCCATACCCACTAACCCTGTGCCTGCCCACTCCGGGCAGGCCTTCGGAGAGCCCAAATGACACTACTGAGATTCTTGCTGTGCCTATTCACCTTCATCGGCGCGCTGGCTGCCGCAGGTGCGCTGGTTATCTGCGTTCTACTGATGCTGCGTTTTCCACCACTGCTGGTCGCTGTGGTCCTGGCCTGCTGGATCCTCTGCAAGCTGCTGAAAGCCTTTCGCAAGCCTGCCCAGCCAGAGCCGCCAGTCCTTCGGGACAGTGAAGCCTGACGCCGGGGGACTGCTAGAAACAGCCAGGCATGAGATTACTGATCGCTACTGGCGCTCATCGTGGCTCCCGAAGCAGCGAGCTAGGCTTTCATCAAGGCTGAAGGGTGGAGTCCATCCAAGCAGTGCGGTCGTGCTGCTCATGTCAACTTGCAGCGAACCGGTAAGACGTCTGGCCATGCTTTTTTTTCCTGCAAGACCAGCGACAGCACGCAACACCGTTGTAGGGACGGGAACAAGGCGGGCGGGTTTGCCCATCGCTCGTGCAACGCGGCGCAGCAAATCTGAAGTGGAAACATCCTCCCCATCGGAGGCCAGCAGTACCTTGCCTGCTGCACTGGGGTGATCGAGGCAAACCAAGATGAGGTCAACGAGGTTGTCGACGCTGATCAGTGATCGCCGGTTATCGACAGCCCCGAGGGGCAGAGGTATACCGCTGGAAATCCAGCCCACCATTCGGGCGAAATTGCCTGGAGCCTCCCGCCCGTAGATCAGCGGTGGGCGAATGATGACTAGCTCGATGTCACAAGCTTGGCATAGATTCTCCAGGCCACGCTCCGCTTCGATCTTGGAAATCGCGTATGGTTCCTCCGGTGCGGGGACGTCGTCTACGGTGAACGGCCGGTCGCTGGTAATGCCATGAACGCCAATTGAGCTGATGTAGATGAAGCGTTTCACCTGACGCTGAGCGCATTGCCGGGCCAGGTTGAGCGTGAAATCCACGTTGACCTTCCGGTACTCGGCCAGCGGATCGGCGGCGGTCTCATTCAAGATGTGGGCTCGGGCTGCGGTATGGACAACAACATCAACACCGCTGATAAGGTCGAAGAAATTCGCAGTAGAGAAGCACTGATTGAGGGTGCTGGAATCCAGAACGTCAGGGAGTTCCTTTTTCCTGGAGAGTGTGACGACCTGGAGTCCTTGCGTTGCGCGGAGCCTAGTCAACAACGAGCGGGCCATGAATCCTGATGCACCTGTTACCAATACCTTCACGACTACCCCTCATACCCTGTCATTGTTGGGGTGCTCAAGCCCCCTCAGCTTGCGCATGACTCTTCTCGCAGATTTGGCGATGTCTGGCGAGACTGCGGTCAACAAGATCGAGGCCAGTGCGATCCACCAGGCCACACGGCCGAAGTTGAAGACGTACTTGTTGAGCCAGATTTTTCGGTATCGGGCTTTCCTTGCAGCAGGACCAAGGCTCCCGGCAGCGGCTAATTCTGAAGCCTTGTAGATCGTCTTCAGTGAATAGCCGGTCCTGCGGAACCGCTCCGGAAAATCAATTTGACTTGCTTCCCAGTCGAGCACAGTGAAGTTTTCGGAGAGCAGGCGTTCAGATAGCGCCACAAGTTCAGGGGAAATATCCCCTGGCGTCTTTAGCGTGATGTCATAACCCTTCTTACGCATGAAGCCGAGCATCAAGCACTGCTCCGGAGTCATCCGCATTGCGCTGTACCCAACGAAATTCCCGATGGGATTTTTGTAGGGAGAAGGGGCGAAAACTTCTTCCTGGAGCCTAAGCTTCTGGTCCCAGAACCCAAGCATATCTTCGCGGGTGCCGAACTGAACCAAGTCTGAAAGGTGGAACAGAAGCGGAACCTTTACCGGGTTGCGGATGAAGAGCGTGGTGACGGTAATCGGCTGACAAAGCAGACGCGCAGTCGGCGGAATGCGCGGGTCATAGGATCCCATTACAGCGATATTGGAGCCTGTAAGGATGTGATCGGATCGGAGCTTGAGGATGTGCGAGCGTGAGGCTGCGCGAATACCGGCCAGTGTCGAAGCTAGCTGGCGATTGGTGTTGTGCCGGTTGCCGTTGAAGTCCCGAAGAACACCGGGATCAGCCGCTGTTATGACAACATCGGCATCGATCCCAGACAGATCCTCATCGGCCCAGCTTGAGACGATGACTTCCGCGTGTGACAGATGCCTGCGCACGGCCGCAACGCAAGCGTCAATTCCCCTGGCAGGGGCCAGTGCTCGATAGAGGGGGCCCTGGATAACAACGCTTATGTTGCGTGAATCCACCTTTGCCAGCCATTGATTCATCTCAGTCAACCGACGTTGTAAGTGATTCATTGGCCTCGGCATTAAGCTTCTCAGCCAGCATCAGGCTGGTGGCAACCACTGTGACGGTAGGGTTTCGTGACCCACAGCGAGGAAAAAGAGATGAGCCGGCGATACGTACATTGCTAGTGCCCTTGAGCTTGAAGTTCGCGTCAACGACAGCGCGGGGGCCATCCCCCATAGAAAGCATCCCGACCAGGTGGTGGGTGCCGAAAGCATTCATGTAATGCTTCTGTTCCGCATTGCGAAGGGGTTTTACTCCCAGCGCGTCCATCTTGCGGTAGATGGCATCGATCACGCCGTTATAGCGAACCTTGTTCTTGTGGTACCCGGCTGTGTCCATTGAGACTTTCCCGTCCGAGTACGAGAGCGAAATATCCCACTCTGGAGGTATCTCCAGCAGGACGTACAGGCTCAGCACTGAGCTCATGTCCTTAATCGCGCCTTCAAGATCCCATGCGTTAATTTGCCCCACGTCCAGCGCAGCGGCAACGGCCGATTCATTCGGTGGCGTCATCAAGGCCAGAGTCGTGAACTCAATTCCATCGACCTCACCGGAGAGCTCAGGAATAACAACTTGCGCAGCCGTGCTTACCTGCAGGAACGGGATTGCCGAGCCGGGCAGTTGGCACGCCAGCTCAGCCACTGCATGGTCTTGATAGTGGTGCCCCAGTAGATGGTCCGGGGTAGCGCTGGGGAGATTGCTCTTCCAGAGTATTTTCAGCGACTCGACGCCATGAGCGGCGATAATCACCCGGTTGAAACCGATCACCAACGGCCCATCTTCAGTGATGCAGATAGCTTCGACTGCCTTGCCTTCTTCAAAGCGCAGCCTATCGACCATTACGCCGTTGAGGACGCGGGTATTGGCCCTTACATGCAGCGACCGAGTTTTTGCATCCATCGGGCACAGCTCACAGTCGCCAGCGCCAAGACACTGGCCTTGGCCATCAGACGTATCGGCAGAAAGGTTGTGAGCCTGGGCGCCGATGTAGGCATCCGGGAAATACGGCCCAAGTGCTTGATGCCATTTCTCAACCCCTTTGATCGCAGCGCGGGAGGTTCGACCCTCTGGGTCTTTTGGGTCTGCACTGATGCGCAGCAGTGATTCGGCACGGCTGTAGTAAGGCTGTATGGCCTGATAGTTGAATGGCCAAGGGAAATCTCCCCCCTGATTTGCGAACACACCCTCGCTCAGGCGAAAGCTCAGGCCGCCCCAGTGGTTCGAGCACCCACCATCGACCAGGATGTATTCAGAGGCACAGTCCTTGGGCATTTGCTCCGGGACGTTGAATGCATGCCTGGACTCATAGGAGCGACGAATCAGCGCGTCATGGCGATTCGTCTTGTCCATATAAAGGAACCGCTGGCGGCGCTCGAAGATGTTGAACGTCTCGCCGCGCTCTACGATGAGGGACTCACCTTGCAGGGTGCTGGCGACTGTCCGGCCGGCAAAGCCGTTGCCGATGATCAGGGTGTCAATAAACATAGGTCAGCCAGCCACTCTGTAGAATCCGGGATTGCCGTGCTGCCGGTCATAGGCGTTGGCTACGAAAAGGTTTCGGTTGTGGTTTACGACCTCGCGAACAACGCGGTTCCGGTCATCTTCCGATACAGCCCGGGCGTACAGATCCAGAAGCAGCTCATGCGAGACGTACTGCAGGCGCACGCCGGCCATGGCCTCAGCAAAGTCGGCCGGGCTGGAAGCAGGAGCAGCGCCGAGATACAGCCGCTTAGTCGCCAGGTGCCCGGCTAAGGCGCCCCCGGCAACCAGCGCACCTGACAGGAAAATTCTTCGTTTCATTGATCCATTACCCCGATACGGCCGGCTGCTTAGGCTGATTTGACAAAGCGGTCGTAGACGAACATCAACAAGCGATTGAGCCTGATCAACGGCGCGGTCAGCAGCGGCAATCCAACGAACACACGCTCCACCTTAGTGGACAGCATCAACATCCCAACTTGGCCAGACTTGGCTACGGCCAAATCCCCAACCGCCAAGTTGTTAAAGGATTCATTGAGGGTGCGTGCGAAGTAGCCGAGGTACATGCTGGGCACAGAAAAGATGACGCACGTGTCGCGCAGGGTGGGCGTCATGTAGTTGTAACGGGCAAGCTTACGAACGAAGTCGATGCAGGTTTGTTGGTCGTTTTGCCCGAACTCAAACAGCACCCACTCTGTATCCAGAGAGGAAAGCTTGGTGGCGATCTGGTTGGCATCGACGAGCATGACGCCATCGGCAACGCTGCCTTTCTCGTGCAGGAAGTCGTCCAGGTGAAACGCCGTGTTTGGGATGTCCGCGTCTTTGACGAGCGCCTGGCTGAGCTCATAGCGCTCGTCTACTACAGCGACCGGCGTTGCCTTGGTGGTCTGCAGGTTGATGCGGGCCAACTGCTTAACCAGTTGATCGGCTGTATCACTGAAGTCATTGGAAGCGACGTAAATTCTCACTTGGACTTCTCCGTGTACGAGCCGAATGGCGTTGAGTTGTAGATCCCTTTAACGGCGCCCCATAGGCTCTCGAAATAGAAGATGTGACCGTTTCTCGCGTATTCGCGCACGGCTGAGATGAGGATGCCGGGCACCGATAGGAAATCGCGGTGGAAATAATCGCCCAGGTTCCGATAAAACCAGCTCTGGAAAGGCCGCTGGTACAGCATGTTGCGAATCTCGCTGCTGTTCGTGATCAGCGTTTGTTTGGCAGAGGCAGGATCGAGCAAAAAGGCATGCGTAATCCCCTCCTGCTGGGTATTCGGCAACTGATCGAGCAGAACAAATTTCTCGAAGTCGGCAATGTATCGGCGAACCGAACCGATGTCGTTGCCGAAGGTGGACTGTTGGACAACCATATTCACGAGCTCAACCCAGTCACGGGCCGGCATTTGCTTGGCACCGGTGGGGATGCTGAAACCCTCGTGATTAGCCACATACTTGTTGGCGAAGGTGCGCAGCTTGGCTAGGGCGGCGGGCGTTGAGATTTTGAACAGCGGCTTTTTAGGCAGCTGGGAGAAATAATACGGGCCGGTATAGCCAAGCTTCCCTGTAACCATCTCTACCGGCGAGCGAACGCCAAGCAAAGCACGCGAGGTCACAGACTGCGTGATGCCGAAGGGGTTTACGCGGGTAGGCACGCCGGCCTTGGCTGCCCGGATACCCTGCTCAATGTCCTCAAACTCAACCCAGAACAGCGACTCATCCAGCGGATAGGCGTTCCAGACCTCTTTGCGGCAGATGTAAAGACTGCCGGTGGGGTAGCTCATGTCCTTGCTGAAACGCATGGGGCTGCCAAAGCAGAAACCGGTGCGCTCAATCTCAGTGAAGATCGCCGGAGCAATGTGGGTGGCGTCATTGCGCGAGCGATGCAGACCCTGCAAGCCTTGGGCGATTTCGCCCATGGCCAACCCGTAGTCGGAGTAACGACGCGGGTGCAGGGAGACGCGGTTATCAAAAAACATGCTCTGCAGCGTCATCAGCGGATAGCGCGGCCCGAAGCGCCGTACCATTTCACCGAAGTGCTTGGGCAGGAAAACCCGGTCATGCAGGATCACCAGGTTGTTATGCGTGGCCTCTTCTGAGAGGCGATTCTTTTTCTTGCAAATCTGCACGGGCGGCGCGGTGATGTCCTCACCGATGATGCGTACCTGGTCGAAGTAGGCGAAGTTCTTGCCGGGCGTGCCGCACAGGATGATTTCCTTGTTCGGGATATCGATTTCAAGGATGCGCTTGACCACTGCGTTGAGCACGGTGGCATCTTCAGGGCCGACCGGAATGCCGAAGGTCCAGCTATCGAGATTGTCATCGCCCTCGGCCGGCAGCTTGGCCGTCTTCTCGTATACGATCTTGGTCGATGTGCGCTCAATGGCCACAAGGCCTGAGCGGAAATATTCTCTGTCGAGATAGCAGGCTTGCTGCGTATCTTCGATCACGGTCAGCTGCTGCCCAACCAGGAGGAAATGGGCGGCATCCCACATGAGCAGGGGCGCGAGCGGTGAATCGCTCTGCAGCCCGTAAAGAACGTAAGACCCTTCCCCGAACATGCTCAGGGGCCGCATGGCGGCGTGCACCCGCTTGATGACCTCAGTGGCCTTGGCTTTGCCGGCCCGGAAGGTGATCAGGTTGGATGTGTTGGCCGGCAGCTCAAGGTCTGCCGGCAGCTCTACGAGATCCTTGGTTTTTAGATAGCCCAAGGATTTGTGGTGCTTCAGAAGGGTCGTCTTCATCGGTTATTCGCCAACAACGTACTTATCATCAAGAGCGCCAGGCACCTTTACGACCACAGTCGTTGCATCGCTGATGGCCTCGAACGCCGTAATGTCACCCGGTTCGAGGACGATAATGTCTCCCTCGCTCCAGGTCTGGCCGCGCATAGACACAGTGCCCGACAGGACCAGCGTTATCTCTGTTGCGATCTTGTGATAATGGGCAGTTTCGTTGTCGCCTGCCTTATAGGCTTTGACACCAACCTCGCAGGCCTCCGTGCTGAACGCTGTTGGTTTGAAGCCTCCAACAAACCAGCCTTTGACCATATCGCCCAGCTTGGCAGAATTCATACGCGGCTCCCCTGTGTTTCATAGGCGTGGATTTGAGACTGGTTTTTGAGCGGCCGGTACTGGTTTGGCTCAACGCGATAGGAGCCGATTTTCTTGTGAAGAAGGATCAACTCATTGAGCGCCGGCGCGATGTAGAAGGAGTCGTTGACCTTGGCATCCTTACGGATCATGTTCTTCACCGACTCGACGAACATTGCACCGCTCTTAAACCAGTACATGCCGGCGACAGCATTCGGACTGATCGGATTCTTCTCGGCTGCCTCTACAACATCGCCTGCATCAGTGAGACGAACGAAGGCGTATCGTGGGTGCAGCGACTTGAAAATAACAACACCAGCGTCTCGGCTCTGAGTGCGGAATTGATTGACGATCGTCTCGAAGGAGACATCCAGAATCTCGTTGGCGCTTAGGATTACGAGCTCGCAATCTGAGTCGATAATTTCGCTGGCGAGCAGTGCTGTACAGGCAGCGCCTTTGGTGGCGTCATGAACCGGATGCGCAACAGCTGCAGGGTGCATCTGCGCAACCATGTTGCGCAGGTGATACTTGTCCATGTCTGCATTGGGCAGCATGCAGATGATTTTGGTGGGGTTGAGGTTGGCGCATTTTTCCACGAGCGACTGGATGAGCGGGACGCCATCGAACTCGCTCAAGTAATGCGGAAATTCGCTCTCCGGGCGAGCGTCGTCGGCCTTGGTCCCAGCCAGGATGATGATGTTACGGGTAGCGTTCACTGGACGATCTCCTTAGCGGCCTGCTGGGCGTTGATTTCGGCGATCTTGTTGAGGATGTTGTCGAGGTTGACATCAGATGTCTCCGCGACTTCCAGGACGTGGGCACCCGAAGCGCGGGCAGCACGAATGCCGTTCTCGTTGTCTTCGACAATCAGGCATTGGTGTGGCAGCAGGCCGAGATCCTGAATGGCCTTGATGTAGATATCCGGCGAGGGCTTGCCTTTGGCAACATCCTGGTTGGATAGCTTCAGATCCAGGTACTGATCCAGGCACGATTTCTCCATCATGACCTCAACCGTATTGCGGATGGAGTTGGAGGCCACGGCCAGCTTGTAGCCCTGGTTTTTCAGGGAGGACAGCGCGTACTGATGAACGAAAGTGGGCTTGCATTGGGCATATACGATTTCCATCGTGTAGGCCTGCTTCATCTCGTTGATGAAGGGGTGCAGTGCTTTCGGGAGGCCGCGCTCAACGCTCAGCATTTCCAGCTTGTGAGCAGTCGGCAAGCCGTCATAACTGGTCAGATGGTCATGGCGGCTGATGTTGTAGCCAAACAGATTCAGTGCCTTGTTAAGGGCGTCGTAGTGCCAGTCTTTGGCTTCGATGAGGACGCCATCCATATCGAAAATAACAGCTTTAATCATCGTTTAATCCCTTACGAATGGCCGCTTAACGAGCCTTATTGAAAAACGCATCCGCCTGCTCTGGCCTGTCGGTGCAAAGCGTAAGTCCAGGTAAATCATTGAGCAGATGTAGGGAATCCCAAGCGTGGGTCACATCGCGGCCATGCAGTTCAGGTGAAACCACGCAGACTTTTTTCCCTTGATTCAGGTGCTTCACGATTTCACGATTTGGGTGGTAACCCGACTCAAAATGATCAAGCCAGACACCGACGCACTGCTCCAACCACGCTGGCGAGGGCTCTACATCACTGTATCGCGTGTAGGTGCTGACGCCCTCAGCGAGATAGCTGCGCATGTCCGGCACTGCCATGTCGAAAACAAACCAGTTGGTATGGCCTCTTTCGGTGAACTTGGCTGCAATAGCCTTGGCCAGGCCGTCTGCCTTGATGTTGATCGCAAGCGGCAAATTCCGATCCCCCATGATGTCCAGGAGGTCATCCAGGGTCATTTCATCGCCTGTAGGCATGTCATGGGAGATCAGAAGGCGTCCAGCGCAGTCACGAACATCGGTTTCAGTACCAAACCCCAAGTCGAATGAACGATGGAAAGCGACGGGCTGATTCCGTTCATGCAGTTCAAGCCAGTAGCCCCGATGGCTAATGATTTCCATATCAGCAAGCCTTCCCAGCAGTTGCCTGCAGGCTGATAGGTTGAGCGAGGAAGTAATCGAGGTCTGCCGGGATGCCAAGGCCGTACATGCCATGACCTTCAGAACCTACGGTGTAGTGAATAACGCGGGCGCCTTGATCGATAATTTCGTTGTAGGCCGGGGCGACATAGAACTCGCCATTGACGCGCAACTCTTTCTCGAACATTCGCTCGATGGCCGAAATCAGCTGGCGACCTGAGCGAAAGTTGTAAATGCCAACGGTGGCTTCGTCGGAGATAACTTCTTTCTCGACTACGCGATTGATGGCGCCCATTTCATTGAAGCCGACGAAGGACCACTTAGGGTCATCTGCCTTCATCGTCATAATGATGCCGTCCGCGGCAGCAGCGTCCATGGCGGCAAGGTAGTCGTCGATATCAAGATCCACAAACTGGTCGCTATTGGCGATCATTACCGGATGCTCGTTGTCGATTAGAGACTTGGCTGCATGAACGGTGCGGGCTGCACCATCGGTCACGCCGTTGAGTTCTACGATCTCGCAGCCGGGGGCCCAGGTGCCGAGCTTCTCGCGCAGACCATATGCATCAACATGCGCCGCCTGACAGATGAAAATAAATTTGTGAGGACGTTGGGGGGTCAGATTGTCGATAACAACCTTTATCATCGGCACGCCATGCACCGGGATAAGCGGCTTGGGGTCTTTATAGCCTGCTACAGCGAAACGGCTGCCGGCTCCAGCCATAGGAACGATAATTTGGAGCATTGAGTCACCTCTAGTTGGTCTATGTGTTTGCCAGGTGCCGTGTCTGTGTCGCGTCGGTCGACTACTGAGCGCTAGAAGCGGCCCTCGTCGATAGCGCGCCCCTTTTCAAGATGCAGATACCGCTGGCAGAACCGCTGACCCTGCTCTTTCGAGTGGGTCACCAGAATCAAAGCCATGCCGTCTTCCTGCATATGGCGAATGCGCTGATAGCACTTGTCCTGGAAGTCCTGGTCGCCTACCGCCAGAACCTCATCAGCAAGCAGAATCTGTGGGGCAACATGTACGGCCACAGAGAAGCCCAGGCGCATGTACATGCCTGACGAGTAGTTTTTGACGGGCGTATCAATGAAGTCTCCAAGTCCGGAGAAATCAGCGATGTCGTTGAAGCGAGCGCGGGTTTCTTTGTTTCTCAAGCCATAGAGGCTGGCATTCAGGTAGATGTTTTCCTCTCCGGTCAGCTCCGGGTGGAAGCCAACCCCAAGCTCGATCAAGGGTGCGACTCGACCGAAGGCCTGAACAGAACCACTACTCGGCAGGAGAATCCCACTGACCAACTGGAGCAGCGTGCTTTTCCCGGAACCGTTGTGGCCAATAAGCGAAAGGGATTCGCCCTTGCATAGAGTGAAGGAGACATCGTTTACGGCGCGGAGTGTTTCGATGCGCTCCTGGAAGCGAGGATTAAATAGCCCGGCAAGCTTGTGCTTCATGCCGCCGTGGTTGTGGCGGATGGTGAAATCCTTGACCAGGCTTTCAACCTTGAGGATGACCTTGCTCATAAAAGTTCGACCACCTTGTCTGCACGCTTAAACACCAGTAGCCCGGCGATGACTGAGGCCAACCCGATCCCCCAGCACAGGGCGAGGTCTCGCAAGGACGGCTGCACGCTCTCGTGCAAAATCGCCGTGAAGCCATTGAAGAATGGTGCAAGCGGGTTGAATGAAACGATCTGAGCGATATCGTGCGGCAGTGCCGCGGTAACCCAAACGATGGGGGTGAGCCAGAACAGAAGAGGGACAAACACCTCGGTGAGGTGCTTGATATCGCGCCAAGTGATTTGCAAAACACTAATGGCCAGAGCAAGGCCCATAATCATTAGGACATATGGGATTAGCACCAGGGGATACCACAACAACGCACTACCCGGGTAGCCTCCGAGGAGAGTGTAGAGAGCTGCATAGACAGCAATAGCCACCAACCAGAACACGCCGACAGTCAGGGCCCCAGACAGTGGTAGCAGCCCCCGAGGAAAGCTTAGCTTGCGGATCAAGCCATTATTGCCGATTAGCCAATCACTACTTTGCAGGATGATCTGACTGAAGAGCATCCAGTGGACAACCCCGGTCACAAGATGCAAGGCGAACCTGTCCTGATTACTAGGCAGTATGTAGGTAAACACCATGTAGTACGTGAGAGTGACGACGAGTGGGTTACCCAGTGACCATGCAAAGCCCAGTGCAGCCCCCATATAGCGGATCTTGATTTCCTTCGCGACAAGATTGAACACGAGGTCTCGCCACTTGAGTAAATCAATAAATTTATGAATTGGCATAATGCGATAAGTCTTAAGAGCTCCCGGAAATAGCCGGCCGTTGAAAAAATGCGCTCCTGCAACTCTGTGCGTTACATGGCGACTTCACGAAATGGGGAATTTTTCAGACATTTACTAGCCGAGCCATATACAAGCGGCACGAATTTTAACTTCTAGGCCATTTTGCCAAATACACTGACGATGTAACCGAGGTATATTGCTGCGAGACGGGTCATACCTAAGCTCGATTGAGAGGCGCGTCACAAATTGCAGGGCGAAATCATACGTACCTGCAGTCGAAATTAGTATCTGGAGTGTGACTATTTGCTACTGGCAGCTGAAACCAGAGCCGGCCTCAGTTCTTGATCTCCAAGCTGGTTGAACTTGAAAGCGGAAAGCTCGCCCAGCAACATACAGACCACAACAGCTACACCACCCCACGACTGATCCATTCTAGACCTAGCTCCCGAGAGCGCGCTGAGCTGCTGCTTGCAATGGCAAAGCGTCATGCTCACCGATCCATTGACGGCCTAGCTTTGCCCGGACGCAATGATAACAGAGACTCCAGATGTAACCAGCCCCCGTGCAAAACCATAACCTCAAGCCTGATAAGCATAAGGTTCAGAGCGCAACACCACCAATGATAATCCATACACCCCACTAGGCAGAAGCAATTCATACTGGAGCTGATTCCCCGCATAGCAATCCTGCTGCTTGGTCTCACAACCATAGCAAACGCAGGTGCTGATACGTCCAGCCATTACGCCATCGCTGCAGCTGATGCTAGGACCTATTGCCTTACTCTCGCGCACAAAGGCCCTGGTCGTTATGCGATTCAAGACTCTGCGATGCGCAGCCATTGCCTGGCCGAGGTAAGGCAATCACTCAGGGTGACATCAGAGCGCTGCCGCTTGACCTGCAGAGCCTCGCCCTAGAGACAGAACAAACCGAGCAGGTGATTCTACGCAAAGCCCAGGAGCGTCTGGAGCAATTGCCTGAGACGCCATCCAGCGAAGCTGAAAGGCGTCTGCTTCGAGGCGTGATAAACCCGCGGAAGCGAAAAATCAGATCGAGTAGGCCTCCGCCAGGGCGCATGAATGCGCCATGCAATATGCAATAATAGATGTTCATTGCGCGCAGCCTTCCTGGCTCAGCCGCAACGAATCATCGCCTCCGAACACGCCCCAGAGCCCCCTTACGCAGGCAGCGTGCCCCTGGAGGCTTCAAGCGCAGGTGCTGATCGTCCTTGACCAGGTACTTCATTGCCTTGTGCACATGGGCCCGCTTCGACTGATCCTCCCGCTGGATCAGGCCGATACCGCACTCGTCACCGTACCGCTCCTTGTCATGGTTGCAGCTATGGGCATAGCCCTGACCACGCGTGACCTCCTCCCATAGCTCGCTGATCTCCATCGCCTTCCAGACATCACGGCAGACCTGGTTGCCATTGAAGTAGTAGGCTGCATGGATGTGGTAGCCCCTCCCGTCATTGCGATCTCCTTGCTCGACTGAATAGGTGTAGCCAATCAGATGCTCGAAAGTCCGGTGACGACTGTGTTTATCGATCAGATCATCCAGGTGATCAAAGACATGCTCGACGCGCAGTCTGGCCTGAGCTTCAGGGCGGTAGTAAAGGTTCAACCTGATGATCGTAGTGCGTGAGTAAAGGCTCCTCACTGCATCCGAATAGGCTGTGATCTCCTTCGCCTGCTGCTTGGCCAGTTCTCGGCGATCTCCAGGCCTACGTCGATACCACCGCTGACGAGTCAACTCACGGATCCGGTCGGCGAGGACGTTCATGCTCTCTGGATGACTGAGCCAGTACGACCCCCTGTCGTTCCGGCAGACAGGACCAGCAGGTGATGGTTCAAGACCAATGTCTTCCCAGGCCTCCCTGAACGCTTGCAGGTGCTCGCTGTAGTCGCACGGCACACGATCATCGAACAGGTTGTACATCTGCTGCATGTTAGTGAAGTATCTGGAGAGTCTGGTCTCTTCGACACGCATGTAGCCTGACCGTTTGTGTGTGATCCGGAATGCGGGTGTATCGCTGTGTTCGATAGCCTGGACGAGTGATTCGATCTGAAGGGCTATCGCGGACTGGGAGAGGTGGGTGTTGAGCTTGCGGTTGTTCATGGATGGGTACCTGGTTGGTTGTTCACATACCAGAACCCGGAGTAGTTCTTAGAAATGAACCCCCCATACATGAGTCGGGGTGGTAAGCGGTGTGTAGGTCTAGTGCTTGCTGGTGTAGGGTGGACTGGGTAGCAATGGGTGCTATTGGATAGGCAGAGCAGATGGTTGATAGCTATATAGCTATATCAATAGATGCAGCCCTGCCCACCACCAACCCTCGCGACCAGGCTTGGCAATGGGGAGCAACATTGCCAAGCCTGTCGAGAGATTTTCCGTACCGAGCGCTGGGGGAGTTAGCTGAGAGCAGAGCCCTACCAAAACGGCATAAGCGCCATGACCAGCCGAAGCCGATCATGGCGCAGGTGGCGATTCTAGCTGGCCATGCTCAGATGGCCGATGGGACGTGTGGACGCTCCCTCAGCTTGGTCACGCTCCTCGATCCGGGCTAGTATCCATTCGTGCACCTCGCTGTCGACCCAGCCGACGCAGCGGTCGCCCAGCGATACCGGTTTCGGGAAGGTGCCTTCCGAGATGTACTTGTACAGGGTCGACCTAGAAAGGCCAGTAGCAGTTATCACGTCTTGCAAGCGGAAAATTCGCATGAGCAGGCTCCTCTGTGGCTCAGAGGATCTGCAAGAGCAATATTTTTTTACTGGCTAGCTGCAGCCCTTGCCCTCCCCGGCGGCAATGCAAGCAGACCAAAACCTACGCGATCTTTAAGTGACAAATCGGATTCAGCCTTGACGCTCTGAAGCTCAACCTCACCAGGCCGACTCTCTAGGAGCACAGAACAACTGCCTAACTCTGGAGGGGCTGGTCGCAACATGATTGTGAGCACTTTGTAGCCAAGGTCATCCGCTGCGGGAAGGATACGAATCCGCGCCAGATCAAACCCCACCCAATTTGCCTGACCAAACCTTGTCCTGTACTCACGCGCCACCTCTGTAGCCTGCCGATAGAAATGATCGCAGACCAGTTCGAAGTCACTACAAGCGCCCCCATCAAGCTCATTGGCAACCTCGGAGCCAGGCCACCTAAAGTCAGCCCTGATCGACTTCCTCAACTCAGCATCGTCAATCGGATCCTGCGAGGCCAACTTATGCCAATAGCAGGAAAGCAGGCGAGAGGCATAGCGGTAGAGCAGGTGCTGAAACAGCATAACAACAGCCCTTCGCTGTTTCGCAAAGAAATGATGCACGGCAACACGAGCAGCCTCCGAGCTATAGCTCAGCAGGTCGCCCCGCCCCTTGATCTCCGCCCAAAGACTATCGGCGTGAGTGAATAACTTCGCCTCTCCGTAATAGGCCATGTGAACAGCAACTCCCCCTTCAGCCGCAAGAGCGTCCACGTTAAGAAAATAGGTACTGCTGACCCTCCCTTTCGCGAAAATTGAGCTCGAAAGGCCAGGCACATGACTCCGGATCAGCCCAACAGCCATCAGACGATGCAGCCGATTTTTTACCTGCTCCGGTCGCATCCCCGTGAGCTCCCCAAGCTCAGAAATGCTGATTTGAGTCTCCCCAAACAGGTCCGCACGGGACAGCAGCGCAGCAAAAAGCAGACGATTTCGGATGCTAAGCCGCCCACGGCCGCCAGGAGGTTGCCACTTGCCCTCCTTCTCCTTGACGACTTTAACCGCTGCTTGCTCATGCCAGATCACAGGAAAAGCCATGTCCTCCCCAGAAAAAAGGGCACGCAAGAAATCTGAATGATGAAGGCGTGAAAGCATCTCCATATCTGGTAGACGGCAAGCCTCGGAGCACAGCTTATAGCTGACAGCCGCTCGCCCTCCACGCCCCACACGCTGCTCAACAAAACGCTTCATCAGGCCTACAGCCACAAGCTCGTTGAGAGCATCGGATACGACGCACTCCTCTAAATGAAGACACTTCGCTAGCGTCTTAACACTGACCTCGCTCATGGGAGCGAATGCTTGCAAGGATCCTGTCGCAATGACTTCTAGCATGAAGCGCGCATCTGGGCCGCAGAGCGAATCAGCACCATGCAAGATCTCAATAAAAATAGGCATGCAGAAATCCATAAACTCCAACGCAAGGATTATACACCCTGTTTTTATCTTTATTTTGTTAACAGTAACATGCACACGTCACACTTTTATTAGGCTAGACTCTTTCCGAAAATACCGCAGCGAGAACTGCACCTAAATAAGTTGGAGTGATGCGATAGTGAGTGCCTCAAGCAAGCTACGCTGGCTCAGGAAGGAAGGCTCCGAGTGGCAATGGGCTTACGACTACATGGCCCGCAATGCAGACGAAGGAATAGGAATAAGAATTGGTTATGCTCAAAAAAACAGACAGCCAAACCATGATGTACTAACAGAAATAATCAATTACCTGATGCAAACCGAAGACGGTCGTGAGTTCGTAAAGAAACTCAGAAACAGCCTCCGACGGCGCAGACAGCGCTACTCAGACAAAGACAGAAAAGTCTGCACATTTACCTTGCCCGCGAAGACCAAGGAGCAACTCAGCTGCAGCGCTGAAAAACTGAAAATCAGTGAGAGCAGCATCGTTGTAGCAGCCCTAGGCCAGGCTGAAAAACTGATCGAGGAGTACCGCAAGCGGGAACAGAAAATTGAAAATGCGCGTGAGATTGAACGCAATGAAGCGAAGCAACGCATCGACCTATTGAGAGCGAAGCATCATGAGGCTATGAGACAAATTCAGAAGCTAGCCACACGCCTTTCCATCTGGGAACTCGCTCTGGAAGCCGAACACCCTGGCATCGTTGTCGATCAAGCACTACTAGATAGCACGGCAAAAGCAAAAACCAAAGCCATCTCGAAAGCAATAAAACTGGCGACCGCGCAGTGGGCATCCCTTCTACCAAGAATCTGATTGCCTGCGGCCAACCGTTTCGTCATGAAACCGCCCCGCCGCCAAGCTAGCCTGCCCAGGCATTGAAAGCACGAATAGAACACACATCGCCATAACCGGGTACGAAACCGGGTATGAAAATTACGAAATTCACCAAGACACCTTTGATAGCTGGGCCTAAGCAGATAATTTACCAGCTAACGTCTAAGCGTTTGAAAGCGCGCAGATTTTTCGCAGACGGGGTTGACACGAAAAACCGATGCGGGGAAAATGCGCGCCATCGATGGCAACGTAGCTCAGTTGGTTAGAGCACGGCATTCATAATGCTGGGGTCGGTGGTTCAAGTCCACTCGTTGCTACCATACAAAACAAAGGCTTACCTTCGGGTAGGCCTTTGTGCTTTCTGGGGTAGTGACTACGAAGTGACTACACCCTGCCTACAGCCCCACCCGAAATGAAAACGGCCTCTTTCGAGGCCGCCATGCGTTACTACCGCAGCTATCAAGCTTGTTCCAACTCTGGGCGTTCGACAGCCTCATGCACCAGCTTAGGCTCTGAATCACAGCCGAACACTGGCCATTCGTGAGGTGCATTTAATCGAGCACTCAGCGTTTCCGCATATTGAATGGCTTCTTGCTCAGTCCCGAAAGGAACGCAAATACTGCAGGTGCAGACAAGCCAGGACTGCTTGCCTTGATCTTCATGCCTCAGAACTTCCACTTTCACGGCTTATTCCTCCACTCAATCAAGATCCCAAAGCAGCTACAGCGATATGCCACAAGGGCATTTCGAAGCAAAAAAAAAGCCGACGCAGGGGGCGCGATCGGCCTAGGAGAGTAGTTGGTGTAGTCAGTGTCTCGGAGACGCCGTGACAAATCTGTCTTACGCCAACCTCATTACAGCCTTGTGACAGCCTACACGACCTTGTAAAAACAGACATTGGGCCAGATCAACGGCACGACCTTATGCCCGCTTCAGCCCCTCAAACGAAGAATCACGAACAGAACGAAGCGCCTGGGCATCCAGATTCATCTGCTGGATGACGCGATGCAGCTTCTGGCGCAAGAGTTCATCCCCAGTTCGCTCTGCAGCATTCATGACTGCTATGGCCGCCATTTCATTATTTGAGGCCACCTGATCAAGGGTCTTACGCAACAACTTCTGACTGCTCACTTTCACATACTCCGGTTCAGACGGCGTGAAAGGTACGGCCAGAGCGTTACGGTCCCGTGACAATTGAATTGGGCCGACAAGCGGCGAAATGAAGATCAAAAAGCTGAAGACTCAGCTCAGTGGCGAAGGCCTTTGTGATTTCTGGGGTAGCAACTACGAAGAGACTACACCCTGCCTACCAGCGGAAAAGCGGGCACGATCAGCCTCGATCTTATCTGCCAACCAAGTAAAACCCTCTCGGCGCAAACCAGTATCCAAGTCAGCCTGCATTCGCTCCTTCCAGGCAGGATCACCCGTGAGGCCTCGCCAAAGAATATCCTCAGGATGCCAAGGCTTAAACAGCTCCCCTCGCCATAGATCAGGGATGAAGCCGACACCCTGATCAAGCCGAATGAGGCACGCAGGCTTCATAGTGCGCCCCCAGACTTTGATCCCGTAGTGATGAGCAAACGCTACCACGTGCATCAAATTCAGCATGCAGTGAAAAGGGCCAAACTCTAAGCCCTCTGAAAGGTAGTAGAACCGCTGATACGGAACATCGTCGACCTCTTCACAGGTCTCTTCTAGAACGATGACCATAGGGCCTTCGCTACGATCAAACGGCAGAGCATCCTGCTTAAAGACATGAATGGAAAATCTATTCATGTCAGCTGACTCGTGCTCCTTCTGCTGCAAGAACTCGGCAAGGGTAAGCAAGTCCTTATACGAGCAAACTCGCTTATGCGGGACATTACTACGCCCCTTTAACCAAGCCGGCTCTAAGCACAGGGTCGCCTGAGCCCATGGGGATACCTTAGCCAGATGCCTCTTTAGAGACTGAGCGTTCTCGAACTCGGAGGGATCATCGAGCATTCCTTCTGGAAGGATGCGCATGACTTCATTGGGCGGAATATCGTGAGCATTGAAAGCATCGATAATTCGCTGTGCCTCCTTACGGAAAGAGTCAGCTTGATCTCGACGAATTTCCTGCACATCACGGCGAAGCTTGATTAGCGAGTTGATCCATTCAATTGGATTTACCATCGGGTGAAGTCCTTTCACACACCAAAATTTAGACTTAGCCGACTGCTCGCAGTGGCTCAATTTCGTGCTCGATCTCTTCACCAGCCTCGGCATAGGTAGTCGCGAGGGCATACTCAGTCTGCAGGTTCATCCAGAACTGGGCCGAGGTATCGAAGTAACGCCCCAGCCGAATAGCCGTATCTGCAGTGATACCACGACGCTCGCGAACGAGGTCGTTAATGGTCGGAGCCGACACATGCAGGGCGCGAGCAAGCGCAGTCGGGGTAATGCCCAGCGGCTCTAAGAACTCTTCACGCAGCACTTCACCGGGGTGAACGGGGCGCATGCCGTTTGTTGCCATGGTGCCACCTCCTCAGTGGTAATCGACGATTTCAACGTTAGTGGGGCCCGCCTCTGTCCAAACGAAGCAGACACGCCACTGATCATTGATCCTGATGCTGTGTTGCCCTGCCCTATCGCCATGAAGCTGCTCCAGGCGATTACCCGGCGGAGAGCGTAGGTCTCGCAGCTCTACCGCTGCATTGAGCATCGCCAGCTTGCGCGTTGCCACGTTCAGAACGTTAGCCCAGCGTCTGGAACTACCCGACTCAAACAGAGCCTGGGTTTCTTCACATCTGAAACTCAGGATCACGCTTTAATCCTTAACGTTAAGCGTTAAAATCATAATATGCCATTCGGTACGGGAGTCAATCACTCGTTGCCCCCTGCACTGAAAGCGCCGGTCTGGGCCAAAGGGGAAAGCCTTAGTGCCGACTCCAGATGCTCCGGTGACAGGTGCGAATAGCGCATGGTCATGGTGATGGAGGAATGCCCGAGGATGCGCTGCAGGGTGAGAATGTCGCCGCCGCCCATCATGTAGTGACTGGCAAACGAGTGCCGCAGGATATGGGTCAGTTGGCCTGGGGTATTGAAGCCGCAGCGCTCATAGGCTTTGCGGAATGCCGCCTTGCAGGACACGAACAGCCGCCCATTCCCCGGCATGGCCACCTCCAGCGCGGCCTTTTCTACCTCTGGCGGGATCGGCACCGATCTCGACTTCCCGTTTTTGGTGCGATGGAAATGCACCTTGCCGCCGAACAGCGATGCCCGTGGCAGCGACTCCGCTTCATTCCAGCGCGCTCCCGTGGCAAGGCAGATCAGTGCCACCGGGTAGGTATGGTTGTTCGTCGACTTGCGGCACTGTTCAAGCAGCTGCTCGATCTGCGCCAGAGTCAGGAATGACAGCTCGGTCTGATCGGTCTTGATCTGGCGAACCTGGGCCAAGGGGTTCTTACCCGACCAGGCGCCGAGGCGTATCAGCTCAGAAAAGACCGCCGACAGATAGCGCTGCTCATGGTTGACCGTGTGCGGCGTAACGTCTTTGAGGCGGGTTTGCCGATAGCGAGCCCAGGCCAAGGCATCAAACTCGCTGGCGCGTGGATTGCCCAGGCGTTCAACTACGGCTAGGGTGCGAGCCAGCCGGTGCTTGGAGTCCTTGAGTGAACAGCCATGCAGGGAATGCCAGACGTTCACCAGATCAGACAGGCGATCATCCAGCGGGCGGCCAGTCTGATCGAGAGAGGCGAAAAAGTCTGACTCATAGCGCTGGGCTGCAGCCTTGGTGAGAAAGCCTTTCTTGCGGATGCGCCGACCGCTTCGGCCGTTTTCGTAGAAGTCAGCCGTCCACGTCTTGCCGTCTTTGCGCGCAGTCATACTGCCCTACCCCACCGGACATTACGTTCTTCGAGCAGTGCCTTGATGTGCTTGTAGAGCGCCCTTTCGTTCATATCCTTGGCGGCGTAATGGTCGCGAATCACTGGCCAGCACTCCCACTGGCGCAGCCGATCAAATGCGGTTTGTGCGCCTACCCGCTCCCTTGCCAGCAGGCTTACGAAGTTTCCCAGGAACAGTTCCACATTCTTGCCGGAGAAGCCTTTGCTGGTCTTGTAGTAGCGCTTGTACTCAGTCTCATCGAGCAGGGAATCAGCCGCCACATCGACGCGAACATCATCGTGAATCAGCGTCCACAGCGGGTCGAAGTAACCCGGCCTCGCCTGCAGGCGGAACTGTTCCAGGCCATAGCGCCACAGGCCGTCGAGGTGCGCGGAGAAGTCAGCAAACGAGCGGGTTTCAATCGCGGCGCCGGTCTGGGTGCAGCAGGAGCCGCTGGCGAATTGCTGAATGACTGAGTGGTGATAGCGCAGCTCGATACGCCAGACGTCCTGATCGGCGCTGTAGTTGTCCGGGTCTTGATCGTCGAACGAGTCGCGACGCTTCCAGACGCTTTGCCAGTAGTCGAGCTTGTCCGTGGCGCGGGCTTGTTCGGTCTTGTTGTAAATGGCCAGCTGAATGCCCGAGGCAGAGCCGAACATGGACGTTTCGCCACGACCGTAGATGCTGGCCTTAGTGGCCCAGTTGATTTCGTTGATGCCGGAAATGTCGCGATGGGTTCGCGCACGGCAATGCATGCGCGCCACCAGATCGGCGGGCGGCGCCCAGCCCTGCAGATCCAGCGCGATATGGACGGCACACTGGTTCAGCTCCAGATGGGTCAGGACTTCGCTGGCGTAATAGTCCAGGCGCGCCTGCAGGCGCTCTGGTGACAGGTTGTCGATTGCATGAGGCGACACCTCGATTTTCAGGTGGGGGCCAATGCTGTCGATTTTGGCGTTGAAGTTTTTGATCAGGAGGATGAAGCCCAGATCGGCGTTTTGCAGTTTGTACTGGTAGCCCGAATCGCGCCCTACCCGTCCCGAATGCCAGCGCTGGCCGGCGAAATCGACGATGACGCCTGGCGTTTCGAATAACGCCATGATTTCCGGTTTGATCATGCCCCGGTAAAGCTGGCGCACGGTGTCCACGCTGCACTGGAGCAGACGAACCGATGACAGATCGACAAAGCCAATCTGCCCCGGATCGACGAACAGACGACTGTTCAGACTCGCTGCACCAGTCAGCGGATCAATTCGATGGAAGTTCTTTGTGTTTGCCATGTTTCACCCATTAATGAGGTTTAACGAGGTTTCTAAAAGCGGGTTATCTGACGTGTTACAGGGACGTCACCTGCGCGCCGGCTTTGCCGCACGGCTCGATGCTCGCCGCGCGTGCAAAGCCGGCCGAACGTAGGCGCAGGGTCACCACAAGAAGCGTTCCTTCTGGTAATCGACGACCGTGACGCGGCTGCCGGTGGGTGGCTGGCCGTTGCTCTCAGGTGGGCTGTTCTGTTGCTGCAGGCGGGGATTCATGCGGGCATTCGGGTCGGCCTCACGGTCGGCAATGGCCGGATCGAAGGCGCCGTGCTCGACCATGTTTTTGCAAAAGCCAAAGGTGGTTTTGTGCCAGGTGCCCTGCTGGGTAAAACACTCGCAGATGAACGAGCGTTCTCCGGCCTCGATGACCCGGTAGCGCCGTCTGTTCCGCTCGATGTAGTTGCCATCGCTGCTCATCACGCAGGACAGGCGTGGGTAAGTCTTGGGCTCGGTCAGCTGGTCATACAGAGGTGCTGAGCTGGGTATGTCAGGGACTCGCGGTTGCCGGAGTGCCAGATACTGTTCAGAGCTGAGTGGGGCTTTGCTGGCTTGATTGGCAGCAGGATTGATCAGGCTGCCGACGGTGCTTTTGACCTGATCCACCACCCCGGCTTCGGCTTGGGGCGCACTGCTGGCGGCCTGGGTTTCCAGCTTGCCCTGCTCGTAGCGTTCATAGGCGCGATAGACCATGAAGGACGCAGCCAAGATGACGCCAAGGGCCAAGAGAAACTTGGTCGGCACTTTGGTCTGAAAGTGGTGCTTGGCGTTCGTGCTGGTGTAGACGCCGAAGTACTTCTTATCGAGGCGCAGGGTCTTTTTGTCAGCATCCTTGAAACTGCTTTTGACCTCGACTTTTTCCACCACCACTTCGGACTCAAAGCGCAGCAGCTGCTGGGATTTGAAGACGCGCCAATAGTGAATATGGCCGTTGCACAGTCTTCTGAGGTGCACATCGAGGTAACGCGGGTCTTGCGTGACGAGGTGCACCTCATGGCCCTGGTGGCGCATGGTTTCGAAGCGGGTGATGTGCTCCGGTGGTCTTGCCCGTGGATCTCGCGCACCAAACCAGCCTTGGGCCTCATCGACCACGATGATGGCGTCTTGCGGCAGCTCAAACCATTTCTCGGGTTCATCGAACTTGAACCATGAAGCCTTGAGCTGTTCCGGTTTCAGGCCGTTGATGTTGTGGAAGTAGACCACCCGGCCTTCGCTTGCGGCCTTCTGATCCACTTCGCGGATGGTGTTGAGGGTCTTGCCGTGTCCGGGCTTACCGGTGCGGATATAGAGCATGGCCGGCCTCCCTTACGCGTCGATGTAATCGCGGCCGGGTGGGTTCCAGACCTGACTGCGTTTCTTGTCGGTGGCCTTGTTGATGCCGGCGATGATGAAGCGCGTAGTGACTGCCGCCAGCATGATGTTGATGGCGATATCGATCTTGGCGAGTCCCAAGATTTGCTGAATGGCGGTGCCGGCCTGGCCCATGTTGCTGATCATGTAGTCCTGAGCGACGGTGATCAGCGCGTTGAAGCCGAAGTAGGTAACGAAGCCGAGGCCGATGACGCGGAAGACCAAGCGGATCAGCGGGCCGATGATCATGAAGACCAGTTGAGCGATGTAGAGGTATTGCATTACTCACCTCCCGCGGCGCGGCCGACGTAGATGGCGTAGAAGATCGAGGCCGCAACGACGATGAGATAGCCAAGGTCGGTGGCTAGCTGGCACAGCGGGTCGTAGCTGATTTCAAAGGCGCGGCCGCCGTTGGTAATCAGGGACAGGCTTTTCGGCGGTGGGCAGGCAGCCGGGAGAAAGCGGGTGCCCCGGTTGAACAGTTCGCCCACGTTGATTTCGGTATCGGGCTCAGGCGCGAACTGGGGATCACCGATCAGTTGCTTGAGGGCATCTTTCTGCGCGGGGAAGTCGCTGCCTTCCTGGGTGCGGCAGCTGAAGTCTTTTTGAATGCGGGCAATGGCGCAGCCGACGGCATCGCCGCTGCAGCTCAGGGACGTACCGCAATCGGTGCCAGAGGCTGCGCCGGTATCGCCACCCGAGTCACCGCCACCGGTATCACCACCGCCAGTGTCGCCACCCCCGGTATCCCCGCCGCCAGTGTCACCACCGCCTGTATCTCCGCCTCCCGTGTCGCCGCCTCCGGTATCTCCCCCGCCAGTGTCACCGCCACCGGTATCGCCTCCACCTGTGTCACCGCCGCCCGTATCACCACCACCTGGGCAGCCTTCTGCCTGGGGGTTGGCTTCGCAGGGATCGGGTGGGGTTTCAGTGACACAGCCGGAGCCTTGGGCAACGGTGCCGGTCGGGCAGTTGGTGGTATCAGGAGGCGTGGGTTCGTCCGAGGTGGCGCAGGTTTCCCCGGTGAGCTTTCCGGGAAAGTCGCAGAAGGTGAACGGTGAAGAACCGTCTTCGAAGGTGTAGCAATCACCGGGCGCTGTGTTGCCCAGATCGACCCGGCAGCCATCGGCACAGGTCGGAGAGGTCGGCAAATTCGCATCACCCAGGATATCGCCGGGGTTGTTGGCATCGGTGGGGCCAATGGGCCAAGTAATAGTGCTGGGCGCGTTGGCCGTGCAGCTATGGGTATCGACAATGCACGGCTGGCCACTTTCCAGGCAGCGCAAACCCTGTGCATTGAAGACCCGGCTATCGGAGATACGCACCACATCGAACACACAAGTACCGCTGCCGGCACTCCAGATGGCGCGGGTGATGTTCAGGTTCGGTGAGAGCGCGGCAGCTTCGGCAATGGTGGAGTCGCAGGCAGCCTGGCCGGTGACGTAGTAATCATCGGGCCGGTGGCGAACCTGATAGCCCACATCGGCCACGGCCGCCGTGCTGGCGATCAGCAGAATCAGGGCGATGAGGTGGCGGGTCATGGTGGCCGGCCTCAGATACGGCCGAAGAACACGAGGTACAGCGCCACTGTCGTGATGAGCAGGACGAAGAGTTCGTAGTTCATGGCGGGAGTCCGAAAGGAAAGTCCCGCCGGAGCGGGACTTGATGCACAGGCAAAGCGCTTACAGGGCGCGACGCATGTACTTGAAGGCCACCGCCGCGATGATCACGGCGAACACAGCCCAGCCGATGGTGCCAACGTCGGTCTTGGCGGTATCGAGGGCGGTGGTGGCATCAGCCGGGACAGCGGCATAGGCCTGTTGGATGGACAGCACGCCAATGGCAGCAGCGGCGCCGAGGGAGCGTTTCAGGTTGTGCAGTTGGTTTTTCATGGTGAGTTTCCTCATTTCAAAAGTTTTTTCAGGACGAGGAACCCGAACACGATGGCGAATAAGGTGATTGCTTCGCCCTGGAGTTCGGCCACGTCGTCCCAGCTCATGGCAGAGCTGGTGAGGCTCTGCATTTCCTCAGTGGTCAGGCTGGTGAGCGTGCCCAGGCAGACAGGAGTCCCTTCTGCCGTGGCCTGCCACGCGCCATCGCAGGCGAGGAAATTCATTGGGGGCTCCGGCAGAACGGGCAGGCTTTAATCAGCAGCCAGTAGCGCTCAGGGGCGCTGTGCTGGCAGTGATTGCAGAAGACCCAGACCATCGGAGCCGCCCGTTAATCAGGCTTTGGGCTGTTCGGGTTTGGCCGGTTCAGCAGGCTTGCTGGCTGGCGCTACCGGTTGCTGGGTAGTGGCGCGGGTGTTCACCGCTTCGATGTGCAGGGCGAGATTCTTGCCCTTGTTCTGGCCGCCACGGGCGACGTCGAAGGTGATCCGCACCAGCTGCAGGGGTTCGAAGTTGGCGCCGGCAGCGAAGATTTCATCGGCCACTTCGTCAGCGGCCGGAATCCCCACAATGGACAGGCCGTGTTCGGTCTTGCCGTCCGGCTCATCGCCGTAGAAAACCTTCACGTACTTGGTGCCATCGACTTCGGTTTTTTGCGTGCCGAGAAATGCGACTTCCATGGTTGAACGTGCCATCGGTATTACCTCACTTGAGTTGCGCGTTAGTGCGCGGTTTTGCCTTTCAGCAGGCCGAGCGAACCCGAGCGGGTGAACTGTGAAGTTCGAAATCCGCTGGCGTGTCCGGCATGCCGGGGGGTTAAAACGTGTGCGTTACGCAGTGGGCCAAGGCGGCAGCCTGGGCAGAACGGTCAGCGCCGTCGTCGTCGGAACGGACCGGGGAATGCGGCGAAGGGCTCAGCGCCGTGCTGGGTGAGACAGATACCCACCGGCATAGCCCGTGGATATCTGTCAGCCCTCGACCCCGTAACCGGGGCCCCACTCGGGCCAGACGAGCCAGAGCGGTTTGGTTCTTTGAGTTGAACAACAAAAGGCGCGGCCGGCTTGGTGAACCAGCAGGCCAGCCAGTTGTGCCAGAAGTAGCGCAGCAGGTTATTGGCCAGGATGTAGAGACCGGGCAGACAGATACCCAGCACGAGGTAGGTTTCAGTGGTCATGCTCGGGCTCCCGAAATGGCAGATAGGGAGTCGGCTTGCCCGAGTCGAAGACCGTGTGCCAGTAGTTCGCGGGGCGCTGGCGAGGTGAATGCCGGTCGCAGTACGAGGCCGGCTGGGAGTACCAGTGGCCAGACACCTGATAGAGCTGCGCGGGGCGGCATTGGGTGCAGGGTGCAGACGGGCTGGGTACGCTCGCCGGCAGGTGATGGGACGCGCATACAGAGCAGCTGCAGTCCGGGGCATGTGATAGCCGCAGGTAGCTGTGAAATGACTTCATAGGCGACGTCCTTATTCATCGGAGTAGTCGCCCTGGCAGAAGATGGTTTTGCCACGGTCGAGGTCGCAGCGGATACGGTGCAGATTAATGACACGACGGCGGCCGATCTTGATGGTGGGGAGCGTGTTCGTCTCGACCCAGCCACGCACGACGTCAGGGGTGATCAGCTCAGAGCCGATCATGTCCACCAGCACCTGCTGAGAGCAGAACGGTGCAGAGCGAAAGTCAGTGACACGCTCCGCATTGCCTGCGACGTTAAGCCCCACTACACCAGACTGTTCCATGTTCTTTGACCTATAATCATCAAACCATCACCTAAGTAATATTTACTAGCCAAGGCAATAGTAAGCCATAGGCTACTAAGTACAAGCTACTAAGTAGAACTTTTTGGAATGATCAGAGACCGGCTTATAAGCCTTTTCGATAGCAAAAGAACCAGCGTATGGTTTGAGAAACAAACAGGGATAGACCGCTATCGATGGGGAAACATCAGAAACGGTAAGGCGAGACTGTCAGATGCCGAGATAGACGCTGTTGTGAAATTGTTCCCACATTATGCGTTATGGCTAGTCAGCGGAAATACTGCGCCTGAGTGTGGACAAATAAGCCCAAAAGACGAATTGATTTAAACTAGGTATGTATTTCTGACAAATGGCAAGCACCCTTTAAAAGGGAAACTTTCCATTCGCCATGCCACGGATAAGAAAGAATAGCACTAATAATACCAGGGCTATTCTTAACAACACGAATCTCCGGAGCAAGATTCTTAATCAACTTCTCAACGTCACGCTCTCTAGCCAAGCGCTTAGGCGTTAGGGAGATTTTTTGAGAAGCGAATGAATTATTAGAGCGACCTAATATCCTATATACATCTGTGCTCTGAGGAAGTTTTCGCCCTCGATTATAAGGCGTAAGCAAGCAAAGCGGAGACTCAATCAACATATTAGACCAAACCTGGTCATGATGAGCATTCTTAGAGCCATGATGTGGAACTTTAAATACAGCAGCTTTATGCCTATGCGCCATATGCTCATTAACAATATGAGTCCACGCACCTCTTGACTCTTCCAAATCAGAACCAAGAAGAATTGATACATCTCCGATGGAAACCCATAACACAACAGATGTATCATTTTCAGTTATTCTTGGCGCTCGATATTTGGTCTGGCCCACCTGCGGCATATACTTAGCCAAGGACAAAAGAAAACGCTCTAAAGCATGATCAGAGGGAGACAAGCTTCGAACAACAACATCACTTTTATGTGCCATTTGCTCAGCGGGAATTTCAACCAACACCCTATCAGAAAGAGCTTTCTTAGGGCGATTACCTGCTTTAGACCTAATTGCAATCTCATCAAAAACAGAACTAATCTCACTAGTACCGCTTGAAACCTTATCACCAGCAAGTTTCTTTTGATGAGAAGCTACAAACTGACAGAATTCTGGATTAGTCAGAGCAGAGCTTACGCAGAAAACAGCATTCGAGCAAAGCTTCAATAAACTTGATAGCCCTCGAATATGATCGTCATGCCAATGAGTTGCAACTATCAGAATAACGTCTAAAGGGCCGGCACCACGATCTGCGAGATACTCAATAGCGGCAGGTTCACCGGCATTACTACCTAAGCAGGAGTCAACGACGATCCACTTATTCGAGCCCACATGGATGAGCGTACACTCACCAAAACCAGGGCCTATTGTTGCGATTTCAATCGAATCAGGGTCAATCATCATCCCACTCAATGGACTCCATAAGCGTCCTTGCTTCTTGCTGACTCTCAGCTATTTCACGTCGAGTCCATGCAGGAAGGCGCCGAAAAACAAGACGAGCCCCTCGAGATCTACCGCCTGTAGAGGTTCGGTAATACCCAAGAGACCATCTAAATATTGCACCCTCTTTCAACAAAGGAATCTCGTAGTCAGAAATATCCCTAACGGAGAACTCGGCCTCTTCAAAAATATCACGCGGTTGCTCGCAAGTAAGATCATGTAGTCGGGCGACAAAAGCATCGTCACAAAGCTCAACAACCTCCCCCTCCCACTCTTGCTCAGCAACAAAAGCAGTAGCTGCTCTCGAGTTACGCGCAGAAAAATCGACAGTTTCTGAAGCGCGAGATGCATCACCACTGTTTAAAAAGTTAGCAGTAGCTCGGGAACTCACCACCCCAGAAGAGTCAGCCCCTCCCTCTAAAGCAGCTTTTTGCCAAAAATTTCTATGAGAGCCAACACGCGCACTCTGACTGGCACGATCAAATTCGGATGAGTCAAACTCAGTATAGGATTCAACCGCACTAGCTGCAGGATACATTTCGCAACTCCAAAACTATTGAATTTGCTCAACTATGCCAGACGCAATTTGCTCTGACCTACGAATACTGGCATCAAATCCAACCCTGATAATTTCAGAGGCCCGAAAAGAGTCAAATATCTTATCCGACTCACCAATACTATAATGGTCATTAACATGTATATTTAGAGCACTACCCTTCACAACAGAAGATGACTCAATCCTAACTTCTATATGACCAGATTCGCGATCATGCAAATCGCGCCCTTGCCTCATAGTAACAGAAACTAGACCAGAGCTTTTATCAGCATCATGGTTAAAGGTATTCTTCCCCCAATCTCCCCAAAGCTCACGGGGAGATAGCCTTTCACCAAAGCGGTCTCTGGCTTCAAGATCAACACGATAATGCTGAGAAAGATTAATACCAACAGCCCAAACAGGAGTGGAGTGAAGCAACTCAGCAAGCAACTTAGCAGCAAAGTCGCCAATCTCAACAAATGGAGACTGATTCGTTTTAACCTGCAATCTGTTGCTATCAACAAAAAGAGTTAGAGCCCCAAATGAGAACTGTGAAACCTCAGGGTGCGATATAGAGACCTCTGCTTCTTTAGCTTGCTCTAGAGATATCAAACCATAATTGGCAAGCCAGCCAGGCGTAATAAGCGTAGGACTGAATTTCCCTACAAGAACTAGTACCGCTTCAGAGACATCGAGAGTAGGTTTCACGTTGATTCTCAGCTTAGTGCTTCATTTCCATTAACCCAATCCACGAGCCGCTATATCCTTCGCGACGGGGTGATTATCCAGTCAACACGGGCCACCCGCTGACAGTAGCTAACCGTGCCAAGCGAAGCCCTACCACAGACAGACCCAATAACCATGAACATCCGACAGACTAACCAGAGACAAGCTCTAGGTAAAGCATTCGAGCAAGGACAGCATAGGCTAAATTCTGAACAGAATTATAGGCGTCCATAGAGTGAAGCTAAACAGATAGGGCACTGAGCAGGTAAAGATCAGCTGTGACTACACAGACTTTTTTTTCTGAAACAGTACGCTTTGGTGAGGGCGACAGAACAGCTAAGCCCCCTTTTCATGGGGCTCTGGGGGCCTGCGGGGGGCAACAAATCGGATTCATAATGCTGGGGTCGGTGGTTCAAGTCCACTCGTTGCTACCATATTGAAAAGGGGTTCAGCGCAAGCTGAACCCCTTTTTCTTTGCCTCGCATTTACAGACGCTGCAACACACCCTGGGCGATCTGCCGGGTCGTCTCGCAGCCATAGTCGATACCGCCCTCCTCCTGCAGAAAACGCTCGACAGCACTCTCCAGGCGCACAGCCAGCTCAGGCAATTTCCAGTGGTGACGCACCAGGAGTGCCGCACTGAGCATGGCTGCCAGCGGATTGGCGCGGCCGCTTCCGGCGATGTCCGGTGCACTGCCGTGTACGGGCTCGGCCAATGCCAGACCACCGCCCCAGTTGAGCGAAGGCGCAAGCCCCAGGCCCCCGCCCCAGTGGCAGGCCAGGTCGGAGAGGATGTCGCCGAACAGGTTGCTGGTAACGATCAGGTCGAACGCCTCGGGCTGCTGCACCAGCTGCAGGGCTGCCACGTCGACCAGACGCTCATCCACCCGCTCGCCAAGGCCAGCTGCCTGCAGCACCTCCCGGCAGCTGTCACGAAACAGCCCGCAGGTCAGCGGCAGCACGTTGGCCTTGTGGACCAGAGTGATTCGTCGCGCCTGGCGTTGTTGCGCCACTACGACCGCACACTCGGCCAGACGCGAGCTGGCGGCGCGACTGATGACCCGCTCGGCGATTGCCACACCATCGGATTCCCAGTGCTCGCGACCGCTGTACAACCCCTCGCTGTTCTCGCGCAGGATCAGCAGATCAATGCCAGGTTTGGGTGAAACCTGCGGCCAGCTGCGCACCGGGCGCAGGTTGACGTTGAGCCCCAACTGCTGGCGCAGAGAGAGGATGGCGCTGCGATACCCCTCCACCTTGCGACTGGGCGACGAGACAGCGCCAAAAAGACCGGCACCGCACTCGCGCATGCGGTCGAGAGTGGCTTCCGGCACCGAAACGCCGCGTTTCTGGAAGCACTCCCAGCCGGCCTCGGCCTCGACCACGCGCAACCCGGGCAGCAGCTTTTCCAGCACGGCGACGGCGGGCGGCACCACTTCGCGGCCGATACCATCACCCGCCATGACGCATAACGAGTAACTCATGTCGTTTGCTCCTGCACCCGCCCTGCCAGCAGCAGGCCAGCCAGAATCAGACCTCCGCCAATCCAGTGATACAGCTGCAGCGATTCATCCAGCAGCCACCAGCCCAATAGCGCGGTAAATACCGGCATCAGGTAATTGCTCATGGCCGTGCGAGCCGCCCCCAGCTCAACCACCCCCAGATTCCACAGGTGATAGGCCAGCACCGAGGCCAGGGCTGCGGTGTAGAGAATGGCCAGGGCATTGGGCAGGTTGAGCTCGAAGGTCGCCCCCCGGTACAGATCCCAGGCATACAGCGGCGTCAGCATCAGGGTGCCCAGCAGCACCAGCGCCCCCAGCAGGACCAATGGCGGCAGCTGGAAATAGCCCTGCCAGCGACGCAACAGCAGTGAATACAGCGCCCAGTCGAGCGTGGCCAGCAGCATCAGCAGGTCGCCTTGGGCAAAATCCAGGCCCAGCAACAGCCCGAGCTGTCCCTTGGCGATCAGATAGAGCAGCCCCAGCATGGCGACGATCAGGCCCAGCCAGGCGCGCCGGGAAGGCCACTCGCCGAGCAGCACACCTGCGCCGATAAAGGTCGCCAGCGGCAGGCAGGTGCTGACCAGCGTGATATTGATCGCCGGCGTGGTAAGCGCCGCCGTATAGAGAAAACAGTTGTACAGGCTGATGGCGAGCAAAGCGGCGACCCACAGGCGCCAACCGGCGCGGAGCAGGATATGACGTGCCTGCCACAGCGGCCGCGCGACCAGCGGCAGAATGATCACCAGAGCGACGGCCCAGCGCCAGAAGGCCAGGCTCAGTGGCGGAATGGTGCCGGAGAAGGCCCGCGCCACCAGCGCATTACCTGCCCAGATCAGGCTGGCCAGCGCCAGCCCGAGCCAGGCCAGCGTGGCACGGGACGGCATCAGGATTGCCCGAGGGGGCGCAGGCGATACTGCGGCGGCAACTGTTCAAGGCTGCTGACGGTGACATTGAGGTTCTTCCAGCGACCGTCCTTGATGCCGTAGATACAGCCATGCACGGACAGATCCTGGCCGCGGTGCCAGGCGTTCTGCACGATGGTGGTATGGCTGACGTTGGCCACCTGATGGATCACGTTGAGCTCGCACAGGCGATCAACACGTTCTTCCTCGGTCTCGAACTGGGCGATGTGCTCACGCTGCTCGTAGTAGAGGTCGCGAATAGTGCGCAGCCAGCCATCGATCAGGCCGAACTGGGTATCCTGCATGGCCGCCCGCACGCCACCACAGCCATAGTGGCCGGTCACCAGGATGTGTTTGACCTTGAGCACATCCACCGCGTACTGGATCACCGAGAGGCAATTGAGGTCGGTGTGCAGCACCACGTTGGCCACGTTGCGGTGCACGAACAGATCGCCGGGCAGCAGGCCGACAATCTCGTTGGCCGGCACCCGTGCATCGGAGCAGCCAATCCACAGGTATTCCGGCAACTGCTGCTTGGCCAGCTTCTCGAAGAAATCCGGCTCTTCTTCCTTGATCGCTTCCGCCCAGCGGGCGTTGTTGTCGAACAGTTGCTGCAGATCGCTCATGCTTACTCCGTCAGATTGCCCTGGCCTTGCTCCAGCCCCATACCACCAGACCGGACCGGCAGTTTACAGGGGCACACAAGGCATGCCGAGCCTGATCTGCGACCGGGCAGGGCCGCAGCAGCTCGCCCTGTTGGACCGCCCAGCCTGGGCGACAGGTCACAACCGGGCGTTGCGCCGCCACCAGCGCGGCAGCGATAACGACCCGCTCTGAGCCTCGCCATGCCAGCGGGAATGCCAGGCCTGCGCATACTGCTGATCCAGCGCGGCAAATGCGCCGGACCACAACGCTGCCTCCACCTCATCGCGCGAGCGGCGCAATGCCTGGCGAAACTCAGGATCGGCCAGCGCCCGCCGGTACACCGTTTCGAAGCGCCACCACAGGCTGCACTCGACGGGCGCGTCTTCCGGCGAGATCAGGGCGCTGTCCGCAACCGAGGTGAAATCCAGCGGCTGAAAGAGGCCAAGACAGGGCGCCGAAGTTGCCGTCACTGCCAGCTGCGGCGACGCCTCCAGGCGCGCCACGAGGCTGCCGGTGGTCTGCGACGGCCGCCAGAGGCTGCCGGCGTGCATGCACACCTGGCGGTTGTTGTGCCGTGACCAGTGATCGCCAGCAGCACCATGCTCACGCAACGCCGCAAACAGATCGCGCCAGCCCACACTGTCGGCCCGCCCGAGCCAGGCCTGATTGCACGCCCGGCGCTGGTGGGCACCACCGATCCACGGCAGCAAGCGGGTATCGAAGGCGCGGGCGAAGTGAAAATCGCCCCGGCCATCCCAGCAACCGGCAGCCCTGGCCTGCTGCGGCAGATCGGCGCTGCACAGATCGAACTCGTGGCCCAGGGTCAGCGCATTGGAAATCGCCCAGCGCTCCACACGTTTGGCCGCCCACAGCTGTCCGGCGGTCTCCAGTACCCAGCACTCCTGCGGATCGGCGATGAGAAAACTGGAGTCGTAGCGAAACTGTTTGTTGCGGTAGCCCGCTGCGCCTGCCTGACCAAAGCGCTCCAGGTGTTCAGTGATCACCGCCAGCGCCTCTCGGGCGCTGGCGCCACGTTCAAGTCCCAGGCGCAGCAGGTCCATGCCCAGCAGCGCCTCGCCGTGCCGGCGGGTGAGCTTGGTGAAGACCGCTTCGTTGCCGATGGCCACCCCATGCTGATTGACGCCCATCTCGCCGCCCCACATCCAGCAGGGCTGACTGAGCAGCACGGCATGGCGCGCCGCACGCTGCGGGATATCCAGATAGGTCGTCCGTACCGTCCGCGCCGTATCACCGGAAACCGCCGGGTAATAGCGCCACAACTGCGGCTCGGCCGGCTCGCGGTCACTGTTCTTGGCCAGCCAGCTCACGCCATCCTGACGCAGCACCAGGGTGTCGCACATTCGCGGTACTCCCTCAGCTTCTCAGCCCCTCAGGCTCTCAGCACCTCAGCCACTGCCCGCTCGGCCGCCTCGATGGCCCCATCGAAGTAGCCCATCCAGCGTGTGGCGGTCTCTGTGCCGGCAAAATGCAGACGCCCGACCGGCTCGCGCAAACGCGCCGCACCGCCAGTCCACACTCCCGGCGCAAAGAGTGCGGCGTAACAACCGCGGGCATAGGGCTCATCGGCCCAGCACTTGTCGACATACTCGCGCGGCGCCAGCGCCTGCTCGCCGAAGTAGCGGGCAAAGCAGTCCAGCACCACGGCGCGGCGCTCGGCCTCGGTGCAGGCCGCCCAATGGCGGGCTTCCTCGCCTTCGATAAAGCCCATCAGGATGCCGTGGGGCGAATCCGGCAGGCTGTTGTCGAAGGTCAGGCGCACCGGGCCGTGCTCGCTGGTAGCCTGTCCGGAAAGCCCCTGCTCGCGCCAGAACGGCCGCTCGTAGAGCGCCATGCACTTGATCACGCAGCCCTGCGGCTGGCGCTGCAAGAGCTGGTCGCGCCAGCCTGGCAGCAGGGGCTCGATCTGCAGGCGCAGCAGCATCGTCGGTGGGATGGCGAAGATCACCCGGCGCGCACGGAAGCTGTCGGTATCGGTGAACAGCTGCACGCCTTGATCGTCCTGCACCACACGGCGAACCGCCTGCCCGCAGCGCAGGGCATCGCCCAGACGCTCGGCCAGACACAGGCTGATCAGCTGTGAGCCACCGACGATGCGGTCCTGCTGGGCACCGCCCTCGACCGCGAGAATGGTGTCGAAGTCGGTCCCGCTCTTCACGTAGAACAGCGCATGGAGCAGGGAAAACTCATGGGGACTGGCAGCAAACACGGCCCCGGCCATCAGCTCGAAGACCTTGCGCCCATGGGCGGTTTTCAGCGTGCGGCGAATCCATTCGGCGAACGTCATGCGGTCCCAGTCACCGGCTCGCGGATGCTGCGCCGGGTCTTCCAGGGGAATCTGCCGGGAGAGCCGTTCAAAGCGCAATTGCGCCTGCAGCACGTCCAGCAGCACATGGGGAGCAAAGCGCGGAATGGTGCCGCGATAGGGTTTGAGCTTGCCGCCGAACAGGGTGAGGTTGTCGCCGCGGTTCCACAGCGGAAAGGTCGGCAGTGCCAACTCGCGAAGCAGCGCCAGCACGCGGTCCTGGGTCGGGCCGACCCACTGGCCGCCGACCTCCACCACATCACCAGCAGCGAACTGATGATTGAGCGTGCGCCCGCCCACCCGTGCATTGGCTTCCAGCACCCGCACACTGCACCCGGCCTGCTGCAGGCGCCAGGCTGCCGTCAGCCCGGAAATGCCGGCGCCGACCACCACGACATCAAGCGTTTCCATGCCCACTCCTGTTTGTTGTTATGAGGCACATCGTACGGAAGTACCACAAACACAACAAAGGCCGGAATGGTCAAATTCACCGACTAAATCGGACAGCCCGACAGGCAGCTCAGTCCAACAGCGTACAGGCCATCACCAGGGCATCTTCCCGGCCATTGGCCGCCGGGTAGTAATCGCGGCGCCGGCCGATCTCGTTGAAGCCGAAGCGCTCGTACAGGCGGTAGGCCGACTGGTTGCTGGCACGCACTTCGAGGAAACACTCGCGACCACCCTGACGGCCGGCCTCGGCCATCAGGTGTTCAAGCAATTGCAGACCAAAGCCCTGTCCCTGACTCTGTGGACGGACAGTGATATTGAGCAGATGCGCTTCGTCGAGGATCATCTGGATCACGCCATGGCCGATCTGCACACCATCGGCGCACATCACCCAGCACTGGTAGCTGGAGAGCCCTTCCTGAAACAACTTGCGCGTCCACGGATGACTGAAGGCCGCCTGCTCGATGGCCACCACGGCATCGAGGTCCGCCTCGACCATGGGGCGGAAAGTAACCTGACTCATGACGTCTCCCAACGGCTGCGTACCCGACACATGGCACGCCACAGCGGGGCCTTGCGCTCGGGTTCATCCATCAGCAGCTCCAGCCCCGGCAGGGCCCAGGCCGAACCGATGCCGTCGATGGACAGCTCATTTTCATAGCTGTCGGCCTCGGCTTCGCCGGCAAAGCGCAGCGCCGGCAAACCGATGAGCCAGATGCTGGCCGGTGCTTGCTCCTGCTCCTCCACACGGGCCATGACATAGCCCTGAACGAACTCGCGGGCGGCCTGTGGTCCCTGATCGAGATTGCCACGCGCCAGCAACGGCCAGCGCACAGGTTCACCGAGCAGCTGCGGCGCATCAGGCAGGCCAGCGGCGCGCAGCAGATCCTTGAGCAGCAGGTAGGCCGGATCGCGGCTCTGGAAAGGTTCGCCGGTCGGCAACTCGACCAGCAGCAGGCAATTACCGGCGCGGTACAGCTGCAGAGCAAAACGCGGCACCGGTAGTTTGGCCAGAGCAGGCTCTGCAGGTTCCTGAGCATCGCTGACCGGCGACACTGGCGGCTCTGCGCGCACCGGCTTGATCTGCACCCGAGGCAGGCTGGGCGCCGGCGCGGCCGGCTCAGTTACCCGCGCAGTCGGTGCGGTTGCCGGCACAGGCGCCACAACAGCCACCTCCTCAACCGGCAGCGGCTGCAGCAGTTCTGCCCGCGAGGGCGCGGCAAACGGCAGCTCGGTGCGCGGCAGCCAGCTGACCACCTGCATGGCAGTCAGGTAGGCACGGCGACGCAACTCGCCCATCAAACGTCAGCCACCTGCGGGTGCGCTTTCGGTGTGCCGGCCTGCATCAGGTTGAGGGCATTGATATAGGCCTTGGCCGACGCCACTAGGATATCGGTGTCGGCGCCGTTGCCGTTGACGATACGGCCACCCTTCTCCAGCCGCACGGTCACCTCGCCCTGGGAGTCGGTGCCCTGGGTGATGGCATTGACCGAATACAGCTGCAGGCTGGCCTCGGAGTGCGCCACCGACTCGATGGCCTTGAAGGTGGCATCCACCGGGCCGGAGCCGTTGGCATCGGCCTTGACCTCTTGCCCCGCGACGCTGAGGACCAGCTTGGCTTCCGGCACTTCGCCAGTCTTGCTAGCCACTTCCAGGGTCACCAGCTTGAAGTGCTCGGGCACTTCTTCACCCTGGGTGTCGGAGACCAGCGCCTGCAGGTCTTCGTCGAAAATCTCGTGCTTCTTGTCGGCCAGTTCCTTGAAACGGGCGAAAGCGGCATTCAGCTCGGCCTCACCGGCCAGGGCAATACCCAGCTCCTCCAGGCGCGAGCGGAACGCCGCCCGCCCGGAGTGCTTGCCCATCACCATCTTGTTGGTGTTCCAGCCCACCGACTGCGCCGACATGATCTCGTAGGTTTCGCGGTGCTTGAGCACGCCGTCCTGATGGATACCCGACTCGTGGGCAAAGGCGTTGGCGCCGACAATGGCCTTGTTCGGCTGCACCGGAAAACCGGTGATGCCGGAGACCAGGCGCGACGCGGAAAGAATATGCTCGGTCTCGATACGGGTGTGCACATTGAGCAGGTCGCCGCGGGTCTTGATCGCCATGACGATTTCTTCCAGCGCGGCGTTGCCAGCGCGCTCGCCCAAGCCGTTGATGGTGCACTCCACCTGGCGCGCCCCGGCGACCACGGCGGCCAGCGAGTTGGCCACGGCCAGACCGAGATCGTTGTGGCAGTGCACGGAAAACACCGCCTTGTCGGCATTGGGGATACGTTCGAGCAACTGGCGGATGGTGTCGGCGTACTGGTGCGGGATGGCGTAGCCGACGGTGTCCGGGATATTGATGGTGCGCGCGCCGGCGTCGATGGCCGCCTCGATGATGCGGCAGAGGAAATCGATCTCCGAACGGCCGGCATCCTCGCAGGAGAACTCCACGTCGCCACACAGGCTGCGCGCCTTCTTCACGGCCTTGACCGCCTGCTCGACCACCTGATCCGGCTGCATGCGCAGCTTGTACTGCATGTGGATCGGGCTGGTGGCGATAAAGGTGTGGATGCGCCCGGAGTTGGCCCCGCGCAGCGCTTCGGCGGCACGCTCGATATCGGCATCCACTGCGCGCGACAGGCTGCACACGGTGCTGTCCTTGATGCTGTCGGCGATCAGTTTGACCGCCTCGAAGTCACCGGGGCTGGCAATGGCGAAGCCGGCCTCGATCACATCCACACGCAGGCGCTCCAGCGCCTTGGCGATGCGCAGCTTCTCGTCCTTGGTCATGGACGCGCCCGGGCTCTGCTCACCGTCACGCAGGGTGGTATCGAAAATGATGACGCGATCGTTGCTGCTCATAGGAACTCCTCACGGCTGTCGCCAAGGCCCGCACGGGAGCCTGCGTAATAGCGCAATTGTCGCGTGAAATGCCCGGGGCGGGAAGCACGAAGGCCCGGTTCGCATGAACCGGGCCTTCGTGCTGACTACGCCTCACTGACGCGGGCTGGATGCCCGCTCAACTGACGGTTCAGGCGTTCCAGGGACGATCGCCCTGCTCGTCCTTGATCCGGGTCGGCAGCCCCATCTGGTCGAGCAGTTCGAGGAACGGCTCAGGTGCCAGCTGTTCGACGTTGACCATCTTGCCGGCATCCCAGTCGCCACGCGCCACCAGCAGCGCAGCCGCCACCGGCGGCACGCCAGCGGTGTAGGAGATGCCCTGGCTGTCGGTTTCGGCATAGGCTTCGGCGTGGTCGGCGACGTTGTAGATCAGCACCTCACGCTCCTGACCATCCTTGCGGCCTTTGACCAGATCAGCGATGCAGGTCTTGCCGCTGTAGCCCGGCGCCAGCGAAGCCGGATCGGGCAGCACGGCCTTGACCACCTTGAGCGGCACCACGTCGACACCCTCGGCGGTTTTCACCGGCTTTTCGGAGAGCAGACCGAGGTTCTTCAGCACAGTGAAGACGTTGATGTAGTGATCACCGAAGCTCATCCAGAAACGGATGTTCGGCACATCGAGGTGCTTGGACAGCGAGTGCACTTCGTCGTGGCCGGTCATGTAAAGGTTCTGCAGGCCAACCACCGGCAGGTCGTCGGTACGCTTGACCTCGAACATGCTGTTGCTGGTCCACTGACGGTTCTGCCAGCTCCACACCTGACCGGTGAACTCGCGGAAGTTGATCTCCGGGTCGAAGTTGGTGGCGAAGTACTTGCCGTGGGAACCGGCATTGACGTCGAGAATGTCGATCGAGTCGATCTGATCGAAATGCTGCTTGGCCGCCAGGGCCGCCCAGGCGTTGACTACGCCCGGATCGAAGCCCACGCCGAGAATGGCGGTGACGCCCTTCTCCTGGCATTCGGCCAGGTGCTTCCACTCGTAGTTGCCGTACCACGGCGGGGTCTCGCAGATTTTCCCCGGTTCTTCGTGGATGGCGGTATCGAGATACGCCGCACCGGTATCCATGCAGGCGCGCAGCACCGACATGTTGAGGAAGGCCGAGCCGACATTGATCACGATCTGCGAGCGGGTCTCGCGGATCAGCGTCTTGGTCGCCTCGATATCCAGCGCATTCAGGGCATAGGCCTTGATCTCGGCCGGGACTTTCAGACTGCCCTTGGCCTTGACGCTGTCGATGATGACCTGGCATTTGCCGACACTGCGCGAGGCAATGGCGATCTCGCCAAGTTCATCATTGTGTTGAGCACACTTATGGGCCACAACCTTGGCCACACCTCCGGCACCGATGATCAGAACGTTTTTCTTCAATCTAGCTCCCCCAATCGCAGGCCGTCTCAGGACAGGCTCTGCAGGTAGTCGTCAAAACCAAACTCGCGAACCACCTCGACGCTACCGTCGAGCTGGCGCACAGCGATCGCCGGCATCTTGAGTCCGTTAAACCAGTTTTTCTTGACCATGGTGTACCCCGCCGCATCGATGAAGGACAGGCGATCGCCGATGGCCAGCGGACGATCGAATTGGTACTCGCCGAAGATGTCGCCCGCCAGGCAGGACTTGCCGCACACCATGTAGGTGTGTTCGCCGTCGCAGGGCGCCATCTTTGCATTCAGTCGGTAGATCAGCAGATCGAGCATATGCGCTTCAATCGAGCTGTCGACCACGGCCAGGTGCTTGCCGTTGTAGAGGGTGTCGAGCACGGTCACTTCCAGCGAGGCGCTGTTGGTGATCGCCGCTTCGCCAGGTTCCAGGTAGATCTGCACACCGTACTGCTCGGAGAAGGCCTTGAGGCGGGCGCAGAACTGCTCCAGCGGGTAGTCCTCACCGGTGAAGTGAATGCCGCCGCCCAGGCTCACCCACTCGACCTTGTGCAGCAGATGACCGAAGCGCTCTTCGATCACCCCGAGCATCTCGTCGAACAGGGCGAAATTGGCGTTCTCGCAGTTGTTGTGGAACATGAAGCCGGAGATCTTGTCGATCACCTGCTCGACCTTCACCGGGTCCCACTCGCCCAGGCGGCTGAAGGGACGCGCCGGGTCGGCCAGCAGGTAGTCGGAACTGCTCACCTGCGGATTGACACGCAGACCGCGGATCGCCCCGGCGGTGGCCGCCTCGAAGCGCTCCAGCTGGCTGATGGTGTTGAAGATGATCTTGTCGCAGTTCTCCAGCATCTCGGGAATTTCATCGTCGGCCCAGGCCACGCTGTAGGCATGGGTCTCGCCGGCGAATTTCTGCCTGCCGAGCTTGAGCTCGTACAGCGAGCTGGAGGTGGTGCCGTCCATATACTCCTGCATCAGATCGAACACCGACCAGGTGGCAAAGCACTTCAATGCCAGCAGCGCCTTGGCCCCAGACAGCTCGCGCACGCGCGCGATCTTCTGCATGTTGACCAGCAGTTTCTGTTTGTCGATGAGGTAGTACGGCGTCTTGATCATGAGGTGCCCCTGCAGCGTCAGCCCAGCGAGAGCCAACGGCCCCCGAAATGCGGAGGCGAATTGTGCCGATAAGCACAGATTACCGAAAGGGTTATTACGGTCATTTGTCTGATCAGTCAGACCCGGCAGTTTTTACACCCACTCAAATGACCACACAGAAACGACCAGGCCCGCCGAAGCGGGCCTGGCTGGCAAGGCGATGCCTCAGTTGATCGGCGTCGCCGTCAGGTTGGCGCGCACATCGGCGTTCTGCAGCTTGATGCCATACATGGCCGTCACCGCGCCGCCGGTTGGGTGCACATTCTGCAGGCGATCGATATTGATCTCCTTGAAGTGCACTCGGCCGTTGACGGCAAAGCCCAGCGGATCAGGGGAGACCTGAGTACCCGCATTCGGCCCGGACTTGATCTTCACCTTGGTCGGCGCCACGTCCAGGCTCAGGTCGGCATTGACGCCATAAGTATTGGCATTCGGATCAACAGGGTTGCCATCGGAGGTGTACACGTTGTCGACCACGATCTGGCTGCCGCTGCCATTGATCGGCTTGCCGTTGCCATCGAGTGTACGGTCGGTCTCATAAATCAGCTGGTTACGCTTTTCGTCGGTAACCACGCCATTGCTGGTGCCTTCGATGCTGCCATCCTTGGCCAGGATGGCTTTCAGCTTGACCGATACCCCTTCGTTGCCGCGATCTTCCCAGCGCCCGCCATTGGCAGTACAGGCACTGGACGAGGCGCCACTGGCACCCACGCACAGCGCGCCGGAACCACCGGAGCTGAGCGCCAGTGTGGAGCCCTGCTCGTAGCGTTTGAGCACCAGACGCCCAAGACTGGTGCCGGTATCCTTGTTGCCCCAGCGCACATCGGACACATCCAGCTTGGACCAGTAGGTGCCCTTCTTCAGCTCAACGCCGTTGTTGGTGACATCCAGCGAACCGTCACGAAAGTGCATTTCATAGGTAGTGCCGGACAACCAGAGTCCTTTGCCGGCCTCGTCGACAGTGATCGCGGCCTTGCCATTGGTCACCATGAAGTCGGCGTTGTAGCGCAGCCCGTCGCCGCTGCTGCCACCCGGCATCAGCGTGATCTGACCATTCATGATGAAGTCGTAGGCCGGGAATATCTCCATCAGCACCAGCAGTTCAGTGCCCCCCTGCAGCGGCGAACTGGCGCTACCCACGCGCAGCCCGTCGAAGCTGTAACTGCCCTGGACGTTCTTCATGCCCAGACGAATGCCGTTGAAGTGACCGTCATAGTTACTCGAGGCCGGGTTGGTGCTGACACTGCCGGCATAGCAACCGGTCGCGAAGCCATCACTGCAACCTTTGGTCACATCGAGGGTGAACTGGCCGGTGCCATTGGTTTTCAGGCCGCTGAACCACATGCTGTTGCCGTTATCGGTAACCGACAGCGAGCTGTTGGCCATGTTCCAGCTGACATCGGCAGTCAGACCCTTGAGTCCGGAACTGGGATCACCACCCGGACGCAGCTTGAGCCAGTTCTGCTTGCTGCCGTCATTAATGAAATTCAGGTCCAGCGCCAGACTGCCCAGCTTCTGGTTGGTCGGATTGCCCATGACCAGACCACCGAGCGTGGCATTAAGATTCAAATCGGCGAAGGCCAGCCGGGCATAGCTGCCGATGCCGTCCTGCTCCAGGTCCACCGTGATGCCAGAGGTGCTGCGCAGAGTGCCGGCGAAGTTCTCGGCCCTGAGAACCCCTTCATCCTGATACTGGAAAAGGCTGTTGCTGAAGCTGACATCGGGCTTGATCGTCAGGCCCTGCCCAGTGCTTCCACCCCCGGCAATGCTCAAGCTGCCGCCCAGGCGCAGATCCATGTTGACGCGACCGAAGCTGCGCGACGCATCCGGATGGCGCGTATCCAGACTGCCCGGCGTCACTGGCGACAGCTCGCTGTGTGCCAGATCCACCGAAATACCGCCAACCGCCCCCACGAAACGCGAGCTGCCTAGGCTCAGCTTGACTTCGCTGCCGGTTCCGCCTGACACGATGTCCAGGTAGGCATTGTTCAGGTACGTGTCGAAGGAGACACCCTTGACGATTAGGTCCAGGCCATTGTCACGATAGAAGAAGGTGGCATCGCTGATCGACAGGCGCGAGCCGTCCAGTGCAATGCCACTCACGCCACTGGCTCCGAGCCCCTTGAGGCGCAGGCTGGCGCCCAAGGTGAAGAAGGCCCGAAAAGCACCAAAGCTCTTGGTGCTGCCAGCAAACTCGAGATTGCTGACATTGAGTTCGCGCGGCGCGGCGCTGTATTCAACCTGCAGTTGCTGCCCGACAACATCGAGCGTGGCGCTATCGGTGCCGGTGCCAGCCTGCGGCTTGAGAGATAACGTCTTGGCCGACAGCGTGGTGCCGTCGGAGTTGTAGTTGATGCTGCCGGCAGTCCAGCCGCTGGTGGCATGCTCGATGGAAATCCCCGACTGGCCATTGACCTCGGCCAGACCTTCATCATCCAGCGCCTGCATGGCCTGCGCCAGCGGGGTGAGGAAGAACGGCAATAACAGCCAGCTACGACGCATCGTTCAACCTCTTCAATTCTTCGGGAAGATCAGGACGTTGCCCTGCATACGGATGGTGCCGTCGAGCTTCGCCGAAAAAATATTGGTCTGCTGGTAGGTAGTATCCGCAGCAGCAGCACCGGCCTTGTTGTTACGCCAGCCGCCCTGATTGGCCACAGCGAAGGCGAAACTGCCGTTCTTGTACTTGACCTCGTTGGGTAGCCCGAGCTCGATCACATCCTGATTGAACAACGCGCCATCGCCACCGAACCCACTGTTGATCAGGCGGGTACGCAGGGTCAGCCCTTCGAAGCTGAAGGTTCCCTTGAGGTTGTCCAGTACATACCAGCCGCCAGCCGCCTCAGAGCGAACCGCCAGCCGCATACCGCAGGCCTCGGTGGCCGTTGAGCCCGGCGCATGGCAACTGCGTTCATTGGCTGCCCAACCGGTCTGGGTAACGCTGGCCGGGGTATTCCACAGCACGCCACCCTCCTTGTTGATACTGAACTCACCGGACAGGTACACGCCGCCCTGACCGCTCTGCGCACTCAGATCAGCATCATTCAACGCCTGCAGCTCGGCCTGGGCATTGAGCGCCAGGGCCACGAGCAGCACACCACATACCTTAGAGGTCATAGCTGCTCACCTTCAGGTAGTTGAAGCTCAGTCCGCGAATTTCATTGCGCCCGAAGTTGTAGCCACCGGTTGGCAGTTGCCCGGCACCCGGCCGGGTGCCGCCAGCATTGAGGTTGTCGATTACGATATTGGTGCGCGGTGCATTGGCGTAGAAGTCCACCGCTCGCTGCTGACCGATACCGCTACGGGTATCGACGTTGGCCGTCGGATTGTTGGGGTCCTTGACCGGATTGGGCAGCTCAAGAACGAACTGCCCATTGCTGGTGACATCGAACAGCAGAGGTTGGGTCTTGCCATACCCCAGAGAGACATTGGCGTAGGAGTTGGTCAGGTAGATGGTGCGGGCAGCCTGCTCTGCGGCGGTCGCGCAATTGGTGGTACCGGCCGCGCAGCTCATCAGCTCAAAAGTCTTGGCGTAGATATTTAGCCGAGCCTCACCTACCAGCTGCGAACGAGTCGAATCGCCCCACAGGCGCAGGTAAGAGCCGTCCATTGCCAGCTCGCCAATGTCGAAATTGAGTACATCGGTGCGACCGGCTGCGACCTGAAAATCGTAGCGAATGCCCAGATCGACCTTCTCTGCCGCACGCGAGGAGCAGTTGCTGCCTGCCTCGGCGAAACCGGACACGCAGGCATTGCCGCCCGAGGTCATCAGGCTAGGGAAAGTCAGCTCCAGTACCGACAGATTACTTGGTGTGGTCTGCACCCACTGCCCATCTTCACGCAGACTGCGCAGGGCCTCCCCCTTGGCCAGATTGAGCGCGAAGGGATAGGCCAGGCGACCAACATTGGTCGGGTTCAGCGTGGTCCCCTTGTTACTGCCGGCCGCCGCCATATAGAACTCTTTCACCGAGATCGGTACGTTCTGACCGCTGCCATTGGTGATGTCATTGATGGTGATGGTCGCCTGGGTGGCATCGAAGACAATCCCATCCAGCACAAAGCCGATACCCGCCCCATCGACGGCCGACAATTCGCTGTCGTCCATTGCCTGCATTTCCGCACAAAGCGGGGCGCACACGAGAAAAAGAGCAAAAGGCCAGAGTGCGCGCATATCAACAGCCCTTGTTTGGAGTGCCGAAACAGGTGTCCTTGCGCGGAATTCCGTTAAAGGCTTCCTGGAAGGAGGTATTAATCGCAGCCGAACCATCAGCATTGCGCGGGATGTTCATGAAGGCACCCGCCAGGGCGGAGATGAACTGGCTAGCATCCTGTTGATCCCGCCACTGCACGTTTTGCGTCTGCAGCGAGAGGAATACCCCTTTCGCAGCCGAGACGAACTGATTGGACGAATTGAGTTTGCCAATCGGGAAGGTGCCGTAGTTGGCAAGCGGGAAGCAGGTCTGGGTACTCAGCAGCGAACAGTTGCTTGAGCTAAACAGCCCCAGAAGAAAGTTATCGAAGCCCGAGCCGGACGGAATGGACAGGGTCTGGCCATCGACCATACCGATCATGGTGGCACGCACCGGATCTGCGTCGCCCGAGCCGTTGACCAGTTGTGCTTGCGCGCTGAAGTCACTGTTGGCATAGGTGCCACCGACCAGACCCTTGGCGCTGGCACAGATCAGGTCATACCAGGCACAGTTCATCTGGGTTGCCAGGTAGCTGCCCTTGCCATACAGATCCACCGCGATATTGCCGGTCATCCGATTGATATCACCGGACAGATAGCCCTGGGCCTCACCAAAGCCCATGCGCACGCCGACCACCTTATTGCCCGAATAGGCCAGTTCAAGGAAGGGATTCTTGATACGAAAGGCATCGACCTGACCGGTTACATCATCCACCGCACCCAGAGCGAAGTTATTGATGTCGATATCGGCTGTGCCGGCGGCTTCGCCGCTACGGTCATACTTGCCCAGACGCAACTGACGGATATTCAGCTGTGTCTGCACATCAACACCAAAGTTGACCCGGGTGAAGTTCAGGCCATTCGCAGCGTCGGTGGTCAGATTGATAAACGCCTGCCCAGTGACATCGGACAGCTCACTATCATTCATTTCTTCCAGCTTGGCATGCGCAACGCCGCTACCGATCAAGCCGGCACAAAGCACCGCGCAAGCAGTTTTGACAGACGGGAAGGACCTGCGCATGACATTTTTCCTATAGCGTACGGTCGAGTCGGACAAACTCGCTCCTGATTCAAACTATAGGGATCAAGCCCGGGCAAGTGACCGACCCATAGTCGAGTCGATCACGCCAATCCGCCACCGCCAGAATATCGCCACTACCGCACTGTTACCCAAGTGCACAGCCCGAGTAACGCCCCACATCAGATCGTTCGAAATAGCCCGATCAGATGCTCGGCAATGGCGCCTTTGATCGACTCGATATTCAGCGCCGAGAGATGGCCCAACCTGGCCGGATTGATCCGGTGCAGGTGCAGCGACGGCATGCGCGACTCGTACTCGCGAAGATCGCCCTTGATCAGCACAGGCAGGAAACAGTCTCCCTGCTTCTGGTAACGCTGCACCAGCAGGCGCAACCCTTGATGGAATGGCAGCTCCCGCGACGGCGACAGACGGTGGACCCCAGGCACCTTGAGGATCAGCCCGGCATGACCAACCGCCTCACCGGGCATGATATGGATGCCTGTCGGCTCAACGGCCTGCGGAGGAATGTCATGAAAGGTGTCATGCCAGGCCTGCTCATTGGGCAGAATGGTGATGCTGCCCTGAGACTCTTCCGGCACGACGAAGCTGTAGTTGCTGTAGAGCTTCTCGACAAAGCCGGAATAGATGCACAGGCGATTCTCGAAGCGCCGCAAGAAGGCAATCGCCTCGCTGCGGTCAGTGATCGCATCCAGATCCCAGTCGAGATCACGACGACCCTGCAGGTCTTGCCAGCAACTGTCGAGTTGGCGTGCTTCCGCGCTCATGGCTCGTCTCATCCGTATGTTAAAGATGGATTAGCAGATTCCGGGCCAGCCTCGAAGCCATGGATTTCAGTGCACAACTTGAGACTCAAGCCGCGAACCCCGACCTAAACTGCCGTTTTTTGTCAGCAACGCCAGCAGTCCGAGAGCAATGCCGCGCCAGGCTTTTCCTGCAGTACAATCGGCCCTTTTGTGATGGATCGCCCGCCCATGATCGACCCCAAGCGCGTCCTGCGCGCCCTTGCCGAACACTGGACGTTGCTCGAGCCGCTCTGCGAGCGCTTCGATGCCGGCACCCTGGGTCTGGCCGAGTTGCGCGGCCAGTTAGCCAGCCAGTTACCCGATGGCACCCCAACCGATATCACGGCGCTGCTCGACCAGTGGATACGCCTGGACATTCTGGTGCCCGTGGCCAAGAGTCCGAACCGCTTCGAGCTCAACGCTCAGATTCACGACTTCCTCGCCTACCTGCGCCGCGAGCACCGCCTGGGCCTGTGCCTGGAAATCGAGGCTTACCTGCGTCATCTGGAGCGCCTGGCCGGCTATATTCGCGAGGCCTTCGACGCCCGTGACGGCCACGATCTGGCGCGCCAACTGCGCCTGCTCGACATGCGCGTTCGCGACGTGCTCAAGAAGCTGGCCAACGACGAGCAGGCACTGATCGGCGTGGCCGAGCGGGCCAAGACCAGCGACCGGCAGATCCCCCTGCGCCAGCGCTATGCCGAGGTACTGGCGACCTGGGACGAGTACGTCGAGCCGATGATCCAGCTGGTTGCCGCCGACGGCGCCTTCGAGCAAGGCGTGTACCGGGTCGAACAGGTGCTGCTGCGCCTGCTCGGCGAGCAGCAGCGCCTCGGCCAACTGGTCGATGACGACCTGCTCCTGCGCACCCACGCGCGGATTCTGGAGATGCAGACCACCGCCCAGCTGACCCTGCGCCGCGCCCGCGAACTGCTGCTGCCGCTGCGCGAGGAAGCACGTCGACACAATGCGGTCACCCGTGGTGCCGCGCTGGCTCTGGCAGCAATCCGCAAGAAGGGACTGGATGCCGTGCCACAGGCGGCGCTGCCACTGTTCACCCGGCCGCAAAGCAACTTCCTCGGCACGGCCAGCCAGGTGGAAAGCTACGTCTATGCCCTGGCCCGCTTCGAGCCCAAGCCGGCTCAGTTCCCCCGCGCCAGCAAGGCTCGCTCCGGGGAGGCACCTCGCCCGCCACGCACCGCCCGAGAAATGATCGAGCGCTGCGAGCAGGCCCTGCCGCTGCCGGACCTGATGCTCTGGCTGCTGGAGCAGGAGCCCAGAGGCGCGACCGACGAATTGCTCTACTGGTTCTCCCGCCTGTCGCGGGACAACCGCTTCCAGCGCGATCGCCTTGAGCGCCGCGACTACCAGACCGCCGAACATGAATTGAGCCTGTGTTCCTATGCCCTGCTATCGAGCAAGGCACAGCAGGCCGACAGCACGAGCGCCAGCCATGCATCTTGACCTCTCCCAACTGACCCAGCTGACGCCGATCTTCCGCGAGCTGTTCAAGGGCTATCACATCAGCCAGCGCGATGCCGAGCTGTACAGCCAGCTGTCCAACCTGCAGGACGCCTACCGTGCCCTGTTCCGCGCAATGGGCTTCGAGCTGGTGTGCGACAGCCGCGGTTTCTACTACTTCGTCCCCGAACAGATGGGCGCTCAGGTCAACAAGACCGCCCAGCGTCTGGCGCTGTTCACCTTCATTCTCGTCGAGCACCTTGCCGATCAGGGGCGCGACCCGCTGGCCGTGCTGGATGGCGGCACCCTCGGTCGTGATGAGCTGCCGGCCCTGCTGGACAAGTACCGCGACCTGTTCGTGCAGGCCGAGGTACAAACCCAGGAGGACTTGGAAGAAAAGGTTATGCGCCGTCTGACCCAGCTCGGTTTTGCCCAGGAAGACAACGGTATCTACCGCTTCCTGCCGCCGATGCACCGTTTCCTCGATGTCTGCCTGGCCGTACAGCAGGACCGCGACCTGGCTGCTGTCCTGCACAGCGACCTGCCGCTCCCGGCGCCCACGCTGAGCGAAGAGCCTGAAGAAGAGCCCATCATCAGCCTCACCGATGACAGCGCCGATAACGAAGAAGCGGCTCTGGCCCGCGCCATTGCCGAAGAACGAATTGCCGAAGAACAGGAGGCGCAAGCATGAGCGATAACCGTTATGGCATCCGCCGCTTTGCCCTGCTCAACACCGCTGGCTACAGCCTGGGCATCTTCCCGCTGGAAAACCCGCTGTCGGTGTATGGCGCCAACAACCTCGGCAAGTCGGCCTCGATCAACGCGCTGCAGTTCCCGATCCTCGCCCGCATGTCGGACATGAGCTTCGGCAAGTACAGCCTGGAGCAGTCACGCAAGTTCTACTTCGCCAGTGACACCAGCTACATCCTGGTCGAGGTCAACCTGCCCCACGGTAGCCATGTGATCGGCGTGGCCGGTCGTGGACCGGGCGGCGGCTTTGGCCACCAGTTCTTCGTGTATCAGGGTGAACTGGATCTGGCCCACTACCAGAAGAACGGCACCTGTCTGCGTCAACGCGAGCTGTTCGCCAACCTGGAGCGAGAGGGCATCAAGGCCTACGAGGCCAAACCCGAGGAGCTCCGGCGCCTGCTGGTTGGTGGCTATACCTCCATCCCGCTGGACCTGACCCTGATCCCGCTGCGTTCGACCAGCGAGCAGAGCCTGAAGACCTTCCGTGCCCTGTTTATCAACCTGCTGCATATGCGCGAAATTACGGCAGCGAAGTTGAAGCAGCTGTTCCTCGATGCCTTCGAGCACAGCCTGCGCTCGGGCAGCGTCGACTATATCGCCGCCACCGAAGAAGCCTTCCGCGATGTGCGCCGCATGGAGCAGGACTACCAGGCGCTGGTCACCGCCGGCCCGTTGGTCGAGGCCCTGGCCAGTGGCGTCAACCAGCGCGAACTGCTGCGCGGCAAGCTGCATCGACTGTCACCGCTGCTGGACAACCTGCTCGGTGCCTGGCACGACTACGCCGATGCCCGCAAAGGCGAGCTACTGGAGCAGCATGAGCACTACCGCGCTGAGCAGGACGGCCTGCAGCACGAGCAGCGGGGCGGCACTCAGGAACTGATGCGCCTGGAGCGCGAGATCAGCGAGCTGCAGCGCTGGCTCGGCGAACTTTCCGTGCTGAAGAATCGCTTTGCCCTGGTCACAGACGCCAAAGTACTGGAGGAGCAACTGCTGGCGGCCAAGGACGCCCACGACGAACTGGCCGGCGCCCTGGCGCAATCGCGCCAGTTCTCTGCCGAAGACCTCGACGAGCGCCTGCGCGATCTGGAGAAGCGCCTGAAATCGGTCAAGCAGCAGCTCGATCATGCCGACAACAACAGCTACTCGCGCCTGCGCGAGGAGTTCAGCCAGGCCGACGTCGACCGTCTGATGCGCCTGTTCAACGGTCAGCTGTTTAGCCTGCCGCTGGGCGAGAAAGGCATCCAGGCCGAGGGCGACGACTGGGTCAAGGCCGTCGAGGCCGTGCTGGACCGTTTCAAGGGCGATACCTTCGCCGTACCGGGCCTGTCCATCGACCTTTCGCACATCGAGCCACCAGCCCTGCAGGCGCTGGCCGACCGCGCCGCCCTGCGCGACCAGAAAGACCGCCTGGAGCGCGAACTCAAGCAGCTCAAGACCCAACAGGCGGTCGCCGCTGACCGCGCCGCGAGCAAGGCCCAGGCCGAGCAGCTCTACCAGGCGGTGCTGGACGCCCAGAAAGCCCTGGAAGATTTCCGCCGCAGCCAGACCCTGAGCGCCGAAGAGCCCGAGAAACTCGAACAGCTCGCGCGACTGGAAGCCGCACAGGATGAGCTCAAGCGCGCCAGCGATGCCTTCGCCGAGCGCGTGCAGCAGCTCTCCGCCAAGCTGCAGTTGGTCGGCCGCCAACTGGCCGATCTGGAAGCCAAAGAGCGCACGCTGGAGGACGCCCTGCGCCGTCGCCAGCTGCTGCCGACCAATCTGCCCTTCGGCACGCCATTCATGGAGCCCGTGGACGACAGCCTGGACAACCTGCTGCCGCTGCTCAACGACTACCAGGACAGCTGGCAGGCTTTGCAGCGTATCGATGGGCAGATCGACGCACTCTATGCCCAGGTCCGCCTCAAGGGCGTGGCCAAGTTCGACAGCGAAGAAGATCCCGAGCGTCGCCTGCACCTGCTGATCAACGCCTACGCCCATCGCCAGGATGAAGCCCTGACCCTGGCCAAGGCACGCCGTGCGGCGGTGACCGACATCGCCCGCACGCTGCGCAATATCCGCAGTGACTACGACAACCTCGAACATCAGCTTGCGCTGTTCAACCGCGAGATAAACCGGCGCCAGGTCTCCAACCTGGAGAGCTTCCGTATCGTGCTGGCACCGAACAAGGACGCCCTGCGCCATATCGACCAGATCATCCACAGCGCCGGGCAGTATGAAGAAGGCGAAACCCTCTCGGTGTTCGACCTGACCCAGTCCAGCGACCAGGATGCGCGCAATGAGGAAGCCAAGGAGTATCTGGCTCGTCTGGTTGCCGCCAATGGCAACCAGCTTGGCCTCAAGGACCTGTTCGAGCTGGCCTTCGAAATCACCAAGGTGGGCGGGCAACCGATCATCCACACCGACATCGATGGTGCGGCCAGTAACGGCACAACCATGACCATCAAGGCGCTGACCAACATGTACCTGTTGCTGCACCTGATGGATCGTGAGCAGGCCGGCAAGGTTCGCCTGCCGTACTACCTGGATGAGGCGGCGGACATCGACGAGCGCAATCAGCAGGCGCTGATCGAAACCAGCTTGCAGCTGGGCTTTGTGCCCATCCTCGCCTCGGTCAAACCGCAGGTCTCTGCTCATGTCGCCATCGACCTGGAGGGTGGAAGCGGCCCGAATGGCATCTACATCGACGAAGCCGACTGGAAGTTCATCAAACGCAGGGAAAGCCTAACCAGCAATGCTGTCGAGCCTGCCTGACCGGCAGAAACAACAAGGGCCGCATCTGCGGCCCTTGTCCATTACGCACTACGCTTACTTGCCGAGGTTGATCTTCGGCGCCCACTTGAGCCAGTCATCCTGTGGGTCGTCAAACAGTACGAAGGTCTGCCCTGCATAAGCCGGCCCGCCCATCTGCGGATTGTCTGGCGTGGCAAAGGCTATGCCTCCCTCCAGCATCGACTCGAGCGATTCAGTGCGCACCTTGACCCCTTTGAACAGCCCGGCGTCCACACCAATGCCACTGGTATTCCAGAAGCGCGTGCCACTCCGCACCAGCGGTGCATAGCGCGACTCGATCAACAGCTCGATCAGCACGCGATCTGAGTTAGGGCCCAACTTGAAGCTGGTGACCTTGCCTACAGGGATCTCGCGATAACTGACCTCGACACCCGGCTTGAGTGAACCCCGCTGCGGGGCACTGAGCACCACGCGCAAACCCTTCTCGCCGTTGGCCGTATTCAGCGGGGCCGACTCACGCGCGATAAAGCTGGTCTTCACCGCACCGGGGCGCGCTGCCGGGGCAACCTCCAAGTACTTGCCACTCACCAGCGTATCCAGGTTGGCGGTACGAACCAGGCCCAGTTCAGGTTTGACCACCCAGAACTCCGTACCAGCCACGGCGATGCGCTGTTCAGCCTGCACAACACGGGCCTTGAGGACGACACCCGACAGATCGGGCAGCAACTCGATGGCCTCGATCTCACCCACTTCCAGTCCTTTGAAACGCACCGGCGTACCGACGTTGAGGCCATCGGCAGACGGCACCCGGATATCCAGCATGACGCCCCGGGCCGAAGCCTTGTCCTCGCTGTCATACAGCACAAACGCTGTCTTGCGGCGCGACTTGTTCAGGTCCGGCGTATCGAACGAGATACCGCCCATGATCAGGCTCTCCAGTGACTCGCTCTTGACCTCGACACCACTTAGCCCGCCCTTCAGGGTTACGCCGCTGGCATTCCAGAAGCGCGTCGAATCATTGATCAGGTTGCTGAACTCCGGCGGGATATGCACGGTAAAGGTGACGCTGCGCTTGTCACTGCTCAGTTGCGTGTTCTGTACGGTACCGACCCGCATCTGCCGGTACAGCACCGGGCTACCGGCCTGCAGGGAGCCAACACGCTCACTGGTCAGACTCAAGTGCAGACCCGGAGCGTTTTCCTTGAGCGGCGGGGCTTTCTCACGCACCACGAACTCACGCGTCGGCGCCCCTTCCTTGGAAAAACGCACCTCAATGTAGTTACCCTTGACCAGCGCCTCCAGTCCGGTGATACCGGCCAGCGAGATACTGGGCTTGACCGTCCAGAACTCGGTCCCCTCGACCAGCAGCTCTTCAGTGCGGGGATCCATGGTCAGCTCGGCCGTGGCCTGACTGAAGTCCTTGCCCATATCCATGGACTTCAAAGTACCGACCTGCACGCCGTTGTAGATCACCGGAGTCTTGCCCGGCTCCAGAGCGTCCACACTCTTCAGGCGCAGCAGCACCTTCAACCCGGATTGCGCCGCATCGAAGTCCTCGTACAGGCGGAACGGGATACTGGCATCAGTGGGAGGACTGTCGCGACGGTGCTCAGGCGTAGCAAAGGCAATACCGCCAGCCGCGATGCTGACCAGTGACTCGGTACGCACCTTGAAACCCGACAGGCCGCCACTGATGGTTACCCCGCTGGCATTCCAGAAGCGCGTATGCTTGCGCACCAGATGGGCATATTCAGGCTCGATGAAGACCTTGATATCAACACCGCGCTGGTCCTCCGCCAGTTGGTAGCTTTTGATCTGGCCAACCTGGATCTGCTGGTAATAGATTGGAGAGCCCGCCTCCAGCGACCCCAGTCGATCGGCCTTCAGGGTCAGGTGCAAACCGGCAATGGCATCAGAGATGGCCGGCGGTTCCTTCAATGCGACAAAATTTCTCTCAGGCTCACCCAGGGCAGGATCAATGGCGATGTAATTGCCCGACATCAGAGTTTCAAGACCGGTTACCCCCGCCATGCTGACGCGCGGCTTGACCAGCCAGAAACGGCTGTTCTTGCTCAGGTAGGGGGCCGCCTCCTTACGAACCTCGATGCTGGCATCGACGGCGGAGACATCCGGCGTCACATGCAGGTCGACTACCTTACCTACCGAGATGCCCTTGTAGATCAACTCGGTCTTGTTGACCTGGATACCCTCGCCGCTGTCGAAGCGCACCTTGATAACGACGCCAGCCGAATCATAGGCACGCCACCCCAGCCATACACCGATCATCAAAGCGATAATGGGCAGTATCCAAATGGCAGACCAACTGCTGGTCTTCTTAACATCAGGCACAGGCAGGTCAGCCATTTTCATCTTCCGTTTTCGCGTTGTCCCAAATCAGCCGGGGATCAAAGGTATGGGCGGCCAGCATGGTCAGTACCACCACACTGCAGAATGCGGCGGCGGCAGGTCCCGCCTCAATCGTGGTGAGGTTACCAAAGCTGACCAGTGCCACCAGGATGGCAATGACAAAGATATCCAGCATTGACCAGCGGCCAATCCACTCGATAAATCGATACATCAGGATGCGCTGTTTAGCCGACAACGGCTGATGGCTTTGCACCGAATACAGGAGCATGCCAATACCGATCAACTTGAATGTTGGCACCACGATACTGGCGAAAAACACCACGAAAGCGATCGGCAGCATATCGGCATGAATCAACTCGATCACCCCACCCATAATGGTCGACGGCGCAGGATTGCCAAACAGGTTGATCGTCATGATATCCAGCACGTTGGCGGGGATGTAGAGAATGGTTGCCGTCAGCAACAACGCCCAGGTGCGTCTCAGGCTATCAGGCTGACGCGCATGCAGCACGGCACCGCAGCGGCGGCAATGCTGCTCTTCTGCGGTTAAGCCCTGTCGATTGAGCTGGTGGCAATCACCACACACCAGAATGCCGGCATCAATCGCGCGCATCGACATCCCCATCCAGTGCATCCCATACCTGATGTGGCGACATAGTAGCCTCCAGCCAAACCTGAGCCAGCAGCAAACCAACAAAACAGGCCAGACCAATGCCGATATGCAACTCAGCCAGACTGACCAGCTTCACAATCGAAACCAGAATGCCCATCAGGTAAACCTCCAACATCCCCCATTCACGCAGGTGTTGATAGGTTCGGTAGAGCGCGCGAGCTTGGGACAACCCCTGCCTTGTGCGGATGCTGATCAGCACAAATAACTGACAGAGCAACTTGCACAGAGGAATCACCATACTGGACAGCAGAACCACCAGCGCGACGTGCCACATTCCTGTTGCATATAGCGCATGAACTCCTGTCCAAACCGTGTCCTGGCTAGTTTGCCCCAAGAGGGTCAAGTGCATGATCGGCAGAAAATTGGCCGGTATGAATAGCAAAAGTGCCGTCACAACCAGAGCAAGGCTGCGACGCTCCATCGCGACACGATGAACGATCAGAGAAAAGCCACAACGTGGACAAGAAGCTTTCTGCCCATGCCCCACATGCGGCTTGAGCATGAGCAGATCGCACTCATGACAGGCGATCAACTGGTCGAGTTCAACATTTTTCAAGTCAGGCGCTGCATTCATCAGGCTATCCCTCACCGGCGCTGCATCTAACCACAACAGTCCAGGCTCAGCCAGTCAGGTGGGAGCTCGGTAAACCAACTTAATAACGCGCAAAGACAAACCCCCGAGTCTCTTGCGAGGCTCAGGGGTTTGGGATAGGAGCTTGACGATGACCTACTCTCACATGGGGAGACCCCACACTA
>NZ_JACHLL010000006.1:340732-343073 GCF_014207935.1 Pseudomonas fluvialis | reverse complement strand
AGATCAGGCGTGGACAGTGCCCGGCCATCGGCGGCGAACTCGTGCGCCAGCTGCTCCGGCGAGGCGGCGACGTTGTGGAAACGCGCCAGCATGACTAGGCAGGCCAAACCGGTGTCGGTTACCTCCTGAGACTGGCGCCCCGGTTGTTGCTCCAATGTTCAAACCCTCGACAACATCTGCGGATATTCAATGGCCATTCCGGCTTGGAGATATGAGTGCCACTGGGACTTTTGCGCATGCCAGGAAGCTGTCGATCAAGCAACAAACAACCCGTCCGAACTTAACGGGGCGGGAAGTCTGTCTAAATCAACTTAGGGCTGCCAACTTGCAGAAATGACGGGGTCAAGTGCCGCGTGATAGTTACTGGGAAGGCTGGTCTGGCCTGCGGCAGGGGGAGAGAAGGCAGCCATGGCATTAACCAGATTGGCGACTTGCGCATTGCTGAGTGCCAGCCCGTCACTAGCGATGAATTTCTCGATTTGATTGGATGTTCCGGCATTCCAGCCGAATACGGTTATTTTGTCATCGGTACCAATGACACTGATTTCAAGATTACTGCCGACACTCCTGAACCACAACTGATCGTGATCGACGTTATCGAACGATAAGGAATCAGCATTTCCTATGCTGCTATCGATATCGTACAGGGTGTCGACTCCGTCGCCGCGAGCAAAAAAGTAGCTGTCACTGCCAATGCTACCAAACAAGGTGTCATTGCCGGTGCCGCCGATGAGCACGTCGCTACCATCATGTCCAGCCAAACTATCATTGCCCGAGCCGCCAGACAGCCAATCATTCCCTTCAAGCCCCGCCAGCGTGTCGTTACCTAGCCCACCGATTAAACTGTCATTCCCTTCGCGCCCATCAAGATAATCATTACCTGCCAGGCCATCCATACTATCTGCCGAAGCTGTTCCAGCGCGAGTATCATCGAGATCACTGCCTGCCAGAGCACGAGCTTTTAGTTCATCAATATCCCAGACCTCACCACTTTCAAAGCGCACGAACTGCAGTGGGTTTCGCGGGCCGGAAGGGCCGGAGTCTGCAAAGAAACTCCAAATTGCAATGCGATCATTGCTACCTGCAATGGTCAAGTAAAGGGTGGAGCTAACGGAGGTTGTGCGACCTAATACTTGTACTTCGCTACTCAGCACTCCAGGCTTAAACTGAAGTGTATTGCTTTCGCCAGACGGGCTTGGATCGAAAATATGTGCAATGACATCCGCGCCATCGCCATGACCAAAAAGAAAAGTATCATTCCCCTTACCACCATCCAGATAGTCATTGCCCGCGCCTCCCTGCAGGGTGTCGCTCCCATCGCCGCCATGGAGAGAGTCATTGCCTTCATCGCCAATGATGATGTCGTTACCTTCCCTTCCTTCGATACTGTCATGGCCCTGTTTGCCACTTAATGTGTTGTCATTAGTATTTCCGATTAGCACATTGTTCAAGGAATTTCCGGATGCATTAATTGCGACGGAAACATTATGCCCCAGATAAAGATTCTCTATATTCTCCCCGAGAGAGTAATTATTAAAATTAACATACGCTCTGTCTATTCCCTGATGATCGGCGTTTTCTATGATTCTGTCATTGGCGCTCAGAATAACGTATTCGTCGCCTCCGTCCCCGCCGATCAAGGTATTGATTTCGCCCGTTGTATCACTCAGGGTATATTGATCTAGAGCATAAAGTGTATCTTCATCATCGCCGCCGTAGAGTGAATCGTTGCCTTCCCCTCCATATAGGACATCGTTTCCTTCCTGGCCATAAATAGTGTCATTGCCGGCGTCCCCGCTGAGTACATCATCCTCATTTGGTTTTTCCTCAGAGCCCTGAGGGGCAGTCCCCATTCCACCATCGATAAAATCATTGCCATCACCACCATCTATGACGTTAGCAGCGGCATTGCCGATGATGCGATTGTCCTTGCTGTTGCCAATTCCATTAATGGCAGCTGAACCCACCAGAAGCAAGTTCTCTAGGTTTTCCCCAAGAGACCAGTCGACAAAAGACCATGCGGTGTCGATTTCTTCGACACTTATAGTTGTTTCCTCAATAGTGTCTTCAGTATTGTCAATAACATACAAGTCATTCCCGAGTCCGCCAATCAAAGTGTCAGCTCCGGCGCCACCATTAATAGTATCGTCACCGTCCCTGCCACTAATGGTGTTCGCATTGGCGTTACCTATGAGGACATTGTTGCGGTTGTTTCCCGTAGCATTTATAGCCGCGGTGCCGGTGAGCGTCAGTCGCTCTAGATTGGCTCCCAAGGTCCAACTCACGCTGGATTGCACGCTGTCGATTTCGCTCGCCAGGGTACTGGTTTCGCTGATGACGT
>NZ_JACHLL010000006.1:0-340641 GCF_014207935.1 Pseudomonas fluvialis | reverse complement strand
TGCACGCTGTCGATTTCGCTCGCCAGGGTACTGGTTTCGCTGATGACGTCGGCGAGGTTGTCGACGACATAGGTGTCGTTACCCAACCCGCCGATCAGTGTGTCGATGCCCACGCCGCCGTTCAGTACATTACCGGCGCTGTTACCGGTAAGCGTGTTGTTGAGGTTGTTGCCGGTGCCGTTGATGGCCGCGGTGCCGGTGAGCGTCAGTCGCTCTAGATTGGCTCCCAAGGTCCAACTCACGCTGGATTGCACGCTGTCGATTTCGCTCGCCAGGGTACTGGTTTCGCTGATGACGTCGGCGAGGTTGTCGACGACATAGGTGTCGTTACCCAACCCGCCGATCAGCAAGTCACTGCCGGCGCCGCCATTGAGAGTGTCATCGCCTGCAGTACCCCTCAGGGTGTCGTTGCCAGTAGTGCCGTTGAAAATCATTGTTCGGTACCTTTCATCATGATCTGTTCGAAACCACGACGCCGATGGTCTGTCTCGATGCGGTGAGCTCACAGCTGCAGGTCCACCTAGCTCCAAACCTCATCAGGCTAGGGGCTATAAAGTTCGCCTGACAGGATTGCACCCTGCCTTTGCGCGACATGCTGGGGTTGGAAACAGGCTGACGGAATAAGCAGGTTTGTTAATTCACTATTGCGCTTGATGTGGGTAAGGACAGGCCGGGGAAAGGGGACGCTGTGTAGATGGCCGCTTTTACGAGCCTTTTGTTTCATTATTGACAATAGAGTCTTTCTTTTGTGGGTTGTTCTTGTTCTATGTATTGGCTCATACAGTGGCAACGCGTCGGACTCAACGGGTTCTGACGTTCACCCACTGTTCAACTGATCCAGTAAGGAAGACCACGATGAACCTGAAGAGCTCCTTTATTGCTACCTCCCTCGCCGTTGCACTGGCCGCTGGCGGCGCCGCGCTGCTGACCGCCACCAGCAGCTTCGCTTACGACGAAGCCTCCACCGCCTCGATCAACGTCGATGCCGGCCAGGTGATCCTCAAGGGTTACGACACCGTGTCCTATTTCCAGGGCAAGCCGGCCATGGGCGACAAACGTTTCGCTGTGAAGCATGAGGGTGCCACCTACTACTTCGCCTCGGCCGAAAACATGAAGACCTTCCAGAGCGATGCCGCGCACTACGTGCCGCAGTTCGGCGGTTTCTGTGCCATGGGCGCGGCGCTGGGCAAGAAGCTGGATGTCGATCCGAGCCAGTACAAGGTGGTCGACGGCAAGCTGTACCTGAACGTCAACGCGGACGTGTTCAAGAAGTGGTCCGAGGACGTGCCGGGCAACATCGCCAAGGCCAACGCCAACTGGCCGTCCATCAAGGACAAGGCCCCGAGCAGCCTGTAACCCTGCTGCCCCTGTTGGCTAATGCCGCCGGCAGGGGCTTTCCGGAGACATGACATGAAAGTCCGAACCCTATCCGCACGTTGGCAGGCGCTGGGCCGTGATGCCCTGTTGCTGCTGGCCCGCATTACCCCAGGGGCGGTGTTCTGGCAATCCGGCCGGACCAAGGTCGATGGCTGGCAGCTCAGGGATTCGGCGCTCTACCTGTTTCAGGAGGAGTACCGCCTGCCGCTGATCGATCCGGCGCTGGCCGCCGGGCTCGCCGCCTTTGCCGAACATCTGTTGCCGATTCTGTTGCTGCTCGGGCTGGGTACACGCCTGGCGGCCGCCGGCCTGCTGGGCATGACGCTGGTGATTCAGCTGCTGGTCTACCCCGACGCCTGGCCGACCCACGGCACCTGGGCGGTGGCCTTGTTGCTGCTGATCGGGCAGGGCGGCGGACGCCTGAGCCTCGATCACGGACTACAGCGCCTGTGGCAGCGTCGCCACGACGTCAGCCAGAACCCCTGTGCCGGTCATGCCGATCCGGAACAATGCCTGAGGGCGCCGCAATGATTGAACTCTACAGTGCCAACACGCCCAACGGCCTCAAGGTGCCGATCGCTCTGGAAGAGCTGGACGTCGAATACCGCCTGATCAAGGTCAACCTGAGCCAGGGCGAGCAGAAGCGCCCGTCGTTCCTGGCGCTCAACCCCAATGGGCGGATTCCTGTGCTGGTCGATCTCGACGGTCCCGGCGCTCAGCCGCTCAACCTGGCCGAATCCGGCGCCATCCTGCTGTACCTGGCGCAGAAGCATGGCGCGCTGTTGCCGCAGGACCCCGTTGAGTACCAACGGGCCATGGAATACCTGTTCCTGCAGGTGGCCAGCGTCGGGCCGATGTTCGGTCAGGCCGGCTGGTTCCTGCGCTCGGCACCCGAGCCAGTGCCGCTGGCCATCGAGCGTTACCGCAACGAGTCGCTGCGCCTGACCGCTCTCCTGGACGAGCGTCTGGCCGAGGTGCCCTGGCTCGCCGGCAGCAGCTACTCGATCGCTGACATCATGCACTTCAGCTGGCTGCGCATTGCCGACTATGCCGGCGTCGACCTGAACCAATTCCCCCATGTCCGGGCCTGGATCGACCGAATCAGTGCCCGGCCCGCCGTGCAGCGGGCGCTGGCCCGGCTGCAGAACTGACCTTCTCTGAGGAACACCTTATGCAAACGCTCAACACCTGCCTGGCCCTGTCGCTGGCCAGTGCCTTGCTAGCCGCTACCCAGTCGGCCAGTGCTGCTGATGCCCCGGTCAATGCCGGCAAGGAAAAATGCTACGGCATCTCGCTGGCCGGGCAGAACGACTGCGCCGCCGGTCCCGGCACCTCTTGCGCGGGCACCTCGAAGATCGACTATCAGGGCAACGCCTGGAAGCTGGTTCCGGCCGGTACCTGCGTAGAGATCGAAACACCCTTCGGTAAAGGCTCGCTCGAGCCCGTGCAGCGGCCCTGAAGCATGAACAGTCTCGCGCTCCGTGGCGGTGCCGGTGTGGCGTTCAAGCCGGTGCATTTCGATGCCCTGCTGGCCAACCCGGGACGCGTCGACTTCATCGAGGTGCATGCGGAAAACTATTTCGGCGAGGGCGGCCTGCTGCATGCCCAACTCGCCGAGCTGCGCCGGCACCTGCCGCTGTCGGTGCATGGCGTGGGGCTGTCGCTGGGCGGCAGCGAGCGGCTCGACAGTCAGCATCTGCAGCGCCTCAAGGAACTGTGCCTGCGCTATGAGCCGGCGCTTGTCTCCGAGCACCTGGCCTGGTCGTCCCATGCCGGGGAGTACCTAGGCGATCTGCTGCCGCTGGCCTACAACCACGTTAGTCTGGAGCGGGTGGCCGGGCGGGTGCAGCACCTGCAGGAATATCTCGGCCGGCAGATCCTGATCGAGAATCCGGCCGCTTATCTGCGCCTGGCGGAGTCGGATATGCCTGAGGTTGAGTTCATTCGCCAGCTCTGCCATCGCACCGGCTGTGGGCTGCTGCTGGACCTCAATAATCTGCTGGTCAGCTGCCACAACTGTGGCGGCGATCCCTCACGCTACCTGGCCGAGTTGCCCGCCGAGCAGGTGGGTGAGGTGCACCTGGCCGGACATGCGCGAGTGGCGCTGCCGCGCGGGGAGCTGCTGCTGGATGAGCATGGCAGTGCTGTCGCGGATGCGACCTGGAGCCTCTACGTCGAGTGGCTGGTGCTCGCCGGCGCCCGTCCCAGCCTGATCGAGTGGGATCGCCAACTGCCCGCCTGGTCGGTACTCGCGGCGGAGGTGGATTGCGCCCGCGCGCTGCAGTGCAACCCCTACATGCCGGCATGCGGCGGCGGGGCATCGGCATGAGTCCGCTCGCTGCTGAGGAATTCACCCGGGGCTTGCTACGGCCCGGGGCTGTGCCGCTGCACCTGTCACAAATCGCCGACGCGGAGTTTGCCGCGCGCTTTGCCATCCACCGCAACAACGTGCGGGCGGCGCGCACGGAAGCGCTGCGGCAGGGCTTTCCGGTGCTGGAACGGTTGCTGGGCGCCGAGTATTTCAGTGCCCTGGCGGATGTCTTCGTCCAGCAGCACCCACCGCGCTCGGCCGCCTTCCACGAGTACGGCGCCGAGCTGGCCGGGTTCATCGAGGCCTTCGTGCCGCTGGCGCAAATGGGCTATCTCGCCGACATTGCCCGGCTCGAATGGGCACGCCTGCGGGCATTCCATGCCGCCGATGCGCCGGTCCCCGAGGTCGATGCCCTGGCCCTGGGTGGATTGGCGCAGCTGCTGGAGGCCCCGCTGCGCTGGCATCCCTCGGTCACCCTGCTGTGCTCGGCGCATCCTGTGTATCGCCTCTGGGCCAGCCAGCTGAACCAGGCCCCGACGCCCGGCGCGCAGGACTGGCACGGTGAGAATGTTCTGATCTGGCGCCAGGGCTTGCAACTGCGCACCGAGCCGCTGGATGAGCTGGGCTGTCTGCTGCTGCGGCACGTGCAGCGTGGCGGTAGCCTGACCGGTGCGCTGGCTCGTGCGGATATTGGCGTGCAGGCAGGGCTGGGGCGAGTGGCGGGCCTGCTGGTGTGGCAGGTATTCCAGCAGGTGGATTAGCGGGCCGAGTACGCCGGAGCCTTTTTGCGAGGTCATGGTGTGGCGCTATTGTGCATGCACTGGTTGCGCCAGCAGAATGACGCCAATAACCAGTCGATAGGCTGCCAAGTGCGCCCGGAAAAATCGCCTACCTTTTCTACTCCTGTCTGCCGGAAGTCGAATCATGGACCTCACCGCAATGCTGAAAATCCTCGCCAATCAGGATGGCTCGGATCTTTATCTGTCCACTGGCGCGCCGCCCTGCGCCAAGTTCAACGGTGTGCTCAAGCCGCTGTCCAGTGACGCGCTGAAGCCTGGCGAGGTCGAGCAGATTGCCCGTGGCGTGATGGATGAGGAGCAGCGCCAGCAGTTCGAGCGCGAGCTGGAGATGAACCTGGCCATGTCGGTGCCGGGTGTCGGGCGCTTTCGCATCAACATCTTCCGCCAGCGCAACGAAGTGTCCATGGTCTGCCGCAACATCAAGCTGGACATCCCGCTGTTCGAAGACCTCAAACTGCCGGAAATCCTGCTCAAGGTGGTGATGGAAAAACGTGGTCTGGTGCTGTTCGTCGGCGGTACAGGCTCGGGCAAGTCGACCTCCCTGGCGGCGCTGATCGATCACCGCAACCGCAACAGCAGTGGCCACATAATCACCATCGAGGACCCGGTGGAATATGTGCACCGACACAAGAAATCGATCATCAACCAGCGCGAGGTGGGCGTGGATACCCGCAGCTTCCAGGCGGCGCTGAAAAACACCCTGCGCCAGGCGCCGGACGTGATCCTGATCGGCGAAATCCGCGACCGCGAGACCATGGAGCATGCGCTGGCCTTCGCCGATACCGGGCACCTGGCGATTTCCACCCTGCACGCCAACAACGCCAACCAGGCGCTGGACCGCATCATCAACTTCTTTCCCGAGGAGCGTCGGCCGCAGCTGCTCAACGACCTGGGCAACAACCTCAAGGCGTTTGTCTCCCAGCGCCTGGTCAAGACCCAGGATGGCAAGCGCCGCGCGGCGGTGGAGGTGCTGCTGGGCACGGCGACCATCAGCGACATCATCAAGCGTGGCGAATTCGACCTGATCAAGGAGGTCATGGACAAGTCGCGCAACCTCGGCATGCAGACCTTCGATCAGGCGCTGATCGAGCTGGCCAAGGAGGGCGTGATCAGCGATGACGAGGCGATCAAGAACGCCGACTCGGCCAACAACGTGCGCCTCAAGCTCAAGCTGTATCGTGATGATCCGGCCAATGCGGCACTGCAACCGGCCGCTGCCAGCGCTGCTGTTGGTGCAGCCCCAGCCGCGCCGGCCCCCGCCAAGGCGGAGCCCAGTAGTTGGGGGCTGGAGTTGAAGCTGGAGGCTATCGAAGAAGAGGAACCGGCGCCGGAGGATCCGGGGCGGCCGGGTATCTAGCAGTCCGGTGAAAACTACCTGCGAAGGGCGCCTCAGGCGCCCTGTTCAGCCCTTTCCTGGGCCGTGATCTGCTGGGCCAGTTCGATCATCTGCTCACGCATCCAGCGGTTGGCTGGGTCCTGGTCTGTGCTTTCGTGCCAGTACAGGTGGGTTTCCAGCGGCGGTACATCCTTCACCGGCAGGGTCATGAAGTGCAGGTTGTGGCGGCGGGCAAAGCGCTCCGGCACCGTGATGGCCATGTCGGTATCGCGCATTACGCTGGAGGCCATCAGGTAGTGCTGCGAGCGCAGGGCGATCTTGCGCTGGATGCCCATCTTGCCCAGCGCCAGGTCGACATGGCCGAGGCCGCTGCGGCGACTGGAGATGTGAATGTGGGTCAGCGACATGTACTCGTCCAGGCTCAGCTTGTCCTTGGCCAGCGGATGCCCCTGGCGCACGGCGCAGACATAGCGATCTTCCATGAGCTTGACGTGACGCACCTGCGGGTCGGTGTTCAGCGGCGCGTCGACGGCGAAGTCCAGGCGTCCGGCCGCCAGCTCCTTGGTGGTTTCGCGGCGCTTGGCCAGGAAACTCTCGATGAAGATGTTGGGGGCTAGCCGGCGCAGGCGCTGGAACAGCGGCGGCAGAAGAATCTGCTCGGAAAGGTCGGTCATGCTGATGCGGTAGGTCTTGTTGGCCTGCTGCGGATTGAAGCTGCGGCTTTCCTGTACCGATACGCGTAACAACTGCAGGGCGCTGCGCACCGGTCCGATGATGTTCTGTGCCATGGGCGTGGGTACCATGCCCTGTGCGGTGCGCACGAACAGCGGATCATTGAAGGTCTCGCGCAGGCGCGCCAGGGCGTTGGACACCGCCGGCTGGGTGATGCCGACAATCTGCCCGGCGCGGGTCAGGTTGGCTTCGGTATAGATGGCGTCGAAGACGATGAACAGGTTGAGGTCGACCTTGGTGAGATTCATCTATACCGCTCCTGACAGGTGATGGGGCTGATCATACCCATCACGGGATCATATATGGCTTATGAATGTTCATACACGAGGAAAATAGCTTAGATAAATCTCCGGGGCTGATCTAGCATCTTCTCATCCGATACAACCAAGCCCGTCAGAAGGTAGCTCCCATGGATTTCGCCTACTCCCCCAAAGTCCAGGCTCTGCGTGAACGCGTTATGGCGTTCATGGAAGAGCATGTTTATCCCGCCGAAGCGATCTTCGAGCAGCAGGTCAACGAAGGTGATCGCTGGCAGCCGACCGCGATCATGGAGGAGCTCAAGGCCAAGGCCAAGGCTCAGGGTCTGTGGAACCTGTTCCTGCCGGAATCCGAGTTGGGTGCCGGCCTGACCAACACCGAATACGCGCCGCTGGCCGAGATCATGGGCAGCTCGCTGATCGGTGCCGAGCCGTTCAACTGTTCCGCGCCGGACACCGGCAACATGGAAGTGCTGGTGCGCTACGCCAACGAGGCGCAGAAGCAGCAGTGGCTGGTGCCGCTGCTCAACGGCGAGATCCGCTCCGCCTTTGCCATGACCGAGCCGGGCGTGGCCTCCAGCGACGCCACCAACATGGAAGCCCGCGCCGTGCGCGAGGGTGACGAGTGGGTGATCAACGGCCGCAAGTGGTGGACCTCCGGTGCCTGTGATCCGCGCTGCAAGATCATGATCTTCATGGGCCTGACCAACCCGGACGCGCCGCGTCACCAGCAGCACTCGATGATTCTGGTGCCGACCGAGACGCCGGGCGTGAAGATCGTTCGTCCGCTGCCGGTGTTCGGCTACGACGATGCCCCGCACGGCCACGCCGAAGTGGTGTTCGAGAACGTCCGCGTGCCTTACGAGAACGTGCTGCTGGGTGAAGGCCGTGGCTTCGAGATCGCCCAGGGCCGCCTCGGCCCAGGCCGCATCCACCACTGCATGCGTTCCATCGGCATGGCCGAGCGCGCCCTCAAACTGATGTGCCAGCGTGCCGTGACCCGCACCGCCTTCGGCAAGCCGCTGGCGCGTCTGGGGGGCAACCTCGATCACATCGCCGACTCGCGCATGGAGATCAATATGGCGCGCCTGCTGACCCTGAACGCGGCCTACATGATGGACACCGTGGGCAACAAGGTGGCTGCCAGCGAAATCGCTCAGATCAAGGTGGTGGCGCCGAACGTCGCGCTCAAGGTGATCGACCGCGCCATCCAGATTCACGGCGGCGCTGGCGTCTCCAACGACTTCCCGCTGGCCTATTGGTACGCCATGCAGCGTACCCTGCGTCTGGCCGACGGCCCGGACGAAGTGCACCGCATGGCCATCGGCAAGTACGAAGTGGGCAAGTATGTGCCGCGTGACATGATGAAAGCTTCGCGCTGAGCGGCGAAGTCACCGGATAAGGCCCGCCTGAGAGCGGGCCTTTTTTATGGGACTGTTAAATCTTTTGCTCGGCTATGTGTCTGGGCTTGCTGTTTCTGAGATGCGCGGAGGGTGCAGAGTCGATTTTTCCTGCCGAGAAAAACACTTGGGCATGGAGATTCAAGAAGGGTGTTTCGCACCCACTTCACAGCCCTGAGCGCCCAGCGGCGGGGCCTTGCGCCATGCGGGTTTGCCGTGAAATTAGTGTGCATTTTTTTGAGCGATAAACGGCATGCAAAAATGTGCAAAAAGCATCTTTTCTCAGAAGTCAAATGGGTGAATAATGCGCGCCGTTAGTGTTCAACAAAACATGATGGTGCGTTAAATATCTAAAACACCCTTGGCTGCCTGAGAGGAGGGCCAACCCCGTATGCCACAGCGCATTTGCATCCTAGAGACCGATCACCTCCGCCCCCAGCTGGCTGACCAGTACAAAGGCTATGGTCACATGTTCCAGCAGCTGTTCAGCAAACAGCCGATCGAGGCGGACTTCGAGGTCTACAATGTCGTCAACGGTGAGTACCCTCCCGAGGACCGACGCTATGATGCATATCTGATTACGGGTAGTAAGGCCGACTCCTTTGGTTCCGACCCCTGGATTCTTAATCTGCGTGACTACGTCAGGGCGCTCTATGAGCGTGGCGAGAAGCTGCTGGGCGTGTGTTTTGGTCACCAATTGTTGGCGCTGATCCTGGGTGGTTACACCGAGCGGGCTGAACAGGGCTGGGGTATCGGCGTGCACCGTTACCAGATCACCAGCAAACCCAGCTGGATGGAGCCTGCCGGCGAGACGCTCGACATGCTGATCTACCACCAGGATCAGGTCACCCGCCTGCCGGAGAATGCGACCCTGATCGCCACCAGCGAGTTCTGCCCGAACGCCGCCTACCACATCGGCGATCAGGTGCTGTGCTTCCAGGGGCATCCGGAGTTCATTCACGACTACACCCGCGATCTGCTCAACCTGCGCCGCGAAAGCTACGAGCCGGCGGTCTATGAGCAGGCCGTGCAGAGCCTGGCTCAGGAACAGCAGGGGCGTGCGGTGGCCGAGTGGATGATGCGTTTCGTGGCTCAGGGCAAGGCCGCCTGACCAGCCAGTCGTCATGTCAGTTTGACATCGCGGGCGCGGACCTTAAAAATCCGCGCCCGTTTTGTTTGTCATGGGCAAAACTGTCGAAAGGCAGTGACGCAAAGCCTCCGGTCTACCAGCGAAAGCTCAGGATAGCGGGGTTGCAGGCCATTCCCCTCCGCTGGGAATGGCATCTCACTGGGCATTGGCCCATGACTCCTATTGATATGATTTTTTGTAGGTCGTCATGCGCTGTATGTACTGCGAGCTGAATCTGGTTGGCCATTCCGAGGTCACCAGCATCCCCGGGCAGGGTCTTGCCCATTACAACTGCTTCATTACCGCCCAGTTCCAGAACCGGCGTTTTCGCGGCCTGGATATTGCGGCCTTGAGTGACGGCTGCCTTGAGCAACTCAAGGAGCTGGTGGTGACGGAAATGAATGAGCGCAATCGCGACGAGGCTGGCCCGGATATCGAGCTGTTCTGACCCCTACAGCCATTTCAGCCTCTTGAAGTTGGCGAACAGGGCCAGGCAGCCGCTGCCGATCACTCCGAGGACGGTGAAGTAACCGTAGTGCCAGCGCAGCTCGGGCATGAAGTCGAAATTCATGCCGTAAATCCCGGCAACGGCCGTGGGGAAAGCGAGTATCGCCGCCCAGGCGGCGAATTTGCGCTGCACCACGCTCTGCCGGGAGGCTTCCAGCAGCAGGCCCAATTCAATGGCGTGATCGGCCATTTCGCGCTGGTTGGTCAGGTCTTCCAGCAGGCGGTTGACGTGGATCGCCACATCGCGAAAGTACGGGCGCATGTGCTTGTCGATGAAGGGGAAGTCCAGCTGCTGCAGTTCCTGGCAGATTTCCACCAGAGGCCCGACGTAGCGCTTGAGACGCAGCAGATCGCGGCGCAGGCCATGAATCTGTTCAATCTGGGTTTGTTCCAGCGGCCGTTCCAGCACCGCCTGTTCCAGTGCCTCCAGTTCGCCATGGGTTTGTTCCAGCAGTGGGCGGTAGTTTTCGATGACGAAGCTGAGCAGGGCGTAGAGCACGAAATCCTCGCCATGCTCGAGCAGCAGCGGCCGCGCTTCACAGCGCTGGCGCACCGTCGAGTACGGCGCCGAGTTGCCGTAGCGCGCGCTGATCACATAGCCCTTGCCGGCAAACAGCTGGGTTTCGACGAAGCGCAGCTGGCCGTCCACCCGAAGCGGCGAATACAGCACCATGAACAGCGCATCGCCGAAGATTTCCAGCTTGGGCCGGGTGTGCTGGGCCAGGGCGTCTTCCAGGGCCAGCTCGTGCAGGTCGAACTGCTGCTGCAGCAGGCGCAGTTCCTCGGCGCCCGGATCATGCAGGCCGATCCAGGCGAAATGGCCTGGCTGCCTGGCCCATTGTCGGCCCTCGTCGAGGGCAATGTCGCGGACCTTGTGTCCCGCGCTGTAGACGGCGGCGGCTACCACATGCTGCACGGCTTACTCCTTGTCGGTGCTGGGTGCCTGGGGACGGTACCAGAGTTCCTGCCGGTGAAAGGGCGTTTCAGCGGGCAGATCGGGGTTATCCAGTTCGATGACCCGCCGTTGCTCCAGGCGAGCGTGGCGCAGGGTCTCACCATGGCGCTGCTGGAACAGGCGCTCGAAGCTGCCGTCGGCGATGGCCGCTTCCAGACCCTGGCGCAGGTGTTCGGCCAGTTGCGGGTCCTGGCGCGAGGTGAAGAAATAGAAGGCGCTGGGGTAGTGCAGCACCACGTGTTCATCGACCGCCAGCTGCAGGCCGTTGCGCATGGCATCTGCCTGCTCCTGCCAGACGGTCACCACCTCGCGCGGAAAGGCGTCGAAACGTTGCGCCTGCAGCATGGCAAACAGCCCTTTGTAACTGGGGCTGGTGACGACCTCTAAGCCGTTGGCGCGTAGCAAGGGGGTGTCGGGCCAGTCGTGGCGTTGGCCGAAACGCAGTGGCTTGAGGTCGGCGAGGTTGTGTACCTGGCTGAGCCGCTGGGCATCTTGCTGGCGCAGCAGGTTAATGCGCCAGCCGATCAGGCCCTTGTAGATCGGGATGCGGATCGGCAGCAGGCGCTGTTCGCGCTCGCGGGTGGTCATGGCCCACATCACCTGCAGATGTGGGCTGTGCTGTTCGAGCATCTGCTGGGCGCGGGACTGGGCCATGGGTTCGGCCGAGGGTTGCAGCCGATAGCGAACGGGACCGTGCTCCACCGCCAGTTGCAGCAGTTCGGCCACGTAGGCTTCCGGCTCGCTGTCACGCGAGTGGCGAGGGTAGTGCAGCAGCGGGTCGGCCCAGGAGGGCAGGGCCGTGACCAGCAGAAACAGACAGAAGATTTTCATACCAGGCAGCTTCGCCCGCTGCCTGGGATTTTTCAACTCGGCCTATCAGGCGCGGACCAGCTCCGCGTCCAGCTGGGCGATGGTCTGCTGCATCAGGTCCCAGCAGCGTTGCATCAGCTCGGGGATATCGTCCAGGGTCATGCCGGCGGTGGAAATCGCCGGAAGCGAACGGATCTTGATCGAGCCGGCATTCCAGCGATTGAGATGCATATTTTTGACGTAGCTGCTGACACACACCGGGATGATCGGCACACCGGCGGCAATGGCCATCTGGAACGCGCCCTTCTTGAACGGCAGCAGACCCTCACCCTTGTTGCGCGTACCTTCCGGGAATACCCAGATGGAGGTGTCCTGATGCTGGAGGGTTTCTGTGGTGGTGAGCATGGCCTGCTTGGCTTGCTGGGCATTGCCGCGCTCGATCAGCACGTTGCCGGCCAGCCAGTACAGTTGGCCGAAGAAGGGCACCCACTTGAGGCTTTTCTTGCCAATGCTGACGGTGCGCTTGGGCACCACGCGACCGAGCACATAGAGGTCATAGTTGGATTGGTGGTTGGCGATGATCACGCAGCTGCGCTGGTGTTCCAGCAGGCCTTTGGCGTCGCGCGAAAGCTTCAGGCGCAGGATGCGCAGGGCCGGCATCGAGTAGAGACGCGCACAGAGGCGGCTGTTGTCGGGGTTGAACGGGCGGCAGATACCGATAATCAGACCGAGGATGCCGGCAACCACGAAGTGCAGGCCCATCAGTCCCATGCGCAGAGCGAACAGCATGAATCGCACTCGTTGGCAAAAAGGGCGGGCAGTGTACGGGCGTTCACCTGTCAGGGCAAACCACAGCGATCAATGGTGATTGCCCGTCTGTCCATCCTCCTCGTAGGCCGCGCCTGCCGGCCTATTCTGAGAAAGTCGGGTGAACAGGAGAAACCTCATGAATACCAAAGTGCAAACTGCGCTTAGGGCGCTGGTGCTTGGCAGTTACCTGGCAGCCTGCCTGTTGCCGGCCACCTTACTCCCTCTGGATCAGGCATTTGCCCGTGATGGAGGTGGCGGTGGCGGCTCAGGCGGTGGCGGAGGTGGCTCTGGTGGCGGCTCAGGTGGCGGAGGTCATGGCGGCGGATCTGGGGGCGGCGGTTCGGGTGGCGGTCATGGTGGCAGTGGCTCCGGTGGCGGAGGTCAGGGTGGAGGAGACCACGGCGGAGGAGACCACGGCGGTGATAGCGGTTCGGGTGATCATGGCCGGGCAGGTGATGATCATGGCGAGGCCGGTCAGGATCACGGCAAGGCGGGGATGGATCATGGCCGGGCTCCGGACGGACGCGGCGAGGCCGGTGATGACCATGGCGAGGCTGGCGATGACCACGGTGAGGCTGGTGATGATCATGGGCAGGATGGGGTCGATCATGATGTCGGAGATGACCGTGGCGATGACGGCGCTGAGGCCGGCGACGACAACGGGCGTGGCTGAGGCCGGTTGACGGCAGCCTCCCAGGCTAGCCGTCAACCTACTCGGTTCAGGCTGCCGGACGCTGCTGCTTGGCGTAGAGGAACTCCAGCACCGCTGAACGGCAGGCGTGGTAGCGCGCATCGTTGGCGAGCTCAAGACGGTCGCGCGGACGTTCCAGTTCGACCTTGAGAATGTCTCCCACGGTGGCCGACGGGCCGTTGCTCATCATCACGATACGGTCGGAGAGCAGCACGGCCTCGTCCACGTCGTGGGTGATCATGATCACGGTGTTGCCCAGGTCGCGGTGGATCTCCATCAGCGAGTCCTGCAGGTGGGCGCGGGTCAGCGCGTCCAGGGCGCCGAAGGGCTCGTCCATCAGCAGTACCTTGGGCTGCATGGCCAGCGCACGGGCGATGCCGATGCGCTGCTTCATGCCGCCGGAGATCTCGCCGGGGCGCTTGTCCTTGGCGTGCATCATGTGCACCAGGTTGAGGTTGTGCTCGACCCACTCGCGCATTTCCTTGCGCGATTTGCCGCCCTTGAACACCTGGCGCACGGCGAGTTCGACGTTTTCATAGCAGGTCAGCCAGGGCAGCAGGCTGTGGTTCTGGAAGACCACGGCGCGCTCGGGGCCGGGCTCGTTGACCTCGCGGCCGTCGAGGATGACACCGCCGGTGCTGGCCTGGTAGAGGCCGGCGACTATGTTCAGTACGGTGGATTTGCCGCAGCCGGAATGGCCGATCAGCGAGACGAACTCGCCCTGGTCGATCTTCAGGTTGACGTTCTGCAGGGCGCAGAACAGGCCCTTGTCGGTGGGGAAGCTGATGCCGACGCCGGACAGTTCGAGGTGTGCGTTGCTCATGGGAATTCTCCTTGCCTGTTAGCGCAGTACGGCGTTCTTGTCCCAGCTGACCAGCTTTTGCGCCAGCAGCATCAGACGGTCGAGGGCGAAGCCGATCAGGCCGATGGCGATCACCGCCACCATGATCCGGCCGAGGGAGTTGGAGCTGCCGTTCTGGAATTCGTCCCAGATGAATTTGCCCAGTCCTGGGTTCTGCGCCAGCATCTCGGCGGCGATCAGCACCATCCAGCCGGTCCCCAGCGACAGGCGCAGGCCGGTGAAGATCATCGGCACCGCAGCCGGCAGGACGATCTTCTGCACATGGGCTAGCGGCGACAGGCGTAGCACCCGGCTGACGTTGAGCAGGTCCTTGTCCAGGCTGGCCACACCCACCGTGGTGTTGATCACTGTCGGCCACAGGCAGCACAGCGCCACGGTGAAGGCCGAGGTCAGGTAGGACTTGGACAACAGTGGGTCGCTGCTGGTGTAGACGGCACTGACCACCATGGTCACCAGTGGCAGCCAGGCCAGCGGCGAGACGGGCTTGAAGATCTGGATTAGCGGGTTGATGGCTGCGTAGATGCTCTGCGACAGGCCGCAGAGGATGCCCAGCGGCACAGCGATCAGGGTGGCGATGAGAAAACCGCTCAGCACCGTGTACAGGCTGGTGAAGATCTGGTCGAGGAAGGTCGGCTTGCCGGTATAGGCGCGGATCTTCACCTGGGCGTCGGGGTTCTTGGCCAGGAGTTCGGCGTTGCGGATTTCCTGGCGGGTGATGAACTGCTCGGCCTTCTCGCGCTCGCGCAGGTGGGTATCGAGCAGTTGCGAGGCCTGCACATAGACCTGTCCTGGGCCAGGGAACTGACCCAGGCTGGTGTGGATGCTGGCCGCCACCAGTTGCCACAGCAACAGGAAAAAGGCGATGCCGGCCAGCGGCAGGAACAGGGTGCGTACGCCCTGCTTGAGCAGCTCGCGGCTGCGGGCGCTCTTGATGGTGTTGGCGATAGGGGTGGCGACGCTCGGGTTGCTCATCGTCCGATCCTCGAATGCGGGCTGCGCAGGGCAGCGAAATACCTCGGTGCCCGGCCGGCGCCAGCCGGCCGGGCCTGTTTCACTTGGCGTTGCCGATCTTGAACGAAGACAGGTAGGCGTTCGGCTTGCTGCCGTCATAGGTCACGCCGTCGATGAACTCGGCGGTCGGTGCGCGGTAGCCGGTTTCGCTGGGCGCCGGGAACTCGCTGGCACTGGCCTTGCCCTCGGCGATCAGTTCGTCGGCGGCGGTGCGATAGATGTCCGGGCGATAGACCTGCTTGGCGACGTCGGCGTACCAGGCATCGGACTTGGGCTCGGCGATCTGGCCCCAGCGGCGCATCTGGGTCAGGTACCAGATGGCGTCGGAGTAGTAGGGGTAGGTGGCGTTGTAGCGGAAGAACACGTTGAAGTCCGGGACTTCGCGCTTGTCACCCTTCTCGTACTCGAAGGTGCCGGTCATGGAGTTGGCGATCACCTTGGCGTCGGCGCCGACGTATTCCGGACGGGAGAGAATCTCCACGGCCTCCATGCGGTTCTTGTTGTTATCCTCGTCCAGCCACTTGGCGGCTCGGATCAGCGCCTTGACCAGGCGCTTGTGGGTTTCCGGGTTCTGCTCGGCCCAGGCCTTGGACACGCCGAAGACCTTCTCCGGGTTGTTCTTCCAGATCTCGGAGTCGGTGATCACCGGCACGCCGATGCCTTTGAACACGGCAGCCTGGTTCCACGGTTCGCCCACCGAGTAGCCGTTGATGGTGCCGGACTCCAGGGTGGAAGGCATTTGCGGTGGCGGGGTAACCGAGAGCAGTGCATCGGCACCGATCTGGCCGCTGATGTCGCCTTTTTCCGGGGCGTAGAGGCCCGGGTTGATGCCACCGGCAGCCAGCCAGTAGCGCAGCTCGTAGTTGTGGGTGGAAACCGGGAACACCATGGCCAGGTTGAACGGTTTGCCCTGGGATTTGAACTGCTCGATCACCGGCTTGAGGGCGTCGGCCTTGATCGGGTGTACCGGCTTGCCGTCAGCCATCGGAATGTGCGGCTTCATCATCTTCCACACGTCATTGGAGACGGTGATGGCGTTGCCGTTGAGGTCCATGGAGAAGGCGGTGACCACCTCGGACTTGGTGCCGATGCCGACGGTGGCGCCCAACGGCTGGCCGGCCAGCATGTGCGCACCGTCCAGTTCGCCCATGATCACGCGGTCCAGCAGCACCTTCCAGTTGGCTTGTGCCTCGAGGGTTACGTACAGGCCTTCTTCCTCGAAGAAGCCTTTTTCGAAGGCGATGGCCAGGGGAGCCATGTCGGTCAGCTTGATGAAGCCGAGCTTGAGCTCTTCCTTCTCTGGATCGGCGGCCAGGCTGATTTGTGCGGCCAGTGGGGAGATGACCAGCAGGCTGGCGCACAGGGCGCGTTTGAGCAGGTTCAGGCGGTTTTGCATGATGCTTTCCTCAGTGTCAGAAACGAAAAAAAGACGTCGATACCCGGCTGCCGGTGTTGGCAGGGGGCACGACGTCTTTGTCGATTCGTCCCGATCACCTCCGTTGGCGATCCTGAGACGGTTGCTGTGAAGGACTTTGCAGCAGCCGTGCCAGTTTCTCGGAAGAGGTGTGAGGAATTTTATAAAGTTGTTTTAAAACAGTGGCTTGTGACACTGCTTGGGCAGTCGCCTGATGGCGCTGAGGTAGATAGGGTGGGGTTGAGTGCGAAGACGGGCGAAGCGGGCGTGCACTGTCCGGGCGCGGACGGTGCACGCCAATATGGCATTAGCGCTCAAGCAAGCCGTCGGCGCGGAACATTGCCTTGATGCCACGGATGGCCTGACGGGTACGGTCCTGATTCTCGATCAGGGCAAAACGCACGTGATCGTCACCGTAGTCGCCAAAGCCGATGCCGGGCGAGACGCAGACCTTGGCCTCGCCAAGCAGTTTCTTGGCGAACTCCAGCGAGCCGAGGTGGGCGTAGGCTTCGGGAATCTTCGCCCAGACATACATGGAGGCTTTGGGTTTTTCGACCATCCAGCCCAGTTCGTGCAGCCCCTTGACCAGTACGTCGCGGCGCTGGCGGTACTGCTCGGCGATATCGCGCACGCACTGCTGGTCGCCTTCCAGTGCGGCGATGGCCGCCACCTGTAGCGGGGTAAAGGTGCCGTAGTCGTGGTAGCTCTTGATCCGCGCCAGGGCGGCGACCAGCTCCGGATTGCCGACCATGAAGCCGATGCGCCAGCCGGCCATGTTGTAGCTCTTGGACAGGGTGAAGAACTCCACCGCGACGTCCTTGGCGCCGGGTACCTGCATGATCGAGGGCGCGGTCCAGCCTTCATAAACGATGTCGGCATAGGCCAGATCGTGCACCACGAGAATGTCGTACTGCTTGGCCAGGGCCACCACGCGCTCGAAGAAATCCAGCTCCACGCACTGGGCGGTGGGGTTGGAGGGAAAACCGATGATGATCATCTTCGGCTTGGGGATGGACTCGCGGATGGCCCGCTCCAGCTCGGCGAAGAAGTCCACGCCGGGGATCAGCGGCACCGAGCGCACCTGGGCGCCGGCGATCACTGCACCGTAGATATGAATCGGGTAGCTCGGGTTGGGCACCAGTACGGTGTCGCCGTGGTCCAGGGTGGCCAGCATCAGGTGCGCCAGACCTTCCTTGGAGCCGATGGTGACGATGGCTTCGCTGTCCGGGTCGATCTCCACGTCATAGCGGTCCTTGTACCAGCGCGAGATGGCGCGGCGCAGGCGCGGGATGCCGCGGGAGGTGGAATAGCCATGGGTATCTTCGCGCTGGGCAACCTGCACCAGCTTTTCGACGATGTGCGGCGGTGTGGCGCCATCGGGGTTGCCCATCGAAAAGTCGATGATGTCCTCGCCACGGCGGCGGGCGGCCATCTTCAATTCGGCGGTGATGTTGAAAACGTAGGGGGGGAGACGATCGATGCGCGCAAAGCGGCGCTTGGCGTTGTCAGCCATGCTGTCCTCGAAGTACGTAAGCGCCCGGAACCGTCCGAGCGACGTTGACCGCATGAGGCGGCCTGGCGAGGAAGATACGAGATGGCTTGCCGGCCTGTCCAGCACAGTCGTGGACTGGACAGGGGCAACAGTTGCCAGGGCCGGGCTCAGTTACCCAGCATGTCGTGCATGGCGATGATCTGCTCGGCCACCTGGATCAGCTTCTGCTGACGGCTCATGGCCTGGCGACGCATCAGGGTGTAGGCCTCTTCCTCGTTGCAGCTCTTCATCTTCATCAGCAGGCCCTTGGCCAGTTCGACGCGCTTGCGTTCGGCCAGTTGAGCTTCGCGGGCATTGAGCTGGGCGCGTAGTGCCTGGTCGCTTTCAAAGCGGGCCATGGCCACGTCGAGAATCGGCTGCAGGCGCTGTGCGTGGATGCCTTCGACGATGTAGGCGCTGACCCCGGACTGGATCGCCTGGCGCATTACGCCCGGATCGTGGTCGTCGGTGAACATGACGATCGGCCGTGGCTGGTCACGGCTGACCAGGCAGACCTGCTCCATCACGTCGCGGCCGGGGGACTCGGTGTCGATCAGGATCACGTCGGGGCGGATGGCCTCGACCCGCTCAGGCAGGTCGATGACCAGCCCCGACTCGTCAATCACCTCGAAACCGGCTTCGGTCAGGGCGCTCTTGAGGCGGCCGACCTTCTTCGGGGTGTCGTTGATCAGGAGGATACGCAACATGGGGTCAACCTTGTCTGTCGTCAGAGCGCGGCCGAGTGCGGCTCGTTGCTCAGGGAATGTAGGGCAAAGCTGCGCGCGTAGGCGGCCGGGTCATGGCCATCCCAGGGCTTGCCGTCGAGCAGGGTGCTGCTGCGCATGGCGTCCGGCACGGCCAGGCCGAGAGCGCCGGCGGCATCGGCATACAGGCTGGTCTGCTGCACGGCACGGGCGATTGCCTGGTAATCCGGGTCTTCGCGCAGCAGGCCCCAGCGGCGGAACTGGGTCATGAACCACAGGCCATCGGAGAGGTAGGGCATGTTCACCGCACCTTCGGCGCAGAAGCGCAGCGGATGGGCGTCCAGCCAGGCGTGACCATTGCCGTCCTCGTAGCGGCCGAGGAAACGCGACTGAATGGTTTGCAGCGGCGCGTCGACATAATCGCTGCCGCTGATCAGTTGCGCGGCGCTGCATTTGTTCTCGTCGCTGGCGTCGATGAAGCGGCTGGCTTCGAGTACGGCCATGACCAGGGCGCGGGCGGTGTTGGGGTACTGCTCGACGAACTCGCGGGTACAGCCCAAGACCTTTTCCGGGTGATCCGGCCACAGCGCCTGGCTGGTCGCCAGGGTAAAGCCCATGCCCTGGTCGATGGCGTGGGCGCCCCAGGGTTCGCCGGCACAGAAGCCGTCGATACGACCGGCCTGCAGGTGGGCGACCATCTGCGAGGGCGGCACGACCACGGTGTTGACGTCCTTGAGCGGGTGAATGCCCAGACTGGCCAGCCAGTAGTACAGCCACATGGCATGGGTGCCGGTGGGAAAGGTCTGGGCGAAGGTGAGTTTTGCCCTGCTGTGGTGCACGTATTGCAATAGTGCCTCGGCACTGGTCACGCCGCTGCGCTGCAAACGGGCAGAGAGGTTGATGCTCTGGCCGTTCTGCGCCAGGCCCATGAGCACCGCCATGTCGGTGGCGGGATTGCCGCCGAGGCCCAGGTGGATGCCGTAGATCAGGCCATAGAGGCCCTGGGCGGCGTCCAGTTCGCCGGTCACCAGCTTGTCGCGCAGGGTCGCCCAGGAAGCCTGGCGCTTGAGGTTCAGGGTCAGGCCATAGGGCTGGGCGAAGCCCTGGGTGGCGGCGACGATCAGCGAGGCGCTGTCGGTCAGCGGCATGAAGCCGATATTCAGGGCGGTCTTTTCCGGGGCATCTGAGCCGGCGACCCAGACCAGGTCATCGCTCAGCAGGGGGGTCGTTTCCGTCATCGCCTTGTTCCGTCAGTGAACAAAAAGGCGTCATGCCTGCGCCGCGTGAGCGGTGAGGTCATGACGCCATTGTCAGGGTCGGGCACCGCCATTGGTGTCGACCGGATGACGGGAATAAAGCAAGCGGCATGCCATCCTTGGCATGCTGATCAGCGTTCCAGCATCTGCTTGACGTTGCTTTGCGGGATTTGCTGCACGCGGCCCTCGGCATCTTCGAATTCGAGCATGCCGGTGTCGCGGTCCAGTTCCGGCTTGCCATGGCTGGTGAGCATCTGGCCGTCGGTGGTGGTGATGATGTATTCGCTGGCGCAGCCGGTCAGGGCCAGCAGACAGCAAGTCGCGAGAATCAGGTGTTTCATGGGGATACTCCATTGCGAGGTCTGAAAAGCTGCGGCCGACGATAAGCGGGCCGGCCGTGCTCTTCAAGCCTCGGAAAAAGAAAAGCCCCGCACTGGGCGGGGCTTTCAGGCCTTGCTAAGGATTAGGCTTGAACGACCGGGATCTTGGCGTTCGCAGCGGCTTCCTTGTACTCGGCGATCTGGTCGAAGCTCAGGTAGCGGTAAACGTCGGCAGCCATGCTGTCGATGTTCTTCGCGTACTCCATGTACTCCTCGACGGTCGGCAGCTTGCCGATAATCGAAGCGACCGCTGCCAGTTCGGCAGAAGCCAGGTACACGTTGGTCGCGTCGCCCAGACGGTTCGGGAAGTTACGGGTCGAGGTGGAAACCACGGTCGAACCGGTCTGTACGCGAGCCTGGTTACCCATGCACAGCGAGCAGCCCGGCATTTCCATGCGTGCGCCAGCCTTGCCGTAGATGCCGTAGTAGCCTTCCTCGGTCAGCTGGTGGGCGTCCATCTTGGTCGGCGGAGCCAGCCACAGACGGGTCGGAATGCCACCCTTGACCTTGTCCAGCAGCTTACCGGCAGCGCGGAAGTGACCGATGTTGGTCATGCACGAACCGATGAACACTTCGTCGATCTTCTCACCGGCAACGGTGGACAGCAGGCGGGCGTCATCCGGATCGTTCGGGGCGCACAGGACCGGCTCTTTCACGTCGGCCAGATCGATTTCGATCACGGCGGCGTATTCGGCGTCCTTGTCGGCTTCCAGCAGTTGCGGGTTGGCCAGCCAGGCTTCCATCGCCTTGGCACGACGCTCCAGAGTACGGGCATCGCCGTAGCCTTCGCCGATCATCCAGCGCAGCATGGTGATGTTGGACTTCAGGTACTCGGCGATGGCGCTTTCCGGCAGCTTGATGGTGCAACCGGCAGCGGAACGCTCGGCGGAGGCGTCGGACAGCTCGAAGGCCTGTTCAACGGTCAGCTCGTTCAGACCTTCGATCTCGAGAATGCGGCCGGAGAAGATGTTCTTCTTGCCTTTCTTCTCGACGGTCAGCAGGCCAGCCTGGATCGCGTAGTAAGGGATGGCATGCACCAGATCACGCAGGGTGATGCCCGGTTGCAGTTTGCCCTTGAAACGCACCAGTACCGACTCCGGCATGTCCAGCGGCATCACGCCGGTGGCCGCGGCGAAGGCTACCAGGCCGGAACCGGCCGGGAAGGAGATGCCCATCGGGAACCGGGTGTGCGAGTCGCCACCGGTACCGACGGTGTCCGGCAGCAGCATGCGGTTCAGCCAGCTGTGGATGATGCCGTCGCCCGGACGCAGGGACACGCCACTGCGGTTCATGATGAAGTCCGGCAGGGTGTGGTGGGTGGTGACGTCGATCGGCTTCGGATAGGCCGCGGTGTGGCAGAAGGACTGCATCACCAGGTCAGCGGAGAAGCCCAGGCAAGCCAGGTCCTTCAGCTCGTCGCGGGTCATCGGGCCAGTGGTGTCCTGGGAGCCGACGGTGGTCATCTTCGGTTCGCAGTAGGTGCCCGGACGCACGCCCTGGCCTTCCTGCAGGCCACAGGCGCGACCGACCATCTTCTGGGCCAGGGTGAAGCCCTTGCCGCTGTCAACCGGAGCTTCCGGCTTCTTGAACAGGGTGGACGGAGCCAGGCCCAGCTCGGCGCGGGCCTTCTCGGTCAGGCCACGGCCAACGATCAGCGGAATACGGCCGCCGGCGCGAACTTCGTCCAGCAGGACGTCGGTTTTCAGCTGGAAGCTGGTGACCAGCTCGTCGCTGCCATTACGGCGCACTTCGCCCTTGATCGGGTACACGTCGATGACGTCGCCCATGGCCAGGTTGGTGCAGTCGAATTCGATCGGCAGGGCGCCGGCGTCTTCCATGGTGTTGTAGAAGATCGGGGCGATCTTGGTGCCGAAGCAGAAACCACCAGCGCGCTTGTTCGGCACGTTCGGGATGTCGTCGCCGAAGAACCACAGCACCGAGTTGGTGGCGGACTTACGGGAAGAACCGGTACCGACCACGTCACCGACATAGGCAACCGGGAAGCCTTTGGCTTTCAGGGCTTCCATCTGCTTGATCGGGCCGACGGAACCCGGCTGATCCGGGTTGATACCGTCGCGGGCCATCTTCAGCATGGCCAGGGCGTGCAGCGGAATGTCCGGGCGGGACCAGGCGTCCGGAGCCGGCGACAGGTCGTCGGTGTTGGTTTCGCCGGTAACCTTGAACACGGTCAGGGTGACTTTTTCCGGTACGGCCGGGCGGTTGGTGAACCACTCGCCATCAGCCCAGGACTGCATCACGGCCTTGGCGTTGGCATTGCCGGCCTTGGCTTTCTCGGATACGTCGTGGAAGGCGTCGAACATCAGCAGGGTGTGCTTGAGTTGCGCGGCGGCAACTTCGGCCAGCTCGGCGCTGTCCAGCAGCTCGACCAGGGTGGCGATGTTGTAGCCGCCCTGCATGGTGCCCAGCAGCTCGACGGCGAGGGTCTTGCTGATCAGCGGGGAGGTCGCTTCGCCCTTGGCGATGGCGGACAGGAAGCCGGCCTTGACGTAGGCCGCTTCGTCCACGCCCGGCGGAACACGGTTGGTGATCAGATCGACCAGGAAGGCTTCTTCGCCAGCCGGCGGGTTCTTCAGCAGCTCGACCAGGCCTGCGGTTTGCTCGGCGTTCAGCGGCTGGGGAACGATCCCCAGAGCGGCGCGCTCTTCTACGTGTTTGCGATAGGCTTCAAGCACAGTTTTACCCTCATCAGTGGTCCCAACGGGCTGTCCGGGACGCTCATCCAGCTTTCCAACGCTCCTCTGCGCTTCGAGGCTTTGTGGGCCTCACAGCCAGGGATCCGATGGCTCCAGTTGAAGCTGTTTTCAAAGTTTTACGCCGTTGGCAAAACCATGTGGGGGTGGCGCGGGGGAGGGTAGAGAGCAACCCCGTCGCCAACCTGGCCTGCTGCCGGAAAACTGTGCTCGTGACGCTTTGAAAACAGCTTCTTATGGATCTTGGCGCCTTAAAAGGCGGGCCGATTCTACTGGAATGCATCAGTAAAGTTAAGCCGCAAGGCCCGTGCAAGGCGGGGTGAAGTTACCTAGACAAAGGGCTAAGATGGGCGGCCGGATTCACCTGCGCTGCCTGCTTATGTCCAACCATCTGATCAAAACCCCCTGTGTCGGTCTCTGCTCCACGGTCTATGGGGATCTGGTGTGTCGCGGCTGCAAGCGTTTTCACCATGAGGTGGTGAACTGGAACCTGTATTCGGAGAGCGAAAAGGGCGCGGTCTGGCGGCGTCTGGAGGCTTTGCTGGTGCAGGTGGTGGCGGCCAAACTCGAGGTGTTCGACGAACAGCGGCTGCGCACCCAGCTTGTACAGCGACAGGTGCGCTTCAATCCCGAGCAGTCGCCTTACTGCTGGGCTTATCAGCTGATTGCCCGTGCCGCCCGACTAATCCAGCAGGTCGATGCCTACGGCATCGTGATCCTTCCGGAGTTTCGCGAGCGAAGCCTGAGCGATTTGCGCGATGCCATTGATCGCGAGTTCTTCCTGCTGTCGGAAGCCCATTACGAGCGCTACATCGCGCCGAAGTTTCTTCTTGAGGGCATGGAAATCCGCGTCTGAGCCTCTCAGGGGCGCGGCAATAAAAAAGGCCACCGATCGGGTGGCCTTTTTTGTTGGCTGGGGCTGACTCAGTGCTGTTCGATCAGCGATTCCAGATGATCCAGTACGTCATCGGGTTTCAGGACGGCAATGTCGCATTCCAGCAGGTCCAGCACCACTTCGGCGGTATTGCCGATCAGAACGCCCGACAAACCGGTACGAGCCACTGTGCCCATGACAACCACGGCCGCTTTCAGCTGGCTGGCAGTATGCGGGATCAGTACATCGGCCGGGCCTTCCTCGACATGGATCTGCGAGTCCTTCAGATCAAACTGCTCGGCGAAGCTCTGGCACTGCTCCAGGTAGCGGGCATGGATGGTGCCCGACAGCTGGAAGGTCGGATCGGCGGCCGACAGCATGGGCGACGGGTGGGCGCTCATGATGTGCAGGTTGGCTTTGGCGACCCGGGCGATCTCGGCGGCATTGGCGATGATGCTGGTGTTCAGGGTGCGGTGCTTGGCATCGCTGTTGCCCACGTCGATGGCAGCCAGGATGGTGCCTTCGGTCCACGGTGTATCGGTTTTAACGATCAGCACCGGGCAGGGGGTGTAACGCAGGATTTTCCAGTCATCCGGGGTGAGGATGGCTTTTTTCAGCGGATTTTCCGGGACGTGCTGCTTGATCACCAGGCCGCAGGCTTCTTCCTGCTGGGCGGCGATGATGGTCTCGTGCAGCGTGTTGAGGCACAGCTGCTGGGTGGTAACGGTGTAGCCCTCGGCCTGCAGGCTCTTCTGCAGGTCGGCGAGATAAGCAGTGTGGTCATGCTTCTTGTCGCAGATCAGCAGGTGCAGGTGCGACTGGGTAACGCCAGCGATCAGCTTGGCGCGCTTGAGGGCCAGGCCTTCGGGCTGGCTGAGGTCAAGAACTACCAGAATGCTGCGGATGGCTTGCATGTGTTTCTCCCTGAGAGGTGTGACTTTCTAGATGTAGCCACTGTAGTTGTGCGTGTCAGAACTGTCGTTGACGTATATCAAACCGCACTGGCCCTGTGCGTGCAGCCTCGTATAATGCGCCGCCTTTATGACTCTAGCCAGTCATCGGCTCCCTTCTGTTAGAGCGGCTGATTACTGCGGATTTGCTTGCTGAATGAACGGCCAAGGGCCTGGGAGAATGCGCATGCTGCCAGAAATTCACGACTTCCTCGGCTGTCGCACGCCCGACGCCTGGGTTCAGGCGGCCGTCCAGCAACAGGAGGTGATGCTGCTCGATCACAAGAACTGTGAGTTCAAGGCTGCATCAACCGCGTTGAGCCTGATTGCCAAGTACGGCCAGCATCTGGACCTGATCAACTACATGTCCCGCCTGGCGCGTGAGGAGCTGGTGCATCACGAGCAGGTGCTGCGCATTCTGAAGAAGCGCAAGATTGGTTTGCGCCCGGTTTCGGCCAGTCGATATGCCTCGGGCTTGAGGGCGATCGTGCGTACGCATGAGCCGCACAAACTGGTGGATACGCTGGTGGTGGGCGCCTTTATCGAGGCACGTTCCTGTGAGCGGTTTGAGGCGGTCGTGCCGCATCTGGACGAGGAGCTCGGCAGGTTCTACTTCGGCCTGCTGAAGTCAGAGGCCAGGCACTTCCAGAACTACCTGCGCTTTGCCTATCAGTACGGCGAGTCTGCTGATGTGGAGCGCAGTATTGCCAGGGTCAGGGAGGCGGAGCAGGCATTGATCGAAAGCCCTGATCCGGAGTTTCGCTTCCACTCCGGTGTGCCGATGCTGGCAGCCTGAGAAACCCAATAAAAAAGCGCCGTTAGGCGCTTTTTTATTGGCTGAAGAATTTTACTCCTTCACTTTCAGGTCCAGCGCCAGATCGCGTGCGGCCTTGGTGGCCAGCACACCCATCAGCTGGCCGATTTCGTCCTGGCGGCTGCTGGCGTTGCCGTTACCCGCACCCATCATCACGCTTGGCACTGGTGCCTGGGATGCTGCATCGGCCCAGACCTTGTTGATCTGTACCAGGGCGTCGAGCTTGGGTTGCAGGGCACCGTCCGCCTCGATCACGGCCTTGCGCGCATAGGCTTCGGCGTCGGCAGTGATCTTGGTAGCCTGGGCGGTGATGCTGGCCTTGTCGCGCAGCAGCTCGGCGGTCTGTTTCTCGATCTCGGCGCGCTGCTTCTCGCGTTGGGCGTTGATCACGGCCAGCTGTTTCTCGGTCTCGGCCTGGGTGGTGCGTTCAATCTGGTCGCGCAGGGTTTCCTGACGGCGAGCTTCGACTTCCTTCTCACCACGGGCGGTGACCAGGAGTTTCTCTTCCTCTTCCTTCAGGCGGTTCTGCCGGGCCACGGCCAGCTCGGCCAGGGCCTGCTGAACCTTGACCATGCGCTGTTTGTACTGCGGATTGGGGTCGACGTTGGTAATGCGGGCCTCGACCACTTCCACGCCGTACTTGCGGAACTGCTGCTGCTTGCGCACCGGCAGGCCCTTGTCGTCGACCACCTTCTCGGTGATGAACTGGCTGGCATTGTTGTCGCCAAACGCGCCTTGCTCTGTGCCGGCCTGGAGGATGGCGGTCTGGCTTGGCTGATGGCCGCGTGGTCCACGTACTTCGCGGCGCTTGATCAGGTACAGACCATCGTTGAGCTGGTTCTCGAACTCGGCGGCGAACTCGCTGCGCGCGCCGGCGTAGTAGTCATCGGCACTCATCAGCGATGCCGTAGCCTGCAGGGTTTCCTTGATGGCCGGCACCAGCGCGGTCTTGATGAAGTTTTCCGGGTTGCGGTATTCCTGGGCAATCTTCAGGAACTGGTCGCCGGAGGGCAGGCGAAAGCGCGCCGAGGACTCCACCTTGGCGTCGACGTTGCCCAAAAAAACGATGGGGAAGGCCTCGATGGTGGCGCCGAGCGAGTCGTTGTCGCTGGTGTCGTCGATTTCCAGCGCCTCGGTGAGTACCGACTGCACGCTGAGGGCCTTCTTCCAGGGCGTGGCGCGACCGAACCACTTGGTGGCATAGCCAACGTCATCGACGATCTTTTCTTCGCCGAAGATGGTGCGGACGTGGGTGGCAAAGCCGGCTTCGTTATAGAAGAACACGCCGTTGAAGGTGGCGAAGCCTGCGGCAGCCACCAGCAGAGGAGCGCCGACATATTTGAACAGGGAGAGTTTCGAGGGAGCGCCGCTGGAGATTTCCATTATCTGTCCTTGACTGCGGGAAAGGTGCGCGAATGCTGCGCAGCGGGCGCTCTGCCGTCAAGTCAGAGAAGGGCGATATGTGTGTTGTGACCTGCGAAGAGCACTCAGTCGAGCGCGAAAGACGCCTGTTGAAAACCGTTCTGGTCAATTTGCAGGGCCCAGCCGCATGTGTCCCAGTCACCCAGCACGATGCGTCGTGCGGGCTGGCCGTTGACCTGCAAATCATGCGTGGCCGGGCGATGTGTATGGCCATGGATCAGGGTGGTGACGCCATGCTGGGCGAGCACCTGCGGAATCAGCTCGGGCGTTACGTCGATGATCTCGGCGGCCTTCATGCGGGTTTGTGCTTTGCTCTCGCTACGCAGCTTGCGCGCCAGTTTGAAGCGTGTGCTCAGCGGCAGATGGCGGAGGATGAACAGGGTCAGCGGGTTGCGCAGCCAGCGGCGCAGCTTCATGTAGGCCAGGTCCTGGGTGCACAGGCTGTCGCCGTGCATCAACAGGACAGGCTGCCCTTCGAGGGTGACCAAGCTGGGGTCGTTCAGCAACTGGGCGCCTGTCTCCCGGCAAAATTGCCTGCCGATCAGGAAGTCGCGGTTGCCGTGCATCAGGTAAAGGCGGGTGCCGCTGTCCGTGAGTTTGCGCAGGGCGCGGGCAATGCTCTGCTGGTAGGCGGACATGCCGTCATCACCGACCCAAGCCTCGAAAAAGTCGCCGAGGATGTATAGAGCGTCGGCCTGACGGGCCCGTGTTGCAAGAAAATGCAGAAACGCCCGGGTGATGTCCGGGCGTTCCTCTTGCAGATGCAGATCGGAGATCAGCAGTGTGGCCAAGGAGCTTACTCGGCGACCACTTCGGCTTTTTCGATGATCACGTCATCGACCGGCACGTCCTGATGGCCGCCCTTCATGGTGGTAGCGACGTCCTTGATCTTCATGACCACGTCCAGACCGTCGACCACCTGGCCGAACACGGCGTAGCCCCAGCCCTGGATGGTCGGTGCGCTGTGGTTGAGGAAGCTGTTGTCGGCCACGTTGATGAAGAACTGCGCCGAAGCCGAATGCGGCTCCATGGTGCGGGCCATGGCAATGGTGCCGATTTTGTTCGACAGGCCGTTGTTGGCTTCGTTCTTGATGGTGGCGCGGGTGGCTTTCTGCTTCATGCTGGGCTCGAAGCCGCCGCCCTGGATCATGAAGTTGCTGATTACACGGTGGAAAATGGTGCCGTCATAGTGACCATCCTTCACGTACTGCTCGAAGTTGGCCACGGTTTCCGGGGCCTTGTCGGCAAACAGTTCCAGGGTGATGACGCCGTGATTGGTGTGCAGCTTGATCATGGTGGTATCCGTTTGGTTGCGGGCTGATGCCAGTGCCTGGCGCGGCTAGGCCGGCGGCATGGGCCAGGATTCGACCCGCAGAGGCAAAAGTGCTCTGTCGGGGGCTTGACGGGTTCGCTATCATACGGGCTTTGTCCCAGGCGGCCTACCCTCGCCGCGCACTGCAAGAATCAAGGACCCCATGAGCAAGCCCATCGTCGAAAAAGCTGCCAACTTCCTGCTCCCCATCGTTCAGGCCGACCTGGACAGCGGCAAGCACGCCAAGATCATCACGCGCTTCCCGCCGGAGCCCAATGGCTACCTGCACATCGGTCACGCCAAGTCGATCTGCCTGAACTTCGGTCTGGCTCAGGCGCTCGGTGGCGAGTGCAACCTGCGCTTCGACGATACCAACCCGGCCAAGGAAGATCAGGAATACATCGACGCGATCAAGAGCGACGTCGAGTGGCTGGGCTTCAAGTGGGCGGGAGAGGAGCGCTATGCCTCCAACTACTTCGACCAGCTGCATGCCTGGGCCATTGAGCTGATCAAGGCCGGCAAGGCCTTCGTCTGCGACCTGAATGCCGAGGAAATGCGCGCCTACCGCGGCAGCCTGACCGAGCCGGGCAAGAACAGCCCGTTCCGCGAGCGTTCGGTGGAAGAGAACCTCGATCTGTTTGCCCGCATGAAGGCTGGCGAGTTCGCCGATGGTGCCCGCTCGCTGCGCGCCAAGATCGACATGGCCTCGCCGAACATCAACCTGCGCGACCCGATCCTCTACCGCATCCGCCACGCCCATCACCACCAGACCGGCGACAAGTGGTGCATCTACCCGAGCTACGACTTCACCCACGGCCAGTCGGACGCCATCGAGGGCATCACCCACTCGATCTGCACCCTGGAGTTCGAGGATCACCGCCCGCTGTACGAGTGGTTCCTGGAGAACCTGCCGGTGCCTGCGCAGCCACGTCAGTACGAGTTCGCCCGCCTCAACCTGAACTACACCATCACCAGCAAGCGTAAGCTCAAGCAGCTGGTCGATGAGAAGCATGTAAATGGCTGGGACGACCCGCGCATGTCGACCCTGTCCGGCTTCCGTCGCCGCGGCTACACCCCGGCGTCGATCCGCAACTTCTGCGACATGATCGGCGTCAACCGCGCCGGCGGTGTGGTAGATGTGGGCATGCTGGAATTCGCCATCCGTGACGACCTCGACGCCAACGCCGCACGCGCCATGTGCGTGCTCAAGCCGCTGAAAGTGGTCATCAGCAACTACCCGGAAGGCCAGGTCGAGAACCTCGAACTGCCGCGCCACCCCAAGCAGGACATGGGCGTGCGCGTGCTGCCGTTCAGCCGCGAGATCTACATCGACGCCAGCGACTTCGAGGAAACCCCGCCGGATGGCTTCAAGCGCCTGATCCCCGGTGGCGAAGTGCGCCTGCGTGGCAGTTACGTGATCCGCGCCGACGAGGCCGTGAAGGACGCGCAAGGCAATATCGTCGAGCTGCGTTGCTCCTACGACGAGAACACCCTGGGCAAGAACCCGGAAGGGCGCAAGGTCAAGGGCGTGATCCACTGGGTGCCGGCCGCCGAGAGCGTGGAATGCGAGGTGCGCCTGTACGACCGCCTGTTCCGCTCCGCCAACCCGGAGAAGGACGAGGAGGGTGGCAGCTTCCTCGACAACATCAACCCGGACTCGCTGGTGGTGCTCACCGGCTGCCGCGCGGAGCCTTCGCTGGGCCAGGCCGCCCCGGAAGAACGCTTCCAGTTCGAGCGCGAAGGCTACTTCGTTGCCGACCTGAAGGACTCGCAGCCGGGCAAGCCGGTGTTCAACCGTACCGTCACCCTGCGCGACTCCTGGGGGCAGTAAATGGCACTGAGCATTTACAACACCCTGAGCAAGACCAAGGACGCCTTCAAGCCGCTGCAAGGCAACAGCGTGCGCATGTACGTGTGCGGCATGACCGTGTACGACTTCTGCCACATCGGCCATGCGCGGGTGATGGTGGCCTTCGACGTGGTCACCCGCTGGCTGCGTCAGCGCGGTTATGAGGTGACCTATGTGCGCAACATCACCGACATCGACGACAAGATCATCAAGCGCGCCAACGAGAACGGCGAGCCGTTCGAGGCGCTGGTCGAGCGCATGATCGCCGCCATGCACGAGGACGAGGCGCGTCTGTCCGTGCTGCGCCCGGACATCGAGCCGCGCGCCACCGGGCATATCGCCGGCATGCACCAGATGATCCAGACCCTGATCGACAAGGGCTTTGCCTACGCCCCAGGCAATGGCGACGTGTACTACCGCGTCACCAAGTTCGAGGGCTACGGCAAGCTGTCCCGGCGCAAGATCGACGAGCTGAAGATCGGCGCGCGCATCGAGGTCGACGAGATCAAGGAAGACCCGCTGGACTTCGTGCTGTGGAAAGGCGCCAAGCCGGGCGAGCCGAGCTGGGACTCGCCCTGGGGCAAGGGCCGGCCGGGCTGGCACATCGAGTGCTCGGTGATGTCCACCTGCTGCCTGGGCGAGACCTTCGACATTCACGGCGGCGGCCCGGACCTGGTGTTTCCGCACCACGAGAACGAGATCGCGCAGAGCGAGGCGGCCACCGGCAAGCTCTACGCCAACGCCTGGATGCACGCCGGCGCGGTGCGCGTGGACGGCGAGAAGATGTCCAAGAGCCTGGGCAACTTCTTCACCATTCGCGAGGTACTGGAGAAGTACCACCCGGAAGTGGTGCGCTACCTGCTGGTATCCAGCCACTACCGCAGCCCGATCAACTACTCCGAAGACAGCCTCAAGGAAGCCAAGGGCGCCCTGGAGCGCTTCTACAACGGTCTGAAAGGCCTGCCGGAAGTGGCGCCTGCCGGTGGCGAAGCCTTCGTCGAACGCTTCGGCGCGGCGATGGACGACGACTTCAACTCGCCGGAAGCCTGCGCGGTACTGTTCGAGATGATCCGCGAGGTCAACCGCCTGCGCGAGTCGGATGAACAGGCCGCCGCCGGCCTGGCCGCGCAGCTCAAGCAACTGGCCGGGGTGCTCGGCGTGCTGCAGCTGGAGCCGGATGACTTCCTCCAGGCCGGCGCCGCCGGCAAGGTCGATGCCGCCGCGGTCGAAGCCCTGATCGCCGCACGCCTGCAGGCCCGTGCCGACAAGAACTGGGCCGAAAGCGACCGCATCCGTGACCAGCTCAACGCCATGGGCGTGGTACTCGAAGACAGTAAGGGTGGCACCACCTGGCGTCTGGCTGACTAGCTCCTGTTGTAACGAAAAAAGCCGCTCAATTGAGCGGCTTTTTTGTCGGCGCTTAGTTGCCGGAGAGCGGAGGGGTGCGTGGTGGAATCTGACGCTTCGATCCGATCGATTCGAAGGCGCTGGCCAGGCTCAGTAATTCGTTGTCGGTGTACGCGCGCCCGGCAAAGGTCAGGCCCACCGGCATGCCGATATCAGCCATCACGCCCATCGGAACTGTGACGGTTGGCACGCCGAGATGACGGATGGCCAGATTGCCATTGGCAACCCAGATGCCGTTGCTCCAGGCGATATCGGCTGAGGCCGGATTTATATCGGCATCTGCCGGGCCGACGTCGGCGACTGTCGGGAAGAGGACCGCGTCGAGTTGTAGTTCGTTCATCCAGTCCTCCAGATCGAGCTTGCGGGTTTTCTCGAGGCCGCGAAGACCGTCAGGCAGAGTTGCGATTTCGTTCCATGGCTTGATGCCGCGCTTAGCCATCTTGACGTACTCATCCATGCCGGCGGCAAGGTCACCCTCGCGGTTGGGCAGGGTTCCCGGGTCGTGTGGGAATATCTGCGGGCCGTCGACGTCGATCAGGCGATTGAGCTCTGGATCGCCGTTGGCCTGGAGGAACTCGTCGAAGGCCCAGCCTGACAGCTCCCAGAGCTCGTCATGGAGGAACTCGGGGCTGACTATGCCGCGGTTGAACACGGTCGGCGCACCGGGACGGTCGCCCTCGCAGTTGGAAACCAGGGGGAAGTCGACCTCAACGACCTCGGCGCCGGCCGCCTCAAGCGCCTGGCGTGCCGTTTCCCAGAGGGTAATCACGCTGGGGCGGGTGTGGATGCGCTGGCCGGTCGGGCCGCCGATGCCGGGATTCTCGCTGGTGCCGGCCAATTCGTCCTTGTTGATGAACATGCGCGGTACGCCCAGACGCTTGCCCTTGAGGGTTTCCGCCTTGCTGGCGAGCTCTAAATAGGACGCCGGACGTACCTGCGAGGCTTTCGGAATCGGCACCCAGGGTTGCAGACGCCAGAGGTCGCCGCGGGTAGCCGGATCGTCAGCAACCACCACGTCGAGGACTTCGAGCAGATCTGTCATGGTGCGGGCGTAGGGCACCACCACGTCCATGGTCGGCGTCAGTGGCCAGTTACCGCGCACCGAGATCACCCCGCGCGACGGGGTGTAGGCGCACAGGCCGTTGTTGGAGGCCGGGCCGCGGCCGCTGGACCAGGTTTCCTCGGCGAGGCCGAAGGCGGCGAAGCTGGCGGCTGTGGCTGTGCCGGCGCCATTTGAGGAGCCGGAAGCAAATGGCGCTGTCAGGAACTTAGCGTTGTATGGGCTTTCGGCGCGCCCATAGATCCCTCGCTGCATACCGCCGTTGGCCATGGGGGGCATATTGGTCTTGCCCAGGCAGATGGCGCCGGCGGCGCGCAGGCGCTCGATGGTAAAGGCGTCATGCTGGGCGACCAGATTCTTGAAGGCGGGGCTTCCAGACGCTGCGGTCAGGCCTTTGACCAGATAGCTGTCCTTGGCCGTGTAGGGAATGCCGTCCAGTGGGCTCAAGGTTTGGCCTTGGGCGCGGCGGGCGTCGGAAGCTTCAGCCTCCTTCAGGGCGTCAGGGTTGCGTACCACGACCGCGTTCAGGTGGGTATCGCTGTCAGGGCCATCATAAGCATCGATGCGCGCCAGATAGGCCTTGACCAGTTCGACGGCGCTGGTGCGTCCGGACTCGAGTGCGGCGCGTAGCTCGGCGATGGATACCTCGGTAACTTCGATCATTCTGCGAACTCCAGCAGCGGGTGGCAGGCGATTCTTGCCTTTCCATGAGTATAATACCGATATTTATCGAGTAAAGAGGGTTTGGTGGAAAATAGGATTGGCGGCCGTGTATGTAGGGGGCTTGGATGGTGGTTGTTACGCTTATGTAGCAATCGCCAGAAATAGGTACAAAAAAACCCCGAGCACAATGTGGTCGGGGTTTGTCTGGCATTTGTGCTTAAGAGTGAAGCTGTTCGGCGGCGTAGAGAGTGTTTTCCAGCAGGCAGGCGCGTGTCATTGGACCAACGCCGCCCGGGACGGGCGTTATCCAGCCGGCACGTTCGGCGGCTGTATCGAAAATCACGTCGCCGACCAGCTTGCCGTCAGCCTGGCGGTTGATGCCGACGTCAATGACGATGGCGCCAGGTTTGATCCATTCCCCCTTGACCAGTCCAGGCTTGCCGGCGGCAACGACAACGATGTCGGCGCTGGCCAGGTGGCCCGGCAGGTCCTTGGTGAAGCGATGAGTGACGGTAACGGTGCAGCCTGCCAGCAGCAGTTCCAAGGCCATCGGGCGGCCAACGATGTTGGAGGCGCCGACGATCACGGCGTGCTGACCGTGCAGGTCGACCCCGGTAGACTCCAGCAGGGTCATGATGCCCTTCGGTGTGCAGGGGCGCAGCAGCGGGATGCGCTGAGCCAGGCGACCAATGTTAAACGGATGGAAGCCATCGACGTCCTTGTCCGGGCGAATGCGCTCAAGCAGCTGCGAGGCGTCGAGGTGCGCCGGCAGTGGCAGTTGTACCAAGATGCCGTCGATTGCCGGATCATTGTTGAGCTGGTCGATCAGGTCCTGCAGGGCCTGCTGGCTGGTTTCAGCTGGCAGGTCATGTGCCACGGAGTGAAAGCCCACTTCCTCGCAGTCCTTGCGCTTGTGCGACACGTAGACCTGGGAGGCGGGGTCACTGCCGACCAGGATCACGGCCAGGCCGGGCGCACGGAGGTTCTGTTGGCGTCGTTCGGCAACGCGTTGGGCAATGTGCTGGCGGAGGTTGGCGGCGATCGCCTTGCCGTCGATCAGTTGTGCGGTCATAACGCTTGGATAACCAGTAGGAGGATTAAAAACAGATGTCCCATTCTCGCATGCGCGGCGTGGTCGGCAAAGGCGCGTACTGCGGTTTTTCCTGTAACTCCTTTATCTCGCTGAACTTTTTTTAAATTTCTGGTTGACGGGGTGGGGTGCTATCGATAACATGCGCCCCGCTTGTCGAGCACAGCCTCTAGCTGGGTAAGACGGTGAAGCAGCCAGTCTGCATAAGCCGAGCTGTTGATCTGCGCTCCGTAATGAATGCAGATGAATAAGCGCCCGTAGCTCAGCTGGATAGAGCATCCGCCTTCTAAGCGGATGGTCGCAGGTTCGAGTCCTGCCGGGCGTGCCATCTGGTACTTCGGTTCGGGCAGTGCGGTACAAGCAATGCAATATGGTGGGCGTAGCTCAGTTGGTAGAGCACAGGATTGTGGCTCCTGGTGTCGTGGGTTCGATTCCCATCGTCCACCCCATATTCCAAGCGCCAGGCATCAGCCTGGCGTTTGCTTTTCTGCAGTACCCCCTCCGCGGACGTGGTGGAATTGGTAGACACACTGGATTTAGGTTCCAGCGCCGCAAGGCGTGAGAGTTCGAGTCTCTCCGTCCGCACCATATTTCCTTCTTTTATATGATCTTTTCGCCCTTTCGGGCGGGTGACTTCTGTATTTCTTCCCACTAGAATGCTGGCCTTTATTCAGGCCGGAACGCCGGCTTACGTCTGTGCAACGAGGAATATCCATGCAAGTTTCTGTTGAAAGCACCTCCGCCCTTGAGCGTCGCATGACCGTTGGCGTCCCGGCCGAGCGTATCGAGACCGAAGTCAACAAGCGTCTGCAGCAGACTGCCAGCCGCGCCAAGGTTCCGGGTTTCCGTCCGGGCAAGGTGCCGATGAGCGTGATTCGCCAGCGTTATGAAGACAGCGCGCGTCAGGAAGCGCTGGGTGATCTGATTCAGGCGACCTACTACGAAGCCATTGTTGCCCAGAAACTGAACCCGGCCGGTGCTCCGGCTGTCGAGCCGAAAGTGTTCGAAAAGGGCAAGGATCTGGAATACGTTGCCACGTTCGAAGTGTTCCCGGAAATTCAGCTGGCCGGCTTCGATGGCCTGACCATCGAGCGCCAGCAGGCTGACGTGCAGGACTCCGACGTCGACAACATGCTGGAAATCCTGCGCAAGCAGAACACCCGCTTTGAAGCTGTTGAGCGTGCTGCCGAGAATGGCGATCAGCTGAACATCGACTTCGTCGGCAAGATCGACGGCGAGGCTTTCGCTGGCGGTTCTGCAAAGGGTACTCCGCTGGTGCTGGGCTCCGGCCGCATGATCCCGGGCTTCGAAGAGGCTCTGGTGGGTGTCAAGGCTGGCGAAGAGCGCGTGATCAACCCGACTTTCCCGGCGGATTACCAGAACCTGGATCTGGCCGGCAAAACCGCCGAGTTCACCATCACTGTCAACAGCGTTTCTGCACCGCAACTGCCGGAGCTGAACGATGACTTCTTTGCTCTGTTTGGTATCAAGGAAGGCGGTATCGACGGCTTCCGTGCTGAAGTGCGCAAGAACATGGAGCGCGAACTGCGCCAGGCGATCAAGTCCAAGGTCAAGAATCAGGTGATGGAAGGTCTGCTGGCCGCCAACCCGGTTGAAGTACCGAAGGCGCTGATCGCCAATGAAGTGAACCGTCTGCGTGTGCAGGCTGTTCAGCAGTTCGGCGGCAACATCCAGCCGGACCAACTGCCGGCTGAGCTGTTCGAAGAGCAGGCCAAGCGCCGCGTCGTACTGGGTTTGATCGTGGCTGAAGTGGTCAAGAAGACCGAGCTGAAGCCGGACGAGAACCGTGTTCGCGAGCTGATCGAAGAGATGGCCTCCGCTTATCAGGAGCCGCAGCAAGTGGTGGCTTGGTACCTGAAGAACGAGCAGCAGCTGAACGAAGTGCGCTCGGTTGTGCTGGAAGAGCAAGTTGTAGATACTGTTCTGCAGCAGGCCAAAGTGACCGATAAAGCGGTCTCCTACGAAGAAGCAGTCAAGCCGGCAGAAGCTCCGCAAGCCGACTGATCCTCTCGCCTCGTTCGAGTACACACCATAAGCCAGCCTTCGTGCTGGCTTATGCGTCTATAGAGACATGACTTAAGGGAGTGTCGCAGCACATGTCCGCAAATCCTTTCATGCCGCAAATGATTGATGTCCAGGCCGCTGGTGGTCTGGTGCCGATGGTGGTCGAGCAGTCGGCCCGTGGCGAACGTGCCTATGACATCTATTCCCGCCTGCTCAAGGAACGGGTGATCTTCCTGGTCGGCCAGGTTGAAGATTACATGGCCAACCTGGTGGTGGCGCAGTTGCTGTTCCTTGAAGCGGAAAACCCGGACAAGGACATTCACCTGTACATCAACTCGCCGGGCGGCTCGGTGACGGCCGGTATGTCGATCTACGACACCATGCAGTTCATCAAGCCCGATGTGTCGACCATCTGCATCGGCCAGGCCTGCAGCATGGGTGCCCTGCTGCTGGCTGGTGGTGCAGCGGGCAAGCGCTACTGCCTGCCGCATTCGCGGATGATGATTCACCAGCCGCTGGGCGGGTTCCAGGGTCAGGCCTCGGATATCGAGATCCATGCCCGCGAAATACTGACCATCCGTGAGCGTCTGAACAATGTGCTGGCGCATCACACTGGCCAGCCGATGGACGTGATTGCCCGTGACACCGATCGTGACAACTTCATGAGCGGCCCGGATGCCGTCAAATATGGCCTGATCGATCAGGTCCTGAGCAAGCGTCTGGCCACTGCGTAGGGCGGTGCATGACCTCTGCCGGCTGATGCGCGGCAGAGGCCCGCGGACTTGAAAATGCCCGCATTTGCCTTCATCTTGTTTTACAAGCCATCCGGATTTGGATTGATCTAATGACTGATACCCGCAACGGCGAGGAAAACGGCAAGCTGCTGTATTGCTCCTTCTGTGGCAAAAGCCAGCATGAAGTGCGCAAACTGATTGCCGGCCCGTCGGTATTTATCTGCGACGAGTGCGTCGACCTGTGCAATGACATCATCCGTGAGGAGGTGCAGGAAGCCCAGGCCGAGAGCAACGCGCACAAGCTGCCGGCTCCCAAGGAGATCAGCAGCATTCTCGATCAGTATGTGATCGGTCAGGAGCGCGCCAAGAAGGTGCTCGCGGTAGCGGTGTACAACCACTACAAGCGCCTGAATCAGCGCGAGAAGAAAGACGACGTTGAGCTCGGCAAGAGCAACATTCTGCTGATCGGTCCGACTGGCTCGGGCAAGACCTTGTTGGCCGAAACCCTGGCCCGTCTGCTCAACGTTCCGTTCACCATTGCCGATGCCACCACCCTGACCGAAGCCGGTTATGTGGGGGAGGACGTCGAAAACATCATCCAGAAGCTCCTGCAGAAGTGCGACTACGATGTCGAGAAGGCCCAGATGGGTATCGTCTACATTGACGAAATCGACAAGATTTCGCGCAAGTCGGACAATCCGTCGATCACTCGCGATGTGTCGGGTGAGGGCGTGCAGCAGGCGCTGCTGAAGCTGATCGAAGGTACAGTGGCCTCGGTTCCGCCACAGGGCGGGCGCAAGCATCCGCAGCAGGAGTTCCTGCAGGTTGATACGCGCAATATACTGTTCATCTGCGGTGGCGCTTTTGCCGGCCTGGAGAAGGTGATTCAGGGACGCTCGACCAAGGGCGGCATCGGCTTCAATGCCGAGGTGCGCAGCCCTGATACCGGCAAGAAGATTGGCGAAACCCTGCGCGATATCGAGCCGGACGATCTGGTCAAGTTTGGCCTGATTCCCGAGTTCGTGGGCCGCCTGCCTGTAATTGCGACCCTCGACGAGCTGGATGAGGCTGCCTTGATGCAGATTCTCACCGAGCCGAAGAATGCCCTGACCAAGCAGTACGCCAAGCTGTTCGAGATGGAAGGCGTCGATCTGGAGTTTCGTGCTGACGCCCTCAAGGCCGTGGCGCACAAGGCTCTGGAGCGCAAGACCGGTGCCCGTGGCCTGCGTTCGATTCTCGAAGGTGTACTGCTCGACACCATGTACGAAATTCCTTCGCAGAAGGAAGTCAGCAAGGTTGTTGTCGACGAGAGTGTGATTGCCGGCAATTCCAAGCCCTTACTGATCTACGAGAACAGCGAACAGCCGGCCAAGGCCGCGCCAGACGCTTAACTCGACCAGGGGCCTTCGGGCCCCTTGTTATTTCTGGGCATTGCAATTCCGAGTATTGCGCTTGTTTTTTTCCAGGCCCACCCCCATCTTAGATTCATCCGCCTGCCTGTGAGGGCAGGCCTCCGAGTCCGTTGTAGAGCTGAACTCATGAAGACAACCGTCGAATTGCCTCTGTTGCCGCTGCGCGATGTGGTGGTGTATCCGCATATGGTCATCCCGCTGTTCGTAGGACGGGAAAAGTCCATCGAAGCCCTTGAGGCGGCGATGACGGGCGACAAGCAGATCCTCCTGCTGGCCCAGAAGAATCCTGCGGACGACGATCCTGCTCCGGATGCTCTTTACCGTATGGGTACCGTGGCCACGGTGCTGCAGTTGCTCAAGCTACCGGATGGCACCGTCAAGGTACTGGTCGAGGGTGAGCAGCGCGGGTCGGTACAGGCCTTCACCGACGCCGACGGCCATATTCGTGCCAGTGTTGAATTGCTCGAAGAGGGCGAGGTACCGGAGCGGGAGGCTGAAGTCTTTACGCGCAGTCTGATGAGCCAGTTCGAGCAGTACGTGCAGCTGGGCAAGAAGGTGCCGGCTGAGGTTTTGTCCTCGCTCAACAGCATCGATGAGCCTGGGCGACTGGTCGACACCATGGCGGCGCACATGGCGCTGCGTATCGAGCAGAAACAGGCCATTCTTGAAATCACTGACCTGACGCTGCGGGTCGAGCACGTACTGGCCCTGTTGGATGCCGAGCTGGAACTGCTGCAGGTCGAGAAGCGCATACGTGGCCGCGTGAAGAAACAGATGGAGCGCAGCCAGCGTGAGTACTACCTGAATGAGCAGATGAAGGCCATTCAGAAAGAGCTGGGCGATGACGAGGGCCACAACGAAATCGATGAGCTTAAGAAGCGCATCGAAGAAGCGGGGCTGACCAAGGAGGCTCATGCCAAGGCAACTGCCGAGCTGAACAAGCTCAAGCAGATGTCGCCGATGTCCGCTGAAGCCACTGTGGTGCGTTCCTACATCGATTGGCTGGTCAATGTGCCGTGGCAGGCCGAGAGCAAGGTTCGCCTGGATCTCTCCAGGGCAGAAGAGATTCTGGACGCCGATCACTACGGGCTGGAGGAGGTCAAGGAGCGCATTCTTGAGTACCTCGCCGTGCAGAAGCGGGTGAAGAAGCTGAAGGGGCCTGTGCTCTGTCTGGTGGGGCCACCTGGTGTGGGTAAAACATCTCTCGCTGAGTCGATCGCCCGCTCGACCAATCGCAAGTTCGTGCGCATGGCTTTGGGTGGGGTGCGCGACGAAGCGGAGATTCGTGGTCATCGCCGCACCTATATCGGCTCGATGCCAGGTCGTCTGATTCAGAAGATGACCAAGGTCGGCGTGCGCAATCCGCTGTTCCTGCTCGACGAAATCGACAAGCTGGGCAGCGACATGCGTGGCGATCCGGCTTCGGCGCTGCTTGAAGTGCTGGATCCGGAGCAGAACCACAACTTCAACGATCACTATCTGGAGGTCGATTATGACCTCTCCGATGTGATGTTCCTCTGCACCGCCAACTCGATGAACATTCCGGCACCTTTGCTTGATCGCATGGAAGTGATCCGCCTGCCTGGTTACACCGAGGCGGAAAAGATCAATATCGCCATCAAGTACCTGGTGCCCAAGCAAACTGAAGCCAATGGTCTGAAAAAGGGCGAGCTGAGTTTTTCCGAAGACGCCATTCGCGACATCATCCGCTACTACACCCGCGAGGCTGGTGTGCGTAGCCTGGAGCGGCAGATCGCCAAGGTTTGCCGCAAGGCGGTCAAGCAGCATGCTGGCGCCAAGCGCATCAAGGAGTGCGTGGATGCCGGCAATCTCGAGCAGTTCCTTGGCGTGCGCAAGTATCGCTATGGCCTGGCCGAGGTGCAGGATCAGGTTGGTCAGGTCACGGGCTTGGCCTGGACCTCGGTCGGCGGCGAGCTGCTGACCATTGAGGCGGTGGTGGTTCCGGGCAAGGGGCAACTGATCAAGACCGGTTCCCTGGGCGATGTCATGGGCGAGTCGATCACAGCTGCGCTGACCGTGGTGCGCAGTCGTGCCAAGAGTCTTGGTGTCGCGGTGGACTTCCATGAGAAGCGGGATATCCACATCCATGTTCCCGAAGGGGCCACGCCAAAAGATGGTCCGAGTGCAGGCATTGGCATGTGTACCGCGCTGGTCTCTGCGCTGACCAATATTCCGGTGCGCGCCGATGTTGCCATGACTGGTGAAATCACCCTGCGTGGTCAGGTGTTGGCCATCGGCGGGCTCAAGGAAAAACTCCTGGCCGCCCACCGTGGCGGGATCAAGACCGTCATCATTCCTGAGGAAAACGTTCGCGATCTCAAGGAAATTCCGGAAAATATCCAGCAAGACCTGCAGATTAAACCGGTTAAATGGATTGACGAGGTCCTGCAAATTGCGCTGCAATACGCCCCGGAGCCCTTGTCTGATGCGGCTCCCGAGATTGTTGCAAAAGACGAATCGCGCGAGGCTGAATCCAAGGAGCGAATCAGCACGCACTAGCAGGCAAGCTTCCTTGACACCTTTTTTGAGCCCTTGTTATAAAGCGGCACACTAAGTGGCATGAAGCCCACCCAGCACCGGTTTTGCTTACACCAAACACTAAGAAACAACTCACGAAATAAGGGGACTTAAGAGTGAACAAGTCGGAACTGATTGATGCCATCGCAGCATCTGCTGATATCCCGAAAGCTGTTGCTGGCCGTGCACTGGACGCCGTAATCGAATCCGTTACTGGTGCCCTGAAAGCTGGTGACTCCGTTGTTCTGGTTGGCTTCGGCACCTTCGCTGTAAAAGAGCGCGCTGCCCGTACCGGCCGTAACCCGCAGACTGGCAAGCCGATCAACATCGCTGCTGCCAAGATCCCGGGCTTCAAAGCTGGTAAAGCCCTGAAAGACGCCGTTAACTAAGCGTCTTGATGAGTTGACCGGAGTCGGTGCAAATCGGCTCCGGCCGCGGAGCGGTAGTTCAGTCGGTTAGAATACCGGCCTGTCACGCCGGGGGTCGCGGGTTCGAGTCCCGTCCGCTCCGCCAGTTCACGAGAAGGCGCATCCACGGATGCGCCTTTCTTTTATCCTAAGAAATCCATCCTGCAGCGGTGCTGAGCACGGCTGTTTTCGGGGGAGTCATGCTGCAGAACATCCGGGACAATTCACAGGGGTGGATTGCCAAAACCATCATTGGCATCATCGTTGCGCTCATGGCCCTGACCGGCTTTGACGCGATCATGACCAGTACCAGCAAGGCGCAGACCGCGGCTGAGGTCAATGGTGAGGAAATCAGTCAGAGCGCACTGGCGCAAGCCGCCGACGCCCAGCGTCGCCAGCTGATGCAGCAACTGGGCAAGGATTTCGACAGCAGCCTGCTGGATGAGAAGCTCCTGCGCGAAGCGGCCCTCAAGGGGTTGATCGATCGTCAACTGCTGTTGCAGGGCGCGCAGAGTGCCAAGTTCGCCTTTTCCGAAGCGGCTCTCGACCAACTGATCCTGCAGACACCCGAGTTCCAGGTCGAGGGCAAGTTCAGCGCCGCGCGTTATGATCAGGTGCTGCAGCAGATGGGCTACACCCGTCTGCAATTCCGTCAGATGCTGCAGCAGGAAATGCTCATCGGCCAGTTGCGCGCGGCCTTCGCCGGCAGCGGCTTTGTCACCGATGCCGAAGTCCAGGCTTTCGCCAAGCTTGAAAAGCAGACGCGCGACTTTGCAGCCCTGACCATCAAGGCCGACCCGGCCAAGGTGAAGATTGCCGAGGCTGACATCAAGGCCTATTTCGACGAGCACGCTGCCGAGTACAAGAGTGCTGAGCAGGTAGTCCTTGAATATCTGGAGCTGAAGAAGGATGCCTTCTTCAGTCAGGTCGAAGTGAAGGACGATGACCTGAAGGCCCTGTATGAGAAGGAAATCGCTGCGCTCGCTGAGCAGCGTCAGGCGGCGCACATCCTGATCGAGGTCAGCGACAAGCTCAGCGATGAGCAGGCCAAGGCCAAGATTGAAGAGATTGCCAAGCGCGTCGGTGCCGGTGAAGACTTCGCCGCGCTGGCCAAGGAGCTCTCCAACGATCCGTCCTCCGCGGAAAACGGTGGTGATCTGGGTTATGCCGGCCCAGGCGTGTATGACCCGGCTTTCGAGAAGTCGCTGTATGAGCTGAAGCTCAATCAGGTTTCCGCTCCGGTGCGCAGCGAGTTTGGCTGGCACCTGATCAAGCTGCTGGGCGTACAGGCTCCGGATGTCCCGAGCTTTGCCAGCCTCAAGGACAAGCTGGCGCGTGACTTCAAATCGCAGGAAGTAGAGAAGCTGTTTGTCGAGGCCAGCAAGCAGCTGGAAAGCCTGGCCTATGAGTCGTCCGACCTGGCTCAGCCAGCACAGGAACTCGACCTGAAGGTTCAGCTCAGCCCGGCGTTTGGCCGTGAGGGTGGCGATGGTCTGGCGGCCAATCGTCAGGTCCTGCAGGCAGCCTTCAGCAAGGAGGTGCTGGAAGACGGCGCCAACAGCGGTCTGATCGAACTGGACCCGGAGACCGTCGTGGTGGTCCGCGTGAAGGAACACAAAATGCCGGAGCCGCTCAAGCTGGAACAGGTCAGTGAGACCATCCGCGGCCATCTGCTCAGCCAGCGTGCGGCCGAACAGGCCAAACTCGATGGTGAGGCGCTGATCGCCGATCTGCGCAGCGGCAAGACGCCGACCAAGGCGGCCAAGGCTGATACCTGGAAGGTCCAGGAAGCCGCCACCCGCAATCAGGAAGGCGTCGAGCCTGCCGTATTGCAGACGGTGTTCCGCATGGCCAAGCCGCAGGCTGCCGACAAGCCGGCGTTTGCCGGAGTCGAGCTGGGCAATGGCGATTTTGTCGTGGTTCGCCTGAACGGTGTCAGCGAGCAGGAAAGCGCGCTGTCTGAGGAGGAGAAGGCCATGTACCGTCGCTTCCTCGCTTCGCGCAGTGGCCAGCAGGACTTCAATGCCTTCCGCCGTCAGCTGCAAGCCAAGGCCGAGATCGAGCGCTTCTAAACGGCTCGATCGAACGGACAGAAAAAAGCCCGCGATTGCGGGCTTTTTTCATGGCGAAGCGATCAGTCTTCGATGGCGCCCATGGCGGTGGTGTTGAAACCACCGTCCACATAGAGGATCTCGCCACTGATGCCCGAGGCCAGGTCGGAGCAGAGGAAGGCGCCGGCGTTGCCGACTTCCTCAATGGTCACGTTGCGGCGCAGCGGGGTCTGCTTCTCGTTGGCGGCCAGCATCTTGCGGAAACTCTTGATGCCGGAAGCCGCGAGAGTGCGGATCGGGCCTGCCGAGATGGCGTTGACGCGGGTGCCTTCCGGGCCGAGGCTGCCGGCCAGGTAGCGTACGCCGGCTTCCAGGCTGGCCTTGGCCATGCCCATGACGTTGTAGTTGGGCATGGTACGTTCGGCGCCCAGGTAGGAGAGCGTCAGCACGCTGCCATTGCGACCCTGCATCAGCGGGCGACCGGCCTTGGCCAGGGCGACCAGGCTGTAGGCGCTGATGTCGTGGGCGATACGGAAGCCTTCACGGGTGGTGACTTCGGTGAAATCGCCGTCGAGCTGGTCGCCTGGAGCGAAGCCCACGGAGTGGACGATGCAGTCCAGACCATCCCACTTCTTCGCCAGCGCTTCGAAGACCTTGGCGATCTCCTCGTCATTGGCCACGTCGCACGGGAAGCACAGCTCGGCGTTGGAGCCCCAGCCGGCGGCGAATTCCTCGACGCGCCCCTTGAGCTTGTCGTTCTGGTAGGTGAAGGCCAGTTCGGCGCCCTCACGGTGCATGGCGGCGGCGATGCCCGAGGCAATCGACAGCTTGCTGGCGACACCGACGATCAGTACGCGCTTGCCGGCGAGAAATCCCATATCCGTATCCTCTTTCTGGTTAGGCGGCCCCGCCCGGCGTCATGAACGCGGCTTCGAGCAGTTGCCGGGTATAGCTATGTTGCGGCGCGGCAAAAATGCTGGCCGCGTCCCCTTGTTCCACCACCTGTCCCTGCTTGACCACCATCAACTGGTGACTCAATGCCCTGACCACCGCCAGATCGTGGCTGATGAACAGGTAGGTCAGGTTGTACTTGCGCTGCAGATTGCGCAGCAGTTCAACCACTTGTCGCTGCACCGTGCGGTCGAGCGCCGAAGTCGGCTCATCGAGCAGGATCAGCGCCGGCTTGAGCACCAGGGCCCGGGCAATGGCAATACGCTGCCGTTGTCCGCCGGAAAACTCGTGGGGGTAGCGGTGGCGGGTTTCCGGATCCAGCCCTACCTCCACGAGCGCATCGATGATCGCCTGTTCCTGCGCCTCTTCATCGCCCATGCCATGAATGCGCAGTCCCTCGCCGACAATCTGGCCCACGCTCATGCGTGGGCTGAGACTGCCGTAGGGGTCCTGAAAGACCACCTGCATCTGCCGGCGCAGCGGGCGAACCTCTTGCTGCGACAGGCCCTGGATGGCCTGCCCCTGGAAGCGGATATCGCCCTGGCTGCTCAGCAGTCGCAGGATGGCCAGCCCCAGGGTGGACTTGCCCGAGCCGCTTTCGCCGACAATGCCCAGGGTCTGCCCCTGGGGCAGGCTGAAGCGAATGCCGTCGACGGCCTTGACGTAATCCACCGTGCGCTGGAAGAAGCCCTGCTTGATGGGAAACCACACCTTGAGCTGGTCGACTTCGAGCATGGTCGGGCCTGGCGGGTTCTCCGCCGGCTGACCGCTGGGTTCGGCACTCAGTAGCTCCTGGGTATAGGGATGCTGCGGCGCGCGGAACAGTTCCTCACACGATGCCTGTTCGACGACACGACCGCGCTGCATGACACATACGCGATGGGCAATTCGTCGTACCAGATTGAGATCGTGGGTAATCAGCAGCATGGCCATGCCCAGCTTGGCCTGCAGTTCTTTGAGCAGCTCGAGGATTTTCAGCTGGACGGTGACGTCGAGGGCGGTGGTCGGCTCGTCGGCAATCAGTAGCTCCGGCTCGTTGGCCAGTGCCATGGCAATCATCACCCTCTGGCGCTGACCTCCGGACAGTTCGTGCGGATAGGCCTTGAGGCGTTTGGCCGGCTCGGGGATGCCGACCAGCTCCAGTAGTTCAAGGACGCGCGCGCGTGCAGCTGCGCCGGTCAGTCCTTTATGCAGGGCCAGGACCTCGGCAATCTGCTTCTCGATGCTGTGCAGCGGGTTGAGCGAGGTCATCGGTTCCTGAAAGACCATGGCAATCCGGTTGCCACGAATACTGCGCAGCTCGCGCTCATTGAGCTTGAGCAGGTCCTGGCCGTCGTAGCGGATGCTGCCGGCCGGATGGCGCGCCAGCGGGTAGGGCAGCAGGCGCAGAATCGAGTGAGCCGTCACGGACTTGCCCGAGCCGCTCTCGCCAACCAGCGCCAGCGTCTCGCCCTTGCGGATGCTCAGGCTGACGCCTTCGACCACGCGCTGCACCTGCTCGCCGGTGACGAACTCGACGGCCAGATCCTCGATTTCGATCAGATTGCTCGGGGTGAGCGGATCAGTGCTCATCGCATCATTTCCTTGGGTCAAAGGCATCACGGGCAGCCTCGCCGATGAACACCAGGAGGGTCAGCATCAGCGCCAGCACGGCAAAGGCCGTCATACCCAGCCACGGCGCCTGCAAATTGGACTTGCCCTGAGCCACCAGTTCGCCGAGCGAGGGCGAACCGGGCGGCAGGCCGAAGCCGAGGAAGTCCAGCGCAGTCAGCGTACCGATGGCGCCGGTGAGAATGAACGGCATGAAGGTCATGGTCGAAACCATGGCGTTGGGCAGGATATGCCGGTACATGATGGCGGCGTTGCCCATGCCCAGTGCCTTGGCGGCTCGGACATATTCGAGGTTGCGGCCACGGAGAAACTCGGCACGCACCACATCGACCAGGGTCATCCAGGAGAACAGCAGCATGATGCCCAAAAGCCACCAGAAGTTCGGCTGCACGATGCTGGACAGGATGATCAGCATGAACAGCACCGGCAGGCCTGACCAGACTTCGAGGAAGCGCTGTCCGGTCAGGTCTACCCAGCCGCCGTAGTAGCCCTGCAGGGCACCGGCCAGCACGCCGATCACCGAGCTGGCCAAGGTCAGGGTCAGGGCGAACAGCACCGAGATGCGGAAGCCGTAGATCACCCGGGCCAGCACGTCGCGGCCCTGGTCATCGGTGCCCAGCCAGTTGTCGGCGGAAGGCGGAGCGGGGGCCGGGACACGCAGGTCGTAGTTGATGCTGTCGTAGCTGAAGGCAATCGGCGGCCAGAGCATCCAGCCGTCGCCGCTGGCGATCAGCTCGCGCATGTAGGGGCTTTTGTAGTTGGCCTCCAGCGGGAACTCACCACCAAAGGCCGTCTCGGGATAGCGCTTGAGTACCGGGAAGAACCACTGACCATCGTGCTGCACCACCAGCGGCTTGTCGTTGGCGATCAGCTCGGCGCCCAGGCTGAAGATAAATAGCCCGAGGAACAGCCACAGCGACCACCAGCCGCGTTTGTTGGCCTTGAAGCGGGCGAAGCGTCGTTGATTGAGAGGCGACAGACGCATGCTCAAGCCTCCCGACTGGCGAAGTCGATACGTGGATCGACCAGGGTGTAGGTGAGGTCACCGATCAGTTTCACCACCAGCCCCAGCAGGGTGAAGATGAACAGCGTGCCGAATACCACCGGATAGTCACGGTTCATGGCCGCCTCGAAGCTGAGCAGGCCCAGGCCGTCGAGGGAGAAGATCACCTCGATCAGCAGCGAGCCAGTGAAGAAGATGCCGATGAAGGCCGAGGGAAAGCCGGCGATGATCAGCAGCATGGCGTTACGGAACACGTGGCCATAGAGCACGCCGCGTTCGGACAGCCCCTTGGCTCGGGCCGTGACCACATACTGCTTGTTGATCTCGTCGAGGAAGCTGTTCTTGGTCAGCAGGGTCAGGGTGGCGAAGTTGCCGATCACCAGAGCGGTAATCGGCAGTGCCAGATGGTGGAAGTAGTCGACGATCTTGCCCCAGGTGCTCAGCTCATCGAAGTTGTTCGAGGTCAGCCCGCGCAGGGGGAACCAGTCGAGATAGCTGCCGCCGGCAAACACCACGATCAGCAGGATGGCAAAGAGGAAGGCTGGTACGGCATAACCGACGACGATGGCGGTGCTGGTCCACACGTCGAAGGCACTGCCGTGGCGCACTGCCTTGGCCACGCCCAGCGGAATGGACACCAGATACATGATCAGGGTGCTCCACAGCCCCAGGGAGATCGAGACCGGCATCTTCTCGATGATCAGGTCGGTGACCTTGGCGTCGCGGAAGAAGCTCTCGCCGAAATCCAACTTCAGGTAGTTGCTGATCATGATCCAGAAGCGCTCGGGCGCCGGTTTGTCGAAGCCGTAGAGTTTCTCGATGTCCTTGATCAGCTCCGGGTCCAGGCCCTGGGCGCCGCGGTAGCTGGAGCTGCTGGCGGCCACCTCGCTGCCACCGCCGGAAATACGCCCGGTGGCGCCGCCGGCGGCCGCGTCGAAGCCTTCCAGCTTGGCGATCATCTGCTCCACCGGGCCGCCTGGTGCGGCCTGGATGATGATGAAGTTGATCAGCAGGATGCCGAACAGGGTCGGGATGATCAGCAGCAGGCGCCGCAGGATATAGGCCAGCATCAGGGCTTGGCCTCCGCCTGAGTCTGTACGGCGGCCTGGCCGGCATCGGGCTTGATCCACCAGGTCATCAGGCCGTAGTCGTAGGGTGGCGTCACCTCCGGATGCTGCAGGCGGTCCCAGTAGGCCAGGCGCCAGGTCTTGATGTGCCAGTTGGGCACCACGTAGTGCCCCCAGAGCAGGACGCGGTCGAGGGCGCGGGTATGCTGGACCAGGCTGGCCCGGCTTTCTGCATTGATTAGCCCCTCGACCAGTTGGTCGATGGCCGGGTCTTTCAGACCGATATAGTTGCGGCTGCCGGGGCGATCGGCGGAGCTGGAGTGCCAGTATTCGCGCTGCTCGTTGCCGGGTGAGTTAGATTGCGGAAAACCACCGACGATCAGATCGAAGTCGCGCGAACGCAGGCGGTTGATGTACTGCGAGACATCAACACGGCGGATCTCCAGATTGATGCCCAGGTCGCGCAAATTACGCTTATACGGCAGCAGTACCCGCTCGAACTCGGTCTGCGCCAGAAGGAACTCGATCACCACCGGTTTGCCCTTGGCGTCGAGCATCTGGTCGTTGGCGATCTTCCAGCCGGCTTCCTGCAGCAGTTGATAGGCGCGCCGTTGCTGTTCACGAATCACTCCACTGCCATCGGTTTCGGGCACCTTGAACGGCTGGCTGAACAGCTGGGCCGGCAACTGCCCGCGTAGTGGTTCGAGAATCTTCAGTTCTTCCGGACTTGGCAGCTCAGTAGCGGCCAGTTCCGAGTTGTCGAAATAGCTGTGGGTACGGGTATAGGCGCCGTTGAACAGGTTCTTGTTGGCCCACTGGAAGTCGAACAGCAAGGCCAGGGCTTCACGCACCCGCACGTCCTGGAACAGGTTGCGTCGGGTGTTGAAGATGAAGCCCTGCATGCCGGCCGGATTATGGTTGGCAATTTCGTCCTTTTTCAGGCGGCCGTCGCGCACGGCCGGGCTGTCGTAGGCCGTGGCCCAGTTCTTGGCACTGGTTTCCAGCCAGAAGTCGAATTGGCCGGCTTTGAGGGCTTCCAGTGCGACAGTGTTGTCGCGGTAGTAGTCGACTTCGATGGCATCAAAGTTGTTCTGCCCGCGGTTGACCGGCAGGTTCTCGCCCCACCAGTCCTTGACCCGGGTGTAGCGGATAGTGCGTCCGGCCTGGAAGCGCTCGATACGGTAGGGGCCGCTGCCGACCGGGATATCCAGGGTGCCGTCGGCGAAGTTGCGCCCGGCCCACCAGTGCTTGGGTAGGATCGACAGCTGGCCGAGGATCATCGGCAGCTCGCGGTTGTTGGCGTGCTTGAACTCAAAACGCACGCTGCGCGGGCTTTCTGCCACCACCTTGGCCACATCGGCATAGTAGGTCTTGTACAGCGGACTGCCGTGGGCCATCAGCGACTCGAAGGTGAAAACCACATCGTCGGCAGTGACCGGCTGGCCGTCATGGAAGCGGGCTTCCTGGCGCAGGTGATAACGCACCCAGCGATTTTGCGGATCGCGCTCGATACGTTCGGCGAGCAGGCCATATTCGCTGAAGGGTTCATCCAGACTGCGCTTGGTCAGGGTGTCGTAGATCAGGCCGATGTTTTCCTCGGGCACTCCCTTGTTGATAAAGGGGTTGAAACTGTCAAAACCACCGAAGCCTGCCTGGCGCAACGTGCCACCCTTGGGGGCATCCGGATTGACGTAATCGAAATGCTTGAAGGTGGCCGGGTACTTCGGCGCTTCCCCATAAAGGGTGATCGCATGCTGACCGGCGCCGAGGGCCAGCGCAGGGCTGAGCAGCAGGGCGGCCAGGGAGTGTCGCAGGGTGCACAGAACGGTCATGGGGTGAGCTCCGGAGCCTTCAGCCACCAGGCGCGCAGGCCTAGCGTGTAGGGCGGGGTAGTGACAAAGGCGAACTTGCTGCGGTAGGCCAGGCGATGATTACTGGAGTACCAGTTGGGTATCACGTAGTGCTGCCACAGGAGCACGCGATCCAGTGCGCGGGTGGCGGCGATCTGTTGCTCACGACTCTGTGCCGCGAGCAGCTTTTCCAATAACTGATCCACCACCGGGTGGCGGATGCCTGCGTAGTTCTTGCCACCCTTGATGGCGGCCTGGCTGGAGTGGAAGTAGGACCACTGTTCAAGGCCCGGGCTGAGTGTCTGGGGCAGCGTCAGCAGGGCCATATCGAAATCGAAGCGATCCAGGCGCTGCTTGTACTGCGCGCGATCCACGGTGCGCATGCGGGTTTCGATGCCGATGCTGCGCAGGTTCTGCCGGTAGGGCTGGAGGATGCGCTCAAGGCCGGGGTTGACCAGCAGGATCTCGAAGCTGAAGGGATTGCCCTTGGCGTCGACCAGACGGTTGCCCTGCAATTGCCAGCCGGCCTGGTTGAGTAGCTGCATGGCCTGACGCAGGGTATCCCGTGGCAGTCCGTGGCCATCGGTGGCCGGCAGGCTGAAAGGCTGCTTGAACAGCGGCGCCGGCAGTTGTTTGCGATAGGGCTTGAGCAGCTTGAGCTCGGCCTTGCTCGGCAGGCCGTTGCTGGCGAACACGCTGTTGGGGAAGAAACTTTCGGCGCGCTTGTAGGCTCCGTTGAACAGCGCCTGGTTGGTCCACTGAAAATCGAACAGCATCGCCAGTGCCTGCCGCACATCACGGTCATGAAACTGGCCGCGGCGGGTATTGAAGAACAGGGCCTGGGTCTGGGTGGGAATCTGGTGGGGGATTTCGGCGCGAATCACATCGCCGCGCAACACGGCCGGAAAACGGTAGTTGGTGGCCCAGTTCTTGGCCTGATTATCGATATAGAAGTCGAATTCGCCGGCCTTGAAGGCCTCGAAGGCAATGTCGCTGTCGCGGTAGAACTCGACTTCAGCCCGCTGGAAATTGTACTTGCCGCGATTGACCGGCAGGCTCTTGCCCCACCAGTCCTCGACCTTCTCGAACACCAGGCGCTTGCCCGGCACCACCTGCGTTATGCGATAAGGCCCACTGCCCAGCGGCGGCGTGTAGGTGGTGGCGGTGAAATCGCGGCCCTGCCAGTAGTGCTGCGGCAGCACCGGTAGCTCGCCCAGGCGCAGGATCAGCAGCGGGTTGCCACTACGCTTGAACACAAAGCGGATCTTCAGGCGGTTGAGGATATCGACCCTGGCCACCTCCTGCAGGCTGGTGCGATACAGCGGATGGCCCTGGTGCAGGAGGGTGCGGTAGGAGAACGCGACATCGTAGGCGGTGATCGGCTTGCCGTCGTGAAAGCGGGCTTCGGGACGCAGGTTGAACACCACCCAGCTGCGCTCCTCGCTGTACTGCACGCTCCTGGCAATCAGGCCGTAGCTGGAGTTGCTTTCATCGCCCGAGGGGTCGTAGATGCCGCTGCCGACCATCAGCGGCTCGTTCAGTTCGTTGATGCCGTACTGCAGGAAGTTGCCCGAGCTGATCGGCGGCGTGCCCTTGATCGTGTAGGGATTGAGCGTATCGAAGCTGCCGTAGGCCATCAGACGCACGGTGCCGCCTTTCGGGGCCTCGGGATTGACCCAGTCGAAGTGGGTAAAGCTGGGAGGGTATTTGAGATTGCCGAACTGGGCATAGCCATGGCTGCTGGTCAGCTGGGCATGAGCCATCTGGCTCAGCAGCAAACCGATCAGCAGGGTGAGGAGGTGTCGCATCAGGCGGCCGTCCGATCCATGGCAAAGCATTTTTTCTTTGTCTGTACAGTAACAGCTTGTATCGACAGGAAAAAGGCCGATGCCAGTGGTGCAGGTGCCATCATTTTGACTACAGTAATGACATATTTTGTTAAGGATTCCGATCTTGGGCGAGCGCACCTTCGGTTTGGCAGGTTGGGTTGAGCGTCTTGGCGAGGCGGAATTGCCTGCCCTGGCGTCTGTGGTCAAGAACCTGCAAGAGACTGCCAGCAGTGCCTCCAACGTTTCGGTGCAGCGTGTGGCCGATGTCCTGCTGCACGATGCGGCATTGACGGCCAAGGTGCTGCGGGTGGCCAATAGCGTCTACTACAACCCGTCCCAGGAAGTGATCAAGACCATCTCGCGCGCCATCGTACTGATGGGCTTCGAGAATGTGCGACTGATCGGGCTGTCGGTCAGTCTGGTGGATGGTCTGCTGACGCGGGTGCCGCGTGAGCAGTTGCAGGAGCTGCTGGCCCGTTCGTTTCATGCTGCAGTGCAGGCGCGCAACATCGCCGGTTATGTGCTGGCCAAGCACCAGGAGGAGGTGTTTATCGCCGCCTTGCTTCATCACATGGGCGAGATGGCCTTCTGGGGCTGCGCCGGAGATGAGGCCGATGACCTGGCCGAGGCCATGCAGCAGCCGGGGGCTGATGTCGAGCAGGTCGCCCGCGAGTTTCTCGGCGTCAGTTTTCGCCAGTTGACCCAGGGGCTTCTGAAGAACTGGAACCTGGGCGAAACCGCCAGCCTGGCGCACAACCCCAAGCTGCAGAACGATCCGGCGGTTCGGGCGGTGACCCTGGGTGTGAAGATCAGCGAGGCGGCCCTGGATGGCTGGGGGTGTGACGCCATGCAGAAGCTGGTTGGCGAGATGGCTGAGTTCACTTCACTGTCGCCTGACGATGCTCTGCTGCAGGTGTTGGCCAGTGCCGAAGAGGCCGTGAAGGTGGCCGCCACCTTCGGTGCCGGCAAACTGTGCCGGCTGATTCCCAATACCGACCCTGATCAGGTGCGCCTGCAACAGGAGCAGCGCCGTGCGCGTCTGCTGCAGCCGAATCTGCTGCTGCTGCAGCAGAGCCTGCAGGAGCTTGGGCAACTGGTCACCCAGAAGGGCGATGTGCAGCTGATTCTCGATAGCCTGCTCAAGGGCCTGCACCAGGGCGCCGGGCTGGAGCGCGTGGTGGTGGCGGTGCTGGCTGACGGGCAGAGCTGTTTCCGCTGCAAGCGCGCCGAAGGCGAGGGGGCCGAGCGCTGGCAGCAGGAGTTCATGTTGCCGGTGGATCAGCCGCAACAGCAGCACATCTTCAGCTACGTGCTGCGCAGTCGCGAAACCCTGTGGATGGGCGTGCCGGCGACCCATGCGCTGAACGATCTGGTGACCCTGCCGCTGCGCCAGTGGATCGGCGGCGGCATGTTCTTCATTGCTCCGCTGCTGGCCGGCAAGCGCGAGATTGGTGTGGTGTACGCCGACAGCCGGCTATCCGGCCGTACTCTCAAGCATGAGCAGTTCGTGGCCTTCCAGCGCTTTACCCAGTTGGCCAGCCGTTGCCTGGAGGCACTGACCAAGCGCTGAGCATCGCTACAGATACAGCGCCAGCGACTGGCCTGGCTTGAGGCGCTTGCTGACCTTGGGGTTCCAGCGCTGCAGCTGCTTGAGATCAACCTTGAAGCGCTTGGCGATCAGGTAGAGCGAATCGCCGGCCTTGACCTTGTAGTAGGTGACCTGCTGTCGCCCGCCGTTGCTGTTCTTGCGGGCGCTCGCGGTGTTCTGGTTGACGGATTTGGGGCTGACGGAACTGGCCTGCAGCTTCAATTGCTGACCAAGCTTGAGTTCAGTGCTGCGCAGGTTGTTCCAGCGCTTGAGGTCGTTGACCTTCACACCCTGGCTCTTGGCGATGCTCCACAGGTTGTCGCCCTTGCGCACACTGTAGCTGCGGCTGGCCGCTGGGGCAGAGCTGCGCTGGAACAGCGGCTCATTGAACTTCATCCCCGGTTCGGTCGGTATGCTCAGGGTCTGACCGATGCTCAGGTTGTTGCCACGCAGCTGGTTGATGTCCTTGAGCGTGTTGACGGTCACCCGGTAGCGGTTGGCGATGCCGTGCAGGCTGTCGCCGGCCTTGACCTTGTAGGTTTGCCAATCGACCGGGTCTTGCGGCTTCATCAGCGCCAGGTTGGCCTCAAGCATTTCGGCCTTGTCGCTGGGGACCAGCAGGCGCTTGGGGCCGCCGTAGGTGATGCCGCGCTTGAAGGCCGGGTTGAGCTGGAGGATTTCCTCCTTCTCCATGTCGACCAGATCGGCCAGTCGGCCCAGATCGAGACGTTCCTGCTTGAGGTTGACCACCTCGAAATACGGCTCATTGGCGATCGGATGCAGGTCGATGCCGTAAGCTTCCGGCGCCATGACAATCTGCGAAAGCGCCAGCAGCTTGGGCACGTAATCCTGGGTTTCCTTGGGCAGCTGCAGGTTCCAGTAGTCGGTCGGCAGGCCGAGGCGCTGGTTGCGCTCGATGGCCCGGCTGACGGTGCCTTCGCCGGCGTTGTAGGCGGCCAGCGAGAGCAGCCAGTCGCCGTTGAACATCTGGTTGAGACGGCTGAGATAGCTGATCGCCGCGTTGGTCGAGGCAAGGATGTCGCGCCGGCCGTCATACCAGGCGGTCTGCTGCAGATTGAAGTTACGTCCGGTGGCGGGAATGAACTGCCAGATACCCACGGCATGGCTGCGGGAATAGGCCATCGGGTTGTAGGCGCTTTCGATCACCGGCAGCAGCGCCAGCTCCAGCGGCATGTTGTGGCGCTGCAGCTGCTCGACCACGTAATGAATGTACAGGGAGCCGCGGTCACTGGCATTTTGCAGGAACGAGGGGTTGCTGACGAACCACAGACGCTGGCGTTCGATGCGGGGATTGAAACCGATCTCGTTCTGCAGCTTGAAGCCATCGCGCATGCGCTGCCAGATGTCGTCGGGCTCGTCTTTCTCGTCCTCGAGCCAGGTGGCCTCGTTGTCGATGCCGACGGCACGGTCGGTATCGCTGCCAGGTGCTTCGCTCTGATGTGACCCTGTCGTCTGGCAGCCAGCAAGCAGCACGGTAAGCAGCACAGCCGCAAGACGGGGAAGCTGGGCCGGCGTCAGGTGCAGCAGGAGGTGACGCAGCAATGACGGCATCGGCTGTCCGGGCTTGGGAAGGAAGTGCCGGCGATTCTAGGAATCACCCCCTGGCGGGTCAAGGCAAGACTGTTTTAGAACGTGTCCTTCCAGCGCCGCAGCAGGGCAAAACTTTGCTCCGGGCTGCGCACGCCGGCACCGAATTGCCGGTCCAGTTGCTGCTCGATGGTCGGGTTGCCAAGGCGCAGGAAGGGGTTGCTGGCCAGCTCCAGGCCGATGCTGCTGGGCAGGGTTATCTGGCCTGCCGCGCGTTGCTCGGCAACCGTCTGTACACGCGCGGCCAGTTGCCTGTTGTCAGGCTCGACCGCTTGGGCAAAGCGCAGGTTGCTCTGGGTATATTCGTGAGTGCAATACACGCGGGTGCTGGCAGGCAACTGGGCCAGGCGCTGCAGCGAGTGATAGAGCTGGCTGGCGGTGCCGCCAAACAGTCGGCCACAGCCACCAGCAAACAGCGTGTCGCCACAGAACAGCATGGCGTCGGGGCCCTGATGTAGGTAGGCAATATGCCCGGGTGTATGGCCGGGCACGGCCAGCACTTGAAACGGCAGGCCCAGTACGCTGATGGTTTCCTCGCCATGCAGAGGGTGGCTGCAATGCGGGATGTTTTCCAGCGCCGGGGCATACACGGCGGCATCTTGTTGCTGCAGCAGTTGGCCGATGCCGCCGATATGATCGGCATGCTGGTGGGTGATCAGAATACTTTCCAGCACGCAGCCCGGATGCTCAGCCATCCAGGCCTGCACCGGGGCGGCGCTGCCCGGATCAACTACCGCACAGCGCTGACGTTCTGCATCGTGCAGCAGCCAGATATAGTTGTCGGTAAACGCGGGCAGGGCATGAATAGCGAGCATGATGGCGGCATCCTGTGGCAATGCTGGCGATGGTAAGCCCAAACCGGGCTGTCCGGTGAGCGAGGAAAGGCTGAAATGAAGCGTGAGTGCATGGACCGGCAAGCCTGGTCCCATCTCGATCCGCACTGGCTCGATCTGCTCGAAGGCGCCGAGCAGTGGTTTCGTAGTCCGCTGGGGCAGCTGTTGCTCAGCCGCCAGCAACAGTTGCTGGAGGAAGAGCTGCAGCGCCTGTTTGGCGGCTATCTGGTGCACTACAGCGCGGTACCTGGGCCGGCGGTCAAGGCCGCGCATATTCAGCGCAGCGTGCGCATCGGTGCGCCGCTGGCCGGCGTGGAAATCGCCTGTGAAGAGCAGTCCTGGCCACTGGGAGAGCATGCCGCCGATGCGGTGGTGCTGCAGCATGGCCTGGATTTCTGCCTATCGCCCCATGGTTTGCTGCGCGAGGCTGCGTTCAGTGTGCGCCCGGGCGGGCATCTGTTGATCGTCGGCTTCAATCCCTGGAGTCTGTGGGGACTGCGCCACTGGCTGGCCCGCGATACCTGGCGTCAGGCTCGCTGTATCGATCCGGGACGGGTCAGCGACTGGCTGCATCTGCTGGGCTTCGCGCTGGAGAAACGCCGGTTCGGGTGTTATCGTCCGCCGCTTTGCAACAGTACCTGGCAGGCTCGCCTGCAACCGCTGGAGACCCGGGCCGAGGCCTGGCAACTACCCGGCGCGGGGTTCTATGTGCTGGTGGCGCGCAAGCTGATGGTCGGCCTGCGTCCGCTGCGTCCGCCGCGGCGCGAGCCACGGGGACAGCTGTTGCCAATGCCGGTGGCGAAGATCAGCCGGCGCGATTCCGAGAGCTAGAACATTCAATGAGCGAAGAGAAGGTCGAGATCTACACCGACGGCGCCTGCAAGGGCAATCCTGGCCCTGGCGGCTGGGGCGCGCTGATGATCTATAAGGGCGCCGAGAAGGAGTTGTGGGGCGGCGAGCCCAACACCACCAATAACCGCATGGAACTGATGGCGGCGATCTGTGCGCTGATCGCCCTGACCCGGCCCTGTTCGGTGCGCCTGGTTACCGATTCGCAGTACGTGATGAAGGGCATCCAGGAGTGGATGCCGAACTGGAAGAAGCGCGGCTGGAAAACCGCAGCCAAGGAACCGGTCAAGAATGCCGACCTGTGGCAAGCGCTGGACGAGCAGGTCAATCGCCATCAGGTCGAGTGGCAATGGGTGCGCGGCCATACCGGCCATCCGGGCAACGAGAAGGCCGACCAGCTGGCCAACCGTGGCGTTGAAGAAGTCAGAGGGCGAGCATGAGATACGTAGTACTGGATACCGAAACCACCGGCATGCCGGTGGGCGATGGCCATCGCATCATCGAGATTGGTTGTGTCGAACTGCAGGGGCGGCGCCTGACCGGTCGGCATTTCCATGTCTACCTCAACCCTGATCGTGAAATCGACGAAGGCGCTATCGCCGTCCACGGCATCACCAACGAGTTTGTCGCCGACAAGCCACGTTTTCGTGAGGTGGCCGACGAGTTCTTCGAGTTCATCAAGGGCGCCGAGCTGATCATCCACAACGCGGCGTTCGACGTTGGCTTCATCAACAACGAATTTGCCCGGCTTGGTCAGAGCGAGCGCAGCGACGTCAGCGACTATTGCACGGTGCTCGACACCCTGCTGATGGCCCGCGAGCGGCACCCGGGCCAGCGCAATAACCTCGACGCCCTTTGCAAGCGCTATGGTGTCGATAACTCCGGGCGCGATCTGCACGGCGCCCTGCTCGACGCCGAGATTCTGGCCGACGTCTACCTGGCAATGACCGGTGGCCAGACCAGTCTTTCGCTGGCCGGTCAGGGCAGCGGCGAGGACAGTGGTGGCCGTCCCCAGGCCAGTCCAATCAGCCGTCTGCCAGCCGGACGCAGCCCGACGCGGGTGATCCGCGCCAGTGCGGAGGATCTCGCCGCGCATGCCGTGCGCATGGCCGCCGTGGAAAAGTCGGCAGGTGGTCCTTCGGTCTGGGCGCAGCTGGAGGCCGCGCCCGCCAGCGAGTAACTGGCGTATTTGCACTGCGGCGACCTTTAGTTACAGCGAGTTGCACAGGGGGTTCCCCCTGCCGATGGCAGTCTCTACCCTGAGGTGAACGGGACCACCGCCCTCAGGGGGGCGCCATGCACAAAGACCTCAAATTCCCCATCCTCATCGTTCACCGTGACATCAAGGCCGATACCGTGGCCGGGCAGCGCGTTCGCGATATCGCCGACGAGCTGGCTCAGGATGGTTTCAGCATTCTCTCCACCGCCAGTAGCAGCGAAGGGCGCATTGTCGCCTCCACCCACCACGGCCTGGCCTGTATCCTGGTGGCCGCCGAAGGAGCGGGGGAGAACCAGCGCCTGCTCCAGGATGTGATTGAGCTGATTCGGGTGGCCCGGGTGCGGGCGCCGCAACTGCCGATTTTCGCCCTCGGCGAACAGGTGACCATCGAGAACGCCCCGGCCGAGGCGATGGCCGATCTGCACCAGCTGCGCGGCATTCTCTATCTGTTCGAAGACACCGTGCCGTTCCTCGCGCGACAGGTCGGCCGCGCCGCGCGCAATTATCTGGATTGCCTGTTGCCGCCGTTCTTCAAGGCGCTGGTGCAGCACACCGCGGACTCCAACTATTCCTGGCATACGCCGGGGCACGGCGGTGGCGTGGCCTACCGCAAGAGCCCGGTTGGGCAGGCCTTCCACCAGTTCTTCGGCGAGAACACCCTGCGTTCGGACCTCTCGGTCTCGGTGCCGGAGCTCGGCTCGCTGCTCGATCACACGGGGCCCTTGGCCGAGGCCGAGGCCAGGGCTGCGCGCAACTTCGGCGCCGATCACACCTTCTTCGTGATCAACGGTACGTCCACGGCCAACAAGATCGTCTGGCACTCTATGGTCGGGCGCGACGATCTGGTGCTGGTTGACCGCAACTGCCACAAGTCGATTCTTCACTCGATCATCATGACCGGAGCCATTCCGCTGTATCTGGTGCCCTCGCGCAACGAGCTGGGCATCATCGGCCCGATTCCGCTGTCCGAGTTCAGTCGCGAATCGATCCAGGCCAAGATCGACGCCAACCCGCTGGCTCGGGGGCGTGAGCCTAAGGTCAAGCTGGCGGTGGTGACCAACTCCACCTACGACGGCCTGTGCTATAACGCCGAGCTGGTCAAGCAGGCGCTGGGCAACAGTGTCGAGGTGCTGCACTTCGACGAAGCCTGGTACGCCTACGCGGCCTTCCATGATTTCTACAGTGGTCGTTTCGGTATGGGTACCAGCCGGAGCGAAGACGCGCCGCTGGTGTTTACCACCCATTCCACGCACAAGCTGCTGGCGGCTTTCAGCCAGGCTTCGATGATCCATGTGCAGGATGGCGGGCGACGCCAGCTGGACCGCGACCGCTTCAATGAAGCCTTCATGATGCACATCTCGACTTCGCCGCAGTACGGCATCATCGCCTCGCTGGACGTGGCCTCGGCCATGATGGAAGGTCCGGCAGGACGTTCGCTGATCCAGGAAACCTTTGACGAGGCCCTGAGCTTCCGTCGGGCCCTGGCCAATATGCGCCAGAGCATGGGCGCAGACGACTGGTGGTTCAGCATCTGGCAACCCAGCGGCAGCGCCGGTAGCGAGCGAGTGGCCACCGAGGACTGGTTGCTGGCGGCTGAGGATGACTGGCACGGCTTTGGCCATATCGCCGATGACTATGTGCTGCTCGATCCCATCAAGGTCACACTGGTGACACCGGGCCTGACCGCCAACGGTTCGCTGGAGGCCTCTGGCATTCCGGCGGCCGTGGTCAGCAAGTTTCTCTGGGAGCGTGGCCTGGTGGTGGAGAAGACCGGCCTGTATTCGTTCCTGGTGCTGTTCTCCATGGGTATCACCAAGGGCAAGTGGAGCACGCTGCTGACCGAGCTACTGGAGTTCAAGCGCCTGTACGACAGCAACACAACGCTCAGCGTGGCGCTGCCGAGCCTGAGCGCCGTGGCGGGCAACCGTTATGCCGGGATGGGGCTACGCGATCTGTGTGATCAACTGCATGGCTGTTATCAGGACAATGCCACGCCGACCTCCATGCGCCGCATGTACACGGTGTTGCCGGAGATCGCCATCAAACCGGCCGACGCCTACGACAAACTGGTGCGCGGCGAGGTGGAGTCGGTGCCGATCGAGGCCCTCGAAGGTCGCCTCTCGGCGGTGATGCTGGTGCCGTATCCGCCGGGCATTCCGTTGATCATGCCGGGGGAGCGCTTCACGGCGCAGAGCCGCGCGATCATCGATTACCTGGCGTTTGCCCGCAGCTTCGATGCACAGTTCCCGGGCTTCGACGCCGACGTCCATGGCCTCAAGCGCGAGGAGCGTGACGGGCAGGTGCACTACAGCGTTGAGTGTATTCGTCAGTCCTGATGAGGACTCAGTAAAATCAGCTGCTTAGGCAGACTATGTAAGGCATGCTGTGAACTCGGAGGGCGTGCCGTGGTTCACAGTGGCCAGCATCGACATTTATATCTCTCTTGTTATAGTGAACAGGTTTATATGTTCACTATATTTCTATGCAGGCATTAATCCTGCCGCGTTGTACTGCCCTGTACGGTGGTCTGTTTCAGGCAACTGCCGCGACGCGTTGAAATGACAATAATTAATAAGCGCTGGCTGGTGAAGGGCGCACTCCGTACAAGAGGTGAACTCGTTCTATGGTCACTGGAGCTACATCCCTCAGTCTGGTGCGTGACGAGTTGTTTGCCACCATCGAACAGGCCGAGCTGAGTCTCGAGCAGTTCATTGGTGAGCGCAGCAATGGGCATTTATTGCAGCAGGCGGTTGAAGGCCTGCAACAGATCCGTGGCACGCTCAAGCTGATAGAGCTGACTGGTGCGGAAATGCTCGCTCAGGAAATGCTCGATCAGGCCAACGATATTCCGGCGGGGGCCGGCAATGAGCGCGACGACCAGCTTTCCGCGCTGAGCAGTGCGCTCTATGTGCTGCGCCGCTACTTGGAAAGCGTCGACGCTAACCGCCAGGAAATCCCCGAGCTGCTGTTGCCGACCATCAATGAGCTGCGCCGGGCCGGTGGTCAGGCGCTGCTGCCGGAAAGTTTCTTTTTCAGTGCCCGGCTGGATCAGCCGCGGCCGCCACGGGCCCAGGCCGCCAGCGATGATGTGCATGCCGACGGTCGTCGCCTGCGGCACATGTACCAGGTTGGCCTGCTCGGCTATATCCGCGAGCAGAATGCAGTGGCCAGCCTGCGCCTGATGGGCCGCGCCATGGAACGCCTGGATTCGCTGCTCGGTGAGCAGGCCGCCGCGCGCTTGTGCTGGATGGCTGCCGGGGCGATCGAGGCCATCATCGACGGCCAGTTGCTGCCCAGGCGTTCGCGCAAGCAGCTGTTCTCCCGTCTGGATCGTGAGCTGAAGAGCCTGTTGGGCAATCCGGGCTATGAGCCGCCGCGTGCCATGCTCAAGGAACTGCTTTATCTGGTGGCCCTGGCCGACAGCAAGGGCGAGCGCTGCGAACAACTGCGCGAGGCCCTGAGTTTCACCTCGCTGCCGTTTACCGATTACATGCTCGAAGAGGAATATCAGCGTCTGGCCGGCCCTGGCCATGCGGTGCTGCGGTCGTTGTCGAGCGCCATTCGTGACGAGCTGACGGCGGTCAAGGATCTGCTCGACCTGATCGAGCGGGGCAGCGCTCAGGGCGAGAGCTTCGGCAATCTGCACGCGGTACTCGGCAAGCTGGGCAAGACGCTCGGCATGGTCGGCCTGACCTCCGCCGGCAATGCCCTGCAGGCGCAGATGCCTGTGGTCGCCAGCTGGAGCGAGGGCGGTGAAGTCACGGGCGAGGCGCTCAATCGCCTGGCCGAGGCCGTGCTTTATGTGGAAAGCATGGTTGCCAGCCTGGAACGCGGCGAGCGCCGCGATGTGCGCCCGCAAGAGGTGTTGCCCGGTCAGGAAGCCGAGTCGTTCGCTACCCATCAGTTGGCCGAGGCGCGCATCGTGGTGGTTGACGAGGCCCAGGCCGGTCTTTCGCTGGCCAAGCGGGCAATCACGGCCTATCTGGAGTCCAGTGGCGACAAGCTGCACTTGGCCAACGTGCCGGTGACCCTGCAGGCGGTACGCGGCGGGTTGTGGTTCCTTAATCAGGGCCGCGCCGCCATGCTGGTCGGAGCCTGCGCCGATTACATCCAGAGCAAGATGCTGGAAACCACGCAGATGCCTTCCGAGCAAATGCTGGAAACACTGGCCGATGCCCTGACCAGTCTTGAGTACTACCTCGAAGCGGGGGCAGTACTGCGCCCGGAAACCACGCCGAGCGTACTGGACCTGGCCGAAGAGAGCGTGCGTGCCTTGGGCATGCCGCTACCTGCCTGATGCACGAGTGGCAACCGGGCCTGCTGGATAGCCGCACACTCAAGGGCGGCTGGGCGCTGGCCAGCCTGGACGGGCGTTTCCTGGCGGATGCCAATGGCGTGCTGTTCCCTCTGCACTGGTTGCGCCAGCAGGAGCTGCCGGTGCGTGCAGAGCATGGCCTGGGCCATTACCAGGGGCAGCCGCTGGTGGTGCTGGAGCTGCAGTACCCGGCCGAGATCGCTGGTGCCCAGTGGCTAACCTTGCGTCAACTGATGATGCAGTCGGAGCCGACCACCTTCAAACTGCTGGGCTATGCCAGCCAGATCATCACCTGGGCGCGCGAGCATCGTTTCTGTAGCGCCTGTGGCCAGCCGTTACAGCATCTGGCCGGCGAGCGTGCCATGCACTGCGAGCCTTGTGGACTGCGCCTGTATCCCAAGCTGTCACCGAGCATCATCGTGCTGATCACCCGCGGCGAGGAAATCCTCCTGGCGCGCTCGCCGCACTTCGCTCCGGGCTTCTACAGCACCTTGGCTGGTTTCGTCGAACCGGGTGAGTCGCTGGAGGAGTGCGTGCACCGTGAGGTGATGGAGGAGGTCGGCGTGCGGATTGCCGCACCGGTCTATCAGGGCAGCCAGAACTGGCCTTTCCCGCATTCGCTGATGCTCGGCTTTCATGCCGAATATGTCAGTGGCGATATCGTTCCGCAGGAAGGGGAAATCGAGGATGCCCAGTGGTTCCACTGCGATCGCCTGCCATCCTTGCCGCCAGCACAAGCCATCTCGCGCTACCTGATCGAGCTGTACCTGGCGCGTCGCTCAGGCCATAGTGAACCAGTGCTGCCAGGCTAGGCGCGCCGTCAGGCACAGCACCACGACAATGAAGACCGGGCGAATGATTTTCGCCCCGCCGCCGATAGCGGTGCGTGCGCCCCAGTAGGCGCCGAGCATCAGGGCGGCGCCCATGCACAGTCCCAGAGCCCAGTCGACCTGTCCGGCCGCAGCGAATACGCCGAGTGCGAAGGCGTTGCTGACAAAATTCATGCTGCGCGCCACGCCGCTGGCCCGCAGCAGGTCCAGCGGATACAGCAGCAGGCTGCTGACCGTCCAGAAGGCCCCGGTGCCGGGGCCGGCAACGCCATCGTAAAAGCCCAAGGTGAATCCCTGAGGCCACTGTCGCCAGGTCGGCAGTGGCAGGTCCTGCACTTGGTGTGGCGCCGGTGTACGTCCAAACAGCAGGTACAGGCCGCAGAGAAAGACCACCACCGGCAGCATCTGGTTGAGCCATTGTGCCGGCAGCAGATGAGCCGCATAGGCGCCGCTGGCAGCGCCCAGCGCCGTGCTCAACAGGGCATTGCGCCACTGCCTTGGGCTGAACAGCTGACGGCGGTAGAAGGTGTAGCTGGCGGTGGCCGAGCCAAAGGTGGCGCACAGCTTGTTGGTGCCCAGCACCAGGTGTGGCGGCAGACCGGCCGTGAGCAGCGCCGGCACGGTGAGCAGACCGCCGCCGCCGGCTATCGCGTCGATGAAACCGGCCGTGAAAGCCACGGCGGCCAGCATCAGCAATGTGGGCAGGTCGACCGCCAGTTCGAATGGGAAAAGCATGAATTAGTCGCCGGATGCGCAATGCGTGCGCTGGGTACTGGCCGACGCACGCCGGGCTTTGCATAATGCCGACCTTTGCGCCGATAAGGAATTGCCCGCATGCAGTATGACGGATTGGCCTGGCTGACCGCGTTGGTGGCACTGCTCATTGCCCTGCTGGCCGCGCGAGTGCTGTTCAACCTCGGCTGGCTGCTCGGCTGGTTGCGTGGCACCCTGGGCCTGGCCTTTGCCGCCCTGGCAGGCGTGGTCGGCCTGGCAGCCTATGACCTGACCCGCTACAGCCCGCTGCCACAGGATAAGCCACTGGTGACCATCAGTTTCACCGCGGCTGGCGAGCAGCGTTTTGAGGCGACCTTGCTGGAAGGTGGGCGCGAGCGCCAGGTCACTTTGGAGGGGGATCTGTGGCAGCTGGATGCTCGCCTGTTCGGCTGGAAAGGCCTGGCTCAGTTGATCGGTTTGCAGCCGGGCTATCGCCTTGAGACCCTGTCGGGACGTTATCTGGCGATCGAGCAGCAGAAGCTGGCGCTGAATACGCCGCAGGCTCTCGCTGCCAGCCCCTACGGCGTGGATGTCTGGCGCTGGGTGCGCAACAGTGGGCGGGATTTTCTGCTGTTCAATTTGCAGCCGGCGCGGGTCAATTACCTACCGATGGCGGCCGATGCAGTGTACAGCGTCAGCCTGACTCCGACCGGGCTGCTGGCCCAGCCGATGAACCAGGCGGCGCAGCAGGCCCTGCGCGATTGGCAGTGATGTTCGGGTCGATTGCGGGATGAAAAAGGGGAGCCGAGGCTCCCCTTTTTGCTGCCGGTCCGATCAGGACAGGAAGCCACCGTCGACGTTCAGGGCAACGCCGGTAGTGTAGCTGGAGGCTTCGCTGGCCAGGTACAGCACCGCGCCGGCCATCTCGCTCGGGGCTGCCACGCGCTTGAGCGGGATGCGGGTCAGGGCGAGGTTGAGGATGGCGTCGTTCTTGGTCAGCGCCGAGGCGAATTTGGTGTCGGTCAGACCCGGCAGCAGGGCGTTGCAGCGAATGCCGAACTGCGCGCATTCCTTGGCGAAGACCTTGGTCATGCTGATCACGGCGGCTTTGGTCACCGAGTAGATACCCTGGAACTCGCCCGGCGAGACGCCGTTGATGGAAGCAACGTTGATGATCGAGCCACCACCATTGGCCTTCATCAGCTTGCCGCCTTCGATGGACATGAAGTAGTAGCCGCGGATGTTCACGTCGACGGTCTTCTGGAAGGCCGACAGGTCGGTGTCCAGCACATTGCAGAACTGCGGGTTGGTGGCGGCGTTGTTGACCAGAATGTCGAGACGGCCGAACTGCTCGCGGATAAAGGCAAAGACGCTCTGGATCTGCTCCATTTCGCCGATGTGGCAGGCGATGGCAGTGGCTTTGCCGCCGTCAGCGACGATGGCGTCGGCTACCTTCTGGCAATCGTCGATCTTGCGGCTGGAGACGATCACATGGGCGCCTTGCTGGGCCAGCAGCTTGGCAATGGCTTCACCGATACCGCGGCTGGCGCCGGAGACGAAGGCAATCTTGCCGTCGAGATCAAACAGATGCGTCTTGGACATGGGAGTTCCCTGGTGGTTTTCGTCTGAACCGGCCCGCAGGGCGAGCCGGTGCGGTGGATCAGAGGGTGGATTTGCCGATGACCTGCAGGCTCATCATTTCCAGCAGCTTGTTCATCTGCACGAACTGCGCGAAACGCTTGTCCTGGGTCTGGCCGTGGTAGTAGCGGTAGTAAATCTGCTGCACGATGCCGGCCAGGCGGAACAGACCGTAGGTGTAGTAGTAGTCGAAGTTGTCTATCTGGATGCCGGCACGCTCGGCGTAATAGTCGACGAACTCGCGGCGAGTCAGCATGCCGGGCGCATTGCTCGGCTGGCGGCGCATCAGTTGCACCGGTGCCGGGTCGGCAGCCTCGATCCAGTAGGCCAGGGTGTTGCCCAGGTCCATCAGCGGATCACCGATGGTGGTCAGTTCCCAGTCCAGTACACCGATGATCTGCATCGGGTTGCTCGGGTCGAGGATCACGTTGTCGAAGCGGTAGTCGTTGTGCACGATGCCCGGCTTGTGATGGTCGGCCGGCATCTTCTCGCGCAGCCAGGCCTTGACCGGCTCCCAGGTCGGGGCATCGGGGGTCAGGGCCTTCTCGTAACGGTCGCTCCAGCCTTCGATCTGACGCTTCACATAGCCTTCCGGCTTGCCCAGGTCGCCCAGGCCGCAGGCGTTGTAGTCGACGTTGTGCAGGTCGACCAGCTTGTCGATGAAGCTCTTGCAGAGCTCGCGGGTCTGCTCGGCGCTGAAGTTCAGTTCGGCCGGCATGTCGCTGCGCAGGATGATGCCCTTGACCCGCTCCATGACGTAGAACTCGCAGCCCAGTACCGACTCGTCGGTGCAGTGCACATAGGCTTTCGGGCAATACGGGAAGCCGGCATTGAGCTGGTTGAGGATGCGGTACTCGCGGCCCATGTCGTGGGCCGATTTGGCCTTGTGGCCGAAGGGGGGGCGACGCAGAACGAATTCCTGCTCGGGATACTCGATCAGGTAGGTGAGGTTGGAGGCGCCACCGGGGAACTGGCTGATGTTCGGCGTGCCACTCAGGCCGGGGATGTGGGCCTTGAGGTACTGGTCGATGACGCTGGCGTCGAGTTCCTCACCGTCGCGAATGCGGGTGGACTGATCGGTAAGAGTCATGCGTATCCCTTCTGCTTATGATGGGGGCTTTAGATTATTGGCTAATCTAATGCTGGGTGCTGAGGCGCTCAAGCCTAAACCGCTGTTATAGACCAGCGTGTTGCCGCTCATTGATCATCTGAATGGCGAAAAAAAACCGGAGCGCCAGGCTCCGGTTTTTCGTACGGGATAAGCCGTTGGGCTTAGACCGGGAACAGTTCGCCGAGCTTCATGGCGAGCATCATGTCGCCTTCAGCGCGCAGCTTGCCAGCCATGAAGGCCTGCATGCCGTCGGTTTCGCCGCTGGTGATGCCCTGCAGGGTAGCGGTGTCCATGATCAGGGTGACGTTGGCGTTGGCGTTGTTGCCTTGCTCAACGGCGCAGGTGCCGTCCTTGACGATCAGGGCGTAGTTTTCGCCGTCTTCGATGTTGAACTGGAATACCAGATCCAGGCCGGCGGCAGCGCTGGCGTTGAACTTGGACTGCATGGTGGAAATGATGTCAGCAACGCTCATGGTTCTTTCCCTTGTTGTTTCAGGTTATGGGTGGCCTTTGAGGCCACAATGGGCCGGGCTTATCGAAAGGTGATCAGCTCCGGCGCCTTCAGCAGCTCAAGATGCACCTGACTGTTGAAGGAAGCTAGTGCCACTTCGCGGCCGCGGAACTTGAGGCGGCTCAGTGACGTGTTGATGATCTGCCAGTTCAGCTCGAAGGCCTTGTCCGCCGGCACACCGGTGATCAGGCGCAGCAGGGCGGTGATGGTACCGCCCGAGGTGAAGATGGCGATGTTGTGTTTACTCTCGGCCTGCTCCAGTACACGCTGCAGGCCGCCTGTGACGGTTTCGACGAAGTCGTCCCAGCTTTGCAGACCAGGTTTGTCATGCTCGCCGGACACCCAGCGCTGGATCAGCAGGGAGAATAGACGCTGGAACTCGGCGCGGTTCTGCGCGCCATTGCGCAGCACGTCCAGTGCGTGAGGTTCCTGTGGCAACAGGTCGGGCAGCAGGTGACGAATCACTTCGTCGGCATCGAATTCATTGAAGGCGGGATCGATCTCGACATCGGCAGCATGCAGACCGGCTTCACGCAGTTGGCCGATGGCCGCTTCGGCCGTGTGCTGCTGACGGCGCAGGTCGCCGCTCAGGCAGCGATCCAGGCTCACACCCAGTTCGCTGAGGTGACGGCCCAGCACTTCGGCCTGGCGCACACCGACGGGCGAAAGCACATCGTAGTTGTCGCTGCCGAAGGACGCCTGGCCATGTCGAATCAGGTAAATACTGCCCACACCCTAACCCCGGCAGTGAGTAATGTGTCGCGAGGTTATGGCCACTGGCTGGGCGCTGTCAACGAAAAAACATACGCTTGTTTGAAATTGCGCGAACAAATGTTTCCCCGTCTGGAGTGCGGCTGGCAGGGGCTGCGGGGCATGGGTATGCTTGCCCGCTGCTACTGACCGATCGTCGGACAGGCTAGGAGGATGACTGTGGAGTTTCTTGCTGAATACGCCGGGTTTCTTGCCCGCACGGTGACCGTCGTGGTGGCCATCGTGCTGATCCTGCTGGTGGTGGCGGTGTTGCGCCAGAAGGGACAGCGCAGCAGCGGGCATCTGAGTGTGCGCAAGCTCAATGAGTTTTACCGCGAGCTGCGTGAGCACCTGGAAGACAGCGTGCTGCACAAAGATCAGCTCAAGCGTCAGCGCAAGGCCGAGGCCAAGGCGCACAAGGCCGAGCAGAAGAAGCCGGTCGACAAACCGCGGGTGTTTGTTCTGGATTTCGACGGCGATATCAAGGCCTCGGCCACCGAGCAGCTGCGCCATGAAGTGACGGCCGTGCTGAGCATGGCGCAGCCGAGCGATGAGGTGGTGGTGCGTCTGGAAAGCGGTGGCGGCATGGTCCATGCGTATGGCTTGGCATCGTCGCAACTGGCCCGTCTGCGCGACGCGGGTCTGCCGCTGACCGTGTGTGTCGACAAGGTGGCGGCCAGTGGCGGTTACATGATGGCCTGCGTGGCCAATCGGGTATTGGCTGCGCCCTTTGCCGTGCTCGGCTCGATCGGCGTGGTGGCCCAGTTGCCCAATGTTCACCGGCTTCTGAAGAAGCACGATATCGATGTCGAAGTGCTGACTGCCGGTGAGTTCAAGCGCACCCTGACGGTATTTGGCGAAAACACCGAGAAAGGCCGGGAAAAGTTCCAGGAAGACCTGGAGCTGACTCACCAGCTGTTCAAGGGTTTTGTCAGTCGCTACCGCCCGCAGCTAGATATCGACAAGGTCGCCACGGGCGAGGTCTGGCTCGGCCTCTCGGCGCTGGAGCACGAGCTGGTCGATGCGCTGCAGACCAGTGACGAGTATCTGGCCCGGCGGGCCAACGAAGCCGAGCTGTTCCAGCTACGCTTCATTAATCGTAAATCCTTGCAGGAGCGCATTGGCCTGGCGGCCAGTGTGGCCATCGACCGGGTGTTGCTCGGCTGGTGGGAGCGCTTGCTGCAGCAACGTTTCTGGCAGTGAGGTCTCGGCCATGAGTGGATTCAAGGCGCTGGTGATCAGCGAGGACGGGCAGGGCGGTTACCTGCAGAGTCTCTGTGAGCGCGAACTGGACAGCCTGCCGGCAGGCGAGGTGTTGATCCGCGTGCGCTATTCCTCCCTCAATTACAAGGATGCGCTGTCTGCCACGGGCAACAAGGGCGTGACCCGGCGCTATCCGCATACGCCGGGCATCGATGTGGCGGGGGTCGTCGAGCAATCGGCGGTCAGCGAATTTGTCGCCGGTGATGAAGTCATCGTGACCGGCTACGACCTGGGCATGAATACCTCGGGTGGTTTTGCCCAGTACGTGCGTGTGCCGGCGGCCTGGCTGCTCAAACGTCCCAAGGGGCTCAGTCTGCGCGAGTCGATGGCGCTGGGTACGGCCGGACTGACGGCTGCGCTGTGTGTTGAAAAACTCGAGCAGGCTGGCCTGACACCATCGGCCGGCCCTGTGCTGGTGACGGGGGCCACAGGTGGCGTGGGCAGTATTGCCGTGGCTCTGCTGGCCAGTCGTGGCTATGACGTGGTGGCCTGCAGTGGCAAGGCCGATGCGGTGGAGTGGCTCAAGTCGCTGGGTGCGCGTGAGGTGGTCGGCCGCGAGCAGTTGCAGGAAGGCAGCGAGAAGCCCCTGCTCAAGGAGCAGTGGGGCGGGGCGGTGGATACCGTCGGCGGCGACATCCTGTTCAATGTGGTCAAGTCGCTGCGTTATGGCGCCAGTGTGGCCTGTTGCGGGCTGACTGCCGGAACCGGCTTCAAGGCGAGCGTGCTGCCGTTCATTCTGCGCGGGGTCAATCTGCTGGGTGTTGACTCGGTGGAGCTGCCACTGGTGGTCAAGGCTTCCATGTGGGACAAGCTGTCCCTGCAGTGGAAGCTCGATCTGACGCCGTTGGTGGAGGAGATCGGGCTGGAGCGACTGCCGGCTGCCATTGCGCAAATCCTGGCGGGCCAGGTGCGTGGGCGCGTGCTGGTGCGCATCGACTAAGCCCGTCAGTGCGACACAAAAAAGCCCCGAAATTCGGGGCTTTTTGCTGGCTGCGAGAAACTCAGGCGCGACGACGGAACAGCGGCAGCGGTTCGTCAGCAGAAGCCTGGTAGACCTCGGAGAAGTCCTCGAAGGCCTTCAGTGCATCAACCGGGTCCTTGTCTGCACGCAGGGCGAACGCATCGAAACCACAGCGCTTGAGGGCAAACAGCTGGTCACGCAGGATGTCGCCGATGGCGCGCACTTCACCCTTGTAGCCATAGCGGGTGCGCAGCAGGTAGGCGGTGGAGGAGTGGCGGCCATCGGTGAAGGCCGGGAAATTCAGGGCGATGACCTGGAAGTTATCCAGGTCGTCGGCGATTTCCTCGATTTCCTCGCCGGCTTCCAGCCATACACCCAGGCCGCCGTCGCGGGCCTTGAGCGCCGTGCTGTGCTCGACCCACAGTGCCAGCGGCACGATGTAGTCGTCGCAGTTGCTCAGGCTGTCGAGGGTGGCGTCCTTGGGCAGCAGGTGCCAGGTCTCGTCAATGATCTGACCGTTCTTAATGATTCGCTGCATAGACACGCTCCTTGAACGGATCGACGCCGACGCGGCGGAAGGTGTCGAGGAAACTTTCTTCGTCGGTACGCTGCTCGACATAGACCTTGATGATCTTTTCGATCACGTCCGGCATCTCGTCCTGGGCAAAGGAGGGGCCGAGGATCTGTGCGAGGCTGGCGTCACGGCCGGCGCTGCCGCCGAGGGAGACCTGGTAGAACTCCTGCCCCTTCTTGTCCACGCCGAGGATGCCGATGTGGCCAACGTGGTGATGACCGCAGGCGTTCATGCAGCCGGAGATGTTGAGGTCCAGCTCGCCGATGTCGAACAGGTAGTCCAGGTCATCGAAGCGACGCTGAATGGCTTCCGCCACCGGGATCGACTTGGCGTTGGCCAGCGAGCAGAAATCACCGCCGGGGCAGCAGATGATGTCGGTCAGCAGGCCGACATTCGGCGTGGCAAAGCCCAGTTCACGCAGCTCGCTCCACAGGGTGAACAGCTGTTGCTGCTCGACGTCGGCGAGGATGATGTTCTGGTTATGGCTGTTGCGCACTTCGCCGAAGCTGTAGCGGTCGGCCAGGTCGGCGATGGCGTCGAGCTGCTTGTCGGTAACATCGCCCGGCGCTACACCGGTGGGTTTCAGCGACAGGGTCACGGCCACATAGCCTGGGCGCTTGTGGGCCACGGTGTTGCGCTGGCGCCAGCGGGCAAAACCCGGATGTTCGGCATCCAGCTTGGCCAGGTCGGCGTCCAGGTCCGCCAGCTCGCGGTAAGCCGGGTCGATGAAGTGGTCGGCGACGCGGTGCACTTCTTCGGCGCTCAGAGTGGTCGGGCCATCCTTGAGGTGGGCCCACTCGGCGTTGACCTTCTCGGCAAAGACTTCAGGCGTCAGCGCCTTGACCAGAATCTTGATGCGCGCCTTGTACTTGTTGTCACGACGGCCATAGCGGTTGTACACACGCAGGATGGCGTCGAGGTAGGAAATCAGGTGCTGCCACGGCAGGAATTCGTTGATGTAACTGCCCACGATTGGCGTACGACCCAGGCCACCGCCCACGGCAACGCGGAAGCCCAGCTCGCCGGCCTCATTCTTCACCGCTTCCAGACCGATATCGTGCACTTCGATGGCGGCGCGATCGCTTGCCGCACCGTTGACCGCGATCTTGAACTTGCGCGGCAGGTGGGAGAACTCGGGGTGGAAGGTCGACCACTGGCGGATTATCTCGCACCAGGGGCGCGGGTCGATGATCTCGTCCCGGGCCACACCGGCGAACTGGTCGGTGGTGGTGTTGCGGATACAGTTGCCGCTGGTCTGAATGGCGTGCATCTGCACAGTCGCCAGTTCGGCCAGGATTTCCGGCACGTCTTCCAGCTCCGGCCAGTTGAACTGCACGTTCTGCCGGGTACTGATGTGGGCATAGCCCTTGTCGTAGTCACGAGCGATCTTGGCCATCATCCGCACCTGGGCGGACGACATCAGGCCATAGGGCACTGCCACGCGCAGCATCGGCGCATAGCGCTGGATATACAGGCCATTCTGCAGGCGCAGCGGGCGGAACTCCTCACCGGAGAGTTCGCCGGCCAGATAGCGGCGGGTCTGGTCGCGGAACTGCTTGACGCGGTCCTCGACGATGCGTTGATCGTACTCGTCGTATACGTACATGAAATGTCCTGTTCTCAGGCTGCTTACAGCTTTGTTGCGCTCACGGCAGCGCACTCCAAAAATGGAGGCGAAGCACGATACCAGTAATGGTTTATGCGCAAAAGTGAAGTTTGAGCATATGCACAGAGCATTCAGTTCTAAGTGGGCGGCTGAACATAACCATGCAGACTTGCTGCCAGGGCCGGCCTGATCTTTACTGCCAGCGTGGTCCTCTGCCTACAACAACTATATGGGTGCGCCATGAACGAACAGTCCAATGAGTCCCAGGCCGACAGTCTGGTCGATGCCAAAGCGATTTTCTGTCTGATTGTGCTGGTTGTGGCCAGCGCAGTGTTCTGGGTCAGCCAGCAGTAGCAGAGGGCCAGCATGGATAGACTGCAGCCTGTATGATGCGCGGCTGCAGTGATGCTGAGATTCTCTGATGCGTTCATTTATTCATAGCATGCTGCTGTGGCTTGCACTGTCGGTGCCCACGGCACAGGCTACCCAAGTGGTCTTTATCAATCCGGGGCGCGCCGATGAGCCGTTCTGGCGCGGCTATGCCCAGTTCATGCATGCGGCCGCCCGCGACCTGGGGCTGGAGCTGCAGATCGTCTACGCCGAGCGCGATCCGCAGCGCCTCATTTCTGCCGCACGCCAGATCCTGCAGGGTGCGCAACGGCCGGACTATCTGCTGTTCGTCAATGAGTATTACACCGGTCCGGAGATCCTCCGTCTGTCTGCCGGCAGCGGGGTCAAGCTGTTCTCGGTCAACAGCACGCTGACTGCCGATCAGCAGCAGGTCATGGGCGGCACGCGGGAAAAGTACCCGGACTGGATCGGCAGCATGGTGGCCAATGATGAAGAGGCCGGCTACCTGATGGCCCGCGCCTTGATTCGTCAGACCGATAGCCGGCAGCCGCTGCAGATGCTGGCTTTTTCCGGGGTGAAAAACACTCCGGCGGCGCAGTTGCGTGAGCAGGGATTGCAGCGAGCACTCAACGAAAACCCGCGGGTGCAGTTGCGCCAACTGGTTTATGCCGACTGGAATCGCCAGCGCGCCGGCGAGCAGGCCGACCTGCTGCTGCGGCGATATCCCGACGTGCGTTTGATCTGGTCGGCCAACGATGAAATGGCCTTCGGTGTTATGGCTTCGGCGGCGCAGATGCCGAGTGGCCAAAAGCCGAAATTGCTGTACTCGGCGCTAAACAACTCTGAAGAAGTGCTGCAGGCGCGGCAGAATGGCCGGGTGAGTGCTCTGGTTGCCGGCCATTTCACTCTGGGTGGCTGGGCGCTGGTGCTGATCAGTGATCATGCTGTGGGGCTGGATTTTGCCCAGCGTGGCGGCAAGGACCGTACGGTCCGGCTGTTCATGGAACTGGATGTCACTCAGGCGGCCCGTCTGCAGCGCGTGCTGCGCCAGGAAAACTACGGCCTGAACTTCCGTCGCTTCACCGCCCGGCAGCAACCGGCCATGCGCGACTATGCGTTTTCGCTGAAACCGCTGCTGGCTCAATCTGTCGCGAAGTGAAGCACCAGCTGTACCGTACCGTAGAGCAGCAGGACGAACAGCGCGGTGGCCAGCAGACCGATGACCACGAAGTGCAGCGGCCTGCCACGGCTGAAATCACGCTGACGGTTCTTGCCGGACTGCACGCCAAACGCAGCGGCGAGCACGCTCAGCAGCACCTGCCAGAAGCTCAGCGGGCTCTTGTCGGGATCGTTCATGGCCGTCCTCGCGCGATGAATGCCTGCTAGAGAATCTAGCAGTTACCACTCCTCATGCAGGGCCCGTACACGCAACTGCTCACGCTCATCGAACGAACCGGCGAGCAGGGTGCTGATGGCCTGGCGCTGCTCCTCGGCGGACAGCGCCGACTCGTGGATGCGCCGACGCTCTGCGGCAAAGACCTCAAGTCGCTGCTGCCAGAGCGACTGCTGCTCATCCAGCTGCGCCAGGGCGCTGGCGGCGCTGCTGCCCAGTTGCTGCTCACGCACGGCGTAGATCTGTCCGACACTGGCGCCGTTGGCGCGCAGTTGCTCGACCTGCTCGAACACTTCGGCGTCGCGGCTGGCCTGTTGCCGCTGCAGCCGTTGCTCGGCACTGAGCATCTCCCCGGGCTCTGCCGCTGAGCCCGGGCTTTCATTGTTCTGCAGGGTAGCCAGCAGATGGGCATCCTCGGCGCGCTCGGCGGCGAACAATGTCGTCTGTTCTGCAGCGCTGAAATGCTGCTGGCGCAAAGCATCCACTTGCTGCAGGTGCGCGGCCAGGGTGTGGCTGTCGAGTGCTGCTGGCTGAGTCAGTGTCATCAATGCCAGACGATAGTCGAGATAGCGGCGCAGCAGATCATTGGCCTGCTGCCGGGCAGGCTCGTGCAGTTGGCTGGCCAGCTCCCACTGGATGCGTTGCAGCAAGGATTCGATGGGTTCTTCTTCGATGGCGGCCAGATAAAACTCAAACAGGCGCAGGATGTCTTCCTGCACCAGCAGATTGCCTTCAGCGTCGCTGCGCAGGGTTACGCCGTGGCTGGCGCCCTGCAGGGAGGCCGGCAGGGGGCCGGGTTTGGCCAGTGGCCGATCAACCGGGGCCAGCCATGTTTGACTCTGGCCGGTTGCTGGCGTCTTGACCTGGTGGGTGGTCACTGTGTCGGCAGGTGCAGCGGAAGGGACGGGGCTTTGCTCGGCAGGCCACCAGACCACGATACCCAGGCACAGGCCGCCGGCCAGCAGCACCACACTCAACAGTCGCCACATGCTTCGATCTCCGGTATTGCAGCATTTCCACAAAAGGCCTGCCCGCAGGCAGGCCGGATGGGTTTATAGACCGAGGTTCTTCAGTCGGCTGGCCTGGTTGACGAACAGTGTCTTGGGGTTGGTCTCGAACAGCGAGACAAGGCCGAAGACGTGGTTGTTGGCGTCGATATGGTTCATCAGGTAATTGTCCTTGAGCACCTTGCCAAAGTGGCTGGAGCAGCGACCGGTCACGCCGTCGTTGGCTTCACTGGTGGCCAGGCTGGTGATGCCGAACAGCGGATCGGAGATATCCAGGACGTTGGTCAGCGGTGCGGTGCCGCTCCAGGAGAACAGCGCGATCGACTGGCCATTGAGGGTTACCCGGTCCGGGCCGACGCCGCAGGCCGTGGTCGGCACGCCGGCAGGGAACTTGCTGTTGAAGGCGGCCGAGCCGGTCTTGTTGAACTCGGCGAGCATGGCGCGGATATCCGACTGGCTGCGCTTGTTGTTTGACAGCAGATTGACCAGGTTGCCCACCGCGTTGGCGAACACGTCAAAGGTGGTGCCGATCAGGGTACCGGCCGGTGCCACGCCTGTGGCCACGTCGGCTAGAGCCGAGCCCTTGTGTGGCGAGTGCAGGGTGGTCAGCGAAGCGACCAGGTCCGGGCGCACGTTCATCACGTAGCGGGAGGTCAGGCCACCCTGGCTGTGACCGATCAGGTTGAACTTCTGGATGCTGCCGCCGGAGGCCGCGCGGATGCTGTCGAGCTGTGCAATCAGGGCTTCGCCGCGCTTGGCCGAGCTGTCGAAGGCATTGATCTTCGGCACATAGACTCGTGCGCCTTCGTTCTGCAGGGCTGTCGGTATCTTGTACCAGTAGTCGACGCCGGCGATGGTGTCGAAGGCGAAGATGCCGGGCACCAGCACGATCGGATTTTTAGTCTGGGCACTGGTGCCGGCATGGCTGGCACAGGCGATGGACAGGCCGAGTGTGGCCAGGGAAAGGCTGAGCAGTTTTTTCACGTTGTGCGTCCTGTATTGTTCTTGTTGTGGACTCCGTACTGCCTGAGCGGAGCGGTCGTCATCTGAGCACGCCGCCGCGGCTGCTGACTTGTAAGAACGGATGAAGGTAAAAGCGCTACTGCGTCACTTGGTGTTTGCCCGTGGTCGCGGTAAAAAAGCACTCGCTACGATTGACCTCATCACGACAACAACAGGGTCAGTGAGTCCGCCATGCCTGACGAATCCGCACCGTCGCTGATCTATCTCTGGGATCGGCGCACGTTCTTTCTCGGTCGCCTCAATGCCCAGCTGCGCATGTCGCAGGCCGCTGCCACCCTGGTAGTAAGTCTGGCCGGGCCCTTGCATTTTTTCTGCGCGGGGCAGCGCATGAGCGCGACCTCGGCACTGCTGCCGGCAGGCGTCGAGCTGGAGATGCAGGACGGCTCGGAGCTGATCGCCGTGTGCTATCTGGACCCGTTTGGCGAGGATTATCAGCGCTTGCAGGGGCGCTTTCGCCTGAGCGGTTCGCCGCTGCTGGTTGACTATGCCGAGGAGGCACTGTTGCTGGCACAGTTGCACGAGCTGCATCAGGCGCGGGCGACACCCGAGCAGGTGGCGCAGTTTCTCGAACAGTTGATCGGCCAGGCGCCGCTGCCGCCCGAGCATCGTATCGATCCGCGCATCGTGCGCACCGTGGCGCTGATCAAGGCGGATGTCAGCAGCAACCTCAGTGCCGAATACCTGGCCGAGCAGGCGGGGTTGTCAGTGCCGCGTTTGACCCAGCTGTTTCGCGAGACGCTGGGCATCTCGATGCGCCGCTACCGGCAGTGGCACCGGCTGTTCGTCACCACCTGCGGGGTGGCGCGCGGGCAGTCGCTGACCCATGCCGCGATCGAGGCCGGCTTTACCGATTCGGCGCATTTTTCCCACACCTTTCGCAGCATCATCGGCATGAAGCCTTCGGAGATGCTGCGCCAGGCCGGGAACATGCGTCTGTACGCCGGTCAGTAGACCCAGACCTCGACGCGGCGATTCTTCTGCCTACCGCTGTCGCCGGTGTTGGCCGCCACCGGCAGTTGGTCGCCCATGCCGATGATCTCGCGCAGCAACACACCTTCGCGGCTCAGCTCGCGCCGCACGGCCATGGCGCGCAGCTTGGAGAGCAGGGCAGCACGCGCCGGGTCGTTCTTCGGATCGCCGAAGCCGACCAGCGCCACCTGATTGATCAGTTTGTCTTCACGCTTGATGTAATCCATCAACCGTTCCAGGTCGCGCAGGGCCTTGTTGTCCAGCTGGGCGCTGCCTTCCTGGAAACGGAAGTTGACGGTCAGGCGCCGGGCCTCGGTGGCCAGTTGCTGGTAGTAGGCGGGCATCTCCGGATCGACCTCGACCTGGGTCGATTCCACGCGCTGGGCGATGAAACCTGTCTGCGCGACGATGGCCTGACCGGCGTCGCTGTGGGCGAACTCGATCAGGGCGTCGGCCCACGGATTGCTCACCGTGGCCGGACGGTAGAAGAACAGCCGGCGTGACAGCGGGTAATCCTCGGTGGCAATCAGCGCCGGAGTCGGCAGCATGGCCAGGGACTCACCGTCGGCAATCGCCAGCGCCTTGCTCTGGCGTACATAGGGCAGGCCGATGAAACCGATGCCGTCGATATCCTGGCTGACCGCGTCGGACAGCCGGTCACTCGACTCGAAGCGTTGCGCCGAGGCCGACAGCGCTTTGCCCTGGCGGACCAGCACCAGCTCCTTGAAAGTGTCGAAGGTGCCCGACTTGTCATCACGGGCATACAGCCTGATAGGCGCATTGCGCCCACCCAGCTCGACCCAGTTGCTCACTTCGCCGGCAAAGATGCGCGCGACCTGCTCGGTGTTGAGCTGGCTGAGCGGATTCTGCGGGTGTACTACCACGGCCAGGCCGTCGATGGCGATGATGTGTTCGCTGGCGCGGCTGGTCATGTCACCCAGGCTGCGCAGGCTTTGCGCCTCGGCTTCCTTGATCGGTCGCGAAGAGGCAGCGAGGTCCGCGCTGCCATCCTGCAGGGCGGTAAAGCCGGTGCCGGAACCGTGAGCGGCCACATCGAGGATAAGCGGCTCGCCCTTGGCCGAGGTGGCATGAATGCGCACTTCGTTTTCCTGGTCGCCGGCACTTTGCTGAATATCCACGGCGCCCTGGCTTTGCAGCAGGCCCTTGACCAGCGCCGGGCCGAGTTTGGCACCAATGGTGTTGGAGCCCTGGATGCGCAGCAACGCCGAATCGGCCTTGGGCGCGGCAAACACCGACCAGGGCAGGGCGTAACAGAGAAAGCCGAGAATCAGCAGGCAGCTGGTCGGGCTCCAGGCATCGCGTTCCGTCGTCATGACTACAGGCACCTTATGCACAGTGGCAGAGTTAAAGTGCGCGCAGATTAAGACGCTGGCGTTACACAACTATGACAGCCGCGCCCGCTCTGGGGCGCGGTCTGCAAAGGCTCGTTTAGTCCAGTTTCAGCCAGATCGGCGCGTGGTCGGAGGGTTTTTCCATGCCACGCAGCTGATAGTCGATGCCAGCGTCGGCAACTCGCGCCTGCAACCCCAGGCTGGCCAGGATCACGTCGATGCGCAGGCCGCGCTTGGGCACGTCCTCGAAGCCACGGCTGCGGTAGTCGAACCAGCTGAACTGATCATTCACCGCCGGATGCAGCTGACGGAAGCTGTCACTCAAGCCCCAGGCCTTGAGGCGCGCCAGCCATTCACGCTCCTCGGGAAGGAAGCTGCATTTGCCGGTTTTCAGCCAGCGCTTGCGGTTGTCCTCACCGATACCGATGTCACAGTCCTCCGGCGAGATATTGATATCGCCCATCACCACCAGCGCCTGTTCCGGGCTGAACTGGCTCTCCAGCAGCTGTTGCAGGTCGGCATAGAAACGCTGCTTGGCCGGAAACTTGGTGGGGTGATCACGGCTTTCGCCCTGAGGGAAGTAGCCGTTCATCACCGTGATCGGCTGGCCGTTGGCATCGGCAAAGCGGCCCCAGATAAAGCGGCGCTGGGCATCCGGCTCGTCACCGGGAAACCCCTTGTGCAGCTCCAGCGGCTTCTCGCGAGAGAGCAGGGCGACGCCGTAATGGCCCTTCTGCCCGTGGTAGTGCACGTGATAGCCGAGCTGGCGTATCTCCGCCTCGGGGAACTGCTCGTCAGACACCTTGGTTTCCTGCAGGCCGATCACGTCCGGCTGGTGCGTCTCGATCAGCGCCTGCAGCTGATGGGGGCGGGCGCGCAGGCCATTGATGTTGAAGGAAACGATCTTCATGGGGCAGTTCCGGGTCAAAAAGAGGGCGATGCTAGCCCAGTGGCCGGCCAGCCGACCAGTGTCATGGCACGGGGCCAGGGTGCCTGCTAGTGTCAAGTCTGACCCATAAACACAACAACAGAGGTCCTGGCGATGACGCCGATAACCGCCGAAGTCCATTTGCTCGATCATGGGTACAGTCGCGAGGCCCGTTCACTGCTGTACCACGCCTACCGTCACGAACCCACCTACGCCTACCTGTTCGAATCTGATCGTCCGGGTTTCGACCAGCGTGTGCGCGCCACGGTGCGCGAGCTGGTGGAGCAGCACTTTGCAGAGGAACTGCCGGCCATCGGCCTGCTGATCGATGATCGTCTGGTCGGCATGGCGCTGATCGCGCCGCCGCAGCGGCGCATGGACATCACCGAAAGCTGGGGCTGGCGCCTGCGCATGCTGCTGACCACCGGTTTTCGTTGCACCCGGCGCTACCTGGACTATCACGAAGCCGTGCTGGCCTGTCTGCCACCGGGACCCTTCCACGTGCTGCCACTGCTGGGCGTGCACCCCGAATTCCAGGGCCGCGGTCTGGGTGAGCAGCTGATTGGCGAACTGCACCGCTGGTGCGCCGAAGACAGCAGCTCCCAGGGGGTGGTGCTGGATACTGGCGATCCGCACTACCTCGCCTATTACCAGCGCCTTGGCTATGAGGAAATCGGCGAGGTGGCGATTGGGCCGATCCGCCAGCATGTGCTGTTCCATGCCAATCCGCCGGCCACCTGGCAGGCCAGTGCCTGAGTCACAAGGCGAAAAAGAAAAGCCCCGCAGGTCGGGGCTTTTGTCTGTCAGGCATGTTTTACTGCACACTCTAATTCCGACTCCAATACAAGGATATTCTCCATGGCAACCGTCACTCTGGGTGGTAACCCGGTCGAAGTCGCTGGTCAGCTGCCGCAACCGGGCCAGCAGGCACCGGCCTTTTCTCTGGTCGGCGCGGACCTCGCCGATGTCAGCCTGGCGAGCCTGGCCGGCAAGCGCAAAATCCTCAACATTTTCCCGAGTGTGGACACCCCGACCTGTGCCACTTCGGTGCGCACCTTCAATGCCAAGGCCAGTACCCTGGCCAATACCGTGGTGCTGTGTATCTCCGCCGACCTGCCGTTTGCCCAGAAGCGGTTCTGCGGCGCCGAAGGTCTGGACAATGTGGTCAACCTGTCGACCATGCGCGGTGCCGAATTCCTCAAGGATTACGGTGTCGCCCTGGCCAGCGGCCCGCTGGCGGGTATTGCCGCCCGCGCGGTGCTGGTGCTGGATGAGCAGGGCAAGGTCCTGCACAGCGAGCTGGTGGCCGAGATCGCTGATGAGCCCGATTATGAGGCGGCTCTGCGCGCGCTGGCGTAACCAGCCAAGTTGTACTGACGGCCTGCCTTTGCAGGCCGTTTTTCTTTGTCTGGTGAGGGTTTACACAAACCTTGCAAAGGTAAAAGTTGGGTAAATGACTTCGCCTTGTTGTCGAGATTGTTTATCGTTCGCGCTCATTTTCACTGGATCTGCCCATGCTCCGTTCCCTCGCCAGCCGTTTTCTGAAGTTGCCCAGGCCGTTGCAGGCTGTGCCTGTGGTCGTTGTTGCCGCCGCCCTGTGGTGGGCTTGGCCAGTCGATTCGCTCAGTGACAAGGGTGCGCAAGCTGGCCCGGCGGGTCCGGGTGGCCCCGGTGGCCCCGGTGGCCCGCGCGGTCCGGTGCCGGTGCGCGTGGCTCCGGTGGTGCAGGCCGATTTCGCCGTCTATGAAAAAGCGCTGGGCACGGTGACGGCGCTCAACACGGTCAATGTCCGCGCCCGTGTCGGCGGCGAGCTGGTCAAGGTGCTGTTCGAGGAAGGGCAGATGGTCAAGGCCGGCCAGTTGCTGGCGCAGATCGATCCGCGTCCCTACGAGGTGGCGGTACAGCAGGCCGAAGGCACCTTGCTGCAGAACCAGGCGCAGCTGAAGAACGCCGAGATCGACCTGGCGCGTTACCGCGGCCTGTATGCCGAGCAGAGCATCGCCAAGCAGACGCTGGATACCCAGCAGGCACTGGTGGGGCAGTATCAGGGCACGCTGAAGAGCAACCAGGCGACCCTGGCCGAAGCGCGTCTGAATCTGCAGTTCAGCCAGATCAAGGCGCCGATCAGCGGCCGTGTGGGGCTGCGCCAGCTGGATGCCGGCAACCTGCTGGCGGCCAACGACAGCACGGTGCTGGCGGTAATCACCCAGACCCAGCCGATTGCCGTGGCCTTCACGCTGCCCGAGGGCCAGGTGCCGGCCCTGCGCGCCGCCCAGCGCAGTGGCGCACAGCTGTTGGTGGAGGCCTGGGATCGCAATGAACAGAACCTGCTGGCCAGCGGCGCGCTGCACAGCCTGGACAACCAGATCGACAGCGCCACCGGTACGCTCAAGCTCAAGGCGCAGTTTGCCAACGCCGACGAAGCCCTGTTCCCCAACCAGTTCGTCAATGTGCGCCTGCGTCTGAATGTGCTGCCGCAGGCGTTGCTGATGCCGACCGCCGCCGTGCAGTTCGGCAGCCAGGGCAACTTCGCCTTTGTCGTCGGCGAGGGCGACAAGGTGCGGGTGCAGCGCCTGCAGCTGGGCGACAGCGATGGCCGGCAGACCGTGGTTCTGGACGGGCTAAAGACCGGTGAGCGGGTGATTCTCGAAGGCACCGACCGCCTGCGCGAAGGCGACGCGGTGGACGTTATCGATGGCTTGGCGGCCCCGGCCGATCCCAACCGCGCGGCCAGTGGCGAGCGCAAGGGCCAGTCGCTCAAGCGTCCGGGGCTGGGCGGCTGATGCACCTTTCCCGTCTGTTCATCCTGCGGCCCGTTGCCACCACCCTGAGCATGCTGGCCGTGCTGCTCGCCGGCCTGATCGCCTACAAGCTGCTGCCGGTGGCGGCGCTGCCCCAGGTGGATTACCCGACCATCCGGGTGTTGACGCTGTACCCGGGCGCGAGCCCCGAGGTGATGGCCAGCAGTGTCACCAGCCCGCTGGAACGCCAGTTCGGACAGATGCCCGGCCTGCAGGAGATGACCTCCAACAGCTCCGGCGGCGCGTCGGTCCTGACCCTGCGCTTTGCCCTGGATGTGGAGCTGGATGTGGCCGAGCAGCAGGTGCAGGCGGCGATCAACGCGGCCAGCAACCTGCTGCCCAATGATCTGCCGGCGCCGCCGGTGTACAACAAGGTCAACCCGGCCGATACCCCGGTGCTGACCCTGGCGGTCACTGCCCAGACCCTGCCGCTGGCGCAGGTGCAGGATCTGGTGGACACGCGCATGGCGCAGAAGCTGGCCCAGGTGTCTGGCGTCGGCATGGTCAGCCTGGCCGGCGGGCAGCGCCCGGCCGTGCGCGTGCGGGTCAATCCCGAGGCGCTGGCTGCCCACGGCTTGTCACTGGCCGAAGTGCGCAGCCTGATCACCGCGGCCAACGTCAACCAGCCCAAGGGCAGTTTCGACGGACCCAACCGGGTTTCGACCCTGGATGCCAACGACCAACTGAAATCCGCCGAGGAATACGGCCAGCTGATTCTCAGCTACCAGAACGGTGCGGCCCTGCGCCTGCGCGATGTCGCCGAGCTGGTCGACGGCGTGGAGAACTCGCGACTAGCTGCCTGGGCCAATCAACAGCAGGCCGTGTTGGTCAATGTGCAGCGCCAGCCGGGGGCCAACGTCATCGACGTGGTCGAGCGCATCGACGCGCTGCTGCCCAAGCTACAGGCCGCGCTGCCAGCAGGCCTTGAGGTGCAGATTCTTTCCGACCGCACCCAGACCATCCGCGCCTCTATCGACGCGGTGCGCCATGAGCTGTTCATGGCCATCGGCCTGGTGGTACTGGTGACCCTGCTGTTCCTGCGCAAGCTGTCGGCCACCCTGATTCCCTCGGTGGTGGTGCCGCTGTCGCTGATCGGCACCTTCGTGGTCATGTACCTGGCCGGGTTCTCCATCAACAACCTGACCCTGATGGCGCTGACCATCGCCACGGGCTTTGTGGTCGACGATGCCATCGTCATGCTGGAGAACATCGCCCGCTACCGCGAGCAGGGCGAAACGCCGCTGGCCGCCGCGCTCAAGGGCTCCAGGCAGATCGGCTTCACCCTGATCTCGCTGACCCTGTCGCTGATCGCCGTGCTGATTCCGCTGCTGTTCATGCAGGACGTGGTGGGCCGTCTGTTCCGCGAGTTCGCCATCACCCTGGCGGTGGCCATCCTGATTTCTCTGGCGATTTCCCTGACCCTGACGCCGATGATGTGCGCGCGCCTGCTCAAGGGCGGCGGCGAGGAGCAGCCGCCGCGCTGGCTGCAGCGGCTCAATACCGGTTATGGCCGGCAGCTCGCCTGGGTGCTGGAGCATCAGAACCTGACGCTGTGGGTGGCGCTGGGCACCTTCGTGCTCACCGTGCTGCTGTATCTGGCGGTGCCCAAGGGTTTCTTCCCGGTGCAGGACACCGGCCTGATCCAGGGCGTGTCCGAGGCGCCGCAGGCCATCTCGTTCCGCGCCATGAGCGAGCGCCAGCAGGCGCTGGCGGACGTAATCCTGGAAGACCCGGCGGTGGCCAGCCTGTCCTCGTCGATCGGCGTGGACGGCAGCAACCTGACCCTCAACAGCGGCCGCCTGCTGATCAACCTCAAGCCCCATGGCGAGCGCGACGAAACCGCGCAGGAGGTCATCGAGCGGCTCAAACCCCGGCTGGCACAGGTGCCGGGCATCGAGCTGTTCCTGCAGCCGGTGCAGGACCTGTCCATCGAGGACCGCATCAGCCGTACCCAGTACCAGTTCAGTCTGCAGTCGCCGGATCAGTCACTACTGGAAGAGTGGGTGCCGAAGTTGCTGGAAGCTTTGCGTGAGCGTCCGGAGCTGACCGATGTAACCAGCGACCTGCAGGTCCGTGGCGTACAGGCCTATGTCGAGATCGACCGCGACACGGCCGCACGCCTGGGCATCAGCGTGTCGACCATCACCGATGCGCTGTACGACGCCTTCGGCCAGCGCCAGGTATCGACCATCTTCACCCAGACCAGCCAGTACCGCGTGGTGCTGGAGTCCAGTGGCGCCGCGACCCTGGGGCCCAAGGCGCTTGAGCAGCTGCATGTGCGCAGCGCCGAGGGTCAGGCGATACCACTGTCGACTCTGGCGCGAATCGAGCAGCGCCCGGCGCAGTTGCTGATCAGTCGGGTAGGGCAGTTCCCGGCCGTGACCCTGTCGTTCAACCTGGCGCCCGGTCAGTCCCTGGGCGGCGCCGTCGCGGCGATCGAGTCGGTGGAGGCCGAGCTGGGACTGTCGCTGGGCATCCAGACCCGCTTCCAGGGCGCTGCCCAGGCCTTTCAGGCGTCGCTGTCGAGCACGCTGCTGCTGATTCTGGCGGCGGTGGTGACCATGTACATCGTGCTGGGCGTGCTCTACGAGAGCTATATCCATCCGATCACGATCCTGTCGACGCTGCCCTCGGCGGCGGTCGGGGCCTTGCTCGCCCTGTTGCTGGCCGGCGAGGACCTGGGCCTGATCGCCATCATCGGCATCATCCTCCTGATCGGTATCGTCAAGAAGAACGCCATCATGATGATCGACTTCGCCCTGGAGGCAGAACGGCATCAGGGCATGAGCCCGCGTGAGGCCATCTACCAGGCGGCGCTGCTGCGCTTTAGGCCGATTCTGATGACCACCCTGGCCGCGTTGTTCGGCGCGGTGCCGCTGATGCTGGCCACCGGCTCCGGGGCCGAGCTGCGCCAGCCGCTGGGGCTGGTGATGGTCGGCGGCCTCCTGCTCAGCCAGTTGCTGACCCTGTTCACCACCCCGGTGATCTACCTGGCGTTTGACCGGCTGGCGCGACGCGCCAGCGGCAAGTCGCTGGCGGAGCAGGGCGCGTGAACCTCTCGGCGCCCTTCATCCATCGCCCGGTGGCGACCTGGCTGTGCAGCCTGGCCATCGTCCTGCTGGGCATCATCAGCTTCCGCTTGCTGCCGGTGGCGCCGTTGCCGCAGATGGATTTCCCGGTGATCGTGGTGCAGGCCAACCTGGCCGGCGCCAGCCCGGCGATCATGGCCAGCAGCGTGGCTACGCCGCTGGAGCGGGCCATGGGCACCATCGCCGGCGTGGAGCAGATCACCAGCCGCTCCAGCCAGGGCTCGACCCGGGTGATCGTGCAGTTCGCCCAGGACAAGGACATCAACGGTGCCGCACGGGAAGTGCAGGCGGCCATCAATGCCGCGCGCAGCCTGATGCCCAGCGGCATGCGCAGCATGCCCACCTACAAGAAGGTCAATCCGTCGCAGGCGCCGATCATGGTGCTCTCGCTGACGTCCAAGGAGCTGGACAAGAGCCGCCTGTACGACTTGGCCTCGACCATCCTGGCGCAGAGCCTGGCCCAGGTGAATGGCGTGGGCGAAGTGCAGATTGGCGGCAGCTCACTGCCGGCGGTGCGCGTGCAGTTGCAGGCGCAGCAGCTGGAGCAGTACGGCGTGTCGCTGGATGAGGTACGCCAGACCATCAGCGCCGCCAACCAGCGCCGGCCCAAGGGCTTTGTCGAGAACGGCGCGCAGCAGTGGCAGGTGCAGGCCAACGATCAACTGAGCAAGGCCGCCGACTACCTGCCGCTGCTGATCCGCTACCAGGACGGTCGCAGCCTGCGCCTGTCCGATGTGGCCAAGGTCGAGGACAGCGTCGAGGACCGTTACAACAGCGGTTTCTTCAACGATGAATCGGCGGTACTGCTGGTGATCAACCGTCAGGCTGGCGCCAACATCATCCAGACCATCGAGCAGATCCGCGCCCAGTTGCCGGCCCTGCAGGCGGTGCTGCCGGCCAGCGTCGAGCTGAACGTGGCCATGGACCGCTCGCCGGTGATCCGCGCCACCCTGCACGAGGCCGAGCGCACCCTGCTGATTGCCGTCGGCCTGGTGATCCTGCTGGTGCTGGCTTTCCTCGGTAACTGGCGCAGCGCGCTGATTCCGGCGCTGGCGGTGCCGGTGTCGCTGATCGGCACCTTTGCGGTGATGTACCTGGGCGGCTTCTCGCTCAACGTGCTGTCGCTGATGGCGCTGATCCTCGCCGCGGGCCTGGTGGTGGACGATGCCATCGTGGTGCTGGAGAACATCGCCCGGCATATCGACAACGGCGAGCCGCCGCTGGCCGCCGCGCTCAAGGGCACCCGCGAGGTCGGCTTCACCCTGCTGTCGATGAACCTGTCGCTGGTGGTGGTGTTCATCTCCATCCTGTTCATGGGCGGCATCGTCAACCAGATGTTCCGTGAGTTCTCCCTGACGCTGGCCGCCGCCATCATCGTGTCGCTGCTGGTATCCCTGACCCTGACGCCGATGCTCTGCGCGCGCTGGCTCAAGCCGCACCAGGCCGGTCCCGGCAACCGCCTGCAACAGGCCGGGCAGCGTCTGCAGGCACGAGTGCTGGAGGCGTATCGGCGGAGCCTGGGCTGGGCTCTGCGTCATCCGCGCCTGACCCTGGCCAGCCTCTTGGCAACCATCGCCCTGAATGTCGGGCTGTTCGTGCTGGTGCCCAAGACCTTCCTGCCGACCCAGGACACCGGTCAGCTGATCGGTTTCATCCGCGGCGACGATGGTCTGTCGTTCCAGGTCATGCAGCCGAAGATGGAAATCTTCCGCCGCGCCGTGCTCAAAGACCCGGATGTGGAAAGCGTGGCCGGCTTTATCGGCGGCAACGGCGGCATCAACAATGCCTTCATGATCGTGCGCCTCAAGCCGCGCAGCGAGCGGGCGCCGGCGCAGGCCGTGGTCGACCGCCTGCGCCGCGAGATGCCCCGCGTGCCGGGCGGTCAGCTGTTCCTCATGGCCGACCAGGACATGATGTTCGGCCGTGGTGGTGGCCGCGAGCAACGCAGTTCGGCCTACGAGTACAGCCTGCTGGCCACCGATCTGGACGATCTGCGCATCTGGCTGCCCAAGCTTGCTCAGGCCTTCAAGGAACTGCCGGAGCTGACCGCCATCGACGCCAACGAAGGCGAGGGTGCCCAGCAGGTGCGTCTTCAGGTCGATCGCGCCGCGGCCCAGCGCTTGGGCGTGGACATGGCCACGCTGACCACTCTGCTGAACAATGCCTTCAGCCAGCGGCAGATCTCGACCATCTACCAGAGCCTCAACCAGTACAAGGTGGTGCTGGAGGTAGAGCAGCGCTTCAATCAGGACCCCAGCGTGCTGCGCGACCTGCAGGTGATCACTGGCAGCGGGCAGCGCGTGCCGCTAGCGGCCTTCACCCGCTTCGAGACCTCGCTGGAAGAGGACCGCGTCAACCACGATGGCCAGTTTGCGGCAGAGAGCCTTTCCTTCGATCTGGCTGAAGGTGTCAGCCTGGATCAGGCCACTCTTGCCATCGACCGCGCCGTGGCAGCCATCGGCATGCCCAGCGAGGTGCAGGGGCGCATGGGCGGCAGCGGCGATGCCTTCCAGCAGACGCAGCAGCAACAGCCGCTGATGATCCTCGGCGCGCTGCTGGTGGTGTATATCGTGCTGGGCATCCTCTACGAGAGCTACATTCACCCGCTGACCATTCTCTCCACGCTGCCTTCGGCCGGGGTCGGTGCGCTGCTGGCGATCCTGCTGGTCGGCGGCGAGTTCAGCCTGATTTCCCTGCTCGGCTTGTTCCTGTTGATCGGCATCGTCAAGAAAAACGCCATCCTGATGATCGACCTGGCGCTGCAGCTGGAGCGCCAGCAGGGCATGAGCCCGCTGGCCTCGATCCGCGAGGCCTGCCTGCTGCGCTTCCGGCCGATCCTGATGACCACCCTGGCCGCCATTCTCGGTGCCGTGCCGCTGCTGATCGGTGGGGCCGAGGGTGCTGAGATGCGCCAGCCGCTGGGCCTGACCATCGTCGGCGGGCTGATCCTCAGTCAGATCCTCACGCTTTACACGACGCCGGTGGTCTACCTGTGCCTTGACCGTCTGCGTCATCGCTTCAATCAATGGCGCGGCGTCCGCAGCGATGCCGCCCTGGAAACGCCGCTATGAACCGCCACAGCCATCGTCTCAGCTTCATCGCCCTCAGCCTGCTGCTGAGCGCCTGCACCGTTGGTCCTGATTACCAGGCGCCGGCACTCAACACGCCCGAGTCGTTCAAACAGGTGGCCGGCTGGAAGGTGGCCGAGCCGGCCGCGCAGATGCCGCAGAACTGGTGGAGCCTGTATGGCGATGCCGAGCTCGGCGCCCTGATCGAACGCCTCAACGCCAACAACCAGAGCCTGGCCAGCGCCGCCGCCAGCTACCGCCAGGCCCAGGCCATCGTGCGTGGTGCGCGTGCCGGCTTCCTGCCGCAGATCGGCCTGGACACCGGCGTCAGCCGCGCGGGGCAGGGCGGCGGCAGCAGCACCATCGGCACCACCGAAGGGGTGAGTGTCAGTGGCGCCAACGCCGCCTCGGTGTCCAAGACCTACGAGGCCAGCCTGGGCGTGAGCTGGGAACTGGACCTGTGGGGCAAGCTGCGTCGCCAGCTGGAGGCCGATCAGGCCAGCCTGGAGGCCAGCGCGGCCGATCTCGCCGCCGTGCGCCTCAGCCAGCAGAGCCAGCTGGTGCAGAGCTACCTGCAGCTGCGTGTGCTGGACGAACAGAAACGCCTGCTCGAAGCCACGCTGGCAGCCTACGAGCGCTCGCTCAAACTGACGGAAAACCAGTACAACGCCGGTATCGTCCCCAAGTCGGATGTCAGCCAGGCGCAAAGCCAGCTGCACGGCACCCGCGCGCAGCTGATCGACCTCGAATACCAGCGTGCCCAGTTCGAGCATGCCATCGCGGTGCTGATCGGCGTGGCGCCCAGCGAGCTGAGCCTGGCGCCGCGCGCCGGGGTGCCTGACTTGCCGGTGGTGCCGGCCAGCGTGCCGTCACGCCTGCTGGAGCGTCGTCCAGACATCGCCGCCGCCGAGCGCCGGGTGATGAGCGCCAATGCGCAGATCGGTGTGGCCGAAGCCGCCTGGTATCCGGACCTGACCCTGAGCGCCAGTGGCGGCTACCGCAATGGCGGTCTGGACGACTGGTTCAGTATGCCCAACCGCTTCTGGTCGATCGGACCGAGTTTTGCCACGGTGCTGTTCGACGGCGGGCTGATCCGCTCCCAGGTGGAGCAGGCCGAGGCGGCCTATGACATCAGCGTGGCCGATTACCGGCAGACGGTGCTGACCGGCTTCCGCGAGGTCGAGGATTATCTGGTGCAGCTGGATGTCTACACCCGCGAGCTGGCGGCCCGCGAGCAGGCTCTGGAGTCGGCGCGCGAGGCCCTGCGCCTGGTGGAAAACCAGTACAAGGCCGGCACCGTGGACTACAACGCGGTGGTCAGCCTGCAGGCCAGCGCGCTGGACAGCGAACGCAACTGGCTGAGCCTCAAAGGCAACCGCCTGCTGGCCAGTGCCCAGTTGATCACCGCGCTCGGCGGCGGCTGGCAGGCGGGAGAGGAGGCAGCGTCTAGGCCTTGAGGGCCTCGCCGATGGCATAGAAGTGCCCGCCGGCCACATGGTGCAGGCTGCGCCAGGCCGGGTCTGCGTCCTCGAAGTGCCAGCGACCGTCGCGAAACACCCGGTCGTCGGCCCAGGCACCGACCACCTCGCCGATAAACAGGTCATAGCTGTCCTGGTTGTGCGGCTCGTTGATCAGATCGCACACCAGCCAGGCCGAGCAGCCGGCCACCAGTGGCACGGGCTGATCGGACAGTTCGAACAGCTCGACGCCGGCCTGGGCCAGCTTGTCCGGCGCCTCGCGCAGGCTGTGGTTGCCGACGGCGTTGACCAGCTGCAGCTGCGCCACGGTCGGCACCTGCACCGCGAAGCGCCCGCTGCCCTCGATCAGCTCGCGGGTGCTGGTGCTCTTGTCCAGCACCACCGTCAGCTTGGGCGGATCGAAATCCAGCGCGCAGCACCAGGCCGCGGCCATCACGTTGTCCACCCCGGCATGCCGGGCGGACACCAGCACGGTCGGGCCGTGATTGACCAAACGGTAGGCCTTGGCCAGGTCGACCGGGGCAAGATGGGGATTCATCGGGACTCCTTGAGTCGGTGGCTAGGGCATCAGCTGTTCGGTGTGTCACGTCGGGCCGGTTCGGCGTACCACTGCTCAGGTGGAACCCACTTGGTGTCCTTGGGGTCGGCGATGTAGTGCGGCGACATGATCTGTACCCCGTACTCGTTGAACACGTCCTGGATATTGGCATGCAGGGCCGAGAGCAGCTCCGGACGGGGCTGCTTCTGCGTGGCTGAGACGTGAACAACCAGGCGGTATTCCGGGTAGTAGTCCGACAGGGCGGTTTGCAGCACCCGTGGCGTGGGTGTGCCGAGCAGACCATCGGTCCGGCGCGCCGCTTCCAGAAGCATGGCCTCCACCTGGCGCCAGGGCGTGTCGTAGCCGATGGTGACGCTGGTGTCGAGCAGGTGGCCGGCGCCGGCTACGGCACGTGAGTAGTTCTTGGTCACAGTGCCGGTAATCATCGAGTTGGGGATGGTGAGTACCTCGCCAACGCCGGTACGGATACGGGTGGTGAACATGCCGACTTCGGTGACGGTGCCCTCATGCTCGCCGACCCTTACATACTCGCCTGGGCGCAGGGTTCGTGTGTAGGTCAGGATCAAGCCCGAGGCTGCCTGGCCGACGACACTGGAGGCACCGAGGGAAATCATCAGGCCGATCAGAACCGACAGCCCCTTGAAGGCCTCGGTGCCGGCGCCGGGCAGATACGGGTAGGCCATCGCCAGGGCAAACAGCCAGATTGCCAGGGAGGTCAGGCGCCGGGTGGGTTGCAGGGTTTCTCCATTGAGCCAGGCATCGCTGTTGCCGGGGGCCGCCATGCGCTTGAGCAGGCGCTGCACAAAGCCGCTCACCCCGCGGGCAATGAAGAAAATGGCCACGGCAATGCCCAGGCCCGGCAAGGCACTCACCACGCCATCGAACAGATAGGCAGCAACCTGCAGCAGGTAGCTGTTGAGGCTCTCGCCCCATGGCCGCGTATAGGGAAAACGCGACATGACAAAACTCAGCCACTCGTAGCCCAGCAGCAACATCAGCATCCAGCGCAGGGCGTGCAGGCTGCGGGTGACCAGCGGAAACAACTGGTTGGCATCGACCACCTGGGTGGTGCCTACCTTGAGTGCCTGGGTGTGACGCTGCATCAGTCCCGGCAGGGCCTGCAGCACGCGGGCACGGATGAAGTAGATCAGGCGGATCAGAAAGGCGAAAATCAGCGTGGCAATGCCTGAATAGGCCGCCGCGGTGAGCATGAAGCGCAGGTCACGGCTCTCCTGGGTTTCCGCCACGACCAGGCGCAGGTTTTCAGCGGCGGCTTCTGCCGCTGCCTGGGTAGAGTCGTGTTCCAGCGGGTCGGTGTCCGCGGCGGAGACGATAAAGGCCCTTCGTCCCCCCAGCAGCACGATGAAGTTGTCCTGCATCGGCTGCAGGCTGACCGACAGGTTGGCGCTCTCATCGAGCACTTCGTTGATCACTGAGCGCGCCCGCGCTGCGCGTAACGCCGGTGTTTCAGCCAGCAGGTTGCTGCGGAACACCAGGATGGTGCGGTTGGCGACTTCCAGCGCGACGGCGTGCGGCTCGGCCTCGTCAGCCGTGAATGCTTCGTCCGCCAGCAGCGCCGGGCTCCAGCCTGAGAGGCAGAACAGCAGAGCCAGCCAAGGGACAACAGACGCGTGCAGTAATTTGCGCATGATCGAGCTTCCTTCATCGCGGCTGATCATCAGCGGCGGAGATCCTTGAGTGGGCGACAACACGCCATGCCGGCATTCTGCCGGGCCCATGCCCTGGTGAGCAACGACCAGCCAGGTCAGTCTGTACGAGTTACTCGGCAGGCCGCTTCCGATCGGGCGGCAGACAGGCTATTGCCAATAGCTGTCCGCCTGCGTCAGGCGCATGTTCATGGCTTTACGCCTAGGCTTCTTGCCATAACGGATTGCGCTCCGGCTTGACCTGCATCAGGCCCGGATTGCCGGGGTGGGGCTAGCTTGAATACCAGGCTTCGGGGGACCCTTCATGCATACAGTGCCGAGCATCTGTGCCTATTGCGGCGTTGGCTGTGGCGTCGGCCTGCGCGTCGAGGGCGGGCGGGTGATCGGGGTCGAGCCGCAGGCCGGGCATCCGGTGAGCCAGGGCCAGCTGTGCGCCAAGGGCTGGTCCAATGCCTATGCGGTCGACCCCGTTGGACGCATCACCACGCCGCTGGTGCGCGAGCATGGAGAGCTGCGCCCGGCCGGCTGGGACGAGGCCCTGACACGGGTGGCCGAGGCGTTGCGCACGTCGCTGGAAACCTACGGCCCACTGGGCGTCGGGGTGATCAGCTGCGCCCGGGCGAGCAACGAGGACAACTACGCGGCGCAGAAATTCGCCCGCGCCGTGCTTGGCACCCACAACATCGATCACTGCGCGCGCATCTGCCACAGCCCCTCGGTGGCGGGGCTGTCGCGCACCCTGGGTTCGGGGGCGATGACCAACAGCATCGCCGACCTCGACGAGGCCGAGCTGATCCTGGTGATAGGCGCCGACGTCACCGAGAACCACGCGATGATCGGCGCGCGCATGCTCAGGGCCCAGGCCCGTGGCGCCAGGCTGGTGGTGATCGACCCGCGCAAGACACGCCTGGCGCGACTGGCCGACATGCACCTGCAACTGCGCCTGGGCAGCAATATCGCGCTGCTCAACGGGCTGGTGCAGATCATCCTCGACAATGGCTGGGAGAACAGGGCCTTCCTCGCCAAACGCTGCGAGGATATCGAGCCGCTGAGCCGCCACCTGGCCGGCATCACGCCTGAGCAGACCAGCCGCGAAACCGGCGTGCCGGTGGAACAGCTGATCAAGCTGGCGCGTCTGTACAGCCAGTCGAAGGCGGCCTTCATCGCCTACGGCATGGGCATCACTCAGTTCCAGAGCGGGACCAACAACGTCATCGCCGTGTCCAACCTGGCGCTGGTCTGCGGCCAGGTCGGCCGACCCGGCACCGGCATCAATCCGCTGCGCGGGCAGAACAACGTGCAGGGCGCCTGCGACATGGGCTGCCTGCCGGACGTGTTTCCCGGTTATCAAAAGGTCGCGGACGCGTCTGTGCGCGCCAAGTTCGCTGACGCCTGGGGCTGTGCAATGCCCGAGACGCCGGGGATGACCTCGCTGGGCATGACCAAGGCCGCGGCGGCCGGCCAGTTCGGCTGCCTGATGATTCTGGGCGAGGACCCGGTGCAGACTGACCCGGACCGCAATCAGGTGGCCCATGCCCTGGCCCAGTTGGACTGCCTGGTGGTGATCGAGATGCACCTGACCGAGACGGCGAAGTTAGCCGATGTGATCCTGCCGGCAGCGAGCTTCGCCGAGAAGGACGGCACCTTCAGCAACTGCGAACGCCGCGTGCAGCGCATCCGCCGCGCGCTGCCGCCGCCGGGGCAGGCACGCTGCGACTGGCAGATACTCGGTGAGCTGGCCCGCCGCCTTGGCCACACTGGCTTTGAGTGGCAGAGCGCCGAAGCAGTGTTCGACGAAATGGCGAGCCTGTCGCCGATCTTCTCCGCCATGAGCTACGCCGCGCTGGATACGCACCACGGCCTGCAGTGGCCCTGCGATGCCGAGCACCCACAGGGCAGCCCGATCCTCCATCAGCACAGCTTTCCGCTGGGCCGCGCGCGGCTGCTGCCGGTCAGCTGCGTGGCACCAGCCGAATGCCCGGATGCGGACTATCCGTTCTGGTTCACCACCCACCGCCTGCATTTTCACTACGGCTGCGGCTCGATGACCCGCAAATCGCCGCTGCTGGAGCGCGAGACACCGGCCGGGTTGCTGTTTATCCATCCTGCGGATGCGGTCAGGCTGGGGTTGGCGCAGCATCAACGGGTCAGGGTGAGTTCGCGGCGCGGCGAGCTGATCACCCGGCTGGAGCTGTCCGACGACCTGGCGCCCGGCACCCTGGCCATGCCGTATCACTTTCGCGAAGCGCCGTGCAATCTGCTGACCAACGACGCCCAGGACCCCATCACCCGCATGCCCGAGCTCAAGGCCTGCGCCGTGGCGCTGGAGGCTGTCGATGAGCAGGCCAAAGAGGAGGGCGCTCATGCTCGCCGCCCATAAGTTGGACAGCCCCGAGCGCCTGCGCGCCCACCTGGCGCAAGGCCGTGAGGTGCAGGAGATGCGGGCCGACGGGCAGGGTGGCTGGCACTGGCAGAATCTTGCGGCCGGCGATGGGCTGCCCTTCGAGCCGCCACCGCGTCCGCCGCTGACCTCGGCCAAGCCGCTGTTCTTCGCCGAGCGCGAGGCGCTGTTTCGCTTCGACGGCGGCACCTTCTACGGCTGCCTGCCGGAGATCGAGCCGAAGGTGCTGTTCGGCGTCTCGGCCTGCGATCTGCGAGCGCTGGCCTACCAGGACCAGTTCTTCGCCCAGGACGAGCATTATCAGCGGCGTCGCCGGCAGACCCTGCTGGTCGGCTACGACTGCGGCCACAGCTGCGCCGGCGGTTTCTGCACCGCGGTGGGCGGCAGCCCGCTGGTGAATCAGACCCAGGCCGATCTGATCCTGCGCCGCAATGGGCACGGCGGCTGGACTCTGCTGGTAGCCAGCCAGGCCGGCGCCGAGGCCATTGCCGCGCTGGCCTTGCCACAGGCCCCTGAGGACTGGACCGCCGAGCGCGACGCGGATCTGGCCCAGGTGCGGGCGGAGCAGGGTGCCCAGGCCGAGATCACCGCCGGTATCGCGGCCATCCAGGCGGCCAGCGTCGAGCCTGAGCGCTGGGAAGCGCTAGGCCTGCGCTGCCTGGGCTGTTCCGGCTGCACCTCGGTGTGCCCGACCTGCTCCTGCTACGCGCCACTGGAACAGCGCGAGGAGGGCGGTGCGCTGCTGCATGAGCGCGTGTGGGATTCCTGTCTGTACACGGGCTTCCAGAAGGAGGCCAGCAGCCACAACCCGGCGGCCACGGCCGGCCAGCGCGTGCAGCGCTTCTGGTACCACAAGTTCGGCACGGCTTTCGCCGAGCGCTTCGGCGCCTATGGCTGCGTCGGCTGCGGCCGCTGCGACGTGGTCTGTCCGGGGAGCATCGGTGCCCACGGCGTGATGACGAGGATAAGCCGGCCATGATCGATTCGACCCCGCGCCCGATGATTCTGGAAGACGCCTATGCCGATGGCGAGGATGCCCGGCACTTCCAGCTGCGCCTGGTCGATCCGCAGGCAACCGACCTGGCCGCGCAACCTGGACAGTTCTTCATGCTGGCCGTGCCTGGGCATGGCGAGGCGCCATTCACCTATGTGCGCGCCCCGGATGCAGAGGGCCGTTTCTCCGCGCTGGTCCGGCGTACCGGACAACTGACCGAGGCGCTGTTCGAGCTGCAGATCGGCAGCGTACTGGGCTATCGCGGACCGCTGGGCCGAGGCTGGCCGCATGACCTGACCGGACGCCACGTGCTGGTGATCGCCGGTGGCTGCGGTCTGGCGCCGCTGGCCGGGTTGATCGACGCGGCGCGCGACAACGCAGCTCGCCTGCAGGTGATCTACGGCGCTCGTCATCCCGGCGCCCAGGTGCTGGCCCGCGAACGCGCGCGCTGGCGTCTGGATCTTGATTACCTGGAAACCTGCGATGTCGCCTCGCCCGGTGAGCGCAGCGGCTCGCCAGTGGCGCACCTGGACGAGCTACTGGGCCAAAACATCCCGGATGCAGTGCTGTGCTGCGGCCCGGAGCCGCTGATGCTGGCCAGCGCCGAGCATTGCCTCAAACGTGGCGTGCCGGCCGTGCATATCTGGCTATCGCTGGAGCGACGTATGCATTGTGGCGCGGGCTTGTGCGGTCATTGCCATATCGGCGCCAGCTACGCCTGCGTAGACGGGCCGACTTACAACTATGAGCAGTACCTGGCGCTAACGCGCGCGGCTGGTCTTTATTCGACGGCTCAGGCGATACGCCATTGCTGAGTTTCGTGATCAGCCAAGACTGAGGGTGCCGAGTGCCAGTTGACCCAGCGCCAGCCACAGGCCGGCTGCCGTCGCAGCCAACGAAACGCCACCCAGCCAGATGCCCAGCGCGATCTCGAATGCCAGTCGTCTTTGTCGTTGCAGCGGTGTCACACGCGGCCGGACTTCGTCAAAGTCGTTGAAATCGTCATCGTCGCGTACGGCTCTCATTGCGGTTTCCTGGATTCTGGCGGTGATGGAATGGGCAAGGTGGTATTTTGCCCGAGGTTTGCCACGTGAGCGATCTGCAGCCGCAAGCTTGTACCTGACTGTAGGTCGCGCCATAGATAAGTTCGCATAATCAATATTATGTTAAATATTATGTAGAGCACTGGTGAACAGATTCCACAGCGCTGGCTTTGCCGCTGATTGCTTCCCCCCATAGCATGACGTCGTTACCCTGTCTGGCTGATAGCGTTAGCGCCATGCTTTGATCTCCTTAGGTTTGCGATCACCATGATGATAATCGGAAAACTGCTGCTGGCACTGGTTCTGGCCGCGCTGACTGCCTGGGGTGCGGCGGCATTGCTGATCGCCGGTCCACACGGGCGCCTGAGTGCCACGCTGGCCGCGTGCCTGGTTGCGCTGGGCCTGCTGGCTATTACCCGCCTGTGGTTGAGCCGCGGTCGGCTCATTGTTGCCGGTCTGCTGCTGGTGACAGCTGGAGCCTGGCTGCTGTGGTGGCAGTCCCTGGAACCGTCCAACGAGCGCCAATGGCAAAGCGATGTGGCGGTGTTGCCCTCGGCTACTGTCGAAGGCAATCGCATCACCCTGCACAACGTGCGCAACTTTCAGTATCGCAGCGAGTACGACTACACCCCTGCGTACTACGACAAGCAGGTCGATCTGGATCAGTTGGTCGGAGTCGATCTGATCGCCACCTACTGGATGGGCCCGTCGATCGCCCATGTATTTCTCAGCTTCGCCTTCGCCGATGGTCAGCACGTGGCTGTGTCCATCGAAACGCGCAAGGAAGTCGGTGAAAGTTACTCGACCATCAATGGGTTTTTCCGCCAGTACGAGCTGTATTACGTGGTGGCTGACGAGCGTGATGTCATCGGCCTGCGCACCAACCATCGGCACAATCCGCCGGAGCAGGTTTATCTCTACCGTCTGCAGGCTCCGCTGGAAAACGGCCGGCGGCTGTTCATGGCCTATGTCGAGCGGATCAACCAGCTGCATGAGCGCCCTGAGTTCTACAACACCCTGACCACCAACTGCACCACCAGCATCTGGATGAGCAGTCAGGTCAACGAGCAGCACCTGCCCTTCAGCTGGAAGCTTCTGGCCAGCGGCCATGTCCCGCAGTACCTGTACGAACAGGGTCGCCTGCAGGATGGCCAGCGGCCCTTCTCCGAGCTGCAGCGTGAAGCCCTGATCAATGACAAGGCCCAGGCTGCCCAGGACTCTGTGGAGTTCTCGCACCTTATCCGCCAACCCTGATGACCGCACCAAGGCCAATCATGACCCGTATGCCCCGTTTTCTTGCCCTGTGGCTGCTCGCCAGCGCTGCCCTGCCCGCTACCCCGGCGGCTGCCAGCAACTCGGCGACTGATGAGCCGGGCAAGCGTCCGCGCATCTGCCTGGTGCTGTCCGGTGGTGGTGCCCGCGGCGCCGCCCATGTTGGTGTACTCAGGGTGCTGGAGGAATACCGCGTGCCGGTGCACTGCATCGCCGGCACCAGCATGGGTTCGCTGGTAGGTGCCGCCTATGCCACCGGCACCACCCTGCCGGAGATGGACGTGATCCTCGGCAGCATATCCACCGAGCTGCTGTTCAAGGAGGAGCCGCCGCGCCAGGAACTGTCCATGCGGCGCAAGCAGGACGACTACGACATCCTCTTCACGCCCGAGGTTGGCCTGAGCAAGGGCGAGGTCAAGATGGGCAAGGGCATCGTCACCGGCGTGCAGCTGGAAACCGTCCTGCGCCAGTTGAGCAAGACCAAGGGCTACCAGCATTTCGACCGCCTGCCGATTCCTTACCGCGCGGTAGCCACCGACCTGGTCACCGGCCAGGCCGTGGTGTTCAAGGAAGGTGAGCTGGCCAACGTGATGCGCGCCAGCATGTCGGTACCGGGCGCCGTGGCACCGGCCGAGTTCAACGGGATGATGCTGGTCGATGGCATGCTGACCAGTAACCTGCCGGTCGAGACCGCGCGCCAGATGGGCGCCGACGTGATCATCGCGGTCAACGTCGGCACCCCGCTGCTCAAGCGTGAGCAGCTCAACGGCATCCTCGGCGTGTCCGGGCAAATGCTCAGTATCCTCACCGAGCAGAACGTGCAGGCCTCTTTGGCCAACCTGCAGCCCCAGGACATCCTGATCTCGCCGGAACTGGGCGATTACTCGACCGGCGACTTCGACGCCCTGCCGCAAATCGCCCCGCTGGGCGAGGCCGCCGCGCGCAAGATGGAGCAACGCCTGCGCCAGCTGGCCCTGCCGCCAGCCGAGTATGCCGCCTTGCGCCAGCAGCAGATGAACCACGCGCCGGCGGAGCAACTGGTGGTCGATGAAATCCGCTTCGACAACCTCCAGCGGGTCAACCCGCAAGCCCTGGTTGGCCTTGTCGACACCCAGCCCGGCAAGCCCGTCGACCAAGCCGTGCTCGACAAGGACATGCGCCGACTGTACGGCACCGGCGACTTCGAGCATGTCAGCTACCGGGTGCTGGAGGAGGATGGCAAGCGCGTGCTGGCCATCAATGCCGCCGAAAAGACCTGGGGACCGAACTACCTGCGCTTCGGCCTGGGCCTGTCCAGTGATTTCGACGGTGATTCGTCCTTCAACCTGCTCGGCAGCCACCGTCAGACCTGGCTCAACGAGCGCGGTGCCGAGTGGCGCAACGATGTGCAAATCGGCCAGACCACCAGTTGGCAGAGCGAGTGGTATCAGCCGCTGAGTGCCGGCAATCCGTTGTTTGTTGCCCCACATCTGGCCATCACCCAGCGCAGTGCCGACCTCTATGACGATGAACGGCGCATCGGCACCTACGACATGTTCTCGACCCTGGTCGGGGTCGACGTCGGCAGCCAGTTCAACCGCTACGGCGAGCTAAGGTTGGGTCTGGTCACCGGCCAGGTCAGCCCCAGCCTGGACAGCGGCCCCGACTATCTGGAACCCCTGGACAAGCGCCTGCAGGCCGGCGCCCTCACCGCCCGCCTGCGCCTCGACCAGATCGACAGCGCCAACTTCCCCCGTTCCGGCTGGCGCAGCCAGATCAATGTGTTCGACTCGCAGCAGGCGCTCGGTGCGGAAGAGGAATACACCAAGTGGTCGGGCGAGCTGACCTCGGCCATTTCCTTCGATTCGCACACCTTCAACTTCGCCCTGTTCGCTGCCGACAAGCTGGGTGACGAGCCGCTGCCCAACTACGAGCAATTCCAGTGGGGCGGCTTTCTGCGTCAGTCCGGCTATGCTCCGGGCCAGTTGCTCGGCGCGGACCTGCAGTTCGGCCGCGTCATGTACTACCACCGCATCATGCAGGGCACGGTGCTGGAAGGCGCCTACGGTGGCATCTCGATGGAGGTCGGGCGCATGGGCGAACCGCTGGTCAAGAGCAACAGCGACGACTGGATACTGTCCAACAGCCTGTTCATCGGCACCGACAGCCCGATCGGCCCGCTTTACCTGGGCTATGGTCGCGCCGACGACGGCAACAGCAGCCTCTATTTCTACCTTGGGCGGCCGTTCTGAGGCGCTGATTTATCTGCGTCACCCTGTCGCGCGGCAGCTCAGCGCTGCTGGTGGGCACGGGCTCGTGCTAAGGTGCCGGTTCGCACTTTCAAGGAGCCGTCCATGTTGCGTCATCTGCTTGCCAGCGCCGTGCTGCTGTCGTTGTCCACCCTTACCCTGGCCCACGAGTTCAGGGCCGGCGATCTGATGATCGACCATCCCTGGGCCCGCGAGCTGCCGCCGACGTCGGCGACCAGCGCGGCCTTCTTCACCCTGCACAACCACGGTGCGCAGGAGGATCGACTGCTGGGTGCCAGCACGCCGGTGGCCGGCAAGGCTGAACTGCATACCCATATCCACATGGGCGAAGTAATGCGCATGCAGAAGATCGATTCGGCGAGCATCCCGGCCCATGGCATGACCGAATTTGTGCCGGGTGGCAATCACGTGATGCTGTTTGACCTGAAGCAACCGCTCAAGGCTGGCGACAGCTTCCCGCTGACCCTGCAGTTCGAGAAGGCTGGCAAGGTCGAGGTGACCGTCAACGTCGAGGCGGCGCCGGCACAGCACGAGCATCAGGGCCACTGATGATCCGGGCGGTGGGTGTCCTCACCGCCCTCTCCCTCTCGCCAGGTCAGTCGCGGTCGAGCAGATGAAAACGGGGCAGCGACAGTTGCCAGCGCAGCGCGGCCAGGCGGGCAAGCAGCACCACCAGCATCGACAGGCCGGTGGCCAGCCAGTGCGTCAGCTCCAGTTCCCTGAGCGTAATGAAAACTACCGAGCCGAGGATGCAGGCGGTGGCGTAGATTTCCTTGCGAAAGATCATCGGGATCTCGTTGCAGATCACATCGCGCATTACCCCGCCGGCAACACCGGTCATCACCCCCATGATCACGGCAGTACTGTGCGGCACCTCGTGGCGCATGGCGACCTCGGTGCCGATCACGGTAAACACCGCCAGGCCGAAGGCATCGGCCAGCAGCAGGCCCTTGTCATGGATCGGCTGCGTCAGACGCACCCAGACCACGGTACCGATAGCCGCCAGCGAAGCCACCAGGATGTAGGTGTCGTTGCGAATCCAGCTCACCGGGTGGTTGTCGAGGATGACGTCGCGCAGTGTGCCGCCGCCCAGGGCGGTGACGATGGCAATCACCAGCACGCCGAACAGGTCCATGGACTTGCGCCCGGCCATCAGCGCGCCGGTAATGGCGAATACCGCGACGCCAAACAGGTCGGAGAGATAGAAAAGTTGTTCCATGAGTCAGCTTTGCCCTAAATGGGGGCGCGCATGGTAACAAACTCTTCCGCAGCCGTCGGGTGGATGCCGATGGTTTCGTCGAAAATCCGCTTGGTGGCACCGGCCTTGATGGCGATGGCAATGCCCTGGAGGATTTCTCCGGCCTCGCCACCGACCATATGGCAGCCCAGTACGCGGTCCGTTTCGGCATCCACCACCAGTTTCATCAGGCTGCGCTCCTGGCAGTCGGTGAGCGTCAGCTTCATGGGACGGAAGCGGCTTTCGTAGATGTTCAGTGTATGACCGGCAGCCCTGGCCTGTTCCTCGGTGAGTCCCACGGTGGCCACATTGGGTAGGCTGAATACCGCCGTGGGAATGTTCTGGTAGTCCACCGGGCGGTATTCCTCGGGTTTGAACAGTCGCCTGGCCACCGCCATGCCTTCGGCAAGGGCAACCGGCGTGAGGGCCATGCCGCCGATCACATCGCCCAGGGCGAGAATCGATGGTGTGCTGGTTTCATAGCGTTCGTTGACCTGAATGAAGCCACGGGCATCCAGTTGGATATCGACATTTTCCAGCCCCAGATCATCCAGCATCGGCCTGCGCCCGGTGGCGTAGAACACACAGTCGGTTGCCAACTCACGGCCATCATTCAGGGTAGCCAGCAGGCTGCCATCAGCCTGGCGCTCGATCCGGCGGATATCGCTGTTGAACTGCAGGTCGAGGCCCTTCTTGCTCAGTTCCTCCTTGAGGTGCAGGCGCACGGACTGATCAAAACCGCGCAGGAACAGCTCGCCGCGATAGAGCAGCGACGTCCGGGCGCCCAGCCCCTGGAAGATCGAGGCGAATTCGACGGCGATATAGCCGCCGCCAACCACCAGTACACGCCTGGGCAGTGCCGGCAGGAAGAAGGCCTCATTCGAGGTGATGGCCAGTTCCTTGCCGGGAATATCCGGGATTTGTGGCCAGCCTCCGGTTGCGATGAGGATATGCCGGGCCCGGTAGACCTGCCCCGCCACCTCAACGCTGTGCTCATCGCGCAGGCGGCCATGGCCTTCCAGCAGGGTCACGCCGCTGCCCACCAGTAGATTGCGGTATATGCCGTTGAGGCGCTCGATTTCGCGGTTCTTGTTGGCAATCAGGGTCGCCCAGTCGAACTGCTGCTCGCTAAGCGTCCAGCCAAACCCGGCTGCCTGGGTAAAGTCCTCGTGGTAATGGGCACCGTACACCAGCAACTTTTTCGGTACGCAGCCTACGTTGACGCAGGTGCCGCCCAGGTAGCGGCTCTCGACGATGGCCACGCGGGCACCAAAGCCAGCGGCGAAACGTGCGGCGCGGACGCCACCGGAGCCGGCACCTATTACCAGCAGATCGAAATCAAAGGACATGGCTATTCTCCTGAGTCAGGACGCCAGCATACTCAAGTTGCGCCTGGCTGCCGATAATCGGGCTTGTGCCGAATGTTGTGGAGGAACGTCATGCGCCCCACCCTCACCCACATCGCCTTGCATGTCGCCGATCTGGACGCCTGCATTGCTTTCTACGAGCGCTTCTGTGGCATGGCGGTGATTCACCAGCGCGCCGGCAAGGGCTCGCGCATCGTCTGGATGAGCGAGCCGGGCAAGGAGCACAGCTTCATCTTGGTCATGATGCCAGGCGGCGTTGACCGTAACCTGCCGGCCACGGACTACAGCCATTTCGGTTTTGCCGTGGACAGCCGCGTGGCCGTTGATGCCATTGCCGCCGAGGCCGCCCGCTGGGGATGCCTGATCTGGCCACCGCGTGACGAACCCTATCCGGTGGGCTACTACTGCGGGCTGCGTGATCCAAACGGCAACTATGTCGAGTTCAGCTATGGGCAACCGCTGGGGCCTGGCGCAGAGCAAATGCCCATTCCCTAGAACGCACAAAGCCACCCGCAGGTGGCTTTGCCCTAACCGTCTGGCTTAGTAGGCCTTGCCGGTCTTGTAGAGGTTTTCGTAGCAGAAGTTGGTCGCCTCGATGTAGCCCTCGGCGCCACCGCAGTCGAAGCGCTTGCCCTTGAACTTGTAGGCAATCACGCAGCCGTCCTGGGCCTGCTTCATCAGCGCGTCGGTGATCTGGATTTCGCCGCCCTTGCCCGGTTCGGTCTGCTCGATCAGATCGAAGATGTCCGGGGTGAGAATGTAGCGACCGATGATCGCCAGGTTGGACGGCGCATCTTCCGGCTTGGGTTTTTCCACCATGCTGTTCACCCGGAAGATGTCCTCACGGATCATCTCACCAGCAATGACGCCGTATTTGGAAGTTTCCTCCGGCGGCACTTCCTGGATGGCCACGATGGAGCAGCGGAACTGGTTGTACAGCTTAACCATCTGCTGCAGCACGCCGTCACCTTCGAGGTTGAAGCACAGGTCGTCGGCCAGAACCACGGCGAAGGGTTCGTCACCGATCAGCGGACGGCCACAGAGGATGGCATGGCCAAGGCCTTTCATTTCGACCTGACGGGTGTAGGAGAACGAGCACTCGTCAATAAGACGACGGATGCCGACCAGGTATTTCTCCTTGTCGGTACCCTGAATCTGGTGCTCCAGCTCGTAGCTGATGTCGAAATGGTCTTCCAGGGCGCGCTTGCCGCGGCCGGTCACCATCGCGATCTCTTTCAGACCGGCCTCCAGAGCCTCCTCTACCCCATACTGAATCAGCGGTTTGTTGACCACTGGCAGCATTTCCTTGGGCATGGCCTTGGTCGCCGGGAGAAAACGAGTACCGTAACCAGCAGCCGGGAACAGGCATTTCTTGATCATGACAAACCTTGTCTTGAGGGGTGGGCGAGTAAATGCCGCGCAGTCTAATCAGGCGGCCTCTTCCTTACAATGCCCTTGAGTCGCCCGACCGACGCCCTGATAGACAAAACCCAGGGCGCGCAGCTCTGCAGGGTCGTAGAGATTGCGGCCATCAAGCAGCAGCGGCCGGTGCATCAGATGGCGCACCCGGGCAAAGTCCGGTTGGCGGAACTGCTTCCACTCGGTCACCAGAATCAAGGCTTCGCTGGCCTCCACCGCCTCCAGGGCGTTGCCGCACAGCTGCAACTGGCCGCTGGCGACCTCGCGTGGATAGCGGCTGGCAACTCCCTCGTTGGCAACCGGATCGTAGGCGCGTACCTGACAGCCGGCGAGCAGCAGTGCATCCAGCAACACCAGGCTGGGGGCCTCGCGCAAATCGTCCGTGCCGGGCTTGAAGGACAGCCCCCAGAGCGTCACGACCCGCCCCTGCAAGACGCCACTGAAGTGTTCGCGCAGGGCCTGGAACAGCAGGGTTTTCTGCAGCGCATTGCGGGCTTCCACCGCTCGCAGCACGCCGGGCTCGATGCCGAGCTGTTCGGCGCAGCGGATCAGAGCGCGCACATCCTTGGGGAAACAGGAGCCGCCATAGCCGCAACCCGCATAGATGAAGTGCGTGCCGATGCGCCGGTCACTGCCAATGCCGTGGCGCACCTGCTCGATATCCACGCCAAGGCGGGCGCACAGACTGGCCATCTCGTTGATGAAGGAGATCTTGGTGGCGAGAAAGGCATTGGCGGCGTACTTGCTGAACTCGGCTTCGCGCCGCGGCATCAGCAGGATGCGTTCGTGGTTGCGAACAAAGGGGGCGTACAGGCGGCGCAAGGCTTCGCCAGCCTGCGCACAGTCGCTGCCGATGATTACCCGGTCAGGGCGGGTAAAATCCTCCAGGGCGCTGCCTTCCTTGAGAAACTCCGGATTGCTCAGCACCGGCACGCTGAAGCTCAGACCTCGCTGCTGCAAACCGCTGCGAATGCGCTGCTCGACCCGCTCGGCGCTGCCGACGGGAACGGTGGATTTGTTGACCACGATGCAGGGCTTGCGCAGCACCCTGCCCAGCTCATCGGCTACCGCCAGTACATGGCGCAGGTCCGCCGAGCCATCCTCCTGTTGTGGCGTACCAACGGCAATGAAGATCACTTGGGCGTGCAGCGCCGAACCGCGCAGGCTGGCACTGAAACTCAGCTGTCCGCTGGCCAGGTGCTGGTGTAACAGACTGTCCAGACCGGGCTCATGAATCGGGCAATGGCCGTCCCGAAGTTGCGCAAGACGTGTGCTATCGCGTTCCACGCAGATCACCCGATTGCCCATTTCGGCGAAACAGGCCGCCGTCACCAGTCCGACATAGCCGGCGCCAATCACGCATAGCTGCATTGCTCGACCCTCATCCCGTGGTTCAGGTGATTGCAACGCAGCCGCGTGGCAAGGGCGTGACAGCCGGGCGACTAGCCGATGACAGCGATCAGGCGCTGGGACGTACTTGTTGCCACAGCCTGCTGGCCAGGCTGACCAGCAGCAGGCAGACCGCGCCGGCGATGATCCCCAGAACACCATCAAGCAGACTGGGCGTGACGGCGGCGAGCACAGGCCCTGCGCTGCCGAGGCTGGCCAGGTTCTGACTCGCTGCCTGGATCACATGGTGGGCCCAGGGCCAGCCATGGCTGAGGATGCCGCCGCCGACCAGGAACATGGCGGCCGTGCCGACCACGGAAAGGCTCTTCATCAGCCAGGGCGCGAAGGCCAGGATGCCGCGGCCGATGCGCTGGCTGAAGGCTGACGGTCGTTGCAGCAGATACAGGCCGGCGTCATCCAGCTTGACGATGGCGGCGACAAAGCCATAGACCCCGACCGTCATCAGCAGGGCAATGCCCGACAGTACCGCGAGTTGCTGGCTGAGGCTGCTGGTGGCGACTACGCCGAGGGTGATGGCGATGATCTCTGCCGAGAGGACGAAGTCGGTACGGATGGCGCCCTTGATCTTGTCCTGTTCGAAGGTCAGCAGGTCGACGTTTTCGTCCTGCAGCGCGGCCATTTCGGCGGCGTGCGCCTGCTCGGTTTCAGCCGCGCTGTGGAGAAACTTGTGGGCCAGTTTCTCGAAGCCTTCGAAACAGAGGAATGCCCCACCGAGCATCAGCAGCGGCGTGATCAGCCAGGGAGCGATGGCGCTGATCAGCAAGGCCGCCGGCACCAGAATCAGCTTGTTGCGCAGCGAGCCCTTGGCTACCGCCCAGACCACCGGCAGTTCACGGTCGGCCTTCACCCCTGTGACCTGCTGGGCATTCAGAGCCAGGTCATCGCCCAGCACGCCTGCAGTCTTCTTGGCGGCCAGTTTGGTCATGACCGACACATCGTCGAGTACGCTGGCTATGTCATCGAGCAGGGCAAGCAGGCTGGTTCCGGCCATTCAGGCAGTCCTTGTCATTGAAAGGATGGATAACGGCGCGTAGTAAACCAGCAACTTTGTGCGCTGAACACTAGCGGCGATAGCCCTGCTTCACATCCGTGCTCTGGCCGGGTGTCTGCTCGATTACCCGCCCGTCCGGGTACTCAATGCTCTGGCGCAAGCCGCCACTGGTCTGGTTCTGTTCGTTGCTGTAGCGATACACTTGGGTCTCGCTGACGTCGCTGGGCACCCTCGTGCCGTTGTAGACGTCATAGCGCTGCTGGCTGCGTGAGGACTCGATGCTGCCAGACGCACCGGGGCTGACATACACCCGCTCGATCGGTTGCACAGTACTCGGCTCAGCCTGCACAGTCATGAGCGGGGCAAGGGACGTACTGAGGGCAAAGGCAACGGAAAGTGTGCGCATGGTAACTCTCGCGGGATGTAGTGCCAGCAGCTTCACGCGAAGCTCACATTGCTGCAAGCGCAGCAGACCTGTGGACTCAGAATCCATGTGAGAAGAGCACCTCCGCTTCCCACACATCCAGCCCAGGTGTGCCGATACTTTGGTAACTGCTGTTGAAGTCCAGCATGCTGGACTCGCCGACCAAGGTACGCGCCCCGAGCCGCATCATGCCGCTAAAGCGGCTCGGTTCATCCGTACCCGCGAGATACAGTTCTGTAGCATCGGGTCGCTCAAACGCATAGCTGATGCCAACTTCGGCATAGGGTACGAACACTGAACCATTGCTGAAGCTGATTTGCCGACTGATCTCCAGTGACGGTTGCAGGCTGCCAGTGTTGTAACTGTCTTCAGGCAACCGCAAGTGGATCGCCTGCCCCTCGATTGCTCCTTCTAGCTCGTATGCTTCGTTATTACTATGCAAATAACTGAGCAGAATCTTGGGGCGCAGGTAAACCTCATCAACTGCATACTGCCCCTCGGCGTTCAAGGTCAAGGCATAGCGCTGCACATCGCCACTGCCGCTAAGTGTCGACAGCTCCTGATCCTGGTTGAAATGTCCGATATTGAAATTGGCATACAGTGACCAGACCGGTGTGAGCTGATACGCCATGTAAGGGCCTACCATAAAGCCATTGACATCAATCTGCTGCTCGCCGCCATAGGCATCCGTACGACTGTTTTCCATAGAGATCATCATGCCGGCTACCATGGCATCGCCGACACGGCGATCCGTACCTAGCAGCAATACGCCACCTGTACCGTCGATATCCTGATTTTCGCGGCGGTCTCGGATACGCATATAGCTGGTATCGACCCAGCTGTTCCACTGAGTATCGTCCAGCAGGTCGCGCCCCGGTGTGATCGGCACTGCAGCAGCACTCGGTTGCGCCGAGTACTGTTCTCCGAGCGCGCGACATCGGCTTGCGTCGACCGATCCCGGAGCAGAGATATCCTCTCGCGCGCCAGGTGGGCAACGCTCAGCTGCTAGTTGGACTGACGAAGCGGCCAGCTGTAACTCGTGGGCATCTTCCGTGCCGGGCATGAGCCCATCCGGTGGCAGCGTGCCAATCGGGGGAGTAACGCCACCAGGCCGCGTTGGCTTTAGTCCGTCAGGAGGCAGCGTACCAATCGGCGGGGTCACGCCACCGGGTAGCGAGGGCATCAGCCCGCTGGGAGGCAGCGTGCCCATCGGCGGGGTCACGCCACCGGGTAGCGAGGGCATCAGCCCGCTGGGAGGCAGCGTGCCCATCGGCGGGGTCACGCCACCGGGCAGCGAGGGCATCAGCCCGCTGGGAGGCAGCGTGCCCATCGGCGGGGTCACGCCACCGGGCAGCGAGGGCATCAGCCCGCTGGGAGGCAGCGTGCCCATCGGCGGGGTCACGCCACCGGGCAGCGAGGGCATCAGCCCGCTGGGAGGCAGCGTGCCCATCGGCGGGGTCACGCCACCGGGCAGCGAGGGCATCAGCCCGCTGGGAGGCAGCGTGCCAATCGGCGGGCGGGCTATTGTCGGCGGGATGAAGGTCGGCGGCAGGACAAAACCACCTATTTGATTTTGCGTATCCAGCAGGCAATCACCACTGTTGCTGTTGTCATAGAGTTTGTGCGTCCCGCCATTGCCGTTGGATACGTTTGGAGACAGCGACAGGTGCAAGCCGCGGCGATTTTTACTCCAGCTATCGACGGTCTGATTACCCTGCGCAGAGTCCAGCCTGAATGCTCCGGCAGAGGTCGCGGAGAGCCATACCGAGCGTGCAGCATCGGCCGTTGTTCCGACAAAGCGCAGATGTCCGTTGGTATTGCAATTCTTGGCCAGCGCTGGCATTGAGCCGCTCGCCCAGACAAGCAAGATAAGGACTATTTTCGCTACCACCAGCGGTCTCGGTGGGGTACGTAGAATCTCTTGAGCTGCCCTCTGCGGCATCCTGTCCATGATCACTCAGTTCCTGTGTGTTCGAGGGGCAGCCTGCGCCAGCCTGCCAAGAGTCCGTACAGTACTGCGATGCAGCCCGAAGCACCATCCTTGCTCCTCGCCTAGATACAGAAGCGGAATAACTGTCAGTGTCGTTCACGTACTGTGAGCTGTTGTGTTATTTGGCTCGACGGATTACCGAGGGATCCGCCAAGCTTCCTAGCTGTGCAGTAAGGGGGTTTGAGGGCGCCGCAACGGGCTGAGCAACTTATTTGACTGAGTTCGTCGCTGCGAGGGACAGACAGACGTCGTGAGATGGTGCCCCGAGCCGGACTCGAACCGGCATGACCGTGAGGTCGAGAGATTTTAAGTCTCCTGCGTCTACCGATTTCGCCATCGGGGCGGTAGCGCTTCCCGGCCGTAGCCGTGGCTGGCCGGGACTATATAAGCCCAGCCGGATGCCTGCAAGGTACGCAGGCGGTTCCATCTGGACAAACAAAAAGCCCCGTATATCTGGGATCTACGGGGCTTTTCATATGGAGGCTGAGGTCGGAATCGAACCGGCGTTCACGGATTTGCAATCCGGTGCATAACCACTCTGCTACTCAGCCATTATGCAAACGGGCCGTATGACGGCCCGTAAAATTTGGAGCGGGAAACGAGACTCGAACTCGCGACCCCGACCTTGGCAAGGTCGTGCTCTACCAACTGAGCTATTCCCGCGTTGTCGTGTTGACGGGGGCCATTCTAGCGTTTTAAAAACGCTCGTCAACCCCTTGATTCAAAAAGTTTATTTTTTTTCGACTTCACTGCTGAGGTGCGGCCAGGCGGCCAGCAGGTACTGCGCCATCGACCACAGTGTCAGTACGGCGGCCACGATCAGCAGGAGGTAGCCGAGCACTACATAAACAGACAATTGCGGCGGATTGGCAATCAGAATGACCAGCGCGACCATCTGTGCGGTGGTCTTCCACTTGCCCAGATTGGATACCGCCACCTGGGCACGTGCGCCCAGTTCTGCCATCCACTCACGCAGCGCGGAGACCACTATCTCGCGGCCAATGATGATCACCGCGGGCAGGGTCAGCCAGAAGCTGGCGTGCTCTTCCACCAGCATCACCAGGGCCACGGCCACCATCAGCTTGTCTGCTACCGGATCGAGGAAGGCACCAAACGGCGTGCTCTGTTCCCAGCGCCGTGCCAGATAGCCATCCAGCCAGTCAGTCAGGCTGGCGACGGCAAATACAGCGCTGGCAGCCAGATAGCTCCACTCAAACGGGAGATAGAACAGCAGGATGAAGACCGGGATGAGCAGCACGCGCAACAGGGTCAGCAGGTTCGGAATATTGGTCATCAGTCTGTTCGCAACAGGAAGTGGCGCGATTCTACTCGCTGTGCAGCACCGCATAAATCGACTCGGCGAGCTTTTTGCTGATACCCGGCGCCTTGGCTATCTCATCAATACTGGCTCGACCCAGTTCCTGCAACCCGCCGAAATGCTTGAGCAGCTCGCGCCGACGCTTGGGGCCTATGCCGGGCACGTCTTCCAGGCTTGAGGTGCGCCTGGCCTTGCCGCGACGCGCGCGATGTCCGGTGATGGCAAAGCGGTGAGCCTCGTCGCGGACCTGCTGGATCAGGTGCAGGGCCGGTGAGTCAGCTGGCAAGGTGAATTCGTGTTCGGCGTCGTTGAGGTAAAGGGTTTCCAGGCCAGGTTTGCGCGTCACTCCCTTGGCCACGCCCAGCAGTGTCTGATCGGTGAGGCCAAGCTCCTGCATGACGGCCTGGGCCATGGCCAATTGACCTTTACCCCCGTCAATCAGGAGCACATCGGGGCGCTTGCCCTCGCTGTCCTTGACCTTACTGAAGCGTCGCGTCAGGGCCTGGTGCATGGCGGCGTAGTCGTCGCCCCCGGTAATGCCTTCGATGTTGTAGCGGCGGTAATCGGATTTAAGTGGGCCTTCCGGGCCGAATACTACACAAGAGGCAACGGTGGCTTCGCCGCTGGAGTGGCTGATGTCGAAGCATTCCAGTCGCTGCAAAGGCTCGGCGAAATCCAGTGCATCGGCCAGCGCCTCGAAGCGCGCGGCCAGATGTTGGCGGTTGGCCAGGCGCGCGCCGAGTGCCTGTTCGGCATTGGTCAGGGCTAATTGCTGCCATTTGGCGCGGGTGCCGCGCACCCGCACGCTGATTTCCGGCTGGCGGCCGCGCAGGCTGGCGATGGCGCTGGCCAGGGTCGGTAGATCGTCATGCTGCACGTTGACGATCAACTCGCTCGGCACATCGCGCTCCTGGCTACTCAGGTAATACTGGGCAAGGAAGGCCATCAGCACATCACCGCCCTCTTCCTCGATGGCCACCTGCGGATAGAAGTTCTTGCTGCCCAGCACACGGCCGCCGCGTACGCTAAGAAGATGAACGCAGGCGCCACCGGGGTTGACCACGGCGGCGATGATGTCGACGTCGCCACTGCCGCCTTCCATGCTCTGCTGATCCTGAACGCGACGCAGCAGCGCAATCTGGTCACGTAGCTCGGCGGCGCGCTCGAAGTCCAGCGTCATGGCCGCCTGCTCCATACCTCGGTTGAGCTCATCACTCAGCTGATTGCTGCGCCCCTCCAGAAAGAGCACGGATAGGCGTACGTCCTCGGCGTATTCCGCAGGCTCAACCAGGCCGACGCAAGGCGCCTTGCAGCGCTTGATCTGGTACTGCAGGCACGGCCGCGTGCGGTTCTTGTAATAGCTGTCCTCGCACTGGCGCACCTGAAAGGTTTTCTGCAGCAGATTGAGGCTCTCGCGGATGGCTCCGGCACTGGGATAGGGGCCGAAATAGCGACCCTTGGCCTTCTTCGCGCCGCGATGAATCCCCAGACGGGGAAAGTCGCCATCACTGAGCAGGACGTAGGGATAGGATTTGTCGTCGCGCAGCAGGATGTTGTAAGGCGGCCGCCATTCCTTGATCAGCGTCTGCTCGAGCAGCAGGGCTTCGGTTTCGTTGGCGGTGATGGTGGTGTCGATCTGGGCGATGCGCGCCACAAGAGCGGCAGTCTTGGGCGCCAGGCCGGTCTTGCGAAAGTAGCTGGCAAGACGCTTCTTCAGGTTCTTGGCTTTGCCCACATACAGCAGGCGGCCTTCGCCATCCTGCATGCGGTAGACGCCAGGGTGGCTGCTGCAGTGAGCGAGGAAGGCCGAGGCGTCGAATGCCGCGCTGGCTTCAGGCGCCGGCATCGACCATGCCATGCCGCACGGCCAGTAGGGCCAGCTCGACGTCGCTGGTGATGTCCAGCTTGTCGAAGATGCGGTAACGGTAGGTATTGACCGTCTTGGGCGACAGGCACAGCTTGTCTGAGATGTCCTGCACCTTCTGGCAGCTGACGATCATCAGGGCAATCTGGATTTCCCGTTCGGACAACAGCTCGAATGGCGACTCACTGGCCTTCGGCTGGAACGACTTGAGGGCCATCTGCTGGGCAATCTGCGGGCTGATGTAGCGCTGCCCGGCAAAAACCTGGCGAATGGCCTGAACCATTTCCTCGAGCGCCGCGCCCTTGGTCAGATAACCAGCGGCGCCAGCCTGCATCAAGCGCGTGGGAAACGGATCGTCCTCGCACACGGTGACGGCAACGACTTTGGTATCGGGATGGCTGTGCTGCAGCTTGCGTGTGGCCTCAAGGCCGCCGATGCCGGGCATCTTGACGTCCATGAGGACGACGTCGGGCTTGAGTTCGCGAACTTTCTTCAGGGCTTCCTCGCCCGTTTCGGCTTCACCGACCACGTGCAGGCCACTGATATCAGCCAGCATGCGGGTAATGCCTGTGCGAACCAGATCGTGGTCATCGACCACCAGAACACGAATCACACATCACCTCGCCTACACGCGAGCCGCCATCCATGCAGCGGTCTTGTTCGGAATGCCAGACGGGCTGTTGCCTGTCGCTCTGGCTCGCCTGCGCGGTGCGCAGGCAGAGCAAATATGGCGGAAGCGGTGAGAGATGATCTCACTGCTCTGCACTGGGGTTTTCTAGGGCTACGCGCAAGCAAGTGGAGCCTGTGAACGTCATTGATTAGTGGCGCATCTTACAAGGCGGGGCAATCGCTGGGCAACGGCTAAAGACCGCTGCGACTCCTTGTAGATGCCGGCTGGCGTCCTATGGGCTGCCGTCGCGCACAGAAAAAGTTCGGCAATCAGGTGCACTTAAAGGGTTCCCGGTTCATCGCTAGATAGATCGTCAGCACGATAGCTGTTGCGGCTTCGGATACCCTTTTCTTGTGGCCAGGCGGCTTAGGTGTGAGCGGTTCGGTAATCCTGAGTTTGTGGAACTGCGGAGCTATTTCTCTGAACTGGCCCAGTTGGAAGTAGTTTCGCTTAGCATCCGATGAACTTCTTCATCAATGTAGCGCCAGCACTTAATGTTGGCGCTTGGATACGAATAGCGTAGCCAAACATCTTTCCTGATTTTGCTTATAACTGTGCAGTTGGTTTCGCAGGATATGAATTTCACTGCGCTTGGTATGGAATTGCCTGTCGGGGCGTATATGTAAAATAAGAGACCGCGCTCTTCTTGCTCTTTCACCATTAAGTCATCTGTGGTTTTCGACCAGGGTGAGGATGATCTAGTGGTTATTCTTGAGATTGTATGCCCGCTTTCGGGAATTACCGTTTCGCGCTGACTCCAGAAAAGCTCAACATTTACTGCAAATAATTCGCCACGATCAATCCGCTTGCGCTGCTCTGTATAATTCAAGAATGTGGGTATAGTATCTGGCAGATAGAATCCGAAATTCAGCGTCTCTTGGTTATCGTCAACTCTGCTTCGCTCTCCGTATTGGTTTATTTTAGGATCGCCTACTTTACTTGACATATATGCGCCGATACCAAGGAGATTGTCTGTATATTGAAATTTATACGGCCCAAATGCCTGCTCGTTTGAACCGGCAAGACTTCTTTCTCCAATAGGCTTAGGGCATTGACGGTTCTGGAGCTTTTCTGGGACAGATAGCTTTTCAAAGGCCTTATATTTGTATTTTTCTGAGTCGCATGATGAGACGCCTGCTAATACCAAGAGCAGCGTGGTGATTCTTAAAAAACTATTCATCCGTGATAACCCCTAATCGTGACGCCTGGTTCCGAACCTTTCAGGTGAGTTTAGCTAATCCGCGAACTGCTTTGCTTTCGTAATGCCTTTTCACTCTTCGTACTGATCAGCCTTGTTGCAAACTTAGCTTTGATCCGGGGCGCACATATCGGACCTTACTTCATTTTAGGCAGTAGCAGGCCCTGTGCTGTCAGTGCTCAGGATGGGGGCAGAAATCGCGCTGGTCGCGAGAAGTGCAAAAAGCGCCACGTGGGTAGCCTTCATTTCTATCTCGCGCCCTGTGAGCCGCACAGGGCGATTTGAGGGGCTATGCGAAAGGCAGGATTACCGTCTCGTAGTGCTCCCGAGTCTGCTGGAGGAGCGGGCGGGAAATGAACGTTGCCTTGCCGGGAAGCAGGTCGTAGTGCTGTTTGAGTTCAGGTGCTTCAAGAACCGACATTTCGTTCTTGGCGCAGTACACCGACCACCGGAGCACGCTTTGAAAGCCCTCCTTGGGTTCGCTGAACATCAGGTCGCTTTTAGCTTCGCCTTTCAGTGATCGCAGTGCGCGCCTGATCGGTGCGATACGTTGTGCGGAGAGGCGTACTCAACCTCGGACACGCTGCGCAATGGCTGGTGGAAATCGCACTTGAAGAAGGCCGGCGTGCGACCACGCGGCCCGAACCAGTGCCGGCACACCTTCGCCAGCCAGATGCTGAGCAGCGGCATTGCCACTCCTGAGTGGATTGCGGATCAGATGGGGCACACATCCACGACGATGATTTTCAAACACTACGCGAGGTGGATCAGCAAGGATGGCCCGGACTTCGTGGGTCTTTTGAATCAGGCCTTGAAGCTCGAATATCGCTTACGAGCAGCTTTTTGCTGGGCACACGTAGCAGCCGCCGAAAGGCTTTGTGTACTCTCCCGCCATCCACATCCCCCTAAAGGACAGAGAATGCGCTCGATCCACCTAGTGTTTACCCTGCTTTTCCTGAGTTTACTCAGTGGTTGCTCTACCCCGCCCCCAACACAGTCCACTGAGTCGGTTATGTCGAACCCAGAAGGCGACCCGATTCGGATGCAGGCTGGTATCGACCTTGCGCACACCTATTACGACTCGACCTATCAAAAATCCAGGGATCGAATTAATACGATGCTGGCGTCGCTGCCTGAGCCCGAAGAGCAGAAGCGAATGGTGGTTCAGAAGGCTGAGCCTTACCTGACCAGAGAGTACTTCACCGACCAGATGGCCCGAAAATTTGCAGTTCTCTTCACCCCTGAGGAGAGCAAGAAAGTCGGCCGCCTGTTCGAGCTCGCTGTAGTCGGAATGGATCCGCCGGGTCTTTCTGAGGCACAGCAGGCCGAGATCAGCGAAATCAGCAACAGCCCGGATGCCCGCGCACTGAACTGGAAGATGCCAGTCGCTAACCAGCTACTCGAGGCCCACTTCCAAAACGTGCGCGCTAAAATTATGGAAGATGCCAGCGCGGGCCAGACCACCAGTACGCCGTAACAGGCTCATCAGCGACAAAGTGAAGAAACAAAAAAGGCACCCATGAGGTGCCTTTTTTTTGTTCCGGCGGCCCTGACAGCGATAGTTAGCGGCCCACCTGAAAATCACTGCAGAAATCGACGCTCCAGCACTCGCAAACCCTACCGCTGGGGCACTCGCAAACTGGCGATTGTTCCCAAAGTGTTCCCAAAGTGTTCCCAAAACGCTCCCTTTTCGGTACTGAATCAAGAAAATATCAATGGAAACAACATGTTAGTTGGCGGAAGCGGTGAGATTCGAACTCACGGAAGAGTTTCCCCTTCGACGGTTTTCAAGACCGTTGCATTCAACCGCTCTGCCACGCTTCCGGCGTATGCGGGCGGCAATACTACCGCAACCGATTCGCCTTTCAAATAGTTGATTTGCCGGCATTTCGGCCGTATCTCGGAGAAAGCGCACGGCTTCGCAACAACCTGATAAATACCCGTGGTTGGTTGTCGCAGGGGATTTGCTATGCTCGCCTCAAACCCTGGTCAGGGACTGTCCAATCACTGGGAGTGATGTCATGCAACAACAACCCTATTCCATCGAACAACTGCAGGGTGAGCAGACTCAGGTCAGCTCTGTACTGCGCAACACCTACGGCCTGCTGGCCATGACCCTAGCCTTCAGCGGCCTGGTCGCTTACATGGCGCAGCAGATGAATGCGGCCTATCCCAACGTGTTCGTTGTGCTGATCGGTTTCTACGGTCTGTTCTTCCTCACCGTGAAACTGCGCAACTCGGCCTGGGGGCTGCTGTCGACCTTCGCCCTGACCGGTTTCATGGGTTACACGCTCGGCCCTATCCTCAACCGCTACCTGGGCATGGCCAATGGCGGTGAAGTGATTACCGCGGCCTTTGCCATGACGGCCTTGGTATTCTGTGGCCTGTCGGCCTACGTACTGACCACCCGTAAGGACATGAGCTTCCTCAGCGGCTTCATTACCGCCGGCTTCTTTGTCCTGCTGGGCGCCACGCTGGTGAGCTTCTTCTTCCAGATCAGCGGCCTGCAACTGGCCATCAGCGCCGGTTTCGTGCTGTTCTCCTCGGCGGCGATCCTCTACCAGACCAGCGAGATCATTCACGGTGGCGAGCGCAACTACATCATGGCGACCATCAGCCTGTATGTGTCCATCTACAACCTGTTTGTCAGCCTGCTGCAGATCTTCGGCATCATGGGCAGTGATGACTGATCAAGCAGTGTCTGGAGAAGCCCGCTTCGGCGGGCTTTTTCATGCCTGTTCGCCGGTAAACGGCGTTATCATGCGCGGCATCATGGATTGCCAGTGACGCCGATGAAATTTGCCATCGCCCTGCACGCCCCTGCCCACTCCCCGGCTGCTCGCCGCGCCTTGCGCTTTGCAGAGGCCGCGCTAGCTGGCGGCCACGAAATAATGCGTCTGTTCTTCTATCAGGACGGTGTACACAGCGCATCCAGTACAGTCGTCAGTCCACAGGACGAACTCGACACCGCGCGGCAATGGCGCGAGTTTGTCGCGCAGCACCAGCTGGATGCAGTGGTCTGCATTGCTGCTGCTCTGCGCCGCGGCGAGCTGAACACAGAAGAAGCCCAGCGCTATCAGCGTTCGGCGGCCAGTATCGATGCACCCTGGGCGCTGTCCGGCCTTGGGCAGCTGCATGAAGCGATCCAGCAGTGCGATCGCCTGATCTGCTTTGGAGGCCACTGATGGCCCAGTCACTCTTGCTGATCAGCCGTCAGGCGCCGTGGTCGGGCCCGGGCGCCCGCGAGGCGCTCGATATTGCCCTGGCGGGCGGTGCTTTCGATCTGCCGCTGGCCCTGCTGTTTCTCGATGACGGCGTCTTCCAGCTGCGCAAGGATCAGCAGGCTGTTCTGCTGCAGCAGAAGGATCTCGCTGCCAACCTGCAGGCCTTGCCGCTGTTTGGTGTCGAAGAGCTCTATGCCTGCCAGCGCAGCCTGGTCGAGCGCGGCCTTGTGGCAGACCAATTGGGCTTGCCGGTGAGCGTGCTGGATGACGACGCCTTGCGCGCTCTGCTGGGCCGATTCGACCAGGTGATGACGATCTGATGAGTACCCTGCATATCCTCACCCATTCGCCCTTTGCCGACAGTCGTCTGGCCAGTTGCCTGCGCCTGCTGAGTGCCGATGATGGTCTGTTGCTGTGTGGCGATGCGGTGTATGCCCTGCAGAACGGGACGCGCACTTGCGAGGCGCTGGAACTGATGCCGTCCTCCATCGGCCTGTATGCCCTGCAGGAAGACGTGCAGGCGCGCGCACTGCAGGTGCCTGAGCGCGTGCAGTGCATCGACTATCCGCAATTTGTCGCGCTGACGCTGCAACATGCCAAGGTCAACAGCTGGCTATGACTGAGCTGCTTGTCGACGGCCGGCGCATTGCGCTGGACCAGGATGGTTACCTGTGCGAGCTGACGGACTGGGCGCCTGCCGTGGCGATGGCTCTGGCCCAGGCAGAAGGTCTTTCGCTGACGCCCGCGCACTGGGCGGTACTCGACGCCTTGCGCGAATTCTATGCCGAGTTCCAGCTGTCGCCGGCTACCCGCCCGCTGGTCAAATACATCGCCCTCAAGCTGGGCCCCGAAACCGGCAACAGTGCCTGTCTCAATCAGCTGTTCAAGGGCACTCCCGCCAAGCTCGCGGCCAAGCTGGCCGGCCTGCCCAAACCGACGAATTGCATATGATCCTTGAAACCCCGCCCGAACATCCCTTTGCCGTCTTTGTCCGCATCCTTGGCAAAGGCAAGCGCGGCGCTCGCGACCTGACCCGTGCGGAAGCCCTTGAGGCCATGGGCATGCTGCTTGACGGTCAGGCCGAGGATACCCAGCTTGGGGCCTTTCTCATGCTGCTGCGGCACAAGGAGGAAAGCGCCGAGGAGCTGGCCGGCTTCACCGAGGCTGTGCGCACTCGCTTACCAGCAAATGGCATCTCAGTAGATATCGACTGGCCAAGCTACGCGGGCAAGAAACGTCACCTGCCCTGGTACCTGCTGGCAGCCAAGGCTCTGGCGGCCGGTGGTATTCGCATTTTCATGCATGGCGGCGGCGCCCATACCGCCGGCCGGATGTATGCCGAGCAATTGCTGGCCGAGCTGGATATTCCGCGGTGCCGTGACTGGAATAGCGTTAAGCAGGCGCTGGACAGCCAGCATCTGGCCTTCATGCCGCTGGGTGACTGGATGCCCGGCCTGCAGCGCATGATCGACCTGCGCAACACCCTCGGGCTGCGCTCCCCCATCCACTCGCTGGCACGCATTCTCAACCCCCTGGGCGCGCGCTGCGGCCTGCAGAGCATCTTCCATCCCGGCTATCAGGAGCCACACCGCGAAGCCAGTCGCCTGCTGGGCGATCACACCATCGTCATCAAGGGTGAAGGCGGCGAGATCGAGGTCAACCCTGACACCGCCTGCCACCTGTATGGCACCACTAATGGCGAAGCCTGGGATGAAGAATGGCCGGCGCTGTCGGCCCAGCGTCACGTCAAGCCGGAGCGGCTCGACTCGGCGCAGCTGGGTGCCTTCTGGCGGGGCGAACTGGACGACGACTATGGCCGTCTGGCGGTGCTGGCAACCATGGCCCTGGCGTTGCGCGGGCTGGGCGAGCCACACGAAACCGCCTTGCAACGGGCCGAAGTCCTGTGGGCTGAGCGCCTGGCCTGATTAAACGCTGGCCTGGGCGCCTTCGAACCAGGCCAGTTTCTCCCGCAGGCTGACCACCTCGCCGACGATGACCAGTGTTGGCGCGTGCACTTCATGTTCCGCGACAAGCTCGGCCAGATTGCTCAGGTTGCCACTGTAGACCCGTTGCTGCTGGGTAGTGCCCTGCTGAATCAGCGCCGCCGGTGTGCTGGCGGCTCGACCATGGGCAATCAGTTGCTGGCAGATGTCCGTCAGGCCGGTCAGGCCCATGTAGAACACCAGGGTCTGGCTCGGGCTGACCAGATCCGCCCAGTTAAGATCGAAACTGCCATCCTTGCGATGCCCGGCGACAAAACGTACCGACTGGGCATGGTCGCGGTGGGTCAGTGGAATACCGGCATAGGCGGCGCAACCGGAGGCGGCGGTAATGCCCGGGACGACCTGAAACGGAATGCCTTCGGCGGCCAGCTCCTCGATCTCCTCACCGCCGCGCCCGAAGATGAACGGATCACCACCCTTGAGGCGCAGAACCCGCTTGCCTTCTTTGGCCAGTTTGACCAGCAGGCGGTTGATCTCTTCCTGCGGCACGGCATGCTCGGCACGGCGCTTGCCGACATAGAGACGCTCGGCATCGCGGCGGCACAGCTCGATGATGGCGGGCGCCACCAGACGGTCATACAGCACCACATCAGCCTGCTGCATCAGGCGCAGGGCGCGGAAAGTCAGCAGATCGGGATCGCCAGGGCCGGCGCCGACCAGATACACCTCACCGAGGGCCCGAGGCGCCGCGCCATTGACCTTGTCTTGCAGCAGGCGCTCGCCCTCGGCCAGTTTGCCGGCGAATACGCTTTCGGCAATCTGCCCCTGGAACACATCCTCCCAGAACACCCGGCGCTGCTGCACATCGGGAAACAGGCTCTTGACCTGGGCGCGGAACTTCTTGGCCAGGCCGGCCAGTTGCCCGTAGGTCGCTGGGATCCAGGTCTCGATCTTGGCGCGGATCAGTCGGGCCAGGACCGGCGCATCACCGCCGCTGGTCACCGCGACGATCAGCGGCGAGCGGTCGACGATGGCCGGAAAGATCACGCTGCACAGTGCCGGCGCATCGACCACGTTGACCGGGATGCCGAGACCTTTGCAGTCTTCGGAAATCTGCGCATTCAGTGGCTCGTCATCGGTGGCAGCAATCACCAGGCAGACGCCTTGCAGATCGCGGGTTTCATAGCCACGCAGATGCAGTTCCCCGGCGCCCTGCTCCACCATCTGGCGCAACTCGTCACGGACTTCTGGCGTGACCACCCGCAGACGGGCACCGGCATCGCTCAGCAGTCGGGCTTTGCGCAAGGCAACCTCGCCACCGCCGACAACCAGCACCAGACGATCCTTGAGTTTGTGGAACAGCGGCAGGAAATCCATGGCTCGATCTCACCAGAGGTAAAAAAACGGGGTGGCCTTTGCCACCCCGCATTGTCTAAAGCGATCCGGTATTAACCGATCACCTCGATACCGCCCATATAGGGCTTGAGCACTTCCGGTACGCGGATGCTGCCGTCGGCCTGCTGGTAGTTCTCCAGTACCGCCACCAAAGTACGACCGACCGCCAGGCCCGAGCCATTGAGGGTGTGCACCAGTTCCGGCTTGCCGGTTTCCGGGTTGCGGTAGCGTGCCTGCATGCGACGGGCCTGGAAGTCGCCGCAGTTGGAGCAGGAGGAAATCTCGCGGTACTTGTCCTGACTCGGCACCCAGACTTCCAGGTCGTAGGTCTTCACCGCGCCAAAACCCATGTCGCCAGTGCACAGCGCCAGCTTGCGATAAGGCAGTTCAAGCAGCTGCAGTACGCGTTCGGCGTTGCCGGTCAGGCTTTCCAGGGCCTCGAAGGACTTGGACGGCTCGACGATCTGTACCATCTCGACCTTGTCGAACTGGTGCTGACGAATCATGCCGCGGGTATCACGACCCGAGGCGCCGGCCTCGCTGCGGAAGCACGGGGTGTGGGCGACGAACTTGAGGGGCAGCTGCTTGGCGTCGAGAATTTCGCCGGCGACGATATTGGTCAGTGACACTTCGGCAGTCGGGATCAGGTACAGGTCGGCCTGGTCTTCACGCTGGATCTTGAACAGGTCTTCCTCGAACTTGGGCAGCTGGCCGGTGCCCTGCAGCGCGGAGGCCTGCACCAGGTAAGGCGTATATGCCTCTTCGTAGCCGTGCTCGGCGGTGTGCAGGTTGATCATGAACTGCGCAAGGGCACGGTGCAGACGTGCGATGGGGCCACGCATGATGGAGAAGCGCGCGCCAGAGAGCTTGGCGGCCGTCTCGAAGTCCAGCCAGCCATGCTGCTCACCGAGGGCAACATGATCCTGCACAGCAAAATCGAAGGTACGGGGCGTGCCCCAGCGCGACACCTCGACGTTGCCGTCTTCATCTTCGCCGACCGGCACCGACTCGTGCGGCAGGTTGGGGATGTTCAGCAGCAACGCATCGAGATCACCCTGGATGCTTTCAAGTTCACGCTTGCCAGCTTCCAGATCGGAACCCAACTGATCAACCTCGGCCAGCAGAGGGGCGATGTCTTCACCGCGGGCCTTGGCCTGGCCGATGGCCTTGGAGCGGGTATTGCGCTCGTTCTGCAGCTGTTCGGTGCGGGTTTGCACGGTTTTGCGCTGAGCCTCGAGGGCTTCGAAACGCGCCACGTCGAGCTGGAAGGCACGGGTAGCCAGGCGCTCCGCTACTTCATGGAGCTGCGAACGTACGAGTTTGGAATCGAGCATGGTGATCTTCTCAAACAAAACAGTCAGTTAGGGCTCGCAAGGAGCACGATGCTGCGCAGTTTACGGAGTCTGCGCGGTCAAGCCGAGTTTTTTTGCGTTTACAGCCGTGCCAGGGTCATGCCCAGCCAGGCAGCGCCTAGGCCACCGATCACGCTGCCGAGCAGGTAGCTGATGGCCAGGCCATGCTGGCCGTTTTCCATTAGGCGCAGTACTTCCAGGCTGAAGCTGGAAAAGGTGGTCAGGCCACCCAGTACGCCGACGGTAAGGCCGGTACGCAGGACCATAGGAATATCGCTCCGCAGCAGAAACCAGGCCGAGAGAAAGCCGATGGCCAGGCAGCCGATCAGGTTCACCGTGAGGGTTGCCAGGTAGTAATGCCGCGGCCAGTTGGCCACCACCCAGGCGCTGGTGAGAAAACGCAGCAAGGATCCGGCGGCTCCGCCCAGGGCGACGGCGATGGCGACCTTGATCATGGTTTTCTCCGTTGGCGCGGGCTCTGCCGATCGAGCTTGCCCAGGTGGTCGAGCTTGTCGCGAATCTTCAACTCCAGGCCACGAGGCACGGGCTGGTAATACTGGCGTGGTTCCAGCAGCTCGGGAAAGTAGTCCTCGCCGGCCGCGTAGGCATCGGGTTCGTCGTGGGCATAGCGGTATTCCTCGCCGTAACCCAGCTCCTTCATCAGTTTGGTCGGTGCATTGCGCAGGTGCAGCGGCACCTCTAGCGAGCCGTGTTCGGCGGCATCGCGCATGGCGGCCTTGAAGCCCATGTACACCGCGTTGCTCTTGGGGGCGCACGCCAGGTAGACCACCGCCTGGGCCACGGCCAGTTCGCCTTCGGGACTACCCAGGCGTTCCTGCACATCCCAGGCATTGAGGCACAGCGTCAGCGCTCGCGGGTCGGCATTGCCGATATCTTCGCTGGCCATGCGCACCACTCGACGGGCCAGGTACAGCGGGTCGCAGCCACCGTCAAGCATGCGCGCGTACCAGTAAAGGGCAGCGTCTGGGTTCGAGCCGCGTACCGATTTGTGCAGTGCGGAAATCTGGTCGTAGAACGCCTCGCCACCCTTGTCGAAACGCCGGCGACTGTCACCCAGAAGATTTTGCAGAAGATCAACGCCGAGCTCGCCGCCATCTTCAGCCAGGTCGGCAGCGTTCTCCAGCAGGTTGAGCAAGCGTCTGCCATCGCCATCGGCGGCGGCCAGCAGGATCTGGAAGCTCTCTTCGGGCAGCTGCAACTGGCGTTTGCCCAGCCCTTTATCCTCTCCCAGCGCGCGCGCCACCAGCTTGCGCATCGCAGTTTCATCCAGGCTTTTCAGCACATAGACGCGGGCCCGGGAGAGCAAGGCGTTGTTCAGCTCGAACGACGGATTTTCGGTCGTCGCGCCGATAAAGATCAGCGTGCCGTCTTCGACGTAGGGCAGGAAGGCATCCTGCTGGCTCTTGTTGAAGCGGTGCACTTCATCGACAAAGAGGATGGTCCGGCGGCCGTACTGGGCGATCTGCTGCCTGGCCATCTCAACCGCCTGACGGATCTCCTTGACGCCGGACAGCACCGCGGAAATCGTCTCGAAATGGGCGTCGGACACCTGGGCGAGCAGCCTGGCCAGGGTGGTCTTACCCACGCCTGGCGGCCCCCAGAAAATCATCGAGTGCAGGGCGCCCTGCTCCAGCGCTTCGCGCAGCGGCTTGCCGGGGGCCAGCAGATGCTCCTGGCCGACATACTCGTCCAGACTGCTGGCGCGCAGCCGCGCCGCCAGAGGCTGGGCAATGGGCGCGCTGCCAAACAGGTCCATGAAAGGTGCTATTCCTCGATGACGTCCGCGCCTGGCGGAACTTCGAAGTTGAACTGTGCGGCATCCAGCGGCTCGTTCATCTTCACTTCACGGAACAGGATGTTGGTGCGCTGGCCAATGGTGTCGAGCAGTTGCATGTCGTTGATCACGCCATCACGGAAGGACAGGCGCAGGGTATCGAACAGGCTGTCCTTGGCTTTGGGTTTGAGGAAGAAATCGACGATATTGCCGCCTTCCTTGTGGGTGATGGAAAAGCTCTCGCTGATCTTCGAGATGTCGCCGGAGAGCAGCAGCGCCGGGGTCTGGCTGAGGCGCTGGTCGAGGTTCTGGATGGTCACCTGCTCTAGATCCGGGTCGTACAGCCAGACCTTCTGGCCGTTGGAGACCAGCAGCTGCTCCAGAGGCGGATCGGTATGCCAGCGCATCAGGCCGGGGCGCTTGAGCGCCATCTTTCCGGTGGTTTCCTGCAGATTGACCCCGGAGCCGTCGAGGCTCAGCTGGGAAAAACTGCCGGTGATGGTCTGCGCCTGGGTCAGCAGTTTGGTCAGGCGGGCGATGGATTCGGTTTCGTCAGCTTGAGCCAACAGGCTGGCGCAGGACAGAGCGGCAATACAGAGCAAGCGAAACAGGCGCATCGAATTCCTCACGGCAACATTAATCACGGATGGGCGCAGGGGCTATGACCTCGCGCGAACCGTTGGTGTTCATCGAGGTGACCACGCCGGCCATTTCCATCGATTCGATCATCCGCGCGGCGCGGTTGTAGCCGATTTTCAGCTTGCGCTGCACGGCAGAGATGGAGGCGCGACGGCTTTCGGTGACAAAGCGCACGGCCTCGTCATACAGCGGATCTTCTTCACTGCCTTCGCTACCCTCGCCACCGGTGCTGTCGAAGGAGCCACCGCTACCCTCGTCGGCACCGTTGAGGATGTCCTCGATGTAGTCCGGCGCGCCGCGCAGCTTCCAGGCCTCGACCACGCGGTGCACTTCCTCGTCTGAGACGAAGGCGCCGTGGACGCGGATCGGCAGGCCGGTGCCCGGCGGCAGGTAGAGCATGTCACCATGGCCCAGCAGCTGCTCGGCACCGCCCTGGTCGAGAATGGTGCGCGAGTCGATCTTGCTGGATACCTGGAAGGCCATGCGGGTCGGAATGTTGGCCTTGATCAGGCCGGTGATCACGTCCACCGAAGGCCGCTGGGTGGCCAGAATCAGATGGATACCGGCGGCGCGGGCCTTCTGCGCGATACGTGCGATCAGTTCTTCGACCTTCTTGCCGACGATCATCATCATGTCGGCAAATTCGTCGACCACGACCACAATGGTCGGTAGCGCCTGCAGCTCGGCCGGCTGATCGTCCTGATTCTCGCGCTTGAACAGCGGGTCGAAGATCGGTGTGCCTGCCTCGGCGGCTTCCTTGACCTTGCGGTTGAAGCCGGCCAGGTTGCGCACGCCGAGCTTGGACATCAGCCTGTAGCGCCGCTCCATCTCGGCCACCGACCAGCGCAGCGCATTGGCGGCTTCCTTCATGTCGGTCACCACCGGGCACAGCAGGTGCGGGATGCCTTCGTAGATCGACAGCTCGAGCATTTTCGGGTCGATCATGATCAGGCGCGCCTCTTCCGGCGTCGACTTGAACAGGATCGAGAGCAGCATGGCGTTGACGCCCACCGACTTACCGGAGCCGGTGGTGCCGGCTACCAGCAGGTGCGGCATGCGCGCCAGATCGGTGATCACCGGCTTGCCGCCGATATCGTGGCCGAGCGCCAGGGTGACCGGCGACTTGGCTTCATCGTATTCGCGTGACGACAGCACCTCCGAGAAACGCACGATCTCGCGGTCCTCGTTGGGAATTTCGATGCCGACAGTGGTCTTGCCGGGAATCACCTCGACCACCCGCACGCTGATCACCGCCAGCGAACGAGCAAGGTCCTTGGCCAGGTTGGAGATGCGACTGACCTTGACGCCCGCCGCAGGCTGGATCTCGAAACGCGTGATCACAGGACCCGGGTGCACCGACTCGACCGTGACCTCTACGCCAAACTCCTTGAGCTTGATCTCCAGCAGGCGCGACATCGCCTCCAGTGACTCTGGCGAGTAGCTCTTCTGCTTCTTCTCGGCAGGGTCAAGCAGGGAGATGGGCGGCAAGGTGCCCTCCACCGCGCTGTCGACAAACAGCGTCGCCTGCTTTTCCTTCAGCACACGCTTGCTCGGTTCGGCGGGCTTCTGCTCGGCAGCTGGCGGAATGACCACCGGTGCCGGGCGCTTCTCGCGCTCGCTGATGGACTTGGCCAGGGACTCCTCGCGCTCGATCACGCGCTCCTTGACCTTGGCGCGCTCGGCCTTGTCGACCTTGACCGGAGCCACCACCTCATCGACCTGCAGGTCGACCTCGCGCAGTTTGACCTTCAGCTGCTGGCGCTCCTGGCGGGCGGCCCACCAGTTTTCGATGGCGTTCTGGATCAGCTCGATTAGGTCCAGGGTGATCTTGCCGGTGATATCCATCACCTTGAACCAGGAGAGGTCAATGAACACCGTGAGGCCGAACAGGAACAGGGCGAGGAACAGCAGCGTGCTGCCCTGCACATTGAGAGCGCTGATCGCCAGCTGCCCCAGGCTTTCACCCAGCGCGCCACCGGCGGAGGCCGGCAGGCTGCTGCCCGCATGGAAATGGATATAGGCCAGTGCCGAGCCCGACAGTACCAGAAAGATCAGGCCGATCATGCGCCAGGAGAACAGCCAGCCGCTCCAGTCGATCGGCTGATGGCGATGGCGGAACACCTGCCAGGTCTTGGCAGCCAGCAGCAGGGGGAAGAGATAGGCAAAGTAGCCGAGGATCATGAACAGCACGTCCGCCGCCCAAGCGCCTACGCGACCGGCCGCGTTCTGCACCTGGGTGACGTTACTGGTGTGAGTCCAGCCTGGATCGGAGGGCGCGTAGGTCAACAGCGCCATCCACAGGATCAGGCACAGCGCACACAGTGCCAGGAGCAGCCCTTCCTTGAGGCGGGATTTGATCTGCTGGCGCCAGAGCGGCAATTGGGCTTGCGATCGGGTGTCCTTCAAAACGGGTCTTTCCTGCACGCAGGGCGTGTCATCTCAGCGGGCCAAGGCAAGCGGCCATTGTACGGTTTTACCTGACGCTTGCCATGGCAAGTGCGCCTCGCGCTTTTGCCGCCCCGTCCGGGTTGGGTGTAGCATAGCCGCCAGTTCTCTTCGCAACGCTCCATTGGAGCATGCATTCCTTTATGTGACAAAGGCTTATGAGGTGTTTTTATGAGTGAAGTCAAGCATTCGCGCCTGATCATTCTCGGCTCCGGCCCGGCGGGCTATACCGCTGCCGTGTACGCCGCGCGCGCGAACCTCAAGCCCGTGGTCATCACCGGCATCCAGCCTGGCGGCCAATTGACTACCACCACGGAAGTCGACAACTGGCCTGGCGATGTTCACGGCCTGACCGGTCCTGGCCTGATGCAACGCATGCAGGAACACGCCGAGCGTTTCGACACCGAAATCGTCTATGACCATATTCACACCGCCGAGCTGCAGCAGAAGCCGTTCACCCTCAAGGGCGACAGTGGCACCTACACCTGTGACGCCCTGATCATTGCTACCGGTGCCAGCGCCCAGTACCTCGGCCTGCCATCGGAAGAAGCCTTTGCCGGCAAGGGCGTATCGGCCTGTGCCACCTGTGACGGTTTCTTCTACCGCAATCAGGTGGTCTGTGTGGTTGGTGGCGGCAACACCGCCGTCGAAGAAGCGCTGTACCTGGCCAATATCGCCAAGGAAGTGCACCTGATCCATCGCCGCGACAAGCTGCGCTCGGAGAAGATCCTGCAGGACAAACTGTTCGAAAAAGCAGCCAACGGCAACGTGCGCCTGCACTGGAACCAGACCCTCGACGAGGTGCTGGGCGACAATACCGGCGTGACCGGTGTGCGCCTGAAGAGCATGCTCGATGGCAGCACCTCCGAACTGCAGCTGGCCGGTGTATTCATCGCCATTGGGCACAAGCCGAACACCGAACTGTTCCAGGGACAGCTGGAAATGCGTGACGGCTATCTGCTGGTCAAGGGTGGCAACGAAGGCAATGCCACCGCCACCAGCATTGACGGTGTGTTTGCAGCCGGTGATGTGGCCGATCACATCTACCGTCAGGCCATTACCTCGGCCGGCGCAGGCTGCATGGCGGCGCTGGATGTCGAAAAATACCTCGACGACCTGTGATCTTGCCGGGCCGGCGTTCTGCCGGCCCTCTCCCCTGCCATGCTGACCTGGCTGAATAAAGACTCCCTGAGCTTTCCACCCCTGGCCCGCGCAATGCGCGAGCCGGATGGCTTGCTCGCGGCGGGCGGCGACTTGCGACCGGAACGCATCCTGGCCGCATACCGGCACGGCTGTTATCCCTGGTATCAGCAAGGTCAGCCGATTCTCTGGTGGTCTCCAGATCCGCGCTTTGTGCTGTTCCCCAATGAACTGCACATTTCCCGAAGTCTCGGCAAAGTGCTGCGGCGCCAGACCTTTGAGGTCAGCTACGACAAGGCTTTTGATCGGGTGATCGATGCCTGCGCAGGCCCGCGCAGCTATGCCGACGGCACCTGGATCACCGATGCTATGCGCGGGGCCTATCAGCAGCTTCATCGCTTGGGGCATGCCCATTCGGTTGAGACCTGGCAGGCCGGAGAGCTGGTCGGTGGCCTGTATGGCCTGAGCATCGGTCAGGTGTTCTTTGGCGAGTCGATGTTTAGTCATGTCGACAATGCTTCGAAAATTGCTTTCGCTCATCTGGTTCCCGATCTGCAGCGCTGGGGCATCCGCCTGATTGACTGCCAGATGCAGACTCGCCATCTCGGCAGTTTCGGTGCCAGGGCCATTGATCGGCAGGCCTTTGCCGAACAGTTGGCGCAACTGGTTGAGCGCCCCAATAGCGCTGACTGGATCGCCTAGGCGACTTGGTAGCGCTGGCTTACACTTACAGGCAGGTTTATCGAGGCGTGATCATGACCGAGCTGGCCCGCCTGAAGTTCTATGCCACACAGCCGCATTCCTGCAGTTACCTGCCCGACGAGCAGGCGACCACGCTATTTCTCGACCCCAGCCAGCCGATGAATGTGCAGTTGTATGCCGAGCTGTCCGATCTCGGTTTTCGCCGCAGCGGCGATCACCTTTATCGCCCGCACTGCCAGAGCTGCAATGCCTGCGTTCCCGCGCGGATTCCGGTTGCCGACTTCGTGCCCAATCGCCAGCAGCGCAAGGCCTGGCGGCGCAATGCCGATCTGCAGGTCTGTCGCGTTCGCCCGGCTTTCAGCGAGGAGTACTACGCGCTGTATGTGCGCTATATCGAGCAGCGCCACGCCGACGGCGACATGTACCCGCCTAGCCGGGAACAGTTCAGCACCTTTCTGGTCCGCGACCTGTCCTTCTGCCATTTCTTCGAATTTCGCCTGGAGGGACGACTGCTTGCGGTAGCGGTGGCTGACCTGCTCTCGACGGGCTTGTCAGCGGTCTACACCTTCTATGACCCGGATGAGGAACGGCGCAGCCTTGGTCGTTTCGCCGTACTCTGGCAGATCGCCGAATGCCGGCGGCTCGAACTGGCGTCGGTGTATCTGGGCTACTGGATCAAGAAGTGCCGCAAGATGAGCTACAAAACCCAGTACCGACCACTTGAACTGCTGGTCAATCAGCACTGGGCCCGACTGACCTGAGCGTCACCCCTTGGCGTCAGGGGTGCTTTTCGTGCACAATGCACGCCGTTTTTGTCCGGCCATCAGCGTCGGCACTTTCTATGGTCACCGAGGGCTTTACTGCATGTCGAAAGAAGACAGCTTCGAAATGGAAGGCACTGTCGTCGACACCCTGCCCAACACCATGTTCCGTGTGGAGTTGGAAAACGGGCACGTCGTTACCGCGCATATCTCCGGCAAGATGCGCAAGAACTACATCCGCATTCTGACTGGCGACAAGGTCCGCGTTGAACTGACGCCGTATGACCTGAGCAAGGGCCGCATCACCTACCGCGCCCGCTAAGCCTCAGTGCAAAAAAAGCCCGGCCAATGCCGGGCTTTTTCGTTGCCGGCGATTAAGCCGGCTCGGCCTCTGTCTCGATGGCGAAAGCGAGTTCGCCATCCTGCAGCTCCACATGCACCACGCCGCCATGATCCGCCAGCTCGCCGAACAGGATCTGCTCGGCCAGCGGCCGCTTGATCTTGTCCTGAATCAGCCGAGCCATCGGCCGTGCGCCCATCATGGCATCGTAGCCGCGCTCGGCCAGCCAACCTTTGGCTGCGTCGCTGACCAGCAGTTGCACATGCTTGTCCTCCAGTTGCACCTGAAGCTCGGTGAGGAACTTGTCCACCACGCTCTTGATGACTTCGTGGCTCAGACGACCAAACTGGATAATGGTATCCAGGCGATTGCGGAACTCGGGCGTGAAACTCTTCTTGATCACTTCCATGGCGTCGCTGGAGTGATCCTGCAGCGTGAAGCCAATCGACGCACGGGAAGCGGTTTCCGCGCCGGCGTTGGTGGTCATGATCAGAATCACGCTGCGGAAGTCCGCCTTGCGTCCGTTGTTGTCGGTCAGGGTGCCGTGATCCATGACCTGCAGCAGCAGGTTGAACACCTCCGGATGCGCCTTCTCGATCTCATCCAGCAGCAGCACACAGTGCGGTTGTTTGGTGATGGCCTCTGTGAGCAGCCCGCCCTGGTCAAAGCCAACATAGCCTGGCGGCGCGCCGATCAGGCGAGAGACAGTGTGGCGCTCCATGTACTCGGACATGTCGAAGCGCACCAGCTCGACGCCCAGTGCACGAGCCAGCTGGCGAGCCACTTCGGTCTTGCCTACCCCAGTGGGGCCGGCAAAGAGGAAAGAGCCGACCGGCTTGTCGGGTGATTTGAGGCCCGCGCGGGACAGCTTGATGGCCGTCGCCAGCGACTCGATCGCGTCGTCCTGGCCAAACACAGTCAGCTTGAGATCGCGCTCAAGGCTCTGCAGCAGCTCCTTGTCCGAAGTGGTGACGTGTTTTGGGGGGATTCGCGCGATCTTGGCAACGATATCCTCCACCTCGGGCACATCAATGCACTTGGCGCGCTTGGATTCGGGCTGCAAGCGCTGGAAGGCACCGGCTTCGTCGATAACGTCGATAGCCTTGTCAGGCATGTGGCGATCATTGATATAGCGCGAGGCCAGTTCAGCCGCGGCGCGCAAGGCTTCATCGCTGTACGGAATGCCATGATGCTGCTCGAAGCGGCCCTTGAGCCCCTTGAGAATGCCGATGGTATCTTCCACCGAAGGCTCAACCACGTCGACCTTTTGGAAGCGACGAGCCAGGGCGCGATCCTTTTCGAAGATGCCACGAAACTCCTGGAAGGTGGTCGAGCCAATGCAGCGGATTTCGCCCGAAGACAGCATCGGCTTGAGCAGGTTGGAGGCATCCATTACCCCGCCAGATGCAGCGCCTGCTCCGATGATGGTATGAATCTCATCGATGAACAGAATCGCGTGAGGGCGTTTGCGCAGCTCATTGAGCAGAGCCTTGAAGCGTTTTTCGAAATCGCCGCGGTATTTGGTGCCGGCGAGCAAGGCACCAAGGTCCAGCGAGTAGACCACGCTGTCGGCCAGCAGGTCTGGCACCTCGCCATCTACGATTCGCTTGGCCAAACCTTCTGCGATGGCTGTCTTGCCAACACCGGCTTCGCCAACCAGCAAGGGATTGTTCTTGCGCCGGCGCGCAAGAATCTGAGCAACGCGCTCAACCTCAGCCTCGCGACCGACCAAGGGATCGATACGCCCGAGGCGCGCCTGTTCGTTGAGGTTGCTGGCGTAGGCATCTAGCGGATGGTTGGTGGCAGCTGCTTCGCCCCCCTCCTCGTCCTGCATTTCCTCGCTGTCATGACCTTCATTGTGGCCGGGCACCTTGGAGATACCGTGGGCAATGAAGTTGACGACGTCGATTCGCGCCACGCTTTGCTGTTTGAGCAGGAATACTGCCTGGCTTTCCTGTTCACTGAAAATCGCCACCAGCACATTGGCACCGGTGACTTCGCGCTTACCTGAGCTCTGCACGTGGAACACTGCGCGCTGCAGCACGCGCTGGAACCCTAGGGTCGGCTGGGTTTCACGGTCTTCCTCATGCGCAGGAATGAGCGGTGTCGTGGAGTCGATGAACTCCTGCAGGTCACGGCGCAACTTGTCCATATTGGCTGCGCAGGCACGCAGCACGTTGGCTGCAGCCTCGTTGTCGAGCAGAGCCAGCAGCAGGTGCTCGACCGTCATGAATTCGTGGCGTTTGGCCCGGGCATCCTTGAAGGCCAGATTGAGGGTGACTTCTAATTCGCGATTCAACATGACTTCACCTCATTCCACGCAACCAGCATCAGTTGTCCTTCTCTATTTCACAGAGTAGCGGGTGTTGGCACTCGCGGGCGTACTGATTGACCTGCATCGCCTTGGTCTCGGCAATGTCTCGGGTGTATACCCCGCAAACTGCCTTGCCTTCGGTGTGCACGGTCAGCATCACCTTGGTGGCTTTCTCGCGATTCATCGCAAAGAAGACCTCCAGCACCTCCACCACAAAGTCCATTGGCGTGTAGTCATCATTAAACAGAATCACCTTGTACATTGGTGGCGCCTGCAGTTTGGGGCGCGCTTCCTGCACGGCCAGACCGGAGGCGTCATCCTCATGGGCGTCTGGATGATCCTGATTTGATGTTAGTTGAATCTGGCTGCTTGCACGCATGCGGGCTCGGTAACTCAGGTCGAGTGGACAAGCGGCACGGGAGAGAGATTGACCGGCTTCGCAAGGTTGCCGTCGCGTGCCTTGACTAAAGAAAAAAGAGTGTTAAAACCAATAAATACCCACTACGGGTATCAGGTACCCGCGTCGGCAATGAGTGCCTACGGGTTGAAGTTGATGATACTCCAGTGATGGAGTGCTTTGCAGAGGGATATCAGCATGATCAGCGGTAAGGTCAAGTGGTTCAACAACGCCAAGGGCTATGGGTTCATCCTCGCTGACGGCCGAGATGAGGACCTGTTCGCCCACTTCTCCGCCATTCAGATGGATGGCTACAAAACCCTGAAGGCCGGCCAGGCTGTCCAGTTCGACATTATTCAGGGCCCCAAGGGGCTACACGCGGTCAATATCAGTGCAGCCGGGGCAATCCCCGCCAAGCCGAGCGAAGAAGCACTCTCTCCCGCCGCGCACGTTCCTGCAGAAGCCTGATACACGGTAGAAGCACGGCAAAAAGCGCATATGAAAAAGGCCGGTCAATGACCGGCCTTTTTTTGTTCCAGCGCCGAATTACATGTGCTGGATCATTGCGTCGCCGAACTCCGAGCAGGACAGCAGGGTCGCGCCATCCATCAGACGTTCGAAGTCATAGGTCACGGTCTTGGCAGCGATAGCGCCATTGGTGCCCTTGATGATCAGGTCGGCCGCTTCGGTCCAACCCATGTGACGCAGCATCATCTCGGCAGAGAGGATGACCGAGCCGGGGTTGACCTTGTCCTGGCCCGCGTACTTCGGTGCGGTGCCGTGGGTCGCCTCGAACATGGCGACGGTATCGGACAAGTTGGCGCCCGGCGCGATACCGATACCACCTACTTCGGCCGCCAGAGCGTCGGACAGGTAGTCACCGTTCAGGTTCAGGGTAGCGATCACGTCGTACTCGGCCGGACGCAGCAGGATCTGCTGCAGCATGGCGTCGGCGATGGCATCCTTGACCACGACCTTGCGGCCAGTCTTCGGATTGGTGAACTGCATCCACGGGCCGCCATCCAGCAGCTCAGCGCCGAACTCGTCACGCGCCACTTCGTAGCCCCAATCCTTGAAGGCACCTTCGGTGAACTTCATGATGTTGCCTTTGTGCACGATGGTCAGCGACTCGCGGTCATTGTCCACGATGTACTGCAGGGCCTTGCGTACCAGGCGCTTGGTGCCTTCTTTGGAAACCGGCTTGACGCCGATGCCGCAGTCCTGGTCGAAGCGAATCTTGGTTACGCCCATTTCCTCTTTGAGGAACTTGATGACCTTGTTGGCCTCGGGCGAGCCGGCTTTCCACTCGATACCGGCATAGATGTCTTCCGAGTTCTCACGGAAGATGGTCATGTCGACGTCGCCGGGCTTCTTCACCGGGCTTGGTACGCCTTCGAACCAGCGCACCGGGCGCAGGCAGACATACAGATCGAGCTGCTGGCGCAGAGCCACGTTCAGCGAGCGAATGCCGCCACCGACCGGAGTAGTCAGCGGGCCTTTGATCGATACAACATAGTCGCGTACTGCGTCGAGGGTTTCCTGCGGCAGCCAGGTATCCTGGTCGTAGACCTGGGTGGCCTTTTCGCCAGCATAGACTTCCATCCAGGAGATCTTGCGTTCGCCACCGTAGGCTTTCTGTACGGCAGCATCAACCACCTTGATCATGACGGGGCTGATATCGACGCCAATACCATCGCCTTCGATAAAGGGGATGATCGGGTTGTTCGGCACGTTCAGGGACATATCGGCATTGACGGTGATTTTGTCACCGGCCGGTACCTGGATTTTCTGGTATCCCATGCTGGACTCCGTTTTTGTGTGATCTGTCATCTACCGCGCGGGTGGCGTGATAGAGGGCTCTTTTGGGTCTCATAAGAAGCGCTTCATTCTTGTAGTTTTTCTACAAGATGTCACGCACTTTCATTTGCTTGCTTACAATTCGTTGCGCTCTATCCAAGGGCTGAAGACCCCATTCGGCCTCATGTAGTGCCGGGTGCACGGGCATCCGCTACCTCCCTGAATGGCGGCCGCTATAAATCTAGCAGCTGCCACGCAGAATGCTTGTGACTCGCTGCGCAGTGCATCAGACGCTAAGATCCGCGCACAAGTTTCAGGAGTCTGAGTGATGCGTTTTATTCCTCATGTGACCGTGGCCACGGTAGTGGAGGATCAGGGACGTTTTCTCCTGGTCGAAGAAATAGCCGGCGGCCGTGCCGTATTTAACCAGCCTGCTGGCCATCTGGAAGCCGACGAAAGTCTTATCGAGGCCGCTTTGCGCGAAACCCTGGAAGAAACTGGTTGGCATGTGGAGCTGACAGGCGTCACCGGCATCTATCTGTATACCGCTCCCAGCAATGGCATTACCTACCAGCGGGTGTGCTTTGCGGCCAAGCCGCTGCGCCATGATCCGGAACTTGAGCTCGACGATGGCATTATCGGCCCGCGCTGGATGAGCCGAGACGAACTAGCTGCCGATCCCCAGCGCTGGCGCAGTGAACTGGTACTGCGCTGCGTGGACGACTACCTGGCCGGGGAATGCTTTCCGCTGGCGTTGATTCGCCAAGGCTAACGGCGGCGGGCAGGCAGCTGCTAGAATCGCGCTTTTGCCGTACTGATCATCATGCAAACTCCAGCCAATACCCGCGTCATTGTCGGCATGTCCGGCGGCGTCGACTCCTCGGTTTCTGCCTTGCTGCTACTTGAGCAGGGTTATCAGGTCGAAGGCCTGTTCATGAAGAACTGGGAGGAAGATGACGGCAGCGAGTACTGCACTGCCAAGGAAGACATGGCCGACGCCCAGGCCGTGTGCGACCGCATCGGCATCAAGCTGCACACCGCCAACTTCGCCGCCGAGTACTGGGACAACGTGTTCGAGCACTTCCTGGCCGAATACAAGGCCGGACGTACGCCGAATCCGGACATCCTGTGCAACCGCGAAATCAAGTTCAAAGCATTCCTTGACTACGCCCTGTCGCTCGGCGCCGACCTGATCGCCACCGGTCACTATGTGCGTCGTCGTGATATCGACGGTCGTAGCGAACTGCTAAAGGGCCTCGACCCGAACAAGGACCAGAGCTATTTCCTGCACGCCGTGGGCGGCGAACAGATCGCCAAGACACTGTTCCCGGTGGGTGAACTGGAAAAGCCCCAGGTCCGCGCGATTGCCGAGAAGCATGGTCTGGCAACAGCCAAGAAAAAGGATTCGACCGGCATCTGCTTCATTGGCGAACGTCGTTTCAGCGACTTCCTCAAGCAGTATCTGCCCGCTCAGCCCGGTGATATCGAGACCACTGATGGCGATGTTATCGGTCGTCATCATGGCCTGATGTATCACACGCTGGGTCAGCGTCAGGGGCTGGGCATTGGCGGCATGAAGGACGCCAGTGACGAGCCCTGGTATGTGCTGGCCAAAGATCTCAAGCGCAACGTGCTGGTCGTGGGCCAGGGCAATAATCATCCATGGCTGTTTGCCGAAGCCTTGCTGGCGACTGAAATCTTCTGGGTCAACCCGGTTGATCTCAGCACTCCGCGGCGACTGACCGCCAAGGTGCGTTACCGCCAGGCCGACCAGGCCTGCGTACTCAGTTATGACCCGCAGCACGGTTACCGCGTGGTCTTCGATGAGCCACAGCGTGCGGTCACACCGGGACAGTCCGTGGTCTTCTATGACGGTGAAGTCTGCCTGGGCGGCGGCGTGATCGAGCGAGCCGAACCCGACCATTTGGCGGAGAACCGCGCATGACTGCCCTTGAAGAGCAACTGGTTGCGCTCGGCGCAGTGTTCGCTGCCGCCAGCCTGGCTGATCGTATCGCCCGCACCGGCCAGGTTCCCGAAGCGCCCGTAGCATGCCTGATTGGCAGCCTGCTGGTGCGCAACCCGGGCAACACCCTCGAGGTGTACGGCGGCGATACGCTGAACCTCAAGGATGGCTTCAAGGCGCTGGCCAGCGCACTGGAGCGTAATCCGGCCAGTCTGCAGCGTGAACCATTGCGCTATGCCTTGGCCATGCTGGGACTGGAGCGCCAACTGAATGCCCGTAACGACCTGCTTGAGATCATGGGTTCTCGGCTGGATCAGATCGAGCAGCAGGTTCAGCACTTTGGTGTTGCTCACGAAAATGTCATCGCGGCCTGTGGCGGCCTGTATCAGGACACCATCAGCACCTTCCGTCAGCGCATTCAGGTTCATGGCGACATGCGTTTTCTCCAGCAACCGGCCAACGCCGCGAAGATTCGAGCTCTGCTGCTTGCCGGTATTCGTGCGGCACGTCTCTGGCACCAGCTCGGTGGCCGACGCTGGCAGCTGCTTTTCAGCCGTCGCAAGCTGCTCAACGCCCTGTACCCGCTGATTCGTAACTGAGCATGGCCACCCGCAGCTTAAAGCCAGTGCAGGGCGCCCTGCTACTGGCCTTGTCGGCCTTGCTGTTCTCGTTGATGGGGGTGCTGATCCGCGAGGTTTCCAGCACCGCGGGCAACGAAGCCGTGGTGTTCTTTCGCAACCTGATCGGCGTGCTGGCCTTTCTGCCACTGGTGCTGCTCAAGGGCGTGGCGCCCTTGCACACCCGGCGCCTCAAGTCTCATCTGTGGCGCAGCGGTTTCGGCCTGCTGGCCATGTACTGCTTCTTTTACGCCATTGCGCACCTGCCTCTGGCTGACGCCATGGTGTTTACCTATTCGGCGCCGGTTTTTACCCCGCTGATAGCCTGGTGGTGGCTGAAGGAGCCGCTGACACGCCGAATGCAGCTCACATCGCTGGTTGGCTTTGCCGGTGTGCTGCTGGTCGCCAAACCCAGTGGCGCACTATTCGACAGCCTATCGCTGGTCGGCCTGGCTGCCAGCATCCTGGCCGCCTTTGCCTTTGTCTCGATCCGCGAGATGAGCGATACCGAACCGGCATTTCGCATGGTGTTCTATTTTGCCCTGTTCAGCACCCTCGGCTCGACAGTGCCCTTTGTTCTGACCTGGCAACCGCTGAGTGACACTACCCTGCTGTTGCTGGTTGCTGTTGGGGTTATGGCGACCATCAGCCAGCTGGCCATGTCCAAGGCCTATACCCTGGCGCCGCCCGGACTGATCGGACCGTTCGCTTACCTGGCGATTGTCTTCAGCGGCCTGCTGGCCTGGCTGCGCTGGGGCGAAACCCCTGACCTGTGGTCAGTCCTGGGAACCCTGCTGATATTCGGCGCCAGCCTCAGTGCGGTCATCCGGCGTAAGCGCTGAGCAAGCGCAGTACCGATTCTTCCGTTATAATCTGCGCCCCATTTTTGCCCGACTCGCCGAGAACGCCCCATGCAGCTCTCCTCGCTCACTGCAGTTTCCCCCGTAGATGGCCGCTACGCCGGCAAGACCAGCGCCCTGCGCCCGATCTTCAGTGAATACGGTCTGATTCGCTGCCGCGTTCTGGTTGAAGTGCGTTGGCTGCAGCGCCTGGCCAATCATCCGGGCATCAGCGAGGTGGCGCCCTTCTCTGCCGAAGCCAATGCCCTGCTCAACGAGTTGGCCGAAAACTTTGCCATCGAGCATGCCGAGCGGGTCAAGGAATTCGAGCGCACCACCAACCACGACGTCAAAGCCGTGGAATACCTGCTCAAGGAGCAGGCCAAGCGCCTGCCGGAACTGGCGGCGGTCAATGAATTCATCCATTTCGCCTGCACCAGCGAGGACATCAACAACCTGTCCCACGCCCTGATGCTGCGCGAAGGCCGCGACACTGTGCTGCTGCCGCTGATGCGCCAGATTGCCGAGTCCATCCGAGCCCTGGCCGTACAGTTCGCCGACGTACCGATGCTGTCGCGTACCCACGGCCAGCCGGCGTCGCCCACCACGCTTGGCAAGGAGCTGGCCAATGTCGTCTACCGACTGGAGCGCCAGATCGCGCAAGTGGCTGCCGTGCCGCTGCTGGGCAAGATCAACGGTGCCGTGGGCAACTACAACGCGCACCTGTCGGCCTACCCGGAAATCGACTGGGAAGCCAATGCCCGCGAATTTATCGAGGGCGACCTGGGTCTGCAGTTCAACCCCTACACCACCCAGATCGAGCCGCACGACTACATTGCCGAGCTGTTCGACGCCATCGCCCGCTTCAACACCATCCTCATCGACTTCGACCGCGATGTCTGGGGCTACATCTCCCTCGGCTACTTCAAGCAGAAGACCGTAGCCGGCGAGATCGGCTCCTCGACCATGCCGCACAAGGTCAACCCGATCGACTTCGAGAACTCCGAAGGCAACCTGGGCATCGCCAATGCGATCTTCCAGCATCTGGCCAGCAAGCTGCCTATCTCCCGCTGGCAGCGTGACCTGACCGACTCGACCGTGCTGCGCAACCTCGGTGTCGGCTTCGCCCACAGCGTTATCGCCTACGAAGCCAGCCTCAAGGGTATCGGCAAACTTGAACTGAACGCCGCACGCATCGCCGAAGACCTCGACGCCTGCTGGGAAGTGCTCGCCGAGCCGGTGCAGACCGTGATGCGCCGTTATGGCATCGAAAACCCCTACGAGAAGCTCAAGGAGCTGACTCGCGGCAAAGGCATTTCCGCCGCTGCGCTGCAGACCTTCATCGACAGCCTCGATATGCCGGAAGCCGCCAAGGCCGAACTGCGGCAGATGACCCCGGCCAGCTACATCGGCAATGCCGTTGCGCAAGCCAAGCGCGTCTGACAGACGCCTCCACATTGCACGCCCGGCTGTGCCGGGCGTTTTTATTTCAAAGGTTTAACTATGAATCCTGACACTCCACTGCAACTGCTGGGCGGGCTCACTGCCCGTGAATTTCTGCGCGATTACTGGCAGAAAAAGCCGCTGCTGATCCGTCAGGCCATTCCTGATTTTGTCAGCCCGCTGACGCCGGATGAACTGGCCGGCCTGTCGCTGGAAGAAGAAATCGAGTCGCGCCTAGTGCTTGAGCATGGCGAGCATCCCTGGGAACTGCGCCGCGGACCGTTTGCCGACGACACCTACAGCCAGCTGCCGGAGCGTGACTGGACCCTGCTGGTGCAGGCAGTCGATCAATTCGTGCCGGAGGTAGCCGAGCTGCTGGAGCAGTTCCGCTTCCTGCCCAGCTGGCGCATCGACGACGTGATGATCAGCTACGCCGCGCCCGGTGGCGGTGTTGGCCCACACTTTGACAATTACGATGTTTTCCTTCTCCAGGGGCATGGTCAGCGTCGTTGGCAGATCGGTCAGATGTGCGACAGCGATAGCCCACTGCTGGCGCATGCCGACCTGCGCATCCTGGCTGAGTTCGCCGGTACCGATGAATGGATACTGGAGCCCGGCGACATGCTCTACCTGCCCCCGCGCCTGGCGCATTTCGGCACTGCCGTGGATGACTGCATGACCTATTCGATTGGCTTTCGCGCGCCGAGCGCGGCGGAAGTACTGACCCACTTCACGGATTTCCTGGCGCAGTTTCTCAGTGACGAGGAGCGTTACAGCGACGCCGATATCCAGCCCGTGGGTAGCGACCCGGCACAGATTCAGCGCGATGCCCTGGAGCGCCTCAAAGGCCTGCTCAATGAGCACATGAGCGACGAGCGCCTGCTGCTGACCTGGTTCGGCCAGTTCATGACCGAGCCGCGTTACCCCGAACTGGTGGCCGGAGAAGACTTGGAGGAGGACGATCTGCTCACAGCCCTCGAGCAGGGAGCCGTGATCATTCGCAACCCCAGTGCGCGTCTGGCCTGGAGCGAAGTCGATGATGATCTGCTGCTGTTTGCCAGTGGCCAGAGCCGGTTGCTGCCGGGAGGCCTGCGCGAGCTGCTGAAGCTGGTCTGCAGCGCCGATGCCCTGCATGTCGAGAATCTTGGCCAATGGCTGGAAGATGAAGACGGGCGTAAACTGGTCAACGAACTGATCAAGCAAGGAAGTCTGGGGTTCGCCGATGAATAGCATTAGCGTACGCGTTGCCGACTGGCAGAAAGACAATGCCGATCTGCGCCGCATCCGCGAGAAAGTTTTTATTGCCGAACAGGCTGTGCCGCCGGAACTGGAGTGGGACACCGAAGACGCTCAGGCCGTGCACTTCCTGGCGTACGAAGGTGACTATGCGATTGGCACTGCGCGTCTGCTGCCGGATGGCCAGATTGGCCGCGTTTCAGTGCTGAAGGATTGGCGCGGCCTGAATGTGGGTGATGCCCTGCTTGCCGCGGTGATTGCCGAGGCCGAGCGGCGCGGCCTGCATGAACAGCGTCTGTCGGCGCAGGTACAGGCCACGCCATTCTATGAACGCCATGGCTTTCGCATCCTCAGTGAGGAATACCTTGATGCCGGCATCCCTCACGTAGACATGCTGCGCCAACAATCGAGCTGAGCCACCATGAGCGAACGCCCGGAAGACGAGATTCCCGCTGCAGACATTGAACTGCCGGCCATAGAATTCGACTCTCCCGGGCGTTTCGCCATTCACAATCCTGCTGCTGAGGCGACTGTTTCTGCCAGGCCAGAACCTGCTCCGTTCCAGCTAGGCAAGCACCAGACGCTGGAACGCTTTGCTTCGGCGGATCTTGCTCGCGCTCACGCCTTGGCACTGTTGCAGCAGGCCCGGCGGCGCATCTGCATTTACAGCGGCGATCTGGAGCCATGGCTTTATAACCACAGCAGCGTGCAGGATGCCTGTACCCAGTTGCTGCTGGCCAGTCCGCGCAACCAGTTGCGCATTCTGGTTCAGGATGTGCGGCGCGCCGTACAAGACGGTCACCGCCTGATCAACCTGAGTCGCCGCCTGTCGAGCAACTGCAGCATTCGCCGCGTCAATCCGGAACATCCCGCCAGTGAGGGCAGTTTTCTGCTGGTGGATGACTGTGCTTTGTGGATTCGGCCTGAGCCCGGCCAATATGCCGGCTATGCCTACTACAGCAATCCGGGGCGACTGCGACAGCAGTTGCAACTGTTCGAACAGGCCTGGAGCTACAGCCTGAGTGATCCCGACCTGAGGAGTTTTCTGCTATGACCCTGCGCCGCTGGCTTGCCCTTTCGTTGCTGGTTATGACAGCGCCGGTCATGGCGGCCACCGAATTGATTCAGCTCAACTACCGTACCGCTGACGAGGTTCTCGGCGTGGTGCAGTCCATGCTGGCAGGTGAAGGTCGGGTCAGCAGTTACGGCAACCAACTGGTGATCAATGCCGAACCCGCCAAGATCGAGGAAGTCCGTCAGCTGGTTGCGCAGCTGGACACCGCTCCGCGCCGACTGCTGATCAGCGTCGATACCAGTGAGTCTGCCGCAGGCGATACCGAGGGCTATCGCGTCGATGGCTCGGCAAGTGCCGGTAATGTCGAGATTGAAGCGGGTCGCGGCGAAGTCCAAGGGCATGATCAGGTCCGCATTATCCGTCGCAGTACCGACAGTCGCCGTGGCGGTGTACAGCAGATCCAGGCCAGCGAAGGCTATCCAGCGCTGATTCAGGTCGGCCAGAGCGTACCACTGACCAGTACCAGTGTCGGTCCCTATGGCCAGGTCTACAGCAATACCGAATACCGCAATGTCACCCAGGGCTTTTACGTCACAGCATCGGTGACGGGGCAAATGGTGCATTTGAGCATCAGCAGCAATAACGACCGCCTCAGTCAGCATCAGCCTGGCGTGATTGACGTACAGAGCGCCGATACTCGGGTCAGCGGCCGCCTTGGCGAGTGGATTCAGTTGGGTGGCGTCAGTGAGCAGAGCCAGGGAGACAGCCAGGGCTTTCTGCAAAGGCGGTCGACACAGGGCTACAGCGACACCAGCATGCGCATCAAGGTCGAGGCGCTTGACTGAGCAGTCGCAAAATGTAGTGCCCGATAATCGGCACTACAAATTGATTGACGCCCGCGCCAGCTAGGCGCATCATTGCCGCGCTCCCGCTAGCCAGAGGCTTTGAAAGCCTCCAGATCATCGCGAAGAACTTCAACATGATCTGTGTCTTACCAGCCCACAAGGCCGTTCGACGAGGTTGCGACTGGAACGAGGTTGTCCTGAGGGACGGGGAAGCGTAACGATCAACTGCTGTGTCGCCCCATCGGAGCTCTTCGATAGGCGATCCTGCCAGTCCAGCCCCTCCTCCTTAGTGTCAATCCGTGTCAGTCAGCATCTTCGGCGTTCTGCGGCGTGTAGCCGGATGGGAACCAGGTGCTTAACCAAACACATACTTTGAAGGATTGACCATGTCAGCTTATCAAAACGACATCAAAGCCGTTGCCGCACTGAAAGAAGCTGCCGGCAGCAGCTGGAGCGCTATCAACCCGGAATCGGTTGCTCGCATGCGCGCGCAGAACCGCTTCAAGACCGGTCTGGAAATCGCTCAGTACACCGCCGACATCATGCGCAAAGACATGGTCGAGTACGATGCTGACTCCTCCAAGTACACCCAGTCGCTGGGTTGCTGGCACGGTTTCATTGGCCAGCAGAAGCTGATCGCCATCAAGAAGCACCTGAAGACCACCAACAAGCGCTACCTGTACCTGTCCGGCTGGATGGTTGCTGCTCTGCGTTCCGACTTCGGCCCGCTGCCGGATCAGTCGATGCATGAGAAGACTGCCGTCTCCGATCTGATCGAAGAGCTGTACACCTTCCTGCGCCAGGCTGACAGCCGTGAACTGGATCTGCTGTTCACCGCCGTTGACGCTGCCCGCGCTGCTGGCGACAAGGCCAAGGAAGCCGAACTGCAAGCTCAGATCGACAACTACGAAACTCACATCGTACCGATCATCGCAGACATCGACGCTGGCTTCGGTAACCCGGAAGCCACCTACCTGCTGGCCAAGCGCATGATCGAAGCAGGCGCTTGCTGCATCCAGATCGAAAACCAGGTTTCCGACGAGAAGCAGTGCGGCCACCAAGACGGTAAAGTAACCGTTCCGCACGCTGACTTCCTGGCCAAGATCGCTGCTGTTCGCTACGCCTTCCTGGAGCTGGGCATCGACAACGGCGTGATCGTTGCTCGTACCGACTCCCTGGGTGCTGGCCTGACCAAGCAGATCGCCGTGACCAACGCTCCTGGCGACCTGGGCGACCAGTACAACTCCTTCCTGGATTGCGAAGAAGTTTCCGCTGCCGACCTGAAGAACGGCGACGTCGTTCTGAACCGCGAAGGCAAGCTGCTGCGTCCGAAGCGTCTGCCGTCCAACCTGTTCCAGTTCCGCGCTGGCACCGGTGAAGCTCGTTGCGTGCTGGACTGCATCACCTCGCTGCAGAACGGTGCCGACCTGCTGTGGATCGAAACCGAGAAGCCGCACGTTGGCCAGATCGCTGCCATGGTTAACGAGATCCGCAAGGTCATCCCGAACGCCAAGCTGGTCTACAACAACAGCCCGTCCTTCAACTGGACCCTGAACTTCCGTCAGCAGGTGTTCGATGCGTTCGTTGCCGAAGGCAAAGACGTTTCCGCCTACGACCGCGCCAAGCTGATGAGCGTCGAGTACGACGAGACCGAACTGGCTCAGGTTGCTGACGAGAAGATCCGTACCTTCCAGCGCGATGGTTCGGCTCAGGCCGGCATCTTCCACCACCTGATCACTCTGCCGACCTACCACACTGCCGCGCTGTCGACCGACAACCTGGCCAAAGGTTACTTCGCAGATCAGGGCATGCTGGCCTACGTGAAAGGTGTTCAGCGTCAAGAGCTGCGTCAAGGCATCGCTTGCGTCAAGCATCAGAACATGGCTGGTTCCGACATCGGTGACAACCACAAAGAGTACTTCGCTGGCGAAGCGGCTCTGAAGGCCTCCGGTAAAGACAACACCATGAACCAGTTCCACTAATAGGAACTGGCTCCAGCGGGAAGTTGCCGTCGCACTTTCCGCTAGTGTTGCCCAACAAACCCCAGCTAGGCTGGGGTTTGTCGTTTCTGCGGATTGACCAGAATGACGGCTCCAGGCTGCGCTGACGGCCAGAGACACCGACATGCGCGGCACCGACAATCCAGCTTTCTCTCATCCAGGAAGCAGTCGTGCCCAGTAATCGACTCAAGCGCGCGGTCAGTCTGATCAATCGCCTGCCGCAAGGCCTGCGCCCCTCCCTGCTCAGTCTGCTATTTGCCTCCCAGGTCCGCTTTGCCGGTACGGCCAGAATCCGGGTGGATAGCCTCACCCCGCAGCAAGCCTGCCTGACTCTGCGCAACAGGCGCCGCGTGCGCAATCATGTGGGCGGCATACATGCCGCTGCCATGGCGTTACTGGCCGAGTCAGCCACAGGCTTCCTGGTCGGCATGAGCGTCCCGGACACCCATCTGCTGCTGATCAAGACCCTGCAAGTCGACTACAGGCGACGCGCAACAGGTAGTCTGCGTGCGCTGGCCACCCTGACGTCCGAGCAACTGATGACACTGGCTACGCAAACACGCGGAGAAATCACCGTGGAGGTAGCGATAACCGACGAGTCAGGCCGGCAACCCATTACCTGCGAGATGATCTGGGCCTGGCTGCCACGTCAGCACTGAAGGCCGGCAGACGGCCAGATGGCCGGACACCCTTGTCCCTGATCAATGCAGCGCAGCTCAAACAGCCTTCTAATGCGAATTGATCGCAATATCAGCTTATAAAAAGCGGACATAAATGGTTATTGACTGGCCATTCGACTTAAGCCTGATATACCTGTGAATAGCCTTGCAAGCCTTGCAGCACTAAGGGGCGAGTGTCCTAAGCTGTTATTGGCTATCCATTTTTTCTGTTAGATAAATTTACTTGGCTACACTTGGGCGCTTAGAATTAGAGGAATTTAAGCCGACCAAAAATCAAATATTGGTCACATATTGAACCCAATCTTCAATATGTCACCCAACGAGATAAAGGAGCGCCGGCGTGACTGAATCTACCGCCCTACTCGCCCACAACTGGGCCTTCGGTCTTTTCCTTCTGGCCGTGTTCGGCCTCATCGCATTCATGCTCGGGGTTTCCAGCCTGCTCGGTAGCCGTGCCTGGGGGCGCAGCAAGAACGAGCCGTTCGAATCCGGCATGCTGCCGACCGGCAGCGCACGCCTGCGCCTGTCCGCCAAGTTCTATCTGGTCGCGATGCTGTTCGTGATCTTCGACGTTGAAGCCCTATTTCTCTTCGCCTGGTCGGTATCCGTTCGCGAAAGCGGGTGGGCCGGCTTTATCGAAGCTACCATTTTCATCGCAATTCTGTTGGCAGGTCTTGTCTATCTTTGGCGTATCGGCGCGCTCGACTGGGCGCCCGAAGCACGTCGCAAGCGGCAGGCGAAGCTGAAACAATGAGGCTTTGGCAATGCAATACAAACTTACTCGGATCGATCCGGATGCGCCGAATGAGCAGTATCCGATCGGCGAGCGGGAGACTGTCCAGGACCCGCTGCTAGAAGATCAGGTTCACAAGAACATCTTCATGGGCAAGCTTGAAGATGTACTGCACAAGACCGTCAACTGGGGGCGCAAGAATTCCTTGTGGCCCTACAACTTCGGTCTTTCCTGCTGCTATGTGGAAATGACGACTGCCTTCACCGCGCCACACGATATTGCCCGCTTCGGTGCTGAGGTGATTCGTGCGTCTCCGCGCCAGGCAGACTTCATGGTGGTCGCTGGTACCTGTTTCGTGAAGATGGCCCCGGTCATCCAGCGTCTGTATGAACAGATGCTGGAGCCCAAGTGGGTCATTTCAATGGGTTCCTGTGCCAACTCCGGCGGCATGTACGACATTTACTCGGTGGTCCAGGGCGTGGACAAGTTTCTGCCGGTGGATGTCTATGTGCCGGGTTGCCCGCCTCGTCCCGAAGCCTTCCTGCAGGCCCTGATGCTGCTGCAGGATTCCATCGGTGAGGAGCGTCGCCCGTTGTCCTGGGTGGTTGGTGAGCAAGGCGTGTACCGCGCCGAGATGCCAGCCCAGAAGGACTTGCGCCGTGAACAGCGTATTCAGGTAACCAACCTGCGCAGCCCGGACGAAGTGTAAGCCTGCTGGCTTGCCATTCCGTTGACCCGACAGCGACCGAGAACATGACTGCAGACTCCGCTCTGTACATCCCGCCTTACAAGGCCGACGACCAAGATGTGGTCGTCGAACTGAATTCGCGCTTTGGCGCGGAAACCTTCGTCATTCAGCCGACGCGTACCGGTATGCCGGTGATCTGGGTACCGCGCGACAAGCTGATTGAAGTACTGACCTTCCTGCGTCAGTCGCCCAAGCCCTACGTCATGCTGTACGACCTGCATGGCGTCGACGAGCGCCTGCGCACCCAGCGTCAGGGTTTGCCAGCCGCCGACTACAGCGTGTTCTACCACCTGCTGTCGATCGATCGGAACAGCGACGTCATGCTCAAGGTGGCCCTGAACGAAGGTGACCTCAACCTGCCGACCGCGACCAGGATCTGGCCGAATGCCAACTGGTATGAACGCGAAGTGTGGGACCTGTACGGAATCACCTTCCAGGGCCATCCGCACCTGACCCGCATCATGATGCCGCCGACCTGGGAAGGCCATCCGCTGCGCAAGGACTACCCGGCGCGAGCCACCGAGTTCGATCCGTTCAGCCTGACCCTGGCCAAGCAGCAGCTCGAGGAAGAGTCCGCCCGTTTCAAGCCGGAAGACTGGGGCATGAAGCGGGGCAGCGAGCATGAGGACTACATGTTCCTCAACCTCGGCCCCAACCACCCTTCCGCGCACGGTGCGTTCCGCATCATCCTGCAACTGGATGGCGAAGAGATCGTCGACTGCGTGCCGGAGATCGGCTACCACCATCGTGGCGCCGAGAAGATGGCCGAGCGCCAGAGCTGGCACAGCTTCATCCCCTACACCGACCGCATCGATTACCTCGGTGGGGTGATGAACAACCTGCCCTATGTCCTTGCCGTCGAGAAACTGGCCGGGATCAAGGTGCCGGACCGCGTCGACTTCATCCGTGTGATGATGGCCGAGTTCTTCCGCATCACCAGCCATCTGCTGTTCCTGGGGACCTATATCCAGGACGTCGGTGCGATGACTCCGGTGTTCTTCACCTTCACCGACCGCCAGCGCGCCTACAAGGTGATCGAAGCAGTGACCGGCTTCCGCCTGCACCCGGCCTGGTACCGTATCGGCGGCGTGGCACACGACCTTCCGCGCGGCTGGGACAAGCTGGTCAAGGAGTTCGTGGACTGGCTGCCCAAGCGCCTGGACGAATACGAAAAGGCCGCCCTGCAGAACAGCATCCTCATCGGCCGTACCAAAGGCGTTGCCCAGTACAACACCAAGGAAGCGCTGGAATGGGGCGTTACCGGCGCCGGCCTGCGTTCTACCGGCTGCGACTTCGATCTGCGTAAGGCCCGCCCCTACTCAGGCTACGAGAACTTCGAGTTCGAAGTGCCGCTGGCGCACAACGGTGACGCCTACGACCGCTGCATGGTGCGTGTCGAGGAGATGCGCCAGAGCATTCGTATCATCGATCAGTGCCTGAAGAACATGCCGGCCGGCCCGTTCAAGGCGGATCACCCGCTGACGACGCCGCCGCCGAAAGAGCGCACCCTGCAGCACATCGAAACCCTGATCACCCACTTCCTGCAGGTTTCCTGGGGACCGGTCATGCCGGCCAACGAAGCCTTCCAGATGATCGAGGCGACCAAGGGCATCAACAGTTATTACCTGACGAGCGATGGCAGCACCATGAGCTACCGGACGCGCATCCGCACGCCGAGCTTCGCCCACCTGCAGCAGATTCCTTCGGTGATCCGCGGCAGCATGGTGGCTGACCTGATTGCCTATCTGGGCAGTATCGACTTCGTTATGGCTGACGTGGACCGCTAAGCATGAGCACGTTGATCCAGACTGACCGTTTCGTCCTCAGCGACACCGAGCGCTCGGCCATCGAGCACGAGATGCATCACTACGAGGACCCGCGCGCGGCGTCCATCGAAGCCCTGAAAATCGTGCAGAAAGAGCGCGGTTGGGTTCCGGACGGTGCAGCCGACGCCATCGGCGCCATCCTAGGTATTCCAGCCAGTGACGTTGAGGGTGTGGCTACCTTTTACAGCCAGATCTTCCGCCAGCCGGTTGGCCGCCACATCATTCGCGTGTGCGACAGCATGACCTGTTTCATCGGCGGTCACGAATCGATCCTCGGCAGTATCAAGAACCACCTGGGCATCGCTCCGGGCCAGACCACCGCCGATGGCCGCTTCACACTGCTGCCCGTGTGCTGCCTGGGCAACTGTGACAAGGCACCGGCGCTGATGATCGATGATGACACCTTTGGCAACGTCGATGCCGGCAGTGTTGCCCAGCTTCTGGAGGCCTACGCATGATTCTTACCTCCATGGGGCCCGCCAACCGCATCGCCCGCAGCGCCGAAACCCACCCGCTGACCTGGCGTCTTCGTGATGACGGCGAGCCGGTATGGCTGGCTGAATACCAGGCCAAGAACGGCTATACCGCCGCGCGCAAGGCGCTCGTCGACATGGCTCAGGCCGACATCGTCCAGACCGTCAAGGACTCCGGACTAAAGGGTCGTGGCGGCGCGGGTTTCCCCACCGGGGTCAAGTGGGGCCTGATGCCCAACGATGAGTCCATGAACATCCGCTACCTGCTGTGCAACGCGGACGAAATGGAGCCCAACACCTGGAAGGACCGCATGCTCATGGAGCAGCAGCCGCACCTGCTGATCGAAGGCATGCTGATTTCTGCACGCGCGCTTAAGGCCTACCGTGGCTATATCTTCCTGCGCGGCGAGTATGTGGATGCGGCGCGCAACCTGAACAAGGCCATTGATGAAGCCAAAGCCGCCGGTCTGCTGGGCAAGAACATTCTGGGCAGCGGATTCGACTTCGAGCTGTTCGTGCATACCGGCGCCGGCCGCTACATCTGTGGTGAAGAAACGGCGCTGATCAACTCGCTGGAAGGCCGTCGCGCCAACCCGCGCTCCAAGCCGCCCTTCCCCGCCGCCGTCGGCGTCTGGGGCAAACCGACCTGCGTCAACAACGTCGAAACCCTGTGCAACGTGCCGGCCATCGTCGGCAACGGTGTCGACTGGTACAAGTCGCTGGCCCGCGCCGGTAGCGAAGACCACGGCACCAAGCTGATGGGCTTCTCCGGCAAGGTGAAGAACCCCGGTCTGTGGGAACTGCCCTTTGGCGTGCCGGCTCGTGAGCTGTTTGAAGACTACGCTGGCGGTATGCGCGATGGCTTCAAGCTCAAAGCCTGGCAACCGGGCGGTGCGGGCACCGGTTTCCTCCTGCCGGAACACCTAGATGCACCGATGTTCGCCGGCGGCATCGCCAAGGTGGGCACTCGCATGGGCACCGGTCTGGCGCTGGCCGTCGACGACTCGATCAACATGGTGTCGCTGCTGCGCAACATGGAAGAGTTCTTTGCCCGCGAGTCCTGCGGCTGGTGCACGCCGTGCCGTGATGGTCTGCCGTGGAGCGTCAAGGTGCTGCGGGCGCTGGAGCGTGGCGATGGCCAGGCTGGCGATCTCGAGACCCTCGAGCAGCTCGTGACCTCGCTCGGCCCAGGCCGTACCTTCTGTGCGCACGCCCCGGGTGCCGTGGAGCCACTGGGCAGCGCGCTGAAGTATTTCCGCCCCGAGTTCGAGGCGGGTATCGCCAAACAGGCAGCCGCCGTACCGGCATGAATACAGTGACCGCAGGCTTGGCCTGCGGTTGGTCCGCCCTGCGGACACAACGGTTTCTCAATTAGACAGCTCGCCTGGCGAGTACAAGAAGACACCCGAAAATGGCCACTATTCACGTAGACGGCAAGACCTTTGAAGTCGATGGGGCGGACAACCTGCTGCAGGCCTGCCTCTCCATGGGACTTGATATTCCGTACTTCTGCTGGCATCCGGCGCTGGGCAGCGTTGGTGCCTGCCGCCAGTGCGCGGTCAAGCAGTACACCGACGAGAACGACAAGCGCGGCCGCCTGGTCATGTCCTGCATGACGCCCGCCACCGACAATACCTGGATTTCCATCGACGACGAGGAAGCCAAGCAGTTCCGCGAAAGCGTGGTGGAGTGGCTGATGACCAACCACCCGCACGACTGCCCGGTGTGTGAGGAAGGTGGTCATTGCCACCTCCAGGATATGACCGTGATGACCGGTCACAACAAGCGCCGTTATCGCTTCACCAAGCGCACCCATACCAATCAGGAGCTCGGCCCGTTCATCGCCCACGAGATGAACCGCTGCATCGCCTGCTATCGCTGCGTGCGCTACTACAAGGATTACGCCGGTGGTACCGACCTGGGTGTCTACGGCGCCCATGACAACGTGTACTTCGGTCGTGTCGAAGACGGCGTGCTGGAAAGCGAGTTCTCCGGCAACCTGGTCGAGGTCTGCCCGACCGGCGTGTTCACCGACAAGACCCACTCCGAGCGTTACAACCGCAAGTGGGACATGCAGTTTGCCCCGAGCATCTGCCAGGGTTGCGCGGCCGGTTGCAACATCAGCCCCGGTGAACGCTATGGCGAGATTCGCCGCATCGAGAACCGCTTCAACGGCTCGGTGAACCACTACTTCCTCTGTGACCGTGGCCGTTTCGGCTATGGCTATGTCAACAACAGCGATCGTCCGCGCCAGCCGCAATTGGCCGACGGTACCCCGCTGTCGCTGGATGCGGCTCTGGACAAGGCCGCGGCCCTGCTCAAGGGGCGCCGTGTCATCGGTATCGGTTCGCCGCGCGCCAGCCTGGAAGGCAACTTCGCCCTGCGCGAACTGGTCGGTGCGGGCAACTTCTCCGTGGGTATCGCCGCCAACGAACTGGCCTGCCTGCAACTGGCCCGTGAACTGCTGCAGAACGGCCCGCTGCCGACACCGACGCTGCGCGAGATCGAAGACCATGACGCGGTGTTTGTTCTCGGTGAAGACCTGACCCAGACTTCTGCCCGTGTCGCCCTGGCCCTGCGTCAGGCGGTCAAAGGCAAGGCCACCGACATCGCCGCCTCGATGAAAATTCAGGACTGGCACATGGCCGCCGTGCAGAACGTCGCCCAGCACGCCAGCAATCCGCTGTTCATCGCCACGGTCGATCTCACACGCCTGGACGACGCCGCCACGGAAACCGTACACGCCGCTCCGGCAGACCTGGCCCGCCTCGGCTTTGCCGTAGCCCATGCCATCGACCCGAGCGCGCCCGCAGTAAGCGGTCTGGACAGCGAAGCCGAGCAACTGGCTCAGCGTATCGCCACCGCACTGCTGACCGGCAAGCGCCCATTGATCGTTGCCGGTACCTCGCTGGGCAGCCAGGCGCTGCTGGAAGCCGCCGGCAACATTGCCCAAGCCCTGAAAAACCGCGAGAAAAACGCCTCCATCAGCCTGGCGCTGGGTGAAGCCAACAGTCTCGGCGCCACCCTGCTTGGCGGTGACTCGCTGGAAAGCGCCCTTGCCCGCCTGCAGAACGGCGAAGCCGATGCTCTGATCGTGCTGGAAAACGATCTGTATCGCCGCGCCGACAAGGTCGTGGTCGATGCCGCGCTGGCCAAGGCCAGTGTGCTGATCGTCGCCGATCACCAGCCGACAACTACCGTCTCGCGCGCTGATCTGGTGCTGCCGGTAGCCACCTTTGCCGAAGGCGATGGCACCCTGGTCAGCCAGGAAGGCCGCGCCCAGCGCTTCTTCCAGGTGTTCGACCCGGTCTACTACAACGCCGACAATCTGGTTCGTGAAGGCTGGCGCTGGCTACACGCCCTGCACAGCACCCTGCTGGGTCAGTCCGTCGACTGGACACAGCTGGACCAGGTGACCAATGCCTGTGCCGCCAGCAGCGAACTGCTCGCTGGGATCCGCGACGCCGCGCCAAGTGCCAGCTTCCGCATCAAGGGTCTGAAACTCGCCCGCGAACCGCACCGCTACAGTGGCCGCACCTCCATGCGCGCCAACATCAGCGTGCACGAGCCGCGTCAACCGCAGGACAAGGACTCGGCCTTTGCCTTCTCCATGGAAGGCTATGCCGGCAGCGCGGAAGATCGTCAGCAGATTCCGTTCGCCTGGTCGCCGGGCTGGAACTCGCCGCAGGCCTGGAACAAGTTCCAGGACGAAGTCGGCGGTCACCTGCGCGCCGGTGATCCCGGTGTGCGCCTGCTCGATGGTGAGCGTGCGGACCTGAACTGGTTCAGCGTTCCGGCCGCCTGTTCTGCCCAGCCGGGCAACTGGCAGGTCGTGCCGTACTTCCACCTGTTTGGCAGTGATGAAAACAGTGCCCGCGCCAAGCCGATCCAGCAGCGCATCCCCGAAGCTTATGTGGTGCTGTCCGAGGAAGATGCCGCCAAGCTGGGCGTCAACCCAGGCGCCATGCTGGGTCTGACCGTCGGTGGCGTATCCCTGCGTCTGCCGCTGCAGACGAGCGCCGCGCTGTCCAGTGGCCTGATCGGCCTGCCGGCAGGCCTGCCCGGCATACCGGCGCTGACAGCCAATGTCAGCGTGAGTGATGTTCAGGAGGTGGCATGATGAGTTGGCTGACGCCTGAACTGATCGAGGTGATCATCGCGGTAGTCAAGGCCGTGGTGATTCTCCTCGCCGTGGTTGTCACCGGCGCCTTGCTGTCCTGGGTCGAGCGCCGCCTGCTCGGCCTCTGGCAGGACCGCTATGGTCCGAACCGCGTGGGCCCGTTCGGTGCCTTCCAGCTCGGCGCCGACATGGTCAAGATGTTCTTCAAGGAAGACTGGACGCCGCCGTTCGCCGACAAGCTGATCTTCACTCTGGCGCCGATCGTAGCCATGAGTGCGTTGCTGATCGCCTACGCCGTCGTGCCGATTACCCCCACCTGGGGCGTGGCGGATCTGAACATCGGTCTGCTGTTCTTCTTCGGCATGGCCGGTATCGCGGTGTACGCGGTGCTGTTCGCCGGCTGGTCGAGCAACAACAAGTTTGCCCTGCTGGGTAGCCTGCGGGCATCGGCGCAAACCCTGTCCTATGAAGTCTTCATGGGCCTGGCGCTGATGGGCGTGGTGGCTCAGGCCGGCAGCTTCAACATGCGCGACATCGTCGAATACCAGCAGCAGAACCTGTGGTTCATCATTCCGCAGTTCCTCGGCTTCTGTACCTTCTTCATCGCCGGCGTGGCCGTCACCCACCGCCACCCGTTCGACCAGCCGGAAGCCGAACAGGAGCTCGCCGACGGCTACCACATCGAATACGCGGGGATGAAATGGGGCATGTTCTTCGTCGGCGAATACATCGGCATCGTGCTGGTGTCCTCGCTGCTGGTGACGCTGTTCTTCGGCGGCTGGCACGGCCCGTTCCTGGAGCAGCTGCCGTGGCTGTCGTTCTTCTACTTTGCGGCCAAGGTGGCGTTCTTCATCATGCTGTTCATCCTGCTGCGCGCCTCCATTCCGCGCCCGCGCTATGACCAGGTGATGAGCTTCAGCTGGAAGTTCTGCCTGCCGCTGACCCTGATCAATCTGCTGGTAACTGCCGCACTGGTGCTGGCCACCAGCCCGGCTGCGGGGCAGTAAGGAACATGAACATGATCAAGGAAATCCTGCACATCCTGCACGGTACCTACACCCAGCTGCGCAGCCTGGTGATGGTGTTTGGCCACAGCTTCCGCAAGCGCGATACCTTGCAGTACCCGGAAGAACCCGTGTACCTGCCGCCGCGCTTCCGTGGCCGCATCGTCCTGACCCGCGACCCGGACGGTGAAGAACGTTGTGTGGCCTGCAACCTCTGCGCTGTGGCCTGCCCGGTCGGCTGTATTTCGCTGCAGAAAGCCGAAAAAGAAGACGGTCGCTGGTATCCGGAATTCTTCCGCATCAACTTCTCGCGCTGCATCTTCTGCGGCCTGTGCGAGGAAGCCTGCCCGACCACAGCCATCCAGCTGACCCCGGACTTTGAAATGGCCGAGTACAAGCGCCAGGATCTGGTCTATGAGAAGCAGGACCTGCTGATTTCCGGCCCCGGCAAATACCCGGACTACAACTTCTACCGCGTCTCGGGCATGGCCATTGCCGGCAAGCCCAAGGGCGCTGCGCAGAACGAAGCCGAACCGATCAACGTCAAAGGCCTGCTGCCCTAAGGAGAGGACATGGAACTCGCTTTCTACCTGGCCTCCGCTATTGCGGTTGCCTCGACCTTCCGGGTCATCACCCATACCAACCCGGTACATGCCCTGCTTTACCTGATCGTCTCGCTGCTGGCCGTGTCGATGTGCTTCTTCGCCCTCGGCGCGCCCTTTGCCGGTGCCCTGGAAATCATCGTCTACGCCGGCGCCATCATGGTGCTGTTCGTCTTCGTGGTGATGATGCTCAACCTGGGGCCGGCGGTTGCCGAGCAGGAAGCCAAATGGCTGACGCCTGGAGTCTGGATCGGGCCTGGCCTGCTGTCCCTGCTGCTGCTGGCCGAACTGCTCTACGTACTGTTTGGCAACAGCACCGGCGCCCTGATTCAGGGTACTCAGGTCGATGCCAAGGCCGTGGGCGTCAGCCTGTTCGGCCCGTACCTGCTGGCGGTCGAACTGGCCTCCATGCTGCTGCTGGCAGCACTGGTGGCGGCCTATCACCTCGGCCGCCAAGAAGCGAAGGAGTAACAGGATGAACGGTATTCCCATGGAGCACGGCCTGGCCATTGCCGGCATGCTGTTCTGCCTCGGCCTGGCCGGTCTGATGGTGCGGCGCAACATCCTGTTCGTGCTGATGAGCCTGGAAGTGATGATGAACGCGACCGCACTGGCCTTTGTCGTGGCCGGTAGCCGCTGGGTGCAGGCGGATGGACAGATCATGTTCATCCTGGTGCTCAGCCTGGCAGCCGCCGAGGCCAGCATTGGCCTGGCGATCCTGCTGCAGCTGTATCGCCGCTTCCACACCCTCGATATCGACGCAGCCAGCGAGATGCGCGGATGAACGCACTATTTCTGACCTTTCTTTTCCCGCTGATCGGCTTCCTGCTGCTGTCGTTCTCCCGTGGCCGTCTGGGTGAAAACCTGTCGGCACTGATCGGTGTCGGCTCGGTTGGTCTGTCGGCGGCGACCAGCGCCTGGATCATCTACCAGTTCAATGTGGCACCACCGGAGGCTGGCGTCTTCACCCAGCAGCTGTGGGTATGGATGAGCGTCGAGGGCTTCGCCCCGAGCTTCACCCTGCACCTGGACGGCCTGTCGCTGACCATGCTCGGCGTGGTGACCGGCGTTGGCTTCCTGATCCACCTGTTTGCCAGCTGGTACATGCGCGGTGAAGAGGGCTACTCGCGCTTCTTCGCCTACACCAACCTGTTCATCTTCAGCATGCTGCTGCTGGTACTGGGCGACAACCTGCTGCTGCTGTACTTCGGCTGGGAAGGCGTGGGGCTGTGCTCCTACCTGTTGATCGGCTTCTACTACAGCAATCCGAACAACGGTAATGCCGCACTCAAGGCCTTCATCGTCACCCGCGTTGGCGACGTGTTCATGGCTTTCGGCCTGTTCATTCTGTACATGCAGCTGGGCACCCTGAATATCCAGGAACTGCTGACCCTGGCACCGCAGAAGTTTGCTGCCGGCGATCCCTGGCTGACCCTGGCGACCCTGGCCCTGCTGGGTGGCGCGGTGGGCAAGTCCGCCCAGCTGCCGTTGCAGACCTGGCTGGCCGACGCCATGGCCGGCCCGACACCGGTATCGGCGCTGATCCACGCGGCGACCATGGTTACCGCCGGCGTCTACCTGATCGCACGTACCAACGGCCTGTTCCTGCTGACGCCGGATGTGCTGGAGCTGGTGGGCATCGTCGGTGGCGTGACCCTGGTACTGGCCGGTTTCGCCGCGCTGGTACAGACCGACATCAAGCGCATCCTTGCCTACTCGACCATGAGCCAGATCGGCTACATGTTCCTGGCACTCGGCGTGGGCGCCTGGGAAGCCGCGATCTTTCACCTGATGACCCACGCCTTCTTCAAGGCTCTGCTGTTCCTTGCCTCCGGTGCGGTGATCAACGCCTGCCACCATGAGCAGAACATCTTCAAGATGGGCGGCCTGTGGAAGAAACTGCCGCTGGCCTACGCCAGCTTCATCGTCGGCGGCGCCGCGCTGGCCGCACTGCCGCTGATCACCGCCGGCTTCTACTCCAAGGACGAGATCCTCTGGGAAGCCTTTGCCAGTGGTAACAGCGAACTGCTCTACGCAGGCCTGGCCGGTGCCTTCCTGACCTCGATCTACACCTTCCGTCTGATCTTCATTGCTTTCCATGGCGAGCAGAAGACCGAGGCCCATGGTGGTCATGGCGTGGCCTACTGGCTGCCGCTGTCGACCCTGATCGTGCTCTCGACCTTCGTCGGCGCCCTGATCAGCCCGCCGCTGGCCGGTGTGCTGCCGCAGAGCGTCGGCCATGCGGGTGGCGAAGCCCAGCACAGCCTTGAGATTGCCTCGGGCGCCATCGCCATTGCCGGTATCCTGCTGGCGGCCATGCTGTTCCTCGGCAAGCGTCGCCTGGTCACGGCCATCGCCGCCAGCGCTCCCGGGCGTTTCCTCGGCGCCTGGTGGTATGCGGCCTGGGGCTTCGACTGGCTGTATGCCCTGCTGTTCGTCAAACCTTACCTGCTGATCTGCCGCCTGCTGGGCCGCGATCCGCTGGATCATGCCATTGGCCTGATCCCGGCCACCGTGCGCAGCAGCCACGAGGCCATGACGAGCACCGAAACCGGATACCTGCGCTGGTATGCCGCCTCCCTGGCACTGGGTGCCGTGGTGGTGCTCGGCATCATCGTACTGGCCTAATGAATTTACTGAGAGATTGAGCCCGACATGATTCTGCCCTGGCTAATCCTGATTCCCTTCATCGGCGGCCTGCTCTGCTGGCAAGGCGAGCGCTTCGGCGCCACCCTGCCTCGCTGGGTAGCCATGTTGACCATGCTCCTCGAACTGGGGCTGGGTCTGTGGCTGTGGACCACCGGCAACTACCAACTGGCTCCGGCCCCAGGCGCTGACCCGGTATGGGCCCTGGAGTACCAGGCCAGCTGGATTCCTGCGTTCGGCATCAGCCTGCACCTTGCCCTGGATGGCCTGTCGCTGCTGATGATCCTGCTCACCGGCCTGCTCGGTGTGCTCTCCGTGCTGTGTTCGTGGAAAGAAATCCAAAACCACGTCGGCTTTTTCCACCTCAACCTGATGTGGATTCTCGGCGGTGTGGTCGGTGTGTTCCTCGCCATGGACCTTTTCCTGTTCTTCTTCTTCTGGGAAATGATGCTGGTGCCGATGTACTTCCTCATCGCGCTGTGGGGACACAGTTCGGATGATGGCAAGCGCACGCGCATCTACGCAGCGACCAAGTTCTTCATCTTTACCCAGGCCAGCGGCCTGATCATGCTGGTCGCGATCCTCGCCCTGGTGTTCGTCAACTATGACAACACCGGCGTGATCACCTTCAACTACAGCGACCTGCTCAAGGCCGAACTGGCTCCGGGCGTCGAGTGGCTGCTGATGCTCGGTTTCTTCGTCGCCTTCGCGGTCAAGCTGCCGGTAGTGCCGGTGCATTCCTGGCTGCCCGATGCCCACGCCCAGGCGCCGACCGCCGGTTCCGTGGACCTCGCCGGTATCCTGTTGAAAACCGCCGCCTACGGCCTGCTGCGCTTTGCCATACCGCTATTCCCGGACGCTTCCGCGCAGTTTGCGCCGGTGGCCATGACCCTGGCCGTGATCGGCATCTTCTACGGTGCCCTGCTCTCCTTTGCGCAGACCGATATCAAGCGCCTGGTGGCCTACTCCAGCGTGTCGCACATGGGCTTCGTGCTGATCGGTATCTACTCCGGCAGCCAGATGGCCTTGCAGGGCGTGGTGGTGCAGATGCTGGCCCACGGCCTTTCCGCCGCCGGCCTGTTCATCCTCTGTGGCCAGCTGTATGAGCGTCTGCATACCCGCGACATGCGCCAGATGGGCGGCATCTGGGCGCGCATGCCCTACCTGCCGGCCGTCAGTCTGTTCTTTGCATCAGCCTCACTCGGCCTGCCGGGTACCGGCAACTTTGTCGGCGAGTTCCTGATCCTGATGGGCTCGTTCAAGGCCGTGCCGGTGATCGTGGTGATTGCCACCTTCGGCCTTGTGCTGGCCTCGGTCTACTCGCTGATCATGATTCATCGCGCACACTTCGGTGCGGCCAAGTCCGACAAGCCGCTGCTGGCGCTGGACAGCCGCGAGTTGCTGATGGTGCTCGGCCTGGCCGCACTGCTGGTGATTCTGGGCGTTTACCCGCAGCCGGTGCTCGATACCACGGCAGCCAGCATGCATGGTGTTCAGCAATGGCTGGGCACTGCTCTTTCTCAACTGGTCTCGGCCCGGTAGCTGTTAATGGAAAGTCACGCTATGGATCTGACGATTCAACACTTCACAGCCATCCTGCCACTGCTGGTCCTGTCGGCCACCGTCATTGTGGTGATGCTGGCCATCGCCTGGCGGCGTAATCACAGCCAGAGCTACATCCTTTCCGGGATTGGTCTGGTGCTGTCGCTGGCGGCGCTCGTGCCGTCGATGCAGGTTGCTCCTCTGGCGGTCACTCCGCTGCTGCTGGTGGATAATTTCGCCGGCTTCTACATGGGCCTGATTCTGCTGGCGACTCTTGGCTGCCTGACCCTGACCCACGCCTACCTCGGCCGTTTCAGTGGCGAGGGCTATCCGGGCAACCGCGAAGAGATGTACCTGCTGATGCTGCTGGCGGCACTGGGCGGCATGGTGCTGGTCTGCTCGCAGCACCTGGCGGGACTCTTCATCGGCCTGGAAATGCTCTCGGTGCCTGTCTACGGGATGGTCGCCTATGCCTTCTTCAACAAGCGCTCCCTGGAAGCCGGCATCAAGTACATGGTGCTCTCGGCGGCTGGCTCCGCGTTCCTGCTGTTCGGCATGGCCCTGCTGTATGCCGATGCCGGCAGCCTGAGCTTCGCCGGTATCGGTGCGCATGTGGCGGCAACCGGTCTGGCCACGCCACTGGCGCAGCTGGGCATCGGCATGATGCTGGTCGGTCTGGCCTTCAAACTGTCCATGGTGCCTTTCCACCTGTGGACACCGGACGTCTATGAAGGGGCCCCGGTGCCGGTGGCGGCGTTTCTCGCCAGTGCCAGCAAGGTCGCGGTGTTTGCCGTACTGCTGCGCCTGTACCTGCAGTCCCCGGCGATGGCCGGTGGTTGGCTGGAAAACCTGCTGGCCCTGTTCGCCATCGGCTCGATCCTGATCGGCAACCTGCTGGCCCTGACCCAGAGCAACCTCAAGCGCCTGCTGGGTTACTCGTCGATCGCCCATTTCGGCTACATCACCATCGCCCTGATCGCCGGCAAGGGCCTGGCCCAGGAAGCCATCGCCCTGTATCTGGTGACCTACGTGATTACCAGCCTGGGTGCCTTTGGCGTGATTGCCCTGATGTCCACGCCGTTCAAGGGCCGCGACTGCGACGCCCTGTACGAGTATCGCGGCCTGTTCTGGCGCCGCCCGTACCTGACTGCCGTACTGACCCTGATGATGCTGTCGCTGGCGGGTATTCCGCTGACGGCTGGCTTCATCGGTAAGTTCTTCATCATCGCGACCGGCGTGCAATCGCAACTGTGGTGGCTGCTCGGGGTGATGGTGATCGGCAGTGGCATCGCGGTGTTCTACTACCTGCGGGTCATGGTTACCCTGTTCCTGGTGGAGCCTAACCTGCGCCGCTACGATGCGCCGATGAACTGGAACGTACGCGCCGGTGGCATCATGCTGCTGGCGATTGCCGTGCTGGCGTTCTTCTTCGGCGTCTACCCGCAGCCGCTGCTGCAACTGGTCAAACTGGCCGTTCTCGCGGTGTGATCCTGCGGTAACGAAAAAGCCCTGCTCTGCAGGGCTTTTTTATATTCAGTCGCCAATCACTTTCAAAATGACGACCGGCTGTGACCTCAGCCCCTGTTCATGACATCCATTGCTTAACGAATCGCTTGCGAACGGCTGTAGCGATTCCACGGATTTGCCATGGAGCTTGATCATGAACAACGAATTGCGCATCAACGAAGCGCTGCTGATTGCCGGTAATGCCTTCCAGCCTTTCCAGTGCGTGGCCTGGGCGGCTCAGGACGGCTATGGCGAACTGAGCCTGAGCGTCATTGACCGCACCTTCGGGCGAGTACTCGGCCGCACCCGACTGGCCAGTCAGAACTACCGAAACCCGCAGAGCCTGGCCAAGGCGTTGCAGAAGTCCCGCCAGGACCTGGCCGAACAGGGCTACCATCTGGAACCCTGGAGCATGCCGGCCTGACAGCGCTGTTAGCCGAACACAAAAAAGGCGACCCAAAGGTCGCCTTTTTTCATTGGAGAGCGCCTTAGTAATAGGCGTTCTCCTTGTTGCTGTGGTCGGTCACGTCGCGCACACCCTTGAGTTCTGGAATACGCTCCAGCAAGGTTTTCTCGATGCCTTCCTTGAGTGTGTAGTCGGCCTGGCCACAGCCCTGACAACCACCACCGAAGCGCAGGATGGCGATGCCCTCGTCGATATCCACCAGGCTCACCTGACCGCCGTGGTTGGCCAGGCCGGGATTGATCTCGGTCTGCAGGTAGTAGTTGATGCGCTCGGTGATCGGGCTGTCTTCGTTGACCATCGGCACCTTGGCGTTCGGGGCCTTGATCGTCAGCTGGCCACCCATGCGGTCGGTGGCATAGTCGACAAGGGCGTCCTCGAGGAACGGCTCGCTGACGGCATCGATCCAGGCGGTAAAGGAGGCCAGCGCCAGCGGCGTATCTTCGGCCTTCTGCTCACCGGGCTTGCAGTAGGCAATGCAGGTTTCCGCGTACTGGGTGCCGGGCTGGGTGATGAAGATGCGAATGCCGATACCGCTGGTGTTCTGCTTGGAAAGCAGGTCGGCCAGGTAATGTTCGGCGGATTCGGTGATGGTAATGGCGCTCATGGCAACTCCTTACAGATATGGGCGCAGTGTACGCCATCACCTGCTGCGGATAAAGCCATAGCAAAACAGTCGGAATAGTCAGGCGTACGCCACCACGCAGTTGCGCCCGGCCTGCTTGGCCCTGGCCAGCGCCTGCTCGGCACGCTCGCAGAACTGCCGTGGATTGAGACAATTGGCGTCCAGCTCGGCAACTCCGATGCTGACGCTGTAGCGCACGGCCTGCCCGTCATGCAGCAGAACCTGCTGGCTCACGGCGTCACGCAAGCGCTCGGCCAGCTGCCGCGCGCCCTCGACGGCGGTGTCCGGCAACAGCACGGCGAACTGGTCGGCGGCATAGCGCCCGCTGGGATCGAGATTGCGCACATGCTGGCCAAGCAGATCAGCCAGGCTGCGCAGCAACAGGTCGCCAGCCGCATGCTCATACTGGCTGTTGAATACCTTGAACTCGTCGATATCCAGCAACAGCAGCGACAGCTGGCGCTGGTAACGCTGATGGCGGGCGAACTCCTGTTCCAGCGATTTGTCCCAGTGCGCGCGGTTGAGCAGGCCGCTGAGCGCATCGGTCCGGGTCAGCTGGTGCAGCCTGGCCGTGACGTTCTGCAGTTGCTTCTTGTTGCTGGCGACGTGGGTCACGTCGTAGATCACCACGCAGATATGCCCCACCTTCCCCGTGGCATCCTTGATCGGGATGATGGTGGTGTTCTGGTACATGAAGTCTTCCTGCCCGGTGATCGGCTGGTAGTTCTTGAAGCGCACCAGATAGGGCCGCTGCTCCCAAATGGTGAACGTCCGCGTGCCGAGTGTCGCCACCGTTTCCGCCTTGTTGCGGAACCACGCTTCCTCTATTTCCGGGAAAATGCGAAACACGCTCTGCCCCTGGACTTCCTCAGGCTCCAGACCGGAATGGCTTTCCATGAAGCTGTTCCACATCTCGATGCGGTACTCGCGGTCGAGCACCACCACACCGACGTCGATGCTTTGCAGGATATCCAGCATCCAGTGCAGTTCGTTGAGTTCCATGGGCCGTCAGCTCAGCAGGTAATTGATCTTGTGGCTCAGACGCGCCACGGAATCTTCGGTAAACAGCAGCAGCAGATCGAAGTGAATCGCCTGGCCTTCCAGGGTGTAGCTGATCTCAACCGCGAGGGTCTTGCGCCAGCGGGCCTGGTTGACCCGAATCAGCTCCTCGATCGGCGAATGCTGCCCCAGCAGCAAGGGATGACCCAGGGACAAGTGGCTGTCCAGCTGTTCGGCGATAGCCGTGAGGCAGGCGCCGATGAGGATGCTCGACAGATCGAGCATCAGCTCCATCTCGGCCTTCTCGCCTTCCAGCTTCCACTTCATCAGGCGGGCCATGTCGGCCACTTCCGAATCATGAAAGATCAGCAAGGCCTCGCCGGCGATACCATCGCCGATATAGCCCTGGCACACCGCCGTCAGGCGTTCGCCACTCTGCGCATCAGCCAGCGCCATGTGCAGCTCGCCGACCTCGAAGATGTTGACGTTGGGCACCGGCAGCTGCACGAACACACCCAGCACCTTGGCCAGCAAGGCGGCAGCACGGCCCATGGCAACGTTGGTGATTTCACGGAAGGCATCGCGAAAGCCAACCTTCATTTCAGCCAGAGCGGCCTGTTGGGCCTGCGTTTGCAGTGAGGCCTCGTCCTGCCCTGCTCCACCAAGGCTCAATAGGTCATGAGCCTTCAGCTTGGCCAGCAGTTCTTCGGGATTGGCCGGCTTCTTGATGAAGTCCAGCGCCCCCAGCTCCATCACGCGCTGTATGGCGGCTTCCTGAACATCACCAGAAACCACAATGACTTTGGCCTGCAGGCCTTCATCCCTGAGCGCCTGCAACACCTGATAGCCATCCATTTCCGGCATGGTCAGGTCGAGCAGTACCACCTGGCCGAGGCCCTGGCGGATCGCTTCGAGGCCTTCGCGACCATTGGTGGCCTGGCTGATGTTGACTGGCCAATCGGCAGGCAGCGAACGGATCAGCTGCTTGCGCGCCATGCCTGAGTCATCGCAGACCAGTAGAGCTATTGCAGACACAGAAAGACCACCCGAGATGGAGATACCCTTTCAGTAAATGCAGGTGGCGCCGCCCTGTAAAGGCAAGACGCTGAAAAAATCAGCAGTTACGTGAGTTCCTTAAAGATTCTTGTAGCGATTGATATCCAGAATGCCGCTTTCCACCGGCTCAGTCCGCTCGATATAGGTATTGAGCTTGTCGAGATGCGCCCAGAACTGCGGATGGGTTCGACGGATGCCCCAGCGCTGCACGATGGCCTCGAAGGCTTGCGGGCTGCGGGCCTGCTCCAGAGCGGCGACAAACTCGGCTACTTCATCGGCTTCCAGGCTGAACATGAAGTTCGGATAGCTGCTGAGCACACCCGGATAGACAGTCAGAGTATCCAAGCCTTCCTCATAGCGCAGCTCCTCACCAACCATGAAGGCCACGTTGCTGTGCGCACGGTTGCGCAGCAGGCTGTAGACCTCGGTCTGCCCCTGGCCGTAGTCGATGCTCAGTATGCTGGCTTCAGGCAGTTGTTCGATCACCTTGAGCCCAGCGGCCGGGCGATTGGTCAGACGACTGAGGCTCTGCTCAGCACGCTGCAGCTCCACGGCAACGTTTTCCCGGTAGCAATGCGCCCCCTGACAACGGTTGATCGGGTCCGGCCGGGCATTGAGCGTGGCGTAGCGCTGGATCAGGCGCTCGGCGAAATCCTCTTTGGGTTTCAGCTCGTCCAGCTGCAGTGCTGTCGGCGTGCTGCTGTCGATGCTCTGGTAATCCAGCCACAGTTTCAGTCGGCCGCTCTTGGCGTACCAGCCCTCCAGCAGCGGCTCGCGGCTGGAGGCCGGCATCAGACGCAGGAAGTTGACCTCGGCGCCATTGCGAATCAGGTCGAAATACAGGCGTGTCTGCGCCTGATGGGAGACATTGCCAAACACGTCGAAGTTGACCACCAGCCCGTAGTAGGTGCGCTCCAGCAGAGGATAATCAAGCAGCCACAGCGTCTGCGGCACGGCGCCGATCAGGCCCTTGCGCACCGAGGCACTGTCAAACTGGCGGAAGATCGACAGCAGCGCATTATCGTTACCCGCCCAGATATGCGACCAGCTTGGCGCAGGCGCTTCGGCGTAGGTATCCCGGCGCAGGGCCTCGTAGTCGTTGCGACTCTCCTTGTACTCACTCCACTGTCTGGGCAGGCTGCGCAGCTCGTCCACCTGACCGGGCAACGCCAGCAAAGACGTGGCGGCGGCGCGGAACTGCGGATCGATCAGGTAAAGATCATGTTCGGGGGACTGGAACAGGGCCCAGAACTGGTCACGGATCACGTCCGTGGCGATCTGCCCGCGGCAGACCGGGCCGCGAATGAAGGTGCGCACGAAGTACTCGGCGTTATCCAGCATGAACTGGTAACGAGCCTGCGCCGGGATGGCGGCGAACGTTTCAAACGGGTTGGCCCGCCGCTGTGGGCTATAACCCGGCAGCGCCTGCACCGCCCAGTCACCGGCGAAGAACAGTTCCTGCACCCGCGCCAGCTTCTTTGCACTGAGCGGATAGGTAATGTGGGTCTTGTGCACGATGGCACCCTGAATCGGCCACAGCCGGTAGAAGAACCGCGTGCCCGGATCATCATTGGGCCGGCGCGTGGCAATCGGGTCGACCGGCTGGCCAGTGGGCGTGCGAGAACGCACCAGCTGGAAGAATTGGCCACTCTGCGCCTGATCGAAATACAGATGGGCGAGGAACAGATGCTCATACAGCCAGCGCGCCACCAGCACCTCGCGCGGGCTGTCACCATTGAGCAAGGCCTCCCACTGGCTGATCTGCGACGCTTCACTGGCATTGGCCGTGCGGGGCTGCTCATCCACTGGAGCGCCAGCGGCCAGCCAGCGCTGCAGGGTGTCGTACTCCATGGCATCCAGGCCGGTGACGGCAAACGGCATGCCGGCCTGGGGATTCTTTCGGGCAAAGCCTGCGAACTGCTCCGGCAGCGGGCACTGGTTCTCGCGGCTGATGTCGATGTCCATGGTGGCTGGCAGCTTGCTGTTGGCCGGCCAGGGATTGTTGTGGCCGAGTTCGAGCATGCGCGCCATCAGCGCCGCCGATTGCTGTTGCGGTTGCAGCACCGAGGCAAAGCCCTTGCGCCGCCAGGCCGCTTCGCCATGAGCATCCAGATACAGGCGTGTGGTGGCCTGCGCCTCGGTGCGTGTGCCGCTGTACACTGGTGACTGGCTGGCACCGCGCTGGACACCCTCTCCACTCCCCAGATTGAGCTGACAGGGCGCGTCGTAGCAGGCATGGCAGGCCACGCACTTGGCATTGAAGATCGGCTGCACATCGCGGCTGAAGGACGGCACCTCAGTGGCCAGGACTGGCAGTGAAAACAGCGAGAAAAACGCAAGCAGCAGGCGATTCATAACGGCATCCGGGCCAAGACCAGCGGCGATTCTAACGCGTCATCCTGCCGCCCCAGCAACATGAATGAAATTCATGGTGATCCGGCACATGCCAGAAATTCAGGCATCTTTGCTATCATCACGCACCTTTTTCGTTCCACCAGCCGGGTAGTCACCATGTCCGATCGTGCCGCACGCCAACAACTGCTTCAACAAGCCCTCAAGGAACGCATCCTGATCCTCGACGGCGGCATGGGCACCATGATCCAGAGCTACAAGCTGGAGGAAGCCGACTACCGCGGCGCGCGCTTCGCCGACTGGCCGAGCGATGTGAAGGGCAACAACGACCTGCTGCTGCTCAGCCGCCCGGACGTGATCCAGGCCATCGAGAAGGCCTACCTGGATGCCGGCGCCGACATCCTGGAAACCAACACCTTCAACGCCACCCAGGTGTCCCAGGCCGACTACGGCATGGAAAGCCTTGTCTATGAGTTGAACGTTGAAGGCGCGCGCCTGGCCCGCGAAGTGGCCGATGCCAAGACCCTGGAGACACCGGACAAGCCGCGTTTCGTCGCAGGCGTCTTAGGCCCGACCAGCCGTACCTGCTCGATCTCCCCGGACGTCAACGACCCCGGCTACCGCAACGTCACCTTCGACGAGCTGGTGGAAAACTACGTCGAGGCCACCCGCGGCCTGATCGAAGGCGGCGCCGATCTGATCCTGATCGAGACCATCTTCGACACCCTCAACGCCAAGGCCGCGATCTTCGCCGTGCAGCAGGTGTTCGAGGACGATGGCGTCGAACTGCCGATCATGATCTCCGGCACCATTACCGACGCCTCCGGCCGTACCCTGTCCGGGCAGACTACCGAAGCCTTCTGGAACTCGGTGCGCCATGCCAAGCCGATCTCCGTGGGTCTGAACTGCGCCCTCGGCGCCAAGGACCTGCGTCCGTACCTGGCCGAACTCGCCGCCAAGGCCGAGACCCATGTGTCGGCCCACCCCAACGCCGGCCTGCCCAACGCCTTCGGCGAATACGACGAGACGCCGGCCGAGATGGCCGTGGTGGTCGAAGAATTCGCCGCCTCGGGTTTTTTGAACATCATCGGTGGCTGCTGTGGCACCACCCCGCCGCATATCAAGGCGATTGCCGAGGCCGTGGCCAAGTACAAGCCGCGTGTGATTCCGGACATTCCCAAGGCCTGCCGCCTGTCGGGCCTTGAGCCCTTCACCATCGACCGCAACTCGCTGTTCGTGAACGTCGGCGAGCGCACCAACATCACCGGTTCGGCCAAGTTCGCCCGGCTGATTCGTGAGGAGAACTATACCGAGGCCCTGGAAGTCGCCCTGCAGCAGGTTGAGGCCGGTGCCCAGGTGATCGACATCAACATGGACGAAGGGATGCTCGATTCCCAGGCAGCCATGGTCAAGTTCCTCAACCTGATCGCTGGCGAGCCAGATATCTCGCGCGTGCCGATCATGATCGACTCCTCCAAGTGGGAAGTGATCGAAGCCGGCCTCAAATGCATCCAGGGCAAGGGCATCGTCAACTCCATCTCCATGAAGGAAGGCGTCGAAGCGTTCAAGCACCACGCCAAGCTGTGCAAGCGCTACGGCGCCGCCGTGGTGGTGATGGCTTTCGACGAAGTCGGCCAGGCCGACACCGCCGCACGCAAGCGTGAAATCTGCCAGCGCAGCTACGACATCCTGGTCAATGAAGTCGGCTTCCCGCCGGAAGACATCATCTTCGACCCGAACATCTTTGCCGTGGCCACCGGCATCGAAGAGCACAACAACTACGCCGTGGACTTCATCGAAGCCTGCGCCTATATCCGCGACCACCTGCCCTACGCTCTGTCGAGCGGCGGCGTATCCAACGTGTCGTTCTCCTTCCGTGGCAACAACCCGGTGCGCGAAGCGATCCACTCGGTATTCCTCTACCACGCGATCCAGAACGGCCTGACCATGGGCATCGTCAACGCCGGCCAGTTGGAGATCTACGACGAGATCCCGGCCGAGCTGCGTGAGAAGGTCGAGGACGTGGTGCTCAACCGCACCCCCAACGGCACCGAAGCTCTGCTGGCCATTGCCGACAACTACCGTGGCGACGGCAGTGTCAAGGAAGTTGAAGACGAAGCCTGGCGCGCCCTGCCCGTCGACAAGCGTCTGGAACACGCACTGGTCAAAGGCATCACCGCCTTTATCGTGGAAGACACCGAAGAATGCCGTCAGCAGTGCGCGCGTCCGATTGAGGTGATCGAAGGCCCGCTGATGAGCGGGATGAACGTGGTCGGCGACCTGTTCGGCGCCGGCAAGATGTTCCTGCCCCAGGTGGTGAAATCCGCCCGGGTGATGAAGCAGGCCGTGGCTCACCTGATCCCCTTCATCGAAGCCGAGAAAGGCGACAAGCCGGAAGCCAAGGGCAAGATCCTCATGGCCACCGTGAAGGGCGACGTGCACGACATCGGCAAGAACATCGTCGGCGTGGTGCTCGGCTGTAACGGCTACGACATCGTCGACCTGGGCGTGATGGTGCCGGCGGAGAAGATCCTGCAGACTGCCATCGCCGAGAAGTGCGACATCATCGGCCTGTCCGGCCTGATCACCCCGTCGCTGGACGAGATGGTCCATGTCGCCCGCGAAATGCAGCGTCAGGGCTTCAATCTGCCACTGATGATCGGCGGCGCCACCACCTCCAAAGCCCACACGGCGGTGAAGATCGAGCCCAAGTACCAGAACGACGCGGTGGTCTACGTCACCGACGCTTCCCGCGCGGTCGGTGTGGCCACTCAGCTGCTGTCCAAGGAGCTGAAAGCCGGCTTCGTCGAGAAGACCCGGGCCGAATATGTAGAAGTTCGTGAACGCACCGCGGCGCGCGCTTCACGCACCGAGCGCCTGCCCTATGCCGACGCACTGGCCAACAAGCCGGCGTTCGACTGGACCGGCTACATCGCGCCCAAGCCGAGCTTCACCGGCGTGCAGGTGCTGGACGACATCGACCTCAAGGTGCTGGCCGAATACATCGACTGGACGCCTTTCTTCATCTCCTGGGACCTGGCCGGCAAGTACCCGCGCATCCTCACCGACGAGGTGGTGGGCGAAGCGGCTACCGCACTGTTCCATGATGCCCAGGCGATGCTGAACAAGCTGATCGACGAGAAGCTGATCAAGGCCCGTGCCGTGTTCGGCTTCTGGCCGGCCAACCAGATCAACCACGACGACATCGAAGTGCGCGACGACCACGGCAAGGTCATCGCCCAGCTGCATCACCTGCGCCAGCAGACCATCAAGCCGGACGGCAAACCCAACCTGGCCCTGGCCGACTTCGTCGCGCCCAAGGAAAGCGGGATTACCGATTACGTGGGTGGCTTTATCACCACCGCCGGTATCGGTGCCGAGGAAGTGGCCAAGGCCTACGAGGCCAAGGGTGACGACTACAACAGCATCATGGTCAAGGCCCTGGCAGACCGCCTCGCCGAAGCCTGCGCCGAGTGGCTCCACGAGCAGGTACGCAAGCAACACTGGGGTTATGCCAAGGATGAACAGCTCTCCAACGAGGAGCTGATCAAGGAGCAGTACAACGGCATCCGCCCGGCTCCCGGCTACCCGGCCTGCCCGGACCACACCGAGAAAGCCACCCTGTTCAAACTGCTCGACCCCGAAGCCGACTACAACAAGGCCGGCCAGAGCGGCGTGTTCCTCACCGAGCACTACGCCATGTTCCCGGCTGCGGCCGTGTCCGGCTGGTACTTCGCCCACCCCGAGGCCCAGTACTTTGCCGTGGGCAAGGTCGACAAGGATCAGGTCGAGAGCTACAGCAAGCGCAAGGGTCAGGACCTCAGCGTCACTGAACGCTGGCTGGCGCCCAACCTCGGCTACGACAACTGACAGACCTGCCGGGAAACCGCACGATGGGCACGCGTCGCGCTACCTATCTTCCCGGCACTGGGTAATGGCTCTGCCTGCCCCATCCTGCGTCACCCATCAGGCCCGCCACGTGCGGGCCTGATCGTTTCACGGCGTATTGAGCCGAGGCCAGGGCTGAGGCAGACTGCAACACCCCTCTCCCCTGCGGAGCACAATATGGACGTTGTGAAGACCCTGCGCCCCGGCAAGAACGGCACCAAGCGCTACGTCGAACTCTATGGCGACAATCTCGTCGCCGTACGCTACCGACTGGATGCTGAAAAGCAGCTCAGCTACACCACCGTCGAACTCATCATCGAACGACGCGCCGCCCCACTCAAAGGGTTCAACGACGTCGCTTATCGCCTTCATCAAAATCAGCGCCCAGTTCTGCTGCGCATCTTGCGCCATGAAACCGAACTGCAACGTCTGGTGAAGAAAGCCGGTGGCAAATGGAATCACGAACGCCAGCTCTGGCTGATCCGATACGAAAATGCAGTCAAACTCGGATTGCAAGAACGGATCATCCATACATGATGGCCACATACGTAAACGCGATGCCTACATCTGCCCACTTATGCCTATCTATGGCAATAGTGGGCAGATACAGACGTGTCGCATAATTATAGTTATGTATCAGCCGATGACCAAAAGCGAGTTACTACACATACTCAACTTCCCTACCGAATGGGAAACCTTTGGCATGTATCCTGATGAGCTATTTAAAATCCAGCTCAGCGGCTATAAACCAGGCAACGAAGCCGGCTCAGAGCATGAAAGATGTGGGGCGTTCCATTGGTGGTTACGCCGAACACCTAACGCTGAACAGCTCATCAAGCTAGCAAAGCTATCGTGGCTTGATCCTGACCCAATAATGGGTGCAGATGTTCGGCAGCACATCGCAAGCGCAGTAAACTTCAACACTGAGGTTGAAAATGCCTGCAAGACTGAAACATAACAATGCGCTCAACTGCCGCTCACTTCGTTCGCTGGACTCGCAAAAGCTACGCTTTTGCTCGCCCGTTAGCTTAATCGTTAGGCACTCGTAGATGGCCACACTCACCAGAGAAGACCTACTCGAAAAGCTTGAGAACATTGAGTTCTACGACGAAGTAAAAGCAGATCTAGACTTCTATCTAAGTCACTACATTCTCACAAAAGATTTGCCGTCAATCCAAAAGTTACTAGCTGCTGGCGCCAACCCAAATCCAGAGAACGATCTAGATGACTACATTCTTTACTTACTACACGAGTATCAGGTAGAAAAATCCACGCGCGGCACACTGATTCTTGAAATCACAGAAATGCTTTTAAAATATGGAGCGAACCCCAATCGAGTTACTACGAACAACTTAAGAGCCTATGACTATTCGGTGACGCAACATAAATGCGCTGAATTTTCTCAGCTACTAAAATAATATGGCGCCAATGAAACAATTAGAATTCCAATATAAGCGCCTAACAACTGGTTCAAGCCGTTCGCTTCGCTCACTTCGGACGTCCAAAAGCTACGCTTTTGGCCGCCCCTTAACCAAACGTTAGGCTCAATTCGAAAGCAGGAGTAAATATGAAGTACTTGAAAAAATTGGCCGCTTGGTATAACTCGAAAACAGGCAGGCAACGGAACGTCTTGCGAATTGCCGCATTTCTCCTTTCCGCATTTCCCTATATTGGCTGGGTCGGTGTTGCGCCTTGGATGATACCTCTGATGCTGTACTTAGAATTCAATCTTGGCCAAAACTTAGAAAACTAATTTTGGATTAGCCACAGGCAGACTTACGACTCAACCCTGTGACCTAACAATTGGTTCAAGCCGTTCGCTTCGCTCACTCGGGACGGGCTAAAGCCCGCCCCTTAACCAAACGTTATGCACTGCAGGAAAATCGCATGGAACGCAGCCAAAATTTGCAAAAGTTCCTCAACGGCCTGAAATCTGACTTGCCGTCATTCGAGGAAGCAGATTTTACGGATATAAACTGGTGCAATCATGAGGGCGAGAATGCCCTACATATCGCCGTTATAAGAAACGAACTATCTCTGGCTAAAGAGCTAATTGACCTTGGTATTGAAATCAATGCCCGCGGTGACCTCGGTCATACACCTTTGCACGAAGCTGCCTCGATGTGCGATCTCTCAATGGTAAAACTGCTTGTTGAATCTGGCGCAGATCTGCATGCACTCACTGAGGGAAACCCTCCATTCACGCTTGCTCGTTTCTCGAAAAAAGATGACATCTGCGATTACCTAGGCGCAGAAATGAACAAGGTGCAACAGAAAGACCCGACTGCTTGGGCTAAAGCACAAATAAGCTATCTCAAGAGAGAAATAGCCAGAATAGAAAAGCAATATGGCGTGGCAAGCGCATAACAATGCGCTCAACTGTCGCTCACTTCGTTCGCTGGACAGCCAAAAGCTACGCTTTTGTCTGCCCGTTAGCTTAATCGTTAGGCATTGCATGTACCAATTAACAAACGAAATCATCCTTCTTGCAATTATTTTAGGAGTCGCAACAGCCGCTATCTTTGGTGCGAGCTCAAAGAGCACAAAAGGCTTATTGTTTGCTTTTCTAAACTGCTTTGCATCAATTGGAGTCTGTATAGCTGTCATGCTGACTGCAGCATTCATACATGAGACCTGCGAGAAGGCACTGAACGTATGCCTTGGCACAAGCGATGAGAATATTTGGAATTTTGCTTTACTTCCAATTCTTTGCACACCAATCTATTTTGTTACTGCGTACATATTCAAAAGCACAGGAAAAATCACTGTAAAAAGTGAAGAAACCCCAAAATGCAAATATGTTAAAGACCCAGAAGCCGACCGACAAATAGCATGGATTATTAAAATTTATGATCACGGCTCCTCTAGCGAAGGCATAGCAGCAACGCTGAACAGCAATCAAGAAAAGTATTTACTTGACAATAGCGAATGGACAAAAGAAAAAGTAGATTTGGTTGTAAATGAGTTCTACAACAAACCGAAGCTGCCTAACTAGTGGTTCAAGCCGTTCGCTTCGCTCACTCGGGACCGGCTAAAGCCGGCCCCTTAACCAAACGTTAGATACCTTCAAGGAAGAATCGTGTCGACCATAGCAAAAACCCCAAAACCACCGTATTACGCAGTAATTTTCACCTCGCTTCGCACTGATGGCGACAATGGATATTCTGAAACAGCATCTAATATGCTTCTGCTAGCAAGCCAGCAACCAGGCTACTTAGGAGTAGAGTCTGCAAGAGAAGATCTAGGCATCACTGTTTCGTACTGGGCAGACCTAGACTCAATAAAAAACTGGAAACTTAATGTTGAGCACCAAAAGGCCCAAAAAGCAGGCCACGAAAAATGGTACTCAACTTTCAAGGTAAGAATCTCCAAAGTTGAACGTGATTACGGCATCTAACTATGCGCTCAACTATCGCTCACTTCGTTCGCTGAACAGTCAAAAGCTACGCTTTTGCCTGCCCGTTAGCTTAATCGTTAGAGTGCACTTTCATGTTCGAATCATGGGCATTCGCTCTTAACAGCAAAAAAATACGCTGGACACTCATCACACTGGGTGTATTCACCACAATACCATTCGCATCATTATCTATAACGGCAGCAATGTATTTTACGTACTTAGCCGAATTCAACATTGAAACAATGGGCCTTGGCATATTTGGCTTTGGGTCATTACTAGCAATTGCTGCAGCTTGGGTACGATTAATACTAGCCCCACAAAAGTTTCAGCAATCGGCATGGTTACGTAGAATCACCGCTCTTGGCTTAGCCTTGGGTATAATTCTTGATTTGGCAATGTTATCTGGCATGATCACAAAAGGAACAACGAATCCAAAGTTTGGAGTTATCGGTTGGCTGCTCTTGCTCACTCTGCCAATTGGTGTATTTTTACTGGGCGCAACGATCGGTGAAAAACGCGCACTCTAACAACGTGCTCAACACCGTTCGCTTCGCTCACTGGACTCGCAAAAGCTATGCTTTTGCTCGCCTGTTAGCACAACGTTATGTGACTCTTAGATGCTAATACTCATAAAAGGCACTCCAGAGCTGGACATCTGCAGAGACGGCGGTAGCGTTACTGCTCTTTACAGAACCATCTGGGGTAATGAGCACTTACTAACTCTGCCCGTAAAGTGGGGCAAAGATCAGGACGGCTCATTAGCACCTATTGGCTATGGCACACCCAGGCTCGCCAAATACAAAAAATCTGCCACCATAGAGAGTGAAATATCGTTAAGGCAAGCGCTTACTATTGCCAAGAAAATCCTAAAATCAACTCAGGACAAAAACCAAGAAGAAATGGCATCAGTCTTGGTTCACGAAATAGAGCGTCAGTGTAAAGAGCTCACATAACAATGCGCTCAACTGTCGCTCACTTCGTTCGCTGGACTCGCAAAAGCTGCGCTTTTGCTCGCCCGTTAGCTTAATCGTTAGGCACTCGTAGATGGCCACACTCACCAGAGAAGACCTACTCGAAAAGCTTGAGAACATTGAGTTCTACGACGAAGTAAAAGCAGATCTAGACTTCTATCTAAGTCACTACATTCTCACAAAAGATTTGCCGTCAATCCAAAAGTTACTAGCTGCTGGCGCCAACCCAAATCCAGAGAACGATCTAGATGACTACATTCTTTACTTACTACACGAGTATCAGGTAGAAAAATCCACGCGCGGCACACTGATTCTTGAAATCACAGAAATGCTTTTAAAATATGGAGCGAACCCCAATCGAGTTACTACGAACAACTTAAGAGCCTATGACTATTCGGTGACGCAACATAAATGCGCTGAATTTTCTCAGCTACTAAAATAATATGGCGCCAATGAAACAATTAGAATTCCAATATAAGCGCCTAACAACTGGTTCAAGCCGTTCGCTTCGCTCACTTCGGACGTCCAAAAGCTACGCTTTTGGCCGCCCCTTAACCAAACGTTATACGTAGGAAAGCCATGAACACAAAGCAGGCATCAAAATGGATTCTTGAGAAATTCGCCTATGGGGTTGTTTTTGGCCTCGGTCTCTATAGCGCAGTTGCGGGAACAGAGTGGGCAACAAAATATTTCAAACGCACCGTATTTTCTGAAAAATATTTCCAGTATGACGGCGGGCCAGATCTAGAAATCACAGAGCACGCCGACATTCGTGAAATGCGGGACTACATTGTTGGCGGAAAAGTAAAGAACAACACTAAAGACACATGGGAAAAAGTCAGTATAGAGGTATCCGTATTCAAATCTGGAATCCTGGCAGATAAGTGCCGCGACGAGATATGGCTTATATCGCCTGGCACCACAGAGAGCTTTAGCATTACCTGTGAAAAAATCCTTCCAGAGCGCCTAACAAAAGAATACACATATACAGTAAAAATAACTTACGCCAATCGCCGCGTATAACAATGCGCTCAACTGTCGCTCACTTCGTTCGCTGGACGTCCAAAAGCTGCGCTTTTGGCCGCCCGTTAGCTTAATCGTTAGGCACACCATGAATCCAACCAAAATAACGCCAGAAGAATATCTCTCTGCAGTCAAGCTAGGGCAGAACCTAACCAACAAGCAACGCCTAAAATTTGCAGCTCTTTTTATAGTTACCGCCATAGCAAGCATTACATCCTGGAAGCTAGGGAACATCACGGTAGCTGGCGGGCTTTTCGGTGGCGCGGTAGGTTGCTTTATCGGCCACTGGATACAACGACTGTACATACTCAAATTCAAAGCAAAGAAAATTTACAAGCAACAGAAATTTTTACATGAACCATTTTCCTACGACTGGAGTCCCGACGGTCTGCTAGTTACATCTGATACCTCATCTTGCCTCACTCCGTGGTCACACTTTGTACGGTGGCGCGAAAACAAAGATGTCGTACTCCTTTATCATTCAGACTGCTTGTTCCAAATTTTGCCAAAAAGTATTTTTACCTCACAAGAATCCGAGCAAAAGCTGAGGAGCTACATTGAGCCAGTGCAAAACGCCTAACAAACGGTTCAAGGTCGTTCGCTTCGCTCACTCCGGACGTCCGCAAGCTACGCTTGCGTCCGCCCCTTAACCTGTCCGTTAGGCACTACTGCTCCAATCTTTGAGGGAACAATGAATTACAACTGGGAATGTCAGGCATGTGAAAACACCGTGGCAGCAGGAAATGAATCTTGCACAACCTGCGGCTGCCCAGCCTCATGCTCTGGGCGAGAAATTGACAGCTACAAAGAGAAGTACATGAACTCTGACGCCGTGCGCAACAAATCAAAATTCAGGTGTTCCAAATGTGACTATCACCTATCAAATACAGGTGCATTCCGGGCGGCAGGTGGTAGCTTGTCAGCAGCATTTGACTTAGCCACTGAGAGTTTCAATTACGTTAGCTGCAATAAATGCGGATACACCGAGTTCTACAAATCACGTGTAAGCGGCGCAGCGTTTGTTGCTGACGTTCTTCTTGGCAGCTAGCGCCTAACAATGCGCTCAACTGTCGCTCACTCCGTTCGCTGGACTCGCAAAAGCTACGCTTTTGCTCGCCCGTTAGCTTAATCGTTAGGCTCTTTTGGGAAATGCTCACTATGCAACAAAGAAATCCGTACGAGCCGCCCGTTGCAGGGCTTACTGACATTGCTCCCCAAAATACACAACTCAATGCCGCCACCCAGTTAACGCTTGCCCCCCGAGTCGCCGGGATACTTGTTGCTACAAGCCTTGCTCTCAGTGTCATCCGTTTGTATTTGATTCCCGACTGGAGTAACCCGTTATTTCCCTTCATCGCCTCTCTGCTCTATCTCGGCATTGGCTGGGGTGTAATATCCTCGGTCCGCAAGGCTCGAAATTGGGTACGCTGGATAATCATTGTATTTGGCCTCATCTGTCTATTCGACTTACCGTGGGGTCTTGCAAATACCCCGAGTGGACTCACTGAAACAGTCGAGACACTTCAAACCGTACTGCTTGTGGTCGCCGCTATATTGCTTGTCCTGCCGAGTAGTCACCACTGGTTCAGACGTACACCTCAAGCCTAACTAACACCCCGGAAATTACTATTCTTATGCAAATTCTTTAAATTCCATCTTTGCTTATAAGTGTATGTTCTTATAAGATTTCAAAAGCCTAACAAGTGGTTCAAACCGTTCGCTTCGCTCACTGGGACCGGCTAAAGCCGGCCCCTTAACCAAACGTTAGCAGTCACAGAAGAAAATGAGTGCAATTCAAATACTAAAGGAGAAGCTGGTCGGTAATTTCTATTCGCGCTTTAGCGTGGGAGATGCGTTTGACTTATATTTTGATGGTTTCTGGTTGATTACCAATAACATCGAGTCACCCGACGAAGGTTCATTAAACCAACAGTTTGCAGGCACTTATCAGCCGGCCACAGAGGCTATAGACAAAGAAGATATAGCTAAGACCATTATTCTTTGCAGTACACTCAGGAAAAACATAGTTGATGTAACGCTATCCAAAGACTCGGCGCTAATCCTTAAATTTGAGAACGGGGTTGATTTAGTATTTCCTACAAATACCGAAATAGTAGATTGGCACTGGGCAATAAATGAAAATGGAAATGATCCTTTCCTAGGGTGCATTGTCGGTTGTTTTAGCCCAGGCGAGATTTATATTGGTAACTGCTAACAACTGGTTCAAATCGCTCACTTCGTTCGCTGGGACGGGCTAAAGCCCGCCCCTTAACCAAACGTTAGAAGCCAAAGGAATGCTCCGTGTTCACCCGAAACCGACATCCAGACAATCATGTACTCGATCCAATAGTAAAACCCCTTGCATCCAAGGCGTTTTTAATCCTTATTTCTTTAGCCGCCATTGGTGCAGGAATTACTTTTTCAGTAGTTCATGAAAACTGGTCATGGATCAATCGTTTTGGCGCGGTGGTTATAGTGGTCGGCCTGCTCTTTACTATGTCGCCGCTATTTTCAAACGGAATTTATAAATCACAATCCAGCGCTGGGCGCTTCGCTGACCTCCACACCGACGGAACGCCAATAATCACAACAGCAGAAGAGCGGAAAATTGGTAACAACGTTGCTTTAGGCATCATTATCACTGCCATTGGCACACTAACAAACGCCTTTGGCGACTTACTAGGCAATTGCGTATATGGCTTCTAACAATACGCTCAACACCGTTCGCTTCGCTCACTGGACTCGCAAAAGCTGCGCTTTTGCTCGCCTGTTAGCTTAACCGTTAGACAGCTTTAGGACGTTATGCGTATACAAACATGGATGGCTCTAGCCTTAGCTATTTCAGCCCTGCACTACGCAGTCATGGGTTACAACGGGTACGACCCAGAACCTCAGTACGAAGTACTCATGTCTTGGGCCTTCACTTTCCTCCTGGCACTATGGTGTCTTGAGGACGCAAAGCAAAAGAACTTTCACCGTCCGTTCGAATTTGGCGCTTTTATGTTCTTTGCGTGGCCCATTGTTTTACCTGCATATCTTTACCGCACCCGTGGCTTGAAAGGCATATCAATCTACATCTTCATGGCAACAATATCGATGACGCCTTTCATGCTTGGTTGGCTCGCCTTTTATGTAGGCCCTTATTATGAGTAGTACGCTGTCTAACAAACGGTTCAAGGTCGTTCGCTTCGCTCACTCCGGACGTCCGCAAGCTACGCTTGCGTCCGCCCCCTTAACCTGTCCGTTAGCCGCCAAGAGAAAATATGCGCCCTGCCATAAAGCCAATAACTCTCGTCCTGGGTCTTCTTCTTTCAGCCCACATCCAGGCAGCACCATTTGCCTCGATAGACTGCAGCCATGTAGAAGAGCCTATCTCCCAAGAAAAATTAAAATACAAAAGCAACAAAGATGAGCTTCAAAGTTTAAGCCACACCGCCACCATTTATAGTTACGGCAAAAATGGTCAGGAAACCACCTCAATTGAGCAATCGCCGCAGGTGGCAGTGAAGGTCTGGAATGGCTGGCTTACTGGTAGCGACAGGGGGGAATGGGGTGGGGAGTTGGTTTTCGTCGACGCAAGCGGAAATCCTGAAATTCTGCTTAACGACAATATCCACGACATATATAAAACAGATAACGGCGCCATTGTAATTGCTGGCCTGTCGCATATGCTTTCCAACGACGGGCGCATCTACCTAGTCACAAGAAACGGAGCATCAGTTGACTATAGAATTCTATTTGGTCTTGACGGCGCTCCAAAAGAGTCTTGGATGACAAGCTCAGGGGAAATCTATATAAATACAAGCTACGGAGTTTCAATCTTAAAAACAGACAGCACCTTAGAGCGTGCACTCTGCAAAGGCCATGAGTATTACAAGTACGAGGGCAAACGTTGAGCTTGCGCAGCTAACAATGCGCTCAACTATCGCTCACTTCGTTCGCTGGACGTCCAAAAGCTGCGCTTTTGGCCGCCCGTTAGCTTAATCGTTAGCCACCAAGGAAAGTCATGCGCTCACTCATCTACAAGCTGCTGCTGACTCTTGGCTTGCTTAGCAACCAGCAAGCTCAAGCAGCAACATCATTGAATTATGACTCGTTGATTCTCTTGGATGCTGAAGCATTAGCTGAGCAAGGAATCAACGAAGCATATGAGCAGCTCCTCCCTCAGCTGAAGCAATACGTCGAAGCCCCCATAAAAATTGAAGAACAATTTTCTTCTGAAACTGGGAGCTACGCAGTTAAAGCCGGAGGTGAAATATACAAAATCTACGGACCAGCACTTGAAGGTAGTGAGGGAGAGTCGTGGGGCAGAGCCACATATGCACTTTTTCACATCATAAACAAGCAGATCACAAAAGGTGATGTCCGTCTTTACGCCATAAATAGTGCAAATGACCTTGGCGGCCTATTTCTCTCACAGTCAGCAGCTGAGCAATCAAGAAATGCTCTAAATAACCGCCAAGATTGGCCATATCTCCCCGAGTTGGTCTCTCCTTGGTATGGCCAGTTTCACTAATTCGTGTTGGCGGCTAACAATGCGTATATGGACTCTCCCCACAAGTAGTGGGCAAAGCTTTTGATCTGCCCTGCCGTCGGTGCGGTTGCATGCGTATATCCGGCCTTTGATGGGCGCAAGGCCCTGGCCATTCTGTAGTTCGCGCAGCGGGGGCCAAGCGCTCAATCGATCACGAAGATCATGATTGTTATCGGCCTTGTTCCGCTACAGGACTCGCCCGTTCCGACAGTGCTGCTTTCCACCATACACAAAAAATTCGGCCCCCCCCTCGTAACCTCGCACGCGCCCTCTGGCTAGGTGGCGTTTTTTTCAAAGTCACTCTCACCAGCACTGACTGAAAATCTCGCACATTGTCCGACAATAATCGCTGGGACGTCCGTTCTAGAGCCTTTGCTCGATTGTAGTCATTTTGTAACCCAGGCCCTATTTGACTGGACAGACAGCTATGAATCCTTAGCATTCGCGCCCTTCGTCAGTGAACGGATGTTCAATTCATGCAGTATCTGTCCCCATCCCGCCTCGCTCTTTCCCTCTCGGCCCTGCTTGCCAGCAACCAGCTGCTGGCCGCCGGCTTTGCCATCAACGAGCAAAGCGCCAGTGCCATGGGCACCGCCTTTGCCGGTCGCTCGTCCAGCGCGCTGGATGCCTCCACTGTGTATGGCAACCCGGCCGGCATGAGCTACCTGGATGAGCAGGTGTCCGGTGGTATGGCGCTGATCAGTGCCGGCACCGACATCGACGACGTCAACAGCAACTACCGTGGCTCCAATGACGGCGACATGGTGCCGCTGACCGCGATCCCGTTCGGTTACTACGTCAAGCCACTGGATGAGCACTGGAGCTTCGGCCTGGGCGTGTTCGTGCCCTACGGCCTGGCCACCAACTACGAGAACAACTACCAGGGCCGGCGCTTTGCCAAGGACAGCGAAGTGGCTGCAGTGGCCATCCAGCCGACACTGAGCTACCGCATCAATGAGCAGTGGTCGCTGGGTGCCGGTGTCAGTGCCAACCATATCGAAGGCAAGCTGAGCAGCGCGGTTGATCCGTTCGCGCTTCCCGGCAGCGAAGGCGAGTTCAAGGTTGAGGGTGATGACTGGGGCTGGGCCTACACCGTCGGCCTGATGTTCCAGGCTACCGACGCCACGCGCATCGGCCTGACCTACCGCTCCAAGGTGGAATACACCCTGGAAGGCGATGCCACCAACAGCCGCATCGGCCTCGGCCCGTTCGGTAGCGTTGCCGCTGGCAAGTACGATGCCTCGTTGGACCTGACCACCCCGGAAAACTTCGAGCTGTCGGTCACGCACCAGTTCGACTCACGCTGGACCGGTTATGCCGGCTACATCTGGACCCGCTGGAGCCGCTTCAAGGAAGTGGTGATCGAGTCGCCGGAAAATGCCTCGGGCCTGTTCCACGAAGTAACCGAAGAGCAGAACTGGCACAACACCCGCAGCTTCGCCGCCGGCCTGTCCTACCAGCTGGACAAGGAGTGGGTACTGCGCAGCGGCGTGGCGTTCGACCCGACGCCCAGCAACAACACCAACCGCTCACCGCGCATCCCCAGCGGCGATCGCTACGTATGGGCGCTGGGCGCCGGCTACACCCCGGCCAGCCAGCCGAACCTGACCCTCGACCTGGCCTATGTCTACCTGCAGGAAGAGCAGGTCAGCATCCACAAGCAGGAGTTCGGCAAAGGCACCTACAACGCCGACTACAACAACAACGGTCACGCTCTCGCCGCCCAGGCGACCTGGCGCTTCTGACCCGTCGCGGCCCCACTGCGGGGCCGCTCACTGTGCGCGGTCAATACCGCGCACAGCCTGCCTTACTGAGCGCCGCTGCGGCGCACTATCCTGATGCTGTATTGCATGCTTGGCTTGCGCGTCACGCTGATGGCGCGGCGGGTTACGGTATCCAGGGTGATGCTCCAGTAACCGCTGCTGGGCACCTTGATCTTGGCCGGGAAACGGTCGAACGCCCCACCGTGATAGGTGTGACGACCGCCATTCTTGAAGCTGCGAAAGCTGCTGTCGGACATCAGGCGGATGTTGCACGGCTGTGAGCTTTCGATGACGACCAGATCGCCTTCATTGAGTTGTTCGCGTTGATGGATGAATTTCATGGGAAGCTCCTGTGCCGTTGTGCCGGCGCGACCTTAGCACACTGGCCAGCCATGCCCGGCTGTGCGATAACCCGACAACGTTTCTACGCCAGACAAGGATCATCGTCATGCGCCGTCGTTTGTGCCTGCTCGCCCTGCCCCTGTTGCTCTCCGCCACCGGCTGTAGCTCGCCCGGTTATTTCGAGGCGGTGCAGCCCTCCACCAGTCAACGCGCGGTGGTTTACCTGTACCGCCCCGAGGCCACTACGCCCGGCCTGATGAAGCCACTGCGCTTTGATTATCCGGACCTGCAGATCGACGGCCAGAGCATCGGCACCCTCAAGTACAACAAGCACCGCTGGGTCGAGCTGGCGCCCGGCCGGCACAGCCTGCGTATCACCGGGCTCAGCCAGATTGCCAAGTGGGAGCCACGCGACATTACCTACCCATTCACCGTCAACCCGGGTGAGATCAAGTACCTGAAGGTCGATGTGCAGTACAAACTGGATGAGATGGTGCTCGGTCAGCCGGCGCCACGCTACCTGATCAGGGTCATTCCGCAGCGCGGTGAAGAGGCGGTCTACGAGATTCGCCAGACCCAGGCACAACACAACAAGGAGTAAGCCAATGTCCATGCTCAAGCCCTTTGCCCTGCTCATGCTCAGCTCTGCCCTGCTCAGTGCCTGCGCCAGCCCGGAGGCCGACCAGCCGCTGAGCAGCGATGTCAGCAGCAGCCAGGTGATCCAGGAAGGTGTCCCCGGTGGCGTGACCACCGAGGTCGAACAGATCAGCGCCGTGGTCAGTGCCATCGACCATGCCAAACGTACCTTCACCCTGCAGGATGCCCAGGGCCACCGCCGTACCCTCCAGGCCGTACCGGAAATGATCAACTTCCCGCAGCTCAAGGTCGGCGACAAGGTCAAGGCTACCGTCACCGTCGAGCGCGTGGTCTACCTGCAAGAACCGGAAGCCATGGCCTCGCCCGATGGTGGCGCCGCTCTGCTGGCCACTGCACAGGCGGGCAGCAAGCCGGGCATGCTGATGGCCGATACCGTGGAGGTCACGGCGCGGGTCGTGGCCATCGACACCACCCAGCACACCGCCACCCTGGTATTCGCCGATGGCAGTCGCAAGCTGGTCAAGGTCCGCCCGGATGTGGTGCTGAAGACCGAATACCTCAACCGCCAGTTGGTGATCCGCCTGACCTCGGCCTTTGCTGTGAGCGTGGAAACCGAATAACGCCCTCCTGCCGGGCGGGGTCTCCTGCTCCGTCCGGCCCGCGGCGCTTCGCCGCTCTGGCGCACAGTGGTAGCATGCGCGCCCCATGCAGATCTCCGATATTCATCAACGCCTCGCCGACCTCGGCGCCCTGCCTGCCCACAGCGGCCGGGTGGTGCGTGCCTGGCTGCAGGGCAAGCCGCTCGACTGCGGTACACGCCGGCAAAGCAGCGAGAACTTTCTGCCGCTCAGCGTGCGTAACGGCCTGCCGGCGCTCAGCGCCGAGCTGGAACAACTGGCCAGCCTGCGCTCGGAACACCCGGCGGCCGATGGTTCCGCGCGCCTGCTGGTTGGCCTGAACGATGGTCAGATGGTCGAGAGCGTTCTGCTGCCGCGTGGCGGCCTGTGCGTGTCGAGTCAAGTGGGCTGCGCCGTCGGCTGCCTGTTCTGCATGACCGGCAAGAGTGGCCTGCTGCGCCAGGTCTCAAGCGCCGAGATCGTCGCCCAGGTGGCCCTGGCCCGGCGTTTTCGGCCGGTAAAGAAAGTGGTGTTCATGGGCATGGGCGAGCCGGCGCACAACCTCGACAACGTGCTGGCGGCCATCGATCTGCTCGGCACCGACGGCGGCATTGGTCATCGCAATCTGGTGTTCTCCACCGTCGGCGATCCGCGTGTGTTCGAGCGCCTGCCGCAGCAGCGGGTCAAGCCGGCGCTGGCCCTGTCGCTGCACACCAGCCGCGCCGACCTGCGCGAGCAGCTGCTGCCACGCGCACCGAAGATCAGCCCCGAGGAGCTGATGGAGCTGGGCGAAGCCTATGCCCGCCACATCGGCTACCCGATCCAGTACCAGTGGACCCTGCTCAAGGGCATCAACGACAGCCAGGAAGAAATGGACGCCATCCTGCGTCTGTTCAAGGGCAAGTACGCGGTGCTCAACCTGATCCCCTACAACAGCCTCGAAGGCGATAACTATGAGCGCCCCGATGGCGAGCGCATCGTGCAGATGGTGCGTTACCTGCACAGCCGCGGCGTGCTGACCAAGGTACGCAACAGCGCCGGCCAGGACATAGACGGCGGCTGCGGGCAACTGCGTGCGCGCGCCGTCGGGGCAGCCCCTCTGACCAGGGCCGAACGCATCAAAATCCGTCAGCTGCAGCCATGATCCGTCTGTTCGTACTGTGCGCCTCACTCGGTCTGCTATCGCCCTGGCTGACCGAACTGGCAGCGACTTACTCGGCCCATGCGGCCTGGCTGCTGGATCTGGCCAGCCATTGGCAGTGGCTGCACCTGACTCTGCTACTGGCAGGAGTAGCCTTGCTGGCACGGCGCAACGCGCGCTGGCTGCTGCTCACGCCGCTAACCGCCCTGCCCTGGCTGACAGTCACACCGGCGCTGCAAAATGAAACGGGTACACCGCGTCTGGAGCTGAACCTGCTGACCGCCAATCTGGCTCAGAGCCGGGACGCCAGTGCACTCAGAGCCCTGCTCGACCGGCAGCCCGTCGACCTCGTATTGCTGCAGGAGGTAACTCCGGAGCTGGCCAAGCAGCTGGGGCGCTGGCAGGACTATCCCTACCGGCTGCAGGCACCGGAGAACTCGCCCTTCGGCCTGGCGCTGCTGTCACGCCTTCCACTGGAAGGTGCAAGCGTCAAGGTCGATGGCGACGGCATTCCTGCCCTGGAGTCGCGGGTCAAGGCGGGGGAGCAATCGATCGCCCTGACCGTGGTGCATCCCATGCCTCCGCTCTCCCCCTACTGGCACCACAAGCGCAATCTGGGGCTGCAGGTGCTGCTGCAGAAAAATGCCGCGCATGGTTTGCCGGGGCTGGTCGCCGGCGACTTCAATGCCAGCCCCTGGTCCCAGGCGCTGCGCGGTGTTCAGGCTCTGGGATGGCAACGGGCCAGCGATCTGAGTCCCAGCTGGCCTGCTCTCGGCCGTGGCTGGCTGGGTATTGCCATTGATCAGGTTGTGGTCAATGGCCCCTGGCGCGTTGTCGAGCAAAGCCTGGGGCCGAACCTCGGGTCCGACCACCTGCCGCGGCTTATGCGCCTGCAACTGCTGGAAAAGCACTGACATGCACAGTCTTGAGCAACTTCGCCGCGGCGAACTGGCCGGCATTACCCGCCTGGACCTGTCCGCCGATCTGCTGGAGTTCCCGCGAGAAATCTTCGACCTGGCCGATTCGCTGGAGGTGCTCAACCTCTCCGGCAACCGCCTGAGCTGCCTGCCCGATGACCTGCCGCGCCTGCACAGGCTGCAAATCCTGTTCTGCTCGGAGAATGCCTTTACCCAGGTGCCTGCTGTGCTTGGCCAGTGCCCGCAGTTGGAGATGGTGGGGTTCAAGAGCAACGCCATCGAGCATCTGCCGGCCGCCGCGCTGCCGCCGCAACTGCGCTGGCTGATCCTTACCGACAATCGCCTGACCCACCTGCCGGAGGAGCTGGGCCACTGCCAGCGCCTGCAGAAGCTGATGCTGGCCGGCAACCAGCTGCGTGAACTGCCGGACAGCCTGGCGCAGCTGCACAACCTCGAACTGCTGCGTATCGCCGCCAACCGTCTGGAACACCTGCCGGCCTGGCTGCTGCACCTGCCGCGCCTCACCTGGCTGGCCTTTGCCGGCAACCTCTGCAGTGACCATGAGGAAAAGCTGAGCCTGGCGCGCCACCCGCATCCTCCGGTGCCACGCTCGCAACTGGCCCTAGGCGAACTGCTCGGCCAGGGCGCCAGCGGCCTGATTCACCGGGCCACATGGCAGGTGCCGGGGCAAGCTCCACGCGCGATGGCGGTCAAGTTGTTCAAGGGCGCAGTCACCAGTGACGGCCTGCCGCACAGCGAGATGGCTGCCTGCCTGGCGGCCGAGCCCCATGCCAATCTGGCACGGGTGGTCGGCCCGCTGCAGCAGGAAGCCGGTCAGCCCGACGGCCTGCTGCTGGAGCTGATCGATCCGCGTTATCAGGTACTGGCCGGCCCGCCGTCACTGGCCAGCTGCACCCGCGACGTGTATGCGCCGGAGCGCCGTTTCAGCCCCGACGAAGCGCTGCGTATCGCCCGCGGCGTGGCGGCCGCCGTTGCCCAGCTGCACCGCAGCGGCATCCTGCACGGTGACCTGTACGCCCATAACCTGCTGGCCGATGCGAGCGGCGACTGCCTGCTCAGCGACTTCGGTGCCGCCTCGTTCTTCGCCCCAGAAAGCGACGAGGGCTTGGCCCTGCAACGCCTGGAAGTACGCGCCTTTGGCTGCCTGCTGGAAGAGCTGCTGCAACGCAGCGATGCCAGCTTGGCCGAGGCCCTTGAGCCGCTGCGGCAGCGTTGTCTGGACAGCGAGCCAGAACAGAGGCCGCTGTTCGCCGAGATCAGCCGCGCACTGCAAGACGCCTGAGCCGGTCTGAGCCACAGAAGTGTCAGCAAAGCTTCTTCTATCGGTCATGCCACCGCCATGCCACTCGCACAATCTGCCAGTCCCTACCCTCAGCAGGACTGTCCCATGCGTCTTTCCCGTCTCGCCGCGGCACTGGCCATCACCACCGCGCTGACCACCCCGGTGCTTGCCAGCAACTCGTCGCACGACTCCAGGGTCACCAACCTCAAGATCACCGCCCTCGGCACCTACCAGAGCGGCCTGTTCGAGCAGGGCGCGGCTGAAATCGTCGCCCACGATGCACGCAGCCAGCGCCTGTTCGTGGTCAATGCCGCCAGCGGCAAGATCGATGTTCTGGATATCCGCCACCCCGCCCAGCCCGCCCTGCTGTTCAATATCGACCTGTCGGCCTACGGCAGCTCGGTCAACAGCGTGGCGGTACACCGCGGGCTGGTGGCGGCCGCCGTGCAGAATACGGTGAAGACCGAACCCGGCAAGGTCGTGCTACTCAACGCCGACGGTCAGGTACAAGGCGCGGTGGATGTCGGCGCCCTGCCCGACATGCTGACATTCACCCCTGATGGCCGCCGTCTGCTGGTCGCCAACGAAGGCGAGCCGAGCGATGACTACCTGACCGACCCGGAGGGTTCGGTGAGCATCATCGACCTGCCAGCTCGCCTCAGCCGTCTGAGCCAGGCCAATGTCCGCACGGCCGACTTCCGTCAGCTGACTCGTGAGCAACTCGATCCGTCGATCCGCGTGTTCGGTCCCAATGCCAGCGTCGCCCAGGACTTCGAGCCGGAATACATCACCGTCAGCAAGGATGGGCAACGGGCCTGGGTGACCCTGCAGGAAAACAACGCCATCGCCGAGATCGACCTACGCCGCGCCAAGGTCAAGGCCGTGCGCGGCCTGGGCTACAAGGATCACAACCTGGCCGGTAACGAGCTCGATGCCAGCGACAAGGACGGTGCCGTAAAGATCCGCAACTGGCCGGTACGCGGTCTGTACCAACCCGATGCAATCAGCAGCTTCAGCCATCGAGAGCAGACCTACCTGGTCACCGCCAACGAGGGCGATGCTCGGGCCTATGGCGGCTACAGCGAGGAAGTCCGTGTTGGCAGCTCAAGCTACCTGCTCGATCCGGCGGTCTTCCCCGACGCAGCCACGCTCAAACAGAACGCCAACCTCGGCCGCCTGACCGTCAGCCGCGCCAGCGGCCTGAACCCGCAGACCGGCACCTATGACGCCATTTATGCCTTCGGCGCCCGCTCGTTCTCGGTGTGGAACAGCAAGGGGCAGCAGCAGTACGACAGCGGTGCGGACTTCGAGCGCATCACGGCCGAACGCCTGCCGACGCTGTTCAACAGCAACCACAAGGACAACAGCCCGGACGGCCGCAGCGATGACAAGGGCCCGGAGCCAGAGGGCGTCACCGTCAGCGAACTGTGGGGCAAGCCCTATGCCTTTATCGGCCTGGAGCGCATCAGCGGCGTGATGGTCTACGACCTGAGCAACCCCAAGGCACCACGCTTCGTCGACCTGGTCAGCAACCGCAATGCCAGTGCCCAGCCTCCGGCCGCCGAAGCCGGCGATCTGGGCCCGGAGGGCGTGATGGTCATCAGCGCCGCGCACAGCCCGATTCGTGGCGTGCCGTTGCTGGTGGTCGGCAACGAGGTCAGTGGCTCCACCACCCTGTACCGCATCGACCGCCGCTGACACTCAGCACATAAAAAACGCCGCGAATCTTCTAAGGATCGCGGCGTTTTCCATTGTTGCCGAGCAGACTTCATCACCCATCACTCGCCTTTCTTGCGATATCCCTCGGGCAGCTCGAACAGCCTGGCGTCCTGCTTGCCGAACTGAATGTCCTGCAGACGAATGATTGCTGCTGGTCGACCACTCTGCTCGTCCGACGGAATCTCGGCCTTGAGCACCAGCCCCTGGGGCGACACCCAGGCATAAGCCACCTGCTGACCTGCATCCATGGGAATGGCGATTTTGCTCACCATCTGGCCGTCCAGGCGCTCTTGGCCCTGTTCGCGCCCCTGGCGCGGGTCCAGCATCCCAGGAAGCGACGCCACCGACGCGGTACCTGCCTCCATTTCCTCATACTGTTTGTGCTTGGGAATCAGCAGCCAGGCCACCCCTTTGTCGCGACGGATGATGGTGGTCACCGTCTCGCCGCCCAGGCTCGCATCCTGGCGCTCCCTGTCACCGGCAATGTAGATCCGGTTAAGGAACGGTCCTGGCACTGTCTCGATGTGCTGCACGGCGCTGTAGGCCAAGCCTGTGTGTTGCGCCTCAGCGGCTTGCACCCAACTCGCCAGCCCCATAAGGCACAGCAGCGCCATAGTTGAGTTGTGTAGTAATCGGTTATCCATGCTCACACTCCCAGCGGGCCAATAGGCCTTCCCGACATGAAGGGAAGGCCTGACTTGGCATCAGTTCATCCAGTTACCGGGGGCATACCCCTCGCGGATGCGCTGGGGATGGCGGCCGACATCCACGCGGGCCACTTCGCTGCCGCTGGCGTAGTCGATCACCGACATCTGGTCGCTGCCGCTCCAGGAGACGAAGCAGCGGTCGCCCGCCTTGTTCGAGGTCACCCAGTAGGGCTTCTGCCCCAGGCCTTGCAGCAGCTGGTAACCAAAGGTCGCGCGATCCACCACCGCCACATAGTCATCCATGGTGCCGGCGACGCAGAGTTTGGTGCCGGCGCTGTTCATGGCGATACCGTGGTGGGCCGAGTCGTTGACGTACTGCTCCAGCGGCAGGTCGGGCACCAGGTTGGGCAGCTTGGCCAGACGGGTCACCTTGTCGTTGACCATGTCGTACTCGACGAAGCCGTGCAGGAACGACAGCTGAAAGTAGAAGAACTGCTCGTCCGGGGTATGCGCCATCGGCCGCACCGCTGGGCTCAAGCCCTTGAGACCGGCGGCCTTGAGCTTGTCGGCCATGTTGAATTTCTTGATGACCTGATAGTTGCTGGTGTCGACCACCTGGACGACGCGCTCGCCCTTGGTCCAGTCGAAGAACTGCGGGTCCAGCGGGGTGAACACATAGCCGATGCTGGCGTGATAGATCTTCGAGCCGTCCTTGGAATAGACGTTCTCATGCGGCGAGTTGCCGGACTTGAACTTGCCGACCTGCTTGCCAGTGTTGACGTCCAGCACGTGCACCACGTTGCCGGTGGAGGCGGACACCGCCACCTTGGTGCCATCCGGCGACAGGGCCATATGGTCGGAGCGGTAGCCATCGACCACAAAGCGCCAGACCACCTTGCCAGTGGCGATATCGATGGCCACCACATCGGCGAAGCTCGGCCGCGAGGCGATCAGCAGGCGCCCGTCGTTGCTGCTGTACATGTCGTCGACCAGCTGGTCGTTGCCCTCGCCGATCAGGTTGCGCACCGCCTGGAAGGCGGTCAGCTTGATCGGGTTGAGGAGGATTTCCGTCATGCGTGCGCGCTTGTCCGGCACGGCATTGATCAGCCCGACCTTCTCGTAGGTGCTGGAGTCGAAGACGTTGACCGTGCCGTCCCAGTTGTTGCCGACGAAAACGACCGGCCGGGCATCGGCCAGCGCCGCGCCTGAGGCCGTCAGGCCCAGCGTGGTGCCACAGCCGATGGCCAGCGCGACCATGGAGTGCTTCAGGGTTTTCAGTAGTGCGCTCATTGTTGTTGTGCTCCGGTGAGGGTGTTGGCGCGGGCAGGCTCGCGCGGTTTGCGAACCCGTGAATTGGCCAACGCTGTCCATCACCTGATCCGCACCTGTGCCCTGCTCCACAAGGAGCGCGGGCGGGACTCCGTCCCGGCGGTAATACCTTTGCAGCAAACAACCTTGGCTGGCGCAAAACTAGCAACCGCGCTGCGTTAATCCCCCCTCCCGGCGAAGGGGCACCTATTGGTACGCGGGTGCCGATCCACGGCGCCGTCCCGACGCACTGTCGCAGTCAGCGAAACCTCACCTACCCGATCAGCACAAAGCTCTTGCGAACCGTCTCGTGAATATCCCAGACACCGGTGGTGCCTTGCGGAAAAAGGATCGCGTCGCCGGCACGGATCTCGATCGGCTCGCCGCCATCCGGGGTGAAGGTGCAGTGCCCGCTGATGAAGTGACAAAACTCCTGCTGGACGATCTGCCGCCGCCAGCGGCCCGGGCTGCATTCCCAGATGCCGGTTTCCACACCGTCGGTTCGCGCTTCGCTGCTGCAGCGGGTCGCCGCAACCGGCTCGCCCAGCGGCACGGCCACCGCTGTCGCCTCACCCAGCACGCACCCAGCGGTGTCTTTGAAATGGCTGATGTTCACGGTTTTCTCCTGATGTTTTTTTGTCTGGCTGATAAGAGCCGAATCCACACAGCGACGCGCCATCAGCGCATCAATCCTTCCATGAAACCGGCCATGCCCATGGCCAGGCGTCGTCGCCAGGTCGCACTGTGGCGTTGAGCCAGGACCCGGTCTTCGTGGACGAAGCTGTTGATGATCGCGTTGTAGCCCAGCCAGCGCAGGGGCTCTGGTTCCCAGCGCGGCAACTGGTCGATAGCCGCTTGCGGCAGCACCCAGGGCTGGCGGGTCAGCAGGGTGTCGCGGCCGAGGATCAGATCGGCCAGGGTGCGCCCGCCTAGGTTGCTGGCGCCGACGCCCTCGCCGCCGTAACCGCCGGACAGGGCAATGCGCTGCTGGCGGTCGCACAGCATGTGTGGCTGAAAGCGCCGCGCCATGCCGAGGTTGCCGCCCCAGGTGTGGGTGATCTCGGCCGCCTTGAGGATCGGAAACAGATCGAGCATCAGGCGCCGGCGCAGCGCCACTTCATCGCTGTTCAGCTGGAAGTTCTCGCGCAGCCGGCCGCCAAAGCGATAGCCACCACGGGCACCGAACACCAGACGGTCGTCGGAGGTGCGCTGGCCATAGGTCACCTGGCGACTGGCTTCGCTGAAGGCCTGGCCTCGGGCCAGGCCGATCTCGTTCCAGATGCCGGGGGTCAGGGGCTCGGTGGCGATCAACAGGCTCTGCACCGGCAACTGGTGCGGGCTGAGCGCCGGCATCCGCGCGGCATAGCCCTCCACCGCCGGCACCAGCCAGTCGCAGCGCACGCTACCGCCTGCGGTGCGCAGCTGGCCGGGCTGCCAGTCCAGCACCCGACTCTGTTCGTAGAGGGTGACGCCCAGACGCTCGACACAGGCGGCCAGGCCGCGCACCAGCCTGGCCGGCTGGATGGTGGCGCAGTGCGGGCTAAAGAGCGCACCCTCGGCATCCTGCACGCGCAACTGCCGGGCCAGCTCGTCGGCCTCCAGCCAGCGGTAGTCAGCCTCGCTCTGGCCCAGCTCGCGCAGCGCCACGAGTTGTGCCTGCAGGCGCAGGCGTTGTTCGGGATAGCGCGCCGCGCAGTACAACACGCCGCCCTTGCGGTAATCGCAGGCAATGCCTTGACGCTCGAGCACACGCCCGACTTCATCGGGAATGTCGTGCAGCAGCGCACTGCTGGCGGCCCGTTGCCCAGCCGGCAGTCGGTGAAGCATGCGCTCGTCGTTGAGCAGGTTGCCCATCAGCCAGCCGCCATTGCGCCCCGAGGCGCCAAAGCCGGCAATCTCGGCCTCGACCACGACGATGCGCAGTTGCGGGGCCTGGGTCTTCAGGTAGTAGGCGGTCCAAAGGCCGGTGTAGCCGGCGCCGATGATCGCCACATCCGCGTCAACCTCGGCGGTCAGCGGCGCACGCGGCGTCAGCGGTTCTTCCAGCTGGTCCAGCCACAGGCTGATGCTGCGCCAGTCGCTCATGCGGGTAACTCCATCGTCTTGAACTCAACAATGGAGGCAGCCTAATCGCGGGCAGACAGCGCTGTCTTACGTGCGGGCCCGCGTGGAAAAATTCCGCAGGTAAGCCCTGGGCGTCATGCCTGTGCGCTCACGGAAGCATTTGTAGAAGGCCGAAAGCGAGTTGAAACCGGCGGCGAAGGCCAGCTCGTCGATGCGCCCAGCCTCAGCACCGGCATCCAGTTGATCAAGCAGATGCTGCAGGCGCGCCTGGTTGACGTAGCGGTAGAAGCTCTGGCCCAGCACCTGGTTGAGCAGGTGGGAAATCTGGTTGCGGCTGTAGCCGGTGGCAGCGGCCACCTGCGTCAGGTCGAGCTGCGGATCGAGATAGGCTTTCTGCTGGCGAAAGTAACTGTGCAGGTCCGCGGCCATCAGGCTCAACTGACGCGGCGACAGGCCCAGGCGGCTGAGCGCGGGGCGCCGCTCACCAGTCCCCCCCGCGTCCCGATCCTCCTGCTGCAGATTGGTGTACTCATTGATACGCCAGACCAGGCCGTCACGCACAGTGATCGCTTCGCTGGCGCGGAAGGAGACCAGACCCTCGCTGCCGCGCAGGCAGATACGGTACTGGATGAACGCGGTGTGGCCGTCGACGCGAATGCGATCGCTGTGTTCGAGGGCCTCGTCGGCCTCACGCGGCATGCAGCTCTGCACATACTCGCGCAGCTCGGCCAGGCGCAGTACCCGGCCCAGGGAGAAATCACAGTATTCGATCTGCGGGTGGTAGCAGGCCAGGATGGCGTCCAGATCGCGCTGTTTCCACGCCAGGTGGTAGCGCAATACCACCGCCTGCGTCACGGCACTCTGCGCGGCATCGTCGGCCGGTTCCTGACAGGCATTCATAGTTGGTGCGACAGGCTCGTCGGCGCTGGCGCAAGGTGCGCCAGGCGGTAATGGTTGAGAATTGCCGGCCAGCTGCCATCGGCCTGCATGGCCTGAAAGTGCCGGTTCATGTCGCGCGCCAGCGCGCCCGCATCGAGCAGCAGAGGGCTGGCGGCGATGTAGCTGCGGCTGGCACTGATCGGCTCGCCAAAGCGCAGCGCCGGCAAGTCCGCCGGCCACAGGTATCGGATGCGCTGCTCGATCTCGTACCAGGCCACCACGCGGCCGGCCTTGAGCAGGTCCACCGCCTGCTGCGGCTGGTTGACCTCGATCACCTGCTGGTCTGGCTGACGCAGCTCATTGAGTTCGGCGGCACGCGGCGTCGCCGCCATCACCGCCACCGGCCCGTACTGCAGGGCGTCCTGCAGACTGGCGAACGGCCGCTGCGGGCTGGCCAGCACATTGGGCGTGGGCAGCACTTCCAGCAGCCAGAAAAACTGGTCTTCACGCTCGGCGTTGCGCCCCAGGTTGAGCACTATGCCCTGCGGATCGGCGGCCACCACATACTGCACCCGCCGCCAGGGCACGCTTTTGTACTGGCACTCGCGCTGCATGCGCCGGCACAGCTCGTTCATCAGATCGCCGAATACTCCGCGTTCGCCGGGCTGATCATTGGCGAAGGGCATTTGCCCGGCGCCGACATACACATGCAGCGGCTCCTCCGCCGAGACCAGGCCGGCGGTACACAGCAACAGGCCGCAGAGCGTGCTGAAAATGGCTTTCACCGGACCTCCCTGGAGTGAACAGTCGTTAACTGTGAACGCTAACTGGTACGGAGGTACACGAGCAACTGCGAACTGCTTGATTCGCGTCAGTTTCTGCACCGTACTCAGTCTGGCCAATGCTGGCACAATGGCCGCATGAATTTAACGATCCGGTCAAGTTTACCGGGTAGCGGAGCCTCCCATGCAGTTGCTGGAAGCCATTGAATCCATCAGTCGTCAGCGTTCGGTAGAAACCGTTGAACTGGCCCTGTTGCAAACTCTCGGGCAAAACTTCAGCGAGGTGGAGGAAGCCCTGCTGCTGGTCGAACACGATGGCCGCCTGTGGATCAGCAGCCATTGGTATGCCGGCCGCCTGTGCAGTAGTGAGCGCCTGGAACTGCTTATCGACCCGCAGCGCCTGCTGGTGGCCCGCGAAGCCCTGCTGGAGGGACATGCCCGCGAGGGCGACAACCAGGCCTGGCGTCTGGCCACCCAGGACACTCCGACTCAGCTGTTGTTGCTCAGCGGCGAACAGCTGCACGAAGATGGCCAGCGCGCGCTGCGCAGCCTGATCACCATCGTCGAGAACTTCTCCAGACTGCTCAGTGAGAAAAACCGCGACCGTCTCACTGGCCTGCTCAACCGCCATCAGTTGGAAGAACGCATCCTGCATGCCCTCGCCCTCGCAGAGGACACGGCACTGAATCAGGAACGTCGCAGCCGTCAGCGTCACCCGAGCTGGCTGGCGATCCTCGATATCGATCACTTCAAACAGATCAACGACAACTACGGCCACCTGTTCGGCGACGAGGTTTTGCTGCTGGTCAGCCGTCTGATGATCGACTGCTTCCGCCGTGAGGATCAGTTGTTCCGTTATGGCGGCGAGGAGTTCGTCATCCTCCTCAATGATCTCGATGCCCATGAGGTGCATCTGGTGCTGGAGCGTTTCCGCCATCAGCTCAGTGAGCACGACTTCCCGCAGCTCAAGAGCCTGACCATCAGCATCGGCTACACCCGCATAGGTCATCAGGGCAGCGCCTCGGCCGTGCTCGGTCAGGCCGATCAGGCGCTGTACTGGGCCAAGCAGAACGGTCGCAACCGCCTCGCCGATTATGCTCAGTTGCTCGATGAGGGTCAGCTGCAGAGCGTGCCCAGCAGCAGCGGCAGCATCGATTTGTTCTGATCCAGAGCAGGCATAAAAAAACCGGCCACCAGGGCCGGTTTTTTCTTGGCTCAGGGCTTAGAACTGCTCGCCCTTGGCCGCCTTCTCCAGCAACAGGGCCGGCGGTAGGAAGCGCTCACCGTACTGCTCGGCCAGGTACTGAGCGCGGGCGACGAAGTCCTTCACCCCGTACTGGTTGATGTACTGCAGCGCACCGCCGGTCCAGGCGGCGAAGCCAATGCCGAAGATCGAGCCGATGTTGGCATCGGCGGTCGACAGCAGCACGTTCTCTTCCACGCAGCGCACGGTCTCGATGGCCTGAATGAACAGGATGCGGTCGCGCACATCTTCCTGAGAGATCTGCGCATCGGCCTTCTCGAAGCGCGCCTTGAGTTCCGGCCACAGGTGCTTCTTGCCACCCGCCGGGTAGTCGTAGAAACCGCCGCCGGCCGCTTTGCCCGGACGCTTGTACTCCTGCAGCATCAGGTCGATCACGGCGAAGGCCGGGTGCTCGGGAATGGCCTTGCCTTCGGCGGCGAGGTCAGCCACGGTCTGCTTGCGGATGTGATCCATCAGGCTCATCGACACTTCGTCGCTGATCGCCAGCGGGCCCACCGGCATGCCGGCCTTGCGCGCTTCGTTCTCGATCATCGCGGCACTGACGCCCTCGCCCAGCATGGCGATGCCTTCGTTGGTGAAGGTGCCGAACACGCGGGAGGTGAAGAAGCCACGGCTGTCGTTGACCACGATCGGGGTTTTCTTGATCTGCAGCACGTAGTCAAAGCCGCGCGCCAGGGTCTCGTCGCTGGTCTTCTCGCCCTTGATGATTTCCACCAGCGGCATCTTGTCGACCGGGCTGAAGAAGTGCAGACCGATAAACTTCTCCGGCTTGGCCACCGCGGTCGCCAGACCGGTGATCGGCAGGGTCGAGGTGTTGGAGGCGATCACGGCATCTGCCCGCGCAGCGCTCTCGGCGGCGGCGGTGACCTTGGCCTTGAGGTTGCGGTCCTCGAACACCGCCTCGATGATCAGGTCGCAACCCTCGAAGTCGGCTTCACTGTCGGTGGCCTTGATGCGGGCCAGGAAGGCGTCGCGCTTCTCAGCCGTCATGTGGCCACGGGACACCTTCTTGTCCAGCAGCTTGGCCGAGTAGCTCTTGCCCTTCTCCGCCGCTTCCACGGACACGTCCTTGAGCACCACCTCGATGCCGGCCGCGGCCGACACATAGGCGATACCGGCACCCATCATGCCGGCGCCGAGCACGCCGACCTTCTTGGTCTGGTACTTGGGATAACCCTGCGGGCGCGAACTGCCGGCGTTGATGTCGTTCAACTGGAACCAGAAGGTGCCAATCATGTTCTTGGCGACCTGGCCGGTGGTCAGCTCGGTGAAGTAGCGCGCTTCGATCAGCTGCGCGGTGTCGAAGTCCACCTGCGCGCCTTCCACGGCGGCGCACATGATCTTCTCCGGCGCCGGGAAGCAGCCCTTGGTCTTGTCACGCAGCACGCTCGGGGCGATGGCCAGCATCTGCGCCACGGCCGGGGTGCTCGGAGTGCCACCGGGGATCTTGTAGCCCTTCACGTCCCACGGCTGCACGGCGGCCGGGTTGGCCGCGATCCAGGCACGGGCCTTGGCCAGCATCTCGTCGGTGTTCTCGGCCAGATCGTGAATCAGGCCAGCCTTGAGCGCGGCGTCCGGGCGTACCTTCTTGCCTTCGGCCAGGTACGGCAGGGCCTTCTCCAGGCCGAGGATGCGCACCATGCGCACCACGCCGCCACCGCCCGGCAGCAGGCCGAGGGTTACTTCCGGCAGGCCGATCTGGATGCTGGCGTCGTTCAGGGCGATACGGTGATGGCAGGCCAGGGCGATTTCCCAGCCGCCGCCGAGGGCCGCGCCATTGATTGCGGCCACCACCGGCTTGCCCTGGGTCTCCAGGCGGCGCAGCTGGCCCTTGATGTTGAGGATCATCTCGTAGAACGGCTTGGCATCGGCCTTGGTGACCTTGATCAGCTCGTTCAGGTCGCCGCCGGCGAAGAAGGTCTTCTTGGCGGAGGTGAGGATGACCCCGGCGATGGAATCCTTCTCGGCTTCCAGGCGCTCGACGATCTTGCCCATGGCCTCGCGGTACACCGCGTTCATGGTGTTGGCGCTCTGGCCGGGCATGTCCATGGTCAGGACGACGATATTGTCCTGGCCCTTTTCGTAACGGATGGCGTCAGTCATTGATCTTCTCCCGGCTCACACGCGCTCAATAATGGTGGCAATGCCCATACCGCCGCCGACACACAGCGTGGCCAGGCCATAGCGCAGATTGCGCTTCTCCAGCTCGTCGAGCAGGGTGCCGAGGATGGCGCAACCGGTGGCGCCCAGCGGGTGGCCCATGGCGATGGAGCCGCCGTTGACGTTGACCTTGTCCTCACTCACGCCCATGTCCTTCATGAACTTCATGACGACGGAGGCAAACGCCTCGTTGACCTCGAACAGGTCGATGTCTTCCGCCGACAGCCCGGCCTTGGCCAGGGCCTTGCGGGTGGCCGGCGCGGGGCCGGTGAGCATGATGGTCGGGTCGGTGCTGGTCACAGCGGTGGCGACGATGCGCGCCCGGGCTTTCAGGCCCAGCTCCTTGCCCTTGGCTTCGGAGCCGATCAGCATCAGCGCCGCGCCATCGACGATGCCGGAGCTGTTGCCCGGCGTGTGCACATGGTTGATGCGCTCGACGTGGCTGTATTTACGCAGCGCGGAGGCATCGAAGCCCATCTGGCCCATCATCTCGAAGCTAGCCTTGAGCTTGCCCAGGCCTTCGAGGGTGGAGTCGCCACGAATGAATTCATCGTGATCGAGGATGACGATGCCGTTCTGATCGGTCACCGGCACCAGGGATTTCTGGAAGGAACCATCGGCGCTGGCGCGGGCGGCTTTCTGCTGCGAGCGCAAGGCAAAGCTGTCGACGTCGGTGCGGGAGAAGCCTTCGAGGGTGGCGATCAGGTCCGCGCCCACGCCCTGGGGCACGAAGTTGGTGTGCATGTTGGTCGCCGGGTCCATGGCCCAGGCGCCGCCATCGGAGCCCATGGGAATGCGCGACATGGATTCCACGCCGCCGACCACCACCAGGTCTTCAAAGCCCGAACGCACCTTCATGGCGCCGAGGTTCACCGCCTCCAGGCCCGAGGCGCAGAAACGGTTGAGCTGCACGCCGGACACGGTCTCGTCCCAGTCGGCCACCAGCGCGGCGGTCTTGGCGATGTCGGCGCCCTGGTCGCCCACCGGGGTCACGCAGCCCAGGACGATATCGTCGACCTGGCTGGTATCCAGCGCGTTGCGCTTCTCCAGGGCCTTGAGCAGGCCGGCCACCAGATCGACCGGCTTGACGCTGTGCAGCGCGCCGTCCTTCTTGCCCTTGCCGCGTGGCGTGCGCACGGCATCGAAAATATAAGCTTCGGTCATGGCGTTCTCTCGTCTTGACGTTGTTCTAGGAGCACGGTTCCAAGAGCGCATAGCTCCGCGGAGACGTGGGCATACCTTACGCGCACGGCAAGCCCACTCAATGACCGAAATGCTCAGGGCAATTGACCGCTCGGCTCAGACGAATGGTCAATCCGCGATCTAGAGCGGCGCATGCAGGGTGTTAGGAGGAGATGGCAGAAGGCCGCTGGCCTTTGCTGCGAAGGGTTCTAAAGCCCGTCCGGAGCGTGCTTAGACTCGAAACTGTAGTAAGCAGCCTAGTCAGCCGCTGCGGGCCTTCCCACCCCCGGCGGCTTTTTCTTCCCCGCTGCTGTGACGCCACAAGGTTGCTGGCAGTCGCAAGGCCATAGCACGCGAACAAGAACAAAAGGCATTGAGCCATGGTTAAACCACACAAAGCCCGGCAGGCCAGCTACATCGTGTTTGCCACGACGCTGATCCTGATCCTTCCCAACCTGGCCGGTCTGGTCAGTTAACCCGAACCCGCCCGCAGCCGCAGGACGGCGTGGCCGATCACTGCAGCGCGGGCAGCCACCACCACAGCAATACCGGCAGCCAGACAAAGGCCAGCAGCGTGGAACAGAACACCAGACTGGCCACCTCCTGCGGCGCCCGGTTGGCCTTGAGCGCAAACAGGTAGTTGAACACCGCCACCGGCATCGCCGACTGCACTACCAGCACGCCATGGGCCAGCGGCGGCAGTTCCAGCCAGCTGCCGATCAGCCAACCCAGTGTCGTGCCCGCCAGCAGACGCAACCCGCCCAGCACAAAGCCCCGGCCGAGATGCTGCGGACGGATGCTCGCCAGCGCCACGCCCAGGGTCAGCAGCATCAGCGGAATGGTCAGGCCGGCGAGCAGATTGAGGCTGTTGGCCAGCCACAACGGCAGCTGCCACTGAAACATCAGCATCGGCACCGCCAGCAACAGGCTGAGCATGATCGGGTTGGCCCACAACCGGCGCGCCGAACGTTCGGCACCGGAGAGAAACAGCCCCACGCTGAAATGCCCCACCGACAGCACCAGAAAGATCGCCACAGCAAAGGCCAGGCCCTGCTCGCCAAAGGCATACAGCGACACCGGCAGGCCCATGTTGCCGACATTGGGAAAAAGAAACGCCGGCACCAGCGCGCGCCAGTCCAGCCCGGACAGCCGACTGAACAGCAGACCGAGCAAGCCCATGCCGAGGGTTACCAGCAGCACCGCCAGCGCCATCTGGCTGAACGCCGCCGGGTCGTGCTCGGCGCGACTCAGCGTGGTCAGCACCAGACAGGGCGTACCGATGTTCAGCACCAGCCGGGTGACAAACTCGGTCGGGTAATCATGCCCGGAGCGGGCCCAGGCAAAGCCAATGCCGGCGGCCAGCAACACGGGCGCCATCACGGCAAACAATTGCGCCAACATTGCGCTGAGCTCCCGCAAAAAAAACGGCATGATACAGCCCTGTCCCGCACAAAACCCGCCGTCCGGAGGCCGTCATGCCGCTGAAATCCCGCTTCGCCGCTCTGCTCCTGCCACTGCTTGCCAGCACGGTACAGGCTGGCGAGATCGACCAGGCCGCCGCCCTCACCCAACTGGCCAAGCCCGGCACCCTGCTGATCGATGTGCGCAGCGCCGACGAGTTCGCCAGCGGCGCCCTGCCCGGCGCCCACAACATCAGCCACGAGCAGATCGCCGAGCAGATCAGCCGCGTGGCGCCGGAAAAATCCGCGCCCATCGTCCTGTATTGCCGCAGCGGCCGTCGCTCCGGGCTGGCGCAGGATGCCCTGCAGGCACTGGGCTACCAGCAGGTGATCAACGCCGGTAGCATCGACAGCCTCAAGGCTGCCCAACAGGCCAAAAGCCCGGAGGCCGCATGCACGCAAAACTGCTGAGCAGCCTGTTGCTGCTCACCGCCCTGCCCTTGTCTGCGGCCGAACTGCTGCTGGAGATCAACGGCCAGCAGACCCGCTACAGCACCGAGCAACTGCTGAAGCAGGCACAAGCCATTCAGATAACGGCCGATATCGCCTACAAGCGCGACATGACCTACCAGGCCGTGCCGGTGGCCAGCCTGCTGACCGGCGTCAACGCCGGCGACCAGCTGCAGGCCGTGGCGAGCGACGGCTTTGCCGCCGAACTGCCGGCCGCCCCGCTGCTCAACCGTGAAGGCGCCCGCGCCTGGGTCGCCATCGAAGACCCGGCCAAGCCCTGGCCTAAGCTCAGCAGCAACAAACCCAGCGCCGGGCCGTTCTACCTGGTGTGGACCGACCCGCAGGCGGGCCAGATCGGCCCAGAGCAATGGCCGTTTCAGATGGTCAGCCTGCGTCAGGTGCAGAGCCTGGCTGAACGTTTTCCGGCGCTGCTGCCGGCAGCGAATGCCGGTACCGAGGTTCAGGTTGGCTTTGCCCAGTTCCAGAAGCACTGCCTAGCCTGTCACCGCCTAAACGGCGCCGGCGACTCGGCCTTCGGCCCGGACCTGAATATCCCCCACAACCCCACCGAATACTTCAACACCGACTACCTGCCGCGCTATATCCGCGACCCGCAATCCCTGCGCCGCTGGCCACAGGCGCGCATGCCCGGCTTCAGCCTGCAGGCCCTGGCCGACGCCGAGCTGCAGCAACTGCTCGCCTACCTGCGCCATATGGCCACACGCAAAGCACAACTCTGAACCCCGCCCGGCTTTACCCAAGCCGGACCGTCGCGCTATGGTCGCGCCATGGCCATACGCCAACGAAGGGAATCATCCGCCGACAGGGAATGTTGTGTTTCGCCCTCTGCCTCCCTTCCGGTAAAAGCCAAAAAAAAGCTGTCGCGTTTGCTCGAGTCGCTGTCCCTTTTGTTATTCCGCAAGCTTGGGAAAACAATGGGTTAGCGAAGGCCTTAGCGTGTTATGCGACATTTTCAGGAATGTTATGCGACAGCAATGTCGCATAATAGTAGTTAGGCGCGATCAACTAGAAAATCCCCAAGGTCGTAACGCGATGCATCCAGCTAAAACACTTGTAATTTTAATCATGTCTTTAGTTATTTCAGCCTGTTCAACAAGCCACTTTGCCGTGAAGCCTAGCGATGCTGAAGGCGTTAGCCTTAAAGGCACAGAGCTTTACGTGTATTCTTTTTTAGATGTCCGGGAGAGCTTTTTTGGCCCCAACCTATTACTGGAGTTTTCCAAGCAACTCTCTAGCAATCTTAATAACCTAGGGGTTTCCACAAAAATATCAAGCTTCAAAGAAACAGAAGTTGGAAAATATTACATAAACACAAATGCCGACACAGTCATTCCAGCGCAGCAAGCAATAGCCAAAAATGAAAGTATAGAAAAATTATACGACACCGAAAACAGGTTGATCATATTCCCAAGCAAAATGACAATAAACCAAGCGGTAATTAGCTATGAAATTCGCTGGGAGCTTGTTGATGCCAAAACAGGTAAAATTATTTGGTCAACGATGTCTGAGGGCCTCCACATGAATGCTTGGGTGCCAGACGAAGATCCGCAGCCACGCGCTAAGAAGATCGTAGACGCAATAATTACAGAGATGCAGAGAAATAGAATGATCTAGAGCGTAAGCAACTGGCATCGCCTAACAAATGGTTCAAGCCGCTCGCTTCGCTCACTCGGGACCGGCTAAAGCCGGCCCCTTAACCAAACGTTAGCAGTCACAGAAGAAAATGAGTGCAATTCAAATACTAAAGGAGAAGCTGGTCGGTAATTTCTATTCGCGCTTTAGCGTGGGAGATGCGTTTGACTTATATTTTGATGGTTTCTGGTTGATTACCAATAACATCGAGTCACCCGACGAAGGTTCATTAAACCAACAGTTTGCAGGCACTTATCAGCCGACCACAGAGGCTATAGACAAAGAAGATATAGCTAAGACCATTATTCTTTGCAGTACACTCAGGAAAAACATAGTTGATGTAACGCTATCCAAAGACTCGGCGCTAATCCTTAAATTTGAGAACGGGGTTGATTTAGTATTTCCTACAAATACCGAAATAGTAGATTGGCACTGGGCAATAAATGAAAATGGAAATGATCCTTTCCTAGGGTGCATTGTCGGTTGTTTTAGCCCAGGCGAGATTTATATTGGTAACTGCTAACAACTAGTTCAAATCGCTCACTTCGTTCGCTGGGACGGGCTAAAGCCCGCCCCTTAACCAAACGTTAGAAGACAATGAGAGAACTCATGAGACTCCACAAAGCAATTATCGCAGCGTTTTTTAGCATCGCAGCCATGAATACATACTCGGCCGAACCACTTTACAGCATCGATGAGTTTGAGAAAAAATTTACCGAATGCCTGACTGCTGCCGCCAAAAAACGTTCGACCTGCGTAGAAAATCTAATAATAAAACATCTGCCGGTCGATATAAAAGAATCAAAACCTCAGGCTGCTTCAATCAGCAGAATCCTTGACGAGCGGATGGGCGACGGAACGCTTTACAAACTCCACAAAATAAAATCCATTGATGGCGGAGATTTATTCTTTAAGCGAGTTAGTATAATTGAGGACTCTGCGCAAACATTTATGGCCGTAGACTGCACATATGTAAATTTTCAAGGTGATCTTTACCTATACAGCATCCGTCTTAACTCAAACAAAGAAGGCATTGAAGAAGCCCTTGGATTTGAGATTTGACTTCTAACAATGCGCTCAACTATCGCTCACTTCGTTCGCTGGACGTCCAAAAGCTGCGCTTTTGGACGCCCGTTAGCTTAATCGTTAGGCACTGCCATGGCCATAATCGAGTACGAACTGACCATCAATGCTCCACAAGCAGCTGTCTACGAAGCATCGCAAGATTATTCTGTTAGGTATCAATGGGACCCTTTCCCTGAAAAAATAGAGCTTTTGGGTGGAGCAACCGAGGTCGGCATTGGAGTTAAAACGCTTGTAGTAGCTAAGTCAGGCCTAAGTATGGAAGTTGAGTTTGTTCAGTTAGCCCCACCTACAACAGCTGCAATAATCATGACCAAAGGTCCAGCTTTTATTAAAAGTTTTGGCGGTAGCTGGGTTTTCAAACCTATTAACGCAACCTCTACAAAAGCAAAATTTCGCTACTCCATCAAAACAAAGAAGTGGGCAATCCCCGTAATCTCCGAATACGTAGCTACCCTTTATTTCAAGAAAGCAGTTATAGCAAGGCTGGCCGGCCTCAAAAAATACTGCGAGCAAAGTGCCTAACAAATGGTTCAAGCCGCTCGCTTCGCTCACTCGGGACCGGCTAAAGCCGGCCCCTTAACCAAACGTTAGCAGCCCAAAGGATTTACGATGAAAAAACGATTATTTACATCGCAATCCTATATGCCTGCCTAATACTTCTCCTATCAAACCAATTGGCTATTATCCCGGAAAGCTCAGCTGAAACCCCAATTCTCTTGGTATGCTGCCTCACGGTTACAGCAATTTATATGTGGCTAATTCATTTTAAAGAAAAGCCAACAAGCGCAGAGAGCAAGCAGCACACTAAAACCATCACGGCAAGCCTAATCCTATTCATGCCAGGCTTACTTGTAATAGGCTGGGCAGTAAGCAAAGTGTATTTCATCAATGCCGGCCTGCTGGCAGGCGCCATTCATAAGCCCTACAGCATATCTGCAAAGTGTATAAAATCATATAAAGGCCACCGAAGAATAATTTCAATATTCACCCTTGAAAACGGGCAGTCCTGGGAAGTTCAGGGGCAATATATCTGTCCTGATAAAACGAAAAAGTGCATACTTGACGTCTCAAGTGGTTTCTTTGCACACAGAATAAAAAGCATATCCTGCAAGGGCAGCTAACAATGCGCTCAACTGTCGCTCACTTCGTTCGCTGGACAGTCAAAAGCTGCGCTTTTGCCTGCCCGTTAGCTTAATCGTTAGCTTCCAAGGAAATACCGTGAGAGCAGCATTAACACTAATAATTTTATTACTTTCATTTCCAGCCTTTTCTGAGCAAGAAAATAGTAAGCACTTCGTCTTTATTGGTAAAAAGATCAACCTAGAGACTGTGCCTCCAAAGGATGGCGAAATATCCCTAGACAGCCAATTCTTGGCAACATACGAAATATTGGAACCGTACAGGGGGACTTACAAAGGAAATCGCATCGAATTTACTGCTTACGATCACTACGGCACCCCACAATTTTCTTTATATGAACATGTCCTCTTGTACGTAGAAATGCACAACGGCCAATATTTCCACTCAAAATATCAGTTCTCACCTCTATACAAAGACAAGAGTGGCAAGTGGGCTGGCACCTACGCATCATATGACTATGAGCACAGCTACAATAAAAATATGCCGATTAAGCCTGTAAAAATTGAGTTTAACGAACCGATTTTTCACGACATATCTGATATCGCAAAAGACCGTATAGCAAAGGCATTTCCTGCACCTTACTACAGAGTTGAAGGCAAAAAAGCTATTGCTGTATACGGGAATTATGTTGATGAACTGTTTCGTCTAAAGCAAAGTGGTGTTTTAAAAGCTCGCGGTGACTTCCAGTGAGAAAGCTAACAACTGGTTCAAGCCGCTCGCTTCGCTCACTCGGGACCGGCTAAAGCCGGCCCCTTAACCAAACGTTAGCTCTCACTAGAAGGAATCGTAGTGAAATCAAAGATTGCTGCCGTATTCATGCTGCTCGCAGGCCTTGGCTTTCTTATTAGTTTCGTCGCGCACGCATCATCAATATTCGGGTTTTCAGTATTTCCTAAAGAGCCGTGGTTTCTTCACTTTGGCATTTTTGTTGTATGGATCCCAGCCGTCTTGTGCGCCCAGTCTCTGGCTAAAGTTTTTCCTCAGAAACAGATGTGGAAGGCCGCCCTCAGAGGCTGCCCCAAACCAATGCAGTACATGGCGTATGCCCTGTTCGGGTATGTCTTCCTGAACTTTGCTATTTTTGCTATCACCAACTCAAACCACACCCCTACCTCAGCCTCTACTGTTAGAGGCTTTTCAGGGCACTGGCTAATTTTCTATTACGCAGCTTTTGCCATCCTATATTCATACATTCAAGTTCAGAAGCAAGACCCTGCACGACGCTGCCAGAACGGACATTTGGTCAACTTGTCGGCAAAATATTGCCCTGAGTGCGGCACTTCTGTTGGCGATGCCCTTGCAGGTGAGAGCTAACAATGCGCTCAACTGCCGCTCACTTCGTTCACTGGACAGCCAAAAGCTACGCTTTTGTCCGCCCGTTAGCTTAATCGTTAGCAGAGAACCCTATGCGCACCACCTTGCAGGATGCGGGAGTAGAAATTACGCTCTCATCAACTCCGCTAAATAAAATACACGTCCGCATTACTGTCTCTTACAATTTTGTAGTTGCATATCAAATGCACTGGATAGATTTTAAGCTTTCAACGGACGAATTTGAAAACATGGTTGAGTGCTTAGTTAGCGGAAAAAAATCAAAGCATGGCAATCGCTCTATATGGGGAGCCAATCTTCTGAAAATAAAAGACAAGTCTTACCCTTCTCAGCCATTTACTGACGTCTGCATATACAAAAGAACTTTTATTCTTGGCTTTTTCTGGGTTCCCGCTGCTTTTTCCAGCAAGCTCTTACGGGAAATTTCAAATCTAAAAGGTGCGTTCCGCTAACAACTGGTTCAAGTCGTTCGCTTCGCTCACTCGGGACGCCCAAAAGCTACGCTTTTGTTCGCCCCTTAACCAAACATTAGAAGCAACATAAATGCTCTATATCGACACCCTGATCCAGAACTGCCATATCGCCAAGGCAGCCATCCCCTCAAAAGTTATCGAAGTGGATGATCTCTCCGCGCTTGATGGCATACAGAAGGCCATCTACATCATCGAAGAAGTGGGAGGTAACCCCGAGGAAACCTTCCAGGCCTTTTCTCGCTACAAGGCGAGAAAAGAACGGGCCTGCGCCAGGCTGAATGCACCTTCGACGGTGTTGTATGTGGGGTCGTCCACCACCGGCGTGCGCAAGCGGATCGAGCAGCATCTGGGCCGGGGCAACAAGGGCACTTATGCGCTTCATCTGAGTCACTGGTTCAGCGGGAAGTACAAGGTGACGGTGAGGCAGTACGACGTCTCCGATCAGGTGCTGCAAATCATCGAAGATGATCTTTCCCATTCCCTGAAGCCGGCCTTCGGCAAACAGGGCGGCAACAACAAGTGAACGCGGCTACATCAACATGGACGTGATAACGATGACCCAAACCCAAAAACTGAGACGCGATGGCCGCTTATGGATGCTTGTCGCCATGGTCACCTGTGCGGTTGGCTTCTTTGTCGGGCTGCTGGGACTGGCGATGGTTGGCGCCGGGGTGAGCGGCAGCGGCTGTGGCAAAGCCTGCTCGGACAGTGTGATGTCCTTTGCCTATACCGGTAGCTTCTTCCTCGGGCTGGCTGTGCTGACGGCGCTGGGCTCCATGGTGCTGATTTGGTGGTTGCGCGACCCGGAACAGCAACTGTGGGTCGGCATCACCGTGACGGTGCTGGATGTGCTGGTGCTGCTGGTGGCCGGGCCTTCGCTGGCCTTGCTGCTCAGTCTCTAAATAGCAGGGAGTGTTGGCATGACGCTGCGGACCTTATTGCTGCTGATGGCCTCTGTGCTCGGCGGTTGCTCGTCGGTGCTAATGACCTCCGACGGCGCCTCTCCCGGTGACAACCTGATGTACGCCGGCACCCGCTTCAATGCCAAGGTGATCGGCCAGGATTCCTGCGAGCAGAGCGGGTACAACGCGGGTTATAGCTGTGCCTATCAGCAACTGCTGACGCCCCTTTGCCTGATCGACTTTGTGCCCAGCCTGGCGCTGGATACGCTGCTGTTACCCTTTACCGGGCTGCATGCGGCCATCAGCCCGTCCGAGTCGCCGGACAAGCAACAGGTCGAGCCACCACAGCCTGAATAGCGACTGCGGCAGGCCTCGGCCGCCAACTGCTATACCGACTGCATCACCCACCCGTTGCTGGAGTCGGCCATGAACAACTCTCTTCTTGCCCTGACTGGTTTTGTGACCTGGACGCTGCTGTTACTGGTGCTGATGGAAAGCCTGCGCAGCCGGCTGGTGCTGCTCAAGGCGGTGCCCTCCAATGGCTTTCAGCCGGATAACGGCAACCTCTCACCCTTCATGCAGCGCCTGGCGCGGGCCCACGCCAATTGCCTGGAAGGCCTGCCGGTGTTCGGTGGTCTGCTGGTGATTGCCGCGCTCAGCGGGCAAACCGCAATGACCGATCCGCTGGCGCTCGTGCTGCTGGCCACGCGCGTAGTGCAGTCGCTGATTCATCTGACTTCCTTGTCCGTTATGGCGGTGAATCTGCGCTTCACGGCCTTTGCCGTGCAGATGCTGATTGCGCTCTACTGGGCCTTCGCCCTTCTCACGAGCTGATCGCCCATGCCCCGTCCCCTGTTCCGCTGGTTCTGCGGCCTGCTTCTGCTGAGCCAGATCACCCTGTGCCACGCCGAAGACGCCGAGCTGGCCCGCCTGTTCCGCGAGGCAGGCGCCAGCGGAACCCTGCTGATCGAAGCGGCCGAAAGTGGTCAGCGTTATGTGCACAACGCCACGCGGGCGGCCCAGCCGTTTACCGCCGCCTCCACCTTCAAGGTGCTGAACAGCCTGATCGGCCTGCAACAGGGTGTAGTCAGCGGCCCCGAGGCGGTGTTTCGCTGGGATGGCACGCACTATGAGATGCCCGACTGGAACCGCGACCAGACGCTGGCCAGCGCCTTTCGCCTGAGCTGCGTGTGGTGCTATCAGCAACTGGCCCGGCGCGTTGGCGCAGCGGTGTATCCCGCATATATCCGCGAGGCGCGTTTCGGCCAGTTGCGCGAGCCTTTTGTGGTCGATCAGTTCTGGCTGGACGGCTCGCTCACCGTCAGTGCCGAACAGCAGGTGGCCTTTCTCAAGCGGGTGGCACTGCGCGAACTGCCCTACCGCACGCAAAGCTATGCGGCGCTGGAGAGCATCATGCTGGCCGAGCAGACGCCGCAGTACCGGCTGTTTGCGAAAACCGGTTGGAGCGCGCGGGCCACGCCGGGCACGGGCTGGTACATGGGTTATGTGAAGAGCGAGCGCGACACCTGGCTGTTTGCCCTGAACATCGACACCCGCAGCGCAGACGACCTGCCGCGGCGCCAGTCCATCGTGCATGCCGCGCTGATGGCAAAGGGCATTCTGCCCAGCCCGAGCCGCTAGCCCCAGCAGTCAGATTCTTAGAGCCTGCTTACGATTTTCTGGATTAGAGCCAGACAAGGCAAAAACGGTCGAGGAAGCGCAGTTTACGAGTGGTAAATGAGCATGACTCGCTTCGCTCGCCCCTCCGGGGCCGCACTAAAGTGCGTTGGCCGCAAGCGGCCTGCCGAGATCGTTTTTAACGCTGTATGGCCGACAGCCAGGAGATCGTAAACAGGTTCTCAGACGTACTGGGCGGCGGCGAATGCCGAAGCCCAGGCCCACTGGAAGTTGAAGCCGCCGAGCTGCCCGCTCACATCCAGCACCTCGCCAATGAAATACAGCCCCGGCGCCTTCTGCGACTCCATGGTCTTGGACGACACCTCGCGGGTGTCCACCCCGCCCAGGGTAACTTCGGCGGTGCGATAGCCCTCGGTACCGGCCGGCACGAAACGCCAGTCGGAAAGGCGCTCGGCCACGGCCTGCAGCTCCGCCGGGGTGTATTGCTTGAGCGGCTTGGAGACGAACCACTGCTCGGCCAGAAGGCCAGCCATCTTCTTGGTAAACAGCTCGCCCAGCACGGTTTTCAGCTCGCTGTTGGGGCGTTCGGCCTGCTGCGCCGGCAGCCATTCAGCCAGGTCCAGATGCGGTAGCAGGTTGATGCTGACTTCGTCGCCCGGCTGCCAGTAGGAGGAAATCTGCAGAATGGCCGGCCCGCTCAGCCCGCGGTGGGTAAACAGGATGTTTTCCTTGAAGCTCTGGCCGTTGCAGCTGACCAGGCAATCCTCCACCGAGGTGCCGGAGAGTTCGGTGCACAGCGCCTTGAGCTGCGGTTCGGTAATGGTGAACGGCACCAGCGCGGCACGGGTCGGCAGCACCTGATGGCCGAACTGGCGGGCGACCTGATAGCCAAAGCCACTGGCGCCCAGGGTGGGAATCGACAGGCCGCCGGTGGCGATCACCAGCGATTGGCAGGTATAGGTGCCGGCACTGCTCTCCAGGCGGTAGCCGCCGCCCTCAAGCGCGGCGATCTCGCTGACCGAGGTATCCAACTGCAAACGGGCGCCGGCCTGGTCGCACTCATCCAGCAGCAGGCCGAGGATGTCACTGGACTTGTTGTCGCAGAACAGCTGGCCGAGCTTCTTCTCGTGATAGGGCACGCTGTGCTTGGCGACCAGCTCGATGAAATCCCACTGGGTGTAGCGGGCCAGCGCCGACTTGCAGAAATGCGGGTTGGCCGAGAGGAAGTTGGCCGGCTCGCAGTACATGTTGGTGAAGTTGCAACGGCCGCCGCCGGACATGAGGATTTTCTTGCCGGGCTTGTTGGCGTGATCAAGCACCAGTACGCGGCGGCCACGCTGGGCGGCGGTGAAGGCACACATCAGCCCCGCGGCACCCGCGCCGATGATGATCACGTCTGCTTGCTGCTTGCTCACCCACTGGCCCTCTGCTGGTGCAGCCCTGCGCTGCGGCGCGCATCTTACCCGATTGCAGGCCGCCTGCCGCTGAACACCGCTATAGCCAGTATTGGTCCGGCAGTTCCGGCAACTCGCCCAGCAACTGGCGCAGCCCGGCGCCCCAGAAGGCGCGAATGCTCTCGAAATAGGCATCGCCCTCGCTGACCCGGTAACCCTCTGGGATCAGCAGCGAGTCGGCGCGGTACACCAGCACATCCAGCGGCATGCCCACCGAGAGGTTGCTGCGGATGGTCGAGTCGAAGGAAATCAGCGCACAGCGCAGCGCCTGCTCCAGCGGCGTGGCGTGTTGCAGCGCGCGGTCGAGGATCGGCTTGCCGTACTTGCTCTCGCCGATCTGGAAGTACGGCGTGTCGCGGGTGGCCTCGATGAAGTTGCCCTGCGGGTAGAGGTTGAACAGGCCGGGCGCCGCACCGCGAATCTGCCCGCCGAGCAGGAAGGAACAGCCCAGGTCGACGCCCTGCCCCAGGCTCGGGCCGCTGTCGCGCTCCAGCACTTCGCGCAGGGTCGCGCCCACCAGACTGGCCGCGTCGAACAGCGTGGGGACGTTGTGCAGATGCGCGCCCTCGCCGCCCAGCCGGTGGCGCAGCAGGCTGATCACGGACTGCGAGGTGGCCAGGTTACCGGCACTCTGCAGCACGATCAGACGCTCACCCGGCACGCCAAAGACGTGCAGCTTGCGGAAGGTGGCAATGTGATCGACCCCGGCGTTGGTGCGCGAGTCGGAGACGAACACCAGGCCATCGGCCAGGTTCATGGCAACGCAATAGGTCATAACACCTCGCAGAGCGGCCCGCCGGACCGCCCGTTACTGCTGCTTATTGCTGCTGGGCCTGCAGGGTCATTACCGGCTGATTGACCAGCACGCGGGCGTGCATCTGCTCCCCGCCGCCACCGCGACGCATGCCGCGCACCGGACAGGCATCCAGATAATCCAGGCCCACGGCGAGCTTGAGGTGACGCTCCGGCCGCGATAGGCCGTTGGTGACATCGAAGCTGTACCAGGCGCCGTCCAGCCAGGCTTCCACCCAGGCGTGGCTGGCCAGATGGCCGGCGTCTTCGCTGAACAGATAGCCGGACACATAACGCGCCGGCACCTGCAGGCTGCGGGCGCAGGCCAGGAATGCGTGGCTGTGGTCCTGGCAGACGCCACCGCGCTTGGCGAAGGCTTCCGCGGCGGTGGTATCGACGGTGGTGATGCCGGGGGTGAACGGCATGGCCTCGCCCAGGCCGAACATCAGTTCGATCAGGGCGTTGCGGTCACGACGGGCGCCACAGTGATGCAGGGCAAACTGGCGCAGGGCCTCGTCGGCCTGGGTCAGGCGGGTGAAGCGCAGGAACGGCAGCGGCGACTGCTGATCGTGCTCGGCCTCGCGGCTTTCGTCGATTTCCACACTGCCGTGGGCGCTGATCAGCAGCGAGTCGTGCGGTTCGTCCACATTCAGCACATGCAGGATGTTGCCGTAGGGGTCGCGCTGGGCGCGGGCCGGGCACGGCAGATCCAGGTGCCAGTCGAGCACGTGCTGGCGCTCGCTTTCCTGCGGGGTCAGGCGCAGGTACTGGATGCTCGCGCGCACCTGATCGTCGTAGCGGTAGGTGGTGTCGTGGCTGATGGTGAGTTTCATGCGGCCTCCAGATAGGAACTTTGAATGGCATTGGCCAGCCGGCGAACCAGCAGGATGAAGTCGGACAACCAGACATGCAGGCCCTCGTCGAGGATTTCCTCGATGCCGGTGTAGCGCAGCCGAGCCTCCAGGCTGGCGACCATGCGCTGGGCTGGACGGCCGTTGACGCCCGGCAGGCTGGCGAGGATCTGGTTGATTTCGCCGAGGCAGGCGCGCAGCGAGCGCGGCACGTCCTCGCGCAGGATCAGCAGTTCGGCCACCTGACGCTTGTCCGGCGAGCCACGGTAGATCTCGGTAAAGGCCTCAAACACCGAGAGAGCACGGAGCAAGGCGTTCCACTGGTAGTAGCCGCGCGCCGAACCATCGCCAATGCTCTCGGCGGCATCGCCCAGGAGCTCGTAGCGCGAGTCGAGCAGGCGCAGGGTGTTGTCGGCCCGCTCGATGTAGGTGCCCAGGCGGATGAAGCGGAAGGCATCGTTGCGCAGACTGGTGCCGAAGGCGGCACCGCGGAACAGGTGCGAGCGCTGCTTGACCCATTCGCAGAAGGCGCTGATGCCGTAGCTCTGCAGGCCCTGTTGGGCGATGTCGCGCATTTCCAGCCAGGTGGCGTTGATGTTTTCCCACATGTCGGCGGTGATCCGCCCGCGCACCACGTGGGCGTTGCTGCGCGCGGCGCGCAGGCAGCTGAAGATGCTGCCGGGGTTGTCGCCGTCGAAGGCGAAGAAGTGCAGCAGGCGCTCGGCATCCAGTTCGCCATGGCGCGCCAGGTAATCGTCCATGTTGCCGGTGATCAGCAGCGGCATGGTCAGTTCATCAAGGCCGGTGCCCTGGCCGTCCTGCGGCATGAGCGACAGCGAATAGCTGACATCCAGCATGCGCGCGAGGTTTTCCGCGCGCTCCAGGTAGCGCGACATCCAGTACAGTTCGGCGGCAGTTCTACTCAGCATGGCAGGCAATCCTTCTCAATCTTCAACCACCCAGGTGTCCTTGGTCCCGCCGCCCTGCGACGAGTTGACCACCAGGGAGCCCTCGCGCAGCGCCACGCGGGTCAGTCCGCCGGGGACCAGGCGGGTTTCCTTGCCGGAGAGGACGAACGGGCGCAGGTCGATATGGCGCGGGGCGATGCCCTGCTCGACGAAGGTCGGACAGGTGGACAGGCTCAAGGTCGGCTGGGCGATGTAGGCGGCAGGATTGGCCTTGAGGCGATCTCGGAAGGTCTCGATCTCGGCCTTGCTCGCCGCCGGGCCGACCAGCATGCCGTAGCCACCGGAGCCCTGGGTTTCCTTGACCACCAGCTCCGGCAGGTGAGCCAGCACGTGGGACAGCTCATCGGCCTTGCGGCATTGCCAGGTCGGCACGTTCTTCAGGATCGGCTCTTCGTCGAGGTAGAAGCGGATCATGTCCGGCACGAAGGGGTACACCGACTTGTCGTCCGCGACGCCGGTGCCGATGGCATTGGCCAGCACCACGTTGCCGGCGCGGTAGGCCGACAGCAGGCCGGGCACGCCGAGCATGGAGTCGGGGTTGAAGGCCAGCGGATCGAGGAAGGCGTCGTCCAGGCGGCGGTAGATCACATCCACCTGCTGCGGGCCGGCGGTGGTGCGCATGAACACCTTCTCGTCGCGGACGAACAGGTCGGCGCCCTCCACCAGCTCCACGCCCATCTCGCGGGCGAGGAAGGCATGTTCGAAGTAGGCGCTGTTGAAGTGCCCTGGCGTCAGCACCACGACGCTAGGGTCATCCACCGGGCTGGAGCTTTTCAGGGTCGACAGCAGCAGACTCGGGTAGTGGTCGATCGGCGCGATGCGCTGGGCGGCGAACAGCTCGGGGAACAGGCGCATCATCATCTTGCGGTCTTCGAGCATGTAGCTGACGCCGCTGGGCGTGCGCAGGTTGTCTTCCAGCACGTAGTAGCTGCCATCACCGTCGCGCACCAGATCGACCCCGGCAATGTGCGCGTAGAGGTTGCGGTGCAGGTCCAGGCCCTGCATCGCCATCTGGTAGCCCTCGTTGGCCAGCACCTGCTCGGCCGGAATGATGCCGGCCTTGATGATGCGCTGACCGTGGTAGAGGTCGGCGAGAAACATGTTCAGCGCCTTGACCCGCTGAATGCAGCCGCGCTCGACCACGCGCCACTCACTGGCCGGAATGCTGCGCGGGATGGTGTCGAAGGGAATCAGACGCTCGGTGCCCTGGTCATCCCCGTACACGGTGAAGGTGATGCCGGCCCGGTGGAACAGCAGGTCGGCCTCACGGCGGCGCTGGGCCAGTTGCTCGGGCGGGGTATTCGCCAACCAGCGGGCGAATTCGCGGTAGTGCGGGCGGACAGCGCCACTCGCGTCGTACATCTCGTCATAGAGAATCCGGGCCATGCCGTACTCCTTCTCGCTGCAGGCAAAGAAGACATCGCAAGGCCCGTGCCAGTTAAATTTCTGTTTTAAATCAGCAGCTTGAAAATACCCACAAAAAACAGGCACCAAAACAAGGCATGCCATGAGGGGATTTTTCCGGCCGCGGCACCAAAGCGAGGCAGCGCCACCGCGGATTGTCTGGCTCGCGCCTGTCCGGCTTGATTAAACTGTCGCTGCGCGAGTGTTTAACCAATTGTGTCCGCTCGTCCCGATCTCACTGCCCGAAGGGAGTCCCACGGCATGCTCAACTGGTTGCTGCTCTGCGTACCCGTCACCCTGGCTCTGGAGTACCTGGCGCCCCAGCAGCATCTGGCGATCTTCATCGCTGCCGCCATCGCCATCATTCCGCTGGCGGGCTGGCTGGGCAAAGCCACCGAGCAACTGGCCGAACGCAGCGGAGAAGGCGTCGGCGGCCTGCTCAATGCCACCTTCGGCAACGCCACCGAACTGATCATCGCCATCGCCGCTCTGCGCGCCGGCCTGCATGACGTGGTCAAGGCGTCGCTGGCCGGCTCGATCATCGGCAACATCCTGCTGGTACTGGGCGCCTCCATGCTCTGCGGCGGCCTGCGTTTCAAGGAACAGCACTTCAATTCCGAAGGCGCGCGGGCCGAAGCAAGCCTGTTGACCCTGGCCGCCATCGCCCTGGTGCTGCCGGCGGTGTACATGATGCGCGCCGAAGAGGCGCCCGTACTGCTGGGGAAGGTGCAGTACCTGAGCAATGCGATTTCCGTGGTGCTGCTGCTGGTCTATGGCCTGTTCCTGTATTACTCGCTGGTGACCCACAAGGCCCTATTCGCTGGCAACCGTCAGGAGGATAGCGAAGCCGTTGACCTCTGGCCGATGGGTAAGGCCATCGCGATTCTGGCCGTGGCCACCGCCCTGATCGCCTGGGTCAGTGAAATCCTGGTCGGCGCCATCGAGCCCAGCGCCAAGGCCTTCGGCCTCTCCAACCTGTTCATCGGCGTGTTCGTGGTGGCCATTCTCGGCAATGCCGCCGAGCACGCCTCAGCCATTACCGCGGCGCTGAAGAACCGCATGGACCTGGCGCTGTCGATTTCTATCGGTTCAAGCCTGCAGGTGGCGCTGTTCGTGGCGCCGGTGCTGGTGTTGAGCAGCCTGATCATCGGCCCCGAAGCGATGAACCTGGCCTTCACCTCCGGCCTGACCCTGACCATGCTGCTGGCGGTGCTGATCACCGGCCAGATCGCTGGCGATGGCCGCTCGGACTGGCTCAAGGGCGTGCAACTGCTGGCCGTGTACCTGGTATTCGGCATGGCCTTCTTCTTCATTCCCGCCATCCCGGCTCCCTGATTGCAGAGCACACAGCCATGACCAGCGAATCCCCCAAGCCGCAAAATGCCGCGCTGCCCATCGTCAGTGCGCCCAGTGGCTGGCTGCGCTGGCTGCCGGGTCTGCTGATGCTGAAGAACTACCAACTGGCCTGGCTGCCCAAGGACATCGCCGCCGGGCTGGTGCTGACCACCATGCTGGTACCGGTGGGCATTGCCTATGCCGAGGCCTCCGGCGTACCGGGGATCTATGGCCTGTACGCGACCATCGTGCCGCTGCTGGCCTATGCCCTGTTCGGACCCAGCCGCATCCTCGTGCTGGGCCCCGATTCGGCGCTGGCGGCGCTGATTCTCGCCGTGGTGCTGCCGCTGTCCGGCGGTGACGCCATGCGCGCGGTGATTCTGGCCAGCATGATGGCGGTGGTGGCCGGCCTGACCTGCATCGTCGCCGGGTTGCTGCGCCTGGGCTTCATCACCGAACTGCTGTCCAAGCCGATACGCTATGGCTATATGAACGGCATCGCCCTGACCGTGCTGATCAGTCAGACGCCCAAGCTGTTCGGCGTCTCGGTGGATGGCGATGGACCCGGTCGCGAAGTCTGGCTGCTGGCGCAGGCGCTCTGGGCCGGTGAAGGCAATGGCTACAGCTTTGCCGTGGGTGGCGGCACCCTGGCACTGATCCTCGCGCTCAAGCGCTTCCAGCAGTTGCCGAGCATTCTGATCGCGGTGGTGCTGGCTACCGTCGCCGTTGGCCTGTTTGACCTCGACAGCCAGGGCGTCAAGGTCCTCGGCCAATTGCCCCAGGGCCTGCCCAGCTTTGCCCTGCCCTGGCTCAGCGGCGTCGACCTGGCCGCCGTGGCGCTCGGTGGCGTGGCGGCAGCGCTGGTGGCGTTTGCCGATACCAGCGTACTGTCGCGTACCTATGCCGCGCGCACGCGCAGCTATGTCGACCCCAACCAGGAGATGATCGGCCTGGGCGCGGCCAACCTGATTGGCGGCCTGTTCCAGGGCTTCCCGATCAGCAGCAGCTCGTCGCGCACTCCGGTGGCCGAAGCGGCCGGCTCGCAAACCCAGATCACCGGCGTGGTCGGCGCCTTGGCCGTGGCCATCCTGCTGCTGGTCGCGCCCAACCTGATGGAGTTTTTGCCCAACAGCGCCCTGGCCGCCGTGGTGATCGCCGCCGCCATCGGCCTGTTCGAATTTGCCGACCTCAAGCGCATCTACAAGGTGCAGCAATGGGAGTTCTGGCTGTCGATGACCTGTTTTGCCGGCGTGACGGTGTTCGGCGCCATTCCTGGCATCTGCATCGCCGTGGTGCTGGCGGTCATCGAATTTCTCTGGGATGGCTGGCGCCCCTACTCCGCCGTACTCGGCCGGGTCGACGGCATTCGCGGTTTCCACGATATCGAGCGCCACCCCAATGCCCGCCGCATTCCCGGCCTGGTGCTGCTGCGCTGGGACGCGCCGCTGTTCTTCGCCAATGCCGAATGGTTTCAGCAGCGCGTACTGCGCGCCCTGGCCGAGTCACCCACGCCAGTGCGCCGGCTGGTGGTCGCTGCGGAGCCTGTCACCAGCATCGACATTACCTCTGCCGACATGCTGGCAGAGCTGGGTCAGATCCTGAGCAACGCCGGTATCGACTTCCACTTCGCCGAGGTCAAGGGCCCGGTGAAGGACAAGCTGCGCCGCTTCGGCCTGATCACCCCCGAGGAGGAACGGCGCATCCAGCCCACGGTGGGCGCGGCCGTGGATGCCTACCTGGCGGACTATCAGGTCGACTGGTCGCGATAGCAGGCTGTTGGAAAAAGAGCTGCCGGCTGAAGAAGCGAGAACTGCCACACACTGACCACAGGTTTTGGCGCGCCATCTGCATGTCATTCTGAAAAATTGAAGGCTATGCTCAGCCTTCTTCATTGGAATGGCATGGACGCCTTAGCTAAGGACATCAGTCATGATGACCCTGCGTCAGATCCGTCACTTCATTGCGGTGGCGGAAACCGGCTCGATCTCGGCCGCCGCCCAGGCGGTGTACATCTCCCAGTCCACGCTGACCCAGGCGATCCAGCAACTGGAAGAAGAGATCGGCGTCGCCCTGTTCAACCGCCACGCCAAAGGCATGAGCCTGACCCACCAGGGCCATCAGTTCCTGCGCCAGGCCCACCTGATCCTCGCCACCGTCGACAACGCCAAGCGCAGCCTGCAGCAGAGCACCGATCAGGTGGCCGGGCACCTCACCATCGGCGTGACCAGCCTGGTAGCTGGTTACTACCTGGCCGACCTGATCACCCGCTTCCAGCGCGCCTATCCCAACGTGCAGACCCGCGTGGTCGAGGATGAGCGCAGCTATATCGAGCACTTGCTGGTTTCCGGCGAGATCGACGTCGGCGTACTGATCCTGTCCAACCTGGAAGACCGCCACGCCCTGCAGACCGAGGTGCTGACCCACTCGCCGCACCGGCTCTGGCTGCCGCCGCAGCATCCGCTGCTGGAGCGCGACAGCATCAGCCTGGCCGATGTGGCCAGCCAGCCGCTGATTCAGCTGAACGCCGACGAAATGGGCCTGCACACCCAGCGCATCTGGTCGCGCGCCGGCCTCATCCCACAGGTAAGCCTGCGCACGGCTTCAGTGGAAGCCGTGCGTAGCCTGGTGGCGGCCGGCCTTGGCCTGTCGATCCAGCCGGACATGACCTACCGGCCCTGGTCGCTGGAAGGCGACATCATCGAGGCCCGCCCACTGGCCGACCTCAGCGCCACCCTGGATGTCGGTCTGGCCTGGCGCCGTGGCGCCGCTCGGCCGGCGCTGGTCGATCCGTTCCTGTCGATCGCCCGCGAACAGCCGCATTCGCGCAAGGTATCGATTTAACCGAACGCTGCTTTCATAAATTAGAAATTGTCGCGCGCCATCTCGGACTCTAGTCTCAGGATCGTCTGATCTCAGAGCCATCTGAAACGGCGCGCTGGCCAGGAGCCAGAGCATGTCCCAGGACACCAACGTCAATAAAAGAACCAAGAAGATGACGAACGCCACCGCCCCCATGCTCCATTCGGCATTGCTGATCGACGGCCAACTGGTCGCCGGCCAGGGCGCGCGTGAAACCATCCTCAACCCGGCCACCGGGGAAACCCTGTGTGAAATCGCCGAGGCGTCGCTGGAGCAGCTGGAGCAGGCCATCGCCGCGGCACGCAGCGCTTTTGCCGGCTGGTCGCGTACCACCCCGGCACAACGCTCGCTGATCCTGCTGCAGATTGCCGATGCCATCGAGCAACGCAGCGCCGAGCTGGCCATGCTGGAAGCGCTGAACTGCGGCAAGCCGCAACACCTGGCGCGCAATGACGATATTCCCGCTGCCGTCGACGTGTTCCGCTTCTTCGCCGGCGCCGTGCGCTGCCAGCAGGGCCAGCTGTCCGGCGAGTACCTGCCGGGCCATACCAGTCTGGTGCGTCGCGACCCGCTGGGCGTGGTGGCCTCCATCGCGCCGTGGAACTACCCGCTGATGATGGCGGCGTGGAAGATCGCTCCGGCCATCGCCGCCGGCAACACCCTGGTATTCAAGCCTTCCGAACACACCCCGCTGAGCATCCTGGCCCTGGCCCCGGCGCTCGCCGAGCTGCTGCCGCGCGGCGTGCTGAACATCATCTGTGGCGCCGGCGAGACGGTTGGCAGCCCGCTGGTCAGCCATCCGCAGGTACGCATGGTGTCGCTGACCGGCGACATCGTCACCGGGCAGAAGATCCTGCAGGCGGCGGCGCGCACCCTCAAACGCACCCACCTGGAGCTGGGAGGCAAGGCGCCGCTGATCGTCTGCAACGACGCCGACCTTGCCGCCGTGATCCAGGGCGTGCGCAGCTACGGCTACTACAACGCTGGCCAGGACTGCACCGCCGCCTGCCGTATCTACGCCCAGGCCGGTATCCACGACCGCCTGGTGGCCGAGCTGGGTGACGCCGTTGCCAGCCTGCGTTTTGCCCGCAAGAAGGACAGCGACAACGAGATCGGCCCGCTGATCAGCGCCCGCCAGCGCGACCGCGTGGCCAGCTTTGTCGAGCGCGCCCTGGGCCAGCCGCATATCGAACGGGTGACCGGCGCCGCCGTGCATTCCGGCCCTGGCTTTTATTACCAGCCGACCCTGCTGGCCGGCTGCCGGCAGAACGACGAGATCGTCCAGCGCGAAGTGTTCGGCCCGGTGGTCTCGGTGACCCGTTTCGACGACCTGAGTCAGGCGGTGGACTGGGCCAACGACAGCGAATACGGACTGGCCAGCTCCGTGTGGACGCAGAACCTGGACAAGGCCATGCAGATCGCCAATCGCCTGCAGTACGGCTGCACCTGGATCAATACCCATTTCACCCTGGTCAGCGAAATGCCCCACGGCGGCCTCAAGCGCTCCGGTTACGGCAAGGACCTGTCCAGCGACTCCCTGCAGGACTACAGCGTGGTGCGCCACATCATGGCCCGCCATGGCACGGAGCTGAGCTAAACCCATAACAACAACACCCGAGCCACCGCTGGTGGCGCCAGGCTCAACTAGTCTGAACTGCCAGCAAGACATGTACTGCCCTGACCACAACGATGCCAAGAAGAGGGAATACCGATGTCCAAGCGCACCACCGCGCTGCTTAGCGCACTGACCACCGCCATCCTCGCCAGTACCGCTGCGCAGGCCGCCGAACCACTCAAGGCCCTCGGCCAGAACGAAGGCCAGTTGGATATCATCGCCTGGCCGGGCTACATCGAGCGCGGCGAGACCGACAAGAACTACGACTGGGTCACCGAGTTCGAGAAGCAGACCAGCTGCAAGGTCAACGTCAAGACCGCCGCCACCTCCGACGAGATGGTCAGCCTGATGGCCAAGGGTGGTTACGACCTGGTCACCGCTTCCGGCGACGCCTCCCTGCGCCTGATCTACGGCAAGCGCGTCCAGCCGATCAATATCGACCTGATTCCGAACTGGAAGAATGTCGATCCGCGTCTGCAGAACGCCCCCTGGCATGTGGTCAACAAGCAGCACTTCGGCACTCCCTACCAGTGGGGCCCGAACGTCCTGATGTACAACACCAACGTGTTCAAGGAAGCCCCGACCAGCTGGAAAGTGGTGTTCGAGGAGCAGACCCTGGCCGACGGCAAGAGCAACAAGGGCCGCGTGCAGGCCTATGACGGCCCGATCTACATCGCCGACGCCGCGCTGTACCTCAAGGCCACCCAGCCGGCCCTGGGCATCACCGATCCCTACCTGCTCAATGAAGAACAGTACGCCGCCGCCCTTGAGCTGCTGCGCGCGCAGAACAAGCTGGCCCACCGCTACTGGCACGACGTGACCGTGCAGATGAACGACTTCAAAAACGAAGGCGTGGTCGCTTCCAGCGCCTGGAAATATCAGGTCAATGCCCTGCAGGCCGAAAAGCAGCCGATTGGCTCCACCGTGCCGAGCGAAGGCGCTACAGGCTGGGCCGACACCACCATGCTGCACGCCGAGGCCAAGCACCCCAACTGCGCCTATGCCTGGATGAACTGGTCGCTTGAGCCCAAGCTGCAGGGTGACCTGGCGGCCTGGTTCGGCTCCAACCCGGCCGTGCCGGCGGCGTGCAAGGGCAATGCCCTGCTCACCGACGAAGGCTGCAAGACCAACGGTTTCGACAACTTCGAGCAGGTGGCCTTCTGGAAGACCCCGCAGGCCGAGGGTGGCAAGTACGTGCCCTATAGCCGCTGGACTCAAGATTACATCGCCATCATGGGCGGCCGCTGATCTTCGTCGGCGAGCGGCTGCGCCGGCCTGATCCGCAGGCAGGCAGTGCTCGGAATCCTCACGTACTTCAGTACGCTGCGGTTCCTGTGCGCTGGCTGCCCACGGCTGAGGCCGCCTCGCTTCGCTGGCCAATCGAAGCTCAAGTTCTGAGTGTTTGTCGATAGCGATTCCGATTGATCGTTTTACCTGAATACATCCCCTGCGCCCGGCGCGGCTCGTGTCGGCAAACCTTGTCGCCCCGGGCGCAGCGGATGGCTTTTATCCTCCTGGAGTTTTTATGACTGTTGCCGTGCAATTCACTGATGTTTCCCGCGTATTTGGCGAGGTCAAAGCCGTCGACCGGGTTTCGATCGATATCCAGGATGGCGAATTCTTCTCCATGCTCGGCCCCTCCGGTTCGGGCAAAACCACCTGCCTGCGCCTGATCGCCGGCTTCGAACAGCCCAATGCCGGCTCCATCCGCATTCATGGCGTCGAGGCCGTGGGCCTGGCGCCCTACCAGCGCGACGTCAACACGGTGTTCCAGGACTACGCGCTGTTCCCGCACATGAACGTGCTGGACAACGTCGCCTATGGCCTCAAGGTCAAGGGCGTCGGCAAGAGCGAGCGCCTGGCCCGTGCCGAGGAAGCCCTGGCCATGGTTGCCCTGGCCGGCTTCGGTGGGCGCAAGCCGGCGGCCATGTCCGGCGGCCAGCGTCAGCGCGTGGCCCTGGCCCGGGCACTGGTCAACCGTCCGCGTGTGCTGCTGCTCGATGAGCCGCTCGGCGCGCTGGACCTCAAACTGCGCGAGCAGATGCAGAGCGAGCTGAAAAAGCTGCAGCGCCAGCTGGGCATCACCTTCATTTTCGTGACCCACGACCAGAGCGAAGCGCTGTCGATGTCCGACCGCGTCGCCGTGTTCAACAAGGGCCGCATCGAGCAGGTCGATACCCCGCGCAACCTGTACATGCAGCCGGCCACGCCCTTCGTCGCCGAGTTCGTCGGCACCAGCAACGTGCTGCGCGACGGTCTGGCCTTGCAGCTGAGTGGCAGCGACAACCCGTTCTCAATCCGTCCTGAGCACACCCGTCTGGCGGGCAGCGAACCGCTGGGCAGCGATGAAGTGGAAATCAGCGGCCTGCTGCACGACATCCAGTACCAGGGCGCCTCGACCCGTTACGAGATCCGCCTGGCCAACGGCCAGAACTTCTGCGTGAGCCAGGCCAACAATCAGTGGCAGCTGGGTGATGCGCCCGTGCAGCCCGGCCAGCAGGTCACGGCGCGCTGGGCCCGTGCGGCCATGGTCAGCCTGCGTCGGGAGGTCTGAAATGAGCCATAGCCTCACCGCTGCCAGCCGCCTGCCCGCCGAGGGCTGGCTGCGCCGCGCCGCCACCCTGCTCTACCGCAAGCCCAACCTGTACCTGTCGCTGCTGCTGGTGCCGCCGCTGCTGTGGTTCGGCGCCATCTACCTGGGGTCTCTGCTGACCCTGTTGTGGCAGGGTTTCTACACCTTCGACGACTTCACCATGACGGTGTCGCCGGAGCTGACCCTGGCCAACTTTGCCGCACTGTTCCAACCGGCCAACTTCGACATCATCCTGCGCACCGTGGGCATGGCGGTGGCCGTGTCCATCGCCAGTGGCATCCTGGCCTTTCCCATCGCCTACTACATGGCGCGCTATACCACGGGCAAGACCAAGGCATTCTTCTACATCGCGGTGATGATGCCGATGTGGGCCAGCTACATCGTCAAGGCCTATGCCTGGACCCTGCTGCTGGCCAAGGGTGGCGTGGCCATGTGGTTCGTCCAGGTACTGCACCTGCAGCCGCTGCTGGAGTTCCTCCTGGGTGTTCCCGGCGTAGGTGGCAACACCCTGTCCACCTCGCACCTGGGCCGCTTCCTGTTGTTCATCTACATCTGGCTGCCGTTCATGATCCTGCCGATCCAGGCCTCGCTGGAGCGCCTGCCGCCGTCACTGCTGCAGGCCTCGGCCGACCTCGGCGCCCACCCGGCGCAGACCTTCTGGCAGGTGATTCTGCCGCTGTCGATCCCGGGCATTGCCGCCGGTTCGATCTTCACCTTTAGCCTGACCCTGGGCGACTTCATCGTGCCGCAACTGATCGGTCCGCCCGGTTACTTCATCGGCAGCATGGTCTACGCCCAGCAGGGTGCGATCGGCAACATGCCTATGGCCGCCGCCTTCACTCTGGTGCCGATCGTGCTGATCGCCGTCTACCTGTCCATTGTCAAACGTCTGGGGGCCTTCGATGCACTCTGAAAAAGCGTCCTGGGGCCTCAAACTCGCCGCCTGGGGCGGGTTGGTGTTCCTGCACTTCCCGATTGCCATCATTTTCCTCTACGCCTTCAACACCGAAAGCTCGGGCTTCAGCTTTCCGCCACAGGGCTTCACCCTGAAGTGGTTCGGCGTCACCTTCGCCCGTGCCGACGTCCTGGAAGCGATCAAGCTGTCGCTGGAAGTGGCCGCCATCGCCACCCTGATCGCCATGCTGCTGGGTACCCTGGCGGCTGCGGCGCTGTACCGCCGCCATTTCTTCGGCAAAGAGAGCATCTCGATGATGCTGATCCTGCCGATTGCCCTGCCCGGCATCATCACCGGTATCGCCCTACTCTCGGCGTTCAAGACGCTGGGTATCGAACCAGGCCTGCTGACCATCATCATCGGTCATGCCACCTTCTGCGTGGTGATCGTCTACAACAACGTCATCGCCCGCTTCCGCCGCACCAGTCACAGCCTGATCGAGGCCTCGATGGACCTGGGCGCCGACGGCTGGCAGACCTTCCGCTACATCATCCTGCCCAACCTGTCCTCGGCCTTGCTGGCCGGCGGCATGCTGGCATTTGCCCTGTCGTTCGACGAGATCATCGTCACCACCTTCACCGCCGGCCACGAGAAGACCCTGCCGATCTGGCTGCTCAATCAACTGGCTCGTCCGCGCGACGTACCGGTCACCAACGTGGTGGCCATGCTGGTGATGCTGGTGACCATGCTGCCAATCCTCGGCGCCTACTACCTGACCAAGGACAGCGAAGGCGTGGCCGGCAGCGGCAAGTAAATCCTCACCCCCGGCCCTCTCCCAGTGGAGAGGGGCGAACCCAATACAAAGCGAGGCTTATGCGATGCAAACCCAACTGTTGATCAACGGCCAGCTGGTAGCGGGCCAAGGCGCCAAGCAAGCAGTGCTCAACCCCTCGCTGGGCAGCACGCTGGTGGAGATTGCCGAAGCCACCACCGAGCAGGTCGATGCCGCCGTGCGCGCCGCCGATGCCGCCTTCGCCGACTGGTCGCAGACCTCGCCCGCGCAGCGTTCGGCGCTGCTGCTGCAGGTGGCCGACATCATCGACGCCAACGCCGAACCCCTCGCGCGCCTGGAATCGCAGAACTGCGGCAAGCCCTATGCCGCCGCCCTTGGCGACGAGCTTCCGGCCGTGGCCGACGTGTTCCGCTTCTTCGCCGGCGCCGTGCGCTGCATGCCGGGTTCCGCCGCCGGCGAGTACCTGCCGGGGCACACCTCGATGATCCGCCGCGACCCCGTGGGCGTGGTTGCCTCCATCGCGCCGTGGAACTACCCGCTGATGATGGCCGCCTGGAAGCTTGGCCCGGCGCTGGCGGCCGGCAACACCGTGGTCCTCAAGCCGTCTGAGCAGACCCCGCTGACCGCACTGAAGCTGGCCGAACTGATCGCCCCGATTTTCCCGGCCGGTGTGATCAACGTCGTATTTGGCCGCGGCCCGAGCGTTGGCCAGCCGCTGATCAGCCACCCGAAAGTGCGCATGGTGTCGCTGACCGGCTCGATCCCCACCGGCGTCAACATCGTTTCCAGCGGCGCGGCCACCATGAAGCGCACCCACATGGAGCTGGGCGGCAAGGCACCGGTCATTCTGTTCGACGACGCAGACATCGACGCCGCTGTCGAAGGCATCCGCGCCTTCGGCTTCTACAACGCGGGCCAGGACTGCACCGCCGCCTGCCGCATCTATGCGCAAAAAGGCATCTACGACGAGTTCGTGCGCAAACTGGGCGAGGCGGTCAGCACCATCAAGACCGGCCTGCAGGACGACGAAAGCACCGAACTCGGCCCGCTGATCACCGCCGCCCACCGCGACCGCGTGCTGGGCTTCATCGAGCGCGCCAAGGCCGTACCACACATTCAGGTCATCACCGGTGGCAAAGCCGTCGAAGGGCCGGGCTTCTTCATCGAACCCACCGTGCTGGCCGGCGCCCACCAGGACGACGAGATCGTCCAGCGTGAGGTATTCGGCCCGGTGGTGTCGGTCACCGCTTTTGACGACGAAGCCCAGGCTCTGGCGTACGCCAATGACTCGGACTACGGCCTGGCCAGCTCTGTGTGGACCGCCGACGTCGGTCGCGCGCATCGGATGTCCGCCCGCCTGCAGTACGGCTGCACCTGGGTCAACACCCACTTCATGCTGGTCAGCGAAATGCCCCACGGCGGCATGAAGCTGTCGGGCTATGGCAAGGACATGTCCATGTATGGGCTGGAGGACTACACCACCATTCGCCACGTCATGATCAAGCACTGATCTGGGCTACTGCGCTCGGCCGGGCGTTGTTGGCCGGGACCTCGAAATGCTGATGTACTTCAGTACATTCCGCTTTCTCGGCCCTGGCCGCCCAGCCCAACCGTCGCTCGTCACGCCCAGGCTGACTCGTTACTTCATCCCCCACCGCAGGAGCTTCACAACAATGAAAACCATGCTTCGCAGTTTCAGCTTTGTCGTGCTCTGTGCCGCCGCCAGCCTGGTTCAGGCCGCCGACGACGCCAAGGCGATCATCGACGGCTACATGGCCGCGTGGAATGCCCACGACGCCACCAAGGCCGGTGAGTTTCTGGCCGAGGATGCCGAGTATTACGACGTCACCGTCGGCACCGCGCAGAAAGGCCGCGCCGCCGCCCGCGACAACGTGATCAAGGTATTCGTCACCGCCATTCCCGACCTCAAGTGGGAAATGACCGGCGCGCCCATCGTCAGCGCCGACGGCATCGCCTTCCAGTGGGTGTTCAGCGGCACCAACACCGGCGCCTGGAGCGCCGAAACCCCGGCCACTGGCAAGCCGGTGAAGTTCGAGGGCGTGTCCTTCGTGCGCATCAAGGACGGCAAGATCGCCTACCAGGGCGACTACTACGATGCCCTGGGCTTCAACAAGCAGCTGGGCTGGTAAGCCCGGCGGAAAACAAAAAGACCGGCCTAGGCCGGTCTTTTTCATTGTGGCCACTATCAGGCCAGGCCCAGTTCTCGGCGAACCTGGGTTTCCAGCTCGACCTTGAGGCCCGGATCGAGCTTGAGCTGACGCGACAGCTCATCCAGGTAGGCACGTTCCAGGAAGTGCTCCTCGTCGACCATCAGGACACTGGCGATATACATCTCCGCCGCCATTTCCGGCGTGCTGGCGGCTCGCGCCACGGCGGCCGGGTCCAGCGGCTGGTTGATCTCGTTGTGCAGCCACTGCTGCAGCTCAGCCTGATCGGCCGGAAGCTTGTTCAACTGCTCGCCGAGCAACTGGCGCTCGCGCTCATCGACATGACCATCGGCCTTGGCCGCGGCCACCATGGCGCGCAGGATCGCCTGGCTGTGCAGTTCCACCTGGGGCGCCGGTAGGCGATCGAGGGTCTGCGGTTCGGCAGCCGGAGCGGTGCCCGAGGCCTGGTTGCTCTGCCAGTTGCTGTAGGCCTTGTAGGCGATCACCCCGAGCGCGGCCAGGCCGCCATAGGTGATGGCCTTGCTGCCCAGTTTGCGCGCGCTCTTGTTGCTCACCAGCAGCGCGGCCAGGGCTCCGCCGCCGGCACCACTGAGAAAACCGCCGAGGCTGGCGCCCGAGCCGCCCGCGCCCTTGAGCAGGCCGCCCAGACTGTCGGTGAGACTACCGCCCTGCCCTGATGACTTCTGCTTGAGCAGGTCCTGGCCGGATTTGAACAACTGGTCGAGCAATGCCTGGGTATTCATCGAAACTCCTCGGTGATCCTTGATCCATACCGGCATCCTAGGTCAGCGTCGAAGCCGGCGAAAACCGTGAAATTGCTGCGGTGTGTGTCAGCCGTTGGCCAGCGCCAGCCAGTGCCGGTAGAAACCCTCCGCGACCTGATTGAGCGCGGCGATCTTGCGCGGCAGTTCGCTGATGCTCACCGCCCGCTCCTCCTGGCTGTCCTGGCCATCGTCGAGCAAGTGGCCGGCGGTTTCGAGCCAGTGATGGATCAACGCTTCCGTCATTTCCGGGTGCCCCTGCAGGCCAAGCACCTTGTGCCCCCAGCTGAAAGCCTGGTTGTCGCACCAGGGGCTGGACAGCAGACGTGTGGCGCCCTCGGGAATGGCGAAGCTGTCGCTGTGCCACTGGTAGATGGGGAACTCGTCCCCAACATGCTCCAGCCACGGGCTGTCGGTGAGCTTGCGCATCGGCTGCCAGCCCGCCTCGGTATAGGGCAGACGACGGACCTCGGCACCCAGCGCGCGGGCCAGCAGCTGGCCGCCCAGGCAGTGGCCGATCAGCGGAATGTCGCGGTTGATGAGGTAGCGCAGCGCGGCAATTTCTTCGTCGAGCCAGGGCAGCGGGTCGTTGACGCTCATGCCGCCGCCCATGACGGCCACGGCCTTGGGCTGGTCAAGATCGACCTCCGCCATTTGACCCAGATCGCAGCGAACCTCGCGCCAGGCTTCGCCACGGGCACTCAGAAAGGTGCCGAGGTGGGCCGGCGGGCAGTAATCGACGTGGGTGAAAATCAGGATATCGGACATGGGTACCTCCGCTGCAGAGTCTGCGCGAAAGTGCCCCAGGGGTCGAGCACTGCGGTGCTGTGCCAGAGGCACAGCACCGCAGCTGTTTTTAACATCACGATGGCAACGCAGGTCGTTTTTCAACGGCCTGCTAACGAGGGGCGCTGATCTCCTGGGTTACCCCCCAGCCATCCAGCACCCCGCCAAGGGGCACCACAACGGCTTCCAGGTCATGCTCGAAATCATCGATTCCGGCATGGGTGGCATACATCACCTTGCTGACTTGCAGGTGCCAGTCTCCTTCGCCGCGGCGAATGATCTGGGCATTGAGCGACTCCCCGCGAAACTGCCGGGCCGCCTGGCGGGCCAGCTCTTCATCCGAAAAAATGGCGTAGAACTCGATCGGATGAAACCGGGCGAAGTCAAAGCCCCCTTCCTTCATGCGGCGCAATACAGAGCTGCTGACATCTTCGTGTGAGGCTGAGCTCATGGAACGACCTCCTCGCTTGCGATAGATGAACGGGCGAAAATTGCGTGCAGCGCCAAACCGGCACGAGCTGTGCCGAAATCATCACGGAGGATCGACGCCGCCAGCCAAGAACAGCCAGCGAAAGCGTCACTTTGAGCTTAGCGCTGCCAGCCCGGCAGCGCTGCAGGAATCGTAACGGACTGCGACAAACGGCTCAGGGACGGTTGATCAGCGCCATCATCCAGCGTGTCAGCGGTGCCGGAGTGATCTGCCCAAGCCAGTAAAGCAGGCTGAACTGCAGGCTGATCGGCCGGTGCACAGCCGCACCCTGGGACTGCTGCCAGACCGCCTCGGCGATGTCCTCGGCGGCCAGGTTGACGCCAAGACGACGCAGCGCCGGCGGCTCGAAGGTCTGACTGCTGACCATGGGGGTGCGCACGAAGGGTGGCATCAGGTCACCGACACGGATGCCGTGGCGCTCCCACTCCAGATCCAGAGCCTCGGTCAATCCGCGCACGGCGAACTTGGAGGCCGAGTAGCTGGCCATGTCCGGCGTGCCGTACAGCCCGGAAGCCGAGCCCATGTTGATCACCTGGGCATTGGCAGTGGCCTTGAGGTAACCGAAGGCCAGGTACGTCAGCTGCAGCAGACCCAGCACATTGATGTTGAGGATACGCATATGCTCGTCCAGGCTGATCTCCTCGAACTTGCCGAAGCGCAGCACGCCGGCGCAGTTGAACAGCAGACGCAGCTGGCCCTGGTGCTTGCCACAGAAATCCGCCAGCGCCTCGTTGACCGCCGCCCGGTCGGTCACGTCCAGTGCCACGAACCAGGCGTTGCCCAGCTCGGCGGACAGTCGCGCCAGCGCCTCGGCATTGACATCGAGCAGGCCGACCTTCCAGCCACGTTGATGAAACAGCCGCGCGGTGGCGGCGCCGATGCCGGACGCGGCACCGCTGATCAGAATATTGTCCATGTCACGCTCCCTGTGCCTTGAGGAATTTCACCACCGACTGCATGGCCCGATCGGCCGCACGCAGCATGCCCACATGGGCCTGGAACACATGCCAGAGTCCAGCATAGCGTTCCAGCGTGACGGTCACGCCTGCCGCACGGGCTTTATCCGCCAGACGCAGGCTGTCGTTGCGCAGTACCTCGTCCTCGCCCACCTGGATGATCAGCGGCGGCAGGCCACTGAGGTCGGCATTGATCGGCGACACCAGCGGCTGCGCCCGGTCGATGCCGGCCGGGCAGTAGAGTTCGACGGCCTGCTCGATCCACTTGCGGTGGATCAGCGGATCGCCAGCCGGCGGTGTGTGCATCTGCTCGCCGGTGAAATCGACAACCGGCGAATAACACACCAGCCCGGCCGGGGCCGGCAGGCCCAACTCACGCAGGCGCAGGGCGGTGACAAGGGTCAGGTTGCCGCCGGCCGAGTCGCCGCCAACGAAGATGCGCTTGTAGCCGCGCGCCAGCAGTTCACGGTAGGCCGCCACGGCATCCTCCAGCGGCGCCGGGAAGGCATGCTCGGGCGCCAGCCGGTAATCCAGGGCACACACTGCGAGGCCGGCGCGCCGCGCCAGAGCGCCGCAGATACCGCGATGGGTCGAAGGCGCACCGATCAGGTAGGCGCCACCATGCAGGTACAGCAGCACGGCACCACCGGATAAGGCCGGGCGGTGCCACTCACAGGGGCGACCACCAATCTGCTCGGCGGTGCGGGTGATGCCCTTGTTCGGCACTGGTGCGGCCGTCAGCAAACGAATCACCAGGCGTTGGCCGGCCACCGGCATCGGCGGGCGCACCAGTCCACGAAACAGCAGGGTCAGCGCCCCGCGCAGGATGGCCCGCAACACGGGCTGCTCCTGTGGCGCCGCAATCAGCTCGGAAGCAGCGGTTTCAGCGGGTAAGGACATAGTCGGACAGCTCCGGAGCGCGGGTCAGGTAACGGTAGGTGAAGGTAAAGCCAGGCCAGTTGACGGTGTTCTTGCCCGCGGCATTGAGGTACCAGCTGGTACAGCCCTGGGCCCAGATGGTGTGTTCCTCGGCGGCCTGCAACGCTTGGTTGTAGCGAGTCTGTACCGGCGCCTTGACGTCCAGATAGCGCAAGCCCTGCTCATCGAGCACCCGCAGGCACGCCAGCACATAGCGGAACTGGCTCTCCAGCATGTAGATGATCGAGTTGTGCCCGAGATTGGTGTTCGGCCCGTAGAGGATGAACAGATTGGGAAAGCCGCTGACACTGATCCCCTTGTACGCCTCGGCACCGGTTCGCCAGGCAGCATTCAGTTCAGTGCCGCCCAGCCCCCTGATCTGCATCGGCGCAAGGAAATCGGTGGCGGCAAAGCCGGTGCCATAGATCAGCACATCCGCCTCGTGCAGCCGGCCATCGGCGGTACGCACCCCGTTGGCCTCAATCGCGGTGATGGGCGTGCCGACGATATCCACATAGGCCTGGTTCAGTGCCGGGAAGTAATCGTTGCTGATGAGGATGCGCTTGCAGCCCAGCGGGTAATCCGGCTGCAGCTGTGCGCGCTTGTCCGGGTCAGTGACGCCACGGCGCAGGTGGCGCTGGAAACTGCCACGAAAGAGCTGCAGCAACGCCGGCACCCGGGTAAAGGCCACTGCACGCGCTTCGTGCTGCAGGTACAGGCGCCAGCGGTCCAGGCGTTGCAAAAACGGCAGACGACGAAACAGCGCCAGCTCCCAGGCCCGGTAGGGCCGGTCGGGCTTGGGTATCACATAGGCAGCGCTGCGCTGGAACAGGCTCAACTGACTGGCCAGCGGCTGAATCTGCGGCACGAACTGGATGGCCGAAGCCCCGGTGCCGATGACCGCAATGCGCTTGCCCTTGAGTTCAACGTCATGTCGCCAGTGCGCGGAGTGAAACGCCGGGCCGGCGAACTGCTCCAGCCCGTCAATGCGCGGATAGGCCGGACGGCTGAGCTGGCCGCAGGCCGTCACCAGGCTGCGCGCGTGCAAGGTCTGGCCACAGCGGGTGTGCACCTGCCACAGGCCTTTTGCCTCGTCGAACTCGGCATGGCTGACTTCGGTATTGCAGCGGATACGCTTGGCCAGACCGTACTTGTCGACGCAGTGGCGGATATAGCCGTGGATTTCCACCTGCGGCGCGTACTTGCGCGACCAGTCGGCCTTGGGTTCGAAGGAATAGGAATACAGGTGCGAAGGCACATCGCAGGCCGCGCCCGGATAATGGTTGTCGCGCCAGGTGCCACCGACCTCGGCGGCCTTTTCCAGAATCAGGAAGTCGTCCTGTCCGGCCTTTTGCAGCTGGATCGCCAGACCGATGCCGCCAAAGCCGGCGCCGATGATCAGCACACGCAAGGGTGCCGTCGTGGAGCTGTCGTTATGCATTGTTGTTCTCATCATGACAGTCAGTGCGCTGATGCTAACCGCAGTAGCGCCGCGGTTTTATGGCATAGTCGGCCATCGAATTGTGAATTTCGGCCAATACAGTGTCATGTCCAGCAATACCCCGTTCAGCAACGCCATCTCTAGCCAGCCCATATCCAGCCCAGTCATGCCCGGCTCTGCCCGCCGCCCGTTCAAGCGCAGCATCACCAGCCTGCAACTGCTCACGCAGCTGGGTATCGAACATGGCCTGAGCGTGGAGCAGTGCCTGGCTGGCACCGGACTGGCCGCCCTGCAACTGGCCGATACCACCCTGGAAGTGGAGCCAGCGGCTGAACTACAGCTGATCCGCAACCTGCTGGCTGCCCTGCCCGATGAGCCGACCCTGGGCCTCCAGGCCGCGCAGCGCTACCAACTGACCACTTACGGCATCTGGGGCTATGCCCTGCTCAGCAGCCCAACCATCCGCAGCGCGGCCGAACTGGGCCTGCGCTATCTCGACCTGACGTTCGCCTTTGCCCAGATCAGCCTGCACGAGGACGACCAGCAGGCGCATATCCACGTGGATGCCAGCCAGGTGGAAGATGACGTACGAGCCTTTATCACCCAGCGCGACACATTTGCCGTACTGGTGATCCAGCGCGAGCTGCTCGGTCAGCAATCCATGCCGCTGCAGGGGCTGACGCTGCGCCTGCCACAGCCGGCAGACGAGAACCCCTATCGCCAGCTGCTTGGCTTTGCCCCGCAGTTTGGCGCTGCTGATAACCGCATCAGCTTTGCCCGCGCCCTGCTCGACCAGCCACTGCCGCGCGCCAATCCGGCCACTGTCGAGCTCTGCGACGCCCAGTGCCGTGCGCTGCTGGCCCGTCGCCAGGTGCGCGCCGGCATCGCCGTGCAAGTCCGCCATCTGCTGCTGTGCCAGCCCGGCAAGCTGCCAAACATGCCCCGCGTGGCCAGCCAGCTCAATCTCAGCGAACGCAGCCTGCGCCGCCAGCTGCACGGCGAGCAGACAAGCTTTCGTCAACTGCTCGAAGAGGTCCGTCAGGCCCTGGCCGAAGAACTGCTGGCCACCGGCGGCCTTAGCCTCGAAGACATAGCCAGCCGCCTGGGCTATGGCGAGAGCAGCAATTTCATCCATGCCTTCAAGCGCTGGAAGGGCCTGCCACCCAGTCAGTACCTGCAGACCCTGCACAAGGTCTAATACCGGCTTAATCCCACCTGCACTACAATAACCCTATATTGCATGGCAATTTGCCACGTTCCGGCCACGCCATGCCGTACCAGCAGTTGGGATTGCCAAGGTTCACATGCCCGCTCTCGATCTACGCCGCCTGATTCTCCTGCTCACCGTGGCCGCGGCGCTGATCACCTTTGCCAACAGTTTCCAGGCCAGCTACCGCACCCAGCGTGACCTGCTGATGCAACAGACTCTGCAGGCCAACCTGACCTACGCCACCCGGCAGGCGTACAGCACGGACAACTTCCTGCGTTCCACCCAGGACCAACTGGCCTATAGCGCACGCCTGCTGGCGGACAGGCTCGATCAGCCCGCCTACCTGCAGGGCGAAGTAACGCGGCTGAAGGAGCAGAGCAACAGCTTCAACTCGGTCTTCATCATCGATGCACGAAGCCAGGTGCTGGCCACTGCCCCAAGCACCCTCGGACTCACTGGCAAAACCCTCACCAGCATCGGCGCCAAGGCACTGCGCGACGCGCGCAAAGCCATGATCAGTGATCCCTATGTGGGCAGCACCGGCAACCTGCTGGTGGTGATTGGCGCACCGATCTTCGCCAGCGATGGGCGCTACCTGGGGCATATCGCCGGTTCGATCTACCTGCAGCAGAAGAACATGCTCGCAAGCCTGCTCGGCAGCGGCTACGGCAGCGACGGCTCATACCTGTATGTAGTGGATCGCCAGGGCAAGCTGATCTATCACCCAGACGCCTCGCGGGTTGGCGAGCAGGTGCTTGGCAACTCGGCGGTGCGCGCCGTGGTGGCGGGAGCCGAAGGCAGCCAACGCCTGATCAATCTCAAGGGCGTCGACATGCTGGCCGGCTACTCGCCGCTCAAAACCACCGGCTGGGGCATCGTGGCGCAGACACCAACGGCCGTTCCGCTGGGGGCCCTCAACGGCCTGATGCTGCAAACCCTGACATACACCGTCCCGCTGCTGTTGCTGACCCTGCTGGCAGTCTGGTGGCTGTCGCGGCGGATAGCCCAGCCACTCTGGCACCTGGCCAATATCGTCAAGCACTGGAGCGCACCGCATGCCCTGGAGCAGCTCGGCGAAGTGCGGGCACGCTACTTCGAGGCCGAGCAGCTCAAGCAATCGATCATCGAAGGGCTGATGCTGATCCAGCAGCAACTCGGCAAGCTCAGCCGGGAAAGCCTCACCGATCCCCTCACCGGCCTGGACAACCGCCGCGGTCTGCGCCTGGCCCTGGAACAGTTGCAAGCTCGGCAACGCCCGTTCAGTGTGATCACCCTGGACATCGACCATTTCAAACAGGTCAACGATCAATACGGCCATGATCTCGGCGATCAGGTGCTGCTGCACCTAGCCGCGCAGATGCGCGCCTGCACCCGTAGCGACGACCTGATCTGTCGCAGTGGCGGCGAAGAGTTCGTCATCCTCCTGCCGGACATGGATCTGGACAGTGCCAGTGCGCTCGGCGAACGCCTGCGCGAGCGCATGGCCAACAGCCCCAGCCCGGTCGGCGATCCGGTCACCATCTCCCTGGGCGTGGCCTATGCCAGCGCCGGCAAGCACAACCAGACGCAGGTGCTGAAACTGGCCGACCAGGCGCTGTACCAAGCCAAGCAGCAAGGGCGAAACCGACTGGTCGCCGCTCAGTTGGCCGAGTTTTTCTAAGGATCTGTACCCGTTATGTATTGAACGGGACTGCCCAGGAAATCCATGTGTAGTTTGGGTTGAGGAGCGAGGCGACGAAGCCCAACGATGCTGGCGTAATAGTTGGGCTTCGCTGCGCTCAACCCAACCTACAGATAACTGCTGTTGGATCAGTCATCGCGGGTCAGTACTTCCAGCAGCTCGATCTCGAAGATCAGATTGGCATCGGCCGGTACCCGCGACCCCATGCCACGCTCACCGTAGGCCAGCGCCGCCGGCACCCACAGCTTGCGCTTGCCACCCACACGCATGCCCATCAGCCCCTGATCCCAGCCCTTGATCACGCGTCCCGTGCCAATCACGCACTGGAAGGGTTTGCCGCGTTCGTAGGAAGAGTCGAAGCTGCTGCCATCCTCGAGAAAGCCGCGGTACTGGGTAGTGATCAGCGCCCCCTTGACGGCGGCCTTGCCCTCACCCAGCTGGATATCCTCGATACGAAGTTCGTCGTTCATCATTGCCTCTGTGTGCTGCATCGCCAGTCGCGGCGGCCGGCGCGCTTTTTCTCAGGATTTGCCTGACCTGGCAAGTCGCTCGCCAGCCTGCAGGGCGCCCCCCTGGAAACGACCGTCTGGCAATTGGCCGGGACGTCGCCTTGCCGGTTGCCGGGCTTTGAACCATTCTCAGAGCGTGGATGCGACGACGGCTGCGCAACCGGCGAGCAAGGAGTGCACATTGATGTCTGCAGCTTTCTGCCATTGGCTGACACGTGGAGCGCCAGTGCTGCTGTTGCTGCTGCTCGCCACCCCAACGCCGGCCGCCAAATTGTCGTTAGCCGTGGCCCGCACACCGCTGTCACTGCCGATCTTTGTCGCCGCCGATCAGGGTTACTTCCGCGCCGAAGGCCTGGATGTGCAACTGCGCGAAGTCAGTGGCGGTCATCGCGCCCTCGAAGCGGTACTGGCCGGCCAGGCCGACGTGGGCACCGCTTCGGACTCTGTATTGATGTTCAACAGCCTCAAACGCGACGACTTCGTCAGCCTGGGCTATTTCGTCAGCAGTCCCTCGGACCTCGCAATCCTCGCCAGCAGCAGTAGCACCAACCAGAATCCCGAAGACTGGCGCGGCAAGGCCGTGGGCGTGGTCAAAGGCGCCAGCAGCGAGTACCTGATGCATTCCTGGCTGCTGCTCAACGGCATCGACCCGCAGAGCGTCGAGTTCGTCGATATGCAGCCGGATGCCATGCCGGCGGCGCTGGCTCAACACAAGGTCGCGGCCGTATCGATCTGGGAGCCGACAGCCTTCACCATCCTCCAGCAGGTTACCGACAGCAGGGTGTTGCCCAGCGCCGGCCTGCATACCCTGACCTTTCATCTGCTCAGTCGCCGTGAAACGGCCAGCACCCGCGTGCTCGACATGCAGGCGTTGCTGCGGGCCATCGATCAGGCCGAGAGTTTCATCCGCCAACACCCACAGCGCGCCCAGGCCATCCTGCGGGACACCCTGGAGGTCGACTGGGCCTTCATCGACTGGATCTGGCCACGCTATCACTACCAACTGGGACTCGATCAGGCCCTGATCAGCTCTCTCGAAAGCCAGGCGCGCTGGAGCATGGAGAATGGCTTGGCGAACCTGGCGCAGATGCCCAATTACCTGCACTTCATCGACTCCCAGCCGTTGCGGGCGGTGCGCAGCAGCGCCGTCTCGCTGATCGAGTAGAGCATGCGCATCCACCGTCTGCTGCTCAGCTGTGGTGTGATCGGGGTTGTCGGCATCCTCACCCTGACCCTGGCCAGCCAGCAGCTGTCACGTAGCCAGAGCGAACTGCTGCAGACCCAGGCGCTGCTCAGCCAGACCAGCCGCGACGTCGCCGAGCTGGTGGTGCTGACCCACGAATATGTCCTGCACGCCTCCCCCCGGGTCGACTACCAGTGGCAAAAGCAGCAGCAAAACATCATCGATCGCCTGCACAATCTCGGTGACCAGCTGGAAGCCCCCCCGCTGCAGGCCCAGCAACATCTGAGCGCCATGGTCCGCCTGTTTGCCGATCTGCGCGATCTGCCGCAACCCTCTGGCAACGTGCTGCTGCAGCGGCGCCGCGATCTGATGCAGCAACAGCTGCTGGCCAATGCCCGCGAGCTGTCCCAGGCCATCGATCAGTGGAACCAGTTGGTCAACGCCAACCATGCGCGCACCCAGCAGCGCCTGGCCCTGCTGTCCGTTGCCGTTCCGCTGACGCTGCTGGTACTGCTGGGCATCTGTTCCTGGCTGATCTGGCGTCGCCTGCTGCGCCCACTGGCGCACCTGACTCAGGTGGTGGCCAGCGCCAACAGTGGTGAACTGGATACGCGCAGCCAACTGGATGGCGACGATGAGCTGGGCGAGCTGTCACGGGCCTTCGATGCTCTGGCCCTGGACATGGTTGCCCAGCTGAAGAACGAAGTCGCCCTGCGCCAGGCGGTCGAAGCCACTATCAGGGCCTCCGAACAGCGCTTTCGTGATCTGCTCAACACCATGGACGGCATCGTCTGGGAAGCCGACGCGCGTACCTTCCAGATCACCTTCATCAGTGAACAGGCCGAGCGCCTGCTCGGCTATGCCTGCCGGGAATGGCTGCAACCCGGCTTCTGGATGGCACATATACACCCAGAGGATCGCGAGTGGGCGGCGAATTACTGCGCCAGCCACACGGCCCGCAAGGAGGCCCACGATTTCGAATACCGCTTCATCTGTCAGGATGGACGAATGGTCTGGCTGCATGATGTGGTCACCGTGGTCTGTGAAAACGACCAGCCACGCTGGCTACGCGGGATAATGGTCGATATCAGCAGGCAGAAAAGTGCCGAGGCAGAGATCATTGCCGCCCAGCAACACCTGCAGGCCACCCTCACCGCCCTGCCCGACCTGCTTTTCGAAGTCGATGACAAGGGCACCATCTACAGCCTCCATGTACCCAACCGCAGCCTGCTGGCGGTGCAGCCCGAACACTGCATCGGCAAGAGCTTTAGTGATCTGCTGCCAGCGGCCACCGCGCAAATCTGCCTGCAGGCCATCGACGAAGCTCGACGCAGCGGCACGTCTCAGGGCATGGAGTATTCCCTTGAACTGCCGCAGGGCACCCTCTGGTTCGAAGCCTCGGTGGCGACCCTGGCCGACGAGCAGGGCGACGAGCCGCGCTTCATCTTCATCGCCCGTGATATCAGCGCCAGCAAGCGCGCCAGCGAGGAAATCAAGAACCTGGCGTTCTTCGACGCCCTGACCCAGTTGCCCAATCGTCGCCTGCTGCTCGATCGCCTCAACCAGGCCCGGATGAACAGTGCCCGCGGCGAGCACTACTGCGCCCTGCTGCTCAGCGATCTGGACAATTTCAAGAGCCTCAACGACACCCAGGGACACGATGTCGGCGATCAGTTGCTGATCGAGGCGGCCAATCGCTTCAAGGCCTGCCTGCGCGAAGGCGATACCGTGGCGCGCCTGGGCGGCGATGAATTCGTGGTGATCCTCAACAACCTCGGCAATGCCGAGCAGGCGGCGCGCCAGGCCGAGCGCCTGGCCAGCAAGATCGGCAAGGCCCTTGGCCAGCCCTATGAGCTAAAGGTCGAACAGGCCGATGGCAGCCCCGGCCTGCACCAGCACCACTGTTCGCTGAGCATCGGCATCACCCTGTTCCATGGCCATGACCTCAGTGCCGACGAACTGCTCAAGCGGGCCGACACCGCCATGTACCAGGCCAAGAAAAGCGGACGCAACGCCCTGCGTTTCTTCGACCTTAAGATGCAGGAAGCCGTCAGCCAGCTGGCCAGCCTGGAAAACGACCTGCGCCGCGCCGTGCTGGAGCAGCAGTTCGAGCTGTTCTACCAGGTCCAGGTCGACAGCAACGACCAGGCCCTGGGCGCCGAGGTGCTGCTGCGCTGGCGTCACCCGGAACGCGGCCTGGTATCACCCGCCGACTTCATCCCTCTGGCCGAGGAAACCGGGCTGATTCTGCCGCTCGGCCACTGGGTCCTGCACACGGCCTGTACGCGTCTGGCGCAGTGGGCAGACGATATCCGCCTGGCCGGCCTGACCCTTGCTGTCAATGTCAGCCCCAGGCAGTTCGCCCTGCCCACTTTCGTGGAGGAAGTGCTGGCTCTGCTGGCACACACCGGCGCCAATCCCGCACGCCTGAAGCTGGAGCTGACCGAAAGCCTGCTGCTGGACAATACCGACGAGGTCATCGCCAAGATGGCGCTGCTCAAAGCTCACGGCGTTGGTTTCGCCCTGGACGACTTCGGTACCGGTTACTCCTCGCTCAGCTACCTCAAGCGCCTGCCGCTGGACCAGCTGAAGATCGACCAGACCTTTGTCCGCGACCTGCTCGAAGACCCCAACGATGCCGCCATTGCGCGCACCGTGATCACTCTCGGTCAGAGCATGGGCCTGGCGGTGATCGCCGAAGGCGTGGAGTCCAGCGCCCAGCGGCATTTTCTCGCCGCGGCCGGCTGCGCCGCCTACCAGGGCTACCTGTTCAGCCGTCCGTTGCCGGTGGAGGATTTCGAGCAACTGATCAGCGGCGTTCTGCAGCAACATTCTCAAGCACAGCGCTGAGGCATCGTCTGCCCCGCGACCAAAACTTGACGATAATCATTCTTATATAGATTCATCCCACCTAGCATGACGACATCCGTCACTCCCTGGAGTTCGTCATGCTGCGTCCTACCCTCGTATCGCTCTGTGCCCTGCTCGCTACCCCACTCCTCAGCGCCAAGGAATACCCCATCGGGGAACCCCAGGTTTGTGCCGGCATGGAGGTCGGCGCCGTGTACCTGCAACCGATCGAGATGGACCCACCGGGCATGATGCGCCCGGCGGTGAATTCCGACGTGCACATGGAGGCCGATATCAGCGCCCTGGAGAACAACGCCCACGGCTTCCAGGAAGGCAGCTTCGTGCCCTACCTGAACGTCAACTACCGCCTGAGCAAGGTCGGCAGCGCCCAGGTGCTGGAGGGTAACTTCCACGCCATGGTGGCCAACGACGGCCCGCACTACGGCGACAACCTCAAGCTGATGGGCCCCGGCCAGTACCAGCTGACCTACTGGGTAGCGGCCCCCGGCGGCCATGGCCAGCACTTCGGCCGGCATAGCGACAAGGAGACCGGCGTGGCGCCCTGGTTCGCCACCTGCGAGCTGCACTACAGCTTCACCTTCGCCGGCATCGGCAAGAAAGGCGGCTACTGACCCCCCGCGGCGCGCCCGCGCGCGCCGCCCTCCCCGGAGAGCGCCCCATGCACCATCCAGCCCTCTACCTGCTGCTCGCCGCCCTGCCCGGCGGCCTGCTGGCCGCGCCGCTGCCGAGCTACGAGCTGAGCATCCGTGACGGTCACTTCACCCCGGCCAGCCTGCAGGTGGCCGCCGGGCAACGCTTCAAGATCGTCGTGCACAACGTCGGCCAGGGGCCTATCGAGTTCGAAAGCACGCCGCTGCGCGTGGAGAAGGTACTCAGCCCCGGCGTCAGCTCCTTCGTCGTGATCCATCCGCTCAAACCCGGGCGCTACCTGTTCTTCGACGAGTTCCACCCCGAGCTGCCGCAAGGCGTGATCGAGGCTCGTTGATCCGCATTCTTCGAGGTACCCGCAATGGAGCAAATCCTATGGAACAAGCCCTGTTGATCGTCTGGCGCGAGAGCGTCGAGGCCCTGCTGGTGATCGGCATCCTGTATGCCTGGCTGCGCCGCCAGCCCAGCCAGCAGCGTGCCCTGCTGCACCTATGGGCCGGGGTCGGCGCCGGCCTGCTGCTTGCCGGGCTGCTGGCCGCGCTAATGGCCCTGGCCGGCAACTGGATGAGCGGCCCGGGTGGGGAATGGTTCCAGGCCGGCCTCAGCCTGCTCGCCTGCGTGCTGATCCTGCAGATGGTGCACTGGATGGCTCGCAACGGCGGGCAACTGCGCCAGCAGCTGCAGCAACAGGCCGACAGCGCCCTGCAGCACGGCCGCCTGGCCAGCCTGGCGCTGCTGGTGGCCCTGGCGGTGGCGCGCGAAGGCAGCGAGACGGTGATCTTCCTCTACGGCGCCGGCGCCTCGGCCAACCCCGCCAGCCTGGCGCTGGGCGCGGGCCTGGGCCTGCTGCTGGGCCTGCTGTGCTTCGCCCTGCTGCAGGCCGGCAGCCGCTTCATCGCCTGGCGCCAGTTCTTCCTGGTCAGCGAAGTGCTGCTGTTGCTGCTCGGCGGCGCCCTGCTGATGAGCGCGGTGGACCGCGCCAGCGGCCAGTGGATGGCCCTGGACCTGCCCGAACACATCTACGCCCTGCTCAGCGAGCCGATGTGGGACAGCTCGGCGCTGCTCGACGACGGCAGCAAGCCGGGCGCGCTGCTGGCCAGCCTGAGCGGCTACCGGGCCATGCCCTCGGCCCTGCACGTGGGCCTGCTGGGCTACTACTGGCTGCTCGCCTGGAGCCTGCTGCGGCCGCCGCGGAGGGTTCTGCAGAGCCGCGCGGCATGAACGCCGCGCTCAACCGCCGGCTCACCCGCCTGGGCCACGCCATGCGCCGCCACGCCGGACTGATCCGCCGGCTGCAGTGGCTGGTGGTGCTGGTCTACGCCGCTCTGCTGGTGATCCCCGCCCTGCTGCCCCTGCCGCCAGGCTCGGCAGGCCTGCTGGACAACCTGACGCTGCTGGCCCAGTTCGTGTTCTGGGGCCTGTGGTGGCCGTTCGTGCTGCTGTCGATCGTCCTGTTCGGCCGCCTGTGGTGCGGCGTGCTGTGCCCGGAAGGCTCGCTCAGCGAATGGGCCAGCCGACACGGCCAGGGCCGCGGCACCCCGCGCTGGATGCGCTGGGGTGGCTGGCCGACCCTGGGCTTCCTGCTGACCACCCTGTACGGCCAGCTGATCAGCGTTTACGACTACGCCCAGGCCGCCCTGCTGATCCTCGGCGGCTCGACCCTGGCGGCCATGCTGGTGGGCTACCTGTACGGCCGTGGCAAGCGCGTGTGGTGCCGCTACCTGTGCCCGGTCAGCGGGGTGTTCGCCCTGCTGGCCAAGCTCGCCCCCGTGCATTTCCAGGTCGACGAGGCGCGCTGGCAGGCCAACGCCGCACCGCACCTGCCGCCACCCAACTGCGCGCCGCTGCTGGATATCCGCCGCCTGCGCGGCGCCTCGGCCTGCCACGCCTGCGGCCGCTGCAGCGGCCAGCGCGATGCGGTGCGCCTGATCGCCCGCTCCGGCAACGAGGAAATCGTCCGCTACGGCGCCGACGGCGACACCACCTGGGAGGTGCGCCTGCTGCTCTACGGGGTGATCGGCCTGGCCATCGGCGCCTTCCAGTGGACGGTCAGCCCCTGGTTCATCAGCCTCAAACAGACCCTGGCCGAATGGCTGGTGCGGCGCGACATCCTCTGGCCGCTGGAAGCCGACGCGCCCTGGTGGCTGCTGACCCATTATCCGCAGCTCAACGATGCCTTCACCTGGCTCGATGGCCTGAGCATCTGCCTGTACCTGGGTGCCAGCAGCCTGCTGCTCGGCGGCGGCCTACAGCTGTTGCTCGGCGGGGCCGCGAAGCTGGCCGAGCAAGGCCCGGCGTTCGCCCGCCAGATCGCGCTGTGCCTGCTGCCAACCGGCGCGGCCGGGCTGTTTCTCGGCCTCTCCGCCACCACGGTCAAGCTGCTGCGCTACGAGGGCCTGGCCCTGCTCTGGGTGCCGAGCGTGCGCGCCACGCTGCTGGCCGCCGCCCTGCTCTGGAGCCTGCACCTGGGCTGGCAGGTCTGCCACGCCCTGAGACCCGCACAACGCCTGCCGATCCTGGGCGCCCTGCTGCTGGCCAATCTGCTGATCGCCACGGCCTGGTGGCTGCAGTTCTGGGGTTGGTAAAACCGGTTCAGGCCTCGCGCAGTTCGAAACGGGGAAACAGCTGCTCGAGATATGGCCAGAGCTGGGCGGCTTCGGCCGGCATCGGCGCGGCGCCGAGTTCAGGATCAAGCATCTGTTGCGGGCGGGCCAGCTGCACCACGAAGCGCTGCACGCCGAGCGCCGCCAGGCGTTCAGCCAGGCGTTGCAGGCGCTGGCAGTCGAACAACTGCCAGTGCACCGTGGTGCGGCATTCGTAGTCCACGCCACTTTCCAGCAGGGCCTCCAGGCTGTTCCAGTTGGCCTGGCCACTGCCGCTGATGCCGGTGATCAGCTCGGCCTCTTCCTCCAGCGCCTTGACGTCGAAGCCGACCCAGTCGCACAGCGGCAGCACCCGCTTGAATGAGGCCGGTTTGATCCCGGCGCTGTGCAGGCCGACCTTGAAACCCAGTTCGCGCACCTTGCGCATGGCGGTTGGCAACGCCTTTTGCAGGGTCGCTTCGCCGCCACTGAACACCACCGCGTCGAGCAGACCGCGGCGCTTGCGCAGGAAACGCAGCACTTCGTCCCAACTGATCGGAGTGGGCACCTTGGCACGTATCAGTTCCGGGTTGTGGCAGTAACGGCAGCGCCAGGCGCAACCCTGGCAGAACAGCACGCAGGCCAGATGATCGGGATAGTCGAGGGTGGTCAGCGGCAGCAATCCACCCACCCGCAGCGGAGCCTCCAGCGGGCCACTGGGACCAAAGGACTGGCAAGGACTGTTCATGAGCGACTCCTGACAACAGAAAAACTGCCGGCACAGCGCATAACACGCCACGGACTGAGTTCCCGGTCAGGCAGGCATTGGCCGCGCTACGGCAGCCGAGCGGCACCACGAAACACACCCGTCCCGTGATCGAGAAAGCAGTTGGGGCAATGTATCCAGGCTCCGCCATCCTGCAATTGATAACCGTCAACTCTGTCAAATGAGGCGACGTCACAGTCGGGAGGGCCTGTCCGTTTGGACACTGGCCGCCAGTCTGTGGCATTTCCATACTGGCAACACCACACAAGGAGATCGCCATGTACTGCGTGACTGTGCTCTACCCAAACCAGGCCGATGGCCACTTTGACTTCACCTATTACCGCGACCGGCATCTGCCCATGATGCTGGCGCTGCTCGGCGACAATGTCGTCAGCCTTCAGCTGCGGCGCGGCATGCAAGCCGTGGATGGTTCACCCGCGCCCTATCTCTGCCTGCTCAACACACAGATTCGCTCACCTGAGCACTTCGCCAGCGTCATGGCCGCAAACAGCGAGCGAGTACTTGGCGACATTCCCAACTACACCAACCTGCAGCCCATCATTCAGATCGACGAAATTCTCTGATGCAGGCCGAGCAATGTGTGGCGGCAGCCGGCAACTGCTGGGGTAATCGTGATCTGGTCCAGATCTGGTATTGACGTGCCAGACGCTGGATTTCAATAATGACCACTATGGAAAAGAAACCCGATAAAGCCAAACGTGGTCGTCCCCTCAGTTTCAATCGGCAAGCCGCCCTGCACACTGCGCTGCAACTGTTCTGGGCTCAGGGCTACGAAGGCACCTCCATCGCCGATCTTGTCAGTGCCATGGGCATTGCCCCACCTAGTCTGTACAGCGCCTTTGGCTCCAAGGAACAACTGTACCTTGAGGCAATCGAGCTGTACCTGCAGGGCCCCGGTAGCTTTATCAAGCATGCACTGGAGCAGACCAGCACGGCCCGCGACTTCATTCAGCTAATGCTCCTCAATGCTGCAACAGAGTTCACCACCCACAGCCATCCGCCTGGCTGCATCGTCTCCACCGGTCTGGTTGCCAGCGGCGCCCTGCATCACAAGGTAGCGCAAAGCATGCGCGATCTGCGCAGCGCGACACTGAATGCCATCGGCCTGCGCTTGAAGGACGCATGCGACCACGGCGAATTGCCCACCGACAGCGACTGTGCAGGCATGGCCCGCTTCTTCGGCGCCATCATTCAGGGTATGTCGATTCAGGCCCGTGATGGTGCCAGCCCACAAGAGCTGCAAGCCATGATCAGGCTCGCCATGACCTGCTGGCCTTATCACTGACGCCGCTCACAGCCGCGACGTCTTAGCGGCTGTCGATATGCACTGTAATGCTTTGAAATACCCAGCCACTTCCCTTGGCAATTACTTTAGCGATCACTAGCGAAAGAGAACAGTTCTCTTCTTTGCCAGTGTCGTGCGCGATTAAGCAGCACTCGCCTAGAAGTGCATCTGCGCGCGCGGACCTTTGACTGACTGCCCGAAAAAAACGGCACGACTGCTTTGCAAAGCCATTAGCTAAAGGGAATCCGCTATGTCTATCGAACGAATTTTCATCGTGGGCGACAAGTTCAAACTGTTCGCCGAGAACAGTAACGTCATGCTTGCCAGTGAACTGGAAGCCATCCTCGACGGCGACCTGCTGCATGAACGCAATCTTCGCTTTCAACTGGGTCAGGGGGTCTCGGAAGAGCAGATCAACCGTTTGCTGGAGAAGACCGTTCGCATCAAGAAACCCTGGCTTGCCGACTTCGCCAAGCCTCAAAAAGCCAGCCGCCAGCATGTGCACAAGCATCAGATGCAAAACTCCATGATCAGCCTGCCGCGCCGGCTGACCCGCAGCACCTACGAAGTTGACGTGTTGCTGGATGAACGCTGCGCCGAAATGAGCGACCACGTCACCGGCCAGCACATTCAAGGCATGGTGCTTACCGAGGCAGCACGGCAAACCTTTCTCGCGGTCAGTGAAGAGTTCTACCTGGCAGATCAGAACGACAGCAGCTACTTCGTCATCAACAACATGGATGTGCAATACCTGCACTTTGTCTTTCCGCTACCCATGAGCATTCACTACGAAGTGCTTGAGCACAGCATCAACCCTCGGCGTGGCTCCCACCGTTTCGACGTCAGCATGTCGGTCATCCAGGGCCAGAAAACCTGCTGTGTCATCAAGACCAAGTTCTCCACCTACCCTGATGCCGTAATCAGCGAAAAAGAGGGACTCCTGGCCAAGGGGGCCATCGACAGCGAACTGAATGTGGAGATCCGCCATGAGCAGTTTGCCTGATACCCCACAGCGCTGGTCAGCGTTCTTCGATGTCGACGGCACCCTGATCAGCATCAAGAGCATGTTCAGTTTCCTCGATTACCTCGTCGAACACTTGCCTAGCAGTGCCACGGCACGGCTGCACACCTATCGCCAGACGCTGCAGCGGATGATCGCCGATGAGCAGCCTCGTGAGGCAATCAACCGCTTTTACTACAGCATCTATGCGGGCCTTGATGTGGCTTGGGTACAGCAACTGGGGCGCGACTGGTACGCCGAGGTTCGCCTGCGCGGCGGCCTGTTCTTCCAGCGAATGCTGGATGAGATCCGCTGGCACCAGCAGCAGGGCGCCAGCACCGTGCTGGTCTCCGGGTCCTTTGAAGCCCTGCTGGCGCCGTTGGCCGAAGAGCTCGGCATCAGTGACGTGATTGCCGCCCCGCTGGAAACCCGCGATGGCCTCTATACCGGTCAGCTTACGGGGTTGCCGACTATAGGCCAGGGCAAGGCCGACGGCGTACGGGCCTTCACCCGCCAGCATCACCTGCAACCTGGGCATTGCTACGCCTACGGCGATGATCTCTCCGACATACCGATGCTGGAGAGTGTCGGTCATCCCTGCATGGTCAACCCGGATGCACAGGTGCGTGGCATCTGCCAGCAGCGCAACTGGAACATCATCGAAGCCGCCTGAGGATAGCCCTGCCTGCACATACGGATGGGCTGCCGAGCAGTAGCCCATTGCAGGTGTGAACTGCCTATCACCTACCTGTCCGTTCGAACAGTGATGCCACACAAGCAGGCTACGTAACGTACGAGCAGTTCCTGGTCAACAACCTGACCCGGTTGAAAATATTTATGGAGATCGACATGAACAGACTTCTGGCAAACAAATCCGTCCCCGCGGTTGGTCTTGGCTGCATGGGTATGAGTGAGTTTTATGGCGAGACTGACGATGCCCAGTCCCTGGAAACATTGCACGCGGCGCTGGAGCAAGGCTATCGCCACTTCGATACCTCGGACATGTATGGCCGCGGACACAACGAAGAGCTGCTCGGCAAGTTTGTCAAACAACTCGGTTCACGCCGCGACGACATCCTCCTGGCAACCAAGTTCGGCATCTATCGCGACCCGAACGACAAGTACAACCTGCTGATCGATGGTTCGCGCGATTACGTGAAAAAGGCCTGTGAAGCCTCGCTTAAACGCCTCAACACCGAGTGCATCGATCTGTACTACGTACACCGCCGCGATCCCAATACGCCAATCGAAGAAACCGTCAGTGCCATGGCCGAGCTGGTTCAGGAAGGCAAGATCAAAGCCATCGGCCTCTCGGAAGTTTCCGCCGACACCCTGCGCAAGGCCCATGCGGTACATCCTATCGCCGCCCTGCAAAGCGAGTACTCGCTGTGGTCTCGCGACCTGGAAGACAGCATTCTGCCCATCCTGCAAAACCTGAACATCGCCCTGGTGGCCTATAGCCCATTGGGTCGCGGCTTCCTCACCGGCGCCATCACCAAGCAGCACATCGAGCAGGCCAGCGCCGAGAACGACTTCCGCGCCAAGCTGCCGCGCTTCCAGGGTGAGAACCTCGATAGCAACCTGCAACTGGTTCGCGCGCTGGAAGAACTCAGTCAGGAACTCAACTGCACCCCGGCGCAACTGGCCCTGGCCTGGCTGCTGGAGCAATACGAGAACCTGCATGTGATCCCCGGCACCAAGCGCATCAAATACCTGGAAGGGAACTTTGCAGCCCAGCAGGTCAAGCTCGACGCCGCCGCCTGCGCCATGCTTGGCAGGATCTTCGCGCCCCAGGCCATCGCCGGTAAACGCTACCCAGACGCCATCCTCAAAGGCACCAACATCTGAGTCGCATGCTGCCGGCGGCTCCACCGAGCTGCCGGCCAACCACCGGCCATGAAGGAGTCGAGCAGATGAACGCGCAAGTATTGATTGTCGGCGGCGGACCGACAGGCATGACCCTGGCATTGCAGCTGCAACGCTTCGGCATTGCTTTTCGCTTGATTGAAAAGCGTCCGAAAGAACCTTCCGGTTCAAAAGCATTGAGTGTCAATCCTGCCTCACTGACCCTGCTCAATGACCTCGGATTGGCGACTGAACTGGTCGCCAAGGGACACAAGACCGAAGTCATCAATCTGCTCTATCACAATCAGCCTCTGACCCGTGCACGCTTCTCCAGGTTACCGAGCAAGTACCCGTACTTTCTCATGCTGCCGCAGCCTGACACCGAGGCCGTTCTGGAACAACGGCTCAACGATCTGGGCCATTACATCGAGCGCGACTGCGAACTGCTCGGGCTGCAGACCCATGACGAACAGGTTGAGGTCGAACTGCGCGAAGGTAACCAGACCCGTCGACAACGCTATGCCTACGTGGTTGGCTGCGATGGAGGTTTAAGCAAGGTACGCAATGCATTGGGTCTCGGCTTTACCGGTTATGACTACAACATGCACTTCATCCTCGCCGACCTGTGTATCCACTGGGACGGCGAACATCAACAAGGCTTCTACTTCATCCGTGATGATGGCTTCCTGATTCTCTTGCCACTCAAGAATGGCTATCACCGCATCGTAATCAAGGTGGCGGAGCAGTGCCCACCTGGCTACAAGCCCAGCCTGCAAGAGATCCGCGACTACATTGCCCGCTACGAGATACCCGGTCTGCAGGTCAGCGACCCGATATGGCTCTCCAGCGCCCCCTTCTATAACCGCTCGGCATCCACCATCCGCCAGGAACGTGTATTTCTCGCCGGCGATGCCGCCCACATGTTCAGCCCCATCGGCGGATTTGGCATGAACTCCGGCATTGCCGACGCCTTCAACCTTGGCTGGAAGCTGGGTTATGCCATCAACGGCATAGGCAGCGATGCCCTCCTGCAGTCTTATGCCATCGAGCGGGAGCAAAACACCCATACCCTGCTGGCCAAAACCGACAAGTCGACATCGCTGATCGCCCGCCTGGATCGCCACTTGCCTGCCGACGAGCAGCACTACCTGCCACTGCTGCGAAACCGCCCATTCATTCGTCAGTTTCCGCTCGAAACGGCCGGCCTGACTCTGCGTTACGGCGCGCCCAAAGGTTCACTGGACAGCGGCTGCATGCTGCCTTACGCCTGCAACAGCGCAGGGCTACCAGACAGCCTGCAGGCCGTTGGCCAGGCGCATCACACCTTGCTCCTGGCCAGTCATGTGCTGCCATCGGCGACTGTGCTGCAGAACCTGCACGATGCGCTGGCACCCTTGCAGGCAAACGTGCAAATCCAGGTCATCAGTGCGGCAGAGGGCTCGCTTGCCTTCGGTCAGATACTGCCAGACCCCCACCATTGCTTGCGCAAGGCCTGGCAGCTGGAGGATGGCGAATACCTGTTGGTGCGCCCTGATCTGTTCATCGAGCAACGCGGTCACCTGGATGATCTCGACGCACTCCGTCAGCACCTGACGTACCACTACGTGCCTGAGCTGCAGCCACACGCACGACTTGCCGGCTAAGGAGAGCACGCATGACAACCGTCACCGGTCGCCCTCTCGGGCAAATCGAGACCAGCATGGCCTTGATGCACCAGCTCAACGGCACGACGCAAACCACCAGTCTGTTGAGCCTGAGCGGTGCCTTGTCCGCCGAAGTGATACAACGCGCGGCTGCCGCCCTGCATGCACGCCATCCGCTGTTGCACAGCCGCATCGTGGAGCACTCAAACGCCCTGCACTTCTGTACGGACGTGCCCTTTGCGCAGATTGATGTGCAGTGCGTGGCAAGCCCAGAGAATTTGCAACCCAATGAGTTGCTTCAGCAACAGCTCGGTCAGGTGCTCGACCCCAGCCGCCAGCTCTGGCGCCTGCTGGTACTCAGCAATTCGCAAGCAGATCGGCACCACCTGCTGCTGACCTGTCATCATGCCATTGTCGATGCTGCCAGCCTCGTGCAGTTGCTGGATGAACTGCTGGAAGACTGCGAGCGCCTGTATGGCGGTCTGGCGTTACAACGCACTGCCGAACTGCTGCCAGAGGCGCTGGAGGAGCATCTGACGGCCGCCACCACGCCAGCTCACGCGTGTACGACACCGCCGCCCATGCCTTTCCTGCAGACACTGGCGCTTGAGCAGCGAACCACGGGAGTCAGCCGACTTCTGCTGCCCAAGGGGCTGAGCAGTCACCTGCAAAACCTCGCCGGCCAGCAGCAATTGAGCCTGAACTCGTTACTGGCTGGCGCCTTGCTCAAGTCCGCACAGGATATTGGCCTCGGCACGCAGATCCGCATCGGCACCGCCGTATCGCTCCGTCAACGCGCCGCACGCACGATCGCAAGTAGCAGCATCGGCTGTTTTATCGGCGTAGCCCACCAATGCCTGGCCGTGGCCAATCGTCCATTGCTCGATGTGGCCAGAGACTATCAGCAGCAACTGCGCACCAGTCTGCCCATGCAGGCTCTGCGTCAGCCAGACATCGGCCTGGTAGCCCGTCGCAGCGCCATTGAGCTCCTGCGTCAGCAGCAGCACTTCAGTCAGGGCATTGCCCTGACCAACCACGGCAGCATCCATTTTTCGCCCCGTCGGCATCTGCAGATCCACGACTACGCGAATGTCGCGTCACGCGTTGCCGGCAACTTTGCCGTGGCTTTGCACCTAACACGCTTCCAGGGCGCCCTGTCGCTGTGTTTCACCTTTGCCAAACCGCTGATGAGTGAAGCCCGCATCCATTTGCTCCAGCGCAAGCTACAGCAAACCCTGCTGACTCTTCACCCAGCGACAGAGACAACGCCATGAAGTCTTTATTCATCCAGTTACCACAGGGACGATTGCACTACCTCGACAACCGCCGCAGCGGTCCTGTAGTCATCCTGCTGCACGGTAATTCCTCAGCCGCAGCCGCCTTCACTGAACAGTTTGCCGAACTCGGCGAACACTATCGTCTGCTCGCCGTTGACTGGCCTGGCCATGGTCAGTCAGATGCCTTGCCACCGGCTGACTACAGCTTCTCGGGATACGCCGACGTGCTCGTCGCCTTTGTCCGGCAGATGCAGCTGCACGACTTTGCGCTGGTAGGCCACAGCCTCGGCGGTCATGCCGCTATCGAAGCACTACCTCGGCTAACGGGCGCGCGTGGACTGATCCTGCTAGGCGCCCCGCCGTTCAACAGCCAGCTGGCAGCACAACTGTTTCACCCTGAACCTACCGGTGGTCTGGTATTTCAGGCCGCCCTGGACAACCCGCAAGTGACACGACTGGCCAAAGCGTTCATCAGCCAGGGCAACTCGACGGAACACCTGTTGGCCACCCTCGCCCACTTTATCCGCGCTACCGACCCGAACGTGCGCTCAGCCCTGGGCGCCAGTCTGGCCACTGGAGCCTTTGCCGATGAAGTAGCGCTGCTTGCCACCAGTGGGGTACCCACCCTGCTGCTGCAGGGCCAGAACGATGCCTTCATCAATGCCAGCTCGTGCACACCGCAGGTGTTTTCTCCTGCGCCAGTGCAGGTCGTCCAGCTCAGTGACTGCGGGCATTGCCCGCACAGCGAAATCCCGCATCTGTGCAATGACCTGATGCACAACTTCATCAGTGCCCTCTACGAGAACTCGCCATGCAAGCTTTTGTGATCAACCAGTTCGGCCCCACTGATATTTTCGAACAGGTCGAGCTACCGACCCCCAAGGCCGGCAAAGGCCAACTGCTGGTCGCCATTGCCGCCAGCAGTATCAACCCGCTGGATTACAAGATCCGTCGCGGCGATTTCCCCGGCTTCACCCACGACTTTCCCGCCATCCTGCACGGCGACTTTGCCGGGACGGTAAGTGCCGTGGGTGAAGACGTCACTGGCTTTGCCGTCGGTGATCAGGTCTACGGCTGTGCCGGTGGCGTGCGTGGCCGCCAGGGCGCGCTTGCCGATTTCATGCAGGTCGATGCCGCACTGGTCGCCCACAAACCCGCCAACCTGTCGATGGCAGAAGCGGCAGTGCTGCCATTGGTGGCCATTACCGCCTGGGAAGGGCTGATCGACCAGGCAGATATCCAACCAGGTGATCGGGTACTGGTGCATGCCGGAACAGGCGGTGTGGGCCATATCGCTGCGCAACTGGCCAAGTGGAAAGGCGCGAAAGTCTTCACCACGGTCAGCTCGCCGGAAAAAGCCGCCCTGTCACGTGAATATGGCGCCGATATCACCATCAACTACCGCAGCATGACGGTTGAGCAGTACGTCGAGCAGTACACAGGCGGCCGTGGCTTCGACGTCGTGGTCGATACCGTCGGCGGTGCAACCTTCGAGCAAAGCCTGCTGGCGGCGCGGGTGGGCGGCACCATCATCAGCGTGCTGGCACTCGGCAAGCTCGACCTGACACTGGCCTGGGCGCGCAAACAGAGTATTCACTGCGTGAACATGTCCTGGCCAATGGCCACCGGCATAGGCATGCAGCAGCATGGATTCATTCTCGGGCAAATTGCCCATCTGGCAGAGAGCGGCAGGCTGCGACCATTGCTTGATCCGCAGTCATTCGATTTTCCCCGGATCGCCGCCGCCCATGCCTATGCCGAAAGCGGCCAGGCCGTGGGCAAGATCAGCCTTACCCGGGGCTGAGAGAGACACGCCATGCCCAGCATGTTCTCGCTGACTACCGTCACCTGTCCGCGCAGTGCCTTGCTCCTGAATATCTCGGCGTTTGTGCTCTGGGCCTCCGCCACACTGGTATTCAAGGCGCTTGAGCATGTCCCGGTTTGGGACGTCTTTGCCTACCGGGTGCTGGGCTCACTGGTCTGGTGTGCACTCCTGCTGTGGCTGGGCGGCAGCCTGGCCGTGACCTGGCGAACACTGCGCTCGGGCGGTGAGCGCTGGCGATTGCTGCTCAGCAGTGCGCTGATCGCCAGCAACTGGTTCCTGGTGATCTGGGCTGTGGCACAGAACCGTCTGCTGGATGCCAGCCTGGGTTACTACCTTTCGCCCTTGCTCAGTGTGGCACTCGCCCACCTGCTGTTCGGGGAACGCTGGAGCCGCCGCGAGCAACTCACCAGTGCCCTGTGCCTGGGCGGCGTCATGCTTGTCGTCACAGGGGAACAGAACCTGCAGATTCCCTGGACCGGCCTGATCATCGCCAGCACGTTCGCGCTTTACAGCGCTGTCAAAAAGCGCGCCGAAACTCCGGCACTGATTGGTCTAGGCGTCGAAACCGCGCTGGCTGCCATTCCTGCCACGGCACTGTTGCTGCTAAACCACTGGGGAGCCTCGGTGAGCACCAGCCTGCGTCCTGTGGATTGGCTGTGGCTATTGCTTCTGGGTCTGATAACGACCGTGCCGATGTGGCTGTATATCGCCTCGGTGAAAGCACTCTCGCTAACCACGATCGGCTTTCTCCAGTACCTCAATCCCACGCTGATGTTCGTTCTGGCCGTCACCCTCTTCGACGAGCGATTCAGCACGCTCAAGCTGACAGGATTCGTCCTGATCTGGTGCGCGCTGCTCGGACTACTGCTAAGCAATACCCTGTACTCGCCACGTATAACCGGCTCAACGCGCCAAGCGGCTATCGCCGAGGAGGCGCCATGAGCCAGCAGGATATGACCGTACTGCAGCAGTTCTGTCAGGCCAGTGAGTGGAACCGCTTCGCCCTGCCGGAACAGTTTCGCGGCTGCGTCGACCACACGCCTGCTCTGATTAACCACACAGGCAACGGGCAAGGGCTGCAGCACTGCATCGACAACCTGCTGAAAACTCCCTTCACCGACATGGTGCTCGGCGAACTATCGGCCGGCAATCATGTACTGGCATTGCTGGAGGCTCTCAACCACTCGGCGCCGGATGTCATGCCCTGGCTGGAAAATCCACGCCTGTGCGAGATCGACACGCTCAGACGTTTAACTGACAGCCCCGCCCGCTTTGGCCTGCAGTTGCATCTGCTGGTAGATCGTGAAGACTGCCAGAGCAGCAGTCAGCAGCTGGAGCGCCTACTCAGCCTGCTCGAACAACTGCCTGACCAGCCCCCGCCCTTGTGCCTGCTGTTGCGTGATGCTCCGGGCGCCTCAACCTCGCAGCTACAAACCTGCATAGAGCTTGCCAGGCAATTTCGCTTTACCCGCATCACCCTTTGCGACGAGCAGGCACGGCTCACGCCACTGGGCACCGGCAATCTGTTCAGCCACCTGGGAAAGCAACTGAACAGTTTCGCCGACAGCAAGCTGAGTCTGGGGTTCATGGCCGGTAATCGACACGGCCTGGCCATCGTCAACAGCATGTCCGCCATAGCCAATGGCGCGCACTTCATACACGGCAGCATTGTCGCCGGGACCAACACCCTAGGGCTCAGCCAGCTGCTGCAGAACTACGCCACACCTGATCAGCAGGACATTTGCCGTTATGCCGAAGCGATCAGCCAACTGACCGGTTTGCCACCCGACGGTCCCGGACTCAGTCCCACTCGCCTGACCAGCAGCGTGCCAGCCAGTAGCGGTGTCCCCCTGCTGTCCGACCCACTGCTGAGCAACTCACTACTGAACAACCCACTGCCGGAACATCACGAACAGCCGCGTTTCATCTTCCACGTCAGTGCGGACGACTGGCATGTGCGCCTGCAGATCGAACAGGGAGCACAGCGGCTGGATCTCGGTGAACGGGTACATCACTACGTGCTGCTCTTGCTCGCCCGAGAGTTCTGCCAGCAACAAGAGCAGCGTTGGCTCAACGGTAACAGCAGCTACGACCCGCTCAGCCTCGGCTGGATTGAGCGCGAATGTCTGCACAAGATGATCGGTGACAGTGATACCCAACTGAATGTGAAGATTTTCCGCGCCATCAAGCAAATCAGCTGCGCGCTGGCCAGTGCCGACCTGCCGACCTTCAAGCCGGTCCTGACCCGGGTCGGCTGCATTCGTTTCGCCTGTCCGAACTTCACCATTTTCAAAGATTCCTCCCTCGAATACGACGTACGAGGTTGGACGCGGCTCAATGCTCATGCAGCAACGAGCGCTGTGTCTACGCGTTAAAGCACCCCACCCATTGCCCTACAAGGAGTTATGCATGCATCGGAGTTTGAAGACCACTGTACTGCTGATGGCCATTGGCTTCAGCGGTAGCGGTATCGCCCAGGCCGAACCGGCTCGCCCGGGCGTTCCGAACAATATGATCGAGCAGTTGGCCAATCTGACCTTTATCAGTGAAAGCCTGGCCAAGCAGTCCGCCTACTTTGAAGCTAACCAGATCGTCCGGCGCTTTTTCCTCTGCATCCCCGAAGCCTCCAACCAGAAGCTGCAGCCGGGCACGCTGGACAACGTCAAGGCCTGCTTTGACGAAACAGTCGATGACAGCATCTTCATCGATATCGGCGGAAAGCTCTCCAGTGGACGGGCCTCCGCGCTCAGCATTGCCACCCAAGGACTGGCCAGCATTCGCCAGAATGCATCGTTCTCCCTGAGCGCCCCTTACATCAGCAAGTACCAAGCTGGGCGACTGGCCGGAACCGGTACCATCGAGCTGAACTTCAACGTTCTGGTGCACCAGGACATCACGGCCGTATCGGGTGAGCCACAACCGTTCGACCCCACGCCTGGGCCGCAGCTGTTCATTAGCAACAACACCCTTGGTTTGAAATCGATCGCACCAGGGAAATGGCGCATTACTCTGCTTAAGGTCAACCCGCTACTCACGGAACTGAGCCCGAACATCCAGTTCAAGACCCCCTACCCCAGCTTCCCAATCAGCAAGCCCTGACCGCTCCTGCATCCACCTGAGAGTCCTGGCAACTGCCCGAACAGACAGCTGCCAGGCCGCTCTGCGCGCTCCTACAGTCCGACTCCACGTCACTGGCCAGGGAGCAGACACATGCTTACGCAACAGGTTCATGCACAGACTTATCAGTTGCTCGTCAGTCCGGAGCTACAGCAGATCCAGGCCTGTCGCGAGTTGCGCGAGCGCGTTTTCGCCCATGAACTGCAGTGGGTAAAGTGCAGCGCCGACGGACAGGAACGCGATGGATTCGATGAGGGCAGCGTGCATGTCGCAGTCATTCATCAATGGCAGGTAGCCGGCTATCTGCGTATTACACCCTATGGCCAGCCGTGGATGCTTAGCGAATGCTTCAGCTTCCTGCTCGAGTCCGGGGCTGCGGCCGATATTCCCCAGGACAGCCTTGAAGTCTCCCGTCTGGCCGTCGAGCGCAAACATCGTGGGCGCACTATCCATGGTCGCTATGGTGTGTTCGACCAACTGATCAAGGGCATCATCGAGCAGTCGATGCGCACACACTGTCGCTACTGGTTCGTGGTTGTCGCCGAGCCGATCTATCGCCTGCTGCAGAAAAAAGGTTTGCCGTGTGAACGCCTCGGCCCAATAGTGCAGATGCCGGATGGCGTCCAGACGCTGGCGGTACGCATTGATCTGCAAGTTTTCATGCAAACGGCAGCGCCCTTTTACAGTGCTGACCTGCTCCCCCAGAATCAGCCAGAGCATCGCACACGCAAAGCCATCTAAACCGCGATCACCCCGTAATGAATAGCCTTGGCAATCGCCTGGGAGCGATTCAGCACGTCAAGTTTGCGAAAGATATTGCCGAAGTGAAACTTCACCGTTCGTTCGGAAATACTGAGGATGTTGGAAATATCCCAGGTGCTTTTGCCTTCCTTGGCCCAATGCAGCACCTCCTGCTCGCGCGCTGAAATATCCGGTGCCATCAGGCTACTGCGATTCAGCGCGCCACGCCGATTGAAGATTTCGTGAACGTGCGGCGCCAGATATGCCAGGGCGTCCACATACTCATCGGCACCCTCGCTCTCCGGCAACGACATCGAAATCAAGGTCGTGCTGCGGTCGGCGCGCCCCACAACCGAGCAGGCCAAGCCGTTACTGCCGACGAATTCGTGGGAAACGCGCAGAAACTCATCACTGGCTGCACTGCACTGCTGATACCCCTGCGCCCAGGAAAAGGCCCCCGCAGTGCGCTGAGCCTGATGCAGGATCGGATCTTGCAACTGGTACGAATGGCGGAAATACAACTCGACCCACTCGGGGCTGTAGCCGTAATTCAGTAATTGCTGGGTAGCCTTGAGCTCCAGCGTGGCCGCGTTGTCCAGGCAGATGACCATGGAGCTGAACGGAATCACGCCCCTGGCCAACTCGACCACCTGTTCCACCTCGGATGGGTCACTGCTGGCCTTGATGCAGAACTGGGCGAGTTCAAGGAGTTTGAGTAGATCGCTACGCGAATGGAACATCCTGCTCATGAGTCTCGGGCTTCCCTGTCTGGCATTCACACCCTGTACGGGGGATATGTTCAACTTGCCGTAACACTGCAACGGTCAGGGCTGATGCTAGCGCTGAGGCTGTCGTTCACTCAAGTATTATTTATTGATCGCTATTAAATATGCGGACTACTCCCTTATTCCGACGCATGAGGCGTGCTTGAGCCCTTGCGACGTTATCGAAAAGTCAGGTTTCCAGCGCGCAGATCTGACTCTCCGGTATGCCATACGAACCATTGCCCACCAAAAACAAGGCCCGCGCATAGCAATGCACGGGCCTGGCTGGATGGCGACGCTGGCTGCCTATTTGGGTTCGCAGAAGTGCTGGCGCTCGCGGTGCTCGGACTGCTTGCCCGGATTGAAGGCCGCCACGGGGCGGTGGTAGCCCATCACGCGGGTCCAGACTTCGCAGCGCTGGCGTTGGGCTTCTGGCAGTTGCATGGCTTGGCTCATGGTGTTGCTCCTTGCTGTGGGTGAATGTCGGTATCAGGCGCAGGTGCTACAGGCCTGCTGGCGCTGCAGCAGCACTTCATCGCATTTCGGACAGAACTCGTGCTCGCCGGCCAGGTAGCCGTGCACCGGGCAGATCGAGAAAGTCGGGGTAATGGTCAGGTACGGCAGGCGGAAACGCCCCAGTGCCGTGCGCACCAGCTGCTTGCAGGCCTGCGCCGAGGAAATCCGCTCGGCCATGTACAGGTGCAGCACCGTGCCGCCGGTGTACTTGCACTGCAGGGCATCCTGCAGTTCCAGCGCCTCGAACGGATCGCTGGTAAAGCCCACCGGCAACTGCGAGGAGTTGGTGTAGTACGGTGCCTCGTTCGATCCGGCCTGAAGAATGTCGGGGAAGCGCTTTTTATCTTCCTTGGCGAAGCGATAGGTGGTGCCTTCGGCCGGGGTGGCTTCGAGGTTGTACAGGTGGCCGCTGTCCTCCTGGAACTGCACCAGCCGCCCACGCACATGGTCGAGCAGACGGATCGCAAGCTCGCGGCCGGCGTCGGTGTGCAGGCCTTCCTGATCGCAGGTGAAGTTGCGCAGCATCTCGTGCAGGCCGTTCACCCCGATGGTGGAGAAGTGATTGCGCAGCGTGCCGAGGTAACGCTTGGTGTACGGGTACAGCCCGGCGTCCATGTGATGCTGGATGACCTTGCGCTTGACCTCCAGGCTCTCGTAGGCCAGCTGCAGCAGCTCGTCCAGGCGCAGGATCAGCCCTTCCCAGTCCAGCCGATACAGATAGCCCAGGCGCGCGCAGTTGATCGTCACAACGCCCAGCGAGCCGGTCTGCTCGGCCGAGCCGAACAGGCCGTTGCCCCGCTTGAGCAGCTCGCGCACGTCCAGCTGCAGGCGGCAGCACATCGAGCGCACCTGGTTGGGCTGCATGTCCGAGTTGAGGAAGTTCTGGAAGTACGGCAGGCCATAGCGCGCCGTCATCTCGAACAGGCGCGTGGCGTTTTCGCTGTCCCACGGGAAATCATGAGTGATGTTGTAGGTCGGAATCGGAAAGGTGAACACCCGGCCCTTGGCATCGCCGGCCATCATCACCTCGATGTAGGCGCGGTTGATCAGCTCCATCTCGGCCTGCAGTTCGCCGTAGCAGAACGGCATCTCCTGCCCGCCGATCACCGGCACCTGCTCGCGCAGGTCTTCCGGGCAGACCCAGTCGAAGGTCAGGTTGGTGAAGGGCGTCTGGGTGCCCCAGCGCGACGGCACATTGAGGTTGTAGATGAACTCCTGCAGCGACTGGCGCACCTGCTCGAAGCTCAGGCTGTCCTTGCGCACATAGGGCGCGAGATAGGTATCGAAGGAGCTGAACGCCTGGGCCCCGGCCCACTCGTTCTGCAGGGTACCGAGGAAGTTGACCATCTGCCCCAAGGCGCTGGACAGGTGCTTGGGCGGACCCGCCTCGACCCGCCCCGGCACACCATTGAGACCCTCGTGCAACAGGGTGCGCAGTGACCAGCCGGCGCAGTAGCCGGCGAGCATGTCGAGATCATGGATATGCAAGTCGGCCTCGCGGTGGGCCCAGCCGATCTCCGGGCTGTAGACCTCGTCGAGCCAGTAGTTGGCGGTGACCTTTCCCGCCACGTTGAGAATCAGTCCGCCCAGGGAATAGCCCTGATTGGCATTGGCCTGCACGCGCCAGTCTTCACGTTTGAGGTACTCGTTCATCGAGGACGCCACATCCACCAGTGTCTTGCGCTCGCGGCGCAGGCGGCCGTGGCGCTCGCGGTAGACGATGTAGGCCCGCGCGGTGGCGTAGAAGCCGGCGTCCATCAGCACCCGCTCGACGCGGTCCTGCACCTGCTCGACATCCAGGGCGCGGATACCCTTGAGCCGCTGCAGCACCGCGACGGTCAGCGCCTCGGTTTCCTCCGCCGCGAACTCACCGGTGGCCTGCCCGGCAGCGGCAATCGCGCGGGCGATTTTCTCGGCATCGAAACACACCTCACTGCCATCGCGCTTGTACAGCAATGCTGGCAGTCCAGCCTCGGACAGGTCACGCATAGACACCCCCTAAAACACCATATGCTGTTGGTGGATTTAGTAACAGACACTAGATGATGGGTAATCTACGAGTAATCAAAGTGGCCAACTTGATTGCAGTCAAGCCCGGATAAACGCCGACCAAAAATCACCAGAAAGCGCGACTGCCGCAAAAAAATGGGGCGCCAAAGCGCCCCAAAGGGAGGGTATGAAATCGCGCGACAGCCTTTCAGCCGCCGCTGGCATTCATGAAGCGCAGCACCTGCACCTCGCCGCCCACGCTGAACTCGTGGCGTAGCGGCTTGCGGGCCAGGGCCGCCTGCAGGGCGTCGAGCAGGGGCTGGTCGGTTTCCGGGTAGCGGCGCAACAAAGCGCGCATGTCGATGGAGTTTTCGTGCCCCAGGCACAGCAACAGGCGCCCTTCGGCGGTCAGACGCACGCGGTTGCAGGTACTACAGAAATTGTGGCTATGGGGCGAAATGAAGCCGATGCGGCTGTCGGGGAAGTCTTTCAGGCGCACGTAGCGTGCCGGCCCGCCGCTCTGCTCGGCGCTGTCGACCAGACTGTAGCGCTCGGCGATACGTTCGCGCACCCAGTCGCTGGAACAGAAACTCTCGCCACGCGAGCGGCCCACCTCGCCTAGCGGCATCTCTTCGATAAAGCTGATGTCCAGGCCGCGATTGACGGCAAAGTCGACCAGATCGACCACCTCGTCGGCATTGCGGCCCTGCATCACCACCGCGTTGAGTTTGACCCGGGCAAAGCCGGCGCTGCTGGCGGCCTCGATTCCGGCCAGCACCTGGGCCAGGTCGCCGGTGCGGGTGATAGCGCGAAACTTGTCGGCATCCAGGCTATCCAGGCTGATGTTCATGCGTTTGACCCCGGCCTCGGCCAGCGGCCGCGCCAGTTTGCCCAGCTGCGAACCGTTGCTGGTCATCACCAGTTCGCGCAGGCCCGGCAGCGCGGCGATCCTTTCGCACAGGCCGACGATGCCCTGGCGTACCAGCGGCTCGCCACCCGTCAGGCGAATCTTCTTCACCCCGTTGGCGACGAACAGTGCCGCCACCCGCTCGATTTCCTCCAGACTGAGGACCTGCTGGCGCGGCAGGAAGGTCATGTCCTCGGCCATGCAGTAGACGCAGCGGAAATCGCAACGGTCGGTCACCGACAGGCGCAGGTACTCGATGCTGCGGCCAAAGCCATCCTGCAGTTGTCTGTCCATCATGCCTCGCTCCCCGCCACGTTTTGCCCGCCGGCTACGAATCAGGCGCCAGCCGCGCTGGCGCTGTCTTTCTCTATTACATGAGTCTTTATTGCATCAATGGCGATTCGGCGCCATCCAAAACAATTCCCTGAATGTCGGCCATGCTGACCAGGTTCTTCAGGTACTGCGCCACCGCCACCTGCCAGACGCGCTGATCCAGCTCGGCTCGGATGGATCCCTGCACCAGCTCGAACGGCAACAACTGGCCTTCGATGCGCTGATCGACCCACACCACGTGGAAACCATAGCGGCTTTCCAGCGGCTGGCCGGCCAGGCCCAGCGGCAGGCGGAACAGCTGACGCTCGAACTCTGGCACCGTCTGCCCCTGGCTGATCTGGCCCAGTGCACCGCCCTGCTCTTTCGAGGGGCAGGACGAATGGGCGAGCGCCAGTTCAGCAAAGCGCGTGCCATCGACCCGCAGCTGGGCCAGCAAGGCCTCGGCCTGGTCGCGCAGCTCGCTGCGCTGTTCGGCGTCATCCGCCGCACAGGCCAGCAGGATATGCCGGGCGGCCAGCAATGGCGCGCTGGCATAGCGCTGGCGGTTGCGTTCGAAATACTGCCGGCAAACCGCTTCATCGGCATGCGGCAGCGGGACTTCACGCTCCAGAAGAGTGCGCGTCAGTGCCTCTTCTTCGCTCTCGCCGGCCGCCACGTCTACCTTAAGGTCCAGCTCGGCGATGCGCTGCTGGATCAGCTCGCGCAGCACCAGCGCCTGACTGGCGAGGAAAATCGCCTCCTGGCGGGTGCTGGCCGGGTGGTACTGCAGCTCCTGGGCAATCGCCTCCTGAGCCAGCGCCACGCCATTGACCTTGATCCGCGGCCATTCCTGCTCGCTGGTGACGATCAGCTCCGGCCCTGAGGCGGGCTCGTCTTCCTGCTCCTGCTCGGTCTCGCTGGCTTCACTGACGACCGGCTCGAAGGCCTGTACACCCGCCTGCTGCACATCCAGCGGCACTTCCTTGGCTGCGCCACCGGCGCAGCCACCACCACTTCCGTTACCACCGCATCCACAACCCATTTCACACCTCCACACATTCGTTTGGCGATGGAGACGCTACACACGGCGCTCTCCATCCTCGTAGCGGGTCAGGTGGATCGGCTGGCCGAGGCGCAGCCGATCCAAACAAAGCTCAACCTTTCTGACGCACGATCTGATAGCGCCGGCCCAGGTACCACACCGGGGCACTGACGATGTGCACCAGGCGGGTGAAGGGGAACAGCACGAACAGGGTCAGGCCGAGGAACACGTGCAGCTTGTACACCAGGCTGACCGGGGCAATGCTCGCGGCGGCCTTCACCGGCTGCAGGGTGACGGTGTACTGGGCCCAGTCGGCCAGCATCACCATCACCGAGCCATCCATGTGGTGGGTCGAGGCGTAGATGGTGCCCAGACCGAGCAGCAACTGCGCCAGCAACACGACCAGAATCATGGTGTCGGAGAAGCTGGAACTGGCGCGCACGCGGTCATCGCACAGGCGACGCTTGAGCAGCATCAGCAGACCGATCAGGCACAGGCCGCCGAACAGGCCACCGGAGACCATCGCCAGCAGCTGCTTGTTCTCGGTGCTGATCACATGGTGATAGACCGAGGCCGGCGTCAGCAGACCGACGAAGTGACCCGCCAGCACGAACAGCACGCCGACGTGGAACAGGTTGCTGGCCGCGCGCATATAACGCTGCTCGGCCGGGGTGCGATTGAAAATCTGGCTGGAGCCAGCCTTCCAGCTGTACTGCGACAGGTCAAAGCGTGCCCAGCTGCCGATCAGGCAGATGGCCAGGGCGATGTAGGGATACAGGCCGAAGGCCAGCAGGTTCAGGTTAGACATTGCGCACCTCCTGGGCAGGCGCGGCGGCCTGTCCTTCTAGCTTAAAATCCACCCAGTGCAGCGGCACCGGCACTTCTTCACGCGCCTTGCCCGGCAGCGTGGTCTGGCTCGGGCAGCGGTCCTGCTGCTCGGCCTGCATGAAGTCCACGGCCTCTTCTTCCCAGATCTTGTCGAGGGCTTCGAGCGAGTCGTCGCGCACTTCGGCGGCGACCTGCTCACGTACCTCGGCCACGGCCTGCTGCGGCTGCACGCCGGCAATCTGCAGCAGGGCCTGGAAACAGGCGGCATAGGGACTGTCACGCTCGACCAGTCGGGCCGCGAGGAGCGCCAGCAGATGGGATACATCGGCCAGGCCCTCGCGGGCCTCGAGATCCTCGCGGGTAGCCAGGTACTCGAGGTACAACGGGATGTAATCGGGCAGTTCGCGCACGTCGATGGCGAACCCGGCGTCCTGGTACTGACCCATCAGGTCGACCATGGCCTGGCCACGGTCGCGCGACTCGCCATGCACGTGTTCGAACAACAGCAGCGACAGGGAGCGGCCCTTGTCGAACAGCTCGCTGTAGCGTTCCTGCACGTCCATCACGTCACCGCCGGCCAGCTCGTCGAGCAGCGCGATCAGCGCGGTGCGCTGCTCGGGGCTGATCTCGCGGGCGCGGCCGATGGCTTCGCTGAGCTCGTCGCGGGCGCCTTGCAGCGCCTCGGTCGGGTAATCCAGCAACAGGGAAATCACCTTGAGGATTTGCATGCTCATTCCTCCCACAGCTGGACGGTTTTCAGCACGTCGCGCTTGTTGGCCTTCTTGGCGCCGAACATGTTGGTGTCCGACGAGCCGCTGCAGCCGCTGCCGAAGCTGAAGCCACAGCCCGAGCGCTCGGCGAAGGCGTCGCTCATGGCCTCTTCACGGTGGGCCGAAGGCACCACGTAGCGGTCTTCGTAGTTGGCAATCGCCAGGTAGCGGTACATGTCTTCCACCTGCGCCACGGAGAGGTCCACCGACTCCAGCACCTTGAGGTCCTGCACGCCGTCGACCTGCTCGGCACGCTTGTAGGCACGCATGGCCAGCAGACGTTTGAGGGCCAGCTTGACCGGCTTCTCGTCGCCGGCGGTGAGCAGGTTGGCCAGGTAGCGCAGCGGAATGCGCAGGCTGTCCACGTCCGGCAGCACGCCGTCCATGCTCACGCTGCCGGCAGTGGCGGCGTTCTGGATCGGCGACAGCGGCGGCACGTACCAGACCATCGGCAGCGTGCGGTATTCCGGGTGCAGCGGCAGGGCCAGCTTCCAGTCCACCGCCATCTTGTACACCGGCGATTTCTGCGCGGCGTCCAGCACCGATTGCGGAACGCCGTCCTTCAGCGCCTGGGCGATCACGGCCGGGTCGAACGGATCGAGGAAGATGTCCAGCTGCTTCTGGTACAGGTCCTGCTCGTTCGGCGTGCTGGCCACTTCATGGATGCGGTCGGCGTCATACAGCAGCACGCCGAGGTAGCGGATGCGGCCCACGCAGGTTTCCGAGCACACGGTCGGCATGCCGGCTTCGATGCGCGGGTAGCAGAAGATGCACTTCTCGGATTTGCCGCTCTTCCAGTTGAAGTAGATCTTCTTGTACGGGCAGCCGCTGATGCACATGCGCCAGCCGCGGCACTTCTCCTGGTCGATGAGGACGATGCCGTCTTCTTCGCGCTTGTAGATCGCACCGCTCGGGCAGGAGGCCGCGCACGCCGGGTTGAGGCAGTGCTCGCACAGGCGCGGCAGGTACATCATGAAGGTGTTTTCATACTCGCCGTAGATATCGGCCTGCACCTTGTCGAAGTTCTTGTCCTTGCGGCGCTTAGCGAACTCGGTACCGAGAATCTCCTCCCAGTTCGGCCCCCACTCGATCTTCTCCATGCGCTTGCCGGAGATCACCGAGCGCGGCCGGGCCACCGGCTGGTGGTCACCCAGCGGCGCGGTGTGCAGGTTCTGGTAGTCAAAATCGAACGGCTCGTAGTAGTCGTCGATCGAGGGCAGATCCGGGTTGGAGAAGATATTCGCCAACACGCGGAACTTGCCGCCAATCTTCGGATTGATCGAGCCGTCCTTGTTGCGGACCCAGCCGCCCTTCCACTTGTCCTGGTTCTCCCACTCTTTCGGGTAGCCGATGCCGGGCTTGGTCTCGACGTTGTTGAACCAGGCGTATTCCATGCCTTCACGGCTGGTCCAGACGTTTTTGCAGGTGATCGAGCAGGTGTGGCAACCGATACACTTGTCCAGGTTCAGGACCATGCCCACTTGGGAACGAATTTTCATGTCTGTTCTCCTCACTCGATCTCGGTCGGCAGCGGTTGCGGCAGGGCGTCGCCACCCAGGCCTCCCACATCGGTGCCGTCGAGCCAGTCGACCTTGTTCATTTTTCTCACCACCACGAACTCGTCACGGTTACAGCCCACGGTGCCGTAGTAGTTGAAGCCGTAGGCCTGCTGGGCGTAGCCACCGATCATATGGGTGGGCTTGAGCACCACGCGGGTCACCGAGTTGTGGTGCCCGCCACGGGTCTTGGTGCTCTCGGCACCCGGCACGTTCACGATGCGTTCCTGGGCGTGGTACATCATCACCATGCCTTCCTTGACACGCTGGCTGACCACCGCACGGGCGGTCAGCGCGCCGTTGGCGTTGAAGCACTCGATCCAGTCGTTGTCCTCGATGCCGACCTTCTTGGCGTCGATTTCGCTCAGCCAGACGATCGGACCACCGCGGCTCAGGGTGAGCATGATCAGGTTGTCGGTATAGGTGCTGTGGATACCCCACTTCTGGTGCGGAGTGATCCAGTTCAGGGCGATCTCCGGATTGCCGTTGGACTTCTTGCCCTTCACGTAGTCGACGGTGCGCGTGTTGATCGGCGGCCGATAGCTCTGCAGCTGCTCGCCGAAGGCCTGCATCCACGGGTGATCCTGATAGAACTGCTGGCGACCGGTGATGGTGCGCCACGGGATGTACTCGTGAACGTTGGTGTAGCCGGCGTTGTAGCTCACATGCTCGTCTTCCAGGCCCGACCAGGTCGGACTGGAGATGATCTTGCGCGGCTGCGCCTGGATGTCACGGAAGCGGATCGCCTCGTGCTCCTTGGGCAGAGCCAGGTGGCTGTGGTCGCGGCCGGTGAATTCCGACAGCGCCGCCCAGGCCTTGACCGCCACGTGGCCGTTGGTTTCCGGGGCCAGCGAGAGGATGACTTCGGCCGCATCGATGGCCGACTCGATCTTCGGCCGACCCTGGCTGACGCCCTCCTCGCGCACGGTGTAGTTCAGTTCGCCGAGGAACTCGACCTCATGCTCGGTGTTCCAGTTGATGCCCTTGCCGCCGTTGCCGAGTTTGTCCAGCAGCGGGCCGAGGGAGGTGAACTTCTTGTAGGTGTTGGGGTAGTCGCGCTCGACCACGGTCATGTTCGGGCAGTTCTTGCCCGGCTGCGGCGCGACGCCAGCGGTTTTCCAGTCGGTACCGCCGAACGGTTGAGCCAGCTCGCCGGGGCTGTCGTGCAGCAGCGGCACGGTGACCAGGTCCTGCTCGACGCCCAGGTGCCCCTTGGCCATTTCCGAGAAGTTCTTGGCGATGCCCTTGTAGATTTCCCAGTCCGAACGCGCTTCCCAGGCCGGGTCGATGGCGGCCGACAGCGGGTGGATGAAGGGGTGCATGTCCGAGGTGTTCATGTCGTCCTTCTCGTACCAGGTCGCGGTCGGCAGAACGATGTCGGAATACACGCAGGTCGAGGACATGCGGAAGTCGAGGGTGGTGACCAGGTCGAGCTTGCCGATGGCGCCCTCGTCCTGCCACTCGGCGTCCTGCGGCTTGAAGCCACCGCGCTTGCCGAGGTCCTCGTTCATCACGCCGTTCTTGGTGCCCAGCAGGTACTTGAGCATGTACTCGTGGCCCTTGCCCGAGCTGCCCAGCAGGTTGGAGCGCCAGATGAACATGTTGCGCGGGAAGTTGACCGGGTTGTCCGGCTGTTCGCAGGAGAAACGCAGCGAACCGTCCTGCAACGACTTGGTCACGTAGTCCACCGGCGACAGGCCGGCGGCCTTGGCGTCACGGCAGATCTGCAGCGGGTTGCGGTTGAGCTGCGGTGCGCTCGGCAGCCAGCCGGCGCGCTCGGCGCGGATGTTGTAGTCGAGCATGTGCTCGGGGAACTGCGACTTGTCGGCCAGCGGCGAGAGCACCTCGTGAATGCTCATCTTCTCGTGGCGCCACTGCGAGCTGTGGTTGTAGAAGAAGCTGGTGCCGTTCATCTGACGCGGCGGACGGCTCCAGTCCAGGCCGAAGGCCAGCGGCAGCCAGCCGCACTGCGGACGCAGCTTCTCCTGACCGACATAGTGGGCCCAGCCACCACCGGTCTGACCCACGCAGCCGCACAACATCAGCATGTTGATCAGGCCACGGTAGTTCATGTCCATGTGGTACCAGTGGTTCATCGCCGCACCGACGATGATCATGGAACGGCCATGGGTCTTGTCGGCGTTGTCGGCGAATTCGCGGGCGATCTGGATCGCCTTCTCGCGGCTGACACCGGTGATCTTTTCCTGCCAGGCCGGAGTGCCCGGCACGCTGGCGTCGTCGTAGCTGCGCGCCACGTTGCTGCCGCCCAGGCCACGGTCGATACCGAGGTTGGCCGCCATCAGGTCGAATACGCTGGCGACCTTGGCGGTGCTGCCGTCGGCCAGGGTGATCGAACGCACCGGCACGCGGCGCAGCTGGATTTCCTCGCCTTCTACGTGGGTGAAGTGCTCGTGCACCTGACCACCGAAGTACGGGAAGGCTACCTCGGCGGTTTCGCCGGAGTCGATCAGGCTGAGCTTCAGGTCAATTTCACGACCGGCGCCGCCTTCACGGGCCTCGATGTTCCACTTGCCCTTCTCGCCCCAGCGATAGCCGATCGAACCCTGCGGCGACACCAGTTCGCCATTGGCATCGACGGCGATGGTTTTCCATTCCGGGTTGTTCTCCTGGCCGAGGTTGCCGGCCAGGTCCGAGGCACGCAGGAAGCGCTCGGCGCGCTGGCTGCCGTCCTTCTCGTTGAGCAGCACCAGTACCGGCAGGTCGGTGTAGCGCTTGGCGTAGTCGCGGAAGTATTCGCTCGGCTTCTCCAGGTGGAATTCCTTGAAGATGACGTGGGCGAAGGCCTGTGCCAGCGCGGCGTCGGTACCCTGCTTGGGGTTGAGCCAGAGGTCGGTGAGCTTGGCCACCTCGGAATAGTCCGGGGTGATCGACACCGTCTTGGTGCCCTTGTAGCGCACCTCGGTGAAGAAGTGGGCGTCCGGGGTACGGGTCTGCGGAACGTTGGAACCCCAGGCAATGATGTAGTTGGAGTTGTACCAGTCGGCCGACTCCGGCACGTCGGTCTGCTCGCCCCAGACTTGCGGCGAGGCCGGCGGCAGGTCGCAGTACCAGTCGTAGAAGCTCAGACAGACGCCGCCGATCAGCGACAGGTAACGGCTGCCCGCGGCATAGCTGACCATGGACATGGCCGGGATCGGCGAGAAGCCGACCACGCGGTCCGGGCCGTACTGCTTGACGGTGTAGACGTTGGCCGCGGCGATGATCTCGTTGACCTCGTTCCAGCTCGAACGGATGAAGCCGCCCATGCCGCGCTTGCTCTTGTAGCTCTGCGCCTTGACCGGGTCGTCGACGATGCTGGCCCAGGCTTCCACCGGGCTCTTGTTGATGCGCGCCTCACGCCAGAGTTTCAGCAGCGGCTTGCGCACCTTGGGGTATTTCAGGCGGTTGGCGCTGTAGATGTACCAGCTGTAGCTGGCGCCACGCGGGCAGCCGCGCGGCTCGTGGTTGGGCAGGTCGTTGCGGGTACGCGGGTAGTCGGTCTGCTGGGTTTCCCAGGTGATCAGGCCGTTCTTCACGTAGATCTTCCAGGAGCACGATCCAGTGCAGTTCACCCCGTGGGTGGAGCGTACGATCTTGTCGTACTGCCAGCGCGAGCGGTAGACGTTCTCCCAGTCACGAGATTCCTTGCGGGTCTCGCCATGACCGTCGGCGAACTCCCCCTGCTTGCGGTTGAAGAAACGCAGCTGGTCGAGTATGTGGCTCATTTTCTTTTCCTCTCAGGCTGAGCGCCGGCGGTTAACCCGGCGCTCGTCATCATTCGATTAGGCGTGCGCCGGTCTTAGCAGGGAGTCTCTGCGCCCTTGCGCGAGTACCACCACCAGGTCACCAGGATGCAGCTGACGTAGTAGCCGACAAACACATACAGCGCGGTTTGCGGGCCGCCGGTCAGCGCCATCGAGGTGCCGAAGGATTTGGGGATGAAGAAGGCACCGTAGGCAGCAATGGCGGAGCTGAAACCCAGCACCGCGGCCGCTTCCTTGCCGGCGTCTTTGACGGCCTGCTCCTGTGCCGCCGCGCCTTTGCCGGCGCTCCAGCGCTCGTGCAGGGTGCGGAAGATCACCGGGATCATGCGGAAGGTGGAGCCGTTGCCCACACCGGTGGTGACGAACAGCAGCATGAACATGGCCAGGAAGCCGTAGAAGTTGCCTTCGCTACCGTTCTGCGGGAGGAACTGCAGCACACCGAACACCGCCGCGATCATCACCACGAAGTTCCACAGGGTGACGCGCGCGCCGCCGAGCTTGTCGGCCAGCCAGCCGCCGACCGGACGGATCAGCGCACCGACCAGCGGGCCGAGGAAGGCGAACTTGAGCGGATCGACACCCGGAAACTGGGTCTTGATCAGCATCGGGAAGCCGGCGGCAAAGCCGATGAAGGAGCCGAAGGTGGCCAGGTACAGCCAGCACATCAGCCAGTTGTGCTTGCGGCTGAAGATCACCGCCTGCTCGCGGAACGAGGCCTTGGCCGAGCTCAGGTCATTCATGCCGAACCAGGCGGCCAGGGTCACCACGATGATGAACGGCACCCAGATGAAACCGGCGTTCTGCAGCCACAGCTGGCCACCGTCGGCCAGGTTCTGCGCACTGCCACCTACCGCACCGAACAGACCGGCACCGATCACCAGGGGTACACCGAACTGCATCACCGATACGCCGAGGTTACCCAGACCGGCGTTCAGACCCAGTGCGGTGCCCTGCTGGGCCTTGGGAAAGAAGAAGCTGATGTTGGACATGCTGGAGGCGAAGTTGCCGCCACCGAAGCCGCACAGCAGCGCGATGATCACGAACACGCTGTAGGGCGTGGTCGGGTCCTGCACGGCAAAGCCAATCCAGATCGCCGGCGCCAGCAGGGAGGCGGTGCTCAGCGCGGTCCAGCGCCGGCCACCGAAGATCGGCACCATGAACGAGTAGAAGATGCGGAAGGTGGCACCGGACAGCCCCGGCAGCGCCGCCAGCCAGAACAGCTGGTCGGTGGTGAAGGCAAAGCCGATGGCCGGCAGGCGCACGGTCACCGCGCTCCACACCATCCATACGGCAAACGCCAGGAGCAGCGCCGGGATCGAGATCCACAGGTTGCGGGTGGCAATCGCCTTGCCGGTGGAACCCCAGAAATGCGGGTCCTCCGGACGCCAGTCGTGGATCACTGGCCCACTGTTGGGCAGCGGGGCTGCCTGGGCATTCTTGGTTGCAGACATGGTCAGACTCCTTCAGGCATCGGAACTGGCGTTCATCGGGCTGGCAGAGCCATGGCCCATGACCGGGGTTTTGCGAACTTCACTGACATACATCCAGATCAGGGAGACCCAGACCACGCCGTACATCAGCATGAAACAGGAGGAGCGCACGCCGGTGAGGTCCACCAGGGCGCCGAACATGATCGGCAGGACGAAGCCTCCCAGGCCGCCGGCCAGGCCGACGATGCCGGACACCGCACCCATGTTGGTGGGGAACTCGTCGGAGATGTACTTGAACACCGAGGCCTTGCCGAACGCCCAGGCCATGCCCATGGCGAACATCAGAGCGGTGAAGACGTACACATTGAGGCCGATGTGGAACGTCTGCGGGCCGTTGACGGTGTGCACGGTGAAGTCGGTCTGCGGGTAGGACAGGATGAACAGGCAGATCCAGCTCACCCACATCACCCACCAGGTCACGCTATGGGCGCCCCACTTGTCCGACATCCAGCCACCGATGGCGCGCAGCACGCCGCCCGGCAGGGAGAAGCAGGCGGCCAGCAAGGCGGCGCTCTGCAGGGTCAACTCGTATTCCTGCACGTAGTACTTGGTCATCCACAGGGCCAGGGCCACATAACCGCCGAAGACGATCGAGTAGTACTGGCAGTAGCGCCACACGCGCGGGTCTTTCAGGGTCTTGAGCTGCTCGCCCAGCGAGATGCTGCTCGGCACCCGGTGCTCCTTCTTCTCGTAGGTGAGAAACCAGAACAACAGCGCGGTGATGAACATCACCGCCGAGTAGACCTTGGGCACCATCTGCCAGCTGGCGGCGGCGATGATCGCCGGGGCGACAAACTTGGTCACCGCGGCACCGGCGTTGCCGGCACCGAAGATGCCCATCGCCGTGCCCTGGTTACTCTTGTCGAACCATTTGGCGACGTAGGCGATACCCACCGAGAAGGAACCGCCGGCCAGGCCGACGAACAGGCCCAGCACCAGGAAGTGCCAGAACTCGGTGGCCATGCTGATCATGTAGATCGGCAGCACGCACACCAGCATCAGGATGAAGAAGACGATGCGGCCGCCGAAACGGTCGGTCAGCATGCCCAGCGGCAGACGGATCAGCGAACCGGTCAGCACGGGCGTGGCCGCCAACAGACCGAACTGGGTTTCGTTAAGTTGCAGCAGTTCCTTGATCGGCACCCCGAGCACGGCGAACATCATCCACACCATGAAACACATGGTGAAAGCGAAGGTGCTCATGCCCAAAACGAGGCCTTGCTGTAGTTTGTGGCCTGCCATGACAGACTCCTTATGCGGTTGTCATGGCTGCAGGCTAGGGCTTAAGCGGCGCTCAAACTTGATCCATATCAAGACCTCCAGTGCGCCACAGGGGTACCGCGAGCCCCCTCTACCTCCAAAGAGGTAGTTCCAAAACGGGCCGATAAACCCATTATTTTCAGCCACTTATATACACAAAGCAGAGTGCCGCCGAAGCCTTGGCAAAGGCCGGAACTCTTTGGGGGTAGAACGCCATGCTGCAATGGCTGAAGAGCTCGTTACCCGCCCGCGCCGGCCTGGCGGTGATCCTGATTGCGGTGCTGGCGCTGTCCAGCGCCATCAGCGCCGGCCTGCTGGCCTGGATCAGCGAGGACGATGCCGCGGCGATCAATACCGCCGGTTCGCTACGCATGGCCACTTACCGCCTGAGCTGGCAACTGGAGGCCAAGGCCAGCCCGGCGCATATCGCCGATCTGCAGAACGATCTGGAACGGCGCCTGAACAGCCCCGCCCTCACCCACCTGCTCGGCGACGACGCCAGCGACCCGCTACGCCTGACCTACGACCGCCTGCACAACCTCTGGCAGGCACAGCTCGGCCCGGCCCTGACGCGCGGTGACAAAGAGGCCTTCGAGCAACAGGCCGAGGTCTTCGTCGGCCAGCTGGAGACCTTCGTCCTGCTGCTGCAGAAGCAGAGCGAGAAGCGCCAGGGTCTGCAGCAGAGCATCCAGGGCGCAGCGCTGATCATCACCGTGATCATCCTGCTGGTAGGCATGTTCGAGCTGCAGAACAGCGTGATCAATCCGCTGCAGGAACTGGTCAGCACCACCGAACGCTTCCGCAACGGCGACCTGGATGCGCGCATCGAATACCGCTCAGATGACGAACTGGGGCAGATGGCGGAAAGCTTCAACGCCATGGCCGATGCCATCGAGGAATCCCACCGCACCCTGGAAAGCCGGGTCGCCGAGAAGACCCTGAGCCTGGCGCAGAGTAACGCCGCGCTGGAACTGCTCTACCAGAGCAGCCGCCACATCGCCAGCAGCCCGGCCAACGCCGAACAGCTCGACGAGCTGATCGACAGCTTCCAGCAGCGACTGCCCGGCCTGCGCCTGACCCTGTGCCTGCACGGCAACCCCAGCGAGCCGGCCGAACACCTGATCGCCCTGCACGGCAGCGAATCCCGCGAGATCTGCTCGCGCAACGACTGTGCCACCTGCGAGCGTCACCACCTGCCCAGCCAGCAGACCTACCAGATCACCAGCCAGGGCAACAGCCTGGGCGAGCTACGCGCGCGCTACCTCGACGGCCATAGCCCGAAAGCCTGGGAAGGCGAACTGATCGAGGCGCTGACCAACCTGATCGGTACCTCGCTGTCGCTGGAACGCCAGCGCGAACAGGACAACCGCCTGCTGCTGCTCGACGAGCGCACCACCATCGCCCGCGAGCTGCACGACTCGCTGGCCCAGGCGCTGTCGTACATGAAGCTGCAGGTCAGCCGCCTGCAGACCCTGATCCGCCGCGGCGAGCGCCCCGAGCAGCTGGAACAGGTCAGCGAGGAGCTGCGCGAGGGCCTCAACAACGCTTATCGCCAGCTGCGCGAACTGCTCACCACCTTCCGCCTGCAGATCCAGGACGGCGGCCTCGACCAGGCCCTGGACGATACCGCCCGCGAGTTCGCCGCGCGCGGTAACTTCCGCGTGCTGCTGCACAGCGAGCCGCTGGCCTACACCCTCAGCGCCACTGAACAGATCCACCTGCTGCAGATCGCCCGTGAGGCCCTCTCCAACTGCGCCCGCCATGCCCAGGCCAGCCAGGCCTGGGTTCACCTCAAGCAGATCGGCGAGGAAGTCGAACTGCTGATCGAGGACGACGGCTGCGGCGTCACGCCCGGCTTCGACCAACGCCAGCACCATGGTCTGACCATCATGCAGGAGCGCGCCCGCAGCCTGCACGGCAGCCTCCAGCTCAGCCCGCGTTCGCCCCAGGGCACGCGCCTGCTGCTCAGGTTCCGCCCCGAGTTTCTCGGCCAACACAGCCACAAGGAAATTTCATGAACAGCCCTGTAGCCCACACCCTGCTGCTGGTCGACGACCACCCGATGATGCGCCGCGGCATGCGCCAGCTGCTCGAACTGGAAGACGACCTGGTGGTGATCGGCGAAGCCAACAACGGCGTCGAGGCCCTGCAGATGGTCGCCAGCCTGCAGCCCGAGCTGGTCCTGCTGGACAACAACATGCCCGAGATGAATGGCGTGGAAACCCTCAAGCGCCTACGTGAACAGAACTTCCCCGGCAAGGTGCTGCTGTTCACCGTCTCCGACGACGAGGACGACGTGCGCGATGCCATGCGCCTGGGCGCCGATGGCTACCTGCTCAAGGACATGGAGCCCGAGCAGCTGATCCAGCAGATCCGCGCCGCGCTGGGCGGCGCCCTGGTGATCAGCCTGGCCCTTACCCGCGTGCTGGCCCAGGCCCTGCGCAACCCGCCGAGCGCCAGCCAGCTGGACCTCACCGACCGCGAGCGTCAGGTGCTCAAGATGATCGCTGCCGGCAGCAGCAACAAGGTCATCGGCAACAAGCTCGGCATCACCGAAGGCACGGTGAAGGTCCATGTAAAGAACCTGCTGCACAAGCTCGGCCTGCGCTCACGGGTCGAGGCCGCCGTGTGGGCCATGGAGCATATGCGTTAGCGTCGGGAACAGTCGGCGGCATTAAAGCAGCACCCCGAGTTCCCCACTTAAGCAGTTGTTCCGAAGGCCGCGCCCTTCGGAACAACTCGACACACCCCGGAGTGACATCCTCAGTCATGGGTGTGCGGCTGCGGATAGCACCAGTCCAGCTCATCACGCGCAAGATCGACAGTGAAGGAATCGAACCCGGAAGGCTCCAGGGAAAAGCGTTCCTCATCCGGCGAAAGCAGCAGGCCCTCATCGCTGAAACCGCAGACACCGGCAGCGGGGAAAGACACATAACGCTGGCGCTGCAGATCAACTCCATAGGAGCGGTAATCATCCAGCGTCAGCGCACAAAAACGCCCATCGGCCGAACAGGCATAACGGCGTACGGCCTGAGGCGCGATAGCGCCAGCCTCCAGTACGGCCAGCGCAGCCGCCAGTAACGGCTCGGCAGCAGAGGATTCCGTCACAGGCTCGGGCCTGTCTTTGCGGCAGAACAGTTTCAGCAACTTCATGCGCCCGCCTCCCGATCAGATCAGCGCGTCCAATCGGAGGATCGGCATGTACATCGCCAGGGTCGTGACAACAACCGTGATGATCAATCCCGCCACGCCAATCCAGCACGAAGCCTTCGCGCGGCGACGCTTCGCAGGCCAAAACAGCCGCGCCGCGACCACCAGCAGCGGCATCAGCCAGAGCCACAGGTGATACGACACCGCCACCTTTGTGAGCAGCGGCAGCTGTGCACCGAAGCTGATGAACACCTCATGGAAGGCCGGGATCGCCAGCATCGGCAATAGCGCCGCGATGATCGCGCACAGCAGCCCCACCACCAGTTGAATGACAGCACCCGCGCCACTGCCGGATTGAACGGAAGACACCACTGCGGACTGGGGCGATTGATAGGGATTGCTCATGGATTCAATGACTCGCTCAACAAAGGGATTTACCGCTGGCCATCGGTGCATAGGGCGGATACAGGCTGTCCCGATAGATATCCAGCTCGGCAATCAGCGCGATCACACCTGGCTGGTTCGGGGATTCAAGGGTGATAAGCATGGGGGGCTAGATAACGTTTGGTTAAGGGGCCGGCTTTAGCCGGTCCCGAGTGAGCAAAGCGAACGGCTTGAACCGATTGTTAGGTTTACACAATTTTTTGCTTGTAAATGAAGTCAGCGAAAATATGACTAAGGTGCAGAAATCTACAAATTCAAGTAATTACTTGGATGTTTCATTGTTTTATTTGGCGCTTAATAGCTTGTCGTGCAAGCTTTTATCTTTATGAAGATCAATGATGAAAGAGTTCACGAACTGATCAGCTATTAGCTCTTCTACGTAATACTCGTCGTTCTTTTGGGATAGCGCGCCAGAAAATACCCCCAAGGAGGCGATCCAGACGTATTTATTATCATCGTACTTGAATTTTTTAATTTCCTCGCCGTGCACTTTTACAGTGAATTCAGCTTGTCTCGGGTTAGCCGCTCTGTATGGAATGAGAAAGCCAGAAGAACCGGAGACAACCAGCCAAGATAATGCGGCGAAGATATTTTCAGCGGGTTTTACTGTTACTTTAACTTCGATTTCTACAGGGTACGTACCGGTGCATGTGGCCACGTTTTCGAATAATTGTTTTCTCGCAAACAATAAAGGGTATGAGATATATCCCGGCTCAGCAACTACGCTAATCGATGGGAGTCTTTGTATGTCAGACTGCATTGACCAAAATTTATTTTTTGCTTCATGTGATGCAATGGTGCAGCCTTGAAGTAACAATAATAAGACAGTAGCGACGAGCGGCCAAATTTGTTTGAGTGATGGTTTCATGGGTTGCTCCCATCTAGTATTTCGCACCCTTCTGGTAATTTATAAGCAGGGTTTGGTACTAATACGGTATAGGTGCGCATAGCCGGGTTACCAGGAGCTTGGGTGCCGCCTGTTGCAGCTGACACAGTCGCCGAGCCTACTAATATAGCTGTTTCAGTAGATGCATTTCTACGATTATATACACCACTAACGTGCTGATAGCTTTCTGCGCTTACATTTCCTTCGGGAGGGTAGTGACTAATGGATGTGCATCCGACTTGAGTCAATAATGCAATGGTGAATAGTATTTTTTTCATGTAGTGCTTTGTCCATAGCAAGTGTTGAAGACTTTCGATAGAAGGCCTAACGTTTTGCTAACCGGCGAGCAAAAGCGCAGCTTTTGCGAGTCCAGTGAGCGGAGCGAGCGTGGTTGAGCTATTAGTTAGAGTAAACAACATTACAGATGGCTCTCAAGATGAAAATCTCCATTAACTCCACCACCAATAATCTCTTCGATGAGTGTTTCTCTCCAAACTAACCCGATCTGGGCCTCGAAATTGTCGCTTGGATTCAAGCGGCCCGAATAGACGCCGAGCAGCCTCCAAGAGAGAGGGCGTTCGACAACCCTAACTTTATTCGTTGCGCGATCAAGGGCATAGTGCTTCCAGTTAGAAATCGCTATGCAGGGAGCTCCAGACATGCCCTCTCGTGTAGCAGTATCGACATAGAAAAATTTATTAATACCCTCTCCAAACTCTAATGAAGATGCCAGGCTGGCTCGCTTCCATATTGGCATCAGGCCGCTGGCTGATAGCCCAAGAGGATATCCGGGTAAGAAAACTTCGCCCCCAAGGTCCACAAGCATGTCGGGATCGCATCCACTCGGATCAAAAAAATCTTTGGCTAGACCTATATGAGAGGCTTCGATTGGTAATACTGCAATATCTACTTGCTGGCCTTCACTCGGATGCTGAAGCCAGAGAGTGTTGCCCTGGTCGGGATGTTCAAGTTTATAGGTGGCCTCTGCCCAAGCCAGTTGCTCAGATTTTAAATGACAATAAAAGAATCGACATTCATCTGGAACTGCTCCGCTTTCGTGTCTCGGCTGGCCATTTTTTGGGTATCTTCCAGAAAGAACATGCCAATTTGTAACTAAGTACCAATTTGATTGGTGCTTATAAAAGAATCCAGTCGCAGTGCCTAGAGAGTTACCATTGCACAGCAGCTCTAGCTTAGTTACTGAGGTTGTGAGAAACGATGCAGTGGCTGCCATGATTTACTCTAACGCCTTGCTAACCGGCTGACGAAACGCAGCGCAGCGAAGTTGAGTGAACCTGGAAGCAGCACATAAAATTGCGAAGCAATGTGCTGCTGCAAGGCAGTCCGGTTGAGCAACTTGTTATGTGGCATTTTATGATTGTGACTCATATGCTTTAATTACTGGAAAACCAAGGAAGTATTTTGGTAGTCTCTTTTTGGTGCCGCCACGCTTTATGTGAACTGATATAGAGTTTACACCACCTACAGTGCCGCCAATCCCGCAAAATACTTTCGATATGCCTAACTCGTTACCAATGAATTGTATGAATTCATTTTCAACGGATTTGAATAAGTCCCATTCTTCATATGGATTCAAATGCTTAGCCTTGAATTTTTGATCTTCTTCAGAGAGAGATTTCCAGGTATCAATATTCACTTTGCAGCCTCTGACACATAACGATTAAGCTAACGGGCAGGCAAAAGCGAAGCTTTTGACTGTCCAGCGAACGAAGTGAGCGGCAGTTGAGCGCATTGTTATAAGCCACTTCCACTGGATTTTAGTTTTTTAATTGTTTCTTGAAGTTCTTTATCATTAACGTCAAATGCCATGCCGAGGATGTTGCAGAGATCAATGTGATCTTTCTCATAATCTGCTGGTTTTTTACGGATTGCGAGAATATACGTCAATCCGGGGATGAAATTTACAAAACCAGTACCAATTCCAACGAGATCTGTTACTTCGCCGTGCTCTTTGGACTCGCCCTTTAGGGTCTCTTGAATGCTGAATTTTGCAAGCAATAGTTTGGCGTCCTTTCCGTCATTAATGTCCTGATAGAACTCAACGCTATTTATTCGGGCGACATAGACAGATTCGGCCTCTGCGTATTCCAATTCTGGCTCGTGATCTTTGGGGCACTGAAATGCATTTGCAGTGGCGCTGATTAAAATGAGTAAAGTGGCGGCGATAGTTTTGGTCATGATTGGCTTATAACGCTGGAGTTAAGCCGCGGCGCGTAGCGCCGTCGGCTTGAACGACTTGTTATGTGATTTTTTGCAATGTCTCGTAGAATTTTTGAGTTTCAGAACGTATTAAGTGTCTGTACCGACGATAATAACAATCAAAATTGTCATGTTCGTTAAATTCGAAATTTACCCAATTTGAAAATTCTTGCTCAAATTTTTCTAAGGCGTTTGTGCGATGCAGGATGCCCATAACAGGAGTTGGCTCAACTTCGTAAACCTTTGAAAGCTCTGTAAATGCATCTAACCATGCCTCTCCCCTTGCGTGATGCAAAAGAATCTCAAGGATCTCCAAATGAAACCGAGAGGGAATTAGAGGAAATATTTGCAGAACGCCAAGGTAAACATCTCGATTTAAACGTTCAATCGAACGAATAAATACACGCCAATCTTCATCATTATACAATTTAACTATTTTTTCAGATATTTCATAACCAATATCACACCAACCTTGATCATCGGTAGTGTCAAACATTTCGAAAAAGTCTTCTAATCTTTCAATCGCCACTCGAATACCCACAAATCACATAACGTTTGGTTAAGGGGCGGCCAAAAGCGTAGCTTTTGGACGTCCGAAGTGAGCGAAGCGAACGACTTGAACCAGTTGTTAGGCGGAGATGTTCGGGCCAACACATGGCCGATTGCGGCACGATGGCTGAGCCGCCGCGAACCTGCAAGCGCGTACTAAGTGGCAGGTAAGCACTTGTGCACGGCGCATGTGCGCTAGCCTGGGCGGCAACCGGGCGAGAGCCAGCACGCGCGACACGGCGAGTTTGTATGCCGCACGACGGTTGCGGAATAAATACAGAATGTGCGGTGACTAACCCAACTTCCATGTTTTGCACCAAGTCCAAAAGTTACTGACGCCTAACGGACAGGTTAAGGGGCGGACGCAAGCGTAGCTTGCGGACGTCCGGAGTGAGCGAAGCGAACGACCTTGAACCGTTTGTTAGGCGTTTTGCACTGGCTCAATGTAGCTCCTCAGCTTTTGCTCGGATTCTTGTGAGGTAAAAATACTTTTTGGCAAAATTTGGAACAAGCAGTCTGAATGATAAAGGAGTACGACATCTTTGTTTTCGCGCCACCGTACAAAGTGTGACCACGGAGTGAGGCAAGATGAGGTATCAGATGTAACTAGCAGACCGTCGGGACTCCAGTCGTAGGAAAATGATTCATGTAAAAATTTCTGTTGCTTGTAAATTTTCTTTGCTTTGAATTTGAGTATGTACAGTCGTTGTATCCAGTGGCCGATAAAGCAACCTACCGCGCCACCGAAAAGCCCGCCAGCTACCGTGATGTTCCCTAGCTTCCAGGATGTAATGCTTGCTATGGCGGTAACTACAAAAAGAGCTGCAAATTTTAGGCGTTGCTTGTTGGTTAGGTTCTGCCCTAGCTTGACTGCAGAGAGATATTCTTCTGGCGTTATTTTGGTTGGATTCATGGTGTGCCTAACTATTGAAATTAAGCGGCGCCTGAGCGCCAGCGAAGGGAACGGCAGACGCGAAGCGTTTGCCGCGTCCGCTTGAATGACTAGTTAGCCGACGCGCTAGCGCAGCTGATGATTTAGCGTGATCTGACAGGCCCGAGCAGAGGTGCAGACGGTCACCAGAAGGTGGACGCGAATTGGCGGTTGCCGCTTTGCCGTGAGGCCGCTTCGTGTCCGCACCAAGCCGGCTTGTGCGTGCGCGAAGCGGCCTCACGGTAGCATGCGAAAACGCAACAGAAAATTCTGCAATTTCCGACTTTTGTGAGCGCTTTGACGGACACATGAGGTAGTCCATTTCCTCATTTCTGCACTGGGTCTCGGTGCGTGTTGGCTAACTATAAGTAGACACCAAATGGTGTGTTTAAACGCACCATTTGGTGGATAACAATCTCTTGCCCACTAACTGGCTATGAATATCGTGCGGCGGATACGCTGAGGCGGGAAACGCTGCAACAGCCGGGCAAGTCCTTTTGCCGGCGCTGCCGGCGTTTGGGCGAGACTAGCGCGAGGCGGCGTTTGGGCACAACGGCCGGTGCTTCGGCAGGCCAGTCAGAGCTGGTAGAGGAAGGTGTCGTCTAGCAGGTCGGCGGAGTTGATGGTCACGCCCAGGTCCTTGAGTAGGCCGTCGCTGAGGCCATAGATCCAGCCGTGTACTTCCAGAGGCTGCTGGCGCTTCCAGGCGTTCTGCACGATGGTGGTGTGGCAGACATTGCGCACCTGACGCTGCACGTTGAGTTCGCAGAGCAGGTTGACCCGCGCCTCATCGTCCAGCCCGACAAACTGTTCGCGATGCTGGTGGTACAGCGCCTTGAGGGCCCGCAGCCAGTTGTCGATCAGGCCCAGTTCCTCGTGCCCCAGAGCCGCGCGCACGCCGCCGCAGCCGTAGTGCCCGCAGACGATGACCTGCTTGACCTGCAACACATCCACAGCGAACTGCAGTACCGAGAGAAAGTTCATGTCGGTGGCCACCACCATGTTGGCCACGTTGCGGTGCACGAACAGCTCGCCGGGCATCAGCCCGACCACTTCGTTGGCTGGCACGCGGCTGTCTGAACAGCCGATCCAGAGGAATTCCGGGCGCTGCTGGCGGGCCAGGCGGGCGAAGAAGTCCGGATCACGGGCGCGCAGTGACTCGGCCCAGAAGCGGTTGTTGCTCAGCAGTTGCTGGACGTCCATGCGGCCTCCTCTGTGGCACTCGTTTGGTCACTGTCACCTAAACACGCCAGCGCTCCCGTGAAATTGTCGGCAATCAAGAACGTCCGTTCGCCGCGCGTCTTACAGAGATGGTGTCCGCCTCGCACACGTCATAAATCTGCCATCGCCCGGTCATTCTTGATAACCATCAAGGGCGGATTCCGCCTGCGCTCTATTGTCGGCCTCAGCCAAACACTAAAAGGATGAGTTGCCATGCCTAGAGCCACACTCACACCCATCGCCCTGGCGCTGCTGAGCCTCAGCGCTCCCGCGTTCGCCGCCGAGGACCTGGCCAATCTGGTCAACCAGGGCAAGGTCAGCGTCGATGCGCGCTACCGCTACGAGAACGTCGATCAGGACAACGCCCTCAACAATGCCGACGCCCAGACCCTGCGTACGCGCATCGGCCTGCAGAGCGGCAAGTGGTACGGCCTTTCCGGTCTGGTCGAAGCCGATAACGTCAGCCGCATCGGCGATGCCTCCTACAACAGCACCCGCAACGGTCAGGGCGACTATTCGGTGGTCGCCGACCCCGACGGTAGCGAGATCAACCAGGCCCTGCTGCGCTACGACCACCAGTACGGCAACGTCGTGTTCGGCCGCCAGCGCATCAATTTGGACAACCAGCGCTTCGTCGGCGGCGTGGCCTGGCGCCAGAACGAGCAGACCTATGACGGCGCCCTGGCCCAGATCAAACCGTTGGCCGGCATGACCCTGACCTACGCCTACATCGACAACATCAACACCATCTTCGGTCCGGACGACAACCGCTTCGACAACAAGACCAACCCGGCCAACATCGAAGGTCACAGCCACCTGATCAACGCCCAGTACGTGGTCATGCCCGAGCTGACCCTCACCGCCTACAGCTACCTGCTGGGCCTGGACAACATCGCCGCCAGCGCCGCCTCGCCGCTCGGCAGTCTGGCCAGCCAGACCAACGGCCTGCGCGCCAACGGCACTCTCGGCGCCTTCAGCTACGCCGCCGAATACGCCCAGCAGAAGGACTACGCCGACAACCCGCTGGAGCTGGACAGCGACTACCGCCTCGCGGAGATCGGATATACCTGGCAGGGTGTGCTGTTCAAGGGCGGTTATGAAGTGCTCGGCGGAGATGACGGCGCCGGCAACCGCGCCTTCCAGACCCCGCTGGCGACCAAGCATGCCTTCCAGGGCTGGGCCGATGTGTTCCTGACCACGCCCAAGGATGGCATCGAGGATGCTTATGTCGGCGTTACCGCGCCGCTGTGGGGCGGTCAACTGCAGGCCTGGTACCACGACTTCGACGCCGAACAGGGCAGCGACAGCTACGGTGACGAGATCGACCTTTCCTATGGTCATCCCATCCCCGGGGTGAAAGGCCTGGGCGCCCTGGCCAAGTACGCCACCTACAGCTCGGATGACGATGCCCTGACCGTCGATACCGACAAGTTCTGGCTGCAGCTGCAGTACACCTACTGAGTCAGCCACAGGCCCCGGTTACCAAACCGGGGCCTGCCCTCCCCCTTCCCTCTGCACAAGGATGTTGCCATGCGGCTCCGTCTGCTTGTCTGCCTGCTCGCCTGCCTGGGCTGGAGCGGCCCACTGTTTGCCACCAACGTGGCGCCCATCGATGCCGCCACGGCGGTGAACATCGCCGGCATGCAGCGCATGCTCAGTCAGCGCATCGCCAAGGACTACCTGATGATCGCCAGCGAGGTGCGTGTCGAGCAGGCCAACCGCCAGCTGGATGACAGCCTGGCGCAGTTCGACAGCAACCTGCAGGCACTCGACGGCTATGCCGGCGCACCAGCCCTGCAACAACCGCTGGGCCAGGTGCAGCAGCTCTGGCAGGACTACCGCCTGCTGGTACTGCAGGCACCGCAACGACAAACCGCCCTGCAGGTGCTGGAGCAGAGCGAGCGCCTGCTGGCAGCCAGCGAAGCGCTGGTGCAGGCCATCGAGCAACACAGCGGCCAGAGCAGTGTCGGCCTGGTCAATCTCAGCGGACGCCAGCGCATGCTCAGCCAGCGCATCGCCCTGCTCTACCTGGCCAGCAGCTGGAAAGTCGATGCCGCGACCCTGCACAGCCGCCTGGCGCACAGCGTCGAAGAATTCGACAGTGCACTGCGCACACTCAACGCCAGTCCCCACAACGACGCCCAGAGCCGTGCCCTGCTGGCCAAGGTCGATGCCCAGTGGCGTTACTCGCAAAGCGGCTTTCGCCTGTCCGCTGATGCCCGCTACGTGCCCACCGTCATCAGCACCACCTGCGACAGCTTGCTGAATCTGCTCGACCAGTTGACCCGCCACTATGCCGAGCGCCTGGCCCAGGGGTAGACCCGCGACGCTCGGCCCCATGCCTCTTTGGAGGTAGTGCCGCAGAGGAATGGGAGCACCCGGATTGCGCGCCTAAGATGGCCGCAAATGGAGGTGCACCATGCTGACTGATAGCAACACGCTCACCGCGCTTCGCCAACACCACCTGTTTGGCAAACTGCCGGCAGCGGCCTTCCACGAGGTTTGTGGCCTGGCCATCTTCCGCCGTCTGGATGGCGGCGACATCCTGTTCCACCAAGGTGATGTCGCCGATCGTTTCTACCTGCTGCTCGACGGCCAGATGAAGCTGACCCGCGTACTGCCAGAGGGCCACGAAAAGCTGGTCGAGGTGATCCACGCCGGCCAGAGCTTCGCCGAAGCCCTGCTGTTCAGCGGAGCGCCCAACTACCCGGTATCGGCCAGCGCGCTCAAGGGCAGCAGCCTGGTCAGCATCGACGGCTCGCACTACCGGCGCATCCTCGAAGAACAACCGAAGATCTGCCTGGACCTGCTGGCCACCTTCAGCATCCGCCTGCACCAGCGCCTCAACGAGATCGATACCCTGACCCTGGCCAACGCCAGTCGCCGCGTGGTGCGCTTTCTCTGCCAGGAACAGGAGGCGTGCAACGGGCCGATCCAGCTCAATGTGCCCAAGCGCCTGATCGCCTCGCAGCTGGGCATCCAGCCGGAAACCTTCTCGCGCATCCTGCACCGCATGATCGACGCCGGGGTGATCGCCATGGAGCGGCGCAATATCCGCATCCTCGATACCCCGAGCCTGGTCAACTACTGCGACTGAATCATTCCCGGCCGGCGTCCGGGCCGGCCCCTACGGAGCCGACGCCATGTCCGACAGCACCCTGCCCCTGGTCTACTCCTGCTCCGGTTGCTCCAACGTGGCGCAACTGGCCAACACCCTGGCGGTGCGCCTGGACCGCGCAGGCCTGGCCGAGATGTCGTGCATTGCCGGCGTCGGCGGGCGCGTCGCCTCGCTGGTCAACAAGGCCAACTCCGGGCGCCCCATCCTCGCCATCGACGGCTGCAACCTGCAGTGCGTGAAGGGCTGCCTGGCGCAGCACGACGTGAAGGCTGACCTGCACCTGATCCTCAGCCAATACGGTTTGAAGAAACGCTACGGCGAGGACTGTTCCAGCGAGGATGCCGAGCAGCTGTTTGCCGAGGTCAGCCAGCTGATTGCCAGCGACCGCCTGCAACGACGCGTGCCGCTGCAGGCGGTTAAGTAAGCCTGGACCGTATGACGCTGGGCTTCGTCGCCCGGCGACTCGACCCGGCCTACCGTCTCCAGGTTGCCATCACAGGCGGAAACGCAGGGTCAGGTCGCGCAGGCCATCCATGCTGCGGTTGATGCTCTGGCTGGTGCTCTCGGTCTCGATGCTGGAATGCGCCGACTGCTCGGCCACCTCACCGATGCGATTGAGCGAGCGGTTCATTTCCTCGGCCACATGCGACTGTTCCTCCGCCGCCGTGGCGATCTGGTTGGCCATGCCGCGGATGGTCTGAACCGCCCCGACGATATGCTCGAAGGCATGCTGCGCCGCCTCGATCTGCTGCAGGGTCAGCTCACTGCCCTGACGCGACTCACCCATGGCGGCGCTGGCGCGTCCGGCCTGGGCCTGCAAACGGGAGATCAGGCCGCTGATTTCGCCGGCCGAGGTCTGCGTACGCGCCGCCAGGTTGCGCACCTCGTCGGCCACAACGGCAAAGCCACGGCCTTGCTCGCCGGCCCGCGCCGCCTCGATGGCGGCGTTCAGCGCCAGCAGGTTGGTCTGTGCGGCGATGCTGCTGATCACCTCCAGCACCCGGCCGATTTCCTCGCTGTCGGCCAGCAGTTGCTGCATCACCTCGGACAGGCCTTCGACATGCCGAGAGAGGTCGCGGATGGCATCCACCGACACCTGCATCACCGCATGGCCGCTGCTGGTTTCGCGCTCGGCGGTGTCGGCGGCACTGGCCGCCTCCACCGTGCTGCGCGCCACTTCCTGGGAAGTCGCCAGCATCTGGTTCATGGCCGTGGCCACCTGATCGATCTCGGCCTGTTGTTCGCGCACATTGCTGGAGTTGACCGAGGCCATGCTGGCCATGCGCGCGCAGCTTTCATCCGCCGCCTGGGCCGACTCGCGCACGGCACGGATCATCTGACCGACTTGGATCAGCAACTGGTTGTAGGCATGGGTAATGCGGCCGATCTCGTCATCGGCAAAGCGCGCCTCCAGCGGCTGGGAGAAATCCCCCGCGCCAACCAGCTCCAGGCGGTGGCGCAGCGCGCCGATGCGGTGCATCAGCCAGTTCATCCCGGCCAGGCGGCCAAGCACCACCAGCAGCAGGATGATCAGTGTCGACGTCATGGCCAGCCAGCGCTGGCTGGCGGCGGTGCTGTTGGCATCGGCCGACATCAGGCCGACCACCTCGTTCATGTCCTTGAGAATCTGCTCGGAGTCCGCAGCCAGGCCACGCAGCTCCGCCTCCGTGGTCCCACCGGCGGCCACCGCCATGACCCGCTGACGGTACTGCACCCACTCGCGGTCGACGACTTCCAGCTGCTGACGCGCGCTGGCCAGTTTCAGCGGCTTGATGTTCTGCGCGGTATCGCCCTTGAGCAGCAGACGATGGCTGCTCTCGAAGCGCTGCATGGTCTGCTCCAGCTGGCTCATGGGCAGCACCTTCTGCGCCACCAGGATGCTCTCCTTGGCCATCTTCTGGCTGAGCATGCGCTGCGCCCCGGCCATGTCCAGCTGGGTGGCATCACGCACCGAGAGGAACAGCACCGCCGCGGTCAGCGCCGCGCAGCAGAAGATCAACAGGTAGGAAAAGAAGAACTGCGAATTGATGCTGCGCAAACCGAGCAGGCGCAGGCTGCGCTGAATCAGGTCGGTGATGGCGTCGAACATGGTCAAGTCTCCATTTGTTGTGTAGCCCCAGCCCACTCACGGTCATCACCCTGGTCGCCGGTCTTTGCCAGCGCTTCGTCTTTTCTGTCACTGCTAGCAGCCCAACGACTCAGCAGGCCCCCGCCTGCTCGGCCTTGACCTGCGCCCCCAGCCCGCCGAGCAGCTGCCACAGACGTGGCGGCAGATCGTCCGGATCGAGGCTGTCGATCAGGTTCTTCAGCGCCAGCCCCAGCTCGGTATCCCCCTCGATCACCAGTCGGCGGCGAAAGAACAAGGTGTCCGGGTCTTCCAGGCGACTGGCCAGCAACAGGAACTCGCGCCAGTTGCCACGGATAGTCACGTCTATCGGCGCCTCGCGCGCCACCTTGAGGCCGCTGCCGGATCGGGTCAGGCACCAGCTCAGGTCCAGGTCGCTGATCTGCAAGCGTAGCCAACGTCCGCACAACAGGTCGAAAGATCCATTGGCCAAGGGCGCCGCAAACAGACGCGCGGTCAGGTACTGCAACAACTGCTGCTGCACGGCGAACGGCACATGCCGGGCGCGTGGCAGCAAAGGTTCACTGAGGCGCAGCAGCGCCTGGCTCAAGGTCAGCATAGTCCCGCCTCCTCTGCGCTGAGCATGCCTGGGCGACCGTGCCAGTAGCCGTTGCAGCCATCCACGGCAAGCGGCGGCAACGCGCCATCGATGACCGCGCGATAGGCCGCGATCACCTCGCTCATGCCCTGCGCGCGCGGGCTCAGGCGCAGCAGGTCGATGCCACTGCGTTGCAGCTCGGGGTAATCACCCAGCAGGTTGCTGACCTTGGCCGAGAGGGTCTGGATGCCGTTGAGGGTGAACAGCGCCTCGCCCTCCTGGCTGTGCAGGGCAATGCCCTCGGGGTAATTGATGCAGCAGAACTGGCAATCGTCCTTCGGCCGGTTTTCCGCCCGCGCAGTGAAGCAGCGCGCCGAATAGGCCAGCGGCAGGTGGCCGTAGGCGAACAGCTCGATTTCGGGGCGTGTCTGGCCGAGGCTGTCGAGCTGCGCCAGGCAGTCGCGCAGCAGCGCGCCGGAACATTCCACCGGCGGCACCCAGCGCTGCAGACCACAGCGCTGCAGCTCGGCCAGGGCGTGGCCGTTGTACAGGTTCAGCGCCGGCCCGGCGACAAAGGGCAAACCGCGCTCGCTCAACAATTGCACCGCGCCCATGTCGCTGGCCTCGACCAGCAGCTCGCCGTTGTCGCACAGGCGCGTGAGGCTGGACAGCTCACTGCTCGCCTCCACCAGCGCCAGGCTCGACAGCACCAGCTCGGCGCGGGTGCACTCACGCAGCTCGCGGGCCAGCCCCAGCCAGTCGGTAAGGCGCATGCCGCGGCGCTTGGAGCACACGGTTTCGCCCAAGTAAATGACATCCAGTGGCTGGGCGGCCATCTCGGCGTAGAAGTCCAGCAGTTGGTCACGCGGCCAGTAGAACAGCACAGGCCCCAGGGACAGTTTCATTGGTTTTTCCTCGCGTTCATTGCCAGGCCCGGTGATAGGCGCCCAGGGTGGTCTGGCTGCCTTCAGACACGCTCTGCAGCGCGGCATTCCAGTCCGGCCGCACGACAAACTGCTGCGGCGCGCGGGCATGGCTGTCGAGGGCGGCGCGCCAGACACGGGTGACCTGTTCGACATAGGCCGGGCTGCGCTGGCGACCCTCGATCTTCACCGCGCGGATGCCGATTTCGGCCAGCTGCGGGATCAGGTCGAGGGTGTTCAGGCTGGTCGGCTCCTCCAGGGCATGGAAGCGCTGGCCATTGACCAGGAAGCGGCCCTTGCACAGGGTCGGATAACCGGCCGATTCCGTCAGGCCGTAACGGTCGATCAGCACACCGTTGAGGCGCGCGCTCAGGCCATCGGCCTCTTCCTGCCAGCGCACCGCCTTGGCCGGCGAGCACACGCCGCAGAGATTGGGCGACTCGCCGGTGAGGTAGGACGACAGGTGGCAGCGGCCTTCGGCCATGATACACAGGCTGCCGAAGGCGAAGACCTCCAGCGCCACCGTGGTCTTTTCCGCCAGCACGCGCACCTGGGCCAGCGACAGCACCCGCGGCAGCACCGCGCGGCGGATGTTGTAGCGCTGCTGGTAGAAGCTCAGCGCCGCGGCGTTGGTCGCCGAGCCCTGTACCGAGAGGTGCAGGTTGAGGTCCGGATGGCGCTGGCTGGCGTAAGCCAGCACGCCGGGGTCGGCGGCGATCAGCGCATCCACGCCGAGGTCGGCGGCGCGGTCCACCGCCCGCTGCCAGCGCTGCCAGCCACCCGGCTGGGCGTAGGTATTGACCGCCACATAGAGCTTGCGCCCGTGCTGACGGATCAGCTGCAGGCCGCTGTCGAGCTGCTGCTCGTCGAGGTTGAGGCCGGCGAAATGCCGGGCATTGGTGTCATCGCGAAAGCCGACGTAGATGGCGTCGGCACCCTCGCGTACGGCGGCCTTGAGCGCAGGCAGGCTGCCTGCCGGACATACCAGTTGCATGGGTTTTGCTCCCCCGCTGATCGGTGTCGGCCACTTTAGGCACTGGCCCGGCGACGGCCATGATGGCAATCAAGGTTGCCCGCCCTCGCGCCTCAGAACCTGTTCAAAGTCTCGCGAGCTTGAGAAAAACAAGGCGAAAGTGACTGAGGAAGCGGACGCCTGCAGGGATGCAGGCGTTAGAGCGAAGCAGGAGCCCGAGCCGAGTTTACGAGTGGTAAATGAGCATGACTCGCTCCGCTCGCCCTGCGGGCCAGCCTTCGGCTGTTACTCCGCTGCGCGTCGTTGCAACGCAGTTTTTCCGACGCGCAGCAGACTTTGAACAGGTTCTCAACAGAGCAACTGACTGAACGGCAGATAATCGACCGCCGCGCCTTCGGCCAGGGTCTGCCCGCACTCGACCAGCGCCAGGCCATCGGCCCAGCAGGCCGAGGTGAGCATGGCCGAACCCTGCCGTGGATGCAGGCAGACGCGCAGCTCGCCGCCCTGGTACTGCAGGCGCGCACGCAGGTACTGGCGACGGCCGTTGGCCTTGCTCCAGCTGAACCCGGCCGGCAAACGCAGGGCCTGCGGCAGCACATCGACGCAGCCCTGGGCCCGCAGCAGGTAGGGTCGCGCCACCACCAGGGCGGTGATCAGCGCCGCCGCCGGATTGCCCGGCAGGCCGAGCCAGGGCGTGTCGCCCACCCGGCCAAAGGCCAGCGGCTTGCCCGGCTGGATGGCCAGGCGCCAGAGCTGCAGCGCGCCGAGTTCGCTGATCGCCTGCTTGAGGTGATCTTCCTCGCCCACCGATACGCCGCCGGAACTCAGCAGCACGTCGCACTCACTCGCCGCCTGGCTGAGCAGGTCGCGCGTGGCGGCCAGGTCATCGGCCACCGTGGCGTAGTCATGTACCTCCAGGCCCAGGCCGTGCAGCACGCCGAGCAGGCTGTAGCGGTTGGCGTTGTAGATCTGCCCCGGCTGCAGCGCCTCGCCTGGCTCGCGCAGCTCGTCGCCGCTGCTCAGCAGGCCGACGCGCAGACACCGGTAGACGACCACACTGGCCACGCCGAGGCTGGCCAGCAGCCCCAGTTCCTGGGCACGCAGGCGCTTGCCGGCGGCCAGCACCTCGGTGCCGGCGGCCAGTTCCTCGCCCTGGCGGCGCACGTGCTCACCGCCCCGCACCGGTGGCAGCCACACCTGGCCGTCAGCCACCCGGCAATCCTCCTGGGCCACCACCGTGTCGGCGCCTGGCGGCAGTGGCGCGCCGGTAAAAATGCGCAGTGCCTGGCCGGCGGCGAGCCTTTCCTGCGCCGCATCGCCAGCAGCAATCCGCCCGCCCAGCGGCAACCAGCCGCCCTCCGCCGGCAGGTCGGCAGCGCGTAGGGTGTAGCCATCCATCGCACTGTTGTCCCACTGCGGCACAGCAAAGGGGCTGCTGATCGGCTCGGCCAGTACCCGCCCGAGGGCCTCGGCCAGCAGCACGGCCTCGACCGGTAGAGTCGGCGGCAGCTGGCTGAGCAGCTCGCCGATAGCCTCGTCGACCGGGCGCAGGCCGTGGCTGTCACACCCGCAGGCGGCACTCATGAGCGGCTACCGCAGCAGACGGCGGCCTCGGCATCGAGGCGCTTGAGGTGCGGCACGAAGTTGCAGGGTTTGGTGCGGCTGTCGAGCTGCTCCAGGAGGATCTTGCTCCAGGCCGTGCGGCAGGCATTTGGCGAGCCGGGCATGCAACACACCAGGGTGCCGTTGCTGATGCCGGCCAGCGCCCGCGACTGCAGACTGGAGGTGCCGATCTCGGCCACCGAAACCTGGCGGAACAGCTCGCCAAAGCCATCGACCTGCTTGTCCAGTAGCGGCGCGACCGCCTGCGGCGTGTTGTCCCGCGCGGTGAAGCCGGTGCCGCCGGTGAGCAGCACCACTTGAACGTTCGAATCGGCGATCCACTGGCAGACGCGGGCACGGATCTGCCAGATGTCGTCGATGACGATGGCCCGCTCATGCAGCTGGTGGCCGGCGGCGGTGAGGCCATCGATCAGCACCTGGCCGGAGGTGTCGGTTTCCAGCGTGCGGGTATCGCTGATGGTCAGCACGGCGATGCGCAGTGCCTGGAACTGGCTGGAAGCAAGGTGGGCCATGACGGCAATCTCCACAGAATAATTGCCTGCAGCCTGCACCCAGGCGGCGCCGGCGCCCATTCCCCGTTGGAGGTATCTCCGCCGGCGGCGGCTACCAGCGCGCCGCCGCCTGCTGGTCGCTGTCGCGCCCATCGACCCAGTGCGCACCGCCGGCGCCCTGCTCTTTCTTCCACAGCGGCGCGCGGGTCTTGAGGTAGTCCATGATGAAGTCGCAGGCGCTGAACGCCGCCTGGCGATGGGCGCTGCTGACCCCGACGAAGACGATTGGCTCGCCCGGCGCCAGGTCACCGACCCGGTGCAGGATGTGCACGTGCAGCAGCGGCCAGCGCTCGCGCGCCTGCGCCTCGATGGCCAGCAGGGCTTTCTCGGTCATGCCCGGATAGTGTTCGAGGAACATCCGCGCCACCGCCTGGCCGTCGTTGAAGTCGCGCATGTAGCCGACGAAGCTGACCACCGCGCCGACACTCGCGTCGGCCTGATGCAGCGCGTTGAGACACTGCCCCGGATCGAAGCCTGCGGTTTGCACCTGCACCGCCATCTCAGCCTCCGGTCACGGGCGGGAAGAAGGCGATCTCGTCGCCGTCGGCCAGCGGCTCGGCCGGGCTGACCAGCTCCTGATTACGCGCGCACATCAGGTTGCTCTCGGCCAGCACCTGCCAGGCGCCGCCCCGTTGCAGCAACTGCTGGCGCAGCGTCTCGATGCTGATCAGGGACGGCTGCCACTCCAGCTGCTCGCCACTCTGGCCCAGGTGCTCGCGGTAGCGGGCGAAATAACTGATACGGATCATCGGCTCATTCCTCTTCTCATGGCTCAGCACTCGCTACGGGGCCACATAGTGCCCGGAGGCGCCGCCCGACTTTTCCAGCAGGCGCACACTCTCGATGCACATGCCGCGATCGACCGCCTTGCACATGTCATAAATGGTCAGGGCCGCGACGCTGGCGGCCGTCAGTGCCTCCATCTCAACCCCCGTCGGGCCGCTGACCCGGCAGGTGGCGCGGATGCGCACGCTGTCCTCGCCTTCGGCCACGAGTTCCACCGCCACTCGGCTGAGCAGCAGCGGATGGCACAGGGGGATCAGCGTGTGGGTCTGTTTGGCTGCCTGAATGCCGGCAATGCGCGCCACGGCGAACACATCGCCCTTGGCGTGGCCGCCCTCGACGATCAGGCGCAGGGTCGCCGGCAACATGCGCACGCGCGCCTCGGCCACGGCCTCGCGACTGGTCAGCGGTTTGTCGGTGACATCGACCATGGCCGCGCGGCCCTGGCTGTCCAGATGAGTCAGCATGCTCTGCTCCGGGTTAAAAGAAGCGGCGCCTTCGTGACGCTCGTTGTCCGGCAGATTAAACGCAGCCCGCCCCCACGCCCTTGATTGCCATCAAGGAGCGCCGGGCAGCGCTGCCTAGGATGGTGGGCAAGCCTTTACTACCGAGGACTGCCGCATGACCACGCCACTTGTCGAACAAACCCTGGGCCAACTGGCCAGCCAGATTCCCGGCGCCACGCGCCTGTTCCGCGATCATCGTCTGGATTTCTGCTGCGGCGGCGATCAGAGCCTGCGCCACGCCGCCAATGTGCGCGGCCTGGATGCCGAGCAACTGGCCGAGCGCCTGGCCGAAATCAGCCAGCAGCCAAGCCAGGACACCGACTGGAACCAGCAACCGACTGCTGCGCTGATCGCCCATATCCTCACCCGCTATCACGCCCGTCACCGCCAGCAGCTGGAAGAACTGACACGTCTGGCCGACCGCGTGGAACAGGTGCATGGCGCCAACCCGGCCTGCCCGCGAGGCCTGGGTGATTTTCTCGCGGTGCTCGGCGAGGAGCTGGACAACCATATGCAGAAGGAGGAACAGGTGCTGTTCCCCATGCTCGAACAGGGCTACGGCGCCATGGCCGACGGGCCGATCTCGGTGATGCGCTACGAGCACGATCAGCATGGCGATGCCCTGGAGCGCCTGCTGGAACTAAGCCACGGCCTGCAGCTGCCGGAGCATGCCTGCAACACCTGGCGTGCACTGTACCGGGGGCTGGAGGAACTGCATGACGACCTCATGCAGCACATTCACCTGGAAAACAACATCCTCTTCCTACGCCAGTAATCCCGCCGCCGCGACAATGGGGTGGCCAATGTTGCCAGGCCATCCCGCGCGGCAATCGCTTCAGAACCTGTTCAAAGTCTCGCGAGCTAGAGAAAAACAAGGCGAAAGTGGCTGAGGAAGCGGACGCCTGCAGGGATGCAGGCGTTAGAGCGAAGCAGGAGCCCGAGCCGAGTTTACGAGTGGTAAATGAGCATGACTCGCTCCGCTCGCCCCTTCGGGGCCGCCCCAAGGGGCGTTAGCCGCAAGCGGCTTCCGAAACCACTTGACTCGCTCCGCTCGCCCTGCGGGCCAGCCTTCGGCTGTTACTCCGCTGCGCGTCGTTGCAACGCGGTTTTTCCGACGCGCAGCAGACGGTGAACAAGTTCTCAGTGCGGCGGAGTCAGCCAGGCCGCCGTCGCCCCACGACGCTCCTGGCTTGCCGCCAGCTCCAGACGCGCCACGCTACGCAGATGCACCTCGTCCGGGCCATCGGCAAAGCGCAGTGCACGCGCCACGGTATACAGGTCGGCCAGCGGCGTGTCCGGGGTCAGGCCCATGGCGCCAAAGGCCTGCATGGCCCGGTCGACCACCTCGGCCTGCATGCGCGGTACCAGCGCCTTGATCATGGCGATTTCCCGCGCGGCGGCCTTGGCTCCCACCGTATCGATCATCCAGGCCGTCTTGAGTACCAGCAGGCGCGCCTGCTCGATGGCAATCCGCGACTCGGCTATGCGGTCGCCGAGGTTGGCGTACTGGCTGAGGTAACGGCCGAACACCTTGCGCTCCTGGCAACGCTCCAGCATCAGCTGCAGCGCCAGTTCGGCCATGCCGATGGCGCGCATGCAGTGATGGATGCGTCCCGGCCCCAGACGCGCCTGGGCCATCATGAAACCATCGCCTTCGCGCCCCAGCAGGTTGCTTACCGGCACCCGCACATTGCACAGCAGCAACTCGCTGTGACCCTCGGGCGAGACATGGTTGAGCACCGGGATATTGCGCAGCAGCTCTACGCCCGGCGTGTCGAACGGCACCAGGATCATGCTCTGCTGACGGTGCGCCTCGCCCTGCGGGTCGCTCTTGCCCATGACGATCAACAGCTTGCAGTTGGGGTGCGAGGCATTGGTGATGAACCACTTGCGCCCGTTCAGCACATAGTGATCGCCGTCGTGCTGAATCAGCGTCTGGATATTGCTGGCATCGGAGGACGGCACATCCGGTTCGGTCATGGCAAAGGCCGAACGGATCTCCCCAGCCAGCAGCGGCACCAGCCATTGCTCGCGCTGCTGTTCGGTGGCGAACAGGTGCAGCAGCTCCATGTTGCCGGTGTCCGGCGCGTTGCAGTTGAACACCTCGGAAGCCCACCCCACGCGGCCCATGATCTCCGCCAGCGGGGCGTATTCCAGGTTGCTCAGGCGCGTGCCCGGCTCATCCTCGCCCAGTGCCGGGAGGAACAGGTTCCATAGCCCCTCGCTGCGCGCCAGTGCCTTGAGGTCGTCCATGAACGACACCGGATATTGGCCGGCCTGCACCTCCCGGTGCCACTGGCCGATGCGCGGCACGATGTAGCGTTCCATGAAATCGTTGAGCTGTTGACGCAAGGCTTCCACGCGCGGGCTGTAGGCAAAGTCCATGATCGGCTCCTCTCGGTTGGGATGGGATCAGGCTATGCCCCCAAAGCCGGGGCTAGAAGCATGTTGCGCGGCGCTGATGCGCGCCCATCAACCGCCGCGCAACTTGACCGCCATCAAGGCAGGGCTACACACCCCGCCGTCCGTGCCATCAACCTGGATGGCCGTCGGCACGGGTGCGGCACAGCATCGGTCCGTAGCGGTACAGATAGAGGGCGAAGGCGCCCGTCCACAGAGCCGCAGCCAGCCCCAGGGCCAACGAGTAGTGAATGCCAATGCCGAACACGCGCAGCATCGCGCCCAGGTTGAGCAGGACGAAAGCCAGGGCAAAGCCTTGCGGCAGCTCCAGCGGCCGCCCGGTATGGCCAAGCGACACCCGCGCCAGCATGCCGAGAATCAACCCGCCCATGGCGCCGATGGTCAGCCCATGCAGTGCCGGGCTCGGCGTGTCGAGCAGGCCCAGGTGCCACAGCGCCATGCCGGCACAGGCCAGCACCAGCCAGGCATAGGCCAGGTGCAGCGACCACAGCAGCGGCACGCGCAGCAGGTCTTTGTCGAACCAGCGCGCAAGACGAATGCCGTGGCCCAGCGCCAGCAGGGCAAACAGTGCTGCCAGCAGCAGGCCGGGGCGCAGCGCCAGGCCTGCCGCATGCAGCAGGGCAATCAGCACACTGCCGAGCAACAGGCTCTGATCCAGCCACTCCCAGGCCGGCACCTGCTGTACCCGGCCAAGGCCGCGCTGGGTGAAGAACGGAATCACCCGCCCGCCGATCAGCCCCATCATCGCCGCCACCAGCCACACCGCCGCCAGCACGCCCTGGCGCTGCAGGCCATCATCCTGCATCTGCACGCCGACCAGGCTCAGGCCATCGACCAAGCCCAGCAGCAACAGCACGCCAACGATCGGGTAATTCCGCGTCTGCTTCACCGCCCACAGCTGACGGGCCATGACCGCCGCCACCGCAGCAAAGAACGCCAGGTTGCTGAATAGCAACAGCGGTGTCCAGGGTTGCCACCAGGCGGCCCGTGCCAGCAGCCAAAGCGCGACCAGAGCACCCAGCGGCCTGCCGCTGAGGCCGGGGCGACCGGTCCAGTTCTGCACGGCCGTAAGCAGGAAACCGGCGATGATCGCGCCGGCAAAGCCGAACGCCATCTCGTGACGGTGCCAGGCCAGCCAGCCGCCCTCGGGCTGCAGGCTGTGCCAGCCACCCAGCCAGGCAACAATCCACAGGGGAATCGCCAGCACCGCGAGCAGGCTGCCGAGCAGGAAGAACGGGCGAAAGCCCAGGCGCAGCAAGGGGGGAATGGCCAGCGCAGTGCGCTTGTCGACGATCAGCATGTCAGCTCCCTGACCGGCAGCCGCCTACCCGGGCTGGGCAGCGCAACCGGCGATTGATGCAGCAAGTGCGGGGTATTGATATTCAGCAGACGCGTGTCATCGTCCGCACAGTCCAGCGCCACCGCGTGCAACCTTAACAGCAGCTTGCGCGGGCTGCGCTCGCCATCGCTCCAGGCCTGCTCAAGCAGTGGCAAGGCCGTGCGCGGCAACAGACTCACCAGCGGTTGCCAGTGCCGACCCTGGCGCAGCATAACCGGCCGGCCCGAACTGACCTGCGCCTTCTGCCAGAGCACCTCAAGCAGCGCGCGGTCCAGATTCGGCAGATCGCAGGGCACCACCAGCAACCAGTCATGGCGCATGGCCCTGAGGCCTTCGCGGATTCCGGCCAGCGGCCCGGAAAAACCGGCATGCTCATCGCGCAACAGACGATCGGCAAAGGGCGCATAACGCTCAGTGTTGCGATTGCAGGAAATCAGCAGCTCGTCAGTCAATGGCCGCAGCAGTCGATTCAGCCAGCCCACCATCGGCCGCCCCTGCCATTCGATCAGCCCCTTGTCACGCCCGCCCATACGACTGCCCTGCCCTCCGCAGAGTATCAGTGCCGAACAATCTCCCAATGCGGCTACAGGATGCACAGCCTGCTCCAAGCGCGAAATGAGATTGAATTGTGAGGGCTGATCACCCACCGGAAATGATCAAAATCATGCCCGCTCGGTCTTCTACCAAGGAACTGACCTGGATCAGGCTGGCAACAGCCATTCGGCAAGCTCTCGCGGAATAAGTGCCCGCTGCTGATTTTCGCCCACAAAAAAGCCCGGTCATTTCTGACCAGGCTTTGATGTTGGGATTATTTGGTCGGGACGGAGTGATTCGAACACTCGACCCCTTGCACCCCATGCAAGTGCGCTACCGGGCTGCGCTACGCCCCGACACATGCCCCGGTTTCCCGAAGCGGCTCGAACTATATACTAACCACCTGAATTATGGAAGGTTTTCCAGATTCATTTGCGCAGTACAAGCAGAACTTCTTCCAGTTCGGCAATCATCTGACGAATCAGCTGACGATACTGGGTGGTATCTTCTTTGGCTTCGTCACCCGACATGCGCTGGCGCGCGCCGCCAATGGTGAAACCCTGATCGTAGAGCAGCGAGCGGATCTGCCGGATCATCAGCACATCCTGGCGCTGATAATAACGGCGATTGCCGCGCCGCTTGACCGGATTGAGTTGCGGAAACTCCTGCTCCCAGTACCGAAGCACGTGCGGTTTTACTGCGCACAGCTCGCTGACTTCACCAATGGTGAAATAGCGTTTGCCCGGGATGGGGGGCAGCTCGTCGTTATGACTTGGTTCCAGCATAAGCCTCAACCCTGGCTTTCAGTTTCTGCCCTGGACGAAAGGTGACAACGCGTCGGGCTGTAATCGGGATTTCCTCGCCGGTCTTCGGGTTTCGCCCCGGACGCTGACGCTTGTCACGCAGATCGAAGTTGCCGAAGCCCGACAACTTCACCTGCTCATTGTGCTCAAGCGCTTGACGAATTTCCTCGAAAAACAGCTCTACCAGTTCCTTGGCTTCCCGTTTATTCAAACCAAGCTCCTCAAAGAGTCGCTCGGCCATCTCAGCTTTCGTCAGAGCCCCCATACGCTACTTCCTTAACGTGGCGTTGAACCTTTGCTCCAGCGAGGTGACGATATTCTGCGTTGTGGTGTTCACCTCATCGTCATTAAGAGTGCGCGATGGATGCTGCCAGGTCAAGCCGACTGCCAGGCTTTTCTTAAGCGGATCAATACCTTTACCGTGATAGACGTCAAACAGTCTGAGGTCTGTCAGGTATTCGCCTGATGCTTCACGGATACAGCCCAACACGCTCTCTGCTGGCGTGTCCTTATCGACCAAGAGCGCGAGATCGCGGCGTACCTCGGGGAAGCGCGACAGCTCACTGAACTTGGGCATGCGCCCGGCAGCTACTTCGCTCAGCACCAGCTCGAAGAGGAAGGTTGGCTGAGTGATGTCCAGCGCCTTGGCCAGCTCAGGATGCAGGGCGCCCAGATAACCCACCAGGCAACCTTCACGCTCAATGCGTGCGGTCTGGCCCGGATGCAGCGCAGTGTGCTCACCCGGCACGAAGCGGAAGGCATCGGCGGCACCGGCGCTGGCCAGCAGCGCCTCGACATCAGCCTTGGCGTCGTAGAAGTCCACCGACTCCTTGCCATGTGCCCAGCCTTCCGGCAGGCGGCTTCCAGTGATGACACCTGCCAGCATCATCTCTTGCTTGAGGCCCTCAAGCTGACCGACAAAACGCAAACCGCTTTCAAACAGGCGGACACGATTCTGCTGGCGGTTGAGGTTGTGCTGCACCACCTTGATCAGGCCCGGCCACAGCGAAACACGCATGGCAGCCATATCCGCGGAGATCGGATTAGCCAACTGCAGCGGCTGCACACCCGGACTGAACAGCTCGAACATTTTCGGATCGATGAAGCTGTAGGTAATGGCTTCCTGATAACCACGCGCTACCAGCAGACGGCGCAGTGCAGGCAGCTCGGAGCGAGCCTCGGCGCGAGCCTGTGGTGCCAGACGCGCCTGCGGGTAGCGAACCGGCAAGCGGTTATAGCCATACAGACGACCCAGCTCTTCGATCAGATCCACTTCCAGACTGATGTCGAAGCGATGGCTCGGCACAGCAATCTGCCAGACGCCATCACCCTGCGCCGTGACGGTCAGACCCAGCGCGGTGAGCAGGCGCTCGATCTCAGCGCCGTCCATGTCCATGCCAAGCATCTGGCTGACACGCTCAGCACGCAGGGTGATAGGCGCCACATTCGGCAGGTCGGCGGCGCTGGCCACCTCGATGATCGGCCCGGCGTCGCCGCCGACGATTTCCAGCAGCAGCGCAGTAGCGCGCTCCATCGCTTCACGAGCCAGTTGCGAATCCACACCGCGCTCGAAACGGTGCGAGGAATCCGTGTGCAGACCATAGGAACGAGCCTTACCGGCCAGCGCGATTGTGTCGAAGAAGGCACTTTCCAGGAACAGATCACGAGTCTTGCTGCTCACGCCGCTGTGCTCGCCGCCCATCACACCGGCGATGGCCAGCGGACGGGCATAATCGGCAATGACCAAGGTATCTGCACGCAAGGTGACTTCCTGGCCATCCAGCAGGACCAGCTTCTCACCCTCCTCGGCCATGCGCACACGAATGCCGCCGTTGATTTCGGCGAGATCGAAAGCGTGCATTGGCTGACCGAGTTCAAGCATCACGTAATTGGTGACGTCGACCGCGGCATCAATGCTGCGCACATCGGCACGACGCAGGCGCTCGACCATCCACAGCGGGGTCGCACGACTCAGGTCGCCACCACGGATCACACGCCCCAGATAGCGCGGACAGGCCTTGGGCGCCAGCACTTCAACCGGGCGCACTTCATCATGCGCGGCCGCCACGGCAGGCACCTGTGGACGCTGCACCGGCGCCGCATACAGGGCGCCCACTTCACGGGCCAGACCGGCCAGCGACAGGCAGTCGCCACGGTTAGGGGTCAGATCGACCTCAATGCTCACATCATCCAGGCTCAGATAGTCACGAATGCTCTGGCCAACCGGTGCATCGGCAGCCAGCTCCATCAGACCACTGTTGTCATCACTGATCTGCAGCTCCGAGGCCGAGCAAAGCATGCCGTTGGACTCGACACCCCGCAGTTTGGCCTTCTTGATATTGAAGTCGCCTGGCAGCTCGGCGCCGATCATGGCAAAGGGAATCTTGATCCCTGGACGTGCATTCGGCGCGCCGCAGACGACCTGAAAGCTCTCGCTGCCATTACTGACCTGACAAACCCGCAGCTTGTCGGCATCCGGATGCTGCTCGGCCGTGAGAATCTCACCCACCACCACGCCGCTGAACTGGCCGGCGGCCGGCGTCACACTGTCAACCTCGAGGCCGGCCATGGACAGGCGAGCCACAAGATCGTCGCTGGAGACAGGCGGATTTACCCAGCTACGCAGCCATTGTTCACTGAATTTCATTTGGTCTGTTCTCCTGAACTGTTCGGTAACGAGCGGGCGGCACTAGCGAAATTGCGCCAGGAACCGCAGGTCGTTGTCGAAGAACAGGCGCAGGTCATTTACGCCGTAGCGCAACATCGCCAGACGCTCCACCCCCATACCGAAAGCAAAGCCCTGGTACTTCTCCGGATCGATGCCGGACATGCGCAGCACGTTCGGATGAACCATGCCGCATCCCATTACCTCCAGCCAGCCAGTCTGCTTGCACACGCGACAGCCATTGCCGCTGCACATCACGCACTGCATGTCGACCTCGGCCGACGGCTCGGTGAAGGGGAAGAAAGAAGGACGGAAACGCACGCCCAGCGGCTTCTCGAAGAACACCCGGAGAAACTCCTCAATGGTGCCCTTGAGGTCAGCGAAGCTGATGCCCTCGTCGATCAGCAAGCCTTCAACCTGATGGAACATCGGCGAGTGGGTGATATCGGAGTCGCAACGATACACACGGCCTGGGCAGACGATGCGGATCGGTGGCTGCTGCGATTCCATGGTGCGCACCTGGACCGGCGAGGTATGGGTACGCAGCAACATGTTCGCATTGAAATAGAAGGTGTCATGCATCGCACGCGCCGGGTGGTGGCCGGGAATGTTGAGCGCCTCGAAGTTGTGGTAGTCGTCTTCGACTTCCGGACCCTCGGCCACGCTGTAGCCGATATGGGTAAAGAACTGCTCGACGCGCTCCAGCGTCCGGGTCACCGGATGCAGGCCACCTGAGGCCTGACCGCGACCCGACAGGGTGACGTCGATCTTCTCGGCGGCCAGCTTGGCACTCAGCGCAGCCTGTTCGAGGGAATCCTTGCGGGTATTCAATGCGTCCTGAACCTGGTTCTTGGCAGCATTGATCAGGGCGCCCGCTTTTGGTCGCTCTTCAGCCGACAGCTTGCCCAGCGTCTGCATAAGAACGGTCAGCTCACCCTTCTTGCCCAGGTAGTTAACCCGAAGCTGCTCCAGGGCATTTACGTCTGCGGTATTTTGCACGGCCTCAAGCGCTTGCGAGACCAGCGCATCCAGGTTTTCCATCTACGGACTCCAGATACGAAATAGGGGAAGAGCACAAGGCTCTTCCCCTATCGGTGACGTTTTGCACCGGGCTAGCCCGGTGATTGTCGGGGGATCAAGCCAGAGCGGCTTTAGCCTTTTCGACAATCGCAGCAAACGCCGCTTTTTCGTTCACTGCCAGATCGGCCAGAACCTTGCGATCGATCTCGATGGTCGCTTTCTTCAGACCAGCGATCAGGCGGCTGTAGGACAGACCGTTGATACGAGCACCGGCGTTGATACGGGCGATCCACAGAGCGCGGAACTGACGCTTGCGCTGACGACGGTCACGGTAGGCATATTGGCCGGCCTTGATCACCGCCTGCTTGGCAACACGGAACACGCGCGAACGAGCGCCGTAGTAGCCTTTAGCGAGTTTCAGAATTTTTTTGTGACGAGCACGAGCGATAACGCCACGCTTAACACGAGCCATGAGTAACTTCCTCTAAAATCTTGACCGATTAACGAACGCGCAGCATGCGCTCGACTTTTGCCTTGTCCGACGGATGCATCAGCTCGCTTCCGCGCAGTTGACGCTTACGCTTGGTAGACATCTTGGTCAGGATGTGGCTCTTGAAAGCGTGTTTGTGCTTGTAGCCGGAAGCAGTTTTCAGAAAACGCTTGGCCGCACCGCTTTTGGTTTTCATTTTTGGCATGTTTAGTACTCCGCATTCATTAACAACTGATAACCATCAGGCCTGCCAGTGCCCGGGAGGTTATTTACGCTTCTTGGGAGCGATGACCATCATCAGCTGGCGTCCTTCCAGCTTAGGATGCTGTTCGACGGTACCGAGTTCGGCGAGGTCAGCTTCGACCCGCTTCAACAGTTCCATCCCCAGCTCCTGGTGGGCCATCTCACGACCACGGAATCGCAAGGATACCTTGGCCTTGTCCCCATCTTGTAGGAAACGTACCAGGTTGCGTAGTTTTACCTGGTAATCCCCTTCTTCCGTCCCTGGACGAAACTTGATCTCTTTAATCTGCTGCTGGTGCTGATTCTTCTTGGCAATCGCAGCCTGCTTTTTCTTTTCGAACAGGTGTTTGCCGTAATCCATGATACGGCAAACTGGCGGCACGGCATCAGCCGAGATCTCTACCAGATCCAGCTTGGCCTCTTCGGCCACACGCAGCGCTTCTTCAATCGAAACGATACCAACCTGCTCGCCATCGGCACCGATCAAACGGACCTCACGAGCGCTGATGTTCTCGTTGATCGGTGGCTTGGGAGCAGCCCGCTTATCCTGTCTCATTTCACGCTTAATAATCTTTACTCCGAATCTTGGCGACCACGCCGGGACACCGCCTGGACCAGGTACTCGGTAAACTGGGTGACCGGCATGGAGCCAAGATCGACACCTTCACGAGTACGGACCGCAACGGTCTGTGTTTCTACCTCACGATCCCCAATAACCAGAAGATAGGGAACCTTGAGCAAAGTATGCTCGCGGATTTTAAAGCCGATCTTCTCGTTTCTCAAGTCGGACTTGGCACGAAAACCGCTTTGATTGAGGGTTTTCTCGACTTCCAGGGCAAAATCGGCCTGCTTGTCGGTGATATTCATCACCACAGCCTGGGTTGGCGAGAGCCAAGCTGGGAAGACGCCCGCATAGTGCTCGATCAGCATGCCAATGAAGCGCTCGAAGGAACCCAGGATCGCACGATGCAACATCACTGGGCGCTTACGGTTGTTATCTTCCGCGATATAGCTGGCATCCAGGCGCTCGGGCAGGTTCGGATCATACTGCAGGGTGCCGCACTGCCAGTTACGACCCAGGCAATCCTTGAGAGTGAACTCGATCTTCGGACCGTAGAAGGCACCCTCGCCCGGCTGGTATTCCCATTCAAGCCCGGACTCATTCAGTGCTTCGGCCAGCGCCGTTTCGGCGCGATCCCAAAGCTCTTCGGAACCCACGCGCTTGACTGGACGGGTCGAGAGCTTCATCGAGATATCGGAGAAGCCGAAATCCGAGTAGACCTGCAGGGTCAACTTAATGAAGTCAGCCGCCTCTTTTTTCACCTGATCTTCGGTACAGAAGATATGGGCGTCGTCCTGGGTAAAGCCGCGCACACGCATGATGCCGTGCAGCGCACCGGACGGCTCGTTGCGGTGGCAGGCACCAAACTCAGCCAAACGCAGCGGCAGATCACGGTAAGACTTCAGACCCTGATTGAAAATCTGCACATGGCACGGACAGTTCATCGGCTTGACCGCATAGTCGCGGTTTTCCGAATTGGTGGTGAACATGTTCTCGGCATAGTTGGACCAGTGCCCCGAACGCTCCCAGAGAATGCGATCAACCACCTGCGGCGTGCGCACCTCAACATAGCCATGCTCGCGCTGCACCTGGCGCATGTACTGCTCTAGCACCTGGTAAACAGTCCAACCATTGGGATGCCAGAACACCATGCCCGGCGCTTCTTCCTGCAGATGGAACAGATCCAGCTGCTTGCCAATACGGCGATGGTCGCGCTTCTCGGCCTCCTCGATACGCTGGATGTAGGCCGCCAGCTGCTTCTTATCTGCCCAAGCCGTGCCATAGACACGCTGCAGCTGCTCGTTCTTCGAGTCGCCGCGCCAGTAGGCACCAGAGATCTTGGTCAACTTGAAGGACTTGAGGAAACGGGTATTCGGCACATGCGGACCACGGCACATGTCGACGTATTCCTCATGAAAGTACAGACCCATGGCCTGCTCATTCGGCATGTCGTCGATCAGGCGCAGCTTGTAGTCTTCGCCACGCGCACGGAACAGCTCAATGACTTCGGCACGCGGCGTCATCCTCTTGATGACGTCGTAGTCTTTGTCGATCAGCTCAGCCATGCGCTTCTCGATGGCCGCCATGTCTTCCGGCGTGAAAGGCCGACCGATGGCGATGTCGTAATAGAAGCCCTCCTCAATGACCGGCCCGATCACCATCTTGGCGTCCGGGTATAGCTGCTTGACCGCATGCCCCACCAGGTGTGCACAAGAGTGGCGAATGATCTCCAACCCCTCTTCGTCTTTCGGCGTAATGATCTGCAGGGTGGCATCGCTGTCGATCACATCACAGGCATCTACTTGCTTGCCATTGACCTTGCCAGCCAGGGTTGCCTTGGCCAGGCCAGCACCAATGGACTGGGCGACCTCAAGCACGGATACGGGATGATCGAACGAACGCTGACTGCCGTCGGGAAGAGTAATGATGGGCATGGCGCCTCCTCTCCTAGTGGTGACCCCTACCAAAGGCCACATGGGTTGGGATGAGCCAGGAGCACGATCCGCGGGCACACCCACCCAACAATGGCAGGAGCACAAGGCCAACCGACACGAACCAGGATCACTGGGAATAAGCAGGGATGCTTTCAGAAAGCCAAAGGCCAAACAAGCGCCCCAATAAAAAAGGGCCGCATGAGCGACCCTTTTCTACCATATTTGGTAGGCACGATTGGACTCGAACCAACGACCCCCACCATGTCAAGGTGGTGCTCTAACCAACTGAGCTACGTGCCTGCAATGGAGGCGCATTCTACGGATTAACGACCGCCTGTCAACACCTGAAACTCATAAGTTTCTGAATAACGTGAGATTTTGCCGCATATCCAGGCGTTAATAATTTTGCACAGGGGCTAGCTAGTCGCCTTGCCGTGAAGTAGCATGGCGACATTCGTTCAGAATAACAAACAGAGGTTGCAAAATGGCGCACACTCCTTATCCCAGCTCTTATTACGCTTTCTCCGCTAATCCGGTGCCAGAGCGCCCGGCTTTGGCCGGTGAAGTCGAAACCGATGTCTGCGTGATTGGCGCCGGTTATACCGGACTCTCCACCGCACTCTTCCTGCTGGAGAACGGCTTCAAGGTTTCCATCGTCGAAGCCGCCAAAGTCGGTTTCGGCGCATCGGGCCGCAACGGCGGCCAGATCGTCAACAGTTATAGCCGCGACATCGACGTGATCGAGCGCACTGTCGGCCCGAAACAAGCCCAACTGATGGGTCAGATGGCCTTCGAAGGCGGCCGCATCATCCGCGAGCGTATCGCCAAGTACGACATCAAGTGCGACCTGAAGGATGGCGGCGTCTTCGCCGCCTTTACCTCCAAGCAGATGAAACACCTCGAAGCGCAGAAGCGACTGTGGGAGCGCTACGGCCACACCCAGCTGGAAATCATGGACGCCAAGCGAATCCGTGAGGTGGTCAAGACCGAGAACTACATCGGCGGCATGCTCGACATGAGCGGCGGTCACATCCATCCCCTGAACCTGGCCCTCGGCGAGGCTGCGGCCGTGGAGAGCCTGGGCGGCATCATTTACGAACAGAGCCCGGCGATACGCATCGACCGCGGCGCGAATCCGGTTGTGCACACCCCACAGGGTCGCGTGAAGGCCAAGTTCATCGTGGTCGCCGGCAACGCCTACCTGGGTAACTTGGTGCCGGAACTGGCGGCCAAGACCATGCCTTGCGGCAGCCAGGTAGTGGCCACCGAGCCGCTGAGCGAAGAAGTCGCCAAGAGCCTGCTGCCCAATGACTACTGCGTGGAAGACTGCAATTATCTGCTGGACTACTTCCGCCTGACCGGTGACCGTCGCCTGATCTACGGTGGTGGCGTGGTCTACGGCGCCAAGGACCCGGCCAACATCGAGGCCATGATTCGCCCGATGATGCTCAAGACCTTCCCACAGCTCAAAGATGTGAAGATTGATTTTGCCTGGACCGGCAACTTCCTGCTGACGCTGTCGCGCCTGCCTCAGGTCGGCCGCATCGGCGACAACATCTACTACTCCCAGGGCTGCAGCGGCCACGGCGTCACCTACACCCACCTGGCCGGCAAAATCCTTGCTGAAGCACTGCGTGGTCAGGCAGAGCGTTTCGACGCCTTCGGCAGCCTGCCGCACTACCCCTTCCCGGGCGGCCGCCTGTTCCGCGTACCCTTCACCGCCATGGGTGCCTGGTACTACAGCCTGTGTGACAAACTGGGCATCTGAGTCTGAAATCGCCAGCCTGCCGCTCGCGCAGGCTGCATTCAAAAAACTGTCCGGGCGTGCCAGACTGGCAGCCCACCGCCCGGACAGTTTTCCTGCTGATGAATCCCGAAGATCTTCTCCTGCTGGTAAGCCGGCGCATGCCCTTTGGCAAATACGAAGGCCGCCTGATTGCCGACCTGCCGGGCCACTACCTCAACTGGTTTGCCCGCACAGGTTTCCCCAAGGGAGAAATTGGGCGTCTGCTGATGCTGATGCAGGAAATCGATCACAACGGCCTCAAGCCGCTGCTTGATCCCCTGCGCAACCCTCAGTCCCCTGCCGCCTCGCGAGCCGCCAGCAGACTCTCGTAAGCCGGCGCGGCATAGATACCGACCTCCACCGCCAGCGCCATCACTCGCGGGACGTCGCAGCTGTAGACCAGCACCGCCTGCAACTCATCGTCGAGCGGCTCGCTGAACTCCACCAGCACATAGCCTTTCTTCTCCGGATACAAGGCCGAGAGCTGCGTCTGAATACGCTTGAGCGCACTCAGAGGTTCGGTCTTGGCCAACTGTTTAGGCTTGAGCACGAAGCTGACGCTGGGGCCAAAGGAATCGACGATCTGCTGAAACAGCTCCTGGTAGCTGTCGGCTTGAAACAGCACGGTATCAGGTAGGCTGCCGACCACAACCCACTCCCCAAGCGGAATCGGGTAGGTATCGTCGTAATTGATATCCGGGTTAGTCTGCAAGAAAGCCTGCGGATCGGCATAGGCTGCGGTAGCCTCGGCAGCAACTCGCTGGACATCCTCGTCAGTCATGCAGCCAGAGCTGACCATGCTGAGCAGTTCAACGAGCTGGTTTTGCATTCGGGCACCTTAGCATTGCGAAACGGCAAGCCAGCATACCCGCCAGCGCTCCCGGATTCACCACCTAGTAGTACTTGAAATACCGCCAGCACGCGCGGAGCAGGCAGGAAACCTTCCTCAGAAAAACGCCCTGCACCGCGCGCAAACTACGCTGGTTAAACTCTAAACATGACATGATTCACCCCAAAGACCATTACGACCACACCTAGCCATCCATAATTTGAGCGTTCATGCATACGAAAATGACTGATTCAGGAGCCATTTCCCGACTAATCCAGGTTGCCTGGTTACGAGCAATAATGGGGCTGAAGTCAGAATCTCGAGGCACCCGCCTTGGCTACCTCTGGTGGATAGTTGAGCCAGCCATGCATCTAGCAGTCTATTACTTGGCCTTTGGCGTATTGTTGAAACACGGTGGTGACGACTATGTAGCGTTTCTCCTGATCGGCATCGTGCACTGGCTCTGGTTTTCCAAAAGCATCATGAACGCCAGCCAAGCAATCCTAGTGGGGAGAGGTTTGATACTTCAGCTTCCGCTGCATACCGGAATATTCCCACTATCGGAGATACTTCGAGATCTAATAAAGCAGGTCATTGTCGTGGCAATCCTGATGCTGATACTCAGTAGCATGGGGTATCTTCCAACGACGTACTGGCTCATCTACCCCGTCATTTTTCTGCTACAAATTCTCCTGACACTTCCTTGCGGCGGTCTGGTTGCTGCGCTCATGCCGTTCATACCGGACCTTCGAGTGATAGTTCCAGCCTGCCTGCAACTGGCGATGTTCCTCTCTGGTGTTTTCTTCTCAAGCGACCTCGTGCCTGAAAGCTTCCACTGGCTACTGAACCTGAACCCCGTATTTCTCTTGCTGGAGGCATACAGGGATATCCTTATCAGGCACGAGCAACCCGACTGGCACATGCTGGCAAGCCTCCTAGCTGCACTCCTAGCGTTCAACATTCTCGTAATCGCGCTGTATAGCCGTTGCAATAGGCAATACGCTCGGATCATCCAGGAGTAAGCATGAGTCGCCTGTTACTCGAAATGCACGATGTGCATCTAACCTATCGTCTACGCAAGTCGCTTCTCCGCAGCGTTTACCACCCTGTTATCAACGGAGTAAGTCTGAACGTTCATCAAGGCCAGCGTCTGGGCATCATGGGCCACAATGGTGCAGGAAAATCAACGCTACTAAGACTCATGGCTGGGATCTATGCACCCGACAGAGGTAGTGTGATCAACCACGGAGCCCGCGTCTCACTTCTGTCACTGCAAGCAGGTTTCGATCCCCGCCTGAATGGCTGGGACAACGCCCTGTTGAGTGGCGTGCTAATGGGCATGAGCACCAAGGAAGCGAGACAACGCCTCAAAGGCATACATGAGTTTTGTGAGTTGGGTGACCAGATGAATGACGTTCTTGGCACCTATTCGTCGGGGATGCGAGCACGACTCGGCTTTGCCGTGGCCTTGGCAATGGAGGCAGACCTACTGCTGATTGATGAGGTGCTATCGGTTGGCGATCAGGACTTCCAAGAGAAGTCGGAGAAAGCGGTAATGCATGCCGTCAATCAAGGATGCGCCATGGTTCTGGTTTCTCACTCTCCGATAAAACTTAAGAAATGGACTGACTCCGTTATGACCTTCGAGGAGGGCATTATCTCTCCTGCGACATTGGAAATGGGCTGTATCTAGCGCATGATGATTAGTTACGCACAGAACTTCGAAGACGTAATTCTTGAACGCATATTCAAGAACATAGATTCTGGATTTTACGTAGATGTGGGGGCATGCCATCCAATCTATGACTCTGTGACGTACCATTTTTATCTGAAAGGCTGGAATGGCATTAATGTTGAGCCTCAACCAAAGCTATATTCCAAACTCAAGGAAATCCGCAAACGGGACACAAACCTCCAAGCTTGTGTAGGCGCAGCCATAGGAAGTCAGACGCTCTACATAACTCACGACGTAGGGACTTCAACGCTAAACCAGACAATCGCCGAGAACTATCGCAAGCAGCAAAATATTGCTCAGGAGATTACGGTAGAGCTCATCACATTGAATCAGATCTGGTCTGAGCATATAGGGCATCGGCGGGTCGACTTCATGAAGATCGATGTGGAGGGGTTTGAGAAGGAGGTGCTCTCCGGTGCAGACTTTTCCGTCGTAGCCCCCTCTATTCTGGTTATAGAAGCCACCCTCCCGAACTCCCAGCATCCCTGTCACGAACAGTGGGAATACCTGATTCTTGAATACTATGAATTTATTTACTTTGACGGACTGAATCGATTCTATTCACGAAAAGGTGCCCCAGCTGGGGATGGCACCCTGCTGGCGCCACCAAATCTTTTTGATCGTTTCAAGACCTATTCGCAGGTAATGCTGGAACAGGCCAATGAGAGCCTGGATAGCGAGAACCAAGAAATGAAGAAGCAGGTTCAAGCGGGCCTTGAGCAACTGGCAAACAAGGATGAAGCACTAAACGATGCCAGCAATGCATATGCTGACCTGCAAACAGAAAATCGCAACCTGCATCAACAGCTTGAACTGGCGAGCACGTCTATTCTCCACAGCCAAGCAGAATTCGCAGACTCACAGCATGCATACGAGTTACTACAAAAAGCCTATGCCAAGAAAGAGGAGGATCTCCTCAAAGCTCTTGACACTCTTGGTACGAAAGATGCTGCGCTACAAGATGCAACAGCCGCCTACCAATCACTCCAGAAAGAGTTGAACCTACAGATAGACGCGCTAAAGGCTCGGATAACCCAGAAAGAAACCCAAGATGAGCTGGGCAAGGTCATGTCTTATTGTGAGTCCCTGATCAATCAGATCCAGCAAAAGGACCATGCACTAGCAGATGCCGCGGAGGCTTATCTGATCCTCAAGGAAGAGTTCGATAGGAAAGTCAGAGAGCTGAGAGAACTCCATGAGAGCATCACCAAACCTGAGCAACCACATAATCAATAAGCACCTGCCACCGTTTTGAACGAGCGCCATATGAACCAGCCCATCAATAACGATGTCTGTATTTTCACAATCGTTTCGAACAACTATCTACACTATGCAAACACGCTTTTCGAGAGTTTGCGTGAGCATTGCCCACAAGCTGATCTCGTCTTGGGACTCTGCGACAAAAGAATTCCTGAAACCGACTGCCCGGCAGCAGGAATTATCGAAATTACCGAATTGAGCATTCCGCAGCTCGGCACATTTATCTACCAGTACTCGATTCTTGAGCTGAACACAGCCATTAAGCCCTACATAGCCGAGCTGCTGATGAATCGTGGATACAAGAAGGTTATATACTTCGATCCCGATATACGAATTTTCGATTCTCTCGACCCGATGCTCGGGCTGCTGGACGTGCATAATGTACTACTGACTCCACATCTGACCGACCTGCTGGACGATGGCAAGTGGCCAACTGAGCTAAGCATTCTTCAGGCAGGCTCCTACAACCTCGGCTACATCGCTCTGCGAAGCTGCGAGGAAACTCGCAAACTGGTGAAGTGGTGGCAAGAAAAGTTGTACAAGGAGTGCATTGTTGATCTTCCACGCAATCTATTCGTCGACCAGAAATGGATGGATCTCGTGCCTTCCATGTTCGATGGCGTATACATCAATCGCGATCCCGGCTGGAACGTTGCGTACTGGAATCTTAATCATCGCAAGCTAGAACAACGAAGGGGCGATAATTTCAATGTCGATGGCAAACCGCTGACCTTTTTTCACTTTTCGGGGTTTTCCATTGAGGCCAGCACCCTCAGCAAGCACCAGAACCGCTTCGACAAGGGGCCGCGTAACACCCCCTTAAGGGCACTATGCACCCGCTATGAAGAAGCATTGACTCGCAATGGGATTGAGCGTTTCAAGAGCCTTCCATATGCTTTCGGCAACTTCGCAGATGGCACGAAAGTACCCGACAGCGCTCGCCGCCTGATTCGCACAAGTGACGTCCTAGGCGGGGTCGATTTTTTCGACAAGCAGCAATGCCCACATATTCATGAGGTGCTTAACCGTCTAGTCCACTCCAAAAAGGGCGGTATCAGCCTGACTGCTCTGGCACTTGCACTATGGGAGTCTCGTTCCGACCTGCGAGAAGCATTTCCTGCCGTCGAAAGCGTTGACAGCATCAGGTTTGCCGAATGGCTCCTCGATACAGCGCCTCGTGAAGCCGCATTCTGCGAACTCTACCTAAAACCAATTCGCGAGCAGCTAGAACGTGCACGAACCGCCATTGCTCCCCAGCCTCAAGCCATCAGCAGTACAGTGATGAGTAAGTTATTCCGCCTCGTCTGGCAGCAGCGCCGCCGTGTCCCATTGAAAATGCGAATTGCCCTGGCCCCCTATGCAGGCTGGGCACTTCGGCGCGCGTACCCTCGCCCGGAATTGCTTCCTATCCCTGAACGTAGTGGGGAGTTGGGGATTAATCTCATAGGGTATCTCCATGCAGAAAGTGGCGTAGGCGAAGCTGCACGCGCATCTTTACGTGCCCTCCGCAAGTCCGAACTACCATTTTCATTGGTCGATTATCGTCTAGGAAATATTTCCAGAATGGACGAAACGGTCCATGGCAATGGGGATCAAGCCCGCTATCCAATCAATCTCGTTCATGTAAATGCGGACCAGAGCAAAATCGCTCGCGACCATCTTGGCGACGAGTTGTTTCGGGATCGCTACACCATTGGCTACTGGTACTGGGAGATGCCAGTTTTTCCTGACTTTCTGCACTTCGCCTATGACCAGGTGGATGAAATCTGGGTCTCAACCGAATACAACCGCGCCGCGATTGCTCAGTTCACTCACAAGCCGGTGATACTCATTCCGCCGGCTATCGAAGTTAACATAGAGAAGCCTCTCACGCGCAGCGAGCTACACCTCGACGATAAGGCCTTCATATTCCTGCACATGTCCGACACGCTTAGCATGCCTGAACGCAAAAATCCCCTCGGAGTGATCCAGGCCTTCCAGAAGGCTTTCAGCGACAGGCCTGAACTGAACGTAAAGCTGGTCATCAAATTATCCAACCTTGAGTGTCACCCAGAACTGGCAGAAAAAGTCTATGGAGCAATGGAGCAGGATCCACGGATACAGCTAATTGATGGCTATCTTGATCGGAACACTCTCAACAACCTGATAAATGCCTGCGACAGCTACGTAAGTCTTCACCGCGCAGAGGGCTTCGGACTACCGATTGCAGAAGCCATGTATCTGGGAAAGCCAGTGATTGCAACATACTGGTCTGGCAACGTTGACCTCATGAATGAAGAAAATTCGCTGCCTGTTCACTACACAGTAGTAGAAATCGAAAGGGATATTGGCCCCTATAAAAAAGGACAATTTTGGGCTGAGCCAGACATTCACGATGCAGCCAAAAAAATGCTCCACATCATCGCGAACAAAGAGCTTACGGACAAGCTTGGGAAGTCGGCAAGCGAAACAATTCGCGATAAATTTAGCCCGAGCAATACTGCTGAATTGATCAGAGATCGAATAGCAAAAATCAATCTTACTGAAAAACAAGAAAATAATGATTAATAGCCCCCTATCCTTTGATATTGTAAGTATTGAACTGCTTAGCGCCCCTGAGGAAGTTGAAGGATTCAGTCTTGACGCACCAAGTGCCAACATTCAGCATCACGGTTCCAGCCTGCCGATTGCAGGCTGGGTATCTGGACTCTCGCCCTATTTGGTGCCATCTATAGACATAATGAACGGTGAGACGCTTCTGAAGCGCATACCCGTTCAGGTGCCACGACCAGACGTCGCAGTGCATCTTAAGAAAACGTCAGCGACTGACAACAAGTTCGGCTTCCATGGCTTCATTGGCACACTAGGCCTACATAAAAGCACTAGAATTGACATCATCTTAAATATCTATGACCCGCGAAATCAGAGTCGAGTAAAAAAGAGAATCGCATCAATTCATGGAGCAAAAAAAAATAATTTTCTGACTCAAAGCAAGTATCAGCCGCTTATGCTCACAGCGATAGGAAGAAGCGGCACGACGCTTGCCATGCAAATATTTGGTGAGCATCACAAAATACTCACATCAAACTTTTACCCCTACGAAGTCAAGCAATCTGCATACTGGATGCATCTTTTCAAAATTCTCAATGATCCAGCTGACTTCGAAAACTCATCACACCCCGACAAATTTGAGAGGGATCTTGGCTTTATTGGCCATAATCCCTACACCCATCTAGAGTCAATGCGTCAATTCAAAGAGCCCAGCCGCCTCTACGATTACTACAATAAAAAGCTACCTCGTGAGCTAGCCAATTTCGCCATAGCTCGCATAAATGAGTTCTATGAAATAATCGCCGAGGGTGAACAGAAGCAAGGTGCAATTTATTTCGCAGAGAAGTTCTTGCCAACGCACCTACAGTCAATGTTCAACGACACATTCACGAATCCAAAGGAAATAATCCTTACTCGCGATTTCCGTGACATGATCTGTTCAGCACAGTCGTTCAATGAAAAGAGAAACAACCAAGCCTTCGGAAGAGAGCGAGCATCAGACGACTTTGACTGGATACATAGAGTTTTTAGCACAGGGGCAAAAAGAGTCGCTGAAGCATGGAGTGACCGAAAAGACTCTGCAATTCATGTACGCTACGAAGACTTGATACTAACACCAAAAACCCAGATCAAGAGAATTTTTGAATACCTAGAGATTGACAGCTCCACAGCGCTGATCAATTCGATCATAGAGAAAATATTAAAATCTCCCGGTGAGTCCAAGCACAAGACTTCGGAAAGCCCCGAAAAATCTATTGCTCGATGGAAGAGCGAAATGCCAAAAGAGCTTATTGACTACTGCAATGAAAAGCTCTCCAACGAATTGAAAATTTTTGGTTACGATCAGTAGCTACACTCAAAAACGACAACTAATCCAGCACACAACTACACTCAACCAATATAATCATATGGTTTAGATGCCACGTTCGCGACCTAAAACTCAAGAAAGCGACACACGTTGCCGGAACAAGTCCATGGCACCTTCGTACAACACGAGGTCTGCCGAAACCAAATCCTTAATAATTGATCTCAGCCTAGGATTTTCCTTAGCAACCTCGACTTTCCGATAATTTCCAGCATCCGCCATCAAATCGGACAACACCATTTTTCTATCGATTGATGCGGGCCTAGGAAATGAAAGGCTATCAAATATCAGATTAACGGATGCCTCATAATGCTCCAGCACACCAAATGCGGTCAATGATGACAATCGCTCAAGCGCCTCTTCCCCCGCCCCAGACAAACTTGGCCTACAAGCCTTTTCATCAATGACCGGCCATATTTCAATTGGAAAGAAATCAACCAAAGCTCGAGTCATACCATTTTCAATATAAGGATGACTTCTTACCACTGGAGACCGAAAAAAATCCTCGACACTAAGACTGGATGCCAGACGAGCAAGCCCCCAGTTATTACGCGCAACCACATCATGACGATGCGCTTTCAAAAAATTATACAACGATATAAGCCGGGATACTGGCTCCCTCAGAAAGGTTACAATCTTCTTCTCCCCAGGGATAAGCTGACATGAAATCAAATCAAAGTGACCAGAGAAATAACTAAATCTAGCAAGCGTTCCAACTACATGATTTTTTATCCCATTGAACCGCTCCGAGAAAATCAACTCTTTTGGAAATAATTGAATTAGAAGATTATGCAAGGTAGTGCCACCTGTTTTGGGCCCATGCATAAATACAACACGAACAGCATCGTGACTACCCCACTCGTAAAATGGGATATCCAATGACTGCTTCGCCATCATTGCGTACAACTCTGAAAACTCCTCGGACTCAATCAATACCTTGCGAAAGGTCAAGACATCCTCACTAAGACAGTGATAATCAACAACCCCTTCATTTTCCGGTTCTCGCCCGAGAATAAGTCTATATCCAGAAAATACATCATCCCTAGAAATCATGTTATCACCCACCCAACCAGAAGCTGGTGTTCTGTATTAAATTTAACAAGAACCCACCAAGTCCAAATAGCATACTCAAAAAACCATTTCAGAATATTAAAAACCCCACCCAGTCTCTTGTAGACGCCATGCAAAGCCAAGAGCCAAAAGGCTGAACATCCTGATAGACTAAAGTTTCTTTGCACCTCGTTCAAAACCAGTATCAAAACAAGACATGACGCCTTCGCTCTCCCGCCGTTTCTCCGTCGCCCCGATGATGGACTGGACTGACCGGCACTGCCGCTTTTTCCTGCGCCAGCTTTCCCAGCATGCCCTGCTCTACACCGAAATGGTCACCACTGGTGCGTTGCTGCACGGCGATCGCCAGCGTTTTCTGCGCTACAGCGACTGCGAGCACCCTCTGGCACTGCAACTGGGCGGCAGCAATCCAGCGGAGCTGGCTTCCTGTGCCCGGATGGCCGAGGAAGCCGCTTACGACGAGGTGAACCTCAACGTCGGCTGCCCCAGCGACCGGGTGCAGAACAACATGATCGGCGCCTGCCTGATGGGCCACCCCCAGCTGGTGGCCGACTGCGTCAAGGCCATGCAGGATGCAGTGAGCATTCCAGTGACGGTCAAACACCGCATCGGCATCAATGGCCGCGACAGCTACTCCGAGCTATGTGACTTCATCGGCACTGTCGCTGCGGCAGGTTGCCAGAGCTTCACCGTGCATGCGCGCATCGCCATTCTCGAAGGCCTGTCGCCCAAGGAAAACCGCGAAGTGCCGCCGCTGCGCTACGAGGTGGCCGCGCAACTGAAGCAGGACTTTCCCGACCTGGAATTCATCCTCAACGGCGGCATCAAGACACTCGATGAGTGCCAGCAGCATCTGCAGACCTTTGACGGCGTGATGCTTGGCCGCGAGGCTTACCACAACCCCTATCTGCTCGCTCAGGTCGATCAGCGTCTGTTCAACAGCACCGATCCTGTGATCAGCCGCGCCGAAGCCCTGAGCCGAATGCGCCCCTATATCGAGCAGCACCTGACCGAAGGCGGAGTGATGCATCACATCACTCGCCATGTACTCGGCCTAGCCCAGGGCTTCCCAGGTGCGCGCCGCTTCCGCCAACTGCTCTCGGTGGATGTGCACAAGACCGATGATCCACTGGCCCTACTCGATCAGGCGATTGCCATGCTGGTAGGGCATTGAGCCGCGCCAGCACCTCGGGTATGGTCGAAGTCATTGAATAGACAGGGTTTCGTCATGACTTCCAAACTGGACCAACTAAAAAAACTCACCACCGTGGTCGCCGACACCGGCGACCTGGATGCCATTGCCCGCCTGCAGCCGGTGGATGCCACCACCAACCCCTCGCTGCTGCTCAAGGCCGCCGGCCTGCCCCGTTATCAGGCCCTGCTGCGCCAGGCCATGATCGGCGCTGGTGATCTCAATCTGGCCTGTGACCGTTTTGCCGTGAGTGTCGGCAAGGAAATCCTCGGGGTGATTCCCGGGCGCATCTCCACCGAAGTTGATGCGCGCCAGTCCTTCGATCGCAACGCTACCCTGCAGCGCGCTCAGCGCCTGATCGGGCTGTACGAAGAAGCCGGCGTCGGCCGCGAACGCGTACTGATCAAGATTGCCGCGACCTGGGAAGGCATCAGCGCCGCCCGCGAGCTGGAGCGCCAAGGCATTCAGACCAACCTGACCCTGCTGTTTTCCTTCGCCCAGGCCCAGGCCTGCGCCGACGCCGGGGTGTTCCTGATTTCGCCGTTCGTTGGCCGCATCTATGACTGGTACAAGAAGGCCGAAGGGCGCGACTTCACCGGCAGCGACGACCCCGGCGTGCAGTCGGTGGCGCGCATCTACCGCTACTACAAGAGCCATGCCTTCAACACCGTGGTGATGGGAGCAAGTTTCCGCAATGTTGGCCAGATCGAAGCCCTGGCCGGTTGCGACCGCCTGACCATCAGCCCCGACCTGCTGGATCAACTGGGGCAGGATCAAGGCAACCTGGCGAGCAGGCTGAGCGGCAGCAACTGCGACGATGCCCGCGAGACGCTGAGCGAAGCGCAGTTCCGCTGGAAGCATAACGAGGACGCCATGGCCACCGAGAAACTGGCCGAGGGTATTCGCCTGTTCGCCCGCGATCAGGAAAAGCTTGAGCGCCTGCTCGCCGACTTGGGCTGAAAACAACTGCGGCGCCCATCAGGCGCCGCAACAGCAAATACCAGCCAGCAGTTAATTCAGAAAATTACCCTAGCCGCGCTCAAGAGCGCTGACCAGATCGTGGAAGGCCTCGCGATTGGAGTCGTTCAGCCCCATGAGAATGCGGTGTGCCTCCAGCACCTTGGCCTTAACCACTTCCTCGGTCTGATCCTGTGACGGCAAATCGGCCAGACAGTCCGGACACGGCACCGGAGTATCAACGATATTGAACACCTGATCGAAACCCATGGACTGCAGCACCCGGGTAATATCCGGGTTGGTGGTGACCACGGTGGGCAACAGGCCAACCTTCTGCCGCGACAGAATGGACAGTTTGGCCATCAGGCCCAGCGTGGTGCTATCGACGCTGTGAGCTTCCGTCAGATCAATGATGATCGCCGTAAAGTTCAGCGCGGCAAAGATTTTCTCGATGGTGGCATCCAGCGCCGAACACAGAGTCAGGCGCACCTCGCCAACAAACTTGAGAACGAAAGTGCCCGACTGCTCGGCGAACTGGATCTTACCGGGACTATTCCCAGGATTCATGCAAGGTTCCTGCTTAACACCAGCATTGCAATATCATCCGGCATATCGCCCTTCTTGGCCAGCCCGAGAATCTGTCGCAACTCGCCCAGGTTGCCATTGGCCTGTTCGATCAGTTGAGGCAGCACAGCCTCGCGCTGCTTGAGACTGTCGCCCGGCAGCACCTCAAGGATGCCGTCAGAGAACAATGACAGGCTGAAACGCTGCGGTAGTTTGAGCTGATGATCGGTGTAGGTCGCCTCGGCAAACAGGCCGACCGGCAGCCCGCGCCCGCCCAGATACTGCGCCTGACCTTCGCTGTACAGCACGGGCAGCGGCAGATGTCCGCCGACACAGTAGGTCAGCTCACTGGTCTGTTCATCAATCACACCACCGAGCATGGTCACATGCTTGCCCAGCTTGCAGTTGATCAGGCCGCGATTGATGTGCGAGAGCACGTCGGACGGTTTGAACTCGGGCAAGGCATCGTTGCGCTTGGCTTCGAACAGCAGCCGGGTGGTCATGAACTTGAGCAGCACGGTGACGAATGCAGACGAAGCGCCATGCCCGGAGACATCGGCCAGGTAAAAGGCAATTCGCCGCTCATCGACACGGAAGTAATCAACAAAGTCGCCGGAGAGAAACAGCGACGGGATGATCAGGTGCGCAAAGGAGAAATCGCCTTCCTGCCAGGGCGTATCCGGCAGCATGTTCATCTGCACCTGGCGCCCGGCGTTCTGGTCTTCCTGCAGCAGGCTGAGAGAGGCCTTTAGCTCGCGGTTGGCAGTTTCCAGCTTCTCGCGGTAACGGCGATTCTCGAAGCGCAGGTTGGCGCGATCCAGAGCACGGCGCACCGAGTGTTCCAGAACGGCCAGATCTTCCAGCGGCTTGATCAGATAATCCGCGGCGCCCAGGCGCAAGGCCTCGACGGCATCGCTCATGACGCCAGCACCGGAAAGAACGATGACAGGGATCTCGCTGGCCTTGCCATTGATCCGGCGGATCAGCTCAAGGCCGTCGATCTGCGGCATGCGCAGATCGCAGACGAGCAGGTCAGGCTGCTCACGGTCGAACAACTCCAGCCCCTGCACCCCATTGTTGGCCTGCAGAACCTTGAAACCACTGTCTTCCAGATAGGCTGCAATACTGGCTCGGACGACATCGTCGTCATCGATGATCAGCAAAGTGGCGCTGTTTGATTGCATTGGCAGTCCGCGCAAGGGTCCATGCTGGCTGAGCCCCGAGCCTTCCGGGGCGCGGTTTCAGGTGTCGACACGGCGCAGACGGTACTCCCATCCGCGACTCGATTCAAGCGAGTAACCGGTCGTCGCCGGGCCGCTTTACACCCCAAAACAGGCAGGGGTATAAGAACGCGGGGAGCCTCCATCACTACAAGAGAGAATTCGTCTATGAGCCTGAGCGATCGAGCCTACAGCGAGAAGCGTGACTTCATCCGCATGCGCGTGGAAACGTCGGTGGTGGTGCACCATGATGGCCAGCAAACACCCGCTACCTGCCTGGACCTGTCTAGCACCGGCATGCAGGTAGAAATTCAGGCACAGCTGGCGCACGGCGCCCGGGTGACAGTGCATATCCCCTCCGACCACAACGAGCTGCGAGGCCTTGATGCCGAAGCCGAGGTGGTCAGGGTCAGCGATCTGGGCGACGGCCGACAGATGCTTGGCCTGGCCATCCTGTCTATGCGCTGACGCGCAGCGCAAATACCAAAAAGGCGGCCACTGGCCGCCTTTTCATATTCCAGCAAGCATCAGAAGTCGTCTTCGACCTCGCCATCCTTGACCTTGAACTCGCGGTTCTGCAGATAGGCGTTGCGGATGAAGCTGTACTTGTCACCACTGATCAGCTTCTCGGCAGACAGCAGGCTGGCCCGGGTATCGATGACATCGACGCCACGGGTGACATTACGGGTCGGTACGTGATCCATGTAGCCGTAGGGCTGCAGGTAACTCTGCGGCAGAATCGCCGCGGTATCACGCACGGTGCTCGGACCGAGCAGCGGCAGCACCACATAAGGCCCACTGTTGACGCCCCAGGCGCCGAGGGTCTGACCGAAATCCTCGTCATTGCGCTGCAGGCCCATGCGCGTGGCCACGTCGAAGAAACCGAGCAGGCCGAAACTGGTATTGAAGATCAGCCGACTGGTGTCGACGCCGGCATCCTCGAACTTGGCCTGCAGCAGGTTGTTGGTCAGGTTGCTGACATCGCCAATGTTGTTGAACACATTGTGGATGCCGTCTTCAAGAAACTGAGGCGTGACGTACTGGTAGCCTTGCGCGGCCGGCTTCAGCGCATAGGTGTCCAGAGTATCGTTGAAAGTGAAGATGCTGCGGTTGACACCCTCCCAGGGATCGTCCTCGGCAGCATGGGTCAGCATCGGCAGAGCCGCCAGCACGGCGCAGGCCAGCAGACGAGACGGCAGAACCTTCCTGGTTTGCTCCATGGGCATTGCAACACTCCTCTTCGATCAGCGGACACTAGCCGCGAGCACTGCGCGGCAGTATAAAGCCCGCTCGCCGCTTTGACAGCTGCCAGGGAGTGCAGATGAACGACAAGATCTTGCTGTTTCGCCACCGCCTGGCCGTGCGCTGGGGCGACATGGACAGCTACAGCCACGTGAACAACACCACCTACCTGGAATACATCCAGGAGGCCCGCGTCGCCTGGTTCGCCAGCCTTGGCATCGCCATGGACCATGTACCCGAAGGTCCGGTGGTACTGCAGACCCTGCACACCTACCTCAAGCCTGTGGTGTACCCGGCCACCCTGATCATCGACCTGTACGCCGGCCCCGTCGGGCGCAGCAGCCTGGTCGTCGAGCACCGTCTGAGTACGGAAGACCAACCGCAGATCTGCTGCGGCGAAGGCTACTGCAAGCTGGTGTGGATCGATCACGCCACTGATCGCTCGGTACCGGTTCCGGATGCACTGCGGGCGCACATGGGCGCGGCTTGATACAAATCAGGCGCATCACGCGCAGCTGCAGTAATCTGTCTAGCAAGCCATTTGTCTGTTAAGGGAGCCGACCATGCCCAATTCCGCCTTGCACCAACAACTGCAGGCCCTGCGTGACGAACTGAACACGGCTCCGCCGGTGGACGCCGAGGAACGCGCCGAACTGTTTGCCCTACTGCAGGACATCGAACAGCAACTGCTTGATCAGGCCATCGATCAGGACAGCCTGGTCGATGACGTCAACCTGGCCATCGAGCGCTTCGAGGTAAGCCATCCGACCCTCGCCGGCACCCTGCGCAGCGTGCTGCAGAGCCTGGCCAATATGGGCATCTGATCGCCCGCCACCATCAGAGAACAAAAAAGCCCGCCGAAGCGGGCTTTTTGCTTACTGGCGCACCAGTCTCCGGCTATCAGACGCCAGCGCCCCGGTGCTGCGATACGGATTGATATCCAAACCTCCACGCCGCACATAGCGCGCATACACCGTCAGAGACTGTGGTTTCAGCAGGCGCTGCAGGTCGAGGAAGATACGCTCGACACACTGCTCATGAAAATCCGCGTGCTGTCGGAAACTCACCAGGTAAGCCAGAAAGCTGGCGTGATCGAGCCTGGCGCCCTGATACTCGACCACCACCGTGCCCCAGTCCGGCTGATGGGTGACCGGGCAGTTGGACTTGAGCAGGTGACTGTGCAGCGTCTCGCTGACCACCTGCGCCGGGTCGCAGCGCAGCAGCTCGGGCTGGGGGTGGTCATAGCTGGAAACACTGATTTCCAGCTCATCGATGCAAGCGCCGGGGGCCGGCGCCAGGCCTTGTACGGTCATCTCGGCTAGGCTGTGCACCTGCACCACCACCGGCGCCCCAGCACAGGCCGACAGGTCCCTGACCAGCACCGCCTGCAGCGCCGCACGATCGGCAAACACCGTTTGGTTCAGCGAGTTGAGGTACAGCTTGAACGACTTCGACTCGATGATGTTCGGCGAGTCGGCAGGAATACGGAACTCGCCAATGGCGACCACTGGCTTGCCCGAGGGCAGCAGCCAGGAAAGTTCGAAGCAGGTCCAGATATCCACGCCCTGATAAGGCAGCTGACCGGCCACCAGCCCCAGCTCCGCCCACTTGGCGGCACGGGGAATGGGGAACAGCAGCTCGGGCGCGTACTGACTGACGTACTGGCTGGACTTGCCCAGCGGCGAATGTTCGGCGGGATGATGCATGGCAACGGGCCTGAAAATCGAGAAACGGCGGGCATTGTACCCCATGCCCGCCGCCCTCTCGTCAACCCTGGCCCGGATGCAATCCGGGCTTACATGGCCTCAGAGCCAGAAGCGCAGTCCCAGCACCCAGGCGCCCTCCTCGTCATGTTCGCCGTCGGCACGCAACCAGTCAGCCGAACGTCCGTAGGTCTTCTCCCAGACGTAGCCGACATAGGGCGAGAACTGCGGGTTGACCCGGTAATTCAGGCGCAGCCCGGCTTCCAGCGTACTGCCACCAGCGCCGACACCCAGGTCACGGTCATCGTCCAGCGCCAGGTCGTACTCCAGCTTGGGCTCCAGCACCCAGCGCCGGGTCAGCAGCAGCTCGTACTCGGCCTCAACGCGCAGCGAGGCATCACCGCGCTCGCTGACGAACAGATTCGTATCAAGCTCGATCCACTGCGGCGCCAACCCCTTGAGACCGAGCACGGCATAGCTGCGCGACGGTCCCGGCTGGTCGTCGTGACGAACGCCCGCCTGCCAGTCGAAGAACTCGCTGACCATGCGCCGGTACAGCAACTGGGTCTCGCTGGACTCGGTCGGCCCGCCATCGGCGCGCTCACCGCTGCTCTTCAGAACCGCCTTGTGCAGATCGTTGCCATAGGTGCCTTCCAGCTCCCAGCTCAGCACCTGATCGTCGCCATCGAAGCGCTGTTCCAGATGGTCGACGGCCAGTTTGGCCACCGGCATGGCATCCATATGCTGCTCCATCGCCTGCACTGGTGTGACGACTACCAGGCCAAGTGCCAGCTTAGTGATGCTGCGCATGTTCACTCTCCTTGGCCTTCTCTTCGCGGTAGAAGGGCTGGGTATTGCCCGTCTCGTCCTCGATCACGATCTTGCGGAACATGCCGCTGGCCATGTGGTAGATCAGGTGGCAGTGGAACACCCACTCGCCCCGGGCATCGACCGGCACATCCACCTCCAGAGTCTGGCCCGGCGCCACGTTGACCACGTGTTTGAGTGGATTGAAGCGGCCATTGCCCTTGTCCAGCTGCATCCACATACCGTGCAGGTGCATGGGGTGGTTCATCATGGTCTGGTTGACGAAGCGAAAGCGCACCCGCTCGCCGTATTTCAGGCGGATCGGCTCGGCCTCGGAGTACTTCACCCCGTCGAAGGACCAGAAGTAGCGCTCCATGTTGCCGGTCAGCTTCAGCTCGATGGTGCGGTCCGGTGGCCGGTAACCGACGGCCGGGCGCATGGCCTTGAGATCGCCATAGACCAGCACCCGCCCGCCGTCTACCGGCTCAGGGGCAATGCCGCTGCCCGGCGCATAGTCCGGATTGCCCTTGGGACTCATGGCCGCGTGATTCATCGCGCCATGATCCATACCAGCCATTTGCGAATGATCCATGCCGCTCATGGCCGACTGATCCATGCCCGCCATTTCTGAGTGATCCATGCCGGCCATATCATGCCCGGCGTGGGCCATGCCCATATCAGACATACTCAGCAGACGCGGCGCGCGAAGCGCCGGCACCTCTGCCTGCATGCCGACTCTCGGCGCCAGGGTGCCCCGTGCATAGCCGCGCCGGTCCATGGATTCTGCAAACAGGGTGTAGGCCTTATCTTCCTTGGGCTGGACGATCACGTCGTAGCTTTCCGCCACAGCCAGGCGCACCTGATCAACCACCACCGGCTGCACATCATTGCCGTCGGCCTGCACCACCGTCATCGGCAGTCCCGGAATGCGCAGGTCGAAGTAGCTCATGCCCGAGCCATTGATGATGCGCAGGCGTACTCGCTCGCCCGGCTTGAACAACGCGGTCCAGTTCTGTTCGGTATCGCGGCCGTTGACCAGAAAACGGAAGCCGCTGACATCGGCGATATCCGTTTTCATCATGCGCATGCTGCCCCAGTCCCAGCGATCCTTGACGGTCGCCGCCAGACCATTGCGGCCAACCTCGGAGAAAAAGTCGCCGAGGGTCTGTTGCTGGTCGTTGTAGTAGTCGGCCTGCTTCTTCAGATTGGCCAGGGTGCGCTCGGGCTTCTCATCCTGCCAGTCGAACAGCAGCACCGTGTACTCGCGGTCGTAGCGGTACGGCTCGCGGTTCTTGGGCTCGATGATCAGCGGCCCGTACAGGCCTTCCTGCTCCTGAAAGTCGGCATGGGCGTGATACCAGTAGGTGCCGGACTGGTTCAGGGTAAAGCGGTAGGTGAAGGTTTCGCCCGGCTTGATGCCGGGAAAGCTGACGCCCGGCACACCATCCTGCGTGTAGGGCAGGATGATGCCGTGCCAGTGCAGAGCCGTCATGCGCTCGAGCCTGTTGGTCACGGCGATCTCGACGGTTTCGCCTTCCTTGAAGCGCAGCTCGGGCGCCGGACTCTGGCCATTGATGGTCAGCGCCGCGCGCGAACCATCACTGAAGTTCACCTGCCCCTCGTCGATCACCAGCTCGTAACGACCGGCGTGCGCCGCCAGGCTCAGGCCCAGCAGCGCAATCGCGATTAGCGCCCGCATCAGGGCGCCACCTTCATCTTGCCGACCATGCCGGACTGATAGTGCCCCGGCATGTTGCAGGCAAACTCCAGCTCGGTGGCGGCGCCGAAGGTCCAGGTCAGCTCGGCCGTCTTGCCCGGTTCGACCAGCACGCTGTTGCCATCGTGATGCATCTTCATCATGTCGCCATGATTCATACCGGCATGCCCCATCTTGCTGTGGTCCATGCCCTGCATGTCATGACTCATGCCAGTGCTGCTCATAGCACCGCTGTCCATCATCTGCTGCATGTGTTTCTGATGCTCCGCGTGCATCGCGGCGCGACCCAGGTTGAACTCGTGCAGCAGGCTGCCCTCGTTCTTCACCACGAAACGCACGGTCTCACCGGCCTTGACCTCCAGCGACTCAGGTTCGAAGAACATGTCGCCCAACTTGATCTCGACGGTGCGGTCAGCCTTGGCCGCCTCTCCGGGCTGGCCGAAATCATAGGAAGGACTGGCCGCCTGGGCGGCAAACGGCAAACTGCACACCAGGGACAGGGCAAAGAGATGACGGCGCATGATTGGTTCTCCATAACGATTGGCATCACGATTGATGGATTGATCATGCTGGTTCTCCTCTGGCGGCAAGCTGTCAGAAAGATTACAAAGTTGTCAGCTTGGCGGCGCCCGCCGGCGCAACTGGTATAACGGCGCAGACTTGAGCCTGCTGCGCTACGGAGCTGCAATGAAACTGCTGATCGTCGAAGACGAGCCAAAAACCGGCCAGTACCTGCAACAGGGCCTCAGTGAAGCCGGTTTTGTCGTCGATCTGGCCAGCGACGGCCTGAGCGGCGAACAGTTGGCGCTGCAAAACGACTATGACCTGCTGGTGCTCGATGTGATGCTGCCTGGGCAGAACGGCTGGCAGCTACTGGCCCATTTGCGCCAGGCCGGCCTGCGCATGCCGGTGCTGTTTCTCACCGCCCGAGACAGTGTTGAAGACCGCGTGCATGGTCTTGAGCTGGGCGCCGACGATTACCTGATCAAGCCCTTTGCCTTTGCCGAGCTGCTGGCGCGTATCCGCACCCTGCTGCGACGTGGTCAAGGTCTGGCGCTGGACACCGAACTGAGCCTGGCTGACCTGCGCCTGGACCTACTGCGCCGCCGTGCCGAACGTGGCGGCCAGCGCATCGAACTGACCGCCAAGGAATTCGCCCTGCTTGAACTGCTGCTGCGGCGCCAGGGCGAGGTGCTGCCCAAGTCGCTGATTGCCTCGCAGGTGTGGGACATGAATTTCGACAGCGACACCAATGTTATCGAGGTGGCCATCCGCCGCCTGCGCAGCAAGGTCGATGACGCCTTCGCCGTGCCGCTGATCCATACCGTGCGCGGCATGGGCTACGTCCTGGAGCTGCGCCACTGATGCTGGTCCTGTCACTGGAGCGTATTTCGCTCACGCGGCGCCTGGCTCTGCTGTTCGCCGCCAGCACCGCGCTGGTCTCGCTGGTCGCCGGCCTGTTGTTCAACCAGGCCAGTGAGCGGCACTTCCGCGAGCTGGATGAACAACTGCTGGCCAGCAAACTGGAGGTGCATCGCCAGTTGCTTGGCCCTGAACTCAGCGCAGAAAACCTCAATAGCCGCCTGCCGGCTTTGCAAGAAGAACTGCGCCGCCACCCGGAGCTGCAGCTGCAGATCCTCGGCGCCGAGGGTCTGCCGTGGTTCAACAGCCAGGCGCAGCCTGCCGGCCATGAACATGAGATGGCGCAGCTGCGCACCCTGCAGGCTCCCCTTGACCCTGACCGGCCAAACGGACCGCAACTGCGCCTGAGCCTGGATATCCGCCACCACCAGCACTTCCTGGCTCAGATGCAGCGTCTGATCTGGCTGACCATGGGGCTGGCCGCACTGGCCACCGCCCTGCTCGGTGGCTGGCTGGCCCGTCAGGGCCTGCAGCCTCTGCAACAGCTGACCCAGCTAAGCCAGCGGATTTCCGCCGGTTCGCTCGACCAGCGCCTGGACAGTGCAAGCGTGCCCAGTGAGATGCGCCCGATGCTGGAGGCCTTCAACGCCATGCTGGCGCGCCTGGAAGATGCCTTTGCCAGACTCTCGGGCTTTTCCGCCGACATTGCCCACGAGCTGCGCACGCCGCTGTCCAACCTGATCACCCAGACTCAGGTCACCCTCAGTCAGCCACGTAGCAGCGAGGTGTATTTCGAGGCACTGCACGACAACCTGGAAGAGCTGCAACAGCTCAGCCAGATGGTCAACGACATGCTGTTTCTGGCCAAGGCCGAGCACGGTCTGCTGCCGACACGCTGCGAGCCCCTGCAACTGGGCCAGGAGCTGAACCTGCTGGCCGAGTACTACACGCCGCTGGCCGAAGATCGTCAGGTACACCTGAGCGTACTGGGTGAAGCAACAGCCAGCGCCGACCGGGGGCTGCTGCGGCGGGCCCTGAGCAACCTGATCGACAACGCCCTGCGCTTCACCCCGCCCGGTGGTGAGCTGCGCCTGACGGCATCGAGCCGGGAGGGACTGTGCCACTTGGAAGTGGCCAATCAGGGGGCGACTATTGCCGCTGAGCAGTGCCAACGCCTGTTCGACCGCTTCTATCGCGCCGACCCGGCCCGCCGCGAAGGCAATGCCGAGCACGCCGGCCTCGGCCTGGCCATCACCCGCTCCATCGTCCGAGCCCATGGCGGAGAGATCCGCTGTGAGTCAGCCAATGGCTGGACACGCTTCATTCTGGAGCTTCCCGCCTGAGCCATAGGCGAAAGCCTGTCCACCACACTGGTCAACGGGATTTGCCATGCACGCCGCGGCCCGACACAATCGCGCGCCAATTCGGCTCTGAGAGCCGGATGGCCATGCTGGAAAGGGGCAGCCATTGAACGAACAGCGATTGTCCGAGCGCCTGAAGCGCGTGGCCGCGCATGTGCCGGCCGCTGCGCGGCTGGCCGATATCGGCTCGGATCACGGCTACCTGCTCGTCGCCTTGATGACACGCGGCCTCATCACGGCGGGCGTAGCCGGCGAAGTGGCTGTGACGCCGTTTCACGCGGCGCAACGCACCGTGCGCGAGAATGGCCTGAGCGAGCGCATCAGCGTACGCCTGGCCAATGGGCTGGCCGCGATCGAGCAGGAGGACGGCATCACCGCAATCAGCCTCTGCGGCATGGGCGGCGAGACGATCCGCGACATCCTCGCCCGCGACAAGGCACGCCTCAGCGGCAGCGAACGCCTGATCCTGCAGCCCAACGGCGGCGAGCAACCACTGCGCCAGTGGCTAATGGACAACGGCTACCGCATCCTTGCCGAAGAGGTACTGCGGGAAAACCGCTTCGACTACGAAATCATCGTCGCCGAACGCCGCGAGCCGGTGCCCTATACCGATCAGGAGCTGTACTTCGGCCCCCTGCTATTGCAGGCGCGCAGCTCAGCCTTTCTGGCCAAGTGGCAGCGCCGGTTGCGCCTCAAGCAGCGAACCCTGAGCCACCTCACCCAGGCACGGCAGACTGTGCCCGAAGAGAAGGTGCAAGCGCTCACACAACAGGTCAGCTGGATCAGTGAACTGCTTGCTCAAGAAGGCGCGAAGTGCTGAAGACTACTTTTCCGATCTGCACGGGTAGCACATTGCGTTTTTAGCTCGGCAGGCGCGGGCAGAAAGCGGCCATAAGCGGGCAATCGAAAAACTAGAGCCTATTTACCGAGGCCTTTTTCGGCATTCGTACGAAACGCTTGGTGGATATGACTGACTTCAGCGAAGAAGAAACCTGCTGACAAACCGCACATCAGAATACCGATCAAGCCTTCGATGGGGCCGAAAATTCGCCACGGCTTCGCCAGGACCAGGTCACCGTAGCCAATCGTCGTGTAGGTAGCCCCGGAAAAGTAGAAGGCTGATTCGGCATCGGCTAGAAATCCCTGCCAGAGATAGAAAGCACCCCAGATCGCAATCTCTATTACATGCAGCATGATCAGCCAGCAGGCCACCCATACCAACCTGCCGGTGATTGGCCATAGGCGCTGCGGAGGCGTACCTGCCCATCGGATAAGGGCTTTCAGCAACATGGCTATCCCAATTGCATGCACTATCACGGTACTGGCGACCAAGCCCCACGCCAAGATGATTAAATGCATTGGTATTCCTGAAGTTCTAGTAGGCAGACATACGATATCGCAGCAGCACTTGTTCCGCGCTGTTATTCCAGCAGCTACTCCTCAATCCGCACGTGTATCCGGCCAGAGTCCACAGCCTCAGCCAGGGATCGCATAATCCCGCGCGGTCTGCTCGGCATAAGATTGGGGAAACTCCGCCAGAGCCAAATCGAAAGCAGTGAATAGTCGAACGCGAAGAATGCGCTCAAGCGTTTAGCTGACATGGCCTCACACGGCGTGTTAAATGCAGGAATCAACCAGGAGCTGCAGTGTGAAACCACATCAGAGCAACCCGCAGGTTTCTCATTCTACCCTTGTATCTCTGCGCCCAGACCTTGTCTCAGGCCTAACCGCCGCCGCAGTGGTACTGCCAAAAGCCATGGCCTACGCCACTGTGGCTGGCCTCCCAGTGGCTGTGGGCCTGTATACCGCCTTCATCCCGATGTTGGTCTACGCACTCCTGGGAACCTCGCGAGTCCTGAGTGTCAGCACCTCCGCCACGCTGGCGATACTGGCGGGTACGCAAATCGCGTTGGCTGTACCGGATGACGACCCTGGACGATTGATTACGGCAACCGCAACGCTGACTGCTTTGGTTGGCGCGCTGCTGCTCCTGGCGCGAGTGCTGCGTCTGGGCTTTCTCGCAAATTTCATTTCTTCCCCAGTGTTGACGGGTTTCAAAGCCGGGGTCGGCCTGGTGATTGTGCTGGACCAAGTGCCGAAACTTCTTGGTATCCACATCACCAAGCAGGATTTCTTTAGCGATCTTCTCAGCATTGTCAGTCACGTGCCGGAAAGCTCTCTGATCACGCTCGCAGTAGCCGCCGCTGCATTTCTGATACTCATCGGCATGGGGCGACTGTGGGCACACTCACCAGCACCGTTGCTGGTCGTTGGTGGCAGCATCGCTGTGTCGTGGTACGTAGGTTTACAAGCACTCGGCGCATCGACGGTGGGCGTTATTCCGCAGGGATTACCAACACTCACACTGCCTGACATGGACCTGGCCAAGCAGTTGTTGCCGGGCGCGCTCGGTATTGCGCTGATGAGCTTTACCGAAACGATTGCGGCGGGGCGAGCATTTGTCCGCCAAGACGATCCCGCTATCGACGCGAACCGCGAGTTGATCGCCACCGGACTGGGCAACCTCGGTGGCGCTCTGCTCGGTTCAATGCCTGCTGGCGGTGGCACCTCGCAAACAGCAGTGGTACGCGCCACTGGCGGGAAGTCGCAGGTCGCTTCGCTGGTCACCGCTGCTGTGGCTCTCGCCACTATGCTGCTGCTCGCGGAGTTACTCGGCTTTCTGCCCCATGCCACACTGGCCGCGATCGTCATTTTCTACTCTGTCGGGCTAATCCAGCCACGAGAGTTTCTGGCTATCCGCAAGGTACGCCCAATGGAGTTTCACTGGGCGCTCGTGGCCGCTCTCGGCGTGCTGCTGTTTGGCACGTTACAAGGCATCGCCATAGCGATCATCGTGTCGTTGATCAGCCTGGCCTACCAGACTGCCCGTCCACACGTGTACGTCCTGGGTCGCAAGCCGGGTACCAAGGTGCTGCGCCCCTTGTCGGAGGAACACCCGAATGATGAAACGTTCGAGGGGCTACTGATCGTACGGCCAGCAGGACGCATCTATTTCCTCAACGCGGACTATATAAAGGAACAAGTTATTGCACTGGAGACGCAGTACCGGCCACATGTGGTTGTCTGGGACATGAGCGCAGTGAACGATATCGAATACTCGGCATTACAGGCGCTGATCGAAGGCGAGAAGCACCTGGGCGAATTGGGCGTCAGTCTCTGGTTGGCGGGGTTGAATCCCAGCGTACTCGAGATGGTGCGACGCGCCGGGCTCGACCAGACACTTGGCCAGGAGCGCATGCAGATTGACGTCAATACAGCGATCGAGCGTTATCTGACGCGGGACTCAACTCAGGTGAAGGCCGCGCACTAGCCCAGTTTGGTCAGGCCGCACGGGGACAAGAACGCCGCTACCGGTTTGGCCGCGCCGGATCAGACCTGCAGGATCACCCGGCCGCGACGCGGGCAGGTTTCCATTAGGCGGTGAGCGGCCACCACCTGATCGAAGGCGAAGACCCGCTCGATCTGGGTGCGCAGTAGACCATCGCGGGTCAGCTGGTTTACCCCTTGCAGGGCCTTGGCCACGGCGTCCTTGTCTTGCGGGATGCCAAGCTCTTCCTTGCCGGTGAAGTTGCCGAGGCAATGGACGAAGAACTGGATGTTCTTCTGGAACGCGGCGCAGGCCGGGAACGGCGTTTCGTTACCACCCTGCAGGCCAAACAGGATCAAGCGTCCACGTGGTGCCAGCACGTCACCGAGCAGGCACATCTGCGGGCCACCCAGGGCGTCCATGACGATATCGACACCGCGCCCATCGGTCAGCTTGACCACGCGGCTGACTAGATCCTGCTCCTCGGTGAGAATCACCGCGTCCGCGCCCAGTTCGCGCAGGTAGTCAGCGTCGTCGGCATATTCGGTGGCGGCGATCACCCTGGCCCCCAGGGCCTTGCCGATTTGCACAATATACGGCCCCCAGCACTGGCTGGCGGCTGTGACCAGCACGGTTTCTCCGGACTTGAGCTTGGCCAGCTCGACAAAACCGAACCAGCCAACCAGCGATGGCTGGTAATGCCCGCTAGCCTGCTGGGCCGTAAGAGTTTCCGGATAGAGGGTCAGCGAAGAGCGCGGCAGTACCACTTGCTCGGCATAGCCCGGGTAACGGTTGAGGCTATGGCCGGGGAAGCTGGCCACCTTGTCGCCCACAGCCAGGTCATCCACGCCCTCGCCCAGGGCCAGCACCACGCCGGCCACTTCATGGCCTGGGGTGGCCGGTAAATGGGCCGGTGTGGGCGCTAGATTTTGCCGCCAGAGCACGTCGTACCAGCTGACGCCGATCGCCTCGACACCAATCAACACTTCGCCGGCGGCAGGTACTGGGCTCTGGCGTTCTTCGATCTTGAGGACGTCGGCCTCGCCGAACTGGTGGAAACGAATGATGCGGGACATCGCGAACCTCGCCGGTTAACCCCTATGGCCATGGACTTTATCCGGGCGTAGTCGGCAACGCCACCTGCGGTGGCTAATAGTGACCATCGCTGCCGATGATGATGAGCTGCTACTGCATCATCCAGTTCGTATAGTGTATTGCCTGTCGGTCACCAACGGCATTAGCCTGCGTGGCGTAGCCAAATACGCAGCCACGCCAGCATGGACCCCGGATGAACCGCAACGATCTTCGCCGAGTCGACCTCAACCTGTTGATCGTGTTCGAGACGCTAATGCACGAGCGCAGCGTCACCCGCGCGGCGGAAAAAATGTTCTTAGGCCAGCCGGCGATCAGTGCCGCCCTCGCCCGCCTGCGCACCCTGTTCGACGACCCGCTGTTCGTGCGCACCGGTCGCAGCATGGAGCCCTCGGCGCGGGCCTTGGAGATCTTCGCCCTGCTCGCGCCGGCCCTTGATTCAATTTCCACGGCGGTCAGCCGTGCTGCCGAATTCAACCCGGCCACCAGTAACGCGGTGTTTCGCATCGGCTTGTCCGACGATGTCGAGTTCGGCCTGCTGCCGCCGCTGATCAAGCGCCTACGCGCCGAGGCGCCGGGCGTGGCGCTGGTGATTCGGCGCACCAACTATCTGCTGATGCCAGGGTTGCTGGCCTCCGGCGAAATCTCCGTGGGCGTCGGCTACACCGAGGAGCTGCCGGCCAATGCCAAGCGCAAGGTGCTGCGGCTCAGCAAACCAAAGCTGCTGCGCGCCGACACCGCCCCGGGCAAGCTCGGCCTGGACGAGTTCTGTGCCCGCCCGCACGCGCTGGTGTCATTCGCCGGCGACCTCAGCGGCTTCATCGACGAGGAACTGCACAAGCTCGGCCGCCAGCGCCGAGTGGTGCTGGCCGTGCCGCAGTTCAATGGCCTTGGCACCCTGCTCAGCGGCACCGACATCCTCGCCACTGTGCCGGACTACACCGCTGCGGTGCTTGCCGCCGCCGGTGGAGTGCGTGCCGAGGATCTGCCGCTGGACTCTCCCAGCTTCGAGCTGCACATGGTCTGGCGCGGTGCCCAGGACAACGACCCGGCCGAGCGCTGGCTACGCTCACGCATCCAGATGTTCTGCGGCGACCCGGATAGCCTGGTCTGACGCCAGCCCATCTATCCCGCCTCGCTGCTCGCATATACCGGTTTATCAATACATGTCAGTCAATCATCATTTCTGCTGATACTCACCTTCGAATCGATTGATTCGTCGAGTGCAACCCAGCGTCGCAGACTTCGCCCATTCGTAAATCCAACCTGGCGGAGTTCTCACATGGAACGCTTTCCTACCCCCCTCTTGCGCTATCCCCTGGCCCTCGCTGCAGCCCTGGTACTCAGTGCCTGCGGCAAGGCCCCGGACAGCGCCGCCCAACACCCCGCCGCCAAGGTCAGCGTGGCTGAAGTGATTGAGCAGCCGATCAACGAGTGGGACGAGTTCACCGGTCGCCTGGAGGCTCCTGAGTCCGTGCAAGTGCGCCCACGCGTATCCGGCTACATCGACCGTGTGGCCTTCCACGAAGGCAGTCTGGTGAAGAAAGGCGATCTGCTGTTCCAGATCGACCCGCGCCCGTTCGAGGCCGAGGTCAAGCGCCTGCAGGCGCAAGTACAGCAAGCCCGCGCCAGCCAGACCCGCGCCACCAACGAAGCACGCCGCGGTGAGCGCCTGCGCCAGAGCAATGCGATCTCCGCCGAGCTGGCTGATGCCCGCGCCAGCACCGCACTGGAAGCCCAGGCCGCCGTTGCTGCCGCCCAGGCCGAACTGGATAACGCCCGCCTCAACCTCAGTTTTACCCGCATCACCGCGCCCATCGATGGCCGCGTCAGTCGTGCCGAGATCACCGAAGGCAACCTGGTCGGCGCCGGCCAGTCGCTGCTGACCACCCTGGTGTCCACCGACAAGGTCTACGCCTACTTCGACGCCGACGAGCGCGTGTTCCTCAAGTACGTCGAGCTGGCCCGCCAGGCCGGCGTGCAGACCCGTGACGCCAGCCCCGTGTACCTGGGCCTATCCAGCGAGGACGGCAACCCGCACCTCGGCCAGCTGGATTTTCTCGACAACCAGGTCAACCCGAAGACCGGCACCATCCGTGGCCGCGCGGTGTTCGACAACCGTGATGGCCAGTTCACCCCCGGTCTCTACGCCCGCTTGAAACTGGTCGGCAGCAGCACCTACCCGGCGGCGCTGATCAAGGACGAAGCGGTCGGCACCGACCTGGGCAAGAAGTTCGTTCTGGTCCTGGCCAAGGACAACACCGTGCAATACCGCGCCATCGAGCTGGGACCGAAGGTCGAGGGCCTGCGCATCGTGCGCAACGGCCTGGCCAAGGGCGAACAGATCGTGGTGAACGGCCTGCAGCGCGCCATGCCGGGCGCCGCCGTCGACCCGCAACCGGTGCCGATGGCCGACGACAAGACCCTGGCTGCCCTCGCCCGTCTGCGTGAGTCCGTGGATGGCCACGATGCACCACGTGTCGCCGGCAAAACCCTACAGCCCAGCAACGCACCGCGCGGTTGAGGTAGCAGGACATGAATTTTTCCCAGTTTTTCATCCAGCGGCCGATCTTTGCCGCCGTGCTCTCCTTGCTGGTCCTGATCGGCGGCGCCATCTCGCTGTTCCAGCTGCCCATCAGCGAATACCCGGAAGTGGTTCCGCCCACTGTGGTCGTACGTGCCAACTTCCCCGGCGCCAACCCCAAGGTGATCGGTGAAACCGTGGCCTCGCCCCTGGAGCAGGCCATCGTCGGCGTGGAAGGCATGCTCTATATGTCTTCGCAGTCGACCAACGACGGCAAGCTCAGCCTGACCATCACCTTCGCCCTGGGCACCGACCTCGATACAGCCCAGGTACAGGTGCAGAACCGCGTGACCCGCACCATGCCAACCCTGCCCACCGAAGTGCAGCGGCTCGGCGTGACCGTCGACAAGTCGTCGCCCGACCTGACCATGGTGGTGCACCTGACCTCGCCGGATAACCGCTACGACATGCTCTACCTGTCCAACTATGCCTCGCTCAACATCAAGGACGAGCTGGCGCGGCTGGACGGCGTGGGTGATGTGCAGCTGTTCGGCATGGGTAACTACTCGCTGCGCGTCTGGCTCGACCCGAACAAGGTGGCCTCCCGCAACCTCACCGCCAGCGATGTGGTCGCGGCCATTCGCGAGCAGAACCGCCAGGTGGCCGCTGGCTCACTCGGTGCGCCGCCCTCGAACGCCGGCAACAGCTTCCAGCTGTCGATCAACACCCAGGGCCGCCTGGTCAGCGAGGAAGAGTTCGAGAACATCATCATCCGTGCCGGTGACGATGGCGAAATCACCCGCCTCAAGGACATCGCCCGCGTCGAGCTGGGCTCCAGCCAGTATGCCCTGCGCTCGCTGCTCAATAACAAGCCGGCGGTGGCCATTCCGGTGTTCCAGCGCCCCGGCTCCAACGCCATCGACATCTCCGATGCGGTGCGTGCGCGCATGGCCGAACTGAAGAAGAACTTCCCCCAGGGCATGGACTACGAGATCGTCTACGACCCGACCATCTTCGTGCGTGGTTCCATCGAGGCGGTGGTGCACACCCTGCTCGAAGCCATCGTGCTGGTGGTACTGGTGGTGATCCTGTTCCTGCAGACCTGGCGCGCCTCGATCATCCCGCTGGCCGCCGTGCCGGTATCGCTGATCGGCACCTTCGCGGTGATGCACCTATTGGGCTTCTCGCTCAACGCCCTGTCGCTGTTCGGCCTAGTGCTGGCGATCGGCATCGTGGTGGACGACGCCATCGTCGTGGTGGAAAACGTCGAACGCAACATCGGCCTGGGCAAGTCGCCGGTCGAAGCCACCAAGCAGGCGATGAAGGAAGTGACCGGGCCGATCGTCGCCACGGCCTTGGTGCTGTGCGCCGTGTTCGTGCCGACCGCCTTCATCTCCGGCCTGTCCGGGCAGTTCTACCAGCAGTTCGCGCTGACCATTGCCATCTCCACGGTGATCTCCGCGTTCAACTCGCTGACCCTGTCGCCAGCCCTGGCCGCCGTGCTGCTCAAGGATCACCACGCGCCCAAGGATCGCTTCTCGCGCCTGCTCGACCTGCTGTTCGGCGGCTGGCTGTTCAAGCCATTCAACCGTCTGTTCGACCGCGCCGGGCACGGCTATGTCGGCACCGTCAAACGCGTACTGCGCGGCAGCGGCATCGCCTTATTCGTCTATGCCGGCCTGTTGTTCGGCGGTTACCTGGGCTTTGCCAACACCCCCACCGGTTTTGTGCCGCCGCAGGACAAGCAATACCTGGTGGCCTTCGCTCAGCTACCGGATGCCGCCACCCTCGACCGCACCGAGGCAGTGATCAAGCGCATGTCGGAGATCGCCAGCAAGCACCCTGGAGTGGAAAACACCGTGGCCTTCCCCGGCCTGTCGATCAACGGCTTCACCAACAGCCCGAACAGCGGCATCGTGTTCACCCCGTTGCGTCCCTTCGAGGAACGCCGCGACCCGAGCATGAGCGCCGCCGCCATCGCCGCCGAGCTGAACGCGCAGTTCGCCGATATCCAGGATGCCTATATCGCCATCTTCCCGCCGCCACCGGTACGCGGCCTGGGCACCATCGGTGGCTTCCGCCTGCAGGTCGAGGATCGTGGCAACCTGGGCTATGACGAGCTGTACAAGCAGACCCAGAACGTCCTGGCCAAGGCGCGCACGCTGCCTGAGTTGAACCCGATGTCGCTGTTCACCAGCTACCAGGTCAACGTGCCACAGGTGGAGGCCGCCATCGACCGCGAGAAGGCCAAGACCCACGGCGTGGCCATCAGCGACATCTTCGACACCATGCAGGTGTACCTGGGCTCGCTGTACGCCAACGACTTCAACCGTTTCGGCCGCACCTACCAGGTCAACGTGCAGGCCGAGCAGCAATTCCGCCTGGAACCGGAGCAGATCGGCCAGCTCAAGGTGCGCAACAACCGTGGCGAGATGGTGCCACTGTCGACCTTCGTCAAGGTCGAGGACAGTTCCGGCCCGGATCGGGTGATGCACTACAACGGCTTCATCACCGCCGAGATCAACGGTGCGGCGGCGCCCGGCTACAGCTCCGGCCAGGCCGAGGCGGCGATCAGCAAGCTGCTTGAGGAGGAACTGCCCAACGGCATGACCTTCGAGTGGACCGACCTGACCTACCAGCAGATCCTCGCCGGCAACAGCGCGATCTTCGTCTTCCCGCTCTGCGTGCTGCTGGCCTTCCTGGTACTGGCCGCCCAGTACGAGAGCTGGAGCCTGCCGCTGGCGGTGATCCTGATCGTGCCGACCGTGCTGTTCTCGGCCATCGTCGGGGTGATCCTGTCCGGCGGCGACAACAACATCTTCACCCAGATCGGCCTGATCGTGCTGGTGGGCCTGGCGTGCAAGAACGCCATCCTCATCGTCGAGTTTGCCAAGGAAAAGCAGGAAGAAGGCCTGGATCGCGTCAGCGCCGTGCTGGAAGCCTGCCGCCTGCGTCTGCGCCCGATCCTGATGACCTCCATCGCCTTCATCATGGGCGTGGTACCGCTGGTGACATCCACCGGGGCCGGCGCGGAAATGCGCCATGCCATGGGCGTGGCTGTGTTCAGCGGCATGCTCGGGGTGACCTTCTTCGGCCTGCTGCTGACCCCGGTGTTCTATGTGCTGATCCGTGGTTTCGTGGAGCGCGGCGAAGCGAAGAAAGCCGCCCGCCTGCTGGAGGTGCACGCATGAAACGGTTGATGCCTACCCTGCTCGCCCTGGCGCCCGCTTTTATGTTGGCCGCCTGCGCCGTCGGCCCCGACTACCAGGCGCCGGCCACCGAACCGGCCAGGCTGAGCAGCCTGGAAGCCGGCGACTATGACCGCACCCGGTTCGAGTCGGTCTGGTGGCAGCAATTCGACGACCCGACCCTGAACCAGCTGGTACAACAGTCGCTACAGGAAAACCGCGAGCTGCGCGTGGCCTTCGCCCGCCTGCGCGCGGCCCGAGCCATCCGTGATGACGTCGGCAACGACCAGTTGCCGGTGGTCACCAGCCGCGCCAGCGGCGAGTTCGGCAAGGCCCAGCAACCGCCAAGCAGCGAGCAGCGCATCCGCCAGGAACGCTACGACCTCGGCCTGGACATGGCCTGGGAACTCGACCTGTTCGGCCGTATCCAGCGCAGCATCGAGGCCAGCGAGGCCCAGCAGGATGTTGCCGAGGCCGAGCTGTACCAGCTGCAGGTCAGCCTGATCGCCGAACTGGTGGATGCCTACGGCAATATGCGCGGCGCCCAGCTGCGTGAACGTATCGCCCGCGACAACCTGAAGAACCAGCAGGAGTCTCGTGGCCTGACCGAACAACTGCGCGATGCCGGCGTCGGCAGCGAGCTGGACGTGCTGCGCAGCGACGCCCGCCTGGCCGCCACCGAAGCCAGCCTGCCGCAACAGCAGGCCGAGGAAGTACGCGCACGCAATCGCATCGCCACCCTGCTCGGCCAGCGGCCGGAACAGCTGACTGTCGACCTGTCGGCCAAGCCGCTGCCGGTGATCGCCAAGGCCCTGCCGATCGGCGATCCGGCCGAGCTGCTGCGCCGCCGCCCGGATATCCGCGCCGCCGAACGTCAGCTGGCGGCCGCCACGGCCAATGTCGGGGTGGCCACCGCCGATCTGTTCCCGCGGGTCAGTCTTTCCGGCTTCCTCGGCTTCACCGCCGGGCGTGGCTCGCAGCTCGGCGCCGCCGACGCGCGGGCCTGGGGTGTGGCGCCGACCATCAGTTGGGCGGCCTTCGACCTCGGCAGCGTGCGCGCTCGCCTGCGCGGCGCCGAAGCAGAGGCCGACGGCGCCCTGGCCAGCTACGAGCAGCAGGTGCTGCTGGCCCTGGAAGAGTCGGAAAACGCCTTCAGCGACTACGCCAAGCGTCAGCAACGCCTGGTTTCCCTGGTGCGCCAGTCGGAAGCCAGTCGCGCTGCCGCCGAACAAGCCGGGGTGCGCTACCGCGAAGGCACCGTGGACTTCCTCGTGCTGCTGGATGCCGAACGCGAGCGCCTGGCCGCCGAAGATGCCCAGGCCCAGGCCGAAGTCGAGCTGTACCGCGGCATTGTCGCCATCTACAAGGCCTTGGGCGGCGGGTGGCAACCACAAGCCTGAGGCACAGGGTAGGTGTAACCCATGTTTTTATAACAACGGGCTACACCAACCTGCACTGAACCAATTACTCCTCGGTCGATCCCCTCCTTGTCGACCATTGCTATCCCCACGGCTCAGCTCCTGACCGTGGGGATTTTTTTACCTGAGGAGACGTCGCCCTATTTAGCTTTCAACTGATTGCTTTAGTCATAGGTTGCTGAGCGCTTACTAAGGCAGCGAACAAATTCAATGATGCGCCAACGCAGAGTGCAAACTGGGGAGCCGATCCGGCTGGGAGTACTTTGAAAAGCAACGTCATAATCACTGCACCGGCTGTTTGCCCGAGCAGACGAGCGGTACCCTGCATGCCACCAGCTGCACCGCTGCGGCTAATCGGTGCGGCAAGGAACATGTTGCGGTTATTGGCTACGTTAAAGAGGCTGAACCCGAGACCACAAAGCATGGTCAGCGGCACGAGCATCAATAGGTTTGCTTGCAGAGGCCAAAGCGCAGCCCCCGTTAATCCTGTGGCAAGACAAACTCCCCCCACACAACAGAGCAAAGCAGTCGAGCACCGGCCTGATAGATGGCCCATCACCCGAGCGAACAGAGCAACAGTCAAGGGCCAGGGAAGCATTAAGAGGCCTGTTTCCAGGATCCCTTGCCCGAGGTTGTGATGAAGGTAGAACGGTAGCGCAACTAAACCTGCAGTCTGTCCGGTAAACGAGAGCACCGATGCAATCACCGAGATCCTGAATGAATTGGATCTAAGTAAATCCAACGGAATCAGTGGCGCTTCCTTCTGCCTTTCACGCTTAACCAATAGCACCAGTTGGATAGCGGAAATGGTCAGTAATGCTGCAGTGAGTGCTGGACGATCAGTGATGACACCAGCGGCTATGACCAGCGATCCCAATACCCCTGCATTCAATGCCATGCTCAACAGGTCAGCTTTTCGATTTGTGCCCTCTACAACAGGAATCGCGCCAGACGCAAGGATCACCAATAGCCCGAAAGGGAGCAAAACAGAAAACAACCATGGCCATTCTGCTACGGCAAGAATGGCTGCCCCCAAAGCGGGCCCTGCTGCTGATGCCAGAGCAACAACAAGTGCATTCCAACCTATCGCCGCACCCAGCTGGTGACTCGGCACAACTTGTCGTAGCAGCGCAACGGCAAGCGCCATAACTACTGCACCGCCCAGCCCCTGAAGCAACCGCGCAGCAATCAACCAGTTCAGCGTTGGGGCCAACACGCACATCAGAGTGCCGGCCAGGAAAGCACCAACGCCCCATCGAAAAACCTTGCGAAAACCAAAGCTTTCCCCCAGCGCAGCACAAGGTAGCAGCGCGATCAAAAGGGCCGCTTGGTTTGCTGTGAGGACCCAGATTGATAATGCTGGAGTCACTTCCAACGATTGGGCAATTGTTGGCAGAGCCGTATTAGTAATTGAGGTGTTTAGTACCACTAGTGCCAAAGCTGCCAGCACTGAGGCAATGGCAGCTAGCCGACGCGTAGAAGGCTGTAAGGAGGCATCCAAAGCATTCTCCGCTACGCCAGCATGCTCCGTTTGAGCGCTTTGGAAGCCGGTTTCGGGAGCTGGATGGTTCATGATTCCAACCGCTCAATGGAACAATGCATTTTCGGAACCCAATCACCATCTTGCTCGACGTACCGGGTGAGCTTGCGTGCCTCTTGGTCTTCCTTCTTGAGGTCTCGCTCGGTGAAGCGAAAGAGCAATGCAGGCCCGCTAATGCACTTAGTGTCGTGGATGTCACCTGGCAGGAAAGCCAGCGTTTGACCGGCGCTCACCGTAGTGGATCCGCGCTTCACCAGTTTCACCTTGCCATCCGAGTCCTGAACCCTGGCATAGGTGCCCATCTCAATTTCACCCTGCTGCACTGCGTAAATGACCCAGCTACGGCCGTGATCATGAGGCGGCCGGAAGAGGCCTTCTGGCTCGGTGTGTGCAAGCAGTACAAATCCGTTATGCGGATCGCGGTGCATCTCTTGTTGAGTCGGCGCGCTCTGGTGCAACTCAGACAGCCAAGGCTCGGCTGCAGGCGTCGCCATGAGCTCATCCAACTGCTGCTTACAGCCTGCAACCACTTCAGAGCTAAGCGGCCCCCAGATTGATTGGACACGCTCAACAAATCTGTTCAACGAGTTCATAGAATCTCTCCTCATTCAGTTCGGAACGGTTGTGCCGATGGAGAGAACTGTATGCAGCACACACATATGGCGGAAGACGCAAGGATTGCACTTTATATTTGCGTTAGACGCTATATGAAGGGCGGATTGGGCTAAAATTAAGCCATGTCCAATCCAGACCTTAATCTGCTCATGACCCTCGACGCAGTTCTTGCTGAGGGCAGTGTCACGCGCGCAGCCAAACGCCTACGACTCAGCCCCTCAGCAATGAGCCGGGCACTTGCTCGGCTTAGAGAAACCACTGGAGATCCTCTTCTAGTCCGGGCGGGGCGAGAGCTCGTGCCAACACCCAGGGCGATCGAACTGCGTGAGCACGTTGCTCAGCTTGTACGTGATGCGCAGGAAGTTTTGCGTCCAGCTGACCTTCTTGATCTCGAAAAACTTGAGCGGACCTTCGCGATCAGGACCAGTGAGGGCTTTGCTGAGAATTTTGGCCCGGCACTTATCGCTCATCTTGCGCAAATGGCTCCTGGGGTAAAGCTGTTCTTTATGCAGAAGCCTGACAAAAACAGTAAGCCGTTACGCGATGGAGTCGTCGATCTAGAGACTGGCGTCATAGACCTAGCCTCTGCCCCTGAGCTAAGAGGCAAGGCTTTGTTCAGGGATAATTACGTTGGCGTAGTAAGAGCCAATCATCCAATCAGCCTCAATCCAGTCACTTCAGAAGAGTATGCGGCTGGCATGCATATCTCCGTTTCACGAGAAGGATTAGAAAAGGGCCCATTGGACGACGCACTACTTTTACTCGGGCTCCAGCGAAGAATAGTCACGATAGTCGGTGGCTTTTCTACCGCGTTAGGATTGGCCCAGCGATCAGACCTCATCGCAACCGTACCAGAGCGACATACCACTAGTTTGCGCGAGGGCATGTATAGCTTTCCGCTTCCTTTCGATATGCCAGAGTTCACCGTTTCTTTGCTTTGGCATCCACGATTCAGTGCGGACCCTGCTCATCGGTGGCTAAGAGATTTGATCCTGCAAATTTGTGGGAATGATCAATAGGGGCGCATTTTGCGAGTTACGCTCGTTGAACATGATGCTAATTAGTCCGTTCTTGGCCCAGACCGTGTAAAAACGCAGCGGGTGATGGATAGCTGGATATTGGGGTGTTTTAGCTGCGCCCAGAGGCCCTAGGGGCTCCTAGTGTGTC
>NZ_JACHLL010000005.1 GCF_014207935.1 Pseudomonas fluvialis | reverse complement strand
TAGGTTGGGTGTGTAAGCGCTGTGAGGCGTTGAGCTAACCAATACTAATTGCCCGTGAGGCTTGACCATATAACACCCAAACAATTTGCGTGTTAAATGTGAAGATGAAGTAAGCCGAAAGCTTGCAGGACTCGCAATCCAATCACATACCCAATTCGCTGTAGCGTCTAAACCACGATGCAGCAACCGAATTGCTTGACGACCATAGAGCGTTGGAACCACCTGATCCCTTCCCGAACTCAGTAGTGAAACGACGCATCGCCGATGGTAGTGTGGGGTCTCCCCATGTGAGAGTAGGTCATCGTCAAGCTCCTATCCCAAACCCCTGAGCCTCGCAAGAGACTCGGGGGTTTGTCTTTGCGCTGGAAAAATCCAGACGCCCTGGCGAGCAGGCCAGACGGATGTTTTGACAGCGTGAAGCGCTTAACGCAGGCAAACAAAAAGGCCCCAGGCTGTTAAACCTGGGGCCTTTTCTATTTGGCGCATCCGGCGGGATTCGAACCCACGACCCCTGCCTTCGGAGGGCAGTACTCTATCCAGCTGAGCTACGGATGCGTTGCGGGCCGCCATGATACGCATCCCGGTGGCGTGCGTCCATGCCGAGTTATAGGCGTTGTGGATATCGAACGGAAACCTTCAAGGTCGAAGCGAATAGCGCGAAAGAATTCAACTAAAGTATGAAAGCGTTAATTTTATCGAACAGGCTATTGCCCTTTTGTTCTGACGGCCCTAGGATTCGTTTGAGATTTCAAACGCTCGTGACTGCCCTGTTGCGCGCGGCGTCTTTACTAGCTGACCACACGGTCGAGCCCAAGAACAACAAGCGATTCGGCGCCTTCGGCGACGTGAAGGAGACCTTCCATGCAACTCAAAAACCCGCAGCTGTTCCGTCAGCAGGCCTATATCGACGGTCAGTGGCTGGATGCCGATAGCGGCCAGACCATCGCTGTGAATAACCCGGCGACTGGCGAGATCATTGGCAACGTACCGAAGATGGGCCGTGCCGAAACGCGCCGTGCTATTGAAGCTGCTGAGAAGGCCCTCCCGGCCTGGAGTGCACTGACCGCCAAGGAGCGCGCCACCAAGCTGCGCCGGTGGTTCGAGCTGATGATGGAGAACCAGGACGACCTGGGCCGCCTGATGACCATTGAGCAGGGCAAACCGCTGGCCGAAGCCAAGGGCGAAATTGCCTACGCAGCTTCATTTCTCGAGTGGTTTGCTGAAGAAGCCAAGCGCGTCTACGGCGACACCATCCCGGGTCACCAGCCGGACAAGCGCATCATCGTGCTCAAGCAGCCGATCGGTGTGACCGCGGCCATCACCCCGTGGAACTTTCCTTCGGCAATGATCACCCGTAAAGCCGGTCCGGCTCTGGCCGCCGGTTGCACCATGGTGCTCAAGCCTGCTTCGCAGACTCCTTACTCCGCTCTGGCCCTGGCCGCTCTGGCCGAGCAGGCCGGGATTCCGGCTGGCGTGTTCAGCGTGGTTACCGGCAGCGCCGGCGAAGTCGGCGGCGAGCTGACCAGCAACCCGATCGTACGCAAGCTGACCTTCACCGGTTCCACCGAGATCGGTCGCCAGCTGATGGCTGAGTGTGCCCAGGACATCAAGAAGGTGTCCCTGGAGCTGGGCGGCAACGCGCCGTTCATCGTTTTCGATGACGCCGATCTGGATGCCGCCGTGGAAGGCGCTCTGATTTCCAAGTACCGCAACAACGGTCAGACCTGTGTCTGCGCCAACCGCCTGTATATTCAGGATGGTGTGTACGACGCCTTCGTCGACAAGCTGAAGGCCGCCGTGGCCAAGCTGAAGATCGGCAACGGTCTGGAAGACGGCACCACCACTGGCCCGCTGATCGACAACAAGGCAGTGGCCAAGGTGCAGGAACACATCGAAGACGCCATCAGCAAGGGCGCCAAGCTGGTTGCCGGCGGTAAGCCGCATGCGCTGGGTGGCAGCTTCTTCGAGCCGACCATTCTTGTCGACGTGCCGAACAACGCTGCCGTAGCCAAGGAAGAGACCTTCGGCCCGCTGGCGCCGCTGTTCCGCTTCAAGGACGAGGCCGAAGTGATTGCCATGTCCAACGACACCGAATTCGGTCTGGCCTCCTACTTCTATGCCCGCGACTTGGGCCGTGTGTTCCGCGTAGCGGAAGCGCTGGAGTACGGCATGGTCGGTATCAACACCGGCGTGATCTCCACTGAAGTAGCGCCGTTCGGCGGTGTGAAGGCTTCCGGCCTGGGCCGTGAAGGCTCCAAGTACGGTATCGAAGACTACCTTGAGCTGAAGTACCTCTGCCTCGGCGGTATCTGAGTTAACTGATTTTCCGTGGGTGTCGGGTGGCAGGCAGGAGTCGTAGCCGCCCGGCGTCAGCGTTTCCGGTGGTGGCACCGGCGAACCCTGTCGACGGCCCGGCAGACTGAGTGCAGCTCGATCATCGTACGCTGTACGCCGTTCTGACCCCCGTCATCATCCTTGGACCAAGTCGCTTGATAGTGCGACCGATGAGGACACCATGAGCAAGACTAACGAATCCATCCTGCAACGCCGTGCCGCCGCTGTTCCGCGTGGCGTAGGTCAGATCCACCCGATCGTCGCCGAGCGCGCCGAGAACGCCACCGTGTGGGACGTCGAGGGCCGCGAGTTCATCGACTTCGCCGGCGGTATCGCCGTACTGAACACCGGCCACCTGCACCCGAAAGTGATCGCTGCGGTTCAGGAACAGCTGACCAAGCTGACCCACACCTGTTTCCAGGTACTGGCCTATGAGCCCTACATCGAGCTGTGCGAAGAAATCGCCAAGCGCGTACCGGGCAACTTCGCCAAGAAGACCCTGCTGGTGACCTCCGGTTCCGAAGCCGTCGAGAACGCCGTGAAGATCGCCCGTGCTGCCACTGGCCGCGCCGGCGTGATCGCCTTCACCGGCGCCTACCACGGCCGCACCATGATGACCCTGAGCCTGACCGGCAAGGTCGTACCGTACTCCGCGGGCATGGGCCTGATGCCGGGCGGTGTGTTCCGCGCCCTGGCGCCGTGCGAACTGCATGGCGTCAGTGAAGACGAGTCGATCGCCAGCATCGAGCGCATCTTCAAGAACGATGCGCAGCCGCGTGACATCGCCGCCATCATCATCGAGCCGGTACAGGGCGAAGGTGGTTTCTACGTCAACTCGCCGGCCTTCATGAAGCGCCTGCGTGCCCTGTGCGACGAGCACGGCATTCTGCTGATCGCCGACGAAGTCCAGACCGGCGCCGGTCGTACCGGTACCTTCTTCGCCACCGAACAACTGGGCATCGTTCCGGATCTGACCACCTTCGCCAAATCCGTTGGTGGTGGCTTCCCGATCTCCGGCGTGTGCGGCAAGGCCGAAATCATGGATGCCATCGCCCCGGGCGGTCTGGGTGGCACCTATGCCGGCAGCCCGATTGCCTGCGCCGCGGCTCTGGCCGTGATGAAGGTGTTCGACGAAGAGAAACTGTTGGAGCGTAGCCAGGCTGTGGGCGAGAAGCTCAAGGCCGGCCTGCGTGAAATCGCTGCCAAGCACAAGGTCATCGGTGACGTGCGCGGTCTGGGTTCGATGGTCGCCATCGAGTTGTTCGAGAACGGCGACCACGACAAGCCGGCGGCCGAACTGGTTGGCAAGATCGTCGCCCGTGCCCGCGAGAAAGGCCTGATCCTGCTCTCCTGCGGCACCTACTACAACGTCATCCGCTTCCTCATGCCGGTCACCATTCCGGATGCCCAGCTGGAAAAAGGCATTGCCATCGTCGCCGAGTGCTTCGACGAGCTGGCATAAGCATGCAGTAAATTCGCCTGTGGGCTCACCAGCCAGGCGTCTCCTCTAGGCCCGCGCAAGCGGGCCTTTTTTATGCCTGCGGTTCAGGCGGCCGCATCGGCTTCCATCTTGCTGCGCATGCGTGCGGCATCGCTGGCAAAGCACCGCGAGGCCTGCAGCAGGGCGAGCATGGTCAGCAGCAGTGCAACCGGAATCAGCAGCAGGGCATCGTGCAAGCCCACGGCCTTGAAGGCTTCGCTCATCTCGGCAGCGCCGGCGGCGGCTTGGGCTGCCCGGGCAAAGTGATCGGACAGACCTCCCACCACCACCGGGCCAAGGCCACCACCCAGCAGGTACAGGCCGGCAAAGAACAGGGCCATGGCGGTGGCGCGCAGGCGTGGCTCGACCACATCCTGGATTGCGGTATAGACGCAGGTATAGAAGTTGTAGGAGAACAGCCAGCCCAGGCTGAACACGCCAACGAACACGGCGATCTCGATGCGTCCAGCCAGCAGCGGGTAGGCGGTGCACAACGCAGCGATCAGCATGCTCACGGTGCCCAGCAGCAGGCGGCCGCGTGGTGAGCGCAGGTGGGCCTTGTCTGCCAGCCAGCCGCCAGCCGTCAGGCCGATCAGGCCGGTAAGACCGACCATGATGCCGACGGCGACTGCGGCCTGCTGTAGCGGCAGGCCGAAGTAGCGCTGCAGCATCGGCACCATGAACGAGTTGCAGGCATAGGAGGCGAAGTTGTAGGCAAGGCCGGCCAGGGTCAGCCACCAGAAGGTACGGATCGCCAGGACCTTGCGCAGCGGCTGCTGTACCGGGCTCTGCTGCACCCTGACGCTCTCCGCAGCGCCGCGTGTCGGCTCGTGGATAAAGAACATGAACACCGCCAGCAGCAAGCCGGGGATGGCGGCGATGAAGAACGGTGCGCGCCAGCTGCCGAAGGCCTGGACCATGGCGCCGATGGTGAAATACGCCAGCAGCAGGCCCAGCGGCAGGCCGAGCATGAAGATCCCCATGGCCCGTGCACGCTTGCTGGCGGGGAACAGATCACCGATCAGCGAGTTGGCCGCCGGCGCGTAGCTGGCTTCACCGATACCCACGCCCATGCGGATCAGCAGGAAGCTCCAGAAACTTCCGGCCATGCCGTTCAGTGCGGTCAGGCCGCTCCAGACCGTCAGGCCCCAGCCCATGATCTTGCGCCGCGAGCCGTTGTCGGCCATGCGCCCCAGCGGTACGCCGGCGATGGCGTAGACCAGGGTGAAGGCGGTGCCGAGCAGGCCGATCTGCAGGTCGGAGAGACTCCATTCCAGGCGGATCGGCTCCATCACAATGGCAGGGATGGTGCGGTCGAAGAAGTTGAACAGATTGGCCAGGAACAGCAGAAAGAGAATGCGCCAGGCGTTGCTCGCTTGGGTGGATGGCTGCATGAGGAGCGCTCGCTTGTTCTTATCGGATGAGGCTTGGCAACGGGCCACTGTACGGAGCGAGCGAGAGACTGTCTGCCCCTATCAATGGCGCTGATAGGGGGAGATGCCGAGGCGGATCAGTCCAGCAGGCGCATTTCGAAGTCGCTCTTGCTGACGCCGCAGTCCGGGCAGAGCCAGTCCTCCGGGACTTCGCTCCAGAGCGTGCCCGGAGCGATGCCGTCATCCGGCCAGCCCAGCGCTTCGTCATAGATCAGGCCGCAGACCACGCAGATCCAGCGGCTCATGCACTCACCTCGCCGGACAGCGGCTGCAGGCGCTTGTCGAATTCGGCCAGGCGCGGAAAGCGCAGCGGCGTCAGCTGCTCGAGCTGCAGCAGATGGTGGCGGTAGTCGTCGAGAATCGCCTGGCGCGCGGCATCGTCGAGATAGGGCACGTGGTAGGCGGCGAAGGGCGGCAGCACCGTGCAGCCGGTGTACGCCAGGGTGCCGCGCTGCAGCGGGCGCAGCATGAGATCCAGCTCGCCATGGATGGCCTGTTCATCGGCAAACATATGTGGCTGGGCGCCCAGGGTGAAGCTGAGCATGGCCCGCTTGCCGGCCAGTCCGCCGCGATCATAGAAGCGCAGGCCGCCATAACAGGCCCCCGAGACCAGCACGCGGTCGATCCAGCCCTTGAGCATGGCCGGCACCGAACACCAGTACAGCGGGAAGTTGAGAATCAGCAGGTCGGCCCACAGCAGTTTATCCAGCTCGGCCTGGATATCCGCTGCCAGGCTCTGCTGGTTGTGCGCATGGCGTTGTTCCAGGGCATACACCAGATAGTCCGGATCGCTGCGGCTGGCGAAGTCGCTGTCGGCGGCCACCGGATTCCAGTTCATCGCATAGAGGTCGGACAGCTGCACCTGATGGCCGGCAGCCTCCAGAGTGGTGACTGCCAGGTCTTTCATGGCGCTGCAGAATGACTGCGGTTCGGGATGGGCGTGAACGATCAGGATATTCATCGGGCGTCTTGCTTCGGGGGGAAGGAAAGGCCTAACAGGCCGTTGGAAACGACCTGCCAAGGCTAGGGCAAGTGGGCTGCCGGGGCAGCCCGTCGCAGGATGGGTGGGCCTCAGGCGTTCTGTGCCACGCCGGGATGCTCGCTGCGCACGGCCTGCCAGCGGTTGGCGCGGGCGAAGGTGCCGAAGTCGTTGAAGCGCACGCCGACCTCACGCATGACCTGATGCGCCACGGGTGCCGTGAGTTGGCGGATATAGAAGGGTTCCTTGACCACGAAGTGATGGATGCCGTGGGTGCTGCCGAAGTTGAAGCAGAAGGCCTGCAGCGGCCATAGCCACCACGGGTTGAGCACCTGGGTCTGCTGGATCACGTTGCCGGCCTCCACGTCACCATAGTAGTGCATGTTCGAGCTGATGAAATGCAGGCAGAAGGTGCGCAGCACATTGGGCCCCACCAGCACCACCACGGCCAGATCGATCCAGTGCATGAACGCGAGGGTGTCCGTCGACCAGATGATCGGGCTACCGAGCGCGCTGCTCAGCAGATCGCTGCCATGGAAGCCGAGGAACACATACCAGGTTGCCCAGTTGAGCAGGCCGAAGGGGGCATACACGGCCAGCGTGCGACCGATGATGTAGCGCTTGCGTGCCCAGGTCGGTGCGCGCAGAACACGAATGAATGACGACATCATGTTGTCGCCGACCATCAGCAGGCGAGCAATGCCCCAGGGCTCGCCGTTGGTGATGGCGCGCTCTTCCATGTCGGCCTCGCTGCCGGAGGTCTTGTGATGGTTGAGGTGCAGGTGGCGGCGAACCCAGGGATTGATGGTGCTCGGCCGCGCCATCCACACCAGCAGCATCATCAGGTTGTGCGGCACGCGCTGCTTGCGGAAATACATCGAGTGAATCAGGTCATGCTCCAGCTCGTGGGTCAGCGAGGCGAAGAAGGCACTGGCCAGCAGGCAGACCCACCAGGCGATCTGCTGCTCGATATACAGCCAGGCGGCTGCGCCCATGCCGGCCAGGGCGAAAGCCAGGATGGCCACGCCGAGGGCGTCCTGGTGCTGGAGAATGGGGTAGCGCTGGCGCAGCTGGTTGCCCCGGACGCCGACTACCTCGCGCACTCTGGCGGCGGCCTGCAGGTGATTGGCGATGGCGGGGCTTGCGGTGGGGCGGCTCATGCTCGCATCCTCTGGCAACGGGTTGGCGGGTAGCGGTGGGTTCACGCTACGGGTCAACGCTACTTTGCGCGCCCTTGTCCGGGTGTGCCTGACCTTGAACGCCAACCTGTTGACCGGATACGCCAACCTGCATGACTGAACCCACCACCCTGGCCAGCTGGACCCGCGCCCTGCGCAAGCTGCTGGAGGCCCGCGGCCTCGACAGCGTGGCCCTGTGTCGCGAGGCCGGCCTCGATCCGCGCCTGATGGACGACCCGCGGGCGCGTTATCCGCTGTCGGCCACCACCCGCCTGTGGCAGCTGGCCGTGGCGGCCAGTGGTGATCCGGCGCTGGGCCTGTCGGTATCGCGCTACATCACCCCGACCACCTTCCACGCCCTCGGTTATGCCCTGAGCGCCAGTGGCACGCTGCTGGAGTTGTTCGAGCGTCTGGTGCGCTACCACCGGGTGGTCAGCGATGCCCTTTGCCTGCGTCTGGAGCGCAGCGCCGACGGCTATCTGTTCGGCCTGCGCGTCGCCGAGGGCCATGCGCTGCCGGCGGCCGAAGCGCTGGATGCGTTCGCCGCGATCTATGTGCGCACCTGCCGCAAGCGCCTGGGGCGCGAGTGGTCACCCCAGGCGGTGTACCTGCAGCGGCCGGCACCGGCAGATGCCACCCCCTGGCAGGCGGCCTTTCGCGCGCCGCTGTTCTTCGCGGCCGGTGAAACCCGTCTGGAGTTTAGCCATGCCGATCTGGAGCAGCCGCTGGAGGATGCCAATCCGGAGCTGGCCGAGCACAACGAAGCCGTTCTGCAGCGCGCCCTGGAGCAGCTCGATACGCCGACCTGGGCGCGTCGCGTGCGGGTCTTGCTGGAGGATCGGCTGCCAGCCGGTGAGCCGGCCGCCGAGGGTATCGCGCAGAGCCTGCATGTCAGCCTACGCAGCCTGCAGCGGCACTTGAGCGAGGAAGGCTGCAGCTTCGAGCAGCTGCTCAGCGAGACCCGTAGGCGCCTGGCCGAACAGCACCTGCGCGACCCGCGCTGCTCGCTCAGCGAGGTCGCCTACCTGCTCGGTTTTGCCGATACCAGCAGCTTCAGTCGGGCGTTCAAGCGTTGGAGCGGCCTGTCACCCAGTCAGTACCGGGCGCAGCGTTCAGGCTGATTGCTGGGCCAGCTCGCTGAGCAGCTGGTTGACCTGCATGCTGCCCTGCTCCATGTCCTGCACGGCCCGCAACACCTTGTTCCAGTCCCGGCTCTGTGCGGCATGCAGCGCGTCGTGAGCGGCGTCGTGAACCATCCGGTGCGGCTGCTCCAGCTGCTGATAGCTGCGCACGCTACCGTACAGCGCCTGGGTATCGCTGTTTCTATACCACTGGCCGAGGCGGCAGCTGTGATGGTCGCTGAGCTGGGTATTGCTGTCGTGCTGGAACAGGCGCTGATAGACGGTGAGCTTGAACAGCAGGTGGTCGAGCTTGACCGCCTCGCAGAATGAACCGAGGGCGATGCCCTCGATCAGCTGGCTCATGTGCTCGCCGAGCACCACCATTTCATCCAGGGTCTCGGCTGAGCTGGAGACATCGCCGGCCAGGCGTGACGCCTCTTCGGAGAGGGTGCCGATGGAACGGCTGGCGGTTTCGGTTTCCTGGTTGATCGAGCCGACCAGTTGGCTGATTTCCTGGGTGGCCTGGGAGGTACGCTGGGCCAGGGCGCGCACCTCGTCGGCGACCACGGCAAAGCCGCGGCCCTGTTCACCGGCGCGCGCCGCCTCGATGGCGGCGTTGAGGGCCAGCAGGTTGGTCTGGTCGGAGATCGCCTTGATCAGCTCGACGATGCGACTGATCTCGCTGACCCGCTGGCGCAGCAGTTCGACGCTCTGCACGCTGCTGATGCCCTGCTCGGCCATGGTACCGAGCGAACTGGAAAAGCCGCCGAGCAGGGCCGAGGTCTGCTCAAACACACCGCTGTGCTGGCGCAGTCGGTCGACTTCACTGCGCAACTGCTCGGCCTGGCCGACAACGCCGTCGCGGGTTTGTGACAGCGAGTCCTCGAACAGCGCCAGCTTGCCGTGCAGCTGATTCTGGTAGCGGCTCAGGCCGTTGTGCTCATCGAGCTCCTGCTGGCTGGACTGCTGCAGGCTGCGCAGGGCGTCGAGCTCCTGCTGCATAGCGCGTTTTTCCTGCTCCAGTTGGCTGACTTGTTGTTGCAGCGCTTCACTGCGCAGGCGCCACTTGCGGTCGAACATGGGGGACTCCGGAAATTCGATAAGCCGTTTCTGCATATCGTCCATGAGCGGCAGAACTGAAGTGTTTAGTCTGGCATATGAGCCTGCTGGCGCAGGCGAGCCAGATCAATGATTTCGATGCCGCCATAGGCCAGGCGGAGAATGCCCTGGGCTTCCAGTTCCTTGAGGATCTGGTTGGTGGTCTGGCGCGAGATGGCCAGCATCAGCGCCAACTGTTCCTGGGCCAGCTGGATGACCCGTCGCGGCTCCGGCTGCTCGCCATAGCCCTCGGCGATCTGCAGCAGGCGCCGGGCCAGGCGTGGTGCTGCCGGCAGCAGGCTCATCTCCTCCAGTGCGACAAAGGCCAGGCGCAGCTTCTGGCTCATCAGCAGGGCCAGCTCGCGCCAGTATTGCGGTTGCTGGCGCAGCAGGGCGAGCAGCGCTGCCTGCGGCACCTGCAGCAGCAGGCAGGGGCCTTCGGCATAGGCGTCGTGCGTGCGTGGCAGGCCATCGAACAGGGAAATCTCGCCGAACCAGTAGGGCGCCTCGACCAGGGTCAGCAGCGCTTCCTTGCCCTGCCGGCTGACCGCGCCGACCCGCATGCTGCCGCCCAGCACGGCATACAGGCCGCAGGGCGGATCACCGCGGCGGAACAGCCGTTGCCCTGGGCTCAGGCGCAGCAGGCGCGCTTCGCCGAGCAGCTGTTCCTGCAATTCGCCGGGCAGCAGACGGAACCACTGGCCGTTTTCCAGCTGCGCGCGGTAAGGGCTAATCTCAGGGCTGATGGGCATGGTCGGTAGGCTTGGTCGGTGGCTATTGTCGGCTAGCTGACAGATGGGTGGTGGGCGGCCCGGCATCATGCCAAGGTCTGCGTGCAAAGGAGACTCATAACTATGAAAACGCTTGTCGAACACCTGAGCCAGTATGCCGAGTATCACCGTGACCGGCGCAACATCGCCACCCACTTTGTGGGTATCCCCCTGATCGTTCTGGCCGTGGCCGAGCTGCTGTCGCGCCCTGGCCTGGAGGTGGCGGGACTGTGGCTATCGCCGGCGGCGCTGGTGGCCGCGGCGGCGGCGATCTTTTACCTGCGTCTGGACCTGCGCTACGGCCTGCTGATGAGCGTACTGCTGCTGCTCAGCCTGTGGTTTGGTGCGGCGCTGGCAGTACAGAGCACGGCGCTGTGGCTGAGCGTTGGCGTCGCGCTGTTCGTGGTCGGCTGGATCATCCAGTTTGTCGGTCACTACTACGAAGGGCGCAAACCGGCCTTTGTCGATGACCTGATGGGGCTGCTGGTCGGGCCGCTGTTTGTGGCTGCCGAGCTGGGCTTTTTGCTCGGACTGCGCAAGGACATCGAGCGGGCCGTCGAGGAGCGCGCCGGGCCGACCTGCATCCGCAGCAAGAACGCCCTGGCCTGAACTTGCAGTAAAAGCCTAAGCAGCGGCGCATGGCCTGCAGGTTATGCGCCGTTGTTGTTTGTGGCGCCGGTGAGCGTCGCATCGGCCAGGCTGCTGAGCGGTTGCGGCCGGTCGATGAAATAACCCTGGGCGTAGTCGATGCCCAGTTCGCGCAGGCAGTCGAGGGCAGCCTGGCTCTCGACGAATTCGGCCACGGTGCGCAGGCCCAGCTGGCGGGCGATCTGCACCATGGAGCCGACCATGGCCTGGTTGATCGGGTCGCGTTCGATACCGCTGATGAAGCTGCCATCGATCTTCAGCAGGTCCAGCGGCAGGCGCCGCAGGTAGGCATAGGAGGCGAAGCCGCTACCGAAGTCGTCGAGGGCCACCTTCAGGCCCAGGCCGCGCAGTTGGCTGATCCAGGCGGCCGAACTGCCCAGCTCGCCCAGGGCGACCATCTCGGTGACTTCGAAGCACAGCTTGTCGGTGGGTAGTTGATGACTGCGTAGCAGTTCGTCGACCAGTTGGTGGAACTCGACATCGACCAGTGAGTGGGCGCTGAGGTTGATGTTGATCAGGGCCAGGCGCGCCAGGTGTTGCGGGTTGCCGACCAGCCACTGGCAGACCTGGCGCAGCACCCAGCGGTCGATGGCGGTCAGAAAGCCGTAGCGTTCGGCGGCGCTGAGGAACTGGCCGGGGGGAATCCAGTCGCCGCTCTGCGGATCGCGGTAGCGCAGTAGCACCTCGTAATGCAGACCAGGCTCGCCCTCCTGCAGCGGCAGCACGCTCTGGAAGAACAGCTCGAAGTGATGCTGCTCGATGGCTTCGCGCAGGCGGGTGATCCACTGCAGCTGGCGCTGGTGTTCGAGCAGCGCACCGTCGGCCGGATTGAAACGGTGGATGCGATTGCGTCCTTGCTGCTTGGCTTGCTGGCCGGCGCTGTCGGCCCAGTTCAGTGCGGTTTGCCAGTCCTTCACACCCTCGTCCAGGCGCAACAGGCCGATGCTCACATAGAGGCGGAACGGTCGCGCTTCCCAGGTGAAGACGAACTGCTCGACGCTCTGGCGGATCTGCTCGGCCACCGCCCAGGCGGCGCCGTCATCGGCCTCACGGAGCAGGGTGATGAACTCGTCGCCACCAACGCGGGCGAGAATCGCCTGGCTGGGCAGGCGTTTCTGCAGGTAGAGGGCGAGCTGGCGCAACAGCTGGTCGCCGGCGTTGTGCCCGCACAGGTCGTTGACCTGCTTGAACTGGTCCAAGTCGAGGTAGAGCAGGTGGCTGAAGCGCTGGCCGCGGCCGCTCAGGCAGTCCTCCAGCAGGCGCTCAACCTCGCGGCGGTTGAGCAGGCCGGTCAGCGAGTCATGGGCGGCCAGGCTTTCCAGGCGCTGTTCGAGGGCGCGGCGTTCGCTGAGGTCGACCAGAATGCCCTCGATACTGTCCTCGCCGGGGTGCTGGTGCAGCGACAGCAGCACCCAGTGCTGCAGGCCGTCCAGGCCCCTCAGCGGGCATTCGCCGCTGGCGGTGCCGGCGTTGTCCAGCTGGGCCTGCAACTGCTGCCAGTGCTGCGGGCCGATCAGCTGGGGCAGGCCACTGTTGGCCAGCAGGCCGACCTGATAGTCGGGCACGCCGCACAGGCGGCGGAAGCTCGGGTTGTTTTCCAGCAGGCGGCCTTCGCGGGTGCAGCGGAAGATGCCCTCGGCGGCGCTGCCGAACAGGTTCTGGTAGCGCTGCAGGTTGACGATGGCCTGTTCCTGGCTGGCGATCAGTGCCTGGCGCAGCTGGTCAAGCTGCTTGCCGTTGAGCATGCCGAACAGCAACACGTTGATCAGCGGCAGGCTGGCATGCAGGGTGTCGAGCACCTCGTTGCGCGGTATCACCCCGGCACGGCTGAGCGGCAGGAGGATCATCAGCAGGATCGCGGCGGTCCAGAACAAGGCAAACCAGGCGGCGAAGGGGCGACCCAGGCGCAGGCCGAGTATGGTCAGGCCGACCTGATAAAGACCGATGCCGAGAAATAGCAGGTTGACCAGCTGGGGCGGCCGGGAGCTTTCAAGATCGCTGATCAGCCAGGCCTGCACCAGCAGCAGGGCAAGGAAAAGGCCATTGCGTAGCCAGCGCAGCGCCCGCTGCTTCAGGTTGAGACTGCTGGCGATGAACAGGCAACTGAAGACCAGCGCCAGGCTGCCGCTGATATTGGTTTCAATGGGCGGGATCAGCGGCTGGCGTGACCAGAACAGCAGTGTGGTCAGACCGCCGATCGAGGCCTGGTACAGCGCCAGGCACAGCACCAGCGCGCAGTAGTAGCCCAGCTGTGGCTGGCGCAGGGCGGCGTACTTGAACAGGTGAAACAGCGCCATGATCAGCAGGCCGCCGACAATCAGCGCATTGAAGGCCCAACGCTCGGCCAGGGTCTGGTCCTTGAGCGCGGCGGGTATCACCTGCAGCGGCAGGTTCACCGAGGAGCTGCTGCGCAGGCGCAGGATGACCTCCATGGGCTGCCGGCCGCTGGTGGGCAGAGCCACCATGAAACCGGGGAAGGGGGTCTCGCGCAGGACAAAGGGGCGCAGGTCGCCGCTGGCGCGGTGCAGGGTCAGCATGTCCTTGGCGTAGATCCAGACTTCCAGCTCGTCGATGAACAGGTTGTCCAGTAGCAGGTAGTAGCGCGTGCCTGGACTGCCGTACAGGCGAAAGCCGACCCACCAGCTGCTGTCGCTGTAGCCGAGGGCGGCACCGCCGCTGAGTAATTGGCCCTGCTGTGCCAGCAGCGGGCGGATGCTGCGGATGTTAAAGCTGGAATGGCGGTCTTCCAGAACCTGCAGCTGGCTGACCGGATGGCTTTGCAGATTATCGCTCAGGCGCAGGTCCAGACTGGGCAAGTCCGCACGGGCAGGGCCGGCCAGCAGCAGGCCAAGCAGGAAGGTCAGCAGGATGGGCAAGCGCAGCAGCATGCAGGCAGCCTGTGTGAGACAGCGGGCGCCGAATAGGCGGTGTGAATCCAGTCTAGTTCGCCACGCTGGCTGTTGCCGGTCGTTGTCGCCGTCTATGCTGCAAGCATCAATCCTCGACTTTTTCCCGACTGAGCAAAGGTTGCTGCCGTATGCGTCCTGCGTATTCCCGCTATCCCTATGTCTGCCTGCTGCATGCGCTGGGCCTGGGGGTACTGATGGCGGTCTATCAGCACTGGCAGTTGCCGTGGTTCCTGAGCATTCCGGCCTACCTGTTGCTGGCTCTGTGGCCCTGGCTGGGGCCCTGGCGCCTGCAGGAGGAACATGAGCCGGCGGTGTCGGCCGAGCCGGCAGGCGAGCCGGCCGACGCCTTGCTGGCGGCCTGGGGCCAGGCTCAGGAGCAGGCCCTGCAGCCACTGGAAGCCGGCATCGGGCAGTTGCAGCATATCCAGGAGGCCCAGCAGCAACTGCTGCTGGCCGTGGTGCTTGAGCCGTGCCCACAGCTGCCGCCGGCGACCAGCCGAGGGGATCTGAGCGCAGAGCTACAGGGCGCGCGCGCGCCATTGGTCGAGCTGCAGGCCGGGCAGGAACAGCGCCAGGCGCTGGTCAGTGGCCTGCAGGCACGCAGCGGGGAAATCCAGCAGGTGGCGCAGACCATCCAGAGCATCGCCAGCCAGACCAACCTGCTGGCGCTCAATGCCGCCATCGAGGCGGCGCGGGCCGGCGATGCCGGACGCGGTTTTGCCGTGGTCGCCGACGAGGTGCGCAACCTGGCCGCACGTACCGCCACGGCCACCGAAGACATCAACCGCATGGCCGGGGAAATCCAGCAGCAGACGACCGCCGCTGCCGCCGGCCTGGCCGGTCAGGCCGAGCGGGTGGCGCTGGCGCTGCAGGGGCTGGATGAGGTCGAGCAGCGCTGGCAGCAGTTGCAGCAGCAGGCCCAGAGCGATAGCGGTACTCAGGAGCAGTTCGAGCAGGCCTGGAATGACAACCTGTCACGCCAGCAGGCCTTGCTGTTTGCCCTGCAGGAGCCCTGCGCCAATCTGCAGGAGCTGGCCGAGCAACTGTCCGCGTGCGCGCAGCGCCTCAGCAGCCTGCCCGAGGTGCCGGCTCAGTAGTCCGGAGCCTGCTGCTCGGTGCGCAGGTGCATGCGCTGGCGCCACTGCTGCAGCTCACCGGAGTTCTTGAGCTCGGCATAGGCCTGTTCCAGGCGGGCCTGCAACTCATTGGCCCGTGGACTGTGACGCGACAGCAGCAGGCTGACCGGCAGGCTGTGCAGGGTGATGCCTTGGAGCGCAACGCCACCACTGTGCGCCAGGGCTTCCTCGATGGGCGGCTGGTAGGCCAGCAGATAATCGTTTCGCCCCCGCTGCAGCAACTCGATGGCCGCCTCATGGCTGTGAGCCTTGCTCAGATGCAGTTGCAGGCCGGGATCGTCGAGCAGCTGGCGGGCTTCCGGCGCCCAGTAGGTAAAACCGTGAATCAGCAGCAGGCGCTTGCCACGCAGGCCTTGCGGTAGCTGAGGGGCGCTCTTCCCGGCGGGGTAATAGAGGCGCAGATCGATCCAGCCAATCACTTCCTTGCCGGTCAGCACATGCTGACTGATCGCCGGATTGCCGGTGGCGCCCAGGGTCAGCTCGGTCGTGCCGGTCGCCAGGTTGTGATACAGGCGGGCCGGGGGATAAGGCGTCAGCTCGACGTTCAGCCTGGCCTGCTCGGCCAGGCGCTGGGCGAAGGCCAGCATGCTGCCTTGCGGTTGCTGCTGCGCGTCGAGGTAGGAAAACGGCGGAAATTCGAGAAAGCCGATGCGCACCGGTGCCTCGCTGCTGGCCCGCGCCGCCCCTGTCGCCAGCAAGGCTGTGAGGGCCAGAGTAAATAGTGTTTTGCCAGTGCGCCGCATGGATCGCTCCCTCGTCTTCTCTGGCCTGTCCGGCGTGCGTGTTTACACGGCCAGGCGAACCTGATTGCGCCCGCCATGCTTGGCGGCATACAGCGCCTGATCGGCCAGATGCAGCAGTTCGCCGGCGCTCTGCTCGCCGTTGCTCTGCACCACGCCGGCGCTGAAGCTGCAGTGGAACTGCTGCTGTCCGGCCTGGAAGGTCAGGCGGGTAAAGTGCTGGCGGATTTCTTCGATGACCTTTTGCGCCTGCTCGCCGCTGCAGTCCGGCAGCACGGCGAGAAATTCCTCGCCGCCGTAGCGGCCCAGGCTGTCGATCTTGCGCAGGCGCTGGCGCAGCAGGTTGGCCAGGGCGCGGATGACGTTGTCGCCGATCGGGTGGCCATGCTGGTCGTTGACCTGCTTGAAGTGGTCGATATCGAGCATCACCACACTGGTCGGGCGCCGGCTGCGGATGGCGCGGGCCACCTCGTAGCTGACCTGCTCCTTGATGTCGGCATGCTTGAGCAGGCCGGTGAGGCTGTCGCGGGCCAGGGCATTGGACAGCTGGCGGGCGCGCTGGGCGCGGGAGAACACGCTGGTGATGAGGGCGTTGTCGCTGATTGGCTTGGTCACGAAGTCGTCGCCGGCGCGCAACAACGCCTGCATCTGTCGGCTCAGGTCGGTTTCCGCCGACAGGTAGATGATCGGCACGCGCAGCCAGTCGTCGTTGAAGCGGATGATCTGCGCCAGCTCAGGACCTTCGCAGTCGGGCATCTGCACGTCGAGCAGAAGCACCTCGGGAGCGAAACGCGCCATGTATTCGAGAACCGTGCTGGGCTCGTGGCAGACCTGCACATGCATGTGGTGCTGGCGCAGGACCAGCGCATAGCGATTGGCCAGCTCCAGGTCGTCGTCGACGATCAGCACCCGATAGGGCTGCCCCTGCTGCAGGCTGAACAGGCGTTGCAGGGCGTTTTCCAGCGACGGCAGGTTGAGGGGTTTGCACAGGAAACCCACGGCCCCGGCGCGCACCGCCCGCAGCTGGCTGGCAAAGTCGTTGCTGGAACTGATCACCAGCAGCGGCAGGCCGCTCTGGCTGGTGCGGCCAGCGAGCAATTCGGGGGCGGCGCTGTGATCGCTGTCGATGATCAGAGCATCGACGTCCTGCTGCGCCAGGCGTGCGCTCAGCTCGGCCGCGCTGGCGTACCAGCGGGCCTGGTAGCCGAAGTTCTGCAGGGTCAGTTCCACCGACTGACCTTGCACGGGGTCTTCTTCAAGAATGGCGATGCGCTGATCAAGCGGCGTGCGGCGGTTTTCAAAGGCCAGAGCCAGCGGTTCGCTGCTGCCGCCCGGTCCGGCGTTGCCGGCCAGGGCGGACAGTCGCTGCAGGTCGGCGATGAAAGCCGGCAGCTGGGAACCGTCGCATTGCCCGGCATAGAGCCAGGCGCCGCCTTGCTGTTCGAGGCGACGCGCCTGTTCGCCGAGTGCGGCAAAGCCGAAGGTGCCGGCGCTGCCGGCCAGTTTGTGCAGTTGCTGGCGGATGGCGAGCAGCAGCGGTTGTCGTGCCGCCTCGTTGGCGGCCTTGCCCAGTGCTTCGGCCTGGGCGCTCAGCTCGGGCAGGTCACGCTGCAGGCGTTGCCTGAACTGTTCGGCGAGCAGTTGTAGCTGGCGCTGCAGCTCGGCGGCCGGATCAGCCATGCACGCGGCTCCAGATGCTGCGGACCTGCGCGGCCAGGGTCATGGGGTCGAAGGGTTTGACGATCACCTCGCGGGCTCCGAGCTGACGGTACTGCTCGATCTCCTGCGGCTGCACCTTGGCGGTCATGAAGGCCACCGGCACCTGCTCGATATCCACCAGCTCGCGCAGCTTGCTCAGAGTCGCCGGGCCATCCATGCCGGGCATCATCACGTCGAGCAGGATGAAGTCGGGGTTGAAGCCCTGTACCTGGTCCAGCGCTTCCTGGCCGGACAGGCAGCTCAGCACCTCGAAGCCGCCCAGAGTTTCCAGGGCCAGCTTGGCCACGGCCTGGATCGAGCGGTCGTCCTCAACGTGCAGAATGCGTTTCAACTCGGCCATCACGTACCTCAATCACTACCCGGCTCTGCCGGGGGAATGGTTTCGACCAGAGGCAGGCTGAACCAGAAGGTACTGCCCTGGCTGGAGCTGGTAAATCCGATTGTACCGTCCATGCGTTCGATCAGCTCCTTGCTGATCGCCAGGCCCAGACCAGTGCCTGGACTGGGGCGACTGTCGCTGGCATCGGCCTGGGCGAACTTGTCGAAAATGCGCACCTGGAATTCTTCTGGAATACCCGGCCCCTTATCGATAACGCTCACTCTGACCTGTCCGTCGAGCGGTGTCACCTGCACCTCAACGGTGCTGCCCGGCGTGGTGAATTTGGCCGCATTCGACAGCAGATTGGCCAGCACCTGTTGTAACCGTAGCCGGTCTACGCAGACTTGCGCAGTGCAGCCGCCCTTCAGTTGCAGGGTCACGGCAAAACGCTCGGCATAGGTCCGGTTGCTGTCCAGAGCTTCCTCCAGCAATGGCTGCAGGGGTTGGTTGCGCAGCTGGAAGACCATCTTGCCGGCACTGAGTTTCTCCATGTCGAGCAGGTCGTTGATCAGCAGGGTCAGGCGCTGGCTGTTCTGTTCGGCAATGCGCAACATCTCGGCCATGCTCGGCGGCATCTCGCCAAGTGCACCATTGACCACCAGACCCAGAGCGCCGGCAATGGCGGTCAGCGGTGTGCGCAGCTCGTGGCTGACGGTGGAAACGAACTCGGCCTTTAGGTGTTCGATACGCTTGCGTTCGCTGATGTCACTGATGAAACCGTGCCACTGCACGCCACCTTCACGCAGCGCCTGGGGCATGCTGCGGGCCTCGACCCACAGCAGGCTGTTCGGCGTCGGACGCACGCGGAACTCCTGGTGCCAGGGGCTCAGTTCGGCGGCTGAACGGGCGACCGACGCACGCACGTGTGGCAGGTCCTCGCTGTCGATGCGCTCGAAAAGCAGGTGTGACTCCTGTGCGGCCTGTTGCGGACTGATGCCAAAGATCGGCCGGATGCCTTCGCTGGCATAGGGAAAGTAAAAGTGCTGGGCATCCTCGCGGATGAACTGAAACAGCATGCCCGGAACCTGCTCGGCGATTCTTTGCAGGCGTTGCTGGAACAGCTGGCGCTGGCTCATGTCCTGCAGGATCGCCAGGTAACCGATCAACTGCTGGTCGTTGCGGATCGGCGAGAGGGTCAGCAGCACCGGCAGCTCTGCGCCATCGCTGCGCTGCAGGGTCCATTCGTGGCTGCTGGTGTCGTGCTCGGCCAGCTCGGCGCTGAGCACAGCAAAGCCGTTCGGCGCCGGGCTGTGCTGCTGCAGACCGAGCAACAGGGCGCGGGCCTGTAGCTCTCGCGGGTCGAGTAATCGGCACAGCGACTGGCCATGGAGAGCCTTGGCGCTCTGTCCGAGCAGTTGTTCGGCGGTCGGATTGAGGTAGGTCAGTTGCCCCTGATTGTCGGTACACAGTAGGGCGCAGCCGGCGCTGTTGAGCAGAGCCCTCTGCAAGGCAGCCTCGCGGGCCTGGAGGATGGCCTGGCGGCGCAGGATCAACTGGCGACTGGCAATCTGCCCCAGGTGCTGCAGGGCCTGGCGCTGGGCCGGACTGAGCAGGCGTGGCTGGCGGTCGATGACGCAGAGGGTGCCGATGCGCTGGCCGTCCGGGCTGCTCACCGGCATGCCGGCATAGAAGCGGATGTTGGGCGTGCCGGTGACCAACGGATTGTCGCGGAAGCGCGGGTCATCCAGCGGATCGGGCACCTCGAATATCTCTGAGCCGAGGATGGCGTGGGTGCAGAATGCCTGTTCGCGCGGGGTTTCGCGGGCGTCCAGGCCGACCCGGCTTTTGAACCACTGGCGTTGATCGTCGATCAGCGAGACCAGGGCGATCGGCGTCTCGCAGATCAGCGCGGCCAGGCGGGTGAGGTCGTCGAAGGCTTCTTCGGCCGGCGTGTCGAGAATCTGCAGTTCGAGCAGTGCCTGCAGGCGTGCATACTCGTCGGCCGGTAGCGGGTAGCTGCGTTCAGGCATGCGGGGAGTCCTCGGCTGTGGCTGGCAGCGGCTGGCAAGCCAGCTCGAACCAGAAGGTGCTGCCCTGGCCGGGCGTCGAATCGAAGCCGATGCGCCCGTGCATGTGTTCAATCAGGCGCCGGCAGATGGCTAGGCCCAGACCGGTGCCGCCCTGCTGGCGGGTGGTGGAGGCATCGGCCTGAGCGAACTTGTGGAAAATCTGCGCCTGAAAGGCCTCGCTGATGCCCGGGCCATGGTCGCACACGCTGACCCGCACCGAATCGCCCGTCACCTGCCAGCCGAGGGTCACCTGGGCGCCGGCCGGGGAGAACTTGGCGGCATTGGACAGCAGGTTGGCCAGCACCTGCTGCAGGCGCAGTGGGTCGACCTCCACCATCACGTCGTTGGCGCCCTGCAGGCACAACTGCACGCCCAGCGGTTCGGCGTAGGCCTGCAGGCTGCTCAGTGCTTCCCGCAGCTGCGCGGCGAGGCTGCAGCGACGCGGGTTGAATGGCATCTTGCCGGCTTCGAGCTTTTCCATGTCGAGCAGGTCGTTGATCAACAGGGTCAGACGCTGACTGTTCTGGTCGGCGATGCGCAGCATCTCGGCCATGCTGGCCGGCACCTCGCCAAGGGCGCCGTTGACCACCAGGCCCAGGGCGCCGGAGATCGAGGTCAGCGGGGTGCGCAACTCATGGCTGACGGTGGCGACGAACTCCGATTTGAGTCGCTCGATGCGCTTTTGCTCGCGGATATCCTGGCACTGCAGGATCAGGCATGGCGGTTGTCCCTCGACCCAGGCGGCGCCCAGCTGGCAGTCGATGGTCTGGCCGAAGGCATCCAGCAGGCGGCTTTCCCACTGTTGTGGCTGGGCCTGTGCGGCCTGCAGATGTTGGCTGGCCTGGGCCTGCTCACTGGCGGCCACCAGGCTCAGCAGGTCGCTCTGCTGCAGTTCGCTGGCGCTGCGCCCGAGCAGGTGGCAGAGCTGCTGGTTGACGGCCAACCAGCGCCCTTGTGGGGTGAGCAGGGCCATGCCCTGAGGCGCGGTGACGAAGGCCTGGGCAAAGCGCTGGCGCGATTCATCCAGGGCCTGGCGTGCCCGCTCTTGCTGCTGGGCCGCGCGCAGCATCAGGGCCAGCAGGCCGCCGATGACCAGGCTCAGTGACCAGGCCAGCAGGCGCAGCCAGACCATGCTGACGGCGCCGGAAGCAGGCTCGGTGCTGCGGGCCAGCAGCAACCATTGACCGCCGGGCACGGGCAGTTGCAGTTGGCTGTGGGCCTGGGCGAGCCAGGCCGCGCTGCCCAGCATGGGCGTGCCGCTATCGGGCTCGGGGCGACTGAACAGGGCAATCTCCAATTGCATGCTGCGCGCCGCCTCAGGCAACTCGCGCAACAGCGAGGGGATGTCGATCACCGTGCTGATCAGCCCCCAGTAACGCCCGTCACGCAGGAACACCGGTACCCGGTACGCCAGACCCTGGCCGCCCTGGCGCAGGGTGATCGGACCATCCAGCACCGGCTGGCGGCTGGCAATGGTGCGTTGCACCGCGGGCCATTGCTGGGGGTTGTCCGGGTAATACAGGCCAAGCGCACCCTCATTGCCGGCCAGCGGGTAGACGTAGCTGATGCGGTTATCGGGTGCCAAGGCAATGTTGCGGATATGTCGACTCTGGGTGGTCAGACCCTCGATCCAGGGCTGCAGGGCCGCCTCGTCGATCTCGCCGTTACGGCTTTGCAGGTAGGCGGCCAGGCCGGTGGCCAGGTGCAGGGTGCCGTTGAGCTCGTTGAGCAGACGCGCGCGCAGCTCGCCGGCCTGGCTGCTGACCTGCTGGCGCTGTTCATCCTCGCGGCGTTGCTGCACCTGTTGCAGCAGCAGTTCGCTGAGGCCGAGCAGCAGCAGAAACAGCAGGCCGGCCAGGCCCAGCGGCAGACGCCCGCCCAGCCAGTACCGGGTAGCGGGCGTCGATGGGCTGTCGAGGTGCAGTTTCACTGGCCCTCCTGCACGACCAGCTCGATCCAGAAGCAGGCGCCCTGGCCTGGCGGGGAGTCGAAGCCGATCTGCCCGCCCATGCGCTCCATCAGCTCCTTGGTGATGGCCAGGCCGAGGCCGGTGCCGCCTTTCTGGCGGGTGTCGGAGGCGTCGGCCTGGGAGAACTTGCTGAAGATGCGGGCATGGAACTCGGCAGGAATGCCCGGGCCCTGGTCAGTCACGCTGACACGGACACCCAGCGCGCAGCGGTTCATGCGCACCTCGACCTGGCTGCCGGCGGGAGAGAATTTGGCGGCGTTGGACAGCAGGTTGGCCAGCACCTGCTGCAGGCGCTGGCTGTCGGCGCGCACGCGGATGCCGGCAAGGGATTGGCTGATGCGCCAGCTGACGCCGTGCTCGTCGGCATACGGCTGGTTGTGCAGCAGGGCTTCCTCCAGCTGAGCCAGCAGGTCCAGCTCGGTGAAGTGGAAGGTCATCTTGCCGGCGACCAGCTTCTCCATGTCGAGCAGGTCGTTGATCAGCAGGCCCAGGCGCCGGCTGTTCTGGTGGGCGATCTGCAGCATGCTGCTCATCGGCCCCGGCACTTCGCCGAGGGCTCCGCCCACCACCAGGCCGAGGGCGCCGGAGATCGAGGTCAGCGGCGTGCGCAGCTCATGGCTGACGGTGGAGACGAACTCGTTCTTCATCTGTTCGATGCGCCGTCGTTCGGTGATGTCGCGCACCACGCCGATGAAGCGCCGGGCGCCCAGGTGCTGGATGGCCGAGACCGCCAGCTCCATGTGGAATTGCGAGCCGTCGCGGCGCAGGCCGAGCAGTTCGCGGCCGCTGACGCCGAGAATGCGCGCCTGGCCGCTGTCTCGATAGTGGCTGATGTAGCCGTCGTGGGCGCTGCGATCCGGCTCCGGCATCAGCAGGGAGACATTGCGCCCGAGCACTTCGTCGGCTCTGTAGCCGAAGACGCGCTCGGCGGCCTGGTTGAAGGATTCGACCCGGCCCTGTTCGTCGATGGTGATGATGGCGTCGATGACGTTGTCGAGCAGGGTGCGCAGGTAGGCCTCGCGCTCGATCACCATTTGCTCGGCGCGGCGCTGCTCGCTGATGTCCCAGATGAAACCGTCGATCCACTGCAGGTGGCCGTTGTCGTCATATTCGCCGCGGCCTTTTTCGCTGACCCAGACGATATGCCCGTCGCGGTGGCGCAGGCGGTAGCTGAGTTCGAAGGTGGTGCGGGCCAGCAGGTTCTGCTGGGTGCTGTAGGTGATTGCCAGGTCTTCGGGGACGATCACGCTGGCATAGCTGCGTACCCGGTTGTCGATGAAGTCGTTGGCCGGGTAGCCGGTGATGCGTTGAATTTCCTCGCTGATGTGGAACATGGTCCAGGCGGCATCGTTGCGGCAGCGATAGGCGGCGCCGGGCAGGTTGCTGAGCATGCCGCGAAAGCGCTGTTCGCTGGCCAGCAGGGCCTGGCTGAGGCTGACCAGCTCACTGATGTCGGTGGCGATGCCCAGGTAGCCATTGAGCTCGCCTTCGGCGTCATACAGCAGCGACACGGTGAGCAGTACCTGACGGCGGCTACCGTCCTTGTGTAGGTAGGTCCACTGGCGAGACTCCGAACCTTCGCGGCGGGCAATCTCGACGAACACGGCAAAGCCTTCGACCACGTGCCCGCTCTCGGCACTGAGTTCGGCGCCACGTGCGCGCACCTCGCTTTCCAGGTGGAATAGTGCCGGACTTTGGCTGCCCACCACTTCATGAGCCTGGTAGCCGAGCAGGTGTTCTGCACCGGAGTTGAACAGGGTGATCAGGCCGCTGGTGTCGGTGGCGATTACCGAGACCTCGGTGCTGCTGTCCAGCACGGTCTGCAGGAATACCTGGGTTTCGCGATTGGCCTGCTCGGCGCTGACCCGTGCACTGATGTCCAGGTGGGTGCCGTACATCATCAGCGGGTCGCCGGCGCTGGTGCGGCTGAGCAGGCGTCCGCGGGACTCGATCCACACCCAGTGGCCATCCTTGTGACGCATGCGAAATTCGCTGACGAAATGGCTACTCTCGCCCTCGAGATGGGCTTGCAGGACGCTCTGCGTGCGCGGCAGGTCATCGGGGTGGGTCATCTCCAGCCAGTGCTGGATGTTGTGGGGCTGCAGCTCTTTGGCGGCATAGCCCAGCAGGCCCAGCCAGCGCGCGTCGAATTGGCAGTCGCCGCTCTGCACGTTCCACTCCCAGGTACCGCAGTTGGCTCCTTCGAGAATGCTGCGCAGGCGCTGGCGCTCGCGGGTCAGGTCGCTCTGCGCCTGCTTGCGGGTGCTGATGTCGAGCAGCAGTACATGCCACAGCAGGCTGCCATCGGCCAGGCGTTGCGGGCTGGCCTGGCCACCCAGCCACAGCTCGCCGCGCTGCGGGTGGCGGATGCGGAATTCACCGATCCAGGGTTTCAGCTGCTGTGCCGACTGGGCCAGGGAGGACTCGAAGATGGCTTGGTCCTGGCTGGCAATGCTGCGGAACAGTGGGCTGGCGTCGTGCTTCAGTGAGTCCGGATCGAGACCTGTGAGGGCCAGCAGGGCCTCGCTGGCATAGGGCAGGGTGCGCCGGCCATCGCTGTGCAGTTGCAGCTGCAGGATGATACCGGGCACCTGCTCGGTCAGGCGTTGCAGGCGTTGCAGCAGTTCATCGCGCTGCTGTTCCTGCAGTTCGCGCTCCAGCGTGGCGCTGACCCAGCGGGCGAGCAGGCGCATGAACTCCAGGTCGGCACTGTCGAACGGCTGCGGGCGTGCCTCGCGCGCAGAGAAACTGAGGGTGCCCCAGCGTTCGCCCCTGACCCAGACCACCATGCCGATGTAGCTCTCCAGGCCAAACTCGGCATAACCCGGGTGATCGGCGTGTTCCGAGGCACCCATGTGCTCGATGGCCAGCACATCGTCGCCTCGCTGGCGGGTGATCTGGCAGTAGGTCAGGTGCAGCGGGAAGGTTTGCCCGTCGATGCGTGGCTGCTCGCTGCTGAAGTGCTGCTCGACCTGGTAGTTGTCGTCCTCGATGCGTGCGATCAGGCCGTTTTCCAGGCCAAAGAATTCGCAGCCCAGCTGTAGCCCACGACGTAGCTGGATATCGCTGGCCAGGGTGGAGCGGGCGGCAATCTCGTTGAGCAGGGACAGGGCATGCTGCTGCTTGCCTTGCAGCTCCTGCTCGTGGGCCAGTTGCTGCGCGCGGCGCAGGGCATCGATCATCTGGCCGAGGCAGGCCAGCAGCGGCTGCAGCTGTTCGATTTGCTCGTGCTGGTAGCCACCCTGGCGGTTGGCCAGGCCGAGCATGCCGATTATCTGCTGGTCGACGCGTACCGGCAGGCCGAGGAAGGCCTGCAGCGGCGGATGGCCGGGCGGAGTGCCGCCGCTGGCCGGATGCTGCGCTGGACTGTTGCTGAGCAAAGCTTCGCCACTGCGCAGGACCAGGCCGAACAGGGTGTCCAGGTTGCGGAACTCCATGCCCTTGGGCGCGTGCGCGGCATAGAAAGCGCGCGAGTCGTCATCCCAGGCGATGTTGCTGATGGCAAAGGTGCGCAGGTAGGGCGTGCCCTGATCATTCTGCAGCACCTCGCCGAAGAAGCCGAAACGGCTGCCGGTGTAGTCGAGGATCTGTTGCAGCAGTTGCTCGAACAGCGCGTGGTGGTTCTGTGTGGTGATGAAGGCTGACTGGGTTTGCTGCACCAGTTCAAGTAAGCGCCGGGCTTCCTGACTCTGCCGGTGTTCCTCGCGTAGCTCGCGCTGCTGACGGTCGAGGCGCTGCTGGAGAATCCGCAGCAGTCCCAGCAGCAGAATTTGCACGCTCAGCCAGGAGAGCAGCCAGTAGGCCAGCCGTTCCCGGCGCTGCTGCTGGTACTGGGCCAGCAGCTCTTTAAGCGGATGGGCAATGGCGAGTACGGACCGGACCTCGGTGCCGGCCTGGTCGACAGGCAGCAGTACCAGGTTGCTCTGCTCCCGCGGTAGGTCCAGACGCAGGCGTTGCGCCTGAGTAATCTGGTCGGGCAGCTGGGTCTGCCGCAGACGTTCCTGCCAATGGTCGGCGGGGTTCTCCAGCGACCGCCAGAGGTGGTTGTCGCGCAGTGCCGGATGCCGCTGGCGCTGGAGCAGCAGAGCCGGTGCGCCGAGTGCCAGTTCGACCACCGTCATGGCCGGTAGCGGCGCTCCGGTCACTTCCAGCACGGCCAGTGGCGGCCTGCTGCTGTCGCTGTCTGGCACGGGGACCAGACTGTACAGCAGCAGGCCCTGATCGCTCTGCTGCAGGCCGCTGCGTGCCTGGCGTTGACTGAAGACTTCGGCCAGCAGGGCGGCGCGCGTTTCGCCGAGATCTCCGTGGGGAAGGCTCGACTCTTCGCGCAGCAGGGCCTCTGCATTGCCGGGCAAGTGCACCAGCAACTGGTTGAAATCGAGGTTTTTCAGGGTGCGCAGCGTGGGTCTGAGATAGCTGTGCAGTTGCCCGCGCAGTTCCATTTGCGCGGTGCTGTCGCTGTCGGCATGACGGCTTAGCAGTTGTTTCAGATACGGATCGCTGGCCAGCTCCTGGCTGATGCGGGCGACCGAGGTGCGGCGGCTGAGCAGGGCGGCCTGGAGGATGCTGTGGTCGCGCGCCAGTTGCTCGTCCAGGAGCTGTTGTAGCGCGCGATCCTGGCGCTGCAGGGCGAACAGGACCTGCACGATGAACAGCAGGGCCAGCAGCAGACTGCCCCAGATCAGCAAGGGTCGGGTGAACTGTCTGGACGTTGCGCTCATAGATCCTCGGGACTGCGGCTGCCGTCTAAGCATAGGTGGGGTTGGCCCAGGCTCAAGGCGCCGAACCGCAGCTAATAGGGCAGCAAACCATAAGCCAGATCAACAAATCACCATTTTTGTCTAAGCCGGACGCTGCTTTTAGCGCCCGCCTCCGCGATAATGTGCACACTTGTTCACGATGTTCCCCCTTATCGAGGTTTTTCCTGCATGTGGTACAACGGTTTGCTCGACCTTTCGGCCTGGCAGCTGGTAGCGGTCACCCTGGTACTGACGCATATCACCATCGTCAGCGTCACCGTCTACCTGCACCGCTACTCGGCGCATCGCGCGCTGGAGCTGCACCCGGCGCTCAAGCACTTCTTCCGTTTCTGGCTGTGGCTGACCACGGCGCAGAACACCAAGGAGTGGACCGCTATTCACCGCAAGCACCACGCCAAGTGTGAAACCGTGGATGACCCGCACAGCCCTGTGATCAAGGGACTGCGTACCGTGTTGCTGACCGGTGCCGAGCTGTATCGCGCCGAGGCGAAAAACGAGGACACCCTGCGTATCTACGGCAAGAACTGCCCGGAGGACTGGATCGAACGCAACGTCTATTCGCGTTTCCCCGAGGGTGGTGTGGTGCTGATGGCGATCATCGACCTGGCGCTGTTCGGCGTGCTCGGCATGACCGTGTGGGCGGTGCAGATGATGTGGATTCCGGTGTGGGCCGCCGGCGTGATCAACGGCCTGGGCCATGCCGTCGGCTACCGCAACTTCGAGTGCCGCGATGCTGCCACCAACCTGGTGCCCTGGGGCATCCTGATCGGCGGTGAGGAGCTGCACAACAACCACCACACCTACCCCAACAGCGCCAAGCTGTCGGTGAAGAAGTGGGAGTTCGACATGGGTTGGGCCTGGATCCAGCTGTTCAGTGCACTCGGCCTGGCCAAGGTGCAGCGTGTGGCGCCGATCGCCCACCGCGTAGAGGGCAAGGGCAGCCTGGACATGGACACCGCCATGGCTATCCTCAACAACCGTTTCCAGATCATGGCGCAGTACCGCAAGCTGGTCATCGCGCCGCTGGTCAAGCAGGAAGTGGCCAAGGCCGACGCCTCTGTCCGCCATCATTTCCGCCGCGCCAAGCGCCTGCTGTCGCGTGAGACCAGCCTGCTCGACGAGAGCCATCAGGCCCGTATCCAGCGCATGCTGGAAGACAGCCAGGCGCTCAAGGTGATCTACGAAAAGCGTCTGGCCCTGCAGCAGATCTGGGTCAAGACCAGCAGCAACGGCCACGAGATGCTCGAAGCAATCAAGCAGTGGGTGGCCGAGGCCGAGGCCAGTGGCATCCAGTCGCTGCGCGACTTCGCCGAGCAGCTCAAGACCTACTCGCTGCGCCCCGCCAACGCCTGATTTCGCGGCGTTCAAGAAACCCGCCCGCGTTCGCGCCGGCGGGTTTTTTATTTGGCAGGGGTATGCCGTCGGTCGGCCCGGCTGTACATATAGCGAATAAACAATATATTTAAATACATATTGTCTTTCGTGAGAGTGTTTGCCGTGACTGATCTTCCCGCTGCGCCAGACATCGATCTGCTGCGCGCCAATGCCAGTGCCGCCGGGCAGTTGCTCAAGGCCCTGGCCAATCCCGATCGCCTGCTGCTGCTCTGCCAGCTATCCCAGGGCGAGCGCAATGTCAGTGAGCTGGAGGCGCTGCTTGGCATCCTGCAGCCGACGCTGTCCCAGCAACTGGCGGTGCTGCGCCGCGAAGGACTGGTGGAAACCCGCCGCGAGGGCAAGCAGATCTTCTACCGCATTAGCAGCCCGGCGGCGCTGGCGGTAATCAACACCCTTTACCAGCAGTTCTGCGGAGGTGAGCAATGAGCATCGACTGGTTGCACTTCACACCCTGGTCGGCCCTGGCCGGCGGTGCGCTGATCGGCCTGGCGGCCGGCATTTTCGTTCTGGCCAACGGCCGGGTGGCCGGTATCAGCGGCCTGCTCGGTAGCCTGTTTTCCCGCAGTCGCGAGGGGCTGGGCGAGAAGGCGCTGTTCCTGCTCGGCCTGCTGGTCGCGCCGCTGCTCTGGCAGTTGTTCACCGCGCTGCCGGTCATCGAGTTCCAGGGCGGCTGGCTGAGTATCGCCCTGGCCGGCCTGCTGGTCGGCCTCGGCACCCGCTACGGCGCCGGCTGCACCAGCGGCCACGGTGTCTGTGGTCTGTCGCGGCTGTCGCCGCGCTCGCTGGCCGCGACCCTGGCGTTCATGGTCGCGGGTTTTGCCAGCGTGTTCGTCATCCGTCATCTGCTGGGAGCCTGAGATGGGCAAACTGACCGCTTTCGCCGCCGGGCTGATCTTCGGCCTCGGCCTGCTGCTGGCCGGCATGGCCAATCCGGCCAAGGTGCTGGGCTTCCTCGACCTCGCGGGCGCCTGGGACCCTTCGTTGGCGCTAGTGATGGCCGGCGCCATTGCCGTGGCCCTGTTGCCCTTCACCCTGGCCAGGAAACGCCAGCAGTCACTGTTGGGCTTGCCCATGCAGCTACCGACCAAGCGTGAGATCGACCGCCGGCTGATCGGTGGCAGTTTGTTGTTCGGCATCGGCTGGGGCATCGCCGGCATCTGCCCGGGGCCGGCCGTGGCCATTTTCCTGACCGGTCACTGGCAGGTGCTTCTCTTTGTGGCAGCCATGCTGATCGGCATGGCCCTGTTCGAGGCGCTGGAGCGCCGGGAGCGTGCCCAATGAACCCGCAGGTTGAGGCCTTCTTCGATCCGGCCACCTTCACCTGGAGCTACGTGGTCAGTGACCCGGACACCAAGCGCTGCGCCATCATCGATTCGGTGCTGGACTACGATGCGGCCGCTGGGCGCACCAGTACCGCCAGCGCCGACAAGCTGATCGCCTTTGTGCGTGCTGAAAACCTGACGGTGGACTGGCTGCTGGAGACTCATGTCCACGCCGATCACCTCTCCGCCGCGCCCTACCTCAGGCAGGCGCTGGGCGGGCAACTGGGCATTGGCGCGTTGATTACCCGGGTGCAGGACACCTTCGGCAAGCTGTTCAATGCCGGCAGCGGATTCGCCACCGATGGCCGGCAGTTCGACCGGTTGTTCGAGGATGGCGACCGTTTCGCCATCGGTTCGCTCGACGCACGCGTGCTGCACACCCCGGGGCACACGCCGGCCTGCGTAACCTATGTGATCGGCGATGCCGCCTTCATCGGTGACACCCTGTTCATGCCCGACTACGGCACGGCGCGCTGCGACTTCCCCGGTGGCGATGCGCGGGCTCTGTACCGCTCGATCCAGCGGCTGTTTGCCCTGCCGGACGAGACCCGCCTGTACCTGTGCCATGACTACCTACCGGCCGGGCGCAGCGAGTATGCGTGCATGACCACGGTGGCCGAGCAGAAGGCGCACAACCTGCACATCCATGCCGGAGTGGACGAGGATGCCTTCGTCGCCATGCGCAGCGCCCGCGACGCCACCCTGAAGATGCCGGTGCTGATCCTGCCCTCGGTGCAGGTCAACATGCGCGGCGGTGAGCTGCCGCCAGCCGAAGACAATGGCGTGCGTTACCTCAAGGTGCCGTTGAATGTTATCTAGCTTGCAGCGCGCTTTACCTCTGCTGGCCACCTGGCGCGGCTATGATCGGCGGCAGGCGGGGCATGACCTGCTCGGTGCGCTGCTGGTCAGCCTGCTGCTGACCCCGCAGGCGCTGGCCTACGCGCAGCTGGCCGGCTTGCCGGCCGAGGCCGGGCTGTTTGCCAGCATCCTGCCGTTGCTGGCCTATGCCCTGTTCGGCGCCAGTCCCGGGGTGGCGCTGGCTGTCGGTCCGGTGGCGATTCTCGCCCTGATGACCGCCAGTGCCCTGCAACCGCTGGGCTTGAGCGGCGCGGCCTACGGGGCGGCGGCGCTGAGCCTGACCCTGCTGGTCGGCTTGTTGCTGGCGCTGTTGGCGCTGCTGCGCCTGGGCTTTCTCGCCAACTTCCTCAGCCATCCGGTGATCGCCGGTTTTGTCAGCGGTTCGGCCCTGCTGATTGCCGCCAGCCAGGTGCGTCACCTGCTCGGCGTATCGGCCGAGGGGCACAACCTGCCGCAACTGTTCCCCGCCCTGTGGGCGCAACTGCCAGCCAGCCATGGCCCGACGTTGGCGGTTGGGCTGGGCAGTGTGCTGTTGCTGGTGCTGCTGCGCGGCCCGCTGCCGCGACTGCTACAGCGCCTGGGGCTGAAGCCTTCGCGGGCGCAGCTGAGCAATCGTCTGGCGCCGTTGCTGGTGGTGGGGCTGGCGCTGCTGTTGAGCGCGCTGCTGCAGCTGGACAGCCAGGGAGTGCGGGTGGTCGGTGCGGTCACTGCGCATCTCCCCGGTTTCAGTCTGCCGAGCTTCAATCCCGCGCTGCTGCTGGATCTGTTGCCCAGTGCGGCGCTGATTGCTTTGGTCGGATTCGTCGAGTCGATTTCCATCGCCCAGAGTCTGGCGGCGCGCCAGCGTCAGTCGGTGCAGCCGGACCGCGAGCTGTTTGGTCAGGGCGCGGCCAATCTGGCGGCGGCCTTCAGTGGTGGCCTGCCGGTGGCGGCGAGCTTCTCGCGCTCGGCGATTGCCGTGGACAGCGGCGCGCGCACGCCCATGGTAGGCGTATTCACCGCCGCGCTGATGCTGCTGGTGCTGGTGCTGCTGACGCCGCTGCTGCGTCTGCTGCCTCAGGCGGTGCTGGCCGCCAGCATCATCGTTGCGGTGCTTGGCTTGATCGATCTGCGCTCATTGTGGCGCACCTGGCGCTATGCCTGGCAGGACGGCGTGGCTCAGGCGGCGACGCTGCTGGGGGTGCTGCTGGTTGGTGTCGAGCCGGGCATCGTCATTGGCGTGGCGTTATCACTGCTGCTGTTCCTCTGGCGCACCAGTCGCCCGCATATCGCGGTGGTTGGCCAGTTGCCGGGTAGCGAACACTTTCGCAACATCGAGCGCTATGCCGTGGTGCAGAGCGAGACAGTGCTGTCGCTGCGGGTCGACGAGAGCCTGTATTTCCCCAATGCGCGCTATCTGGAGGAGCGCATCGCCGAGCTGGTGGCGGCGCGGCCCGCGGTGCGTCACCTGGTGCTGATGTGCTCGGGGGTCAACCTGATTGATGCCAGCGCGCTGGATTCCCTGGAAACCATTGATGCGCGCCTGCACAGCGCCGGGGTGCAGTTGCACCTGTCGGAAGTGAAGGGGCCGGTGCTGGACCGGCTCAAGCGCTCGGATTTCTTCCAGCGCTTTGCCGGTCAGGTGTTTGTCAGCCAGTACGCTGCGCTCTGCCAGCTCGATCCGCAGACGGCGCAGCAGGCCCTGTCGCGCTGAGTCATTGCTCGAGGGTGGCGGTGAACTGGCTGATGGCCTGTACCACCTGACGGGCACCGTCCTGAATTTCCAGGATGACCTGTCCGGCCTCGTTGGCCAGCGTCACGCCCTGTTCGGCCTTGTCCTTGCTGGCTTCCATGCTGCTCACCGCGCCCTGGGCCAGCTCGTGGTTGCGCCGCACCACCTCGACGATCTCCACCGTAGCCTGGCTGGTACGTGCCGCCAGGTTGCGCACCTCGTCGGCGACCACGGCAAAGCCGCGGCCCTGCTCTCCGGCGCGCGCCGCCTCGATGGCGGCATTGAGTGCCAGCAGGTTGGTCTGTTCGGCGATGCCGCGAATGGTCTGCACGATGCTGCTGATCATCTCCGACTGCTGGCTGACCGCGCTGATGCCATCGGCGGCGCGGTTCAGTTCACCGGCGATGCCCTGCATCACGTCGACCGTGTGCTGCACCACCCGTGCGCCCTGTTGGGCGGTCTCGTCGGTGTGCAGCGAGGTGTCGTAGGCCAGGCGCGCGGCGCGTGACTCGGCCTCCTGCTGCTGGACCTGCTCGGTGATATCACTGGCAAATTTGACCACCTTGTACAGGCGGCCCTGATGATCGAATACCGGGTTGTAGGTGGCGCGTAGCCAGACCGTGGCGCCCTGGCGATTGATGCGCTTGAAGCGCCCGGAAAAGAACTCGCCGCGGTTCAGGCGCTCCCAGAACTGACGGTACTCGGCCGACTCGCTTTCGCTGCGCTCGCAGAACAGGCGATGGTGCTTGCCGCGGATCTCTTCCAGGCGATAGCCCATGACACCGAGGAAATTGTCGTTGGCCGCGAGCACCTCGCCTTGCGGATTGAATTCGATGGTGGCCATGGAGCGGTTGATGGCATTGATCAGGCTGCTCTGTTCCTGTTCGCCGATCACCTGGGCGGTGATGTCGGTGGCCATTTTCAGCACCCGTGTCACCCGCCCGCTGGCGTCGCGCACCGGGTTGTAGCTGGCTTCCAGCCAGACCTGCTGGCCGGCTTTGTTCAGGCGCAGGAAGCGCTCGCGGATGAACTCGCCGGAGGCCAGGCGTTGCCAGAAACGCTGGTAGTCGGCGCTGCTGGCATAGCCGGGCTGACAGAACAGGCGATGGTGCTGGCCGCGGATTTCATCCAGGCGGTAGCCCATGGTGGCGAGGAAGTTGTCGTTGGCGGCGACGATGGTGCCGTCGGGCTGGAACTCGATCACGGCCATCGAGCGATCTACTGCCTCTCGGCGGGCTTGGGCCTCGGCCAGCAGCAGCTGGCAGGCGGCCAGTTGCTGCTTGAGTTGGGTATTGAACATGAAGACCTCGGCGAATGCTGGCAGTTTTTATTTCAGCGTAGTCGTCGAGTTGTCGGCCTGCCGGCCGCATAGTTGAGCGTGCGCCTTGCAGGCGCACGCTCAACCGGGGGCTCAGCGCCGTTGCGGCGCTGGTTGCTGCTGGGTAATGCAGTGAATATTGCCGCCGCCGAGGAGGATCTCGCGGCCGGGCACCATCACTACGCGATGCTCGGGGAAGATCCGTTCGAGAATGGCGCGGGCTTCTTCATCCTTCGGATCATCGAAGCAGGGCGCGATGATGCCGCCGTTGACGATAAGGAAGTTGACGTAGGAGCCGGCCAGACGGATCGACGGATCGCGTTCCTGACTGCCTTCGGCGGCATCCACGCCGGCGCATTCTTCCTCGCTTGCATGGATCGGACCGGGGATCGGCATCTTGTGTACCACCAGCGCGCGTCCCTTGGCGTCGCGAGCCGTTTCCAGCACGCGCATGGCCGCCTGGCAGCGCGGGTAGTTGGGGTCGTTCACATCGTCGGTCCAGGCCAGCAGCACTTCACCTGGGCGCACATAGCAGCAGAAGTTGTCGACGTGGCCGTCGGTCTCGTCGTTGAACAGACCGTCGGGCAGCCAGATCACCGTGTCGATGGCCAGGTGCTCCGCCAGCTGCGCCTCGATCTCTTCGCGAGTCAGGTGCGGGTTGCGGTTGCGGTTGAGCAGGCATTCCTCGGTGGTGATCAGGGTGCCTTCGCCGTCGACATGGATGGAGCCGCCTTCCAGCACGAAACCCTCGGTGCGGTAGCGCGCGCAGCGCTCGACTTCGAGGATCTTGCGTGCCACCTGGTCGTCGCGCAGCCACGGCCAGTACAGGCCGCCGTCGAAGCCGCCCCAGGCATTGAAGGTCCAGTCCACGCCGCGCACGGAGCCTTCGTCGTTGATGACGAAGGTCGGCCCGGTGTCGCGCACCCAGGCGTCGTCGCTGGTGATTTCCAGCAGACGAATATTGGCGTGATCGAGACGCACGCGGGCGTTGTCGTACTGCCCGGCGGAAGCGCACACGGTCACTGGCTCGAACTCGGCGATGGCGCGGGCGACGGTGGCGAAGGCGGCCTGTGCCGGCTTGCCGCCGTTACGCCAGTTGTCCGGACGTTCCGGCCAGACCATCCAGGTCTGGCTGTGGGTTTCCCATTCGGCTGGCATGCGGAAGCCATCGGTGCGCGGGGTGGTGTTCAGGGTGGTCATAGGGTCACCGAAACGAGGTTCAGGGTAGGTCGGGTGCGACCCGGCGAGGGTCGTATGTGGTCGATGCTACGGGCCTCAAGTCATTGGCAGACTTGCGCTGGCGCGATCCGAGGAACAGGCCGTCTGGGTCGCGGCGACGGTGCGGGACATGGAACACCTCATCGGAGCTGAAACCGCAGCGGTCTGACGGTAGCAGACATGGCTTGGGTCTGTCGGTCTCGGGGCGACGCGTCAGACAATGAACAATTTATAGCCGATAAAAATCGACATTGGAAGCTAATTTACCGATCTTTATCGATTTATTATTCGAGATAAGGCGGAATTAGAAAGAAAGCGGCTTATTATGCCGATGTTTATCGGTGATTTCGTTTCAGCGCGGCTGCAGCGGCAGGTGGGGCGGCAGGTACAGCGACAGGTAGGCATCGAACACGCGGAGGCCTTCCTCAGCCAGGCGTGGTGTGATCAAGCCGAACTGCTGCACGGAGCGGGCATACACGCGGTCGCCCAGCTCCAGGGCGAGGGCGAACACGTCGATATCCTCCGGCAAAGCCGGCAGCTGGAAATAATGGGCAAACAGGGCCTGCATCTGCCGGCCAAGCTGGTCGTCATGCTGGCGGTCGGCCTGGGTCACTTCGGCCAGGCCATGGCTGGCGAGGATCAGCTGGCGAGCGGCTGGGTCCTGTTCGTAGACGCGCAGCATGCGCTGCTCGATCAGGCGCGACAGGTCGCGCCAGCTATGCAGGCTGGCGGCATCGATGGGCTGTGCCAGGCAGTCGCGGAAGGCGGCGTGTACGGCGGCGGTGAGCCCCTGCAGCAGTGCCGGTACGCTGGGAAAGAAGTGATACAGCGAAGAAGGTGGAATACCCGCGCGCTCGGCGACGCTGTAGATCGACAGGCTGGCCACGCCTTCTTCGGCCAGCTGGCTGCGTGCCGCCTCAAGAATCTGCTGGATGCGCGCCTGGCTGCTGGCGCGCGGCTTGCGGGCGGTGGCGGGGCGCGACATGACGATCTCCGGGACTAGGGTCTGTTGCCGTTGCGGCATGGCCGCGGCGGAGGCGCTATTGGACGTCATGCCGCTGCCCGCGGCAAGGGGCGCTGTCAGGGCTTGCCCTTGAACTGGCTCCACACCTCTTCCTTGGCCACTTCCAGCTTGTCCGGCAGGGCTTCGGGGGCGAACAGGCGGCGCTTGGCGGTGTTCACCTGGGCTAGCTGCTGTTGCAGGTTGTCGTCCATGAACTGGCTGGCGTCCTTGTTCGGGTTGGGGTAGAGCACCTCGCCGGAGGTCAGTGCAGCGACCTGCGGCTGCAGCAGATAGTTGATGAAGCGATGAGCCAGATCGGCGCGCTTGCTGCTGGTCGGGATGACCATATTGTCGATGAACAGCGCCGAGCCTTCGTCCGGCACCATGAAGCTCACCGGCTGGCCGGCATCGGCGGCGGCCAGGGCGTCGCCGACCCAGGCGAAGGCTACGCACAGCTTGCCATTGGCCAGATCGGCGATATAGCGCTCGCTGTCGATGTAGCGCAGGTTGGGGCGCAGGCTGGCGAGGGTGTCGCCGGCGCGCTTGAGCTGCTTGGGCGAACTGTGGGCGAGGTTGCGCCCTTGATAGTTGAGCAGCACCGCCAGCGCTTCGTTGCTGGAGTCGATCATGGCGATGCCGCAGCTGGCCAGTTTGCCGCTCATGGCTGGGTCGAACAGCAGATTCCAGCTGTTCGGCACTGGCCCGCCGAGGGCCGCTTCGGCCTGCGGTACATTCACCGCCAGGCCGACGGTGCCCCACAGGTAGGGCACGGCATAGCGGTTCTGCGGGTCGAAGGCGGCGAGTTTGCTGAGAATGGCCTTGTCCAGGTGCTGGCGGTTGGGCAGCAGACCGAGGTCCAGCGGTTGCAGGCGACCCGCCTTGATCATCCCAGGCAGGCTGTCGTGGGACGGCACGGCGACATCGATCGCGGCATCGCTCTGCAGGGCCTCGTCGAGTTCTTCGGCGGTGCTGAAGGTGCGGTATTCAACACGGATGCCGGTGTCCTTTTCGAAGTCCTTGAGCACCTGCGGGGCAATGTAGTCGTTCCAGTTCCACACCTGGATGACATCTTCGGCCTGGCTCAGAGCCGGGCACAGCAACAGCAGCAGAGGGGCAAGCAAACGGCGCATTTCAGCCTCCAGTAATCGATGCGCGGCCGTGACGATCTGACGCCAGGTGCAGCGCTGGACAAATTGAATGGCAGGGTGGTTTTGTCGCCCCCGGCTGTTGCCGAGTGGCTTTATGGTGGGTGTTGGTGTGGCTCAGGGGTCGCCGTGGCGCAGCCGCCGTGGCTGGCATGGCCACTGATGGAAGAAGCCGGCAGGCGAGTGGGGCATGGCGATCTCCTCCGGTTCGCGGCCGATTTTCGGCCAGCCGCTGGCGCAACCCCGGGACAGGGCTGTGCCGTCAGCATTCGGTTAAAGCAACGCCGGCGCGAGGCCGGCGTTGCAGGGACTTACACGGTGTGCAGGTACCAGTTGTATTCGAGGTCGGAGATGGTGGTCTCGAACTCTTCCAGCTCGGCTTCCTTACAGGCGACGAAGATGTCGATGTAATCCGGGCTGATGTACTGGTTGAGCACTTCGCTTTCGTCCAGCTCGCGCAGGGCATCGCGCAGGTTGTTCGGCAGGCTCTGCTCCAGCTGTTCGTAGGAGTTGCCTTCGATCGGCTCACCCGGTTCGATCTTGCTGGTCAGGCCGTGGTGAATGCCGGCGAGGATGGCCGACATCATCAGGTACGGGTTGGCGTCGGCGCCGGCGACACGATGCTCGATGCGCACGGCGTCCGGGCTGCCGTTTGGTACGCGGACCGCCACGGTGCGGTTGTCCACGCCCCAGCTCGGCGCGTTGGGCACATAGAACTGTGCGCCAAAGCGGCGGTAGGAGTTGACGTTGGGGCAGAGGAAGGCCATCGATGCCGGCATGGTTTCCAGTACGCCGCCGATGGCATGGCGCAGGGTGGCACTCTGCAGCGGGTCGTCGGTGGTGAAGATGTTCTTGCCGGTCTTCTTGTCCAGCAGCGAGATGTGCACGTGCAGCCCGTTGCCCGCCTGGTTGGGGTAGGGCTTGGCCATGAAGGTGGTGTCCATTTCATGGTCGTAGGCGACGTTCTTGATCAGACGCTTGAGCAGCAGGGCGTAGTCGCAGGCCTTGATCGCGTCATTGACGTGATGCAGGTTGACCTCGAACTGTGCCGGGGCGCTTTCCTTGACGATGGCGTCGGCGGGAATACCCTGCTCCTTGGCGGCTTCGAGGATGTCCTGCAGGCAGTCGGCGTACTCGTCGAGGTCGTCGATCAGGTAGACCTGAGTCGACTGCGGACGCTTGCCCGACATTGGCGAGCGTGGCGGCTGCGGACGGCCATTCACGTTCTCTTGGTCGATCAGGTAGAACTCGATTTCGAACGCGGCGCAGATGGTCAGGCCGAGGTCGTCGAATTTCTGCACGATCTGCCGTAGCACTTCACGCGGGTCGGCGAAGAACGGCTGACCATCGAGTTCGTGCATGGTCATCAGCAATTGGGCAGTCGGGCGCTTCTGCCACGGTTCGTTGCACAGGGTGCCGTTGATCGGAAAGCAGATGCGGTCGGCATCGCCGATGTCCAGGCCGAGGCCGGTGCTTTCAACGGTGGAGCCGTTGATGTCGAGGGCGAAGATGGATGCGGGGAGGTTGATGCCTTTGGCATAGACCTTGTGCAGGCTAGCGCGCTCAATGCGCTTGCCGCGAACGACGCCGTTCATGTCGGCAATAAGAAGGTCGACGAACTGGACCTCAGGATGTTCCTTAAGGAACTCATTCGCTTCGTTCAGCGTAACGGCACTGGTGGGTACCGACATGATGCAACACCTTTTTTGTTAAAAATTTCAATCATGCAAGCGCATGGGTGTGAGTCAATCTCAAACACTACGGCCTGTCAATAGCCGGGCATTTTGCCCTAAAACGGGGCGGCAGCGCCAGTTTTGGGGCATTTTTACCCTGTGGACAGTCTGCTGCAGGGCGCACACGGTGGGGTGTAGCGAGGGGCGTGTTCAATTTTTTACAGGGTGGTTGTGTAAAAATTTGAACAGGGTTAATCTCGGGCCAACCCACCAACATCAATAAAACGGGTGTCTCATGGCTCGCCTGCCATTAATAGGTGTTACCGCCTGCACCAGGCAGATCGGTCTGCACCCTTACCATATCGCTGGTGACAAGTATGTCCGTGCCGTTGTTGTCGGCGCGGCGTGCCAGCCTCTGGTAATTCCGGCTCTGGGCGAGCTGCTGGACCAGGACACTCTGCTCGACAGTCTAGACGGCTTGCTGTGTACCGGCTCGCCGTCGAACATCGAAGCCCATCATTATTCAGGCACCGCCAGCGACCCGGACTCCCACAGCGATCCGGCGCGCGACAGCACCACGCTGCCGCTAATTCGCAAGGCGATCAGCGCCGGCATTCCGCTGCTGGGCATCTGCCGCGGCTTCCAGGAAATCAACGTGGCATTCGGCGGCACTCTGCACCAGAAGGTGCATGAGGTCGCCGGCATGCTCGATCATCGCGAGCCGGCCGAGCAGCCGGTGGAAGTGCAATACGCTCCCCGTCACGCGCTGCAGGTGCAGCCCGGTGGCATTCTCGCTGGCCTCGGCTTGCCAGCGCAGATAGATGTCAATTCGATTCATGGCCAGGGCGTTGCACGTCTGGCGCCGGGCCTTCGCGTGGAAGCTCTGGCGCCTGACGGGTTGGTTGAAGCCTTCTCTGTCGAGGGTGCACAAAGCTTCGCACTTGGGGTGCAATGGCACCCGGAATGGCAGGTACGATCCAACCCGAATTATCTCGCCATCTTCCAGGCCTTTGGTGAGGCTTGCAGGAAGAGGGCGGGGCAACGTGAGTAGGTGAGCAACCGGTCGGTGAAACTGGGAGGTTTCGCTAGGCTTTAACCGGTCCGCAGTAGCCGCTCTATAAACCCTGAGGTCTTTATGACTACCAAGCTCGACCAGCTGACCAGCTGGCTGAAAGAACGCAAAATCACCGAAGTTGAATGCTTGATCAGCGATTTGACGGGTATCGCGCGCGGCAAGATTGCGCCGACCAACAAATTCCTGGACGAGAAGGGCATGCGCCTCCCCGAGAGTGTGCTCCTGCAGACCGTCACCGGCGACTATGTCGATGACGACATCTATTACGAGCTGCTGGACGAGGCGGACATCGACATGTTCTGCCGTCCGGATGAGAACGCCGTATTTGTTGTGCCCTGGGCCATCGAGCCGACGGCGATGGTGATTCACGACACCTTCGACAAGCAGGGCAACCCGATCGAGCTGTCGCCGCGCAACGTCCTCAAGAAAGTCCTGAAGATGTATTCCGATAAGGGCTGGCAGCCGATCGTCGCGCCGGAGATGGAGTTCTACCTGACCAAGCGCTGCGCCGACCCGGACTTCCCGCTGGAAGCACCGGTGGGTCGCTCCGGTCGTCCGGAAGTGGGTCGTCAGAGCTTCTCCATCGACGCCGCCAACGAATTCGACCCGCTGTTCGAAGACGTCTACGACTGGTGCGAGGCGCAGGACCTGGATCTGGACACCCTGATCCACGAAGACGGCCCGGCGCAGATGGAAATCAACTTCCGTCACGGCGACGCGCTGCACCTGGCCGACCAGATCACCGTGTTCAAGCGCACCATGCGTGAAGCCGCGCTCAAGCACGACGTGGCGGTGACCTTCATGGCCAAGCCGATCACCGATCAGCCGGGCAGCGCCATGCACATTCACCAGAGTGTGGTGGACATCAAGACCGGTAAGAACCTGTTCTCCAATGCCGACGGCACCATGAGCGAACTGTTCATGCACCACATCGGCGGTCTGCAGAAGTTCATTCCCGAGCTGTTGCCGCTGTTCGCGCCCAACGTCAACTCGTTCCGCCGCTTCCTGCCCGATACCTCGGCGCCGGTGAACGTCGAGTGGGGCGAGGAGAACCGCACCGTGGGTCTGCGCGTGCCGGAAGCCGGTCCGCAGAACCGCCGCGTGGAGAACCGCCTGGCCGGTGCCGACGCCAACCCCTATCTGGTGCTGGCGGCATCCCTGCTGTGCGGCTTCATCGGCATGGCTGAAGGCATCAAGCCCAGCGCGCCGGTCAAGGGCCGTGGTTACGAGCGCCGCAACCTGCGTCTACCGGTCACCATCGAAAGCGCCCTGGAGCGCATGGAGGCCTGCAAGGAAGGCGAGAAATACCTCGGTGAGCGCTTCATGCGTGCCTACGTGGCGGTGAAGCGTGCCGAGCATGAAAACTTCAAGCGGGTCATCAGCTCCTGGGAACGCGAGTTCCTCCTGCTGTCCGTTTGATCCGGTGGCCGGAGCGGGTGATCCCCGCTCCGTGTCAGCCCCTCTTTTTTGCGGCGCCGAACCCCCGGCTCGCACGACATAGGTAGTAGTTGAGATGAGTAACACAGTGAACAACCCGAAAACCCGTGAATGGCAGGAGCTGAGCCGCGCCCACCACCTGGCGCCGTTCACTGACTACAAGCAGCTGCATGAAAATGGGCCGCGCATCATCACCAAGGCCGAAGGCGTTCACCTGTGGGACAGCGAGGGCAACAAGATCCTCGACGGCATGGCCGGTCTGTGGTGCGTGGCCATCGGTTACGGCCGCGAGGAACTGGTCGAGGCCGCCAGCAAGCAGATGCGCGAGCTGCCGTTCTACAACACCTTCTTCATGACCGCTCACCCGCCGGTGCTGGAGCTGGCCAAGGCCATTTCCGACGTGGCGCCGGAAGGCATGAACCATGTGTTCTTCACCGGTTCCGGTTCCGAAGGCAACGACACCATGCTGCGCATGGTCCGCCACTACTGGGACCTCAAGGGCAAGCCGAGCAAGAAGGTCATCATCGGCCGCATCAACGGCTACCACGGCTCCACCGTTGCAGGCACCAGCCTGGGCGGCATGGCCGGCATGCACAAGCAGGGCGACCTGCCGATTCCGGGCATCGTGCACATCCCGCAGCCGTACTGGTTCGGTGAGGGTGGCGACATGACCCCGGACGAGTTCGGCATCTGGGCCGCCGATCAGCTGGAAAAGAAAATTCTCGAAGTCGGCGAAGACAAGGTCGCCGCCTTCATCGCCGAGCCGATCCAGGGCGCCGGCGGCGTGATCATCCCGCCGGACACCTACTGGCCGCGCATCCGCGAGATTCTCGCCAAGTACGACATCCTGTTCGTGGCCGACGAAGTGATCTGTGGTTTTGGCCGTACCGGCGAGTGGTTTGGCAGCGATTACTACGGCAACAAGCCGGACCTGATGACCATCGCCAAGGGCCTGACCTCCGGCTACGTGCCGATGGGCGGCCTGATCGTCAGCGACAAGGTGTTTCAGGTGATCAACGAGGGTGGCGATTTCAACCACGGCTTCACCTACTCCGGTCACCCGGTGGCGGCGGCGGTGGGTATGGAAAACCTGCGCATTCTCAAGGAAGAAAAGATCATCGAGCGGGTCAAGAACGAAACGGCACCGTACTTGCAAGCACGTTTGCGTGAGCTGGCTGATCACCCGCTGGTGGGTGAAGTCCGTGGCGTGGGTATGCTCGGTGCCATCGAGCTGGTGAAGAACAAGGCGACTCGCGAGCGTTACCCGAGCGACAAGGCTGCCGGCATGACCTGCCGCGGCTACTGCTTCAGTAACGGTCTGATCATGCGCGCCGTGGGCGACACCATGATCATTGCTCCGCCGCTGGTCATTACCAAGCAAGAAATCGATGAGCTGGTGGAGAAAGCGCGCATGTGCCTCGACCTGGCCTATCGTGATCTGCAGGGTTGAGCCCCAGGCTAGACCTTGCGAGACTCTGCGCCAGTGCGTTGGCCAGGCTCACCGGGAGGTGCCGCAGCTAGGCTGCGCGCCTTCCGGATTAATCAAAAAACAATTGGAGCTCTACGCATGAAGAAGATGATTGGCAAGACCGCCCTCGCTCTTTCCGTCGCCGCCGCCCTGGTTGGCGCCGTCCAGGCGGAAGACAAGGTTGTACACGTGTACAACTGGTCGGACTACATCGCTGAAGACACCGTGGCCAACTTCGAGAAGGCCAGCGGCATCAAAGTGGTTTATGACGTCTTCGACTCCAATGAAACCCTCGAAGCCAAGATGCTCACCGGCCAGTCCGGCTATGACGTCGTGGTTCCGTCCAACCAGTTCCTCGCCAAGCAGATCAAGGCAGGCGTGTTCCAGAAACTGGACAAGTCCAAACTGCCGAACTGGAAGCATCTCGATCCGAATCTGATGAAGTCGCTGGAAACCGCCGATCCGGGCAACCAGTACGCCTTCCCCTACCTGTGGGGCACCACCGGCATCGGCTACAACCCGGACAAGGTCAAGGCTGCCCTTGGCGTCGACACCATCGACTCCTGGGAAACCGTGTTCAAGCCGGAAAACATGGCCAAGCTGAAGGAGTGTGGCGTGTCCATGCTCGATGCTCCGCAGGAAATCATGGCCGCGGCCCTGCACTATCAGGGGCTGAACCCGAACCCGACCAACCCGGCGGACGTGGCCAAGGCTGAAGAAGTGATGATGAAGGTGCGTCCGTACATCACCTACTTCCACAGCTCCAAGTACATCTCCGACCTGGCCAACGGCAACATCTGCGTGGCCGTCGGCTGGTCCGGCGACGTGTTCCAGGCCCAGGCCCGCGCCGAGGAAGCCAAGAACGGCGTGAAAGTCGCCTACACCATCCCGAAAGAAGGCGCAGCCGCGTTCTTCGACATGATGGCGATTCCGGCGGACTCGAAGAACAGCGATGCCGCACATGCCTTCCTCAACTACATCCTGACTCCGGAAGTGATCGCGCCAGTCTCCGACTACGTTGCTTACCCGAACGGCAATGCCACCGCTACGCCACTGGTGTCGGAAGAGATCCGTACCAACCCGGGCATCTACCCGACTGCCGAGGCCAGCGCCAAGCTCTACACCTTTGCCGAGCAGTCGCCGAAGGTGCAGCGTGCGATGACTCGCAGCTGGACCAAGATCAAGTCCGGCAAGTAACAGTGTGACCCGGTTGCCGGTCTCTTGAACAGGCCGGCAACCTCCGAATGCGTGACCGCGTGGGCCTTGATCCGGCGCGGTTGGCCAGCCAGCACTGGCCGGGCGGGCATTACCTGCTGTGAGGGCGCACTGCGCCCGCCAGGGACCGCCAGATTTTGATGGAGCAAGCCGGCGACACAAGCCTGTCGCCATCCCCGTGTGGGGGAGGGGGGATGTGTCTGGCAAGGTGCCGGACACGGTCTCCCGAAGGTATCGACGCGGTGGCCTTCCCGGATAGGGGGCCCCGCCGGACAAAACACCAAGGGTCGCGGGCGGCCCTCAACGACAAAAGGCGCGGCCTTCTCGGCCTGCGCACAGTGGGAGTGTGGTAATGGCAATAGCCTCCGGTGCTTACAAGAAAGCCCTCACCGGCGACCAGCAGCCTAAAGAGGTGCTGGTAAAAATCGACCGGGTGACCAAGAAGTTCGACGAGACGGCGGCAGTGGACTCGGTGTCCCTGACCATCAACAAGGGCGAGATTTTCGCCCTGCTCGGCGGCTCTGGTTCGGGTAAGTCGACTCTGTTGCGCATGCTGGCCGGCTTCGAGCGGCCGACCGAAGGTCGCATCTATCTGGATGGCCAGGACATCACCGACCTGCCGCCCTACGAGCGGCCGATCAACATGATGTTCCAGTCCTACGCGCTGTTCCCGCACATGAGCGTGGAGCAGAACATCGCTTTCGGCCTTAAGCAGGATGGTCTGCCCAAGGACGAGATCGACAAGCGCGTGGCCGAGATGCTCAAGCTGGTGCACATGACCCAGTACGCCCGACGCAAGCCGCACCAGCTGTCCGGTGGCCAGCGCCAGCGCGTGGCCCTGGCCCGCTCCCTGGCCAAGCGTCCCAAGCTGCTGCTGCTCGACGAGCCGATGGGCGCGCTGGACAAGAAGCTGCGTTCGCAGATGCAGCTGGAGCTGGTGGAAATCATCGAGCGCGTCGGCGTGACCTGCGTGATGGTGACCCACGATCAGGAAGAGGCCATGACCATGGCCGAGCGCATCGCCATCATGCACCTGGGCTGCATTGAGCAGATCGGCAGCCCAGTGGACATCTACGAAACCCCGATCAACCGCCTGGTGTGCGAGTTCATCGGCAGCGTCAACCTGTTCGAGGGCGAAGTGGTCCAGGACATGGAAGACCACGCGGTGATCGCCTGTCCCCAGCTAGAGCGCCCGATCTACGTCGGCCACGGCGTCAGCACCTCCCTGGAAGACAAGCGCGTGACCTACGCCCTGCGTCCGGAAAAGCTCTGGGTCACCACCGAGCAGCCGGCCGACGACAGCAACTGGTCGGTGGGCAGGGTGCAGGACATCGCCTACCTCGGTGGCCATTCGGTGTTCTACATCGAACTGCCCAGCGGCATGGTGGTGCAGGCGGTGATGACCAACGCCGAGCGCCGTGGCACCCGGCCGACCTGGGGTGATCAGGTCTTCGTGCACTGGGAAAACGACAGCGGAGTGGTACTGCGGTCATGAGCAAACGCACCCTGAAACGCCTCCTGCCGAGGGGGCGGCACTTCGTTATCGGAGTGCCATTCTTCTGGCTGTTCCTGTTCTTCATGCTGCCGTTCTTCATCGTCCTGAAGATCAGCTTTGCCGAAGCGGACGTGGCCATCCCGCCCTACACCGAAATCTGGAGCTGGGTCGACAACCAGATCTCGCTGGTGCTCAACCTGGGCAACTACCTGTTGCTCACCGAGGACGACCTGTACGTTTCGGCCTACCTCGGTTCGCTGAAGATGGCGGCGATCAGCACCCTGCTGTGTCTCCTTATCGGCTATCCGATGGCCTATGCCATTGCCCGTGCCGACAAGGAAATGCAGACGGTTTATGTGCTGTTGATCATGATGCCGACCTGGACAGCGATCCTCATCCGCGTCTACGCCTGGATGGGCATCCTCAGCACCAATGGTCTGCTCAACGGCTTCCTCATGCAGCTGGGGCTGATCAGCGAGCCGCTGCAGATCCTCAACACCAACGTCGCGGTGTACATCGGTATCGTCTACTCATACCTGCCGTTCATGGTGCTGCCGCTGTTCGCCAACCTGGTCAAGCATGACCTGACCCTGCTGGAGGCTGCGGCCGACCTGGGTTGCCGCAACATCTCCGCGTTCTGGAAAATCACCGTACCGCTGTCGAAGAACGGCATCGTCGCCGGCAGCATGCTGGTGTTCATTCCGGCGGTGGGCGAGTTTGTGATTCCGGAACTGCTCGGCGGCCCGGAGACCCTGATGATCGGCAAGGTGCTGTGGCAGGAGTTCTTCAACAACCGCGACTGGCCGGTGGCGTCCGCCCTGGCGGTGATCATGCTGGCCATCCTCATGGTGCCGATCATCTGGTTCAACCGTAACCAAGCCAAGGAACTGGAGGGCAAGGTATGAAGCGCTTCAGTTTCTCCACCCTGATGCTTTGGGTCGGCCTGCTGTTTATCTACCTGCCGATGGTCATCCTGGTTATCTACTCGTTCAACGGCTCCAAGCTGGTGACCGTGTGGGGCGGCTGGTCGGTGAAGTGGTATGCCGGCCTGCTCGACAACAGCCAGTTGATGGGCGCCGTGATGCGTTCTATCGAGATCGCCCTGTACACCGCCGTGGCGGCGGTGGCGCTGGGTACCCTGGCGGCCTTCGTGCTGACCCGCATCCCACGCTTCAAGGGGCGCACCCTGTTCGGTGGCCTGGTCACCGCGCCGCTGGTCATGCCCGAGGTGATCACCGGTCTGTCGCTGTTGCTGCTGTTCGTGGCCATGGCGCAGATCATCGGCTGGCCGGCCGAGCGTGGCGTGCTGACCATCTGGATCGCCCACACCACCTTCTGCTCGGCCTATGTGGCGGTGGTGGTGAGTTCGCGCCTGCGTGAACTGGACATGTCCATCGAGGAGGCGGCCATGGACCTGGGTGCCAAGCCGTGGAAGGTGTTCTTTCTGATCACCATCCCGATGATTGCACCGTCACTGGCAGCGGGCGGCATGATGTCCTTCGCCCTGTCGCTGGATGACCTGGTGCTGGCCAGCTTCGTATCGGGCCCAGGCTCGACTACCCTGCCGATGGAAGTGTTCTCCGCCGTGCGTATGGGTGTGAAGCCGGAGATCAACGCGGTTGCCAGCCTGGTGCTGCTGTCGGTGTCGTTGTTCACCTTCTTCGCCTGGTACTTCAGCCGCCGTGCCGAGGAGCGCCGCAAGCGCGCCATCCAGCAGGCCATGGCCGAGGAAGCGGTGTCCTGGCAGCAGAAAGCCGCCTGATCCGCCTCCTTCGCTGATCAACAACCCCGCCTGCTGGCGGGGTTGTTGTTTGTGGGCATTGCATGAGCCCCTGCCTGGCGGCCTACACTGCAGCCAACCGACTCAAGGAATGCGTCCATGGCTGTGCAACCGTCATCTGCTCCCTCCGCTAAGGGCCTTGGCCTGATCGCCTGTACCGCCCTGGTGGTGGGCAACATGATCGGCTCGGGGATTTTCCTGCTGCCGGCCTCGCTGGCCTCCTTCGGCCCCATTTCTCTGGGGGGCTGGTTGCTGACCTCCTGCGGTGCGCTGGTGCTGGCGGTGCTGTTCGGGCGCCTGTCGCAGCTGGTGCACAAGACCGGTGGCCCCTATGCCTACACCGAGGCGGGGTACGGTGAGTTCGCCGGCTTTCTGATCGCCTGGGGCTACTGGATTACCCTGTGGACCGGCAACGCGGCGGTGGCCGTGGCGCTGGCCGGTTATGTCGGCTTTCTGGTGCCGGCCATTGGCGAATCCTCCGGTTACAGCCTGCTCACCGCGCTGGCGGCCATCTGGCTGCTGACCCTGATCAATGTGCGCGGGGTAAAGGAGGCCGGTGCCGTGCAGGTGCTGACCACTGTGCTCAAGCTGGTGCCGCTGCTGCTGATCGGCGTGCTGGGCTGGTGGTGGGTGGAGCCGCCCAATTTCGCGGTGATCAACCGCAGCGGCCAGTCTGACCTGGCGGCGATCTCGGCGGCTGCAGCGATCACGCTGTGGGCCTTCCTCGGCCTGGAATCGGCCACCGTGCCGGCCGGTGAAGTGGTCGATCCGGCCCGCACCATTCCGAGGGCGACCATCTTTGGCGTGCTGCTGGCGGCCAGCGTGTACATGGCGGTGTCGGCGGTGACCATGGGCGTGCTGCCGGCCGAACAACTGAGTGCCTCGAGTGCGCCGTTGGCCGATGTGGCGCGACTGATGTGGGGCGACGTCGGTGGTGTGCTGGTGGCGGTGGGGGCGGTGATCGCCACCTTCGGCACGCTCAACGGTTTCACCCTGCTGACCGGTCAGGTGCCCTACGGCGCGGCGCTGGACCGGGTATTTCCGCACAGCCTGGGCCATCTGTCGCGCTTCGGCACGCCGGCCAACGCGCTGGTGTTTTCCAACCTGCTGGCCTCGATCCTGGTGGTGATGAACTTCGCCCACGGTCTGGTGGGAGCCTTCAACGCCATCATCCTGCTGGCGGTGATGGCCAGCCTGGTGCCCTATGCCTTCTGCGCACTGGCCGAGCTGATGATCCGCCTCAAGGGCACGGAAGGCCTGCGTGGTGCGGCGCTGCTCAAGGTCAGCATGCTCGGCGGGCTGGGCTTTCTCTACAGCGGCTGGGCCATCTACGGCGCCGGTGCCGAGACGGTGTATCTCGGCACCCTGCTACTGCTGGCCGGCATCCCGGTGCATGTGTGGATCAAGTGGGGCAACGACCGCGCCGACCGCCGCGCTACTCGCCCGTGAGGCTGCCCAGCAGGCGGTAGTAGAAGCCGGCCGCGTTGGCCAGGGTGGTGATGGCCACCCGCTCGTTGTCGCCGTGCATGCGCGCCAGATCGCCCGGCTCCATCAGCAGCGGGCTGAAGCGGAAGATGTTGTCCGATAGCCCTTCGTAGCTGCGCGAATCGGTGCCGCCGACCGTGAGGTTGGGCGCCACCAGGGTATTGCCGAAGCTTTGCCGGATGACCTCGGCGAACTGCTTAAAGGCCGCGCCCTGCGCATCCGAAACCTTTGACGCTTCCCGGCCGCCGGGCATCGCCTGCACGGTCACCAGCGGGTCGTTCACGGCTTCGCGCAGATGGGCGAGAACGCCGTCGATGCTGTCACGCGGGTGCAGGCGCAGGTTGAGAATGGCGCGGGCTTCGGACGGCAACACATTCTCCTTCACGCCGCTGCGCAACAGCGTCGGCGCCAGGGTGGTCTGCAGCTGGGCCGCGCCGGCCGGGGTGGCGCTCATCTGCTGCTCCACCAGTGGCGCAAACAGCCACAGGTTGGCGAACACCATCCGATAGCCGAACGACTGGGCGGGGCTGACGCTGTCCAGCAGCTGCCGCGTCGGGCCCTCCAGGTCGCGGGAAAAGGGCTTGGCGGCGATGCGTTGCAGGGCCTGGCTCAGGCGTCCCACGGCGGTTTCGGCGAAGGGTTGCGGCTGCGAGCTGTGCCCGCCCTGTGCCTTGGCTTTTAGCAGCACACTGAGGTAGCCCTTTTCGGCGATGCCGACGACGGCCACATCCTGGCTGACGCCGGGCACCTGGCCGCGCACGATAAAGCCGCCTTCGTCGTTGACCCAGGCCAGTCGCTGGCCTTGTGCCTTGAGCTGAGCCGCCAGGCGACGGTTGCCCGAACCGCCGATCTCCTCGTCATGGCCGAAGGCCAGGAGCACATCGCGGGGCGGCGTGAACCCCTGAGCCAGCAGGGCCTCGCAGGCTTCCAGCATGGCCACCAGCGAGCCTTTGGTGTCGATGGCGCCACGGCCCCAGACATAGCCGTCGGCGATGATCCCGGCGAAGGGCGGGTGAGTCCATTGGGCCTCGCTGCCCGGCACGACCGGCACCACGTCCTGGTGGGCCATCAGCAGCACGGCCGGCAGCTGGCGGTTCAGCCCCGGCCAGCGCAGCAGCAGGCTCTGGCTGCCGGTCTCTTCCATCAGCAACTGCTGGCTGACGCGCGGGTAGCGCTCAACCAGCCACTGACGCAGGCCGGCAAAGGCGGCCTGACTGGCTTCCAGCTGGGCTGCCGGAGCGCCAATCTGGTGGGAGATGGTCGGCAGGCGAATGGCGGCGGCCAGGCTCTCGGCGGCGCGCTGGGCATCGATCGCCACCGGCAGCTGAACGCTGTCGCGGTTCAACTGGGCTTCTGGCAGCAGCAGGGGGCGGCCGACCAGCACGCAGACGAGGATCAGCAGGGCCGTCAGCAGCATCAGTAACAGGCGTTTCATGGCATTTCTCAGGCGCAGCAGCAGGCGCCCGTGGGCGCCTACGGGTGTTTAACGAGTAGGTTGCAGGGTCAGTTCGCTGCGGCTGTGGCGGGCCACATCGGCTTCGGCGTTGTGCATCGGCTGGTACTCGCCGCGGGCATAGGGCTCGGCCTGGTCGCGGTTGTGCGCATCGAAGAGCACGCCGCTTTGCCCCACCGGGTTGATGCCCAGGCTGCGGCTGGCGTCCGCGAGGTCGATCAGGCGCCGGGTCGAGGGGCCGTAGACCACGCTCCAGGGTGCAGGGCCAACCTTGTGCGAGAGGTTGTTCGGCGTTTCGTGGCCGCCCGGTACGGGCAGCGGGCCGACATTGAACACCTTGTCCAGCGGCGGCTGCAGGCCCAGCGGGTGGCCGTGGGTGAGGCTGTGGGCCTTGCCCCACTGCCACTGGCTGCGGTCGTCACCCATCACCGTATCCAGATGCGTGAGGCTGGCCTGCCAGGCGCGCTTGATGATGGCGGGGCGGTCTTCGCGGGCGTTGCTGTCGCGCTGATCCCACCAGGGCGACTGTGCATCGGCGGCCAGGCGGGGCAGGGCGCTGTCGAGCACGCGGGTGTAGAGCAGGTTGTCGAAGAAGGCATCGCCCAGTTCGTCGTGCATGGCTTCGCGCGCCAGTTGGTAGACCAACTGGTTGAACAGCGTCGCGGGGCGCGAGTCGAGGCGATGATCGCCGTCCCAGGCGGCCAGTTCTTCGACCAGCGCCTGTTCGTCCGGCGTGCCGGCGGCAGCGCGCAGGTCGCCCAGCAGCGGCGCCAGCAGGCGTTTGGCATAGCCGCTGCCGTTATCCAGCTGCAGGGCCTGACTGTTTTTAAGGTCCCAGCGGACGTCTGGTTTGGCCAACTGGTCGTCAAGCTGACTGGCGCGGTCTGCCAGGTTGTAGTAGCCGGGAATGGCGATGCCGCTGGCCGGGGTCGGCTGATGATTGGCCGAGACGATGTAGCCGCGTGGCGGATTGAGTTCCTGCGGGTTGGCGTTGAACGGGTAGTAACCCGGCTTGTCGGCCTCGCCGCTGGCACCGTCGAGGATGAAGTTCGGGTTCACCCCGGCCGGTCGTTGCGGCAGCTTGGCGGCGGCCCACCAGGCGATGTCGCCGGCGGCATTGGCCCAGACCACGTTGAGGCCGGGGGCCTCGATCTTCTCGGCCGCGGCGGCGGCCTTGGCTGCGGTGTCGGCGCGGTTGAGCTGGTAGAAGGCGTCGAGAATCGGGTTCTCGGTTTCCAGGAAGGCCCACCACAGGGCGATCGGCGTCTGCCCCTTGGGCGTGGGCAGGGCATCATTGATCAGCGGGCCGTGGGGCGAGCGGCGCAGGGCCAGCTTCACATCGGCTTCGCCCTTGACCTTGATGATCTCCTCGCTGTGTTCGAGATTCACCCACTGGCCCTGGTACCAGACCTGATCGGGGTTGTCCGGGTTGACCTTCTCGGAAATCAGGTCGAGGTCGTCGTTCTGGAACATGGTGATGCTCCAGGCGAATTGTTCGTTGAAGCCCAGTGAGGCCGTGGGGTTGAGGGCCTGGAAGTGGCCATAGAGTTTGAAGTCCGGCGCCTCCAGTTGGGCCTCGTACCACACCGCCGGGTTGGCGAAGCGGATATGCGGGTCACCCGCCAGCAGGGGTTTACCGCTGGCCGTGCGGCTGCCGGCCACGGCCCAGGCATTGCTGCCCTCGAACTGCGGCAGGCCGGCGGCACTCAGGGCCTGGTGGCTGAGCTGAGCCAGGCTGTTCAGGTCGCGCCAGTCGGCGGCGGCCAGCGGCTGGCTGAGCACGCCCTCGGGGTGCCAGTCGAGGTCGAAGACCTTCAGGTAGTCGGCGCCCAACTGGTCGCGGATCTGCGTCAGTACCGGCTCGGTGCGGAAGGCGGCGGCGAAGCTGTAGGCCATGTAACCGGCCACGGCCATGGTGTCTTCGGCGGTAAAGGGGCGTTTGGGAATGCCGAGGATGTCGAACTCCAGCGGCGCCGGGTGGCTGGCCTGGTACTGGTTGATGCCGTCCAGATAGGCCTGCAGGGCCTGAACTGGCGGGCTGTTCGGGTCGACCTTGGCCACATAGCGGCGGGCATGCTCGCGCAGGCGCAGGGTGCGGAACAGGCGGTCGGTGTCGACCAGCTTGCTGCCCAGCACCTCGGCCAGTTCACCATTGGCCAGGCGGCGGATCATCTCCATCTGGAACAGGCGGTCCTGGGCATGCACGTAACCCAGCGCGCGGTACATGTCGGCCTGATTCTGCGCGCGGATATGCGGCACGCCGCGCTCGTCGTAGCGCACGCTGACCGGCGCCTGCAGCTGGCTGAGCGTCTGCTCGCCCTCGCGTTGGGGTTGTTTGCTCTGCAGATACCAGGCGCCAACGGCGGAGGCGGCGGCAATGGCGATGGCCAGGACGGACAGCGTGCGTTTCATCGGGAGGCGCCTTGTCGGTTTTTATTGTGCCGCGATTGTGCGGGTTGGTCGTGGTGCTGGCATTGACATTAAAAACGCAAAAGCAAGATATTTGGTCAATTCACAAGGAAGCCGCCATGCTCGACGACGTTGCCGGTCTGACTCATTCCGGCGTGCTGCGCCGGCTGCTTTACGAAGGGCTGGAAAGCCTCGGTCTTAACCCGGTGCAGATCTACCGGCAGGCCTACCCGCACCTGCCCCTGTCGCCGCCGAACAGCCAGGAGCGGCGTCCGCACGATATGGCGCCGTACTTCTGGCAGGCCCTGCCGGCGCTGAGCGGCGACGTCGATATCGGCCTTCACCTCGGCGAGGTGATGCGTCCGCGCCCGCTGGATGTGGTCAGCTACCTGCAGCAGGCCAGCCGCGACCTGCAGGAGGCGCTGGAGGTGTTCGTGCGTTACCAGCACATCATTTCCGGAGGCTTTGCCGCCGGCCTGCGCGTGGAAGGCGACAGCGCGGTGCTGATCCTCGATCTGGACTACCTCGGTCATGGCTCCCTGCGTCAGCAGATGGAGTGTCTGGCGCTGCTTTTCTGCAAGCACCTGCAGCAGTTGTGCGAGGGGCAGTTCCAGCTCACGGCGGTGACCTTCCGTCATGCCGCGCCGGCCCGCACGGCCGAGCACCGCCGGCTGTTCGGCCTGCTGCCGCAGTTTTTGGCCAGTCACGATGCCCTGTGGTTTCCCGCGGCGCTGCTCAGCCGGCCGTCGCGCAATGCCGCGCCGGCGATCTTTGTGGTGCTGCGGGCCCATGCTGATGCGCAGCTGGCCGAGCTGCAGGGCAATACCTTGCGCAACCGCGTGCTGTACTGGCTGGCCTGTCAGCTGGGACAGGGTGAATGCAGTCTGGCCGCCTGTGCAGCGGCGCTGGGGCAGGAACGCGTTGCCTTGCAGCGTAGCCTGGCGGCACAGGGTCAGGGTTTCCGCCCGCTGCTCGATGAGGTGCGCCGGCAGCGCGCCCAGCAACTGCTGCTGCAGGGCCTGAGCATTCGCGAAGTGGCGCGGGGCTGCGGCTTCGTCGAGCTGTCGCCGTTCTACCGGGCCTTCCGCCGCTGGTGGGGCTGCACCCCGCAACAGCTGCAGCGCCAGCATGCGGCCGGCTGACGCGTACCGGCCAATCTGTGGCACCCTGTCGCAGAGCTGTCCTGTCTAAGATCGGTGCACGCCTTCATCTATTGTTCATAATGTCGCGTTATACCTGCCACGCTGCGCCCATATCGTCTGGGCTCTGGAGTTCGCCGTGAGTTTCACCCCCGCCAACCGCCTGTTTCCTGCCACCCGCCTGCGCCGCAACCGGCGTGACGATTTCTCCCGCCGCCTGGTGCGCGAGAACCGCCTGAGCGTGGATGACCTGATCCTGCCGGTATTCGTCCTCGACGGTGAAAACCGCCGCGAAGCCGTGCCGTCGATGCCGGGTGTGGAGCGCCTGTCCATCGATCTGCTGCTGCAGGAGGCCGAGGAGCTGGTGGCGCTGGGCATTCCGGCGCTGGCGCTGTTCCCGGTGACGCCGCTGGAGAAGAAGTCGCTGGACGCCAGCGAGGCGTGGAACCCGGACGGCATTGCCCAGCGCGCGACCCGTGCGCTGCGTGCCCGTTTCCCTGAGCTGGGCATCATCACCGACGTGGCGCTGGACCCGTTCACCACCCACGGGCAGGACGGCATCATCGACGAGAACGGCTATGTGCTGAATGACGTCACCGTCGATGCGCTGGTCAAGCAGGCGCTGTCCCATGCCGAGGCCGGTGCCCAGGTGGTGGCTCCCTCGGACATGATGGACGGCCGCGTGCAGGCGATCCGCGAGGCGCTGGAGCTGGCCGATCACGTCAACGTGCGCATCATGGCCTACTCGGCCAAGTACGCCAGCGCCTACTATGGCCCGTTCCGCGATGCGGTCGGCTCGGCCGGCAACCTCGGCAAGGGCAACAAGCTCGGTTACCAGATGGACCCGGCCAACGGCAACGAAGCGCTGCACGAAGTGGCCGCCGACCTCGCCGAAGGTGCCGACATGGTCATGGTCAAGCCGGGCATGCCCTACCTGGATATTCTCTGGCGGGTCAAAGAGGAATTCCGCGTGCCGACCATGGTCTATCAGGTCAGCGGCGAGTACGCGATGCACATGGCGGCCATCCAGAATGGCTGGCTCAGCGAAGCGGTGATCCTCGAATCGCTGCTGTCTTTCAAGCGCGCGGGTGCCGATGGCATCCTTACCTACTTCGCCAAGCGCGCGGCGCAATTACTGAAAAACGGGTGAGCATCACCCCACGGGAACACCGATGAATACCGAAGGACTCAAGGAAGTGGAACTGTCGACCGCCGAGGTGCAGGAGCCTGTGGCTCTGCCAGAAGCCCCCGTCGTGGAGGCCGTGCCGGAGCCGGTGGCGGCGCCGCTGGTGACTAATCTGGACGACAGCAGCCTGTACATCCACCGCGAGATTTCCCAGCTGAAGTTCAACATCCGCGTGCTGGAGCAGGCGCTGGATGAGTCGCACCCATTGCTGGAGCGCCTGAAGTTCCTGCTGATCTTCTCCAGCAACCTGGATGAGTTCTTCGAGATTCGCGTGGCTGGGCTGAAAAAGCAGATCACCTTCGCCCGCGAGCAGGCCGGCGCCGATGGCCTGCAGCCGCACCAGGCGCTGGCGCGCATCAGCGAGCTGGTGCATGTGCAGGTAGAGCGTCAGTACGCCATCCTCAACGACGTGCTGCTGCCGGCACTGGCCAAGCACAACGTCAACTTCGTGCGTCGGCGCAACTGGTCGACCAAGATCAAGGCCTGGGTGCGTCGTTACTTCCGTGACGAGATCGCGCCGATCATGACGCCGATCGGCCTCGACCCAACGCACCCGTTCCCGCTGCTGGTGAACAAGAGCCTGAACTTCATCGTCGAGCTGGAAGGCGTGGATGCCTTCGGTCGCGACTCCGGCCTGGCGATTCTCCCGGCGCCGCGTCTGCTGCCGCGGGTGATCCGCATCCCGGAGGAGGTCGGTGGCCCGGGCGACAACTTCGTATTCCTCTCCTCGATGATCCATGCCCATGCCGACGATCTGTTCCAGGGCATGAAGGTCAAGGGTTGCTACCAGTTCCGCCTGACCCGTAACGCCGACCTGTCGGTGGATGCCGAGGACGTGGAAGACCTGGCGCGCGCGCTGCGCGGCGAGTTGTTCAGCCGCCGTTACGGCGATGCGGTGCGCCTGGAGGTGGTCGACACCTGCCCGAAACACCTGTCGGACTACTTGCTCAAGCAGTTCAACCTGGCCGAGAGCGAGTTGTATCAGGTCAACGGTCCGGTCAACCTGACCCGTCTGTTCAGCGTCACCGGCCTGGACAGCCACCCGGAGCTGCAGTTCAAGCCGCTGACACCAGTGATCCCCAAACTGCTGCAGAACAGCGAGAACATCTTCAGCGTGGTCAGCAAGCAGGACATCCTGCTGTTGCACCCGTTCGAGTCGTTCACCCCGGTGGTCGACCTGTTGCGCCAGGCGGCAAAAGACCCGCACGTGCTGGCGATCAAGCAGACCTTGTATCGCTCCGGGGCCAACTCGGAAATCGTCGATGCTCTGGTCGAGGCGGCCCGCAACGGCAAGGAAGTCACCGCGGTGATCGAGCTGCGCGCGCGCTTCGACGAGGAATCCAACCTGGCCCTGGCCAGTCGTCTGCAGGCCGCTGGTGCGGTGGTGATCTATGGCGTGGTCGGCTTCAAGACCCACGCCAAGATGATGCTGATCCTGCGCCGCGAGAATGGCGAGATCACCCGCTACGCGCACCTGGGCACCGGCAACTACCACGCCGGCAACGCCCGTCTGTACACCGACTACAGCCTGCTGACCTCCGATGATGCGTTGTGCGAGGACGTCGCCAAGCTGTTCAGTCAGCTGATCGGCATGGGCAAGACCTTGCGCATGAAGAAGCTGCTGCATGCGCCTTTCACGCTGAAGAAGACCCTGCTCGACATGATCGCCAAGGAAACCGCCGTGGCGGCCGAGGGCAAACCAGCGCACATCATCGCCAAGTTCAATTCGCTGACCGATGCCAAGATCATCCGTGCGCTGTACAAGGCCAGTCAGGCCGGGGTGCGCATCGATCTGGTGGTGCGTGGCATGTGCTGCCTGCGCCCAGGCGTGCCGGGGGTGTCGCACAACATCAATGTGCGCTCGATCATCGGCCGCTTCCTGGAGCACACGCGGGTGTTCTACTTCCTCAATGAGGGTGAGGAAAAGATCTATCTGTCGAGTGCCGACTGGATGGAGCGCAACCTCGACAAGCGTGTGGAGACCTGCTTCCCGGTGGAAGGCAAGAAACTGCTGATGCGGGTGAAGAAGGAGCTGGAATCTTACCTGACGGACAACACCCAGGCCTGGGTGTTGCAGAGCGATGGCACCTACCAGCGCCTGCACCCGACCGGCAACCAGCATGCGCGCAGCGCCCAGGGGCAGCTGCTGGAGCGCCTGACCACGCCGCTGCCGGTGCGCTGAGTCGGTATTTGCCGGGAGCCGGCAATTGCAAAAAGGGCGAACCAATGGGTTCGCCCTTTTTCATTGCGCCGCCAAAACTCAGTGGATATGCAGCTGGTAACCGGTGCGTTGCAGCCACACGGCCTCGGCCTCGAAGTCGGCCTGGGTCAGCGGGTTGGCCGCCAGCCAGCCGGCCGGGAACCGCACTTGCAGGCTGCGTGGCTCGGCCAGTAGCTGCACCTGAGGCATTTCCTGGGTGCCACGGATATGGTGGAAGAGGATGGCAAAGCGCAGCAGGATGCACAGGCGGACAAGCTTGTCGCCCTCGTGGCCGAAGTCGCCCAGCTTGTCCGCCGGGATATTGCGCCGGTGCCCGCGCACCAGCAGGGCGAGCATCTGCTGATCCTGGCGGGAGAAGCCCGGCAGGTCGGAGTGCTCGATCAGGTAGGCGCCGTGCTTGTGGTAGTGGTAGTGGGCGATGTCCAGGCCTATCTCGTGCACGCGGGCGGCCCACACCAGCAGGTCGCGGTGCCATTCGTCGTCCAGGCCCCAGGCGGGTGCCACCTGTGACAGTGCCGAGAGCGCCTTGGCCTCGACCCGTGCCGCCTGTTCCAAGTCGACGTGGTAGCGCTCCTGCAGAGCGCTGAGGGTGCGCTCGCGAACGTCCTCGTGGTGATGGCGCCCGAGCAGGTCGTAGAGCACGCCTTCACGCAGGGCGCCTTCGGAATGGCTCATGCTCTGCAGTTCGCAGGCATCGAAGATGGCTTCGAGAATGGCCAGGCCGGCTGGGAAGATGCTGCGGCGGTCCGGCTTGACCCCGTCGAGCTCGATCTTGTCTACCTCGCCGAGCTTGAACAGCTTGCGCTTGAGCAGCGCCAGGCCGTCGGCGGTGACTTCACCGTTGCTCAGTCCCAGGCCCTTGATCGCCAGGCCCACAGCCTTGATGGTGCCGGAGGCGCCGACTGCGTCCTGCCAGCCGTGGCGGCGCAGGGCGTGCTCGATGCTCATCAGCTCCAGACGTGCGGCGGTATAGGCTTGGGCATAGCGTGCCGGGGTGATCTTGCCGTCCCTGAAGTGTCGCTGGGTGTAGCTGACACAGCCCATCTGCAGGCTTTCACGCAGCAGCGGCTCGAAGCGCAGGCCGATGACGAACTCGGTGCTGCCGCCGCCGATATCGCAGACCAGGCGTTTGCCCGGGGTGTCGGCGATGCTGTGGGATACGCCGAGGTAGATTAGGCGCGCTTCTTCACGGCCGGAGATGACTTCCACCGGATGGCCGAGTACGGCTTCGGCGCGGCGGATGAATTCGCTGCGGTTGCGGGCTTCGCGCAGGGCGTTGGTGCCGACGATGCGCACCGAGCCTTGCGGCATGCCCATGATCAGTTGGGCAAAGCGGCGCAGGCAGTCGAGACCGCGCTGCATGGCTTCTTCGCTCAGCAGGCGCTGTTCGTCGAGCCCGGCGGCCAGCTGCACCTTGTCGCCCAGGCGCTCAAGAATGCGGATTTCGCCGTGATCAACCTTGGCCAAGACCATATGGAAACTGTTCGATCCGAGGTCGATGGCGGCGACCAGGGAGAACGCTTCGGCAGGGGTATGTGGCATGCGACGGCTCTCGTGGAAAAACCCCGCCATCCTGCCACGAAGCGGGGGACAGGCCAATGCGACAAGCTGTACTTGATCGGCAAAACCTTGCGTGCCGATAGTGAGACTCAATAGTCAGTGCCTTTCGAGATGGCGCAAGGCCGGCTATGATGGCCGCTGTTTTTTACTCGCGTATGCGCAACCGGAGATTTCCTATGAGCGAGCATATCGTCAACGTGTCCGACGCCAGCTTCGAGCAAGACGTGCTCAAGTCCGAGAGTCCGGTACTGGTCGACTACTGGGCCGAATGGTGTGGTCCGTGCAAGATGATCGCCCCGGTGCTGGACGAGATCGCCAAGGACTATCAGGGCAAGCTGAAAGTCTGCAAGCTGAACATCGACGAGAACCAGGACACCCCGCCGAAGTTCGGCGTGCGTGGCATCCCGACCCTGATGCTGTTCAAGAACGGCAATGTCGAGGCCACCAAGGTCGGTGCCCTGTCGAAGTCGCAGCTGGCCGCGTTCATCGACGCCAACCTGTAAGACTCCAGGAAAAAGCCCCGCACACTGCGGGGCTTTTTCTTGATCAAGGCTGGACGCACCCGTAGACGCGGTGCTACATTCGGCCAGCAACGTGTGAAACACGGTTGCCTCTCCTGCCGTCGCCGACGATACCAATTCGAATACGTACCGCGAACCTGTCGCTTCCTACGCGGCACGGCACCCCAAAGCTCAATGCTTTCTTCCCTCTCTTCTTATTTACGTCATTCCTATGAATCTGACCGAACTCAAGCAAAAGCCGATTCCCGAACTGCTGGAAATGGCCGAACAAATGGGCCTGGAAAACATGGCCCGTTCGCGCAAGCAGGACATCATCTTTGCGCTGCTGAAAAAGCACGCCAAAGGCGGTGAAGAAATTTCCGGGGACGGCGTGCTGGAGATTCTCCAGGATGGCTTCGGCTTTCTGCGCAGCGCCGACTCTTCCTATCTGGCCGGCCCGGACGACATCTATGTCTCGCCCAGCCAGATCCGTCGCTTCAACCTGCGCACCGGCGATACCATCATCGGCAAGATTCGCCCGCCGAAAGAAGGCGAGCGTTATTTCGCCCTGCTCAAGGTCGACACGATCAACTTCGATCGTCCGGAAAACGCCAAGAGCAAGATTCTCTTCGAGAACCTGACGCCGCTGTTCCCGACCAAGCGTCTGAAGATGGAGGCCGGCAACGGCTCCAAGGAAGACCTGACCGCGCGCGTGATCGATCTCTGCGCGCCGATCGGCAAGGGCCAGCGTGGCCTGATCGTCGCACCGCCGAAGGCCGGTAAGACCATCATGCTGCAGAACATCGCGGCCAACATCACGCGCAACAACCCCGAGTGCCACCTGATCGTTCTGCTGATCGACGAGCGCCCGGAAGAAGTGACCGAGATGCAGCGCACCGTGCGCGGCGAAGTGGTTGCCTCGACCTTCGACGAGCCGCCGACCCGCCACGTGCAGGTCGCCGAGATGGTGATCGAGAAGGCCAAGCGCCTGGTCGAGCACAAGAAGGACGTGGTCATCCTGCTCGACTCCATCACCCGTCTGGCGCGTGCCTACAACACCGTGATCCCGAGCTCCGGCAAGGTACTGACCGGCGGTGTCGACGCCCATGCCCTGGAGAAGCCCAAGCGTTTCTTCGGCGCCGCGCGCAACATCGAGGAAGGCGGTTCGCTGACCATCCTCGCCACTGCGCTGGTGGAAACCGGCTCGAAGATGGACGAAGTGATCTACGAGGAATTCAAGGGCACCGGCAACATGGAGCTGATCCTCGATCGCCGTGTTTCCGAGAAGCGCGTGTTCCCGGCCATCAACATCAACCGTTCGGGCACCCGCCGCGAAGAGCTGTTGACCGGTGAGGAAGAGCTGTCGCGCATGTGGATCCTGCGCAAGCTGCTGCACCCGATGGACGAGATCGCCGCCATCGAGTTCCTCCTCGACAAGCTGAAAGACAGCAAGACCAACGATGAGTTCTTCCTGTCGATGAAGCGCAAGTAACCCCAGCGGTTGCGCGTTTCACCCAACAAGGCCGGGGCAACCCGGCCTTGTCGTGTCTGCCTTCTTCTGAATAGCTGACTTCGGCGCTAAACTTTAGGCCTTTGGCGCTAAAGTCAGGCCTTTTTGCGCGCCCCCTGTGAGGCTCAAGCATGCAGTATCGCGACCTTCGCGACTTTATCCGCGGTCTGGAACAGCGCGGTGAACTCAAGCGCATCGCCACGCCGGTTTCCCCGGTGCTGGAAATGACCGAAATCTGTGACCGCACCCTGCGCAAGGGCGGCCCCGCGCTGCTGTTCGAAAACCCCACCGGGTTCTCCACCCCGGTGCTGGGCAACCTGTTCGGCACGCCCAAGCGCGTGGCACTGGGCATGGGCGCCGAGGCGGTGTCCGAGCTGCGTGAAATCGGCAAGCTGCTGGCGTTTCTCAAGGAGCCCGAGCCGCCCAAGGGTCTGAAGGATGCCTGGAGCAAGCTGCCGATCTTCAAGAAGGTTCTGGCCATGGGCCCGAAGGTGCTCAAGGACGCGCCCTGCCATGAAGAAATCATCGAAGGCGACGATGTCGATCTGGGCCAGCTGCCGATCCAGCACTGCTGGCCGGGCGATGTGGCGCCGCTGATCACCTGGGGTCTGACCATCACCAAGGGTCCGAACAAGGAGCGGCAGAACCTTGGCATCTATCGTCAGCAGGTCATCGGCCGCAACAAGGTGATCATGCGCTGGCTCAGCCACCGTGGCGGCGCTCTGGATTTCCGCGAGTGGTGCGAGAAGTTTCCCGGCAAGCCCTACCCCGTGTGCGTGGCCCTGGGCGCGGACCCTGCGACCATTCTCGGTGCGGTCACGCCGGTGCCGGATACCCTCTCCGAATACGCCTTCGCCGGCCTTCTGCGCGGCCACAAGACCGAGTTGGTCAAGGCCATCGGTTCCGACCTGCAGGTGCCGGCCAGTGCCGAGATCGTGCTGGAAGGGCATATCTACCCGGGCGAGACCGCGCCGGAAGGCCCCTATGGCGATCACACCGGTTACTACAACGAGGTCGATACCTTCCCGGTGTTCACCGTCGAGCGCATCACCCAGCGGCGCAAGCCGATCTACCACAGCACCTACACCGGCCGGCCGCCGGATGAGCCGGCGATTCTCGGCGTGGCGCTGAACGAGGTGTTCGTGCCGATCCTGCAGAAGCAGTTTCCGGAAATCACCGACTTCTACCTGCCGCCCGAAGGCTGCTCCTATCGCATGGCGGTGGTGACCATGAAGAAGCAGTACCCCGGCCATGCCAAGCGGGTGATGCTCGGCGTCTGGTCGTTCCTGCGCCAGTTCATGTACACCAAGTTCGTCATCGTCACCGACGACGACATCAACGCCCGCGACTGGAACGACGTGATCTGGGCCATCACCACGCGTATGGACCCCAAGCGCGACACGGTGATGATCGATAACACGCCGATCGACTACCTCGACTTCGCCTCGCCCATCTCGGGCCTGGGCAGCAAGATGGGCCTGGACGCCACCCACAAGTGGCCGGGCGAAACCAGCCGCGAATGGGGCCGGGTGATCGAGCGCGACGAGGCGGTGGTCCGGCGCGTCGATGAGCTGTGGGCGCAGCTCGGGATCGATGGATGAAAATCACTCTCCAGCCGACCGGGGCGCAGATCGAAACGGCGCCGGGCGAACGCATTCTCGATGGTGCCCGGCGCCTCGGCTATGACTGCCCGCAGAGCTGCCGCAACGGCAACTGCCATATCTGTGCCGCGCTGCTGGTCGAAGGCCGTGTGCGTCAGGCCGGCGCCGAGCTGGATCACGGCGAACTGCTGGCCTGCATGGCCGAGCCGCTGGAAGACTGCGTGCTGCACTGGGACGGCGTGCGCGAGCGCGGCGTGCTGCCAGTGCGCAGTCTGGCCTGCCAACTGACCGAATGCGTGCCCGTGGGTGGCGATGTCTTTCGCGTGCGTCTGCGCGCCCCGGCGGGCAAACCGCCGCGCTATCACGCCGGGCAGTACCTGCTGATCGAGCGGCCCGGCGATGAGCCTGCGGCCTTCTCCATTGCCTCGGCGCCGCACTGCGGCCGCGAGCTGGAACTGCATATCCTCGCCCGTGAGGAGTCGGCCCAGCGCCTGCTGGCCCGTTTGCAGGCCGAGGGCCTGGCCCGTGTGCAGCTGCCGTTTGGCGATACCCATCTGGCCGAGCTGCCGCCCGGGCCGCTGGTGCTGATTGCTGCTGGCACCGGCATGGCACAGATGCACAGCCTGATCGAACATTGCCGCGCGGCTGGCTTCGCCCAGCCGGTGCATCTGTACTGGGGTGCGCGCACGGCGGCGGATTTCTATGAGCTGCCGCACTGGGCCGAGTGGCAGGGGCTGGCCAACCTGACCTTGCACCGCGTGGTCAGCGACGAGCCGGGCTGGGCGGGGCGTCAGGGTCTGCTGCACCAGGCGGTGCGCGAGGACTTTGCCGACCTCAAGGCGCTGCACGTGTATGCCAGCGGTTCGCCGCAGATGGTCTACGGCACCCTCGATGCGCTGGTCGAGGCCGGCATGGATGCCCATCAGATGCGCGCCGATGTGTTCGCCTACGCGCCGCGCGACTGACGGCATGCACAAATGGAAAGGCCGCCTCTGAGGCGGCCTTTTTGCTGGGCGAGCGGCGCCTTAGCGCGTGGTCACCACCACCTTGCCCACCGCCTTGCGCTTGGCCAGGGTGTCGATCGCGTCGCCGGCCTTTTCCAGCGGGAAGGTCTGCGACACCAGGGGCCTCAGCTTGCCTTCGCCGTACCAGGCAAACAGCTGCTGGAAGTTGGCCACATTGTCCTGCGGCTGGCGCTGGGCGAAGGCGCCCCAGAACACGCCGATCAGCGCGGCGCCCTTGAGCAGCGGCAGGTTGGCCGGCAGGGCCGGGATTTCGCCACTGGCAAAGCCGATCACCAGCATGCGGCCGTTCCAGGCGATGCTGCGGAAGGCTTCCTCGAACAGCGGACCGCCGACCGGGTCGTAGATCACGTCAACGCCCTGGCCCTTGGTCAGGGTCTTCAGCTCGTCCTTCAGGCTCTGCTCGCTGTAGTTGATCAGGTGATCGGCGCCGGCGGCCTTGGCCACGGCGAGCTTCTCCGCGCTGCTGGCGGCGGCGATGACGGTGGCTCCCATGGCCTTGCCGATTTCCACGGCGGCCAGGCCGACACCTCCGGAGGCACCGAGCACCAGCAGGGTTTCACCGGCCTGCAGGTTGCCGCGCTGCTTGAGCGCGTGCATCGAGGTGCCGTAGGTCATGCTGAAGGCGGCGGCGGTGGTGAAGTCCATGCTCGGCGGCATGGGCAGCACGTTGTAGGCCGGCACGGCGACCTGCTCGGCGAAGCTGCCCCAGCCGGTGAGGGCCATGACCCGGTCGCCGACCTTGAACTGGCTGACCTTCTCGCCGACGGCGCTGATCACGCCGGCCGCCTCGCCACCCGGGGAGAACGGGAATGGCGGCTTGAACTGGTACTTGCCCTCGATGATCAGGCTGTCGGGAAAGTTCACCCCGGCGGCGTGCACGTCCAGCACCACCTCGGTTTTCTTCGGTTCCAGGTTGGCGACTTCTTCCAGCACCAGGGTTTCGGCAGGGCCGAAGGCTTTGCACAGCACGGCTTTCATCGGGGTTTTCCTAATACGGGTTTGATAAGAGTTGGCTATGAGGTTGTCGGGCCAGTGTAGGTGGCGCCGGGCGTGGGTCAATCAGCATGGCTGTACCTGATGACGGCGCATAACCACCGGGCTTGGGCCGGCGTCTGACAATGGCTATGCTAGGAGCATTCCTCCTGGAGAATGCCCGCTGTGAAAACCCCGATTGCGTTGCTGTTGGCCCTGCTGATTCCGTTCACCGCCCTGGCCAGTAGCGGTGGCGAGGAAGAAGAGGGCAAGGAAGGCGAGAAGAAAAAGCCGGAGATTCTCTACGTCGGCCTCACCCCGGCGCTGGTCGGCAACTACGGCCCGGGCCCGAAGCTGAAGTACTACAAGGCCGATATCGCCCTGCGCGTCACCGGCAAGAAGGTTGAAGAACAGGTGACTTACCACGAGCCGCTGATTCGCAATCAGCTGGTGCAGCTGTTCAGTCAGCAGACCGACGAGAGCATGGGCAGCGTGCAGGCCAAGGAAGCGCTGCGTCAGGAAGCGCTCAAGCAGGTGCAGCAGGTGCTGCAGCAGGAAACCGGCAAACCGCTGGTGGACGATCTGCTGTTCAACAACCTGATCGTTCAGCCCTGACGTTTCACGCCGTCTGAGTGTCCCGAAACCGCTGCCTTGGCAGCGGTTTTTTCATGCCGCCAGTGTGCGGCGGAAGCGCGCCAGGGCGATCAGGAAGAAGGCCAGGCCGATCCCGGCCAGCGCGGCGATGTCCGGCCAGATCACGCTGACGCCGGCGTCGCGGAACAGGATCGAGGTCGACAGCGTCACGAAGTGGGTCGAGGGCGAGAACTGCATGAGGTTCTGCAGCCAGACCGGCATGCTGTCGAGTGGCGTGGTGCCGCCGGAGAGCATCAGCATGGGGATGATCACCGGGATCGCCAGCAGACCGAACTGTGGAATCGAGCGCGCCAGTGTGGCGAGGAAGATGCCCAGCGAGGTGCAGGCAAACAGGTAGAGCGCGGTGACGCCGAGGAACAGCGGCATCGAGCCGGTCAGCGGCACCCCCAGCGCGCCGCGCACGATCAGCTCCAGGGCCAGCCAAGTGCAGCACACCACCACCAGCGCGTTGCTCCACACCTTGGCCAGCATGATCTCCAGCGCCGTCAGCGGCAGTACCAGCAGATGGTCGAGGGTGCCGTGCTCGCGTTCGCGCAGCAGCGCGGTGCCGGTGAGGATGATGGCCAGGATGGTGACGTTGTTGACGATCTGGATCACCCCGAGGAACCAGCCACTTTCCAGGTTGCTGTTGAACAGCGCGCGGCTGGCCAGGGTCGCCGGTTGTTGCGGCGACTGCTGGGTATAGGCGTACAGCTCGCTCTGGAAGATGCGGCGGATGTAGCCGGCGCCCATGAAGGCCTGGCTCATGGCGGTGGCATCGATGTTCACCTGCAGTTCCGGCTGGCGCCCGGCTAGCAGGTCGGCCTGGAAATTCACCGGCACGTTGATCACGAAGGTCTGCCGGCCGCTGTCCAGCGCGGCATCGATCTGGTCATGGCTGAGCATCAGCGGCGGCTGGAACTCGGGCATCTGCAGGGACTCGGCCAGGCGCCGGGAAATCTGGCTGTGGTCCTCGTCGACGAAGGCGGCACTGGCGTTGTGCACGCCGAGCAGGGAGCCGGCGGCGGGCATGTAGATGGCCACGCTGAAGGCGTAGACCAGAAACAGCAGCAGCACGGTGTCGTGGCGCAGACTGGTCAGCTCCTTGAGGCCGAGGCGGAAGATGTGCGCCAGCTTCTGTCTCATCTCAGGCCTCCTGCTTCTTCAGCAACAGCAGGCTGAGGCCGCTGAACGCCAGGAAGAAGCCCAGCAGCGCCAGGCACTTGGGCCACAGCTCGGCCAGGCCGAGGGCCTTGGTGAAGGTGCCGACGGCGATGTCGAGGAAGTAGCCGGCCGGGAACAGATTGCCCATCAGCGCGGCGCCGCCCTCCAGTGACGAGCGCGGCACGATCAGGCCGGAAAACTGGATGGTCGGCAGGGTGGTGATGATCATGGTGCCGAGGATGGCGGCGATCTGCGTGCGGGTGAACGACGAGATCAGCAGCCCCAGGCTCGTGCAGGCCAGCACATAGAGCAGGCCGCCGAGTGCCAGGGTCGCCGCGCTGCCCTTGAACGGCACGCCGAACAGCCAGCGGTTGAGCGCGACCAGCAGGGCCAGGTTGAGCAGGCTCAACGCCACGTAGGGCAGCTGCTTGCCGAGGAGAAACTCCAGGCGGCTGAGCGGCGTGGCGTAGAAGTTGGTGATCGAGCCCAGCTCTTTCTCGCGCACCACACCGAGGGCGGTGAGCATGGCCGGAATCATGGCCAGCACCAGGGCCATCACCCCGGGGCCGATTGCGTTAACACTGATCACGTCCTGGTTGTAGCGAAAGCGCACCTCCAGCTTGGCCGGCTCGGCGCTGGCTGTTGGCTGGCTGCTTTCCTCGGCCATGCGCTGCAGGTTGAGCAGGTGCACGGCCTCGACATAGTTGCGGCTGGTTTCAGCGCGAAACGGCATGCCGCCGTCCAGCCAGACGCCAATCTGTGGCTGCCGCCCGGCCTGCAGGTCGCGGCCGAAGCCCGGCGGAATTTCCAGGGCCAGCTTGATCTCCGAGCGTTGCAGGCGCCGGTGCAGTTCCTGTGGCGAGTGGATCGGCGCGTGTTCGGCGAAGTAGCGTGAGCCACGGAAGGCTTCGAGGTAGGCACGACTTTCCGTGGAGTTGTCCTGATCGAAGGCGGCGAAGGCCAGGTCCTCGACATCCAGCGAAATGCCGTAGCCGAAGATCACCATCATGAACAGCGCGCCGACCAGGGCAAACGCCAGGCGCACCGGGTCGCGGCGCAGCTCCTTGCCCTCGCGGCTGGATACCGCCAGCAGCCGGCGCAGGCTGAAACCGCGCGGGTTGTCCGGCTGGGTGCTGGTGCCGGCGGGCAGCTCGCTGCTGACGGCAGTGTCCCCTTGAGCCTGCTCCAGGCAGTGGACGAAGGCTTCTTCCAGACTGTCGCCGCCCAGTTGCGCCTGCAAGGCCGCCGGCGTGTCACAGGCCAGCACTTCGCCTGCGTGCATCAGCGAGATGCGGTCGCAACGCTCGGCCTCGTTCATGAAGTGGGTGGACAGGAAGATGGTCACGCCCTGTTCGCGGGACAGTTCCACCAGCAGGCGCCAGAAGTCGTCGCGCGCGGCCGGGTCGACCCCGGAAGTCGGTTCGTCGAGGATCAGCACTTCCGGGCGGTGGATCACAGCCACGGCCAGCGACAGGCGCTGGCGCAGGCCCAGTGGCAGTTCGCCGGCCTGATCGTCGGCATGGGCGCCGAGGTCGAAGCGTTCGATCAGGGACTGACTGCGTGCCTGGCTCTCGGCCTTGGGCAAGTCGAACAGGCGGGCGTGCAGTTCGAGGTTCTGCCGCACGCTGAGCTCACCATACAGGGAGAAGCTCTGCGACATGAAGCCGACGCGCTTGCGCGTGGCCAGGTCGCCTGCATCCACCGCCTGGCCGAGCAGCCTGGCGCTGCCCTCGCTGGCCGGCAGCAGGCCGGTGAGCACCTTCATGGTGGTGGTCTTGCCGCAGCCGTTGGAGCCGAGGAAACCGAAGATCTCGCCGCGGCGGATGGCAAAGTTGACCTGCTTGACCGCGGTGAAGTCGCCGAAGCGCAGGGTCAGGTCATGCGCCTCGATGGCAATCTCGCGCTCGCCGCCAGTCTCCGGGGAGATGGCCAGCGGCGGGATTTCCAGTGGCACGTGCTGGCGTGCGCTGCCGCCCTGGAAATGGGTGAAGGCATCATCCAGCTTGCCGCTGGCGGTGCTGGCGGCCAGATCCGCGGTCAGACCGGCGGCCAGCAGGCGGCCCTGGTCAAGCATCAGGCAGTGTTCGAACTGCGCGGCTTCCTCCATGTAGGCGGTGGCCACCAGCAGGGTGAGTTGCGGGCGCTCACTGCGTACCCGCTCGACCAGCTCCCAGAAGCGCCGGCGCGACAGCGGGTCGACCCCGGTGGTCGGCTCGTCGAGGATCAGCAGGTCCGGTTCGTGGATCAGCGCGCAGCACAGGCCGAGTTTCTGCTTCATGCCGCCGGAGAGCTTGCCGGCCGGGCGTTCGGCGAAACGGTCCAGGTCGGTGGCGGCCAGCAGGCGGGCCATCTGCTCGTCGCATTGGGTGCGCGACAGGCCGAACAGGGTGGCGAAGAAACGGATGTTTTCGCGGATCGACAGTTCGGGGTAGAGGTTGTGGCCCAGGCCCTGGGGCATGAAAGCGATGCGTGGGTACAGGCTGGCGCGGTGACGACGCTGGTCGATCGGGCCGCCGAGTACCTCCAGCGTGCCCTGTTGCAGGGTTTTTACCCCGGCGATCAGGCCAAGCAGGCTGGATTTTCCGGCGCCGTCCGGGCCGATCAGGCCGCAGCGGCTGCCGGCTGGCAGGCTGAAGCCGATGTCGCTGAGCGCCGTCTGCCGCCCATAGGCGTGGCCGATGCCGCTGGCCCGCAGTGCCAGCTCAGTCATGCGCGAGGCTCGGAGTGTTCACGGCCGTTCACTGCAGGTTGGCCGGCCAGTCCACGTCGGCACTGCGCACGTAACCGGCGCCGGGCATGCCGGGTTTGGCCTGGGGTACGGCGGCCGGGTCGGTCAGGCGCAGTTTGACGCGGAACACCAGCTTCTGCCGCTCGTCGCGGGTCTCGACTTCCTTGGGGGTGAACTGCGCCTTGCTGGCGACATAGCTGACCTTGGCTGGCAGCGCCTGCTCGGGCAGGGCGTCGAGGACGATGCGCGCTTCGTCGCCCTGGGCCAGGCGACCTGCGAGGGCGGCGGGCAGGTACAGGTTCATGTACTGGTCGGCCGGGTTGATCAGCAGCAGCACGCGGCCGCCGGCACCCAGCACCTCGCCGGGCTCGGCCAGGCGCAGCTGAACGATGCCGGGCATCGGCGCGAGCAGGCTGCTGTCGTCGATCTCGCTGGTCAGCTGCGCCACCTGCGCCTCGGCCGCGCCAATGGCGGCGCGCGCGGCACTGACCTGGGCATTGGCGGCATTCAGGGCGGCGCTGGCCGTGTCGTGGCGGTTCTGCTGCTGGTCGAGCATCTGCCGGCTGGTGTGGCCGCGCTGGAACAGCTCGCGGAAACGCTTGAGCTCCTGTTCGGCCAGGCGCAGTTCGCTGGCGCGCAGGTCCACGGTGGCCAGGGCGGCGGCGAGGTTCTCCCGGGCCCGCAGCACTTCGGCGCTGGCCTGATCGCGCTGGGCCTCCAGTGTGCGGGTATCGAGGCGGGCCAGCAGCTGGCCCTTCTCCACCCGGTCGCCCTCGTCGACCCGCACTTCGGCCAAACGGCCCGGGTACTTGCTGGCGATCTGCACTTCGGTGGCTTCCAGGCGGCCGTTGCCCTGGCTGATGCCTTCGGGCAGGCGGTCATGGATGGACTTCCAGTAGCCGAAGGCTCCCACGCCAAGCAGGGCGGCGACCAGGGGGATGGCGAGCAGGCGGGCAGGGCGGTGCGACATGGGGTGACTCCGGACGAGGCTGCGCTGATTATCCCGGACTTGAGCGGCGCAGCGTCATGATAAAGGTCAATGCCAGGCGGCTAACTTGCCCGCCCGGACAGCTTCAGCGCAAGTCGAGAATGGCCTGCCACTGCTCGGCCGTGACCGGCATCACCGACAGCCGCGTGCCCTTCTGCACCAGTGGCAGTTCGGCCAGCGCCGCGCAGGCTTTCAGGCGGGGCAGGCGGATCACCTCGGCGAAGGTTTCGACGAAGGCCACATCGCGGGCGCTCCAGGGGTTTTTCTCGGCACTGGCCTTGGCATCGAAATAATGGCTGGCGGGCTCCAGTGCGGTGGGGTCGGGGTAGGGCTCGCCGACAATCCGGCCGATACCGGCAATGCCCGGCTGCGGGCAACTGGAGTGGTAGAAGAAGAACAGGTCGCCGGGCTGCATGGCGCGCACGAAGTTGCGCGCCTGATAGTTGCGCACGCCATCCCAGCGCGCCTGCCCGAGGCGCTGCAGGTCGCGGATAGACAGTTCGTCAGGCTCGGATTTCATCAGCCAGTACTGGGGCATGGGGTTTTCCTGTACGGATCCTTGGGGCACTTCCGGCAGATCTTGCCTGTTCTGCGGCGATCGTGGCGAAAAATTGCACATCGCTTCACGTTGTCAGACAATGCGGGGGATTAAGCTTGGCACTGCCGTGCGACCTAACAATAAAAACAATGCTGTCGACCATCGTGGTCAGTTTGCCTTTTAAGGGGGAGGCAATCGATGAAGCGCAAGCCAGATCTTCTGTGGGTATTGGCCATCGTGTTTGGCCTTGGGGTGGTGACCACCGGTTACACCCAGAGTCTGTGGGATCGTCAGGACGCTCCGCAGACCGTCCAGCAGCCCTGACCGCTGCTGTCTGGCGCAGGGATGCGCAGCAATTTCTTTTCTCTCGGGCGATGACTCGCCTGTCTGCTAGCTCGGCTCAGTGCCCGGGCGATACCACTGTCTGTCGCTGACTGTCGCTGTCAGTGGCATATCCCAGCTGGCCAGTGCCAGCCGATCCACCTTCTGACATTCGTGGGCCAGGCCGATCAGCCGTGGCTGGCGCCAGTGCGTGCGGCGTTTCAGGTAGGCCAGGCTGCGGTCGTAGAAACCGCCCCCCATGCCCAGGCGGCCGCCATGTTCATCGAACCCCACCAGCGGCAGCAGCATCAGTCCGAGGCTCCACACGGGAATCTGCCGGGCCGGATTTGCCCTGGGTTCGGCGATACCAAAGCGATTGCGTTGCAGGCGCTCTCCTGGCAACAGGCGTTGCAGGCTCATCTGGGTGCGCGGCCAGGCCTTGAGAACCGGCAGGTAGACCTGTTTGCCCCGGCGCAGGGCTTCGGCGAGGAGCAGGGCAGGGTCGATCTCGCCGTCATTGGCCAGGTACAGGCTGATACGACGGGCGCGGCGGAATTCGGGATGCTGGGCCAGCTGGCGGTAGAGATTGCGGGCGGCCAGGCGTTGCTGCAGGGGCGAGAGGTTGCGGCGGGTGTTGCGCAGCAGGCGGCGCAGTTGCGGGCGGCTGAGGGTGCCGGCTTCGATCATGGTAGGTAGCGACTCCCCGGTCGTGCCGCTGTCGGTTTAGCCCTTGAACCCGAAAGTTCAAGGTGGAGGTTGCAGGAGGCGTTAAGGCTTTCCGTCAGGCGGACATGCGCACCGGCCCCAACATGCAACCCCCGTGGTTGTGCGTATCGGCTCAGGGACATCACCGACTGGCAAACACACCAGGGAGCTGTGGCGAGTATACCGCAATCGCCACGCTTGCCATCAGGCTTCGTGGCTGTTCGGATCGGCGGCCAGGGCATGTTCGACCCGCTCGAACAGATCGCGCACCTGATGCCGCTGGGCGGCAGCTTCGCTGGTCAGTTGCTGCTGCTTGTGCAGCAGTTCGTGGGTGATGTTCAGCGCCGCCATCACGGCGATGCGGTCGGCACCGATGACTTTGCCGCTGGAGCGGATCTCGCGCATCTTGTCATTCAGATAGCGGGCGGCGCTTTCCAGGTTGTCGCGCTCTTCCGCCGGACAGGCGATGCGGTATTCCTTGTCGAGAATCTGCAGGGTGACGGTGTTGGCTTGGCTCATGAGTCCTGCTCCAGGGCCTTCAGGCGGGTGATCATCGCTTCGACCTTGTGCCGGGCCATTTCGTTCTTTTCGATCAGTTGGGAGCGCTCTTCGCGCCACGCCCGTTCGCCGGCCAGCAGCAGGCGGTTCTGGGCCTTGAGGGTAGCGAGCTGCTGAATCAGCAGTTCGACTTTCGCCGTCAGTGCGTGCAGGTCGGCGTCTTCCATGGGCTCTCGCTAGGCGTGGGGGGCTATGTCGATTAGGATACTGCCATCATTCTAGCCATGCCGTCTGATGGTGCCTACGGGCTGATTGGCATTTGCCGCCATTGGCGCGTCTGGCTGGTTACCGATTCTTTCCGACGCCGGCGGGCACCCGTCTCGCTGCCTGTATCGCGCGTCATCTGCCAAGAGTTCTGTCATGTCCGCCACTACCCCTTATGCCGCCTTCGCCGCCTTGCTGGCCAGCCAGGGCCAGGCTGTTTCTCCCGCCGAACTGCACGGCCTGCTGCTCGGTCGCAGCTGTGCCGGTGCCGGGTTCGAGTCCGAGCCCTGGCTGGTGGATGCGGCCGAACTGCTCGGCAGCGCACCGCAGGACAATGTGCGCGCCGCGCTGATCGGCCTGCAGGAAATGGTCAAGGCCGAATTGACCGGTAGTGAGATGGCCGTGGTGCTGTTGCTGCCGTCCGACGACGCGCCGTTGGCCGAGCGTGCCGTGGCCATGGGCCAGTGGTGCCAGGGCTTCCTCGGCGGTTTCGGCCTGACCGCCGGCGATGCCGCGCTGTCGGCCGAGGCCATGGAAGTGCTGCAGGACCTGGCCTCCATCGCTCAGGTACAGAACGACCTGGATGAGACCGAGGACGGCGAGAACGATTACATGGAAGTCATGGAGTACCTGCGCGTGGCGCCGTTGCTGCTGTTCACCGAGTGCGCCAAGGCGGCGCCGGCGGCCAGCGAAAAACCTTCTCTGCATTAAGCGAGCACCTGTCCATGCAGCGCATTCCCAAGGCTGAATATGCCCGCCGGCGCAAGGCGCTGATGGCGCAGATGGAGCCCAACAGCATCGCCATCCTGCCGGCCGCGCCGGTTTATATCCGCAACCGCGATGTCGAGCACATCTACCGTCAGGACAGCGATTTCCAGTACCTCACCGGTTTTCCCGAGCCGGAAGCGGTGCTGGCGCTGATCCCCGGGCGCGAGCATGGCGAGTACGTGCTGTTCTGCCGCGAGCGTGATCCCGAGCGCGAGCTGTGGGACGGTCTGCGCGCCGGGCAGGACGGCGCCATCGCCCAGTTCGGCGCCGACGATGCCTTCCCGATCAACGATATCGACGACATCCTTCCCGGCCTGATCGAGGGGCGCGAGCGGGTGTACTACGCCATCGGCTGCAATCAGGAGTTCGATCACCGCTTGATGGAGTGGATCAACGTGATCCGCTCCAAGGCCCGCCAGGGCGCGCAGCCGCCGAACGAATTCGTCGCCCTTGACCATCTCCTGCACGACATGCGCCTGTACAAGAGCGCGGCCGAAGTGAAGGTGATGAAGGAGGCCGCCGAGATTTCCGCGGCGGCCCATGTGCGTGCCATGCAGACGGCCCGCCCGGGCCTGAGCGAATACCATCTGGAAGCCGAGCTGGAATACATCTTCCGCAAGAACGGCTCGAAGATGCCGGCCTACGGCTCAATCGTCGCCGGCGGCCGCAACGCCTGCATCCTGCACTACCGCGAGAACGATGCGCCGCTCAAGGATGGCGATCTGATCCTGATCGATGCCGGCTGCGAAATCGACTGCTACGCCAGCGACATCACCCGCACCTTCCCGGTCAACGGCACCTTCTCGTCGGAGCAGAAGGCCATCTATGAGCTGGTGCTCAAGGCCCAGGAAGCCGCTTTCGCCGCCATCGGCCCGGACAAGCACTGGAACGAGGCCCACGAGGCTACCGTGCGGGTCATTGCCGAGGGGCTGCTGGAGCTGGGCCTGCTCGCCGGCACGCTGGACGAGGTGATCGAAACGGAAAGCTACAAGGCCTACTACATGCACCGTGCCGGCCACTGGCTGGGCATGGATGTGCACGATGTCGGCGACTACAAGGTCGGCGGCGAGTGGCGCGTGCTGGAGCCGGGCATGGCCCTGACCGTCGAACCGGGCATCTATATCCCCGCTGACGACGAGCGCGTGGCGAAGAAGTGGCGCGGTATCGGCGTGCGTATCGAGGACGATGTGGTGGTCACCAAGACTGGCTGCGAGATTCTTACCGGCGGTGTGCCCAAGACGGTCGCCGAGATCGAAGCGCTGATGGCCGCCGCGCGCGAGCAGGCGGCCTGATATGAGCCGCGTGCAGCTGGCGATTATCGGGGGCGGTCTGGTCGGCGCCTCCCTTGCTCTCGCTCTGCAGGAGGGTGCCCGGCAGCGTGGCTGGCGCATCGTGCTGATCGAGCCCTTCGCCCCCGGCAACAGTTACCAGCCCAGTTACGACGCGCGCTCCAGTGCGCTGTCCTACGGTACCCGGCAGATCTACGAGCGCCTTGGCCTGTGGCCAGCGTTGAGTGCCCGTGCCGAGCCGATTCGCCAGATCCACGTCTCCGACCGTGGCCGCTTCGGCGCCACCCGCCTCAGCGCCGAGAGCGAGGGCGTGCCGGCGCTGGGTTATGTGGTGGAGAACGCCTGGCTCGGCCAGTGCCTGTGGCAGGCGCTGGATGCCGAGGTGGTCGAGTGGCGCTGCCCGGCGGAAGTCACGGCCCTGCAGGCACTCGGCGACGGTTATCGCCTGACCCTGAATGACGGCAGCCAGCTCGACTGCGACCTGGCCGTGCTGGCCGATGGCGGCCGCTCCGGCCTGCGCGAGCAACTGGGCATTGCGGTGAAAGCCACGCCTTACGGGCAGAGCGCCCTGATCGCCAATATCAGCACGGCCGAGGCCCATCAGGGGCAGGCCTTCGAGCGTTTCACCGACGAAGGCCCGATGGCCCTGTTGCCGCTGTCGGAGAACCGCAGCGCGCTGGTCTGGACACGTCAGGGTGGTGACGCCCAGCGCCTGGCGGCGTTGCCCGATCGCGAGTTTCTCGCCGAGCTGCAACAGGTGTTCGGCTATCGCCTGGGCGCCCTGACTCAGGTCGGCGCCCGGCATCTCTATCCGCTCAGTCTGGTCGAGGCCAGCGAGCAGGTGCGGCCTCATCTGGTGGTGCTGGGCAATGCCGCGCACAGCCTGCATCCCATCGCCGGACAGGGGTACAACCTGTCGCTGCGCGATACTCTGGCGCTGGCCGAAGCCCTGCTGGACAGCCCGGCGACTCCCGGCGATTTCAGCGTGCTGCAGGACTACCTGCAGCGTCAGCGCCTCGACCAGCAACTGACCGTGGGCTTTTCCGATCAGGTGACCAGGCTGTTCTCCACTGCTCAGCCGCTGCTGGTGGCGGGGCGCAATCTGGGCCTGCTCGGCCTCGACCTGCTGCCGCCGGCCAAACACTGGTTTGCCCGCCAGGCCATGGGCCTGGGCACGCGGCCGCTCTAATAATGATGCGGTCGCAGATGATTCTGCTGTCGGGTGCCGTGCTGGCGCCCCGTGAAGAGACGTGATGAGACAAGCCAAACTGGCCCGCAAGGCGCGCCTGCTGCGCTGGGCAATGAACTTCTACCCGCCCTACCTGGGCGCGGGTGTGCGCATCCAGCATATCGCTGGGGACTTCCGCGAGGTGCGGGTGAAAATGGGGCTGGGCTGGTACAACCGCAACTATGTTGGCACCCAGTTCGGCGGCTCGCTGTATTCGATGACCGATCCGTTCTTCATGCTGATGGTCATGGAAAACCTGGGCAGCGATTACATCGTCTGGGACAAGGCGGCCAGCATCGACTTCATCGCGCCTGGCAAGGGCCCGGTGTATGCGGATTTCCGCATCGACGAAGCACTGCTTGACGAGATTCGCCAGCACACCGCCGACGGCGACAAATACCTGCCACAACTGCACGTCGACGTGCATGATGGCGACGGCACCCTGGTAGCGCGGGTGCACAAGACTCTCTACGTGCGGCTCAAGCCGCGCGTGCGGCAAGCGGCCTAAGGAACAGCAATGCGTGCGGATCTGATCATCGTTGGCGCCGGCATGGTGGGCAGTGCCCTGGCCCTGGCGCTCAAGGACAGTGGCCTGAGCATCCTGCTGCTGGATGGCGGCCCGCTCAGCCTGAAACCTTTCGATGCCAGCGCGCCCTTCGAGCCGCGCGTCAGTGCCTTGTCCGAAGCCAGCCGGCGTGTGCTGCTGCGTCTCGGCGCCTGGCCGGGCATCGTCGCCCGGCGCACCTCGCCCTACCGCGAGATGCAGGTGTGGGATGGTTCGGGAACCGGCTCGGTGCACTTTGCCGCGGCCAGCGTACATGCCGAGGTGCTCGGTCATATCGTCGAGAACCGCGTGGTGCAGGATGCCCTGCTCGAAGCGCTGTTCGACAGCGACATCGGCCTGCTGCCCAATGCCCGTCTGGAGCAGCTGCGCCGTAGCGGCGATGACTGGCTGCTGACCCTCAGCGATGGCCGCGAACTGCGCGCGCCACTGCTGGTGGCCGCCGATGGCGCCAACTCGGCGGTACGCCGTCTGGCCGGTTGCGCCACCCGCGAGTGGGATTACCTGCACCACGCCATCGTCACCAGTGTGCGCTGTGCCCAGCCGCACCAGCGTACTGCCTGGCAGCGTTTCACCGATGACGGTCCGCTGGCCTTCCTGCCGCTCAACCGCGAGGGCGACGAGCGCTGGTGCTCGATCGTCTGGTCGACAGTACCGGCCGAGGCGGAGCGCCTGATGGCGCTGGACGAGGCGGCCTTCTGCCGTGAGCTGGGCAAGGCCTTCGAATGGCGCCTGGGCGAAGTGCAGCAGGCCGATCCACGAGTCTGCGTGCCGCTGCGTCAGCGGCATGCCAAGCGTTATGTCGAGCCTGGCCTGGCCCTGATCGGCGATGCCGCCCACACCATTCACCCGCTGGCCGGGCAGGGCGTCAACCTCGGCTTCCTCGATGCCGCCGTGCTGGCCGAGGTGCTGCAGCATGCCCTGGAGCGTGGCGAGTCGCTGACCAGCGAGAAGACCCTGAGCCGCTTCGAGCGCCGGCGCATGCCGCACAACCTGGCCATGATGGCCGCGATGGAAGGCTTCGAGCGTTTGTTCCAGGCCGATCCTCTGCCGCTGCGCTGGGCGCGCAATGCCGGCCTCAACTGGGTCGACGGCCTGCCCGAGGCCAAGAGCCTGTTCGTGCGTCAGGCGTTGGGGTTGTCGGGGGATCTGCCGGATCTGGCGCGCGCTTAAGTTCAGTTCTGCGCATGCCGCAATCTTGATTTCGCGCAACACCCGGTAACGCCTGTACTGGCAAGATGATTGAGAAGGCGAATAGGAGTAACTATCATTCGCCAACTTTTCCAACTGCCGAGGCTGTTGCCATGTCGATCCGCCAGTCGCTGTTTGCTGCCCTGAGTCTTTCTGCCCTTGCCGCTCCGGCCCTGGCCGCCGATGAACTGGTGGTTTATTCCGCGCGGATCGACGAGCTGATCAAGCCGGTCTTCGATGCCTATACCGCCAAGACCGGCACGCCGATCAAGTTCATCACCGACAAGGAAGCGCCGCTGCTGGCGCGCCTCAAAGCCGAGGGTGCGAATACGCCTGCCGACCTGCTGATCACCGTCGATGCCGGCAACCTCTGGCAGGCCGAGCAGGAGGGCGTGCTCAAGCCGCTCAAGTCCGAGGTGATCGAGGCGAATATTCCGGCCCAGTACCGTTCCAGCACCGGCGCCTGGACTGGCCTGTCGCTGCGCGCGCGGACCATCTTCTACTCCACCGAGCGCGTGAAGCCGGAAGAACTGTCGACCTACGAAGCCCTGGCCGACAGCAACTGGGAAGGCCGTCTGTGCCTGCGCACCAGCAAGAAGGTCTACAACCAGTCGCTGACCGCCACCCTGATCGAGGCCCATGGTGCGGCCAAGACCGAGGAAATCATCAAAGGCTGGATGAACAATCTGGCCACCGATGTGTTCGCCGATGACACCGCGCTGCTGCAGGCCATCGATGCCGGTCAGTGCGACGTGGGCATGGCCAACACCTACTACTACGGCCGTCTGCACAAGCAGCAGCCGTCGCTGAAAGTGAAGCCCTTCTGGCCGAACCAGGCCGACCGTGGCGTGCACGTGAATATGTCGGGCGCCGGCGTCACCGCCCATGCCCCGCACGCCGCCGAGGCGCAGAAGCTGCTGGAGTGGATGACCAGCGCCGAGGCGCAGAGCCTGTTCGCCGATGTGAATCAGGAATACCCGGCCAACCCAGCGATCAAGCCGTCTGCCGAAGTCGCTGCCTGGGGCAGCTTCAAGGCCGACAGTGTGCCGATGGAAGTGGCCGGCAAGCGTCAGGCCGAGGCGACCATGCTGATGGATCGCGCCGGCTGGAACTGATCAACGCCGGCTGAGACGCACTCAAGCCTGAATCTTCCCCGTTATACTCGGCGCCCCGGCTCAAGCTGGGGCGTCGTGTTTTCTAGTTGAGGATCTTGCGTGGCCCATCCCGCCCAGCGCCGCTGGTACCCCATCGCTGCCACCATTGCCTTGCTGGTGCTGCTGCCGCTGTCGGTCATGCTACTGGCCTGGCACGAGGTGGATGCGGCGATCTGGGCGCACCTGTGGGAGACCCAGCTGCCGCGCCTGCTGGGCAACACCCTGACCTTGGTGTTGGGGGTGGCCATCGGCGTGGTCGTCCTCGGTGTGAGCCTGGCCTGGCTCACGGCGCTGTGCGAATTTCCGGGGCGGCGCTGGCTGGACTGGGCGCTGATGCTGCCCTTTGCTATCCCGGCCTATGTGCTGGCGTTTGTCTTTATTGGTCTGCTGGACTTTGCCGGGCCAGTGCAGACGCTGCTGCGTGAGTGGTTCGGCAGCGGGCTCAGACTGCCGCGGGTGCGCTCCACCGGCGGTGTGATCGTGGTGCTGGTGCTGGTGTTTTACCCCTACGTCTACCTGCTCGCCCGCGGCGCCTTCCTGGCTCAGGGACGCGGCCTGATGGAGGCGGCAAGGGTGCTCGGGCTGTCGCCCTGGCAGGCCTTCTGGCGGGTGGCCCTGCCGATGGCGCGGCCGGCCATCGGTGCCGGGCTGGCGCTGGCGATCATGGAGACCCTGGCCGACTTCGGCGCGGTGGCGGCCTTCAACTTCGATACCTTCACCACGGCCATCTACAAGACCTGGTACAGCTTCTACAGCCTGCAGAGCGCGACCCAGCTGGCCAGTCTGCTGTTGTTGGCGGTGATGCTGGTGCTCTATGGCGAGCGTCGTGCCCGTGGCGCGACCCGTCCGGTGCAGGAGCGCGCACGCAGTCAGGCGCTGTACCGCCTGCGCGGCTGGAAGGCGCTGGCCGCGAGCAGCTGGTGTGCGCTGGTGTTCCTCTGCGCCTTCGTGGTGCCTCTGCTGCAACTGCTGGTGTGGTTCTGGCAGCGCGGGCGTTTCGATATCGACGAGCGCTACCTCGGCCTGATCGGCCACACCCTCTACCTCGGCGCCCTGGCCGCCCTGTTCACCGTGGCGCTGGCGCTGCTGCTGGCCTTTGCCCGGCGGCAGACGCCGACGCGCCCGATGCGCAGCCTGGTGGGGCTGGCCAACCTGGGCTATGCGTTGCCCGGTTCGATGCTGGCGGTGTCGATCATGCTGGCCTTCAGTTATCTGGATAATCAGCTGGTGATCCCGTTGTCCCAGGCCCTGGGCGGCGCCGGCAAGCCTCTGCTGCTGGGCAGCCTGGCAGCGCTGTTGCTGGCCTACGTGATCCGCTTTATGGCGGTGGCTTACGGTCCTCTCGAAGGCAGCCTGGCGCGGATTCGTCCGTCCCTGCCGGAGGCCTCGCGCAGCCTCGGCGCCGGCGGCCTACGACTGTTTGGCCGCGTCTATTTGCCGCTGCTGTTGCCGGGTGTCCTTAGCGCCGCGCTGCTGGTATTCGTCGATGTGCTCAAGGAAATGCCCGCCACCCTGCTGATGCGCCCCTTCGGCTGGGACACCCTGGCCGTGCGCGTGTTTGAGATGACCAGCGAGGGGGAGTGGGCACGCGCCTCGCTGCCGGCGTTGAGCCTGATGCTGGTCGGTCTTCTACCGGTGATCCTGCTGATCCGCCGCTCGGCGCGGCGTCCCGGGCACTGAGTCTGCAGGAGCGCGCCCGTCGCCTGGGGTGACCGAACCCCCCGCCAGCGGCTACAATGCGCGCCGCTTCTCGCCGGTCCGCCGGCGAGCGTCATCCGATCGATATTCCGGAGCTTTGCATGGGACAGCGTACCCCCCTGTATGACCTGCACGTCGCCCTTGGCGCCAAGATCGTCGATTTCGGCGGCTGGGACATGCCGTTGCACTACGGCTCGCAGGTTGAGGAGCACCACCAGGTGCGTCGCGACTGCGGTGTGTTCGACGTGTCCCACATGACCGTGGTCGACGTGACTGGCAGCCAGGCCAAGGCCTACCTGCAGCACTTGCTGGCCAACGATGTCGAGCGCCTGCAGGTGCTGGGCAAGGCGCTCTACAGCGGCATGCTCAATGAACAGGGCGGGGTGATCGACGACCTGATCGTCTACCTCACCGCCGAGGGTTACCGCGTGGTGGTCAACGCTTCCACCCGCGACAAGGACCTGGCCTGGATGCAGCAGCAGAGCGCTGGCTTCGACGTTGCCCTGCAGCATCAGGCCGGTCTGGCCATGCTCGCCGTGCAGGGCCCTCAGGCCCGCGCCAAGACCGCCGAGTTGGTCTCCGCCGCGCGCGCCGCGCTGATCCATGAATTGAAACCGTTCCAGGGTCTGCCGGAAGGCGACTGGTTCATCGCCCGCACCGGCTACACCGGTGAGGACGGTCTGGAAATCATGCTGCCGGCCGAACAGGCTCCGGGCTTCCTCAACGAGCTGGTGGGTGCGGGCATCGCGCCGGCCGGTCTCGGTGCGCGCGACACCCTGCGCCTGGAAGCCGGGATGAACCTCTATGGCCAGGACATGACCGAAGAAGTCTCGCCGCTGGCGGCCAATATGGGCTGGACCATCGCCTGGGAGCCGGCCGAGCGCCAGTTCGTCGGCCGTGCCGTGCTCGAAGCTCAGCGTGCCGCCGGTGATCAGCCCAAGCTGGTCGGCCTGGTGTTGGAAGAGCGCGGCGTGCTGCGCGCCCACCAGGTGGTGCGCGTTGAAGGCGTCGGTGAAGGCGAGATCACCAGTGGCAGCTTCTCCCCGACCCTCGGCAAATCCATCGCCCTGGCCCGCGTGCCGGCGGGTACCGGCGACCGCGCCGAGGTGGAAATCCGTGGCAAGTGGTTCCCCGTGCGCGTGGTGCAGGCCAACTTCGTTCGCCACGGCAAAGCGCTGATTTGACCTATTCTTGACGGCTACGCGCCGTTGGACACTTTTTTGAGGATGATCCCATGAGCAATATCCCCGCCGATCTGCGTTATGCCGCCAGCCACGAATGGGCCCGCCTGGAAGCCGATGGCACCGTGACCGTCGGTATTTCCGACCATGCCCAGGAAGCCCTGGGTGACGTGGTCTTCGTCGAGCTGCCGGAAGTCGGCGCCGAGCTGGCCGCCGGTCAGGAAGCCGGTGTGGTCGAGTCGGTCAAGGCCGCTTCGGACATCTACACCCCGATCGCCGGCGAGATCGTCGCGGTCAACGAGGCGCTGGTCGACAGCCCCGAGCTGGTCAACGCCGATCCTTACGCCAACTGGTTCTTCAAGGTGAAGCCGGCCGACGCCGCCGAACTGGACAAGCTGCTGGATGCCGACGGCTACGCTGCCGCCTGCAACGCCTGATCACCGTTATCTCCGCAAAGCCCTGATTCGTCGGGGCTTTGTCTTTTTCCGAGGTCCACCTTCATGTCGCAGAACCCGACCCTCACCCAGCTGCAGCAGCCGGATGCCTTCCTCCAGCGCCACCTTGGCCCGGATGCCAACGAACAGCAGACGATGCTCGCCACCCTCGGCGTCGCCACCCGCGCCGAGCTGATTGCCCAGACCGTGCCGCCGGCCATCCGCCTGGGCGGCCCGCTGGCGCTGCCGGCGGCGCTGGACGAGCAGGGCGCGCTGGCCAAGCTCAAGGGCTATGCGGCACAGAACCAGACTTGGACCAGCCTGATCGGCATGGGCTACCACGGCACCCTGACCCCGACTGTCATCCTGCGCAACGTGCTGGAGAACCCGGGCTGGTACACCGCCTACACCCCTTACCAGCCGGAAATCGCCCAGGGTCGTCTGGAAGCCCTGCTGAACTTCCAGCAGCTGACCATCGACCTGACCGGTCTGGACCTGGCCAGTGCCTCGCTGCTGGACGAGGCCACTGCGGCAGCCGAAGCCATGGCCATGGCCAAGCGTGTGGCCAAGAGCAAGAGCAACCTGTTCTTCGTCGACCAGAACTGCCACCCGCAGACCATCTCCGTGGTGCAGACCCGCGCCGAAGCCTTCGGCTTTGATGTGGTGGTGGATGCGGTGGAGAACCTCGGCAACCATCAGGTGTTCGGTGGCCTGCTGCAGTACCCCGATACCCTCGGCGAGATCCGCGACCTCAAGCCGCTGATCGACCAGCTGCACGCCCAGCAGGCGCTGGCCTGCGTGTCGGCCGACATTCTCAGCCTGATCCTGCTGACCCCGCCGGGCGAGCTGGGTGCCGACGTGGTGTTCGGTTCGGCCCAGCGCTTCGGCGTGCCGATGGGCTACGGTGGCCCGCACGCCGCCTTCTTCGCCTGCCGCGACGACTACAAGCGCGCCATGCCGGGCCGCATCATCGGCGTGTCCAAGGACGCCCGTGGCAACAGCGCCCTGCGCCTGGCCCTGCAGACCCGCGAGCAGCACATCCGCCGCGAGAAGGCCAACTCCAACATCTGTACCGCCCAGGTACTGCTGGCCAATATCGCCAGCTTCTACGCCGTGTACCACGGCCCGCAGGGCCTGAAGCGCATCGCCCAGCGCGTGCAGCGCCTGACCGCCCTGCTGGCCGCCGGCCTGGAACAGAAGGGCCTGAAGCGCGTCAACGCGCAGTTCTTCGACACCCTGACCGTGACCATCGGCTCGCAGCGCTTCGACGTGCTGGAGCGCGCCCGCGCCCGCCAGATCAACCTGCGCGCGGTGGACACCGACAAGGTCGGCGTCAGCCTCGACGAGACCTGCAGCGCCGAGACCGTGCAGGCCCTGTTCGACGTGTTCCTCGGTGAAGGCCACGGCCTGGACGTCGCCGCGCTGGACGCCGCCGGTGTGGCCAGCGGCATCCCGGTTGGCCTGGAGCGCAGCTCCGCCTACCTGACCCATCCGGTGTTCAACGCCCACCACAGCGAAACCGAGATGCTGCGCTACCTCAAGCAGCTGGAGAACAAGGACCTGGCGCTCAACGCCGCCATGATCCCGCTCGGTTCCTGCACCATGAAGCTCAACGCCACCAGCGAGATGATCCCCATCACCTGGCCGGAGTTCGCCAACCTGCACCCCTTCGTGCCGCGCGAGCAGGCCGAGGGCTACCGCCTGATGATCGAGGAGCTGGAAGCCTGGCTCTGCACCATCACCGGCTTCGACGCCATCTGCATGCAGCCGAACTCCGGCGCCCAGGGCGAGTACGCGGGCCTGCTGGCCATCCGCAAGTACCACGAGAGCCGTGGCGATGCGCACCGCAACATCTGCCTGATCCCGGCCTCGGCCCACGGCACCAACCCGGCATCGGCGCAGATGGCCAGCATGCGCGTGGTCATAGTCGCCTGTGACGAGCAGGGCAACGTCGATCTGGAAGACCTGAAGAAGAAGGCCGCCGAAGCCGGCGACCAGCTGTCCTGCCTGATGGCCACCTACCCGTCTACCCACGGCGTGTACGAGGAAGGCATCCGCGAAATCTGCGAGGTCATCCATGCCCACGGCGGCCAGGTCTACATGGACGGCGCCAACCTCAACGCCCAGGTCGGTCTGACCCGTCCGGCCGATATCGGCGCCGACGTGTCGCACATGAACCTGCACAAGACCTTCTGCATCCCGCACGGCGGTGGCGGCCCGGGCATGGGCCCGATCGGCGTCAAGGCGCACCTGGCGCCCTTCGTCGCCAACCACCCGGTGGTGCCGCTCAAGGGCCCGAACCCGGGCAACGGCGCGGTCAGCGCCGCGCCCTGGGGCAGTGCCAGCATCCTGCCGATCAGCTGGATGTACATCGCCATGATGGGCCCGCAGCTGGCCGATGCTACCGAGGTCGCCATCCTCAACGCCAACTACCTGGCCAAGGCCCTGGGCGAAGCCTTCCCGGTGCTCTACTCCGGGCGTAACGGCCGCGTGGCGCACGAGTGCATCCTCGACCTGCGCCCGCTCAAGGCGGAAACCGGCATCAGCGAGGAAGACGTGGCCAAGCGCTTGATGGACTACGGCTTCCACGCCCCGACCATGAGCTTCCCGGTACCGGGCACGCTGATGATCGAGCCGACCGAGAGCGAGTCCAAGCATGAGCTGGATCGTTTCATCGAGGCGATGCTCAACATCCGTGCCGAGATCGCCAAGGTCCAGGGCGGCGAGTGGCCGGCCGAGGACAATCCGCTCAAGCGTGCACCGCACACCCTGGCCGACGTGATCGGCGTGTGGGAGCGTCCGTACAGCATCGAGCAGGCCGTCAGCCCGACCGTTCATACCCGTCTGCACAAGTACTGGCCGACGGCGAACCGGGTCGACAACGTCTATGGCGACCGCAACCTGTTCTGCGCCTGCGTACCGGTATCCGACTACCAGTAAGCCTGCCGCAGCAATGACAAGGCCGCCCTCGGGCGGCCTTGTCGTTTCAGTATATGGTTCAGGCTTCCGGCTTGAATGCCAGCTTGCCCAACAGTCCCAGCAGCATGACGTAGAACACCAGCTCCAGGCAGTTGCTGCCCAGACGCAGGGCGCTCCAGGCAGCATCGGGAATCAGTTCGTAGAGCGGCAGGTTGAACAGGCTGCCGAACAGGTCGCTGGCCAGCCAGAACACCTGGAAGGCGATCAGTAGGATCAGCACCCAGCGCAGCGGATAGAGGGAAGAGGGCATGCAACGCTCCTTGTCGAAATGAGGGAGCGCGCAGCCTAGCAGCCGCTGGCGCGCCGCAGTGGGTACGGCTGCGCATTCGCGGCATTCACCAGCGGTTGCGCACTTCCTCGGCGAAGCCGGGCAGGTGGCCGAGTTGCAGCACCTGACCGTTGTCCAGGGTGACGTGGCCACGGTAGTGGCCGAACACCTGATGCTGTTCGGAGGCGATCAGCAGGGCATTGAAGTGGCTATTGCGGTCGACCCGCGGAATGAACTCCAGCTCGACGCGACCATCGTTGCTGCTGATGCGCCAGGGCTTGAGCCAGTTGCGGCGGTCGAAGTGAAAGATGATCTGGTCAAGCTTGTGCGCGCGGCCGCGGTACAGCAGCAGGTTCTCGCTGGCCGGGCTGCGGTCACTGAAGCCGTAGCCGAAGTTGAAGCCGAACGCTTCGCCATCGACGAAGCCGGAGGCCGAGGCCCAGTACCAGGTGTTGCGGTAGGTCCAGACACCGCGTCCCCAGTCGAGTACGCCGAGATCGCGCACCGGGCTCAACTGGTAATGCTTGCCAGCGTGGCGGAACTCGCCACTCACCGCCATGCAGTTGAGTTTGGTGTTGTAGTAGAAGGCCTTGCTGTTCGGCCAGGCGGTGGCGATGTTGAGCGATTCCTGCGGAGGCTGGCGGAAATACAGCTCACCGTCGATGCCCTTGCCGTGCGGGCCGGCCATGCGCGGGCTGGCAAAACGCAGGCGGTGCTCGCCGTCGATGCGCTGGATGTGCAGGTCGAGGTTGTTGTTGCGAAAACGGATGCTGCCGCTGTCTGCGCTTTCCGGAAAGGCGTGACGCCTCAGGGGCAGGGCCTGCAGGGCATCAATCTGCCAGAAACGGCCCTGATTCAGGTCGACCACGCAGAGGGCATAGAGGCCGGCATAGCCGAGGTTGCTGGCGGTCAGGCTGAAGGCAAAACCCTCGGGCGAAACCACCGCGTAGTAGTCCCACTCCTTGATCCGCCAACTGCTCGCCGGCACCGCGCTGCGCTGATATTGCCAGTAGGCCAGGCGCGCCCAGCCCGGCTGGTTGAGCTGACCGTCGGCGCGGTGCAGGGGCAGGGGCGCGAGGATTTCATGCTGCATGGTCGACTCTCTTGTTCTTATGGGGCGTCGCGGCGACATCATGCATGAGCTGGAACGATGGTGCTATCTGATGGCTTCCACCTTGAGCAATACACCTTCCTGACCGATCACTCGCACCGAGCTGCCCGCCGGCAGGTCGGGACCGATCACCAGCCACAGCGTGTCACCGGCTTTGATCTTGCCGCGCCCGGCGATGATCGGCTCGTGCAGGCTGAACTGGCGCCCGAGCAGCTCGCTGCCGCGCTGGTTCAGTCCCGGCTGGTCGCTGGTCTTGGCGCTGTCACGCTGGCGCCGCCACCAGAGCACGGCGCTGAGCACCGAGAACAGGCCGAACAGGAGGAACTGCCAGGTCCAGTCCAGACCGGGGAAGATGAAGGTCAGCACGCCGACGCTGGCGGCGGCGATGCCGACCCACAGCAGGTAGCCGCCGGCGCCGAACACCTCGAGGATCAGCAGCAGGGTGCCCAGGCCCAGCCAATCCCAGTACGACAGGTGCTGCAGGTAGTCGAGCATGGGTCAGCCCTTCTTCTGGCCGTCGAAGGTGGCCTTGACGATTTCGCCGATGCCGCTCACCGCGCCGATCACCTGGCTGGCTTCCAGCGGCATGAGGATTACCTTGCTGTTGTCGGCCGAGGCCAGCTGGCCCAGGGCTTCGATGTACTTCTGCGCGACGAAGTAGTTGACCGCCTGCACGTTACCCGCAGCGATGGCCTCGGACACCATGCGGGTAGCCTCGGCTTCGGCCTTGGCCGCGCGCTCGCGGGCCTCGGCTTCGAGGAAGGCGGCAGCGCGCTGACCTTCGGCCTTGAGGATGTCGCCCTGCTTCTGCCCTTCGGCGGTGAGGATGGCCGCGGCCCGCTGGCCTTCGGCTTCGAGAATCTGCGCGCGCTTGATGCGCTCGGCCTTCATCTGCCCGGACATGGCGGCCATCAGGTCGGCGGGCGGACTGATGTCCTTGATCTCGATACGGGTGATCTTGATGCCCCAGGGCGCGGTGGCTTCGTCCACGGTCTTGAGCAGGCGCTCGTTGATCGCGTCACGCTGGCCGAGCATGGCATCCAGCTCCATCGAGCCAAGCACGGTACGGATGTTGGTCATCACCAGGTTGCGGATGGCGTGCTCGAGGTTGTTGACCTCGTAGGCGGCCTGAGCCGAGTTGATGATCTGGAAGAAGCAGATGGCGTCGATCTGCACGGTGGCGTTGTCGGCGGTGATGACTTCCTGCGGCGGGATGTCCAGCACGCTTTCCATCACGTTGAGCTTGCGGCCGATCTTGTCCATCACCGGGACGATGATGTTCAGCCCCGGCTTGAGCGTGTTGGTGTAGCGGCCGAAGCGTTCCACCGTCCACTCGCTGCCCTGCGGCACCACCTTGAAGCCCATGAAGACGATGGCCACGGCCAGGCCAACGAAGAGAAACAGCACGCCACCGATTTCCATCAATCACCACTCCTGTTGTGTTGCTCTTGGTTGTATTGCGCTTGTCTGTAGCGGGTCATCTAAACACAGCCGCGCGCTGCCGTGCAGCCCAAGGCGGGTCAGGGTGCCGCGCGGTCCAGGGCGACGGCCAGGGCGTCGTCGCGCTGGTAGATATCGGGCAGGAAGCGCGGCTGGCCCTGGGCGTCGACCTCGACAGTCCAGTAGGCCATCAGTAGCGGCACTGGCTGGCGCAGGCGGTAGTCGCGGGTCTTGCCGCTGGCCAGGAGGGTTTCGACCTGGGGCAGTTCGTCCGGTGCCAGCAGCAGGGTGGCCAGCTCGCTGATGGCTTCGACCCGCACGCAGCCGGAGCTGAAGGCGCGCGGCGCCTTGGCGAACAGCGCCTGGCTGGGGGTGTCGTGCATGTAGACGGAATAAGGGTTGGCAAAGCGCAGAGCCATGCGCCCCAGCGGATTGTTCGGTCCGGCGTCCTGACGCAGCTGAATGTTGCCGGGGTTGTCCCAGTCGATCTGCTCCGGATCGAGGCTGTTGCCGTCGCGGTCGAGCACGCGCATGTCATGTTTGGCGAGAAAGCCGATATCGCGGCGAATCTCCGGCAGCTTGTCCTCGCGCAGGATGGTCGGCGGCACGCTCCAGGTCGGGTTGAGGGTGATGCGTGAGACCTGAGACAGCAGCTGCGGCGAGCGGCGCTCGGGGCGGCCGACCTGGGTGCGGGTCTGCCACACCAGCTCGCCGGCCTTGTACAGGCGCAGTTCGGCAGCGGCGATGTTGACCAGCAGGCCGTCACTGGGCATATCGCGGTGCAGCCAGCGCAGGCGCTCTAGGTTGACCCGCAGCTGGCTGCGTCGCTGCAGCGGACTCACGTTCAGTGCGCTCAGGGTGGCCGGGCCGATAATGCCGTCGGCCTGCAGGCCATGCTCATTCTGGAAGCGTTCGACAGCGGCCAAGAGCGTGCTGTCGTAGCGTTCGCCAACCGGGTCCGGCAGGGCCTGCAGATAGCCAGCCTCATGCAGACGCTGATACAGCTGCGGTACCCGTGGATCGCTGCGCTCCGGTTTGAGCAGCGGGCCGGCGGCAATCGGCTGCCAGCTGGGCAGGTCTGCCAGTCGCAGTTTGGCGTAGGCCTGGCGCAGGCTCTGATAGGCCGGCAGGGCCGGGCGGGCCAGGTCGAAGGCATTGGCCGGGTCGTCAACGGCAAAGGGCGCAATGGACAGCAGCGCCAGTTGTGGGTCGATGCCGGGCTGATCCGCGGGGCGCCACAGCGGCTCCCGCTGGGCCGGGGGGAGGCGGCCGAAATGCAGGTGCTGCAGGGCGCGCAGGAAGCTGTGGCTGGTCAGTAGCTCGCGGCAGACGGGCTCGCCCTGGGTGGGCAGGGGGTAGTCGCCAGGGTCGAGGCCGTCATCGGCGAGCTGTTGCAATTGCTCGCGCAGGGTCTGCAGGCGGGTTTCGTCGTGCCACAGGGTTGGCTCGCCCAGTTGCCGGTAGAACTGCGCAAGAAGGCTCTGAGCTGAGGTATCCAGGCTGGTTGGCAGGGTTGCGCAGACTGTGCTCAACTGGCTGGGCAGGTTGTTGTCGACGTCGCTTGCGCTGCCTGTCGAGCTCTCGCTGCGTGCGACCAGTGGCAGGGCCAGCAGGCCGATGCTCAGGTAAGATGCCCACTTTTTGTACAACTGTGCTGCTCCAGTCCATGGTCACAGAAGGGTCGTGTTGCTCAATCTGACCGCCTTTCCAGAAAAAGTATAGGTTGGCCCAGGGACTCAGACAGGAAGTCGGGAGTGCGTTACCAGAGGTTTTTTGCGCATGTCCGGATTGATTCGCCAGCTCTGCCTGTGCGCGGCAGGGCTTTGGCTGTTTTCCTCGCCGGTGTTGGCGAGTAGCAGCCCCGCCTACCAGCCTTTGCTCGACAGCCTGTCGCGAGCGGCCCCCGGCCTCAATAAAGAGGCCCTGCGGCATGCCGTGGCGGCCATGCAGTGCGCCGTCAACAACGGCGCCCAGCCGGCCCAGCGTCTGGCCGTAATCGACTACTCGTTGCCGTCCACGGCACGGCGTCTGTGGATTTTCGACCTCAAGCGCCAGCGCGTGCTGCTGCGCGACTTCGTCGCCCATGGCCGGCAGTCCGGGGAGAATCTCGCCACGCGCTTTTCCAACAGCGACGGTAGTCACCAGTCCAGCCTCGGCCTGTTCCGCACCGCGGAGAGTTATCAGGGCAAGCATGGCTATTCGCTGCGCATGGATGGCCTGGAGCCGGGTATCAACGATCGCGCGCGCGAGCGGGCCATCGTCATTCACTCGGCCAGCTACGTTGATCCTCGTCTGGTGCGCAGTCAGGGCCGCATCGGCCGCAGCCTGGGTTGTCCGGCGGTGCGCCCTGAGGTCGGGCGCATGGTGGTCGACCAGCTCAAGGGCGGCCAGTTCATGTTTTCCTGGTACCCGGATCGGCGCTGGTTGCAGAACTCGGCCTACCTCAACTGCAAGCCGCAGCGGGTCGCTGCCCTGGTGCGCTCCTCCAGCCGTCGTGATGGCTGAGGGGCGCGGGCCTCAGCCTTGCAGCAGCGCCCGGTAGCCTTCGCGATAGCTGGGATACTGCGGCGCCCAGCCCAGTGCCCGGGCACGGCTGTTGCGACAGCGCTTGCTGCCGGCACGACGTACCTGGGCGGTGTCGCTCCACTGGGTGACGCCCAGCTCGCCACGCAGCCATTCGACCACTTCGTGTAGCGGAGCGGGCTCGTCGTCGACGCCGATGTAGCAGTCTTCCAGCGCCACCCCGCGCCAGTCGGCATCCAGCAGGAAGGCCAGTAGGCCGGCGGCATCGTCGGCATGGATGCGATTGCCATACAGCGGTGGTTCGGTCGCGACCCGGTAGCCCTGGCGTACCTGATTGAGCAGCCACTGCCGGCCGGGGCCGTAGATGCCGCTTAGGCGCACCACGCTGGCCGGGATGCTGCTGCCCAGTGCCAGCTGCTCGGCCTCACGCAGAATGCGCCCGGAGAACCCCTCGGCCAGTGCCGGCGATGTTTCATCGACCCATTCGCCCTGTTGCTGGCCGTAGACGCTGGTGCTGGAGACGAACAGCAGGCGACGAGGGCGCTGCCCGCTCTGCGCCAGCCAGTCGAGCACACGTTGCAGGCCGTCCACATAGGCGGCGCGATAACCGGCTTCGTCGCTCTGCCCGGCCGCCACGCAGTACACCAGGTAGTCGATGGCGCCGGTTGGCCAGGCTGCCGGCCGCGTGCTCTGCTGGAGGTCTGCGGGCACCGGGAGGGCTGCGACAGAAAGTCGCGAGGCATCTCGCCGCAAGCCGTAACGCGTCCACTCGGCCAAAATAGGTGACTCGGCCAGACGGTTGCCAACATCGCCGCAGCCGGCGATCAACAGGGTCGGGGACATAGTGGCTCCAGTGTTGAATGCCCCAACAGGCTACCCCGCAGGCGAGGTCAGGTACAGATTGCGAATAAAGCACTTCTGTTAATGAGAAGGATTTGCAATAATATTCAGCAACACCCATGTGTCGCCATTTACCCAACGCAGGGCCGCCTCATGACTATCGCCATTGCCCGTCGCTTCACCTTGTCCGTCCTGCTCGGCGGTTTGCTGCTGGGCGTTTTGCCGGCTCAGGCCGAGACTGGCCCGGTAACTGCCCCTGCAGCTGCCGCTCCGGTTAGTGCGCCGGCGACTGGCGAGGACGCTGGCGGTTCGGTGGACGTGTCGGCCGCCGGCGGCGAGGAGAGCCTCAGCGAAGGCGAGGTGCTTGCCCATGACCTGTCGCCCTGGGGCATGTACCAGAACGCCGATGTGGTGGTGAAGGGCGTGATGATCGGCCTGGCCCTGGCCTCGGTGATTACCTGGACCATCTGGCTGGCCAAGGGCCTGGAAATTCTTCTCGCGCGTCGCCGTCTTCGTGGCGAGCTGGCTGCTCTCAAGGGCCTGCGCAGCCTGAATCAGGCTGCTGCACTTGGCCTGGGTGACCGCAGCCTGAGCCAGACGCTGATCGCTGACGCTCAGGAAGAGCTGCGTCTGTCCGCTGGCACCCAGTCCAAGGATGGCATCAAGGAGCGAGTGGCCTTCCGTCTGGAGCGCCTGGTCGCCGCCAGTGGCAGGCAGATGAATCAGGGCACCGGCGTACTGGCTACCATTGGTTCCACGGCACCCTTCGTAGGCCTGTTCGGCACCGTCTGGGGCATCATGAACAGCTTCGTCGGTATCGCCAAAACCCAGACCACCAACCTCGCGGTGGTGGCGCCGGGCATCGCCGAAGCCCTGCTGGCCACGGCCATCGGCCTGGTGGCGGCGATTCCGGCAGTGGTCATCTACAACGTGTTTGCCCGCTCGATCAGCGCCTACAAGGCGCAGGTGGCCGATGCCTCGGCGCAGGTGCTGCTGCTGGTCAGCCGCGACCTCGACCAGCCGCAGCAGCCCGAACGCGTGCAGCCGCATGTGGTCAAGGTAGGCTGAGCCCGGCATGGCCCTGCACCTCAGCGAAGGCGACGACCTTCAGGAAAACCACGAGATCAACGTCACGCCGTTCATCGATGTGATGCTGGTTTTGCTGATCATCTTCATGGTCGCCGCGCCCCTGGCGACTGTGGACGTGAAGATCGACCTGCCGGCTTCCACCGCCAAGCCGCAGCCACGCCCGGACAAACCGATCTACCTGAGCATCAAGGACAACGGCGAGTTGTTCCTCGGTGAAGACCCGGTGGAGCAGGCTGAGCTGGGTGCCCAGCTTGACCAGCGCACCGCGCAGGACAAGGACAAGACCATCTTCGTGCGCGGCGACAAGGGCGTCGACTATGCGCGCCTGATGGAAGTGATGGACGCCCTGCGCGGCGCCGGCTACCTGAAGATCGGCCTGGTTGGCCTGGAAACGGCAGGCCGGTCGTGAGCCTTGCGTGGCGCCAGGTGCCGACCTGGGCATTCAGCCTGCTGCTGATCCTAGCCCTGCATCTGGGGCTGGGCTACTGGGCCTGGTTCTGGCACGCCCCGTTGCCGCCGATGGAGCTACCGCCCGCCGCGATTATGGTCGAGCTGGCGCCGCAGCCGGTGGTGGCACCGCCGCCCCCGCCGCAGCCGGTTGTCAGGGCGCCCGAGCCCAAGCTGGTGGAGGCGCCCAAGCCGAAGCTGGCTATCTACAAGCCCAAACCCAAGCCACAGCCGCCCAAGGTGCAACCCAAACCGCAGCCGCCGGTCGTCACTCCGCCAATGGCTCAGCAGCGCCCGGCCAGTGCGCCCAAGGCTGCCCAGACCGCGCCGCCCAGCCCGCCGAGCAAGGCGGTGCCGACCTGGCAGAGCGAACTGTTCAGCCATCTCAGCCGCTACAAGCGTTACCCGGAAGCGGCCAAGCGCCGTGAGCGCGAGGGCGTGCGCATCTGCAAGCTGCGCTTTACCGTCGATGCCCAGGGCCGTGTACTGGAGTACGCCGTGGTCGGCCCGTCGGGCAATCGTCTGCTTGATCGTGCCACCCAGGACCTGATTCGCCGTGCTCAGCCGTTGCCGCCTCCTCCCAGCGAGCTGTTGAGCAATGGCCGTCTGGAGATCGTGGCGCCTATTGTCTATGAGCTTAAACGCGGCTAATTCGGGCGATTTCACCCGCTTGCCGGGTTGGTTCCATTGACGAGCGAGGCTATGCTTAGCCTCAAATCAATGGAATTTGACTATGACCCTCACCGAGCTGCGCTACATCGTCACTCTGGCCCAGGAGCAGCACTTCGGCCGTGCTGCCGAGCGTTGCCACGTCAGCCAGCCCACCCTCTCGGTCGGGGTGAAGAAGCTGGAAGACGAGCTCGGTGTTCTGATCTTTGAACGCAGCAAGACGGCGGTACGCCTGACACCGACCGGCGAGGGCATCGTCGCCCAGGCGCAGAAGGTGCTGGAGCAGGCTCAGGGCATCCGCGAGCTGGCCCAGGCCGGCAAGAACCAGCTGGCTGCGCCGCTCAAGGTCGGTGCCATCTACACCATCGGCCCCTACCTGTTTCCCCATCTGATCCCGCAGCTGCACCGGGTTGCTCCCGACATGCCGCTGTACATCGAGGAAAACTTCACCCACGTGCTGCGCGACAAGCTGCGCACCGGTGAGCTGGACGCGGTGATCATCGCCCTTCCGTTCCAGGAGGCCGACGTGCTGACCCTGCCGCTGTACGACGAACCCTTCTACGTACTGATGCCGGCCAACCATCCGTGGACGGCCAAGAAGGCCATCGAGAACGAGCTGCTCAACGACAAGAGCCTGCTTCTGCTCGGCGAAGGCCACTGCTTCCGCGACCAGGTGCTGGAGGCTTGCCCGACCACCCGTGGCAAGGATGAGGCCAAGCACATCACGGTCGAATCCAGCTCGCTGGAAACCATCCGCCACATGGTCGCCTCGGGGCTTGGTGTGTCGGTGCTGCCGTTCTCTGCGGTGGACAGCCACCACTATGCGCCCGGCGTGATCGAGGTGCGTCCCTTCGCCGGGCCGGTGCCTTTCCGTACCGTGGCCATTGCCTGGCGTGCCAGCTTCCCGAGGCCGAAGGCGATCGAGATCCTCGCCGACTCCATCCGCCTGTGTTCGGTGGCGCGCGCGCCCTCCGCATGACCGAACTGGCGCAGGTGCCGGTGACGGCACTCAAGGGCGTGGGTGAAGCGCTGGCCGAGAAGCTGGCCCGCGTGGGCCTGGAAAATCTGCAGGACGTGCTGTTCCATCTGCCACTGCGTTATCAGGACCGCACCCGCATCACGCCCATCGGCGCCTTGCGTCCCGGCCAGGATGCCGTGGTCGAAGGGGTCGTGGCTGGCGCCGATGTGGTCATGGGCCGCCGGCGCAGCCTGCTGGTGCGCCTGCAGGATGGCAGCGGCACCCTCAGCCTGCGCTTCTTCCATTTCAGCCAGGCGCAGAAGGACGGCCTCAAGCGCGGCACGGCGCTGCGCTGCTACGGTGAAGTGCGCCCCGGAGCGACGGGCCTGGAAATCTATCACCCGGAATACCGCGCCCAGCAGGGTGACGAGTCGGCGCCGGTGGAGCAGACCCTGACGCCGATCTACCCGACCACCGAAGGTCTGACCCAGCAGCGCCTGCGCCAGCTCAGCGAGCAGGCCCTGGGCCGCCTCGGGCCGCACAGCTTGCCGGACTGGCTGCCGGCCGAGATGATCGCGCAGTACCAGCTCGGCCCTCTGGCCGACGCCCTGCGTACTCTGCACCGGCCACCACCGAATACCGATCTCGACGCCCTCGCCGAGGGACAGCACTGGGCCCAGCAGCGCCTGGTGTTCGAGGAACTGCTGACTCACCAGCTGTCGCTGCAGCGCCTGCGGGAAACCCTGCGCGCCCAGCGCGCGCCCGTCCTGCCGCCGGCGCAGACGCTGCCGGCGCGCTTCATTGCCAACCTCGGCTTCCAGCCCACTGGGGCGCAGCGCCGGGTCGGCCAGGAGATTGCCTACGACCTCAGCCAGCCAGAGCCGATGCTGCGACTGGTGCAGGGCGACGTCGGTGCCGGCAAGACCGTGGTCGCCGCGCTGGCCGCCTTGCAGGCGCTGGAGGCCGGCTATCAGGTGGCGCTGATGGCGCCGACCGAGATTCTCGCCGAGCAGCATTTCCTCAACTTCAGCCGCTGGCTGGCGCCGCTGGGCATCGAGGTCGCCTGGTTGGCCGGCAAGCTCAAGGGCAAGGCACGCGCGGCGGCGCTGGAACAGATCGCCGGCGGCACGCCGATGGTGGTCGGCACCCACGCGCTGTTCCAGGACGAGGTGCAGTTCAAGCGCTTGGCGCTGGTGATCATCGATGAGCAGCACCGCTTCGGCGTGCAGCAGCGTCTGGCGCTGCGCAACAAGGGTATCGATGGTCGTCTCAGCCCGCACCAACTGATCATGACGGCCACGCCCATCCCCAGAACGCTGGCGATGAGCGCCTACGCCGACCTGGACACGTCGATTCTCGATGAGCTGCCGCCGGGGCGTACGCCGGTGAACACCCTGGTGATCGCCGACAGCCGCCGCCTGGAGGTGGTCGAGCGGGTGCGCATTGCCTGCCGCGAAGGGCGCCAGGCCTACTGGGTGTGCACGCTGATCGAGGAGTCCGAGGAACTTACCTGCCAGGCTGCCGAGACCAGCTACGAAGAGCTGTCGGCGGCCTTGGGCGAACTGCGCGTCGGCCTGATCCACGGCCGCATGAAGCCTGCCGAGAAGGCGGCGGTGATGGATGAGTTCAAGCGCGGCGAGCTGCAGCTGCTGGTCGCCACCACGGTGATCGAGGTCGGCGTCGACGTGCCCAATGCCAGCCTGATGATTATCGAGAACCCCGAGCGGCTGGGCCTGGCCCAGCTGCATCAGCTGCGCGGCCGGGTTGGTCGCGGCAGCGCCGCCAGCCACTGCGTGCTGCTCTACCACGCGCCGCTGTCACAGCTGGGGCGTGAACGCCTGGGGATCATGCGCGAGACCTGCGACGGCTTCGTGATCGCCGAGAAGGATCTGGAGCTGCGAGGCCCCGGCGAGATGCTCGGCACCCGTCAGACCGGCCTGCTGCAGTTCAAGGTCGCTGACCTGATGCGCGACGCCGAGCTGCTGCCGGCGGTGCGCGATGCCGCCCAGGAGCTCCTGGCGCGCTGGCCGGAGCGGGTCAGCCCGCTGCTGCAGCGCTGGCTGCGGCATGGCCAGCAATATGGTCAAGTGTGAAGCAATCGACGACCGCCACACCCGCAATGCATGGGGCTGGTTATACTGCGGAAAATGATCGCCGCCGAGTTACCGTCATGACCGAAGTCGCCCTCGCCCCCGATACCACGCCGCAGGTTCCGATGATGATCCAGCAATTGCTGGCCAAGGTCGGCATTGCCTACCGGGCGGTGGCCGAATGTGCCGAACAGGACCCGGCGCAGCGGGTGCAGGCGGTCCTCCTGGACGACGCGGTGGGCGCCCTGCTGGCGCTGTTTCCGCGCGATCAACTGCTCGATCTGGCTCGCCTGGCCGAACTCACCGGCCGCAAGCTGGTGGCGGTCAAACCCGAGCGCCTGGAGCGCATGCTCGGCAAGCACGATCTGCACAGCCTGCCGGCCCTGCCGCCGCTGACCAGCTCGCCCTGCCTGTATGACGAGCGTCTGCTGCAGCAAGAGACCCTGCTGCTGGACTCCGGTACGCCCGGGCTGCTGCTGGAAATCGCCAGTGCCGACTTCAAGCCGCTGCTGGCCAAGGCGAGTGCCGCGCGCTTTGGCGAACCGCTGGCCAATATCCGTCCGAACCTCGACCGTCCCGACGACGACCGTGCCGAGATTACCCTGGCGGTGCAGAATTTCACGGCGCGCCGTATCCAGCAGCGTCTGGAAGAAACCATCGAGATTCCGCCGCTGCCGGAAACCGCGCAGAAGATTGTCAAGCTGCGCGTCGATCCGGATGCCACGGTGGATGACATCACCGGCGTGGTCGAGACCGATCCGGCGCTGGCCGCGCAGGTGGTCAGTTGGGCGGCTTCGCCGTACTACGCGGCGCCCGGCAAGATCCGCTCGGTGGAGGACGCCATCGTCCGCGTGCTGGGCTTCGATCTGGTGATCAACCTGGCTCTCGGTCTCGCTTTGGGCAAGACCCTCAGCCTGCCCAAGGACCAGCCGCAACAGACCACGCCCTACTGGCAGCAGGCGATCTACACCGCCGCGGTGATTGAAGGGCTGACCCGTGCCATGCCCCGTGGCGAGCGCCCGGAGGCCGGTCTGACCTACCTCGGCGGCCTGCTGCACAACTTCGGCTATCTGGTGCTGGCGCATGTGTTTCCGCCGCACTTCTCGCTGATCTGCCGCCATCTGGAGGTCAATCCGCACCTCGCCGCGCCCTATGTCGAGCAGCACCTGCTGGGCATTACCCGCGAGCAGATCGGCAGCTGGCTGATGCGTTTCTGGGATATGCCGGAGGAGCTGGCCACCGCCCTGCGTTTCCAGAACGATCCTCACTACAGCGGCAGCCACAGCGCCTACGCCAACCTGATCTACCTGGCGGTCAACCTGCTGCGTCAGCGCGGTATCGGCAGCGGCCTGGCCGGAGAGATTCCCGACAGCCTGCTGCAGCGCCTGGAGATTCCGCGCGACAAGGCCGAGGAGGCGGTGAGCAAGGTACTGGAAGCCGAGGCCGCGCTACGTGAGCTGGCCTCGCAATTCCACCCGGCGCACTGAGGCGCGGGTGTAAGAAAACAGGGGGCTGTGGCCCCCTGTTTCATTTCAGCTGCTGACGCTTCGCGGCGAACACTTCGGGCAAGGCCTTGAGGGTGGCGTCCAGCAGCTTCTTCACGGCGGGCTGTTGATACAGCGCTACGTACTCGCCCAGTTCCGGGCTGGGCATGCCGCGGTAGGCATACAGCATGAAGGCTTCGACCCCTTTCTGGCTGGACTGCTGCAGGCTCTCGCGCTGTTTGGCCGTCTGCGTGGTCAGGGTCTGCTCGTCGATCTTCTGCCCACGCTTGAGCACGCTGAGCCAGGCCTGGGTCTTGCCGGCCTCGTAGCGCAGCAGGGTGGCCAGCTCGCTGGTGTGGGCCTGCCGATCCAGCTGGTGCACCAGTTCCACGCGCTCGGCACGCGGTGGGCGACTAGCCAGTTGCTCGGTATAGGTTTTCAGCCCACCGGGCTCTTCGCCCACGGCCCGCTCGGCGGCGGTAAAACGCTCTGCCAGGGGACTGTCGAGCAGGGCTTGTGCCTGTTCCAGTTCGGCCTGCTGCAGCTGCGGAGCGACTCGCCGCGCCAGGTCGTCGCACAGGGCATCGGCACCGAACAGCTTGCTCACCTGCGGGTGTTGCGCCGGCTCCAGGCCGCGCTGGATCAGGGGCGCGCTCTGCTCGCAGAGCAGGCGGATGCCGGCCATGGCAAACACGGGTTCGAGGGCGGCGGGTTGAGCTGGAGCGGCCAATACGGGGGTGGCCAGGAGGGTGCAGCAAAGGACCAGGGAGCGCATGGCAAAGGCTCTATGACGAGAAGTTCAGCGCAGAGCCTAGCAGGCTGTTGAAAAAACTACCTCTGTTGCCTGGCCGTTGTTAGAAACAGCCTCAGAATGCTCATTTACAGCTCGTAAACTGCGCTTCTTCGGCTGTTTTGCCTAGGCCAGGCTGCCTCGCTAACGTTTTTCAACAGCCTGCTAGCGAATTGGGCGGGCGCCTGCCAGCGCCGCCCCGGCAAAGTCAGGCAGCCTTCTGCTCAGGCTTCTTTTTCTTGGGCATCAGGTGCTTCATCAGGCCCTGGAACCACATGACCAGCATGGGGTTGCCCTGGATCTGGATGTCCTTGTTCTGGATGCCCTGCATGAAGGCCAGCTGCTTGTTCTTCGAAGTCATGGTGGCGAAGCCGTAGGCGGCATCCTTGAAGCCAAGGGCAAATGCCGGGTTCTCGGCCTTGCCACGCTGACTGACCACGCGCTGATCCTTGACGATGTAGTGACGGGCCAGCTTGCCGTCCAGGGTATGCAGCTGGAATACCAGGTCCTTGCCGGCCAGTTGTTCCTGGAATGCGGGGTTCTGGCGGCTGGCTTTGGCCATCAGGCGGCCCAGCATCCAGAGAAGAAAGCGGAATTTCATGCGCGCAGCCTCGATGAAAGGGTGGGTGTGGAGGGGCAGGGGCGGCGCATTGTAGCGGTTTGTCGCGGCCACTACAGCCGGTCTTTCGAGGGGAAATGTGCAGAACGTGCGGCGATCGAGCGGGGAGGGGAGAGGCCCGCAGCCGGCTGGCTGCGGGCAGGCAACTCAGTTGACGGCGTCTTTCAGGGCTTTGCCCGGCTTGAAGGCGACGGTGTTGCTGGCCTTGATCTTCACGGCGGCACCGGTCTGCGGATTCTTGCCGGTGCGGGCACCGCGATGGCGCTGCAGGAAGGTGCCGAAGCCCACCAGGGTCACGCTGTCCTTGCGGTTCAGCGCATTGGTGATTTCTTCCAGCACGGCGTTGAGGACGCGGTTGGCTTGGTCCTTGGTGAGATCGGCCTTTTCCGCGATAGCGGCGGCGAGTTCCGGTTTACGCATAATTGCCTCGTTGACGGTTTGTTGTTGTTGTCTGTCGTACTGCTCTTCCCGAGCGACGCCTGAAGCGGCGCAGGCTCTAGCCTGCGGCGAGCAGCGTCGAGAATGGCATGCCGAGGTGGCCTTGGCCAGTCTTGTCGGACAATTAATCCTCCCTTGTATAGGGCAAATCCGACAGAAGACCTGACAATCAGGCCAATAACGCCGGCAATTCCTTATTAAGTGCCAGTTTTTCCTGCACGGCCGTGCCGGTCAGTGCATAGCCAAGCAGGGCGCCGTCGCCATCGCGGCACAGTGCCTTGAGGTCGGCACCACTGCCTTCCACGCTCCAGCTGCCTTCGCGGCCACGCGGTGGCGGGGACACCACCAGCGGGCACACCGGCGTCTTCACGGTGACGGGCATGGGGCCGTAGCTGACGGCTGTCGGCGTGCCGGCCAGGGTCTGTGCCAGGGCGCGGGCGCAGGTCATCAGCGGCATCACGTAAAGGAAGTTGAGGCCATCGACCTCGGCGCAATCGCCCAGGGCGTAGATATTGGCGTGGGACGTGCGCAGCTGGCGATCGACCTGTATGCCGCGGCCACAGGCCAGGCCGGCCTGTTCGGCCAGTGCGGTGCGTGGGCGCAGGCCGACGGCGGACAGCACCAAATCGCATGGAATCCGCGTGCCGTCGGACAGCTCCGCGCACAGGGCATCGCCCTCATGATTCAGCGAGGCCAGCACCGGGCCGAGGTGGAAGCGTGCCCCCAGACCTTCCAGACCAGCCTGCACGGCGGCGGCCGCCGCAGGATGGAGCAGGCCGGGCATGACCTGTTCGCAGGGTGCCACCAGTTCAACCTGCAGGCCGCCAAGCAGCAGGTCATTGGCGAACTCACAACCGATCAGGCCCGCGCCGAGGATCAGTACGCGCTGCTTGCCGGCGGCGGCGCTGCGAAAGCGCGCGTAGTCTTCCAGATCGTTGACCGGCAGGATCAGTGCCTGGGCATCACCCTCGACCGGCACGCGAATCGGCTCGGCGCCCCAGGCGAGTACCAGGTCGCGGTAAGGCACGGCTTCCTCGCCGATCCACAGCTGGCGGTGGCCGGGGTCGATGCCGGTGATCCGGGTGTGGGTGCGGATCTCAGCCTTGAGCTGCTCGGCCATGGCGCCGGGCTCGGCCATGGCCAGGCCGTCGGCATCCTTGTTCTTGCCGAAGCCGGTGGACAGCATCGGCTTGGAATAGGAGCGTCCGTCATCGGCGGTGATCAGCAGCAGCGGGGTTTCGCTGTCGAGCTTGCGGAACTCCTTGGCCAGGTTATAGCCGGCCAGGCCGGTACCGACGATCACCACGGGTGCGTTCATGACGACTCCTTGCAATTCAGGGGTTCAGGGTTGGCGTCGATGGACGCCGGAGCGGCGGAAAAGAACACCGCCGCAGAGAATGCCCGGCGCGCCGAGTGGGCGCCGGGTTGCCAGCAGTCGCGAATCAGGCGATTTCGATCATCTCGAAGTCGGCCTTGCCGACGCCGCAGTCCGGGCACAGCCAGTCGGCCGGCACGTCTTCCCAACGGGTGCCGGCGGCGATGCCGTCATCCGGCCAGCCCTTGGCTTCGTCATATACCAGGCCACACACCACACACTGCCACTTCTTCATCAACTACTACCTCGGTTCAGGCTTGCTTGCGCCGGCATTGGATTGTCGGACTACCGCGCACTGCGCGTTGTACTGATGCGCCACGGTGGACGCAAGTGCTCGCCGAACCGCCATCCCTAAGTCGGGGGTGGCCGGGGCCGGCAGGCAAACATGATAAGCTGCCCGCCCCGTTTTTTCTCGACTGGCGTGATTCGTGTCCAACGCTGACCTTGCCCATTCCCCGTGCTGGCTGAATGCCGGGCAACTGCAGGAGCTGCCCAGTGCGCTGCAGCATGACTGGCTGTTCGATCAGGGTTCGCTAACCCGCCGACTGACAGCGCTGGCTGCGGGCGAATTTACTGTCGAGCCGCTGCAGCAGGGCTGGCAGGTTCTGCGTGACGATGAGTGCGAGGCCCTCGGCGTGCTTGTCGGTACCGAAGGCTGGGTGCGCGAGGTGTACCTGCAGGGTGGCGGTCAGCCCTGGGTGTTTGCCCGTAGCGTGGCCTCGCGCCCGGCGCTGGAAGCGTCCGGCTTTGATCTGCGCACACTCGGCAGCCGTTCGCTGGGCGAGTTGCTGTTCAGCGACAGCGCGTTTACCCGCGGTGAGCTGCAGGCCTGCCACTACCCGGCCACCTGGCTACCGGCGGCCGTGCGCGAAGATGCTCTGTGGGCGCGGCGCTCCTGCTTTCGCCGTGAACAGCTGGGCCTGCTGGTGGCGGAGGTGTTTCTGCCGGCCCTGTGGCAACGCCAGGCCGGCCTGACTCTATAATCGGCGCAATTCCGACGGAGTCCCGCATGTACCAGAAAGCCCTGGCCAGTGTCGCGCGCCTGCATCCCCGCGCCGAAGCCTTTATCCACCTGATGCGCCTGGACCGGCCGATCGGCATCTACCTGCTGCTGTGGCCGACCCTTTGGGCGCTGTGGGTAGCGGCGGAGGGCGTGCCGTCGTTGGGCAATCTGCTGATTTTCACGCTGGGCGTGATCCTCATGCGCTCGGCGGGCTGCGCCATCAACGATTTCGCCGATCGCCATTTCGACGGCCACGTCAGCCGCACCCAGCACCGCCCGCTGGTCAGCGGCCGGGTCAGTGCGCGTGAGGCAGTGATGCTGTTCGCCGTGCTGGTTGGCCTGAGCTTCCTGCTCGTGCTGTTCACCAATGCCAATACCGTCTGGCTGTCCTTCGGCGGCGCGGCGCTGGCGGCCTGTTACCCGTTCATGAAGCGGCACACCTACTACCCGCAGGTGGTGCTCGGTGCTGCCTACTCCTGGGGCATGCCGATGGCCTTTATGGCGGAGACCGGCACGGTGCCTGCCGAGGCCTGGCTGTTGTACCTGGCCAACCTGTTGTGGACGGTTGCCTACGACACCTACTACGCCATGGCCGACCGTGAGGACGATCTGAAGATCGGGGTGAAATCCACCGCCATCCTGTTTGGTGACGCTGACCGCGTCATCATCCTCACCTTGCAGGGGCTGGCGCTGGCCTGTCTGCTGCTGGCCGGCAGCAAGTTTGGCCTGGGTCTGTGCTTCTATCTGGGCCTGGCGGGCGCGGCGGCCTGCTTCCTCTGGGAGTTTGTCAGCACCCGTCAGCGTGACGCGGCCAGTTGCTTCGCGGCGTTCCTGCACAACCACTGGGCCGGCCTGCTGATTCTGCTCGGACTGATCGCCGACTACGCCCTGCGCTGAACCACTGTCCTGAGGCACCGGGCGGGGCGTACAGGCTGTCACAACCCTGCAATAATTCCGTTATCTAATGCGGCGCAGTAACCGACAGTTCCCTGAGGTCCCGCCATGGTTGGTAAGTCCATCCTGATCGTTGATGACGAAGCACCGATTCGTGAAATGATTGCCGTCGCCCTGGAAATGGCCGGCTATGACTGTCTGGAGGCGGACAACGCCCAGCAGGCTCACGCGCTGATCGTCGACCGCCAGCCCGACCTGATCCTCCTCGACTGGATGCTGCCCGGCACTTCCGGCATCGAACTGGCCCGCCGTCTGAAGCGCGACGAGCTGACCGCCGACACGCCGATCATCATGCTCACCGCCAAGGGTGAAGAGGACAACAAGATCCAGGGCCTGGAAGTCGGTGCCGACGACTACATCACCAAGCCGTTTTCGCCGCGTGAACTGGTGGCCCGCCTCAAGGCCGTGCTGCGCCGCGCCGGTGCCAGTGACAACGAAACGCCGATCGAAGTCGGTGGCCTGCTGCTTGATCCGATCAGCCACCGCGTCACCATCGACGGCAAGCCGGCCGACATGGGCCCCACCGAATACCGCCTGTTGCAGTTCTTCATGACCCATCAGGAGCGCGCCTATACCCGTGGTCAGCTGCTCGATCAGGTCTGGGGCGGCAATGTCTATGTCGAGGAACGCACGGTCGACGTGCATATCCGCCGGCTGCGCAAGGCCCTGGGTGAGGTCTACGAGAATCTGGTGCAAACGGTACGCGGCACCGGCTATCGTTTCTCCACCAAGGCCTGATACACGCCACTGGCATGAACCTTGGTAGCAGGCTGCGGGCGCACTTGATGACGTCCCTGTAAACTGCCTGCTTCAGCCGCTCTGGCCTGGCGCTTTGCCCGGCAAATTCAGTGGCCACTCGCAACAAGGACTCAGCGTGAAACAACAATGGCGTGGCGGCCTGGTGCGTCGCCTGCTTCTTTTGCTCGGCGCCTGCCTGCTGGTGGGTGTGCTCAGCGGCCAGTATGCCTGGACGCTGGTAGTCGGTCTGGCCGCCTACCTGGGCTGGACCCTCTGGCAGCTGCTGCGCCTGCAGCAGTGGTTGCAGCGCAAGCAGGTGGATGAGCCGCCGCCCGATGGCCATGGCCTGTGGGGTGAAGTGTTCGACAGCATCTATCACCTGCAGCGCCGTGATCAGCGCGCCCGCGGACGCCTGCAGGCGGTGATCGACCGTGTGCAGGAATCCACCGCGGCCCTGCGCGACGCCATCATCATGCTCGACAGCGATGGCAACCTGGAGTGGTGGAACATCGCCGCCGAGCAGCTGCTCGGCCTCAAGACCCCGCAGGACAGTGGCCAGGCCATCAGCAACCTGGTGCGTCATCCGCGTTTCAAGGAGTACTTTGCCGAGGAGAACTACAGCGAGCCGCTGGAGCTGCCTTCGCCGATCAACGAGCGCATGCGCCTGCAGATCCAGATCACCCTGTATGGCAATTGCGAGCACCTGATGCTGGTGCGTGACGTGACCCGCGTGCATCAGCTGGAACAGATGCGCAAGGACTTCGTCGCCAATGTGTCCCACGAGCTGCGCACGCCGCTGACCGTGATCACCGGCTACCTGGAAACCCTCGCCGACAACGTCGAAGGGGTGAATCCGCGCTGGCTGCGACCGCTGCAACAGATGCAGCAGCAGGCCGTGCGAATGCAAAACCTGCTCAATGACCTGTTGCTGCTGGCCAAGCTGGAGGCCACCGACTACCCCTCGGACAGCCTGCCGATTCAGCTGGAGCCCTTGCTGACGAGCATCCGCAATGACGCCATCGCCCTCTCGGCCAACCGCCAGCATCAGGTCAGCCTGGAGGTCGAGCCGGGCCTGAGCCTGCGTGGCAGCGAGGCGGAGCTGCGCAGTGCCTTCTCCAACCTGGCCTTCAACGCTGTGAAGTACAGTCCGGATGGCAGCAGTGTGTGCATTCGCGCCTGGCAGGATGCCCAGGGCATTCATGTGGCGGTACAGGACAGTGGCATCGGCATCGAGGCGCGACACATCCCGCGCCTGACCGAACGTTTCTATCGCGTCGATGCCAGCCGCTCCTCGAGCACCGGCGGCACCGGTCTTGGCCTGGCCATCGTCAAGCACGTGCTGCTGCGCCACCGCGGCAAGCTGGCGATCAGCAGCAGTCTCGGTCATGGCAGTCTGTTCAGCTGTCATTTCCCAGCGCAGGCGGTCCAGGAGCCCCACTGAGCGACTCTCGAAGGGCTGCAACCTTGCAATGCAGGTCCCCAACCCTCACCCTTAGCCGGTCTTCCACAAACATAAAGCCTTATGGACCCTTCCCCCACACTCGAAACGTCCGCCCTGTTTGCCGATCTCGGCCTGGTTTTCTTTGCTCTGTTTCTCGTGCTGCTCAACGGTTTCTTCGTGGCTGCCGAGTTCGCCATGGTCAAGCTGCGCGCCACCAAGGTGGCGGAAATTGCCGACCAGCATGGCTGGCGCGGACATATCCTGCGCACCGTTCATCGTCAGCTGGATGCCTACCTCTCGGCCTGCCAGCTGGGCATCACCCTGGCCTCGCTGGGCCTTGGCTGGGTGGGGGAGCCGGCCTTCGCCGAGCTGATCACCCCCGTGCTCAGCTACCTGGGTGTCGACTCGCCCAAGCTGGTGCATGGCATCGCGTTCTTCACCGCGTTCTTCATCATTTCCTACCTGCACATCGTGGTTGGCGAGCTGGCGCCCAAGTCCTGGGCGATCCGTAAACCCGAGCTGCTGTCGCTGTGGACTGCCGCGCCGTTGTACCTGTTCTACTGGCTGATGTACCCGGCCATCTATCTGCTCAATGCCAGCGCCAACGCCATCCTGCGCATGGCTGGCCAAGGCGAGCCGGGTGCGCACCACGAGCACAGCTATAGCCGTGATGAACTGAAACTGATCCTGCACTCCAGCCGCGCTCAGGAAAATGACGACAGCCAGGGGCTGCGCGTGGTGGCCTCGGCGGTGGAGCTGGGTGAGCTGGAGGTGGTTGACTGGGCCAACTCCCGTGAAGATCTTGTCAGCCTTGAACACGACCTGCCGCTGGCCGATATCCTCGCCGTGATCCGCCGGCACAAGTACAGTCGCTACCCGGTGTACGACAGCCACAAGGAAGAGTTCGTCGGCCTGCTGCACATCAAGGACCTGCTGCTGGCGCTGTCGGCGCTGGAAAGCATGCCGGAGTCGTTCGACCTGTCCGAACTGACTCACCCGCTGGAGCGGGTGTCCAAGCATCTGCCACTGGCCCAGCTGCTCGAACAGTTCCGCCAGGGTGGCTCGCACTTCGCTCTGGTCGAGGAGGCCGATCACAAGGTCATTGGCTACCTGACCATGGAAGACGTGCTTGAAGTGCTGGTCGGCGATATCCAGGACGAGCACCGTAAGGCCGAGCGCGGCGTACTGGCCTACCAGCCCGGCCGCCTGCTGGTTCGTGGTGACACGCCGCTGTTCAAGATCGAACGCCTGCTCGGCATCGACCTCGATCACATCGAGGCCGAAACGCTTGCCGGCCTGGTCTATGACAGCCTCAACCGCCTGCCGGAAGAGGAAGAGGTGCTGGAGGCCGAAGGCCTGCGCATCATCGTCAAGAAGATGAAAGGGCCGAAGATCATTCTGGCCAAGGTGCTCAAGCTCGATTGAGCCCGCTCCGCGCGACGGCCATCACGGCCGTCGCCTGCTTCGCTGTCTGCCTCGCGTTAAAAATATTGGACTGGCAGCGTTTCCTTCTATCTCGGTTAATCAGCCTGTGAAGTCCTATTCGCCTGGATTTGCGGTCATTTCAGTCCGGGTTGGTGGTCGGATTCTGTGACATTTAAACGGCGATTGTTTGACATTTTTTACGCCTCTGGCCACACTGGCTGCACGGTTCCGACTGCCAGAGAGCCGTCGCGGGCAGGCTTTCGCGCCGCCCAACTCCCGCGTGTGGTCCGGCAAAACGCCGTTGCAGACCACCCGGCAGCGACTCTCTTCATGCTCAGGCTCAAGACTTCAGGTCTGCCGCCTGGACAGGCGGAACCCGCAATAAACAGGAAGCAGCGCCACGCCGATGGCCCTTCCTGCCAAGCAACGGCAGGTCCGACCTGCCTCAAGGTGACGTATGTCCAACAAGAACACTGGCAATACCCCGCGTAAACCCGTTGTGCTCATGTCCATGGGACATCAGGAGCGCAAAGGTCACGACTATCAGGTCATGACCCACAAATACATCGTGCCCCTGGTGGAACTCTCCGGCTGTGTACCGCTGCTGGCGCCTACCTGCTGCGGCCCGGACGATGTCGACCAGTACCTCGACATGGTCGATGGCATCTACCTCACCGGTGCCGGCAGCAACATCGATCCGGCCCTCTACGGTCAGGAAAACCTCACGCCGGACAAAGGTCAGGACAAGAACCGTGATCTCTTTGATCTGCCGCTGATCCGCAAGGCCATCGAGCGCGGCCTGCCGATCTTCGCCATCTGCCGTGGCATGCAGGAAATCAACGTGGCCCTCGGTGGCACCATCCACCAGAAGGTCTACAGCCTGGACGGCTACAACGATCACCGCGAAGACAGCGATGATCCGGTCGATGTGCAGTACGCCCAGGTGCATGGCGTACGCCCCGTCGATGGCAGCTGGCTGCAGAAGCTGGTGGGTGACGAGATTCAGGTCAACTCGCTGCATGGTCAGGGCCTGGACAAGCTGGGCGAAGGCCTGGAGCCGCTGGCCTACGCGGAAGATGGCCTGATCGAAGCCATTCACATGCCGGCGCTGCCGCAATTCACCCTGGCCGTGCAATGGCACCCGGAGTGGCAAGCTGCGCAGAACCCGGACTCGGTGAAGATCTTCCAGGCCTTCGGCGAAGCCTGCCGTGAGCAGGCCGCCAAGCGCGCCTGAGTCTGTCGTGCTCTGTCGGAAAGCCCGCCTTGTGCGGGCTTTCTGCTGTCTGGCCAGTGCTTACTGGACGAGCTGGTCCAGCAGCTTCTGGTAACGGCCACTGCTGTGTAGCGAGGCCAGGCCCTGGTTGAAGTCATTCAGCAACACTTGAGCTTGAGGATGGTGGCGGGGGATCAGCAAATGCAGGGCATTGCTGGGGAATATGCCTTGGGAACGATGGAACTGGTCGCGCGCCGCACCGCTGAGCTGCAATGAGGTTTCGCCCAGGCGGGCATCGGCGACAAAGAAATCATCCCGCCGCAGCAGCAACAGGCGTGCGCACTCATCCAGCCCGCTGGGTTCATGCCGGGTCAGCTCGCCACGCTCGACCATCTCCTGCAGGGGTTTGGGCGGCTGCCAGCCAAGGGGGTAGCAGAAGCGCTTGCCGCGCAGGGCGGGCAACTGCTCTGGCTCATAGGCTTCGCCGGCACGGCTGAAGATATGTTGCTGCACCTGGTAGAGCGGCTCGGAGTAGTGGAAGTCGGCCTCTCGTTCCTGGGTACGGACATAGGGAAAGGTGGCGTCGTATTCACCTTCCAGCGTCATCTTGTAGCCCCGTATCCAGGGCCGCCAATCCAGCCTTGCCGTTTGCTGCTGTTCGGCCAGTGCGGCCATCACCACCTGGGTGAGCAGGCCGCCGCCGGGTAACTGCCGGTCGGTGAAGGGGGCATAGTCGTCACCGGTCACCAGGCGCAATTCGCCAGCCTGCGCCCCGAGTGTGCAGGCCCATAGCAGGTACAGCAGTAGGTGGCGTTGACGCATGGTGCTCTCTTGGCCGGGTTTCCGTCTCCAGCATAGATGCCGGCCTGAGGAGGTGCCTGATCAGTCAAACAAAGCCAACTGTCCTGCTTTGTCGATTTCGACTGATGGTGATTGGGCCGCTGGGAGTACATCTGATTTGGCCAGCCGCTCGGCCAGGCCGGCCGCGCGTTCGGCGCGGGTGTTGACCGCTTCCAGCAGTCGCGCGGGCAGGCCCCATATTTCCACCTGCTGCTTGGCGCGGGTGATACCGGTGTAGAACAGGCTGCGGGTCAGCAACGGGCTGGGCGTTTCCGGCAACACCAACAGCACCTGAGCGAACTCCGAGCCCTGGCTCTTGTGCACGGTCATGGCAAAGGCGCTGTCGTGGCTGGGCAGACGAGCCGGGGCGAAGGGGCGGAAGCCCGTTTCGGCCTCGAAGAACACGCGCAGGCCACTGGGCGTATTCAGGCACAGGCCGATATCGCCATTGAACAGGCCCAGAGCGTAATCGTTCTGCCGTACCATCACCGCGCGGCCGGCATACCAGCGTTCGCCCGGCTGACGGCGGAAGCGCGCCTCCAGCGCTTCGTTAAGCCCGGCCACGCCCCAGGTGCCCTCGCGCTGAGCGGTCAGCACGCGGAAGGCATTGAAGGCAGCAAAGGCCAGGGCCGGATCGCCCGTGCGGGCGGCGGCGAGGTAGGGCGCGTAGCCGTCCAGCAGCCGGCGATGCAGATCGTTCGGCTGTGGCTCGGCGTGCCAGGCCAGATCGGCGCGCGCTTCCTGCAGCAGGGTCAGAGTGCCCGCTGCATCGCCAGCATTGATGCGCCGAGCCAACTCGCCGATGCCGCTGTCGCCGGCAAAACGGTGGCTGTGGGTCAGCAGCACCACGGCATCGCCCAGCTGCGAGGTCGGCGTGCCGGTTGGCACCGGTTGGCCGGTCAGTTGTTCGATCTCGGCGGCGGCCTGGGCATCGAAACCGCGCCCCTCGCACAGCTCGGCGAACACCGCGCCGGCTTCCACCGCGCAGAGCTGGTCCTTGTCACCCAGCAGGATCAGTCGTGCCTGTGGAGGCAGGGCGTCGAGCAGCTTGGCCATCAGCGCCAGGTCGACCATCGAGGCTTCGTCCACCACCAGCACGTCCAGCGGCAGCGGGTTGGCCGCGTGATGACGCACCGCCGGCGAGTCGCCGCGACTGCCGAGCAGACGGTGCAGGGTGCGCGCCTCCTCGGGCAGTAGCGCCTTGAGTTCATCGGCCAGCGGCAGTCCAGCCTTGGCGTTGCGGATGGCCTCGGCCATGCGCGCGGCGGCCTTGCCGGTGGGCGCGGCCAGGCCGATGGCCAGACGCTCGCCGCCGGGTTGTTCGAGCAGGGCGGCGAGCAGGCGCACTACCGTGGTGGTCTTGCCGGTGCCGGGGCCGCCGGAGATCACCGCCAGTTGGCGGCGCACCGCCTGGGCCGCGGCGATGCGCTGCCAGTCGGGCGCTTGTGCGACGGCGTTGAAGGCGAACAGCCGGGCCAGCGACTCGCTCAGGCGCGCCTCGTCCACCGCCGGTCGCAGGGCGGCGCGGCGCAGCAGCTGTGACGCCAGCTGCACCTCGTAGGCGTGGTAGCGCGCCAGGTACAGGCGCTCGCCATCGAGGATCAGCGGGGCGAAATCGCCGGGCGCGCCGACCAGGGGGCTGGCTTCGAGCTCGCGGAGCCACGGCGTCAGACCCGGCAGGCGGAAGTCATGCTCTGGCCAGGGTGCCGTGCCGGCCAGCCGGCGCAGCGGCAGGCACACATCGCCATTACCCAGCGCCGCACAGCACAGCGCGGCGGCGGCCAGTACCGAGTCCGGCGCCTGGGGTTCCAGGCGGCGCAGGCTGCCAAGCAGCGCCCGCTCCAGCGGGCCGAGGGGCAGATCATCCAGGAGCATCACGCGCCCTCCGCAAAGAGTTGGTCCAGCGCATCCAGCAGGCTGTCCTGCGGGCGCTGGAAATACACGCCGGCCTCGGGCATGCCGCGCAGGAACAGGTACCAGGCGCCGCCCAGCTGACTGTCGTCGAAGTCCGCCAGACGCAGGCGCAGGAAGCGGCGCAGCGCTACCAGATAGATCAGGTACTGCAGGTAGTAGTGCGCCCCGGCGATGGCCTGCTCCAGGCGCTCACCGCCGTAGTAGCTGGCGTCCGGGCCGAGCCAGTTGGACTTGTAGTCGAGGATGTACCAGCGCCCGGCGTGCTCGAAGGTCAGGTCGATAAAACCCTTCATGAAGCCGTTGAGCTGGTCGAAGTTCAGGCTGCAGGCCGCCTCGCGCATCGCCTGCGGCAGGCCGTTGGCCGGGTCCTGCAGGATGGCGCGCAGCGGCGCGATGTTGAGGTTGCGCAGCGGGAAGGTGAAGCCCAGTTCGGGCAGCCGGCGTGCCGGGTCGAGGGCCGACAGGCACAGGCCGGCGCCATCCAGATCGGTGTCCAGTACCCGCTGCAGCTGCTCGGTGGCGATGGCCTGCCAGTCCAGCGGCAGGCCGTGTTCCTGCAATTGCTGCTCGACCAGCGCGGCCAGTTCACCCTTGCCGCGCATCCAGTCTTCGAGGATGGCGTGCAGGCAGGTGCCGGCACGCGCGCCACGGGGGAAGGCGAAGAAGCCGCTGCCCGGCTCGCGGCTGGCCGGCGCGGCGAGCTGGTCGCGGTCCGGCGCCTCGTGGTGCTGGTCGGCGGCCAGGCCGGAGAAGCTGCCCATGCGCCAGGCGCTGGTCAGGCTGCGCGAGAGCTGCGCCAGTTGCTGCGGTGGCTCGGCGCGGGATTCGCCGGCGGCGCTGGCCTCAGCCATCTGCAGCGGCAGTACGGCCATGCGTCCTGCGCTGGCCGCCACCAGGGCGTTCAGCTCGCCCAGCAGGCCCTGCGGGCTGGCCTGGCGCAGATGCTCGTTGAGCTCGCCCAGGGCGTCGGCGCCGGGCAACTGGCGGCCATGCAGCAGCCAGGCGAGGGCGCTGCTGGCCAGGCTCTCGGTGGCCAGCACGCCGTCCTTGTTGGGCTTGCAGTCCACCGGGCCCCAGTGCAGCCAGAGATGGTCGCGGGCGCGGGTCAGAGCCACGTAGGTCAGGCGCAGCTTCTCGGCGAAACTCTCGCGCCGCGCCGCTTCGACATGCTCGTCGAGCCGGTCGCTGCCCAGGTCGAGCAGCGGCTGACCCTGCTCGTCGTGGCAGTTCGCGGTGTCGGTGTTCTTGCCCAGCAGGCGCCCGTCCCACAGGCAGGGGCAGAACACCAGTGGATATTCCAGACCCTTGGAGGTGTGGATGGTGACGATCTGCACCCGTTCGGCATCGCTTTCTAGGCGCAGCAGAGCGTCTTCGCCGTGGCTGTCGGCGGCGCGCTGGGCGGCGAACCAGGCCAGCAGCGGCTCCAGCCCCGGCCGCAGCAGGCTCTGCGCCTGCAGCAGTTCGGCCAGGTGCAGCAGGTTGGTCAGCCGGCGCTCGCCGTCGACCAGCGCCAGCAGGCGCCCGGCCACGCCTTCCTGATCCAGCCAGGCGCGGAAGGCGCGCAGGAAGCCCTGCTGTTGCCACAGCTGATGGAAGCTTTCGGCGCGCTCGCGCTCGGCATCCCACTCCTGGGCATCGTCCTGGCAGCGCGCCAGCGCCTCGGCATCCCGCCCGAGCAGGCGGGTGGCCAGGGCATGGCGCAGCACGCCCTCGCGGCCCGGCTCGGCATAGGCTGCCAGCACGGCGGACAGCTCGCCGGCCTCCTCGCTGTGCCAGACGCTCTCCTTGCCCCGGCGCACACTGGGTACGCCGCGTGCCGACAGTTCGGCAGCGATCTCCCCGGCCTGCTTGTGGCTGGCGACCAGCACGGCAATATCGCCGCCCTTGAGCGGCGTGCGGCTGCCTTCCGGGTCAGCGAAATAGGCCTGCCCGGCATGGCTGGCGGCGAGCAGTGCGGCGATGCGCCGGGCGCAATCCTCGGCGGCCAGACTGCTGGCCTGGCCCTTGGTCAGAGGCTCGTCGCCCAGCCACACCAGGCCCAGCGGCGGCAGTGGCTCGGGCAGCACCAGCTGCGCCCGGGGCTTGCTGCTGGCGCCCACGGGCGGGTAGTCCAAGTCGCGCTCGGCAAAGGGGGTGGGACGGTCGAACAGCAGGTTCAGCGCGCCGATCAGTTCGGGGGTGGAGCGGTGGTTGGTGGTCAGACTGTACTGCCGCGCCGCCTCTTCCCGGGCCCTGAGGTAGGTGGCCAGGTCGGCACCTCGAAACGCATAGATGGCCTGCTTGGGGTCCCCTACGAAGCAGAGACTGCCTTCGCTCTCGTAGACGCTGCGGAAGATCTGGTACTGAATCGGGTCGGTGTCCTGAAACTCGTCGATCAGCGCCAGCGGGTACTGTCGGCGCAACGCGGCGGCCAGGGTGGCGCCGCCTTCGCCCTGTAGGGCGTCGTTCAGACGGTTGAGCAGGTCGTCGAAGGCGAGGATGCGCTGGGCCGCCTTGCGCGCTGGCAGCTGTTCGTTGAGCTGGGCGATCAGTCGTACCTTGAGGTCGACCAGGCGCTGCTCGGCCTCGGGCTGGCAAGCTTCCAGCGCTTCGACCAGTCCCTGCAGGGCGTCGGCGACGGCGCCCAGCGGTGCCTCGCGGCCCTTGAGTGTGGCCTTGAGCAGCGCCTCGCGCGACAGCCGCTGGGGCGCCTCGGTCTTGCTGAACAGTGCGGCGGCATCGCTGAAATAGCCATCCAGCTCGGTCTGCCAGTGGCCGATTTTGCGCGCGTCATAACTGCGCTTGTTGAGACCGTCGAAGGCCTTGAGCTGCTCGATCCAGACCTCGCCGTCGCGCTGCCAGAAGGACTCCGCGTGTTGCCAGGCCGCGCGCAGCGGGGCCATGTCGGCCTGACTGCCCGGCGCCGGCTCGATGCGCAGGAAAGGTTTGCCCAGATGGCTGCGCAGCTGGCCGCGCAGCTGCTGCGGGGTGATCTTTTTCTGAGCGAGGAAGGCCGCCCATTCCGGCTCGGCGCTGGCCAGCTCATGGCGCCAGAGGTCGGCGATCAGCGCATCGAGGATCTCGCGGTCGTCGCTGGACAGCTCGTTGTCGAAGTCGCCACCGGCCTCGAAGGCGGCGTCCTGCAGGGCGCGCTGACAGAAACCGTGGATGGTGAAGATGGCCGCCTCGTCGAAACCGTGCACCGCCAGCAGCAGGCGGCGGCGATTGGCATCGCCCGGATACTGGTCGTGCAGGGCATTGAGCAGGGCATCGCCGCCGTGACCCTGTTCATAGACGGCCAGCAGTTCGGCCAGGCGTCTGCGGATGCGCTCGCGCAGCTCGGCGGTGGCGGCGGTGGTGTAGGTGACCACCAGAATCTGCCCGACCGACAGCTGCTCCTGCAGCAACATCCGGGCGTAAAGTGCCGTGAGCGTCCAGGTCTTGCCGGTGCCGGCGCTGGCCTCGATCAGGCTGCGCCCGGCGAAGCTGTCGCGGAGCAGGTCGAGTGGGGCGTTCATGCGTCTTCCTCCTCGCCCTGCAGGGCATCCAGCGCTGGGCCGTAGAGGGCCTCGGCCAGCGCCTCGAAGCGCTCGTCCAGCGGGTCGCGGTCGCGGAAGGCCAACGCATTCCACGGGTCCTGACCTTCGCCGGTAAAGTAGTCGTTGCCTTCCCACATCACCCGTGCCTCGGCGCGGGCGGCGTCCTGCGGCTCCTTGCGGCCGGGATTGCGCCACTTGTGGGCATAGCCGTGGCTGCACTTGGCAAACACCGGCAGCGGTTCGCAGAGTGCCTCCTGATAGGCCTCCAGCCAGGGTTTGAGCAGCGCCAGTGGTTCGGCCAGCGGACCCAGGCGCCATTCGCTCTTGGGCGACAGCAGCCGGCTCTCGCGGGCGATGCCGGGCGAGGCGCTGGCGTTGAGCAGCAGGTGGCGCAGCCAGAAGGGCGCCAGTTCCCAGGCGCCCAGGTCGCGCAGGCGGTAGTCGAACAGTCCCTCGGGCGTGACGCCTTCCAGCCAGCCGTGGATGCGCACGCCAGCCAGGCGGATATCCACCAGCAGCGGCTGGGCGGCTTCCTCAGGGCGCTCGTCGAACAGGGTTGGGGCGAAGGCTCGGATCGGCCCGCGAATCTGTCCCCAGTGCGCCTGACCCAGCTCACCCACCGGCAGCCAGCCTGCGGCAGCGGCCACGCGGCGCTCGTCGGGCTCGCTCCAGCCAGATTCCACCGCCTGCAGGGCCAGCTGGCGCAGGCCGTGCTGGGCGGTCCACTCGACGCTGAAGGGTTCGTCGCCGGCCAGCACCTCTTCGCTTTGCGCCAGACGCAGGCCCAGACGCTGCTCCAGCAGGTAGCGCGCCGGGTGCTTGAAACAGTGGATCAGCTGGCTCGGCTCCAGGGTCAGCCAGTCCTCGTCGGGCGGAGGCAGGCGGTGGGCGAAGGGCGCCAGCGGCTCGTCCGGTGCCTGGGCCAGGCGCTGAGCGGCGCGGAACCAGGGGGCGGCATAGCCGGCGCGGCGGTCCGCAGCAGAGTTTTCGGGGGCGAAATTGCCGGGCGCGAACGGCTGCAGCGGGTGGGTAACGGTAATGGCTTGGCTCGACAGCGAGCTCTGGGCGGTCACTGCCGTCATATCGACGGCATCGAGCAGCTCGCTGACCAGCACCGAGGGCGGCAGGTGCGCGTTGTCGCGCGCATCGCGGCCCACGTAGCTGAGATACAGGCCGTCGCGTGCCGACAGGAGGATTTCCAGAAACAGGTAGCGGTCGTCCAGGCGCCGCGCGCGGTCGCCGCGCCGGGGCTTCTGGGCGATCAGGTCGAAACCGGCGGCCGGTGTGCGCCGGGGCAGGGTACCGTCGTCCAGACCGAGCAGGCAGACGTGGCGGAACGGCAGGCTGCGCATGGGCACCATGCTGCAGAAGGTGACCATGCCGGTGAGAAAGCCCGAGGCGCCGGAGCCCTGATCTAGCGCTGCCACCAGGCGGTCGCGCACCAGTTCGATGGGAATGTCGCGGGTGATGCCGGCGGCTGCGGCCTGATCGCGCAGGGCGGCGCAGGCCTTGCTCAACAGCAGCAGGGTGTCGCCGGCCTCCTGCTCGTCGAGCAGCGCGTCGATCAGCTGTTGCAGGCCGTCGGCCCACTCGGCCAGCGGACGCGGTCGTGCCAGTTCATCGGCCCAGCCGGCCAGACGCTGGACGAAACCGGCCAAGGCCCCGAGCAGTTGGCCGCGCGCGCCTTCCAGCGCATCCAGCGGCCAGCTGTCACCCAGCAACGGGGGGGCGCTGCCGGCCAGTTGCGGCGGCGCGGCAAAGCCCAGCAGCAGACGGTCCAGGCCCTGTTGCCAGGTAAAGGCCTGCTCGGCTGGCAGACCCAGGCGGCCGCGATGCGCGCCATCCCGGCCCCAGCGCACGCCGGCGTCGCGCAGCCAGTCGCGCAGCAGCGGCAGGTCTTCGGCCTCGATACCGGCGCGGCGGGCAATGGCCGGCAACTCCAGCCAGCCGAGCAGCTGTTCGGCGGCGAAGCGGCTTTGCGCCAGGTCGAGCAGGGAGAGAAAGGCCTCGATCAGCGGCAGCTCGGCGCGCAGGCTGCGGTCGGCCAGGCTGAAGGGAATCCGCGGCACGCCTTCGCGGGCGGCAAACACTGCTTCGATAAAGGGCGCATAGCGTTCGATGTCCGGCGTCAGCACCACCACCTGATCGGGCGTCAGCGTCGGGTCGGCGGCGAAGCGGGCGAGCAACTGGTCATGCAGCACCTCGACCTCGCGCAGCGGTGAGTGGCAGACATGCAGCTCCAGCGAGCGGTCGTCCTCGCGCAGTGGCAGACGCTCGTCGGCGGCGCGGCTGCGCAGGCGCAGGATGTCCTGCTGCAGGGCATGCAGCAGACTGTCATCGCGCAGGTCCTGATCCTCTGGGTACAGCCCGGTTTCCTGGCCGCTCAGGCTGAACAAACTGTCGAAGAAGTCGCGGCCCTGCTTGCCCAGGCTGGCCAGCAGGGGGTGGCCCACATCCAGGTACCAGTCATCCACCGCCGGGGAAGCTGCTGCGCTTGAATAGGCGTTGTTAAAACCAGGCTCGGGATGCTCATGTACTGGCTGTACACTCCGCTCCCTCGCCTGATTTTGCCTAGCCTCTTCTGCGCTCGCGACGCTTCCTGCTCGCTCAGAGGCTATGGCCAGCTCGCGAATATCACGGATATCGCCCCAGGCCTCGCGGCAGGGATTGAGGGCGAAGAGGATCACCTCGCAGTGCTGCGCCAGGCCTTCGAACACGCGCAGGTGGTGTGGCGGCAGGGCGCTGATGCCGAATACCACCAGGCGCTCGGGCAACTGCGCCAGCGGTTGTGGGTCGTGCAGGCGGGCCAGCAGCTCGCCGAGCAGGCGCGCGCGGTGCGGGTGGCCGTCCTTGGTCAGTTCGTGCCAGAGCAGCCCCTGCCAGTCCTCGTCGGCGCCCAGCTCCAGGCGCTCGCCGCGCTCCCAGGCGGCCAGCCAGTCGTCACGGTAAAGCAGGTACTGGTCGTAAACGTCGGCAATGCGCGTGGCCAGGGTCAGCCGGCGTCGCTCGTCGCCGCCGTCGAGGTAACGCGCCAGACGCGGCGCCCTTGTCAGGTTGTCCGCCTCGCACAGCCAGTCATACACACGCCAGGCCAGTGGCTTGGGATCGAAGGCCGAGGTGGCCGGCAGCTCGCCCAACACTTCGCGCGCCAGCTGCCAGATGAAGCTGGCTGGCAGTTGCACTTCCAGCTGCATGACGATGCCCTGCTGGCGCGCCAGCTGCAGGGTCAGCCAGCGCCCCATGCCCTGACTCGGTACCACCACCCTGGCCGGCGCGAGCGGGTCGCTCAGCGGCTGGGCGAGCAGCGTGGCGGCCAGTTCACCGAGGCTTTCCAGGTCATTGGCGTGATACAGGTGGAGCATGGGTGGGCATCCCTTCGCGGTGCAGACAAACGGCCAGAAGTTGCCACAGATCACGGCAGGCCACGGCTGATCGGCTAGGTTATCAGGTAGAGGCTGATGCTGCGTGGCGACAGTCTGTGTCGCGGCCACTGGCCGGATCGCCCGCCATGCACTGTACTGAGGCCAGTCGCCCACGAATCACAGGGATAGCTCCATGGAAAACCAGGTCACCGCCGAGCGCAAAATCGACGTCTATCCGTTCCTGCTGGAACTGTTCAAACGTGGCGGCTCGGACATGTTCTTCAGTGTCGGCACGCCGCCGCAGATCAAGGTCGAAGGGCAGACCATGCCGCTGGAAGTACCTGCACTGAAAAGTGGCGAAGTGCAGCAGATGGCCTACCAGCTGATGAGCGAGAAGCAGATCGGCGAGTTCGAGCGCGATCTGGAGATGAACCTGGCGGTCAGCGTGTCAGACTCCGGGCGTTTCCGTATCAACGTCTACTACCAGCGCGGCGAAGTGGCGATGGTGGCGCGTCTGATCAAGAGCCAGATTCCCGACATCGAGTCGCTCGGTCTGCCGCCGCAGCTGGAGAAACTCGCGCTGCTCGACCGCGGCCTGATTCTGGTGATCGGGGCTGCCGGCTCGGGCAAGTCGACAACCCTGGCGGCCATGCTCGACTACCGCAACCAGCACAAGGCCGGGCATATCATCTGTATCGAGGACCCGATCGAGTTTCTCCACAAGCACAACAAGGCGGTGATCGATCAGCGCGAGGTGGGCCTGGATACCCATAGTTTCGCCGATGCCCTGCGCAACGTGCTGCGGGAGGCACCGGACGTGATCATGCTTGGCGAAATCCGCGACCTCGACACCATGCAGCACGCCCTGCACTACGCCGAAACCGGCCACCTGTGCCTGGCTACCCTGCACGCCACCAGTACCAGCCATGCGGTCGAGCGCATCGTGCGCTTCTTCCCCGAGGATGCCCGCCACCAGATCCTCGCCGACCTGGCGCAGAACCTGGTCGGGGTGATTGGTCAGCGCCTGATCCCCGCTCTGCAACAGCGCAGGGTGGTGGCCGTGGAGCTGTTGCTGGCTACCGCGCACATCCGAGACCTGATCCAGCGCGATCTGGTGGATGACCTGCATGAAGCCGTGGCCCGTGCCCACGAGCAGGGCTTGCAGACCTTCGATCAGCATCTGTTCGATCTTTACGAGGCGAAGAAGATCAGCGCCGAGGAGGCCATCCGTCACGCCAACTCACGCACCGACCTGACTCTGAAGATCAAGCTGGGTCATGGTGTGGTGGGGGATACCGGCAGCCTCAATATGCTGCGCGACCGCTAGATACGTCTGTGTGGACGGCGGACTACCCGCCGTCCGCCGGCTGGTGCAGAATCCCTGCCCATGCCGACCGCCAAGAATCCCGTTCACGCCTCCGTCAGCGCCAGCCTTGCCCAGGCGGTGTTGCAGGCGGCTGCGCGCCTGGGCTTGCCGCGAGACACCCTGCTGCAGGCCTGCGGCCTGGAGGAGGGTGCGTTGCGCGACCCCGACGCGCGCATTCCTTTTGTCGCCCAGCAGCGCTTGTGGGCCTCGGTAGCCGAGCTGCTGCCGCTGGCTGAACCCGGCCTGGCCATTGGTGCGGCCTTCGGTCCAGGGCAGTTCAGTGTGCTGGGCTACCTGCTGCAGAGCAGCCCGACCTTCGGTGCCGCGCTGCAGGCAGCGGTGCGTTACCAGCGTCTGGCTGGCGAAGGTGGCACCCTGCGTTTGGAACATCACGGCGACGAGCTGCGCCTGATCTACCGGCCGCTGGAACCCGACAGCCTGGCAACCCGCACCCGGGTGCTGGCGCTGATGCAGGGCTGGCTGCAACTGATTCGCCCGCTGCTGCAACAGCTGCAGCTTCGCCGTGTGGAGCTGGCTCAACCGGAGCCCGCCGACCTTTCCCCCTTCGATGAGGCATTTGCCTGTCCGCTGCAATTCGCGGCGCCCGACTATGCCCTGGTGCTGCCGGCCAGTCTGGAACAGGCGCCGCTGACCCAGGGCAATGCCGGTCTGCAGCAGGTGCTGCTGCAGCATGCGGAAAACCTGCTGGCGCGCCTGCCCAGCGAGAGCCTGAGTGCCCGCGTGGTGGCGCTGCTCAGCGCGCAGCTGGCCCAGGGCGAGCCGGACCGCAACGCCCTGGCCAGTCATCTGGGCATGAGCGAGCGCACCCTGCAACGGCGCCTGGCCGAAGAGGGCAGCAGCTATCAGCATTTGCTGACCGAGACGCGCCGCCAGTTGGCGGAGCGCCATCTCGCCGAAGGGCGCCTGCCGGCTACGGAGATCGCCATCCTGCTGGGGTATTCGGAGCCGAGCGTGTTCTTCCGTGCCTTCCGCCAGTGGACCGGGCTGACCCCTGGCGAATACCGCAGTCAGCATGCCAGGTCTGGCGCCTGACGCCCTCAAAGCGGCGCTGTTAGCGCTGTTCGCTTTGCGGAGTGACCCGCAGCACTTCTTCCATGGTGGTCTGTCCGGCGGCGACCTTCTGCGCTCCGGAGAGGCGCAGGCTGCGCATGCCTTCCTTGAAGGCCTGGCGACGCAGGGCGGTGATGTCAGTGTCGGCGCTGATCAGCGAACGCACGCCATCGGACAGCAGCATGATCTCGTAGACCCCGGCACGGCCGCGATAGCCGGTGTCGCGGCACTCCTGGCAGCCCACGGCCTGCTGGGCAGTGCTGGGCAGCGGGGCGCTCCAGGGGCGGGTCAGCTCCTGCCAGTCCTGTTCTTCCAGCGTCACCGGTGCCTTGCAGTGCGGGCACAGGGTGCGCACCAGGCGCTGGGCCATGACGCCGAGCACGGTGGCCTTGATCAGGTAGTGCGGCACGCCCAGTTCCAGCAGGCGGGTGACCGCGCTGGGGGCGTCATTGGTGTGCAGGGTGGACAGCACCAGGTGGCCGGTGAGCGCCGCCTGGATGGCCATCTCGGCGGTTTCCAGATCGCGGATCTCACCGACCATGATGATGTCCGGGTCCTGGCGCATCAGGGCGCGCACGCCGCTGGCGAAGGTCAGGTCGATGTTGTGCTGCACCTGCATCTGGTTGAAGGCGCCCTCGATCATCTCGATCGGGTCCTCGATGGTGCAGACGTTCACTTCCTCGGTCGCCAGCTGCTTGAGCGTGGTGTACAGGGTGGTGGTCTTGCCCGAGCCGGTGGGGCCGGTGACCAGGATGATGCCGTTGGGCTGGCGGGTCATGCTTTCCCAGCGGCGCAGGTCGTCCGGGGAGAAACCGAGCTGGTCCGGGCTCTTGAGCAGCACCTCGGGGTCGAAGATGCGCATCACCATCTTCTCGCCGAAGGCGGTGGGCAGGGTCGACAGGCGCAGCTCGACTTCGCCGCCGTCCGGGGTCTTGGTCTTGACCCGGCCATCCTGGGGTTTGCGCTTCTCCGCGACGTTCATCCGGCCCAGGGATTTCAGGCGGCTGACGACCGCCATGGTGACCTGCGGCGGGAACTGGTAGACGTTGTGCAGCACGCCGTCGATGCGGAAACGCACGGTGCCGGCCTCGCGGCGCGGCTCGATATGGATGTCGCTGGCGCGCTGTTGGTAGGCGTACTGGAACAGCCAGTCGACAATATTGACGATGTGCGAGTCGTTGGCGTCCGGCTCCTTGTCGCTGGCGCCGAGGTTGAGCAACTGCTCGAAGTTGCCGACCCCGCTGATCTTCTGTTCATGGCCGCTGGCACCGCTGACCGACTTGGCCAGGCGGTAGAACTCGTTGGTGTAGCGGGTCAGGTCGAGCGGGTTGATCACCACGCGCTTGATCGGGCGCTTGAGCACATGCAGCAGGTTGCTTTCCCAGCTGTGCACGAAGGGCTGGGCGCTGGCGATGGTCACCTCGTCCTTGTTCACCGCCACGGCCAGAATCTTGTGGCGCTGGGCAAACGCAAAGGACATCAGCGGGGTCACCGCGGCGACGTCTATCTTCAGCGGGTCGATGCGCAGGTAGGGCTGGCCGCTGTACTGCGCCAGCCACTGGGTCAGGCTTTCCAGGTCGAGTTTCTTGCCGGGGCGCTGCAGGTCATCGAGCTGCTGGCTGGCGAGGAACTCCAGCGGGTGCTGCTGGTTGTTGACCGCGCTGCGGCGGATCGCCAGGCACTGTTCGGCGGTGTCCTGGCCCAGGCGCTGGGCGCTGACCAGTTCGCGCAGGATGTCGTTCAGGTCCAGCCAGCGATCCTGACTGGGCGAGGCGATAGCAGACATGCAGCTTCCTTGATGACCTGTTTGGCGGCCTTATGGCCGCCGGGTACCTGGCAGTCTATTTGAGCAGCGGCTTCCAGGCTTTGAGCGTCCACACAGTATGCGCCTGGGCACTGCGCTCGACCAACGCCTCGTCGTTCAGGGGCTGCAGGGCCAGTTGCTCCAGTTTGAGCAGTTCGCCGTACAGGCGGTCGGTTTCCGGCAGCGGCAGCAGCGGGCGGGCCAGACGCAGCCAGACCAGCAGGCGCTCGATACGCGGCAGCTGCTCGCTGAGGTCTTCCGGCTGCTGCTTGTAACGGTCCAGCTTGAGTGCCTTGGCTTCCTCGCCAAACAGGTGCAACAGCCAGTTGCCCAGCGCGGCCTGGCCCTGGCGATTGCCGCGGTTGTTGCGTTCGGCGGTCCAGCCACGGACCAGCAACCAGCGCGAGCACTGCAGGGAGAACAGTCCCCAGCGGTTGCCCTGCAGTTCGGCGGCGAACAGTGCCGGCGCATTGCGCCGCAGGTCGTCGTTGGCGCGGCCGTTCTGCAGGCGCGGGCGCCAGTCTGCCAGCAGCGCGTCGAGGGCCGTGCGCAGTTCGTGGGTGCTGGCGCGCGGGGCGGCCTGGCCGAGGCTGGCGAGCAGGGCGCGCAGGTCGGTCAGTTGCTGCAGCCACTGCTCCAGCAGTTTCCAGTGGCCATTCCAGCGATACTGTTCGGCCAGGCGCTGGCTGCTGCCAAGCAGGTGCCAGCCGAGTGCGGCAACGGCATCGTCCAGTGACTGTTCCTCGCTCAGCTCAGGCGCCGGCAGGCTCAGGGCGTAGCTGCCGGCGTCGAACAGGCGATAGCCGCGCTCGGCCTTGCTGATGTCGCAGGGCATCAGCGGCAGGTCGGCGGCCAGTTCGGCGGCCAGTTCCAGCAGGGCTTCCGGTTCGCCCTGGCGCAACTCCAGCTCCAGCTCGCAGATTTCTTCTTCGCCTTCGCCGGCAATCACCTTGCCCAGGTCGAGGGCTGCCTCGATGACCACCTTGGCCTTGCCGCGGCCCCAGGCGATCTCGGCCTTCTCGCGGACAAAGTCGGTGGTGAAGATCGGCTGCAGTTGCTTCTTGTCCAGCTCGGCCAGGCTGGCCGGCCAGCAGTCGTCGGAGAGCAGCTTGAGGTCGAGCTTGGCCTTGCTCAGGTACCAGTCCCACTCGTTGCGCTCGGATAGCCCGGCCACGCTCTGGCCGCGGCTCTTCAGAGTCTGGATGATCTGCTCGCCGTCACGCCGCAGGCGCAGGGCGACCTTGGCTTGGGCCAGTTCGCGGGCCGGGGTGTCGAAGTACTGGTTGAACAGCTCGCAGCGCTCCCAGCCGGACTTGTTGCGCTTTTTCAGCAGCGGGTGCTCGCGCAGGGCAGCGAGGGTTTCGCGACTGGCGCGCAGCTTGATTTCGGTTTCTTTCTGCATGGGGCAAGTCTCGCGAAAGGGGCGGGCTGGGAGCGACAAGGCCGCCCGAAGGCGGCCTTGTGCAAGCAGGCAGGGGTCGAGCTTAGACGAACAGCTTCACGCCGAGCCAGAACAATGCAGCAGACAGGGCGATGGTCACCGGCAGGGTGAATACCCAGGCGGTGAGGATGTTGCGCACCGTGCCCAGTTGCAGGCCGCTGCGGTTGGCGACCATGGAGCCGGCCACGCCCGACGACAGCACGTGGGTGGTGGAGACCGGCAGGCTGTAGATGTTGGCCATGCCGATGGCGATCGATGCGGTGATCTGCGCGCTCATGCCCTGGGCGTAGGTCATACCGGTGCGACCGATCTTCTCGCCGACGGTCAGCACCACGCGCTTCCAGCCCACCATGGTGCCGATGCCGAGAGCCAGGGCGACGGCGAAGATGACCCAGGTCGGCGCATATTCGGTGGTCGCGGTGAGGTCCTTGCGCAGTTTCTCCAGGTCCGCCACTTCACGCTTGGGCAGTTCCTTGAGTTTGCCGACCTTCTTCGCGGTGTCGTCCAGGCACAGCAGGTAGCGGCGTACTTGGGTGCGCTTTTCCTGGTCCAGCTGGCTGTAGTCGGTGACGCCAGCCAGAGTCTGGTTCAGCGCAGCAATGGTCGGTTCGGTCAGCTTGACGTCACAGCGGAATTTCTTCGGCAGCTCGGTGGTGCCGTTCTTGCCCAGTGCCAGGTAGTCGCTGAGGGTGTCGCTGTTGCGCTCGTAGAACTGGCTGAGGTGCAGCGCGGCATCACGGGTGCGCTCGATCTGGTAGGTGGTGCTGTTCAGGTCGAGGACGAACTTGGCCGGGGCGATGCCGATCAGCACCAGCATGATCAGGCCGATACCCTTCTGGCCGTCGTTGGAACCGTGCACGAAGCTCACGCCCATGGCCGACAGAACCAGCACCAGGCGGTTCCAGAACGGCGGGTGTTTCTTGCCGTCGATCTGCATGCGCTGTTCCGGGTTGTGGTGCATCTTCGACTCACGACGCAGCCACTTCAGGCCCAGCAGAATCAGCGCGGCAACGGTGAAACCGGCCAGCGGCGAGAGCAGCAGGGACAGGGCGATGTCGATCGCCTTCTGCCAGTTCACGCCCTCGGCCAGGGAAATGTCGGTGATCAGCGCGTTGGCCAGGCCGACACCGAGGATCGATCCGATCAGGGTGTGCGAGCTGGAGGCCGGGATGCCGAAGTACCAGGTGCCCAGATTCCAGGCAATGGCCGCGGCCAGCAGGGAGAACACCATGACCAGGCCATAGGCCGTGTTCACGTTGATCAGCAACTCCACGGGCAGCAGGTGGACGATGGCATAGGCCACGCCGACGCCGCCAAGGATCACGCCGAGGAAGTTGAAGATGCCGGAGAAGATCACCGCAAGGTGAGCCGGCATGGCTTTGGTGTAGATCACCGTGGCCACCGCGTTGGCGGTGTCATGGAAACCGTTGATGAATTCGAAGGTCAGGACGAAGGCCAGGGCAAGCACGAGACTCACGACGACCCAGGTATCAAGTCCGCTGAAGATATCAAACATGACGGTTTTGCGACCGGTAACAATTCGGGGCGCGGATTATGCCAGAAACCCGCATGGGGTGCGCGGTCATCCGACGAGCCTGCCGGCGGCCTGTGGTCGCAGCCCGGTCTGCGCTTCTTTTACGCGGGCGTGGCTTCTATGATGAACGCCAGACTGCCGGAGAGTCCCGATGCCCCTTCCTTCCCTGCAAGAGCAACTGGCCGCGCTGATTGCCGCGCCTTCGGTGAGCTGTACCCAGCCGGCGCTGGATCAGTCCAATCGCGCGGTGGTCGAGCAACTGGCCGGCTGGCTGGGCGAGCTGGGCTTCACCTGCGATCTGCAGGAAGTGCAGCCGGGCAAGTTCAACTTGCTCGCCAGCCGCGGGCAGGGCAGCGGTGGCCTGGTGCTGGCCGGGCATACCGATACCGTGCCTTACAACGACAGCCTGTGGCAGAGCGACCCGCTGCGGCTCACTGAGCGTGACGGGCGCTTCTACGGCCTGGGCGTGTGCGACATGAAGGGCTTCTTTCCGCTGGTGATCGAGGCGCTGCAGGGCGGGTTGCTCGATCAGCCGTGGCGGCAGCCGCTGCTGATTCTGGCTACCTGCGATGAGGAAAGCTCGATGTCCGGCGCCCGCGCCCTGGCCGACAGCAAGCGCAGCATTGGCCGTGCGGCGGTGATCGGCGAGCCGACCGGTCTCAAGCCGATCCGCCTGCACAAGGGCGTGATGATGGAGCGCATCGACATCCTCGGGCAGAGCGGCCATTCCTCCAATCCGCAGCTTGGCCGCAGTGCGCTGGAGGCCATGCATGACGCCATGGGCGAACTGCAGGGTCTGCGCCGGCAATGGCAGGCCGAGTTCAGCAATGCCCAGTTCAGCGTGCCGCAGCCGACGCTGAATTTCGGCTGCATCCATGGTGGCGACAATCCCAACCGCATCTGCGGTCAGTGCAGTCTGGAGTTCGACCTGCGGCCGCTGCCGGGGATGGACCCCGAGTGGCTGCGCGCGGCGATCCGCGAGAAGCTGAAGCCTTTGGCCGAGCGGCATCGCGTGCAGATCGACTACGGGCCGATTTTTCCCGGCGTGCCACCGTTCGAGCAGGCGGCGGACAGCGAGCTTGTACAACTGGCCGAACGCCTTACCGGCTTTACGGCCGAAGCGGTGGCCTTTGGCACCGAAGCGCCGTATCTTCAGCAGCTTGGCTGCGAAACCCTGATTCTGGGTCCGGGCGACATCGATTGCGCCCACCAGCCGGACGAATATCTCGACCTGGCGCGCATTGCCCCGACCGTGCAGCTGTTGCGCCAGCTGATCCGCCATTACTGCCTGTGACCACTGACAACTGGAGCCTGCGCCTGATGCTGCTGCGACGATCCTGACCGCGCCCTGCGCCCTTGCCGAGCAAGGCGCGCCCACTGTTTGCCCGTTCACTTCGCACAGGTTTTTGCCGCATGCACGAGTACGTCAACTGGCTCCGCCACGCCACGCCCTACATCAACTCCCACCGCGACTGCACCTTCGTCATCATGCTGCCGGGTGAGGCCATCGAGGATGGCAACTTCGGCAACATCGTTCACGACCTCGTCCTGCTGCACAGCCTGGGCGTGCGCCTGGTGCTGGTGCATGGCTCGCGCCCGCAGATCGAGACGCGCCTGAACGATCGTGGCATTCGCGCGCATTTTCACCGCACCTTGCGCATCACCGACGGGCCGACCCTGGATTGCGTGATTGATGCCGTCGGCCAGCTGCGCATCGCCATCGAGGCGCGCCTGTCGATGGATATGGCGTCTTCGCCGATGCAGGGTTCGCGGTTGCGCGTGGCCAGCGGTAACTTCGTCACCGCGCGGCCTATCGGCGTGGTCGATGGCGTCGACTACCACCACACCGGCGAGGTGCGCCGCATCGACCGGCGCGGCATCAATCGCCTGCTCGACGAGCGCAGCATCGTGCTGCTGTCGCCGCTGGGCTATTCGCCCACCGGGGAAATCTTCAACCTCGCCTGCGAGGATGTCGCCACCCGTGCCGCCATTGATCTGGGTGCCGACAAGCTGGTGCTGTTCGGTGCCGAACAGGGCCTGCTCGACGAGCAGGGCAAGCTGATCCGCGAGATGCGTCCGCAGCAGGTGCCGGCCCACCTGGTGCGGCTGGGCGACAGCTATCAGGGCGAGCTGCTGGATGCGGCCGCCCAGGCCTGTCGCGGCGGGGTCAAGCGCAGCCACCTGGTCAGCTATCAGGAAAACGGCTCGCTGCTCACCGAGCTGTTCACCCGTGACGGCGGTGGCACCCTGGTCGACCAGGAACAGTTCGAGCAGCTGCGCGAGGCGACCATCGAGGACGTCGGCGGCCTGATCGACCTGATCACTCCGCTGGAGGAGCAGGGCATTCTGGTGCGCCGCTCGCGCGAGGTGCTGGAGCGGGAAATCGAGCAGTTCAGCATCGTCGAGCGCGACGGCCTGATCATCGCCTGTGCTGCGCTGTACCCGATTGCCGACTCGCAGACCGGTGAGCTGGCCTGTCTGGCGGTCAGCGGTGATTACCGCCATGGCGGTCGCGGTGACGAACTGCTCGAACGCATCGAGTCCCGGGCCCGGGCATTGGGTCTGAAGACCCTGATCGTGCTCACCACCCGCACTGCGCACTGGTTCCAGGAGCGTGGCTTCGAGCCGAGCAGCGTCGAGCGCCTGCCGGCCGCGCGGGCCTCACTGTACAACTACCAGCGCAACTCGAAGATATTCGAGAAGGCCCTCTAGGGCGCAAGCAATGAAAAAGGGCCGCGATTGCGGCCCTTTTTCATGGGGTTCGGTGAATGCCGCTCAGGCGCTGCGGCGCTGGTGCAGGGCGCTCTGTTCGAGGCCGTCGTCCCAGCCGGCTTCCCAGGCGGCGGCAAGCACGTCCGGCAGCGCGGGGTGACTCGACTGGCTGCCGGTGAGGCCGGCCATATAGCCCTGCTGGTAGGCCTTGTTCAGGCTTTCCAGGCTCCAGTCGCGGTCTTGGTGGGTGTCGGCGGCCGTCATGGCGGGATACCGTCCAGGTTGATGCTGGAAGGTTAATCCCTGTTAGCGTGGCGGCATGCCGGTCGTCCGCGGCGAACGGTCGAGTTGGCGGATTTGTGACGCAGCCCGCGCTTGGCCAGCAAGCGCGGGTAAGACTTTGAATTTATTGGCGCCAATCAGTTGGCGATATGCGTGATGCTGGCCTGATAGGCGGCGACGAAGCTGTCGAAATCGCCCTGGTCCTGTTGCTCCAGTGCAGCCTGCTCGGCCAGTGACTGGCTGGCCATGTCGCTGAACAGGCGTTGCTGTTCGGCGTCCAGTGGGGCGTCGCGCAGTTGGCTGGTGTGCGTCTGGCTCTGGCGCAGAGCAAAGTTGCGGAAGCTTTCGCCAGTACTTTGCAGTTCCGCCAGGATGCGTGCCGACGGCGTCAGTTGCGGGTCATCGACCTTGGCCTGTTGCAGAGTCAACGCCTGCTGGTAGGCCTGGCCGCCGTGGGCACGGTCGAGCAGCTGGGCAATCGGCGTGAAGGCCGCGAGCAGCTCGCCAGCCCACTGGCGCAGTTCCACCGCCTGGCCGTTGCGCTGCAGCTGCAGGCCGGGGCGACGCCCTTCCTTGACGGTGGTGAGGAAGTTCTCGGTGCAGCTGCAGCACTCGCCGCTGGCCAGCTTGGGGCTGTCCTGCAGGGCGCAGAAGAGGATGAAGGCGTCGAGGAAACGCGCCTGATCCAGGTCGATGCCCAGCGGCAGGTAGGGGTTGATGTCCAGGCAACGCACTTCCACGTATTGCACGCCGCGGGACATCAGTGCCTGGATCGGCCGTTCGCCCGAGTAGGTCACGCGCTTGGGGCGGATGCTCGAGTAGTACTCGTTCTCGATCTGGATGATGTTGGTGTTGAGTTGCTGCCATTCCCCAGCGGCGTTCTTGACGCCCATCTCGGCGTAGGCCGGGTAGGGCGTGGCCACGGCCGCGCGCAGGCTGTCGGTGTAGCTGGCCAGATCGTTGTAGCAGGGGGTGAGACCCGACTGGGCGCTGCTCTGGTAGCCCAGGTCGCTCATGCGCAGGCTGGTGGCCCAGGGCAGGTACAAGGTATCGGCATCCAGTTGCTGCAACTGGTGCGGCCGGCCGCGCAGGAAGCTGGCATCCAGTGCCGGCGAGGCGCCGAACAGGTACATCAGCAGCCAGCTGTAACGGCGGAAGTTGCGGATCAGGGCGATGTAGCTGGCAGACTGGAAGTCGCGCCCGCTCTGGGTATCACCGTCCAGCTGCTGCAGCAGCGGCCACAGGCCTTCGGCCAGGCTGAAGTTGTAATGGATGCCGGCGATGCACTGCATGGTCTTGCCGTAGCGCAGGGCCAGGCCCTGACGGTAGACGTACTTGAGGCGACCGATATTGGAGCTGCCGTAGCGGGCAATCGGGATGTCCGCTTCGTCTGGCAGCAGGCCGGGCATCGACGGGCTCCACAGGTATTCGTCCTGCAGCTGGCTGCAGGCGAAGCGGTGGATGCGTTCGAGATCGCTGAGGGTGTCCTCGACCCGCGGCTCGGCCGGGGTGATGAACTCCAGCAGGGCTTCGGAGTAGTCGGTGGTGATCTGCGGGTGAGTCAGGGCCGAGCCGAGGGCGCGCGGGTGCTCGCTCTGGGCCAGTTGGCCGCGGGCGTCGACGCGCAGGGTTTCGCGCTCAATGCCGTGCAGACACTGGGTCAGCAGCGGCAGGTTGGCCGGCTCGCCGAGCAGTGCCAGGCGGCGGGAAAACAGATCGCTCACGGTGAAGTCCTTAACCCGGTTGGCCGACCAATATGGGGGCGTGGTGGTGATGCTACAAGGGGCGGCGTTGACTTGGAGGTATCAGTATCGCCAAGTCTGGCGATTCTGCCTGTCGCCGGTTACAGGCGGGCGAAGGTCGCCAGGGTTTTCAGGATCAGCTTGTCGCCCTGGCGAATCTCGGCCTCCAGCACCAGGGTGCGACGCCCGCTGTGCAGAATGCTGGCGTGGCAGTCGACCTCGCCATCGTCCACTGCGCGGATGAAGTTGAGCTTGGCTTCCACCGTCACGCAGGGTTCGTCGGCGCCGAAGCGCTCGAAGCAGGCCAAACCCATGGCGGTGTCCGCCAGGGCCATCAGCGCGCCGCCGTGCAGCTTGCCGGAGAGGTTGCGCAGCTCGGCGCGCACCGGCATGCGCAGGTGCACCTGACCGCCCTCGGCGCGCACCAGGCTGATGCCCAGGTGCTGGCTGAAGGCGCTGCCGACGAACCCCTCGGGCAGGCTCATTTCTTCAGTTGCTTGGCGTTGGCGAACAGCGCGGCCATGCCGGCATTGGCCGGGGCCGGCTTGTCCTGCGTCGAGTGGCGCTCGGTGCGCGGCGTGTTGCCACGGTTGCCGCCGCCGCGCGGGCCTTCGGTCTTCTCGCCGGGGGTGTCACTCATGCGCATGGACAGGCCGACGCGGTTGCGCGGGATGTCCACTTCCATGACCTTGACCTTGACGATATCGCCGGCCTTGACCACCTCGTAGGGGTCTTTGACGAATTTCTCGGAGAGTGCCGAGATGTGCACCAGACCGTCCTGATGCACGCCGATATCGACGAAGGCGCCGAAGTTGGTGACGTTGGTCACCACGCCTTCGAGCACCATGCCCGGCTTGAGGTCCTTGAGGCTTTCCACGCCTTCCTGGAACTCGGCGGTCTTGAACTCCGGACGCGGGTCGCGGCCGGGCTTGTCGAGTTCCTTGAGGATGTCGGTGACGGTCGGCAGGCCGAAGGTTTCGTCGGTGAACTGCTTGGGGTCGAGGCGCTTGAGGAAGCCCGAGTCGCCGATCAGCGAGCGGATGTCGCGGCCTGTGTTCTGGGCGATGCGCTGCACCAGCGGATAGGTCTCCGGGTGCACGGCGGAGGCGTCCAGCGGGTTGTCGCCGTTCATCACGCGCAGGAAGCCGGCGGCCTGCTCGAAGGTCTTGTCGCCCAGACGCGGCACCTTGAGCAGCTCGGCGCGGCTCTTGAAGGCGCCGTTGGCATCGCGGAACGTCACGATGTTCTGTGCCAGGGTCGCATTGAGGCCGGAGATGCGCGCCAGCAGGGCAGCCGAGGCGGTGTTCACATCGACGCCGACGGCGTTCACGCAGTCTTCCACCACCGCATCCAGCGAGCGAGCCAGTTTCAGCTGAGACACGTCATGCTGGTACTGGCCGACACCGATGGATTTCGGGTCGATCTTCACCAGCTCGGCCAGCGGGTCCTGCAGGCGGCGGGCGATGGACACGGCGCCGCGCAGGGAAACGTCCAGCTCGGGGAATTCCTTGGCGGCGAGTTCCGAGGCCGAATACACAGAGGCGCCGGCCTCGCTGACCATGATCTTGGTCATCTTCAGCTGCGGGCAGAGCTTGATCAGGTCGATGGCCAGCTTGTCGGTCTCGCGGCTGGCGGTGCCGTTGCCGATGGCGATCAGGTCGACACTGTGCTTGGCACAGAGCTTGGCCAGCACGGCGAGGGTGCCGTTCCAGTCGTTCTTCGGCGCGTGCGGGTAGACGGTGGCGGTGTCCAGCAGTTTGCCGGTGGCATCGACCACGGCCACCTTGCAGCCGGTGCGCAGGCCCGGGTCGAGGCCGAGGGTGGCGCGCGGGCCGGCCGGTGCGGCCAGCAGCAGGTCATGCAGGTTACGGGCGAAGACGTTGATCGCCTCGGTCTCGGCGCTGTCGCGCAGCTCGCCGAGCAGGTCGGTTTCCAGGTGGGTGTAGAGCTTGACCTTCCAGGTCCAGCGCACCACTTCGCCCAGCCACTTGTCGGCGGGGCGGCCCTGCTGCTGGATGCCGAAGCGCTCGGCAATCATCAGCTCGCACGGATGGCTGGTGCCCGGCAGCTCCTCGCCCACCTTCAGCGCCACGCTGAGGATGCCCTCGTTGCGGCCGCGGAAGATGGCCAGTGCCCGGTGCGAGGGGGTGTTGCGCAGCACTTCGTCGTGCTCGAAGTAGTCGCTGAACTTGGCGCCTTCGGCTTCCTTGCCCGGAACAAGGCGGGCGCTGAGGGTGGCTTCCTGCTTGAGGAAGCTGCGCAGTTTTTCCAGCAGGCTGGCGTCTTCGGCGAAGCGCTCCATGAGGATGTACTTGGCGCCTTCGAGCACGGCCTTGGTGTCGGCAAAGCCTTTTTCGGCATCGATGAAACGGGCAGCCTCGCTTTCCGGGTTCAGTCCGGGGTTGCCGAACAGCGCGTCGGCCAGCTCGCCGAGGCCGGCTTCCAGGGCGATCTGCCCCTTGGTGCGGCGCTTCTGCTTGTAGGGCAGGTAGAGGTCTTCCAGGCGGGTCTTGGTATCGGCTTCGAGAATGTCGCGCTTGAGTTCGCCGGTCAGTTTGCCCTGCTCCTCGATGCTGGCGAGGATGGCCGCGCGGCGCTCGTCCAGCTCGCGCAGGTAGCGCAGGCGCTCTTCCAGGGTACGCAGCTGGGTGTCGTCGAGGCTGCCGGTCACTTCCTTCCGGTAGCGGGCGATAAAGGGCACGGTCGAGCCCTCGTCGAGCAGGGCCACGGCGGCGGCGACCTGTTGTGGCAGCACGCGGCTGGCGGAAACGGCGGAGAGCTCTTCGGCGATACGGACGTTGATGCTGTTCATGGGTCTACCTGAGGCGCAGGGCGTGCCTGCCTGACTAAGCGGCGCATTATAAACACCGCCCGCAGGCTGGCTGGGAAGCTGGCAGGGGAAAAATCTGCTAACAATGCCTGCCACGGACCGGCCCGGCGCTGAGTCATAATGGCCGCATGAAAACTTGGAGGTTCCATGGCCCCGCATACCCAGCCTGAAGGCGAAAAGATTCTCGTAGTGGATGACGACGCCCGCCTGCGTCGCCTGCTGGAGCGCTTCCTCGAGGAGCAGGGCTACCGCGTGCGCGCGGTGGAGAACGTCGAGCAGATGGACCGTCTGCTGGCGCGTGAGCTGTTCAATCTGGTGGTGCTCGACCTGATGCTGCCAGGTGAAGACGGCATGTCCGCCTGTCATCGTCTGCGCGAATCGGGCAATCAGATCCCGATCATCATGCTCACCGCCAAGGGCGACGAAGGCAGCCGCATCCAGGGCCTGGAGCAGGGCGCTGACGATTACCTGGCCAAACCGTTCAACCCCCGCGAGCTGCTGGCGCGGATCAAGGCCGTGCTGCGTCGTCAGGCACCGGTGGTGCCGGGTGCGCCGGGCAGCGAGGACGAGGTGGTGACCTTCGGCGACTATGAACTGTCGCTGGCGACCCGTGAGCTGAAGAAGGGCGACGAGGTCAACATGCTCACCACCGGCGAGTTCGCCGTGCTCAAGGCGCTGGTGCAGCACGCCCGCGAACCGCTGACCCGCGACAAGCTGATGAGCCTGGCCCGCGGCCGTGAGTGGGACGCGCTGGAGCGCTCCATCGACGTGCAGATTTCCCGTCTGCGGCGGATGATCGAGCCCGATCCGTCCAAGCCGCGCTACATCCAGACCGTGTGGGGTGTGGGTTACGTATTCGTGCCGGATGGCAACAAGTGATCCGGACGCGTGGCTGAATGAAAACCCCGGTCTGGTTCCCGCAAAGCTTCTTCGCCCGCACCCTGTGGCTGGTGCTGATCGTGGTGCTGTTTTCCAAGGCACTGACCCTCGTTTATCTGATGATGAACGAGGACGTGCTGGTCGATCGCCAGTACAGCCACGGCGCGGCGCTGACCCTGCGTGCCTACTGGGCCGCCGACGAGCATGCGCGCGAGGAAATCGGCAAGGTCGCCGGCCTGGTGCGGGTGGCCCCGGCGGATGTGCCGGCCGGTGAGGAGCACTGGCCTTACACGGAGATTTTCGAGCGGCAGATGCAGGCCGAGCTGGGCGAAGGCACCGAGGTGCGGGTGCGCGTGCACAGTGGCCCGGCGCTCTGGGTGCATGCGCCCGCGCTGGGCGCCGACTGGCTGAAGGTGCCGCTGTATCCGCATCCGCTGCGCGGCCAGCGTATCTGGAGTGTGCTGGGCTGGTTCATCGGCATCGGTCTGCTGTCGACGGCGGCCGCCTGGATCTTCGTGCGCCAGCTCAATGCGCCGCTCAAGCGTCTGGTCTTCGCCACCCGCCAGTTGGGGCAGGGGCGCAGTGTGCGTCTGCCCGTGACCGATACGCCCAGCGAAATGACCGAGGTGTACCGCTCCTTCAACCAGATGGCCGAGGGGCTGGAGCAGGCGGCGCGCGAGCGCGAGCTGATGCTTGCCGGGGTATCCCATGACCTGCGCACGCCGCTGACCCGCCTGCGCCTGTCGCTGGAGCTGATGAGCAGTGATGCCGAGCTGACGGACGACATGGTTCGCGATATCGAGGACATGGACGCCATTCTCGACCAGTTCCTCGCCTTCATCCGCGATGGCAGCGACGAGCCGGCCGAGCAGATCGACCTGCTGGCGCTGATCCATGAAGTGGTGGCGCCCTACAACCAGAAACAGGAGCAGGTGCGCCTGTGTCTGGAAGAGTTGCCGCTGATTGCCCTGCGCCGGGTATCGATGAAGCGCCTGCTCACCAATCTGATCGAGAACGCCCTGCGCTATGCCGGCAATGCCGTGGAAGTGGCCGCCTCGCTGGCCGGCGACTGTTCGGCGCCCTACGTGGTGATCAGCGTGCTGGACCGTGGTCCCGGTATCGCGGCGGAAGAAATGGGCGAGATATTCAACCCGTTCATCCGTGGTGACCGCGCCCGTGGTGGCAAGGGCACCGGTCTGGGGCTGGCCATCGTCAAGCGCATCGCCTCGCTGCATGGCGGCAGCGTCGAGTTGCGCAACCGCGCCGGTGGCGGCATGGAAGCACGCGTGTGTCTGCCGCTGGGCTTGCTGCTGCCGCGCGACGCGGCCTAGCAGGCAGTTGAAAAACTACCTACGTTGCCATCGCAGTGTTAAAAACAGACTCAGAATGCTCATTTACTACTCGTAAACTGCGCTTCTTCGCCTGTTTTTGCCTTGCGTTGGCTGCCTCGCCAACGTTTTTCAACAGCCTGCTAAAGGAGGAGCGGTCAGCCGCGCCCCTTGGTGCGGGTCTGGCCGGGCTCGGCGTTCTTTTCCAGGTATTCGATGATGATGCTAGCGACATCCTTGCCGGTGGTGGTCTCGATGCCTTCCAGGCCGGGCGAGGAGTTCACCTCCATCACCAGCGGGCCGTGGTGGGAGCGCAGGATGTCCACCCCGGCCACCGACAGGCCCATGACCTTGGCTGCGCGGATGGCGGTCATGCGTTCTTCCGGGGTGATCTTGATCAGGCTGGCTGAACCGCCGCGGTGCAGGTTGGAGCGGAATTCCCCGGGCTTGGCCTGACGCTTCATCGAGGCGATGACCTTGTCGCCGACCACGAAGCAGCGGATGTCGGCGCCGCCGGCCTCCTTGATGTATTCCTGCACCATGATGTTCTGCTTCAGGCCCATGAAGGCCTCGATCACCGACTCCGCCGCCTTCTCTGTTTCGCACAGCACTACGCCGATGCCTTGAGTGCCTTCCAGCACCTTGATCACCAGCGGCGCGCCGTTGACCATCTGGATCAGGTCGGGAATATCGTCCGGTGAGTGGGCAAAGCCGGTCACCGGCAGGCCGATGCCCTTGCGCGAGAGCAGTTGCAGCGAGCGCAGCTTGTCGCGCGAGCGGCTGATGGCCACCGACTCGTTGAGCGGGAAAACCCCCTGCATCTCGAACTGGCGCAGCACGGCGCAGCCATAGAAGGTGACTGAGGCGCCGATACGCGGGATCACCGCGTCGAAGCCTTCCAGCGGACGGCCGCGATAATGGATCTGCGGCTTGTGGCTGGCGATGTTCATGTAGGCGCGCAGGGTATCGATCACCTGCACCTCATGGCCGCGCTGGGTACCGGCTTCCACCAGGCGACGGGTTGAATACAGGCGCGGGTTGCGCGACAGGATGGCGATCTTCATTGGGCACCGGAAGGTTTGCGCAACAGGGGTTTGTCTTGTACGTAGGTCAGCGCCGGGTTGACCACCAACTGGCCGTCCACCAGCGCCTTGGAGCCGAGCAGCACGCGGTAACGCATGTGCTTGCGGCAGGCCAGGGTGAATTCCACCGGCCAGCCGCGGTCGCCCATGGCGAGCAGGCAGCGGATCACATAACGGCTCTGTGCCTGGCCATTAGAGCTCTTGATGGTCTTGATCGTCACAACCGGCGCTTCGCAGCGGTGCGGACGCTGCACCAGCGTGCCGAGGTGGGCGGTGAAACGTACCCACTCGGCGCCGTCGCGCTCGAAGGGCTGGATATCGCTGGCGTGCAGGGTCGAGGTGCTGGCGCCGGTATCGATCTTGGCGCGCAGGCCGATCATGCCCAGGTCGGGCAGGTTGATCCATTCGCGCAGGCCAATCACTGCCAGTTGGTCGAAAGTCTTCACGGCAGGCATTCCGCAACAGGTCGCAGGATTCTGGGCAATCAATGTGACAACTGTATCAGGCAAAATGCCGGGTGTTTCCCCCGGATTGACGAGCGCGGCATGAGTGACAAAGACGCGAAAGACGACAAGGTCCGCCTGGACAAGTGGCTGTGGGCAGCGCGCTTCTACAAGACCCGGGCGCTGGCCAAGGAAGCCATCGAGGGCGGCAAGGTGCATCACCGGGGCGAGCGCTGCAAACCCGGCAAGGAGCCCAAAGTCGGCGACGAATATGTGATTCGCACGGGGTTCGATGAGCGCACGGTGGTTGTCCGCGCGCTGTCGGTGTTGCGCCGTGGCGCGCCCGAGGCACAGCTGCTGTATGAGGAAACCGCCGAGAGCGCGCAGCGCCGCGAGCAGGCCGCCGCGCTGCGCAAGGCCGGTGCGCTGGGCGTGCAGACCGATGGCCGGCCAAGCAAGAAGCAGCGCCGCCAGCTCAGTGCCTTTCATGACGATCACTGACCGATAGTGTTTGCCCGCGCCGGCGATAGACAACTGGCGCTTGGTCGCACCGGGCTTTGCCCCTAAAATCGCCAGCCCAGAATGACTGCAGTCCTGACCGCCATGTCCGATTTTTCCCAGCGTTTCCTCTTCGACGATACCGACGTGCGCGGTGAGTTGGTTGCCCTGCGTGACAGCTACCAGCACGTACTGGCCAAGCACAGCTACCCGGCGCCGGTTGCCGAGCTGCTGGGCGAGATGCTGGCGGCGGCCGCTCTGCTGGTTGGCACCCTGAAGTTCGACGGTCTGCTGGTGCTGCAGGCGCGCAGCGAAGGCCCCGTGCCGCTGCTGATGGTCGAGTGCTCCAGCGAGCGTGAAGTGCGCGCGATTGCCCGTTATGACGCCGAGCAGGTGCAGCCCGGTGACGGCCTGAACCAGCTGATGCCGGAAGGCACCCTGATGCTCACCGTCGACCCGCGTCAGGGCCAGCGCTATCAGGGCATTGTGGCGCTGGAAGGCGCCAACCTGGCCGAATGCCTGTCTGGCTACTTCGCCAACTCCGAGCAGCTGCCGACCCGCTTCTGGCTGCAGGCCGATGGTCGCGTGGCGCGCGGCATGCTGTTGCAGGCACTGCCGGCCGACCGCCTGAAAGACCCGGAAGAGCGGGCCGCCAACTGGCAGCACCTCACTACCCTGGCCGACTCGCTGACCGCTGAGGAACTGCTCGGCCTGGACAACTCCACCGTGCTGCATCGCCTCTATCACCAGGAACAGGTTCGTCTGTTCGACGAGCAACCGCTGGTGTTCCGCTGCAGCTGTTCACGCGAGCGTTCGGCCAGCGCGCTGGTCAGCCTGGGCGAAGAAGACGCCCAGCAACTGGTGGTGGAACAGGGCGGTTCGATCAGCATCGACTGCCAGTTCTGCAACCAGAAATACCTGTTTGACGCCGCCGATATCGCCCAGCTGTTCGCCGGCGGCGGCAGCGAGCCGCCCGCGCAGACCAAGCACTGATGTTGTGCTTCCCCCTTTGCAGGGCTGGTTTCTGTGAGCCTTTCTAGCCAGGCCGGCTAGTCTTTCACAACGATTCCGCGAGGTTCCAGCGACAAGGAGTCCTGATGAGCGAAACCTACTTCCTGCTCGGTGTCGGCGGCATCGGTATCGCTTCTCTGTTCAGTCAGTGGCTGGCATGGCGTCTGCGCCTTCCAGCCATCCTGTTCCTGCTGCTATGCGGGATTCTCGCCGGCCCGGTACTTGGCTTGCTGAACCCCGAGGCGCTGTTCGGTCCCTTGTTGTTTCCACTGGTCTCACTCTCGGTGGCGCTGATCCTGTTCGAGGGCAGTCTGACGCTGCATCTCTCCGAATGGCGCGAGATTGGCACCGTGGTTCGGCGTCTGGTGACTCTGGGGGCACTGACCACCGGCGCCATCATCGCCAGTGCCAGCCACTACCTGCTGGATTTGCCCTGGGATCTAGCCGTGCTGTTCGGCACCCTGACTCTGGTTACCGGGCCGACCGTGATCGTGCCCATGCTTCGGGTGATGCGGCCCAGTCCGTCGGTGGCCAACATCCTGCGTTGGGAGGGCATCGTCATTGACCCCCTGGGCGCGCTGCTGGCTGTAGTGGTGTACAGCTTCATCGTCAGCAGTGGCAGTGATGGTGGGGTGCCAATCAACGAGAGCCTGCTCACCTTCGCCAAGGTGATTGGCTGCGGCCTGATTTTGGGCGTATCTGGGGGCTGGTTGCTTGGCGTGGCCATGCGTCGCCACTGGTTACCCGAGTACCTGGAGAATCTCGCCGCACTGGCCACGGTTCTAGGCATTTTCATCAGTGCCAACCTGCTGGTGCATGAATCAGGTCTGCTGGCCGTCACCATCATGGGAATGTGGCTGGCCAATATGCGCGGCGTGGATGTCCGACATATCCTGCACTTCAAGGAAAACTTGAGTGTTTTGCTGATTTCCGGCCTTTTCATCCTGCTGGCGGCCCGCCTTGACCTTAAGGCGTTGCTTGCCTTGGGCCCGGCCACCCTGGTGTTGCTGGCCGTCATCCAGTTCATCGCTCGTCCACTCAGCGTTGCCCTGAGCACCGCTGGTTCCAGCCTGAGCTGGCGCGAGCGTTCACTCCTGGCCTGGATTGCTCCGCGTGGGATCGTTGCCGCCGCAGTATCTGCAATTTTTGCCGAGCGCATGGTTCATCTTGGCTTCGAGCAAGCGCAGCTGCTGGTGCCGCTGACCTTTCTGGTGATCATCGGTACCGTCGTGCTGCAAAGTGCAACGGCGCGACCACTGGCGCGCGCACTCAAGGTGAGCGAGCCCTCGCCGCGCGGTTTTCTGATCATCGGGGCCAACCCGCTGGCCAGAGCTGTCGGTAAGGCACTGCAAGAGCGGGGTAATCGCGTGCTGCTGACCGACTCCAGCTGGGAGAACATCAGCGCCGCACGGATGGACAACTTGCCCACCTACTTCGGCAACCCGGCCTCGCAGCATGCTGATGCGCACCTGGACCTGATCGGTCTTGGCCAATTGCTGGCCCTGTCAGCGTCGAGCGAGCAAAACAGCCTGGCATGCACCCGTTTTCGCCCTGACTTCGGCAAGGCCAACCTCTACTACCTGCCAAGCCAGCGCGAGCAGCGCATGAGCGAAAAGCACCGGATCAGTGATGAGCATCGCGGGCAGCCGTTTGGCTACCCACAGCGTTCCTACGGACAGTTGGCCAGCTTGCTGGCAAGAGGCGCGGAAATTCACTGCACTACCCTCAGCAGTAACTTCAGTTGGGATGCTTACCAAGCATTGCACGGTGCTCGCGCTACGTTACTCCTGGGTTTTGATCCGCACGGTCGCTTCCATGTCGCCAGTGAAAACCTGACGTTCAGCCCTGGGCCGGACTGGATATTGATGGCCTTGATTGAGCCAGAAGAAGGGAAGTGCCCATAGAACGATTTGTTTTCATGTGCATCGATGGCGCCAAGCTGAGCGCGCTGCGGAGTATGTTTTCGGGTAATGGTTGGCTATGCCCTACTTTCTGAGTCCAGCGGTGCACAGCATCTGAATCTTTGGCTGCATGACTGCAACAGGCATCGACAGCATGTCCGTCTTGGCTCGGTCCTCCGATTGGCCGCGTTACAGCCGAACTGAACAGGTCGCTGTGTATGTGCCGCATGCGCACAGCTGGGTGGTTATTTGTATTTTCTATCGATGCCATCTGCATTTATCACGTGACCCACGCCGAGTTCTTGGGCAAAGCTGCTGCTCCTGTGTGACCCAGGCCAGTGAGTGGGGATCTGAGAGATGCCACTTCGCGCTGTCTGTCAGCTGGCCGATCAGCCGACTCGCCAAGTGAGAGGCATTTCTGGCATAATCCGGCGCACTTTTTTCCCTGTAGTGTTTATTGAAAGGCACTACATACGTTTGGAGGACTCGGCCTCGAGCCGACGGGGACTACATGACGCAAGCCACTCAGTACATCGATATCAGTGCCGCTCAGCTGGTTGAAGAAGCCCTTCGCCGCGGTGAAGGCGAGCTGGCCGCCAACGGTTCGCTGGTCGTCAAGACCGGTCACCGCACCGGTCGTTCTCCGGCAGACCGTTTCATCGTCAAGGAGCAGGGCACCGAGGCCAAGATCGCCTGGGGCAACATCAACCGCCCGTTCCCGGAAGACAAGTTCGATGCCCTCTGGGCCCGCGTCGAAGCCTACGTCGGCGAGCGTGACCGCTTCGTTTCCCACGTGCACGTCGGTGCCGATCCGGAGCAGTACCTGGCCATCAAGATGACCACCGAGACCGCCTGGCACAACCTGTTCGGCCGTTGCCTGTTCATCAACCCGGAGCAGTTCAACCCGTCCGCCAAGAGCGAGTGGCAGATCCTCAACGCGCCGTTCTTCGAGTGCGTACCGGAGCGTGACGGCACCAACTCCGACGGTTGCGTGATTATCAACTTCGCTTCCAAGAAGGTTCTGCTGGCTGGCATGCAGTACGCCGGCGAGATGAAGAAGGCCATGTTCTCGGTGCAGAACTTCCTGCTGCCGGAAGTCGACGTGCTGCCGATGCACTGCGCCGCCAACGTTGGCGAAGACGGTGACACCACCCTGTTCTTCGGTCTGTCCGGTACCGGCAAGACCACCCTGTCCGCCGACCCCTCGCGTTACCTGATCGGTGACGACGAGCACGGCTGGGGCGTGGGCAGCGTGTTCAATATCGAAGGCGGTTGCTATGCCAAGTGCATCGACCTGTCCGAGAAGAACGAACCGGTGATCTGGAAAGCCATCCAGTTCGGCGCCGTACTGGAGAACGTCGTGCTCGATCCGCGTACCCGCCTGCCGGATTACGCCGACTCCAGCCTGACCCAGAACAGCCGTGCCGCCTATCCGCTGCAGCTGATCGAGAAGCGCGTTGAGGCCAACCGTGCCGGCGAGCCGAACGCGGTGATCTTCCTGACCTGCGACCTGACTGGCGTACTGCCGCCGGTGTCGATCCTCAATAACGAGCAGGCGGCTTACCACTTCCTCTCCGGTTACACCGCACTGGTCGGTTCCACCGAGATGGGTAGCGGCGGCGGCATCAAGTCGACCTTCTCCACCTGCTTCGGGGCGCCGTTCTTCCCGCGTCCGGCTGGCGAGTACGCCGAGCTGCTGATCAAGCGCATCCAGGGCTTCGGCTCCAAGGTGTACCTGGTCAACACCGGCTGGACCGGTGGTGGCTACGGTGTTGGCAAGCGCTTCAACATCCCTACCACTCGTGGCGTGATTGCAGCCATCCAGAGCGGTGCACTGATCGGTGCTGAGACCGAGCACCTGCCGATCATCAACCTGGACGTGCCGAAGGCCGTACCGGGCGTCGAGACCGAGCTGCTCAACCCGCGCAACACCTGGACCGACAAGAACGCGTACGATGAAGCGGCCAAGGCTCTGGCCACTCAGTTCATCGAGAACTTCAAGAAGTTCAGCGTGTCCGACGCCATCCGCAACGCCGGTCCGCAGCTGTAAGGCGAATCGTCGCGATGCAAAAAAGCCGCCTCCGGGCGGCTTTTTTGTACCTGCAATTCGTCAGGCCTGGATATCGATGTAGGGCGTCGGCTCCGCCGGGCGGCTGGGTTTTTCGGGGCGCTCAACCTGCTCGGGGCGGCTGTCAATGGCCTTGGCCACACGGTAGCGCTGGACGTCTTCACTCAGCTCCTGAGCCGCTTCCAGATTGCCTTCGCTGGACTCGACTTCACCCTCGCTGGCGACTGCCAGGTAGGTGTCGATCTGGTTCTGCTGGCTGTTGGCACTGTACAGCTGGGCGGCGGTGCTGCGCCGGCTGGTCTGCTCGGCGGCACGGTTGTCCTGTGCTTGCTGCACGCGGTCGCTGGCCGCATCGACGGTCTTGTTCACCTGCTCCGGGCTAACGGGCGAGCCGGGTGCTTGTGCGGCTTCGCCGGCGCGCTTGATCACCTGAGTACTGAGCGGCAGGTTGCTGCTGGCGGCGGATACTTGCATGGGGAAACCTCCCTGAGGGATCTGTTATCAGATTAACTCTTCTGCAGGCTCAGGCTTAGACTGCTTGGCAATACCCGCTGGCCGTTTAGGGCTGCTCAGTTTCTTTCAGGCTGTGCAGCTGGCCTTCGCTGCAGCGTCCGTGTCGACCACCGCTGCTCAGGTAGAGCTTGCCCCATTGCTGCAGGCTGCTCATCACCGGCTGCAGGGCCAGGCCCAGTTCGCTCAGTTGGTAGTCCACGTGCGGTGGCACTACAGGGTGTACGGTGCGCAGCACCAGGCCTGCGTCTTCCAGTTCGCGCAGTTGCTTGGTCAGCATGCGCTGGTTGATGCCCGGACACATGCGCTGCAGCTGGTTGAAGCGACGGGTGCAGCCGAGCAGATGAAAGATCAGCATGCCCTTCCATTTGCCGGCAATGACATCGAGTGCCGCTTCAGCCGGGCAGCCGGCAGGAAGGATGATGGCGGGAGCAGTCATACAGTTACCTTTATGTGGGTATCGGCCATTTATGTACATACTTACGCTTTTGTTGGCTTATGGCTAGGATGGCGCCACCTAAAACGACCGGAGGCATTTACCGATGCATACCCTGGAAGCTATTCAGACCCGCCGAGCTGTGCGTGGTTACGACCCCGAATTCAGCCTGAGCCAGGCCGAGAAAGATGAACTACTGGAGCTGGCGCTGCTCGCGCCGACCGCCTTCAACCTGCAGCATGTCCGCCTGGTGGACGTCAGCGACCCGGCACTGCGCGCCCAGGTCCGCGCGGCTGGTTGGGATCAGGCTCAGATCACCGAGGCTTCCATGCTGGTGGTGATCTGTGCCCAGCTCGACAGCTGGGCGCAGAACGCCGAGCGCGTATGGGAAGGCGCGCCTGAGGAGGTCAAGGCGTTCATGGTCGGAGCCATCGATGGCTACTACCGCGACAAGCCGCAGGTGCAGCGAGATGAAGTGATGCGCAGCTGCGGCCTGGTGGCCCAGACCCTTATGTTGGCGGCCCGGGCCAAGGGCCTGGACAGCGTGCCGATGGACGGTTTCGACTTTGCCGCTGTCGGCGAGCTAATCAAGCTACCTGCCAATCACGTGATCGGCCTGATGGTCGCAGTAGGCAAGCGCAACGTCGAGCACAAACCGCGGGTTGGCAAGCTGCCGTTTGCCGAGACGGTGCTGCGCAATACGTTTTGAAACTCTAGCCGTTCGGTTTGTCCTAAGGGCATAGCTTGCGAAGGGAGATTTAAGTTTTGCAGCTGGTGCTCAGGCAATAAAAAAGCCGGCCAATGGCCGGCTTTTTTATTGCTCAGACTATTACTCGTCGCGGTTACGCGAGAGCAGGGCCGGGCGTTCGCGGCTGCGGCGATTGTCCAACTCATTGAGCTGCTCAAGGCTTGGCAGGCGTTCGCCCTTGCGCAGGATCATTGGGCCTGGCTTGCTGCGTTGTTCCTGCACGGCCGGCTCCTGGCGCTCGTCACGACGTGGGCGCGACTCGTCGCGACGCGGCTTGTTGCTGGCTGCGCGAGGTTTGCCGGACTTGGCACCCTGACCGGCTGCACCACTGCCGCCGGTACGGCCGCTGCCCGGCTGACCCTGGCGGGCACCAGCGGTTGCACCGCTGCGGTTGGCTGGTGCCTGACCGGGACGACGCTGGCCGCGGGCCGGGGCCTTGGGCTGCACTGGTACGTAGTCGACGCTGTTGCCGAAGTTGTCGTAGTCGTCGTCGAGGAACTCTTCCGGGTCGCGGTCCGCTGGTGGAGTGACCGGCTTCTTGGCCGCTTGCGGCTGACGTTCCTGACGCTCTTGGCGCGGCTTGGCGGGTTTGGCCTGAGCCGGGCTGGCTGCGGTGCTGTCAGCCTGGGCCTGCTCGCCACGTTCGCCCTTGTTCTTGCCGCCACGGCGACGACGCTTTTTCTTCGCTGCGCCTTCTTCGGCGGCTTGCGCTTCGTTGCGTTGTTGCTGGCGACCCTGGCGTGGCGGACGCGCCTCGCGGGCTTCCTCGGTGGGCTGCTCGCTGGCTTTTTGCGCCAGGCTGGCTTCGGCCGCGGCAAGGTCGAAGCCCATCCAGTCGCCATCGGCGATGCGCTGCTTGGTTAGGCGCTCGATGTCCTTGAGCAGGCGCTCTTCGTCCGGTGCCACCAGCGAGATGGCCTCGCCGGCACGCCCGGCGCGGCCGGTACGGCCGATGCGGTGGACGTAGTCTTCCTCGACGTTGGGCAGCTCGTAGTTGACCACGTGCGGCAGCTGATCGATATCCAGGCCGCGTGCGGCGATATCGGTGGCCACGAGGATACGGATGGCGTTGGCCTTGAAGTCGGCCAGTGCCTTGGTCCGAGCGTTCTGGCTCTTGTTGCCGTGTATCGGCGCGGCCGGTAGGCCGTGCTTGCACAGGTACTCGGCCAGGCGGTTGGCGCCGTGCTTGGTGCGGGTGAACACCAGTACCTGCTCCCAGGCGCCCTGGGTCACCAGATGGGCGAGGAGGACGCGCTTGCTGGTGGCGCCGATGCGGTAGACGCGCTGCTCAATCCGCTCGACCGTGGTGTTCGGCGGCGTGACCTCGATGCGTTCCGGGTTGTGCAGCAGCTTGTTGGCCAGGTCGGTGATGTCTTTGCTGAAGGTCGCCGAGAACAGCAGGTTCTGGCGCTTGGCTGGCAGCTTGGCCAGCACCTTCTTGACGTCATGGATGAAACCCATGTCGAGCATGCGGTCGGCTTCGTCGAGGACGAGGATTTCCACGCGGGACAGGTCGATGCTGCCCTGGCCGACCAGGTCGAGCAGACGGCCGGGGCAGGCCACCAGGACATCGACGCCCTTGGCCACGGCATCCACCTGCGGCTTCATTCCGACGCCGCCGAAAATGCAGGCACTGGAGAGCGGCAGATCGCGGGCGTACAGCTTGAAGCTGTCATGCACCTGTGCGGCCAGTTCGCGGGTCGGCGTCAGCACCAGTACGCGCGGCTGGCGCGGACCATGGCGATGTTCGCGGTCTGGGTGACCGTTGGGGAACAGTAGTTCCAGAACCGGCAGGGCAAAGCCGCCGGTCTTGCCGGTGCCGGTCTGCGCCGCCACCATCAGGTCGCGGCCCTGCAGGACGGCGGGAATGGCGCGTTGCTGCACCGGAGTCGGGGTGGTGTAGCCGGCGGCTTCGACCGCCTGAGCAAGTGCCTCGGAAAGGCCGAGGGAAGTAAAGGACATGCGGGGTTCCTATCCTGTCGGCAACCTGCCGACTCTAGGGCGCGTGTTTGAGCCCCGGGCTAGCGCATTCGGCGCTCCCTCCACCGCCACTACCCTGCGCTGGGTAATGGCCCGGAGGGCGGCCCGGAACACTGACCTCAGCGTGGCAGCTTGAGGTTGTTCCAGATGGCCAAACTGGGTTCGGCCTGATTCAGGGTGTAGAAGTGCAGGCCCGGCGCGCCGCCGTCCAGCAAACGTTCGCACATCGCGCTGACCACCTGTTCGCCGAAGGCCTGGATGCTCTCCAGATCGTCGCCGTAGGCTTCCAACTGCTTGCGGATCCAGCGGGGAATCTCGGCGCCACAGGCGTCGGAGAAGCGGGCCAGCTTGCTGTAGTTGGTGATCGGCATGATGCCGGGGACGATCGGGATGTCCACGCCCAGTTTCCGTACGCGCTCGACAAAGTAGAAATAGCAGTCGGCACTGAAGAAGTACTGGGTGATGGCACTGTCGGCGCCGGCCTTGGCCTTGCGCACGAAGTTGTGCAGATCGTCTTCGAAGCTGCGGGCCTGCGGATGAACTTCCGGGTAGGCCGCGACTTCGATGTGGAAGTGTTCACCGGTTTCGGCGCGGATGAACTCCACCAGTTCGTTAGCATAACGCAGTTCGCCACTGGCCATGCCCATTCCGGACGGCAGGTCACCACGTAGCGCGACGATACGCTTGATGCCACTCGCCTTGTAGGTGTTGAGCAGCTCGCGCAGCTCGGCCTTGCTGTCGCCGACGCAGGACAGGTGCGGTGCGGTCGGCACCTTCACGTCGCCGTCGAGCTGCAGCACGGTGTTCAGCGTGCGGTCGCGGGTCGAGCCCCCGGCACCGTAGGTGCAGGAGAAGAAATCGGGGTTGTAGCCCGCCAGCTGGCGCGCCACGGTCATCAGTTTTTCGTGTCCGGCTTCGGTCTTGGTAGGGAAGAACTCAAAGCTGTAACGGCGTTCTTGCGACATAAATCGGGTCCTTGATACGCAAAAAGGGCGAGTTGCCTGTGCAACCCGCCCTCCTGGTACATCAGTAGCGGTAGCTATCCGGCTTGAACGGGCCTTCGACGGTCACGCCGATGTACTCGGCCTGCTTGCCAGTCAGTTGGGTGACCACGCCGCCGAAGCCCTTGACCATTTCCAGGGCCACTTCTTCGTCGAGTTTCTTCGGCAGCACTTCAACGGTGATGCGCGCGTTCTTCTCGGCGGTCGGCAGGGCGGCGAACTTGGCGCCGTACAGGTGGATCTGCGCCAGCACCTGGTTGGCGAAGGAGCCGTCCATGATGCGCGACGGATGGCCGGTGGCGTTGCCCAGGTTAACCAGGCGACCTTCGGCCAGCAGGATCAGGTAGTCGTCATTGTGCGGATCGAAGCCGTCCTTGCCGGTACGGTGGATCTTGTGTACCTGTGGCTTGACCTCTTCCCAGGCCCAGTTGGTGCGCATGAAGGCCGTGTCGATCTCGTTGTCGAAGTGACCGATGTTGCACACCACGGCACGCTTCTTCAGTGCCTTGAGCATGTTGGCGTCGCAGACGTTGACGTTGCCGGTGGTGGTCACGATCAGGTCGATCTTGCCCAGCAGGGCCTTGTCGATGCTGGCTTCGCTGCCGTCATTCAGGCCGTTCAGGTAGGGCGATACGACTTCGAAGCCGTCCATGCAGGCCTGCATGGCGCAGATCGGGTCGATTTCGGTGACCTTGACGATCATGCCTTCCTGACGCAGCGACTGCGCGGAGCCCTTGCCCACGTCGCCGTAGCCGATCACCAGGGCCTGCTTGCCCGACAGCAGGTGGTCGACGCCGCGTTTGATGGCGTCGTTCAGGCTGTGACGGCAGCCATACTTGTTGTCGTTCTTGCTCTTGGTCACCGAGTCGTTGACGTTGATCGCCGGGATTTTCAGGGTGCCGGCTTTCAGCATGTCGAGCAGGCGATGTACGCCGGTGGTGGTTTCCTCGGTCACGCCGTGGATCTTGTCCAGCATGGCCGGGTATTTCTGGTGGATGATCTGGGTCAGGTCACCACCGTCGTCGAGGATCATGTTGGCGTCCCATGGCTGGCCATCCTTCAGGATGGTCTGCTCGATGCACCACTCGTACTCTTCTTCGGTCTCGCCCTTCCAGGCAAATACCGGGATGCCGGCGGCGGCGATGGCGGCAGCGGCCTGATCCTGAGTCGAGAAGATGTTGCAGGACGACCAGCGCACTTCGGCACCCAGGGCAACCAGGGTCTCGATCAGCACGGCGGTCTGGATGGTCATGTGAATGCAGCCGATGATCTTGGCGCCGGCCAGAGGCTGGCTGGCCGCGTACTTGCGGCGCATGCCCATCAGGGCGGGCATCTCGGATTCGGCGATGATGATTTCGCGACGGCCCCAGGCAGCCAGGGAAATGTCGGCAACTTTGAAATCGGCAAAAGCAGCGCTCATGCGTGAGTCTCCATTCGTATGCAATGCGAATGGGCGCCGTTGGTGCGTTTACAGGGCGGAGGCAACAGCATCCGGCAACCTGGGGAACGCGCCCCGACCGAGCCTGACAGACCGGTGAAACCGAAAGGGTCTGCTGCAGCGCCCCTCGGTCGGGTGGCGGGAGCGTCGTCCGGGAGACGGACGACGCAAAAAACGGGGTGATTATAGCCATGCGAACGGGCAAGCCCAAGGCTTTCCGTCGCCTGCTGCACTTAGACGCGGTTGCCGCCTCCGCGCTTCTTCACTTGCTGCATCAGGGCTTCGGCAATTTGCTCAAGGCTCAGTACTTCCTCCGCTCCACCCAGCAGCACCGCTTCCTTGGGCATGCCATAGACCACGCAGCTGGCTTCGTCCTGGGCCAGGGTGTAGCCGCCGGCATCGCGGATGGCCTTGAGGCCGATGGCACCATCCTTGCCCATGCCGGTCAGCAGCGCGGCGATGACGTTGCGCCCGGCGCACTGCGCCACCGACTCGAACATCGGGTCCACCGCCGGACGGTGTCGATGCACCTGCGGGCCATCGGACAAGCGGGTCACGTAGTTGGCGCCCGAGCGTTCGACCAGCAGGTGATGATCGCCTGGGGCGACGAAGGCGTGCCCGGGGAGTATGCGTTCGCCGCCCTTGGCCTCGACCACATGCAGACGACTGAGGCGATTGAGGCGCTCGGCGAAGGTGCGGGTGAATCCCGGCGGCATGTGCTGGGTGATGACGATGCCGGGGCTGTCGGCCGGCAGGTCGATCAGGACATCCTTGATCGCTTCGGTGCCGCCGGTGGAGGCGCCGATGGCGATGATTTTCTCGGTGCCGATAATCGGGGTGCGGCTCTCGCGGGGCGCCTTTTCGCGGCTGTCCAAGGTTTTGCCAGCTGCACGGGGTTTTTGCAGGCGGGCGCGACTGGCGGCCTTGATCTTGTCGCGAATGTCGTCGGCATAGGCCTCCATGCCTTCGCGAATGCCCAGCTTGGGCTTGGCGACGAAATCCACCGCGCCCAGTTCCATGGCGCGGAAGGTGGCTTCGGAGCCGCTTTCGGTGAGCGAGGAAATCATCACCACCGGGGTAGGCCGCGCGTTCATCAGCTTTTCCAGGAAGGTCAGGCCATCCATGCGTGGCATTTCGATGTCGAGGGTGATGACATCTGGACTGAACTGTTTGATCAGGTCGCGGGCGACATAGGCGTCCGGAGCCTGGCCAACCAGCTGCAGTTCGGGGTCCTGCTGGATGATTTCCTTGAGCAGAGCGCGAATCAGTGCGGAATCGTCGACGATCAGAACCTTGATCGGCATTGGGGCTCCTAGAAAAGATCGATTTCGCCGGCAACCGGCGTGCGCTTGATGCGCAGGCTGTACTCCATCTCCCGGTCGAGCAGGGTGGTGTTATGCAGCGATTTGAGTTTCTTCAGCATGACCCGGCCTGTCTTGGGAAAGAAGTAAACCTTACGTGGATAGGTATCCATCAGGTCCTGAGCGACCACGGGAATGCCTTCAGTGTGCAGATAGTCCAAGACGAACTCGGCGTTGCGCTTGCCCACGTTATTACTACCGAAGCCGCGAAGCACACTGGCGCCACCGAACACCTTGGCCTCGAAGAAACGGCGTTGGGCACCGAGCTTGAGCAGGTGGTTGATCAGTATCTCGATGGCATACACCCCATAGCGCGCCGAGCTGGACAGCGGATTGCTGCCTTCCTCGGTATTGCCCGGCAGCATGAAGTGATTCATCCCGCCGATGCCGTTGCTGCGGTCGCGCAGGCACACCGCGACACAGGAGCCGAGCACGGTGACGATCAGCAGGTCGCGCTGGGTGACGTAGTACTCGCCGGGCAGGATCTTGACCGCTTCGCTGTGGAAGTGGCGGTCATAGTAGGTATTCGGCGCCAGCTCGCTGGTGTAGTCGTAGCTCATGGGCGGCCACCGCCCTGGCTGGGTCGGTACACGGTCCGGCCGATCAGACGGACCAGATGGGTTGCGTGGACGAAGCTTTCCGAGTGGCCGGCGAAGAACAGGCCGTCGCTGCGCAGCAGTTTGACCATGCGTTCGAGCAGATGCTGCTGGGTCGGCTTGTCGAAGTAGATCATCACGTTGCGGCAGAAGATCACATCCAGGCCTGGTTCGATTGGCCAGCGCGGGTCGAGCAGGTTGATCTGCTGGAACTCTATCAGCTCGCGCAATTCGTCACGCACCCGCACCATGCCTTCCTGGCGGCCCTTGCCGCGGAGGAAGAAGCGTTTCTTGCGTGCGCTCGACAGCTGGTCGATGCGGTTCAGCGGGTAGATACCCTGGGCCGCAGTCTGCAGTACGCCGGTGTCGATGTCCGAGGCGATGATCTGCACCGGTGGCCGCAGGCTGGCGAAGGCTTCCATTGCGGTGATCGCCAGCGAATAGGGTTCCTCGCCGGTGCTGGCGGCCGAGCACCAGATGCGGATGGGGCCGTTGCGCCGTGGATGCTTCTGCAGGTACTCCGCCAGGGACGCGAAATGATGACTTTCGCGGAAGAACGAGGTCAGGTTGGTGGTCAGTGCATTGACGAACTCCTGCCATTCCTCATCGTGTTGTTGCAGGTGGTTGAAATAGGCGCCGAAGCTGTCCAGTCCGAGGACGCGCAGCCGCCTGGCCAGGCGGCTGTAAACCATCTGGTCCTTGCTCTCCGAAAGGCTGATGCCCGAGCGCTGATAGAGCAGGCGGCGGACCTGCTGGAAATCCTCGGCGCGATAGTGAAACTCGCGTACTTCTTCAGCCATGCCGGCTCCCCTGCAACGCTGCGTGCGCAATCCCGGCGCCGCGTGTCAGCGGCGCCGGTCTGCTGCGCTTCAGAACTGCTCCCATTCATCATCGTGGCTGCTGGCGCGAGGCAGTGCCTGGCGCTGGGCACGTTCGCTACGCTGCGGCGGCTCGCTGCGCGATGGCAGAGCGCGCGGTACTGCCGGCGCGGCCAGGGCCGGACGCTGGCTGGCATGCTCGAACTTGAAGATGCCCACGGCCTCGGTCATGGCAGCCGCCTGGTCAAGCAGTGACTCGGCAGCGGCGGCGGCCTGCTCCACCAGGGCGGCATTCTGCTGGGTCATCTCGTCCATCTGGCTGACGGCGCCGTTGACCTCCTCGATCCCGGTGCTCTGCTCGGCGGAGGCTGCAGCGATCTCGGCCATGATGTCGGTGACACGTTTGATCGCCGTGACGATCTCGCTCATGGTCTTGCCGGCCTGGGCCACCAGGGTGTTGCCGGTCTCGACCTTGTCCACCGAATCGGAAATCAGTGTCTTGATCTCCTTCGCGGCCGCCGCCGAGCGCTGTGCCAGGTTGCGGACTTCAGCCGCCACCACGGCAAATCCGCGTCCCTGCTCGCCGGCACGGGCGGCCTCGACCGCGGCGTTGAGGGCGAGGATGTTGGTCTGGAAGGCGATGCCGTCGATCACGCTGATGATGTCGGAGATCTTGCGCGAGGACTCGTTGATCGACGACATGGTGCGTACTACCTGCTCGACGACTGAGCCGCCGTCGATGGCCACCTCGGAGGCGTTGACCGCCAGTGAGTTGGCCTGGCGTGCGTTGTCGGCATTGAGCTTCACCGTGCTGGTCAGCTCCTCCATGCTCGATGCGGTTTCTTCCAGGCTGGAGGCCTGCTCCTCGGTACGTGAGGACAGATCGGTGTTGCCCACGGAAATCTCGTTGGCCGCGGTGTAGATGGTGTCGGCGCCTTCGCGGATCTGCCCGAGCATGCGTGACAGGCTGATGGCCGTTTCGTTGGAGAAGTCCTTCAACTGGCCGAAGGTGCCCTGGTAGTCGTCGGTGATGCGCTGGGTCAGGTCGCCCTGGGCCAGGGCGCCGAGCATGCGCACCACGTCCTGCAGGCCTTTGTCGGCGGTTTCCACCAGTTGGTTGAGGCCGGTGGCGAGGTTGAGCAGGAAACCGTTCTTGTCGCGCAGGTCCAGGCGACGGGTGAAGTCACCCGCGGCAGCGGCGGTGACCACGCTGGCCACTTCGCGCTCGACGGCGACCTCCACGGTGCGGTCATTCCACTCGACCACCGCACCGAGGCGTTCGCCGCTTTCGCTGATCACCGGGTTGGCGGCCAGGGCGAAGGTGCGGCCGCCGACTTCGATCTGCGCGCGGTAGGTGCTGGTGAAGGTGGCCAACAGGTGTTTCTGGTGTTCCGGGTTCTTGTGGAACTGGTCGATCGAACCGCCTAGCAAGCGGCTGGCGTCGAAGCTCGGCAGAGCCTTGCGCAGGTCGCTTTCGGCGTTCTGCATCATCGCTTTGACGGTGTGGTTCATGTAGATGATGTTGCGTTCGTTGTCGGCAATCATCACGTTGCTGCTGACATTGTCGAGGGCGATCTTGATTCGTGCGTTCTCGGCAGCCAGGGCCAGCTCGCGTTCGCGCACGGCCAGTTCGGCTGTCATGTCCTTCCATTCGACCACGGTGCCGATACGCTTGCCGCTGTCGAGGATCGGGTTGACGATCAGGTCGAAGGTCCGTCCGCCGATGACCAGGCGGGTCTGGTAGGTCTGCTGCAGGCGGTCGAGCAGGCCGCGTTGGTGTGCGGGGCTCTTGTGGAAGATGTCGATGTTGCTGCCGAGGATGCTCTTGGCATCGAAGTTCGGCAGTTGTGCGCGCAGGTCGCCTTCGGCGGTATGGAACATCGCCTGCAGGGCATTGTTGGTATAGATGATGTTGTAACCGGCGTCGGCGACCATGATGTTGGTCGCGGCCACGTCCAGGGCCTGCCGGATTCGCAGGCTGGCCTGGGCGTTGCGCTTGGTGTCGGCGAACTCGAAGCCGAGGCGGGTCTGCAGGCGTTTCAGCGCCAGGCGCATCTGCGCCAGCTGGTCATGTCCACTGGCTTCGACGATGCCGTCGAAGTTGGCCTGGGCGAAGCGCTCCAGGTGCTCGCTGGCATTTTCCAGCGACTGGCCGAGTGCGCTGCTCAGGCGCAGGCCACCGATCAGGGTCAGTAGCAGGATAGCGACTGGCACGGCCAGCAGCGCCGGGTTGCCGCTGTTGGCCGCTGCTGCCGCCGCAAGAGTGGCCAGCACGCTGCCGAGGCCGAGCAGTGCGAACTTGCCGCCCAGGCTGAAGCGCTCTGTCAGTCGCGTGGCGCGGCTCAGCATGCCAAGTTTGACGCCCTTGCCTTCGCGGATTTCCCAACCCTTGGCCTTGCCGTCACGGAACAGCTGATACAGGTGCTCGGCGGCCTGTACCTGCTCGCGACTGGGCCGGGTACGCACCGACATGTAGCCCACCACCGAGTTGCCTTCGCGAATCGGCGTGGCATTGGCCAGTACCCAGTAGAATCCCCCGTCCTTGCAGCGGTTCTTGACCATGCCGGTCCATGGTCGTCCGGCCTTGAGGGTGGCCCACAGGTCGGCGAATGCCGCCTCGGGCATGTCCGGGTGGCGCACGATGTTGTGCGGCTCACCGATCAGCTCGGCCTCGGTGAAGCCGCTGGCTTCGAGGAAGTCGTCGTTGACGAAGGTGATGCGACCCTTCAGGTCGGTGCGCGAGACGATGGTCATGCCGTCGCGCAGGACGAATTCCTGATTGGTGATGGGCAGATTGGTACGCATGTGTGCTCCTTGGCTCAGGCCGAGAAAACGACAGGGCAGGCGCGGCGCGGCCGGACTGCAGGCAGGTGCGCTGGGGGAAGGTTTCGGGTGTTACAGGCAGTGTGGCTGTTCATGCGTCGCTGCCCTCGTTGAGCAGGGCCATTTCCTGGCTGCTCATCAGTTGCTCGATGTTGACCAGAATCAGCATGCGTTCCTCAACGGTGGCCAGGCCCATCAGGTACTGGGTGTCGAAGCTGCCGCCAAATTCCGGTGCCGGTTTGATCTCGTTGGGCATCAGCGCCAGCACATCGGAGACAGAGTCCACGACGATGCCGACGATGCGGTTGAGCACATTGAGAATGATCACCACGGTGAACGGGTCGTAGGTCACCGAGGGCAGGTTGAACTTGATGCGCAGGTCGACGATCGGCACGATGGCGCCGCGCAGGTTGATTACGCCCTTGATGAATGCCGGGCTGTTGGCAATCGCCGTGACCTGATCGTAGCCGCGGATTTCCTGCACGCGCAGGATGTCGATGGCGTACTCCTCGCTGCCCAGGGTGAAGGTGAGAAACTCCTGAACCGGTTCGCTGCTGTTGTTGTCACTCGCAGGATTCATTGACTAGCTCTCCATGACTGGCCAGGCGCGGCAGGGCGTCGACGTCGAGAATCAGGGCGACGCTGCCATCACCCATGATGGTGGCGCCGGTGATGCCGTCGATGCGGCGGAAGTTCTGTTCCAGGCTCTTGATCACGACCTGCTGCTGGCCGATCAGATCGTCGACCAGCAGGGCGAATTTGCGCCCCTCGGCTTCGAGGATCAGCACAATGGCCTGCCAGGGCACGGGCGGCTCGCCTTCCAGGTTGAGCAGGCTGTGCAGGCTGAGCAGGGTCAGGTACTCGCCGCGCACGCGGATCACCGTGCGCTGGCTGCCACGCATGCTGCGGATGTCGTCGGCCTTGGGTTGCAGTGACTCGATGATGTAGGTCAGTGGAATCACGTAGTGCACCGTGCCGGCCGCGACGATCATGCCGTCGAGGATGGCCAGGGTCAGCGGCAGGCGAATGGTGATGCGGGTGCCATGGCCGGCCAGCGACTCGATGTCGATGCGCCCGCCGATGGCGGAGATGTTTCGCCGTACCACGTCCATGCCGACGCCGCGCCCGGACAGGTCGGTGACCACCTCGGCGGTGGAGAAGCCGGGCATGAAGATCAGCTGCCAGACCTCGCTGTCGGGCATGTCGTCGCTGACGGCCATGCCCTGCTCGCGGGCTTTGGCGAGGATCTTGTCGCGGGCCAGGCCTTTGCCGTCGTCGTTGATCTCGACCACGATGCGGCCGCCCTGGTGGAATGCGGAAAGGCGTACGGTGCCGTGCTCGGGCTTGCCTGCGGCGATGCGCTCGGCCGGCATCTCGATGCCGTGGTCGACACTGTTGCGGATGATGTGGGTGAGCGGGTCGGTGAGCTTCTCGATCACGCCCTTGTCCAGCTCGGTGTGCTCGCCCTGGAGGATCAGTTCAACCTTCTTGCCCAGCTTGCTGGCAGTGTCGCGTACCACGCGGGGGAAGCGGTTGAAGATGAAGCTGATCGGCAGCATGCGGATTGACATCACCGATTCCTGCAGCTCGCGGGTGTTGTGTTCCAGCTGGCTGAGGGCCTGGTTGATCTTCTCGAAGACCGCCGGGTCGAGGCCGGCGGTGAGCTGGGCGAGCATGGCCTGGGTGATGACCAGTTCGCCAACCTGATTGATCAGGCTGTCGATCTTTTCCACGCTGACGCGAATCGAGCTGGACTCGCTATCGCCGGTAGGACGCGGGACTGCCGGCGGGCTGCTGGCGGCGCGGCGATCGGTACTGCGGCGGTCGCCACTACGACGCTCTTCTGTAGAAACATTGCTGTCACTGACCGGTACTGCCGCTGCCGGTATGGTGGGGCTGCCGGGAGCCTTGGCGTAGACGCCATAGCTGGGGGTTTCCACGACCATTTCAGGCGGCGCTACGGGAGCGTCGGGCTGTTCGTCAAAGAAACCGAAGGCGTCCTCCGTGGGGCTGACTTTCTCAGCGTCAAACAGGCCGTAGGCTTCGTCTGGTGTGGAGGCGCTCGGTGCTTGCGGAGCGCCCGGCTGATCCTCGAAGAAGCCGAACGCGTCGCCGTCTGCAGTGTCAGCGACTGTCTGCCCGGCATTGTCGTCAAAGAAACCGAATGCCTCCTCGTCAGTCTGGGCTGGCGGCTCGGTGAACAGGCCATAGGCACTGTCTTCGACAGCGGCAGTCGACATTTCGGAGTGGCTGTCGATCAGCGCCTGCAGGCGTGCCACTGTGCCTTCTACCGGAATACCTGGGTCGACACTCTGGTACTTGTGGCAGGCCAGCAGCTGGGCCAGTACGTCGCGGGCTTGCAGGAACACGTCGATCATCTCGCCGCGCAGGGCGATCTGGTCGCTGCGGATCTTGTCCAGCAGGGTTTCCAGCACATGGGTGACCGCGGTCAGGTCGTCGAAACCGAACATGCCGCTGGAGCCCTTGATTGAATGCGCGGCACGGAAAATGCCGTTCAATGCCTCGCGGTCGGGGGCATCGACATCCAGGGTCAAGAGCAGGTGTTCGAGATTGGCCAAGTGTTCCTCGGCCTCCTCGAAGAACACCTCGAGAAATTGCTCCATGCCAACGTTCATGTTGATTCGCCTGTGCAGGGCTGCGGATTAAGGGAGCACCTTCTTGGTAACTTCCAGCAGCTTGGGCGGATCGAACGGTTTGACCAGCCAGCCGGTGGCACCGGCCGCCCGGCCCTGTTGCTTCATGGCATCACTGGATTCGGTGGTCAGCATGAGGATCGGCGTGCTGCGGTAGGTGGGCAGGCCGCGCAGACTCTTGATCAGGGTCAGACCGTCCATGTTGGGCATGTTCTGGTCAGTGAACACCAGTTGGTAGGCCTTGCGCTGGGCTTTGCCCAGGCCGTCTTTGCCGTCGACGGCTTCGTCCACTTCATAGCCGGCCGCACGCAGGGTGAATCCCAGCATCTGGCGGATCGAGGCCGAGTCGTCGACGATCAGGATGGACTTGCTCATTGCGTTACTTCCCCTTCAAATCCTTGATTACTTCTTGTCTGCAGCTCCTGCCGCTGCTTGTTGATTCCAGCGTAGTTCAGCAATTACCTGATTGCCGTTGCCGAGAAACTCCAGGTGCGAGCAGATCTGCCGCAGCAGCATCAGGCCGCGGCCGTGATAGCTCACGGCATCGTTCTGCTTGCTGCTTGGGTCGAGTTGGTGGAAATCGAAACCAGGGCCGCTGTCGCTGATCTTGATACTCAGGCAGTTGCCGTTGAGGTCGTTGTGTTGGTTGATGTCCAGGCGTATTTCGCCTTCATGCAGCTCCTGCAGACGCTCGCTGCGTAGCTGGAAGTAGCGCTCGAAACCGTCCATCTCGCGCTTGAGGCTGGAGTCGAGACCCAGCAGGCCGTGGTCGAGTGCGTTGCACAGCAGCTCTCGCAGAATCAGGCTGAAAACGCCCTGACGCGACTCGTCCAGTCCCAGCATCTGGCAGAAGTTGCTGATCAGGGGCTCGAGGTCCAGGCGCTGCAGTTGCGGCGCGGTGAGTAGCAGTTGCAGGCTCCAGTTGTCGGCGGCCTGTAGGCTGTTGCTGTTGCTGTTGCTGTTGCTGTTGCTGTTGCTGTTGCTGTTGCTGTTGCTGCTGTTCTGCTGGGGTTGGGTATCGGCGCTGTGATCTTCGCAAAGCAGTTGCAGGTAGGACACATCGTCATGTGCCGGTTGGCTGCCGAGGTGGGCATCCAGGCTGGCCTGCAGACGGCCGAGGCGTTCAGTGGGCGGGGTTTGCAGGATGTCCTGCAGGCGTTGCTTGCTAAAGGCTTCGCCGGCCGCATTCTCGGCTTCGATCAGGCCGTCGGAGTACATGAACAGCTGGGCGCTTTCCTCCGGCAGCTTGAATGCCTCCACTTCGCGGCTGAACAACTCGCTGTCGACAATGCCCAGTGGCAGGTTCTGCGAGCGAAAACGCCACAGCACCTGACCGCTGCTATTCAGTAGCAGGGCCGTCGGGATTCCGCCGTTCCACACTTCCACGATGCCATCGCGGGGGCGGTAGCAGGCAGCCAGAGCGGCAACGAAACGGTCCGAGGGGCTGTGTGCGCGATGCTGCTGGTTGAGCTCGTGCATGATCGAGCTGAGCTGGAAGCCCTTGGCGGCCATGGCGTAGAAGGTCTGCGACAGCGGGATCAGGGTCAGCGCGGCCGGCAGGCCATGGCCGGTGGCATCGGCGAGCATCACGTAGATGTCGTTGCTGCGCGAGGTGCAGACCAGCAGCAGGTCGCCAGAGACCACGCTGGCCGGCTGCAGATGATGCTGGATCAGCGGATTGTTGAGCTGTTCGCGACGTACCAGGCGTTCCATGAGGAAATTGCTGATGCGTTTTTCTTCGGCTTCCAGGTTGGCGTAGTGCTGCAACTCATGGTGCTGGCGCGCGATCTGCTGCTGCATGTCGGCGATGCGCCAGAAGGCGTTGATCTTGGCTTCGAGGATGCTGAAGTTGATCGGCTTGGCGAGGAAGTCGTCGCAGCCCGAGTTAAGTGCCAGCACTTGCTCGTCGATGTCGCTGGCCCCAGAGAGCATGATGATCGGTCGCCAGCCCTGCTGTTCCTGCAGTTCACGCAGGCGCTGGGTGGCTTGCAGGCCATCCATGCCGGGCATGATGCGGTCAACCAGCACCAGATCGAAATCGCTCTCTTGGTAGCGCTGAATGGCCTCGGCGCCGCCGGCCACATGCACGCACTGGTGCCCCAGCCGCGTGGCAAAGGCGCTGATGGTCAGGCCGATCAGCGGGTCGTCGTCAACGGCGAGAATCTGCAGTGGGCGCATGTGGGGCGCTTAGCGGATGGTGAAGATTTTCTGGAAATTGGCGATTTCCAGCACTTCCTTGGCCGTGCCTTGCAGGTTGTGCAGCTCGACCTGCTTGTTCAGGCTGGTAGCCCGGTCGCGCAGCAGCAGGAGGATGCCCAGGGCTGCCGAGTCGATGTATTGCACGTCCTTCATGTCGACGATCAGCAGGCGTACGGCAGTATTCTCCAGGGCCGCCTCATAGGCATTGCGGAAATCACGGAAACTGTTGAAGTCGAAGCGTGTGGCGGGGCGCAGGGAAACCGTGTTTTCGCTGGTCATGGACAGTCCTCAGAACAGGTCTATATCGCCGGCAGCCATGCTCGACTGGGCGACGGGGTTATGTGGTTGGTGCTTGAGTTCGTCGGTTGCTTCGCGCAGTTGCTGCAACTGCAGCTCGCTGTTGCCGGGAGACAAAGCGCCAAGCGCTCGGGCGAATTGCACCAGTTGCTGACAGTGCTTGCGCATCAGCCCGAGTAATTGGCTGCTCATGTCCTGGAACTGCAGGGCGGTGATGGCCCGGTTGACCGTGTGACCGACATCGTGGGAAAGCTGGTCCAGTTCGGTGATCACGTCGAGGGTATGACCATTGAGACCGTCCAGGCTGCCAAGCATGTTTTCCACCTGCTTCTTCGACGCCAGGGCAAAGGACATGTCCCGTGCTGCCAGCTGGCTGACCGAAGCGTCGGCGCTTTTCAGGTCGTCATAAACCGCGTTGACGTGGCCGCGGATCGCCTCGGAAAACAGGGTGGAGCGGTTGGACAGCGCGCGGACCTCGTCGGCAACCACGGCAAAGCCCCGTCCAGCCTCGCCAGCACGGGCGGCTTCGATGGCGGCATTGAGGGCCAGCAGATTGGTCTGCTTGGCGATGGCGTCCATGTCGGCGGTAGACTGCAGGATCAGGCCGATCTTCTGAGTGATGCGCTCCATCAGTTCGACCAGCTCGATGGAGATGCGGCTGGTTTCCACCGTGGCCTCGACGAAAACGGTCAGCGTACTCTGGGTGGTTTCGACGAAGGCCTGGAAGCTGCCGATCTGATTGCCGGGCATGTCACTGTCATGGCTATAACGCTCGATCAGCGAGGCTGCCAGCGCATGCTGGCTTTCGATATTGCGCGAGAGGCCATGAAAAGCGTGGGAAATCTCGCTGATGGCACTGGCCAGCAAACCTTCGACCTTGCCAATTTCCGTGTCCAGCGTCTGGCCATGATCTTTCAGTGCCTCGGCGGCCGGGTTCAGTTCCGTCGCTGGCAGGAACGCGACCTGGCCGACCTCGGTGGTGGGCGCGATCTCGTTCGGGATGAGCCAGAACAGCAGGCCGGCACTGCCCAGTAGACCGAGGCCGACGGCCAGCCAGGCTGGCAACTGCAGCCACAGCAGCAGTGCAGCCAGCAACCAGGGCAGGGCCTGTAGCAGCAGACGTGGTGCGGTGAAGGGCTTGGGGGCGGTCGAACCTTGCATGCCAACTCCCTGGATGGCTGGATCGTCAGTGTTGTACAAGACTTCTGACACCTCACTGATCGTAGTCAACGCTTTGCGGTTGTGCATATTGGCTCGGCTGCCAACTGTGATCGCGGGAGGGTCATCGACACTATCGGCTTGCGCCGGGCATGCTTGAGACTCAATTTCACGCTGCGGAGTGTTGCGATGACCCTGGCCTACTGGTGTGTGTTGGTAGCAATCCTGTTGCCGTACCTGTGCACGGCGACGGCAAAATTCACGGGGGGTGATTACGGGCCACGGGCCAATAGCGATCCGCGGGCTTTCCTCGCCGGCCTAGACGGGTGGCGCAAGCGGGCCAGCAATGCCCAGCTGAACGGCTTCGAGGTAACCCCCGCTTTTGCCGCGGCGGTGATCATCGCTCACCAGGCCGGTGGCGCCGGGCAGGTGCTGCTGGATCAGCTGGCGCTGGCCTTTATCGTCAGCCGGTTGGCGTACTTCGTCTGCTACCTGGCCGACTGGGGGCCGCTGCGCTCGCTGGTGTGGATAGTCGGTATGGGGCTGATCGTCAGCCTGTTCGTCGTGTCGGCCTAGCTGCGGGGGCGGCCGCTGATCCAGTACACTGGCGCCCGTTTTCAACCGGGTGTTGTATCGATGAAACCGTCCAAGCTGCTGTTGCTGTGTTCTGCTGTGTTGTTGCTAAGCGCCTGTGGTGGCGTGGATCCCGACTCGCCCATGGGCAAACGGCAGACCCTGTTCAAGGAAATGCTCAAGACCAGCGAAGACCTTGGCGGCATGCTGCGTGGGCGTTTGCCCTTCGACGAGGCGCGCTTTGCGGCCGGCGCCGAGCAGCTCGACACGCTGTCGCACCAGCCCTGGCAGCATTTCCCGCAGGTGCGTGATGAGGGCGACAGTCGGGCTCGGGACGAGGTCTGGCAGCGTCAGGAGCGCTTCCAGCAACTGGCCCGTCAGCTAGAGAGCGACACCGCTTTGTTGCGTGAGCTGAGCCGGCAAAAGCCTTTGGATCCCAAGACCGTTGAGCCCGCGGTGAAAAAAGTCGAAGACAGCTGCCGCGCCTGCCACGACGAGTTTCGCGCTTATTGAGGCTCCATCAGCGCCTGATCCAGCACGCGTAGAAATGTTTCGACCTGTGCCTGTGAGTTGTAGGCGTGCAGGCTCAGGCGAATCCAGCCTTCGCGCAGGCTCGCTACCACTCCAGCCTCTGTCAGTTGGTTAAAGAGGACGTTTGTCGCTTCGGGCGTGCTGGCGCTGAACGCACACATGACACTTCGGTTATGGGGCGGCACTGCCAGTATCAGATTTCGCTGCCTGACTCCTTCGGCCAGTGCTTCCACCAGCTCCCGCACATGCCGATACAAGTGTTCCACGCCTTGTTCATCGAACCATTGCAGCATCGCCAGCAGCCAGTGTTGCAGCAGTTGTGCATCCGATCCGGTTTCAAAACGGCGTGCTTCTGAAGTTGCCAGAGGAGGGTACTCGGTCAGACTGCCGAAATTGCCTTCCTGCAGTTGTGTCAGCCAGCCGGGAAAGGTCACCTTGAATCGATGCGCCACGCCGGGGGCCAGGTAGAGAAGGCCGCTACCTGTCGGTGAGCAAAGGGTTTTGTGAGCAGAGAGGACGCAGGCGTCGAGCTGCAAGGCTTCGATGTCCAGCGGTATCAGCCCCACGCCCTGGGTGATATCGAGTACCAGCAGGCAGTTGTGAGGCCGGGTCAGCTGGCGGAGCCTGCCGAGATCGTGGGTATAGCCATTGCTGAATTGCACCCAGCTGCAGACCAGCATGCGGGTATGGGGGGTGATCAGTTTTTCAAGCGCCAGTTCATCAGGTATTCCACCGGGACACGGGCAGAAGTCGGCCGCTACGCCACGCGCTTTGAGGTTCAGGAAGGCGTAGACGCTGGCCGGAAACTCTCCCTCAAATAGCACTACTCGGTCGCCCGTCTGCCATTCATAGCCCTGGGCAAGGATGTTCATGCCTTCACTGGTGGAGTGGATGAAGGCGAACCCTGTCGGATCAGCGTGTAATAGCCGACCGACAGTTTGCCGGATGGCCTGCGCTGTGCCAAATACGCTGCTGGCAGGCCGGGTATGTGGGTATTTCTTTTCGCCCAGGTAGCGGTTGAGCGCTGACGCAGCGGCGCCGCAGTAAGGACCTTCCCCGGCACTGTTGAAGTACAGGATGTCCCGCTCGCGGCTGATGGGGAAGGCACTGGCCCAAGGGCTGTCGACTGGTTTCATGCCTTGAGTGTAGGTACAAACGAAAAGCCCCGCCGAAGCGGGGCTTTTTGCATCACGCGGGGCTTACAGGCCGGCAGCGGCGCGCAGGGCGTCGGCCTTGTCGGTCTTTTCCCAGGTGAAGGTGGTGAAGGTGTCGCCGCCCACGGTGACTTGCTGCGGGATGCGGCCGAAGTGGCCGTAGGCCGCGGTGGCCTGGTACATCGGGTGCAGCAGGTCGAGCATCTTGGTGATGGCGTACGGACGCAGGTCGAAGATGTCGCGGACCAGGGCGATGATTTTGTCGTCGCCGATCTTGCCGGTTCCGAAGGTGTTCAGCGAGATGGAGGTCGGCTGGGCCACGCCGATGGCGTAGGACACCTGGATCTCGCAACGCTCGGCGAGACCGGCGGCGACGATGTTCTTGGCCACATAGCGACCGGCGTAGGCGGCTGAACGGTCAACCTTGGATGGGTCCTTGCCGGAGAAGGCACCACCGCCGTGACGGGCCATGCCGCCGTAGGAGTCGACGATGATCTTGCGCCCGGTCAGGCCGCAGTCACCCACCGGGCCGCCGATGATGAACTGGCCGGTCGGGTTGATGTGGAACTGGGTGTCCTTGTGCAGCAGCTCGGCCGGCAGCACGTGCTTGACGATCAGCTCCATCACGCCTTCGCGCAGGTCGTTGTAGCTGACTTCCGGGTTGTGCTGGGTGGACAGCACCACGGCGTCGATGCCGACCACCTTGCCGCCTTCGTAGCGGCAGGTGACCTGGGACTTGGCGTCCGGGCGCAGCCACGGCAGCAGGCCGGACTTGCGTGCTTCGGCCTGGCGCTCGACCAGGCGGTGGCTGAAGCAGATCGGTGCCGGCATCAGCACGTCGGTTTCGTTGCTGGCGTAGCCGAACATCAGGCCCTGGTCACCGGCGCCCTGGTCTTCCGGCTTGGCACGGTCGACGCCCTGGTTGATGTCCGGGGACTGCTTGCCAATGATGTTGATGATACCGCAGGTGTTGCCGTCGTAGCCGACGTCGGAGCTGTTGTAGCCGATGTCGACGATGACCTTGCGGGTCAGCTCTTCCAGGTCGATCCAGGCGCTGGTGGTGATTTCGCCGGCGACGATGGCTACACCGGTCTTCACCAGGGTTTCACAGGCCACGCGGGCGTGCTTGTCTTCGGCGATGATGGCGTCGAGCACCGCATCGGAAATCTGGTCGGCAATCTTGTCCGGATGGCCTTCGGACACGGATTCGGAGGTAAACAGGGAGTATTCGCTCATTTCTTCTAGGTCCTGATCAGTCCTGGGGGTGCTTCGCATCCGGTTTGGCAAAGTGCCGAACCTGAATCTGAAAGCCGTTTTTGAGGCCCACATAGAGGCTTTCGCCGGGCGTGAGCCCTGCGGCATCGGCCCAGCGGGCCAAATCTTCTTGCTCGAAGCCCAGCCAGAGGTCGCCACAGGCTTCCCTGGCCCAGCTCTGGTTGTGGCTGCATAACTCGGTAATCAGCAGGCTGCCGCCACTTTTGAGTAGCGGGGTCAGCTGGCGCATGGCCTCGGCCGGCGCGGCGAAATGGTGCAGCACCATGTTCAGCACCACGCAGTCGGCCGGCGCCTGGGGTGTCTGCAGGGCGTCGGCCAGCTGCAGGTGAACATTGCCGAGGCCCTCGCGCACGCAGCGTTCGCGCGCCAGCTCAAGCATGGCCTGGCTGTTGTCCAGGGCAGTGACGCTGGCAAAGCGCCGTGCCAGTTCCGGCAGGAAGGAGCCGTCACCGGGGCCGACTTCCAGCGCCGTGGCGCCGGCTGGAAAACTCAGTGCGTCGAGCAGGGCCAGCAGGCTGTCGCGGTATTGCGGCAGACCGGCGATCAGGTCCTGCTGGGCCTGGAAGTTGACCGCCATCCGCGCAAAGAACTCACGGCTGGCCTCGGCACGCTGGCCGTGGACGGTGGCGATGCGTGCCTGCAGCTCGTCCGCCAGGGGCAGGGCATCCACTTCCTGCAGCAGCGCCGCGTGCAGGCTGCCGCCGAGCAGGTCACTCTGGGCCAGGGCGCGACGGTAAAAGATCGCATTGCCCTCGCGGCGCGTGGCCACCAGGCCGGCCTGGGCCAGGACCTTGAGGTGGTGGCTCATGCCCGACTGGCCGGTGGCGAAGATCTGCGCCAGCTCCAGCACGCCGAACGAATCGTTGGCCAGCGCGCGCAGGATATTCAGGCGCAGCGGATCGCCGGCGGCTTTGCACAGGGCCGCCAGTTCGTCGACGGGCTCACTGCGGAGCTGGGGGACGGGCAGGTTCATAGTGGGCGCAGTCTAGTCGGCACCCTTTTTCTCGGCAAGAGCTGTATCAAAAAGTTTTGATATAGCTTGGGCGACAGGCCAGCGCGTGCCTGACCTGATCCAACAGGGCGTGGGCGGCAGGGCTCAGGCTGCGTTCGCGCCGCCACAGGGCATGCAGGTCGCGCTGGATGTGCAGGTCATCGACCGCCAGGCGCACCAGTTCGCCGCTCCGCAGCTCATCCTCCATGGCCAGTTCGGAGATCCAGGCGATGCCGCGACCGCCCTGCAGGCTGCGCTTGAGCGCCACGCTGTTACCCAGTGCCAGCGCCACCTTGGGTGTCAGACCGTGGGCCTGGTAGACCTGTTCCAGGGTGCTGCGGGTGCCGGAGCCTTCTTCGCGCAGAAACAGCTCCGCCTCGGCCAGCTCGGCCGCGCTCAGGCGGGGGCGGCTGGCCAGTGGATGGCGCGGGCTGCTCACCGGCAGCAGGGCGTCGCTGCCCAGCAGCTGGTAATTGAAGGCCTCGCGGGCGAAGGGGCCTTCGATGAACGCCAGGGTGCAGTCGCCACTGTCCAGTGCGCGCAGGCTGCTGGCGGTGTTGCCGATCTGCAGGCTGATGCTCAGGCCCGGATGCTGTTGCTGGAAGTCGGCAATCAGGCTGGGCAGCAGGTAGCTGCCCATGGTGGCGCTGGCGCACAGGCGCAGTTCGCCGGCGCCGAGACTGGCGAACTCGGCCAGGTCACGTTCTGCCGCGTGTTCCAAGGCGAAGATTCGTTCGGCATAGGGCAGCAGGCGCTGGCCGGCCTCGGTCAGGCTCACTCCGCGGGTCTGGCGGTCGAACAGGGGCAACTGCAGGCGGCCTTCCAGCTCGCGGATCTCGCGGGTCACGGCCGGCTGGCTGATGAACAGGCGCGCCGCGCCGCCGCTGATGCTGCCGGTCTGGGCGACGGCGAGGAAGACCTTGAGGTGGTGCAGATTCATAAATGAAAGGCATGCCTTGTATCTTTTATATGTATTTTACCTATAGCACGCCGATCCCTAGCCTGACAGCCATCGTCCTGACTTGGACACCGCTTTCGCTGGAGACTGTCATGCCTCGACCCTTTACCCGCCTGCACGAGCCCTGGGCTTTCGTGCGCCACTTCACCCCCAACTGGTTCGCCATGACCATGGGCACTGGCGTGGTGGCGCTGGTGCTGGCGGCGCTGCCCTGGGATTTCCCGGCGCGCCTGTGGCTGGCCGAGACGGTCTGGGTGCTGGCGCTGCTGCTGTTCGGCCTGTTCACCCTGCTGTTCGTGGCGCGCCTGCTGCTGTTTCGCGACACCGTACGGCCGATGCTGGAGCATCCGGTGCAGTCGATGTTCCTCGGCGCCATTCCCATGGGGCTGGTGCCGATCATCAACGGCTTGCCGATGTTCCTCGGCGAAGCTGCGGTGCCGCTGGCGCATGTCCTGTGGTGGCTGGATGTGGTGCTGGCGCTGGGCGTGGCTTTTGGCGTGCCCTACCTGATGTTCACCCGTCAGCAGCATGCGCTGGAACGCCTGACCGGGGTCTGGTTGCTGCCGATCGTGGCGCCGGGTGTCGCGGCTGGTGCGGCTGGCCTGCTGGCGCCGCAGCTGCCGGTCGCCGCAGCACAACTGATGGTGATTGTCGGCTATGTCCTGTGGGGCCTGTCGCTGAGCCTGGCCGTTGGCCTGATCACCCTTGTGCTGCTGCGTCTGGCCCTGCACAAACTGCCGGATACTGATTTCGCTGCCACCTCTTGGCTGCCGCTGGGGCCACTGGCGACTGGGTGCCTTGGTCTGCTGACCCTGGGCCAGGCGGCGCCTCATGCCTGGCAGGGCACTCCGCTGGCGGGTATGGCCGAGCTGGCCCAGCAGCTGGGGCTGGTGGGTGGGCTGGCGCTGTGGGGAGCGGGGTTGTGGTGGCTGGTGGCTGCCAGCCTGTTCACCCACCACTACATCCGCCGCGAGCTGCCGTTCAACCTGGGCTGGTGGGGTTTCACCTTCCCGTTGGGGGTGTTCACCCTGGCCACGCTGGCGCTGTACCGCCAGTTCGGGGTGGAGTTGTTTGGGCTGTTCGGGGTGTTGCTGGCGGTGAAACTGGCGCTGATCTGGCAACTGGTGCTGCGTCGGACCCTACAGGGGCTGTGGCACGGCGAGCTGTTTCGCGCCCCCTGTCTGGCCACCCAGGCCTGTCGCTGATTGATGCTGGAGCTGCGTGGCGGGGTTAATCTGCCGCCCCGCGACCATCTGTCATTGCCCCTGAGGGCCCGGCTGGGCGAAAATGGCCGCCTTTTTTCGACCCTTGCTGCCCAGCCAGCCTCTCAGGAGATCAGCGATGCCCAGCCGTCGTGACCGTGCCAATGCCATCCGCGCCCTCAGCATGGATGCCGTGCAGAAAGCCAACAGCGGCCACCCTGGCGCCCCCATGGGTATGGCGGATATCGCCGAAGTGCTGTGGCGTGACCACCTCAAGCACAACCCGCAGAACCCGCAGTGGGCCGACCGCGACCGCTTCGTGCTGTCCAACGGCCACGGCTCGATGCTGATCTACTCGCTGCTGCACCTGACCGGCTACGACCTGTCGATCGACGACCTGAAGAACTTCCGCCAGCTGCACAGCAAGACCCCGGGCCACCCGGAGTACGGCTACACCCCGGGCGTGGAAACCACCACCGGTCCGCTGGGTCAGGGCATCGCCAACGCCGTCGGCTTCGCCATCGCCGAGAAGGTACTGGGCGCCCAGTTCAACCGCCCCGGCCACAGCATCGTCGATCACCACACCTACGCCTTCCTCGGTGACGGCTGCATGATGGAAGGCATCAGCCATGAAGTCTGCTCGCTGGCCGGTACCCTGGGCCTGGGCAAGCTGATCGCCTTCTACGACGACAACGGCATCTCCATCGATGGCGAAGTCCACGGCTGGTTCACCGACGACACCCCGGCGCGCTTCGAGGCCTATGGCTGGCAGGTGATCCGCAATGTCGACGGCCACGACGCCGAGGAAATCCAGACCGCCATCGCTACCGCGCGCGCCGAAACCGAGCGTCCGACCCTGATCTGCTGCAAAACCGTGATCGGCTTCGGCTCGCCCAACAAGGGCGGCAAGGAAGAGTGCCACGGCGCACCGCTGGGTAACGACGAAATCGCCCTGACCCGCGCCAAGCTGGGCTGGAGCCACGGCCCGTTCGAAATCCCGGCCGACATCTATGCCGAGTGGGACGCCAAGGCCACCGGTGCTGCCCGCGAAGCCGAGTGGAACGACAAGTTCGCCGCCTACGCCGCCGCTCACCCGGAACTGGCTGCCGAGTTCAAGCGCCGCATGGCCGGTGAGCTGCCGGCCGACTTCGCCGAGAAAGCCGCCGCCTATGTCGCCGACGTTGCCGCCAAGGGTGAAACCATCGCCAGCCGCAAGGCCAGCCAGAACGCGCTGAACGCCTTCGGCCCGCTGCTGCCGGAATTCCTCGGCGGTTCGGCCGACCTGGCCGGTTCCAACCTGACCCTGTGGAAGGGCTGTAAGGGTGTGGAAGCCGGCGACGCTTCGGGCAATTACATGTTCTACGGCGTGCGCGAATTCGGCATGAGCGCCATCATGAACGGCGTGGCCCTGCACGGCGGTTTCATCCCGTACGGTGCGACCTTCCTGATCTTCATGGAGTACGCGCGCAACGCCGTGCGCATGTCCGCGCTGATGAAGCAACGCGTGCTGTACGTCTTCACTCACGACTCCATCGGTCTGGGTGAAGACGGCCCGACCCACCAGCCGATCGAGCAGCTGGCCAGTCTGCGCGGCACGCCGAACCTTGACACCTGGCGCCCGGCCGATGCCGTGGAATCCGCCGTGGCCTGGAAGTACGCCATCGAGCGCGCCGACGGCCCGTCCGCGCTGATCTTCAGCCGGCAGAATCTGCCGCACCAGGCTCGGGATGCCCAGCAGCTGGCCGATGTGGCCCGTGGTGCCTATGTGCTGAAAGACTGCGCTGGCGAGCCGGAGCTGATCCTGATCGCCACCGGTTCGGAAGTCGGTCTGGCCGTGCAGGCCTACGAGAAGCTGAGCGAGCAGGGCAAGAAGGTCCGTGTCGTCTCCATGCCGTCGACCTCCGTGTTCGACCAGCAGGACGCCGGCTACAAGCAGGCCGTGCTGCCGGTGCAGGTCGGTGCCCGCATCGCCATCGAGGCCTCGCATGCCGACTACTGGTACAAGTACGTCGGCCTTGAAGGTCGCATCATCGGCATGACCACCTTTGGTGAGTCGGCGCCGGCGCCTGCGCTGTTCGAAGAGTTCGGCTTTACCGTCGACAACGTGCTTGCCACGGCCGAAGAGCTGCTGGACGCCTGATGAGCACCGGCCTCTGCCGTTCTGGCAGGGGCAGGTTGCCGCGAGAACCCCATGGCCAATGCCCGTCCCTATCGCATCGCCCTCAACGGCTATGGCCGTATCGGTCGCTGCGTGCTGCGTGCCCTGCATGAGCGCGGGGCGGCGGCCGGCCTGGAAATCGTCGCGCTGAACGACCTGGCCGATCAGGCCAGCATCGAATACCTGACCCGCTTCGACTCCACCCACGGCCGTTTCCCCGGCGCGGTGGAGGTGGATGGCGACTGCCTGCATATCAATGGCAACTGTGTGAAGGTGCTGCGCCACAGCACGCCGGAAGCCATCGACTGGGCGGCGCTGGGTATTGACCTGCTGCTGGAGTGCTCCGGGCAGTACACCAGCCGCGAGCAGGCCGAGCGCTTTATCAAGGCCGGCGCGCCACGGGTGCTGCTGTCGCAGCCGATGAGCAGCGAGGCGGATATCGATGCCACCGTGGTCTATGGCGTCAATCAGCAGTGCCTGAGCGGCACCGAGCAGTTGGTGTCGAACGCTTCCTGCACCACCAACTGCGGCGTGCCGCTGCTCAAGCTGCTCAACGAGACGGTGGGGATCGAGTTCGTTTCCATCACCACCATCCACTCGGCGATGAACGACCAGCCGGTGATCGATGCCTACCACCACGAAGACCTGCGCCGCACGCGTTCGGCCTTCCAGTCGGTGATCCCTGTTTCTACGGGGTTGGCTCGTGGTATCGAGCGCCTGCTGCCGGAGCTGTCCGGGCGTATCCAGGCCAAGGCCATCCGTGTGCCGACGGTGAATGTGTCGTGCCTCGACATCACCCTGCAGATGGCCCGCGACACCTCGGCCCAGGAGATCAACCAACTGCTGCGCGAGGCCGCTCAGGCCGGGCCGCTCAAGGGGTTGCTGGCCTACACCGAGCTGCCGCACGCCAGCTGCGACTTCAACCATGATCCCCATTCCGCCATCGTCGATGGCAGCCAGACCCGTGTGTCCGGCCCGCGCCTGGTCAACCTGCTGGCCTGGTTCGACAACGAATGGGGCTTTGCCAACCGAATGCTCGACGTCGCGGCTCACTGGCTCGACGTTTCTGCTGCTACCAACCAGCCCAGATGAAGGACTGATTCCATGACTGTTTTGAAGATGATCGACCTCGACCTCGCCGGTAAGCGCGTGCTGATCCGCGAAGACCTCAACGTGCCGGTAAAGGACGGCGTGGTGAAGAGCGATGCGCGCATCGTCGCCTCGCTGCCGACCATCAAGCTGGCACTGGAGAAGGGCGCTGCGGTCATGGTCTGCTCGCACCTGGGTCGTCCGACCGAGGGCGAATACTCCGAAGAGAACAGCCTGGCGCCGGTGGCTGCCTACCTGTCCAAGGCCCTGGGTCGCGAAGTGCCGCTGGTCAAGGACTACCTGGGCGGCGTCGAGGTTAAAGCCGGCGACATCGTGCTGTTCGAGAACGTGCGCTTCAACAAGGGCGAGAAGAAGAACGCCGACGAACTGGCCCAGCAGTACGCGGCCCTGTGCGATGTGTTCGTCATGGACGCCTTCGGCACGGCTCACCGCGCTGAGGGTTCGACCCACGGCGTGGCAAAGTTCGCCAAGGTTGCCTGCGCCGGCCCGCTGCTGGCCGCCGAACTGGACGCCCTGGGCAAGGCCCTGGGTAACCCGGCCAAGCCGATGGCGGCCATCGTCGCCGGCTCCAAGGTCTCCACCAAGCTGGACGTACTGAACAGCCTGAGCCAGATCTGTGATCAGCTGATCGTCGGTGGCGGCATCGCCAACACCTTCCTTGCCGCCGCCGGTTTCCCGGTCGGCAAGTCGCTGTACGAAGCCGATCTGGTGGACACCGCCAAGGCCATCGCCGCCAAGGTCAGCGTGCCGCTGCCGGTCGATGTGGTCGTGGCCAAGGCCTTTGCCGAAGACGCCGAAGCGACCGTCAAGCTGGTGGCTGATGTGGCCGAGGACGACATGATCCTCGACATCGGTCCGCAGACCGCCGCGCAGTTCGCCGAGCTGCTCAAGGCCTCCAAGACCATCCTGTGGAACGGCCCGGTCGGCGTGTTCGAGTTCGACCAGTTCGGTAACGGCACCAAGGCCCTGGCCCTGGCCATCGCCGAGAGCCCGGCATTCTCCATCGCCGGCGGTGGCGACACCCTGGCGGCCATCGACAAGTACGGCGTGGCCGAGCGCATCAGCTACATCTCCACCGGCGGTGGTGCTTTCCTCGAGTTCGTCGAGGGCAAGGTGCTGCCGGCCGTAGCCGTGCTCGAAGAGCGCGCCAAACACTGATTGGAGCTGCTGCGCTTGCCCATGCGTTGTTGAAAACAGGCTCGGACTGCTCATTTACACTCAGTAAACTCCGCGTCCTCGCCTGTTTTCGCCTAGCCTGGCCTGCGCTCGCGACGCCCCAGCCTCTAGGACGAACGAGTAACCTCGATGCTCAAACAAGGATGCGGCGCTTTTGTCCTTCTGGCCCTGCTGAGTGGCTGTGCCACCCAGTCGGGCGGTGCGCCCTGGACCCACTGGGTCTGTGACGGTGATATCGACCTGCATTGGCGCCCTGTGGAAGGTGCGGCCGATCAGGTGGAAGTCCGCCTGGAAGGCACCGAACGGGTTTACCAGCTGCACCGCCAGGAGGCGGGCAGCGGGGCGTTCTATACCGACGGTCAGTTGGCGTTCCACAGCAAGGGCAAGCAGGGCCTGGTGTACTGGGCGCAGACTGACGAACTGATCGGCCGTGGCTGCAAGGCTCCCGGCAAATAACTTGAACCGAGCCTGCCGCTGCGGCAGGCTTGCACACGATTAACGACCCCCATCGGGAGACTGGAAACTCATGGCACTTATCAGCATGCGCCAGATGCTGGATCACGCCGCCGAATTCGGCTACGGCGTACCGGCTTTCAACGTCAACAACCTCGAGCAGATGCGCGCCATCATGGAAGCGGCCGACAAGACCGATTCCCCTGTGATCGTTCAGGCTTCCGCCGGTGCCCGCAAATACGCCGGCGCCCCGTTCCTGCGCCACCTGATCCTGGCCGCCATCGAAGAATTCCCGCATATCCCGGTGTGCATGCACCAGGACCACGGCACCAGCCCGGACGTGTGCCAGCGCTCGATCCAGCTGGGCTTCAGCTCGGTAATGATGGACGGCTCGCTGAAAGAAGACGGCAAGACCCCGGCCGACTACGACTACAACGTCCGCGTGACCCAGCAGACCGTGGCCTTCGCTCACGCCTGCGGTGTGTCCGTGGAAGGCGAGCTGGGTTGCCTGGGCAGCCTGGAAACCGGTATGGCCGGTGAAGAAGACGGCGTTGGCGCCGAGGGCGTGCTGGACCACAGCCAGCTGCTGACCGATCCGGAAGAAGCTGCGGCCTTCGTCAAGGCCACTCAGGTGGATGCTCTGGCGATTGCCATCGGCACCAGCCACGGCGCTTACAAGTTCACCAAACCGCCGACCGGTGATGTGCTGTCGATCGAGCGTATCAAGGAAATCCACAAGCGCATCCCCAACACTCACCTGGTGATGCACGGTTCCTCCTCGGTACCGCAGGAGTGGCTGGCGATCATCAACCAGTACGGTGGCGACATCAAGGAAACCTACGGCGTGCCGGTCGAAGAGATCGTAGAAGGCATCAAGCACGGCGTGCGCAAGGTCAACATCGACACCGACCTGCGTCTGGCCTCCACCGGTGCCATTCGCCGCATGATGGCCGAGCATCCGAGTGAGTTTGACCCGCGCAAATTCTTCGCCAAGACCATCGACGCCATGCGCGACATCTGCATCGCCCGCTACGAAGCCTTCGGCACCGCCGGCAATGCCTCCAAGATCAAGCCGATCTCCCTGGAAGGCATGTTCCAGCGCTACGCCAAGGGCGAGCTGACCGCCAAGGTCAACTAAGGCCGGCAGCCCGCTGATAAAAAAGCCCGCGTTGATCGCGGGCTTTTTTGTGTCTGGCCGAATCTCAGAGCGTTGGCAGCTGCTGGATGAAGGCGGCAATCTGCGCCTGAATCGACGCCGTGTCATTGGGCGCGAGTATGCGTCCGGCCAGTACATGATGGGACGGGTCCTGGCTGTCCGGCCTGGCGATCAGCTGCTTGTGCGGGCTGCCGAGGCGAGCGAAGGCGGCTTCGGCGGCTTCCGCTGACACCACCTGATCGTTGGGCGAGTAGATCATCAGGGTTGGCACGCGAATGTCCTGCAGGGGCAGTTCATTGACGTGCTTGACCAGGGCCATCATCGGGAACAGGGCCTGGGTCGGGTAGTGGTGGTTCCAGTAGCGTGCCTGTTCGGGGTTGCGTGGTTTCCACACATGCTCGGCCGGTAACACCCGGGGCAACAGCTGTTGCGCCCACGGCCAGGTGAGCAGCGTGGCCATGGGGTCGCGCGGGGCAAAGTTTGGCGAGACCAGCACCAGGGCCGCGAGGTCGGATTGCCGGCTGGCCAGCCAGGTGCCTAGGGTGCCGCCGGTGGACACGCCGAGCACGATGACCCGCTTGCCCAGGCGTCGGGCGATGGCCAGGGCTTCCTGGGCATCCTGCAGCCAGTCGCGCACGCTGGGTTCGGTCATCGCCTGCGGACTGCGGCCGTGCCCGCTCAAGCGGGTGACGAACAGGTTGGCTCCCAGCTGACGCGCCAGGTCTTCGCTCAGGGGCGCGGTTTCCTGGCGGCTCGCGGAAAAGCCATGCAGGTAGACCAGGGCCAGCTCGGTCTGTCGCCGGTCAGCATAGGCCCAGATGATCTGTTTCTGTGTGCCGGGCACCAGGTCGCTGAAGCGGGCTTCACTCTGCGCCAGATAGGCGTCCAGATCCGCGGGAAGCGGCGGCTGCGCCGCAGGCAGCTCAACCGCTATGCGTGGGCCGCTGGCCAGCAGCAGGCCGAGTAGGGAGAGGCAGAGCAGGGTCCAGCGCAGGGTCTTGGGCATGGTCATTCGGTTTGCGGAACGAGGGTGCCAGTGTGCGCAACTCCCGCGCCCCTGCCAATCCCGATGCTGGGCGCAAGTCTGCCTGGCCGCGTAAAATTCGCGCATCAAGCCTCCGGAGTGCTGTGCATGCCGCTGCGTTATCTGCGCGCCTATCCCCCCGCCCTGCAGGAGCAGGTTCGCCGTCTGCTGGAGCAGGGCAAGCTCGGCGACTATCTGCAGCAGCGCTACCCGGCACAGCATGCGGTGCAGAGCGACAAGGCCCTGTACGCCTACACCATGGCGCTCAAGCAGGAGTACCTGCGCAACGCGCCGGGTCTGGACAAGGTGCTGTATGACAGCAAGCTGGACGTGGTCAAGCATGCTCTCGGCCTGCATACCGCCGTGTCGCGGGTGCAGGGCGGCAAGCTCAGGGCGAAGAAGGAGATCCGCATTGCCGGGTTGTTTCGCGAGGCGGCGCCGGAGTTCCTGCGGATGATTGTGGTCCACGAGCTGGCGCACCTGCGCGAGTTCGAGCACAACAAGGCGTTTTACCAGCTGTGCGAACACATGCTGCCGGGTTACCACCAGCTGGAGTTCGACCTGCGTGTGTACCTGACCTGGCGCGACGCGCAGCCGTCTATCCGACCAGCGTGACTGGTCGTCGGGCAAAGGGCGGATTAGTCTGAAATCGAAGTCACTGGCGTTTCGCCAGCATGCACGCAAGGTCCGTCCGCGGAGGGCCTGTGATGATCAGTTCGATTGCCCGTCTGAGTCTGGAACAGCTGCGCTGTTTCAACCCGTTCGATTTTCTGACCCATGCCTATCAGCAGCAGGTGCTCGACAGCCTGCAATACCTGACCTATGCCCCCGGCACGCCCCTGCTGCAGCGCGGCCAGCGTTCGCTGGCGCTGTATTACCTGCTCAGCGGCACGGTGGCGCGCGGCGAGGGGAGTGCACGCATCCTGATCCATGGTGGTACGCCGGAGGCGATCCAGGCCCTCAATCAGGAGCAGCCGCACCTGTTCAACGTGACCGCCGAGAGCGAGGTGCGCCTGTTCAGCATCGAGCGCGGCCTGCTCGATCGCTTGCTGAGCTGGAGCCAGGGTGGTGCGAGTTATCAGGTACAAAGCCTGGCCGAGTCGGAAGAGCAGGAAGAGGACGGCGACTGGCTGGGCAAGCTGCTGGCCACCCCGCTGTTTGGCCGGCTGGCTCCCTCGCACCTGCAGACCCTGCTGGCGCGTTTCGAATACCTGACGGTCAGGGCCGGCGACAGCGTGGTGCGCTATGGCGAGCCGGGCGAGCATTTCTATGTGCTCAAGCGCGGTCGCGCTCAGGTCAGCCTGCCCGGTGCCGAGGCGGGCGCTGTGCTTGAGGTGGGCGACTTTTTCGGCGAGGAGGCGCTGGTCAGCGGGGCGGTGCGTTCGGCCAACGTGACCATGCTCGAGGATGGCGAGCTGGCCCGCCTTGCTCGCGAGCCTTTCGTCGAGCTGGTGCGGCCCAGCCTGATCCCGCAGATCAGCAGCCGGCAGTTGGAGCAGCTGACGGGATTCGGCGGTCGGGCCTATCTGCTGCTGGATGTGCGCCTGCCGCTGGAATACCGCCAGGGCCATCATCCCGGCAGCCTCAACCTGCCGGTGTCGCGTCTGCGCGGGCAGGCCGATAGCCTGGCGCGGGATACCGTGTATGTGGTGACCGACGAGGGCGGTATTCGCAGCGAGTTGGCGGTGCACCTGCTCAATCAGTTGGGTTTCGAGGCCTACCTGCTGGACGAGCAGCCAGGGCAGCCGCCGGTGGCGGCCTGAGCCAAGCCCTGATTCGCGGCACCAGGTCGCAGCCTGGGAGGCACCGCTTGTGCTTGAATTCACAGGTAGTTCGCCGCGTGGCGATGCCGGAGCCCATGATCAATGATTGCGCCTGAGTCACCCTCGTCTGCGGGCAACCCGTTGCAGGTCCTGCAGCACCACCGCCTGGGGCAGTTGCTGAAGATCCTGCTGGTGGCGATGAGCCTGATCGGCCTGTCCAATGTCTACTTCGGCAATTGGCTGACCCTGGCCCTGATCGGTCTGGCGGGCGGTCTGCTGTTCAGCTCGTACCGCCTGTTGCAGCGGGGGCGTTCGGATGAGGCCGCGGCCCTGATGCTGTGGACCCTGACCAGTCTGGTCAGCCTCATCATGTGGGTTGACCTGGGGCTGCGCGACAGTGGTCTGCTGGCTTATCCGGGGTTTCTGGTGTTTGCCGCGATTCTGGCCAGCCGCCGCACCTTCTTCGCCTTGCTGGCGTTCATGCTGGCCAACGTCAGCCTGCTGGCTCTGGGCAATCTGCAGGGCTGGCATGTCAATCGCCTGCCGCCGGTGCGTATCGGCACCTGGATCGACATCATCTGCATCCTGTCGGTCATCGCCTCCGCCGTCTGGCTGCTGGCGGGCGATCTGCGCCGTGCCCTGCTGCGCCTAGGCGAAGAGAATCAGCGCGTGCGCCAGTCGCAGGCGCAGATCGAGTTCCTCGCCCAGCATGACGCGCTGACCCAGCTGCCCAACCGCGTGCTGGCTCGTGCGCGCTGCGACCAGGCACTGATCCAGGCACGGCGTGATGGTGGCGGCGCGGCGCTGTTGTTTCTCGATCTGGATAACTTCAAGACGCTCAACGATTCGCTCGGCCACGGCGCCGGTGATCGCCTGCTGCAGCATGTGGCCGAGCAATTGCGGTGCGGTACCCGCAGCGGGGATACGGTGTGCCGGCAAAGTGGCGACGAGTTTCTCGTGGTGCTGGGTGATATCGCCGATGCGGATGCCGTGGCGGCCATCGCCACTCAGTTGCTGGAACTATTGGCGCTGCCGCTGGATATCGAAGGCATTGAGGTCAGTGCCACCTGTTCGCTGGGCATCGCGCTGTACCCGGTCGATGGCGAGGACTTCGATACCCTGCTGAAAAAGGCCGATATCGCCATGTACCGGGCCAAGGACAGCGGGCGCAACAACTTCCGTTTCTACGATGCGCAGATGAACACCAGCGTGCTGGAGCATCTGCAGCTGATCACGGCCATGCGCCTGGGGTTTTCCCGGGGCGAATTCAGCCTGCACTACCAGGCACAGTACGACTTGCGCAGTGGCCGGGTGATTGGCGCCGAGGCCCTGCTGCGCTGGCAGCACCCGCAGCTGGGCCAGGTCTCGCCGGCCGTGTTCATTCCGCTGGCGGAAAAGTCCGGGCTGATCATCGAGCTGGGCGCCTGGGTGTTGCAGCAGGCCTGTGCCCAGGCCGCGCAGTGGCATGCCGAGGGCCTGTCGCTGGTCATGGCGGTGAATCTCTCGCCGCTGCAGATGCGCCGGCACGACATCGATCAGGTGGTCGTCCAGGCCCTGCAAAACAGTGGTCTGCCGGCGGAGCTGCTGGAGCTGGAAATGACCGAGTCGATGCTGATCGATGACTCCAATGGCCTGACCGAGATGCTCGGACGCCTGCGGGCGCTGGGCATTACCCTGGCCATCGACGATTTTGGCACCGGCTATTCCAATCTGGCCTACCTCAAGCGCTTTGATGTCGAGGCGCTGAAGATCGACCAGTCATTCGTCCGCCGTCTGTGTGAGGACAGTCAGGATGAGGCCATCGTGCGCGCCATCATCCAGATGGCGGCGAGTCTCAACCTGCATACGGTGGCCGAAGGCATTGAGGATGCCGCTACCCTGCAGCGCCTGCGTGAGCTGGGCTGTACGCGTGGCCAGGGCTTCTACTGGGCGCCGGCGCTGCCGGCGGCACGCTTTGCCGAGCGCGTGCGGGCACCGCTGGCGGCAGCTGTGCCTCAGTCGTAGGCGACCACGGTCAGGGACTTGCCGGCCACCTGCAGCTGGTCGCCTTCCTGCAGCCCTAGCAGCTGGCGCGCCAGTGGCGCCTGGGGGCTGATCAGCAGTACTTCGCCTTGTGCGCTGTCGAATTTGCCGGCCGCGCCCTCCGGGCCGAGGAACAGATGCTGGAGCTGGCCCTGCTCATCTGTCAGGCAGACCAGCGAGGTCAGCTGGATGCCTCGCTCGGCGTCGTGCGGCCTGAGGCTCAGGGCGTTGTAGCGCACCAGAGCTTCGCGCAGTTCAAGCACCCGCCGCGAGTGTCCGGCCGCCAGGTAGGAGGCTTCCAGGCCGAGGGTGTCGTACTGGTTTTCTGCGACGCTTTCCTCATGGGTGGCATCGGCATGGGCCGCTTCGGCAGCCAGCACGGCTTGCTGCAGGTCGGCATTCAGGCGCTGGATGATGTGCGCCAGCAGAGCAGGTTTGTCCATGGTCGACTACAACCAGAGCAGAGGGGTGGCGATTGTCGCCTGAGGCGAGCGGGTCGGCCAGTCATCTGGTCAGGGAGATAGGTCATGTATCGCAAGGGTGTCCTGCTGTGTGTGCTGCTGGGTGCGTTCAGTCCCGTGTGGGCTGCCATTGAGCCAGGACGGGCGACGCCGCAGCCCTATGGCCGTCCGCCGGCGGTGCAGACGCCAGCCTTGAGCCCGGCGCCCTACGGTCATGCGCCCCTGCTGCGCGGCCCTGGGGCGGCGCCGCGACAGCCGTCAGTCAGCCCAACGCCAGCCCCGAGCACTCTGCAGCGCCCGGCGCCGTCCTCGCTCAAGCCCGTCCAGCCCAAGGCCGGCGAGAAAACCGATGAGCGCTGAGCCGGCAGGTGACGGGCAATCCGCTACCTTTGATGACTGCAGGAGACAGCTGGCAGGAGTGGGCGTGGACAGGGCGCAAAGCGATTATTCGATCTACCGCCAGGTGGTGTCGCAGCTGATGGAGGGGCAGGAACAGTTGCCCAGCCTGCCCAGCATCACCCTGGAGATTCGCTGCGCGCTGCGTGCCGATGATGTCAGCCTGTCTGGGCTGGCACGCCTGATCAGTAGGGATCCGGCACTGAGCGCGCTGCTGATGAAGTATGCCTCCAGCGCTCTGCTGCGTGTTCGGCGTCCTCCCAGGACCCTGCTGGAAGTGCTCAATGTACTGGGGCTGGAGCAGGTCGATCGGGTCACCATGGCGCACAGCGTCAAGAGCCTGTTCACCCTGCACAGTGCGGGACACAAGAAACTGTTTCTCGAGGCTTGGGAGCGCCTGGTGCTCAAGGCCAGCACGGCGGCTTTTCTGGCGCGGGTGATCGGCCATGTACATCCCGAGCATGCGCTGCTGGCCAGCCTGCTCAGCGAGGTGGGAACCCTGGGCGTGCTCTCGGCATTCAAGGGCGAGATCGATGCGCCGACCCGCGAGCTGTATTACGGCCTGTGCCGCGAGTACAGCAAATCGCTGGGCGTGATCATGCTGAAGAAGTGGGCGGTGGATGAGGAATACATCGAGGTGATCCGCCACACCGGCAACTGGCATGAGCGCGTCTGCGCGGAGGTGCAACTGACCGATCTGGTCAATCTCAGCCTCTATCATGCGATCAAGGAGATGAATCCACTGGCCCAGTTGCCGCCGCTGCAAAGCCTGGCGGCTTACGAAAAGCTATTGCCGCCGCTGGACTTCATCAGCGACAACGGCGAGCTGACCCTGCTGGTCAGTCACCAGGCCGAAATTCACGCCATTGCCGATGCCCTGCGCTAGCGGCAGCTGATTACTCCAGGAGGTTTAAACCTCCAGCAGACGCACCTTCAACGCCCGCCCCTTGATCTTGCCAGCGCTCAGGCGCTTGAGGGCGCTGCGTGCCACGGCGCGCTCGACGGCGACAAAGGCCTGGTAATCGAAGATGGCGATCTTGCCCACCTGGCTGCCGGGTATACCGGCATCTCCGGTGAGGGCGCCGAGGATGTCGCCGGGACGCAGTTTGTCCTTGCGTCCGGCGGCGATGCACAGACTCTGCATCGGCGCCTGCAGACCGGCGCCGGAAGCCGCCTTGAGTTCGTCGAGGCTGGCCCAGTGCAGTGGGCTGCGCTGCAGGTCTTCGATGGCCTGGGCGCGGGCGGCTTCGGATGGGGCTACCAGGCTCAGGGCCAGGCCTTTGGCGCCGGCACGGCCGCTGCGACCGATGCGGTGGATATGGATTTCCGGGTCGCGTGCCAGTTCGACATTGATGACCATTTCCAGGTCGGTGATATCCAGCCCGCGGGCGGCCACGTCGGTGGCCACCAGGACGCTGCAACTGCGGTTGGAGAACAGGGTCAGCACCTCGTCGCGGTCGCGCTGTTCCAGGTCGCCGTGCAGGGCAAGGGCGGCGATATGCCGGCTGCGCAGCACCTCGACCAGTTCCTGGCATTGCTGGCGGGTGTGGCAGAAGGCCACGCTGGATTGCGGACGGAAGTGTTCCAGCACGCGGGCGACCAGTTCCAGGCGCTGGCGCGGATCGATCTCGTAGAAACGCTGCTCGATCTGGTTGTCACTGTGCAGGGCCTCGACCTTGACCTGCTGCGGCTGGCGCATGAAGGTCGCTGCCAGCTGCTCGATGCCGGACGGGTAGGTGGCTGAGAACAGCAGCGTCTGCCGTTTGCTCGGTGTCTGGTTGATGATTTCGGCGATGCTGTCGTAGAAGCCCATGTCGAGCATGCGGTCAGCTTCGTCGAGAACCAGGGTGTTGAGACCGTCGAGTTTCAGGGTGCCCTTGCGCAGGTGTTCCTGAATACGTCCCGGGGTGCCGACGATGACGTGGGCGCCGTGCTCCAGCGAGCCGATCTGCGGGCCGAAGGGTACGCCGCCGCAGAGGGTGAGAATCTTGATGTTGTCCGCGGCGCGGGCCAAGCGGCGCAGCTCCTTGGCCACCTGATCGGCCAGCTCTCGAGTCGGACAGAGCACCAGTGCCTGGCAACCGAAGAAGCGCGGATTCAGCGGTGCCAGCAGGGCGATACCAAAGGCGGCGGTCTTGCCGCTGCCGGTCTTGGCCTGGGCGATCAGGTCGCGGCCCTGCAGCATCAGGGGCAGGCTGGCGGCCTGGATCGGGGTCATCTGCTGGTAGCCGAGGGCTTCGAGGTTGGCCAGCATGGCGGGTGTCAGCGACAGGCTGGAAAAGAGCGAGGAAGTGGTCACGGTAGGCCGTCTGGCAAGGAATAGGCCGGCAGTTTAACAGGGCGCCCGCGCTGGCGGGGCGGCAGGTGCCGAGTGGGGCTGTTCAGCCTGGTGCCTGGACCGGCTGCACCGTACGGCCGCGACCATCGGCCTTGGCCTGGTAGAGGTTGTCGTCGGCCAGACGCAGCAGGGTTTCCAACTTTTCGTCCCAGCCCTGGTAGACCCCGGCACTGAAGCTCAATGGCGGCGCACCGGGGCTGTAGCTGAGGCCGGCCAGTTGGGCGCGGAAGCGGTCGAGCTGCTGGCTCAGTTGTTCGGCGCTCAGCAGAGGGCTGAGCAGGGCGAACTCTTCGCCACCGAGACGGCCCTGGAGGGCCTGGGGAAAGGCCTTGCGCAGTGCGTTGGCGAAGGTCAGCAGGGCCGCATCGCCGCTGGCGTGGCCAAACTGGTCGTTGATCCGCTTGAAGTGATCGAGGTCGAGCATGGCCACCGCCACCGGACGCTTCTTGCGCAGCACCTGCTGGCACTGTTCGGTGAAGGCGCGGCGGTTGAGCAGCCCGGTCAGGCTGTCGAACAGGGCCGCGCGCTCCAGCGCGCGCAGCAGGTCGCGGCGGTCGAGGGCGTGCATGACCCGGCAGTTGAGTTCTTCGGGGTAAAACGGCTTGCGCAGAAAATCGTCGGCCCCCTGTTTGATGAACTGCGCACTGAGCGATCCTTTGCCGTCGGCGGAGAGGCCCAGGATGATCAGCTCCGTGCGCTTGAGCTCATGACGCAGGCGTTTGACCAGCTCGAAACCGGAGAGCCCGGGCATGGTGTGGTCGACCAGCAGCAGGTCCAAATCCGGCTGCTCTTGGAGAATGCGCAGGGCTTCCAGGCCGTCGTCGGCCTCGACGATCTGGTAAAGATGCGGGGTGAGGATGCGTCGGATGAAGTTGCGGGTGGCCGCCGAGTCGTCGGCGATCAGCAGCTTGATGTGGCGGTTGCGCTCCAGCCGATGCAGCAGGCGCAGGGCATAGGTATAGGAGTGGCTTTCCTTGAGCACATAGTCGACCACGCCCTTGAGCAGCAACTCGTCGCGACGCTGTTCGTCATAGGTGGCGGTGAGCACGACGGTGGGCAAGTGATAGCGCAGGACCAGATCGACCACTTCGCCATTCGGCGCGTCCGGCAGGTGCAGATCGACCAGGGCGGCGAACAACTGGCCGGCGAAGGTTTCAAGGACCACCTCGGCCTCGGCCAGCGAGGCGCAGAAGATCGGCTGCAGCTCGCTTTCCTGCTGAAACTGATGCTGCAGGACCTTGAGCACTAAGGGGCTGTCTTCGATGACCAGAATTGTCTGCACAGCGGGCTCCTGTTCAATGCTTTCAGCATGGCACAGCTGCAGTGTGCCGCCAGTTGCCGTGGGTCAAGATCGCCGCCCCGAGTTTCGCTGAGCTGGATCAATGTCCGGGGCCATTCCGTTTTGGATTTAGCGAGCCAATGGCGATGCCGGTGGCCTATGCTTGAGGGATATCAGCTGCGTTGTAGATGGGCGGGTGACTGTGCTGAAAAAAATTGCTGTCGCGGATTTACGCCTGGGCATGTTCATTCATGAGTTTTGCGGCTCATGGATGGAGCATCCATTCTGGAAAGCCAAATTTGTCCTGGAGACGCAGAAGGATCTGCTGCGTGTGCGCGAGAGTGCCGTGCGCGAGATATGGATAGATACCAGCAAGGGCCTGGATCTCGAGGCAGGGCAAGTCAGTCAGAGTCAGGAGGAAGTCGCGGCTGAGGCTGAGGCGCGCTTGCTGGCCGCCACCGTGGAGCAGGAACGGCCTCAGCGCGCCAGTCTCGACGAAGAGGTGGCGCGGGCGCTGAAGCTGTGTTCGCGCTCGCGCGAGGCGGTGGTGGCGATGTTCAGCGATGCACGCATGGGCCTCGCGATCGAGACCGAACAGGCGGCGGCGCTGGTGGAGGAAATCTCCGAGTCGGTACTGCGTCACCCTAATGCGCTGATCAGCTTGGCGCGTTTGAAGAACGCCGATGAATATACCTACATGCACTCGGTGGCGGTCTGTGCGCTGATGATCGCCCTGGCTCGCCAGTTGGGGCTGGCCGAAGCTCAGGTGCGTGAAGCCGGCCTAGCCGGATTGCTACACGATGTCGGCAAGATGGCGATTCCCGATGAGGTGCTGAACAAGCCGGGCAAGCTGACCGACAGCGAATTTTCTATCGTGCGCAACCACCCGGAGGCGGGCGGGCAGATTCTCCGTGACAGCGGCCAGGTCAGCGCGCTGGTGCTGGATGTCTGCCTGCACCATCACGAGAAGGTCGATGGCAGTGGCTATCCGCATCAACTGACCGGCGACCAGATCAGCCTGTTTGCCAAGATGGGCGCGGTGTGTGACGTGTACGATGCGATCACGTCGGACCGACCCTACAAGAAGGGTTGGGATCCGGCCGAGTCGATCCGCCGTATGGCGGAGTGGAGCAAAGGACATTTCGACGAGGCGGTGTTCCAGGCCTTCGTCAAGTCGGTGGGCATCTACCCGACCGGCTCGCTGGTGCGCCTGGAAAGTGGGCGCATTGGTGTGGTCACCGAACAGCACGAGAAGTCCCTGCTGACCCCGCGGGTCAAGGTGTTCTTCTCTGCCAAGTCGAAAGCGCCAATCCCGATTGAGGTGCTCGATCTGAGCAAACTGGTCGGCCGGGAAAAGATCGTCGGCCGCGAGTCCCAAGAAGACTGGGGCTTTCGCAATGTCGAGGAGCTGTGGAGCGGCGTGCCGGCCGGGCGCAACGGGTTTTCCGGGCCGGCTTAGCCCGCTCTATCAGCGCTGGCTGTTCCAGCACTGCTCAAGAGCGGTTTGCCACTCGGGCAGTTCTACCTGCCAGTCGTGTTTCAGCTTGCCGCAGTCAAGGCGCGAGTTGGCGGGGCGCTGTGCGGGCGTCGGATAGTCACTGCTGGCTATTGGCTGCAGCTGCGCCTTGAGTTTCCCCTGCTCGGCCAGGTGCCGGGCAATGGTTTGGGCGAAGCCAAACCAACTGGTACTGCCGCCGCAGCTGAAGTGATAGGTACCCCATTGCGTACAGCCGCTCTGCCAGCGCGCGATGAGCATGGCGGTGGCTTGCGCGATGCTGCCGGCCCAAGTTGGTGCGCCGACCTGATCATTCACCACACCGACATGGTCGCGCTCGCTGAGCAGGCGCTGCATGGTAAGCAGGAAGTTTTTGCCATGCAGGGCATAAACCCAGCTGGTGCGCAGAATCAGGTGTGTGCAACCGCTGCGGCGTATCGCGTCTTCGCCGGCCAGCTTGCTCTGCCCATAGACACCCAGAGGGTGAGGGGTGTCCTCTTCGTTCCACGGCGCCGGCTTGCGGCCATCAAAGACGTAGTCGGTGGAGTAATGAATCAGCGGTATGCCCAGCGCGCAGGCTTCTTCGGCAAGAATGCCCGGCGCTTGGGCATTGAGCTGGATAGCTGCTTCTTCGTTGCTTTCAGCCAGATCAACGGCGGTATAGGCCGCGGCGTTGATGATGAGTTGCGGCGCATGCAGACGAACCACCTGGCGTATGGCCTGCGGTTGACTCAGGTCGAGTGCCTGACGGTCCAGGGCGATCAGCTCATGCTTGGCCAAGGCCAGGCACAGCTCACGTCCGACCTGCCCGGCGGCACCGGTAATCATGATCTTCATGGAAACAGGTCCGCCTCGTGGAATGAGGCTCCAGCTTGATCCTTGCCGGACAGCTGGGGTGTCAGACCATCCAGTGGCCAGTCTATCGCCAGCTGTGGATCATCCCAGCGGATGCAGCGCTCATGGGCCGGCGCGTAGTAGTCGGTAGTCTTGTAGAGAAATTCGGCATATTCGCTGAGGACAAGAAAGCCGTGTGCAAAGCCTTCTGGTACCCAAAGCTGTCGCTTGTTTTCCGCCGACAAATGCAGGCCAAACCACTGGCCGAAAGTCGTTGAGTGGCGGCGTATATCGACGGCCACATCAAAGACTTCGCCTGCGGTCACGCGCACCAGCTTGCCCTGCGGCTGCTGTACCTGATAGTGCAGGCCGCGCAGCACGCCACGAGCAGAGCGGGAGTGATTGTCCTGAACAAAGGCGGGATTCAGGCCAGTCGCGTCCTGAAAACTACGGGCGTTGAAGCTTTCATAAAAGAAACCGCGATCATCGCCAAATATCTTCGGCTCAAGGACCAGTACGCCAGGCAGCGTGGTTTCAATTACGTTCATTCCTGCTCTCCGGCCAGCTTGGCCAGGTACTGGCCGTAGCCGGTCTTGCCCAGCGCCTTGGCTTGCGCCATCAATTGCTCGCGGCTGATCCAGCCCTGCTGGAAGGCAATTTCTTCCAGACAGGCGACCTTGAGACCCTGGCGGTGTTCGATGGTTTGCACATACTGCGACGCATCGAGCAGGCTGTCGTGGGTACCGGTATCCAGCCAGGCGAAGCCTCGGCCGAAACGCTCCACGCGCAAGTCGCCCCGCTTGAGGTAGGCATTGTTGACGTCGGTAATCTCCAGTTCGCCCCGTGGTGAGGGCTCCACGGCCTTGGCAATATTGATGACGTCGTTGTCGTAGAAGTACAGACCGGTGACGGCATAGCTGGATTTGGGCTGGGCAGGTTTTTCTTCGATGGAAATGGCGCGGCCCTGCGCATCAAACTCGACCACACCAAAGCGTTCAGGGTCATTGACCCAGTAACCAAAAACCGTAGCGCCATGACTCTGCTGGGCGGCGGAGAGGAGCTGGTGACTGAAATGCTGGCCGTGGAAAATATTGTCGCCGAGGATCAGGCAGACTGAGTCTTTGCCAATAAAGCTCTCGCCGATCAGGAAGGCTTGGGCCAAACCGTCCGGAGAGGGTTGCTCTGCGTAGGAAAACTGCACGCCAAACTGGCTACCATCGCCCAGCAGTTTTTCGAAGTTGGGCAGGTCGTGCGGCGTTGAAATGATCAGTATTTCCCGAATGCCCGCCAGCATCAGTACCGAGATCGGATAGTAGATCATCGGCTTGTCGTAGATCGGCAGGAGCTGTTTGGATACCCCGAGCGTGATGGGGTGCAGGCGTGTCCCAGAACCGCCAGCCAGAATGATTCCTTTCATGCTTATGCTCCCAGTCGCTCGCGTTGATAACTGCCGTCCTGAACATGACGGCACCATTCGAGGTTGTTCAGGTACCACTGCACGGTCTTGCGCAGCCCTGTCTCGAAGGTTTCCTCGGGCACCCAGCCCAGCTCTCGTTCGACCTTGCTGGCATCAATCGCATAGCGCAGGTCGTGGCCCGGGCGATCCTTCACGTAGGTGATCAGGTCGCGGTAACAAGCCACTCCGCTGGGTTTTTGTGGGGCCAGCTCCTCCAGCAGGCTGCAGATGGTTTCTACAACATGCAGGTTCTTCTGTTCGTTGTGACCGCCGATATTGTAGGTCTCGCCAACCTGACCCTCGGTCACCACTTTGAATAATGCGCGCGCATGATCCTCGACATAGAGCCAGTCGCGTATCTGCTGGCCATTGCCATAAACCGGCAGCGGCTTTCCTTCCAGCGCGTTGAGAATCATCAGGGGGATCAGCTTCTCTGGGAAGTGATAGGGCCCGTAGTTGTTCGAGCAGTTGGTGATCAGCACCGGCAGGCCATAGGTTCTCTGCCAGGCGCGTACCAGATGGTCAGAGGCGGCTTTACTGGCCGAGTAGGGCGAGCTTGGTGCGTAAGGCGTCGTTTCGGTAAACAGATCGTTTACGCCGTGCAGGTCACCGTAAACCTCGTCAGTGGATATATGGTGAAAACGGAAGCTGTTTTGGCGGCGGCCATCAAGGGCGCTCCAGTAGGTTCTGGTGGCTTCCAGCAGAGCGTAGGTACCGACGATGTTGGTCTGGATAAAGGCAGCAGGGCCATCTATCGAACGATCGACATGGGACTCTGCGGCCAGATGCATGATGGCATCCGGTTGAAACTCGTCGAGCGTGCGGCTGACAGTTGCGCTGTCGGCTATATCGGCCTGAACGAACTGGTATCGTGGATTGTCAGCAACTCCGGCCAGCGACTCCAGATTGCCGGCATAAGTCAGCTTATCCAGATTGAGTATTTCGTGAGAGGTTTCGTTCAGCAGATAGCGAACCAGTGCCGAGCCGATGAAGCCCGCACCGCCGGTGATCAGAATGCGCATATGCAAGGGTTATCCGTAAGCCAATTGCAGGTCCATAGCTTGTGGACTGTGCTCTGGCAAAGCAAGCAGCAGGCGTGATTATTGATGATCCGGGAAAACAAAAAAGCCCGCTATGAGCGGGCTTTTTAAATGGTGCCGGCACCAGGAATCGAACCCGGGACCTACTGATTACAAGTCAGTTGCTCTACCTGCTGAGCTATACCGGCATGTGCGGGCGCCATTATAGCGATCAGCGCTGGCGAGTAAACCTTGATTTTCAGTGTTTTAGCCGGGTGCAGCGATAACGGTGGCAAGTGCTTATGCACAGTGGTGCTTGGCCTGTGCTGGATACCGAGCAAAACTGTGATGTAGTTATGAGTAACTCATAAGTACATGAAAATTAAAATAAAAATTTTATGGATAAAAAATCGGCAGCGAGTTGAAAGCCAGGCCAGCTGGGCTTTAGCACGATCTGTTCAGTGAATATCCCCAGAGTTATCCACAGCGCCTGTGGGTAAGCGCTCTCCGAGCAGCAGCACATTGCGCGGCGTCAGGCTGCTGGCGCAGAACTCGCCGAGGCGTACCCGGTAACCCTGTTCTTCGAGGTAGAGCGCGCGGTCGAGCAGCAGCCAGACTTCCAGCGGACGGCGGAACAGGTTGCGCAGCAGCTCCAGATTGCGAACCTCTGCCAATCGCTGCCAGCCCTTGGCCTCCAGTGCTGGCCAGTCCTGCGTGGTGACGGCTGGTAGCTGCTTGAGGGCGGCGAGGTCGAGGCAGAACTGGGCGAAGGATTTGTGCAGCCAGTCGCCGGGCAGTGACGGCGTGGGCAGGTATTCGTTGCATTGACGCAGTTCGCGCTGCAGCAGGTCGAAGCCCAGGCGCCAGGCCATCGACTGGTCGCGCTGGCGGCGCACGCGAGCGCCGGCCGTCACGGTTTCGCTGAGCGGCAGGCGCAGGTCTTCCAGGCTCAGTTGCAGGTTCGAGGCCTTTGCCGTCTGCGACATTGCCTGGTAATGGCTGGTGTGGATGCGGTTGTAGCAGCAGGGGGCGATCGCCAGTTGCTGGCAACCGGCCTGGCTGGCCAGCTTGAGCAGTTGCACGTGCAGGTCACCGCAGGCGTGCAGGGCGACTGGGCAGTGTTCGCTGTGCAGGTGCTGTGCGGCGTCCGCCGCGAGTACATCCTGTTGGTAGTGGCGGGCATTGATACCGACACGCTGGCTCAGCTGGCGGCCGCTGGCGACCAATTGTGGATCCCATTCCAGGCAGGTCAGCTGCCTGCCGTCACTGGCCAGCAGTCGGCCGAGGTGCCCTTTTCCGGCGCACCAGTCGAGCCAGTGCTGCGGTTGCTGGGCAAAACTCAGGTGACTGGCAAAGGCCTGGATCTGTTGCCACTTGCGCCCGGGAACATCCACGGACAGCCGCGGCGGGCTGTCCGGCAGTGGATGCTGCGGCAGCGAGGGCAGCCGGCTCAGGGCGCTGGATTGGCGTGCCAGGCGGGCGAATGGTTCGGGCGCCTGCAGCTGCTCGGGGTGATTGTGCGCGGCTTCGGCCTGCTCCAGGCTGCGGCTGCGCAACCAGCTCGCCAGCTCCGGGTGCTCGCGCTCCCAGGCGAGCTGCCGTTCGGTGAAGGGGCGCGGCCGCCACAGTGCCTGATGCTCGCTGATAAAGACATCCAGCGCAGCAAACTGCTGCGCCAGTGGCGAGGCGGACGAATCAGGCATTTTGGTCAGGGCGCTTTTAGCGCCCCTGCTGGCTGGCATCCACTCGCAGCTTGTGCTCCAGCACCTTGAAGGCGCGCACCAGAATGTACGCGATCAGCAGGTAGAGCATGCCGGCCGCGAAGAAGATCTCTACCGGCAGGTAGGTGCGGGCGATGATGGTGCGAGCCATGCCGGTCAGGTCCAGCAGGGTGATGGTACTGGCCAGGGCGCTGGCCTTGAGCATCAGGATCACCTCGTTGGAATAGGCCGGCAGGCCGATGCGGGTAGCGCGTGGCATGACGATGTAAAACAGCGTCTGCCACTTTGACATGCCCAGGGCGCGTGCCGCTTCGATTTCGCCGGGCGGGATGGCCTGGATGGCGCCGCGCAGGATTTCTGCAATGTAGGCCGCCGTGTGCAGAGTCATGGTGATCACGGCGCACCAGAACGGGTCGCGCAGATACGGCCAGAGCGGGCCGTGGCGGATGGCATCGAACTGCGCCACACCGTAATAGACCAGAAACAGCTGCACCAGCAGCGGGGTGCCTCGGAAGAAGAAGATGTAGCCGTAGGGCAGGGCGCGTACGTACCAGTGCGCCGAGGAGCGGGCGATACCCAGAGGAATGGCCAGCAGCAGGCCGGCGACGACCGAAATGGCAACCAGTTCCAGCGTCAACCCGGCACCTTCGAGCAGGCGCGGGAACCACTTGATGATGACTTCCCAATTCATTATGCGCTCCTCACAAAACCACGGGCGGCGCGGCGCTCAAGGAAGTGCATGGCCGTCATGGCGATGACCGTGAGGCCCAGATAGATGAAGGCGGCGACCAGGAAGAAGGTGAACGGCTCCTTGGTGGCGGTCACGGCAATCTGCGAGCGGCGCATGATTTCCTCCAGGCCGATCACCGAGACCAGCGCGGTGTCCTTCATCAGGATCATGAACAGGTTGCCAAGGCCCGGCAGGGCGATGCGCCACATCTGCGGTAGGATGATGCGCCAGAATATGCGGGGGCGGGACATGCCCAGCGCCTGACCGGCTTCGCGGTGGCCGCGCGGAATGGCCAGTAGTGCGCCGCGGAACACTTCTGTCGCATAGGCGCCAAAGCACAGGCCAAGGGCGATCGAGCCCGCGGCAAAGGCGCTCAGCTCCAGTTGCGGCATGCCCAGCCATTGGCCAAGGGCGCGCATCAGATTGACGGTGCCGAAATACATCAGCAGTACCCAGAGCAGTTCGGGTACGCCGCGCACGATGGTCGAATAGAGTCCGCCGATCGTGCTGAGAATGGGGTTCTGCGAGGTCTTGGCCAGTGCGCCGGAGAGGCCGAGCACCAGGCCGATGGCCAGCGCGGTGAGCGCCAGCTTGATGGTCATGAGGGTGCCGGCGGCCAGGGCCGGTCCGAAGCCGTGAAGATCGATCATGGGGAGTACTGCTCCGGGCTAGCGCTGCCCTGGGGCAGCGCTAGCCGGTCGGTCAGAGGATGCTGAAGGGGAAGTACTTGTCGTTGATCTGCTTGTAGGTGCCGTCAGCCACGATTTCCTTCAGGGCAGCATTCAGCTTCTCGCGCAGTGCATCGTTCTTGCGCACGGCGATGCCGATCTTGTCATTGTCGAAGACTGGGTCGCCCTTGAACTCGAAGCCTTTGCCGGCATCGCTCTTCAGCCATTCCCAGTTGACGAAGGTGTCGGCCAGTACGCCATCTACGCGACCGGAGGCCAGATCGAGGTAGGCATTTTCCTGGGTGTCATAGAGCTTCAGCTCAATTGCGTCGCCGAGGTTGTCCTCAGCCCAGGTGCCGGCGATGGTGGCGCGCTGTGCACCGATGACCTTGCCCTTCAGGCTGGCCTTGTCGGTCTTGAACTCGGTGCCTTTCGGGCCGATGAACTGCAGCTTGTTGGTGTAGTAGGGGTCGGTGAAGTCGACGGCCTGCTTGCGCTCTTCGGTGATCGACATCGAGGCGACGATGAAGTCGAACTTGCTGGCGTTGAGGGCCGGGATGATGCCGTCCCAGTCGGAGGTGACCACTTCGCACTCGACCTTCATCTTGGCGCAGAGGGCATTGGCGATGTCGACGTCGAAGCCGACGACCTTGCCGCTGGCATCGATCAGGTTGAAGGGTGGGTAAGCGCCCTCGGTGCCGATGCGCAGCTTGTCGGCCGCAATGGCCTGGGTACCGAAGGCCAGGGTAGCGGTGACGGCCAGCAGAATCTTCTTATAGCTCTTCATACGGTAAAGCTCCGTTAATGGTGGCTGGACATGAACTGTTTGCAGCGCGCCGACTGCGGGTTGGTAAACACCTGCTCGGGCGTCCCCTGTTCTTCCACCAGGCCCTGATGGAGGAACACCACTTCGCTCGACACCTGCCGGGCGAAGTTCATTTCGTGGGTGACCAACAGCATAGTGCGACCTTCATCGGCCAGCGCGCGGATCACATTAAGCACTTCTTGGACCATTTCCGGGTCGAGGGCTGACGTCGGCTCGTCGAACAGGATGACCTTAGGCTGCATGGCCAGGGTGCGGGCAATCGCGGCGCGCTGCTGCTGGCCGCCGGAGAGCTGATTCGGGTAGCTGTGGCGCTTGTCGGCAATGCCGACCTTGGCCAGCAGGGCTTCGGCCACTTCGGTGGCTTCGGCTCGGCTCTGCCCCAACACGCGGCGCGGTGCCTCGATGATGTTGTCGAGGATGGTCATGTGCGGCCAGAGGTTGAAGTTCTGGAAGACAAAGCCGATCTCGCTGCGCAGGCGATTGATCTGCTTGTTATCGGCGGCGATCAGGTCGCCATTTTTCGCGGGCTTGAGCTTGAGCTCCTCGCCGGCGACGAAAATCTGACCCTGATGGGGCGATTCGAGCAGGTTGATGCAACGCAGAAAGGTCGACTTGCCGGACCCGGAAGAGCCGAGGATGGAGATCACGTCGCCGTCGCGCGCGGTGAGGGAAATGCCCTTGATCACCTCGAGGTCGCCATAGCGCTTGTGCAGGTTGCGAATTTCCAGTGCTGGGGTGGCCTCGGCCATGACATTTCTCTTCTTGTTAATGGTTTCCGAATGTTCCGGCCATCCTGGCTAGAGTCGAACCTAGCACAGCGGATTCGCGCCAGCCAAGCGGGCTCCATGACCGAACAGTCGAGATTGCGGCGGCTTGTCGCATCACCGCAGCGGCTTGTCGCCTGTGAACAAATGCCTGCAACTTTTCACGCATTGCGGCGCTGAGTGCGGCGACTATCGGGTCGTAGTTCGGACGATTGTCTGCCTGGCGTACAAAATCACCAGGCAATAAAAAACCCCAAGGAATTTAACTTCACTTGGGGTTTCTCGGTATTAGTGGTGCCCAGGGACGGAATCGAACCGCCGACACGGGGATTTTCAATCCCCTGCTCTACCGACTGAGCTACCTGGGCAACGGGGCGCTATTAAACGGATTTCGCTGGGGGGTGTCAACCTGAATGTGAAAAAATTTTCAGGTAGGACGGGCGCTTACGCGCTCGGCGGGACATAACCCTCGGCCTGGGCGTATTCCTCGCCGGAGAAGAACTTGTCCATTTCCGCCTGGAGGAACTTGCGATCCTCGGCGTTCATCATGTTCAGCCGGCGTTCGTTGATCAACATGGTCTGGTGCTTCTGCCACTCGTCCCAGGCTTTCTTCGAGATGTTGTTGAATATGTCCTCGCCCTTGGCGCCCGGATAGGGCGGTCGGTCGAGGCCGGGGAGTGCTTCGTTGTACTTGCGGCAATTCACGGTGCGGGTCATGACAGCTCTCCAGCAGGCAATTCGTCAGCGGCGCGCTTGAGCAGTTTCTTCACCGGGGCGGCGAGACCCAGGCGCGGCGGGCTGGCGAGGTTATACCAGAGCCACTCGCCTTCGGCCACGCCGGGGGCGGCCTGCTCGACCGTTACCAGCCAGGGCTCGATGGCCAGCTGGAAGTGACTGAAGGTGTGGCTGAGCGGGGCGAGGGCGCGGCGTTCGCCGAGTTGCAGTTGCCGCTCGGCGGCCAGGGTATCGATGGCGCTCGGGTCATCCAGCTCCGGTAGGCTCCACAGACCGCCCCACAGGCCGCTCGACGGGCGGCGATAGAGCAGGACTTCACCCTGGGCGTTGACCAGCAGCGGCATCAGCGTGCGCTTCTGCGGCAGGGCCTTGCGCGGCTTGGCTTCGGGGAAGGCGGTTTCCCGGCCGAGCAGGTGGGCGCGACAGCCTGCGCGCACCGGGCACAACAGGCAGCTGGGCTTGCTGCGGGTGCAGAGGGTGGCGCCCAGGTCCATCATCGCCTGGGTGTAGTGGTTGACGCGCTCCTGCGGGGTTAGTGTCTCGGCCAGTTGCCACAGCTGTGCGGCGACCTTGGGCTCGCCGGGGTAGCCGGGCTGCGCGGCATAGCGCGCCAGCACGCGTTTGACGTTGCCGTCGAGGATCGGCGCGCGCAGGCCCATGGATAGACTGGCAATGGCGCCGGCGGTGGAGCGGCCGATGCCGGGCAGCTCGGCCAGTTGCTCGACCGAGCGCGGGAATTCGCCGCCGTGCTCGCGGATCACGATCTGCGCCGCTTTCTGCAGGTTGCGGGCGCGTGTGTAGTAACCCAGGCCCGTCCACAGGTGCAGCACTTCGTCTTCCGGCGCGGCGGCCAGGTCCTGCACGCTGGGCAGGGCCTGCATGAAGCGGTCGAAGTAGTTCAGCACGGTGCTGACCTGGGTCTGCTGCAGCATGATTTCCGAGACCCAGACGCGATACGGCGTAATGCCCTGCTGCCAGGGAAGATCCTTGCGGCCGTGCTGGTCGTACCAGGCCAGCACGGCGCCGTTGAACTGCTCAGGTGTCATCGGTTGAACAGGCCCTTGAGGGCGTCCTTCAGTTCCGGGCTGACCTTGTCGCCGAGCTTTTCTTCGATCTTCTGGTTGAGGCGGTCACCGGCCAGCTTGGCGGCAATCTTGCCCAGGCCGTCCTTGTCCAGACGGCAGGCCTTGGCGCCCAGCTCCAGCGGTCCGCGGCAGAGCAGCGGCCACTGGATGCCGACATAGCGCTCGTTGACCTGGCAGGCCGGGTCCGGCATCTCGTTCTTGTCACCTTCCAGGGTCACGCCTACGTGGTAATCCAGGCCCAGTACGCGCAGGTCGAGGTCACCCTTGCCTGCCACGCTGACGCCGGGGATGTTGGCCACCAGATCCGGGTTGTGGGCGACGCCGTCGTTGAAGATCAGGCTGCCCTTGAGGTTGTGGAACGGTGTGTCCTTGCCGCCGTGGCTGCTGCTCAGGCTCTTCTGGTTGAGCGTGGCGATGCCGCGGCAGACCTGCTGCTCCAGGTTGGCATCGAGCAGGGCGCCATCCAGCAGCTCGAAGTTGGCCTTGCCGTCGAGGCTGTCGATCAGCGCCTTTTCGCTGTTGCCCTGGGCGCTCAGCTGGGTGGTGAAATCGAGCAGACCGCGCACAGGTGGTTTCTCGCCGAGGGCGCTGAAGACCTTGTCCACCGGGACGTGCTGCAGCTGCTTGCGGATCTGCCACTGGGGGATGGCCGGATTGAGGTCGATGCTCGCTTCGCTGTCGAACTGACCCTGATACAGCTCGCCACGCAGCTCGCTGAGCTGGAGGATGCCTTGCTGCGCCTGCAGCTTGATCTGCACGGCCTCCAGCGGCAGCTGGCGCAGGGTCAGTTGCTTGGCGTCGATGTCGGCCTGCAGGTCGAGGGACTTGAGGCTCTCGACAGGCAGCAGGCTATTGTCGCTCCAGGCCTGCTGGTTCGGCGCTGCTGGCAGTTCGCTGGTGCCTGCTGTACCGGCCTTGGCGAGGGCTTCCTTGACCTGCTGCTGGCGTGCGGCGCTGGCGCTGTCCGCCTCTTTGGCCGGCAGGTAGCGGTCGAGGTTGAGCTGGTCGAGCTTGAGGTTCAGGCGCAGCGCCTGACGGCTGAAGTCGGCGACTTCCAGCTGGCCGCTGGCCTTGGTCTGGTCGAGGCCAAGTTGCAGCTCGTCCAGTTTCAGGTGCTTGGCCGAGCCGCTGAGTTTGCTGGTCAGCTCGAAGCGCTTGAGGGTTTCCCCGTCCTGCATGGACGGCAGGCTGACGCCGACGCCGTCGAGGAACTCGCGCAGGTTGAAGGCGGCAATGGACAGACCGCCTTCCACCTGTGGCTCTTGGTTGAGGCCGTGCACTTTCAGTTCGCCAATGGCGCGCAGCTGATTGGCCGAGAGCTTCAGGCTGTTCCATTCGGCAACGCCGGCGGCCAGGTCGGCCAGCAGCTGGCCCTGAGCGGTGAAGGTCAGGGTCTTGCCCTTGAAGGGCTCGCCGGCGGCCTCGCCGTTGAGCTTGAGGTCTTCCAGCTGGTAACGCTTGAGGGCGCGGTCGAAGCGCAGCTTGGCCTGCAGTTCGGTCTTGGCGCGCAGTACCGGCTGGTTGCTGCCCAGATAAGCGCTGAGCGTCACGGGGATGGGGCTGCCTTCGCGGATGGCACCGGTGGCCAGCTCGACGGCTTCGGCGGTGAACTGCCGGCCGCTGCGCGCATCCTGATAGTCGAGGTGGGCGTTGCTCAGGGTCAGGCTGTCGATGTCCATCCGCAGCGGAGTGGCGCCGGTATTCTCCGTTGTGGTGGGCGCAGTTGTGGTGTTCTCGGTGGTTGCCGGAGTCTGGCTGGCCGGCGCGGTGGTCGGGCGGCCGATCTGTTCCCAGTTGCCGTGGCCGTCCTTGTCGCGCTGCAGGGTCAGATTGAGGCCGTCGACACGGATATCACTCATCTGCACTTCCTTGCGCAGCAGCGGCAGCACGCGCACCGACAGGCCAAGCAGGCGCAGGTCGGCGAAAGGCTTGTCCGGGGTGCTGGCGCTGGCCAGGGTGGTGTCGGTCAGTTCCAGGCCGAGCCAGGGGAACAGGCTCCAGCCGATATCACCGCGGATCGACAGTTCCAGATTGGCCTTGTCCCGCGCCAGCTGCTGGATCTCGTCCTTGTAGTCGTTGGGATCGAATAGGTGGGTCAGGGCAAAGCCCAGCGCCGCCAGGATCAGCAAGATTCCCAGGAGCAGCAGGCCGAGGATTTTGCCGAGTGATTTCATGGACCGTTCCTTAGGTGCTGTATGAAAGGTGCGAGTGCGCGGTGATTGTCGGGCGAGTATACCTGCGCGCCTTCAGAGCAGGCGGGCAATGCGCTCGGCGATGGCCAGGCTGGCGGTCAGCCCCGGTGACTCGATGCCGAACAGGTTGATCAGGCCGCTGAGGCCATGCTCGTGTTGGCTTTGGATATCGAAGTCGGCAGCCGGTTCCCCTGGGCCGGAGAGTTTCGGCCGCACGCCGCTGTAGGCCGGTTGCAGACGCTCGGGATCGAGGCCGGGGAAGTAGCGCGAAATGGCGCGGGCGAACACTGGGCGCAGCTGCTCGTCGACCTGGTAATCGAGCTGCTCGAGGTAGTGCACGTCCGGGCCGAAACGCAGCTGGCCGCCGAGGTCCAGCGTGGCGTGGATGCCCAGTCCGGCGGTATTGGCCTCGGGCATCGGATAGATCAGTTGCTGGAACGGGCTGTGCCCGCGATAGCTGAAGTAGCGGCCCTGGCACAGCTGCAGGCGCGGGATCAGTGCGGCGTTCAGGCCTCCGGTGTGCTCGGCTAGTGTCTGGGCAAACAGGCCGGCGGCGTTGATCACCCGGTCCGCCGAAAGGCTGAAGGCCTCGCCCTGGCTATGGCCATGCACTAGCCAGTGGCCATTCTGGCGCTGCAGTCGGTCGACGCGGCTGTGCAGAATCAGCTCGGCACCGCGTTGCTCGGCGACACCCAGCAGCGACTGCAGGTAGGCGTGGCTGTCGAGGATGCCGGTATCCGGCGAATGCAGGGCGGCGATGCCGCGCAGGGCTGGCTCGCGGCGGGCCAGCTGGGCACTGTCCAGTGTCGGCAGTTCGGGCAAGCCGCACGCCCGGGCATTGGCCTGCAGGCTTTCCAGTTTGCCGAGTTCCTCCGGCGCAACGGCCACCAGCAGCTTGCCGATACGCCGGTGGCCGACCTGATGCTGCGCGCACCAGGCGTACAGACGCTCACGACCTTCCCGGCAGAGTTCGGCCTTGAGCGAACCGGGCGGGTAGTAGAGGCCAGCGTGGATGACTTCGGAGTTGCGGCTGGAGGTGTGGCTGCCGATCAGCCCTTCGCGCTCCAGGATCAGGACGCGCCGGCCCGGTTGCGCCAGGCGGGCGGCGCAGGCCAGACCAAGGGCGCCGGCGCCTATGATGAGGATGTCGTAGTGCGGTTGGTCGCGATCAGCCATGGCGTATCCGGTGCGGTACTTTGGCAGGTACGGCCATCCCGATGCCCGGGTGTGCCGGTTAGGCTGGCGAGCATAACAAGAATGCTGAGGTGTCCATGAACGTCGCGATCCTGGCGTTTCCCCTGTACGTGCTGCTGATGCTGCTGGAACTGGCCTATGAGCGTGTCAGCGGCCGACACACCTGGCGCTTGGCGGACAGTGCCACCAGTATCAACACCGCCGTGCTGCGCGTGCTGCTGGAAGGGCCGCTGCGCCTGTTGCTGATCATTCCCTATGCCTGGCTGTACGAGCATGCGCGGCTGTGGACGCTCGATCCGACTCAGCCCTGGGTCTGGTTGCTCGGCTTTGTCGCGGTGGACCTGTGCTTCTACTGGGCGCACCGCAGCCTGCATCGCTACAACCTGCTGTGGGGCGCGCACCAGCCGCATCACTCCAGCGAGGACTTCAATCTGTCCACGGCGCTGCGCAAGGGCGCCTTTCAGGCGGCCTTCGACTGGCCGTTCTACCTGCCGTTGGCGTTGCTGGGCCTGCCGCTGCCGCTGTTCCTGCTGCTGCTCGGTATTCAGCTGGCCTACCAGTTCTGGATTCATACCCAGCACATCGAGCGCATGGGCTGGCTGGAAAAGCTCATCGTCACGCCCAGCCATCACCGCGTGCACCATGGCCAGAACGACTGCTACATCGACAAGAATCACGGTGGCGTGTTCATCGTCTGGGACAAGCTGTTCGGCACCTTTGCCGAGGAAGCCGAGCCGGTGCGTTATGGCGTGACCACCCCGGTGCGCACCTTCGATGCCATCGCCCTGCAGTTTTCCTGGTGGCGCCTGCTCTGGGCCGACGCCGTGGCCACGCATAGCTGGTGGGACAAGCTGCGCCTGTGGTGGATGCCGACCGGCTGGCGCCCGGAGGATATGCGCCAGCAGCCGTGGCCGAAGATGGGCGCGGACAAGTTTGCCGAGGCGACGCCGGCGGGGCTCAAGGCCTATGCCCTGGTGCAGTTCCTGTTGCTCAACGGCATGGCACTGGCCTTTCTCGCCAGCGTCAGGCAGGCGGCGCTGTGGCAGGCAGTGTTGCTGGCGCTGGCCGTACTGGGCACCTGCGTCAGTCTGGGGGCGCTGTTCGAGGGACGCGCGCGCCTCTGGTGGCTGGAGCGGTTGCGCCTGTTCGCGCTGCTGGTTCTGCTCGCGCTGTGGGGGCTGTGGCTGGTGCCCGCGCAGTGGCCGCTGGCGCTGGCTCTGGCAGCGGTGCCGCTGGCCTGTTTGCTCTGGCTGTGGCGTCTGTCGGGCCGGCATGACGGCGCAGCTTCTGCGCTATTGCGCCAATAGCACGCCATCCGCCTGCTTGCGGTAGCCGTCAACTGGCCGCAACGCCTATAATGCCGGCCTTTTCCGCAAGCATTTTCGGGAGCTGGTGATGGCCGAACGTACGGCATCCGTCGAGCGCAACACCCTGGAGACCCAGGTCAAGGTCTCGATCAATCTGGATGGCACTGGCAAGGCCAGGTTCGATATTGGCGTGCCCTTCCTCGAGCACATGCTCGACCAGATCGCCCGCCACGGCCTGATCGACCTGGACATCCAGTGCAAGGGTGACCTGCATATCGACGACCACCACACCGTGGAAGACGTCGGCATCACCCTCGGCCAGGCTTTTGCCAAGGCCGTCGGCGACAAGAAGGGCATGACCCGTTACGGCCACTCCTACGTGCCGCTGGACGAAGCCCTGTCGCGCGTGGTGATCGACTTCTCCGGCCGTCCCGGTCTGCAGATGCATGTGCCCTTCACCCGTGCGGTGGTCGGCGGCTTCGACGTGGACCTGTTCCAGGAGTTCTTCCAGGGCTTCGTCAACCACGCCCTGGTGACCCTGCACATCGACAACCTGCGTGGGCACAACACCCACCACCAGATCGAAACGGTGTTCAAGGCCTTCGGCCGTGCCCTGCGCATGGCCTGCGAGCTGGATCCGCGCATGGCCGGGCAGATGCCGTCCACCAAGGGTTGCCTGTAAATGCAGACCGTTGCAGTAATCGACTACGGCATGGGCAACCTGCACTCGGTAGCCAAGGCGCTGGAGCATGTTGGCGCCGGTCGGGTGCTGGTGACTAGCGACGCCAATGTGATCCGTGAGGCTGACCGCGTGGTGTTCCCCGGTGTCGGTGCGATCCGCGACTGCATGGCCGAGATCAAGCGCCTGGGCTTCGACAGCCTGGTGCGTGAGGTCAGTCAGGACCGCCCCTTCCTCGGTATTTGCGTCGGCATGCAGGCCCTGCTGGAGCACAGCGAGGAGAACGATGGTGTCGACTGCATCAGCTTGTTCCCCGGCAAGGTACGCTTCTTCGGCAAGGATCTGGTCGAGGACGGCGAGCACCTGAAGGTGCCGCACATGGGCTGGAACGAAGTCGAGCAGGTGATTGATCACCCGCTCTGGCACGACATTCCGAACCGCGCCCGTTTCTACTTCGTGCACAGCTACTACATCGAGGCCGGCAACCCGGCCCAGGTGGTTGGTCGTGGCCACTACGGCAAGGACTTCGCCGCGGCGCTGGCCGAAGGCTCGAAGTTCGCCGTGCAGTTCCACCCGGAAAAGAGCCATACCCATGGCCTGCAGCTGCTGCAGAATTTCATCGGCTGGAATGGCCGCTGCTAACCGCTTTCGTTTTATTCCGGGCCTTGGCGGGCCCGGCCTGAGGACTCGCTGAAATGCTGATTATTCCCGCTATCGATCTCAAGGACGGCGCCTGCGTGCGTCTGCGCCAAGGCCGCATGGAAGATTCCACGGTGTTCTCCGATGACCCGGTGAGCATGGCTGCCAAGTGGGTCGAGGGCGGCTGCCGCCGTCTGCACCTGGTCGACCTGAACGGCGCCTTCGAAGGTCAGCCGGTCAATGGCGAGGTGGTCACCGCCATCGCCAAGCGCTACCCGAACCTGCCGATCCAGATCGGTGGCGGCATCCGTACCCTGGAGACCATCGAGCACTACGTGCGCGCCGGCGTCAGCTACGTGATCATCGGCACCAAGGCCGTTAAAGAACCCGAGTTCGTCGCCGAGGCCTGTAAAGCCTTCCCGGGCAAGGTGATTGTCGGTCTGGACGCCAAAGACGGCTTCGTCGCCACCGACGGCTGGGCCGAGGTGTCGAGCGTACAGGCGGCTGATCTGGCCAAGCGTTTCGAAGCCGACGGCGTGTCCGCCATCGTTTATACCGACATCGCCAAAGACGGCATGATGCAGGGCTGCAACGTCGAGGCTACCGCCGCGCTGGCCGCCGCCAGCCGCATCCCGGTGATCGCCTCCGGCGGCATTCACAACCTCGGCGATGTCGAGAAGCTGCTGCTGGCCCGCTCGCCCGGCATCATCGGTGCCATCACCGGCCGTGCCATCTATGAAGGCACCCTGGACGTCGCCGAGGCGCAAGCCTTCTGCGATTCCTTCAAAGGCTGAGGACTGCTGAGATGGCGCTGGCTAAACGCATTATTCCCTGCCTCGACGTCGATAACGGCCGCGTGGTCAAGGGCGTGCAGTTCGAGAACATCCGCGACGCCGGTGATCCGGTGGAAATCGCTCGCCGCTACGACGAGCAGGGCGCTGACGAGATTACCTTCCTCGACATCACTGCCAGCGTTGACGGCCGCGACACCACCCTGCACACGGTGGAACGCATGGCCAGCCAGGTATTCATCCCGCTCACCGTCGGTGGTGGCGTGCGTACCGTGCAGGACATCCGCAACCTGCTCAATGCCGGTGCCGACAAGGTGTCGATCAACACGGCGGCCGTCTTCACGCCCGAGTTTGTCGGCGAGGCCGCCGCGCGCTTCGGTTCGCAATGCATCGTCGTCGCCATCGATGCCAAGAAGGTCTCGCTGCCCGGCGAAACCCCGCGCTGGGAAATCTTCACCCACGGCGGGCGCAAGCCGACCGGTCTTGATGCCGTGCTCTGGGCGAAGAAGATGGAAGACCTTGGCGCCGGCGAGATCCTCCTGACCAGCATGGATCAGGACGGCGTGAAGAGCGGTTACGACCTGGGCGTGACACGCGCCATCAGTGAGACCGTGGGCATTCCGGTGATCGCTTCCGGCGGCGTCGGCAACCTGGAGCATCTGGCTGCCGGCATCATCGACGGCAAGGCCGATGCCGTGCTGGCGGCGAGCATCTTCCACTTTGGCGAATACACTGTGCCCGAGGCCAAGGCGTATTTGGCTTCGCGCGGCATTGTGGTTCGCTGAAGCGACGTCTGCGACCTGATCGAAAGCGGTCGTGCGCCTGCTCTGCTAGGCTCACGACCGTTTTTTCGCCCCTTGGATAAAGGACAACGCCATGCGCAAATCCCTGTGGTTATCCTGCTGTATCGCCTGCCTGGCTCTGGTCGGTGTGGCGCGCGCCGAACTGCCTGCGGACTATCAGGTGGTCCTGCTGACCGAGAACTATCCGCCCTACAACTTCTCCGAGAACGGCAAAAACTTTGCCCGGGACAAGAACACCCGCGGGATTGCCGCGGATGTGGTGCGCGAGATGTTCAAGCGTGCCGGCATTCAGTACAACCTGACCCTGCGCTTCCCCTGGGACCGTATCTACAAGCTGGCGCTGGAGAAGCCCGACCACGGGGTGTTTGTAACGGCGCGTCTGCCGGAGCGCGAGGCGTTGTTCAAGTGGGTCGGCCCGATCGGTCCGGATGACTGGGTACTGTTGGCCAAGGCGGACAGCAGCATCAGCCTGGCGACTTTGGAGGAAGCCACGGCCTACCGTGTCGGCGCCTACAAGGGCGATGCCATCGAGGCGTTCCTGCAGCAGAAAGGCCTGACGGCGGACAGCGTGCTGAATGACATCGAAAATGCCAGCCGTCTGGACAAGGGGCAGATCGACTTGTGGGCCACCGGTGATCCTGCCGGGCGCTACCTGGCCAAGCAGGCCGGGGTAAACGATCTGAAGACGGTTTTGCGCTTCAATCAGGCGGAGCTGTTCCTGGCGCTCAACAAGGAAACCCCGGACGAAGTGGTGCAGAAGCTGCAAACCACCCTGGAGCAGATGCGCCAGGAAGGCTTTGTCGACAAGGCGATCAACAGCTACCTGCAGTAAGCAGTGGGATTAAAAAACCGGGCCATGGCCCGGTTTTTTATTGCCTGACGCCGAGTGTCTAGCGCTGGCGAGCGACGTTGAGGCCCTTGAGCAGGTTGAGCGCCTGGCTCAGTTGGTAGTCGTCATCCTGCAGGCGCGGTTTGTCTTCGCCCTTCTTGCCGCTGGGCTTGTCCTGACCGCCGTTGCCGTTGCCGAGGTGGCCGGCCAGGTCGGCTTCCTTGAAGGTCTCGGCGTCCTGCTCGCGGGTCAGTTTGGCGCGGCGTACTTCGACGTCGGGGATGATGCCCTGAGCCTGGATCGAACGGCCCTTGGGCGTGAAGTACAGGGCGGTGGTGAGCTTCAGGGCGCGGTCGTTGTTCAGCGGCAGCACGGTCTGTACCGAGCCTTTGCCGAAGCTGTCGGTGCCCATGAGGATGCCGCGCTTGTGATCCTGCAGGGCGCCGGCGACGATTTCCGAGGCCGAGGCGCTGCCGCCGTTGATCAGCACCACCAGCGGTACGCCCTCGCTGGCATCGGCCTTGTCGGCCGAGAAGCGCAGCTCGGAGTTGGCGATACGGCCCTTGGTGTAGACGATCAGGCCCTTGGTCAGGAAATGGTCGGAGACTTCCACCGCGGCTTGCAGCACGCCGCCGGGGTTGTTGCGCAGGTCCAGCACCAGACCGCCGAGCTTCTTGCCGCCGTTGTCTTTCTTCAGGCTGGCCAGCGCCTTGCCGACTTCCTCGCCGGTGTTGATCTGGAACTGGCTGATGCGGATGTAACCGTAGTCGCCTTCCAGCAGCTGGCTCTTGACGCTCTTGGTCTTGATGATGGCGCGCTTGAGTTCGACGTCGAACGGCTGGCCGCCTTCGCGGATCAGGGTGAGGATGATTACCGTGCCCGGCTTGCCGCGCATCTTCTCCACGGCTTCCATCATTGACAGGCCCTTGGTCGGCTGGCCATCGATCTTGATGATGAAATCGCCGGCCTGGATACCGGCCGCCGCCGCAGGGGAGTCGTCGATCGGCGAGACCACCTTGAGGAAACCGTCTTCCTGGCCGATTTCCACGCCGAGGCCGCCGAACTCGCCGCTGGTGCTTTCCTGCAGCTCGGCGAAGGCTTCCGGCTCCAGATAGGCCGAATGCGGGTCGAGGTTGCTGAGCATGCCCTTGATGGCATTCTCCAGCAGGGTCTTGTCGTCGATCGGCTCGACGTAAGCCGCTTTGACCCGGTCCATCACCTCGGCAAAGGTCCGCAGCTCCTCCAGAGGCAGCGGTGCCTTGCCGGTTTCTGTGTCCTCGATGGCCGGCGCGGACTGCTCGGCCGCCAGCAATGGCGCGCTACCCAGCAGCAGGGCGAGGGACAGGGCCAGAGGCGTGAGGCGGGGCAGGTGCGGCATGAGCTAACTCCTGAAAATGAGGCGCTTATCCTTGCGCCCGGCACCAGCGTGCCGGGTCGCTGGCGCGGCCCTGCTGGCGAATGGCGAAGTACAAGGCGGGATGGTTGTGCCCGCCGCTGGTGCCGACAGTGGCAATGGGGTCGCCAGCCTTGACGATATCCCCGGCATCTTTGAGCAGACTCTGGTTGTGTCCGTACAGGGTCAGGTAGCCGCCGCCGTGATCGACGATCACCAGCAGACCGGCACCGCGCAACCAGTCGGCGAACACCACGCGCCCGCCGTGCACGGCACGTACCTGGCTGCCGACACTGGCACCGATCAGCACACCATCCCATTTGGCGCGCGGATCATCGCCACGGGCCGAGCCGTAGCGCGCCAGGAGCCGGCCATTGACCGGCCACGGCAGGCGGCCCTGGGCTTTGGCGAACGGGCCGTCGACGCTCTGCCCGGTGCTGACTGCCGGGCCCAGAGGGACCGGCTTGCCGGTCTTGGCGCTTTCCTGAAGCTGCTGGGCGAGCATCGCTTTCTCGCGGGCGGCCTGTTCGGCGGCTTCGCGTGCCTGGCGTGCCAGGGTTTCCTCGATGGTCTTGAGCACGTTGTTGAGATGGGTCTGGGCCTGCTGACGCTCCTTGAGGCGGGCATCGCGACTGGCCAGGTCCTTGTTCAGCTTGCTCAGAGCCTGCTGGCGCTCCTGGCGCACGGCGGCGAGCTGGTCGCGGCGGCCCTGCAGGGCGCTGCTCTGCTCGGCGAGCATCTGCTGCTGCTGGTTGATGTCCCGCTCGACGTTGCCCAGCTGGCGCAGGGTTTCGTTGAAGGTGGCGAGCTGATCGAGGCGGGCCTGGTTCAGGTAGTTGTAGTAGGTGAGGGTACGGCTGAATTTTTCCGGGTGCTGCTGGTTGAGCAGCAGTTTGACGTATTCCTGCTGGCCGCTCTGGTAGGCGGCGCGGGCCTGGATGCCGATCAGGCGTTGCTGTTCAAGGCGTGCGTCCTGGAGTTTTTTTTTCTCCTGGTTCAGCCGCTCCAGCTCCTGCTGGCTCTTCTGCTGTTCTTCCTGCAAGCCCTTGACCTGCTTTTCCAGCTGGCCCATCTCGCTTTCGGTTTTCTTCAGCGCCTTCTGTACATCGGATTTCTCCGCCTGCAGCTCACCCAGCAGCTTCTTCAGCTCGGTGATGTCCTTCTGCGCTTGCTCCAGTTGTTGCTGGGTAGCAGCGCGTTCGTCGGCCACGACCGGGCTGAGCAGAAGGCTGAAAAGCAGGGCTACGAGGGCGCGGGACATGGGCAGGGCAATACCAGGCAAACAAGTGGCCTTAGTATGCCCGCCGCGCGGGGTAAAAAAAACGCCCCAATCCTTGCGGAAGGGGCGTTTTTACTGGGATTGCCGTCTTAACCGAGGCTGATGATCGACTTGCCGGTCATTTCCTGCGGGATCGGCAGGCCCATCAGGGTCAGCAGGGTCGGTGCCACATCGGCCAGCACGCCGCCTTCGCGGATGCTCGCCGGGCGTTTGCCCACATAGATGAACGGCACCGGCTCGCAGGTGTGCGCAGTGTGTGCCTGGCCGGTGCACTCGTCTTCCATCTGTTCGACGTTGCCGTGGTCAGCGGTGATCAGGGCTTCGCCGCCGACCTTGTCCAGTGCCTCGACGATGCGTCCGACGCAGGTGTCGAGGGTTTCCACGGCCTTGACCGCCGCCTCGAACACGCCGGTATGACCGACCATGTCGCCGTTGGCGTAGTTGACGATGATCACGTCATAGCGGCGGTTTTCGATGGCCTCGACGATGCGGTCGGTGACTTCCGGCGCGCTCATTTCCGGCTTCATGTCGTAGGTGGCGACGTTCGGCGACGGAATCAGGATGCGTTCTTCGCCCTCGAACGGCTCTTCGCGGCCGCCGGAGAAAAAGAAGGTGACGTGGGCGTACTTCTCGGTTTCGGCGATGCGCAGCTGGGTTTTGCCGTTCTTCGCCAGGTATTCGCCGAGCACGTTGGTCAGCGCTTCCGGCTTGTAGGCGCTGGGCGCCGGGATGCTGGCGGCGTACTGGGTGAGCATGACGAAACCGGCCAGTTGTGGCACGCGCTGGCGCTGGAACTCGCTGAAGTCGGCCTCGACGAAGGCGCGGGTCAGCTCGCGGGCACGGTCGGCGCGGAAGTTCATGAAGACGATGGCATCGCCGTCCTCGACTTTTACCGGCTCGCCGATGGTGGTGGCTTTGACGAACTCGTCGCTCTCGCCGCGCTCGTAGGCGGCGTTGAGCCCTTCTACGGCGCTGGCGGTATTGAATTCGCCCTTGCCGTCGACGATCAGGTTGTAGGCCTGCTCGACGCGGTCCCAGCGGTTGTCGCGGTCCATGGCGAAGTAGCGGCCGGTGAGGCTGGCGATGCGGCCCTTGCCCAATTTGGCGAAGGTGGCGTCGAGCAGCTCGATGGACGGCTGGGCCGATTTCGGCGGGGTGTCGCGGCCGTCGAGGAAGGCATGCAGGTAGATCTTCTCGGCGCCACGCTTGGCGGCCAGTTCGGCCATGGCAACCAGATGATCCTGATGGCTGTGCACGCCGCCATCGGAGAGCAGGCCGAGGATGTGCACGGCCTTGCCGGCGCCCACGGCCTTGTCCACGGTGCTGTTGATAACTGCGTTCTCGAAGAATTCGCCGTCGCGGATGGCTTTGGTCACCCGGGTGAAGTCCTGGTACACCACGCGGCCGGCACCGAGGTTCATATGGCCGACCTCGGAGTTGCCCATCTGGCCGTCCGGCAGGCCGACGTCCATGCCCGAGCCCGAGATCAGACCGTGCGGCTGAGTGGCGCGCAGTCGGTCGTAGACCGGCGTCTTGGCCGCGTAGATTGCGTTGTATTCGGGGCTGTCGCTATGGCCGAAACCGTCGAGGATGATCAGGACCAGCGGAGAGGGCGTGGCGCTCATGGGGGCGGACTCGCAAGGCGGGTGGGCGGAAAAAGGTCGGGCATTTTATAGCCAAGTGCTCCGAGCGTCACCGCCGGGCGGGGTTTGGCCGACTAATGCCCCTGTGTATACTGGCCGCCATTTTAACGCTGTGGATCCTTGTGATGCTCGCCAAGCTGATTGAATTTGCCTCTAACCACTATGAATTGAGCCTGGCTTTCGCCGTGCTGCTCGGCCTGCTGATTGCCCACGAACTGCGCCGTGCCGGTCGCAGCCTGACCAGCCGTGAGCTGACGGCGCTGGTCAACAGCGACCAGGGCGTTGTGCTGGACGTGCGCAACCACAAGGACTTCGGCACCGGTCACATCGTCGATGCGCTGAACATTCCCTTCGACAAGCTGGCTGAACGCATGGTCGAGCTGGACAAGCACAAGGCCAAGACCATCATCGTGGTCGATGCCATGGGCCAGCACGCCGGCACCGTTTGCCGCGATCTGAAGAAGGCTGGTTACACCGTGGCCCGTCTGGGCGGCGGTATTGCCACCTGGCGCGCGGACAGCCTGCCCGTGGTCAAGTGATGAAACCGGTACTCATCTACACCAGCGTGACATGCGGCTACTGCATGCGCGCCAAGCAGTTGCTGCAACGCAAGGGTGTGGCCTTCGACGAGATCAGTGTCGATGGCAAGCCCGACGTGCGCGCCGAGATGGTCCGCAAGGCCGGCAAGACCTCGGTGCCGCAAATCTGGATCGGCAGTACCCATGTGGGTGGTTGCGACGATCTGCATGCCCTGGAGCGCGCCGGCAAGCTCGACGCGCTGCTGGCTGACTAGCAGGTAGTTTTCGATAGTCGGCTAACACTACTAATAACGCACAGCAAGGCTCAGCCATGACCGAAGAAACCCAAGGCGCCCAAGAAGCGCAAAACCCGCAATTCTCCCTGCAGCGCATCTACGTGAAGGACCTGTCCTTCGAAGCGCCAAAGAGCCCGGAAATCTTCCGTCAGGAGTGGACCCCGAGCGTTGCTCTGGATCTGAATACTCGTCAGCGCCCGCTGGAAGGTGACTTCCACGAGATCGTCCTGACCGTATCGGTCACCGTGAAGAACGGTGAAGAAACCGCCTTCATCGCCGAAGTGCAGCAGGCTGGCATCTTCCTGATCAAGGGTCTGGACGCCGCGTCCATGAGCCATACCCTGGGCGCCTTCTGCCCGAACCTGCTGTTCCCTTATGCGCGCGAAGCGCTGGACAGCCTGGTGGTGCGTGGCTCCTTCCCGGCACTGATGCTGGCACCGGTGAACTTCGACGCCCTGTACGCTCAGGAACTGTCGCGTATGCAGGCTGCCGGCAACGCCTAAGAACCTGTCTACGATCTGCTGCGCGTCGGCCATACGGCGTTAAAGCAGCCTCGGAATGCTCATTTACAGCTCGTAAACTCCGCTTCCTTGGCTGCTTTTGCCTTGTCTGGCTCTAGCTCGCGAGATCGTAAACAGGCTCTAAGCGCTGCATGAAAAGCGCCCCGAGGGGCGCTTTTTTATTGCCTGGCCATTAGCGGAAGCCGTTCTGTCGCCAGGCCTCGTAGACGGTGACTGCCACCGCATTGGACAGGTTCAGGCTGCGCCCGCCCGGGCGCATGGGCAGGCGCAGGCGTTGTTCGGCCGGCAGGCTGTCGAGAATCTCGACGGGCAGACCACGGCTTTCCGGACCGAAGAGGAAAATGTCCCCGGCCTGGAACTGAACTTCCGCATAGCTGTGACTGCCCTTGGTGGTAAAGGCCATTAGTCGGCCACTACCTATATCTGCTATACAGTCAGCAAGGCTCGCGTGGCGCTTTAGCGTGGTGTATTCGTGGTAATCCAGGCCGGCGCGACGCAGACGTTTGTCATCCAGCTCGAAGCCCAGTGGGCCAACCAGATGCAACTGGCAGCCGGTGTTGGCGCAGAGGCGGATGACATTGCCCGTGTTGGGTGGAATCTCGGGCTCGAACAGCACAACATGGAACATGACTAGGCTCAGGGAAGGAGTCGGATACGGCATTTTACCGCGCTTGCGCAGTTTGTCGGGTGGCAAGAGCGGGTTGCCTGCGACTTGAAGGCTTTTAAGGGGAAGGCGTTGCTCGGATGGCTGAATAAGAAGAAACAGACGCCGCAAGGGCTGATCGGGCTGGAAACCGGCCCGGAAGGCATCGCTTTGGCCCAGGTCGAGCGCGATACCGAGGGCCGCGCCCGCCTGCTTCGCTGCCTGTTCAAGGCAGCTGCCCCGGCCGAGCAGGCTCAGGTGCTCAAGGACTGGGTACAGGAACTGCAACTGCAGGGCGCCGCGGTCAACTTTCTACTGCACCCGGCCAGTTATCAGCTGCTGTTGCTCGATTGCCCCGATGTCCCCGAGGAAGAACTGCGCGATGCCATGCGCTGGCGCCTCAAGGATCTGATCAGTCAGCCTCTCGAAACCGTTGTCACCGACTTGATTGCATTACCTGCCGATGCCTACCGCGGTCGTTCGCGTATGGCCTACTGCGCCGTGCTGGAAAAACAGCAGATGGAGCAGGCGGCGCGTCTGCTGCGCCAGGCCGGCCTCAGGCTGCAGTCGATCGATATCACCGAGATGGCCTTCCGCAATCTTGGCCTGCAAGCCGGGGCGGCAGCCATCAACCTGGCGCTGCTGCGCCTGCGCTCCAGCGAGGGCCTGATCAGCGTGCAAAACGGCGCCGATCTGTACATGGCTCGGCGCATCGAGCAGGGCATCGAGCGCGCCGATGGCAATTACGCCGCGATTACCCTGGAAGTGCAGCGCTCCCTGGACTATTTCGAGAGCCAGCTGGGCAAGGGCTATATCAACCGTCTGCTGCTGTTGCCGATGAAGCGCGATGGCGAGCAGGCCATGCAGGCTCTGGCTGGAGGCCTTGCGGTCAATCTGCAACGCCTGAGCCTGGAAGATCTGTTCGGTGACGATGTGCCGCTGCTCGATGAGCGTGAGCAGGCCTACTGCCTGACCGCCGTCGGCGCGGCCCTGCGTCAGGAGAACAGCTGATGCAGAACCTCAACCTCTATCAGCATCAGCGCCGCCGACAGACCGGTCCGCGGCCGCGTCATATGCTCCAGGCATTGCTGGTAGCGTTTGGACTGGCACTGCTGCATGGCGGCTGGCAGTTGTGGCAGGTGCGTGATCTGCAGGCGCAGCTGCAAAAGGCCGAGGTTCTGGCGCAGAGCGAAGAACAGCTGCTGGCCGGCGAACAGGCGGTGTTTCGCGAACCGCAGCTCGATCCGCAATTGCCCCTGCAGGTGGCTTCTGCGCAAGAGCGCAACCGCCAGTTGCAGCGTCTGGCCGATTACCTGCGGCTGTTGGGCCAGCAGCATCAGCAGGGTTTTGCCGACCCGCTGGTGGCGCTCTCCGAGCAGCATCCGGCCCAGGGCTTGTGGCTGACGCGGATTGCCTTCACCGATGGCGGTCGTCACTTGCGTCTGGAAGGTCGCAGCAGCGACCAGCAGGCATTGCCGAGCTACCTGCAGGCGCTGGGTCAGGCCTCAGCATTCAAGGGCCGGCAGTTTGCCCACTTCAGTGCCAAACGCACGGCCGGCGAACCGTTCGATTTTGTCCTCTCCTCGCAGGCAGCCGATCAGGAGAAGCAGCCATGAAAGCCTTGTTGCAGCGCTGGCAGGCCATGGTGCCGCGTGAACAGTGGCTGACCCTCGGCGTGGGTTTTGCCCTGCTCGGCATGCTGTATCTGCTGCTGGTGGCCGATCCCCTGGCACTGCGCCAGAAACAGCTCAGCGGTCAGTTGCAGGGCGCCAAGGCCCGGCTGCTGGAGGCCCAGACGCAGCGCGCCGAGTTGCAGCGCAAACGTGAGCAGGACCCCAACCTGGGCATGCGCAGCAGCCTGCTGCTAGCGCAGGCCGAACATGAACGCCTGCTGGACGGTATCGACCATGAGACGGCTGCGCTGATCGATCCGCCAACCATGCGCCGGGTGCTTGAGGATCTGCTGCGTGCCCAGCCAGGACTGAACCTGGCCGCGGTGGAAAGCTTTTCCGCACCGCTGGAGGTGCCGGGCGAGGCGGAGCCCGCCAAGGGTGAAAAGGCGGTTGCGCCGGCGGTCAGTCTGTACCGGCATGGCGTGCGCCTGACCCTGGAGGGCGGCTACTTCGAGCTGATCGCCTATCTGCAGGCCGTGCAGGCCTCGGGCTGGCGCCTGCACTGGCAGCAACTGGACTATCAGGTGGATGCCGGCGGCAGTGGCCGCGCCAGCATTCGTCTGGAGCTGTATACCCTCAGCCGGCAAGCGGGGTGGGTCGGTGTCTAGAGCCCTGTTGAGCCTCATTGCACTGCTCTTTTGCCTGACGGCCCTGGCCGCGCTTGATCCGACCCAGCCGCCACAGGGGCATGCTGCTGAACCGGCGGATGCCGCCCAGGCGCTGCAGTTGCAGGCCATCATTCGTGGCAGTCATGGCCAGCGTGCCGTGATCAATGGCCAGAGCCTCAAAGTGGGTGAGCAGCTGGGTTCGTCCCGGCTCAAGGCTATCTACCCGCGTGCCGTACTGATCGAGCGCCAGGGGCAGCAAGAGTTGTTGCGCCTGGCCGAACCCATAGTCAAACCGAGTCGATGATGTCGATGAATACTCGTGCCCTGCCGTCCCTCGGCCTGCTCAGCCTGCTGTGTCTACTGAGTTCCTGCCAGACCTTCAAGGATGGCGACGACCAGCTTTACCAGCAGAGCAACAGCATGCTGGAGGAGAGCCTGCAGCAGAGCAAAGCCAAGGTCGCTCCGCCGCCCTCGGTGCAGGCTGCCTTGCTGCCGCCGCTGGAAATGGATCGGGCCCTGGCCAGCGGTCCGCGTTTCGATGTGGCGGCCAAGGACATGCCGGCCCGCGAGTTCTTCCTCAGCCTGATGGATGGCGCCGGCAAGAACCTGGTGGTGCACCCGGAAATCCAGGGCAACATCACCTTCAGCCTGCGCAACGTGACGCTTGAGGAAGTGCTGGCGGCGGTACGCGACAGCTACGGCTACGACTTCCGCAAGACCAGCTATGGCTACCAGATCCTGCCCAACCAGCCGGTGACCCAGACCTACGACCTCAACTACCTGAATATCCAGCGTGAGGGCACCACCGATACCCGGGTCAGCTCGGGCGAAGTGACCAACAGCGACAACACCGACAGCACCGGTGCGGAGACCACCACCAGTACCAGTTCCACCACCCTCAGCGCCAGTCGCCTGACCACCACCAGTTCGGTGGATTTCTGGGCCGAGGTGCGCAAGGTGGTGGAGATGATCGTCGGTGAGGAGCCGGGCAACAGCGTGGTGGTCAACCCGCAGGCAGGCCTGCTGGTGGTGCGCGCCAACAGCCGTGACCAGCAGAACGTCGAGGCCTTCCTGCGCATGGCCCAGCGCAACCTGCAGCGTCAGGTGATCCTGGAAACCAAGATCATCGAGGTCGACCTGAATGACGAGTTCCAGGCCGGGGTCAACTGGACCTACATCTCCGGGCAGAAGGCGATCGGGCTCGGCAGCTTCATTCCGGGTCTGGATGGCCTGAATACCCCGACCAATCCGATCAGCGGTCCGACCGGCGTGGGCGGCACCTTTACCGCCAGTTTCGACTTCGGCAACTTCGAAGGCGTGATCCAGCTGCTGGAAACCCAGGGCGAGGTGCGCGTGCTGTCCAGCCCGCGGATCTCCACGCTGAACAACCAGAAGGCGGTGATCAAGGTCGGCACCGACGAGTTCTTCGTCACCGACGTGTCGACCACCACCACCACTCTGGCCGGTGGCACCACCGCGCCGGATCTGGACATCACCCTGACGCCGTTCTTCTCCGGCATTTCGCTGGACGTGACGCCGCAGATCGACGAACACGACGACATCACCCTGCACGTGCGGCCCTCGGTCAGCCGCGTGCAGGATCAGAACAAGACCATCACCCTGGGCGGCGAGGATAACGAGTTCAACCTGCCGCTGGCGCTGTCCACCACCCGCCAGTCCGACTCCATCGTCCGTGCCCGCAGTGGCCAGGTGGTGGTGATCGGCGGCCTGCTGCAGAATGCCAACCAGAACATCGATGCCAAGTTGCCCTGGGCATCGCAACTGCCGCTGATCGGGCCGATGTTCAAGCAGCAGTCCAAGGACCTGCGCAAGAGCGAGCTGGTGATTCTGCTGCGCCCGCAGGTGGTCAGCGACGAGACCTGGATCAACGAGATCCAGAAAAGCGCGGCCGCCTTCAAGGAGCTGAGATAGCCCATGTATGAGGCGTTCTTCGGTCTGCGCGAGAAGCCCTTCGCGCTGACTCCGAATACCGAGTTTCTGGTCCAGCTGGCGCCTTACCAGGCCTGCCTCAACCTGCTGCGCGTGGCGCTGGGCGAGGGGGAGGGCTTTATCAAGGTCACCGGCGAAGTGGGCACCGGCAAGACCCTGCTGTGCCGTGCGCTGCTCAATCTGCTGGATGCCGAGCGCTACCAGCTGGCCTACCTGCCCAATCCCTGCCTGAGCCCGCTGGAGCTGCGCCAGGCGCTGGCCCGCGAGCTGCGCATCGAAGGCGTCGACAGCCTGCAGGACCATGCCCTGCTGGATGCCCTGCAAATCCGCCTGATCGAACTGGCGGCGGCCGGCAAGAGCTGCGTGCTGCTGATCGACGAGGCCCAGGCCTTGCCGGCGGAAACCCTCGAGGCACTGCGCCTGCTGACCAATCTGGAAACCGAACAGCGCAAGCTGCTGCAGGTGGTGCTGTTTGGTCAGCCCGAACTGGACGTCACCCTGGCCCGCCATGAATTCCGCCAGCTGCTGCAGCGAATCACCTTTTCCTATCGCCTGCGCCCGCTGGATGTGCGTGACACCCAGCGCTACCTTCAGGAGCGTCTGGCGGTGGCCGGTTACCGTGGCGAGCCACTGTTCGCGCCGCGTGCCGTAGGTGTGCTGGTACGTGGCAGCAGCGGTATTCCGCGGTTGCTGAATATCCTGGCGCACAAGGCGCTGATGGCCGCCTTCGGTGATGGCAGTCGGCAGGTGACGGCCAGCCACGTGCGCCGCGCCATGGCCGATACCGAGGGCGCCCAGCCGTTCCGGCACTGGTCGCCGCGCTGGCTGAGCCTGGGGCTGGCGGCGGGTACGCTGTCGGTTGTCGTGCTCTTGGGTGCCTGGCCGTGGCTGAAGCAGTGGTCGGGGTGGTGGTCATGAGTCTGGTCAACGACATGCTGCGCGACCTCGATGCGCGGCGCGCGGCGCCGAGCGAGAGGGTGCCACTGGAAGGTCTGTATGCGGTGGACGAGGAAGGCGCGCGCCGCCGCGAGCGCAGCCGTCGTCTGCGCTTGGGTTCGATGTTTCTCGGTGCGGTGATTCTCACCGGTCTGCTGGTCGGCCTGATGATCGGCCGTATCGTCGGCCGCACACCAGAGGGACCGGTGCTGGCCGCGCCGACTCCCGTGGCGGCGGTGGCCATGCCGCAGGTGCTGGAGGTGCTGCCGCAGCACGTCAACGGGCGTTTTGTCCTGCAGCTGCTGTTGGATCAGTCGGTGGCCTACCAGCGCACCGACGAGAGTGGCGCGGTCAGTCTGCGTCTGCCTGGCCTGCGCCTTTCGGGTGAGCCGCGTAGCGGGCGTCTGCAGCAGGACGGGCGCAGCCTGTCCTGGCGGGTAGAACCCCAGGGCAATGACGTGCTGGTGCTGCTGGTCGGTTTGGGCGATCAGCTGCAGGTCAGCGACCGTCTGGAACCCGCCGGGGCGCGCTGGCAGCTTTGGCTGGAAGCACAGATGCAGGGCGCTGATGTTGCTCAGAGCGAACAGGTAGATCTTAGCAATCTGCCTGCCGCCGAAGAAGAAAGCGCAGCACCCGTGCAAACCCCGGCCTGGCAGGTACGCGCGGAGCCGGCCAGCCAGCCGGCGCCTGCCGCGCGACCGCAGGTGACCATCACCGCGCGGCCGGCCGATCCGCTGGCCGAGGCGCGTCAGGCCATGCTCGATCAGGATTACGCCGGCGCCGTGGAGCAGCTGGAGCGTGTGCATCGCCAGCAGCCGCACGACGCCGATGCCATCCGCCTGCTGGCGCGCGCCTACCTGGGTGCCGGCCAGCAGGACAAGCTGCTCGGCTGGTTGCCGGCTCAGCTGGCTCAGGTTGGCGATGACAGCGAGCTGCGCATTCTCCTGGCCCGCGCCCAGCTGCAGAGCGGGCAGACCCAGGCGGCGGTCGCCACGCTGGCGCAGCGGCGCCCGTTGCTGGCGCGCGACCCCGGCTATCACGCCCTGCTTGCGGCGACCTATCAGCAGACCGGGCAGTGGCGCGAGAGTGCCGAGGTTTATCGCCAACTGGTCGATCTGCGCCCGCAGCAGGCCGCCTGGCAACTGGGCCTGGCCATTGCCCTGGAGCAGCTGGAGCAGCCGCAGCAGGCCGCCCAGCATTACCAGCAGGCGTTGCGCGGCCAGGGCCTGGATGACGGCGCCCGGCGTTTTGCCATCAGCCGCGCACAGACACTCGGAGGTCAGCCATGAGCGAGGAAGTCCGCCAGCGCAAGGTGCGCATCGGCGACCTGCTGGTGCAGGCCGGCCTGATCAGCGAGCTGCAGTTGCAACAGGCGCTGCAGGAGCAGAAGCGCACCGGCTCCAAGCTCGGTCGCGCGGTGATCGACATGGGCCTGGTCAGCGAGGTCAAGCTGCTCACGGCGCTGTCCGAGCAGCTGCAGATTCCCTTTATCGAGCTGCGTCACTTCAAGTTCGATCAGAACCTCGTGCAGAGCCTGCCCGAGGCCGTGGCCCGGCGTTTCCGCGCGATCGTCCTGACCCGCGAGGGCGGCGGCCTGCTGGTCGGCATGTCCGACCCGCTGGACCTGTTCGCCCTCGACGAGATGGAGCGCATTCTCAAAACCCGTGTGCTGCCGGCGGTGGTGCGCGAGGCGGAGCTCCTGGCCACCCTCGACCTGGTCTACCGGCGCACCAGCGAGATCGCCTCGATCGCCGGCGAGCTGGAAGGCGAGCTGCAGGACAGCGACTTCGACCTTTCCAAGCTGGGCACCGATAACACCAGCGAGGCGCCGGTGGTGCGCCTGCTGCAGACGCTGTTCGAGGATGCGGTGCAGATGAAGGCCTCGGATATTCACATCGAGCCGGATGAGGGCGTGGTGCGCATCCGCCAGCGCATCGACGGCGTGCTCAGCGAGCAAGTGATGAAGGAGGCGCGGGTGGCCTCGGCGCTGGTGATGCGCCTGAAGATCATGTCCGGCCTGGATATTTCCGAGAAGCGTCTGCCTCAGGATGGCCGCTTCAATATCCGGGTGAAGAGCCGCAGCCTGGATGTGCGGGTCTCGACCATGCCGGTGCAGTTCGGCGAGTCGGTGGTGATGCGTCTGCTGGATCAGAGTGCCGGCATTTTCCATCTGGACGGCAGTGGCATGCCGGCCGATCTGCTGGCGCGCTTTCGCCGTCTGCTGCAACGCCCTTACGGCATGGTGCTGGTCACCGGCCCGACCGGTTCGGGCAAGACCACCACGCTGTATGCCGGGCTTTCCGAACTGAACAGTCCGGAGAAGAAGATCATCACCGTGGAAGACCCGGTGGAATACCGCCTGCCGCGGGTCAATCAGGTACAGGTCAACGCCAAGATCGACCTCAGCTTCGCCCGCGTGCTGCGCGCCGCTTTGCGTCAGGACCCGGATATCGTGTTGGTCGGCGAGATGCGCGATCAGGAGACCGCCGAAATTGGCCTGCGCGCCGCGCTGACCGGTCACCTGGTGCTGTCCACCTTGCACACCAACGATGCGCAGACCTCGGCCATGCGCCTGATCGACATGGGCGCTGAGCCTTTCCTGGTGGCCAGTGCTTTGAATGCCGTGCTGGCCCAGCGCCTGGTGCGTCGGGTGTGCGAGAACTGCATGGAAGAACATGCGCCCGAGCCGCAGCAGTTGCTCTGGCTGGAGCGTCTGCACGGTGGTTCCCTGGCTGGGCGTACGTTCAAGCAGGGCGCCGGCTGCCATCAGTGCCACAACAGTGGCTATCAGGGCCGGATCGGCGTTTACGAGTTGCTGGAGATGGACGAAGCGATGATCGCTGCGCTGCGCCGCAGTGATCCGCAGAGCTTTGCCGAAGCGGCCCAGCGCAACCCACATTACCGCCCGCTGGCCGCCTGCGCGCTGGATTACGCGCTGGCCGGCGTCACCTCGGTGGAGGAAGTGCTCAAGGTCTGCGCCACCCTCACCGATGAGCTGCCCGGCTGATGGCCAGTTTTCGCTACACCGGACGCAACCACCAGGGCGAACGTGTCTCCGGCTCGCTGCAGGGTAATAGCGTTGATGCGGTGGCCAGCGAGCTGGTCGCCCAGCGCATCACCCCGTTGCAGATCGAAGAAGAGACGGCCAGCGGCGGCGACGATGCCATGGCCTGGCTGGCCGACCGGCTGCGCAAGCGCAGTGTCGATCTGGAAGAACTGATCATCTTCTGCCGGCAGATGTACAGCCTGACCAAGGCCGGCGTGCCGATCATCCGCGCCATCGCCGGACTCGGCGAGTCCAACCGCAACCTGTATTTCCGCGAAGTGCTGCAGGCGGTGCGCGCCGATCTGGAGGGCGGGCAGAGCATGGCTGTGGCCCTGCATGCCCACCCGCGGGTATTCAGCACCCTGTTTGTCAGCATGGTCAGCGTCGGTGAGAACACTGGCCAGCTGGATGGCGCCTTCAAACAGCTGTCCAGCTACCTGGAGCTGGAGCGCGAGACGCGCAAGCGCATCAAGCAGGCCACGCGTTACCCGCTGTTCGTGCTCTCGGCCATGGGCGTGGCGCTGGCGGTGATCAACCTGTTCGTGATTCCGGCGTTCGCCAAGGTTTTCGAGCAATTCAAGGCTGATTTGCCCTGGGCTACACGCGCGCTGATCGGCACCTCGCAGTTCTTCCAGCATTACTGGTGGCTGCTGGCCCTGCTGCTGGGGGGCGGGCTGTATGCCTTCTTCCAGTGGATCAAGACCGATGAGGGGGCGCTGACCTGGGATCGCCTCAAGCTGCGCATCCCGATTGTCGGCGGTATCTTCGAGCGCATCGCCCTGGCTCGTTTTACCCGCACCTTCGCCATGATGTACGGCGCCGGCGTGCCCTTGCTGCAGACGCTGTCGATCAACAGCGCCAGTGTCGGCAACCGTCATATCGGCCAGGCCGTACTGGCCATGCGCGAAGGGGTCGAGCGGGGCGAGGCCCTGACCCGTACGGCTTCGGCCAGCGGGCTGTTCACCCCGCTGGTGCTGCAGATGATGGCGGTGGGCGAGGAGACCGGCGCACTGGACGATCTGTTTGTCGAGGTGGCGGACTTTTACGAGCAGGAAGTGGACTACGACCTCAAGCAACTGGCCGATGCCATCGAGCCGATCCTGATCGTGGCCATGGGCGTGATGGTGCTGGTGCTGGCGCTGGGTGTGTTCCTGCCGATGTGGGAACTCGGCTCGGTGGCCAAGGGGCGTTGATGACGGCGGATTACGACAGCATTCACACGGTGCGCCTGAGCCGCCGTTGGGGCTGGGGATTGGCTAGTCTGATAGGAGTGCTGGTGGTGGCCATGCTGGGCTGGCGGATGCTCGACGTCGCCGGTCAGCGCAGCGAGGCGGCGACCCTGGAGAATCTGCATGCCGGGCTGAATCGCCTGGCGCTGGAGGAAACGGCTCAAGGCCGCACGCTGCACAGGCATTGGCTGCAGGCCAACCCCTTTGCGCAGCTGCGCTGGCAGGCCGAAGATTATTGCGGCGAGCTGGAGTTGTTATCTCAGGCTCGTGCGGGGTGCTGGTACTTCTGGCCGGCGCAGCATTGGGTGGTACATCGTGGTGGCGAGCAGGCCGGCGCGGTGGATGGCATGCGGGCCTGGCGCCTGCGGGCGATACCGGAACGCAGCCAGCAGGCGGCACGAACGAATGACGGCCAACCGGCCGTATCCAGCGACGGCCTGCTGGCCGTTGAGCTGGAGCAAATCAGCATTAGCCAATTGCAGGTATATCTGCAGGCAGAGCAAGAGGAGTAGGCATGCGGCGAGAACACGGCTTTACCCTGATCGAACTGGTGGTGGTGATCGCCATCCTCGGCATTCTTGCGGCGGTGGCTTTGCCACGCTTCATCAATGCCACCAAGGACGCCCACCAGTCTTCGGTGCAGGGCACCTCGGGCGCACTGGCCTCGGCCGTCAGCCTGGTGCGCTCGCAATACGAACTGAACCGCAATGGCGGCAACAACGGTTGCGCTGGCGGCAATTGCCAGATCGACGTGGCCGGCTTCGGCAATGGCAATGTCGATGTGAATGCCAGTGGCTGGCCGCTGGGGATCGACTACTCGGGCAATCCCTCGGCTACTGCCAGCGTCAGCGCGGCGAGCTGTCGCGACCTGTTCGAGAATCTGCTGCAGGGATCGGCCCCGAGCGTCGGCACGGCCGCCGGAGCGGTGGATTACGTGGCTGCAGCCAGCGGTACCCGCTGCACCTTCACCTACCAGCCGGATAACGGCGATGACCGGATTTTCTACGACGCCAACCTTGGCGAAGTGACCTACTCGTTCAATTGATCAACCAGGAAGTATGACCATGAAAAAACAGCAAAGCGGCTTTACCCTGATCGAACTGATTATGGTGATTGTGATTCTTGGCATCCTGGCGGCGTTTGCGCTGCCGCGGTTTGCCAATCTTGGACAAGATGCACGCGAGGCTACTTTGAATGGCGCTTTGGGTGCCGTGCGCTCTGCTTCCGCGGTGGCTCATTCTGCTGCTTTGGCTGCGGGTAACACTGCCAACCAGTCAGTTGTACTTGAGGGTGTGACTATCACAATGGCCAACCTTTATCCGACAGCAGATGCTGCAGGGATAGTTGCTGCGGCGCAGTTGAGTGCCGACTTTGATACCACCGGTGGTGGTGCAGCGGCTCTGGTTATTCGCGTAGCAGCTGCTCCGACACCTGCTAGCTGCTCGTTTACATACACTGCTGCTGCGGCTAACTCAGCACCTGCTATCAGCGCCGTTACTATCACAGGCTGCTAATGCCCCCGCGCGGCTTCACCCTGGTCGAGCTGCTGATGGTGATTGTCATCATCGGCATTCTCGCTGCCGTGGTGGGGCCGCGTTTCTTTGATCGGCAGCAGTTCGATCAGCGCATGTTCTATGAGGAAAGCCTCTCTGCCGTGCGCTACGCGCAGAAGCTGGCGCTGGCTTCTGGCTGCCTGACTCAGGTGAGCCTGAGCCAGGCAGCTGGCTATCAGGTGCGTCAGGCGTCCAACTGCACGTCCGGTGGCTACAGCCTGGCCGTGCCGGGTGCCGACGGCGCGGCGATGGGCAATAGCAGCGTGCCGCAGGGGGTGGCTATTACCGTCACCAATTTCCCCGTGGTGTTTGATTCCCTCGGTCGCCCGCAGGCGGGGACTGCCAGTGCCACGGTGGGCGGTTTCAGCCTCAGCGTGACGGCGGAAACCGGCCTGGTGCAGGGGCAATGAGGATGCAGGGACAATGAACCGCCAGCAGGGCATGACCCTGGTCGAGCTTGTCATCAGCATCGTCATTATCGGGATTGCTGCCGCGGCGCTGTACTCGGCCATGGCTGCCATTACCGGGCGCTCGGCCGACCCTCTGCTACGTCAGCAGAGCTTGGCGATTGCTGAGGCCTATCTGGAAGAAATCCTCCTGCAACCGTTTTTCGATCCCGCCACGGGCACTCAGTGTCCGTCGCCGCCGGCCAGCCGTGCGGCGTTCGACAATGTCTGCGACTACGCCGGGCTGGACGATAACGGCGCGCGCAGCACCTCGGGTGCGGCGATTGCCGCGCTGGCCGCTTACCGGGTGCAGGTGGCTGTTGCCGCTCAGGCCTGGAATGGCCTGCCGGCTGGCGATGTGCTGGCGGTCAGCGTCACAGTCACCGATCCGGCCGGGCAGTCGTTGCTGCTCTCCGGCTACCGGACGCGGTATTGATCATGCGCCGATCGTCCTGCGCCGGGTTCACCCTGGTCGAGCTGATCATGGTGATCGCCATCGCCGGCATTGTCGCGGTGATGATCAGTTCGGTGCTGTCGCGGCCGCTGGAGGGTTTCGTCGGCCAGAGCCGGCGTGCCGAGCTGGTGGACCTGGCGGCCACCTCGCTCAACCGTGTGGCGCGCGATGTGCGTCTGGCGGTGCCCAACTCGTTGCGCGTTTCGGCCGACGGCCTGGCGCTGGAGGTGCTGCTGATTCACAGCGCGGCACGCTACCGGCCGAACCGGGTCGGCAGCGACGGCCTGCGCTTTTCCTCGGCGGCCGCCGGCAGCTGCGGCAGCAGCACCGTGGATGGTGGCTGCAACAACTTCCAGTTGCTGGATGCCACGCTGAACCCGGCCGGGGCCAACTGGCTGGTGCTGTACAACGTGGGGGCAGAGTCCGGCGGCAACCCGGTGGCCGGGGCCAATGTCTGGGCGCCGGCCAATCCGGGGGTGATCACGCTTACCGGTATCACTTTTTCCGTGCAGGCCGGGGCGCCGGCGAATGAGCAACTGATCGCCCTGAATAACCTGCCGTCCGGCGGATTCCGTTTTGCCCTGGCCTCACCGCAGCGGCGTATTTATCTGGCTGAACGCGTGGTGGGTTATCGCTGCAGCGGCGGACAACTGGTGCGTTACAGCTACACAGCGCTCAACAGCAGTATCCCGACGACCCCGCCTGCCGGCTCTAATCCACAGCCGCTGGCATCTAAGGTCATTGGCTGCCGCTTTACCTACCAGCCCGGTACCACCCAGCGTGCGGGCCTGCTGACCATGAGCCTGACCATCAGTGAGGAGGGCGAGAACCTTGAGTTGCTGCAACAGGTGCACGCCGACAATGCGCCCTGAAGCGCGGGGCCGGCAGCAGGGTTTCGGCCTGGTGGCGGCACTGTTCGTCATCATCGTGATCACCCTGGTGATCGCGGCCATGGCGCGCCTTTCGACCACCCAGCACGGCAGCAACAGCCTGGCCCTGCAGCAGGCGCGAGCCTACCAGGCAGCCCGCGCCGGCCTGGAGTGGGGCATTAGCCGCGCCTTTAATGCTGGCAGCTGCAGCAACAGCGGAGTGAGCATGGCCGGCGGCGGGCTGAGTGAGTTCACGGTCAGCCTGACCTGCAGCAGCACCAGCCATACCGATGACGATGGCTCCGGCCTGACCATCTACCGGCTCACCGCCCAGGCGCAGAACGGTGCGGCGGGTAGTCGCCCGGACTATGCCTTTCGCAGTCTGACCGCCGTGGTGGAGCGCTGAGATGCGGGTTTTCGGTCTGTTTCTGCTGATGCTGCTAAGTCCCTGGGCGCAGGCACTGGTAGGCAACTGCCCGAGCAATTTTCCTGATGGCCTGCAGACCCCCTACATCGGTAACGCCGCTCAAAAGGGGGGGATCGTCTTCGATTACAATGCACAGCTCCTGGGCAACCCGGACAGTGTGCTGGCAGCGAAAACGGTCAACCGTAATGCCGGCTCGACGTTGCTGACCTGCAGCGGCGCCCACTGCACGGCCAGCGGCATAGCGGCACCAATCCAGGATCCCGGCAGCTTTCCTGACACGTCAGCCTATACGGCGACGGTCAATGTGCCCTATGCCAGCACGCAGACCCTGGCGGGAAATGGGGTCAATCAGTACCGTAGCATTACCCTCAACGACAGCGCTCAGCTGACGGTCAACGGCAGTAGTCAGACCTTCTTCATCGACCAGCTCAACCTGGCTTCCAGCAGCACCCTGCGCCTGAGCCCAGGGGATTACTGGGTGCGGGCGCTGACCACCGGCTATCAATCGCAGATTCAGGTGCAGGGCAGTGGCCAGGTACGTTTGTTCGTACGCGATAACTGGACCCTGGCCTCGTCGGCGCTGCTCAACTCGCCGGCCATCAATACTGCGGGCAGTGCCAACAACCTTTACCTCTTCAGCTACGGCAGCCTGACTCTGAATAACCAGGCCACCCTCAGTGGCTATGTCTACAGTGCTAATCAGCAGGGCGCTAATCAGGCCGTCACCCTGGACAGCCCCAGCTATGTGTTCGGTGCGCTGAGTGGCGAAAACATCAGCCTGGCCAGCAATGCACGGGTCACCTATGTAGCGCCGAGTGGCAATTGTGGTGTGGTGACCTCTCAGTACTGGTGGGCCTTGGATGAGGCTCAGTGGACGGGCGCTACCGGTGAGGTGCTGGAGAGCACCGGTACCGGCCTGGCCGGTCGGGGGCTGGGGGGCGCGCAGACCGCCAATGCGACGCCGGCCCTCAGCGGCAGCCCAGGTACTTGTGGTTATGGGGTGATGACAGGGGGCAGCAGCCGCGTCGAGATCGCCGATAACAATGGTGTGGATTTCAATACCCAGTTGAGTATGGGCTTGTGGATACGGCCTACGCAGACGCCGAGTTCGACGGTGGTGATCCTGCGCAAGGGCACCAACTATCAACTGGCGCTGGATTCCAGTCGTCGACTGGTCCTGACCACCCGCTTCAGCTACGGCCTGTTTGGTGGTGGCGAAACGCTCACGGTGACCTCCAGCTCGGCCTTGCCGCTTAATACCTGGAGCCATGTGGGCTTCAGCCTGGATTTCTTTGAAGAGTTTCTGGTGGCTGACTACATCACCGGGCGGATCTTCATCAACGGCGTGCAGTCGGCGAGCGGGCAGAGCAGTGCCCAGTTGTTTGGCGCTACCACGCCTAACAGTTCGGTGCTGCAGATCGGCGGTACCGGCAGTACGGGCTTCACCGGCTGGCTGGATGAGGTTCGTCTTGATCAGCAATTGCTGGTCGCCAGCGATTTCGCGGCGCAGATGGCCTACCGGCACGCCTGTCCGACGGTCGCCGCTGTCGATCATTACGAGTTGGTTTACGCCAGCAGCCAGGCGCTGACCTGCAATCCGCTGGATGTCACGGTGCGCGCCTGCCAGAACAGCAGTTGCAGCAGCCTGTACGCCAGCCCGGTCACGGTCAATCTCACTCCCAGTGGCACGCCGAACAACTGGTCGGCCACCCCTGTGACCTTTACCGGCAGCAGTGCGCTGCAGTTCCAGCGCACCACGGCGGGCACCTCGACGCTGGGGCTGACGGCTACTCCTGCGGCCAGCAATGCCACCCAGTGCATCGTGGGCGGAGTGTCGGCCAGTTGCGCGGTTACCTTTGCCAGCAGCGGCTTCATTCTGAATGTGCCCAATATACTGGCGAACAAGCCCACGGCGGCCACGCTGCAGGCGGTCAAGGATGACGGCACGCAGACATGCGTACCGGCCTGGCAAGGCGATCGCACTGTGAACTTCACCCGCACCTACAGCAATCCGGCCAGTGGCACCCTGCCGGTGCAGATCAACGGCGCCACGGTGACCAGCAACACGCCGCTGACCCTGAGTTTCGACAGCACGGCCAGCGCCGCGCTGACGGTGCGTTATGCCGATGCCGGGCTGATCAGTCTGGGTGCCAGTTACAGCGGCAGCAGCGGACTGGATGCCGGACTGGTGCTCACCGGCAATGATGACTTCGTCAGCAAGCCCTACGGCCTGCTGCTGCAGACCGATACGGCGGCGGGCTGCACCGCAGCAGATATCAGCTGTCCGCTGTACCCCGGCGGCGTGCGTGCTGGCGATTCGTTCAGCCTGCGAATCAAGGCGGTCGCCTGGCAAAGTGACGGCGAGGCCCTGACCGCGGCGGCGCTGGCAGACAACAGCGTGACGCCCAACTTCCAGTTGAACGGCATTGCCCTGGCCAGCCAGGTGCAGGCGCCTGTCGGCGGTAGCAACGGCGCGCTGGGGGTGAGCAGCTACAACCACGGTCTGGGCGCGCAGACCGCCTTGAGCAATCAATCGATTTCCGAGGTGGGCGTGTTCAGAATCGCCGCCACGCCGCCGGCCAATGCCTATTTTGGTGAGACGGTCAGTGCCACAGTGAGCGGTCTGGTCGGTCGGTTTGCCCCGGCCTTTCTGCAGGCCAGCGGTGAGGCGGCACTGACGCCGTCCTGTGGCACTGCCTTCAGCTATCAGGGCCAGCCGATGGCCTTTGCCAGCGGCCAGGACCCGCGTCTGACGGTGACCGCCTTCAACCGCCAGAATGTAGTGACCGGGAACTATGACCGGGGTGATTTCTGGCGTCTCAGTCTGCCCGGGCGGGATGACTATCTTTCGGTCACCGGCAAGGCCAGCCTGGATACCCCGGGTCGCCTGCAGGCCCAGGGCACGCTGACGACCAGTCAGAGCGGGGCCGACGGTGGCGATGGCGCGCGGACCTGGCGCTGGAGCGGCGAGCAGCTGCTGTACACCCCGGCCACGGTTCCACTGGCCGATGACCTGCCGTTCAATGCGGCCATCCGCCAGGGCTTCAGCGCTTCGGCGCTGACCGATGCCGATGGTGCCTGCGTTCGCAGTGGCAGTACCTGCCAGACCTACAGCTATGACTTTTCCGGCAGCCAGGTGCGCTTGGGCCGCCTGTCCATCGGTAATGCCCATGGCTCCGAGCTGCAGCCGCTGGCGTTGCCGTTGCGCCTGGAAAGCTGGCAGGGCAGCAGCACGGGACTGTTCCAGCTGGAAAGCGCGGATACCTGCACGGCGGCTGTGCTGGGGCAGCCTGAGCTGGGCGTTACCACGGGCAATCTCAGCGCCGGCGACACCACGGCCAGCCTCTCCTCGCCCGCGCTGACGGCTGCGCAGGGGCTGATCAGCCTGACCGCGCCGGGGGCGGGCAACGACGGTTCGGTTCTGGTCGGTTTGCGCACGCCAACGGCCTGTATTGCCGGGCAGGCCAACTGTCTGCCGGACTGGCTTTGGTACGACTGGCGCGGCAATGGCCGCGAGGCGCCGCAGGGGCTCGCCACCTTTGGTGTTTATCGTGGCGCCGCACCGCTGATCTACCGGCGCGAGCTGTATCGCTGAAACGACAAAGGCCACCCCATGGGGTGGCCTTTGTGTTGTCGATAAAAAAGGGAATCCCCGGCCTGCCTGTACCAAGGTCCCCGAAACTGGCAGAGCTGCTGCTCGGTTGCTTAAGCCTATGCAGCCTGTGTGCCAGTTTTATGAAGGGTCAGAACAGTTGCAGTGGTGGCTCGTCTAGAGCGGCCAGTTGCTCGCGTAGCGCCAGGACCTGATCGCCCCAGTAGCGTTCGTTGGCGAACCAGGGAAAGCTCATGGGGAAGGCCGGATCGTCCCAGCGGCGTGCCAGCCATGCACTGTAATGGAGCAGGCGCAGGCTTCTCAGGCCCTCGATCAGGGCCAGTTCGCGGCGGTCGAAGTCGTGGAATTCCTGATAGCCCTCCATCAGTTCGCTGAGCTGGCCCAGGCGCTCCTGCCGCTCGCCAGCCAGCATCATCCAGAGGTCCTGCATCGCCGGTCCCATGCGGCAGTCGTCGAGATCGACCATGTGGAAGGCTTCGTCACGGTACAACAGGTTGCCCGGGTGGCAGTCGCCGTGCAGGCGGATGGCCGTGTAGCGCACGCTGGCGAACAGGGCGTCCAGCCGCGCCAGCAGGTCACGGGCGACCGACTCGTAAGCCGGGCGCAGGCTGGCCGGGAGAAAGCCGCTGTCCAGTACGCAGGCGAGCGACTGGTGGCCGAAGTTCTCGACCGTCATGGTTTCGCGGTGCTGGAACGGTCGGCTGGCGCCGACGCCGTGCAGGCGGCCGAGCAACTGGCCGAGGCGGTACAGCTGGTCGAGATTGCCCGGTTCCGGCGCATGGCCACCGCGCCGCGGGAACAGGGCGAAGCGGAATCCGGCGTGTTCGAACAGGCTCTCGCCATCGCGCAGCAACGGCGCCACCACCGGTATTTCGTGTTCGGCCAGTTCCAGGCTGAAGGCATGCTCCTCGCGGATCGCCGCATTGCTCCAGCGCGCGGGGCGGTAGAACTTGGCGATCAGCGGGGTCTCGCCTTCGATGCCGACCTGATAGACGCGGTTTTCGTAGCTGTTGAGGGCCAGCACGCGGGCATCGCTGAGGTAGCCGAGGCTTTCCACGGCGTCCAGCACCAGGTCGGGGCTGAGGGTGGCAAAGGGATGGGACATGGCCGGCTCCAGTGGCGGGGCGGCTAGTCTAGCCGCATTGCGCCTGGGCGGTTAGTCGCGCGGCGCGGGAGCAGGCCGGCGCTGGGCGCCCAGGCCATAGACCAGCAGCAGAAGGAAGAACGACAGGCCGAGCATCAGGGCCGCCAGTTGATGGGCCTGGGCGTAGCGCGAGGCTTCGACATGCTGGAACAGGGCGATCGACACCACCTGGGTTTCCCCCGGAATACTGCCGCCGAGCATCAGTACCACGCCAAATTCGCCGAGTGTGTGGGCAAAGCCCAGGGTGGCGGCGACCAGCAGGCCGCGGCGCAGCAGGGGCAGGGTGATGCGCCACAGGCGCTGCCAGCGGTTGGCGCCGAGGCTGGCGGCGGACTCCAGCAGATTGACCGGGATCTCGCGCAGGGCGACGGTCAGCGGCTGCACGACGAAGGGCAGTGAGTAGATCACCGAGCCCAGCACCAGCCCGGCAAAGCTGAAGGCCAGCGGCTGGCCGCTCAGCCACTGCCAGCTGCTGCCCAGCAGCGTCTGCGGGGCGAACAGCACCAGCAGGTAAAAGCCCAGCACCGTGGGCGGCAGAACCAGCGGCAGGGCCAGCACGGCGTCCAGTACCCGACGTAACGGCGTTTCCCGGCGCACCCGCCAGATCGCCAGGGGCAGGCCGATCAGCAGCAGGAGGACAGTGGACAGGCCAGCCAGTTGCAGGCTGATGCCCACCGCTTGCCAGTCGGCATTACTCAGCAGCACAGCCGGTCTCTCCGGGCAGGATGTAACCGGCGTTCTTCAGCGTGCTCTGCTGCGCGTCGAAGAACTGCAGGAAGTCTTCTGCCAGCGCCGCACGCGTGCCCGTGGCCAGTAGGATGCGCTTCTGCAACAGGGGCCTGTACAGCGTATAGGCGAGCACGGCGTACTGGCCGGAGGGGACCTGGCTGGCGCGCAACTGGCTCAATGCGACCAGGCCCGCAGGCGCATTGCCGCTGGAGACGAACTGGTAGGCCTGGCCGATGTCCTGGGCATACACCAGGCGTGGCTGCACGGCTTGCAACTGGCCGCTGCGCTCCAGGGCCTGCAGGGCAGCCTTGCCGTAAGGTGCGGTGTCCGGCTGGGCAATGGCCAGCTTGCCGGCGGGCAGGGCGTTGAGGTCTGGGCTATGGCGTGGCGTCCACAGGGCCAGGCGCCCGCAGGCGTAGCTTTGCGCGTCCTGACCGATGCCCGCGTCGGCCAGTTGCTGCGGGCGTTCGGCGTCGGCAGAGAAGAACAGGTCGAAAGGCGCTCCACGGCGGATCTGCTCGAAGAATGCGCCACTGGAGCCGCCCGCCAGTTGCACGGGCTGGCCGCCGTGCTGCTGATAGTCGTGGGCGATCCGTTCCATCACCGGCAGCAGGTTGGCCGCGACGGCAATACGCAGCGGCTCTGCGGCCTGCACGTGCAGGGTCAGGCTGAGCAGGGCGGTGGTAATGAGGCTGCGCATGGTCATGGCTCGCGAGATCAAAATTGGCGACCGATCAGTACCTGGCTCGGGCTGACCTGGGCCAGTACCGGGCTGTTCAGGGTGAGTTGCTCGGCCTGCAGCTGCGCGGCCTGGGCCAGGGCACACAGCGACTGGCCGCCGCTCAGGCGGATATGCACTTCACAGCTGTCGTCCCCATTCACAATCTGTTCGATATGGCCGCTCAACCGGTTGTCCTCCATGCTGGTCGATACAGCGGGGCTCAGCTTCAGCCAACCGGCCTTGAACAGGGCGACCACGTTGCTGCCCGGCTGCAGTTGCAGGCGTTCGGTGCTGTCGTGGGTGATCTGCGCTTGCAGGCAGGCGCCGCCCGGCAGCTCTATGTCGATCAGGTCGTTGCCGCCGCTGGGGTGAATGGCGCGCACCCAGCCGCTCAGCTGATTGCGGGCACTGGTGTGCAGCATCAGACGGCCGAGCAGCTGCAGGTCACTGTCGTGCTCGGCGGCCTGCAGCACCTGGGCCTGCAGCGCTTCCAGTCGCTGGTACAGCTGCAGCAGGCGCTCGCCTTGTACGGACAGGCGTGCGCCACCGCCGCCACGACCACCGACACTGCGCTCCACCAGCGGCGTGGCCGCCAGGTTGTTGAGTTCCTCGATGGCATCCCAGGCGGCCTTGTAGCTCAGGCCGGCCGCTTTGGCCGCGCGGGTGATCGAGCCCTGCTCGGCAATCTGTTGCAGCAGGGCGATCCGCTGGGGTCGCCGGGCGACATGCTGGGCGAGGGTGGTCAACAGGCTCATCGGGATTCGCCATATAGATTTGTATATAGCGCCATACCCTGAGCGATCCCGCTGGGCAGGTCAATTACCTCTTTAGGCGTAACCCGGGCGGGGCGTGCGCGCCAGGCAGTAGACATCCACCCGTGCAGCGCCTGTCTTGAGCAGCAAGCGCGCTAGGCAGGAGGCGGTGGCGCCGGTGGTTAGTACGTCATCCACCAGGGCCAGGTGCAGGCCTTGCACCCTGGCCTGCCTGGCCAGGGCGAAGGCATGGCGCAGGTTGCGCTGGCGCTGGGCGGCATCGAGGTTCTGCTGCGCCGGCGTGTCCTGCACCCGTTGCAGCCAGGTGTTCTGCTGCTTCAGCTGCAGTTCGCCGGCCAGCCAGTCGGCGAGCATGGCCGCCTGATTGAATCCGCGTTGGCGCAGGCGCTGCCTGCTCAGTGGCACGGGGAGCAGCAGATCAGGGCGCGGCAGGCCTTCGCTGAAGGCATGTTGCAGGTGATGTGACATCAGGCTGGCCAGCAGGCGTCCCATGGGCCATTGCGCCTGATGCTTGAAGCGGGTGATCAGGCTGTCCAGCGGGAAGGCATAGCGCCAGACTGCCTCGACCCGGCTGAACGGAGGCGGCTTGCGCAGGCAGGCGCCGCAGGTCAGCGGGCCGCCCTCTGGCGTGCCTGTCAGCGGCAGGGCGCACACTGCACAGTGCGCGCCGAGCCAGGGCAGCTCCGTTTCACAGGCGGCGCAGAGCGGCGGCCCGGCTTCGGCCGGTTCATCACACAACAAACAGATCTGTTTGTTTTTTGTCCAGTTGTAAACCTGATATTGCCGGGTTGGTTGACAGCGCATGGTGCTTCCCTGACGATGCCTGCATCCGTGTTGCGACCAGCCTAGCAGCCAACGAATAAGGAATACCCCCGATGAGTGCCAGCACTGCTTCCGTTACCCGCCACGACTGGACCCTGGCCGAGGTCAAGGCCCTGTTCGAACAGCCGTTCAACGACCTGCTGTTCCAGGCCCAGACCGTGCACCGCGCACACTTCGACCCGAATCGCGTGCAGGTTTCCACGCTGCTGTCGATCAAGACCGGCGCCTGTCCGGAAGATTGCAAGTACTGCCCGCAGTCCGGCCACTACAACACCGGCCTGGACAAGGAAAAGCTGATGGAGGTGCAGAAGGTGCTGGAGGCGGCCGCCGAGGCCAAGGCCATCGGCTCCACCCGGTTCTGCATGGGCGCGGCCTGGAAACACCCGTCGGCCAAGGACATGCCCTACGTGCTGAAGATGGTCGAGGGCGTGAAGGCCCTGGGCCTGGAAACCTGCATGACCCTGGGCAAGCTCGACAAGGAGCAGACCCAGGCGCTGGCTGCTGCCGGCCTCGACTACTACAACCACAACCTGGATACCTCGCCGGAGTTCTACGGCAACATCATCACAACCCGTACCTACAGCGAGCGCCTGCAGACCCTGGCCTACGTGCGCGAGGCGGGAATGAAGATCTGCTCCGGCGGCATCCTCGGCATGGGCGAGTCGCTGGACGACCGCGCAGGGCTCTTGATCCAGCTGGCCAACCTGCCGGAACACCCGGAAAGCGTGCCGATCAACATGCTGGTCAAGGTCAAGGGCACGCCGCTGGCCGAGGAGCAGGACGTCGATCCGTTCGACTTCATTCGCATGCTTGCCGTGGCGCGGATCATGATGCCGAAATCCCACGTGCGCCTGTCCGCCGGGCGCGAGGCGATGAACGAGCAGATGCAGGCCCTGGCCTTTATGGCCGGCGCCAATTCGATTTTCTATGGCGAGAAGCTGCTGACCACCGCCAACCCGCAGGCCGACAAGGACATGCAGCTGTTCAAGCGCCTGGGGATCAAGCCCGAGGAGCGCGAGGAACACGCCGACGAGGTGCACCAGGCCGCCATCGAGCAGGCCCTGGCTGAGCAGCGCGATTCCAAGCTGTTCTACAACGCCGCGTCGGCCTGAGCCGGGGCCGCCGATGGCCTTTGATCTCGCCACGCGCCTGGCCGAGCGTCGTGCCGCCCACCTGTTCCGCCAGCGCCCGCTGCTGGAGGGGCCGCAGGGCCCCGAGGTGCGCGTCGATGGCCAGTCGCTGCTGGCCTTCTGCTCCAATGACTACCTGGGCCTGGCCAACCACCCCGAGGTGATCGCCGCCCTGCGCGCCGGCGCCGAGAAATGGGGCGTCGGTGGCGGCGCCTCGCACCTGGTGATCGGCCACAGCACGCCGCACCACGAGCTGGAAGAAACGCTGGCCGAATTCACCGGGCGTCCGCGGGCGCTGCTGTTCTCCACCGGCTACATGGCCAATCTGGCCGCCGTCACCGCCCTGGTCGGGCAGGGTGATACGGTGCTGGAAGACCGCCTCAATCATGCGTCCCTGCTGGATGCGGGCCTGCTGTCCGGAGCGCGCTTCTCCCGTTATCTGCACAATGACGCGGCCAGCCTGGCCAACCGACTGGAAAAGGCCACGGGCAACACCCTGGTGGTCACCGATGGCGTGTTCAGCATGGACGGCGACCTCGCCGACCTGCCGGCGCTGTGTGCCGAGGCGCGCCGCAACAAGGCCTGGATGATGGTCGATGATGCCCACGGCTTCGGACCGCTGGGCGCCACGGGCGGCGGCATTGTCGAGCATTTCGGTCTGGGCCTGGATGATGTGCCGGTGCTGGTCGGCACCCTGGGCAAGGCCTTCGGCACCGCCGGTGCCTTTGTCGCCGGCAGCGAGGAGCTGATCGAGACGCTGATCCAGTTCGCCCGTCCCTACATCTACACCACCAGCCAGCCGCCAGCGGTGGCCTGCGCCACCCTCAAGAGCCTTGAGCTGCTGCAGAGTGAAGGCTGGCGGCGTGACCACCTGAACACGCTGATCGCACGTTTCCGTCAGGGCGCGGCCGAGATCGGTCTGACCCTGATGGACAGCCCGACGCCGATCCAGCCGATTCTGGTCGGTGACAGTGAGCGGGCCATGCAGTTGTCGGCCATGCTCAAGGCGCGCGGTCTGCTGGTGGGTGCCATTCGCCCACCGACCGTGCCGGCCGGCAGCGGCCGTCTGCGCGTGACGCTCTCCGCCGCGCACAGCGAGGCGCAGCTGGAGCGACTGCTGCAGGCGCTGGCGGAATGCTGGCCGCTGCTGGCGAACCCCGAGGAGGGTGCCGATGCGTAACAAGCTGATTCTGCTGCCGGGCTGGGGGCTTGGGAGTCTGCCGCTGGAAGTGCTGGCCGAGGCCTTGCGCCGGCTGGACGAGCATCTGCTGGTGGAGATCGAGCCGCTACCGGACCTAGACAGTGGTGACAGTCGCGAGTGGCTGCTGGAGCTGGACGAGCGCTTGCCGCCCTATACCTGGCTCGGCGGCTGGTCGCTGGGCGGCATGCTCGCCAGCGAGCTGGCGGCGCTGCGCGGCGAGCGTTGCTGCGGCCTGCTCACCCTGGCCAGCAACCCTTGTTTTGTGGCGCATGACGAATGGCCGCATGGCATGCCGGAGGCCACTTTCAATGCGTTCTATCAGGGCTGCGAGGAAAATCCTGCCGCGACGCTGAAACGCTTCAGCCTGCTCTGCAGTCAGGGCGCCGCCGATCCGCGTGCTCTGGCCCGCCAGCTGAATATGGCTGCGCCGCATGCCAGTGCCGAGCAGCTGCTCGCCGGCCTGCAGGTATTGGCCAGCTTCGACAGCCGGGATGCCATCCAGCGTTATGCCGGGCCGCAGCTGCACCTGCTTGCCGGTGGCGATGCGCTGGTGCCGGCCGAGGTGGCCGAGGCGCTGCTGACGCTGCAGCCGGATATCGAAGTGGGCCTGCTGGAGGAGGGCAGTCATGCCTTCCCGCTGGAACGGCCACATGAGGTGGCAGCGGCCATCGATGCCTTCCTCACCGAGGTGCGCGATGACTGATGCGCTGCGCTCTGCCGAGGACGGTCAGGATGGGCTGCCGGACAAGCGTCAGGTGGCGGCGTCCTTTTCCCGGGCGGCGGCCAGCTACGATGCCGTGGCCGAGCTGCAACGTACTGTGGGTCAGCAGCTGCTGAGTGCGCTGCCGGCCGATTACCAGGCGCAGCAGTGGCTCGACCTGGGCTGCGGCACCGGCTATTTCAGTCGCGAGCTGGCGCAGCGCTTCCCGGCAGCCCAGGGTGTGGCGCTGGATATCGCCGAGGGCATGCTGCGGCATGCTCGTCCGCTGGGCGGCGCTCAGCTGTTTGTCGCTGGCGATGCCGAGCAGTTGCCGCTTCGGAGCGGCAGTCAGCAACTGATCTTCTCCAGCCTGGCGTTGCAGTGGTGTGGCGATTTCTCCTCGGTGCTGCGCGAGGCCCGGCGGGTACTGCAGCCCGGCGGGATGCTGGCTTTCAGCAGTCTGTGCGTAGGTACCCTGCAGGAGCTGCGTGACAGCTGGCAGGCGGTCGATGGCTTTGTCCACGTCAATCGCTTCCGCCGTTTCAGCGACTATCAGCATCTGTGCGCGGCCAGTGGTCTGAAAGTCCAGGGCCTGCAACGCCGGGCCGAGGTCCTGCATTTTGCCGACCTGCGCGAGCTGACCCGCTCGCTCAAGGACATCGGCGCACACAATCTCAATCCGGGGCGCCCGGACGGCCTGACAGGGCGGGCGCGGATTCGTGCGCTGGTCGAGGCCTACGAACAGTTTCGTCAACCTGAAGGGCTGCCGGCGACCTATCAGGTGGTCTACGGCATTTTGCGCAAGGACGCCTGACCGTGAAGCGAGCATTCTTCGTCACCGGCACCGATACCGAGATCGGCAAAACCACCATCGCCGCCGGCCTGCTGCATGCCGCGCGCCTGGCGGGGCTCTCGACCGCCGCGGCCAAACCGGTGGCGTCGGGGTGTGAGCTGACCGAAGCGGGCTTGCGCAATGGTGATGCGCTGGCCCTGCTGGGTGAGTGCTCATTGCCGTTGCGCTATGAACAGGTCAACCCGCTGGCCTTCGAGCCGGCCATTGCCCCGCATCTGGCTGCTCGCGAGTCGGGCGTCGAACTGACGGTGGCCGCCCTGGCCGAACCGGTACGGGCGGTGCTTGCGCTGGGGGCTGACTTCACCCTGGTCGAGGGTGCCGGTGGCTGGCGGGTGCCGCTGGCCGGTGAGCAGAGCTTGTCCGATCTGGCGATTGCCTTGCAGCTGCCGGTGATTCTGGTGGTCGGTGTGCGTCTGGGCTGCATCAATCACGCCCTGCTCAGCGCCGAGGCGATCCTGCGTGACGGTTTACCGCTGGTTGGCTGGGTCGCCAATCTAGTCGATCCGAACGCCTCTCGGCTGGAGGATAACCTGGCGACACTCCGTGAGCGCCTACCGGCGCCTTGCCTGGGGTTTGTGCCTCATCTGCCTGTCGCGACGCCGGCAGCCGTGGCTCCCTATCTGCAACTGCACTGCTAGTGCGTGAAGCACTATGAGTCGCGTTGCTCATAACTAACTGCCTGTACAAAAAATGACCATGATCTGCTTGAATACTTACAGAGTCATTTTCTGTTTTTGGAGTGTGCGGACATGCAAATTCCACCGAGTGCCTTCAGTTCCGGCCTGAGTGCGGTGCAGGGCGGCATGAATCGTGTGGCCGAGGCGGGTAGCGATATCGCTCGCAACAGTCTGCCGGCTCGTGACAGCCAGGCGGCGCCGCCGGCAGAGCCTGATCTGGCCACCAGTCTGGTTGAGCTGAAAGTGGGCGAGCGCGAAGCCGCCGCCGGTGCGCGTGTCATCGAAACAGCTGATCAGGTTCTGGGTACGTTGGTCGATATCCGCGCCTGAGCGCGCGTGTAGTTCTCTCACTACGAACGACAGGAGGCGAGCATGCAAATCGGCAGCGCGGCTTACCTGTCTTCGTATATGCCGAGTAGCACCAGTCTGCCGGCCCGGCCGGTGTCGGCTGATTCCTCCCCCGATCTGGCACGGGCCACCCAGGCGCCGGTCACCCCGGTGCAGTCTCTGGACGCGCCGGGTGATGCGCGCACGCAAAGCCCTGCCGAGCAAGCGCAAAGCCTGCCTGAGCAGGATGCTGAGAGCCCGCGCGAGCAGGCGAGCGATAAAGACGCTTCGGTCAGTCAGCGTCAGCGTGAAGAGCAGGAAAGCCGGCAGATTCAGAACCTCGCGGCGCGTGATCGGGAAGTGCGCAACCATGAGCAGGCGCATGCCTCGGTGGGTGGTCGCTATGCCGGGCCGCCGGCTTTCACCTATACCCGCGGGCCGAATGGTCAGTCTTATGCCACGAGTGGCGAGGTGAGCATCGACGTCAGTCCGATCCCCAATAATCCCGAAGCCACCCTGCGCAAGATGGAGCTGGTGCAGCGGGCGGCGCTGGCACCGGCCGAACCTTCGGCGCAGGACCTGCGTGTTGCCGCGCAGGCACAGGTGCTGGCGGCCCAGGCGCGAGCTGAGTTGGGCCAGCTGCAGCGTGAGCAGCTGGCGGCCGAACAGGCGGCGCGCAGTGAGGAGCGCCAGCAGGCCGAGGAGGAAGAGGAGGCCAATGAGGAAAAGCCGGAAAAGACCGAGCAGAGCCTGCCGCCAGCGCCTAGTCTTGAACTTTACCGCCGTCTGGCGGCCCTGCAGGAGCCGGCTGAAAACCTCGATATTGAGGTGTGAATCAGCCCCTTCTGGGTGCTTGACAAGGGTTGGGCGTAAACGTATGTTTCAAACGCCCGTTTGATCTGCGGCGTTCTTGTGTGCCCGCAGACCCGGATAACCAGTACTGACCGAATAACCGGTCACTCACTTTGGATCTACCGCAGAGGTTTACTGCTATGCCTGATTACAAGGCCCCCTTGCGTGATATTCGCTTCGTACGTGACGAGCTGCTCGGCTATGAAGCGCACTATCAGAGCCTGCCGGCTTGCCAAGACGCCACTCCGGACATGGTCAATGCCATCCTGGAAGAAGGCGCCAAGTTCTGTGAGCAAGTGATTGCTCCGCTGAACCGTGTGGGTGACATCGAAGGCTGCACCTGGTCTCCGGAAGGCGTGAAAACCCCGACTGGCTTCAAGGAAGCCTACGACCAGTATGTTGAAGGCGGCTGGCCTAGTCTGGCGCACGACGTTGCCCATGGTGGTCAGGGTCTGCCGGAGTCCCTCGGCCTGGTGCTGAGCGAGATGGTTGGCGAGGCCAACTGGTCCTGGGGCATGTACCCGGGCCTGTCGCACGGCGCCATGAACACCATCGCCGAGCACGGTACCGATGAGCAGAAGCACACCTACCTGACCAAGCTGGTCTCCGGTGAGTGGACCGGCACCATGTGCCTGACCGAGCCGCATTGCGGCACCGACCTGGGCATGCTGCGCACCAAGGCCGAGCCGCAGGCTGACGGTTCCTACAAGGTGTCCGGCACCAAGATCTTCATCTCCGCTGGTGAGCACGACATGTCGGGCAACATTGTCCACATCGTGCTGGCCCGCCTGCCCGACGCCCCGCAGGGCACCAAGGGTATTTCCCTGTTCATCGTGCCGAAGTTCAACGTCAATGCCGATGGCAGCGTTGGTTCGCGCAATGCCGTTTCCTGTGGCTCTCTGGAACACAAGATGGGCATCCACGGCAACGCTACCTGCGTGATGAACTTCGACGGCGCCACCGGTTACCTGATCGGCCCGGCGAACAAGGGCCTGAACTGCATGTTCACCTTCATGAACACTGCTCGCCTGGGTACTGCTCTGCAAGGTCTGGCTCATGCCGAGATCGGCTTCCAGGGCGGCATCAAGTACGCCCGTGAGCGTCTGCAGATGCGTGCTCTGACTGGCCCGAAAGCGCCGGACAAAGCTGCTGACCCGATCATCGTCCACCCGGACGTGCGTCGCATGCTGCTGACCATGAAGGCCTTCGCCGAAGGTAACCGCGCGATGGTGTACTTCACTGCCAAGCAGGTCGACATCGTCAAGTACAGCCAGAACGAAGAAGAGAAGAAAGCCGCCGACTCCATGCTGGCCTTCTTGACTCCGATCGCCAAGGCGTTCATGACCGAAGTTGGTTTCGAAGCGGCCAACCATGGCGTGCAGATCTATGGCGGCCACGGCTTCATCGCCGAGTGGGGCATGGAACAGAACGTGCGTGACAGCCGTATCTCCTGCCTGTACGAAGGTACTACTGGTGTTCAGGCGCTCGACCTGCTGGGTCGTAAAGTGCTGATGACCCAGGGCGAAGCGCTGAAGGGCTTCACCAAGATCGTGCACAAGTTCTGCCAGACCAACGAAGCCAACGAAGCCATCAAAGGCCTGGTTGCACCGCTGGCCCAGCTGAACAAGGAGTGGGGCGACCTGACCATGAAAGTGGGCATGGCTGCCATGAAGGACCGCGAAGAAGTCGGTGCCGCCTCGGTGGATTACTTGATGTACTCCGGTTACGTCTGTCTGGCCTACTTCTGGGCTGACATGGCTCGCCTGGCTGCCGAGAAGATCGCTGCCGGCACTGAGGACGAGGCTTTCTACAAGGCCAAGCTGCAGACCGCGCGCTTCTACTTCGAGCGCATCCTGCCGCGTACCCGTACCCACGTTGCTGCCATGCTGTCCGGCGCCAGCAACCTGATGGATATGGCTGAAGAAGACTTCGCTCTGGGCTACTAAGCAGTAGCTGCGTCAGAAGTCAGAAAACGCCCACCATTCGGTGGGCGTTTTCATTTGTGCGACGGACCGCCGTTTTGCCCGATGTGTTGTGGCCTGGCTGCAGGCACAATGCGGGCAGTTGATCGCATTCGTCGTGGAGTCGCCGTGTTCCGTCTTGCCGATGTTCGTCCCGCGCATTTTCTGCCCAGCCTGTTGCTGCTGGCGGGTGGCGTTGCGGCCAGCTTGCTGGGTTCGTTGACGGAATTCTTCGCTTCGCTATTCAACGTGCTACCGACCCTGTTGCTGTTGCTGGCTGGCACCTACTGCCTGGCTTATGAACGGCAACGACAGACCTTTCTGCTGGTGGTGGTCTATCTGGCCTACTACTTCCTCGACAATCAGGTCGATTTCTTTCGCGCCAATGGCCGGGTCCAGGCCGATACTGCGCTGACGTTTCACCTCTGCAGTTTGCTGCTGCCACTGTTGTATGGCGGCTATGCCTTGTGGCAAGAGCGAGCGTCGCTGAGTCAGGAGCTGTTGGCGCGCAGCGCCTTGCTGATTGCGGTGGCTGCGGTGGCCCTGGCCCTGGCGCGGCGTTATCCCGATGAACTGCTGGTGTGGTTGGCGCAGGTCCGCTGGCCGTTGTTGCAGGATGCTGGCCTGGGGTTGATCCAGCTGGCCTATCCGGTCTTCGCGTTGGCTCTGATTGGTCTGCTGGTACAGTATCTGCGCCAGCCCAGACCGCTGCATGCGGCCCAATTGCTCGGTGCGGCTGCGCTGCTGTGGATGTTGCCCAAGGTCTTTCTGCTGCCCCATGCCCTGCATGCGATGACAAGCATGGTCATGCTCAGTCTGGCGGTGGCAGTGGCGCATGAGGCTTACGAGATGGCCTTCCGTGATGAGCTCACTGGGCTGCCGGGGCGGCGCGCACTGAACGAGCGCCTGCAGCGCCTGCCGCGCCAGTATGTGCTGGCGATGACCGATGTCGATCATTTCAAGAAGTTCAATGACACCCATGGCCATGACGTCGGCGACGAGGTGCTCAAGCTCGTGGCCAGTCGTTTGCGCAAGGTCACCGGTGGCGGCAAGGCTTATCGCTATGGAGGGGAGGAGTTCACCGTGGTGTTCCCCGGCAAGACGGTCGAGGAATGCCTGCCGCACCTTGAGGCCTTACGTCTGGCGGTCGAGCATTACCCGCTGCAGCTGCGCGACAAGCACTCGCGGCCGGGTGATGCCCGTGAGGGCAAGCAGCGTCGTGCCGGTGGCAAGAGCAGCAGCGTGTCGGTGACCATGAGCATTGGTGTGGCGGAGCGACAGTTGGAGCAGCGCCAGCCGGAAGAGGTGATCAAGTGTGCCGATCTGGCGCTCTATGCGGCCAAGCAGGCGGGTCGCAATCGGGTCATGGCGCATGGTCAGAATCGCCGCGGCGCGCAGCGCCTGGAAACGGCTGGTGCGTGACTATTGTTTTTGAAATAGTCACGCAGTGACTCTATGTCTCGTTAAAGTTGTTCAGCTACAATGCCGCTTCTTGAAAACCGGCCATTCCGGCCGCCCCTTGAGTTGCGTGAGGTTTCCCATGGCTGATTACAAAGCGCCCCTGCGCGATATGCGCTTCGTCCTCAATGAAGTCTTCGAAGTATCCAAGCTCTGGGCCCAGTTGCCTGGTCTGGCCGAAGTGGTTGATGAAGACACTGCAGCAGCCATTCTGGAAGAAGCTGGCAAGGTGACTGCCGGCACCATCGCTCCGCTGAACCGCAGTGGCGACGAAGAAGGCTGTTCCTGGGCCGATGGCGCAGTGAAAACCCCGGCCGGTTTCCCGCAGGCCTACCAGACCTACGCTGATGGCGGCTGGGTGGGTGTGGGCGGTTCGCCTGAGTTCGGCGGCATGGGCATGCCGAAAGTGATTGGCGCCCAGGTCGAGGAGATGGTCAACTCGGCCAACCTATCCTTCGGGCTGTACCCGATGCTGACTGCCGGCGCCTGCCTGTCGATCCTTAACCATGCCAGCGAAGAGCTGAAGAACCAGTATCTGCCGAACATGTACGCCGGCGTATGGGCCGGTTCCATGTGCCTGACCGAGCCGCATGCCGGCACCGACCTGGGCATCATCCGTACCAAGGCCGAGCCTCAGGCTGACGGCAGCTACAAAATCACAGGTACCAAGATCTTCATCACCGGCGGTGAGCACGACCTGACCGAGAACATCATCCACTTGGTGCTGGCCAAGCTGCCGGATGCCCCGGCTGGCCCGAAAGGCATTTCGCTGTTCATCGTGCCGAAGGTGATGGTCAATGCCGACGGCTCCTTGGGCGCGAAGAACAGCCTGGGCTGCGGCTCGATCGAGCACAAGATGGGCATCAAGGCCTCGGCCACCTGCGTCATGAACTTCGACGGCGCCACCGGCTACCTGGTCGGCGAAGTGAACAAGGGCCTCAATGCCATGTTCACCATGATGAACTACGAGCGTCTGGGTGTCGGTATCCAGGGTCTGGCACTGGGCGAGCGTTCGTACCAGAGCGCCATCGAGTACGCCCGTGATCGTATCCAGAGCCGTGCGCCGACCGGCCCGGTTGCCAAGGACAAGGCCGCTGACCCGATCATCGTGCATCCGGACGTGCGTCGCATGCTGCTGACCATGAAGGCGCTGAACGAAGGCGGTCGTGCCTTCTCCAGCTACGTCGCCATGCAGCTGGACACCGCCAAGTACAGTGAAGACGCCAGCGTGGCCAAGCGCGCCGAGGAGCTGGTTGCCCTATTGACGCCGGTAGCCAAGGCTTTCCTCACTGACATGGGGCTGGAAACCACCGTGCACGGCCAGCAGATCTTCGGCGGCCACGGCTTCATCCGCGAGTGGGGTCAGGAGCAACTGATCCGCGACTGCCGCATCACCCAGATCTACGAAGGCACCAACGGCATCCAGTCTCTGGACCTGATGGGGCGCAAGATTGTTGGTAGCGGCGGCAGCTTCTATAAACACTTCGCCGACGAGATCAAGGCGTTCATCGGTAGTGCCGATGCCGGTCTGGCCGAGTTCGTCGAGCCGTTGAAGGCTGCTGTGGCCAATCTGGACGAGCTGACTGCCTGGGTTATCGAGCGCGCCAAGGCCAACCCGAATGAAATCGGTGCCGCCTCGGTCGAGTACCTGCAGGTCTTCGGCTACACCGCCTATGCCTACATGTGGGCACTCATGGCCCGTGCCGCCCTGGCCAAGCAGAATCAGGACGAGTTCTACGTGAGCAAGCTGGGCACCGCGCGCTTCTTCTTCGCTCGCCTGCTGCCGCGTATCCACTCGCTGAGTGCTTCGGTCAAGGCCGGCAGTGAATCGTTGTATCTGCTCGACGCTGCACAGTTCTGATGGCCATTGCCTGCCGGATTACGGCAGGCATTCAGCCTGAACACGAAAAAGCCCCGCTTAGGCGGGGCTTTTTCGTGTGGGTTTGAACTCAGTTGCTGATCTGCTGGTCGACCAGCTCCGGATTGTCGATGAAGCGATTGCGCGTGCCTTGCAGTTCGGCGATACGATCATTGCGGGCTTTCTCTTCGGCGTCCGGTGGGTCCATCTGATGCCATTGCTTGAACATCTGCACCTGGCCTGGAATCGGCAGGTCGTATTCCACATGCATGTAGAAAAGTGCGCGAGCGACATTGCCCTTGGCCTCGTTGCGCGGTTCAACCAGCTGGAAGCTGGCCTTCAGATCGCAGTCGATATCGCCAAACTTGCTCGGCACGGCGTCGCCGAGGGCGCCGAACAGGGAGTTGCGGCGCGCCAGCTCGACACGAGCCAGCTCTGGATAGAGGTTGTGCAGGTCGGCCAGCATGAACGGGTACTGGCTGTTTTTCTCCGCACATTGCTTGTCGGTGATGCAGCGCAGGCTGCTCTTGATCTGCTTGGTCGGGTAGACCGGACTGGCGACGAACTGGCCGCCTTCGCTATTGAAGGTTTTACCGCAGTACAGCGAGGTGCCGCCTGCGCTGTACAGCTGTGGCCAGAATATCTGCTCGATGGCGGCTTTCGGGTCGGACAGCTTGTTTTGGCCGCCGGCGTTGGCAATGGCGACAGAGGTGGCGGAGAGCGCCAGGGAATAGAGGGCAATGGCAACGACGCGCATGCTGTGACCCCATGGCCTTGATATGGCCTGTTGTTTTTGTAGGACAATGCTGAGTCTAACAAGCACTGCGTCACAAAAAAACCAGCTTGCGGGTATTCATTGGCTGCACTAATGGCGGGTTATCAGTGGCCCATCGGTAAGCCATTGTAGGTAATGGCTTACAGGCTGTAGTGTCGTTCGCTGCTATGGCTCTGGCTGGTGCCTGGTTAAAGTGCTCACCATGGAAACCGCGCAGGAAGCGCTTCGCATAACACGGATACCATGGATACCCGCCAGGATGGCGGAGCTGGCAAGGAAGTCAGGACACACCTCTGCAAGGCCCCGCTTAGGCGGGGTTTTTCTTTTTCAGCAGTTTGTGCTGATTTTGTTCGAGGCCTTCCGGCTGGGGGAATGTGCTGTTTATCCCTGATTTTGCGTTTTGCTACTCGCAAAAGCTGCTGGCGCTGACGGCCTCCAGTAGTATGCGCAGCCACGTTCTCCTGTGCCTGTTGTGCAGGGGCGGGTGACTGCTTATCCGCAGGTTGGCGGGGCTTCAAGGGAGTGAGAAGGCAAATGGCTATAAATGCGCGGATATCGCGGCCCTGTATCGACATGGTGCTGTTCTGCTTGTTCCAGCATGCGAATGGGTGGAAGGCCGCATGACAATCCAGCTTGCTAGTCGTCGCTCGGTTCTGCAGCGCCGCAGTAGTACCTCCAACACGTTGCAGGCATGCCTGGATGGGCTTGCGGTGATTGGGGTGGCCTGGTGGCTGGTGCAGTGGCATATCGGTTATCTGGCGCCGGCTTATGTCATCCTGCTTTTGCTCCTCTTGGGTGCCTTGGCTGTGGTGTATGACTACTACGGCATTTATCGCAGCAATGCAGGCTTCACTCTCAAGGCTTTTCGCCTGTTCAAAGCGTGGAGTGCGACTTTTGCGTTTCTGCTGGTGATGGCTTTTCTCACTAAGCAGAGCGAGCAGTATTCGCGGCTGCTTGTTGGTCAGTTGTTCGTTTTGGGCTTTTTCGCGCAATTGATGCTGCATGCTCTTATGCGGCAAGTGCAGTTGCGACTGCAGAGCAATGTGCAAAATGAGAATGCGCTGATCATCGGTTCTGGCCGGTTAGCGGAGTTCCTGAATCGAAAAATCAGCGACAACCCATGGTTGGGACAGCAAGTGATTGGCTGCGTCTCGATCAAGGGCGTGGACGACTCCATCCCTCCTGGCAAGGGGTTGCGGCGGTTGGGTGTGCTCGGTGAGCTCGATCAGTTGCTGGAACAGCATGCCGTGCGCACGGTTTATTTCGTTACCCCGCTGGATGCCTCGGATGTGATCGAGGAGGTCTACTTCAAGCTGTTGGATCGGCATATTGCAGTGCATTGGGTGCCGGACATCTTTTCTCTGCGTCTGATCAATCACAGTGTGCGGGAAATTGCCGGCATTCCGGTGCTGACCCTGTCCGAGACTCCGCTGACCGGCATGCGGTTGCTGCTAAAGAATCTGGAGGACCGGCTGCTGGCCTGCGTGGCGTTATTGCTGGTATCTCCGTTGCTGTTATTGGTTGCGCTGGCCATTCGCCTGGATAGCGCGGGGCCGGTTTTCTTCCGGCAAGAGCGCATGGGCTGGAATGGCGAGATATTTCGCATCTGGAAGTTCCGCAGCATGGTCGTGCACGCTGCGGAGGATGGTGTGATCAGGCAGGCCCGGCGCAATGATCCGCGTGTGACCCGGGTCGGGGCTTTCATCCGGCGCACAAGCCTTGATGAGCTACCTCAGCTGTTCAATGTGCTGTGTGGCGACATGTCACTGGTTGGTCCGCGGCCGCATGCCATTCAGCACGATGAAGAGTACTCGCAGCGCATTACGGCCTATTTTGCTCGGCACAACATCAAGCCTGGTATGACTGGCCTGGCTCAGGTGCGAGGCTATCGGGGGGAGACGCGGGATATCGAGCAGATGATCCAGCGTGTCGAATCGGATATCGAGTACATCAACAATTGGTCGCTGTGGCTCGATTTCGTGATTCTGCTGAGAACGGTTTTCGCTTTAACCGGACGGCAGGCCTACTAAGAGTGGTGCCATAAGTTCGCCTGACGTTTTGTTGGCGCAATTGCGCTATCGAGGGATTTTTTCTCATTGAGCGACGTATTGTTGACATTGGCTCTGGCTTGTCGATACGCTTCTACCCAAATCAGGGAAGTTGCTTGAATGCAGGGAGCATCTCATGCGCATTGCATCAATCCTCAGGCTGGCGGCGGCGCTGGTCATCGGCGGCTTTTCGCTGGAAGGTGCGGCAGCAAGCCTGCAGTATCACTTCGAACGCATCAGCGATAACTCTCCAGAGCTTCTTGGCCAGCAATTGAGCCTTGAGGTCGAGGCGCTGCCAGGTGGCGCCCTGTTTACTTTCCGTAACGCTGTGGGCGTACGTTCCTCTATTACCGATATCTATTTCGATGATCGGCGGCGCAGGCTGTTCAGCGACATTATCTATCAGGCGGATTCGGGGGTTGGTGTGTCGTTCGACGGCCATGCCGCGCCGGTCAACTTGCCAGCAGGTCAGGCGGCGGGTTTTGTTGCCAGCTTCTCCGGGGATTCGAATAGCCGGAGCCTGGAGCAGGGTGTACTGACCGCTGGTGTGCCGAGTAATGGCGTGAACCGTTTGGGTGAATGGGTTTCTTTTCTCGGCTTCTGGGCTGGCGCCACTAATTTTGATGGCTTGTTGCAGGCTCTGGGACAGGGCGATTTTCGCGTTGGTTTGCATGTGCAGGGTATCGGCAGGGGGGGCGCTTCAGATTCGTACGTCAATCAACCAAGTGCCGTTCCTCTTCCGGCCGCAGCATGGTTGTTTGCTTCCGCGTTGTTCGGCTTTGTCTTGATGGCTAATCGCCGCAAGGTGTAGGTGGTTGGCGTGATGGATTTCTGGGTTAAGGAGGCGTTATGAATAAACTGCGTAAGTTGGCACTGGCTTGTGCGTTTAGCATCGTGGCGCCGGCCGCTTCGGCCGCGACTGTTTCCGGGCTGGATTTTGAATCGGGAGGCCTGGGGAGCTGGATCGGCAGTGGTACTGCCGTGCATGACCCGCTAATGGCTTATCAAGGCGACTGGTATGGGCAGCTCGAGGGAAATCAGGGGCTTTTCGGTACCGTCAGTCTGAGTGCGGGGCAGCGCTATGAGTTCATGTGGCGCTTTATTGCGGGTGATTACTTGCCCTACAACGACAGCGCTTTTGTTGTCACCGATGGTGGCTACAACCTGCTAGCCAGTGTCGCCAGCGTAGGTAACTTCGGCGATAGCGGCTGGCAGTATTTCAGTTGGGTGCCGGCGTCCAACTACAGCGGCCCTCTGTTTTTCGGAGTGAGTAATCTGCTGGACAACTCGTTGAACTCCAAGTTGCTGCTCGATGCAGCAGTGCCGTTGCCTGGTGCTGCATTGCTTTTCGGTAGTTCGCTGCTCGGAGCGTTTTTCTATCGGCGCCGCTCCTGGGCGCGTCACCATCGTCAGTCAGTGGCGGTTTGACCACCGTATATCCGTAAAAGGGGGGGATTCCCCCCCTTTTTTTGTTGGCCGAAAATCAGTAGCGGAGTAAATGTCATGCGCCTCTTGGGTGTGTTGTTGCTGTCCGTGCTCGGGGGGAGTGCTGCTTGGGCTGCTCCTGAAGCAAAGGACTATCGCCTGAATCCTGGTGATGTGATTGAGGTTTCTGTCTGGAGGGAAGACGATCTGCGGCAGGAGCTGCGAGTCCTGCCGGATGGCAGTATTACCTTCCCGTTGGTGGGGCGAATCGAGGTGGCGGGCTTGCAAGTGAGCGATGTCGCCAGCGCAATTTCCGAGAAGCTGGAGCAATACATCCCTGAGCCGAATGTCAGCGTGGTGATTGCGGGCATTGAAGGAAACGTCGTGTATGTCCTGGGCAAGGTACTGAAGCCAGGGCCGGTGGTGATGTCAGGCCCGCTGACGGTGCTGCAGGTGCTGAGTCTGGCTGGAGGGCTGGACAAGTTTGCCGATGAGGATGCCATCAAGGTTGTGCGCAACCGTAGCGGTGCCCAGGAAACGCTGTTGATTGCCTATACCGACCTGATCACAGCCAGGGATATGTCGACCAACATGCAGTTGCAGGCTGGCGATACTCTGGTTGTGCCTTAGCCGTGTCGATTGCGCCGTTGCTGGTTCGCCGGGTCTTGGCTTGTCTGCTGGGAAGCGTTTTCCCCGTCAGTTGGGCTCAGGCCGCTAGCTGGCAGGGCTCGCTGAGCATGCCTACATCGGTTGAGCATGACTCCAATCCTCGTCTCGAGGCTGATCAGAGCGAGGCGGTTACTCGCACCACCCTGTCTCCGGACTACAGGCTTGAGCGGACATCCGGTCTCGATGTGCTGAGTGTGGGGCTGGGTGGGCAGATACAGCGCAGTTCGGATCAACGCATTATCGGGGATCGTGAGGATCCTCGACTGAACCTGGGGTGGCAGCGGGAGACTGAGATGGGGGCGCTGGGTAGCTCGTGGCGTTACGACGAAAGCTCGACGTTGGCTGCTCTCGACGAAACAGGTGTCGAAACCAGTGACGGTACTCGCAAGAAGCATGCGTTGAGTGGATTCTGGCGCACTCAGGCTAATGCACGAAGCACTCTCTCGAATACCCTCATGTACAACACCGTCAGCTATGACGACACCACGCTGAATGACTATGAAGACCTGTCGCTGAACTTCGACATCGATTATGCCCTGACGGCTCGCTTGGTTCCGTTCACGGGCTTCACCGTTAGTCGCTATATCCCTGCAGATGACTCTGGTGAGCAGGCTTCGACCAACTACAAGCCTGTTGCAGGCGTCAGGCTGGCGTTGTCCGAGGCTTGGGACGCCGAACTGCAGGCTGGGCATGATGTAGCGAGTAGCGATGAGTACGAAGGTGGCTGGCAGGGTGGAGTCAGTCTCAATTACTCGGGGGAGCGTGCCCTGCTCAGTCTGGGCGCCGAGCGCACCACAACCACCAGTGGAGAAGGTGGATTCGTTGAGGTTGAGCAGTTGCACGGTACATGGAGTTACGCCTTGAGCGAGCGCTCCAGCGCCGGCCTTGGTGGCACTTGGCGTGACAGCAAGGGGGTACAACCCAATGTATTCAGCCAGGTGGACGCCTGGCTCAGCCACGAGTTGTCGTCTTTTTGGCAGGCCCGTCTGTCCGTGGCGTACAAACAGCGGAGTGAGGACGATGTCGCCGATGCCAGCGCCAGCGTGATCGGCCTGACGTTTATCTATAGCCACCCGGATATCTAACTTCTTGAATTGTCGATGCCATGACTGCTGATTACGAACTGACTCTGAATGACTATTTGGCCGTGGTTAGGCGCCGTGCCTGGCTGCTTGGCTTGAGCTTTGTCCTGATTCTGGCGGCTGGTCTGCTGGTTGCACTGCTGATACCGCCGGTTTATGAGTCGACCGGTACCATTCTGGTGGAGTCGCAGCAGATTCCCACCGATCTTGTGGCGGTGAACAACAACACCTATGCCGATGAACGTATCGAGATCATTCGGCAGCGGGTGATGACGCGGGAGAATCTGCTACGCATCATCGACAAGTACCGGCTGTTTGCCGACGAGAGCAAGCTGCTCACGGTTTCCGAGAAGATCGACGAGATGCGCGAGGCAATCACCGTTACGTTGGTCAATGCCGAGGTCAAGGGGCGTGGTCTGGCGACCATCGCATTCCGTTTGTCCTTCGAGCATCGTCGGCCGGAGGTGGCCAACCGGGTGGCCAATGAACTGGTGACACTTTTCCTTGATGAGAACATCAAGCAGCGGACAGAGCGGGCCAGCGAAACGACAGAGTTTCTGACCCAGGAGGCCAACAAGCTCAAGACGGAACTGGAAACGCTCGAGGACCAGCTGGCGGCGTTCAAGCAGGAGCATGGCAATGCGTTGCCGGAACATCAGGAGCTGCGCATGGGAATGCTGGCGCGCAGTGAGGCCGAGCTCAAAGAGGTCGATCGCGATTACAAGAGCACGCTGGAAGAGTTGCGCTTCCTCGATCTTGAGTTGGCCGCTGCCAGGTCCGGTGTAGCCCCCGCAGGTGCGGCGAGCGATGGGAAGGATGTGCCGCTGGATCTGGCGAGCCTCAAGGCGGAGCATGCGCGCTTGTTGTCCAAATACACAGCCGCACATCCAGATGTGCGTGCTCTTGAGCGCAAGATCAACGACCTGCAGGCTGCTGAGTTGAAGGGCGACGTGCCCGCTTCTGCATCCGGGCTGGAGATTGCTCGGGTCGAGGCGAAGATTGCCACGCTGCAAGCCCGCGCCGACTCGCTGAGCCAGCAGAAGCAGGGCCTGTTGGCTCGCGTCTCGGCCTACGAGCAGCAGATTCTGCAGACGCCCCAGGTCGAACGTGGCCTGATTACGCTGATGCGCGATCATGAGAATGCGCAGCGCAAATATGAAGAGATCCGCACCAAACAGATGAGTGCGCGTATCTCGGAGAATCTGGAACAGGAAAACAAGGCCGAACGCTTCGTGCTGCTGGAGCCGCCCTTGATGCCGGAAAAGCCGGTAAAGCCCAATCGCAAGAAGATTGCCGTTCTGGCCGTGTTTCTCGCCCTGGCCGGTTCCGCGGGCTTGGTGATGTTGCTGGAAACTATTAGTCAGCGAGTGCGAGGGGTTGATGCCCTGGCCAATGTACTGGGCCGGCGTGTGCTGGCGACGATTCCCTATATTCCGACCAAGGCCGAGCTGGCTCGGCAGCGTGCGTGGCAGCGACGAGGCTTTGCGATTGCCGGACTGCTGACCGTCGCTCTGCTGGTCTCGCTGCATCTGCTCTATATGCCGCTGGACATCCTGCTGTTCAAGGCCCTGGCCCGTTTCGAATAAGGCAACCCTCATGGAAAGAATCAAACTGGCTATCGAGAAGGCCCGGAGCAATGCGCAGCCGGGTGTCAGGGCAACAGTGCGCGGGCGGGCCGGTGCGGGTGCTGCGGCTCCTGCGCAAGAGCTGGGCGAACTGAACTACGTGCAGACCAAAGTCGTGCCATTGTCGGCTGACCACCTCGAGCGCAATCGCATCGTCGCCTATAACAAGAACTCCAACATGAGTTGGGCCTTTGATCTGCTACGCACTCAGGTGCTCAAGGCCATGGAGGAAAACGGCTGGCGGACACTGGCGATCACCTCGCCAACGGCCGAGGCCGGCAAAAGCGTATTGGCGATCAATCTGGCGATGAGCATTGCGCACTACACGACCAAGACCGCATTGCTGGTGGATTTCGACTTGCGTCGGCCGAAGATCGGCAGCTATCTCGGCTTGCCGATGGAGCGTTCGCTGAATGACCTTCTGGGGGGGGATGCCGAACTGCAGGAGGTGCTGGTCAATCCCGCTCTGCCGAGGTTTGTCGTGCTGCCGACCAAGGCGCCGATTTCACACTCCACCGAACTACTTTCATCGCCTCGAGTGGCGAGCCTGATCGATGATCTGCGTGAGCGCTACGAGTCGCGCATCGTGATCTTCGACTTGCCGCCACTGCTCAGCTCCGACGATACCATTGCCGTTCTGCCAAAGATCGATTGCGTGTTGCTGGTGGTAGCCAATGGCATGAGCAGTCGCAAGGAGATCGAGGACTGCCTGCATCATCTCCCGGCCAGCAACCTGATCGGTACTGTGCTGAACAAGGCCGAGTCGGAGAGTCACGGCTACTACCCCTGATCCCCCTCACTTAGCTCCAGGGGTACTGCTGTTCCCAGTGCCAGGCATCCTCGATGATCTGCTCCAGCGAGCTGTTGCGCGGTTGCCAGCCGAGCTGATCGCGGGCCCGATGTGCGTCTGCCACTAGGCGCGCGGGATCTCCTGCGCGTCTGGCGGCCTCGCGAATCTGGATGTTTTTGCCCGTGATGCGTCTGGCGGTGTCGATGACTTGGCGTACGGAGAAGCCTGTGCCATTACCTAGGTTGAAGGTGGCACTGCATTTCTGCTCGATGATGAAGTCCAGAGCACGTGCATGCGCATCGACCAGATCGCTGACATGGATGTAGTCGCGAATACAGGTGCCATCCGGCGTATCGTAGTCATTGCCGAAAATGGTTATCTCGCTGCGCCGTCCTGATGCTGCCTGGAGGATGAGCGGAATCAGATGGGTCTCGGGGTCGTGGCGTTCGCCGAGCGTCCCTTCCGGATCGGCACCTGCGGCGTTGAAGTAGCGCAGGCTGACGGACTTCAGGTCGTGGGCCTGGTCGAGGTCTTCGAGTACCTGCTCGACCATCAGCTTGCTGCGGCCATAGGGGTTGATCGGCTGTTTGGGATGATCCTCGTCGATCGGGGTGGTCTGTGGGTTGCCATAGACGGCGGCGGTCGAGGAAAAGATGAAGCGCTTGACGTCAAATCTGAGCATGGTCTGCAGCAGGGTCAGCGTGGCGCTGAGGTTGTTGCTGTAGTACTTGCCGGGTTGCTCGATCGACTCGCCCACCTGGGTGAAAGATGCGAAATGAAAGACCACTTCAAACGAGTGAGTGGCAAACAGGGTATCGAGCGCTTCGCTATTGGCGATATCCAGTTCCACGCAGGCGCAGCAGTCCGGGACGGCGTTGCGATAACCGGTGGAAAAGTTGTCTGCGACCACCACCGAGTGCCCAGCGCGCAGCAAGTGCTTGACCATGTGCGAGCCGATATAACCGGCGCCACCTACAACCAGGATCTTCATTGATCTCTCCCGCAAACTGCTGCAACACCTGTCTGCAGGTGGGCGTCCGGCTGCCGTTTTGGCTAGCGGATGAACAGCCAGTTTGTCGCTAATGTTCCGTTTAGCTTGATTGTGTAGCGCCCGTTTGCGTAAGTACTGGGCTGCTCCTCAAGTTGTGCAAGGATACCATGCCGGTAGACCTTGAGACCCGCTGGTGCCGTGAGCGAGAGCTGCCCTTCGAATGGTTCGACATAGAAGGGGACCTTGTTGCCATCCCTGGGGATGGCGCGGGTGCCGATGGATATCAGCAGGTTGCGAGATTTTGCGAGCGGTTGGCCGTCTAGGCTCTGCAGAGCCACGCTGGCATTGCGAGTCTTGCTGGCGATGCTCAGTTCGCCAAGCTCGATCGACTCGCCGCCAAGCCAGCCGGTGGCAAGCTGCGAGCGAGGGCTGTTGATGGTGAAGATGCCTTGCTGCCAGTTGCGTCGTAGCTCCCCGTTATCGCTGCTCGATGAGTTGCTGCTATCCAGGACGGATTGTCCAGGATCGCGAATGATCTGGGCGTTCTGTGCAATCGGGCTTGGCTGCAGCCAAGGCAACTCCGGGGTTTCCGGCATGGCGATTTGCAGCTTGCCTTTCTCCGCGGCGCTGCGCAGGGCAATCGAATTGGCTGGATTGATCCGCTGGTTGAACAGGGTACTGGCGCTCGGAGCGAAGATGAACGTGGTGCTGGCTTCGCGAATATCGCCACGTCGGTAGAGCAAAGCCGCCGCCGGTAGCGTGGCCAATAGTGCCGGGTCGGTGTAAGCATGCCAGTTCGAGGCGGTGATCCAGCTGCCATTGATGCGTTCTTGGCTGTAGGCGTATTGCATGAGCGCGTCCCAGCCCTGGTAGGCACCGCTGCCTGCCAGATAAAGCGGCAGAGCATGCCTGTCCGGGGTCGGGAAGGGCTCCGTGTTCCACTCGGTCACGCTGACCGGCTTGCCTGCGACTTGAGCGGCGGCAATCCAGTGCATGATGCCGGCACTGCTCTGCGGGTTGCGTTCCAGTTGGCCGAGACCGCCATAGCTGTGTGCGTCGATGAGGTCTCCGGTAGTCAGTGCTGGCAGCGAACTGAGGCCGTTACCACCCCACGTGCTGGTAGTGACAATCGGTACGCGTACCCCCATCGCCCGCAGGTGCTGGATCATTTCAGCGTTGAAGCGCCGCTCTAGGTCGTTGAGAAACAGCTTGGCCGGTCCATGCTCCCAGGCTCGCCAGGTCTGGCTGGCAGGCAGATCAAACCGTTCGGCGAAGGCTTCGGCTTCGGCCATGTACAGCTCACTGTGTTGTGGTACCTGCTTGTCGGGCAGCAGGGCGTTGCCGAAGTGGTGGGTGATATCGTTCTCATTGGTCAGCAGCATGGCGGCGATGGCTGGATCGTCTTTATAGGCCAGCCCCGTGTGCGAGTTGACATGGCTTACATAGTCTTCGGCAAAGCGCTTCATGGCACTCTGGATTGTGGCGTTGACGTAGGCATAGCCCTTGAGGTCCGCCGTCTCCTTGCCTTTGCGGATCTCGTCGAAGGCGAAGATGTTGTCCCGCTCCGTCAGGGCGCGCTGCACATGCAGGTCCAGCCAGACATAGATGCCTTCGTCTTTCAGGCACTTGATCCACCAATCGATCCGCTCAAGCGATTCGGCGCTGAGTTGCTGAGTACTCGCGACCTGCTTGCGGTCACCAAAGATATTCGGATTGACCCAGGGCGAGTCGTGGTGATGCAGGCGGACCAGGTTGAAACCCAGCTCGGAGAGGCGTCTGGCTTGCAGCCTGACCGCGTCATGGGGGGTGCCGAACAGGGTGTTGGCAGAGAGGTTGGTACCCCAAAAACGTGCCGCCGTGCCGTCTGCGAATTGCAACTGCTCACCGACGGCACGGAGAAAGCCACGCTTGCCTGCCGGTTTTTCCGCGGCGTTGAGGAAGGACAGATCGACGGGGGAGGTCTTCCAGTCAAGGTTGTCGCTTGGCCATGAACTGATGTCTGCTGGTCCGAAGCGCTCTTCGGCGGTCGGTGCAATGGCAATATCGCCGCTGAGAGTCAGGCTGGCTCTGATGGTTTGTTGGCCCGGAGATAGGCTGTCCTTGAAGAAAAAGGCGCGTATTTCCGCCGGATTGCCGCGCTCAAAGTACAGTCGTGCCAGTGGCGCATCGAATTTCAGTTCAAGGCGACGGCTTTCGTTGCCCCATGACCAGCCACGATTGTCGCTGAGGAGTCTGGGCTGCCCCATCTCAGCCCCTAGATTGGCTAAGTCAAACTTGAAGACCACACCCCCGCCGATGATGGTGTCGATCTGGCTGCCTGCGTCGATGCGGAACTCCCACGTCAGCTGTTGCTCGTCGGGGCGCTTGATGATCGCCGCCAGATTGAAGTCCAGGCTCTGGTTTTCTGCCGTCAGGCTGTAGTTGTAGTCACCATTGATCTGTAGGCGGCTTGATGTATTGGCCCAGGCCCAGTTGCCCTGCCAGAAGGCGAATGAGCTTTGTAGGGCAGGACTTCCGCCGCGATCCAGTACCGGCAGACCACTCTTGTCATCCAGCTGGACCTGCCAGTCCGATGCCCAGATGGCTGGCGCCAGCAGAATGTTGAGCAGAACAGCCAGCACGGTCGTGCGTACAGGGCGAAGACGTAAGAGCATGGAATCACCTGTCGAGTGTGGCGTGGGGCTGTGTTTGCAGGCGTACCCATTGAACATAGGCCACTGCGATGCCGGCGACAGACCAATAGACCACCGGGATGATGCTGATGCTGCTGACTGTGAAGATGATCACTAGAACACCGCACAGTGTGGCCAGTAGAGCGCGGCCGAGGTTTCGGGCCTCGTTCTGATGGCGGGGCAGCCTGCGCAAGGCCTGCCTGATACCCTGAAGGATCGTCACAAAGAATGCCGTGAACAGCATCAGACCAACCAGGCCAACCTCGAGGGCGACCCCAAGATAGGTATTCACCACATCGACAATCCCCTGTCCTTGAATCATCGACTGCATTTCCGGGGTCTTCCGGTAGTCTACGGAGCCTAGCCAGGGATTGCGCTCAATGACGATGAGAGAGTTATCAATCAGGCGCTCCCGGTAGGTGATGTTTTCCTTCTCCACCGAACCGATGAAGGGCAGCAGGTCGAGCAGCTTTTGCCCGCCCGGAATGATCATCAGCAGTGGCAGACTGAGCAGGCCGGCCATGGTCAGCAGGAATAGCCGTTTGAGGGCATGGCGCCCGCTGGCAATAAAAGTAGCCAGCATGATGGCTGCACCAATCCATGGGCCGCGCGATAACGGCACAAACAGTCCCGCTGCCAGTAACAGGCCGCCTAACCAGCGTTGCAGGCGGCTGGTCGTAACGCCTTGCAGAAAGAGATAGAAACCGATGGCTACGGCCAGGATGTAGCCCAGCACGATCGCCTGCCCAGCAGTGGCCACGGCGCGCAGGGAGCCGCCGCGACCGAGGTAGCCCATGAGCCCCCACTCGATATCGAGTGCGCCAAGCAGGGCCCTGTATAGCAGCCAGTGACGCGCGTACTCGAATAGGCCGATCAGCGCCAGGACCATGGCCGCCAGGGTGAATGCGAGCAAGGCATCTCTGAAATCCTGCAACTGGCGCAACCCACGGCTGGCCACGTAATAGGGCAGGAGCACGTCAATTAGCAGGTACAGGCTCTGGCGCAGGCTGTCGGTCAGGGTGGTCTCGCGCAAATAGAGCAGCGCCACCAGAAGCAGGTAGGCAAGCAGCAGCCGGTCTGGCCACAGACGACCGAAACGAATCACGCCGGGTTGGCGCCGCAGGGTAAAAAAGGCCGGCAGGAGAATGACCAGTGCCAGCAGGCGTGGGTGGTCGAGCTTGATCAGGTAATTGATCAGTCCGAACCCCGGTATCTGCACCGTGGCGGGGGGCATGACGAAAAGCAGAAGAAAGAATAGCGCGAGAGGCGTGTGTTCCTGTCGCCTGGTCAGCAGTAGGCAGAAGGTTGCGGCGGCAGCATAGAGCCAGAAGCTGTGAGTCAGGAAGGCCAGCAGGGTCAGGGCGAACCACAGGTTGCGCCGTCGCTTGAAATCTCTTGCCGGAATGAGTTGAGTGGCGGTTTTGCCTGCCAGGCTGAAGACGGCAGTGGCGAGAATGACAATGACGATCAGGGCGCGTAAGTGCTCGGGCATGAGGCTGCCTTCATCCGTTGAAGGGGCGGTGTGTGGCCGCTGGAGCGCGGCTGTGGTACCTTGCCGGCCGATAAATCAGGGAATGATACTATGGCTTCAGGAGGCTCGGTGCCATCGTCCAGCCTGCGCGGGCGAGCCATGTCTGCCGGGGCATGGAGCCTGGCGGCGTTGATCGCTTCCCAGGCCATGCGTTTGGGCGGCAACCTTATCATGGCGCGCCTGCTGGTGCCGGAAATGTTCGGCATCATGATGATTGCGACCACCCTGTCGGTGGTCTTGGCCTTGTTCTCCGATATTGGCCTGCGGCAGAACATCATCCAGAGCAAGCGCGGTCAGGACCCTCTCTTTCTTGATACCGCCTGGACCCTGCAGATTGTCCGTGGCTTCGTGCTGTTCGCCCTCACCGTGCTGATCGCGGCGCTGGCCTGGCTGGCTCAGCAGAGGCAATGGTTGCCTGCGGGCTCTACCTATGCGGCTGATGAGTTGCCAGGGGTTCTCGCGGTGACCGGCTTATCCGCGGTGATCAGTGGCTTTCAATCGACCAAGGTGGCCTTGGCATTTCGTAATTTTCAGCAGAGTAAAGTGGCGCTTGGCGAACTGGTTGCCCAGAGCGGTGGCTTGCTGGTCATGCTGTTGCTCGGCTGGTGGACTGGCAGTATCTGGTCTCTGGTGGTTGCTGGTTTGGTTTCCGTCTTGATTACCACCCTGCTCAGCCACCTGTGGTTCGTTGGGCCTGCGAATCGTCCATGCTGGGATCGTCAGGCCTTAAGCGAACTGGTCAGTTTCGGTCGCTGGATTCTGTTGTCCTCGGTGGTCGGCGTACTGGCAGCGCAGGGCGATCGCATCTGGTTGGCCGGGAGCCTGTCGGCGGCGGAGCTGGGAATCTACGCCATTGCCATCCTGCTGCTGGGAGCTGTGGAAACCGCAGTGCAAAAGTTTGCGGCGGCGGTTGCTCTGCCGGCGTTCAGTGAGGCTGTGCGTGCGGATAATCCCCTGCGCTTACGCCATCTCTATCAACGCTTGCGCCTCTTGGCCGATTTTGTGCTGCTGTTTTCCTGTGGTTTCCTCTCTGTAGCTGCGCCCGTTTTGATTGGCTGGTTGTATGACGAGCGCTATTCACAAGCTGGGCAAATGCTCGCTGTGCTCGCCTGGTCATTATTCATGCTGCGTTATGTAGTCGCCCAGCAGCTCTGGCTGGCTCTCGGGAGGAGTAAGTATCTGGCGTTGGATAATCTGCTGCGCTTTGCCGCCCTCTGGTCATTACTGCCGCTGCTACTGGCGCTTGGCGGGCCGGAATGGGCGCTTTGGGGGGTGGCGCTACACAAGCTGCCGACGCTGCTTCTGGTGATATGGGCTAGTAGGCGTTTGGGCTTTTTCAGTCCAGGGCGGGAATTGGTTGTGTTGCCTGTCCTGCTGCTGGGTTTGGCAGCGGGCTGGTTAATGGACTATCTGTTGGGCTAATGGGGGCTGCAGGTGTTGAAACGATTACTGGCTCTAGTTGCGATGCGAACCGGGCGAGGCCGGGCGTTGTATCGGAAACTCTGTAAGCCCTCAGCGTATGAGTGGGCGGAGTATTTGGGAAAGTGGGGCGGTTTGCATTCCATAGGTCGAGATGTGCGCATCAGTTTGGGATGTAACATCACTGACCCGAATTTGGTCCGCATCGGTAGTAACGTCACATTGGCCAACTGCACTGTGCTGGGGCATGACGGTGTCATTCGCATCCTTAATACCCGCTACGGCAAGAAGCTCGATTCAGTGGGCGCCGTGGATATTCGGGACAACTGTTTTATCGGTCACGGAGCCATCGTCATGCCGAACGTGACTATCGGACCTGACTCGATTGTGGCAGCGGGTGCGGTGGTTACCAAGGACGTGCCGTCTGGCATGGTGGTTGGAGGCAATCCGGCTCGCCCGATTTGCACCACCGAGGAACTGGTCGTGCGGTTGGAGAAACGCTGCGAAGCATATCCCTGGATAGAGTTGATCAAGCAGCGCGAGGGGGCGTATGACCCTCGGATAGAACCGCAACTTAAAGCTCAGCGCGCCGCATTCTTCTTTGGTGAGCCGCGCAGCGAGAGCTAGAGCCTTATTGGTCATCTGGCGGGAAAGCGCCGGATGGCGTGCTGTGCGGGTTGTGTAGAAACTTGGATTTTGAAAAAGGGAGTTTGCATATGCGCACTGAGCCGCATTCGGGGAAGGGTTTTGCTCGCCGGGTTTTTCTGCGTTCAGCCTTGCTGTTGGGCGTGGGGAGCGGATTGTTTGGTTTGGGGCGCAATGCTCCGGGTTCCTCGGGGGACTTTGTAGTCATTAATGGCTGGGTGCTGCCAGCCAAGTACTTCCGTCAGGGCTCGGCATGATCAAGGACTACCAGACGCAGAAAGAGCTGCGTGCGCACTATGACTTTTGCATCCTCGGTGCCGGGCCGGCCGGAATCACGGTCGCGCTGAAGCTGGCGCGGGCCGGTTGGAAGGTGCTGTTGGCTGAGGGAGGGGGACGTTCTTATGATGCCCGCTCACAGGATCTGTATCAGGTGCAGTCCACCGCTCAGGATGCCTATGTTGCGGCTACACGCCTGCGTTTCCTGGGCGGAACGTCGAATCACTGGACAGGCCGTTGCCGTCCATTCGATGCGTCGGACTTTGCGCGCGAGTCTGTTGCCGGTATGCCGGGATGGCCGATCTCCTATGCCGAATTTGCCCGCTATATGCCAGAGGCCATGGGGATTCTCGATCTGCAGGCTGTGCAGGGTTTTCAGGCGCTCAATCCTCCTCTGGCCGGCGATGATTTCGCCGCCGATCAGTTTCAACTGAGTCCGCCAACGCGTTTTGCCCAGAAGTATGAGAAAGAGCTGCAGGAAACGCAGGGGCTTGATGTCTTCATCAACTGCAACGGCGTTGACCTGCAGTTCGATGCAGCCAAGAAGCGGGTTGTCGCAGTAACCGTGAGCGACTACGCCAGGAACCATGAGCAGGTGAATGCCAGCCATTTCATCCTGGCGATGGGGGCAATCGAGAATGCCCGCCAGTTGCTCAACAGTGATTCGCTGCGTGCGGCCGGGGTGATCCGGGAAGATGGTCTGGCGGGGCGTTGCTTCATGGAGCACCTCAATATCAATCTGGGGAGCTTCATCCTGGCAGAGGGCTTGGCGCAGAGCCCACGTCAGTACTACACCACGGATGCTTTCGTGGGGCGGCATGGCAGTGGCAAGGGGAATACGACCTTCAAGGTGCTGGAGGAGGTCAAATCCTATGGGCGCACGGCGGAAATCAAGAGCTTCTTCAAGAACCTGGCCTGCCGCATGGGTGTGGCCGACAAGGTATCGTTCGTCTCCAGCTTCAACTGCCCGGGTGACGGAGAGATCAGCACCCTGATTGAGCAGTTCCCCAATCCTTCTAGCCGCCTGCAGTTGCTTGAGGAGCGCGATGCGCTGGGTATGCGCAAAGTCAGCTTGCACTGGGCGTTGGCGACGGAGGATCGGCGCACGATCAAGAACATCGGCCTGGAGGTGGCCAAGCGCTTTGCCGAGAGCGGGTTGGGCTTCGTCAAGCTCAATGAGAATATCTACGATGAGAGCCTGCCCTTGGTCGCAGGTCCCCACGCACATCACATGGGTACGACGCGAATGGCCAAGGAGGCCGCCGCCGGTGTGGTTGATCAGGACTGCCGCGTGTTTGCCACGGAGAATCTGTATGTGGCGGGTAGCAGCGTGTTCGCCACTGGCGGCGCCTGTAACCCGACCATGCCATTGCTGCAGCTGGCTTTGCGCCTGGCAGGGCATCTCGACCAGCAGCAGCGGGTGCTGAGTTGAGCTTGTTACCGGGGATGGAAGCTGTAGTGGACGTGCCATGAAGCTCTGGGTCTTGATTGTCAACTACCGAACTCCGCAACTCACGCTGGGTTGTGTGCGCTCTTTGCTGCCGTTGCTCTCTGAGGGAATCGACGTACGGGCCGTGGTCATCGACAACTGCTCGGCGGATGGCTCTGCCGAGCTGCTGAAGCAGGAGCTGCCGCGCCTTGAGTGCGGTTTCCCGATTAGCTTCATCGTCTCGCCGCGTAATGGCGGGTTTGCCTACGGAAACAATGAGGCGATTCGCCAGTGTCTGGCTGAGGTGTTGAGTGGCGAGGGGGCTGGCACCGATGAGTTTGTCTGGCTGCTCAACCCGGATGCCTATTTGCAGGCTAATGCGGTGCGGCCTTTGCTGGAGTTTTTCCACGATCGTCCGCAGGTGGGCATTGTTGGCTCACGCATTGAAGATGAGGACGGTGGTGTCCGTTGTAGCGCCTTTCGCCAGCCGACGCTGTGGTCGGAGATTGACGCGACGCTGGGTTTCGGTCCGCTGTCGCGATTGCTAGAGCGCTATCGAATTGCTCCCCCGCCGAGTGCGCAGCCGCACCAGACCGATTGGGTCAGCGGAGCCAGTTTGTTCATGCGGGCTGAACTGCTGAGCGTGGTTGGCTTGATGGACGAGCGCTACTTCATGTACTTCGAGGAGACCGACTACTGCCTGGCGGCGCAGGCGCATGGCTATCAGGTGTGGTACTGGCCGGACTTCAGTGTGGTGCATCTGGCCGGGCAGGCATCCGGGGTTACCGGCAAGACGCGGATGCTCAAGCGTCGACCGAAGTACTGGTTTGATTCGCGGGACTATTTCTTCCGTAAGCATCATGGGGCTGGCTACCTGCATCTGGCCAATCTGGCCTGGTTGCTGTGTTATCCGGTGGGGCGTGCCTGGCGGGCCGTACGGCGCAAGCCCAATGAGAATCCTCCCCGGTTATGGTGGGATTTTCTTCGTTACAGCTACCTGGGGGCAAAATGATCGAGGTGACCTCGGACCGTCCCGAGAGTGACGTGCAGCTCGGGATGCGTAATTGCAATCCACCTGACATTGGTTTCTGGGCCCTGCTGCAGGAAGACTTTGTTACCCATGAGCGGGATCCGTTCAGTCAGGGCTTCTGGGCGCTTGCGGTGCACCGTTTCGGCAACTGGCGCATGGGGTTGCGCAGTCGCCTGCTGCGCTGGCCGCTATCGTTGCTGTACAAGGTCCTCGAAAAGCTGGTGGAGTGGCTGGCGGGTATCAGTCTCAAATACACAGTGCACGTCGGCCGACGCGTGCGGATCTGGCATCACGGCGGCATGGTGCTGGGGGCGTTGTCGATTGGTGATGACGTGCATATCCGCCAGAACACCACCTTTGGCGTCAAGCGGCGCGGTGATCCGCGCTGGCTGAAGCCGGTGATCGGTGATCGCTGCGATATTGGTGCCGGCGCGGTGATAGTCGGTGCCATTGAGGTCGGGGCAGGCAGCGTGGTCGGCGCCAATGTCGTCTTGGCCTGCTCGGTACCGGCCAATAGCGTGGTGCTCTGCGCCAAACCGAGCATCCGTCAGCGTTGTGAGCGACAGCTGAATGTAGTGGATGAGGCAGTTCAGCCATGAGCCAGGAGGCAGCAGGGATGGCTGCGCAGTTGGGTGTAGTGGTCATCGGCCGTAATGAGGGCGAGCGTCTGGAGCGCTGTCTGCGTTCATTGCAGGCTGGCAGTGACTGCATTGTTTATGTCGATTCTGGCTCTACCGATGGCTCGCCGGCGTTGGCGCTAGGGCTGGGTGTCGAGGTGCTGGCGCTGGACTTGTCTACGCCCTTTACCGCCGCTCGGGCGCGTAACGCCGGGGCGCAGCAGCTGCTGCGGCTGTATCCGGCGCTGCGCTATGTGCAGTTCGTCGATGGTGACTGCGAGGTCGTCGCCGGCTGGCTGGACAAGGCGCGCAGTTTTCTGGAACAGCAGCCGGAGTTCGCCGTGGTGTGCGGGCGGCGGCGCGAGCGCTTCCCTGAGCGTTCGATCTATAACTGGCTGTGCGACCGCGAGTGGGACACTCCGCATGGCGAGGCCAGTGCGTGTGGTGGAGATGCCCTTATGCGGGTGTCGGCATTCAGTGAAGTGCAGGGTTTCAATCCGGATCTGATTGCAGGCGAGGAGCCCGAACTCTGCGTGCGCTTGCGCGCCGCTGGCTGGCGCATCTGGCGCCTGGATGAGGAGATGACCCTGCACGACGCGGCCATGCTCCGTTTCGGTCAGTGGTGGCAGCGCAGTGTGCGTGCAGGGCATGCCTTTGCCGAGGGCGCGGTTATGCATGGTCGCTCGCCTGCGCGGCATTGGCTGCGTGAGTCGCAGCGTGCCTGGCTGTGGGGACTTGGCATTCCGCTGGGTGTGCTGTTGAGCATGCCGCTGTTGGGTGGCTGGGCGCTGGCTGGCCTGCTGCTGTATCCCCTGCAGGTGCTTCGTATGGCCCGGCGAGGCGCGCTGAGCCCACGGCAGAACTGGTTGCAGGCGGCCTTCCTGGTGCTGGGCAAGTTTCCCGAGTTGCAGGGCCAGTTGAAGTACTGGTGGGGACGCTTGCGCGCCACCCGGGCGCAGTTGATTGAGTACAAATAGATGAACGAGAGCTATGACGTGTCTGCGCATGAAGTTGATATGACGCGGGAGTTCAAGACTCTGCTGAGCTGGTCGCCGTCGCGTTCACTGTTGGCTGCCATTCGCAGTTATCAGCGCCATCAGAGCCGGAGCAATCCTTTTTCCTGGTTGCTGAAGAAGTGGGCGGTGCTTCGGCATGTGTTCTGGTCGGTGATCAGTGGTGCCGATATTCCTCTGAATGCCCGCATCGGTGGCGGACTCTTGTTGCCTCACCCTAATGGTGTGGTGGTGCATCCGCAGGCGCTGATCGGACCTAATTGCCTGCTGTTCCAGCAGGTCACCATTGGTACTCGTGGCCGTGGCGGTGCTCCGCAGATTGGCGGGCATGTCGATATTGGTGCCGGGGCGAAGATTCTCGGCCCGGTGCGTATCGGTAATCACGCCGTGATAGGGGCTAACGCCGTCGTGTTGAGTGATGTGCCGGATAACTGCATGGCCGTTGGCATTCCCGCAGTAGTAAGACCCCGCCCAAGTCAGGAAGACTGAGTCCATGCGTATTGCCTATTTCGTCAACCAATATCCCAAGGTCAGCCACAGCTTTATCCGTCGCGAGATACTTGCCCTTGAGCGCCAGGGCTTCGAGGTGCAGCGCATCGCTCTGCGCGGCTGGGACGACCAGTTGGTGGATGCCGAGGATGTGCGCGAACGTGAGCGCACGCGTTATGTCCTGCAGGCGGGGCTGGCTGGTTTGCTGCTGCCGGTGCTGTTGCGCGTCCTGAAAAGCCCGCGGCGCTTCATGGCGGCACTGGGGCTGGCGCTGCGCATGGGGCGGCGTGCTGATCGGGCCTGGTTCTATCATGTTGTCTACCTGGCCGAGGCTTGCCGTCTGCTGCCTTGGCTGGTGCGGAACGAGACCCGGCATGTGCATGCACACTTCGGGACCAATTCGGCGGAAGTCGTGATGTTGGCGGCGGCGCTCGGTGGATCGTCATACAGTTTCACCGTGCATGGCCCGGAAGAGTTCGACAAGCCGGAGTTCATCCACCTGGGTGAAAAGGTTCGCCGCGCGGCTTTTGTGGTGGCGATCAGCTCTTACGGCCGTAGTCAGTTGTACCGCTGGGTCGAGCACGCGCACTGGCACAAGGTCGAGGTAGTTCACTGCGGTCTGGAACGGGCTTTCCATGAGGTCGAGCCGGTTCCTGTTCCCGCGACCCCGAGGCTGGTTTGCGTCGGCCGCCTGTGTGAGCAGAAGGGTCAGCTGCTGCTGCTTGAAGCGGCTCGACAGCTGGCCGAGCGCGGCTGTTCGTTCGAGCTGGTACTGGCGGGCGATGGCGAGATGCGTAAGCAGATCGAGACGCTGATCGAGCGCCATGCCTTGCAGGATCGGGTTCGGATCACTGGCTGGATCAGCAGCGAACAGGTCCGTGCAGAACTGCTGGCGGCGCGGGCTCTGGTGCTGCCCAGCTTCGCCGAGGGCTTGCCGGTCGTGATCATGGAGGCCATGGCACTGCGTCGCCCGGTGCTCACCACTTACGTGGCGGGTATCCCGGAACTGGTTCGACCGGGCGAAAACGGCTGGTTATTCCCGGCCGGAGCCATTGATGGCCTGGTCGCGGCCCTCGACGACTGCCTCGCGCAGCCTGTCGAGGTACTCCAGCGCATGGGCGATGCGGCTTATGCGCGGGTTCTGGAGCGGCATTCGATTGATCGTGAGGCGAGCAAGCTGGCCGAGTTGTTCCGGAGGCAGGCATGAGTGCGCTGATCAGTTGGCTTTTGCTGGCGATGCTGGGGTTGATTCTGCTGCCGGTTTCGGTGCTGGCGGTGCAGGTGCTGCTGGCCGGTCGAACCAGTCGTTCTGCGCCTGACTTGCCGACGCGACCTCGACTGGCGGTGTTGATGCCGGCGCACGATGAAGCGCTGCTGATTGCCCGCACAGTGGCCGGCGTGTTGCCACAGCTGCAGTCTGGAGATCGCTTGCTGGTCGTGGCGGATAACTGCAGCGACGATACCGCGGCCCTGGCCCGCCAGGCGGGAGCGGAGGTCGTGGAGCGCCATGATCCGCAGCGGCGTGGCAAGGGTTATGCCCTGGATTTTGGTCGCGCGCATTTGCAGGCCGATGCGCCGGATATCGTGATCATTCTCGATGCCGATTGTGAGCTGGGCGAACAGGCTCTGCAGCGCCTGGCTGCAGCCTGCGTCGCCACTGCGCGGCCGGCGCAGGCGCTGTACCTGATGCGTGCCCCAGAGCAGGCCGGCCTGAAAGTACGCATTGCCGAGTTCGCCTGGCGGGTAAAGAACCTGTTGCGCCCGTCGGGATGGGCTGTGCTTGGCCTGCCTTGCCAGTTGATGGGCTCTGGCATGGCGTTCGCCTGGCGTGATCTCGGTGCCATCAACCTGGCCAGTGGTCATCTGGTCGAGGATCTGCAGATGGGGTTGGACCTCTGCCGGCAGGGCCGGCCGCCACTGTTCTGCCCGGCGGCGCAGGTGATCAGTTATTTCCCCAGTAGCGATGAGGGACTCAGCAGCCAGCGGAAGCGCTGGGAACATGGGCATTTGGGCGTCATCCTCAACGAGGTCCCGCGTCTGCTGAGTGAGTCGTTCCGGCGTTCTGACTGGCGCCTACTGGGCATGACACTGGATCTGCTGGTGCCGCCGCTGGCCTTGCTGACGCTGTTGGTGTTGCTGGTTCTGGTGGCGGCCTGGGGTTGGCTGGCGATCAGCTCTGAGGCCGCGCCGGCACTGCTGGCGACCCTGCTGGCGACCCTTCTCGGAGCTGCCGTGTTGCTTGCCTGGTGGCGCTGCGGGCGTGATTTGCTGTCGTTACCGACACTGCTTTATGCGCCGGTGTATGCGCTGAAGAAGCTCCCGTTGTATCTGGGCTTCGCGCTCAAACGGCAGGTCGAGTGGGTACGCTCCAGGCGGGATGAGCCATGAGCCGGTCGCTGCACTGGCAGCAACGCTGGCAGTCATTGCTGGCGCGGCTGCATCTGGTCTCCGACGTCTCGGCCGAACAGCGCCTGCTCGAACAGCTTGCCAGTCCGGGGGGCTGTACGGTGGTCGGCTTTGTCAACGCGCATGCATTCAATCTGTCGGCCGGCAATGCCGATTATCATGAGGCGCTGAGTGCGGCCCAGGTGTTACTGCGTGACGGCTCCGGCATGGCGATCCTGTTGCGTCGTCTGGGCATGCCTGTCGGCCTGAATATGAATGGCACCGATTTCATTCCCAAACTGCTGGCGTCTTACCGCGGCCGCCGCGTTGCCCTGTGGGGAACTTGCGAGCCATTCCTGCAGCAGGCGGCGGAGCGTGCCGAGAGCGAGTTCGGCGTGAGTGTGATCTCGACGGCGCATGGTTTCGCAGAGCTGGAGCACTACCTCGGGCTGGCCGAGCGAGAGCGTCCGGAACTGATTGTGTTGGGCATGGGCATGCCCAAGCAGGAGTGGTTGGCCGCTCGGCTGGCCGTTCTGGATCTCCCCAGCGTCGTGGTGTGTGGTGGTGCCATCCTGGATTTTCTGGGGGGCAAGGTCACGCGTGCGCCGCATTGGGTACGCCGACTGGGTTGCGAATGGGCATACCGTCTGTTGCTGGAGCCGCGCCGCCTGTTCCAGCGCTATGTGCTGGGCAATCCGCAGTTTCTCTGGCGGACCTTGCGCCTGCACCGTAGCCGTTGAGCGCAGTCGTGCCTGTATGCGCTCAGTCGCGCGTGAACAGGCCGAACTCGTCCTGGTCGCAAACGACTTCCTCGATCAGCTCGGCATCGATAGGCTCACGCTCGGCGGAGTAGCCGTAGACCAGCACGGTATCGCAGAGAATGTTGATGCTGCGTGGGATGCCGCGACTGAGCTGGGCGATGCGGGTGACGGCCTCCGGGGTGAACAGGGCTTCGCTGCGCCCGGCCACGGCCAGGCGATGCTCGATGTAGCGCGCCACTTCAGACTCTTCCAGCGGGGGAATGAAGAAGTGTGCCGCTACTCGCTGGGCCAGTTGACGCAGCTCGGGGCGCCGTAGCAGGTCGCGCAGCTGGGGTTGACCGACCAGGATGATCTGCAGCAACTGATCCTTGTCGGCATTGATGTTCGACAGCATGCGCAGTGACTCCAGTGCCCCGGGGTTGAGGTTCTGCGCTTCGTCGACGATCAGTAGCACGCGCCGGCCGGCGCCATATTGCGCGACCAGGAATTGCTGGAAGGCATCGTACAGGGCGACCTTGGACAGCCCCTGATAGGGCTGCCCGAAGGCCAGCATGACCCATTCGAGCAGATCGGCGATGTCGGCGTGGGTGTTGCTGACCAGCCCGGTCAGTACCTCATCGCCCAGATTGTCGAGCAGCTTGCGGATCAGGGTGGTCTTGCCACAGCCGATTTCGCCGCTGATCACGCTGAATCCGGCCTTGTTTGCCAGGCTGTATTCGAGCATGGCGTAGGCCATGTCGTGACGCCTGCTCATGAACAGGAAGTCGGGGTCGGGCTGGATGGAAAAGGGTTTTTCCGCGAGTCGGTAGAATGCTTCGTACATGGCGTGGGCCTTACAGGGTGTTCAGGGCCGCTTGGGCACGTTCGGCATCGGCGGAATTGTTGCCCTGACTCAAGGCCAGCACGCTCTGCAGTTCTTTGCGGGCTTGTTCCTTGTTGTGCAGCGCGAGATAGCTCATGCCCAGGTGGTAGCGGAAGATCGCCTGGTCGGGTGCTTGCGCGACGACTTCTTCGAGCAGCTTGGCGGCCTCTGCGATTTTGCCAACGCGGTAGCTGGCCCAGCCCAGAGTGTCTTTGAAATAGGCCACTTCACTGCGACGAAAGCGCTGCGCCAGCTCATAGGCGCGGGTGAGGCTGGCCTGGTCCTGGCGTTGCTCGCTGAGCAGGCTGGCCAGGTTGTTGGTGATGATATCCGAACCGGGGTGTTGCCTGAGCAGTATCTCATACGCCTGGATGGCGTCCTCGTAGCGCTTGCCCAGCTCGAAGAGGCTGGCCTGCACCGTGAGCAGTTCAACGTGTCCGGGGGTCTTGCCCAGTCCCAGGCCGATGGTGCGTTCCGCTTCTGCAAGGTTGCCACTGCGCATGTACAGGCCGGCCAGTTTGACATAGCCGGTGGCCTGCTCTGGTTGCAGTTGGAGCAGTTGCTGGAAGTGCTTTTCGGCTTGCGCAATGTTGCCTTTGGCAGCGTACAGCTCACCCAGCAGGAGCTGCGTGGTGGGGTTGTTCGGGCTGGCCTGGCTCGCGGATTGAAGGAAGGTAATGGCCTCATCGGGCTTGTTGGCCAACATGTAGGAGCGCACGAGCGCGACGATGGGCTGAATGTCGGCGGGCGCGGCATCGTGCGCACGGCGAAACGCGGCGATGCTTTCCGAGTAGTCCTTGCGTGCGGCGTAGAGCGCACCGCGAACCTGATCGGCAGCCTGGCTCTGGTCGTCGTGCTTGAGCATGCCGTCCGCCACTGCCTGCGCACCCGTCCAGTTGCCCTGATTGATCCGGGCCTGGGCCAGCAGCTTGAGGGCGGGAACATGGTCGGGAGCATGCTGCAGTAATTCGCTGGCGACCAGCTCGGCGCGTGCCGCCTGGCCGCGCTGCAGGAGGAACTCCGCATAGGCGATGGCGAAAGAGGTATTGGGCTTACCGACCTCGTAGGCCTTTTGAAAGCTCTCCTGGGCCAGCTCGACAGCCCCTGCCATTTCATGGGCCTTGGCCAGCAGCAGCAGGGCGCGGGGCGAGTTGGGCGAGTCGCGCAGGATGGTGCGCAGGTCGGCAATGGCCTGATCCAGCTGCTGAGCTTCGATCGCAAGACCTGCCTTGAGCAGCAGGCCCTGTTCATTGCGCTGGTCACCGGCCAGCACCTCGTTGAGCAGTTGCTGTGCTTCGGCCTTGTTGCCGTTGGCCAGCAGGATGCCAGCCAGCAGGCCCTTGGCCTTGATGGCTTCCGGGGTGGCACCGGTGCTGGCGATGATGTCGCGGTAAACGCTTTCGGCGGCTGGCTGATCGCCCGCCGCTTGATGCAGGGCGGCGAGCGCGAAGGTGAACTCGTGGTTGCCCGGCTCGATGGCGATCTGTTCCTGCAGATACGCCTGCTCATCCCGCTGGCCGCGGGTTGAACCAATGAACCTGGCGACATCCAGCCTGGCTTGAACGTCGCGCGGGTGATCGGCGGCGATGGTCCGGTATTCGGCCTCGGCGGCGTCCGGGCGCTGGTGCTGCAGATAGAATTGCGCCAGGGCGTGGCGCAGGGCGCGGGCTTCCGGGTAAAGGGCAATCAGCCGGCGGAAGATTGCTTCGGCCGAATCGGTCTGGGCCAGTGACTCCAGGGCCTGCACCTTGATGAGTTGCAGGGCGATGTTCTTCTCGTTGGCGGTGAGACCACGGTCCAGGTAGGCGATGGCGCTCTTGGCATCGCCGGCAGCCAGGCGTTCGGTTGCCAGCACCACCAGGGCGTCGATGTTGTGCGGGCTGACCGTCAGGGCTGCATTGGCCTGCGCGACCGCGCCCTGCTGGTCCTCCAGCTTGTACAGCACGCCGGCTCTCAGACCGAGGGCGTCAGCACTGTCCGGCGCCAGCTTGAGAGCGATGTCGCTGGTGGCCAGGGCTTTGTCGAGCTGGCCGACAGCGAGCTGCAGGCGTCCCAGTTTGATCTGGGCGGCGAGGTGCTTGGGGTCATGGTCGATCACCTTGTTCAGCAGGGAGAAGAGCTTTTCCCAGTCGCCTTGCTGTTCGGCAATCTGTGCCAGTGCATACCAGGCGGTGCTCATGCTGGGGCGTATCTGCAGGGCATTTTGCAGCTCGATACGGGCCTTGATCAGATCGCCCTGCTCCAGCAGGGCAAGGCCTTTCTCGTAGTACTTGGCGGCCTGTTCTTCAGGTGACGAGCAGGCCAGCAGACCCGAAAGGCACAGGGCGAGCGCCATGTGGCTGATGTTCTTGCCGGCGTTATTCCTTTGCAGCTTTATCATTTCTCCAACCCCTGGAAATCAATCTGGAACATGCACGGCGAGTCGCGGTACGGACAGCTGCATGAAATCTTGCAAGCGTTGATCGGCGGTAGCCGGGGCCTCGAAGGCCTTGATTGGCGTGGTCAGTCGGATCAGGGCGCCGTCACTGCGGTTGCGCATCACGGCATCCGTCAGCAAATACCATTTCATCGAGTACTCGTTGGCGATGCGGCGCCCACGTTGTTCGAACCAGTAATACACCAGCTGGCGCTGCTCGCCGCGCTGGATCAGAACTCGATTCACGGCGAAGCTCTGGCCGTTGCCCAGTGTCACCGGCTGGCGGGCCAGCCCGGTGATCAGCCAACCACCGCCGGGGATGCAGACCTGCGGTGAGTGGGGGGAAATGCCTTTGCGCTGTGAGCCGTAGTAGGCGGCATAGAAATTGACGATATCGCCATTGTCACGGCGGTAATCGGCGATGACGTAATCGTCCAGGCCCAGGCTGCTTTCCACCTGGGTTTCCAGCCGGCTTTCACTGGCACGCCACTCCTCGAGCTGAAGCGGAAAGGCCGAGAGTGGCAGGCGATCGAGGCGTATTTCCTCTCGCTCCCCAACTTGCTTGACGCTCACTCCGGCCAGCAGTAGCACGGGCAGGGCATAGGTCAGCGCGTGTTTGCTATAGCGGGGGGCGCGAGCAGCGCCTCGCCCCGTCACGTTCGGCAAGGCGAGCACGGTCAGAACCGGCCGGCGCCTGCCCAGGCGTTCGAACAGCCAGATTTCCGCCATCAGCAGTGCCAGGCAGGCGAGGAAAATGATCCAGCCTTCGAAATAGTGCAAAAAGCCATCGGCCATGCCGATTCCCCAGCGCTCGACCAGAACGCCGACCATGGCAATCCGCAGGCTGTTCATCAGCACGGTAATGGGAATGGTCGAGAGGAACAGCAGTACCTGCTGCCAGCGCGGTGCGCGGAGCAGGTAGCCGACCAGAAAGCCGATGCTCAGTAGCGGGTAGAGGTAGCGCAACCCGCTGCAGGCTTCGACGACCTGCAGGCGATAGGTGCCGAGGTCGATCACATTGCCTTCCAGGAATACCGAAATATCCAGCCCCCGAAGTATCGCGACGCCCAACTGAGATGACAGCAGTTGCAGGCGCCAGGACAGCTGCGAATCGACGAAGTAGGGCAGCGGAATTGCAAAAATCAGCAGCGCCAGGGGCAGAAGGGTTACCCGGAGCAGGGCTGTGCCGCCCAGGCAAAGGATCAGAGCCGCCAGGCAAAGCAGAAAAGCGTATTGCACAAGAATGAAGATGGCCGTCAGTTCACCGAGCAGCAGCAGGCCCGATGCGCCAAACAGCAGCAGCAGACCACTCCAGGCGGGAGCGCCCAGGCTGTCGCTCAGGGCTTCGCGGCGTTGCCACAGCAGCCACAGGCTGATCAGCGGGATGAAAAAACCGTGGCTGTATTCTTCCTGGGTGCTCCAGCGTGCGACCAGCTCGGTCAGGCCGCCCCAGTAAGCGCCGATGGTCAGCAGGGCGGCGAGCATAAACAGAACAGTCATGCGTCCTAAACGGTCGAGACCGTAGCCGCCCATAGAAAATCCTCCCTGATCGAGGGCGCGATTCTAACTGTCTGTTGACACTACACGCTAGGCGGCACGCGGCTCAGGGTAGGCTGCAATGAAGGTGAGCCGGCCTGATGTGCGGCATATGGCGTGGAGTTATTGCGGAGGAGCAGGCTGCGTCCTTCTGCTGTATTTCTGGTCGGGCGTCTCTCCTGTGCCGGCCGCGCAGATATTGCTTACGGGGTATCGTTTGGCGCTGCGTCCGTGCTGGCTGAGGCATCTGGCAAGCCGAGCAGGCGGCGCAGGCGCTGTTGCTCGGGATCGTCGACGGTCGTCGACAGCTCCACTGCAGCCAGGCGCATCAGGATCAGCTCACGCTTGAGGTTGCCACTTGGTAATGCGTGAGTCGCATTGATCAGCTCCAGCAGGGGAACTGGTAGTCGCCAGTTGTCCTTGAGGGCATCGGCAAAGTCCCGGCTGTATCGCTGCAGGGCGGCAAGCAGTTGCTGATCCTCCAGGCTGTGGCCAAGATCTTCCCAGTTCTGTGCCTGGTGCAGCACGCAGAGCTCGCCCATGCGCTGCAGCAGTGCCGCGCTCTGGAAGGGCCAGGGTTGTAGCTTGAGTTGCAATGCCAGTTCGCGGGCGTGCTCATAGAGTTGCTCGGCCTCGTCTATATGGGCCTGGGCGTAGAGGCGCAATACCCCGCTGCGCAACTGGCAGGAGCGCTGCAGACAGGGCGCCAGAGCCAGGTTGAGCGACGTACTGACTCCCAGTAGTTGCAAGGACTCATACAGGCTGATGCAGGGCTTGCCGCTACTGTTGTACTCCGGTGTATTGGCTGCGGCTATCAGTCTGGCGCTGAGCGCGGTGTCGTGCTGGATCTGGCTAATCAGCTGGCGCAGGTCGAGTTGTTCACCATGCAGGTGCTGTTCCAGCAGTTTCTGGGTGTCATCCAGCAGTGGCAGGTCGAGCTGCTCTGGTGACAGCTCGGCCAGATAGGTCATGAAGTCAGGTGGGACGCTTTCCGGCGCTGACGTTTGCTCTTCCTGCTCCGGGAGGAGGGTAGCCAGTTGCTCAAGCAACTTGGGCACCTTGAAGGGCTTGGTGACGAAGGCATTGATCCGCAGGCGCCGTACTTGCAGGACGCTGTCGCGGTCGGCGCGCCCGGTAATAATCAGGATCGGCACCTGGCTGTCCTGTTGACGAATTTCTTCAAGTAGGCTGACCCCACTTTCGCCGGGAAGATTCCAGTCGCTGATGATCAGCTGGCAGGGGGCGGCCAGCCATGCCGCGCGAGCTGCGTCGACCCGCTCGAAGCAGCTGACGTCGGCCTGCGGGCGTAGCTTGAGGACGATCTGCTTGATCAGGTCAGCCATCCAGGCGTCGTCTTCGATGATCATTACCTGCATGAGAAGAAGTTTCCTGACATCCGAGGGCTAACTGTCAGTGTAGTCCGCGATGTTGTGCTGGCGGGCTCGGGTGAAACTCGCCAATCGGTCATGGGGTACTCGAAATCGTTCGCTCGGTACTGCCCTGTTCTTGCCGCTGGAGTCTCGTGTGGCGCTGTCGTCGGCAAGGGCTTGCCGCAAGTTGTGTGTGGTGACCTGAGGCTGCTACCGGTGCGCCGTATGGCGTGTCGATCTCCAGGCAGCGCTTTTCGCTGCTCCATCTATAGTTGATGAGTGATGGCTCAAAAGGCAGGCATGCCGCTTGCTTTGGGCTTTGTTGCGTTCGTCGGTTGGCGCGTTCGGCCACTGGCGTGGCCAAGTGCCACTAGATTACTGTGATGATGGATAGTTGACGCCATAAAATGGGCGCTATGCGTAATTAAAAGCTGCGGCGAGATTCTGTTCAGTTCTTAAAGAACTGCGGGGGTCTGCCGCCAACGTTGTTTAGGATTTTTTTCTGCTCCGGCCCTGCCTCTGATGATGTGCCGATGCAGACTCACACTGTGCAGGTAACAAGACTATGAGCAGCATCTTCGATGGTTTGACCACGGATCAGGTTCAGGCGCTGGCAACCGCAGATATTGCGGGGATGACCACCGAAGATGTTGCAGGTATTAGCACGGCGCAGATGGTGGCGCTGACCACTGCGCAGTTCGAGGCATTCAGTACCGGCAGCATCGCTGCACTGAGCAGCACCCAGGTGCGAGCCATCGAAACCGAAGATCTCGCTGTGCTCTCCACCGCTCAGGTGCGTGCTTTCGAAACGGCGGATTTCGCGGCCTTGAGCACTGGGCAAATCCAGGCCCTGACGGCAACCCAGGTTGCAGCCCTGACCACTGCACAGGTCGTGGCGCTGACTACCGCGCAGATTCAGGCGATTGATGCGGCCGAGATTGACGATCTCACTATCGCGCAGATTCAAGCCCTGCAAACGGCTGACGTGGCAGCCCTCACCACGGCGCAGATCCAGGCGCTGACTACGGCTCAGGTCGCCGCTCTCGGCACTGCTCAGGTCTTTGCGCTTGGAACTGCACAGCTGGTGGCCATGGAAACCGCCGATATTGCTGCACTGACAACGGCGCAATTGGTTGTGATTCCTACTGCCGACTTCAGCAAGTTTTCTACGGCACAGATTGGAGCGCTGACCACAGCCCAGGCTGCTGCGCTGACAACGGCGCAGATTGTTTCCTTGACCACGGCTCAGGCGGCGGCCCTGGATGTGGATGCGCTTGCAGCACTCACCAGTGCTCAGCTGGCGGCGATGGAGATTGCTGATTTTGCTGCCTTGACCACTGCGCAAATTGCTGCACTGACCACTGCGCAGATGGCCATGTTGAGTACGGCTCAGCTGGTCGCCATGACCACTCAGCAGGTTGCAGCTCTTGAAGTTCAGGACTTGGTCGAGCTGAGCAGTAGTCAGATTCGTGCACTGGAAAGCCGGGATGTCGCCGCCCTGACGACAGCGCAAGTGGTCGGTCTGACCACCGAACAGGCGGCGGCACTCACCAGTGCCCAGGTCAAGGCCTTGACCACTGCTCAGGTACAGGCTCTGGAAACACGTGATCTGGCCAGCTTGGCGACGGGCGTCATTGCCAGTCTGACTACCGCCCAGGCTGCGGCCTTGACCACTGCCCAGGCCGCGGCCTTGACCACTGCTCAGCTGCAGAATCTGGAGTCGGCAGATCTTGGAGCCCTGGGGACTGCCCAGATTGCTGCCTTGAGTTCTGCTCAGATCGCCGTGCTAGACAGCGAGCAGATCAAGGGGCTGACCACCGCGCAGGTGCAGGCGATTGATGTGGGCGACATCCCTGCTCTGGATCCGAGCATCATTGCGGCCTTGTCGACGACACAGACCGTGGCGCTGACGACTGCACAGCTGGTTGCGTTGACCACTGCGCAGGCGGCCGAGCTGACCTCGGCGCAAATTTCCAAACTCAGCACGGAGCAAATTGCTGCGCTGGAAACGGCTGATCTGGCGTCTCTTGACGCTGTCGTCATCAAAGCCCTTACCACTGCGCAGGTGGCCAATCTGACCACCGCTCAGATCGCCGCCTTGGGCAGTGCCCAGGTTGCGGCAATGGATGTTGCCGATATCCAGGCGTTGGGTACCGCTCAGCTCGTGGCCATGAGTTCAGCTCAGGTTGGCGCATTGACGGCCGCTCAGGTTGCCGGGCTTGGCACAGCGCAACTGCGCGCTATTGAGGCGGCTGATCTGCCTGGCTTGTCGACTGCCGCCATCGTCAGCCTCAGTACTGCCCAGATGGCGGCCTTGACCACGGCTCAAGTGGTGGCTCTGACCACCGAGCAGGTCGGTACGCTGAGCGCCGTCCAGTTGGCCGCGCTGTCCACTGCGCAAATTGTTGCCCTGCAAGCTGCCGATGTCACTGCGCTGTCGACTGCCGCTATCACGGGCTTTACGACGGCACAGATCGTCGCCCTCAGTGACGCTCAGGTGCAGGCGTTGAGTACGGCTCAGGTTGCCAAGCTCGATGTGGCTGATGTTCAGGCCTTGACCACGGCACATGTGCTGGCCTTGTCTTCCGCCCAGGTTGGCGCACTGACTGCCTCTCAAGTTGGAGGCATGACCACGGCGCAAATTGCGGCGATTGAGAATGGCGACATGCCGGCCCTGAGCACGGCGGCCATTGCCAACCTCAGTACTGCACAGATTTCGGCGCTGAGTGCCGCTCAGGTGACTGCGCTGACCACCCTGCAGGTCCAGGCGCTGAAGGCTAACCAGATCGGGGCCATGAGTACCGAACAAGTGGCTGCCATCGATGCGGCCGATATCGCCTTGCTGTCGACTGCTGCAGTGCCAGGTTTTACCACCGTGCAGATCGCGGCACTGAGCAATGCTCAGGTACAGGCGTTCACCACCGCACAGATTGCCAAGCTCGAAGCGGTGGATGTGAAGGCTCTGACCGCCGGCCAGCTGACCGCTCTGAGTTCTGCGCAGGTCGGTGCGTTGACGGTATCCCAGGTGGCAGGTTTGAGTACCGCCCAGATCGTCGCGATTGATGCTGCGGATATTCCGGCACTGGCCAGCAGTGTCATTGCCGGCATGACTACCGCCCAGATCAATGCCCTGACCACTGCTCAACTGGTGGCTCTGACCACCGAACAGGCCGCCGCCCTGACCGCTACCCAACTGGCAGCGATCAGCACCGCCAATATTTCTGCCCTGGAAGTCGCTGATTTCGCGGCCATCAAGTCCACGACCATTCCCGGCCTGACCACTGCTCAAGTTGTGGCTCTGACCAATCAGCAGATTGCGGCGCTGACCTCCGCGCAGTTGGCCGCCATGGAGCCGGCTGACTTTGCCAAGCTGACCACGGCGCAGATTGCCGCGCTGACTACCGCCCAGGTGGTCTCCCTGACTGCCACTCAACTTGCGGCCCTTAGCACCAGTCAGGTTGCTGCCATTGAGGTGGCGGATATTGCTGTTCTGAGTACCGCTGCGATTCGCGGACTGACTGCAACGCAGCTGCAGAGTTTGACCAATGGCCAGTTGCAGGCGCTGACCACCGCTCAGGCGGCGGCACTCACGGCCACTCAGGTCGGAGCCTTGACCACCGCGCAGATCGCTGCGATGCAGGAAGTCGATATCGCCGCGATTGCGACTTCGGCAATTACCGGCCTGACCACCGCTCAGGTGGTGGCGCTGACCGATGCTCAGGTAGCTGCGCTGACCACGGCACAGCTGAGCAAGCTGGAAGTGGCTGATCTGGCTGCGCTGACCACGGCCGATATTGTCTTGCTCGATTCGGCACAGATCGGCGCGCTGACGCCGACTCAGGTTGCGGGACTGACCACTGCCCAGGTGGCGGCAATTCAGGTCGCCGACCTGCCTGCTCTCGCCACCGATGACATCCGGGCATTCTCCTCAGCGCAGATCGGTGCGTTGACCACCGCCCAGTTGGTGGCGCTCAGTACCGCCCAGGTGGCCGCCATCGAGGCGGCGGACATCAAGGGACTGACAACTGCCCAGGTGGTCGCCCTGACTACCGCCCAGGCCAAGGCGCTTACCTCCGCGCAGCTGGCCGGCCTGACTACTGCGCAGCTGCAGAAACTTGAAGTGGCTGATCTGGCGGCGCTGACCACAGCGGCGATCAAGGGGCTGACGGCGGCGCAGGTGGCCAGTCTGACCACGGCACAAATCGTGGCTCTGACCACTGCCCAGGCGGCTGCCCTGAGCAATGCCCAGGTGGCGGCTCTGACCACTGCCCAGGTGCAGAAGCTGGAGGTCGGCGATCTTTCCGCCCTGGCCAGTTCGGCCATTGCAGCCATGAGCAGTGTGCAAATTGCCAGCATCCTGGCCACGCAGATTGACGACCTGACGACCCGCCAGATCCAGGCCATTGAAACCACCGACATCCAGGCGCTGACTACCGCGCAGATGCAGGCGCTGACCTCGGCGCAGGTCGCCGCCCTGACCATCCCGCAGATGGTCGCCTTGAGTACTGCACAAATTGCTGCGCTGAATGACCCATTGAGCGCTTCGCAGCAGATTGCCCGTCAGGTGGGATCGTTGACCACCGCGCAGATGCAGGCGTTGACCACGGCGCAGATTGCCGCCTGGACCACTGCCCATACTGCCGCGTTGAGCTCGACACAGATTGCAGTCATGAGTTCGGCACAGGTTCGGGCCATTGAAACCCTAGACCTGCGGGCACTGGATACCGCCGCAGTGCGTGGCCTGACCACTGCTCAGGTGGCGGCACTGACCACTGCGCAGGTTGCAGCGCTGACGACTGATCAGGTTCAGGCCGTTGAGACGGGTGATCTCAAGGCCATGACCACTGCGCAAATCGTGGCTCTGGGAACTGCCCAGGCGGCGGTGCTGACTTCCGCACAGGTGGCGAGTCTGACGACCGCCCAGGTGCGAGCGCTGCAGACGGCTGATCTGGCGGCCATTGCCACCAATGCAATCACTAGCCTGAATGCCGCGCAGATCGTGGCACTGACCAGCGTGCAAGTGGATGCCCTGACTACTGCTCAGACTCGTGCATTGACCACTGCCCAGTTACGGGCGTTGACCACTGATCAAGTCAAGGGATTGGGCACGGAGCAGGTCGTTGCCTTGACCACGACGCAGATCGCCGCACTGGAAACTGCTGATCTAGCACAGTTCAGCTCAGACCAGTTGGCTGCGCTGAGCACTGCCCAGGTTCAGGCGTTGAGCGCGGCTCAGGTGACCGGGTTGACCAGCCGGCAGGTAGCCGCGCTGGAGACCGTCGATATTGCTGCGCTTTCTACCGCACAGATTCGAGCGCTGGAAACCGACGACATCAAGGCTATGACCACGGCGCAGATCAGGGCACTGACCACAGCCCAGATCGTGGCTCTGGAAACTGCCGATGTGCAGGCGCTGAGTACTGCACACATCCAGGCCATGAGTACCGCACAAGTGGCGGCGCTTACCACGGTGCAGATACGCGCCCTGGAAACTACCGATCTGCGTCAGCTCAGTACTGCGCAGATCCAGGCTCTGACCACCGCGCAGGTGGCCGCGTTGAGCACTGAACAGGTCAGCAAACTGACTACTACGCAGATCGCTGCGTTGGAAAACAACGACCTGGCAGCCCTTAGTACGGCTGCCATTGTCAGCCTCAACAATGTGCAGTTGGGTGTGCTGAGTACCAGCCAGATTGCTGCGTTGACCACCGCGCAGATCGTAGCGCTGGAAACCGCCGACCTGGCATCGCTGAGCACCGAGCAGATCGCCGGCCTGACCACCGCCCAGGTGGCGGCACTGTCCACTACTCAGGTCGCCGCCCTGACCGCAGAGCAGGTAGCCGCTCTGGAGTTGGCCGACCTGGCGCAGTTGAGTACCGCTGCCATCCGTGCGCTGTCTTCCAGCCAGATCGCCGAGCTGACCACCGCCCAACTGGCTGCACTGTCGACCGCACAGATCCGTGCTCTGGAAACTGCCGATCTGCGTGCGCTGAGCAACGAGCAACTGATCGCCCTGACATCCGCCCAGGTGGCGGCCCTGACCACCGCGCAGATCGCCGGTATCTCCACCGCCCAGCTGCCCTCTTTGCAGACTGAAGACCTGCAGGCCCTTGGGACTGCAGGTATTCGTGCCCTGAGTACCGAGCAGGTGCGGGTACTCAATGAGGAACAGGTGGGTGCGCTGACCACTGATCAGGCCGCCGCCCTGAGCTCGACTCAGATAGTGGCTCTGACCACTTCTCAACTGGCCTCGTTGGAAACCGCCGATCTGGCGCAACTGATTACTTCCGGCCTGGCTGCGCTGGACAGTGCCCAGTTGCAGGCGTTCTCCACCGCCCAGGTGGCTGCCTTGACCAGCGCCCAGGTGGCCGCGCTCGGCACCGCCCAGTTGAACAAGCTGACAGTCGAGCAGATCGCCGCCATCGAGACTGCCGACCTGCGTGCCCTGGGCACCGCCCAGGTGGTCGCGCTGACCACTGCTCAGGTGGCCGCTTTGAGCAGCGAACAGGTCGCCGCGCTGACTACCGTGCAGTTGCGTGCCCTGGAAACCACGGACCTCGCCGTGCTGTCCGCCCAGCAGGTGGCGGCGCTGAGCAGTGACCAGTTGCGCTCGCTGACGACCGTGCAAGTGATTGCGCTGACCAGCACTCAGGTCGCCGCGCTGACCACCGACCAATTGCAGGCGCTGACCAGTGCCCAGGTGCGCGCGCTCGAAAGTGCTGACCTTCAGGCCCTGAGTCTGGAGCAGGTAGCTGCCCTCACCACCGAGCAGGCCGCCGCGCTGACCACGGCCCAGTTTGCCAAGCTCACCTCGGCTCAGGTACCGGCAATCGAGCTGGAAGACCTGGCCGTGCTGTCTACAGCAAGCATTGCCGCGCTGACTACCGAGCAGGCGGCTGCGTTGACCACCGATCAGGTGCAGGCTCTCTCCACGGTACAGATCCGCGCCCTTGAGAGTCAGGACTTCCGTGCCCTGACGACCGCGCAGATCCAGGCCCTGACCAACGAACAGGTGGTGGCGCTCACCAGCACCCAGCTGGCTGGCCTTACCACCGAGCAATTCGCTGTGCTCGAGCCTGGCGACCTGCAGTTGTTCAGCACCGCGGCCATCCGCGGGTTGAGCACGGCGCTGGTTGCTGCTCTGACCACCGAGCAGGTGCAGGCTCTGACCGCGCAGCAGGTCGCGGCACTGAGTACCACTCAGGTAGCGATACTCAGCACTGCCCAGGTTGCTGCGTTGGAGGCCGACGATCTGGCTGGCCTTGGTACTGCGCAGATCGCCGCACTGACTACCGCGCAGGTCGTTGCTCTGAGCACCGAGCAGCTGAGCATCCTCAATACCGCTCAGATCGCTGCCCTGGAGACCGCCGATGTGCGAGCGCTGACCACGGCGCAGATCGTTGCCCTCAATGAGGATCAGGCGGTGGCGCTGACCTCGGCGCAACTGGGAGCGTTGACCACCGAGCAGATTGCCGTACTGGAAACCAATGACCTGGCGGCATTGTCTACTGCGGCCATTCGTGGGCTGACCACCGCGCAGGCTGCAGCGCTGACCAGCGCGCAGATCTACGCCCTGACCGAGGATCAGGCAGCGGCGCTCACCACCGCGCAGATCGCCGGCTTCAGCACGGCGCAGATTGCTGGCTTTGAACCGGCCGACCTGGCCGCCATTGCGCCGGCGACCATCGCCGGTTTGAGTACGGCCCAGGTGCGTGCACTGACCAGTGCGCAGATCGCCGCGCTGACCACGGCCCAGATCGTGGCGATCGAGACACAGGACCTCGCTGCGTTGACTACCGAGCAGATCGTGGCCCTGACCCTGACTCAGGCTCGCGCCTTGACCTCGGCTCAGGTCGCCGCGCTGACGACCGCTCAGATTGCCGCCATGGAAGCGGTCGATGTGGCACGCCTGTCGACTGACAGTGTTCCAGCCCTGACCACCGCCCAGATGACCGCTCTGACCGCCGAGCAGGTAGCGGCGCTGACTGCAGCCCAGATCGGTGTGCTGGAAACCCAGGACCTGCGTGCCCTGAGTTCGGCACAGATCGCCGCATTGTCATCCGTGCAAGTCGCGGCCCTGACCACTGAGCAGATTGCTGCGCTGACCACTGTTCAACTGGGTGCGCTGGATGCCACCGATATCTCCGCATTGAACAACTCGCAGATTGCTGCGCTGACTACCGCGCAGATCCGGGAGCTGAGCATTGGTCAGTTGGCTGCGCTGTCCACCACCCAGCTGCGCGCCTTGGAAACCGCCGATGTGGCGGCCCTGACGACTGCCCAATTGGTGACCCTGAGCCTGGCCCAGGTTGCCGCGCTGTCCACCGCGCAGGTTGCAGCACTGACGACCGAGCAGGTCCGCGCACTGGCTATCGAGCAGATCGCTGCGCTGAGTGCCGCCCAGGTGGCGGCTATCGAGACGGCCGACATCGCCGCGTTGACCACTGATCAGGCGGTCGCTTTGAGTTCGGTTCAGGTAGGTGCGCTGAAGACTGCGCAGATCGAGGCCCTGACGACCCACCAGCTGACTTCTCTGGATACCGTCGACATCGCCGTGCTGAGTACGGCACAGATCGCCGCGCTGACGACTGCCCATGCACTTGCATTGACTCTCGACCAGTTGGCAGCGCTTTCCACCGCGCAGGTCAGGGCGCTGGAAACCGTCGATGTGGCGGCCCTGGCCACCAATCGCATCGAGGCTCTGACCACCGAGCAGGTGGAAGCACTCAGCACCCAGCAGATCGTCGCGTTGACCACTGCTCAGGTGCGTGCACTGACGCCCGAGCAGATCGCTGCACTGACTACCGTTCAGGTCCGTGCGTTGGCGACCGATGACCTGGCAGCTTTGCGTACCAGCCAGATTGCAGCACTCAGTTCCGACCAGGTGGGTGCCTTGAGCACGGCTCAGGTACAAGCCCTGACCACCGCGCAGGTAGCGGCCATCGAGGCTGAGGACATCGTCGCTTTGGCGAGCGCCCAGCTGCAGATGTTGGAAACTGCCGATATCGCGGCGCTGAGCAGTGCCCAGGTACAGGCTCTGACCACCGCCCAGTTCACCGCCCTGAGTACCGAGCAGATTGCCGCCTTGGGTAGTGCCCAGGTTGCTGCACTGCAGACTCAGGACCTGGCGGCGCTGTCCACTGGCCAGATCCGAGCACTGGATACAATTGATATTGCTGCGCTGAGTACGGCACAGATCGCCGCTTTGGGGACCGCCCAGGTTGCCGCGCTGAGTACCGCGCAGCTTGCCGCGCTGAGCAGTGCCCAACTGCAGGCCCTTGAACTGGCCGATCTGCAGGCACTCACCAGCGTGCAGATCGCTGCACTGTCTACCGCTCAGGTTGCCGCCCTGACCACCGCTCAAGTGGCGGCGCTGACCAGTGTGCAAATCGCTGCGCTGGAAACCCAGGATCTGGTGCGCCTGAACAGCGATCAGATTGCGGCGCTGACGACCGAGCAGATTGCCGCGCTGTCCACTACCCAGGTAGCGGCGCTGACCACCGCACAGATCGTCGCGCTGGAGACTGCCGATCTGGTGGTACTCAACTCTGCACAGATCGCTGCCCTGAGTAGCGCCCAGTTGCAGGCTCTGGTCTCCGATCAACTGGCCGCGCTGACCACGCTGCAGGTGCGGGCGATCGAGACCGTCGACCTGGCAACCCTCACCACTGCTCAACTGGTGGCGCTGGGCTCTGCTCAGATCGCGGCGCTGAGCACCTCTCAGGTCGAGGCGTTGACCACCGCACAGGCTCGTGCTCTGGAAATAGAGGACATCGGCGCGCTGTCCACCGCACAAGTGCGGGCGCTGGAGACTGCCGACCTGGTTGCACTGTCCACCGCGCAGATAGTCGCACTGTCTACCGCGCAGACGGCTGCACTTTCCACTGCCCAGGTGGCGGCGTTGACCACAGACCAGGTGGCGGCCCTGCAGACTCAGGATCTGTTTGCCCTGAGTACCGCACAGATAGTCGCGCTGACCACTGCTCAGGTGCAGGCTCTGACCACCGCTCAGGTGGCCGCGCTTGGTACCGCGCAGGTGGCTGCGCTGCAGACCCAGGACTTTGCCAGTCTGACCAGTGATCAGATCATTGCCCTGACGACCGCCCAAGTGCAGGCCTTGAGTACCTCGCAGATTGCCGCGCTGACTACCGCTCAGGCGGCCAGTCTGCAGGTCGCTGATCTGCAGGCATTCGGTACCACACAGGTGCTGGCGCTGGAAACCGCCGATCTGGCGGCGTTGACCACGGCGCAGATAGCCGCGCTGACCACCGCGCAAGTTGCTGCGCTGAGTAGCGGGCAGGTGCGCGCATTGACCACCGAGCAGGCTGCTGCGCTGGAAGAGGCCGATCTGGCGGTGCTGTCTACCGCCCAGGTTCGTCAGATCGAAACCGCCGACCTGGCTGCGCTGACTTCTGCGCAGATCGCGGCCCTGACCAGCGAGCAGTTCGCGGCGCTGACTACCTCGCAGCTTGTGGCGCTGACCACCAGCCAGATGCTGGCCATCGAGACCGATGACCTGCAGGCGCTGTCGGCAACCCAGTTGCGTGCTCTGGAGACCGCCGATATTGCGGCTCTGACCAGTGCGCAGATCGTTGCACTGACCTCCACTCAGGTGGCGGGTCTCAACACTGTGCAGATTGCCGCCCTTAGCACGGCGCAGATCCGTGCCCTGGAAACCGAGGACGTCGCTGCACTGACCACCGCGCAGATAGTCGCGCTCGGTAGTGCACAGGTAGTGGCCCTGAGCACCGCTCAGTTGCAGGCGCTGACGTCACGTCAACTGCGTGCGCTGGAAACCGCCGATCTGGCCTTGCTGGGCACTGCCCAGGTGGCTGCCCTGACTACCGAACAAGTAGCCGCTCTGACCACCGAGCAGATCGCTGCTCTGACCCAGACCCAGGTCGCCGCGCTGGAAATTGCCGATGTCCAGGTGTTGACCACGGCGCAGATCGTGGCCTTGACGACCTCGCAGATGCAGGCGCTGACTACGGCGCAGATCGCCTCGCTGAGCAGCACCCAGATCGCTGCGCTGGAAACCGTTGACGTGGCGGCGCTCAGCCAGGAGCAGGTCATTGCGCTCAGCGGTGCCCAGCCGACTGCACTGACGACTGCGCAGATTGCCAGCTTGCCAACTTCGCAGATCGCTTCGCTGCAGACCGATGATCTGGCCGCGCTGACGACTGCGCAGATTGCCGCCTTGACCACCGCCCAGGTGCTGGCCCTGACCCAGGAACAGATCCCGGCACTGACAACCGCACAGATTCGGGCTCTGGATACTGCCGATGTGGCAGTACTGTCGGCCGATCAACTGACCAGTCTGACCACCGAACAGGTCGCTGCGCTGACCACCGATCAGGTGGTGGCGCTGGGTACCGCTCAGGTAGCCGCGCTGGAACTGGCCGATGTCGCAGCGCTGACCACGGCGCAGATCCGCGCCCTGGAAACCCAGGACCTGCGTGCCCTGACCGATGAGCAGATCGCTGCGCTAAGCAGTGCACAAGTTGCGGCACTGACCACTGTTCAGGTCAGCAGCCTGACTGTAGGCCAGGTTGCCGCCCTGCAGACTCAGGATCTGGTGGCCATGAGCGCCGCGCAGATCGCCGCGCTGACCACTGCCCAGGTGCAGAACCTGAGTCTGGTCCAGGTTGCCGCGCTGACCACCGCGCAAATCCGCGCGCTCGAAGTGGCGGATCTGGCGGTGCTGAGTGCTGCCCAGTTGGATGCCCTGACCACTGCTCAAGTCGCGGCGCTGACCACCGCGCAAATCCAGGCGCTGACCACGGCGCAGGTGAGCGCCCTGGCCCTGGTGGATCTGCAGGCGCTAGGCACCGCGCAGATCGAAGCACTGGAAACGGCCGACGTGGCTGCGTTGACTACCGACCAGATCGCTGCCCTGACCTCGGTACAGGTTCAGGCCCTCAGTGCTGCCCAGCTCCAGGCTCTGACCACCGCTCAGGTAGCGGCACTCGAAACCGTCGATCTGGCGGCCCTGGCGCCAAGCCAGATATCCCAGCTTGAAACCGCCGATATCGCGGCTCTGACGGCTGCCCAGATAGTGGCGCTGACCAGTGCCCAGGTGGCGGCATTGACCACGGCGCAAATTGCCGCGCTGACCAGCGAGCAGATCGGTGCACTGCAGACTCAGGATCTGCAGGCGCTGTCCACTGCTCAGGTCAGAGCCATCGAGGTGGCTGACCTGGCAGGCCTGCGGACCGCGCAGGTCGTGGCCTTGACCACCGAGCAGGTAGCAGCCCTCAGTACCGCGCAGGTTGCCGGACTCTCGACCACGCAGTTGGCCGCACTGGAAACGGCCGACGTCCGCGCCTTGAGCACGGCGCAGATAGTGGCGCTGACTTCTGCTCAGTTGGCCGCGCTGGCCACGGAACAACTGCAGGCGCTGAGCACGGCCCAGGTACGTGCCATCGAGGTGGCTGATTTGACGGCTCTGAGCGCGACTCAGCTGATCAAGCTGACCACGGCACAGATCGCCGCCCTCAGTACCGCGCAGGTGGCGGGATTGACCACTTTGCAGGTCGAAGCCCTGAGCACTGCGCAGATTGCCGCGCTAACCACCGCTCAGGTGGCGGCTCTGGAAAGCGCCGACGTGGCTGTTCTCACGGCTGCCCAGGTGGTGGCGCTGACCACGGCGCAGGCTGCCGTGCTGACCAGTGCCCAGTTGGCCGCACTGAGTGTCGATCAGGTTGCTGCCTTGCAGGTGGCCGACTTGGCTGCGGTCTCCAGTGCGGTGATCTCCAGCCTCAGTGCGAGTCAGATTGCCGCGCTGAGCACCGCCCAGGTCGCTGCGCTGACCAGCGATCAGGTCGCCGCCCTGGCGACCGAGGATCTGGCGGTCTTCAGCGTCGAGCAGATCGCTGCGCTGACCACTGCCCAAGTGGCGGCGCTCTCTACCGCGCAGCTGTCCAAGCTGACCACCGATCAGGTGGCGGCGCTGGAACTGGCAGATCTCGGGGTTCTGAGCACCAGCCAGGTCGCCGCGCTGACCACCGCACAGGTCAAGGCGCTAACCCAGGCACAGATCGCCGCACTGAGCACTGCTCAGGTGCGTGCGCTGGAAACTGCCGATGTGGCCGCGTTGACCAGTGACCAGATTGCTGCCCTGACCAGCGACCAGATCGCTGCGCTTGGCACGGCACAGATAGTCGCCCTGAGCACTGCACAGATCGTGGCGGTGGAAACCGTCGATATCGAGCACTTCACCACCGCGCAGCTGGCGGCGCTGGAGAACGCCGATCTGGCTGCCTTTACTGTCGAGCAGATTGCCGCCTTTACCGGTGGCCAGCTGAGCAAGCTCAGTACGGTGCAGATTGCCGCACTGACCACTGCACAGGTCGGCGCGATTGAAACTGCGGATCTGCAGGCCCTGACCAATGCCCAGGTAATCTCCCTGAGCAGTGCCCAGCTGCGTGCACTGAGTGCCGAGCAGATTGCAGCCCTGACTACCGCGCAACTGCGAGTGATCGAGACCGCTGATCTGCAGGCCCTGACCACGCTACAGGTGCGTGCTCTGAGCCCGACCCAGGCTGCTGCGCTGACCACCGATCAGGTGGTGGCGCTGACCACCGCCCAGGTGCAGGCGCTTGAGACTGCGGACTTTGCTGCGCTGACCACTGCCCAGATTCGTGTACTGGAATTGGCCGATGTTCAGGTGCTGACGGCCGGCCAGCTGTCGGCATTGACCACCGAGCAAGCGGCAGCGCTGACCACCGCTCAGGTGGCTGCGCTCGGCAATGCTCAGGTCAGCGCTCTGCAGACAGATGACCTGGCGGCACTGACCACGGCGCAGATAGTCGCCCTGAGCACCGCTCAGGTGCAGGCCCTGAGTGGTGCCCAGATCGCTGCGCTGACCAGCACGCAACTGCGTGCTCTGGAACTCGCCGACCTGGCCCAGTTCAGCGCCGAGCAACTGGCGGCTCTGACGACCGCCCAGGCTCAGGCTCTTACCACGGCGCAGATTGCGGCGCTGAGTACCTCTCAGATAGTCGCGCTGGAAACCGCGGATCTGGCAGTGCTGAGCAGCACCCAGATACGCGCTATCGAAACGGCTGATTTGGCCTTGCTGACCAGTGATCAGATCGCGGCGCTTGGTACGGCCCAGATCGCAGCACTCACCACCGCTCAGGTGATAGCGCTGACCACCGCTCAGGTTGAGCAGCTTTCGGGTGGCCAGGTCGCGGCGCTGACTACCGCGCAGATTGCTGCGCTGCAGAACGCCGACGTGGCTGTGCTGACCTCGGCCCAACTGGCGGCGCTGAGTACCGAGCAGGTGGCGGCCCTCACGGGCACCCAGCTAGCTGCGCTCAGTGCGGATCAGATCATCAGCCTGGAAACCGCAGACATTGCCGCCATTGCCGTGGCGGCCATTCCGAGCCTGACCACCAACCAGATGGCTAACCTGCTCACCGAGCAAGTCGCGGCCCTGACCAGTGTGCAGGTGGCAGCCCTCGAAGCGGCCGATGTGGCTGCACTGTCGGCCGAGCAATTGGCCGTGCTGGACTCCGCTCAGGTAGCGGCCCTCGGCAGTGCCCAGCTGGCGGCTCTCAACCCGAGCCAGGTGGCGGCCCTGGATGCCGGTACCATTGCTGCAGCGGGTGCCGATCTGGTCGATGCCCTCAGCACGGCTGCTGCTGCCGCGCTCACCACCGCTCAGATCGCGGCGCTCACCACCGCTCAGGTACGGGCGCTGGAAATCGCCGATCTGGCTGCGCTGACCACCGCGCAGATAGTCGCTTTGAGTACCGAGCAGCTGGTCGCGCTGACCACAGCACAAGTCGCCGGTCTCACTACCCGCCAGGTGGCGGCGCTGGAGACTGCGGACGTCGCCGCCCTGAGCAACGTGCAGCTGATTGCTCTGACTACCGAGCAGGTTGGCGCCCTCACGGCTGGCCAACTGGCCGCTCTGAGCACCTCCCAGGTGCGGGCGCTGGAAACCGCCGACGTGGCAGCGCTCAAGTTGCCTCAGCTGGCTGCTCTGAGTACGGCTCAGGTCGAGGCGCTGACCAATGCACAGGTTCAGGGACTCACCACTGAGCAGGCTGCTGCGCTCAGCGCCGAACAGATCGCTGCGCTGACCACCGCGCAGTTCCGCAACATGGAGCTGGCTGATCTGGCCGTGCTGACTGCTGACCAGATTGCCGCCATCGAACTGGCCGATCTGCAGGCGCTCTCCACTGCGCAGATTGCCGCGTTGACCACCCAGCAGATCGTCTCTCTGACCAATACACAGTTGGCTGCGCTGACCACGGCACAGATACGTGCCTTGGAAACCGCCGATGTGGCGGCGATCAACGTGGCGCAGGTTCCGGCGTTGACCACCGCCCAACTGGTGGCCTTGACCACCGAGCAGATCGTGGCGCTGACTCCGGACCGTTTTGCGGCCCTGACGGTGGCTCAGCTGACCAAGCTGACTACCAGCCAGATCACGGCCATGGCTACCGCCGATATTGCTGCCTTGACTGAGGAGCAGGTGTCTTCGTTGACCACCGTGCAGACCGCAGCGCTCTCCACCGCCCAGTTCAGCAAGCTGTCGGGTGTGCAGGTCGCGGCTCTGGGAACGGCGAACATCCAGAATCTCAGCGCCGAGCAACTGGTGGCTCTGACGACCGAGCAGACCCGCGCTCTGACGCTGGAGCAGATCGGGGCACTGACCACGGCGCAGATTGTGGCGATGGAAACCACGGATGTCGCGGCGCTGACCGTCGATCAGGTGCAGTTGCTGTCGACCGCCCAGGCCGCGGCGCTGACCACTGCCCAGGTGGTGAACCTGACGACGGCACAGATCGCGGCGATGGAGGGTCAGGATCTGGCCGCACTGTCGACTACCGTAATTCCGCTGCTGACCACGGCACAGATCGGCGCCATTACCGCCGACCAGATCGGTTTCCTCAGCACCGCACAGATTCGCGCCCTGGAAACAGGTGATCTGGCCTTGCTGACCTCGGCCCAGATCGCCGGACTGCAGTTGTCGCAGGTGGCGGCCTTCACGACGGCGCAGATTCAGGCGCTGAGCACTGCTCAGGTACGTGCGCTGAGTGTCGACCAGCTTCAGGCGCTGACGCAGAGTCAGGTTGCTGCCTTGGAGACCGCCGATATTGCGGCACTGACCACCGATCAGGTGGCCGGTCTGGAGGCGGTCGACATCACGGCGCTGACCACCGATCAGATCGTGGCGTTGAGCACTGATCAGGTTCGCGTTCTCACTGGGGAGCAGATTCAGGCGCTGACCAAGCCACAGCTGGCGGCCATGGAGACGGAGGACTTCGCTGCGCTGACCACCGTGCAGATCCGTCAGATCCAGACGCCGGATCTGTCAGGTCTGACCACTGCGCAGATCGTTGCCCTGACGACTGCCCAGGCCCAGGCGCTGACCACCGCACAGATCGTTGCGCTAACCACTGAGCAGGTCGCGGCCATCCAGGTCGCTGATCTGGCAGTACTCAGCACCGCGCAGATTGCCGCGCTGGAAACCCGCGACATTGCCGTGATGGGCACCGCACAGATCGCCGGGCTGACCACTGCCCAGGTCAAGGCACTGACCACCGCGCAGATTGTCGCGTTGACCACCGAGCAGGTGAAGGCTATCGAGACCGCCGATCTGGTGCAGCTGGGTACCGCGCAGATCGCCGCGCTGCAGACCCGTGATGTGGCCGAGCTGACCACCGCGCAGATTGTCGCGCTGACGACTGATCAGGTACCTGTGCTCAGCTCGGCCCAGGTGGCTGCGCTGACGACTGCACAGATCCGCGCTCTGGAGACCGAGGATCTGGTCCTGCTGACCACCCAGGCCCTGCAGGGCGTAACTGTCGAGCAGGCAGCGGCGCTGACCACTGAGCAAGTGGCAGCACTCGAGACCGAGCAGCTGGTGGCTCTCAAGACCGCTGCGATCGAGGCCCTGACCACCGCGCAGGTGGTGGCGCTGACCTCGGATCAGGTCCAGGCACTGACCACAGATCAGATCGTCGCGTTGACCAGCACTCAGGTGGCAGCGATGCAGGTAGCCGATTTCGCGCTGCTCAGCACGGCGCAGGTTGCGGTGCTGCAGACTGCCGACATGGCCAACCTGACCAGTGACCAGATCGTTGCCCTGACCACGGCACAGGCGGCGGCGCTCAGTGCCAGCCAGGTCGCTGCGTTGACTACTGCGCAGATCAGCAAGTTGGAAACGGACGACCTCAATGCCCTCAGTTCCGCCGCGATTGTCGGTATGACTACCGGCCAGGTGGCGGCCCTGAGTACCACGCAGATTGCCAACCTGGCCACCGCCAAGCTGGCCGTGATGGAGACCCGCGATGTTGCTGCGCTGACCACCGCGCAGATCGAGGTGATGACCAGCGATCAGTTCCGTGCCTTGAGTACCGCACAGATTCAGGCCCTGACCAGTGCTCAGGTGCAGGCGCTGGAAACCCGTGATCTGGTGGCCTTCAAAACCGAGCAGATCGCTGCACTGGATGCCAGTGACATTGCCCTGCTGAGCACGGCGCAGTTGGTGGAGCTGACCAGCGATCAGCTGCCGGCGCTGACCACGGCACAGATCCAGGCCCTGACGACCGAGCAGGTCGCTGCACTGACCACCGATCAGATCCAGGACCTGACCACGCTGCAGGTATCCGCGATGCAGGGTGCCGATATTGCGGCGCTGACCACGGCACAGATCGTTGCGCTGACGACCGAACAGGCGGCGGCGCTGACCACGGCGCAGATTGTTTCGCTGACGACCGAGCAGTTCTCCGTGATGCAGACCCAGGATCTGGCCGCGCTGACGACGGCGCAGATTGCAGCCATCCAGGCTTCTGATCTGCAGTCGTTGGACACTGCGCAGATCGTCGCGCTGACCACGGCACAGGCGGCGGCGTTGACGACGTCTCAGGTCGTGGCGCTCACCTCGACCCAGGTCGCGGCGCTGGAAACTGCGGACGTGGCGGCACTGACCACCGCACAGGTGGCGGCCATCCAGATCTCCGATCTGGCCGTCATGGGCACTGCGCAGATTGTCGCGCTGACCACCGAGCAGGTTCGTGCCCTGACCACCTCTCAGGTCTCCGGTCTGACCACCGTTCAGGTGCAGGCACTGGAAACCCGTGATGTGGCGGCTCTGACCACCGAGCAGATCCAGGCGATGCAGAACGTCGACCTGGCGGTACTGACCAGCGATCAGGTTGCGGCGCTGACCACCGCACATATCGTTGCCCTGACCACCTCGCAGGTGAAGGCGCTGACGACCGACCAGATCATCGCACTGACCTCGGTTCAGGTGCAGGCGCTGGAGACTGCGGATGTCTCGGCGCTGACCTCGGCCCAGGTTGCCGCGTTGCAGGCGAGCGATTTTGCCCTGTTCAACACGGCTCAACTGGTGGCGATCGATGTGGCCGATGTGCCGGCGCTGACGACCGACCAGTTGCAGGCCCTGAGCATGACCCAGGCCGATGCCTTCACGCCTGACCAGTTGGCAGCCATGAGTACCGAGCAATTGGCGGTGCTCAATACCTCGCCGCTGGTGCTGGACCTCAACGGTGACGGCGTGCAGACCCTGCATTGGGCCGCCAATACCCACTTCGACATAGATGCCGATGGCGATCTGGATAATGTTGGCTGGGTCGGTGAGGGCGATGGCCTGCTGGCGCTGGATCGTAACGGCGATGGGCTGATCAATGATGGCGGCGAGCTGTTCGGTAATGCCACCAGCCTCACCGATGGCGGTCATGCCGAAGATGGTTTTGCGGCACTGGCTCAGCTTGATAGCAATCAGGATGGGCGCATCAGTTCCGCCGACACCGAGTTTGCGGCACTGCGTGTGTGGGTTGATGGCAACCAGGATGGTGTGAGCCAGGCTGGTGAGCTGTACAACCTGTCCGCTCTGGGTATCACCAGTATCAATCTGGCGGCTGAGCAGACCTCTCAGGTAAACAACGGCAACTGGATTGGACTGACCTCCAGCTACGAAACCGTTGATGGTGAACTGCACAGCATCGTTGATGCCTGGTTCCGCAATGGCGGTAGTGAGGGGATGAGCATCGATCTCACGGCAGTTAACCCGGACCTGGTCAGTGCCAACAGCCTCAGTCAGATCAACCTGGCTGGCGATGCTGGTAAGTCAACCACCCTTACACTCGATGCCCAGAGCATCAGTCAGTTTGGGCAGGTTGGCTTGGTCGAGACCGCGCTGGGCGCCTCGGCGCCGGTGCAGATGCTGATCAATGGTGATGCCCATGACAGTGTGGTGATCAACGACCCGGCCGGCGAATGGCAGGCTGCTGGCAGCGTGCAGGTCGATGGCACGGACTACAACGTCTACAACGATGGAGAGATCCAGTTGCTGGTTGCAAGCAACGTGAATACCAGCTTCTATTCATAACCAGTGGCAGTAGTTCCAGGTTCGCCTCTTTCGGGCGGCCTGGAACTGTCTGTGTATGGAAATGGATTGCCCGATTAAGGCGTTTGCATGCCGGAAAGCTCAGTTCTATCTGTAAATCTTGATACCGCTTTTCTCAATGCCCTGCAGTTGTCCGAGCAGGCAAGCCTGGAGCCGATGCAGCTGATTGCGGTGGCAGAGCGGTTGGGCACTGTGCGGCGGCATACGGATGTAGTGCGTTTGTATCAAAGCTGGTTGGCGCATTGTCGCTCGACGGCTGATTACATCGTGCAGTTCAATCTTGGTGTGACGTTATCGCAGCTCGAACAGCTGCCAGCGGCAGAGCAGGCTTACCGGTCGGCTATCCAGAGTAAGCCGGATTTTGTTCAGGCCTGGTTCAATCTCGGCGCCGTGATTGAGCGGCAGGGCCGTGCGGACAATGCGCTGATCATCTGGCAGTCCATGCTTGATCATCCGTTGGTGGGCCCCGAGCTTAATCGGGAGCTGTACCTGATGGTGCTCAACAGCATGGGCCGCCTGATGGAAGAGACCCGCCAACTGAATAGTGCCGAGGCCAAGCTGTTGGCCAGTCTGCAGGCAGACCCGGAGCAGCCGAAGGTCATTCAGCACTGGGTGCACCTGCGCCAAAAGCAGTGTGAGTGGCCCGTATTCACTGAGCTGGAACAGCTTTCGCTGGGTGAGATGCTCAAGGCAACTTCGCCGTTGGCGATGCTGTCGGCGACCGATGATCCCGGCTTGCAGCTGGCCACTGCCCAGCGCTTTGTCAGTGAGAGGGTTAACCAGCGGGTGGCCGAGCTGGCTCCGCGTAGTGGTTACCAGCATGAACGCCTGCGCATTGGCTTTCTATCCTCGGACTTCTGCTTGCACGCGGTCTCATTGCTGACGGTGGAGCTTTTTGAGCTGCTCGATCGCCAGGCATTCGAGGTCTATGGCTTCTGCTGGAGCCGAGAGGATGGTTCGGCACTGCGGGCCAGAGTCAAGTCGGCGATGGACTACTTCATCCCGATTGGCGCGCTGGATGATGCTGAGGCTGCCCAACTGATCCGTCAGCAGGAAATCGATGTGCTGGTCGATTTGCAGGGGCTGACGTCGGGAGCACGGCCGAACATCCTTGCATTCAGGCCGGCACCGGTGCAGGTAACCTACCTGGGGTTCCCCGGGCCGACAGGGTTGCCCTGTGTGGATTATGTGATTGCAGACGAATACCTGATTCCGGATAGCGAAAAACCCTTCTACAGCGAGCGTCCACTGTACTTGCCGGTTTTTCAGTGCAGTGATCGTCAGCGCCCGGTTGCCGCGCTGCCAAGCCGTGCAGAGTGTGGCTTGCCGGAGGATCGCTTTGTTTTCTGCTGTTTCAACAATAACTACAAGTTCAATGAGGAGCAGTTCGACTGCTGGATGCGCATTCTTCAGCAAGTGCCAGGTAGCGTGTTCTGGCTGCTGGCTGACAATCAGTGGTCTCAAGCCAACCTCTGCGCCAGGGCGGAGTCGCTGGGCGTGGCCCGCGAGCGACTGATCTTTGCACCCAGAGTGGCGCCCGAACTCTACCTGGCGCGTTACACGGTAGCCGACCTGTTTCTTGATGCTTACCCTTTCAATGGCGGCACGACCGCCAATGATGCGTTGTGGATGGGGTTGCCGGTGTTGACTCGCTCGGGACGAACCTTCGCTTCGCGCATGGCTGGCAGCCTGCTCACCGCCCTGGATTTACCCGAGCTGATTACCCGCTCCCTGAGCGAATACGAACAGCGTGCTGTCGAGTTGGCTAAGGACAAGCAACAGCTTGGCGGGCTGCGACAGCGCCTGAAACATGGCCGGGAAAACTCCCTGCTGTTTGACATGCCTAGTTTTGTGCGCAGCTTCGAAGCTGGCCTGAGCCGTGCCTATGCACGTCTCAACAAAGCCTGAAATACCTGCTATTGCTGACCAAGGATGCTTGTTGATGTCACTCTGCGCCCCGGACAATCTGCTGTATGCCTGCCTGACCCATGTGCCACTGCAGGTTGACTATCCGCCCTATGTTGCCGCGATTTATATGGGTGATGCCCAGGGGGAGGGGCGGCATAACTTGCGTGACCTGGCGCCGGAGTGGGAGCCCTATCACCCTGTATTGGGTTCCATGGCCGGTGCGTTTGCCCTCAAGAACCTGCTGCAACAGCAGCAGCGTGATGTGCGTTACGTGGGGATCTGCCAGTACCGCAAGTTTCTTAGCCGCGAACGCATTGGGACACCTGCAGAGAATTACCAGGTCATGGATGTGCTCTCCAGCGCGGAGGTCGAGCGCTTTGATCTGGCGGACCTGATGCTGCCGAAGGCCTCTGACTTCCTGATCGGGAAGCCAGGGCAGTTCACCCTTAATGGGGAAAACCACGGCTACCTCTACCAGTACAAGGATGTTCACTACATTGAGGACTTTCTGCGCTTCACCGCTGCCGCCGTGGAGGTAGGGGCTCTGAGCAAACAGGAAGTCATGGCCTTCTTCGACGAGAAGATCTTCTTCCCTGGCGGCATCGAGCTAGGCGTTTTTCCTGTCGACTTCTGGTTGCCACACATCACGGCGGTCGAAGCGGTTGTGCGGCGTTGCGTGCAACTCCACGACACCCGGCGTGACGATATTCAGGCTCGGATCTGGGCGTTCTGTGCCGAACGCCTGGGCAGTTATTACCTGCTGCGCTACTTGCGTGCGCAAGGTGGCGTCGATGGTGATTGGTTAAGTCGTCACACCGGTCAGCTGAATCTGCTGGTGGCTGCGGGTGAGCAGCATTACGTTCCGGGAGTCTGAGGGCGTCAGAACAGGCTCTGCACCTGTTCGAGAATGCCCCGGTGCATCAGCCCCGTACGGGCATGCAGGCTGACATAGCTCTGCAACATCAAGAGTTTGGTGTTGAGCAGGTCGCGCCGCGCGGTGAATAGCACTTGCTGGGCATTGAGAATGTCGATGGTGGAGCGCACGCCCGCCTGGTAGCCCTTTTCCGCCGAGGCCAGGGCTCGCTGGTTCGAGTTGACGGCAGTTTGCAGGGCTTTGCATTTCTCGAAGCCGCTGACCACGCCCAGATAGTCGCGTTCGATATCCTCAACCAGCTGCTGTGCTTCATTGTCCAGTTGAGCGGTTGCACTGGAGAGGGCGTAGGCGGACTTGCGGACCGACGCATTGACGCCGCCACCGGCAAAAAGCGGCACGTCCACGGCCACTCCCAGGTAGTAGGAAGATTGCCGGCGATAGTCGTCACTGAGGTTGTCTTGCTGGCTCTTGTTGTATTCGCTGACCAGCGATAGCGAGGGGTAGTGCCCCGCACGTTGCCCCTGCAGTTCCGCTTCGGCCAGTTCGACTGAGGCACGGCGAGCATCCAGACGCGGTGCAGCCAGGCGGGCCTGGCGTTGCCAGTACTGCAGGTCCTGTTCGGCTTGCAGTGGCGCATGGGGGGGCAGGCTATCCTGCATCGGTTCAATTTCGTTGACCGCCTGGCCGGTGCGTCCGGAAAGGCTGCGCAGGGCAGCGCGGATACGCGCCAGGTACTCGATCTCCTGAGCCTTGACCAGATCGAGGCGGGCCTGCGCTTCGTCGATATCGGTAATGGTGCCATCGCCCGCTTCGTAGAGTCTCTGCGTCTGCTTGGCTAGGCCCTCGATGGCAGTGCGTTGCTGACTGGCCAGTTTCAACTCGTTGCTTTGGCGGGCGACTTCGAAGTAGGCCTCGATCACGCGATTGAACAGCTCCTGAGTGGCATCGTTGTACAGCGCAGAACCTACCTTACCGCGAGCCTTGCTCTGGTCGTAATAGGCCAGCTTGCCCTTGTCATAGAGCATTTGCCGGGCGGTGAGGCTGAGGTTGCCACTGGCATAACGATCATCGGCACTATTGCTGTCGACGTCCTGACCGCTCAGTTGCCGGGTATCACCATAACGGCCGCTTGCCGACAGCTGTGGCAGCAGGCCGGCCCGGCCTATGGCTTCTTCCTGCTGCGAAGCCTGGTAGTCGAAAGTGGCACCCTGGAAGGCCGGGTCGTTGTGCAGGGAACTGTCATAGGCGTCCAGCAGTGACATGGGGTGTTCTGTCGCGAATGCCAGTGAGGGGGCAAGAAGCATCCAAAGTGTCAGCAGTCTGGCCATGCTCATTCCTCGGTCATCGCTCCACGCAGGCGGGAAAGCAGCGGTTTTAGCAGGAAGTTCATGAAGGTGCGCTCGCCCGTTTGCACCATGACTTCGGCCTGCATGCCCGGTTTCACATCCAGACCATGATGCAGCAACTCGTTGACCGCCTCGGTGCCAACGCTGACCTCGACGGAGAAGTACGGCATCTTGGTCTGCTCATCGAGCAATTGGTCGCCGGAAACGGTCAGCACTTCGCCTCGCACCACGGGCAAGGTGGCGCTGGTCAGCGACGAGAAACGCAGGTCGACCGGTAGCCCTGGCTTGAGCCGGTCGGCAACCATGGGTTCGAACTTGGCCTTGATGATCCAGGTTGAACCCCCAGGGACGATGTCCATCAACCGGTGCCCGGCGGAAATCACTCCGCCGATGGTGTGGACGGTCAGGCCAATGACTTGGCCATCCACGGAGGCGCGAATGGCCGCATTGCTCAATTCGAACTCCAGCGCCTTGATTCGCTCGGCCAGGCTGTCCGCCTCGGCCGATACGCTGGTCAACTGCGATTCGGCTTCGGCACGGAAGGCCTGCCGCAATTGCAGTTCCTGCAGCTTGCTTTCATTGATCGCCTGGCGCGTCTTGCCGATATCGGCGATGCCGGCGGTCAGTTGGGCGCTGAGTTGTGCCGAGTTGCGCTCGGCTTCAAACAGGCGATTGCGCGGCACGTAACCTTCGGCGGCGAGGGCGCGTAGCCCTTCCAGCTCCTTGCGCTGGTAATCCAGCTGGGTTTCCAGATGAGCCTTGATCTGTTGGTAAGAGGTCAGTTGCTCCTTCAGCGATTCGGTGCTGCTATGGGCAATCTGCAGGCGGCTTTCCAGTTCCGCGCGGCGGGTTTCAAACAGGTTGTTCTGCAGCTCCATATCACTCTTGGCGCGTGGGTCCTGCTGCCGTTTGAGCAACTCCTCCGGCCAATGGATGCTCTGCAGCCCCAAGCGCTCGGCACTCAGGCGCGCCTCGACGCTGCGGCTGCTCAGCCATTGGCTCATGGCAACATCCAGCTGTGCCTGGGCTTGCACGGTATTGAGTTGGACCAGCAACTGCTCGCGGCGAACCGACTCGCCCTCACGTACGAGGATTTGTTGAATCGAACCGCCGGTCAGCGATTGCACCGTCTTGCGTTCGCCGGCGACGGTCACCGTACCATTGCCGGCTACGCCTTGAGCCAGGGGGGCCAGGCTGGCCCACAGCAGGAAACCGCCCAAGCCGATGGCAATGATCCACAAGCCCTGTCTGGCGGTGGCAGCAGCATCGCGAACTGCGGGTGGCAGAGGCGGCTCGGAAGGGGTGGCCATCATGTTGGTCATGGCTGGTTAACTCGTTTGGGCCGACGGGGCCGCAGTGACGGTGGGCTGGCTCGGTGGCAGTAGTGCCTTGAGAACCGCATCGCGTGGCCCGAACAACTTCTGCGTGCCCTCCTGCAGAACCAGAAGCTTGTCGACCACGGCCAGAACACTAGGTCGATGCGTGACCAGGATCACCGTCGAGCCAGCCTGGCGCAAAGTGCCGATGGCACTGACCAACGCTGCCTCACCGGCGTCGTCGAGGTTCGAGTTGGGCTCGTCGAGGAGGATCAGTGGTGGTTGCCCGTAGAGTGCCCTGGCCAAGCCGATGCGTTGCTTCTGACCGCCTGAAAGGCCCATGCCAGAAGGACCGAGCGGCGTGTCGTAGCCATGCGGGAAGCGCAGGATCATTTGATGGATGCCTGCCAGTGTGGCGGCCTCGATGACCTTGACGGAATCGACATCGGCAAAGCGGGCAATATTTTCGGCCACGCTACCGGCGAACAGTTCGATATCTTGCGGAAGGTAGCCTAGGTGCGGCCCCAGTGCCTCACGATCCCACTGGCTGATTTCTGCGCCATCCAGGCGTACCGAGCCGTGACTGGGTAGCCAGACGCCGGCAATGGCCCGCGCCAGGGTTGATTTTCCTGAGGCGCTGGGGCCAATGATGGCCAGTACCTCACCCTTGTCCAGAGCCAGATCGATACCGTTGACCGCCGGACGTTGTGCGCCGGGCGGTGTCACGACCAGGCGCTCGATGCGCAACGCACCGGTTGGCGCAGGCAGTGGCATTCGCGCCGCCTGTTTGGGGAACTCTTCAAGTAACTGGCAGAGTCTCTGGTAGCTGGCTTTGGCCGCATCCAGCTGTTTCCAGGAACTGATGGCCTGCTCTGCCGGAAGCATGGCTTTGCCGATCAGAAAGCCGGCGGCCATCATGACGCCACCGGTAATCTGGCCTTCAAGAATCAGCAGCATTGCCACTGCCATCGCCAGTGATTGCCAGGCGGTGCGCACCAGACGCGTCAGTGTGGAGATGGCGGCGCCTTTGTCGCTGGCCTCCGACTGAGCCTTGATCAGGCGCTGTTGCAGTGTCGCCCAGCGCTTTTGCAGGTTCCCCAGCATCCCCATCGCCTGGATGACTTCGGCGTTCTGCAGGGTGCTGTTGACATACTTACCGGACATTACCGATATCTGATTGGCCTCAGCCAGGCCTTGCCGAGTGGCGTTCTCGTTCCAGATCGCCAGACCAAAAAGGATAAGGGCTCCGAGCAGGGTAAAGAGACCGAGCCAGGGGTGAAGCAAGCCGGTGACAATCAGGAAGATTGGCATCCAGGGCAAATCGAGCAGGGCGATGAGCGCCGAGCCGGTGACAAACTGACGAAGTGCTGTCAGGTCGCTGAGAACCTGCGCCGGGTTGGCATTGTGCTCTTTCAGGCTTTTCTGAAAGGCGACGCCAAAGATACGTTCGCCAAGATCAAGGTCTATGCCAGCGCTCATCTTGATCATCACCTGGCCGCGCACCCACTCGATCAGGGAGCTCAGCAGGAACAGGCCCAGGGCCATGATGCTTAGTAGCAGCAGCGTCATTTCATTGCGACTGCTCATCACCCGGTCGAACACCTGCATCATGTAGATGGAGGGAACGATGGCCAACAGGTTGATCACGCCGCTGAACAGGGCAATGACCCAGAACAGCTTGCGGTAGCGCAGCAGGGCGGCATCGATGTCGCGGGCGGGGTCAAGGCGTAAGCGCATGGACTTCTGGGTATCTCTCGGCTGAGGGTCGCTGTTCTTGAATTGCCGTTATTGGATGCGAACCATGGGCAAGTGTAAGCCTTTCACGGCGTCTGCATAGACTGGCGCGCTAGACCGGGCTTCTAGAGGGGATATCGGCAGTGTACAAGTCATCTTGACCGACCTGCTGCCGATAGGGGAAGGGTGGTGGGCCCACACGGACTCGAACCGTGGACCAAAGGATTATGAGGCAGTAAAAAGCGCGTTTCTGATCGTTTCCCGCCGTCTCCCGAAAAAAGCCAATTTAGCGCGTTATCCTGAAATCAAGGGGTTAGGTGTTTCCCCTTGGCTCCGGGTGTGGCCGATCATGCCCTTAGAAACGGTACGCAAAACGGTACGCAAAAATGGCAGGGGCATCGGGTAAGGCAAGCAGTAGGAAATTTGTGACAGATGTGGAGCTGAAGGCGCTTAGGCCTCGTCAGACTGCCACCGATTCGCTACCAGGCCGTGGTAGCGGATCAATTTTGTTTGAGTGCCGTGCCTCAGGTGTCATCGAGGCCTACTACCGCCGCCGAGGTAAAGATGGGCAGAAGGTTAAGGTAGGTGTCTTCAAGAAAGCACCGAAGAGTCCTGGTCTCTCTCTTACTGAGATTCGCGAGCAAGCTGTCCGTTTCGCAAAGATTGCCGCAGAACATGGTGACATCAAAGCCTATCAAGCCAAGTGTGATGCTGAGGAAGAGGCACGGCAGGCCGAGCGCCAACGCCAACTTCATGAGCAGCAGCGTCTCGCTGAAATCGAAGCCTCAAAAGGCACTCTGTCAGAGCTCTTTCGGGATTACATCGAAGATCGCAGGCGCAACGGTGTTTCAGACCAGCAATTAGCTGAGTTTGAGCGCGTACTGCGTAACGATTTGGAGGGTGAAAAAGTGGTTTCTGTGGCCGACGACGGCCAGGTGCAGAAACTCAATGTCATGGCCATGAAAGCTAAAGATGTCAGGCCTGAGCATGTGAATCTGCTGCTGAAACCAATCTGGGATCGAGGTGCAGGGCGTCAGACGGGTAAGGTTCGTTCGTTTCTCGTGGCTGCTTTCAATTTTGGCGTGAAAGCTGAGCATCATATCGACCGAAGCAGTAATAAAAGCTACGGACTTCAGATGAATCCTGCTGATCCAGTGACTGTCCCGAACACATCAAAGCCTGGCGAGCGCGCTCTGACTGATAAGGAGCTGAAGCATTTTTGGCAGACCATCACGCAGGTTGGAGCGGTAGTAGGGCCGATCATGGCTCGTGCTTTTCACTTTGCTTTTGCTACTGCAGGCCAGCGACCTCTCCAGTTCATTCGTGAGCCTTGGTCCAGCTACAACCTTGAAGACAAGTACGTGAAAGTCATCGATTGCAAAGGGCGAGGCGGTAAAAAGCGTCTTCACTTTGTTCCCTTAAGCGCGAGAGCACTGCAGGTGCTGGAGCAGGTTCGTGTCTTACAGCCGAAAGAATCTGAATACCCATGGAGCATTAATGGGAAAACGCCGATTCATCCGTCCAGCTTGTCTCATGCGGTGAGCGAGTGGTTTGCGACTGAACATGCCAAGCTGGATGGCCAGCCCGTGCCGAAATTTACTCCGCGTGATATCCGGCGTACCTGCACACAGTTCATGCAGCGCCACGGCATCAAAGATTTCGATAGCGACGCGTTGCAGTCGCACGGACAAACAGGTGTTGTCGAGATGCACTATCGCAATAACCCCGAAGCGAAATTGCCACAGGTGCGCCCGACGATGGCTGCTTTTGATGCTGCGCTGAGTCGTCTGCTCGATAGTCCTGATGAGGACGAACATCAGGCTGAACAGCTGGATTTGTTCGAGATTGGATAATTTTCTGTAAAGTCAAGTATTTTGTTGCGTGACTTCAATGCCTGTGAAAATATACAGGTATTGGGGTTATGCGGAGCCCCAAGGTTTGCCGCTGTGTCGTTGTCTGCTTGATGCACTGCGGAAATGGAAAAGCAGAACCAATGCCTCGAAGGCACGATCCGTCTGAGTAGTTCACATGAGGAAAACATCACTACAGCTGCGTCTACATCAACCTGCTAGCACCTCGATTTTGGAGGTGTCCTATGTCTGAGATGGTTCTATTGGATTTCAATGCCGTTAGCAGGAAAGTCGGCCTGAGTCGCAAGACCATCTACTGCCGTATCCGGGAAGGTGACTTCCCTAGGCAGGTGAAGATAGGTCGAGCAAGTCGCTGGCTTCAGCATGAGGTTGATGACTGGATAGCCAGCGCAGCTGCAGCGAGATAGCAAAAATGCCGGTCAATGACCGGCATTTTTTTGTCTGCATGGAACGTAGGATTTTCAGTTGCCTAGAAACGCTGCAAGCCCAGTGAAATCGGGCGTAGCTTAGGGAAAGTACAGTTAGCTGAAAGTAGCGTGGTTACTGGTGTTGAGCGTAGTTTGGTGGAAGGTGAACTCCTTGTCGCCCTTGGGCATCCTGCAAAATGCGCTGAGTCTGGGGCCTCGCAGTCTGCCGAGTCTGGAGGCGGCGGTAAGGGCCTATACCCTTGATGCGGCCTATACCCTGCGCCAGGAGCAGGACACCGGCTCGCTGGAGCCGGGCAAGCAGGCCGATCTGGTGGTATTGGACCGTGACATCTTCAAACTGCCGGTCAACCAGATCGGAAAGACCAAGGTTCTTTGGACTTTGCTTGGCGGCGAGGAGGTATATCGCAGTGAGGACTTCTAAGGTCTATGTTAACGAGATGCAAACGTGCGCTTCTGACCGGCGGAGGGCTTACGCGGACGGCATCTCCCGGCCAATTACAGTGTATGAACTCCGCCTGGTGCATTTGCCCGGCATCTAGCCGCCATCCAATCTACCGCTCGTCAAGAGTTCGCCACCCAAAGGCCCGTGAAGGCATACCGCCACTATACTGACACCAACGTATAGCCCGTAAGGCATGGTGTTGTATGCCTCGTGAGTCAGATTTGGCGCTCCCAAGCCGCGAGCAGTTGATATCAATAATCCGCATCCAGACGGAAATTGCCAGGCAAGGCCTCGATCTCGCCCAGGTAATGTCGGTCGTGGTAGAGCGCGCGCTCGAGCTGATCAACGCAGAGGGAGCAGTTATTGAGCTGGCTGAGAATGAGGAGATGGTCTATCGAGCCGTCTCAGGTATCGCTGCCGGCCAGTTGGGGCTCCGATTGAAGCTTGCAAGCAGCCTATCTGGGCGCTGCGTACTGAGTGGAGAGATCCTGCGGTGCATTGATACCGAAACCGACGAACGTGTTGACCGCGCAGCCTGCAGACGAATGCACATTCGCTCAATGCTGGTAGTACCTCTGCAGCACGAAGGTACTACCGTGGGTGTTTTGAAGGTCATGTCGAAAGCTGTTTCGGCCTTTAATAATGCTGATGAAGCGGTCTTGGGCCTACTAGCAGAAGTCCTTGGCGCTGACATGTTCATGGCAGCCAGATATGCAGCCCAGGATCTGTATCACCGAGCTACCCATGACGAAATGACAGGTATTGCTAACCGTGCTCTGTTCTTTGATCGGATAAGAAGTGACCTCTCTCGTGCGGCACGCGATGGATCAGAGTTCGGGCTTTTGATCATCGACATGGATGGACTCAAATCCATTAATGACAACTATGGCCATCGCGCAGGCGATGCTGCCATTTGCGAAGTAGCGCGCCGCGCAAGTCAGGCCCTCAGAAAGTCAGACACCATTGCTCGCTTGGGTGGCGATGAGTTTGGTGTCATCTTGCAGCCAACCAATGGCATGTCGTATTTGGCTGAAGGCATCGAGCGCCTTCGAGAGGTTATATCCGCGCCCTTTGAGTTTGAGTCAAATTGGCTGCGGTTGGGTGCCAGTATTGGAGCAGCCATCGCACTCAAAGACGGGCAAAGCCTTGAGGCTCTTATGGAGCACGCAGACCAAGCGATGTACCAGGACAAACGAGAACGTAAACGCTTGGAAAATATGGATCGTTAGCATTGCCAGTACCTGCCTTACATCATTGGCGATTAACGATGCGAATGCGGATTCGGAGTGGCACTTATCTAGCCACGTGGCCCATTAAGTAGACATGTTGGCAGCAGAAATGACGCAGTTTCTTCCACTGCATTTTGCTTGGTAGAGGGCTGCGTCGGACTGCTTGAGTACTGGCTCTACCGATAAGTCGCCTGCCGGCATGTAGGCTACACCGATCGAAATAGTAACTATTTGACCAGACGGACTGGGTTGAGACGCCATATTGAGCCGAAGGCGCTCTGCAATCTTGTGGGCAGCAGTTAGTGCTAGATCGGGAAGTAGTACGACGAACTCTTCACCTCCACTACGGCACAGGACATCATCTGATCGGAAGCATGCTTGCATCTGCTCAGCCAAAAACTTCAGAACACTGTCGCCTACGTCATGTCCATACAGGTCATTCACTTCCTTGAAGTGATCAATGTCCAAAGTGATAACCGAAAACCCTTTACCGGCACTAAGCAATGTATCCAAGGCTAAACGGAGGCCGCGACGATTGTTCAGTCCAGTGAGTGGATCTGTAAGACTGTCACGGTTCAATTTCCCCATGCGCTGCTGAAGCAGACTTAGCCCCTGAATAATGGCGGATTTGAGATGGTCAGCCTCGAAATACCAGGTCTTGATAGCACGTAATCGTTCTACTGCCTCGGGCTCTTCCCATGCTTGTACGTTCTGAGCAAGCCTTTTGAGAGGATGTGAAATCCAATGCGATAGCCACCAGATGCCAAGTAGCGTAAGCACTGAGAGAGGTATCGTTTGCAACAAGGTATCAAGCATCAACTGGTCCAGCACTGCAAGAGTCGAGGCTGTTGGTGTTTGCGCCACAATGCCCCAACCTGTGGACTTCATGATGGCGTAGCCCGTCAGCATGTCCACACCTTTAAGGTTGACCAGCCTCTGGGCTCCCTCTCTGCCATTGATCAACTCTTGCACAGCTAGATTGGCAATCACTGTCTCGCCAATACGTGAGGCTTCGGGGTGGTAAATCAACTGCCCGCGCTTGTCCACGACGTAAGCGTAAGAGCCGTCATTCCTATAGTCCTCGTCCAGAAGCGCTTTTAGGATATTCCGCTCCTGAAGGTAGATCGCGGCACCGACGTAGCCCTGATACTCACCGTCCGGCCTGAAAATCGGCTGCGACATCACAATCAGCAGGTGCTTGGTACTACCAAGGTATGGGTCTGTAATGACCGGCGCTCTCTTGCTGAGAATAGCTCGGGCACCTTCGGTTTCGAGCTTTACTCCGACCAGGCCAAGTCCTTCGGGCGATGTGGCGAGAACTCGCCCGTCACTGCTTACGATGAATACAGAGTTAAAGTCATTCGATTGCAGTCGCAGCCTATCCACCTCCTCCCGCAAGCGCTCGGACTGGAGCGTCCGATGAGAGAGTTTCTGGGCACTGAAAGCTAGATGTGTCTGCGCTGAGTGAATGAAATTGTCAGTATTGAGCGCTTGCTTGGCGGCATACACTCGATTGGCGACCAGCGCTTGGCTCATAAGCAAGTCACGCTGTGTCAGGTAGCTGGCATAAAGCCCATTAACGAAGGTCACTACCCCCGTCGACAGGGCCAGCAGGAGGATCAATCGGCGCAAATCGATTTTTGCCATGGTGACGTCTCAAGCTAGACAACTACAGTCTGCGATGTCGCACGGCAGCATTTCGAGCGTAATCCGCTTCGAAGGGCTGATGTTAGAAGGCCATACTTCCCTTTCAGGCTAGCCCATACAGATGCTGTGGTTGCTTTTTCGAGCAGAACCACCAAAGTAGTCATGCATAGCTGGATAATGTGCGTGTATGGTTAGCGGGCGGTACCGTAATCCGTCCGGTCGCTGCGTGAAAACGTGCAAAAGATACAGATATTAGGCGATAGCAGCGTGTGACAGAGTGATAAGCAAGTCCAAGAAGTAACGGCTGATGATCGCTCTGCGATGCGTATGGAGGCAGCATTCGCTACTATAGGCTGCATGAACCTGACAGATGCTGTTATAGCTCTGCTGTTGGCCTGCCGGATCCATGGCACAGACGAGGCCATTAGAGCCACTGCTAAACGATGTGCGAAGCTGCTGCCACGTGGAAAGCGCGAGTTAATGTATAAAATTGTGGACTCCCGAAGTCCGCACGCGTTCGTTATTTTTATTGCCCAAAGTCTTGATTTTCCTACCTAGCTCCCTCGATGGCTAACTGCTGCGCCAAACGATCTGCCATAGCCCGCCACGTCAATCCCCCCCCAAAAAAAGGCCAGCATCTGTTTGACCTAGCCCACGGTTGCGAGGTCTTTGTGGTGGCACTCATCTATCAGCTACCTACAGGCTGAAAAAGTCCGGCAAGGTCGTGACGGACATCTCCCCCGATTTGAGTAGCGCCCAGCTTTAGAGTCCAACTTCTGCGTCGAGCGCGAGATTATCGATGCCACGCCTTTGGTGCAGATCAAGAGGGTGGCCAAGGAAACGCCGCGCGAACGCAGTCTCAATCGGCACGAGCTGGTGTGGTTCCTGCACCAGTTGGCCGGTGCCTCGCTGACAACCAATACCCGGTTTGCCCTGTTGCTGAGTTTGATGCTGGCCCAGCGCTCGGGGCGCATCGTGGAAATGCGCTGGGTCGACTTTGATCTCGAAGACCAGATCTGGGATCGCAGTGGCAAGTTCGAGAAGAACGACAATCCGATTGCCATCCCGCTGTCCGAGGACGTGCTGAGCATTCTGAATTACCTGCGTGAACGGCAAATTCAGAAAGTGATGGCGGCGGCCCCTGCGCGTTCGGCTGACAGCAAAACGTTGTCCAGTCCTGGGCAGTATGTGTTTCCTGGGCGGTAGCCTGCTAAGCCGCAGACGCAGCCTTCGCTCAATCGCGCGATGCGCCGCTTCTACGATGAATACGTGAAGGATTCGGATCGCGTCGAAGAGGAGAGCCTGCTGCGCGTTGCTGATGGTTATCCGCGTCCTACTGTGCATGACTTACGTCGCACGGCGACCACGCACATGTCCAAGCATGGCTTGGGCAAAGAAGTGCGCAGTCGCATCCTTAACCACAAGGACTTGTCGGTAGATGCGATCTATGACCGTTACGCCTACTTTGAGGAAAAGGCGGAGGCTCTCCAAGGGTGGCACGCCTATCTGAAACGGTTGCTGCAGAAGGAGTTTGGTGATGTGGACTGGGTCGAGTTCTACGGGCGAAGGATGGAATTGGTCACTTGCACTGAGCAGGATTAGTAAGTACAGCAGGCGTGAGGTCGCAACTTGATCGTGCTTGTTTAGGAACAACAGATCTTGGCGTGCTCAGTATGGCGAATGATGGAAGGAATTCGGTGGTGGCGCAGGGTCTCCACAAATTCCGGGGCGATTCAGATCAGGATTGATGCCAGCGCCAATAGGCTCTCCTGCGTGCTGGCTAGGCGCTCCTCTGGCCAATCACTTGCACGCATAAGTGGAATGAGTCAGAAGCCCGTGCAAAACTCTTCTTTTATTATTCTGATCGCCTCGCTGCAGGAATGGACTTCATGCCCCAAGCGCCCTCTTTGAGCCACCGTCAGCAACGCCCGTTGCTGTTGGCCAGCTCCACCGCCATGCACCTACTGGCGTTGGCGCTCCCTCTTGCTCTGCTACAGATCTACGATCGCATTCTGCCATCGCAATCGTTCGGTACCGCGTTGTTTCTGGTAGTGGGCGTGGGCATTGCGATCATGCTGGAGGCCACACTGCGCTATGGCCGGCAAGTGCTTTTCGCCAGTCTGGGAGCCGCTTATGAGGCGCAGGCGACGCAGCAGGCCCTGCTGCAGCTTTACGCAGCGGATGTGGAGGTTGTGGAAACCCGGGGCACAGCAAGCATCGTTGATGCCTTCAGGGCCATCGCTCAGGTGCGTGATTTCTGGTCGGGCCAGGCTGGTGCTGCGCTGTACGAACTGCCCTTCGTCCTGCTCTATATTGCCCTGATCGGCTATGTGGGTGGCTGGCTGGCGTTGATACCGCTGATGCTGTTCTGCCTTGCACTTCTCCTCGCACTGGCGCTGAACCCAGCCATCGCACGGCTCTCCAAACAGGTCAATGAACAAGAGGAGCAGCGCAACGAGCAGGCCTGGTCATTGTTTTCCGCATTGGCCTACCTCAAGGGCAATGGCGCGGAAAGTCTGCTGGCCAGCCTGTGGCAGCGTCGCAACGCCCGTTACATGGCGACCAGCGCCGAGCTGGAAACCCGCTTGGGCTGGGTCCGCGAAAACGCCACCACCTTTGGTCAACTGGCCACCGTTTTGATCGTCGCGTTCGGCGCCATTGGCGTCATGCATGGCGAACTCACCACAGGCGCCCTGGCAGCCTGCACCATGCTTGCCGGCCGGTCCATCGGACCGGCCATGGCCAGCCTGGGCTATTGGGCGCAGTTACAACGGATCAAGGAAGCACAGCGCAAGGTCGACGATCTGCTCAATCTGCCGACCGGACGAAAAACAACCCCTCCCGCCGCCACGCGGAACAAGGTGACGCAGGGCAAGTTGCAAGTGAATGCCCCTGGCCTGCTGACCGAGCCTCTGCTGGTTAACCCCGGTGAAATCGTTCACCTCAATACCCAAGATCCGGCCATAACCTCGCGACTACTGTCAGCCATCGCCGGCCTGAGTCAATCCGAAGAGATTCGGGTCAAGGTCGACGGTCTGCCCATAAGCGATTACGAGGCGGGAGACTACCGTGCCGGTGTCACGCTGGTGACGCGCCATCTGGCCCTGATTCCCGGCTCGATCCTGAACAACCTGACCCTCTACGACCCCCGCTACAACGCTGACGTGGATGCTCTGTGCGAACAACTCGGGCTCGATCATTATGTCTCACGCCTGCGCAGCGGCATGCTCACGGAAGTGGGGGCGGGTACCGCAGAGCATCTGGACGAAGGCGTCTACCAGCGCATAGCCATTATCCGTGCGTTGCTGCGCTCGCCGCGCATCCTCCTGCTTGATCACGCCGCCAGCGGCATTGACCTTGACGGTCAGAAACGCCTGGCAGCCCTGCTTACCTCTCTGCAAGGCAAGGTCACCGTGCTGATAGCCACCTACAAGGAGCCCCTGATTGCTGCCTGCAGTCGCAGTATTCAGGTCGACATCCGCCCAGCCGATGCCCGGGAGGTCTCGGTATGACGGATACCTTCGAAAAAATTCCGCTTTATGCCCGTGAAGAGGCCCGCATGGGCCTGATCAATGCAGCCTTGGGCAGCAGGCGCCTGCAGGCTTCGCCACTGGCACGATGCCTGGCACCGCTACTGGTGAGCCTCGACTGGCTCGGTGCGCCACGTACCTTGCTGGCCGACCTACCCGACGCCGAACAGCCCCTGGATATCGACGACCTGGCCAGGCTACTGGCCGGACAGGGTTATCGCTTGCGGCAACAGCCCGTAAAAAACAGACCCGATCTGAACAGTCTGCCCATCGCCAGTGTTGTGCTGGATAACGATTCTGCCAGGGTTTTCATGGGGCAGATGGACGGACAGTACTGGTGGCATGACGGCAACTGCCTGCACTCAGGGGCTGAGATCGGCGGCGGCTCCCTGTTACTGATAGAAGCAGACCCGAACTACCAGCCGCTGGATACGCCCAGAACAGGCCTACTGAACAACCTGATGTTCAAAGCGCGCAGGGAAATTGCGGGCGTGGCGCTGGTCAGCCTGTTCGCCAACCTGCTGGCCCTGCTCATCTCGCTGTTCACCATGCTGGTCTACAACAGCATCATCCCCAGCAACGCCACCACCACCCTGTGGGGCATGACCAGTGGCGTGATCATCGCCATTATTGGTGCCTGGGCTCTGCGTCTGGCCCGGCTCAAAGCCCTGTCGCGGATGACCGCCTGGGCAGGTTCTCGCATCAGCTACAGGGCGTTGCGCAAGACACTTGGCCTGCCGATTGAGGTGTCGACCCGTCTGGGCGTCGACAACAATCTGAGTCGCCTGCGTTCGATCGAAAACGTCCGCCAGTGGTTTGGTGGTGCCGGTGGGGCAATCAATGTCGACTTCCCCTTCGTGCTGATCTTCCTGCTGACGATTGCGCTTCTGGGCGGCTGGATCGTCTTCGTCCCCCTGATCGGCCTGTTGCTGTTCGCGCTGTGCGCAGTGCCGCTGGCGCGACTGATCCAGACACGCAGCAACGAAGCCGGACGCAGCTCACGCAACCTGAACAACATGATCGTCGTACTGACCGCGCGCATGCGGGCGCTGCGCGGCGTGCGCGGCTCATCACTCTGGGAGCGCAAGCTGAGAGAGCTGCTGATGCAGAGCACACAGGCCAACCGTGAGCATGCGCTGGCCAATGCCCTGTCCCAGGTGATCGGCCAGACACTCGCCATGCTCACCGTACTGGCGACCATGGGCTGCGGTGTCGCCCTGGTGCTGTCACAGCATATGAGCCAGGGCGGCCTGATCGCCACCATGATGCTGATCTGGCGCATTACCACACCGGCCCAGCAAATGTTCACCAGCCATGTGCGCATCAGGCAGTTGCTCGATGCCAATCGCCAGCTCGATCAGTTGCTGGCCAGCCAGGGGGAAGTTTGCAATCCGCAACTGGTGTCGCCGATCACCAGCCTGACGGCGAACATTGAAGCCGACCGCCTGTATTACCGCCACAGCAGTGACCGTGAGCCCTCCCTCAATGGCATCAGCTTCGCCATCGAGCCAGGCCAGTTACTCGCCGTAGTCGGCCCGAACGGAGCCGGTAAATCGACCCTGCTGGAAGCGCTCGCCGGTATTCGCGCGGCACAAAATGGTCGGGTGCTGGTCGGTGGGCACGACATCCGCCAGTTCGACCCGGATGACTACCGGGCCTGGATTGGCTACATGCCACAGCTTGCAGGCGGTCTTTCGGTCAAGCTGGGCGAGGCAGTGCGACTGCGCTGCCCGCTGGCCAGCGATAAAGAAGTCGCAGAAGCTCTGACCCTGGCCGCAGGCCCGCAGTGGTGGGTTCACTTTGCCGCTGGTAGTGCTGCCGAGGCGCTTGGGCAAACGCTCAGTCCCTGGCGCGAAGACGCTCACGCCATCCGCATGCGCTATATCGTGCGATTGGCGGCGGCGCTGATGGGCAATCCGCCCCTGCTGCTGCTGGACGACCCGCTGGGCGACAAAGACCCGGTACTCGATCCCTATCTGGTCAGCCTGCTGAACAGCCTCAAAGGCCAGACCACGGTGATCATTGCCACTCACCGTACCGATCTGATTCAGCGCAGCGATCAGCTTGTCGTACTCAACGATGGCGCTCTTGTCCACTTCGGCCCGGTGAACCCCACCCCGGCGTCCCTCTGATTTAGGCCTACTGCCATGAATACCCAGAAGAACCTCAGCATCGCCGCCATCGTTACCCAGGACGAGCGCAGCGCCAAGCGCATCGAGACCCTTCTCGACCAGGGCAACCAGACCCGGACGATGCGCCGCACCCTGCTGGGCATCATTGCCCTGGTGATCGTCTTCATCGTCTGGGCCAGCATCACCCCGGTGGACGAACTGGCCAAGGCGCGCGGGGAAATCCAACCCAGCGAACATGTACAGACCCTGCAAAGCGAAGAAGGCGGTCGCATCGTCAAGCTGCTCGTCAACGAGGGCGACACCGTTAGCGAAGGTCAACCACTGGTTGAATTCGCCGCCACCAACCTGGCCAAGGATCGCGGCCAGGTGGAGATCAAGCTCAATGCCCTGGCACTCGACCGCGAACGTCTGGGAGCCATTCTGGAGAATCGCCAGCCGGACTTCTCGGCTTACGCCAAGGATTATCCGCTGCTGACGGCACAGGCCAAGGTCAACTACCAGGCGCAGATGTCCATGGCCAAATCGGCGCTGGCTGCCAGGCAGAGTGAAGTACTGCGGCAGGAAGCCCTGTGGCACGGGGCGGTGCGCGAAGAGCAGCAGGCCAATCAGGAGGTTGCCCAGGTTCAGGATCGGCTCAGCCGGATTGAGGAAGGTGCAAAGCGCGGCCTGGTGAGCAAGATCACGCTGAGCGACGCGCGCGTGCAGCTCAGTTCCGCTCGTCAGCGCCAGGCAGAGATAGCTTCGCGCAAGCTGAGCACCAGCAGCGCCATCGAGAGTGCCAAAGCCGAATTGGCCAAGCAGGATGCCGAGTTCAAGCAGCAGATCAGCGCTGAGCTGAGCAAAGCTACCGAGGAATATCGGGAGACCGTTAGTCTCAAGAAATCGCTCGAGGAGCGTCAGGGCTTCATGCTGTTCAAGGCGCCGATTGCCGGGGTCGTCACCGAACTGCCGCAAACCCAGGTTGGTGCTGTCATCCCGCCCGGCGGCATGATCGCCCAGATCGTACCGAGCAATCGACCGGTGGTCATGGAAGCCATGGTAATGCCCAAGGACATTGGCTTCGTCAAACCCGGTCAGCGGGCAATGGTCAAGATCGACAGCTTCGACTCTGCGCGTTTCGGCTCCATCGAAGGCACTGTCAGCCGGGTGGCACCAGCCTCCAGCAAACTCAAGGAGAACGGCATGCCCTATTACAAGGTGCAGATAACCCTGGCTCAGCCCTATGTGAAGAGTCCCGAGCACGTCGTGATTACCGGCATGACGGGAGAGACGGACATTGCCACAGGGCAAAAGACGGTTATGCAGTTTCTGCTAAAACCCCTGTTCCTGGCATCGGACACAGCTTTCCACGAACGTTGATTTAACGTCCGCGCACTATTTTCAGCGAGATTGATCATGGCGAAGACACCTTTTACTCACAGTCTGACCCCCGAGCAAAAAGCCCAACTGCTCAAAGCACGTGAACACTCGCTGGGAAGCGCGGATGACCGCCTGCCGACCGAAACCAGCATTGCCTGGGAGATACAGCTCAAGGCCCAGCCCACCCCCTCTCAGGAGGCAGAGCCGGCTTCAGCCCAGCATGCACCGGAGGAGGAGTCTATCCCCACCGCCGCGCACCCAGCGCAAACCCTGACGGTACCTGACGCCAGTGTCATACCCACTGACCAGCCCCTGGCTCCGTCGGGCAACTCCTCGCTTGCCTTTCCGAGCAGAGGCTATATTCAGGCGCCGGATTATCCCGACCCTGTTGCACCACTCGTCAGCCACCCGGCGGGGCCAGTAGCCATCCGCTCGGTTCATCTCGATTCTTCGGATCAGCATCCCAGCGCCAAGGCCATCGGTGGCGGTGCGGCGGGCGGCAAAGCGGCCGCCGCAAGCCAAGCCAACCAGGCAGCAACCTCTCCCTCCGGAGTAACCACTGCACCCGAGACCTTCCAGGCACAAGGCACCACCAGTGGCCAAGTCAAGGAAGACCTCCAGCTGCAGACCCAGGGGGCACTGACCATCAGCGGTCATCCCAATGGTCCGGTGCAGTGGGATGTCGCCAGTCATCAGGGGTTGCTCGGTTCACTGGATATCGACCAGAACGGCCAATGGCACTACCTGCTCGATAACGCCAATCCCAGGGTACAGGCACTGGGCGAAGGGCAGCAGGTCACCGAGCGCTTCCTGGTCTTCGCCACCGACGCCAGTGGCGTGACCCGCGCCGTGCACCTGCTGGTGCAGGTTAACGGCAGCAATGATCAGGCCCAGATCGCCGGCACCGCTGTCGGCACGGTCAAGGAAGACGACCAGCTGCACACCGGCGGCAAGCTCACCGTGACCGATCCCGATGCCGGACAGGCCGAGTTCGTGCCGATGTCCGCCGCGCTGGGTGCCCATGGCACCTTCAGCATCGCCCCCGATGGCACCTGGACCTATGCCCTCGACAACGCCCAGCCGGCCGTGCAGGCCCTGAAGGATGGCGACCAGCTCACCGACACGCTGACTGTCAGCAGCAAGGACGGCACGACCCAGCAGATCACCGTCACCATCAACGGCCGCGATGATCAGGCCCGGATCGCCGGCACCGCCGTTGGCACGGTCAAGGAAGACGACCAGCCGCACACCGGCGGCAAGCTCACCGTGACCGATCCCGATGCCGGACAGGCCGAGTTCGTGCCCATGTCCGCCGCACAGGGCGCCCACGGCACCTTCACCATCGCCCCCGATGGCACTTGGACCTATGCTCTCGACAACGCCCAGCCGGCCGTGCAAGCCCTGAAGGATGGCGACCAGCTCACCGACACGCTGACCGTCAGCAGCAAGGACGGCACGACCCAGCAGATCACCGTCACCATCAACGGCCGCGATGATCAGGCCCGGATCGCCGGCACCGCCGTTGGCACGGTCAAGGAAGACGACCAGCCGCACACCGGCGGCAAGCTCACCGTGACCGATCCCGATGCCGGACAGGCCGAGTTCGTGCCGATGTCCGCCGCGCAGGGCGCCCATGGCACCTTCAGCATCGCCCCCGATGGCACCTGGACCTATGCGCTGGACAACGCCCAGCCGGCCGTGCAAGCCCTGAAGGATGGCGACCAGCTCACCGACACGCTGACCGTCAGCAGCAAGGACGGCACGACCCAGCAGATCACCGTCACCATCAACGGCCGCGACGATCAGGCCCAGATCGCCGGCACCGCCGTTGGCACGGTCAAGGAAGACGACCAGCCGCACACCGGCGGCAAGCTCACCGTGACCGATCCCGATGCCGGACAGGCCGAGTTCGTACCGATGTCCGCCGCGCAGGGCGCCCATGGCACCTTCAGCATCGCCCCCGATGGCACCTGGACCTATGCGCTGGACAACGCCCAGCCGGCCGTGCAGGCCCTGAAGGATGGCGACCAGCTCACTGACACGCTGACCGTCAGCAGCAAGGACGGCACGACCCAACAGATCACCGTCACCATCAACGGCCGCTATGATCAGGCCCGGATCGCCGGCACCGCCGTCGGCACGGTCAAGGAAGACGACCAGCCGCACACCGGCGGCAAGCTCACCGTGACCGATCCCGATGCCGGACAGGCCGAGTTCGTGCCCATGTCCGCCGCACAGGGCGCCCACGGCACCTTCACCATCGCCCCCGATGGCACTTGGACCTATGCTCTCGACAACGCCCAGCCGGCCGTGCAGGCCCTGAAAGATGGTTACCAGCTCACCGACACCATTCAGGTCAGCAGCAAGGACGGCACCACGCAGACCTTGACGGTCTATGTGAATGGAACGAATGACGCGCCCGTACTTCAGGCTGTCAGCCAAACAGCCACCGAAGACGGTGCCGTGGTCCGCGGGCAAGTAACTGCCACTGATCCGGACACCGGGGACGTGTTCGTCTTCGGCGCCCCCAATCCGGTTCCCGGCTTTTCGCTCGGCGTCGACGGCAGCTACACCTTCGACCCCTCGCATACGGACTATCAGCACCTCGCCGCCGGCGAGCAGCTTGTGCTGCAGATCCCGGTCACCGTCACCGACCAGGCCGGCGCACGCGACACGCAGACCCTGCAGATCACCGTCACCGGCACCAACGATCTGCCCCATCTGGGCCTGATCCCGCCAGCATCGACCTTCGAGGGTAGCCCCGTCATGCACGGCCGGCTCGCCGCCATCGACATCGACACGACCGACACCCTGAGCTTCCACGCCACGACGCCGGTTGCCGGTTTTGCGCTGGCGGCCGACGGCTCCTGGACCTTCGATCCCGCCGACCCGGCCTACGATCATCTCGCCTTCGGTCAGCACCAGATTGTCACGCTGCCTATCGAGGTCGTCGATTCCGCCGGCGGCGCCGTACCCGGCCAGATCCAGATCACCGTCACCGGCACCAACGATGCGCCGACGCTCGCCGTGCAGCCGCCACGTCACGTCAACGAAGGCGCGGCCGCCATGACAGGCCAGCTCACCGCCACCGACCCCGACAGCGGTGACACCCTGCGCTACAGCCTCGGCCAGCACATTCCCGGCTTCACACTCAACGCCGACGGCAGCTACAGCTTCGATCCCGCCAACCCGGCCTACAACGAGATTCCCGCCGGACAGCAGGCGGTCATCAGCGTGCCGGTGTTCGTCACCGACGCGCATGGCCTGAGCGACACCCAGCAGATCCAGATCACCATCACCGGTACCAACGATGTGCCCGTCGTCGGCGGCATCGACCGTGCCATGGGCGCCGTGGCCGGCGCCCCGGGTGGGCACCTGCGTGTGCAGGGCCAGTTGACGGCCATCGACCTCGACGCGGGCGAAAGCCACTTCCAGGCCCAACTCATCCCCGGTACGCACGGTGTGCTGGAGATCAAGGCAGACGGCAGCTGGACCTACAGCGCCGATGCCACCCGTCCGGCGCTGGCACAAATGCCGGCCAACGGTCAGCTCCCCGAGCACTTCACCGTGCACACGGCCGATGGCACGAGCCACGACATCGACATCACGATCAAGGGCAGCAACACCCCCGCCATCTTTGCCGGCGTTGGTAACGGCATGGTCACCGAGGACCAGCCCGGCAGCATCAGTCATCACCTCTCAGTCAGCGACCCCAATGCCGGCGAAAGCGCCTTCCAGCCGGTCGATCGCGATGCGCACTACGGCCACTTCACGCTCGCCGCGAACGGCGACTGGACCTACGCGCTCGATAATGGCAATGCCGCCGTGCAGGCGCTGGTTTCCGGCAAGACGCTCACCGACAGCATCGTCGTCGGCAGCATCGACGGCACACCGACCATCATCACCGTCACCATCATGGGCGCCGACGACCGCGCCATCATCAGCGGCACCCACACCGGCAGCGTCAGCGAAGACAACACCGGCAGCGGCAGCACACTCTCCGCCAGCGGCCAGCTAGCGGTGACCGACCCGGATGCCGGACAGGATCATTTCCTTGCCATGCAGAACATTGCCGGCGACCACGGTTTCGGCAGCTTCAGCATCGGCGCGCAAGGCCGCTGGACCTACAGCGCCGACAACACGCAGACGAAAATCCAGGCACTCAAGGACGGCGAAACGGCCACCGACAGCGTCAGTTTCATGTCGGCCGACGGCACGCGCCAGACCGTGACCGTCACCCTGCATGGCACGCAGGACCAGGCCGTCATCACCGGCACCGATACCGGCGCCGTCAAGGAAGATACCCAGGTATCGGGGCATGGTCAGTTGACCGCCTTTGGCACTTTGACCATTCACGATCCGGACGCTGGGCAGGAACGCTTCCAGTTCAATTCGTTTGGCGAACACGCCGTCTCCGACCCCTTCGGCGGCCACTTGCGGATCGATGCGGCCGGTGGTTGGGGATATTCCGTCGACAACAACAACCCGGCCCTTCAGGCACTGCGTGAAGGACAGACTCAGGATGTCGTCTATCAGGTCCGAGCAGCGGATGGCACGACGCATCAAATCACCATCACCGTCACCGGCACGAACGACACACCGGTCATACAAGCTCAGACGCAAAGCGTCACCGAGGATGGCGCCACGCTCAATGGCCAGATGCACGCCACCGATGTCGACACCGGCGACACGCTGAGCTTCAGCCTGCCCAACCCGGTGGCCGGCTTCACGCTGAATGCCGACGGCAGCTACAGCTTCGACCCCAAGGACGCGGCCTACCAGCACATCGCCGCCGGCCAGACGGAGCAGGTCACCATCGCCGTGCGCGTCACCGACGCCGCCGGTGCCACCTCGACCCAGAACCTTGTCATCACCGTCACCGGCGCCCAGGATGGCGCCACGGTCACCGGTGCGTCCACCGGCAGCGTCGCCGAGGATGCGGCCGTCGTCGCCGGCAAGCTCACCACCGGCGGCACGCTCGCCGTTGCCGATGTCGACAGCGGCGAAGCGCACTTCGTCGCGCAGACCGATGTGGCCGGCAGCAACCACTACGGCACCTTCAGCATCAATGCGCAGGGCCACTGGACCTACACCGCCGACAATAGCCAGGCGGCGATCCAGAACCTCAATACCGGGCAGCACCTGACCGATTCGATCACCGTGCACACGGCCGACGGCACGGCTCAGACGCTCACGGTCACCATCAACGGCCTCGACGACCACGTCACCATCGCGGGCGACGTGACGGGTGGCGTCACCGAAGACAGCGCCACCGGCGGCACCTTCCTCGGCCGGATGACCACCTCCGGCGGCTCAATGGTCGATGGCGGCGACTTCGGCGATCATGTCATCGCCGGCCAGTACGGTAGCTTCGACGTGCGCGCTGACGGCCGCTGGATCTACACGCTGGACAACAGCAAGGCCGGCGTGCAAGGGCTCGCCGAGGGCGAGACGGTGCAGGACAAGGTCACCGTCACGACGAAGGACGGCACGACGCAGGAACTCACCGTCACCGTTACCGGCACGCACGACCTGCCGACCATCACTGCCCACGGCGCTGCGCCCGATCACTCCATTACCGGCGTCACCCAGATCCTGCACCCCACCGGCGCGGCCGATCTCAGTGCCTTTGCCACCCAAGATGCCGGCATGCCCGCCAGCACCCGCCTGCTGGCGCTCTATGCGCCGGGCGGCAACGTCAACGTTTTGGACGGCATCCCCGAAGACCAGCGCCCCACCATCGGCAGCAACTACAATCCGGTCGGCGGTGTGCACGGCTACCAGTTCCTGAGTACCAATGGCTGGTTCGGCGCCAACGTGCATGTCGCCGGCTACGATTTCGCACCGCAACCACCTGCCCAGCGCAACACATGGGATGGCGGCGTCGCCGTTTTCTCCGACGGCACCATGGTGCAGGTGGTCAAGGTCTGCAACGGTAATGGCACGGGCGAGAAGGACTACATCTATTTCGCCAAGTATCTCGGCATCAACCCCGCCAACGGCGGCAGCGTCGTCACCGGCGAAGCGGCGGCCGGCGCCACCGTCGAGGTCTACGCCGGCACCCAGCGCCTCGGTACCGCCACAGCCGATGCCAACGGCCACTGGGAACTGGGCGTCGCCCGCTTGCCCGACGGTACGCAGACCCTGCACACCGTCATCAACGGCCAGGCCCAACCGGAGCACGTGTTCGGCATCAACGGCGCCAGCGCCACCGAGCACCCCGGCGGCCTGCTGCTTGGCAGCCTGCAGGAAGACGCGGCCACCGATCACCTCACCGGCACGCTCGACGTCACCGACATCGACACCACCGACAACCCGCAATTCACCGTGCAGGGGGGTACGGCTGGCACCTACGGCACCTTCGCCATCGACGCGCAGGGCCACTGGACCTACACGCTCGACAACAGCAAGGCGGAAACCAACGCACTCGCGGCAGGCGATTCCCGCACCGAGACCTTCACGGTCGAAGTCACCACGCGCACCGGCGAGCATGTCAGCCGCGAGGTCACGGTCAATGTCACCGGTACGAATGATGCGCCTGTGCTCTCGGCGCCTGCCCCGCGCAGCGCCAATGAAGACGGTGCCGCGATCACCGGCCAACTGAGCGCGACCGACGTCGATACGGGGGCGTTGACGTTCACAGCCGGCACGGTCGCCGGTTTCACCCTCAACGCCAACGGCAGCTACAGCTTCGACCCCGCCAACGCCGCCTATCAGCACCTGCACCAAGGTGAGCAGCAGGTCATCACCATCCAGGTGACGGTGTCCGACGGCCACGGCGGCACGAATGTGCAGAACCTGGTCATCACCCTCACCGGCACCAACGATGCGCCCACGGTCACGGTCACGCCGGCCAGCGTCGCCGAAGGCGCCGCAGCCATCACCGGCCGTGTCACCGGTTCCGATGTCGATAGCGGCGATACGCTCACCTTCAGCACGACTGCGACGGTGGCCGGCTTCACGCTCAACCCCGACGGCAGCTACAGCTTCGACCCGAGCGTTGCCGCCTACGATCATCTGGCAGCAAGCGGTTCCCAGCCGCTCACCATCCCCATCACCGTCTCCGATCAGCACGGCGCGCACAGCGCGCAGAATCTGGTCATCACCGTCACCGGCAGCAACGACGCCCCGGTTGTCACGGCCACCACGGGTGCCCCCGTGGCGCTGACAGCGACAGCAGAAGACACCGCCCACACCTATACCCAGGCCGAGTTGCTGAAGCTCGTTGGCGCAAGCGATGTCGACACCGGCGATGCCTTGTCGATCAGCGCGGTCACTGTCGACGCGCAGTACGGGGCATTTTCCAAACTCCCCAACGGCGACTGGCGATTCACTCCGGCCGTCAACGCGCACCACGACGACATCCCGCTCACGCTCACCGTCAGCGACGGCCATGGCACGACGGAGGCCCACGGCACACTGGATATCACCCCCGTCACTGACGCGCCGACACCGACATTGACCGTAACCGCCAGCCAGCAGGTCATGCAGTTCGCCGAGAACTCCGCCAACGGCGTGGTGATGACACAGCCGATTGCCGTAGGCCACGCCATGCAGGGCCTGTCCGTTGAAATGACCGTAGTGGCCGGCCAGATGGTGGCCACCTCGGGCATTCACGGCGCGACCTTCCTGAGCTATGCAACGCCGAGCAACTCTGACGAGTTCTACATCTGGAATCCGGACGACATGACCGTTCGCATCGGCGGCCACGAGTACACCACCGGTATTCCGATGCCGCACGATGGCCATGACCATCGGCTCGGCTTCGTCTGGGACGGCACGAGCGGCAATTTCGACTTGCTGATCGACGGCCAGGTCGTCAAGCATCTGACCGGCATCGGGCAGGGCGTGACGATCCCGGATGGAGGCAAGTTCATGCTCGGCAACGACCAGGACAGCTTCGGTGGGGGCGCCTCTGCTCAGGACGCCTTCTCCGGCAAGCTCTTCAACACCGCCCTTGCCGCCACCGCAGTCAGCACGGCCGATCTCGCCAAAGCCCCGCTGCAGGCAGTGCTGCGCGGCCAGCCGACCCTTCTGGCCAACATCCAGCTCGATAGCCACGGCCAGTTCATCGACACGACAGGGCATTCCCAGGTCACCACGGTGGGTTCCGTCACGCCGGCCACGGTCAACGTCGACACCGCGCTGGCGCCACCCAACCCCGGCGCCTTGCTGCACTTGAATGCCGCCTTCGGCGCACCGGCCGATGCCGATGACCATGTCGTCTCTGCGGTTATTGGCGGCCTACCGCCAGGCACCGTCGTCAGCGATGGCGGGCAGCACAGCGTCACGCTCAGTCTGGCCACGCCAAACGTGGATGTGGCCGGCTGGACGCTGAGCAGCCTCACGGCGCAATTGCCCGCCGGCTTCACCAGCAACGCCAGAATCACGCTCGATGTCACCACCCAGGGCCCTGATGGGACACAGGCTCACGCCCAGGCCAGCCAGCCGCTGGTGATGGACCCGACACAGCCGGTGCCCGATGCCGTCATCGCCGGCGACGACACCGGCAGCGGCGACGAGGATGCCGCGTCCATTTCCGGCTTACTGACGATCACGGACACGGATGCCTCGCAGGCGCATTTCGTCGCCCAGAGCGACAGCGACGGCCAGTACGGCAAGTTCAGCCTGGGCACGGACGGACACTGGATCTACACGCCCGACGACCGCGCCGATGCGCTGGCCGCCGGCGCCACGGCGCAGGAGCATTTCGTGGTGCGCTCGGCCGATGGCACGACGCATCAGATTACCGTCACGCTGACCGGCACGGCGGACGCACCGATCATCAGCGGCGACCATGCACAGTCGATTGCCGAGGATGCAGCTGCTGCCGTATCCGGCAAGCTGGCAGCGACCGTTGCGGGCAGCACCCAGGCGGTGAACTTCACTGCCGCAACACAACATGGCGCCTACGGCGATTTCAGTATCGATGCCAGCGGCCAGTGGCACTACATCATCGACAACAGCAAAGGAGTGACGCAAGCACTGCATGCCGGACAGAGTGAAACCGAAACCTTTACGGTCAGCGTCACTTCCAGCGACGGCACGACAACCCGGCAACAGGTGACGGTCACGGTTCAGGGGCGCGAAGATGCGCCGGTCATCGCCGGCGCTCACACGGGGGCCGTCAGAGAAGACGCCACCGCACAGCACAAGGCCACCGGCACGCTCACCGCCACCGACGCCGATACCGGCGACGTGCCCACCTTTACCGCGCAGACCGATCATGCCGGCACCTACGGCAGCTTCAGCGTCGATGCCAGCGGCCACTGGACCTACACGCTGGACGACAGCAAGGTTCAGACCCTCGCAGCCGGCGCGCAGCGCACCGACACGTTCACCGTCGAGGCCCACACCGCCGATGGCGAAACCGTGCAGCAGCAGGTGACGGTCACCGTCGCCGGCAGCAACGACGCACCGGTATTGCAGGCGCAGACCCAGTCGGTGACCGAGGATGGCAGCCTGTTGCGCGGCCAGATGCAGGCCACCGACACCGATGCCGGTGATGCGCTCAAATTCACCACCGACTCGACGGCGGGCGGCTTCACGCTCAATGCCGACGGCAGCTACAGCTTCGACCCCAGCCACGCCGATTATCAGAACCTGGCCGTGGGCGAGACGCGCGACGTGGTCATTCATGTCACGGCGACCGACGGCGCCGGCGCAAAGTCCGTTCAGGACCTCACCATCACCGTCACCGGCACCAACGATGCGCCGGTGATCGGCGCGGCCACCACCGCCAGCGCCTCGGCCCTGAGCGTGGCCGCGGGCCACCAGATGACGCTGGACGACAATCCGCTGGCCGTCATCGGCCACGCCTTGGCGGCCCATGGAAACGGAATGGTTGGCGGCCTGCTGGAAGTCATCGGTGGGGGAACAAGCGCCGCGGGAACGATCATGCTGACGCGGGACAGGCAGCATGAATGGCCGGCGAAATTCGTTGTCACCGAGGCTGACCTGGTGTTCACCAAGACTGATGGCACCCCGCCGGTGGTGACCCTGCCGGGCACCCCGGCCGGCGGCGTCTCGCAGGTCACCCTGGGCGATATACAGAACTATGTGAAACAGGGCTACACCCTGCATTTCGACATGGCCGAAGGGACGAATCCCGGCTTCCGGCTCACTGACGCCGCCGACTCCACGCAACGCGTCTTGAGCTCGTCGGGTGGCGGCACTGTGATCTCGGGGGCTGCGTATGACGCGCTGTTCTCCGGCTACGACTTCCAGAGTGGGGCTTTCCGCCTGCAGACCGGCGCCCCGGCGAGCGGCACCGCCCCCCTGCAGGAAGGCGAAGTACAGGAGGATCTCGCCGAAACCGTCACCGGCAAACTGACCGCGCACGACGTCGACAGCGGCGATACGCTGAGCTTTGCCATCTCGGGCGCGGCCCACGGCCAGTATGGCGACCTGAGCATCGATGCAACGACCGGCGCGTGGACCTACCGCCTGCATCAGGGCGCGCAGGCGCTGGCCGAAGGCGCCACCGAGCACGAAAGCTTTACCGTCGCCATCCGCGACAACCACGGCGCCGAAACCACGCAGACCGTGACCCTGACCATCAAGGGCAGCAATGATCTGCCGACGGTCACCGGCACCACGGCGACGCCGGCGGCACTGGATGCGACTGCGGAAGACACCGCGCACGATTACACCGAGGCCGAGCTTCTGAAGCTCATCGGCGCTGCCGACACGGACACCGGCGACACGCTGGCGATCAGCTCGGTAGCAGTCGACCCGCAATACGGGGCCTTCGCCAAGCAACCCGACGGCACCTGGCGCTTTACCCCCGCCGCCAACGTCAGCCACGACGACATTCCGGTCACGCTCACTGTCGGCGACGGGCATGGCACGCGGGTAGCGCACGGCACGCTCGACATCACCGGGGTGGCCGACGCCCCGACGCTTTCCGTCGAGGCCGTATCAGCATCCGGTCACAGCACGCTGGCCAGTGCCGATTTCTCTCAAGCCACGCAGGCGATCTTTTTCGACCCGACCAATCAGGACTTCCAGGCCCCGGCGCAGGGGCTGGCCTCGGGCTATTACGACGTGACCACGGCCAAGGGAGGCAGCGCCGACGACATCTTCCGCTTCTCGGCGCTGAAAGATGGCGCCTCCTACACCGTGGATGGCGGCAGCGGCCGCAACGTCCTTGACCTCTCGGCCTACGATGCCGACGACGTGCTGATCGACAGCCACGCCGGCACGGCCACGGTAACCCTGCCCGGTGGCGGTGCGGCGGTGGTCCATTACACCAACTTTGCCGAAGTCCGCTTCAGCAATACGCCGCATGACGGCACGCCGCACGGCGTCGAAGCGGTCAATGGCGAATGGACTATAGCTGGCACCCAAATGAGTGTTGCCGGCGGCACGGCCAAGCAGGTGGCGCTGGTCGACTACGCCGGTGCGTTGCAAGCCGACTACACCCTGGCGGCGACCGTCAATGCCCACGCCCACAGCGGCTTCAACACCACGGGCGGTATCGTCTTCGACTACCAGGACGCCAACAACTTCAAGATGGCCGTGCTGCGTGCCGGCCAGGGCGGCTGGAACATCGAGGAATATCGCAACGGCCAGTTTGTTCAGCACGCGCATGTGACCGACGCAACGATGGCAACGCCCGATGTCGATCACGACGTCGAACTGCGCGTGCATGGCAGCGTGGCCGAGCTATGGTCGGGCGGTGTCATGAAGGTGTCGCACGACTTCGGCACGCCGCTCAACGGCGGGCGTTTTGGCGTGGTCTCCGACGGCGGCCAGACCAGCTTCCAGCTGGCCATGCACCCGACCGACTGGGCGCCGTCGGTGCCGGATGTCGACGCGCGGATGGATGTCACGGATACCGAACTGGTTACCCAAAACGTGCTCGATCAGGCCGTCGACCCCGAAGGCCATGCGGTCACCTTAAGCCACTTCGACGCCACCACGGCGCACGGCGGCACGATCACCAGCAATGGCGACGGCACCTTCCGCTACGTGCCGGCAGCGGGCTTCTCGGGCAGCGACAGCTTCACCTACGAAGTCACCGACGGCGTGAATCACACGACGGCGACGATCCGCGTCAATGTGGTGGACCTCAACACGGTGCACCATGTGCAGCCGGGCGACCCGTTCAGCCTCAAGATCAACGCCGCCTCGCCGGATGCTGACGAGCATATTGAGGTACGCCTCAGCGATCTGCCGGTCGGTGCGGTCGTCACCGACGGGGTGCATACGGCCACCGCCGAAGCCGGCAAGCCGGTTTCGCTGGACGGCTGGGCGCTGGACAAGGTCTCGGTCACGCCGCCCGCCGGCCAGACCGGCAACTACCTGTTCCATGTCGAAACGTGCAGCACCGATGGCACGAGCGAATCCCCCTGGATTGACAAGGAAGTCCGGGTAGAACTGCAGCCGGGGCAGCCGTTCCCTGCCGCTGGTACGGCACCCAGCCACGATCTGCCGGCCGACGGCTCCGATCCCACACCGGACTTTGTCGTTACGCTCGGCCCGCCGCCGGGCGAGAACTTCGATGTGCAACATTCGGTGTTGGGAGAAGACCAGCAGGTGCACGGCGTGCTCGCCGATATGGGACAGCCCCCGGCCGGAGGCGCGCCAGATAGCGACGATCAACCAAGCGACGGTGCGGATCCTGTCACCGATTTTGTCGTCAATCTCGGCTCGCCGTCCGAGGACGGGGCAGGTGATGCGCCACCCCCACCGCCACCCCCTCCGAGCCTCGACGGCGATGCCGGCCGCGCGGTGCAGCCGGTGGTGGTGCTGGGCAAATATGGCCTCTTCGCCATCGACGGCACCGGCTACTGGACCTACACGCCGGATGGCCGCGCCGACGCGCTGAATGACGGCGAAAAGACGGAAGATGTCTTCGCGGTGCAACTGGCGGATGGCACGACGCATGAGATGGTGATGACCATCATCGGCACCGACGATGCACCTGTTCTCGAGCCCCCCTTGCCGCCCCCGCCCGCACCGGTTCTGGCGCCGGAACTCGAGGCGCCGCCGCCAGCCGAGCCGGATATGGTGGCGCCGTCTCTGGATGTGCCCGATCCTGTGCAGCAGCTCGCCCCGGAACTGGTTCCGCCATCGGCCGCTGCCGGGGAGCAGAATCCGGGCACGGGCACGGCGGGCCAGGTTTCCGGCGGGAGCACGACCGGGCACGACCATGGCCACCATGGTCTGGCGCTGGGGCATGGGGATAATCACTCCCATGGTCTCGCCCTCGGTCACGAGGCGGGCCACGGGCAGGATGATGTTACGCCCGATCCGATCGAGCCGGCCGAACAGGTTACGCTCGGCCTCGAGACGGGCGGACTGCCACCGCCGCCAGCTGATGGCACGCTGCAGGACTACCTGCAGTTCGCCGACACATCAGGTCACGTCGATCCGGGCCTGACGCTGCATAGCAATATGCTGTCACCCGTGGACGACTACCTGCACGCAGCTGGCGTTTCGCCGGATGCGCTGGTGGCACCACATCTTGATCTACCGCCGACTGAAGCATTGATTGCGCTGGCCAGCACGGCTGATCAGGGGGCGGGCAGCCATGAGGCAGGCAGTGATCCGGATGAGAATCTGATCGAGGCAGCCGATGCTGTAACGCACCCGGTGGATGATCAGAACCATCACGGCACATAGCGGCTCACTCATGATCACCCGCGAGAGAAAACGCCCTACTTCAACAAAGCACTACCTGCAGCATGACCTACGTCCATCAAAAAGGAGCAACACATGAAACGTAACCTTCTGCTCGTCATGGCCCTTGCGGCCAGTACATCGGCCTATGCCGAGGTTCCTGTTTTCGCAGCCAAGTGCGGAGCCGGTCTCAACGTCGATACCAACCCCAAGGGGCAGGTTCGCATGAATGGCGCCTTGGCAAAGACCACTACTCACCCGGATGGCCAGATCACCGCAAAATCGGCGGGCGCCTATGTCGATATCACGCCGAAGGGGAGCGAGCCCCCGTATGTGACCTACACGGCCAAGGACAAGAGCAATGGCCCCTGCGAAATCCTCGGCTTCGCGGCGCCGGGCGGTGGTGCAGCCGCAGCATCCAAAGGGCCGTCGCATACCGAGCGCGCCGGTCAGGGACAATTTGATGCACGAGGCGACATTCCCTGTTCAGAGGGCGGTGGCAAGGTGCGCCAGTGCGCGTTCGAAGTGGCGCGTGAGGGAGGCGGCTCCGCCACCGTCAAGGTCTCGCTGCCGAGCGGCAAGACACGTTTCATTTTCTTTGATAAAGGCCAAGCTCTTGGCGCCGACCTGAGTCAGGCCGATGGCGACATGACGTTCAAGGCAACCAAACAGGGCGATGTATTCAAGATCCGGGCTGGTAAAGAGTATTACGAGATCTTTGAGGCGGTAGTTTTCGGAGGCTGATACTTGTCGCTCAGCCACCAGCACTCAGTAACTTTTAACGCACGGAGTCAGCATTGATGGATCAGCCCACGGTTCATACCCCCCTGCCTGTTGTGCTGGTGGTTGACGACACCCCGGACAACCTCAGCCTGATGAGTGATCTGCTCCGCGGCCGCTACCGGGTCAAGCTGGCCAACGGCGGCGCCAAGGCCCTGCAGATCGCCCAGTCCGACAGCCCGCCGGACCTGATCCTGCTCGACATCATGATGCCCGAGATGGACGGCTACGAAGTGTGCCAACGGCTCAAGGCCGATCCGCGCACGCGGGATATTCCAGTGATATTCCTCACGGCCAAGGCCCTGGTTGAGGATGAGCGGCATGGTCTTTCACTCGGCGCCGTGGACTACATCACCAAGCCCATCAGTCCGCCCATCGTACTGGCCCGGGTGGAAACCCACCTCAGTCTGAAACGCGCGGCAGACTTCCTGCGCGACAAGAACAGTTATCTGGAACACGAGGTGCAACGCCGCGCCCAGGAAATCACTGCTATCCAGGATGTGACGATTCTGGCCATGGCCTCCCTGGCAGAAACCCGCGATCCGGAGACGGGCAACCACATCCGCCGTACCCAACACTACGTCAAGGTGCTGGCCAACCAGTTGCGTCATGACTCGCCTTACAGCGAGCAGATCGACGATAGTTACATCGACCTGCTGTTCAAATCGGCGCCACTGCACGACATCGGCAAGGTCGGCATTCCCGATCGCATTCTGCTCAAACCCGGGCGTTTCACTCCGGAAGAGTTCGAGATCATGAAGGCGCACACCACCCTGGGCTACAAGGCCATCGAGCATGCCGAGGCCGCCCTGGGGACGCCGGTGGCGTTTCTCGAGATGGCCAAGCAGATTGCTCTTTACCATCAGGAAAAATGGGACGGTTCGGGCTATCCGGAGGGCCTTAGCGGTGATCGGATACCCTTGTCAGCCAGGCTGATGGCTGTTGCGGATGTCTACGACGCGCTGATCAGTCGCCGGGTCTACAAGGAAGGGATGTCCCATGAGCAGGCGATTGCCATCATCATCGATGGCCGTGGCAGTCATTTCGACCCGGTGCTGATCGATGCTTTTCTGGCCGTCGTCGGTGAGTTCCAGGCAATCGCCCAGCGCTTTGCCGACCATGAACAGGACCTCCAGAGCAAGGTCGATTATCTGGCGCAGGCCCTGGGCGAGACGCCTTGAGCTTGTTGTCCTGGCGTATAGCTGCCGCGCTGGCCTTGTCGCTGGCCGTCACGCTATTGGCAGACTTTCTCTACGTCACGAGCGCACAACACGGCTTGCGTAAAGAACTGGACAGCCGCATTCAGCGCGAGGCCGACAACCTGCTGCAGCTGACCCTGTCCAGCAAGGGCATGGGGGCTGTGCAACTGGCCGGGCGACTCAACCGGGAGATTCAGCAGGCCTCCGTGGGAGAAGCTGCGCCCCGGGCAGCCACTGAAGCCCTGAAGGTCCTGGCCAGAGGTGTGGGCGCTTCACATGCCTTTATCGCCAATGCCCAAGGCATCATCGTGCAAGACTGGAGCTCTGACTCGCCGCATGTGGTAGGCCAGGATATTGGCTTCCGTGCCTATTTCCGCCAGGCCATGACCGGCACCGAAAACGTTCAGGCAGCAGTCAGCCTGAGTACCGGCCAACGCATGCTCTATGTGGCCGCACCGGTCTTTCGCGACCGCCTGCCGGACAGCCCGGTGACAGGCGTGGTGGTGGCGCGCTTCGCCATGTCGGAACTCGACACCTTTCTCGGCCAGTGGGGAGTGGTGAACGGCCTGCTGCTTTCACCGGACAACGTGGTTATGGCCAGCAATAATGCCAACTGGCTGATGCACACGACTGGCGTACTAAGCCCGCAGCGCCGGCAAGACCTTGATGCCGGACGCCAGTACGGCCGGCAATTTGCTGCCAACCAGCCGCTCGACCAACTGCCGGCCCTCAACGGGGAAACTGTCCGCATCGATGGGGTCGATTATCTGGTTAGCCGTGAGCCCATCGACTGGAACGACAGCTCCGGGACCTGGACCCTGCTGCTGCTGGGCGATGCGAAGCAGGCCCTCCCCTTGTGGCAGCGCCTGCTGGTATCGGGCACCGCCCTGCTGCTGTGCCTGATCAGCCTGCGCCTGTGGTCGGAGCGGCGCCTGCGCCTGCAGGCAGCCAGAGCCCGTGACAGCCAGTTCGCCTTCCAGCAGGCACTGATCGACACCCTGCCGCAGCCGGTGTTCTATACCGACCGGGCAGGCCTGATCCTGGGCATCAATAAGGCCTTTTGCGAGAATTTCTCGATCACGGCGCAGCAGGTTCTGCACCAGCGTATCGGCGATCTGCCGTTTCTCCCTGGCGTTGAGCGGCAACGCATCCAGCAGGAACTGCACAACATGCTCGGCAACTCTGGGCGCGTGCAACGGGAAATCAGTCTGCCGCTGAGCAACGATCAGCCGAATCAGTTTCTCTACTTTCTCTCGGGCGTGGCGCTGGACGACAGCGCCCCCGGAGGCGCGGTCGGCAGTCTGGTGGACATCACCCCGATCCGCCGCGCCGAACAGGCCATGAAGGAAGCCCGCGACCTGGCCGAGGCGGATCGCCTGCGCCTGCATGAAAGCGAGCAACGCATTCAGTCGATGATCCGCAACATCCCCGGGGCGGTTTTTCGCAGTCAGGCGACACCGCCCTGGCAACTACAGTTCATCAGTGACCCCATCGAAACCCTCACGGGTTACCCCGCCTCCGACTTTGTCGCCAGCGACACTCCGTACCAGTTCAGTAGCATGATTCATCCCGATGACCTCGAAGTGCTTAGCGTAACGCTTCAGCAGGCCATCGACGAAGGGCGTCAATTCATCAGCGAGTACCGCATCCGCGACCGCCGTGGCCTGACCCGCTGGCTCTACATGCGCGGCTCGGCCACCTACGATGCGCAGGGCAAGCCGCTGTATCTGGACGGTGTGATCTTCGACTTCACCGAGCGCAAGCAGGCCGAGGCCGCAGTCCTCGAAGCCAAACGCATTGCCGAGGATGCCACTCGCACCAAGAGCGAGTTTCTCGCCAACATGAGCCACGAAATCCGCACGCCGATGAACGCCATCATCGGCATGGCGCACCTGGCTTTGCACAGCGATCTGGAGCCACGCCAGCGCAATTACGTGGAGAAGATCGACAAGGCAGCCAAGAGTCTGCTAGGCATCATCAACGACATCCTCGACTTCTCCAAGATCGAGGCCGGCAAACTGCAACTGGAACACATCGATTTCAGCCTCGACGAGGTGCTCGACAACCTGACCAGCCTGATTGCCTTCAAAGCTCAGGAAAAAGGCCTGCAGTTGCTGTTCGATCAGGCCGCCGATCTGCCCGAGCGACTGCTGGGCGACCCGTTACGTCTGGGGCAAATACTGCTCAACCTGACCAGCAACGCCATCAAGTTCACCGAACAGGGCGAGGTCGTCATCCAGACCCGGCTGGAACGACTGGAGAACCATAGTGTCTGGTTGCACTTCTGCGTCAGCGACAGCGGCATCGGCATGAGCGAGGAACAATGCAGCCGGCTGTTCGAATCGTTTACCCAGGCCGACAACTCGACCACCCGCAAGTACGGCGGTACAGGCCTAGGGCTGGCGATCTCGCGCAATCTGGCCTCCCTGATGGATGGCGATATCTGGGTGGAAAGCCAGTTGGGACATGGCAGTCACTTCCATTTCCGCATCCGTCTGGATTTGCCCGTCGAGCAACCCAAAAGCCGCATGTTCCGTGCCGATGAACTGGCCGGCGTACGCACACTGCTACTGGAAAACAACGCGACCTGCAAAGCGATCATGGTTGATCAGTTGGGCAACCTGCACCTGCAGGTTGCAAGCCGCAATATTGCCGCCGAGACCCTCGCCGAGTTGCAGCGTGCCGACCGTGAGCAAGCCCCCTACAAACTCTTGCTGGTCAGTTGGAAACCCAATGACAACAGTGCGGCGACCTGTCTCAGCGCGCTAAAGACACTGGATTTACACACCCCTCCTGCAGTGCTTGTGGTCACCTCATTCGGCCGCGAGGCTTTTGTCAGTCAGGCCCGAGAGCAGACCTGGCAATACGCCGGGATCATCAACCAGCCGATCACGCCATCGCTGCTGCTGGAGTCCATCGGCAATGTTCTGGGCATGGGGGCACTCGTTGAGCGCCGCCAGCAGGTCAACAGCGAAGAGCAGCGCAGGTGCCGCGATCAACTGGCCGGAGCACGCCTGCTGCTGGTGGAAGACAACGAGATGAACCGTGAGCTGGCCGAGGAGTTGCTGGGCAATGCTCAGATCAGCCTGGTCTGCGCCGAGCATGGTGAAGAAGCGCTGAACATTCTGGCCGAAGATAGCTCCTTCGATGGCATCCTCATGGACTGCCAGATGCCGGTCATGGATGGCTACACCGCGACCGGACTGATTCGCGCCAACCCGGACTGGGCGGCGCTGCCGGTCATCGCCATGACCGCCAACGCCATGGCCGGAGACAGGGAAAAGGCCCTGGCCGCCGGAATGAATGACCACATCGCCAAACCGCTGGACGTCGAGCGGATGTTTGCCACTCTGGCGCGCTGGATCAAACCCAGAAATCCGTCGATCAGATCACCTGAGACGGCTTTGATGCACTCAACCGCAGCACTGCCATCGCTGCCAGGCGTCGATCAACGAGCCGGGCTTGCCGTGTGTCAAGGTGACGCCAGGCTCTACCGCAAGATGCTTAAACGCTTCTGGCAAAGCCAGCAGGCATTTGCACATCACTTCGCCGAAGCTCTCGCCCGCGCCGATCAACCAACAGCGACACGCCTGGCGCACACACTCAAAGGCAGCGCCGGCACCATTGGCGCCAACGATTTGCAGAGCGCCGCTGCCATCCTGGAAGCAAACACACTTGATTCAAAGGCAGATGGGTTGCAGGAGTTACTCGATGCGGTAAGCGTTCGACTGAACCCTCTGCTGGATGCTCTCAAGACGCTGCCCGATCCGGACGCCCCCGCGCCAAAAGCTCAAGCGACACAGACGCAATTACCTTCCGCACAGGTCGAACAACTGAGAAAACTGCTGGCGGAAAGCGATGCCGATGCCGTACGGCTCTGCCAGGATCTGATGGCCAGTCTTGCGAATTCCGAACAGCATCACCCGTTGCAGGCGGTTATGGCGTGTCTTGATCAGTTCGACTTCGACGGAGCTTTAGCGGCGTTGAACGGCCGCTTTTTTCCAAGGATTGGAGAGCGTCTAAGAAGCTAGTGGAGATTTAGTTCGGTGCGGTCGGCAGATCGTGACAATTGCTGGCAATCGGCCGGCAAAGCTTGTGCGAACTTACAGGTAATCCCGTTTGATTACTTGTAAGGACGATCCTAGCTGCCGTTTCCGATGTGCTGCTTCTGGCCAATTCCAGCCTGTTGCAATCAGTATTGGGTATGGCCGTCTGCTTTTGCCCACGGGCGATTCAATAGCTTATCCGTTTTGATGGTTTGGGCCCGTTGAGGAGCTTGGAAGCCAGCCACGAGTAGCGGCTGGAAATTCAATCAGGCCAATCACCCTCCCGTTTCCGTATCGGGGCGGACTCTTGGGTTTTCGTACCCTGGACAGGTCAATGCCCTCTGCGGGTCTGATGTGGCTTTTTCGGTCTGCGCCAGAGCGCCCATCGCCATAGACGCTGATCGATTCTGTGGACTGATGTCCCATGATGTAAGCCATGCCGGCGGGGCTTTCTCCGGATGCTTTCAGAATTGAGCCTACCTGGTGGCGGAAGCTCTTCAGCGTTGGATGCTTCTTTCTTCTGGGCCAGAGGCTTCGGCATTCTTTGCGAAAGCGATCTCTGATCGCTGTGTTGGTGCGTAGGCACTTCGACATTCGATGCGCGGCCCATTCCACCAGTTTTAAAATGTTGGGCTTGTTGATCAGTAGAGTGCGGTCAGCACCGCGGTGTAGCTCGGCAGACTTTTTACCGCCGATGATGTGGACCAAATTGCCTCCGACAGTGATCGTGCGCATTTCGCAGGGGCGTACTCCCAGGTAATTGGCAAGCACCAGAGAGGCGGCTTCATCGAGGTAGCCGCATTCATGCAGGTGCTTGTAGAGCACCTTGAAGTCCTCGAAGGGGACTTTCCGGATCTGTTTGAGCTTGGGCTTTTTCGCAATCTGGCTATCGGGTGCGGTGACCGGATTGACCAGCTTTCGGATGGCTGACGCTGCATCGGGGTTCCCGCGGGCGAGTTGGTCGTTCAGCATAGCGCTCTTCAGCACGCTGAAAGCATTTGGGCGGTACTCGCTGGCGCAGGCAAGCAAAGCCGCGCAGATCTGCGCTGAAGTTGGATCGTCCTCACCGCAGTGATTCCGATAGAAGTTTTGTGCTCGGGTTTGGTACCGCTGCAATGTCGTTGGCTGCATGGCTGTCATCTCTTTCTTGTTGTTTTGATGACAAAGCTAAGCCGCTTCGCGAATGGCGTTGGTGCGGCTCAGACTCCTCTGAAACCCCTCCGCCTTCGCTACGTGTTTTCTCGTTCCGTCTGAACCGCCCCAACGCCCTCTTACTCGCGCCGCGAGTAAGAGGGGCGCGCTCTCACTCACGCGACACGCTTCATCTACATTCAGCGTGCGCCGTGAGCAAAAGCGCGCGCAAGCGTTTTGTCATCAAAATCGAAAGCAGCCAGCGCGGGGCGCTGAACGGGCGAGCCTAGTGAAACGATTCGCCAGCGTATCGCTGACGCGCCGAAAACGATGCAGTCAAAATGCTAGCCAAAAGGTGGCGATTTGTTATGAAATTAGTCGTTGAGTTGTTATTTTTCAATGACTTAAACGATTTTATAACCGAAAAAAGCAGTGCCAGTACGGGCACGTTTAGTGCCACAACTGGCCTGCTCGGTGACGATTCAGGCTTGATTCAGCGCCGTATTGGGCACTCAAACTGCCGCTAGCGGCACGATGCTCGTGTCGCAGGACTGTGTTGCGACATACAGGGCGTGTCGCTGCGACATGGCCAGGGTGTCGCAGCATGCGTGTGCGATACTCCGAGTGTGTCGTATAGGTGGTTCTGCGACACTCACTGAGTGTCGCAGTGCTTTCCTGCGATACTCAGGCTCTGTCGCAGGCCTGTGAACACATCACTGCCAAATGTGTTGGCTCGATCAGAAAATGCTTGCAACAGCATCTGAGTTGGCTTGGATGCGGGTGCCTGGGCCTAGCAGCAGGTAGACGCTGTTGAGCGTTTTGAAGTGGAAGCCCTCATAGTGGTGCAAGAGTGAGGTTCGTACGAAATCACCAACATCCCAGCGACGTTCGCTGTCATAGATGACCGTATGCGCATAGATCAAAGCAGGCTGCCTTTGGGTTGTCGCCAGCTGTAGACGCTGGCTTTCGGTCACCTGCAGTTCAATCCAGCGCCAGTTTCGTACCAGGCAGTAATTCCCGTAAGGAAAAGACTGCCGGGCATAGGCTAGGGCTTCATCGTCGCTCATGCTGCTGCCGCTCATGGGCTCACCTGTTGAGTACAGAACGTCCATCACTTCCCTAAGTGTCGTCACGAGCTGGGCGTTTCGTGCTGAGCGCTACGGTGGTACTGCTCCTCAAGTTCGATGCCGCACAGCAAAGCTGCGAAGTCCGATTCGAGCAAGTGGATGCGTTGAGGCCGGGCATCGATGATTGATTTGATAATCGTATCGACACGCTGCGATACAGGCGTATGACTTGGTGTCTTCGCGCGATCATGCTGATAAATGATCGTGCTCAGTGACGCAACAGCTGCGCGTAACTGGTGCTCCCGGGCATCGCAGATTTCAAAACCGTTCTTTTCGCGAAACTGGCTAGTGATCTGCTTAGACAATTCCGGACGCTCAGAAGGCTCAGTCTGCTGCAGGCGCCAGTTCAGAATGCGGCTCAGGACCTTAGGCGCAGCAGCTGCCAGTCCCTCTGGGTGCTTCTTCTCGGCTGAAGCATCGCCGAAGAAATGTGCGCGCAACTGGTCCACGCGCAGTCGGGCAGTGCGATTCACTTTGCGCGAGTTCAGCCCTTTGAGCCAGAACTCGAATTCTGCCTGCGACAAACAGAGTACCTGCTTCATGGGTTGCTGCCCTGGCAAGCACACATCGTGCTCGCGGGGGGTATACCTAGGCGGATGTAACTTTGCAGCCTGGCTGTGCCAGTTCAGCTCGATGGCTTCGCACAATGGGCGCATAGGCCAGTAGCGCTCGCCGTTACTGCTGGTCAGAACAGGAATAGTCATCGCCTGGACTTTGATTTTGGACGTACGCATCTAACTACAGTGCCCCCTGAGTGGTGTTGGCAGAAGCAATTCCCTGCGAAGGCTTTAGGGGGGGGACGTTATGAAGCACGTAGTCTGGGTCAATTCCGCCATCTTCAGGCTTCTTGGATAGCTTCAGCATGGCCGCTATGGGGATTACTGCCGACAGGGCGTGACTTCTGTCCCTAAAGAGGATTGCTTGAGCCCTACTTTCAGCGCTCAACTGATCAAGGATTTGATCAATGAAATTGGGAAGCATTGAAACGGGCAGGTAGTGAAGCGGATGCCCTGTGTCAGGATCTTCTTTGGTCAGGATGTTGTCCTCCCACATGGCGATGGCTGTCTGGCTCTGAACGAGAGGCAAACCAAACCACTGCAGTAGGGCGTTCAGCTCCATGAGTACTTCTAGTGTCTCTAGGTTCAACTGGAACTGCATATTACTGTTGGGTGGTGAAGGTTGATTTGGGCTTTTCATGATGGGCTCCTGCAAATCGAATACCTGAATATCTGTAAATCGGATATCCGAAGATTAGATATACCTTGGCGAGCTGTCAAGTCGGAGGAGAGTGGCTTTTGGAAAAGTCGGTATACCGAGACGAAAATCTGGTTTTGCTTCGGCTGCTTAAGCAATGTCGCGTGGAGGCTGGGATGACCCAGGCGCAGTTTGCTCAAGCGCTTGAGCGTCCGCAGTCATTCGCGAGTGATATCGAGCGCGGCTTGCGCCGCCTCGACCTCGTTCAGCTGCGCGATATTTGCGAGGCGTTAAATATCAGCCTGGTCGAGTTTGTGCAGCGATTTGAAAATGAACTGGCGTTATCAAATCGAGCAGGCGGGTAATGCCTGCTCTTGCCGCAAGGGGCTAGTGGCGTTCGGCCTGCAGTGCTTGCCAAGCTCCGGCATAGAGGGCGGCAGCATCTTCGCTGAGGATGCGTAGAGCTTGGATGCAGCACTGCAGGTTTGAGGGGCTCAGTTCGTTAGAGGCTGGGGCGCTGCTAAGCGCGCAAAGCAGGCCGAGGAGGGCGGACTGGCGAAGCGTTGCTTCATCGTAAAGGTCGGGCGCTGATGCGCTGCTGAGATAACCGATCACGCAGTGAGGTTCATCGTGACGGAGCGGGGTGAAGCCATTTTCTGTGCCGCTATCGGAAACAGCTTGGCCGGCTTCGCTTTGCAAAGTGATGGTTTCATTCATGGTGTGATCCTCAGAACGGAAAGTTCTGCCACCCAACGCCAATTGGGTGAGCAGACCGCACGGGTTGGCGTACCGGTCTGAGGGCCGGCGCATCCGAAGATGCCCCGCACGGCCCGCCCATAAAGACACAGCCATGCTCAGAGCTAAGCCTCGCTTAGCCCTGTCTCAGACCGGAACGCCAATCCCGTCCCCTTTCAAGGGGAGCACAAACCTATTGGAGTGCTGCCTGAGTGTCAATCTGCGAGCGGCAAGGGCCAAGGCGCCCTGATGCAGCAAAAATGAAACGGTACGCAAAGTGGTACGCAAATTTTTTATTCGGCCCATAAACGACAAAAGGCCAGCACAATTGCTGACCTAAGTCGTTGTTTCATATGGTGGGCCCACACGGACTCGAACCGTGGACCAAAGGATTATGAGTCCTCTGCTCTAACCGACTGAGCTATAGGCCCCCAGAAGGCGCGGCGATTATACCGGGGCGGGTTGCTCGGCGCCATGCACAGCTTTGGGGGTCAGGAAGTGTTCGCTGAAATCGGTGGCGGTGAGGGCGCGGCTGACGACAAAGCCCTGGATTTGCTCGCATCCCTCAAGAGCAAGAAAGGCTTCCTGGGCCTTGGTTTCAACGCCTTCGGCAATTACTGTCAGATTCATGCTGCGTCCCAGAGCGATGATTGCGCGGGCGATGGCAGCATCGTGCAGGTCGTCCGGCAGGCCCTGGACGAAGGATTTGTCGATTTTTAACACGTCCAGCGGCAGGCGTTTGAGGTAGCTGAGCGAGGAGTAACCGGTACCGAAATCGTCGATGGCCAATTGCAGGCCGAATGCCTTGAGGTCATGCAGGATCTGCAGGGCCTGCTCGGTGCGGTTCATGATGAAGCTTTCGGTGATTTCCAGTTGCAGGCGCTGCGGGTCTAGACCGCTGCCTCGTAGCAGTTGCTGAATGTGGCTGCGTACGCGGTCTTCCTTGAGTTGCTCACCCGCCAGGTTGACCGACAGCGGGCCAAACGCCTCATGGCTGTCCTGCCAGCGGCGCATCTGCACCACGGCCTCTGCCAGCACCCATTCGCCCAGAGGCAGGATCAGACCGTTTTCTTCGGCCAGCGGGATGAAACGGTCTGGCGGAATGTTGCCAAATAGGGGGTGCTGCCAGCGGATCAGGGCCTCGGCACCGACCAGTTTCTGGGTGAGCAAGCTGATCTTCGGTTGATAGTGCAGGCTCAATTCGCCACGCTCCAGAGCGCGGCGCAATTCGTGCTCCAGGGTAATGCGTTCGTTGGCGAGAAACGTCATCTCGCGGGTGTAGAACTCCGCGCGGTTGCGGCCCTTGGCCTTGGAGCGGTACATCGCCGAGTCGGCATTCTTCACCAGCGTTGCTACATCGCTGCCGTCGCGCGGGTAGAGGCTTATGCCGATACTGGCGCTGATGTGCAGCTCATGCCCGCCGGCGGCGAAGGGGGCTTTGAAGGCGTCCAGCAGCTTTCGGGCTATGCGGTCGGCGTCGGCGATCTGGTGGATGCCGGGCAGTAACAGGATGAATTCATCACCGCCCAGGCGGGCGACGGTATCGATATCGCGCAGTTGCTCGCGCAGTCGCACGGCAATGCCTTTGAGTAGCTCATCGCCGACCGGATGGCCGAGGCTGTCATTGATGTGCTTGAAGCGATCAAGGTCAATGAACAGTACGGCGCCTTGCTGGGCTTCGTCGTCGTGGAGTACCGCGCGCAATCGATTCTCGAACAGCATGCGGTTGGGCAGGCCGGTCAGCGAGTCATGGTGAGCCTGGTAGTCCAGGCGTGCCTGGGCCTGTTTGATGCTGGAGATGTCGGCAAAAACACCGACAAAGTGGCTGATGTTCTGGTCGTCACCCTTGACCGCGCTGATGGTTAACCAGCAGGGGAACTCCTCACCGTTCTTGCGGCGGTTCCAGATCTCGCCCTGCCAGCTACCGGTGGCGGCCAGGCTATGCCACATGGCGACGAAGAAGGCGCTATCGTGGCGCCCCGAGCTGAGCAGGCGTGGGGTTTGCCCAAGCACTTCTGCTTCTTCGTAGCCGCTGATGCTGCAGAAGGCGCGATTGACCGCGCTAATGCCCTGGTGGATGTCGGTGATCATCACCGCTTCGGCGGTGCTCTCGAAAACTGTAGCGGCCTGGCGCAGTTGCAGCTGCATGCGCTCCTGCTCGGTGACATCGCGGGCGTCCGCGAGTAGACAGGGCTCCCCGTTCAGTTCGATGGCAGTGAGGGCCACTTCGAGTCGGCGTAGTCGGCCATCACGATGGATCAGGTCGATGATGCGCGGAGGCAGGCGATTCTGCGCCAATAGCTGCAGCACCTCGCCGCGATCTTCGCTGTTATTCCACAGTCCGAGTTCCACGGTGGTCTTGCCCAGGCAGTCCTTGTGCTCTAGGCCGCTGATGCGGCACATGGCCTGGTTGATGTCGAGCACCAGACCATCTTCGCGGCGACTGATCAGAAGCCCTTCCGGCAGTGCCTGGAAGGCTTTGGCGAATTTCTCCTCGCTGACTATGAGTTGCTTGCGGGCCTGCTGCTGGCTGCTGATATCGCGAACCACGATCATCAGGGCGCGAACGCCACTGAGCTCGATCTTTTTGGCACTGATCTCGCCGGTGAACAGGCTGCCGTCGCGGCGGCGGAAGTCTGTTTCCAGGTTGCGCAGCTGGCGGGCCTGCAGCTCGCCAAAGAGTTGCAGGCCGACGCTGCGGCTTGACCAGATGCCGAGTTCGGTAGGGGTTTTGCCGATGGCTTCCTGTGTGGGAATCAGCAGGTGTTGGGTGAATGCCTGGTTGACATCGAGCAAGCGGCCGTTGTGTCGATCGATCACGGCGATCAGGTCTGGGCATTGCTGAAACAGCGCGACGAATTTCTCTTCCGAATGACGCAGGGCCTGTTCGGTCTGCCGTTCACGGTTGATATCCAGCAACAGGCCGCGCAGTTTGGGCTGTACGTCATCCGTTCCGAACGTGGCGATGTCGTGGACCCAGACGGCGTGCCCGGCATTATTGATCAGGCGGTAATCGAGGGTGTGATCCTGTCGGGCAAGCAGGGCGTTCTGGCGTGCGGCCAGGATGTCGGCTGCATCGCCCGGGTGCAGGTGCTGTCTCCAGAAATCCTGCCTCAGCCAGTGTTCCGCAGCAAAGCCCAGGACTCGCCGGGCATGAGGCGAAACATAGGTAAAAGTCAGGCTCTCCGGGTCCATTTCCCAGGCGATGGCCTGCAGATTCTCCACCAGGTTGCGGAACTGCTGGTGACTCGTGCTCAGCTGGTTTTCCAGTTGCTCCCGATGGCCCATCTCCTGGCGTAGCTGGTGGTTCTTGCGAATCAGCGTGCGCATGAACAGCAGCATCACGGCTAGTGTCAGTAGTGCTGGCAGGGTAATGCCGGCCAGGGTTTGCCAGTCGGCCTCAGCATTTGGCTGATTGGGCAGCCAGTGGGCCTGCAAGGGCGTCAGCTCTTCCGGGCGCAGATCGGCGATGGCTTTGTTGAGAATGCTGGCGAGGATCGGCTGGCCGATCGGGGTAGCCATGGCCAGGCGAAACTCATAGGGCGTCGTGCCGCTGATGTGCAGTCCGCTGGCTTTGTGTTGGCGCATGACCCAGGCGGTCGAGGCGAAGTCGGCGACCATCACGTCGGCCTGGTTCAGCAGCAGGGATAGCACGGCGCTTTCGCTGGTGGCGCTGGGCAGCAATTGCAGATGCGGGTGTTCGCGTACCAGCAGTTCGTGGCTGGCATAGTTGCTGACGACGGCGACGGTAAGGCCGCGCAGTTGCTCGATGTTCTCGGGTTGTGGGCCATCGCTACGGCTGAGGATGACGATCGGCAGGGTCAGGTACGGGCGAGTGAATTGCAGGTAGCGGCGGCGCTGAGGGGTGGCTGAGATGGCGCTGAGCACATCGAGTTGATCGATCTTGGCCTTTTGCAGGGTTTCGCCCCAGCTCTGCCGGGGCCCGAGGACGAATTCGACGCCTAGGCGTTTGCTCAGCAGGCTGAGCACGTCGGCGGCGTAGCCCAGGTGACGGCCGTCGCGGTCGCGGTATTCGAACGGTGCCCACGCAGGGTCTACGCCCAGGCGCAGCTTGGGGTGTTGCGCCAGCCAGGCGCGTTCGGCGTCGCTCAGGTCCAGTGCGATTGCAGGACGTGTGACAGCAGACAGCAGCAGAAGAATCAGGACCGACAAGCGAGCCATGCAGCATCCATGAATCAAGGCTTTTTCTTGAGTCTAGGAGTTAGCTGGCGCAAAGCAAAACCCCCGGTGAGTGCCGGGGGTTTTGTGTGCTTACTCGTCGAGGAAGGAGCGCAAGTGCTCGCTTCGCGAGGGGTGACGCAGCTTGCGCAGAGCCTTCGCCTCGATCTGACGGATTCGCTCGCGGGTCACATCGAACTGCTTACCGACTTCCTCAAGGGTGTGGTCGGTATTCATATCGATGCCGAAGCGCATGCGCAGGACTTTGGCTTCACGGGCGGTGAGGCCGGCCAGCACTTCGCGGGTAGCTTCTTTGAGGCTTTCCACGGTCGCCACGTCGATCGGCGATTGCATGGTGGAGTCCTCGATGAAGTCGCCCAGGTGCGAGTCTTCGTCGTCGCCGATCGGGGTTTCCATTGAGATCGGCTCTTTGGCGATCTTCAGGACCTTGCGGATCTTGTCTTCCGGCATGTCCATACGCTCGCCAAGCTCTTCCGGAGTGGGTTCGCGGCCCATCTCCTGCAGCATCTGGCGGGAGATGCGGTTGAGCTTGTTGATCGTCTCGATCATGTGCACCGGGATACGGATGGTGCGCGCCTGGTCGGCGATCGAGCGGGTGATCGCCTGGCGAATCCACCAAGTGGCGTAGGTCGAGAACTTGTAGCCGCGACGGTATTCGAACTTGTCCACGGCCTTCATCAGGCCAATGTTGCCTTCCTGGATCAGGTCGAGGAACTGCAGGCCGCGGTTGGTGTACTTCTTGGCGATCGAGATCACCAAGCGCAGGTTGGCCTCGACCATCTCTTTCTTCGCCCGGCGGGCTTTCGCTTCGCCGATGGACATGCGGCGGTTGACGTCCTTGATCTCGGCAATGGTCAGGCCACAGCTCTGTTCCAGGTCGATCAGCTTCTGCTGATTGCGCAGAACGTCATCTTTCAGGGCCTTGAGGGCTTCGGCGTACTTGATCTTGCCCTTGAGGATGCCGTCCAGCCATTCCAGGTTGGTTTCATTGCCGGGGAACTGTTTGAGGAAGTCCGGACGCGGCATGCGGGCATCGCGCACGCACAGCTGCATGATGGCGCGTTCCTGGGCGCGAACCTGCTCCAGGGCGTCACGAACCATGGCGACCAGGGCTTCATACTGCTTGGGCACCAGCTTGATCGGCATGAACAGCTCGGCCAGGCTGAGCAGTTCGGCGATGGCCTGCTTGCTGCTGCGACCATGCTTCTTCAGGGTCTTGCGGGTCTTTTCCAGCTGGTCAGAGACGGCGGTAAAGCGGCGCAGGGCTTCTTCCGGATCCGGACCGCCATCGCCTTCTTCTTCTTCGCTGTCGTCGCTTTCCTCTTCCTCTTCGTCCTTCTCGGCGGCGCTGTCGTCCTTGAGGTCGACGGGCTCGACTTCTTCGGCTGGCACGCTGCCGTCATCCGGGTCGATGTAGCCGCTGAGGATGTCGGAGAGGCGGCCACCTTCGGTGGTGACGCGCTGGTATTCGGCGAGAATCGACTCGATGCTGCCCGGGAAGTGAGCGATGGCGCTCATCACTTCGCGGATGCCTTCCTCGATGCGTTTGGCGATTTCGATCTCGCCTTCGCGGGTCAGCAGCTCGACGGTACCCATTTCGCGCATGTACATGCGCACCGGGTCGGTGGTGCGGCCGATGTCGGTTTCAACGGCGGCGAGGGCGGCAGCAGCTTCTTCGGCGGCGGCTTCGTCGGTATCGGCTTCGGCCAGCAACAGAGCATCCGCATCCGGGGCGGTCTCGAATACGTTGATGCCCATATCGTTGATCATGCGAATGATGTCTTCGACCTGTTCCGGATCGGAAATATCTTCCGGCAGGTGGTCGTTGACCTCGGCGTAAGTCAGGTAGCCCTGCTCACGACCGCGGGTGATCAACTCTTTCAAGCGTGACTGCTGTTCTTTCGACATAACACCCTATCCACTGAAGGTCTTGGCGGGCAAAAAATAAGCCGAGGATTATACCCGACTCGCGGCCTCAGGCGCCAGTTGAGGACGGTGCGGCGGGGGAGGTCTGGCGGGTCAGCAGCTCGCGTAGCTGCTCTTTCTCGTCGCTGCTCAAGTCACTTTGACGTGCCTTGCGCAGCAAATGTTCCAAGCGCTGCTCGCGTTGGCGGGCTGCCAAGGTAGTTATAGTGTCGAAAAACTGTTGTTCAAGGTTGTCGGCCGAAATCAGCCATTCCTTTTCCGCCATGGCGCGCAGCAGGCGCCCCTGCTCGGTGCCGTGCCAGCGGGCGATCAGTTGCAGGGTGGTCAGACGCGGGTTCTTCTGCAGCGCTTCCAGCAGGGCGACCAGGAGCTGGGCGTAGAGGTCGTTTTCAGCGGCGAAATGACTGGCGTCCTCGACCTTGAGTGCCAGCTGCGGGTTCTGCAGCAGGGTGCGCAAGGCGCTCAGGGTGGGTGATTCGACGCTGACGGCGGTGCGTGGTGCGCGGGGCTGGAAGTCGTCGCCCTTGCGTTGCCACGGCTTGTCGCCTTTCTTCCAGTTGCCCTTGCTGCGGCCTTCGCGAGTTGGTGCAGGGCTTTGCGCGTAGCTGGGCGGAGCTTCGTAGTGGTCGTAAGCGGGGGCGCTGTCGTAGTAGCTGTCGTCGCTGGCGTGGTGGTAGTCGTCGCTCTGGCTGCTGTTACGAACGGGTGCTGCCGCTGTACTGGCGGGCTGGGCGCTGAGTCCGGTCAGTTCGCTCAGGCGCTGACGCATCAGGGTGCGCAGGTTGTTGCCGGGAATCTTCTCAATCAGTGGGGTGGCCAGGGTGGCTAGGTGTGCCTTGCCTTCCAGGGAGCGCGGGTCGGCCTCATCCATCAGTTGCTGGAAGAAGTAGTCGGCTAGCGGCTGGGCCTGCTGGTTGAGACGTGCGCGGAAGGCGTCGGGGCCTTCCGCGCGCACCAGGCTGTCCGGGTCCTCGCCTTCGGGGAGGAACAGAAAGCGCGCGCGGCGGCCGTCCTGCAGGTTGGGCATTACTGCTTCCAGGGCGCGCCAGGCAGCCTTGCGCCCGGCCTGATCGCCGTCGAAGCAGAACAGGATGCTCGGCACTAGGCGGAACAGGCGCTTGATGTGTTCCTCGCTGGTGGCGGTGCCGAGTGTCGCTACGGCGTTGCGCAGGCCTTGCTGGGCCAGGGCAATGACGTCCATATAGCCTTCAACCACCATGATCTCGTCGAGGTCGCGGTTGTTCTTGCGTGCTTCAAACAGACCGTAGAGTTCCTGGCCCTTGTGAAAGACCGGGGTTTCCGGGGAGTTCAGGTATTTCGGTTTGTCGTCGCCAAGCACGCGGCCGCCAAAGGCGATGATGCGTCCACGGCTGTCGCGGATCGGGAACATCACGCGGTCGCGAAAGCGGTCGTAGCGTTTGCCGGTTTCGGCGTTCTCGATCAGCAGGCCGGCGTCGATCATCGCCTTGACCTGCAGGGCGTCGCCACCCAGGTGCTTGAACAGATTGTCCCATCCCGGCGGGGCAAAGCCGAGGCCGAAGTCGCGGGCGATCTCGCCGGTCAGGCCGCGGCCTTTCAGGTAGTTCACCGCGGCCTGGCGGCTGGGGTGGCTCTTCAGGGCCTGGCGGTAGTAGTCGGCGGCGGCCGTCAGCAGCGGGTATAGCGGGGAGTCGGTGGGCTGCCGAGGCTTGTTGCTTCGACCTTCCTCCCGGGGAACATCCATGCCGGCGCGCTTGGCCAGGTCTTCGACGGCCTGGACGAAATCCAGGTTGTCATGGTCCATGACGAAGCCGAGGGCATTACCGCCAGCTCCGCAGCCGAAGCAGTAGTAGAACTGCTTGTCCGGGCTGACGCTGAATGAGGGGGTCTTCTCGTTATGGAACGGGCAGCGTGCGCTGTAGTTCTTGCCGGCCTTTTTCAGCTGGATGCGTGAACCCACCACTTCGACGATGTCGGTGCGGTTGAGAAGGTCATCGATGAAGGATTGCGGAATCATGCCGGCCATGGGCGGGAGGATACTGCCAGGCGGAGGGTCACGGAAATCTTTTGCCCAGAAATGCAAAACCCGGCCGGGGCCGGGTCATGCGGGGCGTCAAGTGCGCAACTGATAACTCAGTACAGGCGCTCGCGACGGCGCTGTTCGCGCTGCACTTTCTTGGCGTGACGCTTCACTGCAGCGGCAGCTTTGCGCTTACGCTCAGTGGTCGGCTTTTCGTAGAATTCGCGGCTGCGCACTTCGGCCAGAACACCGGCCTTTTCGCAGGAGCGCTTGAAACGACGCAGAGCTACGTCGAAGGGTTCGTTCTCTTTAACTTTGACGGCTGGCATCCAGGTCGTACCTTCACTGTTTTACCGAATGGACGACGCTATCCGGCAAGGGCACGGGAATACGTCGATTTCAAGGGCTGCGGATATTAACGCCAGATCGCGCGGAATGCAAAGCCTCTGATCGAAAAGCGCTGGTTCGTCCGATGGACGACGCATTATCATGCGCGCCTCTTTGGTAGCCCTGATTGTGCCCGAACATGCTTGTACTGGGACTGGAAACCTCCTGCGACGAAACCGGCGTGGCGCTTTATGACAGCGAGCACGGCCTGCTGGCCGATGCCCTGTTCAGCCAGATCGATTTGCACCGGGTGTATGGCGGTGTGGTGCCCGAGCTGGCCTCGCGCGATCACGTCAAACGCATGCTGCCCTTGATCCGCCAGGTACTGGCCGAAGCCGGACGTGAAGCCACGGATATCCAGGCTGTTGCCTACACTGCCGGACCTGGTCTTGTCGGGGCGTTGCTGGTTGGTGCGTCCTGCGCGCAGGCGCTGGCCTTTGCCTGGGGCGTCCCGGCGGTCGGGGTGCACCATATGGAAGGTCACCTGCTGGCTCCCATGCTGGAAGAGCAGCCGCCGCAGTTTCCCTTTGTCGCCCTGCTGGTGTCCGGCGGCCACACCCAACTGGTACGGGTGGATGGCATCGGCCGTTATGAGCTGCTGGGCGAATCGATCGACGATGCCGCCGGCGAGGCGTTCGATAAGACTGCCAAGCTGATGGGGCTGCCCTATCCGGGCGGACCTGAGATTGCCAGGCTGGCCGAACAGGGCGTGGCCGGGCGATTCAAGTTTCCGCGACCTATGACCGACCGGCCGGGGCTGGAGTTCAGCTTCAGCGGTCTGAAAACTGCGGCCTTGAATGCCTGGCAGCAGTGCCAGCAGGCCGGCGACCTGACCGAGCAGACCCGCTGTGATATCGCCCGTGGCTTCCAGGAGGCGGTGGTCGATACCCTGACCATCAAGTGCCAGCGCGCGCTCAAGCAGACCGGGCTGTGCAGCCTGGTGATTGCCGGTGGGGTCAGCGCCAATCAGGCGCTGCGCCAGTCCCTGGAGCAGATGCTGGCGGGGCTCAAGGGACAGGTGTTCTATGCGCGCCCGCGTTTTTGTACCGATAACGGCGCGATGATCGCCTATGCCGGTTGCCAGCGTCTGCTGGCCGGTCAGCATGAAGGGCTGGCGATCAGTGTGCAGGCACGCTGGCCCATGGATAGTCTGCCGCCACTGTGAGCGCGGCTCATGTGCGTGCGTTAGAAATGTCGTTCGCGCCCGGCAAGCAGGTCGCGTAGATTGCTGCGGTGACGCCAGACGATGAGCAGGGTCAGTACGCTCATCGGTAACAGGGCCGCCGGTTGCTGCCAGGCCAGCAAGGGCAGGGTCAGCGGGGTGGCGGTCAGCGAGGCGAGCGAGCTGGTGCGGCTGAGCTTGAAGGTCAGGGCCCAGGCTGCCAATGCGAGCACGGCGGCCGGTGGGTAGAGGCCAAGCAGCATGCCAGCGGCGGTGGCGACGCCCTTGCCGCCGTGAAAACGGAAAAATACCGGGTAGAGGTGGCCGACCACCGCTGCTAGACCGATCCAGGCTTGCTCCTGCTGATTGAAGCCGGCAGCCCAGGCCACGGCAACGGGCAGCAGGCCTTTGCTCAGGTCGCCGAGCAGGGTGAGGAGGGCGAGTTTCTTGCCGGCCACACGCAGCATGTTGGTGGCGCCGGGGTTGCCGGAGCCCGCCGTGCGCGGGTCGCCCAGGCCTGCCAGACGACTGAGCAGGATGGCGAAGGACAGGGAGCCAAGCAGGTAGGCGAGGATCGCCAACAGCCAGAACATGGTATCCATTCCGGGGCGTGTGAGCCCCGATTGTAACGAGGCAGCACAGACGTGGACATGGTTTTCATCGAGGGGCTGGAGGTCGATACCGTGATCGGTGTGTACGACTGGGAGCGCAAGATCCGCCAGTGCCTGAGCCTCGATCTGCAGTTTGCCTGGGATAACAGTCTGCCAGCAGCAAACGATGATCTTGCTCTGGCGCTCGACTACGCCACGGTGTCGGCACGTATCCAGCAGTTTGCCGAGGGCGCGCAGTTCCAGCTGGTGGAGACCTTTGCCGAGCGTCTGGCGGCCTTGCTGATGAGCGAGTTCGGCATCCGCTGGCTGCGCCTAAAACTGACCAAGCCCGGTGCGGTGCCGGCGGCACGCGGTGTGGGCGTGGAGATTGAGCGCGGATGCCGCTGACCACCGTTTTTCTTGGCCTCGGTAGCAATATCGAGCGTGAGCGCCATTTGTTGGCCGGTCTGGAGGCGTTGTCGGCCTTCCTGATCGATCTGCGCTGCTCGCCGGTGTTCGAGAGTCAGGCCGTGGGCATCAAAAGCGGTCCTTTCCTCAACCTGGTGGTGCAGGCCGAGACGGCCTTGAGTCTCGCCGAACTGGATCGCTGGCTGAAGGCCATCGAGGCCGACAACGGCCGTTATGCCCCCGAGCGCAAGGGGCTACCGCTGGATATCGACGTGCTGCTCTACGGTGATCAGGTCGGCGAACTCGAGGGGCTGACCCTGCCGCGAGCGGAAATCCTCAGGAATGCCTTTGTCCTCTGGCCCCTGGCACTGCTTGCGCCGGCGCAGCAGCATCCCGGTGCGGGACAGTCGTTTGCCGAGTTGTGGGGCGCTATGTGCAGCGAGCAGCAATTGTGGCCGGTGGCATTCAGCTGGCGCGGGCAGGCGTTGACACCGGATAGCCTGTTGCAGGCGTACCCGGCGCCGCTCAAGCCTCTTTGAGGTTGCCGCTGGCGGCCTTGTAGGCGCTCAGTGCCTTGAGCCGCTCGCGCTGCAGCGCCTCACCCAGTTCCGCTCCCTTGAAACCCTGCTCGACCAGCGGCTGCACGGCCACCTTGCGGGCGGCCTCTGCCGCGCCCAGCAGATAGGCCGCCTGTGGGTAGTCCCGCTGCTCGAAGCCCAGACGGCCGCGTGCGTCCATTTCACAGGCGGCGACAAACTCGGCAAAACGCTGCGGGCGGCGATAGGCATCGAAGCTCTGCAGCAGCTTGAGCAGGGTGTCGGCGCGCAGTTCCAGCGCGCGGTGCCCATGGGTGTGGTATTCGCCGACCAGGATGGCCAGTTCGGCGCATTCCCTGGGCACCTTGGTGCGCTGGTTGATTGCCTTGATCAGGCGCAAGCCCTTGTGTTCATGGGCAATATGTCGCGGCCATTCTTCCAGCGGCGTCAGCCCCTTGCCCACGTCATGCAGCAGGCTGGCCCAGCGCACGCTCAGCGGCTGCTCGTGCTCGGCGCATTGACGCAGCACCATGAGTACGTGCACGCCGGTGTCGATTTCGGGGTGGTGGGTGGCGGTCTGCGGTACGCCAAACAGCGCATCCACTTCCGGCAGCCAGGTGGCGAGGGCGCCGCAGGCGCGCAGCACCTCGATGAAGACCTCCGGGCGGGGCTCCATCAGGGCTCGAGATACTTCCTTCCAGCTGCGTTCGGCCGTCAGCGCAGCCAGTTCGCCGGACTCGGCGATCTGGCGCATCAACGCGAGGGTTTCCTCGGCCACTTGAAAGCCCAGCGGCGCATAGCGGGCCGCGAAGCGGGCGACGCGCAGCACACGCAGCGGATCTTCGGCAAAGGCCGGGGAGACGTGACGCAGCACGCGGTCGGCCAGATCACGTTGCCCGCCGTAAGGATCGATGATACGCCCCTGCCCATCTTCGGCCATGGCGTTGACGGTGAGGTCACGGCGGATCAGGTCTTCTTCCAGCGTCACATCCGGGCTGGCGTAGAAGGTAAAGCCGCCATAGCCCACGCCACTCTTGCGCTCGGTTCGTGCCAGTGCGTATTCCTCGGCCGTCTGCGGGTGGAGAAATACCGGGAAATCCCCGCCCACCGGGCGATAGCCAAGAGCCTGCATGGCCTGGGCATCGGCCCCGACCACCACCCAGTCGATATCGGTCACCGCGCGACCGAGTAACCGATCGCGTACCGCCCCGCCTACTTTATAAATCTGCATGCCGACCTCCGTTGCCGCTAAGCATACCGGTCGGCGGAGTGGGCGTCTTAGTTCATCGCGGAGGCGGTGGCCTGGGGGATTTGCCGGAGCAGGGCGCCCATTGCCTGTTGCAGCAGCTCGGCGCTGTCGCGCTCCGGGCTCAGGCCGGTGCTGACCTTGCCCTCCCAGAGCGTCTGATCATGCAGGTCGGTGATGCGTACGCGCAGGGTGCCGGTGCTGTCACGTAGCCGGTGAATGCTCTGGTAGGGGCCGAGCAGGCCGGCATTATCGACGCGGAACTCCAGTGGCTGGTCCTGCACGGCCAGCCAGTAATAGACCCGCAGTTGCGGTTGTTGGGTATCGTTCCGGTAGCCCTGCTCGGCCAGGCCGCGCTGCAGCTCGACAGCCAGCTCGGCGTAGCGCTGACGGAAGGGCGGCTCGCCCTGCAGAGCCTGCTCCGGGGCGATCAGCTGGTAGCGCTGCAGTCCGCTCAGGGCCGGGCTGGCCGGGGTGATGATCTCGGATTGCGGAATGACGCTGGCGCAGGTGGCCAGACCCATGATCAGCAGGAGAATGACAAACAGGCGCATGACCGCTCGCTCTTGGAATATGCCGCCGATGCTGTGGCGCAGGACCATACGGGTCAACCGATCAAATGGGCGGAACGATCAGGTCTAGGCGTGGCTGCTCGCTCTCCAGTGAGGGCTTCAGCGGCATGTGCCGGGTGCGCACCACCTGCTCGCCTTGCACGCTTTCCAGGTGAATATCGAAACCCCACAGACGATGCAGGTGCTTCATCACCTCGTCGCAGGAGTCGGCCAGTGGTTTGCGGTCGTGCTGGGTGTGGCGCAGGGTCAGCGAGCGGTCGCCACGGCGATCGACGTTCCAGATCTGCACGTTGGGTTCGCGGTTGCCCAGGTTGTACTGCGCCGCCAGCAGCTCGCGGATATGCCGGTAGCCCGGCTCATCATGAATGGCCGATACCAGCAGGTCGTCCTTCTGGTCATCATCGATGATGCTGAACAGCTTGAAGTCGCGGATCACCTTGGGTGACAGGTACTGCAGGATGAAACTTTCGTCCTTGAAGCTCTGCATGGCGAATTTCAGGGTCGACAGCCAGTCGCTGCCGGCAATGTCGGGGAACCAGTGCTTGTCCTCGTCGGTGGGGTTTTCGCAGATGCGGCGGATGTCCTGGTACATGGCAAAGCCCAGGGCATAGGGGTTGATGCCGCTGTAGTAGGGGCTGTCGAAGCTCGGCTGGAATACCACGCTGGTGTGGTACTGGAGGAATTCCAGCATGAAGCCGTCGGTGACCAGGCCTTCGTCGTACAGGTCGTTGAGCAGGGTGTAATGCCAGAAGGTGGCCCAGCCCTCGTTCATCACCTGGGTCTGGCGCTGCGGATAGAAGTACTGGGCGACCTTGCGCACGATGCGCACCACCTCGCGCTGCCAGGGCTCCAGCAGCGGCGCGTGCTTCTCCAGAAAATACAGGATGTTCTCCTGCGGCTCGGCCGGCCAGCGTTTGCCGTCGCTGGCCTTGTGCTTGTCCCCGGTCTTGGGAATGGTGCGCCACAGGTCGTTGACCTGCCGCTGCAGCTGCTCTTCCCGCTCCTTCTGCCGTTGCCGCTCTTCCTCGGCGGAGATCGGGTAGGGACGCTTGTAGCGGTCGACGCCGTAGTTCATCAGGGCGTGGCAGGAGTCCAGCAGTTCCTCCACGGCATCGATGCCGTGGCGCTCCTCGCACTGCATGATGTACTGCTTGGCGAACACCAGGTAGTCGATGATCGAGCTGGCGTCGGTCCAGCTACGGAACAGGTAGTTGCCCTTGAAGAAGCTGTTGTGGCCGTAGCAGGCATGGGCGATGACCAGCGCCTGCATGCACATGGTGTTTTCTTCCATCAGGTAGGCGATGCAGGGATCGGAGTTGATCACGATCTCGTAGGCCAGGCCCATCTGCCCGCGCGAGTAGCCCTTCTCGGTGGCGAGGAAGTGTTTGCCATAGGACCAGTGGTGGTAGCCGATGGGCATGCCGACCGAGGCGTAGGCATCCATCATCTGTTCGGCGGTGATCACCTCGATCTGGTTGGGGTAGGTGTCCAGCGCATAGCGCTCGGCGAGACGGGCGATCTCGCGGTCGTACTGCTTGATCAGCTCGAAGCTCCATTCCGAGCCACTGGAGATCGGCTGGCGCGGGCGGGCACTCATGCGCTGATCCTCCTCTGGAACAGTTCGCGGAACACCGGGTAGATATCGGCGGCGGCGACGATCTGCTGCTGGGCGAAACTGTCGGGGAAGGCTTCGCCCACGTTTTCATATTCGAACCACAGGGCCTGGTGTTCGCGCGGGGTGATCTCGACGTAGGTGAAGTACTGCATGAACGGCATGATCTGCTTCAGCAGGATTTCGCGGCACACGGGCGAGTCGTCGTTCCAGTTGTCGCCGTCAGAGGCCTGGGCGCCGTAGATGTTCCACTCATGGGCCGGGTAGCGCTCGGCCATGACTTCCTGCATCAGTTTCAACGCGCTGGAAACGATGGTGCCGCCGGTTTCCCGTGAGTAGAAGAACTCTTCCTCGTCGACCTCCTTGGCACTCGTATGGTGGCGGATAAACACCACCTCGATCTTGTCGTAGCTGCGCTTGAGGAATAGGTAGAGGAGGATGAAGAAGCGCTTGGCGATGTCCTTGGTGGCCTGGGTCATCGAGCCGGACACGTCCATGATGCAGAACATCACGGCCTTGGAGGTCGGGTTGGGCTGCTTGCTCAGCAGGTTGTACTTGAGGTCGAAGGTGTCGAGGAACGGCACCTTGTCGATACGCCGGCGCAGGCGGGCGATCTCTTCCTCGGTGGCGGCGATATCGGTGAGGTTGTCCGGCTCTTCGTTTTTCAGACGATCCAGTTCGGTCAGTGCCAGTTTCAGTTTGCCGCGGCTGGAGCCGGACAGGGCGATGCGCCGCGCATGCGCGGACCTCAAGGTGCGGACAATATTGATGCGCGACGGATTGCCTTCGTTGCTGATGCCGGCCCGCACCGTCTTGAAACTGTCGATACCGGCCAGGTGACGCTTGACCAGATTGGGCAGGGCCAGGTCCTCGAACATGAAGTCAAGGAATTCGTCCTGGGTGATCTGGAAGACGAACTCGTCCATGCCTTCACCGGAATTGCTCGCCTTGCCGCTGCCGCGTCCACCGGCACCGCCTTGGGGCCGGCTGATGTGCTCGCCGCTGGTGAACTCCTTATTGCCTGGGTGCACCTGGGTCTGCCGACCGCCACGGCCGTGGTGCAGCACTGGCTCGTCGATGTCGCGGCCGGGGATGCTGATCTGTTCGCCGTGTTCCATGTCGGTGATGGAGCGGCGGCTGACCGCGTCCTCCACCGCTTTCTTGATGTGCTCGCGGTAGCGGCGCAGGAAGCGCTGGCGGTTGACTGTGCTCTTGTTCTTGCCGTTCAGCCGCCGGTCGATGACGTAGCTCATAGCCGTTCTCCGGGCCAGGCTCAGGGGGCCGCACGGCGGGCCGCATGGCCCGCCGGCGCCACGCGCTTACTGCGACTTGCGCACGCGCAGGTACCACTCCGACAGCAGGCGCACCTGCTTCTCGGTGTAGCCGCGCTCGACCATGCGCCGCACGAAGTCGTTGTGCTTCTGCTGATCGTCCTTGCTGCCCTTGGCGTTGAAGCTGATGACCGGCAGCAGGTCCTCGGTGTTGGAGAACATCTTCTTCTCGATCACCACGCGCAGCTTCTCGTAGGACATCCAGGTTGGGTTCTTGCCGTTGTTGTTGGCCCGCGCGCGCAGCACGAAGTTGACGATCTCGTTGCGGAAATCCTTCGGGTTGCTGATGCCGGCCGGTTTCTCGATCTTTTCCAGCTCCTCGTTGAGCGAGGCTCGGTTGAGGATCTCGCCGGTTTCCGGGTCGCGGTATTCCTGATCCTGAATCCAGAAGTCGGCGTACAGCACATAGCGGTCGAAGATGTTCTGCCCGTATTCGCTGTAGGACTCCAGATAGGCGGTCTGAATTTCCTTGCCGATGAACTCGACGTAGCGCGGCGCCAGGTACTCTTTGATGTAGCGCAGATAGCGCTCGCGGGTCTCCGCCGGGAACTGCTCCTGCTCGATCTGCTGCTCCAGCACATAGAGCAGGTGCACCGGGTTGGCGGCGATTTCGTGGGGGTCGAAGTTGAACACCTTGGACAGAATCTTGAAGGCGAAGCGGGTCGACAGGCCGTTCATGCCTTCATCCACGCCGGCGGTGTCGCGGTATTCCTGCAGTGACTTGGCCTTGGGGTCGGTGTCCTTGAGATTCTCGCCGTCGTACACGCGCATCTTCGAGTAGACGTTGGAGTTGTCCGGCTCCTTCAGGCGAGAAAGCACGGAGAACTGCGCCAGCATCTTCAGGGTATCCGGCGCACAGTGGGCGCGCGCCAGGGAGCTATTGGCCAGCAGCTTGTCGTAGATTTTCACCTCGTCGGACACGCGCAGGCAGTAGGGCACCTTGACGATGTAGATGCGGTCGATGAAGGCCTCGTTGTTCTTGTTGTTGCGGAAGCTGTGCCACTCCGATTCGTTGGAGTGGGCCAGGATGACGCCGCTGAAAGGCAGTGCGCCAAGCCCCTCGGTGCTGTTGTAGTTGCCCTCCTGGGTGGCGGTGAGCAACGGGTGCAGCACCTTGATCGGTGCCTTGAACATCTCGACGAACTCCATCAGGCCCTGGTTGGCCCGGCACAGCGCGCCTGAGTAGCTGTAGGCATCGGCGTCGTTCTGCGGGAACTCCTCCAGCTTGCGGATATCCACCTTGCCCACCAGGGCGGAGATGTCCTGGTTGTTTTCATCGCCCGGCTCGGTTTTGGCCACGGCGATCTGGTTGAGGATGGACGGGTACAGCTTGACCACACGGAACTGGCTGATGTCGCCGCCGAACTCGGCCAGGCGCTTGGTGGCCCAGGGCGACATGATCGAGTTCAGGTAACGCTGCGGGATGCCGTAGTCCTCTTCGAGGATGGCGCCGTCTTCGTCGGCGTTGAACAGCCCCAGCGGTGACTCGTACACCGGTGAGCCCTTGATGGCGTAGAAGGGCACATGCTCAATCAGGTGCTTGAGCTTCTCGGCCAGCGACGACTTGCCACCGCCCACCGGGCCCAGCAGATAGAGAATCTGCTTCTTCTCCTCCAAACCCTGGGCAGCATGGCGGAAGAACGCGACGATCTGGTCGATGCATTCCTCCATGCCATGAAAGTCGGCGAAGGCCGGATAGCGGCGGATTACCTTGTTGGAGAAGATCCGCGACAGCCGCGGGTCGTGGGCAGTGTCGAAAAGCTCCGGCTCGCCGATGGCCATTAGCATGCGTTCGGCCGCCGTGGCATAGGCACTGCGGTCCTGCTTGCAGATTTCCAGGTACTCCTGCAGGGAAATCTCTTCCTGCCGGGTCGACTCGAAACGTTGCTGGAAGTGGCTGAAGATGCTCATGACCTCACCTCGCTCGCTGACTGGAGCCGGCTCGGGGTATCGGGCGGGTGCAGGCGGGCGGCCACGGGCGTGACCGATGAACATCCCCCAGAACACCTAAAGTCGCTGCCGAAGGCCCCGGAACCGGTGTGCCGGCTCTCCGCTGTTTTGGATGGCCTGAGGCTAAGGATAGTTCGCTTTGGCGAGGGTCAAGGCCGCAAGGGGGAGCGGCTTTGTAACAAGAGGGCTTTGAACCGGTGATAAGCCCGCGCTGGCTGCGGGCTGGGCGGGCGCAAAATTATTCGGCGGGGCTTTGCGCCGTGTCCTGCGGGTAGAGGCTGCGCCACAGTTCGAAGCCGCCATCCAGGCTGTAGACCTCGCTGAAGCCCTGATGGGCCAGATAGGCTGCGGCACTCTGACTGGAGTTGCCGTGGTAGCAAACCACCACCAGCGGCTTGTCGAAGTCGGCGCCGGCAATGAAGTCCGGCAGCGAATGGTTGTCCAGATGCACGGCGCCAATCATATGACCGGCGGCAAAGCTCTGCGGATCGCGGATATCCACCAGTTGGGCGCCCTGTTGCAGCAGGGGGCGGGCCTGTTCCGGGGCGATGCGTTGAAACTCGCTCATGGTCGTTCTCAGCTTTTCAGGTTGGCGGGGCGACTGCAGGCGCAGCGGTGCATTTCGCCGCTGTCGACGTTCAGCAGGGTCATCTTGCCGCCCCAGACGCAGCCGCTGTCGAGGGCGATGACGCCGGGTTCCTTGCAATTGCCTTCAAGAGCGGCCCAGTGACCGAACAGGATGCGCTGGCCACGGCTCTTGCGCTGCGGCCAGCTGAACCAGGGGGCATAGCCACTGGGGGCGGTACCGACGCCTTCCTTGCTCTTGAGGTCGAGGGTGCCGTCGGCGGTGCAGAAGCGCAGGCGGGTCAGGCAGTTGGTGATCACCCGCAGGCGCTCGATGCCCTTGAGCTTGCCGCTCCAGCGGGTGGGCTCGTTGCCGTACATGCCGTCGAGAAACAGCGGCAGGGCGTCGTCGTCGCGCAGCACGGCCTCGACTTCGGCAGCGCGCTTGAGCGCCTTGCGGATGCTCCACTGCGGCGGCAGGCCGGCGTGGACCATCGCTACATCGCGCACTGGGTCGTAGTGCATCAGCTTCTGCTGGCGCAGCCAGTTGATCAACTGGTCGCAGTCGGGGGCCTCGATGATCTCGCGCAGGGTGTCGGCTTTTTTCAGGCGCTCAATGTTGTAGGCCACCGCCAGCAGGTGCAGGTCATGGTTGCCCAGCACGCAGGTCACGGACTGGCGCATGCCATAGAGAAAACGCAGGGTTTCCAGCGACTGCGGGCCGCGGTTGACCAGATCGCCAACCAGCCACAGACGGTCGATCTGCGGATTGAAATTGACCTTTTGCAGCAAGCATTGCAGGGGCTCGAGGCAGCCCTGCAGATCGCCGACGGCATACAGCGCCATCAGTGCAGGGCCCCCGGTACCGCCAGGCGGAAGGGTTTGATCTCGGCGTCGAACTTCGTGCCGTCGGCGCCCAGCATCTGGTAGCTGCCCTGCATGATGCCAACGCGGGTGGCCAGCACGGTACCGCTGCTGTAGGTGTGACTGGCGCCCGGCTCGATGGTCGGCTGCTGGCCGATCACGCCGGGGCCGCGGACTTCCTGCACGCGGGCGTCGCCATCGGTGATGATCCAGTGACGGCTGGTCAGTTTCGCAGGCAGACCGCCGTTGTTGCTGATGATGACTGTGTAGGAGAAGGCGAAGCGGTTCTGCTCCGGCTGCGACTGTTCCGGTAGGTAGCGCGTAGTGACGCTGACATCGATCTGGTAGGGCGCAGGCTGGCTCATGGTTAGTCCTTGGCGCAATCAGGCAGGGAGGCCGCGCTCGGCCAGACGGTCGGCTAGACGCACAAAGGCGGCCAGGTCGAGCTGTTCGGGGCGCAGGCTGCCATCGACGGCCGCGGCTTCGATGTCTTCGTTGCTCAGCAGTTGCTTGAGGGTATTACGCAGGGTTTTGCGGCGCATGTTGAAAGCTTCGCGCACCACGCGCTCCAGCAACTTGGCGTCCTTGGCCGGGTGCGGCAGGACGGCATGCGGCACCAGACGGACGATGGCTGAGTCGACCTTGGGCGGCGGATTGAACGCACCGGGGCCGACGTTGAACAGGTGCTCAACGCGGCAGTAGTACTGCACCATGATCGACAGTCGGCCCCAGTCGCCACCGCCTGGCTCGGCTGCCAGACGCTCGACCACTTCCTTTTGCAGCATGAAGTGCATGTCCTCGATCACGTCGGCATGGTCGAGGAGGTGGAAGATCAGCGGGGTGGAAATGTTGTACGGCAGGTTGCCGACCACCCGCAGCTTGTCGCTCGGGCTCCCGATGCTGGCGAAGTCGAACTTCAGGGCATCGCCCTGGTGCAGGGTGAACTGCGGGTTGATGCCGAAACGCAGCTTGAGCAGCGGCACCAGATCCTGGTCCAGCTCGATCACGTCCAGCTTGGCGCCGCTGCCGATCAGGCCTTCGGTCAGTGCGCCCTGGCCAGGGCCAATTTCCAGCAGGTGCTGGCCGGCCTTGGCGTGGATCGCGCGCAGAATGCGATGGATCACGCCGGCATCGTGCAGAAAGTTCTGGCCGAAGCGTTTGCGCGCGCGGTGGACGTAGAGTTCGCTCATGGACGGGTGCTCGAAAAACGGTCAGGCCGGACGGGCTGTGACCGGTCCGGCGGAGGTGCAAGCTTAACAGGTCGCAGGGTTCTCTCGCAGCGACTCAGAACCTGTTCAAAGTCTCGCGAGCTAGAGCCAGGCAAGGCGAAATTGGGCGAAGAAGCGCAGTTTACATGCTGTAAATGAGCATTCTGAGCCCAATTTCAACGCAGCATGGCCGACGCGCAGCAGACTTTGAACAAGGTTCTCAGGCTGACTGGCTGCTGCGGGCCATCTCCAGCGCAGTCTCGATGGCCACCTGCAGGCTGCCGGTATCGACGCGGCCCGTGCCGGCCAGATCCAGCGCCGTGCCGTGGTCGACGGAGGTGCGGATGATCGGCAGGCCCAGTGTCACGTTCACCGCAGCACCGAAGCCCTTGTACTTGAGCACAGGCAGACCCTGGTCGTGGTACATGGCCAGCACGGCATCGCAGTGGTCGAGGTGTTTGGGGGTGAAGAGTGTGTCGGCCGGCAGCGGGCCAATCAGGTTCAGCCCCTCGCCACGCAGCGCTTCGAGCGCAGGCTCTATCACCTCGATCTCCTCGCGGCCCAGGTGGCCGCCTTCACCGGCATGTGGGTTGAGGCCGCAGACCAGGATGCGCGGGTGGGCGATGCCGAACTTGTCTCGCAGGTCGGCGTGAAGGATGCGCGCCACCCGGCCAAGACGTTCGGCGGTGATGGCGTCGGCCACCTCGCGCAGTGGCAGGTGCGTGGTCACCAGGGCCACGCGCAGGCCTCGGGTGGCCAGCATCATGACCACCTGCGGCGTTTCGGTCAGCTCGGCAAGAAACTCCGTGTGACCGGAAAAGGGGATGCCCGCTTCGTTGATCACGCCCTTGTGCACCGGGGCGGTGATCATCCCGGCGAACAGGCCGTCGCGGCAGCCCTCACCAGCCCTGCGCAGGGTTTCCAGGACGTAGGGACCGTTCTGCACGTTCAGCTGGCCGGCAGCGACCTCGGCATGCAACGGGGTATCCCAGACGTAAAGGCTGCCAGCAGCGGCCGGGGTGATCGGCAGGTTGTCCGGCGTCACGCTGATCAGCTCGATGGCCAGGCCAAGTTCCCGGGCGCGTTGCTGCAGCAGGGGCTGGCTGGCCACGGCCACCAGTGCGGCAGGCTGCTGTTCGCGCGCGAGCAGCAGGCACAGGTCAGGGCCGATACCGGCCGGTTCGCCAGGCGTCAGGGCAAAGGGGAGAGGGTAGGTCATGCGTGCAGTCTCGGGATGGCAGGCTGTTGCGGCGGTTCAGTCTATAACGCCCAGACGAAAAAAAGCCCGGCGCGGTGCCGGGCTTTTGGGTATCGCTCAGACCGTTACAGCTTGCTTTCGACATAGGCCTCGTCGCGGATCTGGCGCAGCCAGCTCTGCAGTTCGAGGTCGTACTTGCGGTTGCGCAGCAGGCTCAGTGCCTGTTGCTTGCGGAACTGCTCGCTGCTGTCGGTGGCGCGGCGGCCGAGGACTTCCAGCACGTGGTAGCCGAACGGGCTCTTGAACGGCTTGGATACCTGGCCGACCTGGCTCTGCTCCATCTCGGCGCGGAACTCTGGCACCAGGGCGTTTGGATCGATCCAGTCCAGTTCACCGCCGTGGAGGGCAGAGCCTGGGTCTTCGGAGAAGGTCTTAGCCAGTTCGGCGAAGCTTTCACCGGACTGAATGCGCTCATAGAGACGCTCGGCCAGTTGGCGGGTCTGTTCTTCGCTGCGGATTTCGCTGGGCTTGAGCAGGATATGGCGTACATGCACTTCATCGCGCAGCTGGGTATCGCCACCGCGCTTGTCGAGCAGCTTGATGATGTTGAAGCCGCTGGCGGTGCGGATCGGCTCGGTCACTTCACCCTTGCTCAGCGCGCTGACCATGGCATCGAAGGGTGGTGGCAGCTGGGCGGCCTTGCGCCAGCCGAGCTCGCCGCCTTCCAGGGCGGTATCGCCGGCCGAGCGGGAGATCGCCAGCTGGGCGAAGTCGGCGCCCTGGCGCAGTTGCTGATACAGCTCGTCGGCCTGGCGCTGGGCTGCCTGGATGGTCTCCGCGGAGGAGCCCTCCGGCAGCGGAATCAGGATATTGGCCAGGCGGAACTCTTCAGACAGCTGCAGCTTGCCCAGGTCCGAGGCGAGGAAGTTCTCCACTTCCTGATCGGTCACCTGAATGCGCTCGGCGACGCGGCGCTGGCGCACGCGGCTGATGATCATCTCGCGGCGCACCTGCTCGCGGGCGTCATCCAGGGACAGACCGTCGCGCTGCAGGGCCTGGCTGAATTGCTCGACGGTCAGGTTGTTGCGCTGGGCGATGGTCGCCACGGCCTGGTTCAGTTCTTCATCGGTGATGCGGATGCCCGAACGATCGCCGATCTGCAGCTGAATGTTCTCGATGATCAGGCGCTCCAGCACCTGCTGGCTCAGCACATGCTCGGGCGGCAGGGCCGCACCGCGCTTGGCGATGGTCTGCTGTACTTCGCGCAGGCGCTGGTCGAGCTGGCTCTGCATGACCACGTCGTTGTCGACGATGGCCACCACGCGGTCCAGTGCGGTGACTTCAGCCAGGGCCGGCAGGCTGCAGGCCTGGCTGAGGAGGGCGCCCAGCATCAGAGGGCGCAGGCAATCAGAAAGCTTGATCTTCACGTTCACGGTAACCTTGGATGCCCTGGTCGAGGAAAGTCTCTACCTTGTTGCCAACGACCCCGCCGAGGCCTTTCAGCACGATTTGCAGGAAGATGCCGCGGTCGGCCTCTTCGTTCAGGTTGGGCGACAGACTGTATTCGTCATAGTCGACCCAGTAGCGGTTGATCAGGCGCAGTTTCCAGCAGCAGCTGTCGTACTCGAAGCCACCGAAGGCTTCCAGGGTGCGGCTGCGGTTGTAGTCATACTGCCAGCGGGCAATCGCATTCCACTGCGGAATCATCGGCCAGATGACGGAGGCGTCGTGCTGGTCGATCTTGTAGTAGTCCTTGATCACTTCGCCGGTGGTCGGGTCGGTGTAATCGCCGCCACCCAGTTGCCACTGACCGGTGGACGGGTTGTAGACGTTGGCGTCGTTGCGGTAGCGATAACCAAAGTTGACCACCTTGTTCGGGTTGCTTTCCGGCTGATAGTGGAACATCAGGTTACCCGAGCGGGTACGGTCGACGTCCGGGTCCCAGTTGAATTCCGAGGACAGGTTCCAGTCGCGGTTGAAGCGATACAGGTACTCCAGCGCGTAGGGCGACTCGTCGGCCTGGGCGGCAGCGCTGTCGCGGTAGTCGATGCCTGGCAGCTGTACTTCGCGGTCGCGGAAGTAGTAGGCCTGGCCGATACCGAAGCGCTGACGCTCGAAGCCGTTCGGCTCGATCCAGCGGTTGGTCACGCCCAGCGACAGCTGGTTGGCGTCGCCGATGCGGTCCTTGCCGGAGAAGCGGTTGTCACGCCACAGCGAGCTGAAGCTGAACGGGGTTTCCGAGGTGTCGAATACCGGGATGTCGTCCTGCTCGCGAGTCGGCACATACAGGTAGTAGGCGCGCGGCTCCAAGGTCTGGCGGAAGGATTTACCGAACCAGTTGGCGTTGCGATCGAAGTACAGACCGCTGTCCAGACTGTAGACCGGTACGCCACGATCAGGCGAGTTCTGGAACTCTTGGCCCTTGGCGATCAGCTGGTTCTCGCCTTGGTTGTCGATATCCAGGTCGTATTCGGTGTAGAGGTACTTGATCGACGGTTTGACGAAACCATAGGTGGCTTCCATTGGCAGGCTGATGCCCGGCTCGACGTGAGCGCGGTCACCGTTGGCCCGTGCCAGGCCGCTGATGCGAGTGTCGTACCAGGGCGTGGGATTGCCATTTTCGTCGATGAAGTTGCCGTTGCGCAGGTCTCGATCGAAGCGTACCAGTTCGCTGCCGTAGCTCATCTGCAGGCCGGCTGGCTGGAACGGCAGCTTGCCGTTCAAGGTCAGTTGCGGCAGGCGGTCGTACGGGGTGACGTCGGTGACAGTCGTCATCTCATAGGCATGCGCATTCAGGCGTGCGGTGTAGCTGTCGCCACGCCAGGTCAGGGTGCCGCGCTGGTTGACGTAGGTTGGCGTGTCGATACCCAGGTCGGTAGACAGGTCCTGGAAGTAGTACGGGTCGCTGATATCGGTGTAGTCGACCTCAGCCAGCAGGCGCGAATTCAGGCCACCCTTGTGCTGCCAGCTGTACAGCCAGCGCTGATCTTCGTACTCGCTCTGTTGTTTGCGTTCGTCTTCCTGGTCGTCCAGGTAGGCCGCGCCGACCGAGCCTTCGCTGCTGCGGGTCAGGTAGCGACCCTCGCCTTCCAGCAGCAGCCCGCGATTGCTCATATAGGTCGGGTACAGGGTGGCGTCGTAGTTCGGCGCCAGGTTGAAGTAGTACGGCGTCTGCAGAGCGACGCCGGTGTCGCTGCCGCTGCCGATGCTGGGCGCGAGGAAACCGGACTGCCGACGGTCATCGATCGGGAAATAGATGTAAGGGGTGTAGAACACCGGTACATCCTTGACCCGCAGGGTGACGTTGGTCGCGGTGCCGAAGCCGGTCGCCGGGTTCAGCTTGATGTTGTTGCCTTTGAGCTGCCAGGCGTTGTTGCCCGGTTCGCAGCGGGTATAGGTACCGTCTTTCAGGCGGACGATGGCGTCTTCCTGGCGTTTGACGTAAGCCGCATTGCCGCGCACATGGCCCTGATGGATCACATATTCGGCGTTTTCGATCTTCGCCTCACCGTTGTCCAGTTGCAGCTCGGCGCGGTCGCCGACGATCAGCATGCCCTTGTCGCGCAGGCGGACATTGCCGACCAGCTCGCCACGGTTTTCGGTCTGGTACAGATGGGCTTCGTTGGCCTCGGCCTGCATGCCAGACTGACGCAGAACCACGTCGCCGGCCAGGGTGGCAACCTGCTGTTCCTGCTCGAAGCGGGTGGCCTTGGCCGAGACGAACATCGGCGACTCGTCCAGCGGCGTGTCGTCTTCCATGCCTGGGCGCTGAGGCTCGATGTAGCTGCCTTCGCAATACGGGCCGACTTCCGCCAGCTGGGCGGCGTTCAGCTTGTCACGCGGGACCCAGTCGAGATGACTGTAGTCGGCACTGCGGCTGGCCAGCCCCTTGCCGTCGCTGTCGGCGACCTGCTCGGTGCCCGAGCTGGCGTTAGCCTCGCCCGATTGGCTAGCGCTCTTGCCGGCCACGGCCATGCCGGTGGTCGAACTCACCGCCGATTCCGTGTGCACCGGGCGGGGTGGCAGGGCGCTGGCGTTGCTTTTGGGCGCACAGGACCAGCCGGCGGCACCGGCTTTGCAGTCATACTGCTCGGCGGCAAATACGCTCGGGCTGGCCAGCGGCTGCATAGCCAGCAGGCTGCCGGTCACCAGCAGTGGGATTTTTTTGCGAAAAGCGGGGGATTTGACTGCCATCTTGTTAGTCCGAGCTTCCTGCGCGTATCGGCCCAAGGACCGCACGCCTCTCGATGGGCTGAAAAAGATGCAGGATAATAAAGCATGACCCGTACAACGGCCAGCATTCCCGGAGAACCCTCTGCATGACCGAAGATGTTCGTTATCAAATGCTTGTCGATTGGCTGGCGCAGGAGCTGCCGGCGCTGTTCGCCGGACAGGGTTGGGGTGAGGTGCCGCAAGCCAGCCTGAGCCCCGCCAGCAGTGATGCCAGCTTTCGGCGTTACTTCCGCTGGCAGGCTGGCGAGCGGACGTTCATCGTCATGGATGCGCCGCCGCCGCAGGAAGATTGTCGCCCGTTCGTCCGCATGGCCGAGCTGCTGGCCGAGATGGGTGTTCATGTGCCACAGGTGCTGCTGGCCGACCTGCCGCGTGGCTTTTTGCTGTTGAGCGATCTGGGGCGGCAGACCTATCTCGATGTGATCAGTGCGGATAATGCTGACGCACTCTTCGAAGATGCTCTGCAGGCGCTGGTGGCTTTTCAGCGTCTGCTGCGGCCGGCCGAGTTCGCCGAGTACGACCGTGCCCTGCTTAAGCGGGAGTTGCAGCTGTTCCCCGACTGGTATGTGGCGCGAGAGCTGCGTGCCGAGTTCACGGCCGCGCAGCAACAGGCCTGGGAGCGTATCTGTGAGCTGCTGATCGACAGCGCTCTGGCGCAGCTGCAGGTGCTGGTGCACCGCGATTACATGCCGCGCAACCTGATGCTGAGCACGCCCAACCCCGGGGTGCTGGATTTTCAGGATGCCGTGTGGGGGCCTGTGACCTATGACGTCACCAGCCTGTTCAAGGACGCTTTTCTCAGCTGGCCGCAGTCGCGTGTCGAAACCTGGCTGCAACGCTATTACCAGCTCGCCGGGGAGGCGGGCATTGCCTTGCCATCGAGCTTTGCCGAGTTCCAGCGCGCCAGCGACCTGATGGGGGTACAGCGCCATCTCAAGGTCATTGGTATCTTCGCGCGCATTTGTCATCGCGACGGCAAACCCAAGTATCTGGGTGATGTGCCGCGCTTTTTTGCCTACATCGATGAGGTGCTCAGCCGGCGGCCGGAACTGGCCGAGCTGGGGCAATTGCTCGCGCAGCTGCGCCAGCCTTCGGCGGTACCGGCATGAAGGCGATGATTCTCGCGGCGGGCAAGGGCGAGCGCCTGCGCCCCCTGACCCTGCATACCCCCAAGCCTCTGGTGCGGGCGGGCGGCGTGCCGCTGATCGAATACCATGTGCGGGCACTGGCGCGCGCGGGCTTTACCGAGCTGGTGATCAATCACGCCTGGCTTGGTCAGCAGATCGAGGATTACCTCGGCGATGGCGCGCGCTTCGGGGTGCGGATTCAGTACTCTCCCGAAGGCAAGCCGCTGGAAACTGGTGGCGGCATCTTCCGCGCTTTGCCGCTGCTGGGCGACGAGCCCTTTCTGGTGGTCAATGGCGATATCTGGACCGATTGCGATTTTGCTCTTTTGCGCCGTCCTCTGAAGGGGCTGGCTCATCTGCTGCTGGTGGATAACCCGGGGCACAACAGTCGTGGTGATTTCACCCTGGAGAACGGCCGGGTGCGCGATGCCTGTGAGGGTGATGCCAGCCTGACCTACAGCGGCATGGCGCTGCTGCATCCACAGCTATTTGCCGGCTGCAGTGCCGGCGCCTTCAAGCTGGCGCCGCTGCTGCGTGCTGCCATGGCAGAGGGGCGGGTGAGCGGCGAGCACTTCCATGGGCGTTGGGTGGATGTGGGCACCCACGAGCGCCTGGCCGAGGTTGAACAGCTGCTGGCGGTGCCCGCCTGATGCGCTGGCCGGCCACCTTGCTGGGGGCGGCCGCCGGGCTGGCGCTGGCCAGTATTCCAGGTGCCTTGCTGGGCGGCTTGCTCGGCTATCTGCTTGATCGCCGTTTGCAGCTCGATTCCTGGCCGACCTTCGTGCGACGACTGCGTGGGCAGGTGTTGCCGCATGGTGATGAGCTGTTGTTCATGCTGCTGGGGCGAGTGGCCAAGGGCGATGGGCGCGTATTGCCCGAGCATATTCGTCTGGCGCGTGGCGAGATGAAGCGTCTGGGGCTGGATGAGGCGCAGCAGACGTTGGCGATTGCTGCGTTTGGTCGCGGCAAACACCACGAGCGCGGCTGGCGCCTGAGTCTGCTGCCGTTGCGGCGGGATGCGGTGCGGGCCGAAAACTGGTTGCGCAGTTGCTGGGCGATGGCGCGTGCGGGCGGTGCCGTGTCGGTGGCTAGTGGCGAGCGCATCCGTCTGTGGGGGCGCTGGATGGGACTGCCTGCTGAGCGAGTGGAACAGTTGGCGGCCGAGTTTGAGCCTGTGGTCAAGCGCAGTGCGCCCGTGCGCCGGCACGATGACTATGCAAAGGCCCTCACACTGCTGGGCGTGTCGGAGGCCAGCTCGGCGGAGCAGGTCAAGCGTGCCTATCGCAAGCTGCTCAGTCTGAACCATCCCGACAAACTGGCGGGGCAGGGTGCGAGTCAGGCGCAGCTGCGGGCCGCCACCGAGCGTACCCGCGAGTTGCACAGCGCCTATGCCAAGGTGCGTGAGCAGCGCGGGTTTCGCTGAACGCGGAGTCAGAACCTGTTCAAGGTCTCGCGAGCTAGAGAAAAACAAGGCGAAAGTGGCTGAGGAAGCGGAGTTTACGAGTGGTAAATGAGCATTCCGAAGCCACTTTCAACGCAGTTTTTCCGACGCGCAGCAGACTTTTAACAGGTTCTCAGGGCGCCGCTTTGATCTGCAGATCCAGCCAGCCACGAATGCGCCGGAACAGCTGCTCCGCCTCGATCTCGGCATTGCCCGGTAGGGCTTTCATGGCGACCTGGATATAGGCCGGGTGCTGCTGACGCTTGCCGGCCTGCATGCGCTTGAGCGCCGCCTGGCGGTCCGGTGCCTGATCCTTGTAGTAGAAATCACCCGTGGCCAGTTTGAGGCTGGCGAGCAGCTCCTCGCCGTTGCCGGTGAAGCCTTTGGGCTGTTGGGGCGAGACCAGCAGCAGGTTCTGAATATCGTCCGGTTTCTTCTCGCTGAGGTATTGCGCCGCCCAGTAGGCGCCGCTGCCATGGCCGAGCAGCACCAGACGCTCGGGTTTTTCCTGGCGGGCAGCGGCCACGGCTGCGTCGATGCGGGCGAAAACGCTCTGCTGCTGGCTGGTCTGGGCGGTGGCAGGGTCAGCTGCCGGGCTGGCGGGAGCATCCTCGGCCTCTGCGGACGCGGCTTCGGTGCCGCTATCGGCTGGCACCGCGCCGGCATCTTCGGCAGCTGTGCTGGCAGGTGCTGCGGCGGCTTCCGGGCGGGGCGGCAGGCTGGGAGCTTGCGGGTCCGGCAGGGTCAGGCTAAGGGTCGACCAGCCGGCATTCGGTAATTTCTTGCGCAGCGGACTGACCACCTGCGGCCAATCGGCGCTCTCACCGTCACCCGGCACAATCACCACGATGCCGGTGGCGGTGCCTGCATTGGCGGGCAGCCAGAGTGCGAGAAAGGACTCGTCGCCGGCCTTCAGCTGTTGCTGTTCGTCGGCGCTCAACTGGTTCTGCAGCCCTTGCGCCTGTTCGACACTCACGGGTGCCGGTTCGACGCGAATGGGGGCTTCGCTGGGGGCGGCTTCACTGCTGGTCGTGTCGGTGCCACTGGCTCCGCCGGCGGCATCGTCGGCTGGCGGCGCCGTTTCAGCCGGCGCGGCTGGGGTCGTGGCGCTACTGCTATCGCTTGGGGCTGCTGGGGCTGCAGGCGCCTCTTCGGCGCTGGCGTGCAGGCTGAGCAGAAGCAGGGCAAGTGGGGCGAGGTGTTTCGACGGCATGACGAATCTCCTGTGACATGAGCAAAGACTAGCCGGTTGCCAGGGGCTTTGTCAGGCGCAGGCGGCAGCCCGCGGGAGGCTCGGGTACACTAGGCGCCTTCCTGACTTGCCGAGGTGCCGCATGCAGCCGTTTGCCATTGCTCCGTCGATTCTGTCTGCCGACTTTGCCCGTCTGGGCGAGGAAGTGGACAACGTTCTGGCCGCCGGTGCCGATATCGTCCATTTCGATGTGATGGACAATCACTACGTGCCCAACCTGACCATCGGCCCGATGGTCTGCTCGGCGCTGCGCAAGTACGGCATTACCGCGCCGATCGATGCGCACCTGATGGTCAAGCCGGTGGATCGCATCATCGGTGATTTCATCGAGGCAGGTGCCAGTTACATCACCTTCCACCCCGAAGCCTCGGAGCACATCGACCGCTCCCTGCAACTGATCAAGGATGGTGGTTGCAAGGCGGGTCTGGTGTTCAATCCGGCCACACCGCTGGATGTGCTCAAGTACGTGATGGACAAGGTCGATATGATCCTCCTGATGAGTGTGAACCCGGGCTTTGGCGGGCAGAAGTTCATCCCCGGTACCCTCGACAAGCTGCGTGAGGCGCGCGCGCTGATCGATGCCAGTGGCCGTGATATTCGCCTGGAGATCGACGGCGGGGTGAATGTGCAGAACATCCGCGCCATCGCCGAGGCCGGTGCCGATACCTTCGTGGCCGGTTCGGCCATCTTCAACCAAGCCGACTACAAGGCGGTGATCGATGCCATGCGCGCCGAGCTGGCCCAGGTGCGTGCGTGATCGCGCTGCACCAGCTGTTTGGTGGTGAATTGCCGCGTCTGGTGATGTTCGATCTGGATGGCACCCTGCTGGACTCGGTGCCGGATCTGGCCGCGGCCATCGACCGGATGCTTGGTCAGTTGGGTCGCCCCCCGGCTGGCGTGGCCAAGGTGCGTGACTGGGTTGGCAATGGCTCGAAGGTGCTGGTGCGCCGGGCCCTGGCCGATGATCTTGAGCACAGCGCCATTACGGATGAGCAGGCCGCGCCGGCGCATCAGCTGTTCCTTTCAGCGTATGCCGACTGCCATGCCCTGAGTACCGTTTACCCCGGCGTGCGTGAGTGCCTCGACTGGCTGCAGGCCCGTGCGGTGCCGCTGGCGCTGGTGACCAACAAGCCGACCCAGTTCGTTGGCCCGCTGCTGGCGGAGAAGGGGCTGGACGGTTATTTCCGGTGGGTGCTGGGTGGCGACAGCCTGCCGGTGCAGAAACCTGACCCGGCAGCGCTCAACTGGGTGCTGGCCGAGGCGGCGGTGGCGCCAATCCAGGCGCTGTTTGTCGGTGACTCACGCAATGATGTACTGGCCGCGCGTGCCGCGGGTGTGCCCTGCGTGGCGCTGACCTATGGCTACAACCATGGACGGCCGATTGCCGAGGAGCAGCCGGCGCTGGTGCTGGATGACCTGCGCCAGCTGGTTGATTCGACTGGGGGGCTGGGGTAGTGTGCCTCGACTTCAGGCTTTTCCCGCCGAAGAGATCAGATCGTGGTGGCTTCTTTATGAATTTCAGGCGCAAACACTGGATGAACGTGATCAAGGCCCTGGCCCGTTGGCGCTGGCGCGCCTGATCTCGTCCTGGCCGGCCTGCCGGCGCGTTTGCCCATGACCGTACACCCTCATGCCACGAGGCTGATTTATGAACCACGAAGCTATTTCCCGTGAAGAGTTCCTGCGTTTGGCAGCCGAAGGCTACAACCGCATCCCCCTGTCGTTCGAAACCCTGGCCGACTTCGACACGCCGCTGTCGATCTACCTGAAACTGGCTGACGCGCCGAACTCCTACCTGCTCGAATCGGTTCAGGGCGGTGAGAAGTGGGGACGTTTCTCCATCATCGGTCTGCAGGCGCGTACGGTGCTGCGTGCCTATGGGCATCAGGTCACGGTCAGTGTTGACGGCATTGAAACCGAGCGGCATGACTGCGCCGATCCGCTGGACTTCGTCGAGCAGTTCAAGGCGCGCTATCGCGTGCCGACGCTGAGCGGTCTGCCGCGTTTCAATGGCGGCCTGGTCGGTTACTTCGGCTACGACAGCGTGCGCTATGTCGAGAAGAAACTGGCGCAGTGCCCGAATCCTGATCCACTGGGTACCCCGGATATCCTGCTGATGGTCTCGGATGCGGTCGTCGTATTCGACAATCTGGCCGGGAAAATCCACGCCATCGTGCTCGCCGATCCGGCGCAGGCCGATGCCTATGAGTCCGCCCAGGCTCAGCTGCGCAGCCTGCTGGACAAACTGCGCCAGCCGATCACCCCGCGTCTGGGGGTGAACCTGGCGCTGCCGGCCGGTGCGGAGCCCGATTTCGTCTCCAGCTTCAAGCGCGACGACTACGAGGCGGCGGTCAACCGCATCAAGGACTACATCCTGGCCGGTGACTGCATGCAGGTGGTGATTTCCCAGCGCATGTCGATCCCGTTCCAGGCCGCGCCGATCGACCTGTACCGCGCCCTGCGCTGCATCAACCCGACGCCGTACATGTACTTCTTCAACTTCGGTGACTTCCACGTGGTGGGTTCCTCGCCGGAAGTGCTGGTGCGCGTGGAGGACGAGCTGGTCACCGTGCGCCCCATCGCCGGTACCCGTCCGCGCGGCGCGACCGAGGAGGCCGATCTGGCGCTGGAGCAGGACCTGCTGGCCGACGCCAAGGAGATTGCCGAGCACCTGATGCTGATCGACCTCGGCCGCAACGACGTCGGCCGGGTCTCGACCACCGGCACGGTGAAGGTCACCGAGCAGATGGTCATCGAGCGTTATTCCAACGTCATGCACATTGTTTCCAACGTCACCGGCCATCTGAAGAGGGGGCTGAGCGCCATGGACGCCCTGCGTGCCATCCTGCCGGCCGGCACCCTGTCCGGTGCGCCCAAGGTGCGCGCGATGGAAATCATCGACGAGCTGGAGCCGGTCAAGCGTGGCGTCTACGGCGGTGCCGTGGGCTATCTGGCGTGGAACGGCAATATGGATACGGCGATTGCCATCCGCACGGCGGTGATCAAGGACGGCGAGCTGCATGTGCAGGCCGGCGCCGGCATCGTGGCCGACTCGCAGCCCGCGCTGGAGTGGGAAGAAACCCTGAACAAGCGTCGCGCCATGTTCCGCGCGGTCAGCCTCGCCGAACAGTCTGTGCAGTAAGGGAGACGCCAACATGCTGCTGATGATCGATAACTACGACTCCTTTACCTACAACGTGGTGCAGTACCTGGGCGAGCTGGGTGCCGATGTCCATGTGATTCGCAACGATGAGCTGACCGTCGCCGAAATCGAAGCGCTCAAGCCTGAGCGCATCGTGGTTTCGCCCGGCCCCTGTACGCCGACCGAGGCGGGTGTGTCCATCGAGGCCATCCTGCACTTTGCCGGCAAGCTGCCGATCCTCGGCGTGTGCCTGGGGCACCAGAGCATCGGCCAGGCCTTCGGCGGTGACGTGGTGCGCGCCCGTCAGGTGATGCACGGCAAGACCAGCCCGGTATTCCACGAGGACAAGGGCGTGTTCGCCGGCCTCAACAAGCCGCTGACCGTGACTCGCTACCACTCGCTGGTGGTCAAGCGCGAGACGCTGCCGGACTGCCTGGAAATGACTGCCTGGACCCAGTTCGAGGACGGCTCGGTGGACGAGATCATGGGCCTGCGCCACAAGACCCTGAATATCGAGGGCGTGCAGTTCCACCCCGAGTCCATCCTGACCGAACAGGGACACGAGCTGTTTGCCAACTTCCTCAAGCAACAGGGGGGCGTACGCGCATGAATATCAAGGAAGCCCTCAACCGGGTGGTCAACAACCTCGATCTGAGCACGGCCGAAATGCAGGACGTGATGCGCGAGATCATGACCGGCCAGTGCACCGATGCGCAGATCGGTGCCTTCCTCATGGGCATGCGCATGAAGAGTGAGACCATCGACGAGATCGTCGGTGCCGCCAGCGTGATGCGTGAGCTGGCAGCACCGGTAACCATCAATGCCGAGCGCTTGGTCGATACCTGCGGTACCGGCGGCGACGGCATGAACATCTTCAACGTCTCCACCGCGGCGGCATTTGTCGTGGCGGCGGCCGGCGGCAAGGTGGCCAAGCATGGCAACCGCGCAGTATCCGGCAAGAGCGGCAGCGCCGACCTGCTGGAGGCGGCTGGGGTTTATCTGAATCTGAAGCCCGAGGAAGTGGCGCGCTGTGTGGAAAGTGTCGGCGTCGGCTTCATGTTCGCCCCGGCCCATCACGGCGCCATGAAGCATGCCATTGGCCCGCGCCGCGAGCTGGGGCTGCGCACGATCTTCAACATGCTGGGCCCGATGACCAATCCGGCGGGGGTCAAGCATCAGGTGCTCGGCGTGTTCAGTCAGGCCCTGTGCCGGCCGCTGGCCGAAGTGCTGCAGCGCCTGGGCAGCGAGCATGTGCTGGTGGTGCATGCCAGCGACGGTCTGGACGAAATCAGCCTAGCGGCGCCGACCTTTGTCGCCGAACTCAAGGACGGAGATATCCGCGAGTACCAGATTCAGCCGGAAGACTTCGGCATCAAGAGCCAGACGCTGATCGGTCTGTCGGTCAACGACGCGCAGGAATCGCTGGCGCTGATTCGCGATGCGCTGGGCAAGCGCAAGACCGAAAACGGCCAGAAGGCCGCCGACATGATTGTGCTCAACGCCGGTGCGGCACTCTACGCTGCCGACCACGCCAGCAGCCTGAAGGAAGGCATGCACCTGGCGCAGGATGCCCTGCACACCGGGCTGGCCTGGGAAAAGCTCGATGAGCTGGTGTCCTTTACCGCCGTCTTCCAACAGGAGAATCAAGCGTGAGCCTGCCCACCGTGCTGGAAAAGATCATCGCCCGCAAATTCGAGGAAGTCGCCGAGCGCCGTGCCCAGGTGAGCTTCGCCGAGATCGAGGCGCTGGCGCGCGGTGCCGATGCGCCACGCGGCTTCGCCGCGGCCCTGCAGGCCCGCGTGGCGCGCCGTGAGCCGGCGGTGATTGCCGAGGTGAAGAAGGCTTCGCCGAGCAAGGGGGTGCTGCGCGAGCATTTCGTTCCGGCAGAGATTGCCCGCAGCTACGCCGCAGGCGGCGCTACCTGCCTGTCGGTGCTGACCGATATCGACTTCTTCCAGGGCGCGGATGATTACCTGCGCGAAGCGCGCGCGGCGTGCAGTCTGCCGGTGATCCGCAAGGACTTCATGGTTGACCCCTATCAGATTGTCGAGGCCCGTGCGCTGGCCGCCGACTGCGTGCTGCTGATCGTCTCCGCGCTGGATGACGGGCGCATGGCCGAGCTGGCCGCGACCGCCAAGGATGTCGGCCTCGATGTGCTGGTGGAGGTGCACGATGCCAGCGAGCTGGAGCGGGCGCTGAATGTGCTCGATACGCCGCTGGTGGGCATCAATAACCGCAATCTGCACACTTTTGAGGTGAGTCTGGATACCACGCTGGACCTGTTGCCGCAGATTCCTAGCGACCGTCTGGTGATTACCGAGAGCGGCATTCTCAACCGCGCCGATGTTGAGCTGATGGAAATCAACGAGGTGCATGCCTTCCTCGTTGGCGAAGCCTTCATGCGTGCCGAGGAGCCGGGTGTCGAGTTGCAGCGCCTGTTCTTCCCCGGCAAGGCGCCGGTGCAACTGGGTGCCGATCCGGATTGAATGTGCCGGTACAAAAAAGCCCGCCTATTGGCGGGCTTTTTCGTTGATCAGGGCAATCAGCCTTAACGGGTACCAAATACCACCATGGTCTTGCCTTTGACATGCACCAGGCCCTGTTCTTCCAGGGACTTGAGCACGCGGCCGACCATCTCGCGGGAGCAGCCGACGATGCGGCCGATTTCCTGACGGGTAATCTTGATCTGCATGCCATCGGGGTGGGTCATGGCGTCCGGCTGCTTGCACAGGTCGAGCAGGGTGCGCGCGACACGTCCGGTCACGTCGAGGAAGGCCAGGTCACCGACCTTGCGCGTGGTCTTGCGCAGGCGATCGGCCATCTGGTTGCCTAGGGTGTAGAGAATGTCCGGGTCCTGCTGGGTCAGCTCGCGGAATTTGGCGTAGCTGATTTCACCAACCTCGCACTCGGTCTTGGCGCGGACCCAGGCGCTGCGTTCGTTCTCCTGGCCTTCCTTGTCGAACAGGCCCATCTCGCCGAAGAAGTCGCCGGGATTGAGGTAGCCGATGATCATCTCGCGGCCATCGTCATCCTCGATGAGGATGGTCACCGAGCCCTTGATGATGATGAACAGGGTCTCGCAGCGGTCGCCAGCGTAGATGATGGTGCTCTTGGCGGTGTAGCGGCGGCGATGACAGTGCGCGAGCAGCTTGTCCAGATTCTTGATTTTGGGTGTGAGGGTAATTGCTACCATGCCCGAGTCCCGAGAGAAAAAAAGGTAAGCCTTTGTCTAGGAGGCCATTTTTCTTATTAGTTATACGTCTAAGTGTGCCAGTTATCCGGCGCCAGCTTAACAGACGCATCCTTGCCGGATAGTGCGTTTTGCGACCTGGCTAACACCTGGGCGCCTACATTCTCAGCTCAAGTGCCTATCTAAGGCCATCCGGGGCCTGTGTTAAGCTTTCGGCCCTTCTTTATACAGCGTGGAGTCCCCTAGATGAAAGCACGTATCCAGTGGGCCGGCGAAGCCATGTTCCTGGGCGAGTCCGGCAGTGGCCATGTGGTGGTCATGGATGGCCCGCCGGAAGCCGGTGGCCGCAACCTGGGCGTGCGGCCGATGGAGATGGTGCTGCTGGGTCTGGGTGGCTGCAGCAACTTCGATGTGGTGAGCATCCTGAAAAAGGGTCGGCAGCCGGTGGAGAGCTGCGAGGCCTTCCTGGAAGCCGAGCGGGCCGATGAAGACCCCAAGGTGTTCACCAAGATTCACCTGCACTTCGTGGTCAAGGGCCGCGGCCTGAAAGAGGCCCAGGTCAAGCGTGCGGTGGAGCTGTCGGCGGAGAAGTACTGCTCGGCCTCGATCATGCTCGGCCGTGCCGGTGTCGAGATCACCCACGACTACGAGATTGTCGAGCTGGGCTGAGCCTCACGATGAAAAAAAAGGGCGCCGCTGGCGCCCTTTTTTGTGTCCGCCAAATCGGTCAGATCCGGTAGGTGCTCTTGGTCATGACCTTGGCCAGCAGGCTCATGCCGAACTTCACCGGAGCCGGGAAGTTCAGTCCGCCGGCTTCGAGGGCGGTCGTCGCATGCTGCTGCTCGTCGCTCTTCATCTGCTGGAGAATGGCGCGCGACTTGTGGTCCTCGGCAGGGATCTGCTGCAGGTGCTCGTCCAGATGCTTGACCACCTGATCCTCGGTAGCGGCGACGAAACCCAGGCTGACCTTGTCGCTGACCAGTCCGGCCAGGGCGCCGACGCCGAACGACAGACCGTAGAACAGTGGATTGAGCAGACTCGGGCGGCTGCCCAGCTCGCGGATGCGCTGCTCGCACCAGGCCAGGTGATCGATTTCCTCCTCGGCGGCATGCTCCATGGCGGCGCGCACTTCGGGCAGCTTGGCGGTCAGCGCCTGGCCCTGATACAGCGCCTGGGCGCAGACCTCGCCGGTGTGGTTGATGCGCATCAGACCGGCCACATGCTGGGTGCTGGCCGCGTCCAGTGGCTGCTCGTTTTCGAGTACGGCGGGCGAGGCACGATGAGGTTGACCGCTGAATGGCAGTAGCGTTCGCAGGGCAGCATCGGCTTGCAGCAGCAGGCGATCAGCCGGGGTGTAGGCGCGGTTGCCAGTCATGCTCTTGGCTCCAGAAGGTGACAGGCGCAGTTTAACTCACACGACGGTGCAAGGCTTGACCGGTATCAGGCCGGGCGACGGATGCGGCGTGGACTCAGTCAATTTCGCGAACGACGCGCAGGCCCAGTGCGTAGTGTTTCTGATCCGGCTGGCGCAGGTCGCGCAAGCTGCTGCGCAAATAGGCCGGGCCGCTGTTCCAGGCGCCACCGCGCACCACACGCGGGCTCTGGTCGAGCAGGCCGGCGTCGCGCTGTTCACTGCCATCCCAGGGATGGGCATAGCGCGAGGCTGTCCATTCCCAGACATTGCCGGCCGTGTCGTACAAGCCAAAGGCATTGGCAGCAAAGCGCCCGATCTGGGCGGTCTTGTTCTGAATGATGCGCGGGCTGTTGCAGCCACGACAGTGCGCGCGGGGGCGTTGCTCGGGGCTGTCCAGCTGCTCGCCCCACCAGTAGTAACTGCCGCTGCCGGCGCGGGCGGCGTATTCCCATTCGGCCTCGGTCGGCAGCCGATAGCGCTGCCCGCTCATGCGGCTGAGCCACTGGCAGTAGGCGCGGGCCTCTTGCCAGGACACGTTGATCACCGGGCGCACGTCGGACAGTCCCCAGCCTTCGTTGTCCGGCAGCGGGGTCTGGGTGGCCTGCTGATACAGGCGCCAGTCGGCAAAGGTGATTTCAAAGCGGCCGATGGCAAAACTGCGCGCAATCTGCACAGTAAGCGTCGGGCGTTCATTGTGGTTGCCACGACCACTCAGATCGCCCAGCTCGAACTGGCCGGCGGGGACCACCACCAGTTCGGGGCCTGACTGCCCGCCGGGCAGCGTGTCGCGAAACACCGTGCCTTCGGGCATGGCCTGAGCACTGAGGCTCAGGCCGACCAGCAGGTAGAGCCGGCGACGCATCAGCCCGGCGGCCAGTTCAGCTGACGCTGGCCGAGCACGTGCATATGGATGTGGTAGACGGTCTGACCGCCCAGCTCGTTGCAGTTCATCACCACGCGGAAGCCTTCTTCGCAGCCTTGCTCTTTGGCCAGACGCTGGGCGGTGAAGAGAATATGGCCAGCCAGCGCCTTGTCATCTTCGGTCAGGTCGTTGAGGGTGCTGATGTGCTTTTTCGGGATCACCAGAAAGTGCACTGGCGCCTGCGGCGCGATGTCATGGAAGGCGACCACGTGTTCGTCTTCGTAGAGCTTGCGTGCCGGAATCTGCCCGGCGACGATTTTGCAGAACAGACAATCCATGGAACTATTCCCGGGTTGTTGACAGAGCGGCCGAGTGTAAACGGCGGGCGCACTTTCCGGCCAGCGCGTGCCGGCACAAGGAGCGAGTGTGAAGAACGATATTCATGATCTGGGGCTGGTGCTGGATTCTCGGGTCAAGCTAGTGGTGATCGAGTCCTGGGACGAGCCGCGGGTGCTGGAGGTGCTCACCGGGCTGGCGGTCAAGCGTGGGCTCAGCCTGCTCACCTGGTCGGTGACCGAGGGCCTGCAGCGCCTGGGCTTTGGTGGCGACCCGATTGGCGAGGTGGACAGCTGCGATCCGGAGGCCGCGCTCAAACTGGTCAAGGCGGATGTGCAGCCGACGCTGTACGTGATGTGCGACCTGCATCCGTTCCTGGATAGCGAGCCCAAGCGCGTGCGCCTGCTCAAGGAAATCGCCATGGCCGAGGGCACGCACAAGCCGACCCTGGTGCTGGTGTCGCATGCCTTCAAGTTGCCGGCCGAGCTGCAGCGTCTGGCTGCGCGTTTCAGCCTGACCCTGCCCAGTGAGGAGGAACTGCTGGCCATCGTCCGCGACGAAGCCAGTCACTGGAGCAACAGTAACCGCGGGGCGCGGGTGCGTACCGATAACCGTACCCTGCAGCAGGTAGTGAAGAACCTGCGCGGCATGAGCCATGCCGAGGCGCGCCTGCTGGCCCGCTCGATCATCTGGAATGACGGCGCCATCACCCAGGACGATCTCGGCGCACTCAACCGCAGCAAGTTCCAGTTGCTCGACATGGAGGGTGTACTCAGTCTTGAGTACGAAACCGCGCGTTTTGCCGATGTCGGTGGTCTGGAGAATCTCAAGCGCTGGCTGGGCGAGCGGCAGCAGGCCTTCCTCGGTGAGGTGGGCGAGGACATGCCCAAGGGCATCCTGCTGGTCGGCGTGCAGGGCGGTGGCAAGAGCCTGGCGGCCAAGGCGGTTGCCGGACTGTGGGGGCTGCCCCTGCTGCGTCTGGATTTTGCCTGCCTGTACAACAAGTTCTTCGGCGAGACCGAGCGCAATCTGCGAGAGGCCCTCAAGCTGGCCGAGCAGATGGCGCCCTGCGTGCTGTGGATGGACGAAGTGGAGAAGGGCCTGGCCAGTGGCGAACAGGACGGCGGTGTCAGTCAGCGTGTACTGGGGACCCTGCTGACCTGGATGGCTGAGCGCAAGAGCCCGGTATTCATGGTCGCGACGGCCAATGCCATCGATCGTCTGCCGCCGGAGCTGGTGCGCAAGGGGCGCTTTGACGAGCTGTTCTTCGTCGATCTGCCTCAGGTGGAAGTGCGTCAGGATATCTTCCGAATCCACCTGCAGCAGCGCGAGCTCGACCCGACGCAGTTCGATCTGGTGGCGCTGGCGCAGGCCAGCGAGGGCTTCTCCGGTGCCGAGATCGAGCAGGCGGTGGTAGGCGCCCTGTATGCGGCGCAGGCGCGGCAGACGCAGGTCGAGCAAACGCTGCTGTTGCACGAGTTGGCGCGTACGGCGCCGTTGTCGGTGGTGATGGCGGAACAGTTGGCCGGGCTGCGCGCCTGGGCGGCAGGGCGCACGGTGCAGGCAGGGTAGCGGAGGGGGCAGCAGACTGGCCGACCAGAACGGTCGGCCAGTGTGTGCTGGATTACTCTTCGCTGTACTCGTAGGCCGCTGCCGGAGCCGCGGCTTCTGCGGGCTCCGCATAGCTGCTCTCGGTGTCCATGTCGGACAGGCCCATATCGCCCTCCTGCGAGTCCAGCATGCCAACGCCGCCGGCGATCGCGGCAATCACCACCAGCGCCAGAATCACCAGCCACAGCGAGGCCAGGACCTTGACCGCAGTGCTGTTCGGCGGTTGCGGCGGGCCATAACGGTTGGCGCCGGCGTTGCCTGGAATCAACAGCATCAACAGCGGGAAGACACTGCCCACGACGGGGACGAGGTTCAGCAGGTAGAGCCAGCCCGACCAGCCGATGTCGTGCAGGCGTTGCACGCCAATCTGTACGCTGACAACGACCATCGCCAGGGTCACGCCTGCGATCAGAATGATGCCGACGGTGTCGGAAATGCCCATGCCCAGCGCGGCGATACCCAGTGCCGGGGCCATGACCAGGATGAGTACCAGCGACCAGGCGAGATAGCGCAGGCGCCCGATGCGCCCGGTAACGCCGAAGGGTTTCAGCTCGCCAAATTCCGGTAGCTGCTCGGCCACGTTGGCCTGTGGTGGGGCATAGGGTGAGGCGCTGACAGGGGCTTCAGGCTCGGTTGCCGGGGAAGTGCTGGTTATGGAAGCCTGGATTGAAGCGGCTTCTTCCTGCAGTTGTGCCTGACGGGCCAGGTACTTCTCGATGATGATGCCGCAAGCCTCGCATTCGGCCGCTTTGGCCTGTTCGTGAGCACATTTGGGGCAGGTCATGCGGGTGCTGCTGGTGGCAGCCTCGGTGGGGGGCGGCGCCGCAACGTTGTCGTCCGGGTGATCGTCGGTCGCTACCAGTGACAGTTGCAGGCCTTCGCTCTGCTTGCTGACCTTGGCACCGGCACGCTGTAGGGCGGCCATGTATTTATCGGCTTCCGCGCTTTCCAGATTGCGCTTGAGCGGTACCGACTGACCGCTGAACAGGGCTTCGATCTTGTCCAGATCGCTCTTGAACAGGCTGGCCAGGTTGGCTTTGACAGTGTCGAGGGAGAAGTCCGGCAGCACTTCACCGGCAAACATGATGGAGTAGCGGGTTTCGCTCATCGGGGCTTCCTTGTCAGGGCGAAGGATAGAGTGGGCTTAAGCCTAAGCCCTGGCTGTCGGCACAACAAGCCAGGGCACAGACCGCTGAGGTTTGATTTAGCGCCGCCAGGTTTGGCCGATCTGCTGGCTGTGCTGCAAGGCTGCCTGGTACTCGCTGTCCAGTCGTGCGACGAGTTCGGCCACGCTGGGTAGGTCATGGATATCGCCGGCGCCTTGCCCGGCCGACCAGACGGTTTTCCAGGCTTTGGCCTCGTCGTTGATTGGCTTTAGCTTCTCGCCGTAATTGATGTCGCCCTTGTTCTGCAGGCGGGCGAGGTCATAGCCGGCTGCCTGCAGGCTCTGGCGCATGAAGCTGGCCGGCACGCCGGATACGGCCGGGGTGTGAATGATGTCGGCGGCCTGGGCGTCCAGCAGCATCTGTTTGTATTCGGCGCTGGCGCGGCTTTCCTCAGTGGCGATCAGGCGTGTGCCCATGTAGGCCAGGTCGGCGCCAAGCAATTGCGCGGCGAGTATTTCGTGGCCGTGATTGAGACAGCCGGCCAGGAGCAGCGTCTTGTCGAAGAACTGGCGGATCTCGGCGACCAGGGCGAACGGGCTCCAGGTTCCGGCATGTCCGCCGGCACCGGCGGCGACCGCAATCAGCCCATCCACGCCGGCTTCGGCGGCTTTTTCGGCGTGGCGGCGGGTGGTGACGTCATGGAACACCAGGCCACCGTAGCTGTGCACAGCATCCACCACTTCCTTCACCGCCCCCAAGCTGGTGATGACGATTGGCACGCGTTGTTCGACGCAGACGGCGAGGTCGGCCTGTAGGCGCGGGTTGCTGCCATGCACGATCAGATTGACGGCATAGGGGGTTGCCTGCGGCGTCAGACCTGCGTTGATCTCTTCCAGCCAGTCGCGGAAGCCGCTGGTCTCGCGCTGGTTGAGGGCCGGGAAACTGCCGACGATGCCCTGGGCGCAGCAGGCACGAACCAGCTCCGGGCCGGAAATCAGAAACATCGGGGCGGCCACCAGCGGCAGGCGCAGTTTGTCTTGCAGCAAGGCGGGCAGGCTCATGGCGACTCCAGTTTTCCGAAAGGCAGGTTAGAAAGGTTTGACGACGACCAGAATGACAATGGCCAGCAGGAATAGCACGGGTACTTCATTGAACCAGCGGTAAAACACATGGCCACGGCTGTTGTCGCCGCTTGCAAAGCGTTTGTACATCGCGCCACAGGCGTGGTGATAGCCCACCAGCAGCACCACCAGCAGCAGCTTGGCGTGCAGCCAGCCCTGACTGAGCCAGGCCGGGTTGAGATAGAGCAGCCAGCCACCGAACAGCAGCGTTGCGATCATCGAGGGATTCATGATGCCACGGTAGAGCTTGCGCTCCATGATGATGAAGCGCTCGCGACTCGGCTGGTCTTCGCTCATGGCGTGGTAAACGAACAATCGTGGCAGATAGAAAAGGCCGGCGAACCAGCAGACGATGGCGATGATGTGTAGGGCCTTGATCCACAGATAGAGCATTACGGGTCTCCTTATACCTGCGCCGATAGTAGTGGCCGCGCGCCTGTGCGTCACTCGCTGCTGGCCCGATGCGGCCTGCGGCTTTATCATCGCGGCCTTTATTTGTACTCAAGATGCGTACCCGGGGGGAAGGCAGCATGATCAAGGTCGGTATCGTCGGCGGCACGGGCTACACCGGAGTGGAGTTGCTGCGTCTGCTGGCGCAACACCCGCAGGCGGAAGTGGCGGTGATCACCTCGCGTTCGGAAGAGGGCGTCAAGGTCGCCGATATGTACCCCAATCTGCGCGGCCACTACGACGGTCTGGCTTTCAGCGTGCCGGACGTAGCGACCCTCGGCAGCTGTGACGTGGTGTTCTTTGCCACTCCGCATGGCGTGGCGCATGCCCTGGCCGGTGAACTGCTGGCCACCGGCACCAAGGTGATCGACCTGTCCGCCGACTTCCGCCTGCAGGATGCCGAAGAGTGGGCCAAGTGGTACGGCCAGCCACATGGCGCGCCGGAACTGTTGCCGGAGGCCGTCTACGGCTTGCCGGAGGTCAACCGCGAGGCGATCAAGCAGGCGCGCCTGATTGCCGTGGCCGGCTGCTACCCGACCGCCACTCAACTGGGTTTCCTGCCGCTGCTGGAGCAGGGGCTGGCCAATCCGGCCACGCTGATTGCCGACTGCAAGTCGGGCGTCAGTGGCGCCGGACGTGGCGCCAGTGTCGGCTCGCTGCTCTGTGAGGCCGGCGAAAGCATGAAGGCCTACTCGGTCAAAGGTCACCGCCATCTGCCGGAGATTCGTCAGGGGCTGCGTCGCGCGGCCGGGCAGGATGTCGGGCTGACCTTCGTGCCGCACCTGACGCCGATGATTCGCGGTATCCACGCCACGCTCTACGCCACGGTGGTTAATCGCGGCGTGGATCTGCAGGCGCTGTATGAGCAGCGTTATGCCAATGAGCCGTTTGTCGATGTGCTGCCGGCGGGTAGCCATCCGGAAACCCGCAGTGTGCGCGGTGCCAACGTCTGTCGCATTGCCGTGCACCGGCCGCAGGACGGTGATCAGGTAGTGGTGCTTTCGGTGATCGACAATCTGGTCAAGGGGGCTTCCGGCCAGGCCATCCAGAACATGAACATCCTGTTCGGTCTGGACGAGCGTCTGGGTCTGTCCAACGTGGCTCTGATGCCCTGAGTTAAGTTGACCATTTTACTGGGTTAAGCGGATAATGCTGCCCAGTAGTGCTGTAACGGCTGAATGCCGGGAGATTGCCAATGACCATCGAAACCTTCACCCCCACTGCCCTGATGTTTACCCAAGGCGCGGCGAACAAGGTGAAGAGCCTGATCGACGAAGAGGGCAATGAGCGCCTGAAGCTGCGGGTGTTCGTCACCGGCGGCGGTTGCTCGGGCTTCCAGTACGGCTTCACCTTCGATGAAGACGTCGCGGACGATGACACCATCGTCGAGCGTGATGGTGTGAGCCTAGTGGTCGATCCGATGAGCTTCCAGTACCTGGTGGGTGCCGAGGTGGACTATCAGGAAGGACTGGAAGGCTCGCGCTTCGTGATCAACAACCCCAATGCCAGCACCACCTGTGGCTGCGGTCAGTCGTTCTCGATCTGATCGTTAGCTGCTCAGGAGAAAAACGCCGCACGCTGTGCGGCGTTTTGCTTTCTGGGGATATGTCAGGCCGGGTAGAGCGCGCCCAATACCCGCAAGCCCGCGGCGCCGGTAACGCTGGGGCGATTGGCCGGGATGCGCTGAAGAAAACAGTGTGCCAGCCAGGCAAAGGCCATGGCCTCTATCCAGTCGGCCGGAGCGCCAAGGTCGTCGCTGCTGGCGACTGTCACGCCGGGTAGCTGCTGGCGAAGGCGGGCAAGCAGTTGACCATTGTGCGCGCCGCCACCGCAGACGATCAGGCGTTCGCTGTCCGGCTGAGTGCTCAGCAGTGCCTGACTGCAACAGTGTGCTGTCAGTTCGAGCAGAGTGGCCTGAACATCTTCAGCGGTAATCGCATCGAAGTCCTGCAGCTGATGGTTCAGCCAGTCAAGGTTGAACAGTTCGCGTCCCGTGCTCTTGGGACCCTGTACCTGGAAATACGGAATAGACAGCATCTTGGCCAGCAGCCCCTGATGGATCTGACCGCTGCTGGCCCAGCTGCCGTTGTCGTCATAAGGCTGGTGTCGGTGAAGCTGAATCCAGGCATCCATGAGGACATTGCCGGGGCCGCAGTCAAAACCGCGAACCTCTGTCGAGCCGTGCTCCAGCAGGGTGATATTGCTGAAACCGCCGACGTTGAGTACGGCCAGCTTGCCGGGCCGGTTGCCAAAGAGTGCCTGGTGGAAGGCCGGGACCAGAGGCGCGCCCTGGCCGCCCGCGGCAACGTCGCGTCGACGGAAATCGGCAATGACGTCAATGCCGGTCAGTTCGGCGAGCAGGGCGGGATTGCCAATCTGCACGGTAAAACCCAGTGCGGGTTCGTGGCGGATGGTCTGGCCATGGCTGCCAATGGCGTGGATATCAGAAGCGGAAAGTTGCTGCTGCCTGAGGAGTTGCTGAATGCCTTCAGCGACAAGGTTTGCCCAGCACGCCTCGGCCAGGGCGCTTCGCTGAATTTCATTATCACCGGGGCTGCACAGTGTCAGCAGTTGCTGGCGTAGTTCACCGGGCATGGGCAGGAACAGCTTGCCGCATAGCTTGGTGTCGGTATTCTGCTCTATCAGCGCAATGTCGATACCGTCCAGGCTGGTACCGGACATTACGCCGATATAAAAAGGCATGGGATTAGCGCTTGTTCATGGCCAGCATGCTGGCCCTTTCTTTGTCGAGTTGAGCCAGCAGGGGGGTGCTCAACTGCAAAAAACGCTGCTTTTCATTGCGGGCAATGGGGTCGGCCATCAGCTGTTTCTGGCTGAGAGGATCGACATGCACGCCGTTGACCTGGAACTCATAGTGCAGGTGCGGCCCGGTGGACAGGCCAGTGGTGCCGATATAGCCAATGATCTGGCCCTGGCGCACGCTACTGCCGGTGCGGATGCCTTTGGCAAAGCCGTTCATGTGGCCGTACAGGGTGCGGTAGCGGTTGCCGTGCTGAATAACGACGGTGTTGCCGTAGCCACCCTTGCGTCCGGCCAGTTGCACGCGACCATCGCCTGCTGCCTTGATGGGGGTGCCGCGCGGGGCCGCGTAGTCGACGCCCTTGTGCGCGCGAATCTTGTTCAGAATCGGATGGCGCCGGCCGCTGGAAAATCGCGAGCTGATGCGGGCGAAATCCACTGGGGTGCGGATAAACGCCTTGCGCATGCTGTTGCCGTCTGCGGTGTAGTAGCTGCTAACGCCCTGCTTGTTGGTGTAGCGGATCGCAGTGAAGGTCTTGCCGCGGTTGATGAAGCGGGCAGCCAGAATGGCACCGTTACCGACGCGCTTATCCTTGACTACTTTCTCCTCGTACAGTACTTCAAAGCTGTCGCCGTCGCGAAGATCCAGTGCAAAGTCGATGTCATAGCCAAAGATATTAGCCATATCCATCGCCAGTGAATGGCTCATCCCTGCTCGTTTGGTTGCTACAAACAGAGAACTGTCGATCACGCCGCGCGCATAGGTCTGGCGCACATCGGGTTTGATCTGATCACGCTTGAAGACAAAACCCTTGTCCGTCTTGCTCAGCTGAATGCTTTCGAGGTCGCTGAGTTTCGAGCTGACCTGCTCAAACTCACCGCTTGCGGTCAGTTTGAAGTCCAGAACTTGTCCAACCTTTAGGCGCGACAGCTGCTTGGCGTCTTTGCTGCTCGCTAGCAGCTCATGCACCAACTGATTGTCGAATCCGGCTTGAGCAAATACGGTCGACAAGGTGTCGCCCTTGCCCACAGTGATGGTCTTGCGGGTTGGGTCGGCAGGTGTCTGGCTGGTGGCGTTGGAGCTTTCATTATTCGTCGCGTCTTTTCCGGCGCTGTTCTTCTTGAGTGGATTGCCCGTTTGCGAGAACGGCGATCCTTCTTCCCCTGTGACGGAATCTGGTCGGAGGTCGTCTTTTTCCTGAATGATGCGTTCGGCATCAGTTTCCAGATCGAGGTCTATCAGCGTTCTTTTCGCCTCGACATCGCTCGAGGGGAACACCAGGAGAGCCAGGCTCAAGAGCGCAGCGACGCCGCTGGCAGCCAGCAGGTGCGTCTTCGGGTAGCGCGGCGCTTTAGAAACGTTATGCGTCATGGCTTCGAATGGCGTTTTTCAATATATATAACTGCCTAAAATATAACCAAAATCTGTTAGCGGCAAGCGCTGGCCGACGTCTCGCATGCGGGCGGCGGCTTTCCTTGGGCAAAACTTGTAATTAGTCAGTGATCTTGTATGGTTGGTTCCCTTTTTTTGTGCTGGTCTAGTGTGGGGCCTGAGATGAAGTCGGTAGAAGAGCAGCTGGCGCTGATCAAGCGTGGTGCGGAAGAAGTTCTGGTTGAAGCGGAACTGGTTGAAAAGCTCAAGCGCGGCCAGCCGCTGCGCATCAAGGCTGGGTTTGACCCGACTGCGCCGGATCTACATCTCGGGCATACGGTGCTTATTAATAAGCTGCGTCAGTTCCAGGAGCTGGGCCATCAGGTGATTTTCCTGATCGGCGACTTCACCGGGATGATTGGTGATCCTTCGGGCAAGAGTGCAACGCGTCCACCGCTGACACGCGAGCAGGTGCTGGAAAACGCCGAAACCTACAAGTCCCAGGTGTTCAAGATTCTTGATCCGGCCAAGACCGAGGTGGCGTTTAATGCCTCGTGGATGGACAAACTGACCCCGGCAGATTTCATTCGCCTCGCATCGCAGTACACAGTAGCGCGCATGCTTGAGCGGGACGATTTCAACAAGCGCTACAGTGACAATCAGCCGATTGCCATTCACGAGTTCCTCTATCCGCTGGTGCAGGGATATGACTCGGTGGCGCTCAAGGCAGATGTGGAGCTGGGTGGTACCGATCAGAAGTTCAACCTGCTAATGGGACGTGAGCTGCAGCGTGCGTATGGGCAGGAGCCCCAGTGCATCGTCACCATGCCTTTGCTGGAAGGTCTGGATGGCGTCAAGAAGATGTCCAAGTCCTTGGGTAACTATGTCGGTATCCAGGAAGCGCCGGGCGTGATGTATAGCAAGCTGGTATCCATCCCGGACGCCTTGATGTGGCGTTATTTCGAGCTGCTGAGCTTTCGCTCGATGGGCGAGATCGAGCAGTTCAAGCAGGATGTTGTGGCTGGCGCCAATCCGCGAGACATCAAGATCAAGCTGGCAGAGGAGATCGTTGCGCGCTTCCATGGTGAGGAGGCGGCAATGTCTGCGCATCGCTCGGCGGGTAATCGCATGAAGGATGGCGAGCTGCCGGAGGATTTGCCGAGCGTGGTTATCGAGTCGGCGGTGGATATGCCGATTGCCGCTGCCCTTAATCAGGCGGGCTTGGTCAAGAATGCGGCGGCGGCGCGTGATCTCTTGGGCGCAGGTTCGGTGAAGGTTGATGGTCGGGTAGTGGATCGTACTTTCATTCTGAAAGTGGGCGCTTCCTATATATGTCAGGCTGGCAAGAAGGCTTTTGCTCGTGTCGAGCTGAAAGGCTAACTTATTTTGCTTTTCAGGGTTGACGTCGAAATCTGCGGCCCTATAATGCGCCCCACTTTCAGCGCTTCTGCAAAGAAGGCCTTCCAAAACAATAAGTTATGTTCTGGTAGGTGCTGAGGGTAGGGGCTTGGTTATACGGCTCCGCGCTTTTGAAGCGGGTTTTCAAAAGTGGTTGTGGAGGGTGTTGACAGTGATCGATGATCCTGTAGAATTCGCCTCCCGCTGACGAGAAGCTGAATGGCTGATCAGAAGCGCAAGCGGTTGAGTAGAAAAGAAATTTTCGAAAAAGAGCTTGACAGGTTGAAGGGGTGCTGTAGAATGCGCGCCTCGGTTGAGACGAAAGACTTAACCAAACGCTCTTTAACAAGTTGAATCAAGCAATTCGTGTGGGTGCTTGTGATA
>NZ_JACHLL010000004.1 GCF_014207935.1 Pseudomonas fluvialis | reverse complement strand
GTTGAGACTCTGGATGCTTACATCCCTGAGCCGGTTCGTGCCATCGACAAGCCGTTCCTGATGCCGATCGAAGACGTGTTCTCGATCTCTGGCCGTGGCACTGTAGTGACCGGTCGTGTAGAGCGCGGTATCGTCAAGATTCAGGAAGAAATCGAGATCGTCGGTCTGCGTCCGACCACCAAGACTACCTGTACTGGTGTTGAGATGTTCCGCAAGCTGCTCGACGAAGGTCGTGCTGGTGAGAACTGTGGCGTTCTGCTGCGCGGCACCAAGCGTGACGACGTAGAGCGTGGTCAGGTTCTGGCCAAGCCGGGCACCATCAAGCCGCACACTGTGTTCGAAGCAGAAGTGTACGTACTGTCCAAGGAAGAAGGTGGTCGTCACACCCCGTTCTTCAAGGGCTACCGTCCGCAGTTCTACTTCCGTACCACTGACGTAACCGGTTCGTGCGAACTGCCGGAAGGCGTTGAGATGGTAATGCCGGGCGACAACATCAAGATGGTTGTCACCCTGATCAAGCCGATCGCCATGGAAGATGGTCTGCGCTTCGCGATTCGCGAAGGCGGCCGTACCGTTGGTGCTGGCGTGGTTGCCAAGGTCATCGAGTAATCGATTGATCTGTGAAAAGGGCCCTTCGGGGCCCTTTTTCTATTTGTTGATCATTTATTGACACCCCTAGGGCGCATCCGTACAATTGCGCCTCCTTTTATCGGGCGTTTGCGTTCGGTGGGAATGGCAACTTGGAGTCTAAGGTCAAATGCAAAACCAACAAATCCGTATTCGGTTGAAGGCTTTTGACCATCGCCTGATCGATCAATCTACCCAGGAAATCGTGGAAACCGCGAAACGTACTGGTGCTCAGGTGCGTGGTCCGATTCCTCTGCCTACTCGCAAGGAGCGTTTCACTGTTCTGGTTTCTCCGCACGTCAACAAAGACGCGCGCGACCAGTACGAGATTCGCACTCATAAGCGTGTTCTGGACATCGTCCAGCCGACGGATAAAACCGTTGATGCGCTGATGAAGCTTGATCTTGCGGCTGGCGTGGAAGTGCAGATCAGCCTCGGCTAAGACCTTGGGGTTTTAGTCGTGTAACGCTCTGAAATGGGCGGCCATAGCGGGTGAAAGCCCCGTACACTCATGAGGTTTTACAACATGACTATTGGTGTAGTCGGTCGTAAGTGCGGCATGACCCGCATTTTCACCGAAGAAGGTGTCTCCATTCCGGTTACGGTCATCGAGGTCGAACCGAATCGCGTCACCCAGTTCAAGAACGAAGACAGCGATGGCTATCGTGCAGTCCAGGTGACTGTCGGTGAGCGTCGTGCTTCCCGTGTGACCAAGGCTCAGGCCGGTCACTTTGCCAAGGCCAATGTTGCAGCTGGTCGCGGTGTTTGGGAGTTCCGCCTGGAAGAAGGCGAGTACCAAGCTGGCGACTCGATCAATGTTGATCTGTTCCAGGCAGGACAGCTGGTGGATGTCACCGGTCAGTCCAAGGGTAAAGGCTATGCCGGTACCATCAAGCGCTGGAACTTCCGTGGCCAAGACAACACTCACGGTAACTCCGTCTCCCACCGTGCTCCGGGTTCCATTGGCCAGTGCCAGACTCCGGGTCGCGTATTCAAGGGCAAGAAAATGTCCGGTCACCTGGGCGCTGAGCGCGTGACTGTGCAGTCCCTGGAAGTGGTCCGTGTCGATGCCGAGCGCAATCTGCTGCTGGTCAAGGGTGCCGTTCCGGGCGCTCCTGGTGGCGACGTGATCGTGCGTCCGGCTGCCAAGGCTTAAGGGGAGAGTGCTGAGATGCAATTGAATGTAAATGGCGCTCAGGCTATCGAAGTCTGCGAGCGTACTTTTGGCGGCGAATTCAACGAGACTCTGGTTCACCAGGCTGTTGTTGCCTACATGGCCGGTGGCCGTCAGGGCACTCGCGCGCAAAAGACCCGTTCCGAAGTTTCCGGTGGTGGCAAGAAGCCGTGGCGTCAGAAGGGCACTGGTCGTGCTCGTGCTGGCACCATTCGCAGCCCCATCTGGCGTTCCGGTGGTGTGACTTTCGCTGCCAAGCCGCAGGATCACAGCCAAAAGCTGAACAAGAAGATGTACCGCGCTGCTCTGCGCTCCATCCTTGCTGAGCTGGTTCGTTCCGAGCGTCTGGTAGTGGTTGAGGAATTCATCGTTGAAGCGCCGAAGACCAAAGATCTGCTGGCCAAGCTGAACGGCATGGGCCTGACCGACGTGCTGATCGTTTCCGATGCCGTCGACCAGAACCTGTACCTGGCCGCGCGCAACCTGCCGCATGTCGATGTGCGTGACGTACAAGGTTCCGACCCGGTAAGTCTGATCGCCTATGACAAGGTGCTGGTCACCGTGTCGGCCGTGAAGAAATTCGAGGAGCTGCTGGGATGAACCAGGAACGCGTATTCAAAGTGCTGGTTGGCCCGCACATCTCCGAGAAGGCCACCGTACTTGCAGATAGCAAGGGTCAGTTCGTTTTCAAGGTTGCTACTGACGCAACCAAGCTGGAAATCAAGAAGGCTGTCGAAACCCTGTTCGGTGTAAAGGTTGCTCGCGTAACCACCCTGAACGTCAAGGGCAAGACCAAGCGCACTGTCCGTGGTCTGGGCAAGCGCAACGACTGGAAGAAAGCGTACATCGCTCTCCAGCCGGGCCAGGATCTCGATTTCACCAGCAGTGCTGAGTAAGGAAGGGGCGCATCATGGCAATCGTTAAATGCAAACCGACTTCCGCAGGCCGCCGCTTTGTTGTCAAAGTGGTCAATCAGGACCTGCACAAAGGGGCTCCGTACGCGCCGCTGCTGGAAAAGAAGTCGAAGACTGGTGGTCGTAACAACAACGGCCGCATCACCACTCGCCACATCGGCGGTGGTCACAAGCAGCACTATCGTCTGGTCGACTTCCGTCGCAACAAGGATGGCATCCCTGCCACCGTTGAGCGCATCGAATATGACCCGAACCGTACTGCTCACATCGCTCTGCTGAAGTATGCAGATGGCGAGCGCGCCTACATCATCGCTCCTAAGGGCGTGAAGGCTGGCGATCAGCTGGTATCCGGTGCTCAGGCTCCGATCAAGGCTGGTAACTCGCTGCCGCTGCGTAACATTCCGGTGGGTAGCACCATTCACGGCATCGAACTGAAGCCGGGTAAAGGTGCGCAGATCGCTCGCTCTGCGGGTGCTTCGGCCCAGCTGGTTGCTCGTGAAGGTGCTTACGTGACTGTGCGTCTGCGCTCCGGCGAGATGCGTAAAGTCCTGTCGGAATGCCGTGCGACTCTCGGTGAGGTTTCCAACTCCGAGCATAGCCTGCGCTCCCTGGGCAAGGCCGGTGCCAAGCGCTGGCGCGGTGTTCGTCCGACCGTTCGTGGTGTTGCCATGAACCCGGTAGATCACCCGCATGGTGGTGGTGAGGGTCGTACTTCTGGTGGTCGTCACCCGGTTTCGCCGTGGGGCTTCCCGACCAAGGGTGCGAAGACTCGCTCCAACAAGCGCACCGACAACATGATCGTTCGTCGCCGCAAGTAACTAGAGGGATACGACAGTGCCGCGTTCTCTGAAAAAAGGTCCTTTTATCGATCTTCACCTACTGAAGAAGGTCGAAGTGGCGGTGGAAAAGAACGATCGCAAGCCGGTTAAAACCTGGTCGCGTCGCTCCATCGTACTGCCGCAAATGGTCGGTCTGACCATCGCTGTACACAACGGTCGTCAACATGTCCCGGTTCTCGTTAACGAAGACATGGTCGGCCACAAACTCGGCGAGTTCGCTGCTACCCGCACTTATCGTGGGCATGCTGCGGACAAGAAAGCCAAGCGTTAAGGGGTAAGGAACGATGGAAGTAGCCGCTAAGCTGTCGGGCGCTCGAATCTCCGCCCAGAAAGCCCGCTTGGTCGCCGACCAGATCCGTGGGAAGAAGGTGGGCGAAGCGCTCAACCTCCTGGCTTTCAGTTCGAAGAAAGCTGCCGAGATCATGAAGAAAGTGCTGGAGTCGGCCGTAGCCAACGCCGAGCACAACGAAGGTGCGGATGTGGACGATCTGAAAGTCTCCACCGTCTTCGTCAACGAAGGGCGTTCGCTGAAGCGCATCATGCCGCGTGCCAAGGGCCGCGCTGATCGCATCGTCAAGCGGTCTTGCCATATCACTGTCAAGGTTGCGGACAAGTAACGGAGTCGATCAGATGGGTCAGAAAGTACATCCCACTGGCATTCGCCTGGGAATCGTCAAGGAGCACACCTCTGTTTGGTATGCAGACAAGCGTCAATACGCTGATTATCTGTTTGCCGACCTCAAGGTGCGCGAATACCTCCAAGACAAACTAAAAAGCGCGTCCGTAAGCCGTATCGACATCGCTCGTCCGGCTCAGACTGCACGCATCACCATCCACACCGCTCGTCCCGGCATCGTGATCGGCAAGAAAGGTGAAGATGTTGAGAAGCTGCGTCAGGACCTGACCAAGCAAATGGGTGTGCCTGTGCACATCAACATCGAAGAAATCCGCAAGCCGGAACTCGATGCCCTGTTGGTTGCTCAGAGCGTTGCTCAGCAGCTGGAACGCCGCGTTATGTTCCGTCGCGCCATGAAGCGCGCCGTACAGAACGCCATGCGTATTGGTGCCAAAGGCATCAAGATCCAGGTGAGTGGTCGTCTTGGTGGTGCTGAAATCGCACGTACCGAGTGGTATCGCGAAGGGCGTGTGCCGCTGCACACCCTGCGTGCCGATATCGACTACAACACCTACGAAGCCCACACCACTTACGGTGTGATCGGTGTGAAGGTTTGGATCTTCAAGGGCGAGGTCATCGGTGGCCTGCGTGAAGAGCTGAAGCCGACCGCTCCGGCGCCTCGTAAAAAAGCTGCTAAATAAGGGGTACGCCAAATGTTGCAACCTAAGCGTACGAAGTTCCGCAAGCAGATGACCGGCCACAACCGTGGTCTGGCTCATCGCGGTAGCAAAGTCAGCTTCGGTGAGTTCGCCCTCAAGGCGACTGGCCGTGGCCGCCTCACTGCTCGTCAGATCGAGTCCGCACGTCGTGCACTGACCCGTCACGTAAAGCGTGGCGGTAAGATCTGGATCCGCGTTTTCCCCGACAAGCCTGTTACCAAGAAGCCCCTGGAAGTACGTATGGGTAAAGGTAAGGGCGGCGTCGAGTACTGGGTAGCCCAGATTCAGCCGGGCAAGGTCCTGTACGAGATCGAGGGTGTTTCCGAAGAGCTGGCGCGCGAAGCATTCGCTCTGGCTGCTGCAAAGCTGCCGCTCGCCACCTCCTTTGTTAAGCGGACGGTGATGTGATGAAAGCGAATGAACTTCGTGGAAAATCCGCGCAGGAACTGAACGAGCAGCTGCTCGGTCTGCTGCGCGACCAGTTCAATCTGCGTATGCAGAAAGCAACTGGTCAGCTGGGGCAGTCTCACCTGCTCTCGCAAGTGAAGCGCGACATCGCTCGCGTCAAGACTGTGCTCAACCAGCAGGCAGGTAAGTAATCATGGCTGAAGCTCAGAAAGTAGTCCGTACGCTGACTGGCCGTGTTGTCAGCGACAAGATGGACAAAACCATCACCGTTCTGATCGAGCGTCGCGTAAAGCACCCGATCTACGGTAAATACGTGAAGCGTTCCACCAAACTGCACGCGCACGACGAAAACAATCAGTGCCGCATTGGTGATACCGTCACCATTCGCGAAACCCGTCCGGTCGCCAAGACCAAGGCGTGGGCTCTGGTTGAGATCGTTGAGCGCGCTGTAGAAGTGTAAGGGTGTAGAGCCATGATTCAGACTCAATCCATGCTCGATGTGGCCGATAACAGCGGCGCCCGCCGTGTTATGTGCATCAAGGTGCTGGGTGGTTCGCACCGCCGTTATGCTGGCATCGGTGACATCATCAAGGTAACCGTTAAGGAAGCGATTCCGCGCGGCAAGGTAAAGAAAGGCCAGGTCATGAGTGCCGTGGTCGTTCGTACCAAGCATGGCGTACGTCGTCCTGACGGCTCCATCATTCGTTTTGACGGCAATGCCGCTGTCCTGCTGAACAACAAGCAGGAGCCTATCGGCACCCGTATCTTTGGCCCGGTGACTCGTGAACTTCGCTCTGAGAAGTTCATGAAAATTGTCTCCCTGGCCCCCGAAGTGCTGTAAGGAGAAGCCGTCATGCAAAAGATTCGTCGTGACGACGAAGTCATCGTCATCGCCGGCAAAGACAAGGGCAAGCGCGGTAAGGTGCTCAAGGTTCTCGCTGACGACCGTCTGGTCGTGGGTGGGATCAACATGATCAAGCGCCACACCAAGCCGAACCCGATGCTGGGCAATCAAGGCGGTATCGTCGAGAAGGAAGCCCCGCTGCACGTCTCCAACGTTGCCATCTTCAATGCTGATACCAACAAGGCTGACCGCGTTGGTTTCAAACTCGAAGACGGTAAGAAGATTCGTGTCTTCAAGTCCACCCAAAAGCCGGTTGGCGCTTGAGCACTGCTAGGTAAAACACCATGGCACGACTGAAAGAGATTTATCGGAAGGAAATCGCGCCCAAGCTGAAAGAAGAGCTTCAGCTGGCCAACGTGATGGAAGTTCCGCGTATCACCAAGATCACTCTGAACATGGGTCTGGGCGAAGCGATTGGCGATAAGAAGATTATCGAAAACGCTCTGGCTGACCTGGAAAAGATTGCTGGTCAAAAGCCGGTTGTCACCTTTGCCCGCAAGTCCATTGCAGGCTTCAAGGTGCGCGAGGGCTGGCCGATTGGCGTCAAGGTAACTCTGCGTAGCGATCGCATGTATGAGTTCCTGGACCGTCTGCTGACCATCTCTCTGCCGCGCGTTCGTGACTTCCGTGGTCTGAATGCCAAGTCCTTCGATGGCCGTGGCAACTACAGCATGGGTGTCAAAGAGCAGATCATTTTCCCGGAAATCGATTACGACAAGATCGATGCGCTGCGTGGTATGGATATCACTCTGACCACCACCGCTCGTAACGATGATGAAGGCCGTGCTCTGATGCGCGCTTTCAAATTCCCTTTCCGTAACTGAGGACTAGGACATGGCCAAGACAAGCATGAAAAACCGTGAGCTGAAGCGTCAGCAAACGGTTGCCAAGTACGCCAAAAAGCGTGCCGAGCTGAAGGCTACCATCGCCAATCCGAACTCCACTCCGGAAGCGCGTTGGGAAGCCCAGGTTGCCCTGCAGAAGCAGCCGCGTGACGCGAGCGCCAGCCGCCTGCGTAATCGCTGCCGTCTGACCGGTCGTCCGCACGGTGTCTATCGCAAGTTCGGCCTGAGCCGTATCAAGCTGCGTGAAGCTGCCATGCGCGGTGACGTACCGGGTCTGGTGAAAGCCAGCTGGTAATCGATCTGCCCCGGCGTGCCGGGGTTGACGGTCTAATGAATCAAGCCCCTTTTGGGGCTTGATTCATTTTTGATCAGTCTATAGAATGCCCGGCTCGCCTGAGCCCGGCATTTTGCTGTGCCCGTTTGGGTGGTTTTGGCCTTAGTGCCGTTCATTTGTGTATCAGGAGCATCAAGCCCATGAGTATGCAGGACCCGTTAGCAGACATGCTAACTCGCATCCGTAATGCCCAGATGGCTGAAAAGTCCGTCGTAAGCATGCCGTCTTCGAAGCTGAAGGTGGCGGTTGCCCAAGTTCTCAAGAGCGAAGGCTACATTGCGGATTTTAAAGTCAGTTCTGAAGCGAAGCCGTCCCTGTCGATCGATCTCAAGTATTTCGAAGGCAAGCCGGTTATCGAAGAGCTGAAGCGCACCAGCCGTCCAGGCCTGCGTCAATACAAGCCGGTTGATCAGCTGCCGAAAGTGCGTGGCGGTCTCGGCGTTTCCATCGTCTCCACCAACAAAGGTGTGATGACGGATCGCGCTGCTCGCGCTGCCGGTGTCGGCGGCGAAGTACTGTGCACAGTGTTCTAAGGGGGAGAAAGCATGTCTCGCGTTGCTAAGAACCCCGTCAAGCTGCCCGCTGGTGTTGAGGTCAAACTCGCCGGCCAGCAGCTGTCGATCAAGGGCTCCAAGGGTGCTCTTGAACTGAACGTGCATCCGTCTGTTGAAGTGATTCAGGACGCTGGTGAGCTGCGCTTCGCTGCTCGCAATGGCGACAACCAGAATCGCGCCATGGCCGGTACCACTCGCGCGCTGGTCAACAATATGGTGACCGGTGTTAGCCAAGGCTTCGAGCGCAAGCTGCAGCTGGTAGGTGTGGGCTATAAAGCTCAGGCCAAAGGCCAGGTGCTCTCTCTGGCTCTCGGCTTCTCGCACCCAATCGACTACGAACTGCCGCAAGGCGTTACCGCTGAAACCCCGAGCCAGACCGATATCCTGATCAAGGGCATCGACAAGCAGCTCGTGGGCCAAGTGGCTGCGGAGATTCGTGACTTCCGTCGTCCTGAGCCTTACAAGGGCAAAGGTGTTCGCTACTCCGACGAAGTCGTACGTCGCAAAGAAGCCAAGAAAAAGTAGGGCATAGCAAATGAGCGTAAAGAAAGAAACCCGTCTGCGTCGCGCTCGCAAGGCACGCCTGAAGATGCGCGAGCTGGAAGCCGTACGCCTTTGTGTATACCGCTCTTCCCAGCACATCTACGCCCAGGTCTTGTCGGCCGACGGCGCCAAAGTCCTGGCCAGCGCCTCGACTCTGGACAAAGAACTGCGCGATGGTGCCACTGGCAACGTCGACGCGGCCAAGAAGGTTGGTCAGCTGGTTGCCGAGCGTGCTAAAGCCGCTGGCATCACCCAGGTGGCATTCGACCGTTCTGGCTTCAAGTACCACGGTCGCGTGAAAGCGCTGGCCGATGCTGCTCGTGAAGGCGGGCTGGAGTTCTAAGTTATGGCAAATAACGAGCAAAAGCGCGATCGCGGTAACCGTGATGATGCCCAGAGCGATGGCTACACCGAGAAGCTGGTGCAGGTCAATCGCGTTGCTAAGACCGTCAAGGGCGGCCGTATCTTCACTTTCACCGCGCTGACCGTGGTGGGTGATGGCAATGGTCGCGTCGGTTTCGGTCGTGGCAAGTCCCGCGAAGTGCCGGCTGCCATCCAGAAAGCGATGGAAGCTGCACGCCGCAACATGATTCAGGTCGACCTGAACGGCACCACCCTGCAGTACCCGATCAAGTCCGCCCATGGCGCCTCCAAGGTGTACATGCAGCCGGCTTCGGAAGGTACCGGTATCATCGCCGGCGGCGCCATGCGTGCTGTCCTGGAAGTGGCTGGTGTGCAGAACGTTCTGGCCAAGTGCTATGGCTCCACCAATCCGGTGAACGTGGTGTATGCCACCTTCAAGGGTCTGAAGAACATGCAGTCCCCGGAATCCGTGGCCGCCAAGCGTGGTAAGAGCGTCGAGGAGATTCTCTGATCATGGCTAACGCAACTGTCAAAGTCACGCTGATCAAGAGCGTGAACGGCCGTCTGGCCAATCACAAAGCCTGCGTCAAGGGTCTCGGCCTGCGTCGTATCGGTCACACCGTGGAAGTTCAGGACACTCCTGAAAACCGCGGCATGATCAACAAGGCTTACTACCTGCTGCGCGTAGAGGGTTAATCCATGCAACTGAACGATCTGCGTTCCGCGCCGGGTGCCCGTCGCGAAAAGCACCGTCCGGGCCGTGGTATCGGTAGCGGTCTCGGTAAGACCGGTGGCCGTGGCCACAAAGGTCAAACCTCCCGCTCCGGTGGCACCATTGCTCCGGGCTTCGAGGGTGGTCAACAGCCGTTGCACCGTCGTCTGCCGAAGTTCGGCTTCGTTTCCCTGAAGGCCATGGATCGCGCAGAAGTGCGTACTTCCGAACTGGCCAAAGTGGAAGGCGATGTCGTCTCCCTGCAGTCGCTGAAGGATGCCAACGTCATCAACCAAAACGTGCAGCGTGTAAAGGTCATGCTGTCCGGTGAGGTTGGTCGTGCGGTAACCCTCAAAGGTATCGCTGCCACCAAGGGTGCGCGTGCGGCTATCGAAGCAGCTGGCGGTAAGTTCGAGGACTAAATGGCTAAGCAAGGTGCTCTCTCAGCGCTCAGCAATGGCGGGTTGTCCGAGCTCTGGGCTCGACTGCGTTTCCTGTTCCTGGCGATCATCGTCTATCGGATTGGTGCGCACATTCCAGTGCCCGGAATCAACCCTGACCGGCTGGCGGAACTGTTCCGGCAGAACGAGGGGACCATTCTTAGCCTGTTCAACATGTTTTCCGGTGGCGCGCTGGAGCGCATGAGCATCTTTGCGCTGGGGATCATGCCGTACATTTCGGCATCGATCATCATGCAGCTCATGACCGCTGTCAGCCCGCAACTGGAGCAGTTGAAGAAGGAAGGTGAGGCTGGCCGTCGCAAGATTAGCCAGTACACCCGCTACGGTACTGTTGCACTGGCACTGGTCCAGGCTATCGGCATGTCCGTTGGTCTGGCTGGTCAGGGTGTGGCGTTCTCTACCGACTTCGGTTTCTACTTCGTGGCAGTCACCACTTTCGTAGCTGGTGCCATGTTCATGATGTGGTTGGGCGAGCAGATCACCGAGCGTGGGGTTGGCAATGGTATTTCCATGCTGATCTTCGCTGGCATCGTTGCTGGCCTGCCGTCGGCGATAGGGCAGTCCTTCGAATCGGCGCGTCAGGGCGATATCAATATCTTCGCTCTGATTGCGATCGGTTTGCTGGCGGTTGCCATCATCGGGTTCGTGGTGTTCATTGAGCGTGGCCAGCGTCGCATTGCGGTGCACTACGCCAAGCGTCAGCAGGGCCGCAAGGTCTTCGCTGCGCAGACCAGCCACCTGCCGCTGAAGGTCAACATGGCTGGCGTGATTCCGGCAATCTTTGCCAGCAGCATCCTGCTGTTCCCGGCTTCGCTGGGTTCGTGGTTCGGTCAGTCCGAGGGTATGGGCTGGCTGCAGGAAATTGCTCAGTCGATCGCGCCCGGCCAGCCGCTGAACATTCTGCTGTTTAGTGCAGGGATCATCTTCTTCTGCTTCTTCTACACAGCCCTGATGTTCAATCCGAAGGATGTGGCGGAAAACCTGAAGAAGTCCGGTGCCTTTATTCCGGGTATTCGTCCGGGTGAGCAGTCGGCGCGCTATATCGATGGCGTTCTGACCCGCTTGACTCTGTTCGGTGCTCTGTACATGACGGCTGTCTGCTTGCTGCCCCAGTTCCTGGTGGTGGCGGCCAATGTGCCGTTCTACCTTGGCGGGACCTCGTTGCTGATCGTGGTCGTGGTTGTGATGGACTTTATGGCCCAAGTACAATCGCACCTCGTTTCGCACCAGTACGAATCCCTGATGAAGAAAGCCAACCTGAAGGGCTATGGCGGCGGAATGCTCCGCTGATATAGCGTCCGTAAGGTTCTAGGAGTTACTGATGAAAGTTCGTGCATCGGTCAAGAAGCTGTGCCGCAACTGCAAGATCATTCGCCGCGAAGGTGTTGTTCGCGTGATCTGCAGCGCGGAGCCGCGTCACAAGCAGCGCCAAGGCTGAGTGTGATTCACGCGTAATGAGCCCGGCAGCTAGTGCGCTGCCGGGTTGATTCTTTGTTATTACAGCGCTAATATCTCGCGCCCTATTTCTTGGCTTCCAGGGCGTGGGTAGCTGTCAATTGGAGTTCCACTGAATGGCCCGTATTGCAGGCGTCAACATTCCGGATAACAAGCACACTGTTATCTCGCTGACCTACATCTATGGTGTCGGTCGCACAACCGCGCAAAAGATCTGCGCTGTTACCGGTGTAAACCCGGCAGCAAAAATCAAGGATCTGAGCGACGAGCAGATTGAACAGCTGCGTGGCGAAGTCGCAAAGCTCACCACTGAGGGTGACCTGCGCCGCGAAATCAACATGAACATCAAGCGTCTGATGGACCTGGGCTGCTACCGCGGTCTGCGTCATCGTCGTGGCTTGCCTGTTCGTGGTCAGCGTACCAAGACCAACGCGCGTACCCGTAAGGGCCCGCGTAAGCCGATCCGCAAGTAACATTGCGCCCGCGAATCGACAGGAAATAAGTCATGGCTAAGCCAGCTGCTCGTACTCGTAAGAAAGTCAAAAAGACAGTGGTGGATGGGATCGCCCATATCCACGCTTCTTTCAATAACACCATCGTGACCATCACTGACCGTCAAGGTAATGCTCTGTCCTGGGCAACCTCTGGTGGTTCGGGCTTCCGTGGTTCCCGTAAGAGCACCCCGTTCGCTGCCCAGGTGGCTGCTGAGCGCGCTGGTCAAGCGGCTCTGGAATACGGTTTGAAAAACCTCGACGTAAACGTCAAAGGCCCAGGCCCGGGTCGCGAATCCGCTGTGCGTGCACTGAACGCCTGCGGCTACAAGATCGCCAGCATCACCGACGTGACGCCAATCCCGCATAACGGGTGCCGTCCGCCGAAGAAGCGTCGCGTGTAATAGGAGACAGTGAAGAATGGCTCGTTACATTGGTCCCAAGTGCAAACTGTCTCGTCGTGAAGGCACCGATCTCTTCCTGAAGAGTGGTGCGCGCGCGCTCGAATCCAAGTGCAACATCGAATCCGCTCCTGGCCAGCATGGCGCCCGTCGTGGTCGTCTGTCCGACTACGGTCTGCAGCTGCGTGAGAAGCAGAAAGTTCGTCGTATCTACGGCGTACTCGAGCGTCAGTTCAGCAGCTACTACAAGGAAGCTGCCCGTCGTAAGGGTGCTACCGGCGAAAACCTGCTGCAACTCCTCGAGTGCCGTCTGGATAACGTCGTTTACCGTATGGGCTTCGGTGCTACCCGTTCTGAATCCCGTCAGCTGGTATCGCACAAGTCGATCACCGTTAACGGTAAGACCCTGAACATTCCGTCTTACCAGGTTCAGGCCGGTGACGTCGTGGCTGTTCGTGAAAAGTCGAAAAACCAGCTGCGTATCGCTCAAGCCCTGGATCTGGCCGCTCAGCGCGGTCGTCTCGAGTGGCTCGACGTCGATGCCGAGAAGAAGTCTGGCGTGTTCAAGAGCGTGCCGGCTCGCAGCGACCTGTCTGCCGACATCAACGAAAACCTGATTGTCGAGCTCTACTCCAAGTAAGAGTTAGAAAATAGGTGCTATCCATGCAGAGTTCGGTAAATGAGTTCCTGACCCCCCGCCACATTGATGTGCAGGTGGTCAGTCCGACCCGTGCCAAGATCACGCTCGAGCCTCTCGAGCGTGGTTTCGGCCATACCCTGGGCAACGCGCTGCGTCGCATCCTGTTGTCCTCCATGCCCGGCTGTGCAGTAGTCGAGGCCGAAATCGATGGCGTGCTCCATGAGTACAGCGCCATCGAGGGTGTGCAGGAAGATGTCATTGAAATCCTGCTGAACCTGAAAGGTCTGGCTATCAAGCTGCATGGCCGTGACGAGGTAACCCTGAACCTTTCCAAGAAAGGCGCAGGCGTGGTCACCGCCGCCGACATTCAGCTGGATCATGATGTTGAAATCGTCAACGGCGACCACGTGATTGCCAACCTGGCGGACAACGGTGTTCTGAACATGAAGCTCACTGTGGCTCGTGGTCGCGGCTATGAGCCGGCTGACGCGCGTCAGAGTGACGAAGATGAAAGCCGCAGCATTGGTCGTCTGCAGCTGGATTCTTCTTTCAGCCCGGTCCGTCGTGTCGCTTACGTGGTGGAAAACGCCCGCGTTGAGCAGCGCACCAACCTGGACAAGCTGGTTCTTGATCTGGAAACCAACGGTACTCTGGACCCTGAAGAGGCCATCCGTCGTGCCGCGACCATTCTGCAGCAGCAGCTGGCCGCGTTCGTCGATCTCAAAGGTGACAGTGAGCCGGTCGTGGTTGAGCAGGAAGATGAGATCGATCCGATCCTCCTGCGCCCGGTCGATGATCTCGAGCTGACCGTACGTTCGGCCAACTGCCTGAAGGCGGAGAACATTTACTACATCGGTGATCTGATTCAGCGCACCGAAGTAGAACTGTTGAAGACTCCGAACCTGGGCAAGAAGTCCCTGACTGAGATCAAGGACGTTCTGGCCTCCCGCGGTCTGTCCCTCGGCATGCGCCTCGACAACTGGCCGCCGGCAAGTCTGAAGAAAGACGATAAGGCCACGGCCTGATCGTCACGATCACCGAACTTGAAGTTTGGTAAGGAATTAAACCATGCGTCATCGTAAAAGTGGCCGTCACCTGAGCCGCACCAGCGCACACCGCAAGGCCATGTTCCAGAACATGGCGGTGTCCCTGTTCGAACACGAGCTGATCAAAACCACCCTTCCGAAAGCCAAGGAACTGCGCCGCGTTGCCGAGCCGCTGATCACCCTGGCCAAGGAAGACAGCGTTGCCAACCGTCGTCTGGCTTTCGACCGCACTCGCTCCAAGGAAGCGGTCGGCAAGCTGTTCAACGATCTGGGCAAGCGTTACGCCAACCGTCAAGGTGGCTATCTGCGTATTCTCAAGTGCGGCTTCCGCGCTGGTGACAACGCTCCGATGGCCTACGTTGAGTTGGTTGACCGTCCGGTCGCTGGTGCCGTAGAAGCCGCTGCCGAGTAATCGGTCGCGCAATAAAAAACCGGGCTTGCCCGGTTTTTTATTGCCTGTAGAAAAGTATCGGGTATCGAGAAGCTGTGCTGTGCGCTGCGCATATCTATGGATGTTCCCTCGGCTTCGACAAGCATCCTTCTGGCAGGTCTTAGCTTGACCGAACGCGTTGGTGGGACCAGCATGTTTCCAGTTATCTGTCATCGCTCAAGGATATGCTCATGAAAGGCCATGCCGAGGTCATCGATTACCTGAAGCAATTGCTGAAAGGGGAGTTGGCGGCCCGTGACCAGTATTTCGTGCATTCGCGTTATTACGAGGACTGGGGCTTCAGCAAGCTGTATGAGCGCATCAACCATGAGATGGAAGAGGAGACGCAGCATGCCGATGCCCTGCTCAAGCGCATTCTGTTCCTTGAAGGCGTACCGGATATGGCGCCAACGGCGTTCAGCTTCGGTCAGAGCGTTCCTGAGATGCTCAAGCTGGATCTGGCGCTCGAGTATGAGGTACGTGCAGCCCTCGCCAATGGTATCGAGTTGTGCGAGCGCCATCAGGATTACACCACGCGCGACATTCTCCTGGCTCAGCTGAAGGATACCGAGGAGGACCATGCCTACTGGCTGGAGATTCAGCTCGGTCTGATCGACAAGGTCGGTCTGGAAAACTACCTGCAATCGCAGATATAAACAGGCCTTCATAAAAAAGCCCCGCAGTGCGGGGCTTTTTTATTGCTGCGCTCACGTCTTGTCGCGGGCCAGTAGTGGCTTGAGGAAGTAGCCGGTATGCGACTGCGCCATTTCTGCGACCTCCTCCGGCGTGCCGGCTGCGATGATCATACCGCCCTTGGAGCCACCCTCGGGGCCGAGGTCGACAATCCAGTCGGCGGTCTTGATGACGTCCAGGTTGTGCTCGATGACCACCACGGTGTTGCCGTGGTCGCGCAGGCGGTGTAGTACGTCGAGTAGCTGCTGAATATCGGCAAAATGCAGGCCGGTAGTGGGTTCGTCGAGGATGTACAGGGTCTTTCCGGTGTCGCGCTTGGACAGCTCGCGCGATAGCTTGACCCGCTGCGCCTCGCCGCCGGAAAGCGTCGTCGCGCTCTGACCCAGCTTGATGTAGGAGAGGCCTACGTCGATCAGGGTCTGCAGCTTGCGCGCGATGGCCGGTACGGCATCGAAGAAGACCCGGGCTTCTTCGATGGTCATGTCAAGGACCTCGGTAATGCTCTTGCCCTTGTACTTCACTTCCAGGGTTTCGCGGTTGTAGCGCTTGCCCTTGCACAGGTCGCAGGGCACGTAGATGTCCGGCAGGAAGTGCATCTCCACCTTGATCACACCATCGCCCTGGCAGGCCTCGCAGCGACCGCCCTTGACGTTGAAGCTGAAACGCCCCGGACCGTAGCCGCGTGAGCGCGCTTCCGGCACGCCAGCGAACAGTTCGCGGATCGGTGTGAACAGGCCGGTGTAGGTGGCCGGATTCGAACGCGGGGTGCGTCCGATCGGGCTCTGGTCGATATCCACTACCTTGTCCAGATGCTGCAGGCCATCGAGGCTGTCGTGAGGCGCAGCCTCAAGCGTCGTGGCGCCGTTGAGGGCAGTCGAGGCCAGGGGGAACAGGGTGTTGTTGATCAGCGTCGATTTGCCTGAGCCGGATACGCCGGTGACGCAGGTAAGCAAACCCAGCGGAATTTCCAGGTCAACGTTGCGCAGGTTGTTGCCGCGCGCGCCCTTGAGCTTGAGCTGTTTCTTCTTGTCGCGCGGTGTGCGGTTGGCTGGATAGCGAATCTTCTCGCGGCCGGAGAGGTACTTGCCGGTCAACGAGTCGGGGTGCGCCATGACCTCGTCCGGAGTGCCTTCGGCCACGATACGGCCGCCATGTACGCCAGCGCCGGGGCCGATATCCACCACGTAGTCCGCCAGGCGGATGGCATCTTCATCGTGCTCGACCACTATCACCGTATTGCCCAGGTTGCGCAGGTGGGTGAGGGTGCCCAGCAGGCGCTCGTTGTCGCGCTGGTGTAGGCCGATGGAAGGCTCGTCGAGGATGTACATGACGCCGACCAGGCCCGCGCCGATCTGGCTGGCCAGACGGATGCGCTGGGCTTCACCGCCGGACAGGGTGTCGGCACTGCGATCGAGGGTCAGGTAGTCGAGACCGACGTTGACCAGAAACTGCAGGCGCTCACGAATTTCCTTGAGGATCTTCTCGGCAATCTCGCCGCGGCGACCCGTCAGGGCCAGGTTGCCGAAGTAATCGCAGGCTTCGCCGACTGGCAGGGCGGTGACGGCGGGCAGTGTGCGTTCGCCGACCCAGACGTGACGAGACTCGCGGCGCAGGCGCGTGCCGCGGCAGTCCGGGCAGGGTTGGGTGCTGAGGAACTTGGCCAGCTCTTCCCTAACGGTTTGCGATTCGGTTTCACGGTAGCGCCGCTCGAGGTTGGGAATGATGCCTTCGAAGGGGTGGGCACGTTTGACGATGTCGCCGCGGTCGTTGAGGTAGCGGAATTCAACATTCTGCGAGCCGCTGCCGAACAGAATGACTTTCTGGTGCTCGGCGCTCAGATCGTCGAACGGCTCCTCCAGGCTAAAGCCGTAGTGCGCGGCCAGTGAGGCGAGCATCTGGAAGTAGTAGACGTTGCGCCGGTCCCAGCCGCGGATGGCGCCTTCGGCCAGGGTCAGCTCGCCGTTGACCAGGCGCTTGACGTCGAAGAACTGCTTAACGCCCAGGCCGTCACAGGTCGGGCACGCGCCGGCCGGGTTGTTGAAGGAAAACAGCTTGGGTTCCAGCTCGCTGATCGAGTGGCCGCAGTGCGGGCAGGCAAAGCGGGCGGAGAAGATGATTTCATCACCTTCCTCATCGTCCATGGGGGCTGCCAGGGCGATTCCGTCGGCCAGGTTCAGTGCGGTCTCGAAGGATTCGGCCAGACGCTGCTGCAGGTCCTCGCGGACCTTGAAACGGTCCACCACCACATCGATCGAGTGCTTCTTCTGCTTGTCCAGCTTGGGCAGTTCGTCCAGCTCGTAGAGCTTGCCGTTGACCCGTGCACGGACGAAGCCCTGGGCACGCATTTCCTCGAATACCGACAGGTGCTCGCCCTTGCGCTCGCGGATAACCGGCGCTAGCAGCATCAGCTTGCGCCCTTCCGGCAAGGCCAGCACCTGGTCGACCATCTGGCTGACCGTCTGTGCTTCCAGCGGCACATCGTGGTCCGGGCAGCGCGGAATACCGACGCGGGCGTAGAGCAGGCGCAGGTAGTCGTAGATCTCGGTGATGGTGCCGACCGTCGAGCGCGGGTTGTGCGAGGTCGACTTCTGTTCAATGGAGATGGCCGGCGACAGACCTTCGATGGTGTCGACGTCGGGCTTCTCCATCATCGACAGGAACTGCCGGGCATAGGCCGACAGCGACTCGACGTAACGGCGCTGGCCCTCGGCGTAAAGGGTATCGAAGGCCAGCGACGACTTGCCGGAACCGGACAGGCCGGTGATCACGATCAGCTTGTCGCGCGGCAGGGTCAGGTCGATGTTCTTCAGGTTGTGGGTGCGCGCCCCACGAATCAGGATCTTGTCCACGACAGGCCTCGGCGGCGAGCGGAAACCCGCGAGTATACGGCCGCTGGCCAGTGCACAGCAAAGCACGTGCCTGTGCCGGAGGCGGGTGTGCTGATAGAATCGCGGCCTCGATTTTCCAGGGGGTCGTCATGCACGATCTGCACGATGCGCGGATGAGCGCTCGCGAAACCCGCGCAGCCGGTGGGCTGGCGTTGGTGTATGCCTTTCGCATGCTGGGCATGTTCATGGTTCTGCCCGTATTGGCGACTTACGGCCAGGATCTGGCGGGCGCGACGCCGGCATTGATCGGCCTGGCGATTGGCGCCTATGGCCTGACTCAGGCTGTCCTGCAGATTCCTTTCGGCACCTTGTCCGATCGCATTGGGCGTATGCCCGTGATTGTCTTCGGCCTGCTGGTGTTTGCTGCGGGCGCGGTCCTGGCGGCCAATGCCGAGAGTATCTGGGGCGTGATCGCGGGGCGGGTTCTGCAAGGGGCTGGGGCGATCTCTGCGGCGGTGATGGCGCTGCTGTCGGACCTGACCCGCGAGCAGCACCGGACCAAGGCCATGGCCATGATCGGCATGAGCATCGGCCTGTCGTTTGCCGTGGCCATGGTGGTCGGCCCGCTGCTGACGCGGGCTTTCGGTCTGGCGGGGCTGTTCTGGGCGACCGCAGGCATGGCGCTGTTTGGTCTGGTCATCGTGCTGCTGGTCGTGCCGCGTGCGCCGCAGACACTGGCCCACCGTGAGTCGAATATTGCTCGGCAGGCACTGGCCGCCACGCTCAAGCACCCTGAACTGCTGCGCCTGAACATCGGCATCGGTGTGCTGCATGCAATTCTGATGGCCAGCTTTGTTGCCTTGCCCCTGGCGCTGGTAGAAGAGGGTGGTCTGCCCAAGGAGCAGCACTGGTGGGTGTACCTGGCGGCGCTGCTGATCGGATTCTTCGGTATGGTGCCGTTCATCATCTATGGCGAGAAGAAGCGTCAGATGAAGCGCGTGCTGGTTGGTGCGGTCAGTGTGCTGCTGCTCTGCGAACTGTTCTTCTGGCTGTTCGGCACCAGCCTGCAGTGGCTGGTGGTCGGTAATGTGATCTTCTTTACCGCCTTCAATCTGCTCGAAGCCTCCCTGCCATCGCTGGTGAGCAAGGTGGCGCCGGCCGGCGGCAAGGGCACGGCGATGGGGATCTATTCCACCAGCCAGTTCCTCGGCGCGGCCGTGGGAGGCCTGCTCGGTGGCTGGATGTATCAGCATCTGGGTTTTGCCGGGGTGTTTATCGGCTGTGCGCTGCTGGCTCTTTTCTGGCTTGGCTTTGCTGCTACTATGCGTGAGCCGCCTTACGTGACCAGTCTGCGTCGGCCGCTCAGCGCCGAGGCGCTGGCGGATAGCAGTCTGGTGGGGCGCATTCTGGTGGTGCCGGGCGTCAGTGACGCCGTGGTCGTCGCCGAAGAAGCGGCCCTGTACATCAAAGTGGACACCCAACAATTGAATCGTGCGTTGCTCGAGCGGGAGCTCGAAGAGGCGCCGGTTACGCATTCAGCTTAGGAGAACGAAATGGCCCGTGGGGTAAACAAAGTCATTCTGATCGGTAACGTCGGCGGCGATCCGGAAACCCGTTATCTGCCCAATGGCAACGCGGTGACCAACATCACCCTGGCCACTACCGACAGCTGGAAGGACAAGCAGACCGGTCAGCAGCAGGAACGTACCGAATGGCACCGCGTGGTGTTCTTCGGCAAGTTGGCGGAAATCGCCGGCGAGTACCTGCGCAAGGGTGGCCAGTGCTATATCGAAGGCCGTCTGCAGACCCGCGAGTGGGAGAAGGATGGCGTGAAGCGCTACACCACCGAGATCGTGGTGGACATGAACGGCACCCTGCAGCTGCTCGGTGGTCGTGGTGGCAATGCTGGTGATGATGCGCCGCGCGCACCGCGTCCGCAGCGCGAACCGCAACAGGCTGCTCCGCGTCAAGCGCCGCAGGCCGCTGCCCAGCCGGCACCGGACTACGACAGCTTCGACGACGACATCCCGTTCTGATCCTGGCTGGCCGGGAGCTGACCTCGCATGCGCATGCGCTTGTTGTTGCTGGGTGGTGGCAGTGCTCTCGGCCAGGCCCTGATTCGTCAGGGCGCTGAGGAAGACATCGGCTTCCTCGCGCCGCGTCCGCCCGAGCAGGGCTGGGACGCTGCCAGTCTCACTCTCCTGCTGGATGAAACGCGGCCGGATGCGGTGATCAACCTGGCCTATTACTTCGACTGGTTCCAGGCCGAACAGGTCAGCGAGAGCCGATTTGCCGCGCAGGAGCGGGCCGTCGAGCGTCTTGCCGAACTCTGTCAGCACCACGCGGTGGTGCTGTTGCAGCCTTCCAGTTACCGCGTCTTTGACGGCGCCCGCGCCACCGCGTATGGCGAGCGTGACGAGCCGTTGCCGCTGGGCCTGCGTGGCCAGGCGCTATGGCGTATGGAGCAGAGCGTGCGCGCCCTGTGTCCGCGGCATGTGCTGCTGCGTTTTGGCTGGCTGCTGGATGACAGTGCCGAGGGCGCCGTAGGGCGTTTTCTGCGTCGGGCGGTGCGGGGTGACGAGTTGATGCTGGCCGATGACCGCCGCGGCAACCCGACCCCGGTGGACGATGCCGCGCGAGTGGTGCTGGCCGTGCTCAAACAGCTCGATTGCCAGTCACCCCTGTGGGGCACCTATCACTACGGTGGCCATGAGGCGACCACGGCGCTGGCGCTGGGACAGGCGGTTCTGGAAGAGGCGCGCGCGCTGCGTGCCATCAAGAGCGAGGCCGTCGTCGCTCAGGCCCATGCCGCCAGGCCGGATACCGGCGATGAGCCGCAGCATGCCGTGCTGGCCTGCAAGAAGATCCTCAACACCTTCGGCGTCAAGCCGCGCGCCTGGCGCTCCGGTTTGCCCAGCCTGCTGGATCGTTATTTCCGCCATATTTGAGAACGTCATGACTGCAGCTCCCATTCTGGTGACCGGCGGAGCCGGTTTTATTGGCTCGCACCTGGTCGATGCCCTGCTGGCAAAGGGGCATGCGGTACGGGTACTGGATAACCTGTCCACCGGCAAACGCAGCAATCTGCCGCTGGCTAACCCGCGCCTGCAGCTGCTGGTCGGTGATGTGGCCGATGCGGCTCTGGTGCGCCAGGCCGTGGAAGGTTGCGTGGCGGTGGCCCATCTGGCGGCGGTGGCGTCGGTGCAGGCCTCGGTGGATGATCCGGTCAGTACCCACCAGAGCAATTTCATCGGCACCCTGAATGTCTGCGAGGCCATGCGCGAGCAGGGTGTGCGTCGTGTGCTGTTTGCCTCCAGTGCGGCGGTGTATGGGCAGAATGGCGAGGGTGAGGCAATTGCCGAAGACACGCCGAAGGCTCCGCTGACGCCTTACGCGGCGGACAAGCTGGCCAGTGAGTACTATCTGGACTTCTACCGCCGTCAGCATGATCTGCAGCCGGTAGTGTTCCGTTTCTTCAATATTTTCGGGCCGCGTCAGGATCCGTCATCGCCGTATTCCGGAGTGATCAGCATCTTCTGCGAGCGTGCCCAGGCCGGGCTGCCGATCAGCATCTTCGGTGATGGTGAGCAGACCCGCGATTTCTTCTATGTGGCCGATCTGGTGCGTCTGCTGCTGCAGGGCTTGAACAAGCCCGACACTCCGGAGGGTGCGGTCAATGTCGGGCTGAATCAGGCGACCAGCCTCAACCAGCTGCTGGCGGCCATCGAACAGGTTCTGGGTGGTCTGCCGGCGGTCGCGCATGCTCCGGCCCGCAGTGGCGATATCCGTCATTCGCGGGCGGATAACCGTCGCTTGCTGCAGCACTATGAGTTGGGGGCGATCACCCCGCTGGCGGCTGGTCTGGCCGCGCTACTCGGGCGCTAGCTGTTCTTTTTCAGAAGGGCTTGAGGCGGGCCAGCGCCAGTATGGCGGCGATGGATAGCGCGCAGGCCAGGCTGAGCAGGACTTTTGCCGATCCAGGTGCGCGACGCAGTGCCAGGGCTGCCAGCGCGATGTAGAGCACCAGTACCGCGATCTTCAATTGCAGCCAGTCGGGCAGGGGCCATGGCATGGCTTGCCAGATCAGCAGACCGGCACTGAGCAGCAGCAGGCTGTCGATGCCATGCACCCAGCTTGGCGTGCGCTGTGACTGGCTTTGCCAGCTGCGCCACAGCCGCCAGCCGAACAGGCCGATGCTGGCCAGTGCCAGGCCGACATGCAGACTCTTGAGCACAAGGTACATATTGCCGCCCTAACAAAAAAGGGCGCCCGAAGGCGCCCTAGCTGCGGTTGCCCACAGGGAGTGTGCTCAGAACTTGTAGCCCAGGCCGACCATGTAAACGAACGGGTCAACGTCGACGTCAACTTCGACTTCGCGACCGCCAAAGGACGTGGTGCCCTTGGTGTCGATGTCGATGTAGCGCACTTGGGCGTTGAGCATGACGCTGTCGGTCAGCATGTAGTCCATGCCCAGCTGGTAGGCCAGACCCCAGGAATCGTCCAGATCCAGACCGCTGAAGCCTTTGTCTTCAGCCGTGCTGGTCAGTTCGGTGTCGAAGAACCAGGTGTAGTTGATGCCCAGGCCGGCATACGGCTGGAAGGCAGAGGCCTTGTCCAGCGGGTAGTAGACTACGGACAGGGTCGGCGGCAGGTGCTTCAGTTCGCCCAGTTTGCCGTTCAGGCCGGCGAACGGGCCCGGCATGCCGGAAACGCCCACGTTGTGGGTGAACGGGGTAGCGGCCAGCAGCTCGACACCGATGTTGTCGGTAGCCATGTACATGAAGTTCAGGCCCAGTTGGGTGTCGCTGTCCAGGGTGGCCTTGGTGCCGGCAACGTCGGTACCCAGAGCGCCAACCCAGATGTCGCTGCTGTCTTCGTGCGGATCGACGGTGGCGGCACCGGCACGGACAACGATATCGCCAGCCTCATAGGCATTGGCGAACGGGGCAGCTACGGCCAGGGCCAGAAGCGAAGCGGTGAACAGGGATTTACGCATGATGTGCTCCAGCAAGTGATGAGCTTTTGTATTGGCTGGCTGCATTGTCCGAGAGTGTGTCAGGGTAATTCTTGATCTGGCTCAACATCCGCTCAGTTGGTCGCTTTCACGGAATTTTTATTTTCTGCGCTGTCAAAGCGCGCGCTCGCCGGTGCCGCGCCGCCGAGTATGGCCGCCTTGAACTCGCGGCTGACCGGGCTGGGGCCGATCCACACCTTGAGCAGCGCGTCGTAGAGCGCTTTGCCTGGCAGGCGCCCCTTTTCCTGACCGCCCATGATCAGGCGCGTGCCCTGGCCGGGCAGGTAGTCGAGGCTGCTGATATCGCCTGTGTGCAGGGTGACGTTGCCATACAGCGCCATCAGCTGATCGATTTGCGGTTGCAGCTGGCGCAGCTCGGATTCGTCGAGATTGGTTGACAGTGCGTCGCCCAGGGCTTCGGCGATCTTGCGGGCGCGCACATCGCGGCGCATGACGAACTGCATGCGCTTGGCACTGTTCTGCGTGATGACCTGTTGGCTGTTGTTGGCCGGCTGCTCCAGGTACAGCGCGCCGACATACACCGGAACCATGCCGAAGAAGTAGCGGGTGGCGGCGCCATTGAGTTGCAGGGCGGGCAGCTCGTGTTCGGCGTTGAGGTGTTCGGCAATCTCGATCTGGTCGATGCTGCGGGCCTGGACGAGGAACGGCAGCAGGCTGAGCAGGCAGAGGGTAAGCAGGCGCATGGGTGAGGCTCCATTATTTTTATTGGAGCGCGCAGCCTCGCTGCCGGCGTGGGCTCTGTCAGCTCACCCAAAGTGCGGTGTGATCACTCGCTCATCTCGTAGGCGTAGATCTTCTCGGCGGCCATGCGGTAGCCGGCTTCTGCCAGCTCGCTGCTGGCCGCTTCGACCTTGAGTGGCCCTTCGATCCAGAACGGCTGATAGAGATCGTCCAGTTGCACACCCAGCTCCGAGGTGACGTAGACGATCTGGTTCGAGGGTGGTGGCGGCACATGGATGCAGGCGCCGTAGTAGGGCACCAGGAGGAACTCGATGACGCGGTTCTCGTCGCTGACATTGATCGGCACGATGTAGCCCGGCAGTTTCACCTGCTGGCCGTCCAGCGCCTTGACCACCGGCGCGGCCGGCGATTGCTGGGTCATTGCAGGGCCGCTTTCATTGGTCAGCGCATCGGCCAGTTGCGACAGGTCGTGCATCGGCGCCTGGGGGGCTGCGGCGACGGGAGGTGCATCTGCCGGCACCATCTCCACCCAGGTCAGTTCGCGTACGTCGGCCGCACTCAGCGGCAGACTCAGGCTCAACAGCACAGCAAAGAGAAAACGTGGCATGACCACCTCAGAGTCGGATCGACAATCCGTCACTGAGCGATTGCCGGTAGGCGCGCAGTGCCGGGATCACGCCCATCAACAGGGCGGCGGCCAGAATAGCGCCGAGCAGCTGCCACTCATAGAGGTTGGGGGCGGCCAGCGGCAGATCGAGGCCGTATTGCGTGCGCAGCCAGCCACGGCTGGCGGCAATGCCTATATACAGAAGGGCCAGACCGAGCCCGACGCCGGCAGCGGCCAGGCTGAAGGCTTCCAGTACCAGCAGGCTGCCAATATGCCAGGGGCGGGCGCCGACCGAACGCAGGATGGCCATTTCCCGCCGCCGTTCATTGAGGCTGGTGAGAATGGCGGTGAGCATGCCGATCAGCCCGGTCAGCACCACGAACAGCGACACCACGAACAGGGCTTTTTCGGCCGTGCCCATCAGACTCCACAGCTCCTGCAGGGCCACACCGGGAAGGATGGCCAGCAGGGGTTCGCCGCGGAATTCGTTGATTTCCCGCTGCAGGCTGAAGGTGGCGATCTTGCTGTTCAGACCCAGCAGCATGGCGGTAATTGCCCTGGGCTGCAGGTCGAGTGCTCGCGCCTGTTCGGCACTCAGCTTGGCAGCGCCGCGGGCGGGCATGCCGTTCTGCCAGTCGACATGCAGGGCCTCCATGCCAGCGAGGGAGATATGCAGGGTGCGGTCCACCGGCGTGCCGGTGCGGGCGAGAATGCCGACCACGGTGAAGGGCTTGTCGTCGTGTTTGACCAGGCTGACCGTGCTGACGCCATGGGCCAGGACAATCTGCTGACCGACCTTGTAGTGGAGGGCATCGGCCACTTCCGCGCCCAGCACCACCTCGAACAGGTCGTTGAAGGGTTTGCCTTGAGCGAGCTGCAATGCCTGATTGCGCCCGTACTGATAACGCTCGAAATAGGCGGCACTGGTGCCCAGCACCCGGTAGCCGCGATGCGAGTCGCCCAGCGATAGCGGGATGGCCCACTTCACGCGTGGGTGGGCGGCGAAATGCTCGAAGCTGTCCCAGCGGATGTTGTTGGTGGCATTGCCGATGCGGAACACCGAGTACAGCAGCAGGTTCACGCTGCCGGAGCGGGCGCCGACGATCAGGTCGCTGCCGCTGATGGTGCTGGCGAAGCTGGCGCGGGTTTCCGTGCGGATGCGCTCCACCGCCAGCAGCAGGCACACCGACAGGGCGATGGCGAATACCGTGAGCAGGGCCGTGAAGCGGCGGTTGTTGAGACTGGTCAGGGCCAGGCGCAGCAAGTACATCTCAGGCCTCCTGCGGCTGGGCGGCGCGGTTGAGTTCGGCCAGTGACAGGCTGCGGTCGAACAGCGGCGCCAGGCTCTGGTCGTGGCTGACAAACAGCAGGCTGCTGCCGGCCTCGCGGCATTCGGCGAACAGCAGGCGGATGAAAGCCTCCCGCGAATCGGCATCCAGTGCCGAGGTCGGCTCATCGGCGATCACCAGTTCGGGCTGGCCGATCAGGGCGCGGGCGGCGGCGACACGCTGCTGCTGGCCAATCGACAGGGCATCGGCGCGGCGCTCCAGCAGCTCGGGCTTCAGGCCCAGGTGCTCCAGCAGGGTCGCGGCGGCCAGATCGATGCTGCCATGACGATGGCGTGCACGAGTGGCGCGGGCCTTGGAGAAATGACAGGGCAGCTCGACGTTCTCGCGCACCGAAAGAAACGGCAGCAGGTTGAACTGCTGGAAGATGTAGCCGGTGTGATCGACGCGGAAACGATCGCGCGCGCCTGCACCTAGACTGCCCAGCTCCGTGCCGAGCAGGCGGATGCTGCCGCGGCCGGCCTTTTGCACGCCGCCCAGCAGACCGAGCAGGGTGGTCTTGCCGCTGCCACTGGGACCTTTGAGAAACAGGCTCTCCCCGGACTGCAGGGCAAAGTGCGGGATATCCAGCAGCTCGGCCTGGCCGGGCCAGGCAAAGCCGAGATCATGCAGTTCAAGCAGGGCAGTCATGGCGGTCTCGGGCAGGGCAGGTGCGGCGAATCTAGAGCCTCACAGTCGCGGCGACAAGCAGGGTTTTACAACGGCAGCAGGCTGTCACTGGCGGTGAGCGTCTTGCCGCTTTGCCCGGTGGTGCTGATCAGTTGCACCTGCAGCTTCTCCATGCCGGCAAACTGCTGGAAGAAGGCCGCCAGCGACAGGCTGTCCAGGGCTTGCGGATTGGCACAGCTGAACTGGTAGTGCGCTTCAACATCATTGTGTTGCTCGTCTGCGTGCTCATCTTCGAACAGCGGGCTGTGCAGCTCGCTGCTGGTGATCTGGCAGTTGGCGGCCGCGGGCAGGGTGAAGAGCTGCTGGGGCTGCTCCAGCAGACGTTTCACGCTGGCCAGCTTGGCGCGGTCGGCAGTGCTGTGGGCGGCGTGCTCGAAGCCCAGCAGGTTCATCGCCGGGCTGTCCAGCTCCAGCTCCAGGCTGTTGCCCTCCAGGGCAATATTCAGGCTGGCGCTGCCATGCTCGTGAGCGTCCAGGCTGGCGTGCTCATCATGGTCGTGCTCGTGTGCGTGTTCATTGGCGTGGGCTGGCGCGAAGGGCAGCAGGGCGAGAGGCAGGGTCAGCAGCAACAGGCGCATAATGAGGCTCCAGTAAATTTATATTGTTACGTTATAACAAATGTTCGGAGGCGCCAAGCCGGCGCAGGAGGATGGCATGCGCGTGCGGGGGCAACTGGGTGACCTAGCGATTGATCTGCAGATCAGTCTGGAAGATGGGGAGTGGGCGCGCCTGGCCGAGTTGCTGCGTGGCGCGCTGCCGGCGGCGACGGAGGCTGCGCCTGTACCTTCTGCGACGCCGGTGGTCAGCCCGGCAACCGATCGTCTGTGGCTGACTGCCTGCCAGTTGCTGCGTGAGGCAGGTGCCTGCGAGGGGCCGCAGTTGCTGGCGGATCTGCAGGCGCTGGCCGGCAGTGCCGAGGCAGGCAAGCGACTGCTGGTGCGCTTGCGGCACAGCCCGTTGGTGCGGGTCGAGCAGCGTCAGGATGTGCCCTGGTACAGCTGGCTTGGCGATCAGCCCGCGCCGTAAGAGCCTGTCCAAGGTCTCTCGAGCTAGAGGTATGCAAGGCAAAAACAGGCGAAGAAGCGCAGTTTACATAGGGTAAATGAGCATTCTGAGCCGGTTTTTAACGCAGCAGGCCCGACGCGCAGCAGACCTTGGACAGGCTCTAACCGCGTGCCAGCAGGCTGGCCAATACCGGCAGGCTGGCGAGCAGCAGCAGCTCCAGGCGGATCGTCCACAACACCAGTTGCAGGCGCCGAGGCGTGATCTCGGGAGCGGTGCCCGCCTGCAGTGCCGGGCGCAGATTGAGTGCGGTCAGCGTCGGCAGAACAGAGATCAGGCCGACCAGCAGGAACAGGCCGAGCTTGGCGTGAAACAGGCCGTTGTGCAGGTAGTAATCCAGGCCTTTGCCAAACCACAGCACGCGCAGGGCGCCGGTAACCAGCACCAGCCCGGCGGCCAAACCGTAGCCGATATCCAGCAGGATCAGCCGTCGTGCCCGTGGCGCATCGAGCGGCAGGCAGAACTCGCGGTGCTCCAGCACCAGCAGACAGAACAACAGCAGAAAGCTCAGGGTATGCAGGCTGGCGAGCAGGGCCTGGGACATGGCGATATTCCGCGAACGCAAGGGGCGAGCAGACCCTAGCCCGCGCCCGGCCATTCGTCCAGATCAACCGCTGACCGCGAGCAAAGCGTGAGCGCTGCACTCCTCGCAATCTGACCGCTCGGTTATAGTGCGCGTTCTCTGCTTCCCTCCTCTCCGGAGCCTGCCATGCCGAACAAAGGACTGCTTCTGGCGCTGGTGCTGAGTCTGCTCAGTGCCTGTGATTCATCCACCCCCGAGACTGCCGCCAAGGCGTCGGCCGAGTCTGCGGCGAGTGCTGCCGTTGCCGTTCCCACGGCCGAGCAGCGTGCCGCGCTGGCCGAGCGCTATAAAGGGCGCGAGCTGAGCGTCATCGACGTTTCCGAGGTGCAGCTCGACGGTGCCAGTACCCTGGCCGTGACCTTCAGCGTGCCGCTGGATGCCGAGCAGGATTTCGCCAGCCGCCTGCACCTGGTCGATACCGTCGACGGCAAGGTCGATGGCGCCTGGGAACTGGCCAGTAACGGCATGGAGCTGCGTCTGCGGCATCTGGAGCCGCAGCGCAAACTGGTGCTGACCGTGGATGCCGGCCTGCGCGCGATCAACGGTCAGGCGCTGGCCGAGGAGTACGTGGCCCGTCTGGAAACCCGTGACCTGCAGGCCACCGTCGGCTTCGCCAGCCGCGGCTCGCTGCTGCCGACCCGCCTGGCCGAAGGCCTGCCGGTGATTGCGCTGAACGTCGACGCGGTCAATGTCGAGTTCTTCCGCATCAAGGACGACGCGCTGCCAGGCTTTCTCAGCCAGTGGGGACGCTCCAGCAGCCTGGATACCTGGGAGGCGCGCGAGCTGCTGCCGATGGCCGAACTGGTCTACGGCGGTCGCTTCGACCTGAAGCCGCCGCGCAATACCCGCGAGACCCTGCTGCTGCCGATCGCCGGGCTCAAGCCGCTGCAGCAACCCGGTGTGTACCTGGCGGTGATGCGCCAGGCCGGCACCTACAACTACTCGCAGCCGGCGACCCTGTTCACCCTCAGTGATATCGGGTTGTCCGCCCACCGCTATCGTCAGCAGCTCGATGTGTTCACCCAGGCGTTGGCAGGTGGTGCCGCGCAGAGTGATGTGCAGCTCGACCTGCTGGACGGTGACGGGCGCATTCTGGCCTCGGCCACCACCGATGATGCTGGCCATGCCGAACTGCCGCTGGTGGACAAGGCCGATGTGCTGCTGGCGCGCAAGGACAACGACACCAGCCTGCTGCGCCTCAATGCGCCGGCGCTGGATCTGGCCGAATTCGATATCGCCGGACCGGTCGCCAATCCGTTGCAGTTCTTCGTCTTCGGTCCGCGCGATCTCTATCGCCCTGGCGAAACGGTGTTGCTCAATGCCCTGCTGCGCGACGCTGATGGCCGTGCGGTCAAGCCGCAGCCGGTGAGTGTCGAGGTGCGCCGTCCTGATGAGCAGGTGGCCCGGCGTTTCGTCTGGCAGCCGGGGGCGGACGGGCTGTATCAGTACCAGCTGCAACTGGCCGAGAATGCGCCGACCGGCCGCTGGCAGCTGTTGCTGGACCTAGGCGACGGTCGTCAGGACCTCTATGAGTTCCTCGTCGAGGACTTCCTTCCCGAGCGCCTGGCGCTGGAACTAAAGGGCAGCGAACAGCCGCTGCATACCAGCGAAGACCCCAGCTTCAGCGTCAACGGTCGTTACCTCTACGGCGCGCCGGCTTCCGGCAACCGCCTGACCAGCCAGCTCTATGTGCGCCCGCTGCGCGAGGCGGTGCCAAGCCTGCCGGGCTATCAGTTCGGCTCGGTGACCGAGGAAGAGCTGAATCAGGACATGGAACTCGATGAGATCAGCCTGGATGCCGACGGCGAGGGCGTACTCAGCCCGGAGAACCGCTGGGCCGAGGCGCGCTCGCCGCTCAAGCTGATTCTGCAGGCCAGCCTGCAGGAGTCCGGCGGCCGGCCGGTCACCCGACGCATCGTCCAGCCGGTATGGCCGGCACCCCGCCTGCCGGGTGTGCGCGCGCTGTTCGAAGGCGAGGAAGTCGGCGACAACGGCATGGCCGAATTCGAGGTGCTGCTGGCCGATCCCGAGGGCCACAAGCTGGCGGTCGAGGGGCTCAAGGTGCGCCTGGTGCGCGAGCGCCGGGACTACTTCTGGAGCTTCTCCGAGTCCGAGGGCTGGAGCTATCACTTCAACGAGAAATACCTCAACCTCAGCGAGGAAAGCCTCGACCTGAGCGAGGGCAAGACCGCCAAGGTCAGCTTCCCGGTGGAGTGGGGGCCGTACCGGATCGAGGTGGAAGACCCACAGACCGGTCTGGTCAGCAGTCAGCGCTTCTGGGCCGGTTACAGCTGGCAGGACAACGCCGAAGGCGGCGCTGTGCGTCCGGATCAGGTCAGGCTGGCGCTGGACAAGCCGGCGTACGCTGCGGGCAGTACCGCCAGGGTGACGGTGACGCCGCCGGCGGCCGGCAATGGCTACCTGCTGGTCGAGTCCAGCGATGGCCCTCTGTGGTGGCAGGACATCGAAGTGCCGGCCGAGGGCAAGACCTTTGAGATTCCGGTAGACGAGGCCTGGGCCCGTCACGATCTGTATGTCAGCGCGCTGGTGATCCGTCCCGGTGAGCGCAAGGCCAACGTCACGCCCAAGCGTGCGGTCGGTCTGCTGCACCTGCCGCTGGAGCGGGCGCCCCGGCAACTGGCCGTGCAGCTGACGGCGCCTGAGAAGATGCGTCCGAACCAGACCCTCAAGGTCAAGGTGCAGGCCAGCCGTGCCGGGGGCGAACTGCCCAAGCAGGTACAGGTGCTGGTGGCGGCGGTGGACGTCGGCATCCTCAATATCACCGAGTACGCAACGCCCGATCCCTTTGCCGCCTTCTTCGGCCGCAAGGGCTACGGTGCCGACCAGTTGGACGTCTATGGCCAACTGATCGAAGCCGGCCAGGGCCGTCTGGCCAGCCTGGCCTTCGGTGGTGACGCGGCGCTGGCCGGCGGCGGCAAACGTCCGGATACCAGCGTGCTGATCGTGGCCAAACAGAGTGCGCCGGTCACCCTCAATGCTCAGGGTGAAGGTGAGGTGAGTCTGGATATCCCCGACTTCAACGGTGAGTTGCGCCTGATGGCGCAGGCCTGGAGTGACGACAGCTACGGCAAGGGCGAGGCCAAGACGGTGGTTGCCGCGCCGCTGGTTGCCGAACTGTCGGCACCGCGCTTCCTCGCCGGTGGTGACGAAACCGCGCTGGCGCTGGACCTGACCAACCTCTCCGGTGCACCGCAGAAGCTCGATGTGCAACTGGCGGCCAGCGGTCAGCTGCAACTGCTCGAGGCGGCCGGCAGCGTGCCGCTGCAACTGGCGCAGGGCCAGCGCATCACGCTGCCGATTGCCGTGCGTGCGGTCGGCGGCCTGGGCACCGGCCAGCTCAGCGTCAGGGTCAATGGCCTGGACCTGCCCGGCGAGCAGCTGCCGCCGTTCAGCCGGCAGTGGCAGATCGGCGTGCGTCCGGCCTACCCGGCGCAGCTCAAGCAGTTCCGCGCGGTGCTCAAGGGCGACAGCTGGACCCTGCCGGACAGCGCCCTCAGCCAGTACGACCCCGATGGCCTGCAGGGGCTGCTGAGCCTTTCGAGCAAGCCGCCGCTGAACCTCGCCGAGCAGATCAGCGAACTCAAGGCTTATCCCTACGGTTGTCTGGAGCAGACCACCAGCGGCCTGTATCCGTCGCTGTATGCCGATGCCGCCAGCCTCAAGCGTCTGGGCATCAAGGGCGAAAGCGATCAGGAGCGGCGCAGCAAGCTGGAGCTGGGTATCGAGCGCCTGCTCGGCATGCAGCGCTACAACGGCAGCTTCGGCCTGTGGGGCAGTGACAGCGACGAGGAATACTGGCTGACCGCCTATGTCACCGACTTCCTGCTGCGTGCCCGCGAACAGGGCTACAGCGTGCCGGACGAGGCGCTGAAGAAGGCCAGCGAGCGGCTGCTGCGCTACCTGCAGGATCGCCAGCTGATCGACGTGTACTACAGCGAAGACAGCGAGCACATGCGCTTCGCCGTGCAGGCCTACGCCGGCTATGTGCTGGCGCGCAGTCAGCAGGCTCCGCTGGGCAGCCTGCGCGCGCTGGCCGAACGGCAGAGCGAGGCTCGCAGCGGTCTGCCGCTGGCGCACCTGGCGGTGGCGCTGCAGCTGATGGGCGATCAGCCGCGCGCCGATAGCCTGCTGCAGGCTGCGCTCAGTCATGAGTTCAAAGCCGACCGCTACTACTGGTACGGCGATTACGGCAGCCGTCTGCGTGATGACGCGTTGATCTACGCCCTGCTGGAGGAACATGACCTGGCCAAGGCGCAGCGCGACAGCTGGCTGTTCCGCCTGTCCGATGACCTGGCCGGCAACGAGTACCTGTCGACTCAGGAGCGCAATGCGGTGTTCCTCGCCGGCCGGCGCCTGCTCAATCAGCCGGAAGGTGACTGGCAGGCCGAGCTGAAGGCTGCCGGTCTGGTTCAGGCGCTCAACCGCGAGCAGCCGACCCTGAAGCTGGAGGGTGCCAGCCTGCAGGCGCCGCTGTCGGTGCAGAGCCTCGGCAGCGAGACGCTCTACCAGCAGTTCAGCCTGTCGGGCTATCCGCGTGAGCTGCCGCCGGCCAGTGGCGAGAACCTCAGCATCTTCCGCGAATACCTCGGCATGGATGGCAAGCCGCTGGCGCTGGACAACCTCAGCAGTGGCGAGCTGGTGCTGGTGCACCTGATCGTCGAGGCCAAGGAGCGCGTACCGGATGCCCTGCTGGTTGACCTGCTGCCGGCCGGTCTGGAGCTGGAAAACCAGAACCTGGCGCAGAGCAGTGCCAGCCTCGGTGATGCCAGCAGTGCCGTGAAGGAGTGGCAGCAGTCCATGCAGAACGCGCGGATCAAGCACCAGGAATATCGCGGTGACCGCTATGTGGCCGCTGTGGATATCAGCGGTTATGAGCCGACGCACCTGCTGTACCTGGCCCGCGCCGTCACCCCCGGCCATTACCGGGTGCCGCCGCCTCTTGTCGAGTCGATGTACCGGCCGGGCTGGAAGGCGCTGGGCAGCGCGCCGCAGAGTCTGGTGGTAAAAGGGCGTTAACCCTCACCCCGACCCTCTCCCGCAAGCGGGAGAGGGAGTAGAGGGAGCTGCGCTGGAGAAGGATCTCCGATGACCTTGCAGGATAATGCTCGCCGGTTGCGCCGGGAGATGACAGAGGTGGAAGCGCGGCTTTGGTACCAGCTGCGCGACCGTCGGCTGGATGGATTCAAGTTCCGCCGGCAGAAGCCCATAGGGCCTTACATCGTCGATTTTGTCTGTCTCGATGGACGGCTAATTATTGAGCTCGATGGTGGGCAGCATGCCTTGCAGGTTGAGGCGGATGCGCGCCGCGAGGCGTTTTTGCAGGCAGCAGGCTTTCGGGTGCTGCGTTTCTGGAACCATGAGGTGCGGGCGAATGAGGCCGCTGTGCTCGAACGAATCCACCAGGCCTTGCTGGCGTGCCCGCGTGAGGAAACTTAGGTCTTACGCATGGGGTAAGTGCTCATGCATGACAACCCCTCTCCCGCTCGCGGGAGAGGGGCAGGGGTGAGGGTGCATCGCTGGTTGCTGGCCCCCTTGGTGGGGCTGGCGCTGTTGTGGCTGGCCGACTGGCTGTTCCCGCTGCCGTTGCCGCGGGCCGACGAGGCGCGGGTGGTGCTGGCCGAGGACGGTACGCCGCTGTGGCGCTTTGCCGATGCCGAGGGGGTGTGGCGCTATCCGGTGACGCCGCAGGAGGTTTCGCCGCTGTATCTGGAGGCGCTGCTCACCTACGAGGATCGCTGGTTCTACCGGCACCCCGGGGTCAACCCGCTGGCGCTGGGCCGGGCGCTGTGGCAGAACCTGAGCGGCGGTGAGGTAGTGTCCGGCGGCAGCACCCTGTCGATGCAGGTGGCGCGCCTGCTCGATCCGCATGCGCGCAGCGTGCCGGGCAAGCTGCGTCAGCTGTGGCGCACCCTGCAGCTGGAGTGGCACCTGTCCAAGGACGAGATCCTCACCCTCTACCTCAATCGCGCGCCTTTCGGCGGCACCCTGCAGGGGGTGGCGGCCGCCAGCTGGGCCTATCTGGGTAAGTCGCCAACGCAGCTGACGCCATCCGAGGCGGCACTGCTGGCGGTGCTGCCCCAGGCGCCCAGCCGGCTGCGTCCCGACCGTCACCCGCAGGCGGCGCAGCGGGCCCGCGACAAGGTGCTGCGGCGCCTGCAGCAGTTTGGCGTGTGGGCACCGACTCGGGTCAGCGAGGCGTTGCAGGAACCGGTGCTGCTGGCCCCGCGTCAGGAACCGCGCCTGGCGCCCCTGCTGGCGCGCCGGCTGAATACCCCAGACAGCCCGGCGCTGATCCGCACCACCCTGGACGCCAGTCTGCAGCGGCGTCTGGAAGACCTGCTGCTGGGCTGGCGTGCCCGTCTGCCGGAGCACACCTCGGCCGCGGTGCTGGTGGTCGAGGCGCAGAGCATGGCGGTGCGCGCCTACCTCGGCTCGGTGGATATCGGCGATGAGAAGCGCTTCGGTCATGTCGACATGATCCAGTCGGTGCGCTCGCCGGGCTCGACGCTGAAACCCTTTCTCTATGGCATGACGCTGGATGCCGGGCTGATTCATTCCGAGTCGCTGCTGCAGGATGTGCCGCGCCGTTATGGCGACTACCGCCCCGGCAACTTTTCCGCCGGCTTCACCGGCCCGGTGTCGGCCAGCGAAGCGCTCGCCACCTCGCTCAACCTGCCGGCCGTGCAATTGCTGGAGGCCTACGGGCCCAAGCGTTTTGCCGGCGAGCTTCATGGTGCCGGCCTGCCGCTGCAGTTGCCGGCCGGCGCGCAGCCCAATCTGGCGCTGATTCTTGGGGGTGCCGGTGTGCGCCTTGAGCAGTTGCTGGGGGCCTACGCGGCGTTGGGGCGCGAGGGCAAGGCGGCGCGGATTCGCCTGCAGCCGCAGCAGCCGCTGATCGAACAGCGCCTGCTGTCGCCCGGTGCGGCCTGGATCGTGCGGCGCATCCTCGCCGGCCAGGCGCGCCCGGACCGTGATCCGCGGGCGCAACTGGTGCAGCGCCCGGCGCTGGCCTGGAAAACCGGCACCAGCTACGGCTTTCGCGATGCCTGGGCGATGGGGGTGGGGCCGCGCTACCTGATTGGCGTGTGGATCGGCCGGCCCGACGGTACCCCGGTGCCGGGGCAGTTCGGCCTGGCCTCGGCCGCGCCCCTGCTGCTGCAGGTGCATGATGTGCTGGTCAACCGCGATGCCCAGCGCGGCATCGCCCAGCCCGTGGCGGCGCAGCCGGCCAGCGTGGGCGTGGCGGCGATCTGCTGGCCCGGCGGCCAGCCGCTGGCGGCGGATGATCCGAACTGCCGGCGTCTGCGTTATGCCTGGACGCTGGATGGCACCACGCCGCCGACCCTGCAGGCGCTGGACCAGCCGCTGGGCCTGGGCCTGACGCAGACCCTGTGGGTCAATGCCCGCGGCCTGCAGGTGGCGCCCCACTGCGAGGGAGCCACGGCGCAGCAGGTCATGCTCTGGCCGGCGCCGCTGGAACCCTGGCTGCCCCGGCGCGAGCGCCGGGCGCGGCGTCTGCCGGCGGCTGATACGACGTGCCCCCCGCTGTTGCCCGCCGCCGCGGCGCCTCTGTCAATCGTCGGCGTGCGCCAGGGCGACCAGCTACGCCGGCCGGCCGCCAGTGCCACGCCGCTACGTCTGAAACTCTCGGCGCTGGGTGGCAGCGGCCAGCGCTGGTGGTTCCTCGACGGCTCGCCGCTGGGCAGCACCCAGGGCGCCGACAGCCTGGCGCTGGCGCTGCAGGAACGCGGGCAGCATCAGCTCAGTGTGCTGGATGAAGGCGGCCTGACGGCGCGGGTGGAGTTTCAGGTGTTGGAGTGAGTGGCTCGTAGTGCTTGCAGGTCGGCGCCTTACCGCTGGTCGGAATGCCTCGGTCCACCTCGGGCCGTTTTGAGCCCTGACGCTGACCAGTAACTATGGTTGTTGGTACACGGTTAGAGGAATGCACTGATGCATCTCGTGCGACTGCTGTACCTCAGTAAGGCAACAAACGGGCTCGGAGTCTCGGGTATCGAAGCGCTGCTGCTGTCGGCGCGCCGACACAATCTTCAGGCGGGTATCAGCGGGATGCTCGCTTTCAATGGCGAGTACTTTCTGCAAGTTCTGGAAGGTGGGCGTAGCGAGGTCAATCGCCTCTATCAGCGGATTTCAACTGACCCGCGTCACCAGGAGCTCCTCTTGCTGCAAATGGACGAGATTAGTGAACGTCTGTTTTCAGACTGGAGCATGGCCTATGTGCCGAGCAGTTCGCTGACTCGCGAACTGTTGCTGCGTTATGGCGTCAGCGACGAGTTTCAGCCGATGCTGATGAGCAATCACAGCTGCCTGGGTTTACTCACCACATTGCGGGCTCAGTTGGCCGTCGTTTGAACATGGGGCGTTCAGTTCAAACAGGCTGGGGAGCTTCAGGTGCTGGAGTGAGTGGTCAAACCGGTGTGAGTGCGCCGCGCCAATATTCCTGAAGGCTGGCGGCCAGTTCTTCACGAAAAGGGGGGCGGATCACGCTGAAGGCGGGATCGGCCAGTAGTGCCTGTAGCGGCGCTGGGTAGTCCAGGGTTTGCCACAGTCCACGGATCAGCGCGTAACTGCGCAGCAACAACTGTGTGCCGCGGCCAGTCTGCAAACCCAGTGCGGCATCCAGCAGTTGCCCAGCAAGAGTGAGCCGGCGGGTCAGGTTGAGCTTGAAGGTGCGCACGACCTGTTCCGGCAGGTTCTGCTCCAGCACGCTGTAGGCAAGTGCATCCAGGCTTAGAAATTCAGGGTGCTCGTCGAGGTAGTCAACCATTCGGGCGATCACGGCCTGAACCTGTTCTGTTGCTACCGCACTTGGCTTGAATGCTTCGCCTATGGCCGTGAGCAGGTTGCTGAACTCTTCATCAAGCAGCGCGATGAAAATTTCTTCTTTCGTGGCGAAGTACAAATACACCGTGCCCTTGGCCAGCCCCGCCGCTTCGGCAATGCGCGCAACGGAAGGTAATTGACGTTCGTCACTGAGAAAGAGACGGCGGGCTGCCTGCAGGATGTCCGCGCGGCGGGCCTGCTTGGCATCATCATCTCGGGCACGGCGGGTCATGGTATGGCTCTGACTGGAGGTTGGCGGGGAGCATACCCCGCCATGCTCAGTTCTTCATCAGTTGATAGGCCATGCGACTTTGCAGGGGGCGAGGGGTGAGGCGATTACTGATCACCGTGAGTTTATTCAGCAGTCCTGGCACGACACTCGCCTTGCCACGGAACATGGCACGCAAGCCGATCTGAGCCACCGGGCGTGAGCGCATCATCAACAGGCGCTGGTAGAGGGTCGGGCGCTGCCCTGACACCTGCAGAAACGCCGTGGCGCTGATGCCGGGCGAGAGTACGCTGACCTTTACATTGGACGCCTTCAGCTCTTGATTCAGGGCTTCTCCGAACAGCAGGACATAGGCTTTGCTCGCCGAATAAGCGGCGTAGCTGGGAGTGGCCTGATAGCCACCGATGCTGGCGACCAGCAGGATATGGCCACCACCGCGGCGTGCCATGTCCTGGCTGTAGTGATGGGTCAGCTCGGTCAGCGTCAGCATGTTCAGCTGGAGCATGTCGCGAGTGTTCATCAAGGGTTGCGCCAGAAACTCACCGAATAAACCGTAGCCGGCGTTGTTGATCAGGATATCCACCGATAGCCCGAGGGCATCAGTCTGTGCCTTGAGTGTGCTGGCAGCTTCTGTCTGCGCCAGGTCGAGGCCAATCACGCGGGTTTCGGTGCCATGGCGTTTCTGCAGTTCGCTCGCCAGTGCCTGCATGGGCTCAGTGCGTCGTGCGACCAGAATCAGGTTGGCGCCGAGTTCGGCAAGGAGGTGGGCAAAGTCCACGCCGAAGCCGCTGGAGGCACCGGTAATGAGGGCCCACTGGCCCTTGAGTTGCTGCTGCATGGGGAAAGCCTCTTGAAATGACATTTAAATGACCGCCGGTCATTTGTGTTGCGAGATTAAATGACTGCTGGTCATTTATGGAAGCGCCGCTGGTCGGAATGAGTGCCGGATCGAGGCGGAATTATCGGAGGGTGGTTGTGTGGTGTTTTCCGCAGAGCGCTGAGCGGTGTTGCTCTGTAAGGCGTTTCAGGCCAGGCACAGCCGGTTGCGGCCCTGGTGCTTGGCCTGGTACAGCGCATCGTCGACGCGGCTGAAGAAGGCATCGGCGCTGGCATCGCGCGCGCTGTCGAACACGCCGAGGCCCAGGCTGGTGGTGAGGCGCAGGGGCTGGGCCTGAGCCTCGAGGCCGTGCTCGTCCAGTAGCAGGCGGAACTGCTCGCCCAGCTGTCGGGCGTGTTCCAGGTCGATCCCCGGCATCAGCACGCCGAACTCCTCGCCGCCCAGGCGCAGGAGAATATCGCTCTGGCGGCGGAAGACCTGGCGCATGACGTCGGCGAACTGGCACAGGCACTGGTCGCCGGCCATGTGGCCGTGCTGGTCGTTGATCTGTTTGAAATGGTCGATATCCAGCAACAGCAGGGCCAGCGGGCTACCCTGGCGCTGCGCCTGGGCCACCTGCAGTTCAAACAGGTTGTTGAACTGCAGGCGGTTGCCCAGCTGGGTCAGGCTGTCGGTACGGCTGAGCAGGTCGAGCTGTTCGCGCTGCTCCAGCAACTGGTGCTGCAGATCGACACCGGCGTGGTATTCCTTGTGGTTGCGTTTGAGCGCCAGCATCAGGTACAGCATGAAAAAAACAAGCGTTGTTAACACACCGGCATTCTTGCTCGCTTGCGGCAGCATGATGACCAGCGCAGGCAGGTAAATCAGCAGTACCGCACAGGCGGCCGGCAGGCGCTGCATGGGGAAGTTGAAGATGGCGGCGGTGCTGAAGGCAATAGTGCTCAGCGCGGCAATCAACTGGCTGTCGTGCAGCGGGGTGAGCAGCAGCGTGCAGCCGGTCGCCAGCCCCCAGAGCATCGAGTTCAGCAGTAGCAGCGCCCAGTGCTGCCAGCGCCAGCGCAGCAGACCGTCAAGGTCATGCTCGGTGGGCAGGCGATGACGCAGGCGCAGCACCAGCAGAATGGCGAATCCCAGGCTGAACAGGCTGCCCGGCAGGAGTAACTGCTTGGGCGCGCTGCTGAAGATCCAGCACAGCAGCCAGGCGATCAGGTAGAAGATACCGCCCAGGGTGGTGCGCACACGCATGTCCTGCACTTCGCGCCAGAGGCGGAAGCGGTCGGGATCGTTGGGCATCAGCGTGTTGGGCATGGTGCGGTTCATGGCGGTAAGTGCCGCGATTCTAGCGGCTTTGAGCGCGGATGGCAGCCATTGGCCATCAGCTGCCGATCAGCTGCGCTGGATCAGCCAGATGCCGGCCACCACCAGCAGCAGACCAGCTACCTTGCCAAGGCTGATGGGGGCTTCGCGGTAGCCGGCCCAGCCGAAATGATCGAGAACCAGGGCCATTGCCATCTGCCCGGCCAGCACCAGCAGCATGAACAGCAGGGCACCGGTGCGAGGGCTGGCGTAGGCGGCGGTGGCAATGAAGAAGGCGCCCAGCAGGCCGCCGGTCCAGTGCCACCAGGTGAGACCGCGGAAGGCACTCAGCAAAGGGACTTCGCGTTGGTAGAGCGTGAGCAGAAAGAGGGCAGCGGTACCGACGCAGAATGAAATCAACGCAGCGACCAGTACACTGCCCAGGTGCTTGGCCAACTGACCATTGATTCCGGCCTGCAGTGGCAGGAGAACCCCGGCCAGCAGGGGTAGGGCGAGCAGCCACCAGGTCATTGCAGGCATGATTGGCTCCGACAAAAGCGCCATTATGCTTCAGCTCGTCCATTTGGACCGGTTTGTATGGCGCTTGTGACCTGTTGATGTCGAGCGCCGGTCGTCAGAGTGTGAAGTTTTCGGTCACCCGCTGCAGGTGGCCGGCGGCTGTATCCGACTGACGAATCAGGTTGTCCAGTGCTCGGATGGCCTGCTGCTGATGCTGGCAATCGGTGAGCATGCTTTCGATGTTGCTGAGCACGGTTTCTCGGACATCCCGGCTGTCGTTGAGTTGCTGGGACACGCTGTTGAGTGTCTGGCTGACGCTGCTCAGGTGTGCCTGCATGGCGGTCAGTGTCTCACCCGCCGAGCGTACTTGGGTCAGGCCAATTTCTGAGCGTTCCAGTCCGGTCTGGATTGAGCGGGTGGCGTCGCGTGTGCTGGCCTGAATACTGTCGATGATGCTGGCAATGCTGCTGGTGGACTGACTGGTTCGCTCGGCCAGTTGGCGGACTTCGTCGGCGACCACCGCAAAACCACGGCCCTGTTCCCCCGCGCGAGCGGCCTCGATAGCCGCATTGAGGGCTAAAAGATTGGTTTGCTCGGCGATGTCGCGAATGGTTCGGGTGACCTGATTGATTTCGTCCGTGCGGGCCACCAAGGAACTGAGTACCTCTGCGGCGTCATGCACCGTCTGCACCACCAAGCCTACCTCTTCGCTGCTGCTTTGCAGGGCCTGGGAGGAGCACTCGGCTGCACGTCCGGCTTCCTCGGCGGCTTGTGCCGATTGAGTGCTATCGCTGGATAGTCGTGACAACAGCCCGTTGAGCTCATGGACCGAATGGCTGGCTTTCTCCGAGCTGCTGACCTGATGCGCAGAGGCTTGTTCAATCTCGCGTGCGCCGGCCTGAATACCGCTGGCGAGTTGGCCCAGTGCTCGGGTTTGGCCGCCCAGCTCGGTGATTACAGTCCGCAGGTTGAGTCGTATCGTGTCCGTGCAGCGTGACAGCTCGCCGAGCTCGTTTTGGGTTTTCAGCGCGGCGGGTTGGTCGAGACGCCCTTGCGCGACCTGTTGCAGTGACTGGGGCAGGCGCTTGAAAAAGTACAACTGCCCCTTGCTGATCAGCAGAACCAGCAGCAGAGCGATCACGAGAATGCTGCCGGTGACCAAGACCAGATTGCGTGCGAGGGCATCGATCTGCGCTTGTGCCTGCGCCTCATTGGCTTGGTGCTGGGTATTGACGACGCCTACCAGCTCATCAATGCCTTGGCGGTGATCGAGATAGGCCTGTTCCAGATCCTGCCAGGCCTGTTGGTCATTCTTGCCCTGTTGTCTGGCTGGGATGTAACGAGTCAGGGCTGTCTCGTAAAAACGTTGGGCGGGCGCATAGGTAGTCTGGCTCACCAGTTGCCGCGTGGTTTGATCCAGCGTCTGCTCCTGCCAATAGCGGTAGCGGGCCTGATAATCGCTGTGCAGTTGATTGAAGCGTTCGGCAAGCCGCTGGACTTGCTGGGTGTCTGTACTGGTGTGCATCTGCAGTGCGACCAGGTACGACTCCAGAATGTAGTAAGGCGGTGGCAGGATGTCGGCGAGCAGGTCTTTACCTTTGACGATCTCCTGGTAAAGCGGCCCATTGATGCGCAGCTGCTGGTTGACGACCTGTGTCCAGGCCGCCACCAATGCAATGCCCAGGGCCATGACAACCAGTAGCAGTGATAGCTGCGTCCGCTGACGCAGCCCGGATAACCAGCGCAGCAATGCCATGAGAACAATTCCGTACAGATAGCAGGGTGTTGTTCGCAGTATTGGGCATTCTGCTCAAAGCGCCAGTTGTGCAGCGGTCATCAGAGGCGCGCGGCCAGCTCCGCCCCTTCAAGGATCGCGCGCTTGGCGTCCAGCTCGCCGGCACGTCTGGCGCCGCCGATCAGGTGCCAGGCGCTCTGGCCGTCAGCCAGCTCGGCCAGGGGCTCCTGCCCGGCGCAGATCACCACGTTGTCCACCGCCAGCAGGCGCTGCTCGCCGTTGACCCGCAGGTGCAGGCCGGCATCGTCAACCTGCAGGTATTCCACGCCGCCGAGCAGTTGCACGCCCTGATGTTTGAGGTGGGCACGGTGTACCCAGCCACTGGTTTTGCCCAGGCCTGCGCCCGGCTGGCCGGCCTTGCGCTGCAGCAGCCACAGCTGGCGCGGCGGAGTAGCCGGGCGTGGCGTGATGAGGCCACCGGCGGTGCGTCCTTGAAGATCGATGCCCCAGTCGGCCAGCCAGTCGCCGAGGGCCTGTGGACGCTCGGGTGGCTCGCGCAGCAGATAGCTGGCGACGTCGAAACCGATGCCGCCGGCGCCGATCAGCGCCACGCGGGCGCCGACAGGCGCGCCGCCCAGCACATCGAGATAGGTCAGCACCTTGCGATGGCCTATGCCGGCAATGGCCGGCACCCGCGGACGAATGCCGCTGGCCACGATCACCTCGTCGAACTGGCCGTGCAGTTCGCCGGGCTGAACGCGCCGGTTGAGCTGTACCTCGACTTTGAGGTCGCTCAGACGCTGGCGGAAGTAGCGCAGGGTCTCGGCAAACTCGGCTTTGCCGGGAATGCGCCGGGCCAGGTTGAACTGCCCGCCGATCTCGCCGGTAGCCTCGAACAGACTGACCCGATGGCCGCGCTCGGCCGCCACGCAGGCCGCCGACAGACCGGCGGGGCCGGCACCGATCACGGCGATGCGCTTGGCCTTGCGTACCTTGCGGTAGCGCAGTTCGGTTTCATGGCAGGCGCGCGGATTGACCAGGCAGCTGGCGCGGCGGTTGACGAAGGCATGGTCGAGGCAGGCCTGGTTGCAGGCGATGCAGGTGTTGATGGCGTTCGACTGCCCAGCGGCGGCCTTGCTGACGAACTGCGGATCGGCCAGCAGCGGTCGTGCCATGGACACCAGATCGGCGCTGCCGTCGGCCAGCAACTGCTCGGCCAACTCCGGAGTATTGATGCGGTTGCTGGCAATCAGCGGGATGCGCAGCTCGCGCCTGAGCCGTGCACCGACCTCGGCGAAGGCACCACGCGGCACCGAGGTGACGATGGTCGGTACCCGCGATTCGTGCCAGCCGATGCCCGTGTTGAGCAGGGTGATGCCAGCGTCCTGCAGAGCCAGGGCAATCAGCCGTACCTCGTCGAAGGTGTTGCCGCCCTCCACCAGATCGAGCAGCGATAGACGGAAACTGATGATGAAACGTTCACCGGCCGCCCGGCGCACGCGCCGTACGATCTCCAGCGGCAGGCGCATGCGGTTGTCCAGCGTGCCGCCCCAGTGGTCGTCGCGCTGGTTGGTGCGCGGGCAGAGGAACTGGTTCAGCAGGTAGCCCTCGCTGCCCATGATCTCGACCCCGTCGTAGCCGGCGGCGCGGGCCAGACGGGCGCAACGGCTGAAGGCGGCGATGGTGCGCAGAATGCCGCGCTCGGACAGCTCGCGTGGTGCAAACCAGCTGATCGGGGATTTCAGCGGGGAGGCCGACACTACCAGTGGGTGATAGCCGTAGCGGCCGGCGTGGAGGATCTGCAGCAGAATCTTGCCGCCTTCGCGGTGCACGGTCTGGGTCAGGCGCCGGTGGGCCGGCACCTCCAGGCTGTTGGTCAGGCTGCTGCCGAAGGGCAGCAACCAGCCCTCGCGGTTCGGCGCGAAACCGCCGGTGATGATCAGGCCGACGCCGCCGCGTGCCCGTTCGCGGTAATAGGCGGCGAGCTTGCCGAAGTCCCACAGGCGGTCCTCCAGCCCGGTGTGCATGGAGCCCATGACCACCCGGTTGCGCAGTTGGGTGAAACCCAGATCGAGCGGGGCGAGCAGGTGTGGGAACGGGGGCTTGGGCACGGGCATGGGCGACTCCTGATTCGAGTCGCCATCTTGGCCTGCTCACGCGTACCCGTTAACGGCCGCGGCGCCGCGCCATCCGGGCGCTGCAGCCAATCGGCCGGTTACTTACTCTGTTACTGCAGCGGCTTGCTGAACTGGATCAGCGCCACGCGCTCGCCGCTGGGTGTGGCGCGCTCGACCACGCCGGCCAGCTGGTAGCCCAGGCGCGGGTAGAGCAGCAGACCGGCGGCGTTGCCGTTGAAGCACGATACCTTCATCAGGCGCGCCTGATAGTGGGCGCGGGCCTGTGCTTCCATCACCCCGATCAGGTACTGGGCGACACCGCGCCCTCGGGCCCAGGGCGCCACCATCAGGTTGCCGAGGGCGCAGAACTCGCCGTACTGCCACTGGAAGAAATTGGCAAAGCCGGCCAGTTGGCCATCCAGCTCGACCACCGTGCTGTCGCGCCGCTCGGCCATGGCGGCGGCCAGTTGGCCGACGTCCAGCGGCCAGACGGCACGGGGAAAACAGAAGAACAGCTCGTCGCGGTTCTGCGGAAAGGTCACTACCTGTGCAAGGTCGGCGGCAGTGGCGGGGCGATGGGTCAGGGGCATTGGGCAATCCTTTGCTTGTGGCGTTTTCCAGCAGTGGCCTGCTAGCGGGGCGGGTACTGGTTGAGAATGGCCTGCACCGTCTGGCGGATCGCCTGGCTGCGTTGCTCGGGCGAGTCGAGATTGTGGCGCAGGATCTGCTCGGCGCTGCCGCGCCAGACCAGTTTGCCATCGCGACCGTCGTAGAGGTCGATCTGCAGGGTGCCGACCTGATAGTCGAGGCTGCGCGTTTCCTGCATCACCGGGCCGCCCCAGTAACCGTTCCAGCCGCTGCCCCAGGCGCCGCCATAACTGGTGGTGATCTGCTGCTGGCGGTCGTCGACGATCAACCAGGCCTGCACCCGCAGGTCGGCAGCCTGGCCCTGTGCCGCCGGGCGCAGGCCGCGCTGTTCCAGTTGCTCGGTGATGGCCTGCTCGATGCGCTGGCCGTTGAGGTCGCTGGTCAGGCGTGGGTCGTCCGGGCGGAAGCGCACGGCCGGTTCTTGCCATTGCCAGCTGCGATAGCCGGCGAAGTCGCGGGCGGGATCGAAGTCCCGCTGCAGGCGCGGGCCCTGGCAGGCGGCCAGGAGTAACAGGCTGGCGATCAACAGGGTTCGCATGGCGTGCTCCTTATCGCGGCGGGTAATTGTTCAGGGCCTGCTGCACGGCGCTGCGCAGGGCGTCGAGGCGCTCACGGTTGTCGTCGCCGGCGAGGGCCTCGGCCGAACCGGACCAGACCCGTTCGCCACTGCGGCCGTCTAACAGTTCGATGAACGCCACGCTGACCACCTCCTCGCGGGTGCGGATCACCGGCACGCGGCCGTAGCCACCGTAGCCGTCACCCCAGGAACCGTTGCCATAGTAGCCTCCATAGCTGGGCTCTTCGTACTGCCGCAGACGGCGCTCCTCGCGCAGCGCGGCATGCACCCGCAGGTCTGCGGGCTGGCTCTGCTGGGCGGGGCGCAGGCCGCGTTGCTCCAGCGCACCGGCAACCACCTCGGCCAGTTGTTCGCCGCTCAGTGCGCCGCTGCCGGCTGGGGGCTGCTGCCATTGCCAGCTGAGGTAACGGCTGTAATCCCGTGGTGCTGCCGGGTAGGCGCTGCGGTCGAAGGTCTGCGCCGCGCCGGGCGGAGCCGGCGGCAGCGGCCGTGATTCGGCGCGGTAGGGATTGGGGCTCTGGCAGGCAGCCAGCCCCAGCAGGGTGATCAGCAGCAGTGGGCGCAGCACAGGCATCTCGTACAGCATGGCCAACTCCTCTCAGAAGCTGTTCAAAGTCTCGCGAGCTAGAGCCAGGCTAGGCGCTACGTTAGTAACAGCCTACGGCTGGTCAAAGCGGCGATGAAGCGCAGTTTACTGGCGGTAAATGAGCATTCAGAGCCTGTTTATAACGACGCATGGCCGACGCGCAGCAAGGTTCTCAGCGGGGGCGACAGATCCAGTGTAGGTAGCGGCCCAGTCCGGCGAAGCCAGGGTGGCGGCGGTAGGCCAGCTCCATCTCCAGCAGGTCGGTGAGCTCGGCCTTGGCCTGGAACTCCTGCGGCATGTAATCGTGAAACACACGCACACCGCTCTGCTGTTCGACCGTCCAGTGCGGCGTCAGTTGCAACGCCAGTTCGCGCGGATCGAGCGGGCGTTGTGGCGTCAGGCTCTGGCCCTCGCCGGCGAAACGTTCCTTGCGCAGCTTGCGGAAGTGGCCCTTGAGCAGGTTGCGGTAGATCAGCGCGTCCTTGTTGTAGAAGGCCAGCGACAGCCAGCCGCCGGCTGCAGTGAGCTGGTGCAGTACCGGCAGGATGGCATGCGGCTCGGCCAGCCATTCCAGCACGGCATGACAGAGCACCAGATCGAAGGGCTCGTCGAGCTGGCCGAGCAGGTCCTGCCAGGGCGCCTGGATAAAGGTGGCCTGTTGCCCCGCCTCGGCAAAGCGCGCGCGGGCGCCTTCGAGCATCGGTGCGGCCGGTTCGCTGAAGGTGATCTGGTGGCCATGCTCGGCCAGCCACAGGCTCATGTGGCCGAGGCCACCGCCAATGTCGAGGACCCGCAGCGGGCGTTCCGGCAACGTCTCCTTGAGGTCGGCCTGGAGTACGGCCAGACGGATTGCGCCCTTGGCGCCGCCGTAGATTTTTTCGGCGAAGCGGGTGGCCAGCTCGTCGAAGTGGCGATCACTCATGCCGAGGCCTCCGGGGCGATGAAGCGGCGCTCGCTGTCGGCCAGCTTGGCGCGCACTACCTGTTCCAGATTCAGGCCCAGCTCGCTGCACAGCAGCAGGAGGTAAAGCACCACATCGCCGATTTCCTGACCGGCATGTTCCAGTTGCGCGGGCTCGAGGCGGCGGGATTCGTCTTCGCCGAGCCACTGGAAGATTTCCACCAGTTCGGCCATTTCGACGCTGGCGGCCATGGCCAGGTTTTTCGGGCTGTGGAAGCGGCGCCAGTCGTTATGGTCGCGAATGGCGTGCAGGCGGGCGGTGAGTTCGTCGAGGTTCATGCGTCACTCCGGGCAGAGTGACGCATTGTTTCACGGTTCAGGCCGCTTTGTGCCAGCTGCCGGTCATGTGCGGCACATCGTTCTTGCCGCGCAGGCTGAGCACGCCTTCGCTGCCGGCGGCGCTGGCCACCAGGGTGACGTCGCCGGGCAGCAGCACCGGCTTCTGGAAGCGCACCTCCACCTCGTAACCGGCGCTGGGCAAATGGCTGCCGAGCACGGCCAGGGCGCGGGCCTTGTTCCACAGGCCGTGGGCGATGGCCGTGGGGAAGCCGAACAGCTTGGCGGTCACGCCGAACATGTGGATCGGGTTGTAGTCACCGGCCACCTTGGCGTAACGCCGGCCGATATCCTGCGGGGCTTTCCAGCGCGCGATCTCACTCAGCGGCAGCTCGGCCTGAGTCTCATGCTCGGGCTTCTGGCCCGGCAGGCGCAGGGCGCGGCAGAGCATGCGGCTGTCGCCTTCCCAGAGCAGGCCGAGCTGATCTTCCAAACGGGTGATCAGGCTGAAGGTGGCTCCCTTGTCGTGGGGCTGCAGGTTTTCCAGGTGCACGCTGAGACGGAACGGTCCCAGTCCGCCGAGGGGGCGCAGCACGCGGATGCGGTTCTGCAGGTGCACCAGGCCCAGCAGCGGGAAGGGAAAGCGTGGGTCGGTCAGCAGCTTCATCTGCAGGCCAAAGGCGAGGATGTGCGGATAGGTCGGCGGCAGCAGACCGTCATCGGCGAAGCCACAGATGCTGCGATAGCGCGCCAGGTGCTCGGGGTCGACGCTCACTTCGGTGCGCACGCCGATGGCGGGCAGTTGCTTGCCCTTGATGCCACGGCGCAGGGCCGCGCGGGCGAACAGACCGGGCAGGGCGGGTGAGGTGGGCAGGTCGAGCCAGTCGATGGCCATGGCGAATCTCCAGAGGAATGAGAGGGCAAGCTTAGTTCGCCGCCGGTGGCCCGCATTGGCCGCCTGCGCGGATGGACGCGGCACCCCGGTCAATTGGCCGGTTTGCCATCCGCATGCCTTGAGCTAGACGCGCAAAGCTGCCTAAGATGGGCGCGCCTGACCTCATAACAAGAATGCCAATCCATGCATGATCTGACCGATGACGTGGCGCTGATGCGCCCGGTGATCGATGCCCTGCGCGCCAGCGGCGCCGATGTGGAGCGCGTGCTGGCCCGAGTTGGTCTGAGCGAGGATCGCCTGCCCACCGGGCGCATTCCCCATGCGGCCCAGGCGCTGTTCTGGAAGGCCGCCGCCGAAGAGTGCGGCGACGCCGATGTCGGCCTGTATCTGGCGCAGCACCTGCCGGCCTTCCATGGTTTGCTGCTGGAATACCTGTTCCTCTCCAGCGACACCTTTGGCGAAGGCCTGCGCCATTCGCTGCGCTACGTGCGCCTGCTCTCCGATACGCTGAACGCCAAACTGGAAGTAAAGGATGGCCTGGCCTACCTCTACCTCGGCCTGTCCAGCGGCACGCCGCGGCACTTCTCGGAGATGCTCGCCGGCGCGGTGATCCGCATGTTCGATGCCCTGACCGAGGGTGATTTCAGACCCCGTGAAGTGTGGATGATCCACAGCGAGGGTGCGCCGCTGTCACGTTACGAGGCGGTCTACCGCTGCCCGGTGCGCATGGGTGCCGAACGCAATGCCCTGGTGTTCGACGCGGCGGTGCTCGACAAGCCGTCGCGCCATGCCGCGCCCGAGCTGCTGCGCATGCACGAGTCGCTGGCGCGTCGCCAGCTGGCCGAAGTGGAACGACTCGACCTGGTGCGCAAGGTGCGTGAGTTGATCGGCGAGCTGCTGGTCGATGGTGGCGCCACGCTGGAACAGGTGGCGGCGCGCCTGAACATGCCGGCACGGCGACTGCGCGAGCGGCTGGCGGTAGCCGGCGTGCGCTTCAACGATCTGGTCACCGATTACCGCTGCCGGCTGGCCAAGGAGCTGTTGCTCAAGACCGATGAGCGCATCGAGGTGATCGTCGAGCGCACCGGCTTTTCCGAGCCGAGTACCTTCTACCGGGCGTTCAAGCGCTGGGTCGGTGAGACTCCGGTGGAGTTTCGCAAACGCGGCCGGCCAGGGAGTCCCGCCGAGTGAATCAGCCCAAACAAAAAGCCCGGCAATTGCCGGGCTTTCTGTTTGGGCTTCAGCGCCGCTGCAACAGTACCCCGGATTCCATATGGTGGGTCCAGGGGAACTGGTCGAACAGGGCACAGCGCACCACCTGGTGGGTGTCGTGCAGCTGGGCGATGTTCGCCGCCAGGGTCTCCGGGTTGCAGGAGATGTACAGGATGCGCTCGAAGCGGCGGGTCAGCTCGCAGGTGTCCGGGTCCATCCCCGCGCGGGGCGGGTCGACGAATACGGTGCCGAACTCGTAGGACTTCAGATCAATACCGGCCAGGCGGCGGAACGGGCGCACCTCGTTGAGGGCCTGGGTCAGCTCCTCGGCGGACAGACGCACCAGTTCGATGTTGTTGATGCCGTTGTCTGCCAGGTTGGCCAGCGCCGCATTCACCGAGCTTTTGCTGATCTCGGTGGCCAGCACTTTCCTGACGCGGGTGGACAGCGGCAGTGTGAAGTTGCCGTTGCCACAGTACAGCTCCAGCAGATCGTCCTGCTGCTCGCCGAGTACGTCGTAGGCCCACTGCAGCATCTTTTGGCAGACCACGCCGTTGGGCTGGGTGAAGGCGCCTTCCGGCTGGCGGTAGCGGAACAGGCGGCCGGCCACTGTCAGCTCTTCTTCCACATAATCCTTTCCGATCACCAGGCGCTGGCCACGGGCGCGGCCGATCAGGCTCACACCCAGTTGCTGTGCAAGCTGTTCGGCCTCGGCCTGCCAGGCGGCATCCAGCTGACGGTGATAGCACAGGGTGATCAGGGCATCGCCGGCCAGGGTGGTGAGGAATTCGACCTGGAACAGCTTGTGCGAGAGGACTTCGCTGGCCTGCCAGGCCGCCTTGAGCTGCGGCATCAGGGCATTGATGGCGGTGCTGGCGATGGGGAACTGCTCGATCAGGATTGGTGTGAACTTGTCCCCGGCAGCGAACATGGCGTAGTGGCGTTCACCGGCCTCGCGCCACAGGCGGAATTCGGCCCGCAGGCGGTAATGCTCGATCGGCGAGTCGAACACTTCCGGCTCGGGTGCGGCGAAGGGGGCGAGCAGCTCACGCAGGCGCGCGACCTTGTCTTGCAGTTGCGCGGTGTAAGCCGCCGGGTCTTGGAGCTGGCTCATGCAGGGAAGAAACCGAATTTGATGATGAACAGGGCGGCGAGCACGACCAGCGCCGGGTTAAGGTCCTTGAAGCGTCCGGCCAGAGCCTTGATCAGCACCCAGCTGATGAAACCGAAGGCGATGCCGTTGGCAATCGAGAAGGTCAGCGGCATGGCCAGGGCGGTGATCACCACCGGCGCGGCGACGGTGATGTCGTCCCAATCGATTTCGGCGAGGCCCGAGGTCATCAGTACGGCGACGAACAACAGCGCCGGCGCCGTGGCGAAGGCCGGCACGGTGCCGGCCAGCGGGGCGAAGAACAGGCTGAGCAGGAACAGCCCGGCGACCACGCAGGCGGTCAGGCCGGTGCGTCCGCCGGCGGCGACGCCAGAGGCCGACTCGATATAGCTGGTGGTGGTGGAGGTGCCGAGCAGCGAGCCGCCCATGGCTGCCGTGCTGTCGGCGATCAGCGCGCGCCCCATCTTCGGCAGGTGGCCGTCGGCCCGCATCAGCCCGGCGCGCTTGGCCACGGCGATGAGGGTGCCGGTGTTGTCGAACAGGTCGACGAAGAGAAAGGCGAAGATCACGCTGATCATGCCCACGTCCAGCGCGCCGGCGATATCCAGTTGGAGAAAGGTCGGCGCGATCGAGGGGGGCATGGAGACGATGCCGCCGAACTGGGTCACTCCCAGGGCGATGGCCAGGGCAGTGACGGCGAGAATGCCGATCATCACCGCGCCGGTGACGCGGCGCGCTTCCAGGGCGACGATGATGAAGAAACCGAGCATGGCCAGCTGCGGGCCGGGCGCGGTGAGGTCACCGAGGCCAACCAGGGTGGCCGGGTTATCCACCACCAGAGCGGCTTCCTTGAGGGCGATCAGCGCGAGAAACAGGCCGATGCCGGCGGTGATGGCCGAGCGCAGCGGCAGCGGAATGCTGTTGACAATCCACTCGCGGATACGCAGTACCGACAGCGCGAAGAACAGGGTGGCGGAAATGAACACCGCGCCCAGGGCCACCTGCCAGCTGTAGCCCATATGCAGGACCACTGTGTAGGTGAAGAAGGCGTTCAGGCCCATGCCGGGGGCGAGGGCGATCGGGTAGTTGGCGATCAGGCCCATCACTGCCGAGCCGATGGCAGCGGCCAGACAGGTGGCGACGAACACCGCCCCCTTGTCCATGCCGGTCTCGCCGAGGATGGCCGGGTTGACGAAGAGGATGTAGGCCATGGTCAGGAAGGTGGTCAGACCGGCCAGGATTTCGGTGCGCACGGTGGTGTCGTGTGCCTTGAGTTGGAACAGCTTTTCCAGCATGGGGACTCCCCTGGGGCGTGGCAGTGCCAGTGAACGATAGGCATCAGGCAAGCACAGGCTGTGCCGGCATGCCGAAAATCGCCGCGAGTCCCTGCGCAAAAAAGTGGCGAATCATAGCAGTTCGCTGCCGGGGCGAAAAACTGACTTGGTCGACAGCACGGCTACAGTGATGGGTAGGCTTCTGGCTGCCCGGTTGAGGTCAGCGCTGCAACGTTGCCGCTTCAGGTTTTGCGCTTGCGGCCGTTAAGGCCATCACTGCGCTTAGTTTCAAGGGGGACTCATGAACTTCAGTATTGTGCGAGTGATGTGGGGCAGTGCCCTGCTGGTTGTGGCATTGGCCGTGGGGCTGTCGGTTTGGGTCTCGACGGAGATTGCTGCACTGGATCAGGTTGACCATCGTGCGGTACAGCTCAGCGAGGCGCGGGAGCAGACTCAGGAGCTGCGTTACCACCTGGCTCAGGTTCAACAGTTTTACACGGATGCCAGCCTGACTCAGGAGCGCGAGCCGGCGGAAGAAGCGGCTGCCAACTATCGTGAGGCGTTGAGCCTGTTGGAACAGCTTGCCCGTCTGGCGCCGGCCTATGCCCCGCAGCTGCAGAAACTGCGCACCCCTGTGGATGAGCTGGATGCGGTAGGCAAGCGCATGTTCGAGGCCTACAGCTCCGCCGGTAAGGCGGCGGGCGATCAGGTCATGAGCGACTTTGATGCGCGATCTGCCGAGGTGATCGCGCGCTTTGCCGAGCTGCAAAAACCGCTGAGCGAGGATTACGCCGAGGCGCTGACTCATGGAGAAGCGCTGCGTGAAGAATTGCATTACAGCTCGTTGGCGGCGTGGTCGCTGGTTGTGCTGGTGATCATCGGCAGCACCTGGTTGATCCATCTGCGCGTATTGCCGCCGATTCGCCGCCTTAGCCGTTCGCTTGAGCGTCTGTCCGAGGGCAGTGGCGATCTGACCCGGGAAATTCGTCAGGATGCCGAGGATGAGATCGGTGCGGTGGTCAGTGCCTTCAACCGCTTTGTGGCCGGTCTGCGCCAGCAGATCGCCACGGTGGCCGATGTGGCGCACACCCTTGATCACTCCTCCACGCAGCTGGTGAGTGATGCCCAGGCCGCCGAACAGAGCGCCGAAGTGCTGCGCGTCGAGGTCGAGCAGGTGGCCACGGCGGTCAACGAGATGGCCATGACCGTGCAGGGGGTTGCCGAGCATGCTCATGACAGCTCCGCGCAGACAGCAGATGCCAATCGGGAGGCGCACAGCGCGATTCAGGTGGTCGATGCCACCATCAGTGATATCCGGGTTCTGGCGTCGGAAGTCGGCAAGGCGGCGCAGGTGATCGAAGAGCTGGAAGGCCATTCGCGGGAAATCGGTGGCGTGCTCGAAGTGATCCGCACCATCGCCGAGCAGACCAATCTGCTAGCACTCAACGCGGCCATCGAGGCTGCCCGCGCCGGCGAGCAGGGGCGCGGTTTTGCTGTGGTCGCGGATGAAGTGCGTACCCTGGCCAGTCGCACCCAGGCGTCCACTGAAGAAATCAACAGCATGATCGAGCGTCTGCAGAAGTCTTCGCGCACGGCAGTTGCCGTGATGGAGGAAAGCCGTCTGCATGCCGAGCATGGGGTTGCCCAGGCCGAGGGCGCGGGGCAGGCGCTACGCAGCATCAGTGCGCGGGTCGCCGCGGTGTCCGAGCGCAGTCTGCAGATCGCCGAGGCCGCTCGTGAACAGTCGCTGGTCAGTGAGGAAATCAATCGCCGTATCAGTAGCCTTAGCGAAGAGGCCGGGCGCACGGTAGAGTTGGCCGAAACCACCTTGCAGCGCGGACGTCATGCCGGCGAAAACGCCCACCGCCTGGAAGGTATCGTCGGCCAGTTCAAGTACTGAGCCGCTTTCTGCCCAGCGGAGTTGCCATGAGCAAGCGTGCCCTGATCACCGTCGCCGACGGCGTTGAAGATATTGAAAGCGTGACCCTGATCGACGTGCTGCGGCGCGCCGAGGTCGAGGTGGTGGTGGCCAGTATCGAGAGCCGGCGCATGGTCACCTGTGCCCGTGGTTCACGCCTGACCGCCGATGCCATGCTCATGGACGTGCTGGCCCAGGAGTTCGACCTGATCGCCCTGCCGGGCGGCATGCCCGGTGCCCAGGCGCTGGCCGAGCATGCTCCGCTGGGCGAACTGGTGGTACGCCAGGCCAAGGCCGGCAAGCTGTTCGCCGCCATCTGCGCCGCCCCGGCGCTGGCGCTGCAGGCCTTCGGCGTGCTCAAGCAGCGGCGCATGACCTGCTACCCGAGTTTCAGCGAGCGCCTGTCGGGTTGCACCTTCGTCGATCAGCCGGTGGTGGTCGACGGCAACTGCATCACCGCCCAGGGTCCGGCCAGTGCACTGGAGTTTGCCCTGACCCTGGTCGAGCAACTGCGTGGCAAGGCTGTGCGCCAGCAGGTGGCCGACGCCATGCTGGTGCGTCCATGAGGCAGGCCTTTTGTGCTCTGGCGCTGGTACTGCTGGCCGGCTGTGCCACGGACAGCGAGCCGGCCCGGCATAGCCTGGGCATGCACAGCGCGCAAACCGAGGCCGGCCAGGGCTTGCGTCTGCTAACCGATCGGCACAGCGGCGTGCAGCTGTGGGTCGCCGAGCAACCGGTGCTCAGTCAGAACGATATCGAGCAGGCCGAGGTGCTGGTGGGTGGCGATGGTCAGGCGGTGGTGTTGCTCAGTCTGTCGCCCTCGGCCCAGGCGCTGTTGGCCAGCATCACGGCCAGTCAGATTGGCCAGCCGCTGGCGATTCTGATCGACGGGGAGCTGCGCATGGCGCCGATCATCCGCGAGCCGATCAGCGATGGCCGGGTCGCCCTGACGGGGTTCGACTCGCTGGCCGAGGCCAATGCCCTGGTCGACGACTGGAGTCGTTGAACCGTTCAATCGCAGCAGTGGCGATCGTCGAGTGCCTCCAGCAAGCGGCAGTGCTCGGCATGACCGCTCTGGCAGCCGGCCAGCTTGCCCAGCTCTGCCTGCATGTTCTGCAGGTCGCGGATGCGCGTGGCGATGCTGTCCAGGTGCTCGCGCACCATCTGGTCGGCGCTGGCGCAGGGGCTCTCGGGGTGGGCGGCTAACTCCAGCAGGCTGCGGATTTCCTCCAGGCTGAAGCCCAGCTCGCGGCCGCGGCGGATAAAGCGCAGCCGCCTGACGTCCACTTCCTGATAGTGGCGATAGCCCGAGGCGCTGCGCTGCGGCGGGGGCAGCAGGCCGCTGCGTTCGTAGAAACGGATGGTTTCCAGATTGACGCCGCTGTCGCGGGCCAGAGCACCGATGGTCAGTGGCTTGTGCATGTTGACTCCGTAGTGGCTACAGGGTTTAGCCTAGTCTGCATCCCAAACAAGGAGATGCCAAATGGGCGCTCACTGCTGCAACCACGACGCGGGCCCTCGCAATAATGACGGTCGCTACCGGCGCATCCTGTGGGTCGCGCTGGCGGTCAACCTGGCGATGTTCGGTATCGAGATCGGCGCCGGTATTCGCGCCGGCTCGGTGTCGCTGCTGGCCGACTCGCTGGACTTTCTCGGCGACAGCGCCAACTACGCCATCAGCCTCTGGGTACTCGGTATGGCGCTCAGCTGGCGTGCCCGCGCGGCGCAATTCAAGGCAGTGAGCATGCTGGTGTTCGGCTTCGGCGTGCTGGGCGCGGCGCTGTGGCAGGCCTGGCAAGGCGGCGTGCCCAGTGCGCCGACCATGGGTCTGGTCGGTGGCCTGGCGCTGCTGGCCAACCTCGGCGTCGCGGCATTGCTCTATGCCTACCGGGAAGGCGACAGCAACATGCGCAGTGTCTGGTTGTGCTCGCGCAACGATGCCCTCGGCAATCTTGCCGTGCTGGCGGCGGCCTTGGGTGTGTTCGGCACCGGCAGCGCCTGGCCGGACCTGCTGGTGGCCGGGATCATGGCTGCCCTGGCGGTCAGCTCCGCGGTGCAGGTGCTGCGGCATGCCGACGGCGAGCTTAAGGGTGGGCAGGGCCATGCGCACTGAGCTGGACGAAGCCCTGCAACGTGCGTTTGCCGAGGGCGAGGCTGCCCTGGCGAGGGGCGATCTGCAGGCCGGTGTTGCCTGGCTGGAACGAGCCCATATCCTCGGCCAGCGTCTGCCGCTGCAGCACGCCCGCGCGCACTGGCTGATGCTCAGGGCCGGCTGGCGGGGCCGCGACTGGCGCGAAGTGGCCGGGCAGGTGCCGCGCATAGTCGCCGCGCTGTTGTTTTCACGGCTGTGGGTGCCGCTGGGCAACAACGGGCGGGCACGGGTCAGTGCCTTCCAGCCGATGCCGTTGAGCGAGGAACTGCAGCGCCTGCTGGAGGAGCGCTAGCGGACTTACTTGCTGGCTCGCAGGATGACGAACTTGGGGGTGGCCGCTACCTGCTCGACGCCGCGGAACAGGCGCTTGAGCTTGGCGTGATAGCCCAGGTGGCGATTGCCGACGATCCACAGTTCGCCACCGGTGACCAGCGCAGCACGGGCCTGCTGGAACATGCGCCAGGCGAGGAAGTCGCCGACTACCTGCTGCTGGTGGAACGGCGGGTTGCACAGCACAAGGTCGAGGGAGTCGGCGGCTTGCTCGGCCAAGCCGTCGCCGGCACGGATGCTGACGCTGCGCTCACCCAGCGCGGCCTGCCAGTTTTCCTGAGCCGACTGCACGGCCATGAACGACTCGTCCACCAGCGTCAGCTGCGCCTGCGGATTGCTCAGGGCATAGGCGATGCCGAGCACGCCGTTGCCGCAACCCAGGTCCGCCACACGCAGTGCGCCAAGAGCCTTGGGCAGGTGCGGGAGGAAGGCGCGGGTACCGATATCCAGGCCTTCACGGCAGAACACGTTGGCGTGGTTGGCCAGCTCCAGCGCGGGTTTGTCCAGCCGGTAGCGGGTCGGGTAGGGCGACACGGGCGTAGGCCTCGCCTCGGGAGTGGCTAACAGCAGACGCGCCTTCTTCACCGCCAGGGACGCCTGCAGCGGGCCGATGTACTGTTCGAGCAGTTCACCGGCGGCACGGGGCAGGTGCTTGATCATGCCGGCGGCGACAACCCTGGCACCGGGCGCCAGCTGGCCATGCAGGCGGATCAGTTGTTCTTCCAGCAGGGCCAGGGTTTTGGGCACCCGGATCAGCACCCAGTCGAATGGCCCCTCGAACGGGGCACTGGCCGGCACGAAGGGCACGCTGTTGGCAGGCAGGTCATTGCGCGCCAGATTCTTCTGCAGGGCCAGGGCGCCGAGGAAGGAGTCACCGCTGCTGGTCACTCGGCAATGGGGCGCGAGCGCACAGGCCAGGGCGCCGAAGCCGTCGTTGAGTAGCAGTATGCGCGCATCCGCCGCCAGTCCCTGCTCATGCAGGTGGTTGAGCAGGTACTCGTCGGCGGCATCGAAGGCCTGCAACGGATCGTTGGCCTGGTCCGGCTGGCGAATCAGGTCGAGCTGGGCGAAGGGCGTGCTGAATAGGGGCATACGGACTGCTGGTCGGGTTCGGGCGTGACGTGGACTATCGATAAGGACCGCCAGTATGACGGCCCGGGCCGACAACTTCATCCGTCAGCTGCCGAGCGAGCGGCTCGCCGCTTGAAACAAAAACGGCGCCCGCAGGCGCCGTCGTTACCGCTGGTCGCGTCAGGGCTTCTGCTGGGCCTTGAGCAGGTCGCGGATTTCGCTGAGCAGCTCCTGATCCTTGGTCGGTGCCGGCGGGGCTTCCGGGGCAGCGGCTTCCTCACGCTTGAGGCGATTGATCGCCTTGACGCCCATGAAGATGGCGAACGCGACGATGACAAAGTCGAGGATGGTCTGGATGAACTTGCCGTAGCTCAGCATGACCGCCGGGGCAGTGCCTTCGGCGGCCTTGAGGGTGATGGCCAGGTCGGTGAAATCCACCCCGCCGATCAGCAGGCCCACCGGCGGCATGATCACGTCGCCGACGAAGGAGGTGACGATCTTGCCGAATGCGGCGCCGATGATGATGCCCACGGCCATGTCGACGACGTTGCCTTTGACCGCGAAGGCCTTGAATTCGCTGAGGATGCTCATGCTGTTGTGTGTTCCTTCCAGATGGAGATGCGACCCAGTGTAATGCAGCTCCGGTTCAGAGGGCGAGGTCGACTTCCGGCAGTGACTCGAATCCCGGCCGGGCCAGCAGATAGCCCTGGAACAGATGGATGCCCATGTCCTTCAGTGCGGCCAGCTCCTCGCGGGTTTCCACGCCTTCGGCAATAACCTCGACACCTAGGCGGCGGCACATTTGCACCGTGCCGTCGACCAGTACCTGGCGCACGCTGTCCTGGTCGATACCGCGAATCAGTTCCATGTCCAGCTTGAGCAGATCGGGCTGGAAATCCGCCAGCAGGTTGAGGCCGGCATAGCCGGAACCGAAGTCATCGATCGCCGTCTTGAAGCCCTGTTTGCGATAGGCGTACAGAATCCGCAGCAGGTGCTCGATGTCCAGCACCTGCTCCTGTTCGGTCACCTCGAAGATGATCCGCTCCAGTGGAAAGCCGAAGCGCGCAGCAGCCTCCAGAGTGGCGCGAATACAGGTTTCTGGCTGGTAGACGGCGTTGGGCATGAAATTGATCGACAGCAGCCCTGGCAGGTTCAGACGCGCGCCCAGCTCGACCGCCTTGATCCGGCAGGCCTGGTCGAAGGCGTAGAGATTATCGGTATCCACCTGTTGCAGCAGTGAGCCGGCCGACTCGCCCTGGGGGGCCGCGGACCAGCGCTTCGTGAGCAAAGACCTTGCGGTTCTGCAAGTCGCAGATGGGCTGGAAGGCCATGCTGATGGGAAAGTTCAGGGCCTGGCCGTCACGGCAGGCACCGCAGCGACTATTCGACATGATGAGGCTCGTGTTGTGACTGACTTTAGTTAAGCACAGGCCGACGGCGTCCAGGCAAGGGCCTGCTAGGCTTGAGTCTGTCACCTGCGAGGACGGTATGGTTATGCCATTGCAGAAGCATCCCCTGGAACGCGAGTTTCCCGAGTACGTTGCTCAGTTGCAGCTCCTGCAACGTTGCGACGGTCACTTTCAGCATCTGGTCGATGAGTACCATCGCTTGGATGAGCGGATATTCACGGTCGAGGCCGGGCGCCAGGCGCTGGACGACTGTCTGCTGCTGGGCCTCAAGCTGCAGCGCGTGGGCCTCAAGGATGAGCTGGCTGAACGCCTGTGCCAGGCCAAAGCCAGTGCGGACCTGCACTGATGTTGATCCCGGTCAACGGCGACCGGCAGGTGGCTGGTTAGTCTGACCCCAACAGCCAACCACGGAGTTGCCCCCGATGCATGTAGATCACCACCCGTTGATTCAAGATTTCCCGGAACTGCGCGATGCCCTGCATGAGCTGCGTCAGAGCGATAACCACTTTGCCCGCCTGGCCGGTGAATACGAGGAGCTGGATAAGCGCATCTGCCGCGTCGAAGACGGCGTCGAACTGCTGGATGACGTGACCCTCGGCGGTCTCAAGCAGCAGCGCGTGGCGCTGAAGGACGATCTGGCGCGCATGCTGAAGAAGTCCCAGGGCGAGTGCTGCGGTGCCTGCGGCGGCTGATTAGCCCGCGCTGTCACGAAAGCCCGATCAGGCAGACTGGTCGGGCTTTTTTATTGTCATGCCCAAGCTGCTAGAGTGCCGGTTTTGTGATTTCCGGGCTCTTGCACCATGAGCGATAGCGCTTCTGCCGTCCCCACTCGGGTCAGCTTTGTCACGGCCTTGCACTTCTGGCTCAAGCTGGGCTTCATCAGCTTCGGCGGGCCGGCCGGGCAGATTGCGATCATGCATCAAGAGCTGGTCGAGCGTCGGCGCTGGATTTCCGAGCGGCGTTTCCTGCATGCGCTGAACTACTGCATGGTCCTGCCCGGGCCCGAGGCCCAGCAGCTGGCGATCTATATCGGCTGGTTGCTGCACCGCCACTGGGGCGGCATCGTCGCCGGGGTGCTGTTCGTGTTGCCCTCGCTGTTCATTCTGATCGCCCTGTCCTGGCTGTACATCGCCTACGGCGAGCAACCGCTGGTGGCCGGGCTGTTCTATGGCATCAAGCCGGCGGTGACTGCCATCGTTCTGCAGGCGGCGCATCGCATCGGCTCGCGGGCATTGCAGAACAACTGGCTGTGGTCGATTGCGGCGGCGGCCTTTGTCGCCATCTTCGCCCTTGAGGTGCCGTTTCCGCTGATCGTGCTCGGCGCGGCACTGGCTGGTTTTGTTGGTGGTCGTCTGGCGCCGCAGTATTTTGCCGTCGGCGGCGGGCATGCGGGGCAGCAGCGCGATTATGGTCCGGCGCTGATCGATGACGACACGCCGCCGCCAGCCCATGCGCGCTTTCACCTGTCGCGCCTGATTATCCTGCTGCTGGTCGGTGGTCTGCTGTGGTTGCTGCCGATGGCACTGCTGTGTGCGCTGTTCGGCTGGCAGGGCACGCTGACGCAGATGGCCTGGTTCTTCACCAAGGCGGCGCTGCTCACCTTTGGCGGCGCCTATGCGGTGCTGCCTTACGTCTATCAGGGCGCGGTGGGGCATTACGGCTGGCTGACGCCAACGCAGATGATCGATGGCCTGGCGCTGGGGGAAACCACGCCGGGGCCGCTGATCATGGTGGTGGCTTTTGTCGGTTTCGTCGGTGCCTATGTGCAGCCGGTGTTCGGCCCCGAGTCGGCTTTTGTCGGTGGAGCACTGGCGGCGGCGCTGGTTACCTGGTTTACCTTTCTGCCGTCGTTCCTGTTCATCCTGGCCGGTGGGCCGCTGGTGGAGTCGACCCACAACGAGCTGAAGTTCACCGCGCCGCTGACCGGCATCACCGCCGCGGTGGTGGGCGTGATCGTCAACCTGGCGCTGTTCTTCGCCTGGCATGTGCTCTGGCCGCAGGGCTGGAGTGGCAGTTTCGAATGGCCGGCGGCGCTGATTGCCCTGCTGGCGGCGCTGGCGCTGCTGCTGTTCAAACGCGGGGTCATCGAGGTGCTGGCGGGGGCCGCTCTGCTCGGGCTGCTGGCGCAGACGCTGAGGTAAACCTCGGGCAGTAAAAAGGGGCTCCGCGGAGCCCCTTTCGTATGGCAGCACCTGCGTTACTGGAACTGCTCGATATCGCGCACCACGCTGTCGATTACGCCCTTGAGGGTGTCCAGGGTGACCTGCTGTTCATCGTTGTCCAGGTTCTTGCCGAAGCCTTTGCGCACCACCTGCAGCACGGGTTTGCCGGTGCTGGCGTCGATGAGCTCGGCTTCAAGGAACAGTTCGCTGTTCTTGTCGCGCTCGCCGGCAGCGGTCATGGCGGCGGCAGTGACCAGGGCGATCGGGATGATTTCGTAGGGTTTGAGCGATTCGGTGCTGGTCGATACACCGGTGATTGCCGCACGGAAGATCAGGGTCTGACTGCCACTGATATTGGCGCCGTTCTTCAGGTCGATCAGCTGGAACTTCTTGCTCAGTGCGTTTTTCACCTGGCTGTTGGTGTAGCGATACAACTCTTCCAGAGCCTGGGTGTTGACCTGCTCGGAGGGCTTGGGCGCCGGATAGAACTGCACGCTCTGCACCACCATGTTGCGATAGTTCTGCGCCTTGAAACTCGGGTCGATCCAGCGCAGTACCGGCTGGCCGGAGGCCGATTCGGTTTTTTCCAGTTTCGAGTAGTCGCGCAGGTAGCCGGAGAATTGCTGCTGATCGGCATATTTGGCGGTGCAGCCGGTGAGGGTCAGGCTGCCCAGCAGCAGGGCGGTGGCGAGGGGGCGCAGAGTGAGCATGGCGGGTCCTTGGCGTAGGTGGGTTCGTATCCATCGGCAGGGCCGCGGCGCATGCGCCGCAGCGGGCCAAACAGGGTTCGAGAGTGCAAGCTTTGTGATGACAAAGCAATTAAGGCGGTGCGCTTTTTTAGATCGTTTTCGGCGGTTTCTACAACAGTCCGCCAAAGCGGAAAGCGCTGCCTACCCAGGCAAAAGCCAGGGCCGAGAGCGTGATCAGCGCAATGTGCCAGCCCAGGACCGGCAGGCGTTCGGCGCTCAGTCGCGGGATCAGGACCAGGCGCGCATGCACGCCAAGGGCGGCGGTCAGCGCCAGCAGACCGAGCTTGGCCTGGATCAACCCTGCCTGCGGGCTGTCGCCCAGCCACAGGGCATGGGGTAACCACTGAGTGGCCAGCCACAAACCGCTGATCACCTGCAGCAGCAGGGCTGGCAGGCCGATCTTTTCAAAGACCTGCTCGAAGTTGCGGATAGCCTGCACGTCTCGCCGGCGCAGGGCGCCGGGCAGGATGCCGAGGGCCAGCACCAGGTGGCCGCCAATCCAGACGCTGGCGCCGAGCAGGTGGAAATACAGCAGGATGCGCATGGCCGAACTCCTTTTTGTGGCCAGTCTGCCCGAGCATCCGCCGATGCAGCGTGATGCGGATCAACTCGGCTTCAGGCCTGCTGGCAGCGCGCCGTGAATTCGTCCATGGGCATCGGCCGGCCGAACAGGAAACCCTGGAAGTGCTGGCAGCCGTTATCGAGCAGGAACTGGCGCTGCTCGGCGGTCTCCACGCCTTCGGCGATCACCTTCAGCTGCAGCTTGTCGGCCAGGGCGATGATGACCCGGGCGATGTCGGCATTGCCGGGCTCGATGACTGCATCGCGGACGAAGGACTGGTCGATCTTCAGCTGTTCCAGCGGGAAGCGGTTGAGGTAGCTGAGCGAGGAGTAGCCGGTGCCGAAATCATCCAGCGAGAAGCTGATGCCATGGCTACGCAGGCGATTCATCTTGGCGATGATGTCGTCGATATTCTTGGCCAGCAGGCTCTCGGTCAGTTCCAGCTTGAGGCGCTGCGGGTTGGCGCCGGTTTCCAGGAGGATGCCGAGCACCTGTTCGACGAAAAAGTCCTCGTGCATCTGCTGCGCACTGACATTCACCGCCAGGGTGATGTTCGCCAGTGCCGGCTCCCTGGCCCAGGCGGCGAGGTGCTGGCAGGCCTGGCGCAGGACGAATTCGCCGAGGGGCAGGATCAGGCCGGTGGCTTCGGCCAGCGGAATGAACTCGGCTGGCGAGACCATGCCGCGACTTGGGCTGTTCCAGCGCACCAGGATTTCGCCACCGGTGATCTGCTCGGCGACATTGACCTGCGGCTGGCAGTAGATCAGCAGCTCGCCGCGCTGCAGGCCGTCGCGCAGGTCCTGCTCCAGGGCCACGCGGCGGTCGACGCTGGCCTGCATGCTCGGGTCGAAGAAACGCAGGGTGTTACGTCCTTCGGCCTTAGCCTGGTACATGGCCACGTCGGCCTGCTTGAGCAGTTCATCGAGGCCGGCGGTGTGCTGGTCGAACAGAGCGATGCCGATGCTCGGCGTGCTGTGGTACGGGCGCTCCCTGAGGCTGTAGGGGCGGTTCAGCTCAGCGAGAATCTTCTGCCCGACCATCTCCGCCTGCAGGGCGGTTTCCTGCGGTTGTTCGCTGAGGTCTTCGAGCATCACCACGAACTCGTCACCGCCCAGGCGCGCCACGGTATCGACCTCGCGCACGCTGTCGCGCAGGCGTTGCGCCACCTGCTGCAGCAGGTGATCGCCCATGTCGTGGCCGAGGGTGTCGTTGAGTGCCTTGAAATTGTCCAGGTCGATGAACAGCAGGGCGCCCTGGCGCTGGTGGCGCGCGCAGCCGAGCAGGGCCTTGCGCAACTGCTCCATGAGCAGGCGGCGGTTGGGCAGTTCGGTCAGGGCATCGAAATAGGCCAGCTGGTGGATGCGCTCCTCGGCCAGCTTGCGTTCGGTGAGGTCGGTATTGGTGCCGGACACGCGCAATGCCGTGCCGTCTTCGTCGCGCAGGATGAAACCGCGCGATAGCAGCGGCACGTAGTGGCCCTCCTTGTGCCGCAGGCGGAACTCCAGCTCGAAGCTCTGCACGCTGGAGCCGAGAATGCGCACCAGGCTGGCATCCACCCGCTGCTTGTCGTCCGGGTGCAGCAGGCTGTCCCATAGGGCGATGGTCGGCGGCTGCTCCTCGACCGCCAGACCGATCATTTGCCACCAGCGTGGTGCGTAGTACACGCTCTGGCTTTGCAGGTCCCAGTCCCAGGGCGCATCGTTGGAACCAAGCAGCACCAGGCGCAGGCGCTCCTCGGATTTGCGCAGGGCCTGCTCGGTGCGCTTGAGATCGGTGACCTCGGTGAAGCACACCACCACCTCGCTGAGCTGGCCGCCGTTATCCAGCACCGGAAAGGCATTACACATGGCCCAGACCAGGCCGGTGGCGTCGTTGCGCTTGACCCCTACCACCAGATTCTGCACGCGCAGGCGATCACGCAGTACCTGGTTGACCGGGTAATCCTCCAGCGCCATCGGTGTGCCGTCGGGTTTGAGAAATTGCCACTGCGGATCGATGGCCTCCAGACCGCGCATCTGCTCCAGGCTCAGCCCCAGCAGGTCACAGGCGCGGGCATTGGCCTGGAGGATTTCCGAATGGGCGCCATGCACCACGACGCCGGCGGGAATGTGTTCGATAAGGTCCAGGTAGCGCTGCTCGCTGGCCTGCAGCTCCAGTTCGATCTGCTTGCGGATGCTGATGTCATGCAGGGTGCCCAGGCAGTGGCTGAAGGCGCCCGTGGCCGTGTGCAGTGGCACCAGGTGCAGTTCGGCCCAGTACAGTTCGCCACTGGGGCGTTGCTGGCACAGCTCACCTTGGAAGCTGGCTTCGCCGGCGAGAGCGGCGAGGATGGCGGCATGCTGTTGCGGATTGCTCAGCGGATGCAGCAGAAAGTCGCCGGGTTTTCCGATCAGCATGGCCTCGCTGAGACCACAGGTGTTCAGCAGCGCGGCATTGGCCATCACCACCTGCTGCAGATGATTGGTGATGAATACACCCTGTGGCAAGTCCGCCATCAGCGCTGGCGCCAGTTCGCTGGGCAGGCTGGGGAGTGTCGGGGTGGCGCTCAGATCATGGCTCATGGTGTCTTGTCGGCACTCGGATAATGCAGAGCAGCGACGCTGCGCCTATTCGTACAGCCTAGACCCTGGCGTATCAGTCTGGCGCTGGGCCGAGCATCAGCTCCGGACGGACCCAGGCATCGAAATCGGCGGCACTGACCAGACCCAGGTCGAGTGCCGCCTGGCGCAGGCTCAGGCCTTCGGCATGGGCATGCTTGGCGATGGCCGCTGCCTGGTCGTAACCGATGTGCGGACTGAGTGCGGTCACCAGCATCAGCGAGTGTTCCAGCAGCGCCTGGATCCTTGCGCGATCGGCCTGGATGCCCCGCGCGCAGTGCACCTCGAAGCTGTGCATGCCGTCACTGAGCAGGCGCACGCTGTTCAGGAAATTGTGGGCGATCAGCGGTTTGCACACATTCAGCTCGAACTGCCCGTGGGCGCCGCCGAGGCTTAGCGCCACGTCGTTGCCAAGCACCTGGTAGCAGAGCATCACCAGCGCCTCGCACTGGGTCGGGTTGACCTTGCCGGGCATGATCGAGCTGCCCGGTTCGTTCTCTGGCAGCTGCAGCTCACCCAGGCCGCAGCGCGGTCCGGAAGCCAGCCAGCGCACATCATTGGCGATCTTCAGCAGGGTGGTGGCTAGGGTTTTCAGGGCGGCGTGGCTGCTGACCAGCGCGTCGTGGCTGGCCAGGGCGGCGAAGCGGTTGCCGGCGCAGCGCAGCGGCAGACCGCTGTCCTCGGCCAGCATGGCGGCGACCCGCGCGCCGAACTGTGGATGAGTGTTTAGCCCGGTGCCCACGGCGGTGCCGCCGACTGCCAGCTCGCACAGGGCATCCAGGCTGGCGGCGATGCCCCGTTCGGCATGGCCCAACTGGGCGACCCAGGCCGATATCGCCTGGCCGAGGGTCAGTGGGGTGGCATCCTGCAGGTGGGTGCGGCCGATCTTGATGACGTCGGCGAACTCGCCGGCCTTCTCCGCCAGGCACTCACGCAGCCGGCGCAGCGCCGGCAGCAACTGGTCGCACAGGCCGTGCAGGGCCGCCAGGTGCATGGCGGTGGGGAAAATGTCGTTGGAAGACTGGCCGAGGTTGACCTGATCGTTGGGGTGCACCCGGCGCTGCTGGCCGCGCTCACCGCCGAGCAGCTCGCTGGCGCGGTTGGCCAGCACCTCGTTGACGTTCATGTTGCTCTGCGTGCCGGAGCCGGTCTGCCAGACGCTGAGCGGAAAGGCCCCGGCATGCTCGCCGCTCAGCACCTCGCCGGCCGCAGTGGCAATGGCTTGCGCCACATCGGCCGGCAGCAGGCCCAGCTCGCCATTGACCTGCGCACAGCACTGCTTGACCTGCACCAGGGCGAGGATCAGCTCGGTCGGCAGACGCTCATTGGAAATCGCAAAGTGCAGCAGCGAGCGCTGGGTCTGCGCGCCCCACAGGGCATCGCCGGGGACGGCAATGGTGCCGAAGGAGTCGCGTTCGATACGGCTGGGCAAGGGCATGGGCTAACGATCCTCCTGCCAATGGAAACGGTGCATCACCCGATGCACCCAGGGCGCGAACAGCAAACTGGCGGTGACAAGAAAGCCCAGCCCGGCATACAGCGCATAGAGTCCGGAAAAGACTTTGCCGGCATTGGTTTTGGGCGCATCAACCTGGCCCATGCCTCCCATCAGCATGGCGGCATTGAGGAAGGCGTCGCGCCAGGGCAACTGCTCGTAATGCATGTAGCCGGCCATGCCCAGCAGCAGCGAAAACGTCAGCAGCGCCAGAGCGGCCAGCGCATGCAGCAGCAGACGGCGGAGAAACTGCGCATGGGGTAGCGGTGGGTGCGCCTTGCCTTCGTACATGGCCGCTCAACCTGACGCCGGTCGGGCCTGACGCAGGGCCGCGCTGAGTGCGTCGGCGGCTTCGGCCCAGTCGGCATCGTCAGCTACCGCTTCGCGCAGGAAGGCGGCCTGTGCCGGCGTCCAGCAGGGCGCGTCAGCCAGGTCGAGGTGCTCGGCGAGTGGGCTGTTGCAGCCGATGAAGTGGCGGATCGAGGCCTCATCGCTGGGCAAGCCCAATTGGGCGAACAACTGGGTGAAACTGTGCACGGGCTGTTCCATGGGACCTCCCGGCAGCGGGCAGAAGCGGCCACTGCTTTCAAGGGAGGATAGTTCAGCCGGTGCGCCGGGTTGGTGTGCTGGACGAGCGGCTTAGTGCGGGCGCTGGTTGATCAGATAGGTCAGCAGGGCCGGGTCTTCGGCATCCACCAGCTGCTGCAGCGAGCGGAAGGGCAGTTGCTCGAACATGGCCTGCCAGAACGGCACCGCCAGCGGGTCCTGAGGATAGAGGCTGACGATCCAGCTGTGCTGGCTGGCGAGCATCACCTGCTCGACCAGCGCACGGCCGATGCCCTGACGGCGGTACTTCTTGAGGATGAACAGGTCGGCGAACTCCAGGGCATCGACGCCCGGCAGTTCGCTGCGCTCGATCAGCAGGAAACCGGCGATGAAACCGTCGACCAGAATCAGCTGCGCACTCCAGTCTTCGCGCTGCCAGTACAGCGCCAGGTAGGGATCGTGCACATAGAAACGGCCATCGGTCTCGACATCCTCTTCCTCCCAGTTCGACGACTCATAGGCGTAGAACTGGTAGAGATTGCGAATCAGTGGTAACTGCTCGGCGCTGGTCTGGATCAGTTGGATTTGCATAGGGTCAATCCGCGCGGAATACGTGTTGGCGATGAAATGCCAAGTATGGTTCGTGTTGGGGCGCAAGTGATAAGCGCATCGTTGCTGAAATACCCAGCTCTTCGGGATCGGCTAGTTGAGGCGAAATTATGATGTCGCCTTCAGTTGAAAATGTGATGTGGCCAGAGTCGAAGGCTCTATCCAGATTTGGAATCAGCAGTAACCCATTAAAGGGATCAAGGCGTTCATCGTCGTTGCATACGCACCAAGGTTTGATGTGCGAGGCGACTAGGAAACAGGTGTCTTTGAATCCAGTTACGGCACAGCCATTCCAATGAGAAATCAGCTTTTGCCTGAACGCGCCCTGGCCGATTCTTGCTTTTACAAGGGTGCTTATTTCTGTCACGGATTTAGTGCAGTCCCCTAGTATCTCGTCGATGTCCGCTTCCGCATCATTCTCATGCCCCTCCGCCAGGAAGTCAGAAAACTTCTCAAGCGCGGCGTTGTACATATTGTGACCGCGCTCATTTCGTTCGATGTAAATGGGCAGCTCTCGAATACTGGCGGCAATTTTTTTGAAGGCGATATAGCTATTTATCGCGGTCAGTGGGCCGCTTATTAGCCCGTTCTGCGTAGCCCATTCAGACATTACGCCACGTACAGCACCTTCATATTTCTTCACTGTGGACGGGGATAAGCCCCGGTGCTGCATCCAGCCCTCAAAAGTCATCGAATTTGCTCGCTTCGGCACGGCAGCGGGTTGGTGAAATGATTGGTCGGACGCTAATGGCTTTGGCGTTTTTCGTCTATTGAATCGCCCTCCAGTATCATGCCCGCTTTTCCAGCAGGCGGAGACTTCCATGGCCAAGGCCAAACGCATGTATGGCTGCACCGAGTGCGGCGCCACCTTTCCCAAGTGGGCCGGGCAGTGCGGCGAGTGCGGGGCCTGGAATACCCTGACCGAGACAATGATCGAAAGCGGCGGTGCCGGCGCGCCGTCCGGGCGCGGCGGCTGGGCCGGGCAGCAGGCGCAGATCAAGACCCTGGCCGAGGTCAGCGTCGAGGAAGTTCCGCGCTTCTCCACCGTCTCCGGCGAGCTGGACCGGGTGCTCGGCGGCGGCCTGGTGGACGGCTCGGTGGTGCTGATCGGCGGCGACCCCGGCATCGGCAAGTCGACCATCCTGCTGCAGACCCTGTGCAATATCGCCCAGCGCCTGCCGGCGCTGTACGTCACCGGCGAGGAATCCCAGCAGCAGGTGGCCATGCGCGCGCGGCGCCTGGAGCTGCCGCAGGACAGGCTCAAGGTGATGACCGAGACCTGCATCGAATCGATCATCGAGGTGGCGCGCCGCGAGCAGCCCAAGGTGATGGTGATCGACTCGATCCAGACCATCTTCACCGAGCAGCTGCAGTCCGCCCCCGGCGGCGTGGCCCAGGTGCGCGAGAGCGCAGCGCTGCTGGTGCGCTTCGCCAAGCAGAGCGGCACGGCGATCTTCCTGGTCGGCCACGTGACCAAGGAGGGCGCGCTGGCCGGTCCGCGCGTGCTGGAGCATATGGTCGATACGGTTCTCTACTTCGAGGGCGAGTCCGACGGCCGCCTGCGCCTGCTGCGTGCGGTGAAGAACCGCTTCGGTGCGGTCAACGAGCTGGGCGTGTTCGGCATGACCGACAAGGGCCTGAAGGAAGTCACCAACCCTTCGGCGATCTTCCTTACCCGCGCCCAGGAGGCGGTGCCCGGCAGCGTGGTGATGGCCACCTGGGAAGGCACCCGGCCGATGCTGGTAGAGGTGCAGGCGTTGGTCGACACCAGCCATATGGCCAACCCGAAGCGCGTGACCCTGGGCCTGGACCAAAACCGCCTTGCCATGCTGCTGGCCGTGCTGCACAGGCATGGCGGCATCGCGACCTACGATCAGGATGTGTTCCTCAACGTGGTTGGCGGGGTGAAGGTGCTGGAAACGGCGTCGGACCTGGCGCTGATGGCGGCGGTGATTTCCAGCCTGCGCAACAAGCCGCTACCGCATGATCTGCTGGTGTTCGGTGAGATCGGCCTGTCCGGCGAGATTCGCCCGGTGCCGAGCGGTCAGGAGCGCCTTAAGGAGGCGGCCAAGCACGGCTTCAAGCGCGCCATCGTGCCCAAGGGCAACGCGCCCAAGGAGGCACCGGCCGGTTTGCAGGTTATTGCGGTGACGCGCCTGGAGCAGGCGCTGGATGCTCTGTTCGAATAACGCGTTCGAGTAGGCCCGAACTCAGGTCTGGATATGCCGGGCCATTTCGATGAAGTAGCCGATGATCGGCTTGGCGGCGAAGGCGAACAGGCACAGCCCCAGGCCGAGGAACAGGATGGCGGTGCCGAGGCGGCCGGCCTTGGACTTCTTCGCCAGGTCCCAGATGATGAAGGCCATGAACAGCATCAGGCCGCCCACCAGGGTGTACATCATCAGGGCTTCGAACTGTTCGGTTTCCACGTCGACCTCGCCGGGGGATTCGTAACGGCCGGCGATTATACGGGCAGGCGATTGCCTTCGACAGACGACAGAGTGTCGCTCTGTCGGATGCCGCTCAGCTGCGCAGGTGCTCCAGCGGCAGCTCGGTGCTGGCCAGTACCTGATTGAGCACGAAGCTGGAGCGCACGCTGGTCACGCCATCGACGCGGGTCAGGCGGCCGAGGAGGAATTTCTGGTAGTGGTCCATGTCCGGCACCACCACCTTGAGCTGGTAGTCGGCATCCATGCCGGTGACCAGGCAGCACTCCTGCACCTCGGGCCACTGGCGAATGGCCGCCTCGAAGTTCTCGAAGCGCTCGGGGGTGTGCCGGTCCATGCCGATCTGCACGTAGGCGGTGAGGGTCAGGCCGAGCAGCTTGCGATCGAGCAGGGCCACCTGACGGGCGATGTAACCGTCGTCTTCCAGCTGTTTGACCCGCCGTGAGCAGGGTGAGGCGGACAGACCGATGCGTTCGGCCAGCTCCTGGTTGGAGATGCGCGCGTCGCGCTGCAGTTCGGCAAGAATGCGCAGGTCGTAGCGGTCGAGTTTGTTCATGGCTGGCCTGTTTTTATGCTGGATTGCCTAATCATTCTTATTCTTGGTGATTTATTGCGCAAGCGGTGTTCTTGTCGGCAATCTTCGCAAGCATTCTCCCCGCTCGCCTGGGTAACCTTTGTTCCAGATTCAAGGCCCGGACAACACAGTCCAATCGCAGCGGCCAATCAGTTGCTGCGGCGCCGCCGATCCCACCGGGTCGCGCTGGCCACCGGGTCCGCACTGTCCAACCAGACGGGCGATAGGCAAGGGTGTCACAAGCACCTGGGAGGGACACAAAAAAGGAGGCCGGGGGCCTCCTTTTTTGTGCGCGTGTGTTTTACGGCGCCTGTCAGATCAGGCCACCGAGCAACAGCAGCCAGTAGCCCAGGATGGCCAGCTGGATGAAAAAGCCGGCAAAACGCAGCCAGACGAACAGCGGGCCGGTGCTGATCAGGTGCATGACCGACTGGAACAGGCGGGCGCCGAGCAGCAGGCCGGCCAGCGGGTCGGTCAGTGCGGTCTGCCCAGCGGCAATGGCATAGAGCAGCACAGCCGCCTGCAGCGGCAGGTTCTCCAGGCAATTGGCATGCACGCGTACCAGGCGCTGGCCGAAGTCGCTCGGGGTGTTGCTGCCATCCGGGGCGAAGGCATTGACCTTCATCTTGCCGGTCAGAACCATCAGGCCGCGCTGGTTGACCAGCAGAAAGACCAGAACCAGGGCCCAGGCCACCAGGCCGAGCAGGGCGCAGGCAGTTGCCGTCAGCGTCATGTGAAGCTCCTTGTAGTGTCGTTATGGGGAGAGTCGCGGCGCCAGCTTAGCGTTTTTTAGAGTAAAAACTCTAGTTGTTGGCCCCGGTCTTTTGCTCAGTCTGCCTTGGCTTCCACCGGGTCCGGGTGTACCAGCACTTCGGCGCGGGGGAACTCGACGTGAATCGCCGCTTCGGCCGCTTCGCACAGGCGGTGGGCCTCCACCAGCGGCAGGTCGGCCGGCAGTTCCAGGTGCAGCTGCACGTACCAGTGGCTGCCGGAAATGCGCGTGCGCAGGTCGTGGGCGCCAATCACGCCGTCCACCGCGCAGACCAGTTCGTGCATGCGTTCGCTGACTTCCAGCGGCAGTTCCTGGTCCATCAGTACCGCCACCGACTCGCGGGCGATGCCCACGGCGCTCCACAGGATGTAGGCGGCGATGGCCAGGCCGAACAGCGCATCGAGCTGGCTGAAACCGATGCCGGCGAGGATCAGGGCGAGCAGAATGCTGCCGTTGAGCAGCAGGTCGGAGCGGTAGTGCAGGGAGTCGGCGCGGATCGCCGTGGAGCCGGTGACCTGGATCACGTGGCGCTGCAGCACGAGCAGGCCGGCGGTCAGCGCCAGTGACAGCAGCATCACGGCAATGCCCAGCTCGGCGGAGCCGATCGGCTGCGGGTTCTGCAGGCGCTCGACGGCCTGGGCGCCGACCAGCACGGCGCTGACGCCGATGAACATCGCCTGGGCCAGCCCGGCCAGGGCCTCGGCTTTGCCGTGCCCGTAGCGGTGGTCGTCATCGGCCGGCTTCAGCGCATAGTGCACGGCCAGCAGATTGAGGAAGGAAGCGGCACTGTCCAGCAAGGAGTCGGTCAGGCCGGCGAGCAGGCTGACCGAACCGCTCAGCCACCAGGCAATGGCCTTGGCCACCACCAGGGTGATGGCGACCAGCAGCGAGGCACGGGTGGCCAGCTTCAGTAGGCTGGCGTGCTTGTAGGGTGTGCTGGCGCTCATGCCGATGGCGCCAGGCCCAGGCCGGCCAGTTGTTGCGGGTTGCCGCGCTGTTCCAGCAGGCGCGGATCATCCAGCGGCAGGCTGCGGCCCAGCTCCTGTTCCAGTAGAGCCTTGAGCTTGCGGCGATCGACCTGACCGTCGGTGCCCAGCGTCTCCTGCAGCTTTTCCGGAGCGACCGAGTATTTGCCCTCGGGGAAATAGATGGCGCCGGTGGCGAAGTCGATGCCGAAGGCGATCAGGCCGGGGAGGATGTAGAACAGCAGACCGACAGCATTGGCGGCGACGATGGCCGGATCGAGCTTGCCTTCGATCTGGCCGCGGCGTTCCGGGTAGAACAGGGTGCCGCAGGCACTGAGCTGAGCAAGCAGGGTGGTGCCGAGAGCGGCACACAGCAGACGGGTGGAAAAGCGCATGGGAACCTCCTGACGCGATGGCGCGAACTATACCCCAGCTCGCCTGGGGTTGTGCCTGAGACCACCTGTCCCGGCACGGGTTCGCCCTATAATCGCCGGCCTTGTGTGGAGGAACGATGAACCGCCTGCCGATTGATGACGTACTGCCGGCCCTGCGCGCCGCTCTGAACGAACGCGACGAAGCCGTGCTGGAGGCTCCGCCCGGCGCCGGCAAAACCACCCGCGTGCCGCTGGCGCTGCTGGACGAACCGTGGCTGGCCGGACAAAGCATCGTCATGCTGGAGCCGCGCCGCCTGGCTGCGCGCGCCGCCGCCGAACGCCTGGCCAGCGAGCTGGGCGAGAAGGTTGGCGAGACGGTGGGCTACCGCATCCGCCTGGACAGCAAGGTCGGCCCGCGCACGCGCATCGAGGTGGTCACCGAGGGCATCCTCGCCCGCCGCCTGCAGGACGACCCGGCGCTGGAGGGCGTCGGTCTGGTGATTTTCGATGAATTCCACGAGCGCAGCCTGGATGCCGATCTGGCGCTGGCGCTCACCCTCAATGGCCGCGAGCTGCTGCGCGACACGCCGCTCAAGGTGCTGCTGATGTCGGCCACGCTGGAAGGCGAGCGCCTGTCCGCGCTGCTCGGTGAGGCGCCGGTGGTGTCCAGCGAAGGTCGCATGTACCCGGTGGATATGCGCTGGGGCGCGCCCTGGCAGCCCGGCGAATGGATCGAGCCGCGCGTGGTGCAGACGGTGCTGCAGGCGCTGAGCGACGAGCCGGGCAGCCTGCTGGTATTCCTTCCCGGCCAGGCGGAGATCCGCCGGGTGGCCGAGCAACTGGAGAGCAATCTGGCCGGGCGCGCGGACGTGCTGCTTTGCCCGCTGCATGGCGAGCTGGACCTCTCCGCCCAGCGCGCGGCCATCGAACCGGCGCCGGCCGGGCAGCGCAAGGTGGTGCTGGCCACCAATATTGCCGAGACCAGCCTGACCATCGACGGCGTGCGCGTGGTGGTGGATGCGGGTCTGGCGCGGGTGCCGCGTTTCGACCCGGCCAGCGGCATGACCCGTCTGGACACCCAGCGTATCGCCCGGGCATCGGCCACTCAGCGCGCCGGCCGTGCCGGGCGACTGGAACCTGGGGTGTGCTACCGATTGTGGTCGCAGAACCAGCACGATCAGCTGGCCGCTTACGGCGAGGCGGAAATCCTCCAGGCCGACCTCGCCGGGCTGGCGCTGCAGTTGGCGCGCTGGGGTGTCGAACCCTCTGAGCTGGCCTGGCTGGATGTGCCGCCGCCGGCCGCCTTCGCCCAGGCCCGTGACCTGCTGACGCGCCTCGGTGCCCTGGATGAACGCGGTGTACTCATGGCCCACGGCCAGGCCATGGCTGAGTTGCCGGCGCATCCGCGTATCGCCCATCTGCTGCTACGCGGCCAGGCGCTGGAGCTGGGGGCTCTGGCGGCGGACCTGGCGGCGCTGCTGTCCGAGCGCGACATCCTGCGCGGCGCGGGTGCCGACCTGCACAGCCGCATGAGCCTGCTGGCCGGCGAGAGTCGCGCCGCACGCGGTGCGCAAGGTGGCGTGCAGCGCGCGCGGCAGCTGGCCCGGCAATTTCGTTCCTATCTTCGCGGCAAGGCCGATGAGGCCGTGCCCGACCCCGAACACCCGCGTTGGCTCGGCTGCCTGCTGGCTTTCGCCTATCCGGACCGCATCGCCCGCCAGCGTCGCGCCGGCGGTGCCGAATACCGCCTGGCCAATGGCCGCGCGGCGCTGTTTGCCGAGGCCGATGCGCTGATGAAGCACGAATGGCTGGTGATCGCCGACCTGGGCAGCCGTCAGGGCCAGCGTGAGGAGCGCATCTATCTGGCCGCCGATCTGGAGCCGGCACTGTTCGATGCTGAGCTGGCCGAGCAGGTCCGCGAGCTGGACGTGCTCGACTGGGACGAACGCGAGGGCGTGCTGCGCGCCGAGCGCCAGCGCAAGGTCGGCGAGCTGGTGCTCGACAGCAGGGCTTTGCCGCAACTGGACGAGGCTGCACGTGGCCGCGCGCTGCTCGCCTTGGTGCGGCGCAAGGGCCTGGAACTGCTGGCCTGGACGCCCGAACTGCGCCAGTGGCAGGCACGCATCGCGCTGTTGCGACGGCTCGATCTGCAGCACAAGGGCGAGAGCGAGTGGCCAGACCTGTCCGATGCAGCGCTGCGCGATTCGCTGGAAGACTGGCTGCTGCCCTACCTGGGCAAGGTCAGCCGGCTCAGCCACTTTGCCAACCTCGATCTGCCGGCCATGCTCGCGACCTTGCTGCCCTGGCCGCTCCCTCAACGCTTGGACGAGCTGGCGCCGAAGGCCCTGGCCGTGCCGTCCGGCTCGCGCATTGCTATCGATTACAGCGAGCAGCCGCCGGTGCTGGCGGTGCGCCTGCAGGAACTGTTCGGCCTGGCCGAAACGCCGCGCATCGCTGGCGGGCGGCAGAGCGTGCTGCTGCACCTGCTGTCACCAGCACGCCGGCCGGTGCAGGTGACCCAGGACCTGGCCAGCTTCTGGGCCAATACCTATGCCGAGGTGAAGAAGGATCTCAAGGGGCGCTACCCCAAGCACTACTGGCCGGACGACCCGCTGATCGCCGAGCCCACGGCGCGGGCCAAACCGCGCAAGTAGCGTCGGTCTCAGTCCACCGCATGCAGGCACTGGATCTGGCGGATCCGCTCGCGGGTTTCCTCGTTGGCGCCGGGGCCCGCGCTCAGGCCGATGTCGGCCAGTTCCAGCGGGTTGCCCTGTTCATCCTGAAAGCGCAGCGGAGCTAGCGGTGCGCGGGTGTGCCGATTGACCAGCACCACGGGCGGACCTTCGGCCTGCGGGTACCAGCGGTCGCCCCATTGCAGCAGGCTGACGATGATGGCCTGAACCTCACGGCCCTTGGTCGTGAGTTGGTAATCCACGCTGCTGCCCTGGCTGCGTTTCTCCAGGATGTCGTGCTCCATCAGCAGCTTCAGGCGCTTGGACAGGATGCTCTTGGACATGCCGAGGTGGCGCTGGAAATCATCGAACTTGCGGGTGCCCCACAGCGCCTCGCGGATGATCAGCACGTTCCACCAGTCGCCCAGCACGTCCAGAGCGCGGGCTATCGAGCAATTGCGGTCTTCGAAACTCACTCTTTCCATGGGGCGGTCCTGAGGGCAGTCAATCTGGTCGGCAAGGCCTGAAAAGGCCTTGACAGGTTCTATAATGAAACCTATTGTCGATCTCAGGTTCCATTATGAAACCATGATGGGATCAAGAGCCGAGAACGTCAAACCCCAGGAGCGACCGACATGCGCCCATTATTACCCGTGAGTCTGGCGGCCGTTATCGCCGCCAGTGTCGTGTTTCCCGCCCAGGCCGCGCAGCCGCAGTGCCTGACCAGCGAGATCGAGTCCGAACTGATCGACAGCCGCCTGGCGCTCGGAGCCGGCCAATGCCACCTCGAGGCCATGGCGGCCAATCCGTCCCAGGCACTGGCGCATGCCCAGTATGCCTATAGCTGGTTTGTCCAGGCCGAGCAGCGTCAGGCCGGCAGCGCTGTTGACCAGCTCACGCTCGCCCGGCAGCGCCTGGAGGCGCTTGAGCGTCAGGGTCGTGTGCCTGCACTGACCGCCCAGAACGGGCATTGACCACCACGGTGCCGGTGGCTCTGGCGCAGGCCAGGTCGCCGGCAGTCTGGCCGCTACTAACGTTGAAAAAGGAAAAACCATGAGTCGCGAACACAATATGTCCTGTGTCGAGGTTGGTGAGCCGCAGCAGTGGATGAACTATCAATTTGCCCACCCTTTGTTACCGAGACCGGCTAAGGGCAAGCACTTTCTCAAGGACGAGCTGGGGTTGAGTGGGATGGAAATCTCCATCAATGCCCTGCCGGCAGGCATCGCGGTGCCGTTCTGGCACAGCCACCGACTCAACGAGGAGGTGTATGTCTTCGTCAGCGGCGAGGGCGAATTCTGCGTGGATGAGCGCATTGTCCCTGTGGGGCCGGGTTCAGTGGTGCGGGTTGCGCCCGAGGGCCGGCGCTGCTGGCGCAACACCGGCAAAGAGCCGCTGAACTATCTGGTGATCCAAGCCCGGGCCGGCAGCATGGACGGGGCGACCATCGAGGACGGCGTGCCCACGCCGGGTAATCCCTGGATGTGACGGGTGTTCAGAGGCTGAGGTCTTCGCCGGCGTCGCGCAGGGTTTCGTAGGCGCGGTCGAGGTCGTCGCGCAGTTGCTGGCTGTTGGGCGCTGCCTTGGAAATGATCAGTTTGATCGGCAGGCGATGCAGGGTGATGTACGGCAGTGGCGCCAGATTGCGGGCCTGCAGTTCACGCTCCACCGGGCTTTGGTAGTCGATGAAGAAGTCGCCGCGGCGTAGTTCCAGCATGGCCAGGGCAGAGGCATGACTGCTGGTCTGGGTCGACTTGATGCCCAGCTGCGGGTCTTTCAGCCAGTCGGATACCGGCGGGCGGTAGGTGTAGCCGGTGAGCAGGATAACCCGCTTGTCGCGCAGTCCCTCAGGCAGCGCAGGTGTCGGCGTGTCGCTGCGGTGGTACAGGTTGAGGTTGACCTCGGCGACCTGATAGCGGCTTTCCAGGGTCAGCCCCTTGAGCTGTGGCACGCCCGGAGCCCCCGGCCACAGATGGATACTGCCATCGGCCAGACCACCGTACAGGCGGGCGCTCGGGGCGGAGCGAAAGTCGGCGGGGTAGCCGGCCTGCCTGAGCAGGCGCCGGGTCAGCCGGATGATGCTGCCGTCCGGCAGACCCTCGGCATTGGTGAAGCTGTAAGGAGGAAACTCCAGGTAGCGCACTGTCACGGTTTCACGTTGCGGCACCCCGGCCATGCTCAGTGCGCTGACCAGCAGCAGGCAGAGGGCGGCCATGCTCGGCAGTCGCCAGGACTGAAGCGCGCGGAGCTGCTCGGCATGGGCAGGTGCAAGGTGTGGCGGCATGGTTTCCCGGCGGCTGGTGGCCGTCTTGTTCTCGGGCTGTTTTTCAGGTGCTTGTTTCGAGCATGGGCAATGCTCCCGCTGCTGTCCAGTCGCGAGCCTGAACTATGCTTGAGCGATGCCCGGCGCCTGCGCGTCGGCAGTCAGTCGAGGGCAATGCGATGGACGAGCCGGTGATTGCACAAAAAGCACCCTATGCCGTGGCGGTTGAAGCCGGGCAGGATTATTTCTGGTGCCGCTGCGGACGCAGTGCCAAACAGCCGTTCTGCGATGGCGCGCACAAGGGCAGTGGGCTGACACCGCTGAAGTTTCATGCCGAGGAGAGCAAAACCCTGTATCTCTGTGGCTGCAAGCACAGCCAGACGCCGCCACTGTGCGATGGCAGCCACAAGCAGTTGTGAGTTGAACCCGGGGGAAGTCATGCCGCACAAGGTTTTTCACAGCAAGGTATTCGAGCGCAAGGTGGTGCTGGTCACCGGCGGTTGCGCGGGCATCGGTCGTGCCCTGGTGATGCGTTTTGCCCAGGCCGGGGCGCGCCTGGTGATTCTCGACCTGCAGCAGAGCGAGCTTGATTTCCTGGTGCAGCACCTGCGCGATCAGTTCAATGCCGAGGCCCTGGGGCTAGCCTGCGACGTGGCCGATGCGGCGGCGGTCAATCAGGCTGTGGCGCTGGCCAGCGAACGTTTCGGCGGCATCGACGTGCTGATCAACAATGCCGGCATCACCCACCGCAGCACCTTTTCCGAGACCGACCTGGCGGTGTTCCAGCGGGTCATGGCGGTCAACTATTTCGGCGCCCTGCATTGCACACTGGCGGCCTTCGACAGCCTGGTCAACCGCCATGGTCAGGTGATCGTGCTCAGCTCGCTGTCGGGCTTCGCTCCGCTGCTCTATCGCAGCGCCTACAACGCCAGCAAGCATGCGCTGCATGGGCTGTTCGAGACGCTACGTTACGAACTCAAGGGCTCGGGGGTGAATGTGATGCTGGTGTGTCCCGGTTTCACCGCCACCGACCTGCGCAAGAATGCCCTGGTCGGCGATGCGGCGGCCGCGCGGCCACCGCTGGCCATGGGCCGGGTTGCCTCGGCCCAGGATGTGGCCGAGGAAATCTACCAGGCGGCGATCAAGCGCAAACGCCTGCTGGTGCTGTCCAACGTCAACTGGCGGGCCCGCCTGCTGGCGCGTTATTTCCCGCGCCTGTTCGAGCGGGCGTTACTGCCGCGGATGTCCGGGCTAAAGCCTGAGCGTAACCGGTCCTGACGCCTCAGTGGTCGCGCGGCTCCAGTTGCGGCCGCTGTTCCAGCAGCATGAAGTAGCGAAACACCACCACGCTGACGAACAGTTGCAAGAGGCCGCTCAGACCGCCGCTGAGTAGGTCTGCAACCGGCTCGGCGCTGAGCCGGTCGGCCAGCCAGGCATCCAGCAGCCACAGCGGAATCAGAACACTGAAAATGCAGCCGGCCAGCGGCAGGAACTGCCCTCGTACCAGGCGAATGCTGCCACGCATGGCCTCCAGTGGCGACTGGCCGCGCAGTACCAACAGGTATTCGGCAAAGGCCAGCAGAACGATGAGGATCATCCCCGGCAGCAGCATCAGGCTCAGGCCCAGCATGACCAGCACGGACGTCAGTGCGGTGAGCAGGGCGAAACCCGGCCACAGCTGCAGGGCTCGCCCGAACAGTTCCGCGGCACTGGCATCGCGGCCCTGACTGCGGGCATCGAGAAAGAGGATCAGCATGCCGGTGTACAACGGGTAGAACAGCACGCCGAACAGCAGTTGCAGGGCGCCTTCCGGCCAGTGGCCGAACTGCTCGCGCAGTGCCAGCTCGCTGAGGCGTTCGAGCAACAGCAATGGCAGGCAGAGCAGGGCGATACGCAGAAAATTGTGGCTGTAGAAATAGGCGGCTTCGCGCAGCACTCGCAGGGCATTCATGGGCAGGCCAGCAGCAATGGACGTGCCGTCACTCTAGCGGATCGCGCCGGTCGGCTCCATGCACTGGCAAGGGCGCGCGGTGACAATAGGCATAAATGCTCAGAAACCAGAGGAACAACTCAACAGCAAATGACCAGTGAAGGATGAAGTTAAGCCACCAGGGACTGAATCGAGCAGGCACGCTGAACAGCGCAAATGGCTTGTCATTCCAAGGTGCTAGCCACCAGATATCACCCACCAGAGTGTCGAGAACAAGGTGACAACAGCCGTTCAGGCTGAACAGCAGTGCCAGTCGCGGCAATTTCTCACCGCACCATGCCATGCAGGCAATGACGGCTAGACCCAACAGGGAGAACCACAGCAATGGCCAGTGACTCCAGTAACTGTGGTGGTGATGCTGACGCTGGTCGATGAGATAGAAGTACAACATGTCCAGATCTGGTGCGACTGCTCCCAGCAATGCTGCCATCAGCCAGAGCGTTTGAGACATCTGTGTGGGTTTCCAGCGAAGCAGGCTTCGGCCAAGCAGGTAGCCAGCAGGCAGATGCGCGATGAACATGGCCAGTCCTTTGCCGAGATAGGCGTCAAACGATACAGAATGTAGCCATCGGCGCATAATCGCCGCCTCCCTGACGCGATCCGGACATCAAACACCCCGTGAAAACCATTGCCCTGTTCGCCGATGTGCAGAACCTCTACTACACCGTGCGCCAGGCCCATGGTTGCCACTTCAACTACAACGCCCTGTGGCAGGAGGTGGCGGCGCGCGGGCAGATTGTCGAGGCCTATGCCTATGCCATCGACCGTGGCGATGCCAAGCAACAGGGCTTTCAGCAGATCCTGCGCAACCTCGGTTTCACCGTGAAGCTCAAGCCCTATATCCAGCGCAGCGACGGTTCGGCCAAGGGTGACTGGGATGTCGGCATTACCCTGGATGTGATCGAAGCGGCGGCACGGGTCGACGAGATTGTCCTGGCCTCTGGCGATGGTGATTTCGATCAGTTGCTGGAGCGGGCCAGGCTGCGCTTCGGCACCCGCTCACTGGTCTATGGCGTCCCCGGCCTGACCGCCCAGGCACTGCTGCGCGCGGCCGATGACTACCGGCCGATTGAAGGCACGCTGCTGCTGCGTCATTGAGCGGTACAGTTTTTCCTGACGACTGTAACTGTTCAGCCTGTGCCAGTGACTCGCACACTGGCTCGCCGCACGTCGAGAGTTGCGTCATGCCTGCCTCCCGTTTCCCCTGGTTACTGATCGGTGCCTTTGCCGCCCTGTATCTGATCTGGGGCTCGACCTACCTGGTGATCCGCATCGGCGTCGAATCCTGGCCGCCGCTGCTGATGGCCGGTTTGCGCTTCATCATTCCTGCACTGCTGTTGCTGCCGTTGCTGCGGCTGCGTGGTGCGCCCTGGCCGACCCGCCGGCAGTGGCTGTACACCGGCGTGCTGGGCGTGTTGCTTTTGAGCATCGGCAATGGCGCGGTGACCATGGCCGAAGACCTGGGCGTGGCCTCCGGGGTGGCGGCGCTGGCGATTGCCACGGTACCGCTGTTCACCCTGCTGTTTGGCCTGTTGTGGGGGCAGCGTCCGCGTGCGCTGGAGTGGACCGGGATTGCCCTCGGTCTGCTCGGCATCGCCCTGCTCAATCTCGGTGACAACCTGAAGGCCAGCCCGCTGGGCGCCGCGCTGCTGCTGTCGGCCGCTGCCAGCTGGGCGTTCGGTTCGATGTGGAGCAAGCAGCTCGACCTGCCACAGGGCTTCATGCTGGTGGCCTGCCAGATGCTCGGCGGCGGCGTGGTGCTGCTGGCCGCCAGTGCGCTGACCGGCGAGCGTCTGGAGCAGGCGCCGAGTCTGGCTGGCTGGGGGGCGTTGCTGTACCTGATCGTGTTCGGCTCGCTGATCGCCTTCAGCGCCTACCTCTATCTGCTCAAGACCGTGCGCCCGGCGGCGGCCACCAGCTATGCCTACGTCAACCCGGTGGTGGCGGTGCTGCTGGGCATCGTTTTTGCCGGCGAACAGATCAACACGGCCGAATGGCTGGCGATGGCAGTGATTCTCGCCGCCGTGCTGCTCATCGGTCTGCCGCAGTGGCGGGCGCAAAGTCGGGCGGCAGAGTAAACTAGCGGGTCTTTGAGCCTGACCCGGTATTGCCCCATGTCCTTTGCTGCCCTTGGCCTGATCGAGCCGCTGCTCGTCACCCTCAACGCCCTTGATTACCAGACGCCGACGCCGGTGCAGAAAGAGGCGATACCGGCGGTGCTCAAGGGCCGAGACCTGCTCGCCGCGGCACAGACCGGCACCGGCAAGACCGCCGGTTTTGCCCTGCCGCTGCTGCAGCGCCTGACTCAGCAGGGGCCGCAGGTGGCGAGCAACTCGGTACGGGCGCTGGTGCTGGTGCCGACCCGCGAGCTGGCCGAGCAGGTGCAGCAGAGTCTGCTGGCCTACGGGCAGAACCTGCCGCTGCGCTGCTACGCGGTGTACGGCGGGGTGAGCATCAACCCGCAGATGATGAAGCTGCGCAAGGGCATCGACATCCTGGTGGCCACGCCCGGTCGTCTGCTGGACCTGTACCGGCAGAACGCCGTGCGCTTCGAGCAGCTGCAGGCGCTGGTGCTGGATGAGGCCGACCGCATGCTCGACCTGGGCTTTGCCCGCGAGCTTGACGAGCTGTTCTGCGCCCTGCCGAAAAAACGCCAGACCCTGCTGTTTTCCGCCACCTTCTCCGACGCCATCCGCGCCATGGCCAAGGAGCTGCTGCGCAACCCGCTGTCGATCGAGGTCAGCCCGCGCAATGCCGCGGCCAAGAGCGTCAAGCAGTGGCTGATTCCGGTGGACAAGAAGCGCAAGGCCGAGCTGTTCCTGCACCTGCTGGCACAGCAGCGCTGGGGGCAGGTGCTGGTGTTTGCCAAGACGCGCAAGGGAGTGGATGCGCTGGTCGAGGAGCTGTTGGCCGAGGGCGTCAGCGCCGATGCGATCCACGGCGACAAGCCGCAACCCAGCCGCCTGCGCGCGCTGGAGCGCTTCAAGGCCGGTGAGGTGCAGATTCTGGTGGCCACCGATGTCGCCGCCCGTGGTCTGGATATTCACGACCTGCCACAGGTGGTCAATTTCGACCTGCCCATCGTGGCCGAGGATTATGTGCACCGCATCGGTCGTACCGGGCGGGCGGGCGCGACCGGCGAGGCGATCTCGCTGGTGTGTGCCGACGAGGTGGACCAGCTCGCCGCCATCGAGACCCTGATCGGTCAGGTGCTGCAGCGCCGCGACGAGCCGGATTTCATTCCCGATCACCGTGTACCGCTGACGGCTCCCGGTGGCGCCATTCTGAAAAAGCCGAAGAAGCCCAAGCAGAAACTGGTGCCCGGCAGCGGCGCATCGGCCGGCGGCAAGGGCAATATTCACCTGGGGCGCTGGTTTGAGGGCGATGACAACAAGCCCAAGGTCAAGGCGGTGCGCCAGGTGCCCAAGCTGGGCGGTGGTGGGGCCAAGGCGGGTGGCAAGCTCGGTGGTAAACCGGCGGGGAAAAAGCCCCGCTGAGCCTCAATGCTGCATCAGTGTTTTGTGAAACCCCGCATTTGCACTGAAGGTGCTGTTTCACGCTGTGCTCTGGCTATTTAGTGCGAGTGCTTGAATGTTTGGTTTCGCCCAGCCGGGCGACTCACTTTTCTTTGTTTGCGCAAAGAAAAGTAAGCAAAAGAAAGCGCCCCCCGACATCCGGGTCTGGCCTGTGGCCAGACTTCCCTCCCTCCGGCGCCGCTTCGGGGACCGGCATACACGGGACGTCCTTGTCCCGTTATGCCTCGCGCGGCCATCCCGGCCGCTCGTCCCCCTGCGCGACACCTCCAGTCGGCCTCCTGACGGGGACTCGGCTCCGAGTGGCCTGAAGGTTTGAATCCAAACGCTTGGGCTCTTTGGCTCTCTGTGCACTGCCTTGCAGGCAACACCTCACGCCCCTTTCAGGAGGGCGAATGGAATCGTTGCGCAGAGGGGCGAGCCGCAGGGATGCGGCGAGAGGCTTAAAGGGCCACGACGGCCTTGTAAGCCGGCCCTCGGAGCAGCGATGGAGTGAGCGGACCCTGCGCGAAGCGCTGGGCCGGATGACGGGGCTAGACCTTTTGGTTTCTTTTGGGACAATGCCAAAAGAAACTCGCCCAGCAGGGCGAAACCTGATTATCCGGCCACTCCGGCAATGGGCTTAGCGCATCGGGTGGGGAAACAAAACGGGCGCCTCAAGGCGCCCGTTTTCATATGCAGCATCGATCTTCAGCCCGGCTGCTGAGTCCGCAGCTTCTCGCTGCGCCCGCGCAGCCACTCCAGCGTCAGCAGCATGACGATGGAGAAACCGATCAGCAGCGTCGCCGCCGCCGCGATGGTTGGTGACAGGTTCTCGCGGATACCGCTGAACATCTGCCGCGGCAGGGTGGCCTGCTCGGGGCCGGCGAGGAACAGGGTCACCACCACTTCGTCGAACGAGGTGGCAAAGGCGAACAGCGCGCCGGAAATCACCCCGGGGGCGATCAGCGGCAGGGTCACCTTGCGGAATGCCAGCAGCGGTGACGCACCCATGCTGGCGGCGGCGCGCACCAGGTTGTAGTTGAAGCCCTGCAGGGTGGCCGACACGGTGATGATCACGAAGGGCACGCCCAGCACGGCGTGCACCAGGATCAGCGAGATGTAGCTGTTGCCCAGCCCCAGCGGCGCAAAGAACAGGTAGCTGGCGACACCGACGATGACCACCGGGGCGACCATCGGCGAGATCAGCAGACTCATCACCAGCGCCTTGCCGCGAAATTCGCCGCGGGTCAGGCCGATGGCCGCCAGGGTGCCGAAGACCATGGCCAGCAGGGTCGCCGCCGGGGCGACGATCATGCTGTTGGTCAGCGAGCGCATCCACTCGGCCGAGGTGAAGAAATCGGCGTACCAGCGCATGGACAGGCCCTGCAGCGGGTAGACCAGGAAGCTGCCGGAGTTGAACGACAGCGGCACGATCACCAGGATTGGCAGGACCAGGAACAGCAGGACCAGGGCGCAGAGGCTACGGTGGGTCCAGAACCAGAGTTTCTCGATCGGGGATTTGTACGGACTGAGCATGTCGATGTTCTCCTGATCAACCCAGACGCAGACGGCTGGCGCCGACCAGCCAGCTGTACACCACGTACAGCAGCATGGTGGCGAGCAGCAGCAGGCCGCCGAGGGCGGTGGCCATGCCCCAGTTGATGGTGCTGTTGGTGTAGAAGGCGACGAAGTAGCTGATCATCTGATCGTTCGGGCTGCCCAGCAGGGCCGGGGTGATGTAGTAGCCGATCGACAGGATGAACACCAGCAGGCAGCCAGCGCCGACACCGGCCACGGTCTGCGGGAAGTACACGCGCCAGAAGCTGGCGAACGGGTGGCAGCCGAGAGAAATGGCGGCGCGCATGTAGGTCGGCGATATGCCCTTCATCACGCTGTAGATCGGCAGGATCATGAACGGCAGCATGATGTGCACCATGGAGATGTACACACCGGTGCGGTTGAACACCAGCTGCAGCGGCTGGTCGATGATGCCCAGCGCCATCAGCGTGCTGTTGATCAGACCGCCGGACTGCAGCAGCACGATCCACGCCGCCACCCGCACCAGAATCGAGGTCCAGAACGGCAGCAGCACCAGAATCATCAGCAGGTTGCTGGTGCGGGTCGGCAGGTTGGCCAGCAGGTAAGCCAGCGGGTAGGCCAGCACCAGGCAGAGCAGGGTGATCACCAGCCCCATCCAGAAAGTGCGGGCGAAGATATCCAGGTAGATCGACTGATCCGGAGTGGCGGCCGCCAGCTCGCCGAGATCGTCGATGCGGTGGTCGAGTGCCGCCAGCAGGTAGTAGCCGGTGAAGGCGCTGCTGTTGCGGCGGATCACCTGCCAGTAGGCGGGGTCACCCCAGCGCTCGTCGAGGTTCTCGAGGGCATCCTTGTAGGAAGCCGGTTCCTGCTTGAACGGCAGGGCGCGTCCGGTCTTGGCCATCAGGCTGCGGTAGCCGGCCAGTTCCATGTTCATGCGCTTGGACAGGTCGCCGATGGTCTGTTGCTTGCGCGCTTCGGCCAGGTCCACGGCCAGTGCCTGATACACCGGTTCGGCGGGCAGGCCGCGGCCGTCCCAGCTGGCGATGGCTGTAACTGTGCGCGGCAGGCTGCGTACCACTTCCGGGTTTTCCACGCTCTTGTACAGCAGCAGGGCGATCGGCAGGACGAAGACGACAAAGAGGAACAGCAGCAGCGGCAGGATCAGGCCCTGGGCCTTGAGCCGGTTGATGCGTTCGGCACGCGCCAGCTTCTGCTTGAGCGTCAGTCCGGCGAATTCAGTGAGGGAAACGGTAGTGGCCATCGCGGGCTCCAGAGACACCGGGATAAAACACCCTCGCCCAAGGCAGGCGAGGGATGAGAGGGGCACGGGCCGCCCCTCTCGCAAACCTCTCCGTCAGGAGAGGGCACCACTGTTGAAACTTACTTGGCCGCCCAGGCGTTGAAGCGCTGTTCCAGCTGCTCGCCGTAGTCGGCCCAGAAGGTCACGTCCATGGCCACCTGATTGGCAATGTTGGCCTTGGTGGTCGGCATGTCCTTGCCCAGCGCCGGGTCCAGCAGCATCACTGCCTTCTTGTTGGCCGGGCCGTAGGCGATGTTGGACGAGTAGACCTTCTGCTGCTGCGGCTGCAGGGTGAAGGCGATGAACTCCTTGGCGGCGTCGGCATCCTTGGCACCCTTCGGGATGGCCCAGGAGTCGAAGTCGTAGATGCCGCCGTTCCACACGATCTGCAGGTTGCTTTCCTTCTGCACTGCGGCGATGCGGCCGTTGTAGGCCGAGCTCATGACCACGTCACCGGAGGCGAGGAACTGCGGCGGTTGGGCACCGGCTTCCCACCACTGGATGTGCGGCTTGATCTCGTCGAGCTTCTTGAAGGCGCGGTCCTGGCCTTCCTTGGTGGCGAGCACGGTGTACACCTCTTTCGGTGCCACGCCGTCCGCCATCAGGGCGAATTCCAGGGTGTACTTGGCGCCCTTGCGCAAGCCGCGCTTGCCCGGGAACTTGTTCACGTCCCAGAAATCGTTCCAGCCCTGCGGGGCGGTTTTCAGCTTGTCGGCGTTGTAGGCCATGACCGTGGAGTAAACGAAGAAGCCGATGCCGCACGGCTGGATGGTGCCTTCCACGTAGTCCTTGGGATTGCCGAGAATGGCCGGGTCGATTTCCTCGAACATGCCTTCGTCGCAACCACGGGCCAGCTCCGGCGACTCCACTTCGACCAGATGCCAGGACACGCTGTTGGTGTCGACCATGGCTTTGACCTTGGCCATTTCGCCGTTGTACTCACCGGCGATGATCTTGCCTTTGCCGGTGGCTTCCCACGGCTGGTAGAAGCCCTTGGTCTGGGCGTCCTTGTTGGCGCCACCGAAGGAAATCACGGTGAGGTCGGCGGCCATGGCCGAGGATGCGGCGGCGAGGCCCAGGGCCAGGCCGGCGAGACGGAAGGTGCTACTGGTCAACTTGCTGCGGGTTGCGGTGCTCATTGTTGTTGTCTCCACGGTGCAGGGTATGGGGTTTTGCTGTTGTGGGGTGTGGCGCGGCGCACTCATTCCGCCAGCAGCGGATCGAGGGCGCGGACGTGCTCGACATGCCAGCCCAGCGGCACGACATCGCCCACGCCCAGGGCGGGGTCGAGTTCGGCGATGGGCTGTTTGACGAAGAAGTTCGGGTTGCCGCAGACCTCCATGCGGATGCGCACGTGGTCGCCCAGGTAGATGAACTCGGCGACCCGGCCGCTGAAGCGGTTGGCGCAGTTCTCGCTGGCGGCATTCAGGCGCACGCGCTCGGGGCGGATCGACAGGCTGACCGGCTCGCCGCTGGCGCCGACCTTGACCGCCAGGGCCTGGACGTTTTCGCCGCGGGCCAGCTTGACGCTGCAGCGCTCGCCGTCGCGGCTGACCAGGGTGCCCGGCAGGCGGTTGTTCTCGCCGATGAAGTGGGCGACGAAGGTGTTGCTCGGCGCCTCGTAGAGATCGCGCGGCGGAGCGATCTGCTGGATCTCGCCCTGATGGAATACGGCCACGCGGTCGGACATGGTCAGGGCTTCGCCCTGGTCGTGGGTCACATAGACCACGGTGACGCCCAGGCGCTCGTGGATGTGCTTGATCTCCATCTGCATGTGCTCGCGCAGCTGCTTGTCCAGCGCGCCGAGCGGTTCGTCCATGAGCACCAGCTGCGGCTCGAACACCAGTGCGCGGGCCAGCGCCACGCGCTGCTGCTGACCACCGGAGAGCTGGCCGGGGTAGCGGTGGCGGAACTTGTCCAGCTGGACCATGGCCAGCGAGCGTTTGACCCGCTCGTGGATGTCGGTCTTGTTCATGCCGCGCACGCTGAGCGGGAAGGCCATGTTCTCGGCCACCGTCATGTGCGGGAACAGCGCGTAGTTCTGGAACACCATGCCGATGTTGCGCTTGTGCGGCGGCACGTTGTTGATGGCCTTGCCGTCGAGGAGGATTTCCCCGGCGGTGGGGGTTTCGAAACCGGCCAGCATCATCAGGCTGGTGGTCTTGCCGGAACCGGACGGGCCGAGCAGGGTGAGGAACTCGCCCTTGCGGATATCCAGGTTGAGATCTTTGACGATCAGCGCTTCGCCGTCGTAGCTCTTCTGCACGCCGCGGAAACTGACCAGGATGTCGTTTGCCTGAGAATCGCTCATCACCGCACCTTTTGTTTTTGTCTTGCCGATGAGCAAAGACTAGGTGCGCGGGACCGTCCAACAAATCGGGCAGGCGGACAACTTGCGGTAGGGCGGCAGGCCGATTTTTTGTAGGGATTGCCCTACAAGTGTGCGAGTTGCCGGCAGCCCCCTCACCCTGGCCCTCTCCCGGAGGGAGAGGGAGAAAACGGTCTGCGCCTTAGCTCCCCTCTCCCTTTGGGAGAGGGGCTGGGGGTGAGGGCGTCAGACCAGCTTGTGTTCCAGGGCATACTTGACCAGTTCGGCCACCGAGTGGGCGCCCATCTTTTCCATCAGGCGCGCCTTATGCGTGCTCACGGTCTTGCTGCTGATCGCCAGGTGCTGGGCGATCTCGTTGACGCCCTCGCCCTGAACCAGGCGCTCGAACACGGAGAACTCGCGCTCGGAGAGCAGAGCATGGGGCGGCCGCGAGTCGGTCAGGCCGACCTCGAAGACCATGCGGTCGGCCAGCTCCGGATCGATGTAGCGGCCGCCGCTGGCGACCTTGCGGATGGCGGTGAGCAGCAGCGCCGGATCGCTGTCCTTAGTGGCGTAGCCGGCGGCGCCGACCTTCAGGGCGCGGGCGGCCATCTGCGCCTCGTCGTGCATCGACAGCATCAGCACCGCCGGTGGCTGGAGCAGGGCGCGAATGCGCGGGATGGCTTCCAGGCCATTCACGCCGGGCATGGAAATATCCAGCAGCACCACGTCGCAGGGCGTCTGACGCAGCACCTCCATCAGCTGTTCGCCGTTGCCGGCCTCGCCCACCACCTGCATGTCCTTGGCCATGCCGATCAGTTGCTTGATGCCCTCGCGGACAATGGTGTGGTCTTCGGCCACCAGCACTCGAATCACTGCTCTGTCTCCTCATCCAGGGCCACGTATACACACAGGGTAGTGCCTGCACCGGGGTGGCTGTCGAGGCTTAGTGTGCCGCCGAGCATCAGCACGCGCTCGCGCATGCCGACCAGGCCAAAGGAGCCGTGCACCGCCGCCGGGTCGAAACCGCGGCCGTCATCGCTGACCCGCAGGCACAGCTGATGGCCCTGCGCGCGCAGGCTGATCTCCACGCTGTGGGCCTGGGCGTGGCGCAGAATGTTGGTCAGCGCTTCCTGCAGTACGCGGAACAGGCCGATGGCCTTGGCGTCGGACAGCGCCGGCAACTGCTCCGGCACTTCCACCAGGCAGGGGATCTGGCTGCGCGCCTCGAAGCGCCGCGCCTGCCATTCGATGGCCGAGGCGATGCCGGCATCGAGAATCGGCGGGCGCAGGGCAGTGGCAACGTCACGCACCAGCTGGAACAGGCTGGCGATAAGTTTCTTCATGCTGTCCAGGCGCGCCTGCAGGCCAGGGTCGAGGTCGGCGTAGGCCAGTTCGCACATCGAGGTTTCCAGCTTGAGCACGGTGAGCACCTGGCCCAGCTCGTCGTGCACCTCGCGGGCGATGCGCGCCTTTTCCTCCTCGCGCACGCTCTCCAGATGCGCCGACAGCTCGCGCAGCTGGGCGCGGGATTCGCCCAGGGCCAGCTCGATGGCCTTGTTGGCGCTGATGTCCCAGACGATGCCGTCCCACACCACGCGGCCATCCTCGAAGCGCCGGGCGGTGGCCTTGATGTCGACCCAGCGCTGTTCGCCGCTTTGGGTCAGCAGGCGACCCTGCCACTGCCAGTCGCGGTCGGCGGCCAGGGCCGCGTCCTGAATGGCGCGGTAGTCGGCCTGGTCGTCCGGGTGGGCCAGGCTGCGGATGCCGCGGTCGGCATGGGAGAGGAACTCGGCGGAGTAGCCCAGCAGACCCTGACTGGCTTCGCTCATGTAGGCGAACAGCACCGGGGCGCCCGGCGCCGCCCGTTCCAGACGGAAGACCAGACCGGGCACGTTGCCGGCGATGCCCTTCAGGCGTGCTTCGCTTTCTTCCAGTGCCGCATGGGCTCGGCGCCGTTCGGTGACATCGCTGAGGAACACCAGCAGGTATTCACTCTCGCCGAAGCGCAGGAAACTGATCGACACATCCACTGGCAGCAGGCTGCCGTCGGCGCGCACGCACTGGGTTTCGAAGCTCAGGGCGCCTTCCTCCGGCTGCCGTGCTCGGCGCCACAGGCCGAGCCAGCGGTCCATGTGCAGGCCGGGCTCGAAGTCGGCCAGCGGCCGGTCCACCACCGCGCCGGCCGGATAGCCGAGCATCTGTTCGGCGGCCGCGTTGGCATAGCGCACGCGGCTGTCCCAGTTGACCCAGAGAATGCCCACGGTGCTCTGGTCGATGGCGAACTGGGCCAGGCGCAGGGCTTCTTCCGCCGCCAGTTGCTGACTGAGTTGCAGGCGGGCATCGAGCAGGCGTTTTTCCAGACCGCTGCGCTGGCGTAGCAGCCAGGTGATGATCGCCGCGCTGGCCAGCAGCAGGGCCAACAACAACAGGCTGATGTTCTGCCACAGTCCCGGTGATTCGCTCAGGCGCGGGTACTGGATCTGCAGCCAGCGGTCGTGCAGCTGGTTGAGCTGCTGCGGCGACAGGTTGCGCAGGGCGCTGCCGATCAGCTCCGCCAGTTGCGGCTGGTCGCGGCGACTGGCCACGCGCAGCAGCAGGGGGAAACCGATGTCGCCGACTACCGCCAGCTCGCTGAATTCCTGCAGGCGCGATAGACGGCTGAGTTGCGCTTCATCGGCCACGGCGAAACGTGCGGTCTGGTTGATGACCTGCTGCAACGCGGCTTGTTCATCCGGGCTGGGGCGCAGGTCGAGGTTGCTGAAGTTGCTGCGCAGGTAGGCCAGTACCGGACTGTTGCTGGCCACGCTGACGGCGCTGCCGGCTTCAAGTGCATCCAGTTCGACCGCGCCGGTATGGCTGCGTTCGCCGACCACCAGATGCGGCACGCGCAGGTACGGGTCGGAGTACTGCCAGAGGCGCAGGCCGGCCGGTGTCTGCAACAGGCCGGGGGCCAGGTCGATGGCGCCGGCCCGGAGCGCGGCCTGCAGTTCGTCCTGGCTGGCATAGTGTTGCCACTGCCAACTGACCCCCAGAGCCTGGCCCAGCCACTCCATCAGCTCCACGTTGGCGCCGGACAGGCGCTGCTGGCGGCGGTCGAACTGGGCGTAGGGCGGCTGCAGGACGATGCCCACACGCAGCGGCCCATGAGCCCGCAGCCAGGCGCGCTGGGCTTCCGTCAGCGTCAGCGGTGCGGGCGCGTCGGCCCACGCCGGGAGGGCGAGCAGGCAGAAAATAAGGGTGGCGAGGCGCAGCAGCACGGGCGTGACCTTGTAGTCGTAATGGGCTTGAGCATATCCGAGGCGTCGGCCCTGGGCGATCCGACCATGGTCCCGCTGCTTCCACCCAGCGCGTTGAAACAGGCTGTAAAGCCTTGCCGTACGTGGCGTTGGCGATTTTGCACAGGTCGCGAATCTAGCAGCACAATGACGCAAAAACGCTCTTAGCAAGCGCCGGGCATGCCGTTACACTGCGCCCCGCCCGTTGCTTGCAATGGATTCGGCCCGCATGGCGTGGCCGGCAGCGCTGCCCCTGCCAGAGTGGGGCTTCGCGGCTGAGGTTTGCCTCAGCCAGTCGCTATCCTGACCAACCCAAGAGGACAGCCCGGTGGTCAAGAAAGCTGCGTCATTTGCCGCACTAGGCGGCCTCGTCTATTCCACCGATGGCGGCCGGCATTGCCCGGACTGTAACCAGCCGGTGGATGCCTGTATCTGCAAGCAGACCCAGATTCCTGCCGGTGACGGCATTGCCCGCGTGCGCCGCGAAACCAAAGGCCGTGGCGGCAAGACCGTCACCACCGTCACTGGCGTGCCCCTGGCCGAGGCCGAGCTGAAGGAACTGGCCAGCGCGCTGAAGAAGCGCTGCGGCTGCGGCGGTGGGCTCAAGGATGGCGTCATCGAGATCCAGGGCGACATGGTCGACCTGCTGCTCGAAGAACTCGCCAAGCGCGGCTTCAAAGCCAAGAAGTCCGGCGGCTGACTTTTCTTTTCGTGCGTTTCCGTGAAGGCTGCTGCCGACGCGGGGCCGTCTGTCATCTTTACTTTCCATCTTGGGAGTCGCCATCGAGCGGCTCTGTCGCCTAACAGGAGGACGCCATGTCCACACGTCGCACCCGCAAGAACGATGGCAGCCAGTGGACCGTTGCCGATAGCCGCAGCGTGTATGGCATTCGCCACTGGGGCGCCGGCTACTTCGCCATCAGCGATGCCGGGCATGTCGAGGTCCGTCCCAACCGCGCGGCTCGCAGTGCCATCGATCTGCACCAGCTGGTGGACGAGCTGCGCCAGACCGATCTGTCGCTGCCGCTGCTGGTGCGTTTCCCTGACATCCTGCAGGACCGCGTGCGCCAGCTGACCGGCGCCTTCGATGCCAGCATCGAGCGCCTGGGCTACCGCAACCGCTACACCGCGCTGTACCCGATCAAGGTCAACCAGCAGGAAGCGGTGGTGGAAAACATCATCGCCACCCAGGACGTCTCCATCGGCCTGGAAGCCGGCTCCAAGCCGGAGCTGCTGGCGGTGCTGGCGTTGGCGCCCAAGGGCGGCACCATCGTCTGCAACGGTTACAAGGATCGCGAGTTCATCCGTCTGGCGCTGATGGGGCAGAAGCTCGGCCACAACGTGTTCATCGTCATCGAGAAGGAATCCGAGGTGCGTCTGGTGATCGAGGAGGCCAAGGAGCTGCAGGTGCTGCCGCAGATCGGCCTGCGCGTGCGCCTGTCCTCGCTGGCCTCCAGCAAGTGGGCCGACACCGGTGGCGAGAAGTCCAAGTTCGGTCTGTCTGCCGCGCAGATTCTTTCCGTGGTGCAGCGTCTGAAAGAGGCCGGGCTGGATCAGGGCATCCGCCTGCTGCACTTCCACATGGGCTCGCAGATCGCCAACATCGCCGATTACCGCAAGGGCTTTCGCGAGGCCATCCGCTACTACGGCGAGCTGCGCGCCCTGGGTCTGCCGGTCGATCATGTGGATGTCGGCGGCGGCCTTGGCGTCGACTACGACGGCACCCATTCGCGCAGTGCCAGCTCGATCAACTACGACATGGAAGACTACGCCGCCACCGTGGTCGACATGCTCCGCGAGTTCTGCGACCGCCAGGAAATCCCCCACCCGCACATCTTCTCCGAGAGCGGCCGGGCGATGACCGCGCACCATGCGGTGCTGCTGGTGCAGGTGACCGACGTGGAGAAACACAACGACGCGGTGCCCGAGATCGATCCGGCGGCCGAGCAGCCGGAAGTGCTGCAGGTGCTGATCGAGCTGCTCGGTGACAGTGATCCGGAAATGGTTGCCGAGACCTACTGGCGTGCGACTCACTACATCAGCGAGGTAGCCGCGCAGTACTCCGCCGGCAAGCTGTCGCTGGCGCAGAAGGCCCTGGCCGAACAGTGCTACTTCGCCATCTGCCGGCGCCTGCACAACCAGCTCAAGGCGCGTCAGCGTTCGCACCGCGCGGTGCTCGACGAACTCAACGACAAGCTGGCGGACAAGTACATCTGCAACTTCTCGGTGTTTCAGAGCCTGCCCGATACCTGGGCGATCGAGCAGATCCTGCCGATCCTGCCGCTCAACCGCCTCGATGAGGAGCCGCTGCGCCGCGCCGTGCTGCAGGACCTGACCTGCGACTCGGACGGCAAGATCAAACAGTACGTCGACGAGCAGTCGATCGAGACCAGCCTGCCGGTGCATGAGCTGCGCGAGGGTGAAGACTATGTGCTGGGCATTTTCCTGGTCGGCGCCTACCAGGAAATCCTCGGCGACATGCACAACCTGTTCGGCGATACCGACTCGGTGAACATCTACCAGAACGACGACGGCAGCTTCTATCATGCTGGTATCGAGACCCACGACACCATCGAGGACATGCTGCGCTATGTGCACCTGTCGCCCGAGGAGCTGATGACCCACTACCGCGACAAGGTGGCCAGTGCCGATCTCAGCAGCCGCGAGCGCAGCCAGTTCCTCGACGCCCTGCGCCTGGGTCTGACCCGCTCGTCCTACCTCTCCGAGTAAAGGGCTACCCGGCCACCGCCGCGGTGGCCGGGTATTCATGCTCGATGCGGTTGCGTCCGTTCTGCTTGGCCCGGTAGAGCAGCGCGTCGGCGCGTTTGATCGCCGCCTCCAGTTCTTCGCCTGCGCCCAGCAGCACCAGGCCGCCACTCAGGGTAACCGGCAGGTCGCCTTGCGGAATGCGCGTGCGTTGCGCCTGCTGACGCAGGCGCTCGGCCACCGGGATGGCGTCTTCGCCATGGGGTAGCCGAAACAGGGCAATGAACTCCTCGCCACCCCAGCGGCAGATTAGGTCGAAGGGGCGGCGTCCCTGCAGCAGATAACTGCCCACTTGCCGGAGTACGACATCGCCAGCGTCATGGCCATGCTGGTCGTTGATCTTCTTGAAGAAGTCGATATCCATCAGCAGCACGGCGACCCGCTGGTTCTCGCGCTGGGCAATGGCCAGATTGGCACCGGCCTGCTCGTAGAAACCGCGGCGGTTAAGGGTCTGGGTCAGTGGATCGGTGTGAGTCAGGCGGGTCAGCTCGCCGAGCGCGTCCATCAGGCGCCAGGCCAGCAGGCAGAACAGAGCCAGCAGGCTGGATAGCAGCAGGCCGGGCAGGCTGTCGAGAAAGGCATCCCATTCCAGTTCATGGCGCTTGACCTGGTGCACCAGCCACAGCTCATGGTCGATCAGTGGGGTGCTCAGCCAGTGGTTGCCGTGGGCATCGGTTCGCCATTCGTGCAGCTCCGTGCTGATGGGCGGCTGGTTCAGCGTGGGCGTGGCGACGTCGCCCTGGCGTGCGATGACCTGTCCGCTGTCGCTGAGCAGCAGGCTTTCGCCGGTGCTTTCACCCACGTCGAGCAGCTGTTGCAGGGTGTCGATCCGCAGGTCCAGAGCGGTGACGCCGAGAAACTGCTGATCGACATAGATCGGCTGGGAGAAGGTCATGATCTGGCCCTTGCCGGCGAGATCGGCGTAGGGACCATGGATGGTCAGGCGTCCGCGGGGATTGGCCTGTGGCAGGTTGCCGAGCCAGTAGGCGCGCTGATACAGCTGCGCGGAGAAATGGAAACGCTTGAGCGCGGCATCCGGGGCCAGGTAGATGAAGCTGCTGGCCGACAGATAGTAGATCCAGGCGACTTCCTGGTTGAACGCCATGGCTTCGCGAATGAGCGGGTCGAGTGCCAGGGTGGCCTGGATTTCCCGGCGCTGATCCGCCGAGTAGCTTTGCTGCAGGGCACCACTGAGCTGGCCTTCGCGACCCGGCGCCGAGTCAATGTGCCAGATGCCCAGCTCCGGGTGCAGCTTGGTTGGCGGAAGTGGTGGCGGCGGTTGTTGCCGGGCCTGCAGGTTGCCGTCGATCAGCAGGTTGCTCATGACCGAGACCTGATCCCTGCGCATCTCCAGAAAGACGCTCAGCAGCTTGGCGCGGCTGGCGAAGATGTTTTCGATCTGCAGCCGCCGTTCGGTTACCCGCTGTTGGTACAGGTAGATATTGGTGGTCAGGAGCAATACGGCCAGGCCGATCACGACGATGGCCAGGCGTTTCTTCGAGTTGATCAGCATGCGGCAGTTCTGGGCTCGGTTTGATTGATGGGGCTATCCGGCGCTGGCCTGCACCTGGGGGTCGCTAGTGGCCCGCGTGGGCAGGTCGCTGACGATACGGTTGCGCCCCTGCTGTTTGGCCTGATAGAGCAGCTGGTCGGCGCGGCGGATGGCCTGGTCCAGGCTTTCGCCTTCCTTGACCAGCACCAGGCCACCGCTCAGGGTCACCTGCTGACGCTCGGCAAAGCGTGCCCGCTGCGCCTGTTGGCGCATGCGTTCGGCCACGCTGGCGGCGGACTCGGCATCGTCCAGCAGCATCAGCACGAGGAACTCCTCGCCGCCCCAGCGGACGATCAGATCGAACGGCCGCGCCGACTTCAGCATGTAATGCGCGGCCTGACGCAGCACCTGGTCGCCAACCGCATGACCATGGGTATCGTTGACTGCCTTGAAGTGGTCGATGTCCATCAGCAGCAGGACCAGATGGCCCTGCTGGCGGGTGCTGAGCGCCTGGATACTGGCGGCCTTGTTGTAGAAGCCCCGGCGGTTGAGGGTCTTGGTCAGCGGGTCGGTCTGCATCAGCCGGGTCATCCGGCGCAGGGCGAAGAACAGCCGCCAGGCCACGCCATACAGCAGCAGCGCCAGGCCGATCAGCAGCCACGTGCTGCCGCTCTGCTGGACGGCCAGCCAGTGCAGCTGGCTTTCGCTGATATGGTGCAGCAGCCACAGCTGGCCGCCGAGCATTGGCTTGCCCAGCCAGTGCACGCCGGCGGAGCTGTCCCAGCTGGGCTGGGCGCTGGGTGGCAGGGTGTACTGTTCGTGCAGGCCAAAGGTGCCCTGACGCACCACGATCTTGCCGTGTTCATCGACCAGCAGGGTTTCACCATGGGTAGCCCCGCTGCTGGTCAGGCGGCGCAGCAGCTCGATGCCCAGGTCGAGGGAGACCACCCCGAGCATCCTGTTCTGTTCATAAACCGGCGCCGAGAGCGTGATCATCAGGTCCTTGCCGCCGGCATCCTCGTACAGGCTGGAGATGATCTGCCGGCGCTGCGGGTTGTGCTCGGCCAGGGCGTCCTGCCAGAACGGCTTGAGCAAAAAGGCCCTTTCGTAATGAAAGTCGTCGAGCGGTGGTTTAGGCGCCAGGTACATGAAGTCGCTGGCCGAGGTGTAGTACACCCAACTGATCTGCGGGTTGTGCCGCAGGATCGGGGCGAACAGGACATCCAGCCCGAGGGCGGCATTCAGCTCGCGGCGCACGGCGCTGGCCAGTGGAACATCGCCAAGCCCGGTGACGGTGCCGCTCAGTTCGCTGGCGCCCTGTTCATCTTCACGCCCGGATAGTACCCAGCGCTGGCCATCTGCCAATGGGCGCAGGGCGCGCAGCGCAGGGAGTGGCGGTGGGTCGTCGCGGTAGCGCTGCAGCAGCAGTTGCTGCATGGCGTCGACCTGGGTGCTGAGCAGGGTCAGGTAGTTCTGGGTCAGCTCATGGCGGCTGTGGAAGGTCTGCGCGATATCGGCGCGCAGGCCGTTGAGATTGGCCTGGTAGCGATAGGCGCCCAGGCCGAGGGCCAACAGCAGCGCCGGCAGCATGAGGATCAGTCGGGTGCGGGTGGTCAGTGGCATGGCGAATCCGCAGGCAGGAACGGCACGTTTGCCAAGCAGTATGGCAGTCTGTGCGTGCCTTGCCTGCCTCCCCGCATTAATCCTGCGGCTGACTGAGCGCGCGCAGGCGTTCAACGCCCACCGGCTCCTCGGCCAGCAGCGGCACCAGGGCGTAACGCCGGGCATGCTGGGTGGCCACGGCGTGGATTTCCTTCAGTTCATTGTGCGCGCGCTGGCGCAGCAGTGCCGAGCGCGGGCGTGCGGCGGCCAGGCTGTTGTTGATCACCCAGGCCCAGGGCTCGATACCGGCGCGGCGCAGGTCGTTCTGCAGGCCGGCCGCTTCCAGCACCGGGGTGGTTTCGGCCAGCGTCACCAGCAGCACCTTGGTCTGCTGCGGGTCCTGCAGTTGCATCATCGGTGTGCTGAAGCGCAGATGGCTGTCGCTCATCTGCCGGGCAATCTCGCGGTGATAGGCGCCGGTGGCATCGAGCAGCAGCAGGGTATGGCCGGTGGGCGCGGTATCCATCACCACGAACTGGCGGCCGGCTTCGCGGATGGCGCGGGAGAAGGCCTGGAATACGGCGATCTCCTCGGTGCAGGGCGAGCGCAGGTCTTCGGCCAGCAGGGCGCGGCCGGCATCGTCCAGCTTGGCGCCCTTGCTGGCCATGACCTGAGCCCGGTAGGCCTCGGTGGCCGCATGCGGGTCAATGCGGCTGACCCGCAGGTTCTCCAGAGAGCCATTGAGGGTTTCGCTGAGGTGGGCTGCCGGGTCGGTGGTGGTCAGGTGCACGGGCAGGCCGCGGTTGGCCAGCTCCACCGCCACCGCTGCGGCCAGGGTGGTTTTGCCCACGCCGCCCTTGCCCATCAGCATCACCAGGCCATGGCCGTTGGCGGCAATCTCGTCGACCAGCTCGGCCAGGCTGGGAGCCTGCAGGGCCGGTTCGGCCGGCAGTGTCTGGCTCGTGCCCAGGGTGGTGTTGTCGAGCAGCTGGCGCAGGGCGTCGAGACCGACCAGATCGAAGGCCTTGAGCGGGATCTGCTCGCATGGCAGGTCGCGCAGCGCCTCGGGCATGGCGGCGATGGCCGCCTGTTCGCGGCGCTGCACGGCGGCGGCCAGCGGGTCGTCTGCGGTCTCTGTGGCCGGCAGCACGCCATTGATCACCAGATGCTGCTGGCCGAGGCCGATGGCGGCCAGCTCCTCGTGGGTGCGCGCCACTTCGCGCAGGGTCGCCGCCTGGGCCCGGGCCACCAGAATCAGACGGGTGCGCTGCGGGTCGGCCAGCGCCGCTACCGCGGCGGCGTACTGTTCGCGCTGCTTGTCCAGCCCGGCCAGCGGCCCGAGGCAGGAGGCATCGCCCTGGCCGGCCTGAAGAAAGTCGTTCCACGCCCCCGGCAGTTGCAACAGGCGGATGGTGTGTCCGGTGGGGGCGGTGTCGAAGAGGATGTGGTCGTAGTCGCGGGTCAGTTCGGAGTCCACCAGCAGGGCCGTGAACTCGTCAAAGGCGGCGATCTCGGTGGTGCAGGCGCCGGACAGCTGCTCTTCCATGCTGCGCACCACCTCGTCGGCCAGCACGCTGCGCGCCGGGCCGATGATGCGTTCGCGGTAAGCCTGGGCTGCGCCCGGCGGGTCGATCTCCAGGGCCGACAGGCGGGGGACCGCCGGCACCGGGGTGATCTGGTTGCCGATGCGGATGCCGAAGACCTGGCCGACATTGGAGGCCGGGTCGGTGCTCACCAGCAGCACGCGTTTGCCACTGGCGGCGAGGGTCAGGGCGCTGGCGCAGGCGATCGAGGTCTTGCCCACCCCGCCCTTGCCGGTGAAGAACAGGAAACGCGGTGCGGCGTGGAGAAACTGCATGGTCAGCTCCTGCTTAGCGGGTGTTCAGGGCGCGCTCGTACCAGCCCTGGCTGCGGTTGACCAGATGCACCAGCCAGAGCATCAGCGGCACCTCGATCAGCACGCCGACCACCGTGGCCAGTGCGGCGCCCGAGTGAAAACCATAGAGCACGATGGCCACGGCCACCGCCAGCTCGAAGAAGTTGGACGCGCCGATCAGCGCCGCCGGCCCGGCGATGGCGTGGCGCACCCGCAGGCGCCGGCACAGCCAGTAGCCGATCGCGGCGATCAGCAGGGTCTGCAGCAGCAACGGCACCGCCAGCAGGGCGATCACCAGCGGTTGGGCGATGATCGCCTGACCCTGGAAGGAGAACAGCAGCACCAGGGTGCTGAGCAGGGCGAGGGTGGCCAGCGGGGCGATCTTCGCCAGCGCCGCGTCGAAGGCCGCCTGGCCTCGGCGCAGGAGATGGGCGCGCAGCCACTGGGCGATGGCCAGGGGAATGACGATGTACATCAGCACCGACAGCAGCAGGGTGTCCCAGGGCACCGGGATCGATGACACACCCAGCAGCAGGGCGACGATCGGGGCAAAGGCCAGCACCATCACCAGATCATTGAGCGCCACCTGGGTCAGGGTGAAGTTGGCATCGCCGCGGCACAGGTGACTCCAGACGAACACCATGGCGGTGCAGGGCGCCGCGCCCAGCAGGATCATGCCGGCCACGTAGCTGTCGATCTGCTCGGCCGGCAGCCAGTCGGCGAACAGGTGACGGACGAACAGCCAGGCGAAGAACGCCATGGTGAAGGGCTTGATGGCCCAGTTGACCACCAGGGTCACGCCCATGCCGGCCTTCTCCCGCCACACCTCGTGCAGGGAAGAGAAGTCGATCTTCATCAGCATGGGGATGATCATCACCCAGATCAGCAGGCCCACCGGCAGGTTGACCTGAGCGATCTGCAGCGCGCCGACGGCCTGCGCCGCCTGCGGCAGGTACAGGCCCAGCAGGGTGCCGGCGATGATGCACAGCAGCACCCACAGGCTCAGGTAGCGCTCGAAGAACCCCAGCGGGCTGACGTTGGACATCCGGCTTGCTCCGTCATTGTTTTGAAATATCTGTTTTACAGAATATGCCTCATTAAATATATTCGCCAAAACGTATTTATTGCGGCAGGTCAATCCATGAAGCGTCCGTTGCGCGTGCTCTTTCTCTGTGTCGCCAATTCGGCCCGTTCGCTCATGGCCGAGGCCCTGCTGCGGCATGCCGGTGGCGAGCAGTATCAGGTGTTCAGCGCTGGCAGCCGGCCGGGCTCGCCCGACCCACGGGCGCTGGCGGCGCTGGATCAGGTGGGCATCGCCACGGGGGGGCTGCGCAGCAAGGGCATCGACGAGTTCGCCGGCGAGCACTTCGATTATGTGATCACCCTGTGTGACAAGCAGGCGCTGGAGTGCGCGGCATTGCCGCAAGCCGACGAGGTGCTGGCCTGGCACTTCGAGGACCCGGCGGCCAGTTCGCAGCCCGCGGCCTTCCGCCAGACCCTGCAGGCCATCCACGAGCGCATCAAGCTGTTCGTGCTGATCAACAGCAAGGAAGAGCAGGCGCTGGCCGACAGCCTGACCCCGCTGAGCCTGTTCAAGAGCCTGGCCGATGAGACCCGTACTCGCCTGTGCCTGCTGATCGCCGCCGAGGGTGAGTTGTGCGTCTGCGAGCTGACCACGGCGCTGCAGCAGAATCAGCCGAAGATTTCCCGGCACCTGGCGCAGCTGCGCGCCGCCGGGTTGCTGGAAGACCGCCGGCGTGGCCAGTGGGTGTATTACCGGCTGCACACGCTGCTGCCCGAGTGGGCACGGCAGATCGTGCAGCAGGCCGGGCAGGCCGATGCGGCTGCCGTGGCCGCCGACGCCGCGCGCCTGAACAACATGGGCAACCGCCCCGACCGGCAGGCGCATTGCGCCTGACGATGTGAACCGATAAACGAGTGGAGTTCGATATGACGATCAAAGTGGGTATCAACGGTTTTGGCCGCATCGGCCGTCTCGCCCTGCGCGCCGCCTGGGACTGGCCGGAGCTGGAGTTCGTGCAGATCAACGACCCGGCCGGCGATGCCGCCACCCACGCCCACCTGCTGAACTTCGACTCGGTGCATGGCCGCTGGCAGCACGAGGCCGGCAGTGAGGGCGACTGCATCCTGATCGGCGGCAAGTCGATCAGGGTCACCGCCAACAAGTCCATCGCCGACACCGACTGGAGCGGCTGCGATCTGGTGATCGAGGCCAGCGGCAAGATGAAGACGGTCGCGGTGCTGCAGGCTTACCTGGAGCAGGGCGTCAAGCGCGTGGTGGTCAGCGCTCCGGTCAAGGAAGCCGGCGCGCTGAACGTGGTGATGGGCGTCAACCAGCAGCTGTTCGACCCGGCCGTGCACCGCATCGTCACTGCCGCCTCCTGCACCACCAACTGCCTGGCGCCGGTGGTCAAGGTGATCCACGAGAACCTCGGCATCCGTCACGGCTCGATCACCACCATCCACGACCTGACCAACACCCAGAGCATCCTCGATCAGCCGCACAAGGATCTGCGCCGCGCCCGCGCCTCTGGCATGAGCCTGATCCCGACCACCACCGGCTCGGCCACCGCCATCGCGGAAATCTTCCCCGAGCTGCGCGGCCGCCTGAACGGCCATGCCGTGCGCGTGCCGCTGGCCAACGCCTCGCTGACCGACTGCGTGTTCGAGGTCGAGCGCGCCACCACGGCAGAGGAGGTCAACGCCCTGCTCAAGGCCGCCGCCGAAGGCCCGCTCAAGGGCATTCTCGGTTACGAGGAGCGCCCGCTGGTGTCCATCGATTACCGCACCGATCCGCGCTCGTCGATCATCGACGCGCTGTCGACCCTGGTGGTCGACGGCACTCAGGTGAAGCTCTATGCCTGGTACGACAACGAGTGGGGCTACGCCAACCGCACCGTCGAGCTGGCCCGCCTGGTCGGCTTTGCCTGAGTGAGCTGACATCATGCGTGCGCTTGCCAGCCTTTCCGCCGAAGTGCGTCAGTACCTGCTGGTCACCGGCAACTACTGGGCCTTCACCCTGACCGACGGCGCGCTGCGCATGCTGGTGGTGCTGCACTTCCACAGCCTCGGCTACTCGCCGTTGCAGGTGGCGCTGCTGTTCCTTTTCTACGAGCTGTTCGGCGTGGTCACCAACCTGTTCGGCGGCTACCTCGGCGCGCGTATCGGCCTGAACCGCACCATGAACCTCGGGCTGGCGCTGCAGGTGGCGGCGCTGCTGATGCTGACGGTGCAGTCACCCTGGCTCACCGTGCCCTGGGTGATGGCGGCGCAGGCGCTGTCCGGCATCGCCAAGGACCTCAACAAGATGAGCGCCAAGAGCGCGATCAAGCTGCTGGTACCGGGCGAGGCGCAGGGCCAGCTGTACCGTTGGGTGGCGCTGCTGACCGGGTCGAAGAATGCGCTCAAGGGCGTGGGCTTCTTCCTCGGCGGCGCTTTGCTGGCACTGCTGGGGTTCGCCGGCGCGGTACTGGCCATGGCGCTGGTGCTGGGGCTGATCTGGCTGGCCAGCCTGTGTCTGCTGCGCAATGACCTGGGCAAGGCCCGCGCCAAGCCGAAGTTCCGCGACCTGCTGTCCAAGAGCCGTGCGATCAATCTGCTGTCGGCGGCGCGGCTGTTCCTCTTTGGCGCCCGTGATGTGTGGTTCGTGGTGGCGTTGCCGGTGTTCCTGGCCACCCAGTTCGGCTGGGATTTCTGGCAGGTGGGCGGTTTTCTCGCCCTGTGGATCATCGGTTACGGCCTGATCCAGACGCAGGCACCAAGGGTCACGGGAAAGGCCTCCGGCCGTCTGCCCGATGGCCGCGCGGCCTTTGTCTGGGCGCTGGCGCTGGCCGGTCTGCCGGCTCTGATTGCGCTTGGCCTGAGTGCTGGCGGTCCGGCGCAGGTCTGGGTGCTGGGCGGTTTGCTGCTGTTCGGTGCGCTGTTTGCGGTGAACTCTTCCCTGCACAGCTACCTGATCGTCAGCTACGCCAAGGAGGACGGCGTGTCGCTGGACGTGGGCTTCTACTACATGTCCAACGCCCTCGGCCGGCTACTCGGCACGTTGCTATCCGGCTGGCTGTTTCAGACCTGGGGGCTGGAGGTCTGCCTGTGGGTATCCAGCGCCTTCGTGCTGGTGGCGGCGCTGGTTTCGCTAGGGCTGCCCCGACATGGCTCGCAGGCTCAGTAGTGATACCACTTGAGCTGCAGCATCACTTCGTTTTCCGGGCCGGTCAGGTGGCTGAACTCGCGCAGGGCCGACAGGCGCAGGCCGAGGTTCTGCCCGAGCTGCCATTGCTGGTTGAGTGACAGGCGGCGGCGGACTTCGCCGTTGAGGAAGTAATCGCCGGCGCCTTCGACGCTGGCCGTGCCCAGCGCGTTGTGCCAGAGCAGGCCGGTGTTGAAACCGCCGGCGGTGGCCAGGTAGGGCGCGAAGTCGCTGTTGTGCTCGACCCGCCCGGTGGCCATGGCGAAGGCCAGGGTGCTGTCGGTCAGTTGCCAGCTGGCGCCGGCGCCGCCATTGAGGTGCGCCACCAGGGTTTCATCGCCGTCCTTGCCCGGTACCCGCTCGAAGCCGCCGGCCACCTGCCAGCTCAGCGGCTGCAGCAGTTGGCTGCGTGGGGTCAGCGAGCGGATGGTGGCGAAGTCCAGTTCCTGCAGCTGCCAGTGGTTGTTCTCATACTGGCGCAGCTTGAGGCCGAGAATCTCGATCTGCGCGCCGAGGGGGAAGCCGGCCAGGTTGTCGTTGAGGTCGTGATAGGCCATGCGCAGGCCGTATTCGGCGAAGGCGCGGTCATCGCGGCTACCCACGCCCAGTTGCCAGGTGCGCGAGTCGTGGCCGTCTTCCGGCAGCTTCGGGCGCTCAACGTCGAGCGTGGTGGGCGGATTCTGGTTGATCGCCCGCAGCAGCTGGTAGCTGCGCTGGGCGGCGGCCGGGTCGCGCTCCTGGCCATTGGCCTGATAGCGCAGCAGGCGGTAGGCACCGTCCTGCACCAGCGCGCGGCGTTCGGCCGGCAGGGCCTGGAATTCGGCAGACTGCAGGGGCTGGGTGTCGGCGGCCAGGGTTTTGACCCACTGCAGCTCGTTATCACTCAGCGGTTTGGCGCGTTCCAGCAACTCCCGTTCGCGTGAGGGGCGGTAGTCGATGCGTTCGACCAGGCCGGCGTCCTTGATCGCCCGCACGGTGTCCACCGGAATGGCGGTGATCGGGAAGTCGTCGGTCAGCTCCAGGCCCGGGCGGGCGATTTCCAGCAGTTCAAGCAGGCGGTAGGAGCAGTTCTCGTCGAAGAAGTAGTAATCGAACTGGATCTGCTTGAGTTCCCAGACGTGCTCGACCATGCGCCCGGTTTCCTCGGGCGTCAGGTTCAGGCGGTATTCCCACAGGTCGCGGTTTTCCAGACGGCTGTATTCGCTGAGCTTCTCGCGGTAGGGCAACAGGGCGAACAGCCCCGGGTAGCCGCCCATCAGGCCTTTCCAGGCATAGAGGATGCTGTTGTCGCTGCCTTCGATGAAGGCGCCGAAGTTCAGCGCGTAGCTGAGCAGGGCGGTGCCGTTCTGGTCGATGTCGGCCTGGTCGATGCGCAGCAGGGTGTGGCCGAACATCGACGACGGGCTGTTCAGGTAGGCCGCCGGGAAGATCAGCACGCTACTGTGCGGGGCAATGTCGCGGTACCAGGTGGTGAATTCGCCACAGGCCGGTTGCGGCAGATCATTCAGCTGCAGTTGGTCACGCAGCCAGCGGGTGCGTGCCGGAAACACGCACTGGGGATGTTTGTCGCCGAGGTTGACGGGGCGGTAGAGCGCCGTGAGGGTGGCACTCAGCTCGGCGGCCGGATCGTGCGGACCGTCGGGCGAGAGAAAGAAATCGTCGTCATCCACATAGCTGCGCCAACCGCCGAGCTTGCCGGTTTCGTAATGCCCGATGGCCAGCCAGTAAGGGTCATTGGCCAGCTGTTGCAGACGGGCGGGCGAGGGGCTGGCGGCCAGAGCGGGCAGGCTCAGGCACAGCGCCAGACTCAGGCCAAGAACAGGCCGGGAGGCGAAGCGTTTGCGCATGGGGAGGGATTCGATGGTGCAAGTGGGGCAGGAAAGGGGAGGCCCGTCCAGGTGGACGGGCCTCGGCGCATCAGGCTTCGCTGGCGTATTGGGCCAGACGGGCATCCTGCTTCATCACTGCCAGGGTGGCGGCGTGAACTTCGGCGTCGGTGGCGCTGGCCGAGGTGAAGATGTCGCTGAAGTGCTGGTGGGTCACTTGGGCAAAGTGAGCACGGTCTTCCGGCTTCACGCCCAGGGCCACGGCGTAGGTGGTCAGGGCTTCGCCTTCACCCTTGGCCATGTCTTCGGACAGCTCGTCCATGATCGAGCCCAGTACCAGCATCGGCTTGCCGCCGTAGGTCAGGGTGCCTTTGGTGGAGCAGCCGTTGGTGCCGGAGGTCATGCCGAAGGTGGCGTTGCCCGAGGTGCCGTTGGTGATGGAGGCAACAAAGTGAGAACCGAAGCCGCTCTGGCCTTTGAACAGCATGTTGCCCCAGCCGCAGCTCGGGCCACCCGGGGCTTCGGCAAAGGCGGCAGCGGAGGTGAGGGCGAGCAGGGAACCGATCAGAATCCGTTTCATGGGTAATCTCTCTTTTCTTGGTTGGAACGCAGACGTCATGCCTTGCGGTGCCCTCAGCATTTTCGTTCTGTTCGCGAGTGTCAAGCGCCGGCCTTTTGCCAGCGGCGCAGGCTCACAGGATTTGATGCAAGTCAGTGCGCGCTGGCGACCATGAGCCACACTGCAGGCAACCGTTGAAGGAGCCTTGCAATGACCGCTTTCGATCCGCGTAGCACCCTCGAACAACTGGCTGCCGACTACCGTGGCCGCGCCGAAGCCATTCGCCGCGATCTGGGGCGCAGCCATTCCCAGGATTTTGCCGAGCAGGCTAGCGAACGACAGAACGATGAGGTGCTGGAGGCCCTGCTGGCCGAGGCCGAGTTGGCGCTGCGTCAGGTCGAGCATGCCCGTGAGCGCTTGGCGGCCGGCCATTACGGCGAGTGCGCGCGCTGTGGCGAAGCCATCGAGGCGGCCCGCTTGGCTGCGCTGCCGATGGCTGAGTGCTGCCTGAAGTGCGCCGACTGATAGGTACGGGTAGATAGGTGCAGCCGCCGCGTCTGGTTTGTCTGGGCGCTGGCGGCCAGCCAGTCGTTCGCCTTGCCAGTGCGTCGGGGCCACCGCAGAATGCAGGCATCCCCGCGGCCCTGAGCCGCCCGCCTGCAAGGATTGACGATGGCCGCTACCGCCGTTGCCGCTCTCAAGCTTGAGCCTGAAGAGCTGACCCGCCCGTACTCCCCCGACCAGTTCAACTTCGCCAGTACCGACGAGCTGGAGCCGTTCCGCGGTGTGCTCGGCCAGGAGCGTGCCGTCGAAGCGCTGCAGTTTGGCGTGGCCATGCCGCGCCCCGGTTACAACGTTTACGTGATGGGCGAACCGGGTACCGGGCGCTTCTCCTTCGTCAAACGCTACCTGCAGGCCGAGGCCAAGCGCCTGGCCACGCCGGTGGACTGGGTCTACGTCAATCACTTCGACGACCCGCGCGAGCCGCGTGCGTTGCAGCTGCCGCCCGGCGAGGGCACGCAGCTGATTGCCGACATCAACCAGCTGATCGATAACCTGCTGAGCACCTTTCCGGCTGCCTTTGAACACCCGACCTTCCAGCAGAAAAAGAACGCCATCGACCGCGCCTTCAACCAGCGTTACGACAAGGCTCTGGACATCATCGAGAAGGCTTCGCTGGAGAAGGACGTGGCGCTGTATCGCGACAGCGCCAACGTCGCCTTCACCCCGATGAAGGACGGCAAGGCGCTGGATGAGGCCGAGTTCGCCCAGTTGCCGGAGGCCGAGCGCGAACGTTTCCATCGCGATATTTCGGCGCTGGAGGAGCAGCTCAACGAAGAGCTGGCCAGCCTCCCGCAATGGAAGCGCGAGTCGAGCAACCAGCTGCGCCAGCTCAATGAAGAAACCATCACCCAGGCGCTGCTGCCGTTGCTGGCGCCGTTGTCGGCCAAGTATGCAGAGAACGCCAGCGTGGTGGCCTACCTGCAGGCCATGCAGGTCAATCTGCTGAAGACCGTGGTCGACCAGATGGTCGAGGACAACCGCAGCGATGCCCAGCGCCGCCGCGCCCTGGAAGAGGATTACAGCCCCAGTCTGGTGGTGGGCCACCATGCTCAGGGCGGTGCGCCGGTGGTGTTCGAATCGCACCCGACCTACGACAACCTGTTTGGCCGCATCGAATACAACACCGATCAGGGCGCGCTCTACACAAGTTACCGCCAGCTGCGTCCGGGGGCGCTGCACCGCGCCAATGGCGGCTACCTGATCGTCGAGGCCGACAAGCTGCTCAGCGAGCCCTTCGTCTGGGATGCGCTCAAGCGCGCCCTGCATTCGCGTCAGCTGAAGATGGAGTCGCCGCTGGGCGATCTCGGCCGCCTGGCCACCGTGACGCTCACCCCGCAGGTACTGCCGCTGCAGCTCAAGGTGGTCATCGTCGGCTCGCGCGAGCTGTATTACACCCTGCAGGACCTCGATCCGGACTTTCAGGAAATGTTCCGAGTGCTGGTCGATTTCGACGAGGAAATCGCCCTCTCCGACGAGAGCCTGGAGCAGTTCGCCCAGTTGCTGAAAACCCGCACCAGTGAGGAGGGCATGGCCCCGCTCAGCGGTGCGGCGGTGGCGCGTCTGGCCACTTACAGTGCCCGTCTGGCCGAACACCAGGGGCGCCTGTCGGCGAGGATCGGCGACCTGTTTACCCTGGTCAGCGAGGCGGACTTCATCCGTCACCTGGCCGGCGATGCGCTGACCGATGTCGGCCATATCGAGCGGGCTCTGAAGGCCAAGGCCGACCGCACCGGGAGAGTCTCGGCGCGCATCCTCGATGACATGCTGGCCGGCATCATCCTGATCGACACCCAGGGCGCGGCCGTCGGCAAGTGCAACGGACTGACCGTGTTGGAGGTTGGCGATTCGGCCTTCGGCGTACCGGCGCGCATTTCCGCCACGGTCTATCCCGGCGGCAGCGGCATCGTCGACATCGAGCGCGAGGTCAATCTCGGCCAGCCGATCCACTCCAAGGGCGTGATGATCCTCACCGGCTATCTGGGCAGCCGCTACGCGCAGGAGTTTCCCCTGGAGATTTCCGCGAGCATCGCGCTGGAGCAGTCCTATGGCTACGTGGACGGCGACAGTGCCTCGCTGGGTGAGGTCTGCACGCTGATCTCGGCGCTGTCACGCACGCCGCTCAAGCAGTGCTTTGCCATCACCGGATCGATCAACCAGTTCGGTGAGGTGCAGGCGGTCGGTGGGGTCAACGAGAAGATCGAGGGCTTCTTCCGTCTGTGCGAGGCGCGAGGCCTGACCGGCGAGCAGGGCGTGATCATCCCGCGCGCCAACGTCACCAACCTGATGCTCGACGAGCGCGTACTGCAGGCCGTGCGCGGTGGGCAGTTCCATGTCTACGCGGTGAGCCAGGTGGACGAGGCGCTGTCGCTGCTGGTCGGCACCGACGCCGGCACGCCGGACGGGCAGGGCGTGTTCCCCGAGGGTTCGGTGAATGCCCGGGTGGTTTCCCGTCTGCGCGAGATCGCCGAGCTGGGCATGGAGGAGGATGACAAGGGCAAGGACAAGGCGGACGCGTCCTGACCACTTGTCGCCGGGCGCGGCTGGTCAGTCACTGAGCGAAGTGCTGGCGGCCGCGCCAAACCTGCCTGAGAGGCGCTTCCCCCCGCACTGTCCACAAAGATATCCACAGCTGGCGTGGATAAGCGCCAGGCTTCTACAGCGCCGCCTGCGGGTGTAGTCTCAAGGCAGACCCCTTGAGGATTGCCGCCATGGCGCGTGACCTCTGCCTGATTCGTCATTGCCTGGGAATCGTCACCCGCATCGAGTGCGAAGTGCGCCCGCTGGCAGACGGTCGCGGCCTGTGGACGCTGCTCTGCGCCGCTGGCATGAATGCCGCGCAGCCGTCGGCGATCAAGGCGCAAGGCCCGTTCCACGGGCCTTTGCAGGCCGAGGGGGTGCTCGCCGCGATTGCCAGCAACCTGATCGATCAGGGCTATCGGGTGTGTCCCGATCCCGCCATCTGGCGCCTGCACCTGCAGGCCGAATTGCGCCGGCAGCAGGCCGAACATGGCCGTCATCTGGGCGACTGTCAGTTCCGCCCAGAGACCTGATGGTCAGCTTTGCTGCTGTTTTGACCAGGGCGCTGCAGGCCGCGGCCGGGCGGCTTCAGGGCATTCGCTGCAGAGCCTCTCCACAGAGTTATCCACAATTGCCGGGGATAAGCGCGGACGCCTCTGGCAGGCTTGTCTGAGCCTTTCTCGCGGGTATACTCGCGCCAGTTTTGGCTCATCGGGGGACCCCATGGAACGCTTTATCGAAAACGCCATGTACGCATCGCGCTGGTTGCTGGCACCCATCTACTTCGGCCTATCGCTGGCCCTGCTGGCGCTGGCCCTGAAGTTCTTCCAAGAAATCCTGCATATCCTGCCGATGGTCTTCAGCATGGCCGAGGCCGATCTGGTGCTGACCTTGCTGTCGCTGATCGACATGGCGCTGGTAGGCGGCTTGCTGGTGATGGTGATGATCTCCGGCTATGAGAACTTCGTGTCGCAGCTGGATATCGACGAGGGTAAGGAGAAGCTCAGCTGGTTGGGCAAAATGGACTCCGGCTCCCTGAAGATGAAGGTTGCGGCTTCCATCGTGGCCATTTCCTCTATTCATCTGCTGAAGATTTTCATGTCAGCGCAGTCGATCAAACCTGACTACCTGATGTGGTACGTGATCATTCACATGACCTTCGTGGTGTCGGCCTTCGCCATGGGCTACCTGGACAAGCTGACCAAGCACGATCACTGATCGGTTCTGGCACTACCCGCCGCCCGGCCTTCGCAAGATCGCCGGGCGGTTTTGTTTGGGCTTGCGGGAATGTTTATCTGTACAGATTGGTAGTGTTGTACAATATTTGTACATGATAATTCCTTGTACAGGTGCGTGCCATGAAACTCGTCGAATTGCGTGAACTGGCCTTGAACAGTGAGATTGCCGAGCTGGCCCTGATCTCACTGGAGGGTGGCACCTATGTGCTGGAGGCCAAGGTCGGTGGCCGCCAGCGGCCGGTCAAGGATGAGCAGGGGCGGGTGTTGCACCTGCGTTCGGTAGAGCATGCCCGTGATCTGCTCAAAGAAGTGCCGCCGGTGCCGTTCTACCTGGTGCATGCCGAAGTGCATGACCAGATGTGCGGCATGCCACCGGCGGCCAGTGAGCCGCTGCGGGTAGCCATTTCGCTGAATTCGGCCTGGTAGCGCTGTGTCAGGCAAGTCTGTGCCTAGCTCTTCCGTGCATCGTCTGGCGCTGGTCCTGGGCGATCAGCTCAGTTTCGATCTGCCTTCGCTGCAGGCGCTCGATCCGACCACGGATGCCGTGCTGCTGGCCGAGGTGGCGGCCGAAACCGACTATGTCCCCCACCATCCGCAGAAAATCGCACTGATCTTCAGTGCCATGCGCCACTTTGCCAAGGCCCTGCGCCAGCGCGGCTATTGCGTGCACTACGTGTCGTTGGAAGATCCGGATAACAGTGGCTCCCTGCCGGGTGAGCTGCAGCGATGGTCTGAGCGGCTGACGGCGCGTGAGGTGCATGTCACCGAATGCGGTGAGTGGCGCCTGGAGCAGGCGCTGAAATCCTCTGGTCTGCCGATTCACTGGCATGCCGATACGCGCTTTCTCTGTCGTCGCGACGAGTTTGCCGCCTGGGCGGCGGGCAAGCGTCAGTTGCGCATGGAGTTCTTCTATCGGCAGATGCGCCAGCGCAGCGGGCTGCTGATGAATGGCGATGGCATGCCGGTGGGCGGCGCGTGGAACTTCGATGCCGAAAACCGCCAGACGCTGCCTGCTGGTGTAAGCGCCCCGTCGCCGCAGCGCTTTGTCCACGATGCGATTACCCAGGAGGTGCTGGCGCTGGTCGGCCGGCGTTTTGCTCATCATTACGGCAGTCTGGAGGCATTCGACTATCCGGTGACTCATGCCGAGGCGGAGGCGCTCTGGCAGCACTTTGTCGAGCAGTCTCTGCCGGCCTTTGGTGATTATCAGGATGCCATGGCCACGGGGCAGCCCTTTCTCTTTCATGCACGCATCAGCGCGGCGCTGAATATCGGCCTGCTGGATCTGCGCCGGCTTTGTGCGGACGTTGAGGCGGCCTATTGGGCCGGGCGCGTGCCGCTGAATGCCGCCGAGGGTTTCATTCGCCAGCTGATCGGCTGGCGCGAGTATGTGCGCGGTATCTACTGGCTGCACATGCCGGAGTACGCCGGGCTCAATGCCTTCGGCAATACCCGTGCGCTGCCTGAGTTCTACTGGACTGGCCAGACGCGCATGAAGTGCATGAGCCAGGCCATCGGCCAGACCCTGGAATACGCCTATGCCCATCACATCCAGCGGCTGATGGTGACGGGCAACTTTGCCCTGTTAGCCGGCATCGCCCCGCAGCAGGTGTGTGACTGGTACCTGGCGGTGTACTTGGATGCCTTTGACTGGGTCGAACTGCCCAATACCCTGGGCATGGTTATGCATGCCGATGGCGGCTATCTCGGTTCCAAGCCCTACTGTGCCAGCGGCCAGTACATCAAGCGGATGTCCGACTACTGCCGCAGTTGCGCCTACAAGGTGACGGAAAGCACCGGCGAGCAGGCTTGCCCGTTCAATGCGCTGTACTGGCATTTTCTTATGCGCCACCGCGACCGCCTGGGTGGCAACCATCGCCTGGCCATGGTCTACAAGAATCTCGATCGCCAGCCCGAGGCCAAGCAGCAGGCTCTCTGGGCGCGCGGCCAAGCACTGCTGGCGCGGCTGGATGCCGGGGAAGCCCTGTGAGGAAAAAGACCGATCTGCCGAGCAAGGCCTGTGTGGTGTGTGGACTGCCGTTCACCTGGCGGCGCAAGTGGGCGCGCTGCTGGGAGGAGGTGCGTTACTGCTCGGAGCGCTGCCGGCGTCAGCGCTAGGGGACTGTGTTAGTCTTGCCGGCCTTTTTTGTCCTTCCCAGGGAGCCGGCCATGTCCGAACTGAATCTTTCCACCGAGCTTTCCACCGACGAGGGCCGCGTCAGCTATGGCATCGGCCGCCAGCTGGGCGACCAACTGCGTGACAACCCTCCGCCTGGCGCCAGTCTGGAAGCCATCGTGGCCGGCCTGCGCGATGCGTTTAACAATCAGCCAAGCCAGGTTTCTTCCGAGCAACTGAACGCCAGCTTCCGCGTGATCCGCGAAATCATGCAGGCCGAAGCTGCTGCCAAAGCCGAAGCGGCTGCCGGTGCCGGTCGCGAGTACCTGGCCGAGAACGCCAAGCGTGACGGCGTCACCGTGCTCGCCTCGGGTCTGCAGTACGAAGTGCTGGTAGCCGGCGAGGGCGCCAAGCCGTCGGCCGACGACCAGGTGCGTACTCACTACCACGGCACCCTGATCGACGGCACCGTGTTCGACAGCTCCTACGAGCGCGGCCAGCCGGCCGAGTTCCCGGTTGGCGGCGTGATCCCGGGTTGGGTCGAGGCTCTGCAGCTGATGGGTACCGGCAGCAAGTGGCGCCTGCACGTGCCGAGCGAGCTGGCCTATGGCGCTCAGGCCGTTGGCAGCATTCCGCCGCACAGCGTGCTGGTGTTCGATGTCGAGCTGCTCGACATCCTGTAATTCTCGGGTGTTGTGCACGACGGGGCGCCTTGGCGCCCCGTCGTCGTTTCAGCCTTCCAGCGTCGGACGCAGGGCGCGGGCGTAGCAGTAGAGAAACAGGTTGCGCACCACTTCCTTGAGCAGGCCCGGTTCGGTGCAACTGAGGTCGGCCACGTCCAGTTCACCCTGCTCGCGCAGCTCCTCCAGTGCCTCTTCGTGGAGCATGGCGCAGACCTCGCCGGTGTCGCTGTTGAGGATGCGCAGGTAGGGGTGGGGACGATCCAGCCAGGCATCAATCAGATAGGTCATATCTCATCTCCTTGATTGGTTTAGATGAGAATAATTCCTATTCAAATAATGGCAAGTCGCAATTGGACTTTTCTTTGCGCCAAGAAAAAGCCCATCGCGTGGATGGGCTCTTCATGGTTGGCTGGCTCTAGTGCGTACGGGCGACGGCGAAGCGGGTCAGTTCGATCAGCGCATCGCGGAACTCGTTGTCCGGCAAGGCCTGCAGGCTGTCGATAGCGCGCTCAGCGTAGTCGCGGGCCAGGCGGGCGGTGTAGTCCAAGGCGCCAGCGGCTTCCACCGCAGCGCGAATGCCTTCCAGATCCTGGCTGCCGCCTTGCTGGATGGCCTTGCGGACCAGTGCGGCCTGCTCAGTGGTGCCGTCGCGCATGGCGACGATCAGTGGCAGGGTCGGTTTGCCTTCGGCCAGATCGTCGCCAACGTTCTTGCCGAGGGTGGCAGCGTCGCCACGGTAGTCAAGCAGGTCGTCAACCAACTGGAAGGCGATGCCCAGGTGGTCACCGAAGGTCTGCAGCGCGGCCTTCTGCTCGGCGCTGGCCTCACACAGAGCGGCGGCGCTGTGGGTCGAGGCTTCGAAGAGCATCGCGGTCTTGCCGCGGATAACTTCCATGTAGGTCTCTTCGGTGGTGCTGGCGTCGCGCACCTTGGACAGCTGCAGGACTTCGCCTTCGGCGATCACTCGGGTGGCCTGGGAGAGAATCTGCATGACCGGCATGGAGCCAAGCTCGACCATCATCTCGAAGGCGCGGGAATAGAGGAAGTCGCCGACCAGCACGCTAGGCGCGTTGCCCCATTGGGCATTGGCGGTGGCGCGACCGCGGCGCATGCCCGACATGTCGACCACGTCGTCGTGCAGCAGGGTCGCGGTATGCAGGAATTCGATGGTGGCGGACAGCAGGTTCAGGTCATCGCCCTGCTTGCCCAGGGCGCGGCCAGCGAGCAGCACCAGCAGCGGGCGCAGGCGTTTGCCGCCAGCGGAGATGATGTAGTCGCCGATCTTTTCCACCAGAGGCACGCGGGATACCAGCTGTTTGCGGATGATGCCGTCAACGGCGGTGAAATCATCTGCCACTACGCGATAAAAGGCCTGGGGTTGCATCGACGCCGGGTACTCCGTTCAAGTTGCGCGGCATGCTAGGTGGCAGGGGGGGAGGTGTCAAGGTAAAGCCCGGTCAGGCTTGCGTTGCAGGCGGCTTTTCCGTAATATCGCGACCCCGAACTTCCCAGGGCAATCCCTGACTTACGCAATTGCCTCGGAGCCCTCCGGCCCCGGGCAGCCATGCCGGCCAATACCTCTTCTTATAAAGAGCCGGGTGAGCAGGCTTAACGGAGATACATCCATGTACGCAGTAATTGTTACCGGCGGCAAGCAATACAAAGTCGCTGAAGGCGAATTCCTCAAGATCGAAAAGCTGGATATCGCCACTGGCGAAGCTGTGACTTTCGATCGCGTTCTGCTGGTTGCCAGCGGTGACGACGTTAAAATCGGTGCTCCGGTTGTTGCTGGCGCCAAAGTGACTGCCGAAGTGATTGCTCAAGGCCGCCACGACAAAGTGACCATCATCAAGTTCCGCCGTCGTAAGCACCACATGAAGCGTCAGGGCCACCGTCAGTGGTACACCGAAGTTAAAATCACCGGCATCCAGGCCTAATTCTTTTTCAGGAGAATTGACTCATGGCACACAAAAAAGCTGGCGGTAGTACCCGCAACGGCCGCGACTCAGAAAGTAAACGCCTTGGCGTGAAGATGTATGGCAGCCAGGCTATCAAAGCCGGCAACATCATCGTTCGCCAGCGCGGCACCCAGTTCCACGCCGGTGTTGGCGTTGGCATGGGCAAAGACCACACCCTGTTCGCGAAAGTGGACGGTGTCGTCAAGTTCGAAGTAAAGGGCGCCTTCGGTCGCCGTTACGTGAGCGTTGTCGCAGCCTAATCGCGACCATGCTGGAAAAGCCCTGTCGCAAGACGGGGCTTTTTTGTTTGTGCGGCTGGGCGCGGATGGTCCGCGTCTGTCTGTATCCTATGATTCAGTTTTTTAAACCCGCCACGCTGCGGGAGGCGTCCAGATGAAATTCGTCGATGAAGTATCCATTCACGTCAAAGCCGGTGACGGCGGTAACGGCATGATGAGTTTCCGCCGTGAGAAGTTCATCGAGAAGGGCGGCCCCAATGGCGGTGATGGCGGTGACGGTGGCTCCATTTATATGGAAGCCAACGAGAACCTCAATACGCTGGTGGACTATCGCTATACCCGTCGCTTCAGTGCGCCGAACGGTGAAAAGGGCGGTAGCACCGACTGTACGGGTGCCAAGGGCGAGGATCTGATTCTGCCGGTGCCGGTGGGGACCACGGTGATTGATGCGGCCACTCAGGAAGTCATCGGTGATCTGGTCAAGCCGGGGCAGCGGCTGCTGGTGGCGCATGGCGGCTGGCATGGCCTGGGCAATGCCCGCTTCAAGTCCAGTACCAACCGCGCGCCGCGCCAGACTACGCCAGGCAAGCCGGGCGAGGCGCGCGACCTCAAGCTGGAGCTGAAGGTCTTGGCTGATGTAGGGCTGCTCGGTTTGCCCAATGCCGGCAAGAGCACCTTTATCCGCGCCGTTTCGGCGGCCAAGCCAAAGGTGGCGGACTACCCGTTCACCACGCTGGTTCCCAACCTAGGCGTGGTCAGTGTCGGGCGCTACAAGAGCTTTGTCGTCGCCGACATCCCAGGTTTGATCGAGGGGGCGTCGGAGGGGGCGGGTCTGGGGATTCGCTTCCTCAAGCACCTGGCGCGTACGCGCCTGCTGCTGCACCTAGTCGATATGGCCCCGCTGGACGAGTCTGATCCGGCTGTGGCGGCCGAGACCATCATTCACGAGCTGAGTAAGTTCAGTCCGGCGCTTGCGGATCGTGATCGCTGGTTGGTGCTGAACAAGGCCGATCAGCTGCTCGATGACGAGCGTGAAGAGCGTCTGCAGGATGTGATCAAGCGCCTGAACTGGACTGGTCCGGTGTTTGTGATCTCCGCGCTGGAGCGTGAAGGCACCGAGGCGCTGAGTCAGGAAATCATGCGCTATCTCGATGAGCGGACCCTGCGTCTGGCTGAAGAGCCCGAGTATGCCGAGGCGCTGGCCGAGCTGGATCAGCGTATCGAGGACGAGGCGCGTGCCCGTCTGCAGGCGCTGGATGATCGTCGCGCACTGCGTCGCGCGGGTCTGCGCAGTGTCGATGATATGGGTGATGACGATTGGGATGATGATTTCGAGGATGATGAAGATGGTCCGGAGATCATCTACGTTCGCGATTGATGGTTGAATACTGGCTGAGGTGCGGCGCGCCGGCGCCGCTTGTCTGAGCGCCGCATGTGCGGCGGCTAAGGTTGAAGAGCATGCGGGATAAGGTGACTGGCGCGCAGCGCTGGGTAGTGAAGATTGGCAGTGCGCTGCTGACCGCCGATGGTCGTGGACTGGATCGCGGCGCCATGGCGGTGTGGGTCGAGCAGATGGTGGCGCTGCGCCGTGCCGGCGTCGAGCTGGTGCTGGTGTCTTCCGGTGCGGTGGCGGCGGGCATGAGTCGTCTCGGCTGGACTGCTCGGCCGAGTGCCATTCATGAGTTGCAGGCCGCGGCTGCCGTGGGTCAAATGGGGTTGGTGCAGGCCTGGGAATCCAGCTTTGGCGAGCATGGTCTGCATACCGCGCAGGTTCTGCTGACTCACGAGGATCTCTCCGACCGCAAGCGCTACCTGAATGCCCGTACCACCCTGCGTACCCTGGTCGAGCTTGGCGCCATCCCGGTGATCAACGAGAACGACACGGTCGCTACCGATGAGATCCGCTTCGGTGACAACGATACCCTGGCGGCGCTGGTGGCCAACCTGGTCGAGGCGGACCTGCTGGTGATTCTCACCGACCGCGACGGCATGTTCGATGCCGATCCGCGCAACAATCCCGATGCTCAGCTGATTTTCGAGGCGCGTGCCGATGATCCGGCGCTGGATGCCGTGGCTGGCGGTACTGGCGGCGCGCTCGGTCGTGGCGGCATGCAGACCAAGCTGCGTGCGGCGCGCCTGGCGGCGCGCTCCGGGGCTTACACCATGATTGTTGGTGGGCGTATCGAGCGAGTGCTGGATCGGCTCAAGGCAGGTGAGCGTCTGGGCACGCTGCTGTCACCGGAGCGCGGTCTGCTGGCGGCGCGCAAACAGTGGCTGGCTGGGCATCTGCAGATGCGCGGCACTTTGACGCTGGATGCCGGGGCGGTGAAGGCGCTGACCGTGGATGGCAAGAGTCTGCTGCCGGTGGGTGTGCGTGCCGTCGAAGGAAGTTTCCGGCGCGGCGAGATGGTCGCCTGCGTGGGGCCTGATGGCCAGGAAGTGGCGCGCGGGCTGGCCAACTATGCGGCGGCCGATGCGCAAAAGATCGTCGGCCTGCCGACTGATCGCATCGAGGCGGTGCTGGGCTATATCGATGAGCCGGAGCTGGTGCATCGCGACAATCTGGTGCTGGTCTAGCGCCAGATCCTTTGCAGGGTGCGGCGGTGTTCTCTGGTCGCACCATTGCCTTCTCTGTCTGGCTGGGTGACTCTCTGTGCGGAATGGTTCTGCAAGGAGAAGCCTGTGTTCAGTGTTCGTTGCGCCGTGCTGGCGCTCAGTCTGTTGCCTGTGATGGCCTCTGCCGAAGCGATTGGTGAGGTCTCGACCGTGTTTAAGTGGGTGGGGCCTAACGACAAGATCGTGGTCGAGGCGTTTGATGATCCCAAAGTCGAAGGTGTGACCTGTTATCTCTCGCGGGCTAAAACGGGAGGGGTCAAAGGTGGCTTCGGGCTGGCCGAGGATCGTGCCGAGGCGTCGATCGCCTGTCGCCAGGTCGGACCAGTACGCTTCGTTGGTCAGCTCAAGGATGGCGAGGAGGTCTTCAAGGAGCGGACTTCGCTGGTGTTCAAGACTATGCAGGTGGTGCGGTTCTTCGATCAGAAGCGCAATACCCTGGTCTATCTGGTCTACAGCGATCGGGTGATCGAGGGCAGTCCGCAAAATGCGGTGACTGCGATTCCGATTCTGCCCTGGGTGCGCTGAGAGCGTCCGGGGGGGGGGGTCTACAGGCACAAAAAAACCGGCTCAAGAGCCGGTTTTTTCTGCATCATCGCATCAGGCGGCGGTAGCCATTGCCTTGATGTGAGCGTTCAGACGGCTCTTGTGACGAGCAGCCTTGTTCTTGTCGATGATGCCTTTGTCAGCCATGCGGTCGATAACCGGAACGGCCAGAGTGTAAGCGCTCTGAGCTTTTTCCAGGTCTTTAGCGTCGATCGCTTTGACAACGTTCTTGATGTAGGTGCGCACCATGGAGCGCAGGCTGGCGTTGTGGCTGCGACGCTTCTCAGCCTGTTTGGCGCGTTTTTTGGCGGAAGGTGAGTTGGCCACCGTCGAGCTCCTCAAAATCTTGGGAATAGCGAACAAATTAAGGTCGCGAATTATTCCCTTGCGGTTGGGTAGTGTCAAGCGAATTAGCAACGGCGTTTGCTGGCCTGACCAGCGGCTGCCCGGCTAAACTCGCCGTCTTTGCAAGCGGTGGCGCTGCCTGTGGGCAGATAAAAGGTCACCGCGGTGGCGCATTCTATCCGGTCAGGCCCAATGAATCTGCTGAAATCGCTGGCAGCTGTCAGCTCAATGACTCTTTTGTCGCGCGTGCTGGGCTTTGTGCGCGACACCATCGTGGCACGTGCCTTCGGCGCCGGCATGGCGACCGACGCCTTTTTCGTGGCGTTCAAGCTGCCCAACCTGCTGCGGCGGATTTTCGCCGAAGGGGCATTTTCCCAGGCCTTTGTACCGATTCTGGCGGAATACAAGGCGCAGCAGGGTGAGGAGGCGACGCGTACCTTCATTGCTTATATCGCGGGCCTGCTGACCCTGGTGCTAGCGCTTGTGACCCTGCTCGGCATCCTGGCTGCGCCAGCCATTATTTGGGCGACGGCGCCAGGTTTTTCCGCCGACCCCGAGAAGTTCGCCCTGACCACTGATCTGCTGCGGGTGACCTTTCCTTATATCCTGCTGATTTCCCTGGCTTCGCTGGCGGGGGCCATTCTCAACACCTGGAACCGTTTTTCGGTGCCGGCCTTCGTGCCGACGCTGCTGAATGTCAGCATGATCGGTTTTGCCCTGTTTCTGGTGCCGTACTTCGAGCCGCCGGTGATGGCGCTGGGCTGGGCGGTGCTGGTGGGCGGCCTGTTGCAGTTCGTTTTCCAGCTGCCGGCATTGAAGAAGATCGGCATGCTGGTTCTGCCGCGGCTGAACCTGCGTGATACGGGCGTGTGGCGGGTGATGAAGCAGATGGGGCCGGCGATTCTCGGGGTGTCGGTCAGTCAGATTTCGCTGATCCTCAACACCATCTTTGCGTCCTTTCTGGTGGCTGGTTCGGTGTCCTGGATGTATTACGCCGATCGTCTGATGGAGTTGCCGGCCGGCGTGCTGGGTGTGGCGCTGGGTACCATTCTGTTGCCGTCGCTGGCGCGTACCCATGCATTGGATGATCGCAGTAGCTACTCGCAGCTGCTCGACTGGGGGCTGCGACTCTGTCTGTTGCTGGCGCTGCCGGCTTCTCTGGCGCTGATCGTGCTGGCCAAGCCGTTGGTGGTGACCCTGTTCCAGTACGGTGCCTTCACGGCGCTGGATGCCGACATGACCTGCCGGGCACTGGTGGCCTATGCCGTCGGTCTGGTCGGGATCATTCTGGTCAAGGTGCTGGCGCCTGGCTTCTATGCCCGGCAGAACATTAAGACGCCGGTGCGTATCGCCATTTTCAGTCTGGTGGCGACGCAGCTGATGAATTTGCTGTTTCTCTTCGTGATTCCGCTGGCTCATGCCGGCCTGGCGCTGTCGATCAGTCTGGCGGCCTGCCTGAATGCCGGGTTGTTGTTCTGGCAGCTGCGGCGTCAGCGGCTGTATCAGGCGCAGGCTGGCTGGCCCATATTCATTTCCAAGCTGTTGCTGGCGCTGGCGGTGATGGTTGGCGTGCTGCTATTGGGCATGCGTTATGTGCCGGCCTGGGAGCTGGGTGGCATGCCGCAGCGCATGTTCTGGTTGGGCGTTCTGGTGGTTGCCGGCGCCGGCAGTTATTTCGCTGTGCTGTTTGCTCTGGGTTTTCGTCCCCGCGACTTTGCCCGGCGTGCAGTGTCCTAATGGCTGCGCGCCTGTTGTCGGCGCGTGGCTGTGGGTATAATCGACCACTTTTTAAGCAAGTAGCCTGATATGCAGCTGGTCAGAGGTTTGCACAATCTGAAGCCCGCGCTCCGCGGCTGTGTGGCCACCATCGGTAATTTCGATGGGGTGCACCGTGGGCATCAGGCTATTTTGCAGCGTCTGCGCGAGCGCGCTGCCGAGCTGCGGCTGCCCAGTTGTGTGGTGATTTTCGAGCCGCAGCCACGCGAATTCTTTGCTCCTGACAATGCGCCGGTGCGCCTGTCGCGCTTGCGCGACAAGCTTGAGCTGCTGGCGGCTGCCGGTGTCGACCGGGTGCTGTGTCTGGCCTTCAATCGTCGTCTGCGTGAGCTGTCGGCTGCCGACTTTGTGCGTACCGTGCTGGTCGAGGGGTTGGGTGTGCAGCATCTGGAAGTTGGCGATGACTTCCGTTTTGGCTGTGACCGCGCCGGTGATTTCTCCTTTCTGGAACAGGCCGGCCGGCAATTCGGCTTCAGTGTCGAGGATGCCATTACCATCGAGCTGGACGGAGATCGGGTCAGCAGCACGCGGGTGCGCAACGCCGCGCAGGTGGCCGACTTTGCCCTGGCCCAGCAGTTGCTGGGGCGTCCGTTCAGCATCAGCGGGCGTGTTCTGCATGGCCAGAAACTGGGTCGCCAGCTCGGGACACCCACCGCCAATGTGCAGCTCAAGCGCCGTCGTGCCCCGCTCAACGGGGTGTATCTGGTCAGCGTCGAGCTGGATGGGCGCGTGCAGCCGGGCGTGGCCAATATCGGCATGCGTCCGACGGTGGCCGGTGACGGCCGCGCACACCTGGAAGTACATTTGCTGGATTTTGCCGGTGACCTCTATGGTCGCCGGTTGACGGTGGTCTTCCACCAGAAGCTGCGGGATGAGCAGCGCTTTGCCTCGCTGGAGGCTCTCAAAGCGGCGATTGATGCCGATATCGCCAGTGCCCGCGCCTATTGGCAGCGCGCCAATTCCTGATCATGAGCCGGACCTAAGATGACCGATTACAAAGCGACCCTGAACCTGCCGGAAACGGCGTTCCCGATGAAGGCCGGCCTGCCACAGCGCGAGCCGGAAGCCCTCAAGCGCTGGGACGGCCTGGGCCTGTACCAGAAGCTGCGGCAGATTGGCGAGGGTCGCCCGAAGTTCGTCCTGCATGACGGCCCGCCCTATGCCAATGGCAACATCCACATCGGTCATGCGGTCAACAAGATCATCAAGGACATCATCATCCGCTCCAAGACCCTGTCCGGCTTCGATGCGCCCTATGTGCCTGGCTGGGACTGTCACGGTCTGCCGATCGAGCACAAGGTCGAAGTGACCCATGGCAAGCATCTGCCGGCCGACAAGACTCGCGAACTGTGCCGCGCCTATGCTGCCGAGCAGGTCGAAGGGCAGAAAGCCGACTTCATGCGTCTGGGTGTGCTGGGCGACTGGAGCAACCCCTACAAGACCATGGACTTTGCCAACGAGGCCGGTGAAATCCGTGCGCTGGCCGAGATGGTCAAGCAGGGCTTCGTGTTCAAGGGACTGAAGCCGGTGAACTGGTGCTTCGACTGTGGCTCGGCACTGGCCGAGGCCGAGGTGGAGTATCAGGATAAGAAGTCCGATGCCATTGATGTCGCCTTCATTGTCGAAGACGCCGACAAGCTGGCTGCGGCCTTCGGCCTGAGCGCGCTGAGCAAGCCGGTCGCCATTGTCATCTGGACCACCACGCCCTGGACCATTCCGGCCAACCAGGCGCTGAACGTTCACCCCGAGTTCACCTATGCCCTGGTTGACACTGGCGAGCGCCTACTGGTGCTGGCCGAGGAGCTGGTCGAGAGCTGCCTGCAGCGCTATGGCCTGAGTGGCGAGATCGTCGCCCGCGCCGAGGGCCGCTCGCTGGAGCTGATCCGCTTCCGCCATCCCTTCTATGAGCGCTTCTCGCCAGTCTACCTGGCTGAGTACGTCGAGTTGGGAGCGGGTACCGGTATCGTTCACTCGGCACCGGCCTATGGCGAGGACGACTTCCGTTCCTGCAAGCACTACGGCATGAGCAATGACGACATCCTCAGCCCGGTGCAGAGCAATGGCGTTTATGTGCCGGATCTGCCGTTCTTCGGCGGTCAGTTCATCTGGAAGGCCAACCCGCAGATTGTCGAGAAACTGCGTGAAGTCGGCGCGCTGCTCAGGCACGAAGGCATCCAGCACAGCTACATGCACTGCTGGCGCCACAAGACGCCGCTGATCTACCGCGCCACCGCGCAGTGGTTCGTCGGTATGGACACGCAGCCGCAGGCGGGCGCAAGCCTGCGCGAGCGTTCGCTGGCGGCCATCGAGCAGACCGAGTTCGTGCCTGCCTGGGGCCAGGCGCGCCTGCACGGCATGATCGCCGGTCGTCCGGACTGGTGCATCTCGCGCCAGCGTACCTGGGGCGTGCCGATTCCGTTCTTCCTGCACAAGCAGAGCGGCGAGCTGCACCCGCGTACCGTCGAGCTGATGGAGCAGGTCGCCCAGCGGGTGGAAGAGCAGGGCATCGAGGCCTGGTTCAAGCTGGATACGGCTGAGCTGCTCGGCGCCGAGGCCGCCGACTACGACAAGATCAGCGACACCCTGGATGTCTGGTTCGATTCCGGTACCACGCACTGGCATGTGATGCGTGGCTCGCACCCGATGGGCCACGGACAGGGGCCGCGCGCGGATCTCTATCTGGAAGGCTCCGACCAGCACCGTGGCTGGTTCCACTCCTCGCTGCTGACCGGTGCGGCGATCGATGGTCATGCCCCGTACAAGGCACTGCTGACCCACGGTTTTGTCGTTGACGAGAGTGGTCGCAAGATGTCCAAGTCGCTGGGCAACGTCATTGCCCCGCAGGAAGTGAACGACAGCCTGGGCGCTGACATTCTGCGTCTGTGGGTCTCGGCCACCGACTATTCGGGCGAGATGGCCGTTTCCAAGCAGATTCTGGAGCGCAGCGCTGACGCCTACCGGCGTATCCGCAATACCGCACGTTTCCTGCTGGCCAACCTCAATGGCTTCAATCCGGAGACCGACCTGCTGGCTGATGAGCAGATGCTGGCTCTGGACCGCTGGGCGGTGGATCGCGCCCTGCTGCTGCAGCGCGAGATCGAGGAGGCCTACAGCAGCTACCGCTTCTGGAATGTGTACTCCAAGGTGCACAACTTCTGCGTGCAGGAGCTGGGCGGCTTCTACCTCGACATCATCAAGGATCGCCAGTACACCACGGCGGCCAACAGCGTGGCGCGTCGTTCCTGTCAGACAGCGCTGTACCACATTGCCGAGGCGCTGGTGCGCTGGGTTGCACCGATCCTGGCCTTCACTGCCGAGGAAATCTGGCAGTTCCTGCCGGGCGAGCGCAACGAATCGGTGATGCTCAATACCTGGTACGCCGGGCTCAGCGAGCTGCCGGCCGACTGTGAGCTGGATCGCGCCTTCTGGGCGGACGTGATGGTGGTCAAGGTGGCGGTCAACAAGGAACTGGAGAATCTGCGCGCGGCCAAGGCCATCGGCGGCAACCTGCAGGCCGAAGTGACCCTGTTCGTGGATGATGAGCTGTCGACCAAACTGGCCAAACTGGGGGATGAGTTGCGCTTCGTGCTGATTACTTCCGCCGCCCAGCTCGCTCCGCTGAGCGCGGCTGACGCCGACGCCGTGGCGACCGACAATGCGGGCCTCAAGCTAAAGATCGTCAAGTCGGCGCATGCCAAGTGCGGTCGCTGCTGGCATCACCGTGCCGATGTAGGCACCCATGCCGCTCACCCGGAACTCTGTGGTCGCTGCATCGAGAATATTGATGGTGTCGGCGAGGTGCGTCAGCATGCCTGATGCTGCTCGCTTCGGTCGACTGCCCTGGTTGTGGGTCAGCGTACTGGTGTTTGTGCTGGATCAGGCGAGCAAGCTGTTCTTCGAGAACAGCCTGAGCCTGTACCAGCAGATTGTGGTCATTCCGGACTACTTCAGCTGGACCCTGGCTTACAACAAGGGCGCTGCTTTCAGCTTCCTGGCCAGCGAAAGTGGCTGGCAGCGCTGGTTCTTTGCCGCCATCGCGGTGGTGGTTAGTGTCGTGCTGGTGGTGTGGCTGAAACGCCTGAAAGCCCACGAAACCTGGCTTGCGCTGGCGCTGGCTCTCGTCCTCGGTGGCGCCATAGGCAACCTGTTTGACCGTGTGGTCTATGGCCATGTGATCGATTTCATTCTGGTGCATTGGCAGAGTCGCTGGTATTTCCCGGCGTTCAACCTGGCTGACAGCGCGATTACCCTGGGCGCGATTCTGCTGGCGCTGGATATGTTCAAACCGCAGAAATCCGGAGAACCGGCGCATGACTGAGCAACGCATTGGTGCGGCCACGCAAGTGACCCTGCATTTCGCCATCAAGCTGGACAACGGTGATGTGGTCGATAGCACCTTCGACAAGCAGCCGGCGACCTTCACGGTAGGCGATGGCAGCCTACTGCCTGGGTTCGAGCAGGCGCTCTACGGCCTTAAGGCCGGTGACAAGCGCAGCCTGCCGATCGGTCCTGAGCAGGGTTTCGGCCAGGGCAATCCGCAGAATATCCAGGTCATGCCGCGCGCCCAGTTTACCGACATGGAGCTGTCCGAAGGTCTGCTGATCATCTTCAATGATGCGGCCAATGCCGAGCTGCCGGGCGTGGTCAAGGCGTTTGACGCCAACCAGGTGACCATCGACTTCAATCATCCGCTGGCGGGCAAGGACCTGACCTTCGACGTCGAGATCATCGACGTCAACGCCGCCTGACCCTGTTGCCCCCGGCGTCTGTCGGGGGCACTCTAGTTCCCTCCTGTTTGCGCCTGTCCGAGACTTCCATGCACATCAAACTCGCCAACCCCCGTGGTTTCTGCGCCGGCGTCGACCGCGCGATCGAGATCGTCAACCGTGCGCTGGAAGTATTCGGGCCGCCGATCTACGTCCGTCACGAGGTGGTGCACAACAAATTCGTGGTCGAGGATTTGCGCGCCCGCGGTGCCGTATTCGTCGAAGAGCTGGATCAGGTGCCGGACAACGTCATCGTCATCTTCAGCGCCCATGGTGTTTCTCAGGCGGTACGTCAGGAAGCTGACCGGCGCGGGCTAAAGGTATTCGATGCGACCTGTCCGCTTGTGACCAAGGTGCATATGGAGGTGGCCCGTTATAGTCGTGACGGCTGTGAATGCATCCTGATTGGCCATGAGGGACATCCCGAAGTTGAAGGCACCATGGGGCAGTACGACCGGCGCAATGGTGGCGATATCTACCTAGTCGAAGACGAAGAGGACGTTGCTAATTTGGTGGTGCGCAATCCTCAGGAATTGGCCTTCGTCACCCAGACAACCCTCTCCATGGACGATACCAGCAAGGTCATTGATGCTCTGCGCTCCAAGTTCCCGAGTATCGGCGGCCCGCGTAAGGATGACATCTGCTATGCCACACAGAACCGCCAGGATGCGGTCAAGCAACTGGCTGCCGAGTGCGATGTGGTGCTGGTAGTTGGCAGTCCGAACAGCTCCAACTCCAACCGGCTGCGCGAACTGGCCGAGCGCCTGAATACCCCGGCTTATCTCATCGATGGTGCCGAGGATCTGCGCCAGGAGTGGTTCGAGGGCAAAGCGCGGATCGGCATCACCGCCGGAGCCTCCGCCCCGGAAGTGCTGGTTCAGGGCGTCATCAACCAGCTGCGTGAGTGGGGCGGGGATGTGGCGATTGAGTTGGAAGGCCGGCCGGAGAACGTGACGTTCTCGATGCCGAAGGAGCTGAGAGTCAAGACTCTTTAACATTCTTAAGGCACTGAAATGAAAAGGCCGCACTAAGTGCGGCCTTTTCATTTCTACGCGCCCTGTTTAAAGACCCGAGCACCTGTTTTGCCATACGTCCACGACCGATGGGGCATCGTTGGGCGGGTTGGCCAGGTCCCCAGCTGCGCCCTTGATGCCTACAGAATTCAAGGTCAGCGTGCCACGACCTGCCAGTCGCCCTGTTGCCGTCGGCGTTGCGGTGAGGGTGTAGCTGGTCGGAGTGGATGCAGTGATCGCAATGTTCATCTGCTTTCTTTCTCCATCCACAGGGCTGAAGGCATAACCCCCAAGGACGGCATCGCTTTCTGCAACCTCCGGGTAAGTATTGTTCTGGGCTCTGAATCGCTCCAATACATTGGCTGCACCGACCAGGGTGGCTTTGGCATCCTCGCAAGCAGCTTTGGTCAGGTAGCCCTGATAACTGGGTATGGCTATTGCCGCCAGTGTCCCAATCAAGGCTACCACTATCATCATCTCAATTAGAGTAAACCCCTTGTTTGTGGACATTATCATTTCTCATCAATCCAGTAAGTCGGCCCCACGGAAATGTCGACATCCATATCTTCGCATTCGGTTGCGTTACACAGGGATGCCTTCTTCTTGCCTTCGGGGAAAAGTGCGACAACGTCTGGTGGGATACCCGCAGTTTTGAGTGCTTTTACTCGGTCAAGTCGGTCAGGAGAACCATTGACACGTTGCTGAACTGGAGTGGCATCGAACAGATTGACTGCATAGGAACGGCCTGCCCCCTGAACGGCCTTGCAGGTCGTAGTGGGCTCGCTGTTGCCGGGTTCGTAGGTGCTGAAAAATACTTGGCCGGCAAAGGTCAGTGCGCGTGACAGCACTTTCTCGCCGTCGCGATCATCCAGTCGGATATACCATCCACCGGTGTTACTGCCAAATGCTGTTGCAGCGGCCGCCTTCTCGCTGGCGGTTCCCTCTTGAATCAGGTTCGCCGTGGCATCGTACATGTCTGATTCGCTGAGAATGCTATGAACGGCATTGGTGTCGATGATTGGTGTCCTGAATGAGTAGAAACGATCCTCGACGTTGGTATCCAGTGGGTGACCACGGAAGCCTGATCCAATATTGATGATAAGTGACTTGCCCGCGTTAACCGTCAGTAGGGCTACGTCGGGCTCGTTGTAGAAGCGGCGCAGCTTGCTCTTGAGCTGGGCGTCACTCTCCGAGCCAGAGTCGGCAGGGATGATGCTGGCAAAGACACCGTCATTCGTTGTGCCTGAGCCGCTGTCGAGTGGACTGACGATCGAACCAACAGCATTGCCGTTGTTGATGAAGAAGCGCCAGACCTGGCCGCCCATGTCGCCGATGAAGAATTGGTCGGCATAACCGTCACGGTTGATGTCGATCACCCGTAGACTGCCTGGCATGCTGTACTTCATCTTGGTCAGTTGCTGGTGCGACTGGGCGCTGGCGTTGGTGGCCTCGCTGCTGCCGGACCAGATCAACTGACCGGTTAGTGCGTTGACTATGTAAAGCGCATTGCCGTACTGATCTTGCGTTCTGGTGCTGCCAAAGGCCTTGCTGTCGCCATTCCAGTCGCGGATGCTGACATCATCTTGGGTCTCGTCATAACCGCCGGCGAACATGATGATCGGGGTTTCGGTGCTGCCGATCTTGATCTTGGTCACCACCGGGGTGGACCAAGTTTGCCCAAGCCTGGCAAAGCCTGGAGTGCTGGGGGTAAGGAACCAGCGCAGTTTTGGAGCGTTGGTGTCGGTTACGTCCAGTGAGTACAGGTTGCGCCCGCCACGGCCCATAGTCGCGTAGGCATAGACGAACTCGCCGGTGTTGAGTCCGCTCAGCAGTGCTGGTGTTGCACTCTCGGGGTTCTTGCCGCCATAGATCACGCCGTTCTTATTGATGTCGTTGACCCAGGTCACCACGGTGTTATCCATGCCGTATGGACGTGGGAACAAGCTAGTCGAGCGAACATTATCGCGTAGTTTGACCGAATTGCTCAGTAAGGTTTCAGGCATAAAGGCCATCTGTTCGACACCGCTGTTGGTGTCGAACGCCTGGACGTAGCCTTCGTTGGTGCCGACGAATACGCTCTGATCCTCGCTCGCGCAGGTCTTGTAGGTGGCGTCGGTGTAGCTGTTGCACCTATAGGTGACCAAGCGAGGTACTGAGTGGAGAGGGTCTCCTAGGGTCTTCCTCTCCGAGCTGGCGACATCGTCGTATCCACGCAGCCAGTTGATCAGGCTGTTGCGCTCAGCCGAACGGCCAGCCGTTAGGCCCAGCTTGTCGTAGGTGATGCCGGCATTGGCCGTGTTAAGCAGGTGCTGACTTGCCGTCAGCGTGACTGGACTGACCGGTGAGGCACCCAGGTAGGTATATACCTTGCGGGAGGCCGCTGCGGGCAGTTGGTTGGCTACGCCGCCTGCTGCCGTATTGTTGCCGTCTGCGGTGGCTGTCCAGAAACTGCGGGCATCGCTCTTGAAGAAGCCTGTATCGCCGTCGATGGCGCCCACACCGTCGGCATCGAGGATGATGTCGCCCTCGCCACTGTTGAGCGCGTAGCGTTTCACGTTGCCCAGCCAGCGGTTGGTTTCGCCGGGTTTGAACAGGGCGAAATATACCTCGTTCTTGTTGCTCTGGCGGTTGAACTGGTTAACCGTGGCGCCGGGGCTTACAAAGGTGGTGTCGGTGCTCAGCACGTCCTGAAGGATGGCGCTGAAGGCGGCCGACAGCTGGCTGGCGTTTTCGGCGGTATAGGCCTGCCCACCGCCGCTCTCGGCTAGGTCGTTCAGGAAGTCCTGCGCTACCGTGCTGGGAGCCAGTGCTCCCAGTGCGAAGCCAATAGTGTGGGTGGTGATGAAGTTGTCACCATCGAAGCTGGACTGATCAGTAAGGGCTGCCCATTCGGAAAGGCTGCGACCGCATTGCTCGTCTGAGTCGCTGGCATCACCTGTACAGGTTTCTCCAATTAGGCTGCCGATGGAGCTCTGCGCACCGTTGCCGTTGGCCTGGCCATCTGTGAGGATGACCATGTGAGTGGTCTGACAGGCGCTGGTGATAGGGCTGTCATAGCCTGTGCGGTTGCCGCGCAGGTAGCGAACGCCTTCGTTCATGGTGGGTACTATCGGTGTGCCATCGCCGGCCACCATGGACTGCACGAGTGCATTGAGATGGTTGCGTACTGTGTAGTCGGTGGAGGCCAGTCCGCCATTTGCGAGCTTGATCCGCAGCTTGATGGCTTGGGCGGGATTGCTTTCGTAGGCTTGGACTTCAAGGTTCGAGTCGGCGCCCTGTACTGACATGAAGGTTATGGCGTTGCCAGGGGCCCAGCCGCTGCGGTTGACGATGCCCTGCAGGCCAGCGGTCAGGGTGCTGTTGCTACAGCTGAAGGGTATTCCGGTGATCCAGCTGTCGATGACGCAGGTGCTGTCGGTCGTGTCGTTTCTGTCGGTAATGTCATCGTCATTCGAGGTGAATGGGGCCGAGTTGTCTGCACTTTCGAAGCGAATTGTGGTGCTGACATTGGCGCCTGCCACGGTATTGGCCGGGGTGAGGATGGCCTTGACGTCGAGAATGGTCGCGTTACGGACGATGGGCATGCCTTCGAAGCGAGCCGCGAAGCGGCTGCGGTCAACGGGCAGGGTGCTGCCACCGAGCACCATGTCGTCGTCGTTCTCTTCATAGGCATCGTTCTTGGCGCTGTTGACCGTGGCCTCGATGATCGGGTTGAGGCAGCCACCGCTGCCGCCTGTATAGGTGACTGTCAGCGTGGGCTGCAGCCCAGGTGCACCATCAATGCTGTGTGCGGTGCGGGAGCCGGTGCCGCCTGTTGGCTCTAGATAGAAGGCCATCGAGTTGTTGCCGCACCAGCTTGAGCGGTTGACCACCTCCTGAACCAGAGCGGTAACGGTGGGTCCTTCGATGTGCACTGGGGGGCTGGCGTTGGTCCAGGCGTCCGGTGCCCAGCTGACCATTGCGGCGGTTTTGCTCCGGCCGCCGCTAAGGTCGCTGCTATTGGTGAATACGCTGGCATCGTTGCTGCTTTCGGCCTTAATCGTGAAGGTCACTGGGTCCGAACTGGTGGTGGCAGGAACGAAATCAAGTCGTGCACCGGTAACTGTGGCGCCTTGGGGAATGCCGACATTCTGGAAGCGCAGTGCTCCCATGCGCGTTTCGTTATAAGTCGAGCTGCTGGTGTAATTGATACGCAGCTTTGGAGCATTGGCATTGCCGCTGCCGCAGTTGCGGGCACAGAAGGTGTAATCGGCATTGTTGGTGGCACGCACCTTGATTAGTACGTCGTCCAGCGGCAAGCCGTCGATGGCAAGCAGGTCCTTGATCACTTGCGTGATATCAATAGTTGCTGTCTGGGCGGAGTTCCAGCTATTGGGCTGCAGGGTTACTGTCGGCAGGAAGGTGCGGGCCCCCACCTGACTGCTGTCGTTCAGCGCCCCTGGAGCCTTGTTTCTCTCAATGCTGACCTGAACTGAGGGGCGAGTGCCCTGGGTATTGGTCGGACGAAGGTCGAGGTAAGCGGTGAAGTCTGCTGCCAGTCGGGCATTGGCAGGGATCGTGGTTGCATCCGAGTTGCGGACATCTCTGAAGTAGAGCAGTGAAGTAGCCCTGACGGGCGAGACGTAGACATCACTACCGGCGCGGAGATTGATGGTGTCTACGTCGTTGTTGGTGCAAACGGCGCCGCCTGGCCGGCTGTTGGGCTTGTCCATGCGACATGCATAGTCTTGTCCAGCGTTGGGCTTGATGAAGAATGCGTCGTTGTCCTCAAGTAGCTTGTTCGGGGCGTAGGGGACGGAGGTGACGTTGCTGATGTTGCCCATGAACAGCACGTCTTCGTTGATAACCGCATTGTTGCTGGTGTCAGTGCGCTCGGTGGCGTCATCGCCACTGACGATGATCTCCGGAGTGCTAGCTACCACTTCAGCCGAGTTGGGCATGGGGGTGTCGATGTTAGTTACCGGGTACACCATGCGACCGTCGTAGTTGGCGCGACTGTTGAGCACCATGATGCCCGCGTTGATGGCGCCCGCGCTGTTGATGATGCTCGAGAATGAGTTCTTGAGAATCTGCATGCGTGACAGTTCGGAGCCTGACGGGTTGGAGTTGCTGGAGGTGCGCCACTGCATGGAGCCGGAGTTGTCGAGGACGAACAACACATTAGGGCGAACCGACTCGTCGATGGCTGGGCCACCGAAGAAAATTTCAGTGTCGTCGGCGTAACTGATGGCACTCTGTAGGAGTAGCGCGCTCACCAGTGTGCTTAGCATAACCCGAGGGAAAACATGGATAGGCTTGTTCATGGTCGCTGTCCTCTCGAGTCGTCAGCGAATGATGCGGTCGCGGTAGCCCTGTAAATGACGGGCTGCTGCATTGTTGTTGGTGATCTGGCCTGCCGACGTAGCATTGGCGTCAAGGGTGCTGGTGCTGGTGAGGTCGTACATGATTGTTTCAGGCGTGCCACTGTTCACGCTTGCACTGCTTCCCTCGGCTAGTTGCGAGGTTGACTGCATGCGAGCTCGGATGCGTCGGGTTTCACTGCCATTTCCGTCTTCATACACCAGTTCTAGCAGTGCGTCGGCAGCAGGTGATCCGCCACTGGCAACGACATCAGTCATATTTTTAAGGCCGCTTTCCGCTGCCTGGAAGGCGATATTTGCCTCTTGTGCATTACCTGCCATTCGTTCCTGGAGGGAGGCTGTGCTTGAGGCCGTGATGGCCAGTATGGTGAGCAGCAGTAGCAGGATCAGGCTGATCACTAACACTGCGCCACGTTGTTGGCTGAAAGGGCTGCTCATGGACGATTTCTCACATCAATAACGCTGTTGAATACTCGCCGCAGCCTGCGATCTGCGGTGGCTGCAAGTGAGGTGTCTGCGCCAATGTTGGCAATAGGCAATGCTTGCGTATTGGTCTGATCTGTCACGTCAGTTTCGCTGGCCATTACAATGCTGATCTGGAGACGACTGATCGTACTACGAGTGTTGTCATCTAGATTGTCAGCATTAATCCAGCGGGTAACACCTCCAGACTCCACACCGTAGAGCACTTGGAAGTTGTCGACGCCAGCAATCAATGGATCGCCATTTTTATACAGTGTTGAGATGCCATTGCCTTGTGCATCTAAGTTGCTGGGGTCTGGTTGGACCACAAAGTTGTTTTCTCCAATGGTCAGGAATTGTGATCCCAAACCGGTGGGGAAACCATTCAGGTTGGGTGGTGCTCCTGCGTTCAGCCCCTGAAGTGATGTTATAGAGTACTTATCTGGCATGGCGGCATTGGTTGTCGCATCTGTGTTATTGCTGCGCGCAGAGGCTATACCAGTGAAAATCGCGACTTCGTGGCAGTTGGTGAGAATGAATTCGTAGCGATCGCCTGCAGTGAAGTTGATGTTGTTGCTAGTAATAAATGTTACTGAGCTTGCACTAATATTTGTTGCTCGCATGGTGACTGGCCGTGCATAGCGTACGACCAGTTTGTCGCTATCGGTGCCGTTCCCTTCGTGAGATTCGTCGTCTGTTGGTGAGTCATCCTGAGAGGGGGCGCCCATCGCGTCCAATGGAAAGGAGCTGCTGGAGTTGGCTCTGCTTTCGGCGCTGGGCATGGCGCAGCCTTGATAACTAGTTCGGCGCAGATCCTGTTTGAGAAGATCTAGAGCAATACGCCCGTTTTCTTGTAGGCGCGCTAGTGCTGAGTTGGCTTTGTCAGTGCTGTTAGAGTTTATGAAGAGTTGTAAAATGCCGAGTATCAGGAATGAGCTCAGCAGCAGGGAAATCATCAGCTCAATCAGCGACATGCCTGCTTGGTGAGCGCGCTTCATAGGTCAGCTCTCACAGTGAAAGAGTTGGTGATAGCTGCTTCAGCGTCAGTGGAAGCTGCTAGATTGGCGTCAGCCCAACTGATAGTGACGCTGTATTGATTATTGCCTGCGCGCTCAACACTGCCTTGTAGTCCGGCGTTGCCGAGTTCCACTTTCCACTCTCGGAGATCAAGTAATGCAGCGTTTGCTGCGCTGCATCCGTTTGCTTTGCAGCCTGGGTCATTCGGTGCGCCATCATCTGCGTCTGTTACGTAACTGTTGGAAGTGGTGGCCTGATCAACATTCAGGCGCATGCGCTCGATAATGTCATAAGCTAGCCAGCTTGCTTGGCTGCGAGTAGCTGCGCTCTGGTTGGATTTCATGCTTGTCAGCATCAGGCTGGCCATGCCAAACAGGCCGATTGCAAGGATCAGAAGAGCAACAAGAAGCTCGATCATGCTAAAGCCGTATTGTTTAGTATGCGCTTTCATGGGCAAACTCCGTCATCTGCCACCGTGTCGGCGTCGTTGTCGTCATAATTGCCTTGGTGTGTTCTACTCTGTCCGCTGGTGTTGATAAAAACTTGTCTGGAGTTGTTTACGCCGCGGTTGTCGCAAATGCGAAGTATCTGGACTCCGGTCATTGTGCCGTCGGTCAGATAGCGCAAGCTCCCATTTGCACCTCGAATCGTGATGGCGTCAGTAGTTGCAGGAATCACGCGAATCAGTTCGTCTGCGGTGGCTACGCCATTGCCATCTCGATTACGAAAAGCAATTACTCCTTGCTCCCAATTATTGGTGTCGCAGTTGGCCTGATCGGTGCTGCCGCAGACCAGAGTTTGTACCCTATTGGTGACAGCTTCGCTGCGGGCTATCTGCAGTAAGCCTTGCAATTCATTAGTCTTGGACGAGAGTCGACCGTTCGCCACTAAGTCGTTGTATTGCGGTATGCCAACACTAACGATCAAGGCAATGATTGCTATGACTATCATCAGCTCAATAAGGGTAAAGCCGCGGTTGTACTGCATGACGTGGATATCCTGTTGGTCCATCCTAAACCTACCGCACTGAAAGCATAAATCCAGTCAGCATGGACGGACGAGCCATTTCCTGCGACGAGTTGCCTGTGCTAGCAGCGAACCTGAAGGGGCATCCTCTGCAAGCGGGGTCGCCCTGTTGCGCTGAGCACGATTTGCTGAGATGGCCTGTCGCCTAGGCAAAGCGTCAGGGTGCCGTTGGTCGCGTGAGTTGTGCCATCGGGCATAAAGCTCAGATGTGCGGTTCTGCGAAAGCTGTTCCATTGCCACCAGCTGTTATCAGGAAGTCTGTGGCTATGTAGCAGCTGTTCACCTGTATCCAATTGGCCATTTAGGTTTGTGTCCGAAAATACGATGATAGAGCCGTGCCAGCTTCGTTGGGAGTTGCACGTGGACTGGCCGCTGCAGATCGACGTTGGTGTTCGTTGGTTAGCGGCATAATGGCGGGCAAGCTGCAGAGCACTGAGCAGTTGATGGGTGCATGCCATTTTCCTCCCATTCATCTGCCAAGTGGCGAAGGCGGGTATTCCCATTGTGATTGCAATAGCGCTCAAAGCAAGCGCTATGAGCAGCTCTGAAAGTGTGGTTCCCTTGCTCGGTTGCATGTTGTGGCGTCCTTGCCTTGTGTTGTTTTAAGAGGTGATATGAAGCTCTTCAGTGATGTCGTGGTCGTGGGAGGGGGGGTCATGGGCCAGCTCTCGGCACTGGCGCTGGCTCAAGCAGGACTAAGTGTAGTTCTGTTTGAGAGGCAGGACGCTGGTCGCGAATCATCCTGGGCTGGCGGCGGGATAGTGTCGCCACTTTATCCTTGGCGCTATGCGCCGGCTGTTGGCGCTCTGGCGCATTGGTCTCAAGGATTCTATCCAGGCTTTGCTAAGCAGCTGACTGAAGATGCCGGTATTGATCCGCAGGTGCGCGCGACGGGGCTCTACTGGCTCCATCTTGAGGATGCGGAGCGTGCGCTAGAGTGGGCGGCGCAGCATCATGTGGCGCTTGAGCAGATAGATGAGCGTGCATTGCGGCAGGCATTGCCGATGCTGGGTGAGGGCTTTACTCAGGCGCTTTTCCAATCGCAGGTAGCTAATGTTCGTAACCCTCTCTTGCTAGCTGCTTTGGGTAAAGTCCTTGAGGGACAGAGTGGGGTGCGAGTCTTTACTCATGCTGAGGTTAGTGGTTTGAAGGCTCGTTCAGATGGATGGGGTATCAATGCAGGCGAGTTTGAGTGCGAGGCATCATCTGTTCTGCTTGCAGCAGGCGCCTGGAGCGGCGAGCTGCTCGCAACTCTCGGTCTGCATTTGCCCGTCGAGCCGGTCAAGGGACAGATGATTTTGTACAAGTGCGAGTCGGACTACCTGCCCTCCATGGTGCTTTCCGAAGGGCGTTATGCCATTCCACGGCGTGATGGTCATGTGCTGGTGGGCAGCACCCTGGAGCATGTCGGGTTTGATAAAACGCCCACCGGGGAGGCACTGGCAAGCCTGAAGGCGTCTGCCGAGAAGATGCTGCCGGGGTTGGCGCAGCGGGAGGTCGTCGGGCATTGGGCGGGATTGCGTCCGGGTTCGCCGGACGGTATTCCGTTTATTGGCGAGGTGCCGGAATTGCCTGGGCTCTGGCTCAACTGCGGGCATTACCGCAATGGTTTGGTGTTGGCGCCTGCCTCTTGTGAGCTGTTGAAGAATCTCATGCTGGGCGAAACACCGATTGTCGATCCGGCGCCTTATTCCCCGGCTGGTCGGCTCAGGGCTCTGTGATGGGCAAAGATCAATCTATGCCCAGTTTCTTCAGGCGGTAGCGCATCGAACGGAAGGTCAGGCCAAGGCGCTGGGCGGCGGCGGTGCGGTTCCAGCGCGTTTCTTCCAGTGCCTGCATGATCAGCTTTCGCTCGATTTCTTCCAGGTAGTCTTCCAGATTGTCGATCTGTGCCAGAGAGGCCTCTCCGGCGGCTGCGCTGCAGCTGGCTTCGCTCAGGCGCAGGTCCTGTGGCTGGATCAGGTCGTTCTCGCACAGGGTGTAGGCGCGCTCGAGCATGTTTTCCAGCTCGCGCACGTTGCCGGGAAATCGGTAGCTCTTAAGCTTTTCCAGGGCGTCGGGTGCCAGGCGAGCGGGGCTCAGGCCGCAGGCGTCGGCCAGGCGCTTGAGAGTAACCTCGGTCAGTAGCGGGATGTCTTCGCGGCGTTCGCGCAGCGGTGGCACGCTGAGCTCGATGACGTTTAGGCGGTAGTACAGATCCTGGCGGAAGCGCCCGGCGGCGACTTCTGAGGCCAGGTCCTTGTGGGTGGCGCAGAGAATGCGCACATCAACTACCACTTCCTGTTGGCCGCCGACGGCACGCACGGCCTTTTCTTGAATGGCGCGTAGCAGTTTGACCTGCATGGGCAGCGGCAGGTCGGCAACCTCGTCGAGGAACAGGGTGCCGCCATTGGCGGCCTGGAACAGCCCCTGCTTGTCCTCGACTGCGCCGGTGAAGCTGCCTTTCTTGTGACCGAAGAATTCGCTCTCCATCAGTTCGGAAGGAATGGCGCCACAGTTGACCGGTACGAAGGGGTGTTCGCTGCGCGGGCCCTGTTCGTGGATGAGTCGGGCGACCAGTTCCTTACCGCTGCCCGATTCACCGGAGATGTACACCGGAGCCTGACTGCGTGCCAGCTTGGCGATCTGGTTGCGCAGGGTCCGCATGGGCGGGGCATCGCCGAGCAGACGGTGGTCTACTGGTGCGTCTTCGCTGCTCGGGTTGCCCAGGCGCAGAGCTGTGCCGACCAGCTCGCGCAGGCGGGTGAGGTCGACCGGCTTGGTCAGGAAGTCGAAGGCTCCGGCCTTGAGGGCGTTGACGGCGGTGTCGAGGCTGCCATAGGCGGTGATCATGGCGACCGGCAGCTGAGGGTGGCGCTGCTGGATGAACTGCACCAGTTCCAGGCCAGTGCCATCAGGCAGGCGCATGTCGGTCAGGCACAGGTCGAACGGCTCGCGAGCCAGCCACTCGGCCGCTTCCTTCAGATTGCGGGCGCTGCGGGTATCGAGCTTCATGCGCCCAAGGGTGATTTCCAGCAGTTCGCGAATGTCGGGTTCGTCGTCGACGATCAGGGCTCTCTGGCGACTCATGTTCAGCTCAGTCTGCGCGGGTGGGCGAAGGTGATGCGGAAGCAGCTGCCGCCGCTTTCGCGAGGTTTGTAGTCGAGGCGTGCCTGGTTGCTTTCGCACAGTTCACGGGAAATATACAGGCCCAGGCCGGTGCCTTTGTTCTCGGTGGTATAGAACGGCTCGAAGATATGCTGTTCCTGCTCGGCGGGTACGCCCGGGCCGTCGTCGAGCACCTCGAGTACCGGCAGGTCGCTTTCCGTATCGCGGAACAGCTTCATCCATACCTGACCGTTACGATTCTTCTGCGCACTGTAACGCAGGCCGTTCTGCACCAGGTTGCCCAACACCTGGGTCAGCTGGTGCGGATCCATACGGGTTTGCAGGCTGCCGCCATCGGCATGAATATGCAGCTGCTGGTTGTCGCGGGCGGACTGGCGGAACTCACTGGCGAAACGGTGCAGCCAGTACTTGAGGTCAAGCAGTTGCGGCTCGGCCTGGCGCCGCCGCGACAGCTGCAGGACGTTTTCGATGATCAGGTTCATCCGTCGCGACTGGTCCTGGATTATCTGTGCCAGGCGCTTGTCGGCCTCCGGTAGCTCATCGGATTCCTGCAGCAGTTGCGCGGCGTGGCTGATGGCGCCGAGTGGGTTGCGTATCTCGTGGGCAATGCCGGCGGTCAGGCGACCAAGTGAGGCCAGCTTTAACTGCTGGGCCTGCTGCACGATGGGTGAGATGTCCTCCAGAAAAATCAGGGTGTTTTGCTGGCCTCCGTCATGCAGGTTGACGAAGCTCGGTTGCAGCACTGGGCCATCCGTCGCGGCCTGCAGGCTGTCGGGGCGCAGAGTCGGGTTGCCTTGCCAGTGTTGCAGGCGCTGCACCAGTTCGGGGGTTAGCAGATCAAGGCGACGACCGATCAGCTGCGACTTGCCGAGCAGACCGAGTGCACTCTGGTTGGCCTGCAGGACCTGATGATTGGCATCCATGACCAGGATGCCGGTGCGCATGCGTTCGAGGATCTGGGCGTTGATTGCCTCCAGGCTGGCGACCTCGGCGGCGCGCTCAGCGGCCAGGCGTTCGCTTTGGCGCAGCTTCTTGCTCAGCGCCTGGACGAACAGGGCGGCGGCAAAACACAGTGCGCCGAGGGCGCCGACCTGGACGAACTGGCCCGCGGCGGCGGGGCGGCTGAGGCTCAGATAGAACGTCAGATAGATCAGAGCCGAGGCGGCAAAGGCTGCGAGCACCAGGCCTATGCGACCACGAAGCATGAAGTTGGCAATTGCCACTGCGACAATCAGCAGGTTGCCGATGCCGCTGGGAGCGCCGCCGGCGGCATAGAACAGCGTCGCCAGCAAGGCGATGTCGCTCAGAGCCAGGGCAAAGGTTTGCGCCAGGCGGTCAGGCTGTCGCACCAGCAGGGCGGCGCCGGCATTGAAGATCAGGTAGACCCAGCAGCCGATTTCGAACAGTGAGCCGTTGGCCAGATCGAGCAGCTGATCGTGCAGGCTGAGCGAAACCAGCACAGCGAGGACCAGGCCGACGATGATGCGGTAGGCATGGTAGAGCCGGAGAATGCGCAGGCTCTGGCTACCCTCGATACCGCTGAGCTCAGTCATGCTTGGCCAGGCGCTGGTGCTCCGGGCTGCAATACCACTGCTCGCCTGCCGTCAGGGCGCTGTCCTTGGGTAGATGCACGCCGCAATGGGCGCAGCGCACCATGGGCGTCGTTTCAGGTTCGGCCGCTGTTTCCGTTCGGGTGGCGGGTTGCTTGAAACGACGCCACAGCCAGTAGGCCATCGCAATCAGGGCTATCCAGAAAAGCAGTCGCAGCATGGCGGTTCGTCATATTTGGAGTCGAAGCCGCAGTGTAGCGAAGCGCTTGGAGAGAGCCCAGTGGCCGGTCACGAGGACAACAAAAAAGGAGGCCGAAGCCTCCTTTTTCTGTGTTACTTCGTAATCAGTCGAACAGACCGAAGGTCATGTAGCTGAACCAGGAGCGATCGTCGTTGTTGCCTTCGGCTTCGGCGCCGAGGTCTTCCTGTGCTTCGCCGCTGTCGTCCTGGTTTTCCGGTTGAAGTTCCTCAGGAATGGCTTCGACAGCATCTTCATACTGCTTGATCACATCCTGGCTGGCGCGGGTCTGGCCCGGCGGCAGCGGCGCTTCGGTATCGATCAGGCCGAGCGTGGCGGTAGCCAGCCACGAACGGTTGTCGGCTTCTTCCTCGCGTGGCACGAATGCGCCATCGACCAGACTCGGGTGATCCGGGTAGTTCTGCTTCAGGGTTTCCAGGCTGGTCGCCGCCAGATCCTCCAGGTGCAGACGCTGGTAAGCCTCGGTCATGATGGCCAGGCCATCGCCAACGGCCGGGGTTTCCTGGAAGTTTTCCACCACGTAGCGGCCGCGGTTGGCGGCGGCGACATAGGCCTGGCGCTTGAGGTAGTAGTTGCCTGCGTGCACTTCATAGGCGGCCAGCAGGTTGCGCAGATAGACCATGCGGGCCTTGGCGTCCGGGGCGTAGCGGCTGTTGGGGAAGCGGCTGGTCAGCTGGGCGAACTCGTTGAACGAGTCACGGGCGGCGCCCGGGTCGCGCTTGGTCATGTCCAGCGGCAGGAAGCGCGCCAGCAGGCCGCGATCCTGGTCGAAGGAGGCCAGGCCTTTCAGGTAATAGGCGTAGTCGACGTTGGCATGCTGCGGGTGCAGGCGGATGAAGCGCTCGGCGGCCGACTTGGCGGCTTCCGGCTCGATGTTCTTGTAGTAGGCGTAGATCAGTTCCAGCTGTGCCTGTTCGGCATAACGACCAAACGGGTAACGCGATTCCAAGGCCTTGAGCTTGGCAATGGCGCTGGAATAGGTCTTGTTGTCCAGATCTTCCTGGGCCTGCTGATAGAGCTGCGACTCACTGAGGTTCTCGTCGACCACCTCGTTCGAGGAACAGGCAGCGGTAAGTGCCAAGAAGGCGATCAGCAGCAGGTGTTTCACTGACATAGCGGCTTGCATCCCTGTGACGGCCGGCTGTCTAGGGGGCCGTCGTCCTGTTATGATGAGCGCCCCAGGTTTCCCGGGGACAAAGACGCCGTATTTAACCACAGCGCACGGCGGTTTCCAAAAGCCGTGCCTCGCCCAGATGTGCCCATGTCCGAGATTATCCAACTGCGTGCCGAAGTGCCTTTCGAGATGGGCGGTCAGCGCCTTGACCAGATTGCCGCACAACTCTTTGCTGAACACTCGCGTTCGCGCCTGGCCGGCTGGATCAAGGAAGGGCGCCTGACCGTCGATGGCGCCGTGCTGCGCCCGCGCGATGTGGTGCACTTCGGCTCGGTACTGGAGCTGGAAACCGAGCAGGAGGCCCAGGGCGAATGGGTGGCGCAGGACATCCCGCTGAATATCGTCTACGAGGACGATGACCTGCTGGTGATCGACAAACCGGCGGGACTGGTGGTCCATCCGGCTGCCGGGCATGCCGATGGCACGCTGCTCAACGCCCTGCTGCACCATGTCCCGGACATCATCAATGTGCCGCGTGCCGGCATCGTTCATCGTCTGGACAAGGACACCACTGGGTTGATGGTCGTGGCCAAGACGCTGGAGGCGCACACCCAGCTGGTCGCCCAGTTGCAGGCCCGCACCGTCAGCCGGATCTACGAATGCATCGTGATCGGCGTGGTCACTTCCGGCGGCACCGTCGATGCCCCCATCGGCCGCAGCTCGGCCAATCGCCAGCGCATGGCGGTGATCGAGGGCGGTAAGCCCGCCGTCAGTCATTACCGTGTGCTTGAGCGTTTCCGCTCGCACACCCATGTGCGGGTCAAGCTGGAAACCGGGCGTACTCACCAGATTCGTGTGCACATGACCTACGCCGGCTTTCCGCTGGTCGGCGACCCTGTGTATGCCGGGCGCTTCCGCATTCCGCCGGCGGCCAGCCCGACCTTGGTGCAAACGCTCAAGGAGTTCCCGCGTCAGGCCTTGCACGCGCGTTTTCTCGAGTTGAAGCATCCGACCACCGGCAAGCGCATGAAGTGGGAATCGCCGCTGCCTGAGGATCTGGTCTGGCTGCTCTCCCTGCTGCGTCAGGACCATGAATCCTTCGTTTGAGTCGCTGAGTCTGGCCGACTGCCTGCTGCCCGAGTGGCCGGCCCCGGCCCGTGTGCGCAGTTGCGTCACCACGCGCGCCGGCGGCGTCAGTCTGCCGCCGTTCGACCGTCTCAATCTCGGTACCCATGTTGGCGATGATGCCGAGGCGGTCGCGCAGAACCGCTCCCGGCTGCAGACGTTGCTGGGGTGTCGGCCGACCTGGTTGAATCAGGTGCACAGCCCTGACGTGGTCGAAGCCACACCTGCCCAGGTGCTCACCGCAGATGCCAGCTGGACGGCCACGCCCGGGGTCGCGGCGCTGGTGATGACGGCCGACTGTCTGCCCGTGCTGTTCTGTGATCGTGCCGGTACCCGTGTCGCCGCCGCCCATGCCGGCTGGCGCGGACTGGTCGGTGGCGTGCTGGAGAACACGCTCAAGGCCCTGGCGTTCGATCCGGCCGAGACGCTGGTCTGGCTGGGCCCGGCCATTGGTCCGGCGGCTTTCGAAGTCGGCGCCGAAGTGCGTGAGGCCTTTGTGGCCCAGCATGCCGAGACTACCTCTGCTTTCGTGCCGGGCGCCCAGCCCGGCAAGTTCATGGCCGACATCTACCAGCTGGCGCGCATCCGCCTGGCGGCTCAGGGCGTCACCGCTATTTATGGCGGCGGCTTGTGCACCGTCAGCGACCAGCGTTTCTTCTCCTACCGCCGTGCCTCCCGCACTGGGCGTTTCGCCAGCCTGATCTGGCTGGCCAACTGAGCCTCTGGCTGATCCCGGTCAAGGTTGTTGGCCTTGAATCGCTGAAAACTGTCCTCATCTAGACTGCAACCCGGCGGGTTTCTGTTCAGGAGTGTGCTGTTGCTCCGGCCCGCCCTACCTAGAGGAAGGATGAACCCATGCGAATCGATCGTTTGACCAGCAAGCTGCAACTGGCCCTTTCCGATGCCCAGTCTCTGGCCGTTGGCCACGACCACCCGGCCATCGAGCCGGTGCACCTGCTGCATGCCCTGCTGGAGCAGCAGGGCGGCTCCATCAAGCCGCTGCTGATGCAGGTCGGTTTCGACGTCAATGCTCTGCGTCAGGGGCTGACCAAGGAGCTTGATCAGCTGCCGAAGATCCAGAACCCGACTGGCGACGTGAACCTGTCCCAGGATCTGGCGCGCCTGCTTAACCAGGCTGATCGCCTGGCTCAGCAGAAGGGTGATCAGTTCATTTCCAGCGAGCTGGTGCTTCTTGCCGCGTTGGATGAGAGCACCAAGCTGGGCAAGCTGTTGCTGGCTCAGGGCGTGAGCAAGAAGGCGCTGGAAAACGCCATTGCCAACCTGCGCGGCGGTGAGGCGGTGAATGACCCGAACGCCGAGGAGTCGCGCCAGGCACTGGATAAGTACACCGTCGACCTGACCAAGCGTGCCGAGGAAGGCAAGCTCGACCCGGTGATCGGCCGTGATGATGAAATCCGCCGCACCATCCAGGTTCTGCAACGCCGCACCAAGAACAACCCGGTGCTGATCGGCGAGCCCGGCGTCGGCAAGACCGCCATCGTCGAAGGGCTGGCCCAGCGCATCGTCAATGGTGAGGTGCCCGATGGTCTCAAGGACAAGCGTCTGCTGTCGCTGGACATGGGCTCGCTGATCGCCGGCGCCAAGTTCCGCGGCGAGTTCGAGGAGCGCCTCAAGGCGGTACTCAACGAGCTTGGCAAGCAGGAAGGGCGGGTCATCCTGTTTATCGACGAGCTGCACACCATGGTCGGGGCCGGCAAGGCCGAGGGCGCCATGGACGCCGGTAACATGCTCAAGCCGGCGCTGGCCCGTGGCGAGCTGCACTGTGTAGGCGCCACCACGCTGGACGAGTACCGCCAGTACATCGAGAAGGATGCCGCGCTGGAACGGCGTTTCCAGAAGGTGCTGGTCGATGAGCCAAGCGAGGAAGACACCATTGCCATCCTGCGCGGCCTCAAGGAGCGTTATGAGGTACACCACAAGGTGACCATCACCGACGGCGCCATCATCGCTGCCGCCAAGCTCAGTCACCGCTATATCACCGATCGCCAGCTGCCGGACAAGGCCATCGACCTGATCGACGAGGCCGCCAGTCGTATCCGCATGGAGATCGACTCCAAGCCTGAAGAGCTGGATCGTTTGGAGCGTCGCCTGATTCAGTTCAAGGTCGAGCGCGAGGCACTGAAGAAGGAAGACGACGAGGCCGCTCTGAAGCGCCTGGAAAAGCTCAAGGAGGATATTGCCCGCCTGGAGCAGGAGTACGCCGACCTCGAGGAAATCTGGAAGTCGGAAAAGGCCGAGGTGCAGGGCTCGGCGCAGATTCAGCAGCGCATCGAGCAGGCCAAGGCCGAGCTAGAGACCGCCCGGCGCAAGGGCGATCTCAACCGCATGGCCGAACTGCAGTACGGCGTGATCCCCGATCTGGAGCGCAGCCTGCAGATGGTCGACCAGCACGGCAAGAGCGAGAACCAGCTGCTGCGCAACAAGGTTACCGACGAAGAGATTGCCGAAGTGGTGTCCAAGTGGACCGGCATCCCGGTGAGCAAGATGCTTGAAGGCGAGCGCGAGAAACTGCTGCGCATGGAAGATGACCTGCATAAGCGCGTCATCGGTCAGCACGAGGCGGTGGTGGCGGTGGCCAATGCGGTGCGTCGTTCGCGTGCGGGCCTGTCCGATCCCAACCGGCCCAGCGGCTCCTTTCTCTTCCTCGGGCCGACCGGGGTGGGCAAGACCGAGCTGTGCAAGACGTTGGCCGAATTCCTCTTCGATACCGAAGAGGCGCTGGTGCGTATCGATATGTCCGAGTTCATGGAGAAACACTCGGTCGCGCGCCTGATCGGTGCGCCGCCCGGTTACGTCGGCTACGAGGAGGGCGGTTACCTGACCGAGGCGGTGCGCCGCAAACCCTACTCGGTGATCCTGATGGACGAGGTCGAGAAGGCTCACCCGGATGTGTTCAACGTGCTGCTGCAGGTGCTGGAAGATGGCCGCCTGACTGATAGCCAGGGCCGTACCGTGGACTTCAAGAACTGCGTGGTGGTGATGACCTCCAACCTGGGGTCGGCGCAGATCCAGGAACTGGTCGGTGACCCGGAAGCTCAGCGTGCGGCGGTGATGGATGCGGTCAGCCAGCACTTCCGTCCAGAGTTCATCAACCGTATCGACGAGGTGGTGGTGTTCGAGCCGCTGGGCCGCGAGCAGATCGCCGGCATCGCGACTATCCAGATGGCGCGCCTGCGCGCTCGCCTGGCCGAGCGCGAGCTGTCGCTGGAGCTGACCGACGAGGCGTTGGACAAGCTGGTGGCGGTTGGTTTCGACCCGGTCTACGGCGCGCGTCCGCTCAAGCGAGCCATCCAGCGCTGGATCGAGAACCCGCTGGCGCAGCAGATCCTGGCCGGCAAGTTCGTTCCCGGCACGGTGATCAAGGCCAAGGTCGACGGCGAGGAGATTGTGTTCGCCTGACGCCGCCCGTTAAGCAAAAAGCCCCGCACTGCGGGGCTTTTTTGTGTCTGCCGCTTCAGCTGCGACGGGCGACGATGAACTCCGCCAGTTGCCGCAGGGGTTCGGCGCGCTCATCGAAATCGTGCAGCGCGGCGAGAGCCTGGTCGCGCAGTTCGAGGGCATAGGCCTTGGCCGCGTCGAGGCCAAGCAGGGCCGGGTAGGTGGGCTTGTCGTTGGCTTCGTCCTTGCCCTGGGTTTTGCCCAGTGTGGCGGTATCGCTTTCCACATCGAGGATGTCGTCCTGCACCTGGAAGGCCAGGCCGATGGCCTGGGCATAGTGCTGCAGGGTGTTCAGTTGAATGGCACTGGCCTTGCCGCTGGCCATGGCGCCAAGCAATACGCTGGCTTCGATCAGGGCGCCGGTCTTGTGCCGGTGCATGCGCTCGAGAGCCTGCTGGTCGATCTTGATACCGACGGCGGCGAGGTCGATGGCCTGGCCACCAACCATTCCGGCCGGCCCGGCCGCGCGGCTCAGGGTGGCGAGCATGCGCAGGCGCAGGGCAGCATCGGCCGGATTGCCGGCATCACTGCCGAGCACTTCGAAGGCCAGGCTCTGCAATGCATCGCCGGCCAGGATGGCGCAGGCCTCATCGAAGGCGATATGGGTGGTTGGCTGACCGCGGCGAAGGGCGTCGTCGTCCATGGCGGGCAGGTCGTCATGCACCAGCGAGTAGGCGTGGATCAGCTCCACCGCGCAGGCGGCGCCATCGGCTTGCGCCAGGTCGCCGCCGAGGGCGTCACAGGCGGCGTAGACCAGCAGCGGGCGCACGCGCTTGCCGCCGTTGATCACGCTATAGCGCATGGCCGCATAGAGGCGCTCAAGGTCGCTGGCCGGGGCTTGGAACAGGCGTTCGAGGGCAGCGTCGACGCGCTGCTGGCTGCGCTGCTGGTAGGCGGCGAACATCAGGCGTCTCCGGCCTCGAAGGGGGCTTCTTCCAGCTCGCCATCACGCTCCAGCAGGATCTGCACCTTCTGCTCGGCCTGGGTCAGGGCGCTCTGGCAGTCACGGGTCAGGCGGATGCCCTGCTCGAAAGCACTCAGCGACTCTTCCAGCGGCAGCTCGCCACTTTCCAGGCGCTCAACCAGTGCTTGCAGTTCGCTCAGGGATTGCTCGAAATCGAGCGCGGCTTTCTTGCGGGCCATGGGGGGACTACTTCTCGTGGGCTGTCGGAACCGGCGCGACACTAGCAGAGGGCGGCGCGCCGGGCAAATCAGGCCTGGCTGGCCGCGTTGACCATCAGCGCCGGTTGTGGGCGACCATAGTAATAGCCCTGCAGGCGCTGGCAGCCGTTGAGCAGAAGGAAGGCCGCCTGCCGCTCGTTTTCCACGCCTTCGGCGATCACTTCCACGCCCAGTTGCGCTGCCATGGTCAGAATCCCTCGAACGAGGGCGACCGACTGCGTACTGTCCGGCAGGTCGGCGACGAACTGCCGATCGATCTTGATGCCGTCGAAGTGGAACTGCTGCAGGTAGGTCAGCGAGGCGTAGCCGGTGCCGAAGTCATCCAGCAGCAGCGGCAGACCGGCCTGCTTCAGGCGTGCCAGGCTGTCTCGCACCGCCGGTCCATCGCTGAGCAGGGCGCTTTCGGTGACTTCCAGCTCCAGCCAGTCGGGGCTGACCTGTTCTTCGGTGAGAATCGCCAGCAGACGTCCGGCCAGATCATCCTGGCTGAAATCCAGTGGCGACAGATTGATGGCTACGCGCAGGTCGAGACCGGCCAGGCGCCATTGGCGTACCTGGCGACAGGCCATGCGCACGATCTTCGGCGTGGTTTCGAGGATCAGCCCGCTGTCTTCCAGCACCGGAATGAAGTCGTTGGGCGCGACCAGGCCGCGATTGGGCGAGTGCCAGCGCAGCAAGGCTTCCATGGCCAGTGGCTTGCCGGTGGGGTCGACCTGAGGCTGGTAGAACAGCTCGAACTCGTCGCGCTGGATGGCCAGACGCAATTCGGCTTCGAGCATCTGCCGTAACTCGGTGGCTTCGCTCAGTCGAGGGCTGTACAGCGCCATGTTGTTGCGCCCGCCATCCTTCGCCGCATAAAGGGCCAGGTCGGCTTGCTTGAGCAGTTCGCTGGCGCTGCTGGGGTGGCCGCCGTGCAGGGTCAGGCCGATGCTCGGAGTGATGTTGAAATGGTATTGGCGCACCTGGAAGGGCGCCTTGAAGGCGGCCAGAAGCGCTTCGCCGAGAGTCTCGGCGCTGCCGCGCTCAGCGCCTTCGAGCAGGCAGACGAATTCGTCGCCGCCACTGCGGCCGAACAGGCAGTGAGGGGGCATCAGGGGCTTGAGACGCTCGGCAATTTCTATCAGCAGGCGGTCGCCTAGCTCGTGGCCGTGGATGTCGTTGATGCGCTTGAAGTGGTCGATATCAAGGAACAGCAGGGCCAGGCGGCTGCCGGCGGCGAGCAGTTGTTCCAGGCGCTGCTGCAGTTGATGACGGTTGGCCAGCTGGGTCAGCGGGTCGAAGTGGGCGAGGAAGCGCAGGCGCTGTTCGGCCAGCTTGCGGTCGCTGATGTCGCGCAACAGCACCAGATAATGCCGTTCGCCCTCGCGCTGGAACGGGGTCATGGAGATTTCCACGGCAATCTCATGGCCGTTGCGCAACGTGGTGAACTCCAGGTTGCTGCTGGCTGGGGCCTGGATCAGGCGCTCCCAGCAGCCGCCTTCGAGTAGACGGTCCTGCGGCAGGTTGCCTTGCAGGTCCTGTGGCGTGCAGGAGAATAGCTTGGCCGCGGCCGGATTGGCCTGTTCCACGCGCAGCTCGTGGTCGACCACCATCATGCCAATGGGCGCTGTGTCGATCAGTGTGCTCAGCAGCTTCTGGCTCTCGCGCAGGTTGTGCTGCTGGCGCTGCAGTTGCTCGAACATCAGGTTGAAGCTGCTGGCCAGCTGGCTAATCTCGTCGCTGCCGGAAATCTCGGCATGGGCGTCCTGGGCTCCGTGGGTAAAGCGCTGGGTGGCCTGCTCGATGGCGGCCAGCCGGCGGGTCACCAACAGGTGGTAGAGGGCGTTGAGGACCAGGCCGAGAGTGAGCAGCAGAAGCAGGACTTCGCCGATGAACAGCCAGGTGTTGTGTCGGGTCAGCAGCAACTGCTCGGAAAAGTCGAAGCTGACCAGCAGCATATGACTGCCCTGGCGGTCGAGCGGATAGAGCGCGAGAAAACGTTCGCCGCCCTCGGCGAGCCAATGGGCCTTGGTGCTGGCGCTGTGACGGGCCAAGTCGGTGTGGCTGAGGCCAGTCAGGCTGGTCAGCTCAAGACCGAGGCGGGTGGCGGCGATGATTCGTTGCTCGGCGTCGATCACCACCGCCCAGCGTACATTGGCCAGGCTGCCCAAATCGGCCAACTCGGTCTGCAGTTCTTCGCTGCGCCCCTGGCGCAGGTGGTCGGCCAGACTGCTCTGCAGCAGCGCCAGGGTCTGTTCGCTGTGCTGGCGCCAGTTGTGCAACTCGGCGCTGCTGCGCAGGGGTAGTTCGATGCTCAGCAGCAACAGGCTGAAGAGCAGGGCGAACAGGCCGAGCAGCAGGGGCAGAGAGCGGCGCAGCGACAGTTTGGTCAGCATGCATCCCCCTGACAGCTGCCGGGCAGCATCTGGCGGATATTCGCCGGTTTACCCTGCAGCTGGCGGCTGAACAGGTACTGATTGAGGCGCTGCATGCTCTGTTGCAGTACGCCATCCTTGATTAATTGCTCATTGAAGGTGGCGTCGCCCATCTGCAGGCCGGCCAGGGTCACCTCCAGTTCGTTCGGGCTCAGTCCCAGCCGGCGTTCCACGCGCTGATCATGGCCGGCGCGTTGCTGCTGCCATTCCTTGAGGCTGGTGAACCACAGCGCGCGCAGGCGTGCCGCCTGTTCGACATCGACACTCTGCGGGTTGATCACCAGTACATCGATGATTTCATTGGGCAGTGCACGGCTGTCCAGCAGGGGCAAAGCCTGCAGTGCGGCGAAGTCCAGGCTGGCCGAGGCAAAGTTGATCGCTGCATCAATCTGGCCGCTTTGCAGGGCGGCCAGATGTTCGTTGATCGGCATGTCGAGCACCTTTACATCGGTGCGGTTGAGCTTGGCCAGATCGAGGATGCGTGAGAGGAAGTAGGCGCCCAGCGCGCTCTTTTCCACACCAATGCGCTGGCCGCGCAGTTGTTCCAATTGCTTGATTGAGCTTTTGGCGAAGAGCACATCGGCCCCGGCCGAGACATCGGCTACCAGCAGAATCTGCACCGGCAGGCCACTGCTTTGCAGAATCAGCGCTTCGTCGAGGGTCAGCAGGGCGGCGTCCAGCAGGCCGTTGCGGTAACCACGCAGCACGCCGGTGGTGTGGGGGTACTCGACCAGGCGCAGATGACTTTGCTGCATCCAACCGAGGTCGTCGGCCAGGTACAGCGGGGCATAGCCGAGCCAGCGATTGGCGCCAATACGCACGGTATCGTCCGGTTCGCTACAGCCCACCAGCAGGCCGAGGATCAGGGCTATAACAGCTAAACGAGGCATCCTGCCGCTCCACGGAGGTCAGTGTGTACCTTAACCCACTGTAGTCGTACGGGGAATTGCGCGAAGATCGGACAAAGTAACGGACAATAAAAATGCGGTGTTTGGGTAGGAGCTATGAGCACTGTGGCTTTATTCTTTTGCATGAGGAGCTGTGGGTCGTACGCATGCGTGTTGATTGCCGACATCTAGATGATGTGCATGATTAAATGCCGGGCTGAGCACGCGCTGAGAGCCAAGACTCCTGCTCAGCATCGTAGTTATACTCGCAGCGCATGGGTGCGATGCGCTCACAGGGCTCGTTGTGGCTAGGCGTTAGCGTGACAGGCGCGAGTTTATTCATTGGCCCTCGACATTCAAGATGGTGTAGCAACCTCTCTTTTCTAAACAGTCCTTGGAGTCGTATGCAGGCCAGTAAGGTCGCCTTTGGCAAGTGGCGGGCACGCTTTTCGGGCTCGGGAACTGTATCGAACCCCTTGCATGGCTCATGGCGTTGGGATTGTGCGGTCTGCCTGCTGCTTGGGCTTTCCTTTTTCCTGATTTACAACGCCAATCAGAGAACCATCGGCGCTGGCGATACGTATCCGGCTCGCTACCTTCCGTTGTCGATCTGGAAGCACCATAGTTTGACGTTGGACCCGATTGCACTACTGGTGGCGCAGGGCAGGGAGGTTCCAACCGGGAAAAGCCAATCGACCGCCGCGTTCTGGATGATCAAGAACCCTGCAGGCGGAATCGTCTCGCTATACCCCGTTGTGACCCCCGTGATTGTCGCGCCGTTGTACCTGCCGGCAGTAGCCTATCTCGATGAAATGGGTTGGGAGCCACTACGAGTCGATTATGTCGCTCGGGTGATGGAGAAGCTCTGTGCGTCCTTCTTAGCGTCGTTGTCGGCGATGCTTCTCTATCTGCTTCTGCGACGGCGCAGCTCTCCTGATGCCGCCGTACTGCTTACGATCGCGTATGCGTTGGGTACAACGACATGGGTGATCAGCAGTCAGGCTCTATGGATGCATGGGCTTGCGGGACTGCTGGTTGTCGCCATGTTGTACTTGCTCACCGGGCCTTGTACGCCTTTGCGGGCGCTCGGCGCAGGTCTCTTTTGCGCGCTTCTGGCCTGCAATCGACAGCCCGATGCCATCCTTGCTGCGGGTTTTGCGCTTTATGCAATCCGCTGGGCCGGGTCCCGCTTGATCTGGTTTCTTGCTGCAGCTGCAGTGCCAGTTGGGCTTGCGCTGGCCTACAACCTGTTCGTGGTAGGTCATGTCATCGGGGGTTATGGCCTGATGCCCTCGCTTGAAAGCAGGGTCTCGAAATTTGGTGAGGATACGCTCTACGGAATTGCTGTACTGCTGTTCAGTCCGGTTTACGGGCTTTTCGTCTTTTCTCCGTTCTTGCTGTTTGTACCTTTATTCCTGCCATTTGTGTTGCGCGATCAGGGTTCGCGGGGACTCACGTTGGCGGCGGGTGGCGCCTTGGTGGTGCAGTTGCTTTTTTACGGCGCGACACATTGGGAGCAGGGTCTAAGTTGGGGGCCACGGTATCTCACAGAGGCACTACCCATTCTCGTTTGGATGCTGTCTCCGGTTTTCGAGCGCTTGCGCACGCTCGGTCGCGCGGTGTTTGGTTTGGCGTGCCTCATTGCGGTTGTCATTCAGGGCGTGGGAGCTTTTTGCTACACCGGCAAGGCCTTAGGATCGGCCGTGGCGGCCAAGGGGCCGCTCATAACTCGTGACACATGGAAGCAGTTGGTTTGGGATATTGGCAACACCCCATTTCTCGCTGAGCTGAAGCATGGACTAATCGCCCCCGACTTCGGTGAGCTTAAGGGGAACATCGACGTTGCCGAAATGCGCGACGAAGGCGGTGGTCGGCACTTAGTGGTGGCCGGCTGGGCGCTTATGGATGGCCACACGCCGTCGGATGTCACGCTGATGGTGGATGGTCAGGTTGTGGTCGGCGGTACTGATGTCTTCTTCGAACGTCCCGACGTTGTGCGCGCGCTAGGCACGCGGGATCCAGGCGGTTGGCAAGTGAAGTTTCCCGCTGACGACCTAGCGCCTGGAGCGCATGTGGTGACTGCGCTCGTGCGAGACCGTTCCGGCGGCCAGCAACGCCTGCTCGGCGAGCGCAGATTCATTGTCACCCAAAGTGATTCCCGCCTAGTGAAGGCCGCACGAAGTGCTGTCTCGCTTCTCGTTGAGCATCAGAGCCATGCCGGTTACTGGCTTACCGAGTTCTCCAAGGAAACACGGTTCGTGCCGCAACGGCAGGAGCTGAACATATTCATCAACGCTGCTCTGATCGATGTGGTGGAACCGATAGCCCGGCAGGCTGGCCTAACAGGCGCCATGGTGCGGGCGCGTAAGTTTCTGACAAACCAGATCGAGGAAAATGGCCTCGTTCGCTATCACGGTCGCCCCGATCTGCCGACGATGGGTGTGATGGGTTGCAGGATTACGCCCGATGCAGACGACACGGCTCTCGCCTGGCGAATCGCGCCGAATCCTCACTCGGCGTTACTACCGCTAGCGCTGTCGACGCTAAAGCAGTTCCGTACTTCGGATGGCCTCTATCAGACTTGGCTTGCACCAAGAGAGCAATTTAGATGCATCGATCCTGGGAAGGATCCTAATCCGCCCGATATTGGCATTCAGCTCCATGTCTATCTGTGGCTGGCCCAGGTAGATCTGCCTGCCGCTCGTGAGTTGTGTACCGCTTTGCAGAAGCGTTCGACAGACGAATCTCTCTGGGTCTATTACCGCTTGGCGCCGCCGATCGTTCTTTTGCGTTTGCATGAGGTGAGCGAGGCGGGATGCCCGTTGCAGTTGCCTGAGTCGCGGCTGCGGACCACGGTCGCGGGCCAGGGCATATGGCTTGAACTCCTTGGGCATCTACGCCACTTTGAAGCTGCGAATGATCTCACCGAGAGTCGCTCGAAGGCCATCACGCTGTTGCTGAGTAAGCTGGCAGCTGAAAACTTCGCGTCCTTGAAAGGCAATCCGCCGCTGCTTTATCACAATGACCTGAGTGCGAGTGTAAGCCGTTACTACTGGTCTGAGGCGTTTGGCTATGCCCTCTGGCTCAGGCTTTATTACGAGCACGAGGGTGCTCTGTCTGCCGCATCGCCTGGTGCTGGAGGGCGCGTGCCGAACTCCGAGAATGGTAGTGCCAAACCATGATCGCTACGGCGGGTCTTCGTCCGCAGTCGGTGCGACAATTACTACGCCTGCTGTCCTCAATCCGCTTCGACGAAGTGCTGGTGCTGCAAGGGGCTCCGCTGATGGGAGTGCTACTGGCTCTCGGTTCCTTGTCTGTTCAAGACTGCATCAGGGCTTTCGTCTTTGCTTTCGGAAGTCTGTGTCTGGTTGGGCATGTGTTTGTGATAAACGATTGGGCGGGTATCGATGGCGATCTCCGGGATCCGCATCGCGCTGCGCAGACGTTTGCGTCGAGGGGCGTGAGCCGCGCCGCTGTCGGATTTCTTGCGGTCGCACTACTTGGCATGACGCTTCTGTTGTTCTCGTTGCTGGGGCCGGTTTCGCTCACCCTTGCGATTGCAATCCTGGTTCTCAGCACGCTCTATTCCGCCCCTTCGATTCATATGAAGGGGCGTCCGGTTCTGGGCTCCTGCCTTCATCTCGTGGGCGGCACGCTGCACTTTCTGCTTGGCTACGCAACCTTTTCTGCCGTTGATGAGCGGGGTATTGTTATCGGCTGTTTCTTCGGACTGATCTTTGCGGCCGGTCATCTTATGCACGAAGCCCGCGGTTACGATGGGGATCGGCTCAATGGCATCCGTACCAATGCGGTTGCCTTTGGTAGGGCGCAAAGTTTTGTGGCCGGCATTATCCTGTTCACTGGGGCCTATGCGCTGCTGATCGCCCTTGCTCTGTCCGGCCTGCTGCCACGCATGCTCGTATTCGTCGTAGGGTTCCTGCTGCTGCACCTCCATGCATCCTTGCGGGCCTGGCGGGCCGGCCTCAGCTTCGAAAGCCTGCTCAAGTACCAGAAGATCTATAGACTGCTCTATGGGCTTATTGGCACCATGCTGGCCGGATCGGTCTTGTTAGAAAGGGTGAGCTAGTCCGCGTGCCAGCAAGGTACGTCGCAGCTTTCTCCGCTCTAGTGTAAGCATCTCCTGAACTCTGAACGCCCTGAAGCCATGTGCGCAATTTCCCCCGACTTTGTCGTAGTCACTCCGGTCTTTGAGGATGCCGAGGCATCTGCCCGCCTGTTCGATGAGCTATCTGCGACTTTTGGCGCGAAGGTCTATGTAGTGGCGGTTGATGACGGTTCTGTGCAGCAACCGGTCGATCTGGCGAAGATGAGTGCTGTTGGGCTGAACGGTACGGTCATTCGTTTGCGCCGCAACGTAGGTCACCAGCGAGCCATTGCGATAGGTATCGGCTACGTAGCGGAACATATGGGCACGGCGCAGGTCGTGGTCATGGATTCTGACGGAGAGGATCTACCTACTTCGATTCCGGAATTGCTCAATGAACTGAGTGCTCCGGATGTTGATTTGGTCGTTGCTCAGCGCAAGACACGCGTCGAGACTCTTCGCTTCAAAGCGTTCTATTTTCTCTATAGAACGCTATTCAAGGTTTTGACAGGGCGCCAGATCAGCTTTGGAAACTTCATGGCAATCAAGCCGGCAGCTGTCAGGCGGCTCACCTCTATGCAGGAACTGTGGATCCACGTTGCCAGTTGCGTGTTGAGTTCGCGACTGCGAATCCGTATTTGTGCTCTCGATCGCGGTCCGCGTTATATCGGCCAGAGCAAGATGAGTTTTGTCGATCTTGCGTTGCACGGGTTCCGCGGAGTCATGGTCTTCGCTGAAGATGTGCTAGTGCGTGTTGGAATTGCTTCAGCTCTGATCGGTGGGCTGACAGTGGTTGCGGGTCTGGCAACAATCGTCCTCAAGGTATCGGGTTTCGCGACTCCGGGGTGGTTTTCGGTGGCGCTCGGAATCTTGTTTGTTGTTTTCCTCCAGACTGGATCCCTGGCATTGATCAGTCTCATGCTCACTGGCGTCAGTAAGTCTGGTGGGCTTTCGCATTCGCCATATGCACAGTTTATCGACTATGTCGAGCACAGCAGTCCGCTGTCGATATGCCAGCATTGCCAATGAACCTTGATTTTCGTGTTGCGGAGATCGTGCGCTTCGCCCTCAACGGGCTTTTCGCCGCGGGGATTCACTTCGCCGTTCTGAGCTTCAATCTGCGGGTGCTCGAAATGCCGTCGGCCGGTCTGGCCAATTTTTTTGCCGCTTGGTTCGGTATTGCGGCGTCTTTCATTGGTAGTCGTTTCTTCGTCTTCCGGCATTCGGAGGGGGCTCTTGTGAGCCAGGCCATGCGCTTTCTCGCGTCCTATGCCGTGATTGCCTGTCTGCACGGACTATTGCTCTACATCTGGACGGATCAGCTGCAGCGGGACTACACGGTGGGTCTCTTTCTGGCCGTGATGATGCAGGCCGTGCTGAGCTACCTGGGCAACAAACTACTGGTTTTCAAGGCGGCATGAAGACCTGGCGCTTTCTCGTAGCTTCACTGTTCTTTGTGGCACTCGCTTGCTTGGTCTACTGGATACATGTCGCCTATTTTGGGGTCGATGTGGTGTTCTACAGTGCGCTCCTCGATGGCGCTCTGGCCGCTCTGATTGCTGCCGTAACCATCTGGCGCATGCACGTTTTTAGCGTCTTTGGAACCTTCGAAAAGATGCAGATGGTGCTCATATGGCTGCTGACAGCCTATGCGCTTGCGATCTCAGTGCCGACGGTGGTCGACCGCTCGCTGTCCTTCTATATCCTCGAGAAGCTGCAGCAGCGTGGTGGCGGAATCCAGCAAAGTCGCTTCTCGGACGTATTCAAGCAGGAGTATCTGAAGGAGCATCGGTTGGTTGACGTACGTTTGACCGAGCAGCTCCAGTCAGGAACCATTCGTATTGATAATGGCTGCGTTCATCTGACGCTCAGGGGGGAGCGCCTGGCTAGCTTCAGTCGCTTCTTCCGCGCCCATCTTTTACCCAAGCGGCGGCTGTTGCTCGACAACTATAGCGATGACCTGACCGATCCGTTTCGGCGTAGTTACGCGCAGGTTGACTACCTCTGCCCGTGAGTGCTGCATTGACTTAGTAATCTCTCGCTAGCTTGCCCACTCCGTCCCTTTCTTCATACAAGTTTAGTCCTGTGCCTCGTCATGAGGCTTTGTGAAAGATGGGTAAACCAACGTAGGGTGGATTTTTGCGCAATAAAAAAGCCGGCTTGTGGCCGGTTTTTTATTTGATTATCCGCTTGAATTTAAATGGATTTATTTGATGGTATTCTTTTGACCCACACGTTGACCCACATCTTGATTCCCGTTTGGGGGTGGTTGGTTGGGGCGTGTCATTTGTTCAGGACGATCCAATGCTCTTTTGTGGTTGTGTGGACCTGCATGCTGCTTCCGAATGGCGTTGAGCTTTTGCTGTGCTTCGGACCATGCCTGTTGGTAGTGACTGCTGAGGGGGCCGTGCACATCTGTAGGGGTGCCGCAGACCGTTTCGTAGTAGCTGATCCTCATGAGGGCGTCGGAAAGCATTTCCTCAAGTGCGGTGACGCAGGCCTTGAGGCCTTTCTCTCGAAGATTTGCGTGGCCTTTCTCGCGATTTTCGCGCTCCTTTGACTCTTTTAGTTTCTTGCTAATTCCGGCATGGGCTTTGGCAGTTTCAGCAATCAGTGTTTCTACTAGGTCGGTAGGTCTAACTCGTTCTTGCTTTGCGAGTGAGTCCAGTTTTGCTGCGACAGGAGTGTGAAGTCGAAATGTCCTGTTCTTCAGGCCGGGTTTTGTCAGGCGCCATTTCTGCTGACGATAGGCATTTCTCATGGTGCTGAGAAATTGACGTCCATCCACTGCTTCCTCTATTCGGAGGCCTTTCTTGAGCAGGGTTTCTGCATTCCTTTGTCCGTGATTGCCGGGTACCGGTTTGCCGTGCTGCTGAAGGTAGTTGTAGGCCCAATTGACGGCCTGCTCGTCAGACGTGTCTAGCCACTCCAAGCCCACCTTGCGCTTTGCCATGTCTGTACCTTTAAATCTGTTATTCGTTACGTTACGCGTAACAAGATTGAAATTATACAGGCTGTAATTTCGCTGTGATAATTATGGTGTATCCCATGAGTGGCTGAGGGACTAGTGTGAGTGTCGTTCGGTATTTGCTGTGTGAGGTAAAAGGCCTTGAGCCGGAGGGGAAATATCTGCTCGTCAGGTTGCTGCTGAGCCATCAGGCCGAGGGTGGATTTGTAAGTACGGCGACGGAGTTGGCCGAACGCTTCGGGGTCAGGCTCTCCAGCGTGTCGAAGGCGCTCAAACTGCTTGAGGTGCAGGCTCTGTTTTCTGTGGCTGCTGCTCCGGAGGGAAAGGGGCGTCCCAAACGGAGATTTACGTTCACGAAACAGCTAACAGCACTGCTCGCAAAGGTGACGCTTCCAGATGGGGCTGAGCCTGCAATTGGTGTTGAGCTTTTTCTGCTGCTTGATGCAGGTGCATCAACTGAGAGTCAGATTTTGCGACCCGACTGGCGCAATGGTGTCTTAGTTGATAAGCGCAAGTCTGGGAGACTTAGCATTGCGAATCGGTTGCTGATCGCAGTCATGTTAATCAGGGCTGACAGATTCGGTGTCGTCAATTCATTGGGGTTGGCGGAGCTCAGAAGGGCGACAGGTTTGAGCAAAGAGCGCTTGACCTACCGGCTGGCCAGGCTTGTCGCTACTGGAGTGATTAGGAGCTGTGTGCCAGGCGGGACAGGTCGACGTATCTTGGGGCTGGCCAAGAGTACCTACTTGCTGAACCTCGCCGATCCAGAGCTTTCAGCCTTGGGCCTCTGCCCCCTAGTGTTTGTTCAGCAGTTTGAGCCGGATAAGTACACAGGCTGGTCTTCACTTCTTGGCGACATCTATGACAATGCAAACCAGCCGCGCTTGAAGGCCGGTATAGGCGATCCAGATCTAGATAGCCTCGGGCGTTTAACTCGTGTCCAGGATTTTTTTGATGCTGCAGAACGGCGTCGTTTATCTCCTGCTCTGGAGTTCAGGTTGCTGTCCTACGCCTCGACATTTCTTTCGAAGCACTGGGAGTTAATCCCATCGTCAGTGGCTGATATCCCCAGCTCTCTACCTGATCCGGTGCCTGAGCTGAAGAAGGCAATATCGGAGGACTTTTGTCTTTCTAAAAGAGCAGCAGGGGAAGCTAATGGCTCACGTGGCGAGGCGGGCTTGGCAAGGTTGCATGGCTGCTTATGGGAGGCGGTTTACAGAAAGGCGGCCGAGATCAAATGTCTGCTCCTTAGTCGTCGCTCCCATCGACATGGTCAGATGAACTACCTAGTGTTGCCTGATGCGCTGAAGAATGCCTTTCTTACGATACTTGCGCTGCCAAAGGCTGATACTTCATTGAGTGGCTGCTATGTCTGGATGTGCGCGGATGGGCAGCCTGAACGCTACTTAGCCGAGCAAGAGATCCCCGTGAGTGAGCGACTAAGTTATGGTCTGCTGGGTCGCCCTAAGGACAGGGTGGGTGGTTGTCGGGAGTGACCCAATATTTTTTTACAAAACCCGCCAATCCCATGAACGAACAACAGGAGCCCGTTCATGAGGATCATCCGTCTGAAAGAGGTCATCAATTCGACTGGTCTTGCCCGGTCGACCATCTACAAATACATCGGGGACGGAATCTTCCCAAAGCCGGTTAGCTTGGCCCCCGCCGGCGTTGATGTACCGAGTACCAGAGGGGTCGGTTGGATCCAGTCGGAGATCGAGGCTTGGATTCTGGCAAGAATCGAGGAGCGGGATTTGGCTGAGGAAGCCGCCACACGCTCAAGCAGCCATTTGAGTGTGGCCAGATAGTGCTCAAACGCCATGATCGGCTTTGGCTGGTCATGGCGTTTATGCCGCTGCTGAGCGTGCAGTGCTCTCAGCTAACTCTCCCGAGCTGCAGTGCAAGAAATTTCCCGATAGGCTTGGCAATGTTGCTCCGCATTGCCAGGTCTGGCTGGGATGAGTCGCAGTGGGTAGGGCTGCATCTATTGATATAGTATAGTCATTAACTATCTACTCTATCTATCCAATAGTAATCATCACTACTGGCTACCACCATAGAGAAGGGAGACCAGTAAAAATAAACACATCACGTACTTGGTATGGACTCAACCAACCAGGTACACAACGATGAACAACCGCAAGCTCAATACCTACCTTTCCCAATCCGACATAGCCTTGCAGATCGAATCACTCGTCAAGGCCATAGAGCGTAGCGACACACCGGCATTCCGGATCATGCATAAGCGCTCAGGCTATGAGCGTGTCGAGCGGACCAGGCTCTCCAGATACTTCGCCCACATCCAGCAGATGTACAACCTGTTCGATGATCGAGAGCCCTACGACTACAGCGAGCACCTGCAAGCGTTCAGGGATGCCTGTGATGACATCGGCTTGGAGTGTTCAGCCAATGGTCTTGTCTGCATGAGTGAGACGGGTACGTACTGGCTCAGTCATCAGCAGAGCATGAACGTCCTCACCGAACGGATCCGCGAGTTGACCCGTGAGCAACGTTATCGGCGTAGGTCTGGGGATCGCCGTGAATTGGCTAAGCAGCAGAAGAGGGAGATCACCGCGCTCACAGATGTGGTCATGAGTATTTACTCCCGGACTACGATCATCAGGCTAGACCTGTACTACCGCCCTGAAGCACAGGCCAGGCTACGTGTCGAGCAGGTCTTCGATCACCTGGATGCTCTGATCTACGAGCACAGCCGTAATCCAATTTTTGAGTACCTCATTTGGTACACCCATTCAGTGGAGCAGGGGGATTGCGATCACGGGCGGGGATACCACATCCATGCGGCCTACTTCTTCAATGGCAACCATGTGTGCCGGGATGTATGGAAGGCGATTGAGATCAGCGAGCTCTGGACGGAGGTCACGCGTGGTCAGGGCTATGCCCATAGCTGCAACCACGACAAGGAGGGGTATGGTGAAAAGCTCGGAATCGGCCATATCCAGAGGGAGGATCAGTCGAAACGGCCTCATACGCACGAGGCAATGAAGTACCTCGTCAAGGACGGTCAGCACCTGCGCTTGAAGCCTGCGGGGGCTCGATGCCTGCGTAAAGGTACTCTGAGTCGTCTTCGTCGTAGATGAGTGAATCGGTTCTACTACCGCATCGAGGCGCGCTACGTAAGGGCGCGCAGCGCTAACTGTTCAGACCGGCGACAGAGATTTTCGCCAGGTCTCTACAGAGTAGGTGGCGTTGGGTATCTGCGGCACCCTAGGTTCTGCTGGGGGGGATCCAGTGATGCTGACGCCCAGTTCAAGTGATTGTGATCCACTCCGCTGATGATTCTGACCCTGCTCGGGAGGCAAGCCCAATCCGCCTAGCAGCAGAACCCGCTGAACCACTTGTTGCTCAGGCTCCATCAATCGACCGGGGACGCGGTGTTGCGCCTGTCCAAGGTCGCCCTGCTGGTTTTTCTCAGCATGCAGCCGGGGGGGGCTCCGGTCGAATGAAGATTTCCCGCTAATATGCTGCGCGGTTGCTCTCAACGAGGGGGGGAATTCCACTCAGTATTGATGCGATAGCGACGATTACCTGACTGCGTCAACACCTTGTGAGCCATCAAGCGGTAAATGGTTTCGCGGATATTGGCCCGTTCAAGTGACTCTCCTGAGAGCAGCAGTCTGATATGAAGCTGGCTGGTGCTCAGACCTTCGCTCTCATTTTCGAGGGCTCCCAACACTTTCAAGCGGATCAGGCTTGACTTAAGTCCGGCGGCATTAAGCAAGGACTTGAGGCGTTCCTTCGAATTCATTTGCATCTCGCGACATCCTGTCACGTTGATTGGTCGGCACTATTGTTCCCTTCTGGGGCACTGGAATACCGCGATTTAACGAGACTGTACAAGTCAAAGGCACTGATTGGAAGTGATTCTTGTTAGCAGTCGTGGCTGCTTATAGCTCGGAGGGTATTGCCACCAGCGTGAGCAACTGGCGTTCCTTTAGTTCGAATCGACCTACAAACTCTCGGCCTCTGCACCATTCAGATGAAAGATCCGTGAGCAGACGCAATCGGGCATATCCATCTGTTTGCCATTCCAGCAGCTCGGCGTGCTCGAAGTAGAAGCGTGTACCGCTGAGCGGGTAGAGAGCCTTGAAGAGGCTCTCTTTCAATGAAAAGGCCAAAGTGACTTCAAATGCGTGCTCTTGAGAGAGCAGCCGTTGCCGCTCCTGCAGGGTCAGAATCTCACGGGCTAGCTCGATGGCCTGTTGCTCCTCGAGCAGCGTTTCAATGTCGAGGCCAAGGCTGCGCCAGTCACTGCGCCGGGCGGCCAGGGCCGCGGCATAACCATCGCTGTGGGTGATCGAGCCGCAGAGGCCTTCAGGCCAGAGCGGTGCGTGGTGTTTCCCAATGCCCGGTATTTCATTGCGCCCCGTGAGCTGGTCGATGGCCGCGCGAGCGCACAGGCGTCCGGCCAGAAACTCCGCACGACGCTTGGTGGCAGCCTGCCGGATATTGGCTGGCTGCTCGACGGCATGCACAGCGAAGGCTTCGAGGTCCAGGTCGTTAGGATCGTAGTCGGCGCAATATAGGCATGCCCCCGGGAGAGGAGGGGAAAGAGATCTGCTGGTTGGCTGTAGAAAAAGACTGGGCATGGATCTGTGAGACTGCTGAGGAGGGCTGGATATGGCCTACCTGCATCGTGAGGGTTGAGTGCTCGTTCGGGTAGCCCGCATGAGACTAGATCATCGTCAGGCAAAGCCTATGTGTCGCGAGTCTTCGAGGGCTATGGGCTCCAAGGCTAGTGTCCAATAAAACTTTTTGAAATGCGACATATACATACAAGAAGCATTCGCATTACCATTGCCAGGCCGGATGAATCCGGTATGGGCTCAGCCACTGGGATGGTGCGATGCAACCGAAAAGGGAAGTTTGCGAGCAGTTGTTCAGCGAGCACCGTCAGGGGCTTGTTGAGGCGGCGCAACGGTTGATGACCTGCCGTGCCCTGGCCGAGGATGTGGTGCAGGAGGCATTTCTCAAGTTCTGGCAGACCGTGGATTCCGATGAGCTGGACGATCCACTGCGCTACCTGTATCGGATGGTGCGCAACCAGTCGATCGACCGGTTGCGCAGGATCAATCTGGAGTCGCGCTTCTGCATTGAGGAGTCCCAACTCGAGGAGATACCGGTCAGCATCGATTGCCCTGTGCGCCTCACGCAAGGCCAGCTGAATTGGCAACGTCTGCTGGCGGCGCTGCATGAGCTGCCGGAGCGTTCGCGACAGGTATTCACTCAGTGTCAGGTTGAAGGCCTGACGCAACGCGAAGTGGCCGAACAACTCAACGCGTCTCCCACGATGGTGCACTTTCTCCTGCGCGATGCGCTCAACCATTGCCGGGCTCGCCTCGACCCCGAGCAGCTCTGACGACCTCTTGTGAATCCCTCATGAAACTGCTCAATCTGCTGTTGCGCCATCAGCGCTTGCCTTTCGCGGCGATCATCCTCTTGAGTCTGGGCAGCGCGATTCTCAGTGTCGCGCTCATTGCTTTCGTCAATTGGCGAATGATCGCCGTGACTACTCCGCAATTTGGCGATCTGCTGCAGTTCTTCGGTCTGCTGCTATTGCTGCTGTTGTGCGCCGGTGCTGGCCAGGTATCGCTGCACCGGCTAGGTCATCGTTTCGTCTATGGCCTGCGCCTGAGTCTGGCGCGTCGAGTCCTGCTCACCGATATCGAGCAGCTTGAGCGACTGGGTTTGCCGCGTCTGCTCACGGCGCTGTCGACCGACCTTCGTAATCTGACCATCGCCTTCGTTTACCTGCCGGAACTGATCTATGGCCTGATTCTCAGTCTGGCTGCCTTTGCCTATCTGCTCTGGCTGTCGCCGCCGCTGTTTGGCGTGACCCTGCTCTGGTTGGGCATGACTCTGCTGCTGGGAGGCTTTTTCGTTGCGCGGGTCAATCGCCATATTCGTCAGCTACGCGAGGCGGAGGATCGCCTCTATCGCGACTATCAGGCGCTGATCGATGGCCGCAAGGAGCTGGCGCTCAATCGGCGTCGCGGTCAGTGCCTGCTGGACGAGGAGCTGATGGTCAATGCTGAGGCCTACCGGCATCACGTCACCCTGGCCGACACCTTCAATGGTCTGGCTGGCAACTGGGCCAACGTCATGGTGCTGGGCAGCATTGGTGTGGTGTTCTTCTGTGCGTCCGGGCTGGGTTGGGCCGAGCCTGCGATCGCTGCGACCTTCGCTCTTTGCGTGCTGTTTCTGCGTGCCCCCTTGGTGGCGAGTGTGGCTGCGCTTCCCCATCTGCTCACGGCCCGCGTGTCCTTGGACAAAATCGATAGCCTGGAGCTGGCGACCGAAGGAGGTGAGCAACTGCCCTCGCTTGCGCAGCGACACTGGCAGCGCCTCGAGCTGCGTGGCATTGAATATGCCTATCCCGCCGCCGGCGACGAACAGGGCTTTGATGTGGGGCCGCTGGATTTCGAGCTCAGACGCGGCGAGCTGGTCTTTGTCGTGGGCGGCAATGGCAGCGGGAAGTCGACCTTCGCCCGTTTGCTGACCGGTCTGCAGCGCCCGGGGCGGGGTCAGGTTCTGCTGGATGGTAAGGCCTTGTCGGAGGCAGAACGGCCTGCCTATCGCCAGCTGTTTGCCTCGGTCTTCACCGACTTCCATCTGTTCGCACGCTTGCTAGGTCCGGAGGGTGACGCGCAGCCCGAGTCCGCCAGCTTCTGGCTGGAGCGCCTGCGTCTGCAACACAAGGTCCGTATCGAGGGAGGGCGCCTCAGCGATACGCGCTTTTCCCAGGGGCAGCGCAAACGCCTGGCGCTGCTCCTGGCGCTGCTTGAGGAGCGTGATGTGTTGTTGCTCGACGAGTGGGCGGCTGATCAGGACCCGCAGTTCCGTCAGTTGTTCTATCGCGAGCTGCTGCCCCAGCTCAAGACGATGGGCAAGACGGTGGTGGCCATCACCCACGACGACCACTATTTCGACCAGGCCGATCGTCTGCTGAAAATGGATGGTGGGCGATTGATCGAGCTGACCGGCGCCGAGCGTCGCCGTGCCAGCGAGGATGCGCTACGGGAAATCGGTACGGTAGTGGGCTGATCAGAGCCTCGTAAGCAGGCGGGGCTGGCGTTCTCTCGTCCCTGTTTTGAAGATAAATGAAAATTATTCGCACTCTTATGCGTCTAGCTAGGTGTGCAAGGCGTTCCCAGGGAGTGAAGCCATGAGTCTCGATAACCCCGAAACCCAGTTCGTCGTGGTTCGTAACGACGAGGAGCAGTACGCCATCTGGCCTGGCTACAAGGCCATTCCGGCTGGTTGGCAGAGCGTCGGTGTCAGTGGCGATAAGGCCTGTTGTTTAGCGCATATCGCCAGCGAGTGGACCGACATGCGCCCGCGCAGCCTGCGTCAGGCAATGGACGCTTGACGCCTTCGTCATAGGTCGCTGTCCCAGAAGCTCATTATCTGTTTCCGACCGGAGCCCCGGTTGCCATGTCTTGTGCACTGTGTTGCGCAAGAGGCGCCCACGCGCCGTCCGCAGGAGAAAAACGCCATGAACGCGCCCGCGATGATCGATCGCCTCGAAGCTTTGGAATGGACGCCATTGTCCTTCGCGCAGCAACGGCTGTGGTTCTTCAGTCGGCTTGAAACAAGCAGCACCGCCTACAACATCGGTGGGCTGCTGCGCTTTAAGGGGGTGCTGGACCTGGATAGCCTGCGTCATGGCCTGGATCAGGTGTATGCGCGCCACGCGGCATTGCGCACGGTGTTCCGCGAGCATGATGGTCTGGCCCAGCAGGCCGTGCTTGCAGCGGGCTCCATGCCGCTGGAGATCATTGATCTGCAGGGGGGCGCCGAGGGGGTCGAGGCCCTGGCGCGGGACTTCATCGAAGCCAAGTACGACCTTGTTCGCGGTCCGCTGATTCGGTGCGCGCTGTATCGCTTTGGCGAGGGGCTCCATGCTTTTGCTGTCGCCATGCACCACATCATCTCCGACGCCTGGTCGGTACGCGTCCTGGTGGAGGAGATGGCCGAGTTCTATCGCGCCCGCCTGCAGAGTCGCCAGCCGTTCATGACCCCGCAACCGCTGCAGTACAGCGAGTATGCCGCCGGCCAGCGCCAGTGGCTGGACAGCGAGGCGGGCGAGCAGCAGATGGCCTTCTGGCGTGAGCAGCTGGGAGGCGAGCAGCCGCCTCTGAGCCTGGTGCCCGACTACCTGCACAGCGCCCAGGCGGCGCGCCGCGCCGCTTACCGCTCACTCAAGGTCGAGTCGGCTCTGGTCGCGCGCTTGAGCGATCTGGCCAAAAGCCAGGGAGTCACGCTTTTCACCGTGCTGCTGGCCGCCTTGCAGCTGCAGCTGGCTCGCCTATCCGGCCTGAGAGAGGTACGTGTCGGCGTACCGGTGGCAGGTCGCGCCAAGGGTTCCGAGCGCCTGGTCGGTTTCTTCGTGAATACACTGGTGCTCAAGGCGCAACCGCGCCCGGAGTTGTCGGTTGGAGACTGGCTGAGTCAGGTCCGCACAGGCCTGAAACAGGCCCAGGCCAACCAGCAAATGCCCTTTGAGCGCCTGGTTGAAGAACTGGCCCCGAGTCGCAGTCTGGGCCAGCAGCCGCTGTTTCAGGTGGCCTTCAACTATCGTCGCCAGCACCCGCTGCCGGCTAACTGGCTACCGGGCATCGAAACCGTTCTGGAGGAGCTGCCCTCCAGCCAGATTCCATTCGATCTGGCGCTTGATGCTGTACGCGACAAGGGCGACGTGCTGTCGATCAATTTTGCCTACGCCGCCGATCTGTTCGCCGAGAGCAGCATCGAGCGTCTGATCGGTGGCTTCATCGCGCTGCTCGAAGGTTTCGTGGCGCGCCCCATGGCTGCGCTGGGCGAACTGGAGCTGGTCGGCCAGGCCCAGCAACGGCTGCTGGACGAGTGGAACAAGCCGCGACAGCATTTCGATGCCACGCGCCTGTTACCCGAGCTGATCGCGGAGCAGGCAAGAAACCGTCCTGGCATGACCGCCCTGGTGCACGGTTCTCAGCGGCTCAGCTACAGCGAGCTCGACTCGCAGTCCAATCTGCTTGCGCGGCTGCTGATCGCGCGTGGAGTGAGGTCCGAGTCTCGCGTTGGCGTCTCGCTGGAGCGCGGCAACGCGATGATCGTGGCCATGCTGGCGGTACTGAAGTCCGGTGGTGCCTTTGTGCCGCTAGACCCAGATTACCCGCGCGACCGCCTGAGCTACATGGTCGAGGACTCGGGGCTGAAGTGGTTGATAACCTCGTCCGACCTGGCCGAGCGCCTGCCGCTGAGCGAGGGCGTCGAGGTCCTGCCTCTGGATCTTTTCGACCTGTCGGCCTTCGAGACGGCGCCACCTGTAGTGCAGCTGCATCCACTGAATCTGGCCTACCTGATCTACACCTCCGGCTCCACCGGCCAGCCCAAGGGCGTGGCGGTGAATCATCTGGGTCTGAGCATGCATGTGCAGACCATCGGTCAGCGCTACGGCATGACCCCGGACGATGTCGAACTGCATTTCGCCTCGATCAGTTTCGACGGCGCCCTGGAGCGCTGGACCGTACCGCTGGCCTTTGGCAGCCGCCTGGTGATTCGCGACCAGGAACTGTGGAGCGCCGAGAAGACCTGCCAGGTGATCGCCGACGAAGGCGTGACCATCTCCTGCCTGCCGCCCAGCTATGCCCAGCAACTGTTGGATTGGGTGGAAAGTCAGAACCTGAAGCTGCCTGTACGTTCATGGACCCTGGGCGGTGAGGCCTTTACCCGCGAAACCTACGAGCGCCTCCAGCGCGTGCTCGAACCGAAGCGCATCATCAACGGCTACGGCCCGACCGAGACGGTGGTGACCCCGCTGATCTGGGAAGCCTTTCCCGGTGACAGCTTCGACGCGGCCTATGCGCCAATCGGCAACCCGGTCGGCCCTCGCAGCCTCTATGTGCTGGATGCTGAGCTGAACCTGCTGCCCATCGGCGTGGCCGGCGAGCTGTATATCGGTGGTGAAGTCGGCCTGGCTCGCGGTTACTTCCAGCGCCCGGAGCTGACTGCCGAGCGCTTCCTGCCCGACCCGTTCGGCGCCGCTGGCGAGCGCATGTACCGCACCGGCGATCTGGTGCGCTGGCGTGCGGACGGCACCCTGGATTACTTGGGCCGGGTCGATCATCAGGTGAAGATCCGTGGTTTCCGTATCGAGCTGGGCGAGATCGAGAGCCAGCTGCTGGCCCTCGAAGGCGTGCAGGAAGCGGCGGTGATCGCCCGCGAGACGCCAACCGGCAAACAACTGGTCGGTTATGTGGTCGCTCGCGACAACAGCGACGTCAATGCTCTGCGCGCCGAACTGGCTAAAACCCTGCCGGACTATATGGTCCCGGCGCAGATTATCGCCCTGGCCAAGCTGCCGTTGACCCCAGCCGGCAAGCTGGACCGTGCCGCGCTGCCGGAGCCGACCTGGCAGAGCCAGGACTACGAGGCGCCGCAGACTGACCACGAGCGTATCCTCGCCGCCATCTGGGCCGAAGTGCTGGGCGTGGAGCGGGTAGGGCGCCAGGATCATTTCTTCGAGCTGGGCGGCGACTCCATCGTCGCCTTGCAGGTGGTCAGTCGTGCACGCCAGCAGGGGCTGGGCCTGACGCCCAAGGACCTGTTCCAGCAGCAGACCCTGGCGCAGCTGGCTGGTGTTGCCCGCCTTGTGGCCGCCCCGCTGGCTGAGCAGGGCCCGGTAACTGGCACAGCGCCGCTGCTGCCAATCCAGGCGCGCCTGCTGGCACGCGAAGGCCTGGCCCCGTGCAACCAGTACCTGCTGCTGGAGCTGGCCGAGCCGTTGCAGGCCGCCCAGCTGGAACAGGCGCTGCAAGCCCTGGTTCAGCACCACGACGCCTTGCGCCTGCGCATTGAGCGGCTCGATGGCCAGTGGCAGCAAGTACATGCCGCCGAAGTGGCGGGTCCTCTGCTGCAACGGGTCGAGCTGGCCGCCGGCGAGGACCCGCAGCCGCACTATGACGCCGCGCAGCGCAGCATTGATCCGGCCAGCGGTTCACACCTGCGTGGTCTGTACCTGACCCAGCCAGGACAGACCGATCGCCTGCTGCTGTCCATCCACCATCTGGTGGTCGATGGGGTGTCCTGGCGTGTGCTGCTGGAAGACCTGCAGCGTGCCTGTCTGCAACTGGCCAGCGGCCTGGCGGTGCAGCTGCCGGCCAAGACCAGTGCCTTCAAAACCTGGGGCGAGCGCCTGGTCGACTGGAATATGGACGCACAACTGCCGTACTGGCAGGCCCAGCAGACCGGCGGCGAGCTGCCTCTGCAGAGCCAGGAGGCGGGCACCGAAGGAACCCGCAAGCGTATCGAGCTGAGTCTTGAGGCCGGCTTCACTCGCGACCTGCTGCAGGCTGGCCAGCGCGCCTATCGCCTGCGTGCCGACGAACTGCTGCTGACCGCCCTGAGCCGCGCGCTGTGCAGCTGGAGCGAGCAGCCGGCGCTGACCCTGCACCTGGAGAGCCACGGCCGCGCGCCGCTGTTCGAGGATATCGACCTGTCGCGCAGCGTCGGCTGGTTCACCAGCCTCTACCCCGTGCGCCTGCAACCGGAAGCCGAACTGGGCGCCAGCCTCAAGGCGATCAAGGAGCAGCTGCGCGCCGTGCCCGATCTGGGTCTGGGCTTTGGTCAACTGGCCCAGCAAGGCCAGTTGACCGAGCGCGCCCCGCAACTGCTGTTCAACTACCTGGGCCAGTTCGACGAGGGCGAGGGCGGCTTGCGTCTGCGCGAAGGCGGCCTGTGGCGCGAAGCCGATGCGCCCATGGACGCTCCATTGGTCATCAACGCCGAGCAGCGTGGTGGTGCCCTGCAGCTGCACATCGACTTCAACCCGGCGCAGCTGGCGCGCACCACCCTGGAGGGCCTGGTTGCACGTCTGCAGGATGAGTTGCACAGCATCGCCCAGCACTGTGCCAAGGTCTCGCCACGGCTGACGCCCAGCGATGTGCCGCTGGCAGGTCTGAGTCAGGTCGAACTGGATGCACTGGCCGGCGTGGAAGACATTCACCCGCTGTCACCGCTGCAGCAGGGCCTGCTGTTCCACAGCCAGCTGGAAGGTGCCGGCAGCTATGTCAGCCAGCTGCTGCTGCCGTTCACCGGCCTCGATCCGCAGCGTCTGCAGAATGCCTGGCGCCAGGTGCTGGCGCGCCACGGCGTGCTGCGCAGCCGCTTCCTGCTGGGCGAGCGCCCGCTGCAACTGGTGCAGGCCGAGGTCGAACTGGACTGGCAGGAACTCGACTGGCGCGGCGTCGCCGATTTCGAGGCGCAGCTGCAGGCCTTCTGCAGCGCCGAGCGTGAGCGCGGCTTTGCCCTTGACCAGTCGCCGCTACTGCGACTGGCGCTGATCCAGCGCGGCGCCCGCGACTTCGTGCTGGTCTGGACCCTGCACCACCTGCTGCTGGACGGCTGGAGCAACGGCCTGCTGTTCGCCGAGGTGTTGGCCCTCTATCACGGTGACCGCCTGCCGGCGCCGGGCGCTCAGTTCCGCGATTACATCCACTGGCTCGAAGGCCAGGATGCGGCTGCCGAGCAGGCCTTCTGGCGTGAACAGCTGGCCCCGCTGGACGGCGCCACCCGCATCGCCGGCTGCCTGCCGTGCCGCGCCCCGGAGCAGGGCCATGCCCGTCATCCGTTGCCGCTCGATAGCGCCACCGAACAACATATTCGCGGCTTCGCCCAGCGCCATGGCCTGACCCTCAATACCCTGGTACAGGCCGCCTGGGCCTTGCTGCTGGCGCGCCTGACCGGCAAGCGCAGCCTGTGCTTCGGCGCCACCGTGGCCGGTCGCCCGACCGAGCTGGCCGGCAGCGAGCAGATGCTTGGCCTGTTTATCAACAGCCTTCCCGTTGCCGTGCAACTGCCGGCCGAGCAGCCGTTGGGCGACTGGCTTGCCGCGCTGCAGGTACAAAACCTGCAGCTGCGCGAGCACGAGCACAGCCCGCTGCACGATATCCAGCGCTGGGTCGGCAGCGCCGGCGAGGCATTGTTCGACAGCCTGCTGGTGTTCGAGAACTACCCGCTGGGCGAGGCGCTCAAGCAGGCCGAGCGCGGCGAGCTGCGCCTGGGCCTGCCGCAAAGCCACGAGTTCACCCATTACCCGATGACCCTGGCCGTGCTGCCGGGCAGCCGCCTGGAGCTGCTGCTGGCCTACGGCCGCGCGCACTTCGATGCCGCCGGCATCGCTCAGGTCGAGACGCTGCTGCGCCAGGCCCTGGCGCAGGTCTGCGGCGACCCAGCGCGGGCGCTGGGCAGCCTGCAGCTAAGTTCCGCCGATGAGCAGGCACGGCTGGCCGAGTGGAACATGTCGCGGCAGAGCTTCGATGCTTCGCGCCTGTTGCCTGAATTGATCGCCGAGCAGGCGCGTCTGCGCCCGGAGACCATTGCCCTGGTGCATGGCGGTGAGCGGATTGCCTTCGCCGAGCTGGAGTCTCGCTCCAACCAACTGGCCAATCTGCTGGTTTCCCACGGCGTACAGCCGGAGTCTCGCGTTGGCGTCTCGCTGGAGCGCGGCAACGCGATGATCGTGGCGATGCTGGCGGTGCTGAAGGCCGGCGGCGCCTTTGTGCCGCTCGATCCGGATTACCCGCGCGAGCGCTTGAGCTACATGGTCGAGGATTCGGGGCTGAAGTGGCTGATCACCAGCTCCGATCTGGCCGAGCGACTGCCTTTGGGTGAGGGTGTCGAGCCGCTGTATCTGGACCGGCTCGATCTATCTGCTTTTGAGTCGTCAGCGCCAAGCGTCGAGCTCCATCCGCTGAATCTGGCCTACCTGATCTACACCTCCGGCTCCACTGGCCAGCCCAAGGGCGTGGCGGTGAATCACCTCGGTCTGAGCATGCATGTGCAGACCATCGGCCAGCGCTACGGCATGACCCCGGATGATGTGGAGCTGCACTTCGCCTCGATCAGCTTCGACGGTGCCCTGGAGCGCTGGACCGTTCCGCTGGCCTTCGGCAGCCGCCTGGTGATTCGCGATCAGGAACTGTGGAGTGCGGAGAAGACCTGCCAGGTGATCGCCGACGAAGGCGTGACCATTTCCTGCCTGCCGCCCAGCTATGCCCAACAACTGCTGGATTGGGTGGAAAGTCAGAACCTGAAGCTGCCTGTACGTTCCTGGACCTTGGGCGGCGAAGCCTTTACCCGCGAGACCTACGAACGTCTGCAGAAGGTGCTGCAGCCGCAACGGATCATCAACGGCTACGGCCCGACTGAGACGGTGGTCACTCCACTGATCTGGGAAGCTTATCCCGGTGACAGTTTCGAGGCGGCCTATGCGCCCATCGGCAACCCGGTCGGCCCGCGCAGCCTCTATGTGCTGGATGCTGAGCTGAACCTGCTGCCCATCGGCGTGGCCGGCGAGCTGTATATCGGTGGCGAAGTCGGACTGGCTCGCGGTTACTTCCAGCGCCCGGAGCTGACTGCCGAGCGCTTCCTGCCCGATCCGTTCGGCCAGGCAGGGGAGCGCATGTACCGCACCGGCGACCTGGTGCGCTGGCGTGCGGATGGCACCCTGGATTACCTCGGTCGCGTTGATCATCAGGTGAAGATCCGTGGCTTCCGTATCGAGCTGGGCGAGATCGAGAGCCAGTTGCTGGCCCTCGAAGGCGTGCAGGAGGCGGCGGTGATCGCTCGTGAGACACCGACCGGCAAGCAGCTGGTGGGTTATGTCGTCGCTCGCGACAACACTGATACCCATGCTCTACGCGGCGAGCTGGCCAAGGTACTGCCGGACTATATGGTCCCCGCGCAGATCATCGCCCTGGAAAAACTGCCGCTGACCCCGGCCGGCAAGCTGGATCGCGCCGCGCTGCCGGAACCGATCTGGCAGAGCCAGGACTACGAGGCGCCGCAAACCGATAACGAGCGCATCCTCGCCGCCATCTGGGCCGAAGTGCTGGGTGTGGAGCGGGTAGGGCGCCAGGATCATTTCTTCGAGCTGGGCGGCGATTCCATCGTCGCGCTCAAGGTGGTCAGCCGCATTCGCCAGCAGGGCCTGCAGCTGCCGCTCAAGGCCTTGTTCGAGCAGAGCCGCCTGGCCGACTGTGCGGCTTCCCTGCAACGCGAAGCCGTCGATGCACCGGTGCTGCGCGCGCTGCCACGCGGTAGCGACCTGCCGCTGTCGCATGCCCAGCAGCGTCTGTGGTTCCTCAACCGTCTGGACCCGAGCAACGGCGCCTACCATATGCCGGCAGGCCTTGACCTGCAGGGGCGCCTGGATCGCCAGGCGCTGCAGGCCGCTTTCGACCAGCTGGAAGCGCGCCACGAGGCGCTGCGTACCCGTTTTGTCGAGGTGGGTGGCGAGGCGCGCCAGCGCATTCTGGCGCCGCAGGGCCAGCGCATCGACTGGTTCGACCTGCGCGAACTGCCGGCCAGTGAGCGTGAAATCGAGGCGCGCGATTATGCGCAGAAGCTGCTCACGCGCCCGTTCAACCTGGCTTCCGAGCCGCTACTGCGGGTGAGCGTGCTGCGCCTGGCCGATCAGGAGTACCGCCTGCTGCTGGTCCAGCACCACATCGTCTCCGATGGCTGGTCGATGCAGCGCTTTATCGGCGAGTTCGCCGCCGCCTACGCGGCGTTCGCCGAGGGCCGTACCGCGCAGTTCGCGCCGCTGCCGCTGCAGTACGCGGACTATGCCCAGTGGCAGCGCGACTGGCTGAAGTCCAGCGAGGCCACACGCCAACTGGATTACTGGAAAGCCCGCCTGGGCGAACACCAACCGCTGCTGGAACTGCCCACCGATCACCCGCGCCCAGCCCTCGGCGCCCGTCAGGGCATGCGCTGGCGTTTCGAGCTGTCGCCGTTGCTCACCGCGCAACTGCGCGCCCTGGCCCAGCGTGAGGGCAGCACGCTGTTCAGCCTGTTGCTGGCGGCCTGGCAGACATTGCTGCACCGCTACAGCGGCCAGGAAGATATCCGCGTCGGCGTACCGGTGGCCGGGCGTAGCCTGGCGGAAATGGACGGCGTGCTCGGTTGCTTCATCAACACCCTGGTGCTGCGCGGCGAGCCAGCCGGGCTGAAACCCTTCCGCGAGCTGCTCGGCGAACTGGCCCAGGCCAGCCGTGATGCCCTGGCCAATCAGGAGCTGCCGTTCGATCAACTGGTGGAAGCGCTGCAACCGACGCGCAGCCTGAGCCATCACCCGCTGTTCCAGGTGGCGTTCAACCACCAGCAGGTGGACTTCAGCGCCCTCGGCAACCTGCCGGGCCTGCGCGTGCAACCGCATGACCCGGGCGCCGCCGGCGCGCAGTTCGACCTGGCGCTGGACACCGAGGAAGCCGCCGATGGCAGCCTCAGCGGTTTCGTCAGCTACGCCGCCGAGCTGTTCGAGGCGCGCACCATCGCCCGCCTGGCACGGCATTTCGTACGGCTGCTGGAAGGCATCTGCACCGATCCGATTCAGCCCATAGGCCTGCTGCCGTTGCTGGAGGAAGACGAGCAGGCGCAGCTCGCCACCTGGAACGACACGGCCAAGGACTACGGGCCGCAGGTTTTCCTCAGCGAGCGCATCAGCCAGCAGGCCGCGCGCACGCCGCAGGCGCCAGCCCTGGTGTTCGGCGAGCAGACGCTGAGCTACGCCGAGCTGGAGGCACGTATCAACCAATTGGCCAACCGCCTGCGCAGCCTCGGCGTGCAGCGCGGCAGCCTGGTCGGTATCAGCCTGGAGCGCTCGCTGGAGCTGGTGATCGGCCTGCATGCCATCGTCCGCGCCGGCGCTGCTTACGTGCCGCTCGACCCGGAATACCCGCTGGAACGCCTGGCCTATCTACTGGAGGATTCCGGCGTCGACCTGCTGTTGTCGCACAGCGCGCTGGTCGAGCGCCTGCCGCTGCCGGCCGGGCTCAAGGCCCTGGGCCTGGATCGCGAAGACTGCAGTGCCGAGCCGGTCACGCCACCGGCAGTCAGCCTGCAGGGCAACGATCTGGCCTACGTCATCTACACCTCCGGCTCCACCGGCAAGCCCAAGGGCGCCGGCAACAGCCACGAGGCCCTGGCCAATCGCATGCTGTGGATGCAGGAGGCCTATCAGCTCGGCGCTGGTGATGTGGTGCTGCAGAAAACCCCGTTCAGCTTCGATGTCTCGGTATGGGAGTTCTTCTGGCCGCTGGTCACCGGCGCCTGCCTGGTCGTGGCCGCGCCGGGCGACCACCGTGACCCGCAGAAGCTGGTGGAGATGATCCAGCGCCACAAGGTCAGTACGCTTCACTTCGTACCGTCCATGCTGCAGGCCTTCCTCCTGCATCCGGACGTGGAGCAGTGCCAGAGCCTGACCCGCGTCATCTGCAGCGGCGAGGCGCTGCCGGCGGAGCTGCAGATGCGGACCTTCCAGCGCCTGCCTCAGGCTGGGCTTTACAACCTGTACGGCCCGACCGAGGCAGCCATCGACGTCAGCCACTGGACCTGCGTGGAGGAGGGTCGCCACGCCGTGCCAATCGGCCGGCCGATCGCCAACCTGCGCCTGCATATCCTCGATGCCCAGCTCAACCCGGTGCCGCAGGGCGTTCCGGGCGAGCTGTACATCGCTGGCATCGGCCTGGCGCGCGGCTACCACCGCCGTCCGGAACTGACCGCCGAGCGCTTCCTGCCCGATCCGTTCAGCAGCGAGGGTGGACGCATGTACCGCACCGGCGACCTGGTGCGCTGGCGTGCCGACGGCGCCATCGACTATCTGGGGCGCATCGACCATCAGGTGAAGATACGCGGCTTCCGCGTCGAACTGGGCGAGATCGAAGCCCAGCTCGGTGCCCAGCCGGGCGTCGCCGAGGCCGTGGTGGTGGCCCGCGACAGCCAGATCGGCAAGCAGCTGGTCGGCTACCTGGTGGCCGAGCTGCTGCCGGCGGATGAGAACGCCTGGCTGGCCGGTATCAAGGCGGCATTGAAGAGCGAGCTACCTGAGCACATGGTGCCCTCGATCCTGATGCGCCTGGAGCGCATGCCCCTGTCGCCTAACGGCAAGCTGGAGCGTCGTGCGCTGCCCGAGCCGGTGTGGCAGGCGCGGGTTTACCGGGCGCCACAGAGCGAACGGGAGATCGCCCTGGCGGCTATCTGGCAGGAGGTGCTGGAAGTGGCCCAGGTTGGCCTCGACGACAACTTCTTCGAACTCGGCGGGCATTCATTGCTGGCTACCCAGGCCGTGGCCCTGCTGCGCCAGCGCCTGGGGCTGGAACTGCCGCTGCGCGCCTTCTTCGAGGCGGAGAACCTGGCGGCCCTGGCCGCCAACCTCGACGGTCAGGCTCCGGCCGCTGCCGAGGAAGAAGACCAAGACCTGCGCGACATGGCCGCGCTGCTCGACGAACTGGAGGCCCTGTGACCGCGCCCATCGACAAGGCCGCCCTGGCGCGGCGTTTCCTAGCCTTAGGGCCAGCAGAACAGAAGCGCTTCCTTGAATTGCTGGCCAGCAAGGGCATCCGCTTCGACCGTCTGCCGCTGGTGCCGGCAACCCGTGGCGAGCATCTGCCAGCCTCGCATGCCCAGCAGCGCCTGTGGCTGGTGGCCCAGCTGGAGCCGGACAGCAGCGCCTACCATATGGTCGGCGCCTTCGCCCTGGACGGCGAACTGGAGCGCGGCGCGCTGCTGGCCGCCCTGGAGCTGATCGTCGAGCGCCATGAGGCGCTGCGCACGCGCTTCTACGAACATGACGGCCAGCTGTGCCAGCGTATCGATCCGCCGGGTCCGCTGGCCCTGGAGGAGCGCGATCTGCGTGGTGAGACCGAGCGCGTGCAGGCCCTGGCCGACGCCCATGCGGCGCGCTCCTTCGACCTGGTCGAGGGGCCACTGCTGCGGGTGCAGTTGCTGCGCCTGGACGAGCAGCGCTGGCGCCTGCAGATCGTCTGCCACCACATCGTCTCCGACGGCTGGTCGATCGGCGTGTTCGCCGAGGAGCTGGGCCGCGCCTATGCCGCGCTGCGCCAGGGGCAGGCGCCACAACTGGCCGAGCTGCCGATCCAGTACGCCGACTACGCCCAGTGGCAGCGCGCCTGGCTGGAGGCCGGCGAGCGCTCGCGCCAGCTCGGCTACTGGCGCGAGCGCCTGGGTAGCGAGCAACCGGTGCTGGCCTTGCCCTACAAGCTGGACGCCTCCAGCCAGCGCCATGCCGCGCGCCAGGCTGTCGCGGTGCCGCCAGCCCAGGCCGAGCGTCTGCGCCAACTGGCCCAGGGCGAGGGCGCGACCCTGTTCATGCTGTTGCTGGCCGCCTTCCAGCTGCTCTTGGCGCGCTACAGCAACCAGCGTGATATCCGCGTCGGTGTGCCGGTAGCCAACCGCCAGCGCGCCGAGGCCGCGCCGCTGGTGGGCTTCTTCGTCAACACCCAGGTGCTGCGCGCCGAGTTCGACGCCAGCATGAGTTTCCGTCAGCTGCTGGCCGAGGTGCGCCGTCACGCGTTGGACGCCCAGGACCAGCAGGACCTGCCGTTCGACCAGCTGGTGGAGGCCCTGGCGCCCGAGCGCAGCCTGGGCCAGACGCCGCTGTTCCAGGTGCTGTTCAACCACCAGAAGCGCGACCTCGGCGCCCTGCAGCTGCCCGGCCTGCGCCTGGAGCCGCTGGCCCAGGGCGTGCCGCACGCGCTGTTCGACCTGGCCCTGGACAGCCTGGAAGACAGCGCAGGCCAGCTGCGCCTGACCCTGACCTGGGCCCGCGAGCGGCTCGATGATGCGCAGATGCAGCAGATGACTGCCCATCTGCTGGGCCTGCTGGAACAGATCAGCGCTACGCCGGATCAGCCGCTGGTGAGCCTGCCACTGCTGGATGCCGGCGATCAGGCACGCCTGGCTGCATGGAATACTCCGCGGCAGGGCTTCGATGCTGCGCGCTTGCTGCCCGAATTGATCGCCGAACAGGCCCGTCTGCGTACCGAGGCCGTCGCCTTGGTGCATGGTGCCGAACGTATTTCGTTCTCCGAGTTGGAGGCACGCGCCAATCGCCTGGCCAATCTGCTTGTTTCCCAAGGTGTGCAGCCCGAGTCCTGCGTGGGTGTCTCGTTAGAGCGTGGCAACGCGATGATCGTGGCGATGCTGGCGGTGCTGAAGGCCGGCGGTGCCTTTGTGCCGCTAGACCCAGATTACCCGCGCGACCGCCTGAGCTACATGGTCGAGGACTCGGGGCTGAAGTGGTTGATAACCTCGTCCGACCTGGCCGAGCGCCTGCCGCTGAGCGAGGGCGTCGAGCCGCTTTATCTGGATCGGCTGGACCTGTCCGCCTTCGATGCATCGACACCGTCGGTAAAGCTGCATCCACTGAATCTGGCCTACCTGATCTACACCTCCGGCTCCACCGGCCAGCCCAAGGGCGTGGCGGTGAACCACCTCGGCCTGACTATGCATGTGCAGACCATCGGCCAGCGCTATGGCATGACCCCGGACGATGTCGAGCTGCACTTCGCCTCGATCAGCTTCGACGGCGCCCTGGAGCGCTGGACCGTACCGCTGGCCTTCGGCAGTCGCCTGGTGATTCGTGACCAGGAACTGTGGAGCGCGGAGAAGACCTGCCAGGTGATCGCCGACGAGGGCGTGACCATTTCCTGCCTGCCGCCGAGCTATGCCCAGCAGCTACTGGATTGGGTCGAATCGCAAGGTCTGAAACTGCCTGTACGTTCCTGGACCCTGGGCGGTGAGGCCTTTACCCGCGAAACCTATGAGCGCCTGCAGAAAGTGCTGCAGCCGCAACGGATCATCAACGGCTACGGCCCGACCGAGACGGTGGTAACCCCGCTGATCTGGGAAGCCTATCCGGGTGACAGCTTCGAGGCGGCCTATGCGCCGATCGGCAACCCGGTCGGCCCGCGCAGCCTGTATGTGCTGGATGCTGAGCTGAACCTGCTGCCCATTGGTGTGGCTGGCGAGCTGTATATCGGCGGTGAAGTCGGTCTGGCTCGCGGTTACTTCCAGCGCCCGGAGCTGACTGCCGAGCGCTTCCTGCCTGATCCGTTTGGCGCCGCCGGCGAGCGCATGTACCGCACCGGCGATCTGGTGCGCTGGCGTGCGGACGGCACCCTGGATTACTTGGGCCGGGTCGATCATCAGGTGAAGATCCGTGGCTTCCGCATCGAGCTGGGCGAGATCGAGAGTCAGCTGCTGGCTCTTGAAGGCGTGCAGGAAGCGGCGGTGATCGCCCGCGTGACGCCGAGCGGCAAGCAGTTGGTGGGCTATGTCGTGGCCAAAAAAGAGGGCACCGACATTGCACCGCTGAAGACCGAGCTGGCCAAGGTGTTGCCGGACTATATGGTCCCAGCGCAAATCATTGCCCTGGAAAAACTACCGCTGACCCCAGCCGGCAAGCTGGACCGCGCCGCGCTGCCGGAGCCGACCTGGCAGAGCCAGGACTACGAGGCCCCGCAAACCGACAACGAACGCATCCTCGCCAACATCTGGGCCGAGGTCCTCGGCGTCGAGCGGGTAGGGCGCCAGGACCATTTCTTCGAGCTGGGCGGTGATTCTATCCTCGCCCTGCAGGTGGTCAGCCGTGTACGTCAGCAAGGGCTGCAACTGGCGCCGCGCGAGCTGTTCCAGTTCCCGCGCCTGGCCGAACTGGCCCAGGCGGCACGCGCCGCAGGTGAAGACGTGGCGCAGGAGCCGGTGATCGGCGAGCTACCGCTGGCGCCAATCCAGGCGCATTTCTTCGCCATGGGCCAGGCCGAGCCCGCGCATTGGAACCAGGCGCTCAATCTGGAACTGCTGCGCCCGCTCGATCCACAAATGCTGGAGCAGGCACTGCAGGCGCTGGTGGCCCATCACGATGGCCTGCGCCTGCGCTTCAGCCAGGAGCAGGGAGGCTGGCGCCAGCGCTATGCCGACGTGAATATCGAGCAGCCACTACTGTGGCTGCGTGAAGCCGGTAGCGTGGCCGACACCGAAGAGTTCTGCCAGCAGGCTCAGCAGAGCCTCGACCTGGCCGCCGGCCCGCTGCTGCGCGCGCTCTATCTTAAGCAGACCGGCCAGCCCGATCGCCTGTTGCTGGCCGTGCATCACCTGGTGGTGGATGGGGTGTCCTGGCGCATCCTGCTGGAAGATATCCTCGCGGCGTATCGCCAGTTGGAGGCCGGCCAGGCCGTGCGCTTGCAGGGCAAGAGTCAGTCCTACAAACGCTGGACCGAGGCCCTGCAAGGCTGGGCTGGCAGCGAAGCGGCGCAGGTCGAACTGGACGCCTGGTGCAGCCGTCTGAGCGGCCCGGCGCTGGCCCTGCCGCGTGAACTCGACGGCGCCAGCGCCAGCCATGGCGACAAGCGCGAAGTGCGCCTGGCCTTGGACGCTGGCGAGACCAGGCGCCTGCTGCAGGCTCCGGCGCAGCTGTGCGTGCGTATCGATGCGTTGTTGCTTACCGCGCTGACGCGTGTCCTGTGCCGCTGGAGCGGCCAGCCGGGGCTGCGGGTCAACCTCGAAGGCCATGGCCGCGAGGCGCTGGCCGGCGAGCTGGATCTGTCGCGCACGGTCGGCTGGTTCACCAGTCTGTATCCGCTGCAATTGCCACAGGTCATTGACGTGAGCGAGCACCTGCAGCAGGTTCAGCAACGATTGCAGCAGGTCGAACATGGAGGCCAGGGCTACGGCGTGCTGCGCTGGCTGGGTTCGGCTGCGGCGCAGGCGGCACTTGCTGCTGTGCCAGGCGCCGAAGTGATCTTCAACTACCTCGGCCAGTACCAGACCGGAGCGGCGGCGGACTGGTTCCGCCCGGCGGCCGGCGGTGGTGCAGCGGTGGCGGCGAACAACCCGCTGGCCGCGCGCCTGGCGGTCAATGGCCAGGTCTTCGACGGCCAGCTGCAACTGTCCTGGGAATACGCGGCCAATCAATACCGTGCCGAGACCATTGAGGCCCTGGCTGCGGACTATCGCCGGGAACTGCTTGGCTTGCTGGAGCTGGCCCGCGGCCAGGCGGTGCAAGGGCCATCTCCGCTGCTGCGCCTGACTCGCCAGGGGGCACCGGCTGCGCCTGTGTTCTGCCCGCACCCTGTCACCGGCCGGGTCACCGGCTATCAGCCGCTGGCGGCGCGCCTGGACGGCGTGCGCGAAGTCTTCGGTCTGCAGTGCCGAAGCTTCCTCGACCCAAGCTGGCGCGATGCCTCGCTGGGCGAGATGGCCGATGCCTACCTGGCCGCATTGCTCAAGCAACAGCCGCAGGGGCCGTACCGGCTGGTCGGTTGGTCCCTGGGCGGCAGCCTGGCCCTGGAGCTGGCGGCGCGTCTGGAGGCGCGTGGCGAAGAGGTGGCCTTCCTCGGCCTGCTCGACTGCTATGTGCCGGGCACCGAGATCGCTGGCGACGACGCCCGCCACCCGCAGGCGCGAGCCAAGCTGGTCGAGCATCTGCAGCTGTTGGCGCCGGAGCTGCCCGCCAAGTCCTGGGATGGCCTGTTCGAACGGTTGCTACAGCTGGAGCCGCTGGACTGGCCGCAGGTCGCCAACGCCTGGTTCGCCGGCCAGCCGCTGGACGGCATGACCCGCCAGAGCCTGGAGGAGCTGCTGTTCGCCTGGGCGCTGGAACAGCATATGCGCCGCTTGTGTGCCGGCTACGCACTGCCCTCGGTGAAGGTGCGTCCGCACTGCTGGTGGGCGGCGCAGCCGGCCGGGCGCGCGGCGCTGCTGGAGCGTGGCCTGGAGCAGGTGCAGGGCCGGGCGGCCAGCCACCGCCTGGTGGATGCTGATCACCAAGGCATCGTGAGGCATCCAGAGGTCATGACTGGAATTCTTGCGGAACTTTCCTGAATTAAATTCGCTTCAGGGTAAATTTTCCCAGCGCAGCTTCGTCTTTAAGGTGTCTCGCGAATGAGAATGCCTCTAATTCGAGTTGTGGAGTTTAGCTATGCACCGTCGTTCTGACCGTCTCATCCCCTTTGCCCATGCCCGCCTGCCCCTGGCGCTGGCGATTGCGCTGGGCGCAACCAGCCTGCCGCTGCAGGCCGAGGAGGCACTCGAGCTGGAAAGCATCAAGATCAGCAGCGAGCTGGACAGCCCGGTCGGCGAGGACGAAGGCTACGTGGCGAAGAACAGCCGCAGCGCCACCAAAATCAACACCCCGCTGAATGAGACACCGCGTTCGGTGTCGGTGGTGACCGAGCAGCAGCTCGAAGACCGCAACGTGCAGAGCATCAGCCAGGCACTGCAGTACACCCCGGGCATCCAGGCCGGCTACTTCGGCGAGGACAACAAGCAGGACTGGTTCATCGTGCGCGGCTTCAAGCAGGCCAACAACGGCCTGTTCATGGACGGCGCACGAGTCTTCTCCAGCGGCTTCTACAGCTGGCAGATCGACCCCTACATGCTCGAACGCATCGAAGTGCTCAAGGGCGCCGCCTCCGTGCTTTACGGCCAGACCCCGCCGGGCGGCCTGATCAACCTGCAGAGCAAGCGGCCAACTGCCGAGGGCAAGAACGAGATAGGCCTGCAATATGGCAGTTTCGATCGCAAGCAGCTGAACTTCGATGTCGGCGGCCAGCTCGATAGTGAAGGCAATGTGCTCTACCGCGTGGTCGGCCTGTCCCGCGATACCGGCACCCAGGTCGATGACGTGAATGCCGAGCGACTGCTGCTGGCGCCCTCGATGACCCTCAACTTCAACGAGGACACCTCGCTGACCCTGCTGGCCAGCTACCAGAAGGACAACTCCGATCCACAACTGCAGTTCCTGCCTTCCAGCGGCACCATCGCCGGCAATCCCAATGGCGACATCGACACCGATACCGCCGTGGGTGATCCGGGTTATGAGAAATTCGAGCGCACCCAGCTCACCCTGGGCTATGAGTTGAACCATCGCCTGAACGACACCTGGGACTTCCAGCAGAACCTGCGCTACGGCCACATGGACCTGGAGGTGCGCCAGCTGTACAGCCTGGGCTTCGTCAACGAATACATCCCCGTGCTGGACCCGAACAAGCGCCTGCTGGCGCGTGGCCTGACCTACGACGATGGCCAGGCCGACAGCCTGTCCACCGACAACCGTCTGCTGGGCAGCTGGTTCGGCGACGACTGGGAAAACAACCTGCTGCTGGGCTTCGACTACCAGTTGCTGAACATCGACGCGCAGAGCCCGGCGCGCGACCCGAGCACCTTCACCGGCGCGATCCCGGCGCTGGACATCTACAACCCCAAGCGTTCGACCCTGACCTTCCTGGGAAAGCCCAGCACCTATGGTGCGCCGATCGGCGACTTCGCAGTGCAGGACAAGGACACCCGCGCCGACCAGTTTGGTTACTACCTGCAGAACCAGTACAAGGTGGATAACTGGGTACTGCTGCTGGGCGGTCGTTATGACGAGACGCGCACCGACTTCGACAACCGCACCACTGGCGTGGACTACGACGTCAATGATCAGCAGGTCACCTGGAGCAGCGGCGTGGCCTATGTGCTGGACAACGGCCTGACGCCCTATGCCAGTTACTCGCAGTTCTTCCAGCCGGTGACCGCGCTCAACAGCAGCACCGGCAAACCCTTCGAGCCGGAGGAAGGCGACCAGTACGAGCTGGGCCTGAAGTACCAGCCCATCGGCCTGGACGCCAGCTTCAACGCCGCGCTGTTCGAACTGACCCAGGAAAACGTGCGCAAGACCCTGCCCGACGGCATCCAGACCCAGCTCGGCGAAGTCCGCAGCCGCGGTCTGGAACTGGAGGCCCAGGCCAACCTGACCGAACAGCTCAGCCTGCTGGCCAGCTACACCCTGCTGGACCCGGAAACCACCAAGAGCACCCGCCCGGCCGAGGAAGGCAAGACCCCGGCCAACGTCGCCGACGAAATGGCCTCGCTCTGGGCGCACTACCAGTTCCGCGGCACACTCGATGGGCTCGCCATCGGCGCCGGTGCGCGCCACACCAGCTCCAGCTACGGCGACAACACCGAGACCCTGGAGGTGCCGTCCTACACCCTGCTCGACGCCATGGTCAGCTACCAGCTGCAGGACGTAACCCTGCAGGTGAACGCCAACAACGTCACCGACAAGGAATACATCACCGCCTGCGACTACTACTGCTGGTACGGCAACCGCCGCAATGTCATCGCCAGTGTCAGCTATGAGTTCTGATTCGCTGAAGCTGCTGCCGCTGCCCTCGGGGCAGCGGTTGGTCGGTCGTGACGATGGTGTCAGCCTGGCCCTGCATCTGGACGAACGCGCGCTGTTGCGCGCCCGGCGCCAGGATGGACGGCTGGTGCCACTGGAACTGGCTGTCGAGGAGCAAGCCGAGGCCTTATGGGCTCTCGCCTACTGGTATTTTGCCAGCGACCCGCTGCAGCAAGTCGTGCGCCTGAAGCTGGATACAGTCGCCCCGGCCCTGCTCGCCAGCGGTCTGCTGGTGGGCGAGGGCAGCGAGCTGCGCATCGAACGATCGTTGTTCTGGCAGCTGCCAGGCCCTTTCCTGCGCACTGCCGGCAGTGCCTGCTACCCGCAACTAATGGTCATGCATCCGACGGGCCGCCGTCACCCGCGCCGCGCACCCAAGCCGGTGGGCGAGGTCTACCGGCGTTTCGATGCCACGCTGGGCGCCTGGATATCCCTGCGTACCCTGGATATCGACGCAGACCTGGAGCGCTTCAATCGCTGGCAGAACAGTGCCCGTGTGGCGGCGTTCTGGCAGGAGGAGGGCGATTTGACCAAGCATCGTCGTTACCTCGAGGAGCTGGCCTGTGACCCACGTGTGCTGACCCTGATCGGTTGCTTCGACGACGAGCCGTTCGCTTACTACGAGGTCTATTGGGCCAAGGAAGACCGCATTGCGCCCTTCTATGAAGTGGGCGACTACGATCGTGGCATCCACATGTTGGTCGGCGAGGAAAACCATCGTGGCCCGCATAAGGTGGCCAGCTGGTTGAGCGCGCTGACCCACTACCTGTTCCTCGAGGACCCACGCACCCAGCGCGTGGTTGCCGAACCCCGTGCGGACAACGCGCGGATGATCGGTTACATGCAGGCACAGGGTTACCACAAGGCCAAGGAATTCGATTTCCCGCACAAGCGCGCAGCGCTGATGGTGCAGAGCCGCGAAGTGTTCTTCGAATGCAGTCGCCTGGCATGAAGACAACAGAGCCGTGCGCAACGCGGCCGCCACTGATGAGGTTGGGCAGGGGGCTGTCGCCCCATTTATCACGAGCCACCGCTAGGATGATCGGAGCCTGACATGAGCATTGAAACGCTAGAATACGATGTAATCGGACTGGGATTTGGCCCAGCCAATCTTGCCATCGCCGTTGCACTTGAGGAGGATCGCCGCGTTCGCGAGCAGGGGTTGCGTTACTGCTTCCTCGAGAAGAAGCCGACCTTCGAGTGGCACGGCGGCATGCTGCTGAGCGACAGTCGCATGCAGATTTCCTTCCTCAAGGATCTGGCGACACTGCGCAACCCGGCCAGCCGCTACACCTTCATCAACTATCTGCACCAGAAACGCCGCCTGGAGGCCTTCATCAACGTCAGCACCTTCACGCCCTCCCGACTTGAGTACAACGACTACCTGGGCTGGGCCGCCGGACACTTCGCCGAGCGCGTGCACTACGGCGAGGAAGTGATTGGCGTCGAGCCGGTGCTGGAGACAGGCGATGTACGCAAACTGCGTATCCTCTCGCGCCAGGCCGACGGTCGGGTGCGGACGCGGATTACGCGCAATCTGATCGTCAGCCCCGGCGGCGAAGCGCTGGTGCCGGAACTGTTCCGCGAGCTGCGAGATGATCCGCGCGTGGTGCACTCCTCGGCGTACCTGGCGCGCATCGAGCAGGCCTGCTCTCCCGTCTGCGCCGAGCCGCGACTGGGCGTTATTGGCTCGGGACAGAGCGCTGCGGAAATCTTCACCGACCTGTGCGCCCGTTATGCCGACGCGCGGGTATCGATGATCATGCGCAGCCTGGCCATGCGTCCGGCCGATGACAGCCCCTTCATCAATGAAATCTTTGACCCGGGCTTCACCGACGTGGTCTTCGAACAGTCGGAACAAGCCCGCCGAGCCTTTCTCGCGGCCCACAGCCAGACCAACTATTCGGTGGTTAATCTTGACCTGATCGAAAGCATTTATCAGCGCTTCTACCAGCAGCAGGTTACCGGCCAGGCACCGCACAGCCTGCTCAACCAGCGCGAGATCATCGCGGTGGATGCCAGCGGCGAGCAGCTTGTGTTGACCCTGAAGGGGCCGGGCGGAGAAGAGCGTCACCTGTTCGATGCCCTGGTGCTGGCTACCGGCTACCGCCGTGACGGTTATCGTCACTTGCTGTCGGGTCTGGCGCCCTATCTGCTGGGCGGTGTCGAGCGCGACTACCGCGTGCGTGGCAGTGAGCAGTTGCAGGCAGGCATCTATCTTCAGGGCTGCTGCGAGGACAGTCACGGCCTGAGCGACACCCTGTTGTCCGTGCTGGCCGTCCGCTCCCAGGAGGTGGTGGACTCGCTGCTGCGCTCGCGTAAACGCCAGACGGAGCCAGCCAGCGCATGTGCCTGATCCTGGAGGGGACATGATCCCCGCCCTGGCCCCCCTGTTTCAGGGGCCCTTCGCGCAGTATCGCGAGGTACTGACTCTGCTCGACGACCCGCGCCCGGCCTTGTCCGGGCGAGAGTTCGTCAGCCCTGAACGTCTGGAGCAGCAGATGCTGCGCTTCGCTCCGGAACATGCCGAGGGTGACCGGCGAGCGCTGCTGTCGCTCTGGTCCAAGTACTATTTCCTGCGGCTGATACCGCCGGTGCTGGCGGCAGGATTGATCCTCAACTGGCGGCTGCCGCTGGATTTCGACGAGATCCAGGTGGTGGTCGGCGCTGACGGCCTGCCCGAGGCCTTCAAGCTCCCGCATGGCGGCGAGCGTTGGAACTGCCCACCCCAGGATGGCTTCGAGCGCTTCGGTGACCTGCTGGACGCTAATCTGTTGCCCTTCATTGAGGGATTGCGCGCGCATCGCAAGATCGCCGCGCGGGTGCTTTGGAGCAATGCCGGCAACTACTTCGAATGGTTCATGGCGACGCTGGGTGGCTTGCCCTTTCCCAAGCCGATGTTGGCGCCGGGCTTACAGGTGCTGGAGGCGCGGTTGCGGCCCGATGGCGCGCGCAATCCATTGTTCGACCCCATCCGCTATGTGCCCCAGGGCGAAGGCTGTGCGCCCTGGCGGCAACGCCGGCAGTGTTGCATCCGCAACGAGCTGGGCATGACGATGTGCGACAACTGCTCCTTGCTCGATGCGCCGCCTGTCGAGGCCAGCGGCGCGCCGGACTGAGCCCGTCTGGCTCAGTGTCTGCGCAGGCAGAGCATGAAGTAGGCGCCACCCACTAGCGATGCCAGCAGGCCTGCCGGCAGTTGCGCCGGAAACAGCAGATTGCGTCCCAGCCAGTCGGCTAGCACCATCACCAGCGCCCCCAGCAATGCCGCCCCCAGTAACTGGCTGCGGGCCCGCACCAGGCCGAGCAAACGCGCCAGATGCGGTGCCAGCAGGCCTATAAAGCTGAGTGGGCCTATCACCAGTGTTGCACCGGCGGTCAGCAGGGCCGCCAGTCCGAGCAGCAGCATGCGGCTACGCACCAGTGGGACGCCCAGGCTGCGGCTGCTACCATCGCCCAGCGGCAACAGCTCCAGCCAGCGACATAGCGGCAGCGCCGCGAGCAACAGTACGATCGAGCAGAAACCGACACCCAATGCCTGGCCGGGGCCGACGAAGTAGGTCGAGCCCGACATCCAGCTCAACAGGTTCTGGCCACGAGGATCGCCACCGGCCAGCAGAATCACCTGCAGGGCGTCGAACAGGGCGGTGATGCTGATACCAATCAGCAAGACGCGCTCGGGGGCGAAGCCTGAGCGGTGACTTATCGCTACGATCAGCAATAGCGTCAGGCCGGCCCCCAGTCCGCCGAGCCCCAGCTGCAGCGCTAGGGTCGAAACCGGTAGCAGAAAGAGCAGGGCGATCAGCCCCATGGCCGCACCGGCACTGATGCCCAGCACTTCAGGGCTGGCCATGGGGTTGCCGGTCAGCCGCTGGATCAGGCAGCCCGCCAGCGCCAGCATGCAACCTGCAGCAGCAGCAGCCATGACGCGTGGCCAGCGCCAGTCGAATAGCTGTGCATCACTGACGCGCCAGTCCCAACCGTCGACGCCCTGGCCGATGGCCAGTGCCAGGCCGGTGGCGACCAGAAACGCCGCGAACAGCGCTAGCAGCAGGGGCAGAGGTCGATCACGACGGGGCGCCAGTACCTGGCTACGTGCCGCCGGCTGGCCGGCAGGCAGGTTCAGGCGGGGCAGCAGCCAAAGTAGCAGAGGCGCACCGAGCAGGGCGGTCGCCGCTCCGGTCGGCAGCAGTTCGGCCAGGGGGCCGGCCAGCAGCTGGATGCCCAGGTCGGTGCAGCTCAACAGTCCTGCGCCTAGCAGCGGTGACCACAGCAGGCGCTGGTTGAAGCGCCGCGCGCCGAGCAGCCGCACTAGGGCAGGAGCCGCCAGGCCGATGAAACCGATCACCCCCACTGTGCTCACCACAGCAGCAGCCAGATAGACGGCCAGCGCCAAGGTGATCAGCCGCAGGCTGCGCAGCGGTACGCCCAGGCTGCGCGCTCCGTTGTCATCCAGCTCCAGCAGCGCCAGCGGGCGCAGTAGTGGTGCCAGCAGGAGCAGCACCACTGCCAGGCGCGGCAGCAGGAACTGCAGGCCCTGCCAACTGTTCTGGCTCAGCGAGCCCGAGCCCCAGATGAACACCGCATTCATGTCCTGCTGCTGGATCAGCATCAGGCTGGTGTTGAGCGCGGAGAGATACAGCGTGACCACCAGACCGGCAAGTATCAGGGTGAGTGGCGCCAGGCCCCGTCGCCAGGCGAGGGCGAAAACCAGCGCCGTGGCCAGTGCTCCTCCGACCAGTGCTACCCATTCTCGCCCCAGGTCCAGCAGCCAGGGCGCCCAGAGGGTCGCCACCAGTAGTCCCAATTGGGCTCCGCTTGCCACACCAAGGGTGGTTGGCGAGGCCAGCGGATTGCGCAGTACCTGCTGCATCAGGGTTCCGGCCAGCGCTAGGATGGCGCCGCACAGCAGTGCCATCAGCAGGCGCGGCAGCAGGCTGAAGTGGAACACCAACTGCGGCATGTCATCGGCGGCCGGTTGCCAGGCGGCCTGCATCCATAGGGCCGGCGGCAACCGCTGAGCCAGCAGGATGAGGGCAAGCAACCCGGCGAGCATCAGCAGGCCTAGGGTCAGCGAGGCCGGCGACGATCGACGCGACGGTGTAGTGGCCAGATTGCCGGACAACGGCAGGCGCGCTTCATTCATGGACACCTCCCAGGTGCTGGTCGAGCAGCATGGCAAAGCGTTCTGCGGCCAGCAGACCGTTGAAGCTCCACACCGGTGGCAGCGGCGTCAGCCTGCCATCCCGAACGGCCGGTAGTTGTTGCCACAGCGCACTGGCAGCTAGGTTGCGCTCGACGCCCGGCGGTAGCGGCTCAAGATAGAGCAGGCGAGCCTCAGGCTCGGCCGCCAGTCGGTCGATGCCCTGCTGGGTGAAGCCCCAGTAGTTGGTATGGCCTTGCCAGGCGTTGCGAAGCCCAACTCTGTCGAGCACACCCTGATAGATGCTGCTGCGCCCGAACAGGCGAACATGGCGAGCGTCGAGAAAAGTCATCACGAAGACCGGCGCCTGTGGGCGAGTCGCCAGGCGGGTAGCAACATGCAGCAATGCCTGGTCGACCCGCGCGATCAGCGTCTCTGCCTGACCCTCGCGCTGTAGCAGTTGACCCAGCTCGCGGGTTACCCGTTGGGCACCCAGGTAGGCCTCCTGTTCTTCGCTGTAGATGGCCAGGCTCTTGACCGGCGCGATCCGTTCTAGTTGCGCGCGGCTGGCCTCGAATTGGGGGGTGATCAGGATCAGTTCGGGCTTGAGGCGAGCCAGCAGCTCCAGGTTGGGTTCGACGCGCAGCCCTAGGTCAACGGTGGTATCGGGCAGCGCGGGTTCGACCACCCAGCGCCGGTAACCGCTGGTCTGGGCCACGGCCAGGGGCGCCACGCCCAGACCCAGCAGGGTCTCGGTCAGGCCCCAGTCGATTACGGCGATACGCGTGGGCGCTGCTGCCTGTGCCAGGCCCAGGCAGCAACTCAGGATCACGCCAAGCAGCGCGCGCATCAGGCCACCACCGCAATGCGCTGCTCGCCCTGCGGATGCTGCAGCACGCGCATGGGCACCCCATAAATAGCTTCCAGGCGCTCTTCGCACATTAGCTCATCGGGGCTGCCATCGAACAGCAGGCGTCCACTGCCCAGTGCGATCAGCCGATCGCAGTAGCGGCTGGCCATATTCACGTCATGCAGCACCACCACCACGCCCAGACCCAGTTCGGTGCACAGTCGGCGGACCAGCGCTAGCACCTCCACCTGATGTGCGATATCCAGTGCGGAGGTCGGTTCGTCGAGTAGCAGGAAGCGGCTGTTTTGCGCCAGCAGCATGGCCAGCCAGACACGCTGGCGCTCGCCGCCTGAGAGGCTGTCGACCAGGCGGTCGGCATACTGCAGGGTGTCGGTCAGCAACAGGGCCTGCTCAACCTGACGATGATCCTCGTCGCTGAAGCGTCCCAGCAGTCCGTGCCAGGGATAGCGTCCAAAACCCACCAGTTCGCGCGCCGTCAGGCCCTCGGCCTCAGGCAGTTGCTGTGGCAGGTAGGCCACCTCGCGGGCGAAGGCTCGATCCGCCCAGTGCTCCACGGGTTTGTCGCGCAACAGCAGTTGGCCTGCGCTGGGCGCGTTCTGCCGCGCCAGCAGCTTGATCAGGGTGGACTTGCCTGAACCGTTATGGCCGATCAGACCGACCATGGAACCTTCGCTGAGGCTCAGCGAAAGAGGATGCAGCAGTGGGCGCTGGGTCAGTGAAAAAGACAGCTGATCGAGGGTGAACACGCTACATATCCGTATGCTTTCGAGATGTGGCAATAATACGGATAAGCATTATCATTTGGAAAGGGTGAGATCGTCGATACACTGCTGAACACCCCAGAGTCGAATGTCTTGTGATTTCTCGCGGTATGAGCCTGAGCGGACACTCCCGATTAGCTCTGAGCGCATCAGTTTTTTGCGTAGCGCAGGTACTGTTCAGCTCATGGAGGCTACTTTCAGGGCTAGCTAGAATCATAATGGCCACAATCAACAGGGCGCCTTCAGCTATCTAGCCGCCGAGATGACACAGTTGCGGTTATTGTTTGCGATTCATTCAGGCCTTTTCGGTTTTTGGGGGCAGGTTAGACGCCGCACGGCGTTCAGGCTGGCAGCGCCTACAGTCTGCAGTTGCGGGTGCGACGTCGGGTGTGTAGCGAATGGTCAAAAAAATAAGGCAGCTAAGCGCTGCCTTATTTCGTTTCACTCGAAAGTGAATGCGTAAGCCCCATCATCCGTAGCCACTTCAACCTCTTTGATGTTGCAGTTGGAGGCGTAGGCGTCAATGGTTTGGCCGAAGCCCAGCTGCTTGGGCATGTTATTTCCCCCGGGCTTGCAGTTTCCTCGGTTCACCGTCAGTCCTGTGATGGTCACCTGATCGGTGATTGCGGCCACCGTGATTTTGTATTGGTTGGGGTACATACCGCTGGGCGCGATGTGTACCTCAACGGTTGGCTCGCCCGAACCACAGCCGGCCAGCACAGCACTAGCCAGCAGCATTGCATAGATGCGCATAGGTAATTCCTTGCAGGATGGAGTTATTCGTCAAACAGGTGTGAGCCAGGGGCCACCGGAGTTTCATCTGGGTCGGAGTAGGGGGCTTCCGGGTCTTCTTCGGCGAGCAACGGGTTATACGGCGGAGCACCGTGCTGCGGACCAGTACCGACGCGGTAGGCGACAGCTTTACCCGAGGCATCGGTACCGATGTACCAGCCATAGGTCACCTGGTAGTAACCGGTGGGGGCGTCGCCAATGTACTCACCATCAAAACCCGGAGTGCCGTAGATGGCACAGGTGTTCGACTCGTCGCACTTGATGGTGGCATAACCGTGCGCGCGCTCCACCATGATCCGCCCGGTTTCCGGCTCCCGTACTTTGCGGTTGATGAAGCGTTGGGTGCCGGGGATGCGGCAATCGTGGATGTCGGCCAGGCCACTGGGGTTGTAGGTGTGTTCGTCACAAGGACGGACGGTCTCATTAAGGGCATAACCAGCATGCGCGGCTGCGCTGGCGAGCAACAGGGCTGTTGCTAGTAGTGTGGTTCTCATTGAGCAGATTCCTTTCTGATGGGGGGTTACTTCGCGTATTTGGCGGTGATTTTCATGTTCACGTAGTCCTTCACGATCTCGTAATCCGGGTCGTAGGTGGCAAGCTTGTGCGCTGCGATACCGGCAGCAGTCAGTGCCACAAGCGGTAACGTGCCGAGTGAGATAGCCCCGGCAAGGACTCCGACTGCTCCGGCCTGCGCCATCGTGCCCTTCATGTCGCTCGAGACTCTGCACTTCAGGCCCTGAGCTTCGATCTTCTTCTCAATGGTCCGTACGCTGGCCATGAAGTTTCCGCGCAAGCCAATGACCTCGAAGGACTCCTTGCGGCTGACCAATTGGGTCAGGGTGGATGTGGCCAGGTCTTCGAACTGAATTGTTCTCATGGGGATTCCCTTCGCTGCTGAATTTGAATGGGTCGTAAATGCCGTGGTCGTTTTGGCAGCATATCGGAACGATTCACGGCATGCCAAGAATCTCCGCGACCCACGACAAAGACCTCAGCCTTGTTCGCCTAGGACAGGCAGTGCGTGCACGTCGTAACCTGCAAGGGCTCTCGCAGGAGTCCCTTGCAGATGCAGCTGAGATTGATCGATCCCATATGGGCAAGATCGAGCGAGGGGAGCGCAACGTGACCTTCCTGAATATCGCGCGCATCGCGAGGGCTCTGCAGTGCAAGCCGTCTGACCTGCTGCTGGATGCAGATCTGTAGAACTGCCCTATAGCCCTAGCCTGTCGGGGTAGCAGAAGCCGCGGCCTGCTTGTCGAGTTTCTCGGCCAACGTCATTCCTGTTGGCGTCCCATCTGGTTCGGGGGTAGTGCAACCAGGTAAGGCGCTATAGAACTCCTCGACGATGGCGCCCGCGTCTTCCTCGCTATCCTCGAATGCCCCGTTGCTGAACCCACGGCGTGCCGCTTCATCCAAGGCCACTTGATCGAACCTCGCCGCTTGGCGCTGAGCATCAAGCTCATTTGCCACCTGGAGCGCTTCGGCCATATCCATGCCACTACGCACTGTGAGGTCTGCATAGAAGATCGGTGTGCCATGACTCTGCCGAGTCGACTTGCCGCGCAGACGCAGCTCCAGCGGCAGACACGCCAGACGGTTACCGGAGATGGCCTGGAAGTAGTGCAAGCGAGCCGCCAAGGTGCGGATGCTGTTGAAGCCGGTGGTGCGAAATACGAAGCTGCCCAGCGGATCCTCATCACCAATGACCACATTCAGCCGGCCATAGGGCTTGCAGGCGCCGCCCTTGGCCAGAGGGCAGGCATCCGGTGAGGGACAGGGCAGTGACTGCATACCGTCCTGGGTGATCCGCTTGCAGGTCTCACCATTGCCCACGCAGATGGGCCGCCCGGACTGCCGATCGAACAGCGTGTAGTCGGCGCGGAAATTCAGCTCCGGCTCGTTGAACAGCAGGCGCACCGGAATGCTGCGCAGCTTGTCTTCCTGGCCTTTGCGCAGGTCCTCATTGAGCGGGTGCAACAGCCAGCCGTCTTTGCCTTGCACCTGGGATGTGATGGTGAACTGGTCATCTTTCTCCGGCAGGCGCTTACCGTTCTTCTCAATGACCTTACCGATGGAAATCCGCCCGAGTACCGGCGGGGTGATAGCCAGACCTTTGAGCATGGTGACTCTCCTGGAAATGAAAAAAGGCCAGCCACGCAGCGCGAACTGCATGGGCTGGCCAAAGGGGAAATGGTTGATAAGGGATGGAGTCAGCCGACCAGGAAACGCCGTGCACCGGGTTTCAGTAGCGGGTACTTGGCTTGCAGGTAAGGCTTGTCCTGGAGCATTTGAGCGACATCGAGGCCGATGCTGTCCTTGGCCTTGCGCCAACTGACGTAGCCATTGGAAAACTCCGCGCGGCTGGCATCTCCCATGGCCTGTTGCAGCATCTGCTTGAGCTCGGCCTCACGCTTTTCCTTGTCGGCCATCGACTGACGCAGTGCCTTCAGTTCGATGTAGACGGCAGTCAGCCCCGCATGACTGCTGAAATCAGCCACCTGGCCGTTGTCCTCGGGGTAGAGACAGCGCAGGGCCGCGTCAGCTGATGCTGTGCCATCGGCTGGCGGTGGCGTATCTGTTTCGACGTAGTGCCAGAACTTGCGCTCCAGCTCGATCAGGCGAGTGATCATCTGCTCATCCCGTTCGATACGGTGGATCTCCAGCGTCTGTCCACCGAGCAGTACCGCCACATCCGCAGCCTGCTTACCGGTGACGGCAAGCTGGTGCATCACCTGCAGTTGCACATACTCGGGCACGCCTTCCTTCCACAGGCGTGCGCCGTTTATGCCGGCGGTCTTGCATTCGAGGATCTGCACATCGTCGGCCCCGATCACCTCGCGGTCGATGTTGGCGAGCATCCAGGGCAGCTCCGGGTCCGGGTGCTGCAGCACGGCGTTGATGCGGCGGACCTTATTCTTGGTGCGCTTGCTGTAGTGCCAGGCCACGATGGGCTCCAGGACGTTGCCCCAGTACATCGGGCTTTCCTCATCCTGAGGATCGACCTTGGGCATGCCGGCATCACGGCCGGTTTTCTCCAACCACAGCTCCAGCTGCGACTTGTAGGGATTCAGGCCGACTGCCGCCGCCGCATCCGAACTGCCGATGCCTTGTTTTCGTATCTGCAGCCAGTCCTCGCGCGGCAGCTCCTTGGTGCTAATTAGGCGCAGGGCAGGGCGGTTCTTGCTGGTGCTGCCGTTCAATGACGTTGCTTTCATGCTGTTCACCTGCAGACATAAAAACGCCCGATCAGCACAAGGCTGACCGGGCGCGAGGGTGGATGTGTGGAAAGGGTTAAGCAGCGAGGCGCAGAGCCGCATCCAGGGCGCGTTGTTTGATCTGCGCGCCCTGGCCGAACCAGGCCGAGTCCATGCGGTACTCGTTGCTGCGCGCCCGGCGCTCGTGATCGACGTACTCGGTCACGGAGTTGAGTAGGCCCCAGGCGGTGCCGCGTGCCGAGTCCAGCTGGCTACCGCGGCCACGGCCTTCGTACAGCTCCTGAACCTTGCGCAGAGCGCGCTCGTTAGGCAGTTGCTCGGGCAGAGCACCGGTCGGATTGGTTTCGCACAGCACGTTCATGAAGAAGCCCAGTGCCTCATGCCACTGCACTTTGCGCTCGGCCAGCGCGCGCATGCGGTACATGAAGTCGTCCCATTGCGAGACGGCGATGCCGAGCTGCTTCTTCACCGCCTTCGGATCGAAGCGAGTGTTGTGCGGCACTTTGATCGCGCGGCTGGTGCCATCCAGGGCGATGGTCAGGGTGTTGTTGCACACCACCCGTACCGTGGTCGGCGTTGCCGTGGTGGCCAAAGTGCCGTCGCAGGAGGTGGCCAGCAGCAAATAGCCATTCACCTGATCATTGCCCTTGAGCGCGGCCCCTTGCCCGGTACGCGCCAGCGCCCAGAACTTGCGGCCACCCTTGAGCACACCAGCGGTTTCCAACTCGTAGCCGGAGACCTCGGTGAGATCGCGGTAGAACTCCAGCACCTCGCGAGGCTGTACGGTGTGATAGCGATTGGAGACCACCGACAGTGGCGCCTTGGTGTCGGAGCGGAACAGTACCTTCTGCTCAGGAAAGGAGTGGATGGCGCCTAGGTGGCCGACGGCATCCGACTTGAAATGCACGGGACTTTCCTGGATCTGCCAGTTCATACCGGCCTCTCGCTGCCAGACTTCAATGGGTTGTTTCTGTGTGAGCTGATTGCCCAGGCCGTGCCAGGGAGTAGCGCCAGCGTAGGCCATGGTTTCGACGAGATGTGCCATGAGAGTGATTCCTGTGGGGGCAAGCCGGCATAAAGCACTGCGCGAGACGCAGCACCGACCGGACGAATGAAATGAGAGAGGAGGGCGCCGGTCAGGCCGGCAGGTTGAAGCGGTGACCGCAGAGCAAGCAGAGGTTGTGAGCCAGGACGTGACGATCCAGCTTGTCGCCAAGCTGAGCCCCCAGGGTGCAACCGCCAGCGCCACCGACCAGACCGCCGAGGATCGCGCCTGATACCGAACCGAGCGTGATGCCGACAGGTCCAGCAAAGGTACCGAGCGCTGCGCCGGCCTGACCACCAGCCAGTGCAGCGCTGACGCCGCGCGCCGCACCGCCCACGGTGCCGATGGCGGCGCCGACTTTCATTGCGTGATGGAAGGAGGCGACTTTGGGGGAATGACAGCTAGGGCACTGCAATGACATGGAATGAAGCTCCAGAGTGGGGATGTCATGGCGGTGATGTAGGAGTGAGATTTATTGGAATCGTGAGCCGCCAACGGGGCGAGGTCGGCGTCAGCAATGGCAGAGAGCCTGGCTTTAATCTCGTCGCTGCACTAGTGTCTCGGTACTGGCTTGGATGGCCGCACTCAGAAGGGACTCTGTATGCACCGTTACTTCAAATACCTGCTCATTGCCCTCGCTTCAGCCTTGGGCACCAGTTATGCCGTGTTGTGGCTGGTCCAGCCATCACCTCTTGAAAACACTACGATCCCGCCGTTGCTCCTGAAGGAACAGCAGGGGGAACTTGTACTTTGGGGCGGCTGGAAGACGGTGGAGGGCTACCAGGCTCATGGCGTCAACGCGGTCGAGGTGCGTTGCAATCGTGAACGTGGCACCTGCAGTGAAGCCTTCGCCACGATCCTGCATCACGATGCGGGTGAAGATCTGGAAGCCCAGGCATTTCACTATCAAGTCACTCGCTGGGATGAGACCAGATTGGAAGCGATTGCCGCGCGGGCCATGGAGCAGTGTCTAGACCGGCATCTGGTCATTCACCTGCAGGACAAGTCGGCGGACTTGCGCTGGTCGCCCTCTGCAGGCTGTGAAGCTGACCAGGGCCATGCAGTTCTGGTCGGTGACCCATTGTGAGCCTGTTGAATCAGAGAGCCTGAACAATGCACCTCTACAAAACCTGGATATTCCGACTATTCGTGGTCGTATCGGCAGCATTGGGTGCGCTCCCTCATAGCGCGATGGCGGCCAATACGCCGTGCTCTGGCAGTAAAGGCGGGATCGCCGGTTGCGATGGCGACTTGTTCCTGTGCAATGACGGATCCATCAGTGGTTCAAAGAAGAGCTGCGCTGCCTACATGGGCACGGGCGCTACGTCATCCCAGGCGCGTCCACAGCGGATGCTCGACAGCAGCGGTGACTGCCTCTGCGGTACCGCCACTTTTTGCACGGGGCCCCGGGGCGGTGTCTACTGCCTGACCCCGGCAGGGAAGAAGAGCTATGTCCGACAGTAATGGCTCATCTCAGACCTGAAGCTGCGAGTCATGCAGCCCGGTGCTTTCGTCCGTGAGGGGCACGCAGTACAGTTGCGCAGGCTCCCCACCCTCCTGAACAAAGGTTAATCCATGTCCAAACTTGCTGAATTCAAAGCGCTTGAAGCTCAACTGGCTGCTCAGCTGAAGCAACTCGACGAGCTGAAAAATGATGGTGCGCTGAAGCGCGAAATCGAGTTCGAGCAGAAGCTTCGCGACCTGATGGCTGAGTATGGCTTCAGCTTGAAAAGCATCATTGCTCTTCTGGATCCGCAAACCCGTCCGAGCGTGGCGACCTCGGTGTCTGCACGCGGCCAGCGCCGTCAACGTCAGGCCAAGGTGTACAAGAACCCGGAAACCGGTGAGGTAGTGGAAACCAAGGGCGGCAACCACAAAGTGCTGAAGGCTTGGAAGGAGCAGTACGGTGCTGAGAAAGTAGAGGGTTGGCTACAGTAATCAGCATTCCGCGCTAAAGATTAAGCCAGGCAATGCCTGGCTTTTCTTTTGTGTCTCGGCCCCTTTCGGCCAAAAGCGGACATCGCGTGTCTGCTAAAGCCAAGACGATTCATCGACCGTCCGGTTACGGCCAGCCAGCTTGGCTGCATACAGGGCCCTGTCTGCCGCCTGAATGAGACTTTCGGGAGTTTCAGCTGGCCCTGGAAGCACTGAGCAGAGACCGATGCTGGCGGTTACCTTCACCGCCTCGCCGCGCACTTTGAGGATATCGCTGGACTCGATCGCTTTTCGGATAGCCTCCGCAACGACCAATGCACCACTGGCGTCGGCCCCCGGCAGTACCACTGCGAACTCTTCGCCACCATAACGAAAAGCCATGTCGCCGGGACGTTTGATGGTCTGTCTGATCCTGCTGGCAACAATCTGCAAGCATTCATCACCGGCCAGGTGGCCATGCTGGTCATTGAAGCGCTTGAAGTGATCGACATCGATCATCAGCAACGCCAGCCTCAGCTGTTCCCTTCTGGCTCGCCCCATCTCATCCAGCAGATACTGATCAAACAGGCGTCGATTCGCCAATCCGGTAAGGCCATCCTCCAGCGCCTGAGCCTGGAGTTTCGCGGCATTATCCAGCAACTGTTCTTGAGCCAGAAAAAGGGCAAGTTGCACGTAATTCTGCCGCCTCATCAGACGAATCAGCCGATAGCTCAGGGCTCCGAGAATCGATAGGAGCAGGAGCATCAAGCCGACGCTAAAGAGCGTTTCTTTGCGCCAGGCCGCCAGACTCTCCTCGCGATCCAGTGCCACGAAGGTGATCAGCGGGTATTCATCCACGCGTCGGTAGCCCACGATGCGCTCGACACCATCGACTGCTGATCGGGCAGTAGCTGTCCCATAAGGTGCTTTGGGCAATAGTTCGGTGAACAGCGGTCCATTGGAGAGATCCTTGCCGATGTCGCCTTCATTGAATGGCCTGCGTACTAGAACTCGGGCATCGCCTGAAATGAGGGTAACGGCGCCGTTCGTGCCAGTATTGATGTTCCGGTACAGCGACAGGAAATGCTCAAGCGTGATGGTGGCAACTACCACACCGCCAAATCGCCCATCGGGATGATTAAACCGGCGGGAGATGGTCATCACCCATTCACCGGACGTTCGACTGCGGATTGAGTGCCCGATATGAGGCAGCCGATCATCGTGAGCCCTGTGGTGTTTGAAATATGCGCGATCGGCATAGTTCAAGTTCGCCGGCATATTAGCCACGGTAGTGACCGAGGGGATGCCTTTCGCATCGATGATGAACAACCCCTTCAGTTGTTCCAAGTGAGTCAGTTGCAACTCCAGAAGCTGACGGATTTGCTGAGCGTCGGCGGGGAGCGTACCGGCAGACTCCAGCTCGCTAACCAGCCACAGCAAGCTGGTATCCGTCTGTTTGAAGGTTGCATGTACCTGTGAGGAAAGCGCCTGAGCGAGGTTCGACAAGGCGACTTCGCTTTCATGCAGGCGGTATTGCCTGGAATTCCAGCTTCCCCACAGGGTGAGTGTGACCAACGATCCGCATACAGCCAAAACAAAGCCAATGGCCTGCCAGGTTCTGAGCTTGGCCGCGCGAGTTGGCAGAGATGCAGGTGGAAGGCTGGGATTCATAGAAGGCTGTGGCTTATGGATAGTCGCACTTTCAAATTCCATTTGAGGTTAGTCGAGTCCTTTCAACTCTCGGCTGCACGACTCCAAATGGCAGATCGGCTCGAAAAGACACCGCATCTTCCGCGTGGGCTATTCTGCATGAGTAACATGGCATTCTGCTATCGCCCCGTCGAAGCCAATTACGCTCGGATGTCTGCAATAGAGCGGCACAGGATGTAGTCGCCTGGTTAGAGATGCCGCCATGTCGAAAATCGATCTGCGCAGATTGATCCTGCTGCTGGCCCTGTCGACGGGGGTAGTGACCTTCGCCAATGGGCTCTATTCCAGTTACCTGACGCAACGTGACCTGCTCATGAACCAGGCACTGGCCGCCAATCGCGTCTATGCCGCCAAGCAAGCGCTTAATACCGACAATTTCATCCTTTCGGCACAGGCGCATCTGGCCTTCAGTGCCCAGCAGCTCACCCATCGCATGCGCCAATCCGAACGCCTGAGCGAAGAGGTTGATAGGCTTCGACTGCAATCGAATGACTTCAACTCGGCATTCGTTGTGGGCAATGACGGCCGAGTTCTCGCCACATCCCCCGCCGGTCTGGGGCTGGTCGGTGTAAAGCTCAAAACCGAAGGGGGCCGGGCCATTCTCGGCAAGAGGGAGCCGGTCATCACAGAACCATACGTCGGCAGTACTCGGCACTTGCTGATCGTGATGTCGCACCCGATTCTCGGAGCGAACGGTGAGTATCAGGGCTACATCAGCGCCTCGATCTACCTCCAGGAGCGGAACATCCTGAAAGCACTTCTGGATGAGGACTACAGGAATGACGGTTCCTACGCCTACGTCGTGGATAGGCGCGGACGTCTGATCTACCACCCTGAAGCCTCGCGCATAGGCGAGATGGTGATTGCCAATCCCGCCGTGCAACAACTCATCAAGGGCAAGGAAGGAACCCTGCGACTAATCAACCTTAAGGGTGTGGACATGCTGACGGGCTACGCCATCATGAAGTCTACCGGCTGGGGCATTGTGGCGCAGACGCCCACGGCCTCGACGCTAGCAGTGCTGGACCAATTGATGCTCGATACCCTGTTACAGACGCTGCCACTCTCGTTGCTCACGTTACTGGGTATCTGGTGGCTGTCGCATTGGATTTCACGCCCTCTCAGAAGGCTTGCTCAGAACGTGCAAGCCTGGGAAGAGCCCGAAGCACTCGACCGGCTACGCGAGATAAAGACCTGGTACTTTGAGGCCGACCATCTCAAGTCCGCCATCATTCAGGGTCTAAGCCTGCTCCAACAACGTCTGGGGAAGTTGAACCGTTACAGTCTTACGGACCCACTCACCGGACTCAACAACCGCCGTGGCCTGCGCTTTGAATTGGACAAGATGCTTACTGCCGGCAAAGGCTTCTCGGTCATCTCGCTGGACATTGATCACTTCAAGGAGGTGAATGACCTGCATGGGCACGACGTGGGCGACAGTGTCCTGAAGTTTCTGGCTGAGCAGATGCAGGCGTGCTTCCGATCAGATGACGTCCTGTGCCGTAGTGGCGGGGAAGAATTCGTTGTACTGCTGCCAGGCCTGCCGATAACTGACGCCCACAGGATCGCCGAACGCCTTCGACTCGACATGGCGACTCAGCCCAGTCCATCTGGTCACATAGTCACTATTTCGATCGGTGTAGCCTACATGCCCGCAGGCGGAGCATCGGTGGAGTCGGTGCTAAAAGAGTCCGATGCCGCTCTGTACAAAGCGAAATGCAGCGGAAGGAACTGCGTCATATCTGCTGCTCATCCGTCTACTTAATAAGTCGCCTCTGGCTTGATAGACACCATTGAGCGACAGCTTCTGGCCGGTAGCGACGGCCTAATTTTGACCGTCGCTATTCAAGGTCAAACCTCGGTCTGTTCTGCCATCTCTAGGGCGTCATCTACCTCAATCCCTAGATATCGAACGGTGCTCTCCAGCTTGGTATGGCCAAGCAGCAGTTGAACTGCCCGCAGGTTTTTCGTCCTGCGATAGATCAGTGATGCTTTCGTACGTCTCATTGTGTGGGTGCCATACATGGCAGGATCAAGGCCAATGGCTTTTACCCAGCTCTTGACGATACGAGCGTATTGGCGAGTGGATAGATGGTCTGAGGTATGCAGCCAGCTCGGGAAAAGGCAGTCCTGGCTACGGAGCTGGGCTTGAAGTATCCAGGCCGCGAGAGCAGACCGTGTTTGCTCAGTAATTTCGAACTGCACTGGTCGCTGCGTTTTCTGCTGCATCACTATGGCTCGTGATGAAACATGCTCGCCATGAGCTACGTCGCACACACGAAGCTTGGTTAAGTCGCAGGCTCTTAACTTGCTGTCGATGGCCAGATCGAACAGGGCCAGATCCCGGGTTCGTTCTGCAATTTGAAGCCTTACTCGGATGGCCCAGATATCTCTCAGTCGGAGCGGGGCTTTCTGCCCTACCAACTTTCCTTTGTTCCAGGGCTGGCGGCTGCGGGTAGCAATGTTGTTCATGGCAAGTCCTCCACATGTGGGAGGGGACAAGCATGGCTAGCCGGAACAGTGGTCGCTAACCGGCCATAAACGGGAATTCCTTACCGATGCAAAACCAGTAGTTCTCCAGTGTTTGACTACTTCGACAACTCGTCCGGCTACCATCTAGGGGCAATGAATCAGTGCGGGAACCTGCTCAGTACGCCGCATACACCAAGGCGTGTATCTATGCGCTACTGCTCACCCCGTTTAGCATGCTAGGCAAAGTTGCTTACCCGCGCAGCTGTGAGCCAACCTAGACATAAGGTTCCTGCTACAAACAGGGCTATCCGTTGATGGGGTGCTGAAGAGTTGCTCGTTAGGCTATCCGTGGCACTGCTTGCAAATCACCGTAAGGGCATGGCGCACAATCCGCTAAGTCCGCAATTCACAGGCTGTGATGGCCGCCATCTATTCAAGCCTTGAGGTGATCGAAGTGGATCAATCACTGAGTTTCAATCGCGCGCTGGTCGAGAAGTATGATCGTCCGGGGCCGCGCTATACCTCCTACCCCACGGCGCCGCAGTTCCATCAGGCGTTTGCCCTGGACGATTACCATGCTGCTGCCCAGGCGAGTAATCAGGCAGCCACGCCCAAGGCGCTTTCGCTGTATATCCATATTCCGTTCTGCAAGAGCCTTTGTTACTACTGCGCCTGCAATAAGATCATCACCCAGAAGACACATCGTGCGGTTGAGTACCTCAACTACCTCAAGCGCGAGATCGCCATGCAGGCGGCGCTGTTCGACCGCACTCGCACGCTCAGCCAGTTGCACTTGGGCGGCGGTACGCCGACCTACCTGAGCCGCGAGCAGCTGGCCGATTTGATGAATTGCCTGCACCAGGCGTTCAACCTGGATGACAGCGACGCGCATGAGTTTTCCATCGAGGTTGACCCGCGCACCATCAGCACCGAACAGATCGAGCACCTGCGCCAGCTCGGCTTCAATCGCCTGAGTTTCGGCGTGCAGGACTTTGACCCGGATGTGCAGGCCGCAGTCAATCGCCAGCAGAGTGAGGAGCAGATCTACGCCCTCGTGGCCGCTGCCCGTGCGGCCAAATTCAAGTCGGTGAGTGTCGACCTGATCTACGGCCTGCCGCTGCAGACCGTGGCCAGTTTCGACGTGACCCTGAGCAAGATCATTGCCCTGCGCCCCGACCGTATCGCCGCTTACAGCTATGCGCACCTGCCGGAATTGGTACGCGCACAGCGGCTGATCCGTCGCGAGGACATGCCGCCGCCCGAGCGCAAGATGGAGTTGCTGGAGCTGACCATCAGCCGCCTGACCGCTGCCGGCTATGTGTATATCGGCATGGATCACTTTGCCTTGCCGGATGACGAGCTGACCCTGGCTCGCGCCGACGGCACTTTGCAGCGCAACTTCCAGGGTTACTCGACCTTTGCCGACTGTGACCTGATCGGCCTCGGTGTGTCCTCGATCGGCAAGGTTGGCGACAGCTACAGCCAGAGCGTCAAGGAGCTGTCCCAGTACTACGCCAGGCTCGATCAGGGGCTGCTGCCGGTGCACCGTGGCTATCGCCTGAACGCCGACGACCAGCTACGCCGTGACGTGATTAGCGACCTGATGTGCCACGGCCGTATCGACTTCGCCAGCATCGAGGCGCGTCACAGTATCCGCTTCAAGGAATACTTCGCCGAGGCGCTGGGCCAGCTCGACGAGCACGTGGCCGACCAGTTGGTGGCGATCGACGACGAGGCGCTGGTGCTTTTGCCCCAGGGCCAGTTGATGATGCGCAGCGTGGCCATGGCCTTTGATGCCTATATCGGCGGGGCGCAGAAGGGCAGCTTCTCGCGCACGGTATAAGGAGATAGGGGTGAGCAGTTACGGCTTGCTGCATGTCTTGCATTTGCTTGGCGCCATTGGCTTTATCGGCACGCTGTTCTATGAGGTGGCGATTCTCGCCTGGGTCAAGCCGCAGCTTGATCCTCAGCAGTTGGGTAACTTGGAACGCGCCCTTGGTGCCCGCACACGCACGGTGCTGCATGGCGTCGTGGTGCTGGTGTATGGCGCCGGGTTGGGGCTCGCCTGGCAACATCGGCAGGCCTTGAGTGCGCCGTTGGCCAGCAGTTTTGCCTCGTTGCTGACGCTGAAGATTGCCCTGGCGCTGAGTGTGTTTTTAAGCTTCGGGGCGGTGGCCATGCTGCTGCGCAGCGGGCGCATGACGCCGGCGCTGTATCGCCAGCTGCACTGGGCGGTGCTGGCGCAGATGGTGCTCATCGTGTTGTTGGCCAAGGCGATGTTTTACCTGCACTGGTAGGCCTGGGGTCTCCGCGATCCGACGGATTGCGCAGTGGCTTGACCGCAATCAAGTAGCGCCCGCGAGTGACTTGAGGGGGCTGCCTGCTGGCAGGTAGCGTGTAGGCCTGAACAGTCCCGTGGTGAGGTAGCCGTCGTGAAGGTGCCGGAGAACAGAGTCGTAATCGATACCGAGCGGGCTGCGCCGTTCTATCAGGCGCTGGGCAATGAAGAAGTGTTGTTCCAGCAGGCCTGGCAACATGGCATGCCGGTGTTGATCAAGGGTCCGACCGGCTGTGGCAAGACCCGTTTCGTCCAGCACATGGCCCATCGTCTGAATCTGCCGCTGTTTACCGTGGCCTGCCACGACGACCTGAGTGCCGCCGATCTGGTCGGTCGCCATCTAATCGGCGCCCAGGGTACCTGGTGGCAGGACGGCCCGCTGACCCGTGCGGTGCGCGAGGGCGGTATCTGCTATCTGGATGAAGTGGTCGAGGCGCGCCAGGACACCGCCGTGGTGCTGCACCCGCTGGCCGACGACCGCCGCGAACTCTATCTGGAGCGCACCGGCGAAGTGCTGCGTGCGCCGCCCGGTTTTATGCTCGTGGTGTCGTACAACCCCGGCTACCAGAACCTGCTCAAGGGCATGAAGCCGAGCACCCGCCAGCGTTTTGTGGCCATGCGCTTTGACTACCCGGCAGCCGCCGAGGAGGAGCGCATCGTGGCCAACGAGGCCCAGGTGGATGCAGTGTTGGCAGCCCAGGTGGTCAAGCTCGGCCAGGCATTGCGCCGCCTGGAACAGCATGATCTGGAGGAAGTGGCTTCGACCCGTCTGTTGATTTTTACCGCCCGCATGATCCGCTCCGGCATGACGCCGCGCGAGGCCTGCCTGGCCTGCCTGGCCGAGCCGTTGTCGGATGACCCGCAAACAGTGGCGGCGTTGATGGACGTGGTTGATGTCCACTTCGCCTGAGGCGATGGCAATGCCTGACTGCATGGATGCAGGACGTGGGGTAATGCAGGGAGCTAATGCCGAGGTGCTTTTTCCACGGTCTGCCAAGCGTCTTCCGGGCGACCTGGCCATGTGGTTTTTTATCCTCGCCGAGCTGACGGTTTTTGCCCTGCTGATTATTACCTTCGCGGTGACCCAGGCCCTGCAACCGGCCTTGTTTCACAGCGGTCGCGCGGCGCTGGACAGCTCCACCGGTCTGGCCCTGACCTTGAGTTTGCTCACTGCAGGCCTGCTTGCCGCTCTGGCTCAGGTCCAGGTGGGGCAGGGGCGAGCACGGCACGGTGCCTGGCTGTTGCTCGCTGCGTTGCTGTCGGCCAGCGTGTACGTCTGGCTCAAACTTAGCGAATACGCTCATCTGGTTGCCCAGGGGCTGGGTATGGAGCACAACAGCTTCTACACCCTGTACTGGCTGCTGACCGGTTTTCACTTCCTCCATGTGCTGCTGGGCATGGTTATTCTGGCCTGGCTGGTGGTGCGCTGCTGGCGTCGTCAGCAGGTTGGCGACCATACGGTGCTGGAGTCGGGCGTGCTCTATTGGCACATGGTCGACTTGATCTGGGTACTGCTGTTTCCCCTGGTATATGTGCTCAATTGACGAGGTTGCCATGTCCACTTCGCAGGTATTGATCGGCGCGTGGCTGGCTCTGGTGTTGCTATCGGTTGGCAGTGTGCAGCTGGGCAATGCCGGCGCCGGCCTGGGCCTGGCCGCGGTGGTCTTGCTGGCGGCCCTGGTCAAGGCCTGGCTGATTGCCGACAACTTTATGCACCTGCGCCATGCACCGCCGCTATGGCGTGGATTGCTGCTGGGGTGGCCGTTGCTGGTGGGGGCGCTGGTGCTGCTGAGCTTGTGGTTGCAACGCGCGGTTTAGGCGTCCGTTGCACGTGACGTCGAGCTATTAACGGTTTCACCGCTTCCACCGATTTCACAGGCGCCTCGATCACCAGCCCCTTCAAGATCATCAGCAGTCGTGGCGCCATCCAAACCCTTGGCTCGCTTCGCAACGACTCCTTTCCGCGTGCTGATGAGGCGTTTGCCCTGGCGAGGATTTCTGGGGGTGACGTCAGCGCGTGCGGCGGCGCAGCGCCTGGCCGTTTTGGCAGCTCCCACTCCCACCTCAATGCCCGAGCCGAATCATCGGATGTTCTTGATTGCCATCAAGCGGGTTTCGCTGGGGGGCTTTTTACAATGGACGCGCCAAGTAATGAGGAAGCGGCCATGTCAGAGACCTTCACGAAGAGCATGGCCAGGAATATCTACTTTGGGGGGAGCGTGTTCTTCCTCCTGGTATTCCTGGCTTTGACTTACCACACAGAGCAGACCTTTCCCGAGCGCTCCAATGCTGCACAGATGAGTGAGGCGGTGGTGCGCGGCAAGCTGGTCTGGGAGCAAAACAACTGCATCGGCTGCCACAGCCTGTTGGGTGAGGGCGCGTACTTCGCTCCCGAGCTGGGCAATGTGTTTGTCCGCCGCGGTGAGGATGCCGGCTTCAAGCCGTTCCTGCAGGCCTGGATGAAGGTTCAGCCGCTGGGCGTGCCGGGGCGTCGTTCGATGCCGCAGTTTCATTTGAGCGAACAGGAGGTCGACGACATCGCCGAGTTCCTCAAATGGACCTCGAAGATCAACACCAACCAATGGCCGCCAAACAAGGAGGGTTGAGAGATGACTATTGCAAATCCACATCTGAAATTCGACTCGCAAGCCGTGGCTAAGCCTTACTTCGTGTTTGCCCTGATGCTGTTCCTCGGGCAGATCCTGTTCGGTTTGATCATGGGCCTGCAATACGTGGTGGGTGACTTCCTGTTCCCACTGATCCCCTTCAACGTGGCGCGGATGGTGCACACCAACCTGCTGATCGTCTGGCTGCTGTTTGGCTTTATGGGGGCGGCTTACTACCTGATCCCGGAAGAGGCCGATCGCGAACTGCACAGCCCGCTACTGGCGAAAATCCTGTTCTGGGTATTTGCCACCGCTGGCGTGCTGACCATCCTCGGCTACCTGCTTGTGCCTTATGCGGGCCTGGCAAGACTGACCGGCAACGAGTTGCTGCCGACCATGGGCCGGGAGTTCCTTGAGCAGCCGACCATCACCAAGATGGGCATTGTGGTGGTAGCCCTGGGCTTCCTCTACAACATCGGCATGACCCTGCTCAAAGGCCGCAAGACCACCATCAGCATGGTCATGATGACCGGCCTGATCGGCCTGGCGGTGTTCTTCCTGTTCTCCTTCTATAACCCGGAGAACCTGGCGCGCGACAAATACTACTGGTGGTTTGTCGTACACCTGTGGGTGGAAGGCGTGTGGGAACTGATCATGGGCGCGATGCTGGCCTTCGTGCTGGTGAAAATCACCGGCGTGGACCGCGAAGTGGTCGAGAAGTGGCTGTATGTGATCATCGCCATGGCGCTGATTACCGGCATCCTCGGCACCGGTCACCACTTCTTCTGGATTGGTGCGCCTGAAATGTGGCTGTGGATTGGCTCGATCTTCTCGGCGATGGAACCCATTCCCTTCTTCGCCATGGTGCTGTTCGCCTTCACCATGATCGGCAAGCGCCGTCGCCAGCATCCGAACCGCGCCGCAACTCTGTGGGCCAAGGGCACTACCGTGACTGCGTTCCTCGGTGCCGGCGTATGGGGGTTCCTGCATACCCTGGCTCCGGTGAACTATTACACCCACGGTTCGCAGCTCACTGCCGCCCACGGTCACCTGGCCTTCTACGGCGCCTACGCGATGATCGTCATGACGCTGATCAGCTATGCCATGCCGCGTCTGCGCGGGATCGGTGAAGCGCCCGACGAGCGCTCGCAAACCTTGGAAATCTGGGGCTTCTGGTTGATGACCATGTCCATGGTGCTGATCACCCTGTTCCTCACCGCTGCCGGTGTGATGCAGGTGATTCTGCAGCGCTTGCCGAGCGATATTGACGGTACGGCGCTGTCGTTCATGAATACCGTCGACCAGTTGCAGGTGTTCTTCTGGCTGCGCCTGGCGGCCGGGGTGGGCTTCTTCATCGGCCTGGCGTGCTACCTGTTCAGCTTCAAGCGCCGTGGTCAGGAAGTGCTGACCGGTGCAACGGCTGCCAGCCGTTAAGGCAGTCGCGGGCTAAGCAAAACTCGGCCCGGCTGGTACAGCGGGCCGTTGTTGTTTGTACACCGTCACGAGGGCAGGCGCATGGCCTTTACCGTCGAACTGGAAGAGTGGGTGGGCAGCGTCTGGCACCGCTTTATCACCCGCCGTGCCAGCCCGGATTTTCCCGAGGCGCGGGTTGACCTGGCCAGTCTGCAGCGCCCGCTGGCACTGCTGTTTCGTGCCATGGGCGGTGCCAGCGGGGTTGCCCTGGAGGCCGCCAGCCCGCGCCAATTGCTGTTGCGACGCAACCTGCTGCAGCAAGTGGCCGGCACCTGCAAGCAACTGCCGGTTGCCTGGTGCGATAGCAGCAACCTGCGTTTGCCGCCGAGCCTGGCGGTGTACCCGGATGTGGGCCTGAACCAGGAGCTGTATCGCTGGCTGGCCCTGCTCGCCGCGCAGGCCGGCGACATGCGTCACTGGGCGCTGGACAACCAGCGCTGGACGGCGGAGTTGCTGCAGCGCTATCCGGCCATGCGCCCACGTTATCAGCGGCTGGTCGAGGCGCACCTGCAATTGCGCCCCGATCCGAGTCAGTTGGCTGGCGGCGAGGCAGCGCTGGAGCGGGCCTTATGCCAAGCCCTGCGCGAACCAGGCAGCGTCCACCAATTTCCACGCAGCGAGCGAGCACCATGGCCTTTGCCGCTGTGGCTGTATCCGGCGCAAAACCTCGGTGAGCCGCAGGCTTGCCAGTTGGGCGAGGAGAGCGACGGCCAGCTGGTGAATGCCTCCGAGCAGCAGCAACTGGCGCGCAAGCAGGCCAAGCGTGTCGAGGAAAGCACCAGCAAGGGCGGCCTGTTGATCTTCCGCCTGGAAAACCTGTTCAGTTGGTCCGAGCATATCGAGCTGGACCGTTGCAGCGATGACAGCGAAGACCTGGACGCCGCGCGGGTCGCCGAAGACCTCGACGAGCTGGCGCTGTCCAAGCAGCGCCTGCGCAAGGGCGGAGGTCTGAAGCTGGACCTCGACCTGCCGCCGGCGGATGTCGACGACATTCCCCTTGGTGACGGCATCAGATTGCCGGAGTGGGATTATCGCAAGCAGTCCCTGAACAAGGACTTCGTCAACCTGCAGATGTATCTGCCGCGCGGCAGCGAGGCGCAACACTTGCCAGCGCGCCTGGCGCCGCTGGCCAAGCGCCTGCGGCGGCAGTTTGAACACCTGCGCAATGATCGCCAGTGGCTGCGCCAGCAAACCCAGGGCAGCGAACTGGACCTGCAGGCCTGGCTGGATTTTCACGTCGAGCGCCAGCACGGCCATTGCGTCGAGCGCGGCCTGTTCATGCAGCAGCGTACCACCCGTCGCGACCTGGCCTGCCTGCTGCTGGCCGACCTGTCGATGTCCACCGATGCGCACCTGGACGATGAGCACCGGGTCATCGACGTGGTTATCGACAGCCTGCTGCTGTTTGGTGAAACCCTTTCGACCCTGGGCGATCCGTTTGCCCTGTACGGGTTCTCGTCCCTGCGCCGGCAACAGGTACGCATGCAGGAGCTCAAGTCCTTCAGTCAGCGCTATGACGACCAGACCCGCGGGCGCATTCAGGCGCTCAAGCCCGGCTACTACACGCGCATGGGCGCGGCCATTCGCCAGGCCACGCAACTGATGAGTGGGTGCAGGCAAAAGCGCAAATTGCTCTTGCTGGTCACCGATGGCAAGCCCAACGACCTGGACCTGTACGAGGGCCGTTACGGCGTAGAAGACACCCGCGAGGCCGTGCTGGAAGCGCGTCGCGCCGGGTTGTTGCCGTTCTGCATCACCATCGACCAGCAGGGCGGCGATTACCTGCCCTATATGTTTGGTGCCAACGGCTACACCCTGATTCGCCAGCCGCAGCAACTACCCATGCGCCTGCCGCAGCTGTACCGGCAACTGACCCAGCGGTGAGGCGGGGCGTGGCCCGGATTCCCTCCGTCACAGGCGCGCACGAATAACCGCGCCCGGATGTTGTCCGGGCTACGGCTTGGCGGTTGCGTGGGTGGGGCTTGGCGCTAAGCCAGGCTACGTGGCAGCCAGACGCTCATTGCCGCGCAGAACAGGGCCAGGACAATGCAAAACCACATAAAGCGTTGCTGGCGACGCAGGTTGATGTTGTCGACCTGAGTCGGCAGTGGCATGCCGCAATGGACGCAATTGGCTTGCGGATGCTGGTTATCGCGTTGGCAGTACAGACACTGAGACATGATAGGTCCTCGCGGGTGGTGTCTGCGCCAATACGGCCAGGCCGCTGTCGCAGAACTCTGGCTCACTCGAATTTTTGTAGCCGCTGTGGATCGAGAACGCTGATCAGGCGGCCGTCCTGGCTGATGATGTGTTCGTCGGTGAGACGCCGGATGATCCGCGAGAAGGTTTCAGGCTGGATCGACAGATGCCCGGCAATCAATTGCTTGGCCATCGGCAGTTCGAAGCTGCTGGCGGCGTTGTGCAGCGGCGCCATCTGGGTCAGCAGGTAGCGCACCACGCGGTGGGTGGCGTTCTTCAGCGACAGCGTTTCGATTTCGTTGAGGCGCTGGTGCAGGCGCACCGACAGCCGGCCTAGCAGGGCAAAGGCCAGGCGGTTGTTGTTCTGCAGCAACTGCATATAGGTGTGGCTGCACAGCTGATAGAGCTGGGTGGGGCCGATCGCTTCGGCGCAGGCCACATAGTTGGGGGTGTCCATCAGCATCATGGCTTCGGCGAAGGCTTGCCGCTCGCCGATTACGTCGAAGACCTTTTCCTGGCCGTCGGGGGTTATGCGGTAGATTTTTACCGAGCCGGAGATCACGAAGTAAAAAGCGCTGGCCGGTTCGCCCTGGCGGAACAGCGGCGAGCCTTTGTCGACATTGAGCAGTTGGCTGGTGCTCATCAGCTCGTCCATCTGCTCCTCGTTCAGGGGTTCGAACAAGTGATGGCTGCGAAGAATCTGGTGATGTACGCGGTGCAACACCATGAGAGGCATCCCTGTGGTTGATGGTGCGGTGGTCTGATGCTGTCAGGTCTATCGGGTGGTCTGGCAGTGCAGCTGGGGCGTGATGCTGGCGGCGCTGAGTGCCAGGCCGCTGGCCAGGGCCAGGGTCGAGCTCAGCAGGCAAAACCAGAGCAGTGGCTGCAGGGTGTGTTTGAACATAGCGGTAGCTCCTGAGGGCTGTGCGCCCGTTGCCGGGCGCGGCTTGCTTTATGCTGGGCACGGGGCCGGTGCATGCAGGGCGTTGGCGAACAGCACGTTGTTTTCCAGATGAATGTGCTGCATCAGGTCGTTACGCAGCTCATCCAGGCCGCGATAGAGGGCGCGCCAGGTGTTGCAGGCGTTGCTCGGCGGAGTGATGTTGTCGGTCAGATCGAGAATGCGCTGCAGGGCTTCGCCGTGCTGGTCATGTTCCATGCGCATCACCGAGATGGGCGCGGCAGCAGATGCGCCGAGACCGTCGAGCAGCACCGGAAAGAGAATCTGCTCTTCTTTGAGCATGTGGCTTTCCAGCTCCTGCTGCATCTCGCGCAGGTGATCGGCCAGGCCATTGGGGCAGTTGTCGCGCTCGCCATGCACCTGTTCGACACGGCTGGCCAGGCGGATCAGCTCCGGCAGCTGTTCGCGGTGGCGGGCGTGGAAGCGGCTGAGAATATGAGCAATCAATTGCTCGGCGGGGGCCTGACGCCAGTCCTCGCCGTTGCCGGGTTGGCCGCGCAGGGCCTGCAGTTCGGCGGCGACTTTTTCTGCCGCGATACCACGGCGTTTGGCGGCCTCGCTCAGGCTCAGCTGGCCACCGCAGCAGAAGTCCAGATTGAAGGCGTGGAATACCCGCGTGGCGCCGGGAATCTCGCAGGCCAGGGTGCCGAGTGACTGGTTCAGCAGCTGTTGAATCATGGCAATGTCCTTGGGAATTGATCAGTGATGAAGGGTTACCGATCAATAGCAGCACTTGTGCCAATTTCAACTAATTGAAATTAAAGGATTATTTATAATTCGTGGTTATTTGTACCTTTATCGAATAAGGTTCTTTTAACCATGCAGAGTAAAAATGACCATGCTTGAAGCCAGTCTGCTTGCCGACCTGATCGTCGAACTGCCCAACGCCGTGCGTCTGCAGCGTCTGGTGCATACCTTGCGCGAGCATTTTCGCTGCGGCGCGGTGTGTCTGTTGCGCCTGGATAGCGACAGCCTACGGCCGCTGGCGACAGTGGGGCTGGTGCATGAAGCGTTGGGGCGGCGTTTTGTGGTGGCCCAGCATCCGCGACTGGCGGCGATCATGGCGACGCGCGAGCCGACCTGGTTCGAGCCTGATAGCCGCCTGCCGGACCCGTACGATGGACTGCTCGATCAGCATGTCGGCGAGCCTTTGCCCGTGCATGACTGCATGGGCATGAGCCTGTTTGTCGACGGTCAGCCGTGGGGTGCCCTGACCCTGGACGCACTGCATCCCGGCACCTTCGACAGCAACGCCCGGCGCGATTTGCAGCGTTACGGCCTGCTGATCGAGGCGGCGGTGCGGATTACCCGCCTGGAGCAGGAAAACCGCAGTCTGCGCCTGTCGCGCAGCGATGTGCAGCATCCCCAGGCGCTCGCCGACGAGGGTGAAATCCTCGGTCAGAGCCAGGCCTTGCGACAGATTCTCAGTGAGTTGGAGGTGGTCGCCGACTCCGAGTTGCCGGTGCTCTTGCTGGGAGAGACCGGTGTTGGCAAGGAGCTGTTCGCCCGCCGCCTGCATGGCCTGTCGCGGCGCCGCAACAAGCCGCTGATTCAGGTCAACTGCGCGGCGCTGCCCGAGTCGCTGGCCGAGAGCGAGTTGTTCGGCCATGTCAAAGGCGCGTTTTCCGGTGCCACCAGCGACCGCCCGGGGCGGTTCGACGCGGCCAATGGCGGCACCCTGTTGCTCGATGAAGTGGGCGAGCTGTCACTGAGCGTGCAGGCCAAATTACTGCGGGTGCTGCAGAACGGCGAGATCCAGCGTCTGGGCGCCGACAAACCACTGCATGTGGATGTGCGCATCATCGCTGCCACTAACCGGCACTTGCCCGACAGCATCCGCGACGGGCATTTTCGTGCTGATCTCTACCATCGTCTGTCTGTGTATCCGGTGCCGATCCCGCCACTGCGCGAGCGTGACCAGGACGTGCTGCTGCTGGCCGGGCATTTTCTCGAACTCAACCGTGCGCGCCTGGGCCTACGCAGCATGCGCCTGTCACCGGCAGCGGAGCGGGCCATGCTCGCGTACCCCTGGCCGGGCAATGTGCGCGAGCTGGAGCATGTGATCAGCCGGGCGGCGGTCAAGCTGCTAAGCCGTGGCGCCAGCCGCACGCAGATACTCACCCTAGAGCCGGAGCTGCTCGACCTGGAAGGTCTGAGCGGTTTTGCCAGTCCGTCTGGACTACAGCCCCTCAGCGAGCAAGAGCCAGCTCTGGGTGGTTCGCTGCGCGAGGCGGTGGAGGCCTGCCAGCGGCAGAACATACTCAAGGCTCTGGAACTGTGCGCGGACAACTGGGCCAGTGCGGCTCGCCTGCTCGACCTCGACCCGAGCAACCTGCACAAACTGGCGCGACGACTGGGCTTGAAGTAGGCCGGCGGCAGGCGTTCGAGTTGACGGTGATCAATAGGCTGTTCTCGACGTGCCCTGAGACTGCAACCTGAAGCTCCGTCAGGATCGTGACATGTGCGCAGCCATTGAATGGAACAGCCCCCTGATCAAGCGCTACGGACACGCCGCGCTGGCCGGTGGCAGCTACCCGGAGAACACCCAGTTCCATCGCGGCATTGCCGCCTTGGATCTATTGCGTGCCATGCGCAGCAGCCGTCTGGCACAGCGCCCGCTGTCTCTGGCCGTGCAGTTGCCGATGGCCGGTGATCTTGGCGTGTACCTGGAGCACCTGGCGCTTGAGATCGATATGCTTGGCTGCCACCTTGGGGCGAGCCAGCGGGTCGTGCAGTTTCATCTCGCCGGCCGCTTGCCCAATGCCGTCGAGCTCAATCGCCTGATGGAGCATCTGCAGCGACGCTTCAACTTCCAGTCCTATGCCGGTGGCGACAACAGCATCGACATCGCTCTGCCCCATAGCTCCTGGGCGACCATGGGCCTGCTGCGCGAGCAGGGCTTCAATCACGTCAATATCGGCGTGCCGGACATCAACCCGGCCAATGGTAAGGCTCAGGTGGATTTCCAGAGCCCGCGGCAGACGCGCTCGCTGATCGAGGCGGCGCGCACTCTGGGTTATCGTTCGGTGAACATCGACCTCGGCTATGGTCGGGCCTGGCAGACCACCAGCAGCTTCGCTCGCAAGGTGGCGGCCATCATCGAGTTGCAACCCAGCCGTGTGCGGGTCTTCGACTATGCCCATCCACCGCGTCGCTACAGAGTCCTGCAGCGTCTGGTGGCCAGCGGCTTTGCCGCCCAGGCTGACAAGTGGATCATGCGTCGTCATGCGGTGGAGCAACTGCTGGCGGCCGGCTATGGCTATATCGGTCTGGGACAGTTCGTTCTGCCCGATGATGACCTGGCGGTCGCTCAGGAAAACGGCCACTTGCATTACAACTGCCAGGGCTTCAGTCGTCACGAGTGTGATCACCTTGGCCTTGGACTGGCGGCCAGCAGCCAGTTCGGCGAGCTGCATGCGCAGAACATCGGTGATGCGCAGCACTACCAGAAACAGCTGGCCATCGGGCAGTTGGCATTGTTCCGCGGTCTGCGCTGCAGCCTCGATGAGCAGCTGTTGCGGGTGGTCAGTGAACACCTGCTGTGTAATTTTCAGCTGGATTTTGCCGCCCTGAAGGCGCGCTTCGGCGTCGATCTGCGCGCGCAGTTCGCCGGTGCCTGGCCACGTCTGGAGCAGATGGACCGCGATGGTCTGATCGTCCTCGGCCCCAACTCCCTAGAGGTGCCGGTGGCTGGGCGCTTGCTGGTCGGTGCCGTGTGCAAAGCGCTGGAATACGGCCACGCGGCGCACCGCGACCACGGCTTACAACGCTCCCTGCGATAGGGCCACTGGCCCAGTCCTGCACGCCCTGAAGTTTTTTTTACGCCGAATGATTTTGGTCAAGCGCGGATGCGCGGCTGTGGGCGCTTAATCGGCTCAGGCTTAAAAAAACATGAGTGTTGCAACCCGTAATGGATGAGGGCAGGGCGATGAAAGAGCGCAATTACACACGGGCAAAACAGCTATTGGTGGCGGCTTCCTGCGCCTGGGCGTTTACCTCGGTAAGCGCGGTTTATGCGGCAGAGGCGGCCTTGCCGGTGATCGTGCAGGAGCTGGTGGCGCCGCCGGCGGTGCCGGCACCGATCACCCGTAAGAGTGCGGCGCGGGTGGTGGTCAACCTGACGGTGGAGGAGGTCGAGAAAGAGATCGCTCCCGGCACCCGCTATATGTTCTGGACCTTTGGCGGCACAGTGCCGGGCAAGATGATCCGTGTGCGTGAAGGCGATACGGTGGAGCTGCACCTGCAGAACCTGGCCAGCAACAAGCTACCGCACAACATCGATCTGCATGCGGTGACCGGGCCGGGTGGTGGCGCGGCACAGACCCTGATTGCGCCGGGCAATGAAGCCACCTTCACCTTCAAGGCGCTGGCGTCGGGGCTGTATGTGTATCACTGCGCCACCGCGCCGGTGGGTATGCATGTGGCCAACGGCATGTACGGGATGATCCTGGTCGAGCCCAAGGAGGGCATGAGCAAGGTTGACCGTGAGTACTATGTAATGCAGGGCGACTTCTACACCAACGGTGCCTACCGTGCCGAGGGGCTGCAGGGTTTCGACATGCAGAAAGCCGTCGATGAGAAGCCCACTTATGTGCTGTTCAACGGCGCCGATGGAGCCCTCACCGGCAAAGGTTCGCTGACCGCCAAAACCGATGAGAAGGTGCGCATGTTCTTCGGTGTCGGTGGCCCCAACCTGGTGTCCAGCTTCCATGTCATCGGCGCGATCTTCGACCGCGTGTACGGCGATGGCGGCAGCCGTTATCAGGAAAATGTGCAGACCACCCTGGTGCCGCCAGGCGGCTCGACCATTGTCGAGTTCGTGCCCAAGGTGCCGGGCAATCTGACCCTGGTCGACCACTCCCTGACCCGCGCCTTCAACAAGGGGGCCGTCGGTCTGCTGGCCGTCAGCGGCGAGGCGCGGCCGGAGATCTACAGCAAGGGCATCAAGACGCCATTGCCGGCTGTGGCCGGGGCTCCGGTCAAGGCCGTGGCCCCGCCTGTGGCTGTGGCTGATGCTCCCCTGGCCCGAGGCAAGGGGGTATTCGAGCGGGTGTGCGCGGCCTGTCACCTGCCTGATGGCTCCGGTGTGGCCGGGGTGTTTCCGCCACTGGCCAACTCCGACTTCTTCCAGGAGCGGCCTTATGAAATGGCCCACATCGTGTTGCACGGCCGCAGTGGCGAACTGGTGGTCAACGGCCAGCACTACAACGGCGTGATGCCGGCCCAGGATCTGAACGACGAGGATGTAGCCGCCGTGATCAACTACATCAATGTGGCCATGAATGGCGGCAAGCCGGTGCTCAATGCCGAGCAGGTCAAAGCCATGCGGCAGATCAAGCAGCAGTGAAGATGACCTGGCGGCGGAGCGGTGCAGCGCTGTGTTGCTGCGCCGCGCTGTTCGGCAATTCCTGGGCGGCAGAGTACAAGCTGCTGCCGGGCGGTGAGTTTCGCAGTGTGCTGCCCGCAGATGGTGTAAGCGCGGCGGCACGCATCCGTCCGTTCTGGCTGCGCACCCAGCCGGTGAGCAATGCCGAGTACCTGGCGTTTGTGCGCAACCAGCCGCAATGGCAGCGTGGCGTGCCGGCGCAGGTGTTGGCCGGCGCGGATTATCTGGCGCTGTGGGCAGGGCCGTTGAGCTTTGCGCCCTTGCAGGCCAACGCGCCGGTTACTCAGATCAGCTGGCATGCTGCCCAGGCGTTTTGTGCCAGTGAGCAGGCGCGCCTGCCGCGCTGGTACGAGTGGGAGTTTGCTGCCGCCGCCGATGAGCAGCGTGCCGATGCCCGCCAGGACCCGCAGTGGCTGGCGCGGATTCTCGGCTGGTATTCGCGTCCGGCTAATCAGCCGCCCCAGGCGATTGGCCTGGAACCGGCCAACTACTACGGCATTCAGGACTTGCATGGCCTGACCTGGGAATGGGTCGAGGACTTCAACGGCCTGTTCGTCAGCTCTGACAGTCGTACCCAGGATGAGCAGAAGCAGCTGGAGTTTTGCGGCGGTGCGGCCCTGTCGTTGGGCGACAAAAGCAATTACGCGGTATTGATTCGTCTGGCCTTGCTGGCCGCCATGCAGGCCAACCAGGGTGGCAACTATCTGGGTTTTCGCTGTGTTCGCGAGCCCGAGCAAACATCAGGAGCTACACCATGAAAGGTTTCAAACGTTGCAGCCTGGCCTTGCGCCAGGTGCTGCTTTCCAGCGCCTTGCTGCTGGTCCCGGGGATGGCTACCTGGGCCGCACCCGCAGCGCCCAGTGCCGCCTCGGCAAGCATTCCGGCCGACTCGCTGTACGGCTTGCCGGTGGCTCTGGTGGATGCCCAGGGCGTCAAGTTCGAATGGCGGGAAATGGCCGGCAAGCCCTTGCTGGTAACCATGTTCTATGGCGATTGCGCCTCGGCCTGCCCGGTGCTGATCGAAAGCTTGAAACGCACCATTGCCCAGCTGCAGCCAGTGCCTGGCAGCCTCAGGGTACTGATGGTCAGCCTCAATCCACTGCACGACACTCCGGCATCCCTGAGTCATCTGTTGCACATGCACAAGATCGACGGGGATATTTTCCGTCTCGCGGTGGCGGCCGACGAGGGCCAGACCCGCGCTCTGGCGGCGGCCTTGCAGATCAAGTATCGGCAGCTGGATAACGGCGAAATCACCCACAACACCAGGGTCAGTCTGCTCAATGCTGGCGGCCAGGAAATCGCCAGCAGCACGTTGCTGAAATCCACCGCCGACCAGGCCTTGCTAGCCGAGTTGCGCAAGGCCCTGCAGTAAACCTGGCAGATACTCGCGCGGCAGTCAGCAACGGGCTGTCGCGCGTGGCACTTTACGGTTACTCCGGCGTCGCCACGGGATCATGCTTTTGAAGGTGCCGATTTCCGCTACCTCACCGATAAGCCGCTTTGTACTGCTGGGCTATCCACTTCGTCATTCGTCATTTGTTGCGCCAGACGCCAAGCTCTAGGTGTGCTGCCTGTCCAGCGCCTTACTGCACGGTTGAACACGCTGGGTTCGGCATAGCCCAGAGCCTGGCCGATCTCCGCCAGGGAGCGCTGCGAGTGGGCCAACGCCTGCAGCGCCGCTTCGCGCCGTGCCTCATCAAGCAAGCCGGAAAAGCTCAGTCCTTGCGCTTGCAGGCGCCGCGCCAACGTGCGCTCGGTCAGGCCGAGCACCCGCGCCGCCTGTGCGCGCGTGGGTAGGTGAGCGTGTAGCTGACCGGCGATCCAGGCCCGCAAAGCCGGCCCCAGTTCGGTGCGCGTGGCCAGGGCCGCCAGGCGTTCGCGTGCGTGCTCGTGCAGTACCTGAGCCAACTGCGCATCGGCCTGCGGTAGAGGAGTGTCGAGCAGCGCGTTCGTCACTAGCACGCCGCTGAACGCCTGTTCGAAGGTCACCGGGCAGCGGAACACTTCGCGGTAGCCCGTCAGCGGCCCCAGTCGTGCCTGGCTGAACTGTACGGCCAGCGGCCGCAGCGAGGTCCCTGTAACCCAGCGGGTGAACACCACCACGGCCGCCAGCACCGCCTCAATCTGGTGCGGGCTGAAGGCCAGCTCGCCCTGGCTCGGGTGATAAACCACCCAGCAGGAATCCGCGCCGGCAATGGTCTGAAAACGCCCGCCGTCACTGATCAGGCTCTGGCACTGCTGCACCAGGGCAAAGGCCTCGCGCAGCGTGGGCGCCGATTGCAGCAGGAAGCTGACCACGTTGAAGCTGGCAGGCCCCACGCCGGCGCCGACCTTCAGGCCAAAGCCCGCGTCCTTCGTGCAACGCGCGGCAGCGCACCACAAACGAGTGATGTGGTCGATCGGCCAGCGCTCGGCATCCAGCTCCTGGGCGGCAATACCGGCCTGGGCCAGCAGGACTTCCCGCGCCACGCCTTGCTGCTCGGCGGCAGCCAGCACGGTGTTGACCCAGCTAATGGAAACAGTGGCCTGCAGAGTCATTGTCGATGGCCTATGAAGTCAATTCGAAAAGTACGTTAGCGAGTATCGTGGTTAACAACAAGGCAACGCACGAGGCTTTCTCGCGTCGCCATTGACGGAGGCAAGCCGATGGCAGCGTTGCAGACCGATGCGGTGGTGGTAGGGGGAGGGCTGGCAGGCATCGTCACGGCATTGGAGTTGCTGCGCTCCGGCCAGCGGGTTGTGCTGATCGACCGCGATACTCCTGAGCGTCTCGGCGGCCTGGCGCTCTGGGCTTTTGGCGGTATGGCCCTGGTGGGTACGCCATTGCAGGAGGCTATGGGCATTCCGGACACGCCTGAGCGAGCCCTGCACGACTGGCTGCAGTTTGGCGAGCTGGAGCCGGAGGACGAATGGCCGCGGCAATGGGCGCGCTACTACGTCGAGCATTCGCGCAGCGAAGTGTACGACTGGCTGAAGACCGAAGGCATCAGGTTCATGCCGGCGGTGAACTGGGTGGAGCGTGGCCTGAATGGAGACGGTAATAGTCTGCCGCGCTACCACGTGGTGTGGGGTACCTCGCGTGAGCTGGTGCGCTGCCTGGTGGCGGCTCTGCACCGCGCCAACCACGATGGGCGCCTGACCCTGTTGCACCGGCATCGGGTGACCGGACTAGAGCACACGGCCGGCAAGCTGAGTGGTGCCAGCGCGATCAATGAGGCGAGCGGTGAGATCGTGTATTGCCGAGCGCCGGTGGTGGTACTGGCCATGGGCGGTATCAATGGCAGTCACGCCGAATGCCGGGCCAACTGGCCGAAAGAGCGCCCCCTGCCAGAGACCATGCTCAATGGCGCGCATCCACTGGCCGATGGCCAGTTGCACCACTGGGCCGCTGAAAAACTCGGTGCGCAGATTAGCCATGTCGGCGAGATGTGGAACTACGCCGCGGGCTTTCCACACCCGTATCCGCATTTTGCCGGCCATGGCTTGTCGACCATTCCCTGCAAGTCGGCGCTATGGCTTAACCACCGAGGTGAGCGCATCGGGCCGCAGCCTTTGGTCACCGGGTTTGACACCCACTGGATGTGCCAGCGCGTGGCACAGCAGGAAAAGCCCTGGACCTGGCATCTGCTCAACTGGCGGATTGCCGCCAAGGAGTTCGCCATTTCCGGGGCGGAGCATAACCAGCGCATTCGCGACAAGCAGTTCATCCGCTTCCTCACGGAGACTCTACTGGGCAACCATCGTCTGGTGCGCCAGATGCAGAGGGAAAGCCCGTACTTCATCGTGGACGACAGCCTGACCGGGCTGGCCGCCAAGATGAATGCGCTCACCGCCTCGCACGACATCGACCCTGCCAGGCTGCAGGCCACTGCCGATGCCTTTGACGCCAACTTCAGCAACGGCCAGCGCCTGCACAACGACGACCAGATTCGCCGCATCCTGCATGCGCGGCAGTGGGGACCGGACCGCTTGCGTACCTGCAAGCCGGCTCCCCTGCAAAAGCCCGGTGCCGGCCCCTTCATCGCCATTCATATGCAACTGATCACCCGCAAGAGCCTCGGGGGCCTGAAGACCGATCTGCACAGCCGGGTACTGGATGCTCGCCAGCAGCCGGTGCCAGGTCTTTACTGCGTTGGCGAGGCGGCCGGTTTTGGTGGCGGTGGAGCCAGCGGCAAGCGCTCACTGGAAGGCACCTTCCTGCCTGCTTGCATCATGACCGCCCGTGCGGCAGCGCGCGCCATTATCCGTGCCGCTGCAAACAGTTAGGGAGTCGCCCATGTACCCAGCCACTGCTGCCGACTGGCGCCTTCTGGCGCAACGCCGCTTACCGCGCTTTCTGTTCGACTATGTGGAGGGCGGCGCGGGCGACGAGGTCACGCTGGCCGCCAATGTCGCCGACTTTGCCGACATCCGGCTGCGCCAGCGTGTGCTGGTCGATGTGTCAGACGTTGATACCCGCAGCCAGCTCGCCGGACAGGCTTGTGCAATGCCTGTGGCCCTGGCTCCGGTGGGCTTGGCGGGCCTGATGGCGCGCCGGGGGGAGGTTCAGGCTGCGCGCGCTGCGTTGGCCGCTGGCGTACCGTTCACACTGTCCACTGTCGGCATCTGTCCGCTGGTCGAGGTGGTGGCCGCCACCGGGCAAGCCCCCTGGTTCCAGCTCTACATGCTGCGCGACCGTGGTGCCGTTCGCGCCTTGCTCGATGCAGCCTGGGCCGGCGGTTGTCGCACCCTGGTGTTCACCGTCGATCTGCCCTTGCCCGGCATGCGCTGGCGCGATGTGCGCAACGGCATGGCCGCCAGCGGTGCGCGGGCCGCGCTGCTGCGCGCTCGGCAAGTGCTGGCGAGCCCCGGCTGGGTGCGTGAGGTGGTCATCGGCGGCCGGCCGCTGAGCTTTGGCAATTTGCACCAGCAGGTGCCCGACGGACGCGACCTGAATGCCTTCAAGGCCTGGATCGACGCGCAGTTCGACCCCGGCGTGACCTGGCGCGACATCGACTGGCTGCGCGGCCAATGGCCGGGAAAACTGCTGCTCAAGGGCATCCTGGAGGTGGACGACGCCCGTGCCGCCGTGGCCAGCGGGGCCGATGGCATCGTTGTTTCCAATCATGGCGGCCGCCAGCTCGACACGGCCCCTGCCAGTATTGCCGCGCTGCCCGCCATCGCCCGTGCGGTCGGCAGCCAGACCGAACTACTGATGGACGGCGGTGTGCGCAGTGGCGTGGATGTCTTCAAGGCCCTCGCGCTTGGCGCGCGCGGCGTACTCGTTGGTCGGCCCTGGATCTGGGCCCTGGCCGCGCAGGGGCAGGCCGGCGTGACCCAGCTCCTCGCCCATTGGCAGCGTGAGCTGCTGTTGACCATGACGCTAGCCGGCGTCACCCGCATTGCCGACATCAATCCCAGTCATCTGATCACCCCACAGGAGCGCCCATGAACGGAGCCCAAGCCTTGCTGCAGACCCTGGCCGATGCCGGCATCGAGGTCTGCTTCACCAACCCCGGCACCAGTGAAATGCACTTCGTCGCCGCACTCGACAGTGAGCCGCGCATGCGTGCCGTACTCGCCCTGTTCGAAGGGGTGGCCACCGGCGCTGCCGATGGTTATGCACGGATGGCCGACAAACCGGCCGCCACGCTGTTGCACCTGGGCTGCGGCCTGGGCAATGGCCTGGCCAACCTGCACAACGCGCGCAAGGGCCGGGTGCCGGTGGTCAACATCGTTGGCGACCATGCCAGCTACCACACTCAGTACGATGCGCAGTTGCAGTCAGACATTGAAACCGTGGCGCGTAACGTCTCGCCGGGTTTCGTGCGTACCAGCGCCAGTACCGCGCAGCTGAGCCAGGACGCGGTGGACGCGGTGCAGGCGGCCCAGGGCTTGCCGGGCCAGGTGGCCACGCTGATCCTGCCGGCCGACGTGTCTTGGGGCGAAGGAGGGCAGCCTTGCGCCATGCCCGCTCGGCGCGCCGCACCGGAGGCCGATGACGCCGTTGTGCAGGCAATCGCCCGGGCCATTCAAACTGGCGGCAAGACCGCGCTGCTACTTGGCGGCCAGGCGCTGCGCGAACCGGGCCTACTGGCCGCCGCGCGAATTGCCGCCCATGCCGGGGTCAAGTTGCTCGCCGAAGTCTTCCCCACTCGCCTGACGCGTGGTGCCGGTTTGCCGTCGGTCGAGCGTATCGCCTACCTGGCGGAGATGGCCGGAGTGCAGCTGGCAGACATTCAGCAGCTGATTCTGGTCGATGCGAAGGCGCCGGTGTCCTTCTTTGCCTACCCCGGAAAACCGAGCTATCTGGTGCCCTCCAGCTGCACCGTACATACCCTGACGACACCCGAGCAGGACGCAGCGGCCAGCCTGTCGAAGCTGGCTGCCGCCCTGGGGGCAAACCAGGCTCAGCCACAACTGCAAACTGTCCAGCGCCCCGGTCGGCCACGGGGCAAACTGACCGCGCCCAAGGTGTGCAAGGCAGTCGGCCATCTGCTGCCGGAAAATGCCATCCTGATCGACGAAGCCATCACCTCAGGGCTGATGCTCGGCGCGATGACTGCAGGCTGCCCGCGTCACGACCTGATCACTCTGACAGGGGGAGCCATCGGCCAGGGGCTGCCCAATGCTGTCGGTGCAGCCGTGGCCTGCCCGGACCGGCCGGTGGTCGCTCTTATTGGTGACGGCACCGCGATGTACACCATCCAGGCGCTGTGGAGTATGGCCCGCGAGAATCTGCACGTGATCAGCATCATCTTCAACAACGCCAGCTATTCGGTGCTCAACGTCGAGTTGGAGCGCGTGGGGGCAGGCGGTGGCGGCGACAAGGCACGTGCGCAACTGGATCTGGACGGGCCGCGCCTGAACTTTGCCCAGCTGGCCCAGGGCATGGGCGTGCACGCGGTACGCACCAACAGCGCCGAGGACTTCACCAAGGCGCTGGAATATGCCTTGGCCACCCCCGGCCCGCACTTGATCGAAGCGCTGGTGCCCGAGTCGCTCAGCGGCGCCAAGCGCCGTGTGTTGCCCTGGCTGCTGCGTTCGCTGCCGAGCCTGCCGCGGCCATTGGCGCAAGCGCTCAAGCGCAAGCTTGCGCCTTAGTCGTTAGCGGAACACCGCTGGCGTGCGAACCAGTTGGTCAGTAGATGCCTGAGAGCACGCTTGCTGGCAAGAACATGGCAATTGCGAGTTTCAGTCTCAGGGGGCATTGCTGCGGGCAGCGTCTTGCAGCTGATCTATGCCTAAAGATCATGCGGGAGCGACCTTAACCCATTGCGCTATTGCCTGCCCCAAGACCCATTGCAAGGCCTATGCAGGCCTTGCAATTTCTCAAGGGATCACATGTTGCTTGGCTATCAACGCCCGGCGTAAGAGGTTCTTCTGAACTCTTCCGCTCAGTGGGTCAGAGTGACAACTGGTAGCCAATCGGTTGAAGGTGGAGAAATAGCAGGAAGGTCGAAATCAGCACGGCATTGATCGACCACGCCACGGTTAGAAAACGTGCGATCTCACCGTAGATGACTTGATTGACATTGCCAGAGTTGCGCCAAACCGCATTTAACACCCAGGCTGTATATCCGACGAAAGCAAGCAGCAACAGGCCCAGGGAGAATGTGTCGATGCGCTCGTAGAGCAGCAGAATGCCACCGAACAGCAGATGGCTGAGCAGTACGCCTTGAAGCCAGAAAACCTTCCAGAGTGGGGTCGTACCGGGGGTATCGAGTCGAGTGAGTATCTTCTGCGCGTGCATGGCGATGACTCCAGTGTAGGGGGGCACTTTTGACTCTAGACAAGCACGCAAGGGTCCGCAAATGCCCCCGTCGCCAGCTTCCCATCCCCTGCTGAACGGCTTTGTTGTGATCTACGAAGCTTGGGTGCTGGTTTATTTTTCTGCGAGTGACTCGGTTTCAGTCTGCGCTTTGCATTAACAGTAACTATATGGCCGCTTTTGGCTGTAGCCGATGCTCACAGACGGCTACTGCCGGCCAGGAGTGGTCATCGAGTGCCTAGGAAATTCGGGGCGATTCACTACACAACGCGTTGACCTAAGGTGATTGAGGGGCGGGGCTGACTTAGGTTGCTGTCGACCCAACGCGGGCATCTAGTATCCAGGTGGGTGAAAGTGTTCCCATACGAGAGGGATAAAATGGAAGACTTGCCCAAAAATCTCTTTGAAGTGAGGCGACATGGACGTTGAACCGACATCTGCAGAGTTGATTGGATTATTCGAGCGCGGAGAGTTCGCCCGCCGAATGGCACATCGATTTGGGATCGACGGCAGGACAGACTCCCGTGTGATCGAAGAGCGTTGCATCGCATTGCACAACGCAGGAACCATCGATTTGTTGACTCTTGTTGAAGCTAACGCCCTGCAGGAGCTCCCAGGAACCGATTTCTTTATGGCGGCATACTTTTTCTGCCGCCTCTTGCCTGAGCTGGATGCGACCCCCGACCGAATGATGCGTTGCGTTACTGAATTGGTAACTCGCGGAGGACAAGACGGGGCTGCCAATGAGCCCAATGCTGCATTCCGCAAATGGTGTGCAAATGCTCCCATGCGTGCTAGTGAGATTATTGCCGCAGCACATAAAGGTGATGAGCTTGCTGGTCACCATCTTTCGTTCGCGCTGGAGGCCATCGGCGATCTGACCGAGGCGCGCCGCGTGGCACTGGAATATGAGGATGATCGCCGCCAAGCAGCTATTACTGCTCTAGGGCGCATTGAACACTCCAATTCAGAGTCATGCGCCGAGACGATTGCAGTTTTCAATGCACTTCTAGACAGCGGGATTAACGACGCAATAAGGGCAAATGTGCTGCATTCGGCAATGGGCATTTTGGCGCGTGGTAGCGACATCTCACCTGTAGATGCGAACGCGCTAATAAGTCGGCTAGTGATGAATCCTGGCAAATTCACCATACATCAGTGTGCACGTGCGCTTTGGGCGTGCAGGGAGGCACTTACCCAAGACATCGTCACTTTCCTGCTGGATGCATTAGGCCATCTGGAGTCGACCAACAAGGGGACTGTAGAAGAGTTAGATCTTGGCTTGCAGGTGCTGCTGGAACTCGGATATGACGATGAGGCTGTTTGTTTCGTAACAAAGCTGCTCTCGCGACCAGATGATGAGCTTGAACTTGAGACGCTGGATAGTTTCACTCGGACGCTGCTGTCCGGTCCCCCGGACCTCTTTAGCAGAGCCGTAGTTCGATGGCTAGAGCTTGGCGCCCCCCGTCTCTGTGGTGGTCTTGCTAACGTTATACAAGGTAAGGGGCTGGACGGTGCGCCGTTAAATCTTAAGGCGGCAGACTTGGCTATTTCTCCAGTCGCACAATTGTTCATCTGCCGAAAGGCAGTTGGATGGTTCTTCTTCAAGCCAACGACGGCTGCCTCCGTTTTAGTCTCGGTGCTGCGGGTCTGTGATGCAGAGACTGCCGAGGAGGTGCAAAAGCTGCTGGTTGATCCCTTACTCCAAAACTATGGCTGTGTGCGGGAGTATCTCGAAGGCCTTGCTCCGGATGATGCTGCGAACAATGCTATTACTTGGGCTCTTGCTCAGAACCGGGACTATCTCGATGCGCAACGTTCGATTCCTCTTATCGTCGAACTTCAGCCATCAGAGCACCATCGTCGCATAGAGCACCTGCGCATTTCGGATCAAATGCGAGATGCCCATAAAGAGGCGGAAAGCAGGTCTGTACTCTTGAGTTTGGTGAGCCGCTCCGTGCTGCTTTATGGCAATCGCTCACTAAGCTTTGTAGACGATGGCCATGACAAACTTCGTCCCATGGAAATCGACCTTCACTCCCATGGTATTTCCTACGAGATGCCTCGAATGGAGGTCGTTGACCCTGTTGGTCTTGATTACATCCTCCGAGTTTTTCGCAACGAGAGGATGGAAAAATGAAACTATTGATTCGAGACTATTTGGCATCTCTCAGAGAGAGGGATGAACTAGATGCCATCCTCCCTGATCTTTTGAGTGAGCTGGGCTTTAACGTCTATTCACGCCCCCAAAGAGGAACAAGTCAGCTTGGTGTGGACATCGCCGCAGTGGGAAAGGACGAGGATGGGGAGAAGAAGCTATTTCTGTTTTCCGTCAAGCAGGGGGACCTTACCCGTCAAGACTGGGACGGCAATCCTCAGGCCCTGCGATCATCGTTGGATGAAATTCTAGATGCTTACATCCCTCACAGGATCCCGACCAGATACAAAGATCTGAAGATTGTTATCTGCCTAGCATTTGGAGGGGATGTGAATGAGCAAGTACGAGAAAAACTAACAGGTTTTATCGGCAATAACACCACAGCGAGAATTACCTTCGATGAATGGAATGGCGACAAAATTGCCGGAATGATTCTGAATGGGATATTGCGGGAGGAGATTCTTCCAAAGCCGTTGCGCAGCAGTTTCCAGAAAGCTGTTGCTATGGTCGATGAGCCAGACGTTTCCTATGAGCACTTTCGCCGCCTGGCAGGGAATCTTTGTAAGGCTGGTATGGCGTCGGGAAAAGCTCGTGTACGTGCTGCCCGGCAATTAAACATCTGTCTGTGGATCCTGTTTGTTTGGGCCCGCAGTGCTGGCAACATTGAATCACCGTATCGTTCTAGCGAGCTAGCACTGCTGACGACTTGGGAATTACTCCGGCCGACCCTGGGTAGCAACGGGCGCGAATTAAAAGCACTCAGCATCGTAGTTCGACAGATGATCGAACTACATCTCACCATATCCATGGAGTTCATCGAGCAGCGGGTGTTGCCGTATGCCGAGATATGCCATGGGATATCAATGGCTACAGGTTCTCGAAGCTCGCTTGATGTGAACCTAGCCCTGTTTGAGGTTCTGGGCCGCATCGGCTTGGCAGGTTTATGGCTCCACTGGATCGGAGAGCGGAGCGATGCGGCACATAAAGAGCATGTCCAAAACAGCGTTGTGAAACTCACGCAAACGGGCCTAGCGCTAATCCGAAATAACCCCGCTCTGTGTTTGCCAATAACAGATCGGCAGGGAACCAGTATTGCGCTGTTCCTTCAGCTTTGGCTGGCCAGTGGCCTTGATGCAACAGGGGTGACTTCTTGGCTCCAGGAAATGGTTTACCGCCTCACTTTCTCCATCCACACCCGAGGCCGTTACACGAGTTCCCTCTCAGACTACCGTGACCTCGCCGAACACCCGCGTGATAAATCCGACGAGTATTTCAAAGAAGCAACGGCGGGCAGCACGATAGTTCCAATGCTTGCTGCTTGGCTGCATGCGCTTGGTGCAACCGAGGCGGTCGAGGCGCTAAGTCGCCTCGCTCAGAAAGAGTTGAAACACTGTACCTTGCAGCTTTGGCTACCGGATGCCACGTCGGAAGAGAAAATCTATACAGGTGACAGTTTCCATGGGCGAGCCCTTTGTGGGTTGCCGTTAAAAAAAGGTGGACGCCAACTCATTGCAACCATCGCTGAGGCATGCCGTATGGATGCGGAGTCGCAGAATCTTTCGCCTATCCAGTCGGGTTTCTGGCCTGTGATTATGGTCGCCTGCCACCATCATCAGTTACCAATACCTCCGTGGTTTTGGATTCAGTCTCTAATGGAGCCAGAATTTGAGGCTGAGCAAGGTTGACTCTCGTTAGTCATTGCATACACCCATCGAACAGATATGTCTGCTTCTGGCCGATAGCTGCCTTCGCAAGGTGAGCCTCTCCGCCAGTTATCCTGATGCCGCCGCGCAAACTGAATGGGGTAACCTTGCGCAACGAATCAACCTTGAGACTGCGAACTGAAAGATGGGTTTTGAGCAACTAGCTGAGCTACGCGACCGCCTGCGAGCTGAAAAAGTGCAGGAAAAGACTGAGGCCACTAAGCCGAGTAGGCGCAAGCCTTCCTCGCAAAGGCAGCCTCGCGAGCAAGATCCTGCGGTTGAGGCGATCTGGCGCTTGCAGAAGCACTTTTCATTGGCCTTTCCGGTCAATCCGGCGCCCAAGCTTCCGCTCAAGGAAGGCATCCTCAAAGATGCTGAACAACACCTTGAGCTGCTCGGGATTTCCAGCGAGCAGCTCAAGCTGGGCATCGCTGCCTGGTGTCAGGGAAGTCGTTACTGGTCGAGCATGACTGAAAATGCCACGCGCGTGGACCTGGGCGGCCAGCCCGCCGGAGTGGTAACGGCGGGGCAGGCTCTGTATGCGAAGCAGCAGGCAAAGCGCCAGCGCGTCCAAGCACGACGTAGTCAGTCGAAGGCCAAAAGGCCTGTGCACGAATCCATATCTGACCAAGACTCCGTATCCGATATCGCTGCCGGTTAATCACTGCGCTGTCGACGGCGGTGATGCCGGGTGTTTTAACCCGTGAGGCACTGGGGCTCAGTCGGATATAGGTTGTGCAGTCGCTCTACTGAGCAGACGACCTCTTCCTTTTCGTTGTCAGTGGGTCACTGTGCAGTCATGCAGAATGTGGCCCAGTCCGTCATGAGTGCTCTGCGCTTCTCCAGCAGATCTGATCGCGAATAGGCGGCCTCGGTTTGATCGCGCTCATCGTGAGCGAGTGCAAGCTCGCAAACCTCTCGCGGGTAGTGGGTGCATTCATTTGCCCAGTCCCTGAAGGTTGAGCGAAATCCGTGTCTCGTAATGTCTGCATGTCCCAGCTTATGGAGGAGGTTGCGCACGGCGTTGTTATGCATCACGCCGCTTTTGCCCTGACCAGGGAACAGGTATGTCGAGTCGGTCGAGCTTAGCCCCTGCAGCATTTCTATACCCTGGGGTGCAAGAGGAATGACGAAAGGCTTTCGCATCTTCATGCGCTCGGCTGGGAGTGCCCAGGTGCCAGCGATAAGGTCAAACTCGAACCATTGAGCATGGCGGATCATGTGGTACCGAGCGCCGGTCAAAATCAGCAGCCTGGTGGCGATGGCGTCTCGTGTTTGGATGCTGGCCAGAGTCGACATCAGCTTGGGGGTGTCTTTCCAATGCAGTGCAGGGAAGTGCTGGCGCTGCCTGGCCTTCTTTTTCTCTGCTTTGCTCAATAGGTTGTCCAGGTGACCACGCCAGCGGGCAGGGTTGTCCCCATTGCGTAGGCGCCGTGCTTTGGCTGCATCCAGTACTTGCTCGATCTGACCACGAACCTCATCAGCAGTGCGGGTCTTGGTGACCCATATCGGTTGCAAGACAGTCAGCACATGTTCGGTTTCGATGATGTCAGCCGCGAGCTTTCCCATGGTGGGGAACGCGTAAAGCTCCAGTTTGCGTAGCCAGCCTTTGCGCCACTTCTCAGACCAGCTACCGCCATGAGCTTGTAGGTATTCGCGAGTGAGATCCTCGAACGTTTTGCGACGAGCTGCCGCTTGGCGTTCGGCTTCGCGTTTTGCCTCCCTGGCAGCGTCTCGGCTCGCCAGGGGATCACTCCCGGATGCGAGGACTTTTCGTTGGTCAGCTGCCTGCTGGCGAGCTTCGCTTAGCGTGACAGCAGGGAAGGGGCCCAGTCCCATTTCACGGGATCGGCCGTCCAGCTTGTATCGGAAGATCCAGCTTGTGCCGCCGCTTTTGGATATCTGGAAGTACAGTCCGTCGCCGTCAATGGTTTTTCCTGGCTCGGCAGCCTTGGCCAGTGCTTCCACCTTCTTGCTGGTCAGCTTGCCCATTACTCGCTCCTGCTCTCATTCACATCTCCCGACCCACACTCTGACCCACACCTTGGTCGTGGATTTTATTGATGGCTACTGGATGTCTTAGGACGGATGCTAAGCTGAAAGCCCCGTATTTACTAGGGTTTGTGGATCTTGCTGGATTTCTTTGGGCAATAAAAAAGCCGGCTTGTGGCCGGCTTTTAGGGGGTGGTTCAGGCTTATTTTTGGTAAGCCGCAACCGCCTTGGTAATTGCTGCGCGGGCTTCGTCGGCGTTGCCCCAGCCTTCGACCTTGACCCACTTGCCCTTCTCGAGATCCTTGTAGTTCTCGAAGAAGTGCTTGATCTGCTCCAGCAGCAGCGGAGGCAGGTCGGTGTATTCGTGTACGTCTTTGTAGATCTGGGTCAGCTTGTCGTGCGGTACGGCGACCAGCTTGGCGTCGCCGCCGGCTTCGTCGGTCATGTTCAGCACGCCTACCGGACGGCAGCGGATGACCGAGCCCGGGGCAACCGGATACGGAGTCACGACCAGCACGTCGAGGGGGTCGCCGTCGTCAGCCAGGGTGTGCGGGATGAAACCGTAGTTGGCCGGGTAGAACATCGGGGTGGCCATGAAACGATCGACGAACAGGCAGTCGGTGTCGTGATCGATTTCGTATTTGATCGGCGCGTGGTTGGCCGGGATTTCGATGGCCACGTAGATGTCGTTCGGCAGGTCTTTGCCGGCCGGGATCTTGCTGAAGCTCATGGGGCGTCTCCTGAGAGGCTGGCCAAAAAAGTGGCGCGATTATAGGCACATTGCCTGGGAGCGGCTAGTCAGACTTTCGTGGGCTGGCGTAGGCCGGATGGGCGGCCTGCAGTTGCCGCAGACGCTGCAGCGGGTCCTGGCGGTAGAACAGGCTGAGCTGCTGGTAGACCTCGGCGAAGGCCTGATGCAGGAGGTCGGGTGCGCTGAAGAAATATTCGCTGGTGACGGCGAAAAACTCGGCCGGGTCTTCCGCAGCGTAGGGATCGATGGCCGTGTGCGAGTGCGGATGGGCGTCGAGCTGGGCATTGAGGCGGTCATAGGCGTGCTGCATGGCGCTGGCCCAGTCGCCGATGCGCATGTCGGCGTGCAGCGGGGGCAGGCCGTTGGCCGAGCCGTTGAGCATGTCCAGCTTGTGCGCCAGTTCGTGGATCACCAGGTTGTAGGCATCCCAGCCGCCGCTGCTGGTGACGCCCGGCCAGGCCAGGATCACCGGCCCCTGCAGCCAGGCTTCGCCGCTGTGCTCGGCATCCCACTGGTGCTCGACGCCACTGGCATCGCGGTGGCGCTGCGGGCTGACGAAGTCGTCCGGGTACAGGACGATCTCATGGAAACCCTGGTACCAGTCCAGCTCCGGCAGTTCCAGCAGTGGCAGCTCGGCCATGGCAGCCAGGCAGAGGCGGTCCAGCGGATCGATCTGCAGGTCGCCGAGGCAGGTCAGGTGTTTATCCAGCAGGAACAGAGCACTGCGTTCGCGCAGGCGTTGCAGGGCTTGCTGCTGCAGTCCGTCGAGTATCGGCAGGCGCTGCAGGACGGCCTGCCAGTCGGCGTCACTGACCGGGTAGCGGCGCAGGCGCCGCTGCCGCCACCAGTGACGCAGGGTGCGGAGCATGTCAGACGGCCTTGGCCTGCTGGCGACGGTGCTGCAGCCAGCCGATCAGCATGGGCAGCAGGGAGAAACCGATCACGCCGAGGATCATCAGGGTCAGGTTGTCGCGGATGATGGGCAGGTTGCCGAAGAAGTAGCCCAGGGTGCACAGGCCGCCAACCCACAGCAGCGTGCCGGCCACGCTGAAGAACACGAAGCGGCGATAGGGCATGTGGCCCAGGCCGGCGACGAAGGGGGCGAAGGTGCGCACGATTGGCAGGAAGCGGGCGATGGTCACGGTCTTGCCGCCGTGGCGGGCATAGAAGGCCTCGGTGTAGATCAGGTACTCGCGGCGGAAGATTTTCGAGTCGGGATTGGCAAACAGGCGCTTGCCCAGCTTGCGGCCTATCCAGTAGTTGGTGCTGTCACCGAGGATGGCGGCGACGCAAAGGCTGCCAATCAGGATGTTGATGTCCAGGCCGCCCATGGCACCCAGCGCGCCGGCGAGGAACAGCAGCGAGTCGCCGGGCAGGAAGGGAGTCACCACCAGGCCGGTTTCACAGAAGATAACCGCAAAAAGGATGAAGTAGATCCAGGTGCCGTACTGGGCGACCAGCATCTCCAGGTAGGTGTCCAGGTGCAGGATCAGGTCGATGGGGTTGAATTCCATATCTATTCCAGGTGAGAGGTCGGCGCGATAAAGCGCGCGAGTATAGCGGCAGCGGGCCGCTGAGCGGCTAGGCACAAAGGATGCAAAGTTTTACCAGCATCGCTGAGCCGGAGGGCGCCGCCATGACTATTCACTGCCTGGATCATTCCGCCCTGCAAGCGGCGGTGGGGCATGGGCCGGACCTTCCGGAGCAGGCGGCGCGCATCGAGGCGCGCTGGTTGCCAGGGCGGGGTGGGCGACCTGCCGTGTTGCTGCTGGCGCTGCTCTGGGGGCGTCGCTGCCCTGAAGTGGTGCGTTTTCTCGAGCGCAGCCTGGCCGCGCTGTTTGCCGATTATCAGGCCACCCCGCAGGCCTGGAGTGAAACCCAGGCGTTGCGTCAGGTTCTGGCCGCGCTCAACCAGCAACTGTTCGGCCAGCGCGGCAGCGGTGCCCTGCTTCCGGAGGTCAGTGCCGGTGTTTTGCTGCTGCAGGGCGATGAGGCAACCTTCATGCAGGTGGGCGACTGCGGCCTGCTGCGCTGGCGCGAGGGCGTTCTGCAGAGCCTGAATGGGCGGGAAAGTGCACCTTTGGGCGTGCAGGCCGAGCTGGGCCTGATCCAGCACAGCCTGCCGCTCAGCCCGGGTGAGTTTCTCCTGCTGGCGCCGCAGCCGTTGTTGGCGGTGGCCGATCTGGAACTGTTCAGTGCCGGCTGCCGGGCGGCTACCCCGGCCGGTTTGTCTGCATTGCTGCAGCCCTTGCTGGTGGCTCCCGGCGCGGCTGGTGTGATGCGTGCTGGCTCGTTGGCTTCGGTGCAGCTGCCGGCGCCCGTTGAAACCCTGCCGGTGCTGGCGACGCTGGCCGCTGGCGAACACGTCGAGGGATGGGCGGTGCAGGCGCCTGCGGATTTCGGCCCGTCTGGCCGTTTCTGGTGGGCCGAGCAGGAGGGCGAGCAGGCCTGGCTGTGGCTGGCTGATCGCCCGGTGGATGAGTTGTTCCGTCAGCGAGAGTGGGTGTTGCGTCGCGCGCCTTGTCCTGGCTTGCCATTGTTGCGCCCGCGTGCCGAACCGCGCCGGCATGCCCTGCAGGTGCTGCGACCGCTGCCCGGACGAGTGCTGTCGCTGGCACAATGGCGCCGCGAGAACCCGCGCCCATCAGCGGCTCAGGCGCTGGCCCTGCTACGTCCGCTGCTCACGGCGGTGCGCGCCCTGCAGCGGCGTGGCGTGCTTGGGCTGGTGCTGGACCCGCAGCTGATCCTGCTCAATGAGCAGGGGCAGGTGTGTCTGCTGCCGGAGCAGGCAGCTTGCTGGCCAGGTGTGCCGCGGCAGAACGTGACGCCGGCGCAGTTGCCGCTGGCGCCGGAGGTGCGCGCCGGGCAGCCGCTGGATGGGCGTTGCGATCAGTTCTCCCTGGCCTCCCTGTGCTATTGGCTGCTGGGTGGCGAGTGGCCGGCGCTGGCGCTGGGGGACGGGTCGCAGCAGGCTCGTTATGACCCGCTGGCGAGCGCCGGGCGACAACTGCCCAATGGCTGGGACGGCGTGCTGGCACGTGCCCTGGCGCCGCAGGCGCGGGCGCGCTTCGATGCCTTGTCGGAGTTTCAGCAGGCGCTGGAGCGGCCGCTGAGCGATGCGGCCCGGCTCAAGCCTCAGGCCTGGCCGCAACCCTGGCGTTTTGCCCTGCTGGGGGCGCTGATGGCGCAGCTGCTGCTGGCCCTGCTGGTGACGCTGATATGACGCGGATGTGAAAAAGGCGGGGCCTCAGCCCCGCCTTTGATGTTCCACCGCTCAGGCTCAGTCGCCCAGTTCCAGGGTGTAGTTCTTGAACACGGTGTCTTCGCGAAAACCGATCGACTCGTAGGTCTTCTGCGCCGCCAGGTTGTTCTCGCTGGTGGCAACACGCAGGCGGATGGCGTTGGTGTCCTTGGCCATTTTCTTGGCAGTCTGCAGCAGGCGGTCGGCCACCAGCTGGCGGCGAGCGTCTTCGGCCACGTAGATGTCGTTGAGAATCCACACGCGCTTGAGCGACAGCGAGGAGAAGCTCGGGTACAGCTGGCAATAGCCGAGCAGGCGGTCTTCCTCGTCGGCCAGGGCCATGTAGATCACCGACTCCTTGCGCTTGAGACGGTTTTCCAGAAACTTGCGCGAGGAGTCCGGCAGCGGCAGCTCGCCATAGAACTCGCGGTATTTGATAAACATCGGCGTAAGCAGGTCCAGATGTTCCAGGGTGGCTTGGACTATGCGCATGGCTACCTCGTTGTAGGGTTATCCGCTTTTGACCAAGCATGGCCTATGCCAGCTTTGGCGCGATTGATCTTGCTAGATACTTGCTGGAAAAGGCAATCCAAGCAAGCGTTTGATTCGCTTGGCCTTCGCGCCTTTCGCTGCAGGCCCTGTGATAACCTGCCGCGAGCATCTGGGGCCGCGGCGGCCCGCCCTGCGAGGACATTCATGCATATCCACATTCTCGGCATCTGCGGTACCTTCATGGGCTCGCTGGCGGTGCTGGCCAAAGAACTCGGTCATCGTGTTACCGGCTCCGACGCTAACGTCTATCCGCCCATGAGCACCCAGCTCGAAGCTCAGGGCATCGAGCTGATGCAGGGCTATGAGCCTGCCCATCTGCAGCCGGCGCCGGACCTGGTGGTGGTCGGCAATGCCCTGAGCCGCGGCAATCCTGCCGTGGAATATGTGCTCAACCAGGGGCTGCCCTATGTCTCGGGCCCACAGTGGCTGGCCGACCATGTGCTGCAGGGTCGCTGGGTGCTGGGCGTGGCCGGTACACACGGCAAGACCACCACCACCAGCATGCTGGCCTGGGTGCTGGAGCATGCCGGCATGAGCCCGGGCTTTCTGATCGGCGGCGTGCCGCAGAACTTCGGTGTATCGGCTCGGCTGGGCGGCACGCCGTTCTTCGTGGTCGAGGCCGACGAATATGACAGCGCCTTCTTCGACAAGCGCAGCAAGTTCGTCCACTACCGCCCACGCACGGCGATCCTCAACAACCTGGAGTTCGACCACGCAGACATCTTCCCGGACCTGGCCGCCATCGAGCGGCAGTTCCACCATCTGGTGCGCACCGTGCCGGGCGATGGCCTGATCATTCATCCCCAGGCCGAAGAGGCGCTGGCGCGGGTGATCGGCATGGGCTGCTGGACGCCGGTACAGACCACCGGCGCAGGCGGCCAGTGGCAGGCTCGCCTGCTCAGCGAGGACGGCTCGCGTTTCGAGGTGTACTTCGACGAGGCCCTGCTGGGCGTGGTCGAGTGGTCCCTGACCGGCCAGCACAACGTCGCCAACGCCCTGGCCACGATGGCTGCGGCCCGCCATGTGGGTGTGGTGCCGGAAGTGGCAATTGCCGGGCTGTCCAGCTTCAAGAGCGTCAAGCGGCGCATGGAGAAGGTCGCCGAGGTCAACGGCGTGACCATCTATGACGACTTCGCTCATCATCCGACGGCGATTGCTACCACTCTGGATGGCCTGCGCAAGCAGATCGGCGATGCACCGCTGATTGCGGTGATCGAGCCGCGCTCCAATTCGATGAAGCTCGGCGCCCATCGCGATGGTCTGCCCGGTTCGGTGACCCAGGCCGACCGCGTGTTCTGGTACGCACCGGCCAATCTTGGCTGGGACCTGGCCGCCTCCGTGGCCTCGTCCAGCGTGCCGACCGAGGTCTGTGATTCGCTGGAGGCCATCATCGCCGGGGTCAAGGCCCACGCGGTGCCCGGCACCCAGGTGGTGGTCATGAGCAACGGCGGTTTCGGCGGCCTGCACGGCAAGCTGGCCAAGGCACTGGAGGGCTGACATGCAGGGTCCCGAACGCATCACTTTGGCCATGACCGGCGCCTCCGGCGCCCAGTATGGCCTGCGCCTGCTCGACTGCCTGGTGCAGGAGGAGCGCGAGGTGCATTTCCTCATCTCCAAGGCGGCGCAGCTGGTGATGGCCACCGAGACCGACGTGGCCCTGCCGGCCAAGCCGCAGGCCATGCAGGCCTTTCTCAGCGAATACACTGGCGCGGCTGCCGGGCAGATCCGCGTGTACGGCAAGGAAGACTGGATGGCGCCGCCGGCCTCCGGCTCCGGCGCGCCGAGTGCCATGGTGGTGGTGCCGTGTTCGACCGGCACTCTCTCGGCCATCGCCAGCGGTGCCTGCAACAATCTGATCGAGCGCGCCGCCGACGTGGTGCTCAAGGAGCGTCGTCAGCTGATTCTGGTGCCGCGCGAGGCACCGTTCTCCAGCATTCATCTGGAGAACATGCTCAAGCTGTCCAACCTTGGCGTGACCATCCTGCCGGCCGCGCCGGGCTTCTACCATCAGCCGCAGACGATCGATGACCTGGTCGACTTCGTGGTCGCGCGCATCCTCAACTGCCTGAACATCCCCCAGGACATGCTGCCGCGCTGGGGTGAGCATCACCTGGCCAGCGATGAATAAGGCGCTGTCAGTCCTGCTGCTGGCCTGCGTACTCCTGCCGGGTTGCGCCAGCGTCAGCACACTGAATGCGGCCAAGGCTGATGCGCCGGTGATCTATGCCGGCACCCGGCTGGACTGGTACGCCATCAACGGCGGCTGCTGCCCGACCGAGCGCTTCGGCACATCGGCTCCGGCTTATCCCAGTGTCGACCTGCCATTCAGCGCGCTGCTCGATACCCTGCTGCTACCGTTTGCCGTGGCCGCCGAACTGGGCGTGACCCTGGGCGTTAGCGGCGGCCTGTAAACCGGTGGCCTGATCTGCGGCAGGACCGACCGGCCCTGCACCTGCCACACTCCTGAGACGACAAGGAGGAGCGGCATGAAAGAACAGATCCAGTTCAACCTGCGCTACTGGCTGGTGGCGGTGCTGCTGTTCAGCGGCTTGCAGTACCTGATGGCGCTGCAGCAGCGAACCGTGGAAATCCCCTACAGCGAATTCGAACAGTACCTGCAGGAGGGGCGCCTGGAGTCGGTGGCCGTGTCCGAGCGCTTCGTCGAAGGGACACTCAAGGAGCCCCTGGCCAGCGGCCAGAATCTGGTGCGGGCCAACCGTATCGAGCCCGAACTGTCCGCTCACCTGCAGCAGTACGGGGTGCGTTACAGCGGGCGCATCGAGAGCACCCTGCTGCGCGATCTGTTGTCCTGGCTGCTGCCGTTGCTGCTGTTCTTCGGCGTCTGGTTCTTTCTCATGCGCCGTTTGGGCAATGGCATGGGCGGCGGCATGATGCAGATCGGCAAGAGCCGCGCGCGCATCTACATGGAAACCGACAGCAAGGTGAGCTTTGCCGATGTCGCCGGGGTCGACGAGGCCAAGGACGAGCTGCGCGAGATCGTCGAGTTCCTGCGTGATCCCCAGACATACGGCCGCCTCGGCGGGCGCATGCCCAAGGGCGTGCTGCTGGTCGGCCCGCCGGGCACCGGCAAGACCCTGCTGGCCAAGGCGGTTGCCGGCGAGGCGCGGGTGCCGTTTTTCTCCATTTCCGGTTCGGAGTTCGTCGAGCTGTTTGTCGGCGTGGGCGCCGCGCGGGTGCGCGACCTGTTCGAGCAGGCGCGCAGCAAGGCGCCGGCCATCATCTTCATCGACGAGCTGGACGCTCTGGGGCGCGCGCGGGGCATCGGCCCCATGGGCGGCGGCCATGACGAAAAGGAACAGACCCTCAACCAGTTGCTGGCCGAGCTGGATGGTTTCGATACCTCCAGCGGGCTGGTGCTGCTGGGGGCAACCAACCGCCCGGAAATCCTCGACCCGGCCCTGCTGCGCGCCGGGCGGTTTGACCGGCAGGTGCTGGTCGACCGGCCGGACAAGCTTGGACGCCTGCAGATTCTCACCCTGCACCTGAAAAAGGCGCGGCTGGCGGCCGATGTCGATGCCCAGGCCATCGCCGCGCTGACGCCGGGCTTCACCGGTGCGGACCTGGCCAACCTGGTCAACGAGGCGACCCTCTTGGCGACCCGGCGTCAGGCTGAGGCGGTGGCCATGGGCGATTTCAATGCGGCCATCGAGCGCATCGTCGCCGGTCTGGAAAAGCGCAATCGCCTGCTCAACCCGCGTGAGCGCGAGACCGTGGCCTATCACGAGATGGGCCACGCCCTGGTGGCCATGGCGCTGCCGGGCGTCGACCCGGTGCACAAGGTGTCGATCATTCCGCGTGGCCTGGGCGCGCTGGGCTACACCATCCAGCGGCCCACCGAGGACCGTTTCCTCATGAGCCGCGAGGAGCTGGAGAACAAGATGGCGGTGCTGCTGGGCGGGCGCGCGGCCGAATGGCTGGTGTTCGGCCAGCTGTCCACCGGTGCGGCGGACGATCTGGCCAAGGTCAGCGACATCGCCCGCGCCATGGTCACCCGCTATGGCATGAGCGAGCGCCTGGGGCCGGTGGTACTGGAGCGCGAGCGCCAGCGCTTTCTCGACAGCGAGGCTATGTACGGCCTGACCCGCGCCCACGATTATGGTGAAGCCACCGCGGATGCCATCGACGAGGAAGTCCGGCGTCTGGTCGAGGAGTCATTCCAGCGCAGCCTGACGCTGCTGGAGGCGCGCCGCGAGCTGCTCAAGCGCTGCGCCAGTGAGCTGCTCGAGCACGAGACCCTCGATGCGGCGCAGCTGCAGGCGTTGCTGCAGAGCGTTTAGCTTGCCCAGCCGCGATAGACCCAGGTCATCGGACGCGGGCCCTTGAGGTAGCTGGTTTCCAACTGGCCGATGGTGAAACCGCCGGCTTCGAGCAGGGCCGGGATGTCGCGGTTGAGGTGGCAGCCGCCGGCCAGGGGCTTCCACACTGGGGTGAGGCGGTGCTGCCAGCGCACCACGCTGGCGTCGGGGGCCAGGCCGTGTTCGCTGAACAACAGCTTGCCGCCGGGCTTGAGCACCCGGCGCATCTCGCGCAGAGCGGCGACGGCGTCGGGGATGGTGCACAGGGTGAAGGTGCAGACGATGCTGTCGAAGCGGGCATCCTCGGCCTGGATCTGCCCGAGTTCGAGGGCAATCATCTCCACCGGGATGCTGATCTGCTCGGCACGCTGGCGGGCCAGCTTCTGCATGTCGGCGGAGGGGTCGACGCCGACGATGCGGCGGACTCTGGCCGGGTCATAGAAGCTCAGGTTGAGACCGCTGCCGATGCCGATTTCCAGCACCTCGCCTTCGGCCAGCGGAACAACCTGGGCGCGGGTCTTCATCACCGCGCCCATGCCGCAGGCGTAGTCGATCAGGTGCGGCAGCACATGGCGTTCGTACAGGGCCTTCATCTCAGCGTCCCAGCTGGCGCAGTTCGGTGGATTCGACGATGCGCACGCCCTGGCCTTCTTCTAGGGCGAGGCGCCACAGGGCGCGGGCCAGGGTGCATGCCTCTATGGCGCGGTAGTTGCCGGGGATCAGGCGCATCAGCGGGGCGGCCAGGCCTTCGCCGGGGCGTGGTTGGCTGCGGTTGCCCAGCAGCAGCGAGGGGCGGGCGATGGTCAGTTGCTCAAAACCGAGGCTCTGCAGGGCCTGCTCCAGCTCGCCCTTGACCCGGTTGTAGAACACCAGCGAGCGGGCATTGGCGCCCAGTGCGCTGATTACCAGCAGATGGCGCACGCCGAGGGCCTTGGCACGCTCGGCGAAGGCCAGCACCAGTTCATAGTCGACCGCGCGGAAGGCTTCCTGCGAGCCGGCCTGCTTGATCGTGGTGCCCAGGCAGCAGAAGGCGGTATCCAGCGGGCCCTGCAACTGGGGCAGCAGGTCAGCTAGTTCACCCACGGGATTTTCCAGATGCGGGTGTTCGGCCAGCGGCCGGCGGCTCGGGGCAAGCACGCGCTCGACGGTGCGCTCGTTGAGCAGGCGGTCGAGCAGGTGTTCGCCGGTCAGACCGGTGGCGCCTGCAAGGAGAATGCGTTGTGGCGTCAGATACATCGTGAACTCCCTGGTGCCTGTTCTAAAGACTTATGTGGGCTCATGGCGCGCTCTCCTGGCGGCTGTTCTGCGCCAGTGCGGCGCGTTGCTGCTGGCGCAGATCGTTCCAGGCCTTCTGCACCTTTGGTGCGTCGGCCAGTTGCGGCTCGGAGGCCTCGAAGTCCTCGGCCTGCTCGCGTTCGCTGACATAGCGCTTGGCCAAGGCAAAGGCCTGGCCGAGGTCGTCGGTTTGCTGTAGAGCCTGCTCGAACAGGGCGCGGCCGAAGTAGGTGAAGTCGTTTTCCTCGGAGCAGCCGAAGGAGACCCGGTCGGCGCGGGCGGCCGTCATGATCAGGGTCTTGTCGTCCTGCAGCGGGGCAATGAAACCGCCGGAGAAACAGGCGGAAATCACCAGCACCTTGTGCCGTTCGCGCAAGGGTTTGAGCAGCTCGGCCAGCTCGGCGGCCGGCAGGTTGTTGAGTTCAAGACCGGGCTGTTGCAGCACCAGCTGGTGATCGCGCGAGCCGTGGCTGGTGAGGTAGAGGAAGATCAGGTCTTCGTTGCCGCTGCGTTCGGCCAGCGTCTCGATGGCCTGACGCAGACTTTCGCGGCTGGCCAGCGGGCGTTTGGCAAACTGTTCGCGGTGGTTGATCAGGGTGATATTGCCGCGCGCGCCGAAGCGCTCACGCAGCAGCCGGCTGACGTAGTCGGCCTCGCGCAGAAACACGCTCTGCTGGCCGTCGCCGGCCAGGGTCAGGCTGTACAGCTCGCTGGCCGGGGTGGAGGGCGGTACTGCCGCGAGGGCGTCCTGCAGCAGCTGCCCCTGCCTGAGAATGCCCTGTTCCAGCGGGTCGGCCAGTGGCTGCCCCTGGGCATCGCGCAGGCGCACGCCGTTCTGCCAGTGACCGGCCTCAATCTGGCCGTCGGCCAGGGTCAGGCGACCCTCACCCTGATACTGGCCATGGGCGAACTGGCCCTGATAGCGGCTGCCGTCGCTCAGGCTCAATGTGCCTTGCCCGTGGTACTGCCAGTTGCGCAGCTCACCGACGTAGTGTTCACCGTCGGCACTGCGGAACTCGCCCTGGCCGCGCAGTTCGCCGTGACGGAACTGGCCGCTCCATACGTCGCCCTCGGCGCTTTCATAACGGCCCTGGCCATGAAAGCGCTGATCCTTGAACTGGCCGCTGTAACGGCTGCCGTCACTGCCGACAAAGCTGCCTTCGCCGTTCAGGCGGCCGCGCTTGAACAGTCCACTGAACTGATTGCCATCGCCGTCGACCAGTACGCCCTGGCCGGTGGCTTCGCCCCTGACGAACTGCCCCTGATGGCGGCTGCCGTCGGCCAGTTCGAGGGTGCCGTAACCGTGGAAGCGATCTTTGCGAAAGCCGCCGCTATAGCTCAGCTCGCCCTGGCTCAGGCGCCCTTCGCCGTGCATGCGGCCGTGCTTGAAGGTGCCGACATACTCGCTGCCGTCGGCATAGGTCAGGTGGCCCTGGCCGGAAAATTCACCCTCGACGAATTCGCCCTGATATTGACCGCCCTTGGGATCGCGCCATTCCCCCGGGCCGTTGAGCTGGCCGTTGACAAAACGGCCGCTGAGCCAGCTGCCATTGGGGTAGTCGAGGCGGCCCTGACCCTGCAGCAGTCCGTCGACGACGGCGCCGCGGTAACGCGAGCCGTCAGGCAGGCGGGCATCGGGCGGTGTCAGCGGCTCACCGTCGCCGCAGGCGGCGAGCAGAAGCGCAAGGCTCAGTGGCAGTAGGCGGTGCATGACAGGTCCTTGGCAGTATTGCTTCCATTCTGGCGCAAAAAAGCCCGCCGGAGCGGGCTTTTCCGTGGAGCCGGACTCAGACGAAGCAGAGGGTCAGCGGCTCGGCGATGTAGGCCGGTTTTTCCTGGCCTTCGATCTCCAGCACGGCCTTGGCCTTGAGCAGCCACTGGCCGGGGTTCTTCTCGTTGGCGTCGGTCAGGGTGACCACCAGGCGCACCTTGGAATTGACCTTGACCGGCTGGATGAAGCGTACGCTGTCCAGGCCATAGTTGACGGCCATTTTCAGGCCTTCGGGCATGATCATGATTTTTTCCATGAGCATGGGCACCAGCGACAGCGAGAGGAAACCGTGGGCGATGGTGCCGCCGAACGGGGTCAGCTTGGCTTTCTCCGGATCGACGTGGATGAACTGATGGTCGCCGGTGCACTCGGCGAACTGGTTGATGCGTTCCTGGTCAATGGTCAGCCACTCTGAGCGGCCGAGTTCCTTACCGATATAGTTCTTGATGTCTGCAACTGCTACGAACGGCATACGTCCTCCATGAGGGGCGGGTTGTTATTCTTATTGGCCCCGGTCTGCCAGCTTGGCTGTGCTGTCCTGCTCAGCCTCGGGTGCTGGATCGCCCGGTGCGCTATGGCCCTAGATCATCACGTGGCTGCGCCTTGGTCAAGCGCATCACTGCGCGAAATCATCGTTTATCCACGCCGCGGCGAACTGCCATAATGCCGCGGCATGCTTGCAGGAGATTTCCATGCTGCTCCGTGGCCTGACCGCACTGGTGCTCTTCCAATTGCTCGGCACTCTGCTCAATGTGCTGTGGCTGAGTTTTCTGCCCGGGCCGATCATCGGCCTGGTGCTGTTGTTCATCTTCCTGCTCTGGCGCGGTGAGGTGGACGAGCCGCTGGCCGTGGCCTCGACCAGCCTGTTGCGCTACCTGCCCTTGCTGCTGGTGCCGGCGGCGGCCGGGGTGATGCTCTATGGCCCGGTGCTGCGGGCCAATTTCTGGGCGCTGGCGGCGGCACTGTTGCTGTCGCTGGTGCTGGCCCTGCTGTTTACCGGCTGGCTGATGCAGCGCCTGATCGAACGTCAGCAGCGCCGGGAGGCACCATGAGTGCCGACTGGCAGGCGGCCTGGCAGGCTGTGATCCATCACCCGCTGTTTGCCTTCGGTCTGACGCTGGGCAGTTACCAGCTGGCCATGGCCGCTTACGAGCGTACTCGCTGGGTATTTCTGCAGCCGGTGCTGGTGTCCATGGCCCTGGTCATTGGCTGCCTGTGGCTGCTGGATATCGGCTTTGAGGAATACCGCCGGCACAGCGAGCTGCTGACCCTGTTCCTGGGGCCGGCCACCGTGGCCCTGGCCGTGCCGCTGTTCATGAACATCAAGCGCATCCGCCTGCTGTTCTGGCCGGTGCTGATCACCCTGGTGCTGGCCGGTGTGGTTGCGACCGTGCTGGGGGTGGGGTTGGGCTGGCTGTTCGGAGTTGATCAGCAGATGCTCATGACCCTGGCGCCCAAGTCGGTGACCTCGCCGATCGCCATGCTGGTGGCCGCAGAGATCGGCGGCGTGGCAGCGTTGGCGGCGGTGTTCGTGCTGCTGACTGGAGTGCTGGGTGCGATGTTCGGTCCCGAGCTGCTGCGCCTGATTGGCGTGCGTCACCCGGCAGCCCACGGTATGGCCCTGGGCCTGGCCGCCCATGCGGTGGGTACGGCGCGGGCGCTGCAGGAGGGCGAGGAGTGTGGCGCCTTTGCCGCGCTGTCGATGAGCCTGATGGGTGTGGCCACCGCGGTGGTGCTGCCACTGGTCGTGGCGCTGATCGTGTGAGGAGCTTTCTGTGAGCCTGCCGTTGTTCCCTCTCAATACCGTGCTGTTTCCCGGCTGCCGTCTCGATCTGCAGATTTTCGAGGCGCGCTATCTGGATATGGTGTCCGCCTGCATGAAGCGCGGCGAAGGCTTTGGCGTGGTCGGCATTCTCGAAGGTCGCGAGGTGGGCGAGGCGCCAGGGCGTTTTGCCTGGCATGGCTGCGAAGCGCTGATTCGCGACTTTCATCAGCAGGACAACGGCCTGCTCGGCATTCGGGTCGAGGGTGGGCGGCGCTTTACCGTGCAGTCCTCCCAGGTGCAGCCTGATCAGTTGCTGCTGGCTGAGGTGCAGTGGCTGGACGAGGGCGAGGACCGCCCGCTGCTGGCCGAGCATGTTGATCTGGCGGCCCTGCTGCTGGCGCTGGCCGAACACCCCATGGTGGCGGCGCTGGGCATGGGCGGCGTGGTCGAGGGGCAGCAGGCGCTGGCGCATCAGCTGGCCTATCTGCTGCCACTGAGTCAGGAGCAGAAGCTTGAACTGCTGGAGGAGGCGGATGCCGCGCAGCGTCTGGCGCGTATCCAGACCTTTCTCAGTGCCCTGCAGGGCGAGCTGATCGCCTGAAGACGGTCAGCGGTAGCGATACAGCTCGAAGGCCGCCGGCAGCGCCCAAGTGGCGAAGGCACCGAACAACGCCAGCAGGGCCGGTAGCAGCAACCACCAGACTCTGGCCGGCAATGCCGGCATTACCTGATGACGCTGCATCAGTGCCAGGCTGCAGGCGCACCAGGTGCTGGCCAGCAGGCCGCCCGCCAGCAGGTCGCTGGGCCAATGCACGCCTAGGTACAGGCGCGATACCGCAATGGCCAGGGCCGGCAGGCAGGCCAGCAGCAGCCAGGCGAGGCGTGAGCGCCCCGGAAGACCGCGACCGGCGAGAATCCCCAGCACCAGAAAGAAGGCAAAGGCCGCGGAGCTGTGGCCGCTGGGCAGGCTGAAACTGTGCAGCGGCTCCAGCAGAACCTCGGGACGTGCGCGTTCGATCAACTGTTTGAGCAGTCCGTTGCTGACGGCTGTGCCAAGCAGCGCGACGGCGGCAAACAGCATGGCACGCCACTGGCGGGCCAGTGCCAGCAGGGCTATCAGCAGCGTGCCGGCGGCGAGCTGGGTGCTCAGGTCACCGAGGCGGGTGACCACCACCATCAGGCCATCCAGCGCACCATGACGCTGCTCCTGCACCAGGTTGAGCAGGCCCTGGTCGAGGTCGGCCAGGCCGCGCCAGCCCAGCAGCAGGGCGATCAGCAGAGCGAGGCTGAGTAGGGCGCTCAAGGGTGTGGTCCGGCGCTGTTCGCGCAGGGTGCCGTGGATTGTCAGGCCCAGCAGCAGCGCCAGGCCGCCAGCGACCAGCGCGGCGTTCTGCCAGAAGTCCGCCGGTAACGGCAGGCGCAGGGCGGCGCCGGTAGCCCAGCCGGGCAGCAGATAGGCAATCGCCCAACCGCTGCCGGCCAGCAGGCTGACGGCGGTGAAGCGGCCGAACGGCATGTCGAGCATGCCGGCGACCATGGGCAACATCGGGCGCAGCGGGCCGATGAAGCGCCCTGCCAGCAGGCTGATCACGCCGTAGCGCTCAAAATGCTGCTCGGCGCTGGCCAGCCATTGGGGATGGTCGCGCAGCACCGGCAGCCCGCGGATGTTCTGGTGGAAGCGGCGTCCCAGGGCATAGCTGCACAGGTCGCCGAGCATGCCGCCGACAAAGCCCAACAGCAGGGTTTCCCACAGCGGCAGGGCGCCGTTGCCGGCCAGCACGGCCACTGCAAACAGCAGCACGGTGCCGGGAATCAGCAGACCGACGATGGCCAGGCATTCGCCGAAGGCGAGCAGGAAAACGGCCAGGCCCAGCCAGTGCGGGTGGGCCGCCAGCCAGGCGGTGAGGGTGTCGAGCCAGGCCATCAGTGGGCGATCTCCAGTGCGTCGGTGTTGTCCAGCCAGCGGTAGTCGCGCCCGGCCACTTGCCCACGGCGCAGCGGATTGCGGGTGCAGTGGCGGGTGTATTCGGCTTCGACCAGGCGGTAGGGCAGGTGTTCGTCGCGACCGGTCGGGATGCCCAGGCGGGTGGTCTGGATGATGGCCGCCGGGCGCTCGCCAATGTCATCGACAAATAGTCGTTGCGGGTCGAAGCTGCGGGCATCCCAGTCCGGAACCTTGAGGCCGAGTGCGCGACAGAGCAGGGTCTGGCCGCTGCACAGCGCCTGCAGTGAGCGTGGCCGGCCCAGGCGGTCGGGGTTGTTGTGCTGCATGCGGGCGACGGCCTCGGCTGTGCAGAAAGCGTCCGGCCAGGCCATGGCGGATTTGATCAGTACAGCATTGCCGGGGCCGGCAGCGCTGAAATTCAGCGAATCGCCACCGCGGGCGTAGTACATATAGATGTGGCCGCCGTCGAGGAACAGCGCGCGGCGTTTGTGGGTATAGCCGAGCGAGGCATGGCTGCCTTTTTCCGCGCCATAGTAGGCCTCGGTCTCGATGATGCGGGCACTGAGCCAAAGCCCGTCGACACGGTGGCGGATCACCTTGCCCAGCAGATTGGCGGCAACCTGCAATGCATCACGCTGGAAAAACGCGGCCTCCAGCGGGCGGGCTTCTGGCCAGGGCAAACTTAGGGTGGGTTCGTCGCGCATGGGGCTGTCGTCGGGCTCGGTAGCGGCATAGGCTGGCCGATTATAGGGGGAGCGCCGGGCCTGCCGGAGCTGCCGAAAAACACAGAAAAACAATAAGAGCCATCCATGCCCCGTACCGATAGCGCCCATATCAGCCCCAGTGCGCACTACACCGGCTATGTCTGGTACCGCCATCAGCTATCCAATCCGGCTTTCGTTACCGATTTCGGCCGCTTTGCCCATGTCGTGCTGAGTCCGATCACCTGGGCGGCGCGGCGCTTCGATATCGATCTGGAACGCCTGCTGCTGCAGCGTCATCTGCTGATCGATGCCTTGCTGACGGAGGCCATCGAGCAGCGCGGCGTGACCCAGGTGGTGGAAATTGCCTGCGGCCTGTCGCCCCGTGGGCAGCGCTTTCGTCAGCGCTATCCGCAGCTGCACTACGTGGAGGCCGATCTACCGCCGATGGCGGCGCGCAAGCGCCGTCTGCTGGCCAGTCAGGGCTGGCTGGGCGAGCAACATCAGGTGCAGGCGGTGGATATTCTGGCCGCTGACGGTGAGTGCAGTCTGGCGGCCCTGTTCGCCCGGCTGGACCCGGCGCAGCCGGTGCTGGTGATTACCGAAGGCCTGGTCAACTACTTCGAGCTGGGGGTGATTGAGGGGTTCTGGGCGCGCCTGGCCGAGCAGCTCAAGGGCTTTGTCCAGGGCAGTTACCTGACCGATCTGTATCCCGATCTGCAGGAACATCCCAGCTACCGGCAGTTACGCTGGGGTGTGGGGCTGGTGGGGCTGCTGACCCGCGGCAAGTATCCGTTGCACTACCGCGATCAGGCGGCCATCGAGGCAGGCTTTGCCCGTTGTGGCTTCAGGCAGGTCGCGGTGCTCGACCCGCATGAGGAAAGCCTGCGCCGTCAGCTGCCGCGTGGGCGCCTGCCCGGGCTGGTGCGGGTGATCGACGCCCGCGTCTGATCAGGCGCAGGCGGACAGTGGCGCGGGCTGCAGCTGGGCGGCCAGGGCGCCGCTGGCATCGGCATCGCTGTGCAGGGTGACGAAGCTGAAGCCCTGGTTGTTGTGCTGCAGCGGCAGAATTTCCAGGGCCGGCCTGTCACTCCACTGCAATTGCCAGCCGCGTGCGGGCAGGCCGGTCGGCAGGGCGGCATTCAGTTTGCCGCCGAAGAAGCCCAGTTCACTGACCTCCACCGACCAGCTGCCGATCTCGGCATGGCGCAGCTGCGCGCGTGGCAGTTGCGGGCGACGGCGCGCTTCGCTGCGGCGTTCCAGTTGGGTCAGGTGCTGTGACGCCAGGGTCCGTCCGCCGCTGACCTGCTCGGGGACTGGCTCGCCGCGCAGGAAGGGCTGATACAGGGCGGCGCAGGCTTCGCGGCGCTCGAATTGGGCCAGGTGGTCGGCGCCCTGGATCAGGCTGTAGCGCCCCTGCGGGCAGGCGGCGGCAAACAATGCCTGCTCCCAGGGCTGGGTGAAGTGGTCGAACTCGCCGGCCAGTACCAGGGTCGGACATTGCGGGTGCTGACGGAAACCGGTGAAGTCGAGCAGACGCTGGCTGTTCTGCTGGTAGCGGGCGATCTCGGCGGCTGACAGGCGTTGCATCTGCCGCAGCAGGGCCTTGCGAAACGCCGGGGCGACATCGGTGTGCTGCAGCTGCTGCGGGTTGAGCAGGTTGTTCAGCGCGGCTTGGGCGAAGGCCTGCTGGCGTCCTTCGGCGAGCAGGCTGAGGCCCTCTTCGAGCAGGCGCCGCGAGCCCGGACGGCCGAAGGCGGTGATGCCCGACAGCAACAGGCGGGCACAGCGCTGCGGATGACGGCTGGCGAACAGGGCGGCCAGGGTCGAGCCGTAGGACAGGCCAATCGGCATCAGTGGCGGCAGGTCGAGGCTGTCGGCAAAGCCGGCGATCAGATCGGCCAGCTGTTCCAGGCTGAGTTCGCCGGCCTCCTGCAGGTTACCGCCCTGGCCGGGCAGGTCGAGGAGGATCACCGGGTGCTCGGCGAGCAGCTCCTGCACCTCATTGGCGAAGGAGCGAAAGCTCTGGAAGGCGCCGCCGAGCATCAGGACCGGTTCGCGCGAGTCGCCAGCCGAGCTGGCGAACGCCAGGTAGTGCAGGCGCCAGGGGCCCAGCTCCAGCACGTCCGGGGTTGTGCCAAGCAGGCTTGGGTTGAAGTCGGTGCGGTAGCGCATGGGCGATCTCCGGCATTCCAGTGCCTTGTTGTTGTGCTCCGCCGTCGGGTCGGTACGCCGCTGCGACGGGGGCTGTGGTATTCAAAGTAAACATCGGCGGTGTTTTTGTTTACCCATCCTTCGGGTGGGGGAGGGTGTGCGACGTGCGGCGGGTGTCACCGTTTCAGCGCGCAGGCCCAGCCTGCCGGGCTGGCGCGGTGACGAGGAGGGTCAGTGGGATGCACTGTCTACCATCTGGCCGGCATGGCTGGGCTTGCTGGGGCTGCGCGGCTATAATCGGCCGTTTTCCTTGAACGTCAGGCTTGATTGACCATGACCGAGTCCGTGCTCGACTACATGACCCGCCTGGGTCAGGCTGCCCGTGAAGCGTCGCGTGTGCTGGCCCGTGCCAGTACTGCCCAGAAGAACCGCGCCCTGCAGGCGGCTGCCGGCGCCCTCGATGCCGCCCGCCCGGCGCTGGTGGCGGCCAATGAGCTGGACCTGGCTGCCGCCCGTGCCAATGGCCTGGAGCCGGCCATGGTCGACCGTCTGGCACTGACGCCGGCGGTCATTGACAGCATGATCGAAGGCCTGCGCCAGGTGGCGACCCTGCCCGACCCGATCGGCGAAATCCAGGGCATGCGCTACCTGCCGTCTGGTATCCAGGTCGGCAAGATGCGCGTGCCGCTGGGCGTGATCGGCATCATCTATGAGTCGCGGCCCAATGTGACCATCGATGCCGCCAGCCTGTGCCTGAAATCCGGCAATGCCACCATCCTGCGCGGCGGCTCCGAGGCCATTCATTCCAATCAGGCGATTGCCCGCTGTATCCAGCAGGGCCTGGCCGAAGCCGGCTTGCCGGCGGCGGCCGTGCAGGTAGTGGAAACCACCGATCGCGCAGCGGTTGGCGCGCTGATCAGCATGCCGGAGTTCGTCGACGTAATCGTGCCACGAGGCGGCAAGGGCCTGATCGAACGCATCAGCCGAGACGCCAAGGTGCCGGTGATCAAGCACCTCGATGGCGTGTGCCATGTGTATATCGACGTGGCCGCCGATGTGGAGAAGGCCATTCGCGTCGCCGACAACGCCAAGACCCAGCGCTACTCGCCCTGCAATGCCATGGAAACCCTGCTGGTGCACAGTGCGATCGCTGATCGCGTGTTGCCGCCGCTGGCGACCATCTACCGCGACAAGGGTGTCGAACTGCGTGGTTGCGAGCGTACCCGCGCGCTGCTGGGTAGCGATGTGCTGGCTGCGAGCGAGGATGACTGGTACGCCGAGTACAATGCGCCGATCCTGGCGATCCGCATAGTCGATTCGCTGGATGAGGCCATCGAACACATCAACCAGTACGGCTCGCAGCACACCGATGCGATCATTACCGAGAACTTCACCGATGCGCGGCGCTTCCTCACCGAGGTGGATTCCAGCTCGGTGATGGTCAATGCCTCGACCCGTTTTGCCGACGGCTTCGAGTACGGCCTGGGCGCGGAGATCGGCATTTCCACCGACAAGCTGCACGCCCGTGGCCCGGTTGGCCTGGAAGGCCTGACCAGCGAGAAATATGTGGTGTTCGGCGACGGGCACATTCGTACCTGATGAGGCGTACCTGATGGCCCTGCGCATCGGCGTCCTCGGCGGCACCTTTGATCCGATTCACATTGGACATCTGCGTGGCGCACTTGAGGTGGCCGAACTCCTGGCGCTGGATGAGGTCCGACTGATCCCCAGTGCCCGGCCACCGCACCGGGATACGCCGCAGGTCACTGCCGAGCAGCGTCTGCAGCTGGTGCGCTTGGCGGTAGCGGGAGAGCCGCTGCTGCGGGTCGATGACCGTGAACTGGCCCGGACGACGCCGTCCTGGACCATCGACACCCTGGAGTCGCTGCGTGGCGAACTGGGGGCGGATGACCAGTTGTTTCTGTTGCTGGGCTGGGATGCTTTTTGTGGCTTGCCCAGCTGGCAACGCTGGACTGAACTGCTGCAGCACTGCCACTTGCTGGTGCTGCAACGACCGGATGCCGACAGTGAGGCACCGGAAGCGCTGCGCGATCTGCTGGCGGCGCGCAGTGTGAACGAACCGGCGGCCCTGTGCGGGCCGGCCGGGCAGATTGCCTTTGTTTGGCAGGCGCCGCTCGCGGTGTCGGCCACGGATATTCGTCGCCGCCTGGCGGCAGGCTGCTCGGTGCGCTTTCTGCTGCCCGACGCGGTGTTGCACTACATCGATGCGCACGGACTGTACCGGGCGCCGAACTGATTACCGAGGACGTGTTACCCATGCAAAACGAACAACTGGTCCAGCTGGCGGTTGCCACACTGGAAGATATGAAGGCCCAGGACATCACCGTGATCGATGTTCGTGGCAAGACCAGCGTCACCGACTTCATGGTGATCGCCAGCGGTACCTCCAGCCGTCACGTCAAGTCGATGGCCAATGAGGTGCTGGAAAAGGTCAAGGAGCAGGGTGTGCGCCCGATCGGCAGCGAAGGCCTGGAAGGCGGCGAGTGGGCCCTGCTCGATCTGGGCGATGTGGTGGTGCATGCCATGCAGACCGCCACCCGCCAGTTCTATGACCTCGAGCGGCTGTGGCAAGGGGCTGAGCAGAGCCGTGCCCAGCATGGTGCGGAACACGAGTAAGCCGCTGCCATGCGCATTCGCCTGATTGCCGTCGGTTCGCGCATGCCGCGCTGGGTCGAGGAGGGGTGGCAGGAGTACGTCAAGCGCCTGCCGCCGGAATTGCCCCTGGAACTGGTGGAAATTCCGCTCAACACCCGCGGCAAGAATGCCGACGTTGCCCGCCTGATCCGTCAGGAGGGTGAGGCCATGCTGAGCAAGGTGCAGCCCGGCGAGCGCATCGTCACCCTGGAAGTTCACGGCAAACCCTGGAGCACCGAACAACTGGCTGCCGAGCTGGAACGCTGGCGCCTGGATGCGCGCACGGTCAACCTCATGGTCGGTGGCCCGGAAGGGCTGGCGCCGGAAGTCTGTGCGCGCAGTGAGCAGCGCTGGTCGCTGTCGCCGCTCACTCTGCCGCATCCGCTGGTGCGCATCCTGCTCGGTGAGCAGATCTATCGGGCCTGGACAGTCTTGTCCGGACATCCGTACCACAAATAAGACCGTCGTCGATGCCGCAGCCGATCCGCCTCAAGGACCACGAAAGAGACGCCCGCCTGGTCAGGCGGCGCGTGGTGGTCGGCGCCGTGCTGGTGGTCATGCTGACGCTGGTGCTGGTGGCGCGGGCCTATTACCTGCAGGTTATCCAGTACGATCATCACACCACCCTGGCGGAAAACAACCGCATCCACGTGCAGCCGATTCCGCCCACCCGCGGGCTGATCTTCGACCGCAACGGCGTGATCATCGCCGACAACCGGCCCAGCTTCAGCCTGACCGTGACCCGCGAGCGCGCCGGTGACTGGCAGGCCGTGCTGGATACCCTGGTGCAGGTGCTGGAGCTGACCTCCGAGGATCGCGCCATCTTCGAGAAGCGCTTCCGCCAGGGGCGCCGTCCGTTCGAGCCGGTGCCGATCCTGTTTGAGCTGACCGAGGAGCAGATTGCCCGAATCGCGGTGAACCAGTTCCGCCTGCCCGGGGTGGAGGTGACCGCGCAGCTGGTTCGCCACTATCCGTTGGGCGAGCACTTCGCCCAGTCGGTGGGATATGTCGGGCGAATCAATGAGCAGGAGCTGAAAAAGCTCGATCCGGTGGATTACAGCGGCACCCACCATATCGGCAAGACCGGTGCGGAGAAATTCTACGAGAACGTTCTGCACGGCGAAGTGGGTTACGAGGAAGTCGAAACCAACGCCCGTGGCCGCGTGTTGCGGGTGCTCAAGCGGACCGAGCCTCAGTCCGGACGCGACCTGACTCTCAATCTCGACCTCAGGCTGCAGCAGGCCGCGGAGGCGGCGCTGGCCGGACGGCGTGGCGCGGTGGTGGCGATCGAACCAGCCACTGGCGGTATCCTGGCGATGGCCAGCCAGCCGAGCTTCGATCCCAACCTGTTCGTCACCGGCATCAGCTTCAAAGATTACGCGGCGTTGCGCGATTCCATCGATCGTCCGCTGTACAACCGCGTGCTGCGCGGCCTGTATCCGCCGGGCTCGACCATCAAGCCGATGGTGGCTGCTGCGGGGCTGGATGCCGGGGTGATCACCGAGCGCAGCCGCATCTTCGATCCGGGTTATTACCAACTGCCCAACTACGAACACAAGTACCGCAACTGGAACCGCAATGGCGAAGGCTGGGTCGACCTGCAGCTGGCGATCATGCGTTCCAACGACACCTACTTCTATGACCTGGCGCTCAAGCTGGGTGTACGCCGGCTGCACGATTATCTGTACGGCATGGGCATCGGCCGGCGCGTGTCCATCGACCTGGGCGAGGAAGCCGAAGGCCTGATGCCGTCGCCGGAGTGGAAGCGGGCACGCTATCGTCAGGCCTGGTATCCCGGCGAGACGCTGATCCTCGGTATCGGCCAGGGCTACATGCAGGCCACACCCCTGCAATTGGCCCAGGCCACGGCGCTGGTGGCCAACAAGGGCCGCTGGGTGCGTCCGCGCCTGCTGCGCTCGGCCGCCGGCCTGACGCCGGAGCAACTGATGGCCGATGGCCAGATTCCCCAGGTGGAGACGCCGCCGGACGTGGTGCTCAAGGACATGAAGTACTGGGATATGGTCAGTAACGGCATGCAGCAGGTGCTGCACAATCCGCGCGGTACGGCATTCAAGGTCGGCTCCCAGGCGCTCTACCGCATCGCCGGCAAAAGCGGCACGGCGCAGGTTGTGGCGATCAAGCAGGGTGAAAAGTACGACCGCAGCAAGATTCAGGAACGTCATCGCGACCATGCCCTGTTCATTGCTTTCGCTCCGGTGGAAAACCCGCAGATCGCTGTGGCAGTGATGGTGGAGAACGGCGAGTCCGGCTCCGGCGTCGCGGCCCCGGTGGTCAAGCAGGTGATGGATGCCTGGCTGCTGGATGACAGCGGCCAGCTCAAGGCGCAGTTCCGCCCAGCGCCACCGGCCGTGGAGAGTCACTAATGGGTAATTTCGACCGCACCCTGTCCAGCGAGGACGTGGTTCGCCGCCGTGCCACCCTGCTGCAGCGCCTGCATATCGATGGCTGGCTGCTGCTGATCCTCCTGGTGCTGGCGGCCGGCGGGCTGTTCGTCCTGTATTCGGCCAGTGGCAAGAACTGGGACACCCTGCTCAAGCAGGCCAGCTCCTTTGGTCTGGGCCTGCTGGCGATGTTCATCGTGGCGCAGATCGAGCCGCGCTTCATGGCGCGCTGGGTACCGCTGGCCTATCTGGGCGGTTCGGCGATGCTGCTGTATGTGGAGCTGTTCGGTTACACGGCGATGGGAGCCACGCGCTGGATCCACATTCCCGGGGTGATCCGCTTCCAGCCCTCGGAGTTCATGAAGCTGATCATGCCGGCGACCATCGCCTGGTACCTGGCGCGTGGCAGTCTGCCGCCGCGGCTCAAGCACATCTGCATCAGTCTGCTGCTGATCGGCATTCCCTTTGTCCTGGTTCTGAAACAGCCGGATCTGGGAACAGCCATGCTGATCCTGGCGTCCGGTGCCTTCGTCCTGTTCATGGGCGGCCTGCGCTGGCGCTGGATCAGTGCGGCGGTGGCCGCGGCGGTGCCAATCGCGGTAGCCATGTGGTTTTTCGTTCTGCATGACTACCAGAAGCAGCGCATTCACACCTTCCTCGACCCGGAAAGCGATCCGCTGGGCTCGGGCTGGAACATCATCCAGTCCAAGGCGGCGATCGGCTCGGGCGGGGTGTTCGGCAAGGGCTGGTTGCTTGGCACCCAGTCGCACCTGGATTTTTTGCCGGAAAGCCATACGGACTTTATCATTGCCGTGCTCGGCGAGGAGTTCGGCCTGGTCGGTATCTGCCTGTTGCTGATGGTCTATCTGGTGCTGATCGGACGTGGTCTGTTTATCACTGCGCAGGCACAGACGCTGTTTGGCAAGTTGCTGGCCGGCAGCATCACCATGACGTTCTTCGTCTACGTATTCGTTAACATCGGCATGGTCAGTGGCCTGTTGCCGGTGGTGGGGGTTCCCCTGCCGTTCATCAGTTATGGTGGCACCTCGTTGGTGACCCTGATGACGGGCTTTGGGGTATTGATGTCGGTCCACACGCACCGCAAGTGGATCGCGCAGGCATAACAAGGTTGGTTAATTTGAAAGACACAATTGGCGTGCGCAAACACCTCCGGGCCCTCGGCCTGGCCCTGCTCGGCAGTCTGGCCTGTCAGCCGCTGCTGGCCAGCGATTACGTGGGTGTGCCGCAGGTGAGCGAGTTCATCGCAGGTATGACCCGTGATCATGGCTTTGCCAGTGAGCAACTGACCGCCCTGTTCGCCCAGGCCGAGCGCAAGCAGGCCATTCTCGATGCAATTTCGCGCCCGGCCGAGCGGGTCAAGCCGTGGAGTGAATACCGCCCGATCTTCATCACCGAGGCGCGCATCGACAAGGGCGTGGCGTTCTGGCAACAGCATGCCGAGACCCTGGCCCGCGCCGAGCAGAGCTACGGTGTGCCGGCGCAGGTAATCGTCGCCATCATCGGCGTGGAAACCTTCTACGGCGGCAATACCGGTAGCTGGCGCGTGCTCGATGCCCTGTCGACCCTGTGTTTCGATTACCCGCCGCGTTCGCCGTTCTTCTGCCAGCAGCTCAAGGAGTTCCTCCTCCTTGCCCGCGAAGAACAGGTCGATCCGCTCACCCTCAAGGGTTCCTATGCGGGCGCCATGGGCTTGCCGCAATTCATGCCGAGCAGCTTCCGCGCCTATGCGGTGGATTTCGACGGTGACGGCCATATCAATATCTGGACCAACCCGGTGGATGCCATCGGCAGCGTGGCCAGCTACTTCAAACACCATGGCTGGGCTCAGGGCGAACCGGTGGTCAGCCGCGCCGATGTGCGTGGCCAGCAGTTCGACAAGGGCCTCACCGTGGGCCTCGACCCGCAGCTGAATGTCGGCCAGTTGCGCACTCTGGGCTGGTCCAGCCATGATGCGCTGCGCGATGACCTGCTGGTCAGTGCCTTCCGTTTCGAGGGCGAGGCCGGTCCTGAGTACTGGCTGGGTCTGCCGAACTTCTTCGTGATCACCCGCTACAACCGCAGCAACATGTACTCGATGGCGGTGTACCAGCTGTCCGAGGCCTTGCGTGCCAACCGGGAGAAAGCCCAGTGAGATTGCCGACGCTTGCGCTCTATGCCGCCCTGGCGACCGTGCTGGCCAGCTGTTCGAGCAGCCGCGCGCCGCAGCCGGTGCAGCCGGGTACGGGGCCGCTCAGCGGGCCGGGTGACTTCTCCAGGCCGCACCGCGATGGCTCGCCGTGGTGGGATGTCGATGTGTCGCGAATCCCCGATGCCGTGCCGATGCCGCACTATGGGCGCTACAAGGCCAACCCCTATTCGGTGATGGGCAAGACCTACTTCCCGTTGCAGGATGCCCGCCGTTACCGTGCCACGGGCACTGCCTCCTGGTATGGCACCAAGTTCCACGGTCAGGCCACCGCCAACGGCGAAACCTATGACCTTTATGGCATGACGGCGGCGCACAAGACCCTGCCGCTGCCCAGCTACGTCAAGGTGACCAATCTCGACAACGGCAAGACCGTGATCCTGCGCGTCAACGACCGTGGCCCGTTCTATTCCGATCGCATCATCGACCTGTCCTTCGCTGCAGCGAAGAAGCTCGGCTATGCCGAAACCGGTACCGCGCGCGTGACGGTCGAAGGTATCGACCCGCATGAGTGGTGGGCCCAGCAGGGTCGCCCGGTGCCGCTGGTGCTGGCCGCCCCGCAGCAGGCCTCGAACAAGCCGCTGTCGCTGCCGGCCACTTCGGCCCAGGCCATGCCGGCGCCGGTCGAGCAGTACACGCCGCCGCTTGAGCAGCATGCCGCCGCTGTCCTGCCGGTGCAGATCGACGCAAAAAAAAACGCTTCAGCCGGGCTGTCTGGCCTGTATCTCCAGGTGGGCGCCTTCGCCAATCCGGACGCTGCGGAGCTGCTCAAGTCGAAGCTGGGCAGTCTGACGGCTGCCCCGGTATTTATCAGCTCGGTGGCGCTGAATCAGCAGATCCTGCACCGCGTGCGCCTGGGGCCGATCGACACGCAGGATGAAGCGCTGAAGCTGCAGGACAGTATCCGCCTGGCCAATCTGGGGCAGCCGACCCTGGTCAAGCCGTAAGTCCGTACCACGATTCGCCCGCATCTTGCGGGCAGCACGGTCGCCCAGGGATGGGAGGCCGATCGACCATCATGAGTAACAGTCAGAGATTCGGATGAACATCAACACCCTGCAACGCCTGCTTATTACTGTCCTGTTGATCTGTGCGCCCAGCGCCTGGGCTGTCGATGCCCTGCCTTCGCCGCCGCAGCTGGCCGCCAAGTCCTATGTGCTGATGGATCACGCCAGCGGCAAGGTCCTGGTGGAAAACAATGGCGACGAACGCCTGCCGCCGGCCAGCTTGACCAAGCTGATGACCGCCTACATCGCGACCCTGGAAATCCGCAAGGGCAAGATCGGCGAGGAAGACCTGGTGCCGGTCAGCGAACATGCCTGGCGTACCGGTGGTGCCGCCTCGGGTGGTTCGACCATGTTCCTGCCGCTGAACAGCCAGGTGAAGGTCGATGATCTGCTGCACGGCATCATCATCCAGTCCGGCAATGACGCCAGTATCGCCCTGGCCGAGTACATCGCAGGCTCCGAGGATGCCTTCGCTGACATGATGAACGAGACCGCCGAGCGCCTGGGCATGAAGAACTCCCACTTCATGAACGCCACCGGCCTGCCACATCCGGAGCACTATTCCAGTGCCCACGACATGGCCATTCTGGCTCGCGCGATCATCAACGAAGACGCTCAGCATTATGCGATCTACTCGCAGAAGGACTTCTTCTGGAACAACATCAAGCAGGGCAACCGCAACCTGCTGCTGTATCGCGACAAGACCGTCGATGGCCTGAAAACCGGCCACACCGAGGAAGCCGGCTTCTGCCTGGTGGCTTCTGCCGTCCGCGAAGGCGCACGCATGATCACCTCGGTATTTGGTACCGCCAACGAGTCGGCGCGTGCTGCCGAAACCCAGAAACTGCTAACCTACGGCTTCCGCTTCTTCGAAACCAAGACCTTCTATCAGAAGGGTGCCGAGCTCGCCAAGGCGCAGGTCTGGAAAGGCGCTACCCGTGAAGTGAAGGCAGGCCTGGCCAGTGACCTCAGCCTGACCCTGCCCAAGGGCCAGTTGGCCAAGCTGCAGGCCAGCATGAACCTGAATCCGCAGCTGGTGGCGCCGATCAAGCAGGGCGATGTGATCGGCAGCGTGCAGGTCAAGCTGGGTGAGGAAGTGGTGCATAGTGCCGATCTGGTGGCCCTGGAGGCTGTCGAAGAGGGCGGTTTCTTCCGCCGTCTATGGGACGGTATTCGTCTGTTCTTCTTCGGTCTGTTCAACTGAGACCACTCAGCTGAGACAGAAGGGGACGCACCCGACCGTGCGTCCGCCAATGCTAGCCCGGCCTTGAAAATCCCGAGGCCGGGCTTATTTATAGGGAAGCGCCCACTCCGGGCTGACTTCCTTCCGTGCAGCGCTCCCACTCTGGAGCCTGCCTCTGCCAACGGGCCAATAGCCCGCCGATGCCATGACCGATAGCGACGTTCAAGCCCCGAAAATCGAATTCCCCTGTCCGAACTACCCGATCAAGGTGATCGGTGAGGCCGGCGAAGACTTTGCCGATCTGGTCATTCAGGTCATTGGCCGCCATGCCCCAGGCCTCGACAGCAGCACGCTGGTGGTGCGCGACAGCCGCAACGGGCGCTTCCTGTCCGTTCAGGTGCTGATCACCGCGACCGGTGTCGAGCAGTTGCAGGCCATCCATGTCGATCTGCGCGCCACCGGGCGCGTGCACATGGTGCTCTAGTGGCACCGCCCCTGCTGGTGCGTCATCTGGGGTTGGCGGATTACCTGCCGACGCTGGAGGCGATGCGTCGCCTGACGGACGAGCGTGACGAGCAGACGGCGGATGAAATCTGGCTGCTGCAGCATCCCCGGGTTTTCACCCAGGGGCAGGCCGGCAAGCCTGAACACCTGCTGGCGCCCGGTGACATTCCGGTGGTGCAGGTCGAGCGGGGTGGTCAGGTGACCTACCACGGCCCCGGCCAACTGGTGGCCTATCTGATGCTGGACCTGCGTCGTCTGGATCTGGGCGTGCGTGAGCTGGTCAGTGCCATGGAGTTGAGCCTGGTGGATGTGCTGGCCGGCTATGGCATCAAGGCGGCGCCCAAGGCCGAGGCTCCCGGAGTCTATGTGAAAGACGACAAGATCGCCTCGCTGGGTCTGCGGGTCAGGCGTGGCTGCTCGTTCCACGGCCTGGCACTGAATGTCGACATGGACATGACGCCCTTTCAGCGCATCAACCCCTGTGGCTATGCCGGCCTGAAGATGGTGCAGATGAAGGATTTGCTGGCCACGCCGCCTGTATTCGACGAAGTGGCACAACGCCTGGAACAGGCATTGCGTCAGCGTCTTGGCTACGTGTAACAGGCGTCGGCCAACGGCCTGAGCCAGGCAGGCTCAGTTCAGGTTCAGCGCCGGGATCAGGCTGCTGTCGAGTTCCTGGCCAGGGACCGGAACCGGTGCGGCCAGCCCCAGGTTGTTCTTCTCGAATACCCGGTCGGCGCGGTAGCTGGAACGCACCAGCGGACCGGCGGCGACTTCCATGAAGCCCTTTTTCAGACCGATCTCGCGGAAGCGGTTGAACTCTTCCGGGCTGACCCAGCGCCTGACCGGCAGGTGATTGCGCGTCGGTTGCAGGTATTGGCCGAGGGTGAGGATGTCCACACCAATGGCGCGCAGATCATCCATGGTCTGCAGCACTTCCTCGTCGGTCTCGCCCAGGCCCAGCATCAGACTGGTTTTGGTCAGTACCTGCGGGCGATGCTGTTTGGCGTGCTTGAGTACATGCAGGGTCTTCTCGTAGCCGGCGCGGGGGTCACGCACCTCATGGGTCAGGCGCTCGACGGTTTCGACGTTCTGTGCGAACACTTCCAGTCCCGAGTCCACGACCTGCTCGATGGCGTGCAGATCGCCGTCGAAGTCCGGGGTCAGTGCTTCGACCACGACCTGCGGGGTGTTCTGCTTGATGGCCTGCACGCAGGCCGCGTAGTGACTGGCGCCACCGTCGGCCAGGTCATCGCGGTCCACCGAGGTCAGTACGATGTAGCGCAGGGCCATCAGTTCCACCGACTTGGCGGTGTTCTGCGGTTCTTCCAGGTCCAGCCAGCCGTTGGGGTTGCCGGTATCCACCGCGCAGAAGCGGCAGGCTCGGGTGCAGACCGAGCCCATCAACATGATGGTGGCGGTGCCGTTGGACCAGCATTCGCCCATGTTCGGGCAGTGTGATTCCTGACAGACCGTGCTCAGGCGATGTTCGCCGACATTGCGCTTGACCGCCTCGAATCGGCTGCCGCTGGGTGCCTTGACCCGCAACCACTTGGGCTTGGGTTCGAAAACCTGAGCCTCGCTCGACGCGCGGCGCTTCTGACCATCCTTGATCGCGGTAATGCCCTGGGCGGTGCGGAATTTCTCGCCGCTGGCTACGGGTTTGGACGGGGGCGTGTCGGACATCGGCAGTCTGGGCTCCGGGTGAGGCTCAGTGGGCGGGGCGGCTTGTGGCCGCCGCGCAGTTTATCACAGCCTGACCGGCTGGTCGGGCTTGGGGTTGGGCTTCAGCGCTTGCGCAGTTCAGTCAGCAGTTGGGGCGTCGGATAACCATCGGCCGGCCAGCCTAGGTGCTGCTGGAAACCCCGCACGGCGCGGCGGGTGTTGGCGCCGATGATGCCGTCGGCAATCCCCGGATCGAAGCCCAGCCGGCTCAGCTGCTCCTGCAGTTCGATGCGTTCATGGCGCGAGAGCGGCTTGTCGCCCCGTGGCCATTGCAGGGCGAGCTGCTGGCCACGAATGGCATCGCTGAGCAGGCCGATGGCCAGCGCGTAGGAGGTCGAGTTGTTGTACTTGAGAATGCTGTTGAAATTGCCGAAGACCAGGAACGCCGGGCCACGGTGGCCAGCCGGCAGCAGCAGGTAGCCGCGGTCGTCAGGTGCCAGCCCCTGTGGAGTGCCCTTGATGCCGAGGGCGTACCACTGGGCGTAGGTCTTGCGAATGCCGGTGTCGGCCAGTGCATAGTCGAAGTTATCCGGCAGGGCGACCTGGAAACCCCAGGGTTTGCCGGCCTGCCAGCCGGAGGCCTGCAGATAGTGCGCGGCGGAGCCGAGGGCGTCGCTGGCCGAGTTCCAGATGTCGCGGCGGCCATCGCCGTCGAAGTCCACCGCATGGCTGGCAAAGGTGGTCGGCATGAACTGGGTCTGACCCATGGCGCCGGCCCAGGAGCCGATCATGCCGCGGGCACTAATGTCGCCGGCATCGAGGATGCGCAGAGCGGCGAGCAGTTGTTCCTGCCAGAAGTTGGCGCGGCGACCGGCATAGGCCAGGCTGGCCAGCGAGCGGATGACGCTCTTGTTGCCGATGTTATGGCCGAAGGCACTTTCCATGCCCCAGACCGCTAGCAGCACCTGAGCATCTACGGCATAGCGCTGCTCGATGGCGCTGAGGGTGACGGCATGTTCGCTCTGCAGCTGCTGACCGCGCTTGACCCGGCTGGCCGAGACGGCGCCGTCCAGGTATTCCCACACCGGGCGGGTGAATTCGGGTTGGCTGCTGTCGGCGGCAATGACGCCGGGATCGGGTTCAAGGCCGGTGAGGGCGGCATCGAGGGTCGCGACGCTGATACCCTGGGCCAGAGCCAGGCGGCGGAAGTCACTCTGCCAGGCGCTGAAACTCTCATGGCGGGCCGGTGTGTCGGCCGGGCTGCTCGCGGTGCTCTTGGCCTGTGCGGCAACGACCGGGGTGGGCGCTTGGGTCGGGCTCGTCGAGTTGCTCGTCGCGGGCGGGGTGCTGCTGCAGGAGCAGAGCAGGGCGAAGGCGATGGCAAAGCCAAGGCGGTTGGGGGACAGCATGGACATGGGTGTTCCTGAACCAGCGGACAGGTCGCTACCCTAGCACGAATGGGCTTTTCAGGCCGCCAGAAACACAGAAGCCTCCCAGTTTTGCTGGGAGGCTTCGCGGCGGTAGCTGCCTTTTCCTTTCTTTGGTTGTTCCTGGCGGCAGCGGAACAGCGGTTGGGCAACCAGGGATTTGGCCTGATTCGGTCGTCGTTTGCGGGGCTTGGCCATGTGCGAGTTCCTCGATGAACACCAGCGGGTTGCTGGCGTGCGGAGCATGCGCGGCTGGTCAAAAAATGTCCAGCTGCCGTTTACTCGGCGGGCAAGTGCAGGCGCTGACCGGCCAGCAGCAGGCACAGGCGGCTGAGGCCGTTCCACGGCGAACCTTCGGCCTGGCCCTTGATCTGCGCGTCGATACGCTGGGCATCCCCCAGCATCTGCTGCCAGCGGGCATGCGGATGGCGCTGCAGGGCCTTGGACAGCAGCGGCCGACGCTTGTCCCAGACCGGCGGACGGCAACTGGCGAAGGCCTTGTCCATCGGCACGCCGGCGGCAAACTGCTGAGCGAGCCCCGCCAGCAGGCGGATCTCCCGGGCCAGGGCCCAGAGAATTACCGGTGCTTCGACTCCCTCGCCGCGCAGCCCTTCGAGCATGCGCAGGCTGTGCTGGGCTTCGCCGTTGAGGGCGGCATCGATCAGGCCGAACACGTCGAAGCGTGCACTGTCGGCAACTGCCGCCTGCACGGTGGCGGCGTCGATCTGATTGCCCTCGGCCATCAGCTTGAGCTTCTCGATTTCCTGCTGGGCGGCCAGCAGGTTGCCCTCCACACGAGCGGCGATCAGCTCGACCGCTTCGGGGCTGGCGGCCAGGCCGGCATTGGCCAGGCGCTGGCGAATCCAGGCGGGCAGCTGGCTGCTCTCCACTGGCCAGATCTGCACGAACTGGCTGTGCTGGCCGTCGATCAGCGCCTTGGCCCACTTGGTTTTCTGCGTGCTGCCATCGAGCTTGGGCAGGCTGATCAGCAGCAGGGTGTCCTCGGCCGGGCGGGCCAGGTAGTCGAGCAGAGCAGCAGCGCCCTTGTCGCCAGGCTTGCCGCCGTCGATACGCAGCTCGATAAGCTTCTTTTCGGCGAACAGCGACAGGCTGGCGCCGGCCGCATAGAGCTGGCCCCAGTCGAAGTTCTTGTCGACATGAAATACCTGGCGCTCGCTGAAACCCTGGGCGCGGCAGGCGGCGCGAATGGCGTCGCAGGCTTCCTGGCAGAGCAGGTGCTCGTCACCGCTGACCACGTAGACCGGGGCCAGCTGGTTTTGCAGGTGTTTGCCGAGTTGCGCGGGGTTGAGTTTCATTGCGGAGCGAGCTTCGTCAGGTGTGAAAAGGGCCGGTTACCCGGCCCTTGTCTGCTTACTGGCTGATCGGCAGTTGGATCGGCGATTGCTGCGGCTGCTCGGCGCGGGCCTTGGCGGCTGCCTCCCGGACATCGGCTTCGGCCTTGGCCTTGGCGCGCGCGGTGGTTTCCAGTTCGGCCAGGCGCTCCGGGTTGATCAGCTGCAGACGCATGGCCATCTGCTGCACCAGGTCGCGGCGGATCTCACCACGCAGCTGGGCGGCTTCTTCGTCGGAGCCGATCAGGTTGTTGCCGTCCTGCACATAGACCTTCTGCACTTCCACCTGATCCTGCAGCAGGAGCAGGCCGTCGCGGCTCTTGATCTGGTAGTCGAGGGTGCTGGTCAGCTGGGTTTCCGCGCTACGGGTATTGGTGGTGTAGCTGGCGGTACGCTGGCTTTCCTGTTCGTTGGCCAGGTCCAGAGTGTAGGGCGCCGCGGTGCTGACCTTGACTTGGCTGCTCTGCAGCAGGTCGCGCAGTTGCTTGAAGGTTTCGCCGTAGCTGTTGCGCGCCGTCAGGTTAATTTCCTTGATGGCGAACTGGGTGTCGCCGGTACCGCGCAGCTGAAAGCCGCAGGCGCTGAGGACGGTGGCCAGGCCGATTACCAGCAGATTCCGTTTCATCATTCTCTCTTTCCCCTTGCTGAGTTCCGCCGCAGCGCGGGCTGCGACGGCCTGGATCAGTTGGCGACTATTCAGTTGGCAACAATGTTGACCAGTTTGCCTGGCACCACGATGACCTTGCGAATGGTCAGGCCGTCGAGGTAGCGCAGGACGTTTTCGTTGCCGCGTGCTGCCGCTTCGACCTCTTCGCGGCTGGCGGCGGCCGGAACTTCGATCTGGCCGCGCAGTTTGCCGTTGACCTGGATGACCAGGGTCAGGCTGTCCTGCACCAGAGCGCTTTCGTCGACCTGAGGCCACTGGGCGTCGATGATGGCACCGCTGTTGCCCAGTTCCTGCCACAGCGCATGGCTGATGTGCGGGGTGATCGGGGCCAGCAGCAGGGCCACGGTCTGCAGGCCTTCCTGCAGCAGGGCTCGGTCCTGTTCGGTGGCGGTGGCAGCCTTTTCCAGCACGTTCATCAGGGTCATCACGGCGGCGATGGCGGTGTTGAACTTGTGGTGCAGGCCGACGTCATTGCTGGCCTGCTTGATGGCCAGGTGGATGGCGCGGCGCACGGCCTTCTGCTCGTCGTTCAGGCTGGCAACATCCAGCGTACCCGGCAGACCGGCGCTGACATGGCTGTGGGCCAGGCGCCAGACACGGCGCAGGAAGCGGCTGGCGCCCTCGACGCCGGAGTCGGACCACTCCAGGCTCATGTCGGGCGGCGAGGCGAACATCATGAACAGGCGGCAGGTGTCGGCGCCGTAGGCGTCGATCATGGCCTGCGGGTCCACGCCGTTGTTCTTCGACTTGGACATCTTCTCGGTGCCGCCGATCTCCACCGGCAGTCCGTCGGTTTTCAGCTTGGCGCCGATGACCTTGGCTTTGGCGTCACGCTCGACTTCCACGTCGGCCGGGTTGAACCAGTCCTTGCCGCCGTTTTCCAGGGTGCGGTAGTAGGTCTCGGCGACCACCATACCCTGGGTCAGCAGGTTCTTGAACGGCTCATTCGAGCTGACCAGACCTTCGTCGCGCATCAGCTTGTGGAAGAAGCGTGCGTACAGCAGGTGCAGGATGGCGTGCTCGATGCCGCCGATGTACTGATCGACCGGCAGCCAGTGGTTGGCCGCTTGCGGGTCGACCATGCCGCCGGTGTATTGCGGCGAGGCATAGCGGGCGTAGTACCAGGAACTTTCCACGAAGGTGTCCATGGTGTCGGTTTCGCGCTTGGCGTCGGCACCGCACTTCGGGCACTTGCACTGGTAGAACTCGGGCATCTTGGCCAGCGGGCTGCCGGCGCCGTCCGGCACCACGTCTTCGGGCAGGACTACCGGTAGTTGGTCTTCCGGCACCGGCACGTCGCCGCAGGTGTCGCAGTGGATGATCGGGATCGGGCAGCCCCAATAGCGCTGGCGGCTGATGCCCCAGTCGCGCAGGCGGAACTGGGTCTTGCGCGCGCCGTGGGCGCTGGCTTCCAGATCGGCAACGATGGCGTCGAAGGCGGCGCTGAAGTCCAGGCCGTCGTATTTGCCGGAGTTGATGGTGGTCAGGCCGGCCTTGTCGCCGTACCAGTCCTGCCAGGTGCTGGCGTCGTAGTCCTTGTCCGCCGCGACATACACCTGCTTGATCGGCAGGCCGTACTTGCTGGCGAATTCGAAGTCGCGCTCGTCGTGTGCCGGCACGGCCATCACCGCGCCTTCGCCGTAGCCCCACAGCACGTAGTTGGCGACGAATACCGGCAGCTTGTCGCCGGTCAGCGGATGGATGACGAACTGGCCGGTGGCCACGCCCTTCTTCTCCATGGTCGCCATATCGGCTTCTGCGACCGATCCTGCCTTGCATTCGGCAATGAACGCAGCGATGGCCGGATTGCTTTCGGCCGCGCGCTGCGACAGCGGGTGCTCGGCGGCCACGGCCACATAGGTGGCGCCCATCAGGGTGTCGGGGCGGGTCGAGTAGACCTTCAGCTGGCCTTCGATACCGATGCTGGCAACATCGTAGTCGAACACGATGTCGGCGCCGAAGCTCTTGCCGATCCAGTTGCGCTGCATGGTCTTGACCTGCTCGGGCCAGCCTTCCAGCTCGTCCAGGCTGCTCAGCAGCTCTTCGGCGTAAGCGGTGATCTTGAAGTAGTACATCGGGATTTCGCGCTTCTCGATCAGCGCGCCCGAACGCCAGCCACGGCCATCAATGACCTGCTCGTTGGCCAGTACGGTCTGGTCGACCGGGTCCCAGTTCACGGTGCCGTTCTTGCGGTAGATCACGCCTTTCTCGAACAGGCGGGTGAACAGCCACTGTTCCCAGCGGTAGTAGTCCGGCTTGCAGGTGGTGACTTCGCGGGTCCAGTCAATGGCCAGGCCCAGCGATTTCAGCTGGGACTTCATGTAGTCGATGTTCTCGTAGGTCCACTTGGCCGGCGCGACCTTGTTCTTCATGGCGGCGTTTTCCGCCGGCATGCCGAAGGCGTCCCAGCCCATCGGCTGCAGCACGTTCTTGCCCTGCATGCGCTGGTAGCGGGCGATCACGTCACCGATGGTGTAGTTGCGCACGTGGCCCATGTGCAGCTTGCCGCTCGGGTAGGGGAACATCGACAGGCAATAGAAGGTGTCCTTGCCCGGTTGTTCACTCACGACAAAGGATTTCTGCGCGTCCCACTGGGACTGCGCGGCGGCTTCGATATCACGGGGCGAGTACTGTTCGTGCATGGCTTCTGGCGCTGGGGAATGGGCTTACGGATAAACGCCGTAGGATACATGAGGCAGGCACTGCGAGGGAAATGCCGCCAGGCCGTGTCGGTTGGCTGACGATGCCCTCAGTGCTGAGCGCAGGTCGACAAATTTCTGTCTTGTTGGTCAGATTGTCGTGCCGTTTGTCGCGCTGGACCTGCGCCGCGGAGAGTGCTGACTAAGCTCATGACAATGGCCTCAGCGGCTTGTGGTACAGGGTTGTTGTCATGATGGAGTCGAGAAGGTCGGAACCGGCTGGTGGATTGTACGAGCGCTTGCTGCAGCGTCTCGCCCTGGCCCTGGATGAGGCGGAAAGTGCGCGCCGACTGCGCGACATCGAACCGCAACTGGTCGAGCTCAAGGGCTTGACCAATGCCGAGATGGAGCTGATTCAGGCTTACCTGGAGCGTGACCTGCACTGGCTGCAGGGTTGGCATGCGGCCGCGGCGGAACTGGAGCAGTTGGAGCATCAATCCATGCGCCAGGCGCGCACCATGGGGGCGCGAGTCAATGGCAAGCAGCCGCGCCCGGCTGCCAGCAAGCTGGTGCTGGTCAAGCCGCGCCTCAAGCGCCGCCAGCAGCTGTGCTGCGCCATGTGTGGCACGCAGGTGCCCTGGCTGCGCGGGCAGGGTGTGACGCCTTGCCCGGCCTGCGGCTCGCAGCTGTTTCGCGCCAGTGCACCGCGCTAGCAGGTCGTTGAGAAACGTTGGCGAGGCAGCCAGTGCAAGGCAAAAACAGGTGAAGAAGCGCAGTTACGAGCGGTAAATGAGCATTCTGAGCCTGTTTTTAACGCTGCGATGGCAACGTAGGTAGTTTTTCAGCGGCTTGCTAGGCTAGTACCCTCTTCCGGGAGGGCCTATGCCGATTCGATACCTCTTCAAGCAGTTTTTCCTGCCGCCTGGGCTGTTCCTGCTCATGCTGCTGGCGGCCTGGTGGCTGCGTTGGCGTTATCCGCGGCTGGCCAGGGGCGGCTTTGTCGGTGGCTTGCTCGGCTTGTGGCTGATGTCTCTGCCGATCGTGGTGGAGTGGGGCGGTCGGGCCTTGGAAAACGATGCGCCCTTGCCGCAGTCGGCCTGGACGCAGTTGCAGCGGGAGGCTCAGGCCATCGTGGTGCTGGGCGCAGGCCGCGAGCGCGGCGATCCGGCCTGGGAGGGCGATCAGCCCAGTCATCTGGCTGCTGAGCGACTGCGTTATGCGGCACGTCTGGCCAAGGCCAGTGGCCTGCCCTTGCTGGTTACGGGTGGGTTGCATTACGGCCAGCCACCTTCCGAGGCCGCATTGATGGCGGAGAGTCTGGCGCGCGACTACGGCATCACGGTGCGCTGGCGCGAGGAGCGCAGCCGTACCACCCGGGAAAATGCCCTGTTCAGCGCGCCGCTGCTGCGTGAGGCGGGTGTGCGGCGCGTTGTGCTGGTGACGCAAGCGGCGCATATGCCGCGAAGTCGTTGGTGCTTTGAGCGGCAGGGGCTGCAGGTGGTGGCCGCGCCTGTTGGCTTTCTCGGTGTCGCCAATGCCCGCCCCTTCGGCGGCTGGCTGCCAGAGGGCAAGGCCTTCTGGCAGAGCGCGCAGTTGCTCAATGAGGCGCTGGGCCGCCTGCTGTATCCCTGGCTGTACTAGTCAGGCTTACAGCGCCTTGCTCAGGCGGCTGGTCAGGCGCGCCCACAGCAGCAGAGTCAGGCATAGACCGATCAGCGGCCAGCTGCCGTAGCGCAGATAGGGCGTGAGCCCCTGCATGGCGCTGACTTCACCCTGCAGGACGGCGCGCTGGAATTGCGGCACCTGGCGGGTGATCTGCCCTTGGGGATCGATCAGTGCGGTGACGCCGTTGTTGGTGGCGCGGATCATCCAGCGCCCGGCTTCGAGGGCGCGCATCTGTGCCATCTGCAGGTGTTGCAGCGGGCCGATGGAGCGACCGAACCAGGTGTCGTTGCTGACCGTCAGCAGTAGGTCACTGTCTTTGGCCAGGCTGGCGGCGAACTCCGGGTAGACCACCTCATAGCAGATGTAGGGCGCGATTTTCAGGCCTTTGGCCTCCAGCAGCGGCTGGTCGGCCGGACCGCGGGCGAAGTCCGACATCGGCAGGTCGAAGAAGGCGATCAGGCCGCGCAACAGGTCCTGTAGCGGCACGTATTCGCCGAATGGCACCAGTTTCTGCTTGAGGTAGGTACCGCTGCCTTCACCCACCACGGTGATGCCGTTGTAGTAGCGCTTCTCGCCGCGCTCGTTGACCTCACGCACCGGCACGCCGGTGATTAGCGCCGACTGGCGATCACGGGCGAACATCGCCATCACATTCAGGTAACCCTCGGCGTATTCCTTGAGTACCGGCACGGCGGTTTCCGGCCATACCAGCAGATCGGCCCTGGGGCTGTTGAAGCTCAGCTGGCGATAGAGGTCGAGCTGCATCTCCAGCTGCCGCGGGTCCCACTTCATCTGCTGTTCGATATTGCCCTGAATGGCCACCACCGACAGCGGCTCACCCTTGCTCTGGGTCCAGGCATGGCCCTGAAGTGCCAGACCAGCCAGCCAGGGTGCAACCAGCAGGGTGGCAGCGGCCAGCAGGGCGGGTTTGCGGCTCAGCAGGCGAGGCAGGTTGACCAGCAGAGCGGCGCTGAGGGCCAGGGTGAAGGTGATCAGCCAGACACCGCCCAGCGGCGCGAGTGGCGCCAGCGGGCCATCCAGCTGGCTGTAGCCGGCGTACAGCCAGGGAAAACCGGTGAGGAACCAGCCGCGGAAAGCATCCAGCGCCACCCACAGGGCGGCGAACGCCAGGGCATCGGCCAGTGGTGCTTCGGTGCGGCGCAGCCAGCGCGCCCAGAGGGCAGCAGGCAGGGCAAAGAAGAAGGCGATGGCCATGGAAAACGCCAGCATCAGCAGACCGGCCAGTGCCGGTGATGCCGCGCCGTAATCATGGATGCTGACGTAGATCCAGCTGGTACCCGCGGCGAAGGTGCCCAGGCCGTACCACCAGCCGCGCCAGAGGGCCGCGTGGGTCGGCAGCTCGCGCAGGCCGAGGTAGATCAGGCCCAGTGACAGCAGAGCCAGCGGCCACCAGCCAAAGGGCGCCAGACTCGGCGTCATCAGGGCGCCGGCGGCAGCGGCGAGCAGGTGTCCGGGCCAGCCGGGAGCAGTAATCCAGCGCATAGCGATCCTTGAGGGTGGTGCAAGGCCGCCAAGGCTACTGGTCGAAGGCTAAAAGCAAAAGCCCCAGCAGGCGGGGGCTTGGTATCACGGTATTGCCGGTGCTCAGCGTTCCAGCGGGGTCAGGCGCAGCAGGTGAATGCGGCGGCTGTCGGCGTTGATCACGCGGAAGCGGTAGCCGGCTAGCTCCAGGCTTTCGTTGCGCTTGGGCACGTGGCCGAACTCGTCCATCAGCAGGGCGCCGATGCTGGTGCAGCCGTCGCTTTTCAGGTCGGTATCGAAATGCTCGTTGAAACTGGCCAGCGGGGTCTGTGCCTTGACGATGAAGTCGCCGCTGGGCAGGTCCTTGAAGTAGCTGTCCTGCTCGACGTCGTGCTCGTCCTCGATATCGCCGACGATCTGCTCCAGCACGTCCTCGATGGTCACCAGGCCGGCGACGCTGCCGTATTCGTCGATGACGATGGCCATGTGGTGGCGGTTGGCGCGGAACTCGCGCAGCAGCACGTTGAGGCGCTTGGATTCGGGAACGAAGGTGGCCGGGCGCAGCATCTCGCGGATGTTGAAGTCTTCACGGCCGCGCAGCAGCAGGGGGAGCAGGTCCTTGGCCAGAAGGATACCGAGCACATCGTCGGCACCATCGCCGATCACCGGGTAGCGCGAGTGTGCCGAGCTGGTGACCGCCGGGAGGAATTCCTCGGGGCTCTGGCTGGCCTTGATGCTGATCATCTGCGAGCGCGGAATCATGATGTCGCGCACCTGCAGGTCGGCGACCTGGATGGCGCCTTCGACAATCGACAGGGCCTCACTGTCGAGCAACTTGTTCTGGTGCGCCTCGCGCAGCAGCTCCAGTAGCTCCTGGCGGTTCTTCGGTTCATGGGCAAAGGCCTGGAAGATTTTACTCAGCCAGGACCTGTGCCCGTTACTCGATCGGTCTTCGCTCATGCGGTGTTACTCGGTCTCTTCGTCGTCGCGGTAAGGGTCGGGATAACCCAGTTCCGCCAGCAATTGTCGTTCCAGGCCTTCCATTTCCTCAGCTTCCTCATCGTCGATGTGGTCGTAGCCGAGCAGGTGCAGGCAGCCGTGGATGACCAGATGGGCCCAGTGGGCCTCCAGTGCCTTGTTCTGTTCGCGGGCCTCGTGCTCGACCACCGGGACGCAGATCACCAGATCGCCCAGCAGCGGAATGTCGAGCAGCGGTTCGCCGTCCGGCCCGTCCGGTACTTCGGCGGGGAAGGACAATACGTTGGTGGCGTAGTCCTTGTGCCGGTAGGTGCGGTTGAGCTCCTGACCTTCTTCTGCATCGACCAGGCGGATGGTCAGCTCGGAATCGGCTGTGCGCTGGCGCAGGGCCAGTTCCACCCAGCGACGCAGTTGCGCCTCAGCGGGTAGGTCGCTGGCCTCGGTGGCCAGTTGCAGGTCAAGTTCGATCACGGGCGCGGCTCCTGGTCCTGGCGGGCGGCCTGGCGTTCGGCCCGCTCACGCTCGGCGGCGCTGTCGAAACGCTCATAGGCTTCGACGATGCGCTGCACCAGCGGGTGGCGGACCACGTCCTTGGATTCGAAATGGGTGAAACCGATACCCGGTACGTCCTTGAGCACTTCGATCACATGGCGCAGGCCGCTCTTGGTGCCGCGGGGCAGGTCGACCTGGGTGATGTCGCCGGTGATCACGGCGGTGGAGCCGAAGCCAATCCGGGTGAGGAACATCTTCATCTGCTCGGTGGTGGTGTTCTGACTCTCGTCGAGAATGATGAAGCTGTTATTAAGGGTACGGCCGCGCATATAGGCCAGCGGGGCAACTTCGATCACCTGCTTCTCGATCAGCTTGGCCACCTGCTCGAAGCCGAGCATCTCGTACAGCGCGTCGTACAGCGGGCGCAGGTAGGGGTCGATCTTCTGCGACAGGTCGCCGGGCAGGAAACCGAGTTTCTCGCCGGCCTCGACTGCCGGGCGCACCAGCAGGATGCGGCGGATTTCCTCGCGCAGCAGCGCGTCCACCGCGCAGGCCACCGCCAGGTAGGTCTTGCCGGTGCCGGCTGGGCCGATGCCGAAGTTGATGTCGTGGGCCAGGATCGATTTGACGTAGCGCTGCTGGTTGGCGCCGCGCGGCTTGATCATGCCCTTGCGCGTCTTTAGCGAAACCATCTGCTCCGGCGCTGAATTATTAAGCGCCTCCACCCCAGACTCCTGGAGAAACAGGTGAACCAGATCCGGCGACAGCTCGGTGGCTTCGGTCTCACGGTACAGGCGGCGCAGCAGCAGCTCGGCGGCATGGCTGCGGTGGCCTTCGCCGACCACTTCGAACTGGTTGCCGCGGTTGCGGATTTCCAGACCGAGGCGTTGCTCGATCAGGCGCAGGTGTTCATCGAACTGCCCGCACAGGTTGGCGAAGCGCTTGGCTTCGAAAGGGTCGAGGGTGAAGCGGTGCAGTTCCAGGTTCGCGTTCAATGTGCTGTTTGGCCGAGGGCGATGGGAGTTCAGGATAAACCCGGTTGGCGGAAGGTGAAAGTTCCGCCGGCCTGGGCTTTAGATCAGACTTTGGTCGAGCAGGCTGCCGCGCAGCGAGTGGGGCAGGGCGTCGTCGATCTGCACGTCGACGAACTGGCCGATCAGGCTCGGGGTGTTGCAGCGGAAGTTGACCACGCGGTTGCTCTCGGTACGGCCCTGGAGCATGCCTGGGTCCTTCTTCGAATAGTCGGTGACCAGAATGCGCTGGGTGGTGCCGACCATACGCCGGCTGTTCTCGAAGCCCAGCTGGGCGATGCGTGTCTGCAGGATCGACAGGCGCTGCTTCTTCACCTCTTCCGGGGTGTCGTCGGCCAGGTCGGCGGCCGGGGTGCCGGGGCGCGCGCTATAGACGAAGGAGTAGGAGAAGTCGAAGCCGACGTCCTCGATCAGCTTCATGGTCTGCTCGAAGTCCTTCTCGGTCTCGCCGGGGAAGCCGACGATGAAGTCGGTGCTGAGCAGAATGTCCGGCACCGCCGCCTTGAGCTTGCGGATGCGCGACTTGTATTCCAGTGCGGTGTGGTTGCGCTTCATGGCCGCGAGGATGCGGTCCGAGCCGGACTGCACCGGCAGGTGCAGGTACTTCACCAGTTTCGGAATGTCGGCATGGGCCTGGATGATGGCGTCGGAGAACTCCAGCGGGTGGCTGGTGGTGTAGCGGATGCGCTCGATGCCGTCGATCTCGGCCACCGCGTAGAGCAGCTCGGCGAAGTCGGCGATATGGCCGTCCGGGGTCGGGCCGCGGTAGCCGTTGACGTTCTGCCCGAGCAGGGTCACTTCCTTCACGCCCTTCTCGGCCAGCTGGGTGATTTCCAGCAGCACGTCGACCAGCGGCCGGCTGACTTCCTCGCCGCGGGTGTAGGGCACCACGCAGAAGGTGCAGTACTTGCTGCAGCCTTCCATCACCGAGACGAAGGCGCTGGGGCCGTCGACGCGGGCTTCGGGCAGGTGGTCGAATTTCTCGATTTCGGGGAAGCTGATATCGACCTGCGCGGTCTTCGTGGTGCGCGCTGCGTCGATCATTTCCGGCAGGCGGTGCAGGGTCTGCGGGCCGAACACCACATCGACATAGGGGGCGCGGTCGCGGATGGCGGCGCCTTCCTGGCTGGCCACGCAGCCGCCAACGCCGATCACCAGCTCCGGGTTTTCCAGCTTCAGCTCGCGCCAGCGGCCCAGTTGGGAGAACACCTTGTCCTGCGCCTTTTCACGGATGGAACAGGTGTTGAGCAGGATCACGTCGGCTTCGGCCGGATTTTCAGTGACTTCCATGGCCTGGTGTTCGCCCAGCAGATCGACCATGCGCGAGCTGTCGTACTCGTTCATCTGGCAACCGTGGGTTTCGATGTAAAGCTTCTTGGCCATGGGTGTTTCACTGGGGGTAATGACAGGACCGCGCATTATAGTGACCGTCGGGCAGCCTTCCTAGCTCCGCGTGCCCAGCGGCTGTTATGATGCGCGCCCCGTTTTTCCGGCGTCACTTCCCCAGCATGAACAAGCGTGAAAACCCCATCTTCAAGGTGATCTTCCAGAGCCAGGGCCAGGTCTTCGAGATCTATGCCAAGCAGATCTTCCAGAGCGAACTGTGGGGCTTTCTCGAGGTGGAAGAGCTGGTGTTTGGCGAGCGCAGCCAGATGCTGGTCGACCCCAGCGAGGAAAAGCTCAAGGCCCAGTTCGACGGTGTGCTGCGCAGCTTCATCCCGATGCCCAGCATCATTCGCATCGACGAAGTCGAGCGCATCGGTACCCCAAAGGTGACCGAGGCGCAGGTCGGCAATGTCATGCCTTTCCCGATGCCGCCGATTCCCCAGCGTTAAAGCCTCAGCAGGTCAGCTTCGCGGCCGGCCAATACGGTGTCATGCGCCTGCAGCAACTCGATATAGCGCTGCGCTGGTCGTGACAGGCGTCGTCCCTTCAGCCAGGCCACGCCAAAGCGCCCGTGTAGGCCAGGATCGAGTTGCGGCAGGGCGACCAGGCGGCCATCGCGCAGTTCCTCCTCGGCCATGAACAGCGGCAATACGGCGACCGCATCGGAATGCAGCAGAATGCTCTTGAGCGTCGGCGAGCTGTCGCAGGTGATGCTCAGCTTCAGTTGCTGACGCAGCGTCTGATGTAGAGCGTGGGGCAGCCTGTCGAGAAACTGCCGGCTGACGGCCGGGGGCAGGTTGGGCCCGGCCAGCGGGTAATCCAGCAGCGCCGGCAGTGACAACTCGGTCTGTCGGCTCAGTGGGTGGCCGGCACGGCACACCGGCAGCGTCAGGTGTTCGCCAAAGGGCAGGCGCTCATAGTCTTCCAGTGTCTCGATTTCATGCAGGTCGGCGACCAGCAGGTCGATCTCCCGGCGCTGCAGGCGTTCGGGCAGTTCCAGCCAGGGCGCGATGATCACCTCCACATGCAGCTGCGGATGCTGTTGGCACAGTTGGCCCACCGGTGCGCCGACCAGCGCGGCACCGGCAAAGGGGCCGGCGCCGATGCGCAGTTCGCCCAGCTCCATGCCGCGGGCCAGTTGCAGATCACGCTCCAGTTCGGCGGCGGCCAGATTCAACTGACGGGCATGGCGTAGCAGCAGTTCGCCCATGGCGGTGGGGGTGACATCCCGGCGGCTGCGGTCGAACAGGGTTTCGCCGAAGTGCGATTCCAGAGCCTGGATACTGCGGCTCAGCGCGGGCTGAGTCAGGTGCAGGGCCTCGGCGGCACGGGCGAAATTGCGGTGCTCGGCCAGTGCCAGCACATGGCGCAGGTGGCGCAGGTCGATCATGATGCCTTCGTGTAATGGTTTGAATGATTTAAATGCATTGGACTCATTGTATGCGCTGAGCAATGCTCTGCCCATAACGAGCAGAACTGAGGACCTCGTCATGTCCAATGCATTACGTGTACTGGCTTTGCCCCTGTTGCTGGGGCTGGCTGCCTGTGATCAGTCCGGGTCTTCCGCACCTGTTGCCGGCGGCGTAGCTGGCAAGGCCAGCGAACAGACCCGTGCGGCCAACGCGGACGTGGCTGCGCGTTATTCGCTGGATATCGAGGCCGAGCTGAAGAATGTGCGGCGCGGTCTGATTGCCTCGCCCAGTGGCCAGGTGCGCGATAGCGAAGGCAACCTGGTGTGGGATTTCGAGGGTTTCAGTTTCCTTCAGGGGCAGGCTCCGGATACCGTCAATCCGAGTCTGTGGCGCCAGGCCGTGCTGAACAATCAGGCGGGTCTGTTCAAGGTCACCGAAGGGATCTGGCAGCTGCGTGGTTTCGACCTGGCCAACCTGACGCTGGTGCAGGGCAAGAGCGGCTTGATCGTGATCGACCCGCTGACCGCACGCGAGACCGCCGAATATGCGATTGCCTTTGCCCGCAAGCATCTGGGCAACCAGTCGGTATCGGCGGTGATCTTCACCCACAGCCATGTCGACCACTTCGGCGGTGCGCTGGGCGTGTTGAGTGCCGAGGAGGCCCGCGCGCGTCAGGTGCCGGTAATTGCGCCGTCCGGGTTCATGGAGGAGGCCACCAGCGAGAACCTGATGATGGGCGTGGCCATGGCCCGCCGTGCCACCTACATGTACGGCAAGCTGCTGCCGCGCTCGCCCGAAGGCGCCGTGGACACCGGACTGGGCAAAGCCGTGGGCTTTGGCCACATGGGCGTGCTGCCACCGACCCGGCTGGTCAGCCAGCCCAGCGAGGAGGTCGAGGTCGACGGAGTACGCTTCGTCTTCCACAGCGTGCCCGGCAGCGAGGCGCCGGCCGAGATGACCTTCGCGCTGCCCGATCTGAAGGCCTTCGGCGGTGCGGAGCTGCTGTCGCAGACCATGCACAATCTTTACACCCTGCGCGGCGCCAAGGTGCGCGACTCGCTCAAGTGGTCGGACTATATCGAGGCAACCCGTGCGCAGATCGGCGATGCCGAGGTGCTGTTCAACCAGCACCACTGGCCGATCTGGGGAGGCCAGTCGATCGACGAGTTCCTGGTGGCCCAGCGTGACGTCTACCGTTACATGCACGACCAGACCGTGCGCCTGATGAACGAGGGCTACACAGCTCCGGAAATCGCCGAAATGCTCAAACTGCCGGAGTCGCTGGAGCGTCACCTGCACGTGCACGGCTACTACGGCACGCTCAAGCACAACGTGCGTGGCATCTACCAGTTCTATCTGGGCTGGTTCGACGCCAATCCGGCCAACCTCGACCCGCTACCGCCGGTGGAGGCTGCCAAGGGCTATGTGGCGCTGGCCGGTGGTCCCGACAAACTGCTGAGCGCCGCCCGCGAGGCCTATGCCCGCGGTGATTACCGCTGGAGTGCCGAGCTGAGCAAGCAACTGGTGTATGCCGATCCGGGCAATCGCGATGCTCGTGAGATCCAGGCGCAGGCGTTCGAGCAGATGGGCTATGTGGCCGAGTCGGCGCCCTGGCGCAACTTTTACCTGACCGGCGCCCAGGAGCTGCGTCAGGGTCGGCCCAAGGAGGGCGTCACCCCGGTGATGATGCTGGATCTGCTGGCACACACCGAGACCGAGCTTTTCCTCGATGTGATGGCCACCAAGCTGCGCGCTGAAGACGCCAAGGATCTCGGCCTGCGCATTGCGCTGAACTTCTCCGACAGCGGCGAGCGTTATCTGCTCTGGCTGGAGAACTCGGTACTGCACCACCGCCGGCTGGCCGAGGGCGAAGAGGTGGCGACCGATGCCGGGTTGACCCTGACCAAGGGCTTCTTCCTGCAGATGGTCAGCGGTCAGGCGGGCGCCAAGGACCTGCTGACCTCCAGCGAAGTCAGCCTGCAGGGCAGTACGCTGGATCTGGCGAAGTTCTTCGGTCTGCTGGGCAAGCCGGACGGCACCTTCCCGATCGTCACCCGCGAGTTCTGAGTCAGTTAGGTGCCTGCAGCAGGTCCAGGGCCTGCTGCAGCACCTTCATCGAGCCGGCGTGATCACCTGCCTTGTGCAGGGCCTCTCCCTCCGCCCGCAGTCGGCGGACCTCGGCCAGCTGTTCGACACTGACAGCCGGGTTTTCGGCGAGCAGGGCATCGATACGCGCCATGTCCTGCGGACAGTGCATGGCCCACAATCCGGTACTCATCAGCAGACTGGCGACAAACAGGCAGGTCCGGCGCATGGCGGCGACTCCTTTGAGCTGTAGGGTCAGCCTAACGCGTGGCGGGAGCTTGCCTGGTCCGGCTGCCGAACGGTCAAAAAAAGACCCCGCCGGGGCGGGGTCTGAAACGTGCAGAGCACGCACCTTGAGCTTTAGTGGTGGGGTCGACTGACCCGGTCCAGCAGGTAGACCAGCGAGTGGTAGTCGATGCCGCTGTGGGTCGACAGGCCGATCTCGCAGGTGCGACTGGTCGAGATGCCTTCCTCACAGATCTGAACTGCATCCTTCAGCGAACGTAGCGCATGGGCGTTCAGCTCTGGCGTGGTAAAGCCCTTGTCGCCGGCGAAGCCGCAGCAATGGATTCCCTCCGGGATCACCACCGTCTTCGCGCAGCGCCGGGCGATCTCGATCAGGTGCTCGGCCTCGCCCAGGTGCTGGGTGGAGCAGGTGACGTGGACCGCCACCGGCGCTTCCTGTGGGGTGATCTCCAGCCTGTCCAGCAGCTCTTCGCGGATGAATTTCACAGGGTCGTACAGGCGCAGTCGTTGGTCGGCGTTGCCCTGTACCAGTCGCAGGGTGCAGGGGCTGGTGTCGCAGTAGATAGGGTCCTGGCCGTTGCGGCTGGCGCTGAGCAGGGCTGCCAGCAGCTCGTCGCGCTTGGCGTCGCCCTGCTGCGCATAGCCCTTGGAGGTGAAGGGCTGGCCGCAGCAGAGGTTGTCCAGCTCCGCGGGGAAGATCACCTCGAAGCCGGCCTTCTCAAGCAGGGCGCGGGTCTTGTCCAGCAGGCTGGTCTGCTCGGCATCGGCGAAGGCCGGGCCCATGGCGCGCGATACGCAGGCGGGCAGGTAGACCACCCGCGGTTTGTCGCTGGGCGCTGGCGCAATCCATTTCAGTGGCTGCACCGGCTGCGGCATGGCGGGCGTCCACAGCGGTGTGCCGAATTGCTGGTGCAGACCGGCGGCCCAGCGCGCCAGGCGCGGCGCACCGAGCAGGCGGCGGGCGCTGTCGGCGGCCAGCAGGCCGAGGCGGGCGCCCTTGAGGGCCGTGGCGAAATGCCCGGCCAGCCAGTCGGCCGTGCCGCTGTGCTGCGCCTGTTGGCCGCGCAGCTTGCGCACCAGCTCGCCGGTATTGATGCCCACCGGGCAGCGCTGGGCGCACAGGCCGGTGGCCGCGCAGGTGTCGAGGCCGTGGTGCTGGTAGGCGGCTTCCAGCTCGCGGGTGTCGATGCCCGCGCGTTTCCTGGCCTGGATATCGCGCCAGATGACGATGCGCTGGCGCGGCGTCAGGGTCAGGCCGCGCGAGGGGCAGACCGGCTCGCAGAAGCCGCACTCGATGCACTTGTCGACGATCGCGTCGGCGGCCGGCAGCGGCTTGAGGTTTTTCAGGTGCAGCTCGCGGTCTTCGGAGAGGATCACGTCCGGATTGAGGATGCCTTGCGGATCGAGCAGGCGCTTGATGGCCCACATCAGTCGGTAGGCCTCGCTACCCCACTCCAGCTCCACAAAGGGCGCCATATTGCGTCCGGTGCCGTGCTCGGCCTTGAGCGCGCCGCCGAACTCCACCGCCACAAGTTGCGCTACCTCACCCATGAAGGCGTCGTAGCGGGCGACTTGGGCCGGGTCGTCGAAGCCCTGGGTGAAGACGAAGTGCAGGTTGCCTTCCAGGGCGTGGCCGAAAATGATCGCTTCAAAGTAGCCGTGGCGATCGAGCAGTTCGAGCAGGCGGTTGACGCCCTCGGCCAGTGCTTCGACCGGGAAGGTCACGTCCTCGATAATCACCGTGGTGCCGGTGGCGCGTACCGCGCCGACAGCGGGGAAGGTGTCCTTGCGCATCTTCCACAGCTGGTTGTACACGGCGGGGTCGCTGCTGAAGTCGACGCGCTTCTCCAGCGGGAATTCGGCGATGGAGGCCATGATCCGTTCGATCTGCTCGGCCAGCACGGAGGCCGAGGCGGCGCGCGACTCGATCAGCAGGGCGCAGGCGCCGTTCGAGAGGCTTTTGACCCACTCGGGCATGCCGGGCTTGTCCTGCACCGAGCGCAGGCTGCGCCGGTCCAGCAGTTCCACGGCCGATACCGGCTGCTGCCTGAGCACCGGTACGGCACGGCAGCAGCTTTCCACATCGGGGAATACCAAAAGCGCGCTGGCCTTGTGCGGGTGTTCGGGCACGGTGTGGTAGGTCACCGCGCTGATAAAGCTCAGTGTGCCTTCGGAACCGACCATCAGGTGGCTCAAGATATCCAGCGGTTCATCGAAATCGACCAGCGCATTCAGCGACAGGCCGGTGGTGTTCTTCAGCCGGTACTTGTGGCGGATCTTCGCCGCCAGTTCGGTGTTGGCGCGGGTCTGTCGGCCCAGTTCGGCCAACTGCGCCAGCAGCCCCGCATGGCTGGCGCGGAAGGCCGTGACGCTGGCCGAGTCTTCGGTATCCACGAGCGTGCCGTCGGCCAGCACCAGGCGCAGGCCGGCCAGGGTGTGGTAGCTGTTCTGCGCGGTGCCGCAGCACATGCCGCTGGAGTTGTTGGCGACTATGCCGCCGATCTTGGCCGCGGCGATGGACGCCGGATCGGGGCCGATCTTGCGCTGCAGCGGGGCCAGTACGGCGTTGGCGCTGGCACCGATCACGCCCGGCTGCAGGCGGATCTGTGCGCCGCCCGCGCGAATCTCGCGGCCGTTCCAGTTGTCGCCGAGCACGATCAGCACCGAGTCGGAAATCGCCTGCCCGGAGAGACTGGTGCCGGCGGCGCGGAAGGTCACCGGCACGCGGTGGGCGCCGGCCAGCTTGAGCAGCTCGATCACCTCCCGCTCGCTTTCGACGCGGATCACCAGCTGCGGAATCAGCCGGTAGAAGCTGGCGTCGGTGCCGAAGGCCAGGGTCGACAGCGGGTCGTCGAAGCGCCGTTCTTCCGGGATCAGGCGGGCGGTGGCAGCGAGAAAGGCGGCAGGCAGGCTCATGGCGGCTCCGGGGTCAGGACGCAGCGTGGCGCAGTTCGCGCACCAGTGAGTCGGCGCCGATCTCGCCGATCGAGCGGGCGCCGGTGAGGGTCATGGCCACGCGCATTTCCTTGTCGAACAGCTCCAGCAGGTTGCTCACCCCGGCACCGCCGGCAGCGGCCAGGGCGTAAACGAAGGCGCGGCCGAGCATCACCGCGTCGGCGCCGAGGGCAAGCATGCGCACCACGTCCAGGCCGGTGCGGATGCCGGAGTCGGCGAGAATCTTGATCTCGCCCTTCACCGCGTCGGCGATGGCCGGCAGGGCGCGGGCGCTGGACAGCACGCCGTCGAGCTGGCGACCGCCGTGGTTGGACACGACGATGCCGTCGGCGCCGAACTTCACCGCGTCGCGGGCATCCTCGGGGTCGAGGATGCCCTTGATCACCATCGGGCCGTCCCAGAAGTCGCGGATCCACTCTAGGTCTTTCCAGGAGATCGACGGGTCGAAATTGGCGCCCAACCAGCCGATATAGTCGGCCAGGCCGGTGGGGTTGCCACGGTAGGTGGAGATATTGCCCAGGTCATGAGGCTTGCCCAGCAGGCCCACGTCCCAGGCCCAGGCCGGGTGGGTCATGGCCTGCAGCACACGACGCAGGGCGGCGTTGGGACCGCTCATGCCGGAGTGGGCGTCACGGTAGCGCGCGCCGGGGGTGGGCATGTCAACGGTGAACACCAGGGTGGTGACGCCGGCGGCCTTGGCGCGCTCCAAGGCGTTGCGCATGAAGCCGCGGTCCTTCAGCACATAGAGCTGGAACCACATGGGCCTGTCTATGGCCGGCGCCACTTCCTCGATGGGGCAGACCGAGACGGTGGACAGGGTGAAGGGAATGCCCTTGGCCGCTGCCGCCTTGGCTGCCTGCACCTCGCCGCGGCGTGCGTACATACCGGTCAGGCCGACCGGGGCCAGGGCCACCGGCATGGCCAGCTTCTCGCCGAACAGCTCGGTTTCCAGGCTCAGCTCGGCCATGTTCTTCAGCACGCGCTGGCGCAGGGCAATGTCGGCCAGGTCGGCGACGTTGCGCTTGAGCGTGTGCTCGGCATAGGCGCCGCCGTCGATGTAATGGAACAGGAAGGGCGGCAGCTTGCGCCGGGCGGCTTCGCGGTAGTCGGTAGAGGCGGAGATGATCATGGCTGCAGATTTCCCTGAGCTGAGGCCGGGCCTTGCGGCCCGGCGGTAAACCTTAGTGCACCAGCATGCCGGTGAAGACGTAGGCCTGGGCCAGGGTGATCAGGCCGACGAAGGTGGCGAAGATCAGGCTGTGCTTGAGGGTGAAACGGAACAGGTCCGACTCGCGGCCGACCATGCCGGTGGCGGCGCAGGCTACGGCGATGGATTGCGGCGAGATCATCTTGCCGGTCACGCCGCCGCTGGTGTTGGCGGCCACCAACAGGGTGTCGTTGACCCCGATCTGGTGCGCAGTGGTGGCCTGCAGCGAGCCGAACAGGGCGTTGGACGAGGTGTCCGAGCCGGTGAGGAACACGCCCAGCCAGCCGAGGAACGGCGAGAAGAACGGGAACAGCACGCCGGTGCCGGCCAGCACCAGGGCCAGGGTGGTGGACATGCCGGAGAAGTTGGTGACGAAGGCGAAGGCCAGCACCATGCCGATGGAGAGGATCGGCCACTTCAGCTCGACGAAGGTTTCCTTGAGGGTGCTCAGACCGCTCTTCAGGTCGATCTTCAGTACCAGCATGGAAATCAGCGCGGAGAAGAAGATCGCCGTACCGGTGGCCGAGATCGGGTCAAGCTTGAAGATGGCTGGGATAGCCGTGGCGTTGGTCACGATCGGCGCGACCTTGATCACCAGCTGGTCGAGGTGCGGGATGGCGAAGAGGAACACCAGCTGCTCGAGCGCACCGCCGGGGGCGAACAGGGCCTTGAACGGCTTGAGGGTCCAGATTGTCACCAGCACGGTGAGGATGAGGAACGGCGACCAGGCCTTGAGGATTTCTCCGAAGCTGTACGGCGAGGGCAGGGTACTGCGCGCGCCGCCGAAGCCGCCAGCGAAGGCGCTGACCTCGGCACTGACGCCGGCAACGGCGGCCTTGGCTGCGCGGGCCGGTTGCCAGACCTTGAGGAACAGGGTCAGGCAGATCAGACTGACCAGTGCCGAGGTGATGTCCGGCAGTTCCGGGCCGATGAAGTTGGAGGTGAAAAATTGAGTGACGGCGAAGCTGGCGCCGGCGACCAGCGCGGCCGGCCAGGTTTCCTTCACGCCTTTCCAGCCATCCATCATTGCCACCAGCCAGAACGGCACGATGATCGACAGCAGCGGCAGCTGGCGCCCGGTCATGGCGCCGATCTTGAAAGCGTCGATGCCGGTGACCTGGCCGGCCACGGTGATCGGGATGCCCAGAGCGCCGAAGGCCACCGGCGCGGTGTTGGCGATCAGGCACAGGCCGGCTGCATACAGTGGGTTGAAGCCGAGGCCGACCAGCAGGGCCGCGGTGATCGCCACTGGCGCGCCGAAGCCAGCCGCGCCTTCGAGGAAGGCGCCGAAGGAGAAGCCTATCAGCAGCACCTGCAGGCGCTGGTCGTCGGTGATCGACAGCACCGAGCTGCGGATCACCTCGAACTGGCCGCTTTTCACCGTGAGTTTGTAGAGGAAGACCGCCGCGACGATGATCCAGGCGATGGGCCAGAGGCCGTAGGCGAAGCCATAGCCGGCGGCGGCGAAGGCCATGTCGGCGGGCATGCCGTAAGCGAGGATGGCCACACCCAGGGACAGCGCCAGGGTGATGCTGCCGGCGACGTGGCCCTTCATGCGGAATACCGCCAGGGCGAGGAAGAAGAAAATGATCGGGATCAGCGCGACCAGCGCCGAGAGTCCCAGTCCGCCAAGCGGGGTGTAGAGCTGCTGCCAGGTGTTCATGGTGGTGGCTTCCGGATTGTTGTTGGCTTGCCGTTCTGGCCGGGTGTCGCGGGTGAGGGCAGCGCGCACCTGGCAGAGTTGCTGGTTAATTGGTAATACCAATTTACAAGACTGCCCGGTCAGAGTAAGAGTGACGTTCCGGCCTGTCAATTTGCCGGTCTTCGACTTTGGTCGAATAAGCCAGGCTTGCCGGGCTTTGTGCGGCGGCGATAGGCTTGGCGGCAAGTGCCGAAACAGAGCGATTGAACTGGTCAAACCAGTGGGAGAGGGGTGATGGAAGTGGGTCAGGTGCGGCAGCGCCGTCTGTCGGATGACATCGTTCTGCAGCTGGAGGCGCTGATTCTCGAAGGCAGCCTCAAGGCTGGCGAACGGTTGCCCGCCGAGCGTGTCCTGGCCGAGCGTTTCGGCGTGTCACGGCCGTCGCTGCGCGAGGCGATCCAGAAGCTGGTGGCGCGCGGCCTGCTGGTCAGCCGGCAGGGCGGCGGCAACTACGTGGCCGAGCAGGTCGGCTCGACCTTCAGCGACCCGCTGCTGCACCTGCTCGAAGGCAATCCCAGTGCCCAACGTGATCTGCTGGAGTTCCGCCATACCCTGGAAGGCTCCTGTGCCTACTACGCCGCGCTGCGGGCCACGCCACCCGATCACCTGCGCCTGCGTGAGGCCTATGAGGTGTTGCAGGCCTGTTATGAAACGGACGGCACGGCTACTCAGGCCGAGGAGGGCGCCGCCGATGCGCGCTTCCATCTGGCCATTGCCGAAGCCAGCCACAATGCCGTGCTGCTGCACACCATCCGTGGTCTGTTCGACCTGCTCAAGCACAACGTGGTAACCAACATCGGTGGTCTCTATCTGCAGCGCAGCGAGACCCGCGAACGCCTGCGCGAGCAGCACCGGCAGCTGTTCGAGGCGATCATCGAGGGGCGTGCCGAGGATGCGCGTGAGTGTTCGCAGCGGCATATCGACTATGTGCAGGAAGTGCTGCACGAAGGCGGCGAGGAAGCCAAACGCATGGCGCGGGCCCAGCGCCGCCAGGGGCACTGAGGGGCGTTCAGTTGTCGGCTGGTGAGCGGCCCAGGCCACGCCAGTGCTTGCCGCCGATCATGATGAAGCGCAGCTGCTGGGTGATCTTGGCTTCGGGCTGCAGGTGCGCCGGCAGGCTTTCGGCCGGCGGGTCGATCAGTTCCGGCAGGGTGGCGAAAACGGTTTTCACCACCAGGTCGGCGATCACGTCCATGGCCGGTTCATCCAGCTGCGGCATGCGGTTCATCAGCTTGAGGTCGGCGGCCAGGTCGTCGGTAATGCGCTGGCGCATGGCGGCGATGGCCTGACGCACGCGCTGCGAGCCGCCGTACTGTTCGCGGGCGAGGAAGAGGAACTGCGAGCGGTTGGCGCTGACCGCGTCGAGGAAGATCCGCGTGCTGGCCTCGACGATGCCGCCCAGCTCGAATTCGTTCTGCCGGACCACGCGCAGGGTATCGCGGAAGGTGCCGCCAACCTCGGCCACCAGGGCCAGGCCCAGCTCGTCCATTTCCTGGAAGTGCCGATAGAAGGCGGTGGGCACCACGCCGGCTTCGCGGGTGACCTCGCGCAGGCTCAGGCTGCCGAAGCCGCGGCCGCTGTCCATCAGGCGGCGGGCGGCATCCATCAGGGCCAGACGGGTTTGCTGTTTCTGTTCGGCGCGGGCAGACATGACGGTTCCAACGGACGGAGTGCGCCGCACTCTAACAAAAAAGTTCCGCCCGGCGTCACTGGCTGAGTGATGGGGGCAGCCTCGCCGTCGGCTAGTCGTCCTGCCGGGCCAGCGCCGTATGGCGGCCGAGCAGCTGCAGGGCGCGGTCCGGGTAGTCGGTGATAAGGGCCTGGGCGCCACGGTCGAGCAGGCGGCGCATGTCGGCCTGTTCGTTGACGGTCCACAGTTGCACATGCAGGCCGCGTTCGCGGGCGTGTGCGATCAGGCCGGTGCTGGCCACGGCCATGTCCCCATGCCGTTCCGGGATCTGCAGGGCCTGGTAGCTCGGACTCAGCAGGCGGCTCAGGCCGAGCCAGTCGAGGGCCACCAGCAGCTTGACTGAGCCGGGCCCGGCGGAGGTGGCTACCTGGGGGCATAGTTCGCGGAACTGCTGCAGGCTGCTCTCGTAGAAACTGCCGACGATCACCCGCTGCATTTGGCCCTGTGCCTGCAGCACCTGGCACAGCTGTCGTTCGAGGCCGGCATCGGGCACCTTGATTTCGATGACCTTGGCGATCGGCCCGGTGGCCTTCAGTACTTCCTCCAGGGTCGGAATGCGCAGGCCCTGCCCGCGATAGGGGAAACTCTGGCCACCGTCCGGGCTCCAGTGATAGCCGGCATCCAGTGCCTGCAGCTGAGCCAGATCGAGATCACTGACCCTGCCTTGCCCATTGGTGGTGCGGTTCACCCGGCGATCATGGATGACCACCAGATGGCCGTCGCGGGAGCGGTGTACGTCCATCTCCAGCAGGTCGACGCCCAAGGCGCTGGCACGCTGGAAGGCAAACAGGGTGTTTTCCGGCCACAGGCCCCGGCCGCCCCGGTGGGCAATCACCAGCGGCCGCTCGGCGAACCCGGCCAGTACTGCCGGTGTGCTGGCCGGACGGCTCAACAGGCTGGCCGTCAGCAGCGCACCACCGAACAGGCAGAGGGGAATGAGCAGGAAGCGGGCCAGTCGCAGCATGGGCAGAGGATTCCGGAAAAACACCGAGCACAGCATAGGTCGATGACAGACTCATGACGGCGGGCACAGGCAGGCTGTGCCCGCCGGGGTATCAGTGCGCCAGCAGCCAGAGGCCTGCCCCCGCACTGCCGAGGCCGGCCAGGCGGACCAGCGGTGCGGCCGTCAACGGCAGGAAACGCACCACGGCATAGCCGATGCCGTGCAGGGCGGCGGTGGCGGCGAGGAAACCCAGGGCGTAGCTGATCGGCTCGGCCATCTGCGGAAGCTCCAGGCCGTGTGCCACGCCATGGCTGAGCGCGAACATGCTGGTCAGCGACAGAGCGACCGCCATCGGCAGGCGGGCGGCCACGGCCACCAGCAGACCGAGTGCCAGGACCGAGGCGGCGATGCCGCTTTCCAGTCCGGGAACTTGCAGGCCGTCGAAGCCAGCCAGGCCGCCGAACAGCATGCTGATCACGAAGGTCAGCGGCAGCGCCCAGCGGGCAGTGCCTTTCTGCTGCGCGGCCCACAGACCGACGGCCAGCATGGCCAGCAGGTGATCGAGGCCGCCGAGCGGATGGGCCAGCCCGGCGAGCAGCCCGGAGTGGTCGTGACCGCTGTGGGCGAAGGCGGCGGCGGGCGCGAGGCAGAGGGCAACAGTGGCGAGGTGTTGGCGCAGATTCATGGCAGTCTCCTTGACTGATCCGGTGCTTCAGGCAGCGCTGAGCATGCCGTGGCGTTCGATGAAGGCGATGATCTCGTCCAGGCCCTGACCGATCTTCTGGTTGCTGAAAACGAAAGGCTTGTCGCCGCGCATCTTCTTCGCATCGCGCTCCATTACCTCCAGCGAAGCGCCGACCATGGGCGCCAGATCGACCTTGTTGATTACCAGCAGGTCGGACTTGCAGATGCCCGGCCCGCCCTTGCGCGGCAGCTTGTCGCCGGCCGATACGTCGATCACGTACAGGGTCAGATCGGACAGTTCCGGGCTGAAGGTGGCCGACAGGTTGTCGCCACCGGATTCGACGATGATCAGCTGCAGGCCGGGGAAGCGGCGGTTGAGCTGCTCCACGGCTTCCAGATTGATCGAGGCGTCCTCGCGGATGGCCGTGTGCGGGCAGCCGCCGGTTTCCACACCGATGATCCGCTCCGGTGCCAGTGCCTCGTTACGCACCAGAAACTGGGCGTCTTCCTGGGTGTAGATGTCGTTGGTCACCACGGCGATGTTGTAGCGCTCGCGCAGGGCCAGGCAGAGGGCCAGGGTCAGGGCGGTCTTGCCGGAGCCGACCGGGCCGCCGATGCCGACCCGCAGAGGTTGACTGTGCATGTTGAGGTTCCTTGTCATGAGCGGAAGAGACGCGAGTACTGGCGCTCATGCGCCATGCTCGCCAGGGCCAGGCCAAACGCGGCGCTGCCCCAGTGTTCGGTGGGATGCTGGCTGGCCAGCTGTTGTGCCTGCTGCAGGCTGGGCAGCAGGTCGGAGGTCAGGCGCTGGGCGGCCTGCTGGCCCAGCGGCAGGCTCTTCATCAGCACGGCCAGCTGGTTTTCCAGCCAGCCCCAGAGCCAGGCGGCCAGGGCGTCCGCCGGGGTGATTTGCCAGGCCCGCGCAGCCAGTGCCCAGGCCGGTGCCAGTCCGGTTTCGGGCAGTTCTGCCAGAAAGCTGCGGGCGCTTGCATCCAGTTCGGGCAAACCGTCGAGCAGTTGCTTCAGCGAGTAGCCCATCTGCCGGCTTTCCTGGGCTAGCTCGCGGGTTTCACGGCTGGCCAGGTGTTCGGCAGCGAGGTTGGCTAGGTGTGCCCAGTCTTCATCGGCAGCGGCCTGGCAGTGGGCCAGCAGCAGCGGGGCCTCGAAGCGGGCCAGGTTGAGCAGCAACTGATCCTCAAGCCAGCGCCGGGCACTGCCAGCGTCATGCACCAGCCCCTGATCGACCGCCAGCTCAAGCCCCTGGGAGTAGCTGTAGCCGCCAATCGGCAGCTGCGGACTGGCCAGGCGCAGCAGTTGCCAGGCCGGGTTCACAGGCGCACGCCAAACTGGTGCAGGCGCGGCGCGTAGTTGAACTCGGCCTCGCCGGCATGGGAGTGGTGATGGCCACCGCCATAGGCGCCCTGTTCCGGCTGGAACGGCGCTTCGATCAGCTCGACCTGCGCGCCCAGCTGTTCGAGCATGGCCTGCAGTACATAATCCTGCGGCAGGCGCAGCCAGCCTTCACCCAGTTGCAGAGCCACATGGCGATTGCCCAGGTGGTAGGCCGCGCGCATCAGCTCGAAACTGTTGGCGCAGGTGACGTGCATCAGCGCTTCGGGGCTGGCGATGACCCGCACCACGCGGCCGTCGGCGGCCTGCAGGCAGTCGCCGTCGGTCAGGGCCGGTTGGCCGCGCTCGAGGAACAGGCCGGTTTCTTCACCGGCGGTGCTGAAACAGCGCAGACGACTTTTGCTGCGCGCCTCGAAACTGAGTAGCAGTTCGGCGTCCCAGTCGGGCTGAGGGGAGATACGTTGATGGATGACCAGCATGAGAATCCTTGCTCGCAAGCGGTAATGGCTTGTCTGAGCAAGAGCCTTGCCAAGCGTCCAGTCGCGCAGGGACCGGGGCATGGGTGATGGCTGTAGCCTGGCGCCGCACGCTATTGGTGCGAACTGTTTGGTGTGTGCTCTTTTGGGGCGTTCAGTTGTGTGGCGGAAGCCAGGCGCGGCGCTATTGCATTCAGTCCTGCGCCTGCTGGCGGCGTAGACGCCACTGGCCCAGCTCGAAACTCAGCACCACGACAATCGCCAGGGCAAAGGGCAGCAGCAGGTAGAAGCCGCGGAACACGATCAGGGCCGCCAGAACGTCGACCGTGGGCACTTCCGGCATGGCGCTGATAAAGGTCACTTCCAGCACGCCGAGACCGCCCGGGGCATGGGACAGCAGGGCCAGGGAGAAGGAGGCGAGGAACACCCCGAGCACCACGAGAAAGCCCGGGTGGTTGGCTTCAGGCAGGGCGAAATAGATGATCGCCGCCGCGCACACCAGCTCCAGCGGGCCGGCCAGCAGTTGGCGGGCGACAATGCCCAGACGCGGGTATTCGACGTGCAGCTTGCCCCAGGTCCAGGGTTTGAACTGGCGCCAGGAACCGAGCACATAGAGGGTCACCAGGCTCAGCAGCAGGCTGCCGATGGCCACCGAGACCCAGGGCGTGATGTCGGCCACGCGCTTGATCAGGTCAGGCTGGCCGACCAGCACCACGCCACCGGCCAGTAGAGTGCCAAGGACGAAGGTGAAGGAGCAGAAGACGATGAGGATGCCAATTTCCTGCGGCGTCAGATCCTTGCTGCGGTAGGCGCGATAACGCACCAGTGCGCCGGAAAACACCGAAGCGCCGATGTTGTGCGCCAAGGCGTAGGTGGTGAAGGAACACAGGGTGATGAACCACCAGGAAATCTTCTTGCCCAGATGGGCGATGGCGATGCGGTCGTACCAGGCCAGTGCCGTATAGGCGCCCAGCGTCGCGCCGGCTGCCAGCAGCCAGTTGCTGAAGGGAATCGCACGCAGACTGTCGGCCAGTTCGGCCAGCGAGATGGTGCGAATTTCCTTGTAGAGCAGATAGCAGGACAGCACCACCGCCAGCAGGCCGATGACGGTCCAGGCCAGATCGCTCTTTCTAACCATGGGGGAATCCTTGAAACACACGCCGGCGCTGAATTGCCGGTCGGGGCATGCCGCAGGCTGAACCTCTCCTGAGGTTAGCAGCGGCGCGATCAACGGCGCGCAGTATCGGCGACGCGCCGGAGATACACAATATAAGCCGGCGGTTCATGCACGGGAGCTTGACCCTGATCAGCACTCCGCATGCCTTTGCCACTGGCTGCAGACGCCGGTACTTGACCTATGCTTGGCCCTTGGGTCGAGGAATCGTGACGATGGGCAAAGGCTGGCATCTACTGTTGCTGACTACCGTGCTGTTTTGGGGACTGCCTGGCGTGGCGGCGCCCCTACGGCTGCTCACCGAGGATGCCCCGCCGATGAGTTTCCTGCGGGAAGGGCGGGTCGAGGGCATGTCCGTCGAGGTGGTGCGTGAGCTGGCCCAACGTCTCGGTGAAGAGATCGAGATCGAGCTGGTGCCCTGGACCCGTGCCTACCTGCTGGCTCAGCATCAGGCCGATACCGCGGTGTTCTCCACCGTGCGCACGCCGGAGCGGGAAGCCCTGTTCCGCTGGGTCGGGCCGCTGGTGCGCGGGCAGACCCGCTTCTACTCGCTGAAATCGAGCAACCTGCAGGTCCGCGACCTGCAGGAGGCAACGCGTGCCGGCTGGATCGCGGTGCCGCGCGAGTGGTACACCTACCAGACCCTCAAGGCTCATGGCCTGAACAATGTCTATGGCACCAGTGGCTCGCGGCAGATGATCAACCTGCTCAAGCATGGCCGGGCCAGCCTGATCGCCACCGAGGACATTACCCTGGCCCAGGAACTGGCGGCCGGCGGCCTCGCGCTCGATCAGGTGCAGGCCCACTACAGCTTCATGAGCTCCGATTACTACATTGCCTTCTCTGCGCAAACCGCCCCTGAGCGTGTGCGGCGCTGGCAGGCCATGCTGGAAACGATGCGGGCCGATGGCTCGCTCCAGCGCATCGTGCAGCGCTGGTTGCCAGGCCAGAACCTACCCTGAGGTTCGCCTTAGCCATCGCCTGCTAATCTGCAGGAGTGCTTGGCGATCTTGGGTGGCTTATGTGGCGGCGTGTCGTGTTGTCCCTCTTGTTACTGTTCTGCCTGCCACTGCGGGCGGCCGATCTGTTGCTGTATACCGAGGAAGGGCCGCCTCTCAACTTCACCCGTGACGGCCAGCTCACGGGCTATGCCGTGGAGGTGGTACAGGAAATCCAGCGGCGCAGCGGCGATCAGCTACGCATCGAGGTGGTGCCGTGGAGCCGCGGTTATGCCCTGGCCCGCGAGCAGGCCAACGTGGGCCTGTTCTCCATGGCGCGCATCGCCGAACGCGAGGGGCTGTTCCAGTGGGTCGGGCCGATCATGCTGTCGCAGAACCGCTTCTATACCCGCAAGGGCAGCAGCTTGAAACTCACCTCGCTGGAACAGGCCAAGGGCTTGCGCATCGCCTTGCCGCGCCAGTGGTACACCTTGCAGTACCTGACATCCCGTGGGTTCAGCGACATCTTTGCGGTATCCAGTGCGAGCAAGATGGTTGATCTGTTCAGCAAGGGCCGCACCGATGTGCTGGCGGTCAGCGATATCAGCCTGCCCATGCTGCTGGCCGAGGTGGGGATGAATCCGGATCAGGTCGAGGCGCAGTACAGCTTCCTCCAGCACCAGTCCTATCTGGGGTTTTCGCCCGCCACCGACCCGGTGCTGGTGGCCCGCTGGCAGGCGGCACTGGATGAGATGAAGCGCGACGGCAGTTTCGGTCGCATTTACCAGCGCTGGTTCAGCCACCTGCCGATGCCTGAGATGCTGTTGCAACCGCCCCTGGTCGCCAATGAGTAGAGCGAACCTTCTGCCGCTGCAGCAGCGGGCCGAACTGTTTTCCCACCTGGGAGCCATGGAACAGGCTGGTGTGCCGGTCAGTCAGGCGCTGAGCAGCCTGAGCCTGGGGCCGGCCTGGCAGACGGCTATCGCCCGCCTGCAGCGTGAGGTGGCGGCGGGGCGTAGTCTGGCCGTGGCGGGACGCGTGAGTGGCCTGCTCAGTCCGCTGGAGGTCAACCTGCTGCAGGCCGCCGAACATGCTGGCAGTCCGGAACGCCTGTATCAGCGCCTGGCCAGTCAGTACGCCGAACAGGCCCGGCAGCGTCAGGCCATGCAGGCGCGGCTGTACCTGCCGGGCGCAACCTTGCTGTTGGCTCTGCTGATCCAGCCCCTCCCGGCGCTGGTAGGCGGCAGCCTGAGCGTGGCGGGTTATCTGTGGTCGGTGCTACAGCCTCTGTTGTGTCTGGCCCTGGCTCTATGGGGCTGGGCGCAGTTGCGTCGCCAGGGTGAGCAGGGGCTGCTGGCGACGAACCGGGGACTGGCCACTATCGGCCTGCGGTTGCCCATGGTGGGCGTGAGCCTGTTGCGGCGCGCGGTGCGTGACTATTTCACCAGCCTGGGCCTGTTGCTGGAGGCCGGCGTGGCGCTGTTCGAGGCCATGCCGCTGGCCGTGGCGAGCCTTGGCAATGCCGCGCTGCGCGAGGACTTCCTGGCCATGCAGGCGCGGGTTGTGGCGGGTCAGCCCCTGGCGCAGGCGCTGCAGAACATGGACTTCCCCGGGCAGCCGCAGTTGCGAGCCCTGGTGGCCAGTGGCGAGGCGAGCGGAACGCTACCGGCGGTGCTGCTGGCCTTTGCCCAGCGGCAGGGGCAACAGCAGGCCAGCTTCGAGGAACAACTGGCCACCTGGCTGCCGCGCCTGGCCTATCTGCTGGTGGCACTGTGGATGGCCCATGGGCTGATCACCGGCGGCGGTATTGGCCCGAGCGTGCCGCCTGATCTGCGTTAGCCGGCCGTAGTGGCGGCGCACCGCCACTCCATGAGCGCGGGTGGCGGGTGTTCGCCAGGCGCTGTCAGTGACCAGGCGTCATGGCGGGCATTGCAGCGGTGCGGTATGTGTCTTGCTATCGCCGGGTGACGACTCACTCTGTATCCCTGCTGCCGGAACCCATCATGCAAAGAACTTCCCATCACCAGTTGCGCCGTGATTTTCGGGCGTTGCTGGCCTCGTCCTCCTGTTACCACACGGCTTCGGTGTTTGACCCCATGTCGGCGCGGATTGCCGCCGACCTCGGGTTCGAGGTCGGCATACTCGGCGGCTCGGTGGCGGCGTTGCAGGTGTTGGCGGCGCCGGATTTTGCCCTGATCACCCTCAGCGAATTCGTCGAACAGGCCAGCCGTATCGGCCGGGTGGCGTGTCTGCCGGTGATCGCCGATGCGGATCACGGTTATGGCAATGCGCTCAACGTGATGCGCACAGTGGTGGAGCTGGAGCGCGCCGGCGTCGCGGCGCTGACCCTGGAAGACACCCTGCTGCCGGCGCAGTTCGGGCGCAAGTCCACCGACCTGATCGGCATCAACGAGGGTGTCGGCAAGCTCCGCGCGGCGCTGGAGGCCCGGGTCGATACGGCGCTGGCCATCATCGCCCGTACCCATGCCGGCGTGCTCAGCGTGGAGGAGGTGATCGAGCGCACCGTCGCCTATCAGGAAGCCGGTGCCGATGGCATCTGTCTGGTCGGGGTGCGCGACTTTGCCCATCTGGAACAGATCTCCAGCCATCTGCAGGTACCGCTGATGCTGGTCAGCTATGGCAACCCGGCGCTGCGCGACGATGCCCGTCTGGCCGGTCTCGGCGTGCGCATCGTGGTTGACGGTCATGCGGCCTACTTTGCCGCGATCAAGGCCACCTACGACTGTCTGCGCGAGCAGCGTGGCGTGGCGACCTGCGACCTGAATGCCACCGAGTTGACGCACAGGTACACCCAGCCGGAGGATTACATCGTCTGGGCGCGTGACTACATGAACGTGCAGGAATAGGGCGAGCGCTCAACACCGCTTGCCCGCAGCGGAGGACAGCAGCATGGCCGGAGGCTGGAGCACTGACGGCGCCGTACAGGAGCAGATCGACGACAGCATTGAGGACGCCATTGCCCGGGTGCGCAGCCAGCTGCCGCAGGGCGACAGCCTTCTTGAGTGCGAAGAGTGTGCGCAGCCGATCCCCGAGGCGCGGCGCCAGGCGCTGCCTGGTGTGCGGTTGTGCGTGACCTGCCAGCGCGAGCACGACAAGCAGCAGGCGCAGTTTGCCGGCTACAACCGGCGCGGCAGCAAGGACAGTCAGCTGCGCTGAGAGGCCTTGGCCTTTGGTCGTAACCTGACCGATTGGACTGGATCGTCTGGTAGCAAATCATTAGCATGCTTAGCCTGCTAATTATGTGTCGGATAATCTTCTGTGCCGCATCGTCCCCATCCCGGACTGGGCATCGCCCTGATCCTCGCATCCGGCCTGCTCCTCTCCAGCCAGGATGCGCTGTCGAAGACCCTGACGGCGGTGTACCCGGTGCTCCTGGTGATGTGGCTGCGCTACCTGTCGCAGAACCTGCTGATGCTGGCGCTGTTTGCCCCGCGCATGGGCTGGAACCTGGTGCGCACCCAGCGTCCCTGGCTGCAGTTGGCGCGCGGTCTCAGTCTGGTGGCCATTACTCTGCTGTTCTACAGCGCGCTGCGTTATATCCCGTTGGGTGAAGCAACGGCGGTGATCTTCCTGGCGCCGTTGGTGGTCATCGTGCTGTCGGCCACCGTGCTCAAGGAGCACATCAGCCGAGGCCTGTGGCTGTCGGTGGGCTGTGGCCTGCTGGGTGTGCTGCTGATCGTGCGGCCGGGCGGGGCGCTGTTCACGCCGGCCATTCTGCTGCCGCTGGGGGCGGCCTTCTGTTTCGGCCTGTACCAGCTGCTGACCCGCAGGCTCAATGGCACCGACCATCCGGCCACCAGCAACTTTCTCTCGGCGCTGGTCGGCACCCTCTGCATGAGCGTGCTGTTGCCCTGGACCTGGCAGACACCGCCATTGACCGACGCGCTGCTGATGGCGCTGCTGGGCGCCACCGCGATGTCCGGGCACATGCTGCTGACCCACGCCTACCGCTTCGGCAGCGCCGCCAGCCTGGCGCCCTTCACCTACATGCAGATCGTGATTGCCACCCTGCTGGGCATGCTCTTCTTCGACCATGTGCCGGACGTCTGGTCGATGCTCGGCATGGCGGTGATCATCCTCAGCGGTGCGGCGCTGGCCTGGGGCCAGCGCGCCCGGTAGGTTGGGCTGAGCCGCATAGCGGCGAAGCCCAACGACTGCGGCGTCAGAACAGAAAGTACCGCTGCGCCAGCGGCAGTACTTCGGCCGGCTCGCACCAGAGCAGCTGGCCGTCGGCCCTGACCTGGTAGTTCTGCGGGTCGACTTCGATGCTGGGCAGGTAGTCGTTGTGGATCAGGTCGGCCTTGGTCACCGAGCGGCAGCCTTTGACCACGCCGATCTGCTTCTGCAGACCGAGTTGTTCTGGCACTCCTGCGTCGAACGCCGCCTGGCTGATGAAGGTCAGGCTGGTGGCGTGCAGCATGCCGGCATAGCTGCCGAACATGGGGCGGTAGTGCACCGGTTGCGGGGTCGGGATCGAGGCGTTGGCGTCGCCCATCAGACTGGCGGCAATCGCCCCGCCCTTGAGAATCAGCGTCGGTTTCACGCCGAAGAAGGCCGGGCGCCAGAGCACCAGATCGGCGAACTTGCCCACTTCGATGGAGCCGACTTCGTGGCTGATGCCGTGGGTGATGGCCGGGTTGATGGTGTATTTGGCGATGTAGCGTTTGACGCGGAAGTTGTCGTTGCCGGGGGTATCTTCGGGCAGCGGGCCGCGTTGCTGCTTCATCTTGTCGGCGGTCTGCCAGGTGCGGGTGATCACCTCGCCGACGCGGCCCATGGCCTGGCTGTCGGAGCTGATCATGCTGAACGCGCCGAGGTCATGCAGTATGTCTTCCGCCGCAATCGTTTCGCGGCGGATGCGGCTCTCGGCGAAGGCCACGTCCTCGGCAATGCTCGGGTCGAGGTGGTGGCAGACCATCAGCATGTCCAGGTGTTCGTCGATGGTGTTGCGGGTGAACGGCCGGGTCGGGTTGGTCGAGCTGGGCAGCACGTTGGGGAAGCCACAGGCCTTGATGATGTCCGGCGCATGGCCGCCGCCGGCGCCTTCGGTGTGGTAGGTGTGGATGGTGCGGCCCTTGAACGCGCCGAGGGTTGTCTCGACGAAACCAGACTCGTTGAGGGTGTCGGTGTGGATCGCTACCTGGATATCGTACTGGTCGGCCACGCTCAGGCAGTTGTCGATGGCCGCCGGGGTGGTGCCCCAGTCTTCATGCAGCTTCAGGCCAATGGCACCGGCCCTGACCTGCTCAATCAGTGGCTCGGGCAGTGAGACGTTGCCCTTGCCGGTAAAACCGATGTTCATCGGGAAGGCATCGGCCGCCTTGAGCATCATCGCCATGTGCCACGGCCCCGGGGTCACGGTGGTGGCGTAGGTGCCGGTGGCCGGGCCGGTGCCGCCACCGATCATGGTGGTGGTGCCGCTCATCAGGGCTTCTTCGATCTGCTGCGGGCAGATGAAGTGGATATGGGTGTCGACGCCGCCGGCGGTGAGGATCATGCCTTCACCGGCGATGACTTCGGTGGCGCCGCCCACGGCGATGGTCACGTTCGGCTGGATATCCGGGTTGCCGGCCTTGCCGATGGCGGCGATGCGCCCGCCCTTGAGGCCGACGTCGGCCTTGACGATGCCCCAGTGGTCGATGATCAGCGCGTTGGTGATCACCGTGTCGACTACATCTTTAGCGCAGAGCTGGCTCTGGCCCATGCCGTCGCGGATGACCTTGCCGCCGCCGAACTTCACTTCATCGCCGTAGGTGGTGAAATCCTTTTCCACCTCGATCCACAGGTTGGTGTCGGCCAGGCGCACCTTGTCGCCGACGGTGGGGCCGAACATGTCGGCATAGGCTTGGCGGGAAATCTTCATCACAGCGCTCCCATGATGCGGCCGGCAAAACCGTAGACGCGGCGGTCACCCGCCAGCTCGACCAGCTCGACCTCACGCGACTGGCCCGGCTCGAAGCGCACGGCGGTGCCGGCGGCGATATTCAGGCGCATGCCGCGTGTGGGTTCACGGTCAAAGGTCAGGGCGTCGTTGGTTTCGAAGAAGTGGAAGTGCGAGCCGACCTGGATCGGCCGGTCGCCGCTGTTGGCGACGGTCACGCGCAGGGTGCGGCGCCCGGCGTTGAGTTCGATCTCGCCGTCCTGGATCAGGTATTCACCGGGGATCATGGGCGTTACTCCAGAATCAGTTGCATGAAAGTGAGGTCCAGCCAGCGGCCGAACTTGCGGCCGACCTGGGGCATCTGCCCGGTCACGACAAAGCCGCTGCGCTGGTGCAGGGCGATGGAGGCCAGGTTGCCGCTTTCGATAGCGGCGACCATCACGTGCAGGCCCTGGGTCTTGGCGCGGGTGATCAGCGCCTGCAGCAGGCGGGTGCCCAGCCCCTGTCCGTGGCAGTTCGGGCGTACATAGACCGAGTGTTCGACGGTGTGGCGAAAGCCTTCGATGGCCCGCCAGGGGCCGTAGCTGGCGTAGCCGACGACCTCGCCCGCGTCATTGCGGGCGACCAGCACCGGGAAGCCGGCGCACTGGCGCTCGCTCAGCCAGGCCTGGCGGTTGGCCAGATCGACCCGGGTTTCATTCCAGATGGCGGTGGTGTGCTCGACCGCATCGTTGTAGATGGCCAGGATGCCGGGCAGGTCGGCGCTGGTGGCGTCTTGAATGGTCATGGTCAGGCAATCGGCTGGTGCACGGTGACCAGCTTGGTGCCATCCGGGAAGGTGGCTTCAATCTGGATTTCCGGAATCATTTCCGGCACGCCTTCCATCACCTGCTCACGGCTCAGCAGGGTGGTGCCGAAGTGCATCAGCTCGGCCACGGTCTGGCCATCGCGGGCGCCTTCGAGCAGGGCCGCGCTGATGTAGGCCATGGCCTCCGGGTAGTTCAGCTTCAGCCCACGGGCCAGGCGCCGCTCGGCGACCAGACCGGCAGTGAAGATCAGCAGTTTGTCCTTCTCTCTTGGCGACAGGTCCATCAGGTACTCCAGATTCGTGGGGGCACGGCGTCGCGCCCGAGTAGTGCGGGGCGCAGCAGGCGCCAGCGTTCGATCAGCCAGGCGCGCGCCTGCAGGGCCTCGCCGGCCAGGCAGCGGGCGACGATCAGGCCCGGCAGTTGAGTCAGGTCGCCGCGCAGCATCTGGCCCACGGGGCAGGGCAGCTCGCGGCAGCGTTCCAGCAGTTCGGCGGAGAGTTCGCCGGTCATCAGCAGGGTGGCAAACACCGGGTGTCCGGCCAGGCCAATGGGCGAGTCGAGCAGGCCGTCGCCACCGACCACGCGCTGGCGCTCATGCCAGAGCAGGCGGCCGTCGCGGCGGATATCCAGATGGGACTGGAAGTAACCCGTGTCAAAGCGTTCGTCCGCCGCCGGACGGCCCAGTGCGACCATGTCCCAGTAGCACAGCCGGGCATCGCCTTCGAGGTCGATGCGCGTGGTCAGTTCGGCCTGCGCGCCGGCATAGACGATGGTTTCCTGTGGCAGCCATTCCAGCGTCGCGCCGGGCCCCACGCGCAGGTTGACCTGCTGGCTCGCGGCGCTGCGCGCGCGGTACCACTTGGCGGCACCAGGGCTGGTCAGTTGCGCCCAGGCGCTTTCGTCCACGCGGGCATCGATCTGCAGGCGATCGCCGCCGGCAATGCCGGCGGGCGGGTGGACGATGATGTGCTGGCACACCTCGGGGCCTTCGGCATACAGGTGTTTCTGCACGCGAAGCGGGCCTTTATGGCGGCGCAGCACCGGGCGGGTGGTATCCCCCTGGCGCGCGTAGCCGAGGTCCAGCTCGGCGTGCCAGCTGGGGGTGAACAGGACGGGAGGAAGGGCGGCGTTCATGGGCTGTCTTGTATCAGATTGCCACCAGCCCACGCACGCCATCGGCTTCCATGGTGTCGCCGCGGCCCTGCTGGATGATCTCGCCGCGGCTCATCACCAGGTACTGGTCGGCCAGCTCGGCGGCGAAATCGTAGAACTGCTCGACCAGCAGGATGGCCATATCCCCGCGCTCGGCGAGTTTTCTGATGACCACGCCGATCTCCTTGATCACCGAGGGCTGGATGCCTTCGGTGGGCTCATCGAGGATCAGCAGGCGCGGCTGGCTGGCCAGCGCGCGGCCGATAGCCAGCTGCTGCTGTTGTCCGCCGGAGAGGTCGCCGCCGCGGCGCTGCTTCATCTCGCGCAGCACGGGGAACAGCTCGTAGATGAACTCGGGGACAGTCTTGGCTTCGCTGGCGCCAAAACGGGACAGGCCCATCAGCAGATTCTCTTCCACGGTCAGACGCGGGAAAATTTCCCGGCCCTGGGGCACATAGGCAACTCCGGCGTGCACCCGCTGGTGTGGCTTGAAGCCGTTGATGCGCTGGCCTTCCCACTCGACCTTGCCGTCCTTGGCCGGAATCAGCCCCATCAGGCATTTGAGCAGGGTGGTCTTGCCCACGCCGTTGCGACCGAGCAGGCAGGTGACTTCGCCGACCTTGGCCTCGAAGGAGAGGCCGCGCAGGATATGGCTGCCGCCGTAGTATTGGTGCAGTTGTTCGACTTTCAGCATGCTTCAGCGCCCCAGATAGACTTCGATCACCCGCTCGTTGCTTTGCACCTGCTCCAGCGAGCCTTCGGCCAGCACGCTGCCCTGATGCAGCACGGTGACGTGGTCGGCGATGGTGCCGACAAAGCCCATGTCGTGCTCCACCACCATCAGCGAGTGCTTGCGTGCCAGCGACTTGAACAGCTCGGCGGTGAACTCGGTTTCGGCGTCGGTCATGCCCGCTACCGGTTCGTCGAGCAGCAGCAATTGCGGTTCCTGCACCAGCAGCATGCCGATTTCCAGAAACTGCTTCTGGCCGTGGGAGAGCAGGCCGGCCGGGCGATGGCGCGAGCCGTCCAGGCGAATGGTGTGCAGCACTTCATCGATGCGGTCCTTCTGCGCACCGGAGAGTCTGGCGCGCAGGCTGGCCCACACCGACTTGTCGGTTTTCAGTGCCAGCTCCAGGTTCTCGAACACCGACAGGGCTTCGAACACCGTGGGTTTCTGGAACTTGCGGCCGATGCCGGCCTGGGCGATTTCGACTTCGCTCAGGCGCGTCAGGTCGAGGGTTTCACCGAAGAAGGCGCTGCCACTGGTGGGGCGGGTCTTGCCGGTGATCACGTCCATCATGGTGGTCTTGCCGGCACCGTTGGGGCCGATGATGCAGCGCAGCTCGCCGACCCCGATGTAGAGGGTCAGGTTGGTCAGCGCCTTGAAACCGTCGAAGCTGACGTTGATGTCTTCCAGGGTCAGGATGGTGCCGTGGCGCACATCCAGGCCCTTGCCGGCGGAGCTGCCAAGGCCGACTGCCTCACGGCTGCCGCCCGGGTCGCGGTTGGGGTCGAGCAGGGCTTCCGGGATGGGGGCGGCTCTCATTGCTCTTTCTCCTTGCGCAGAAGTCCGATGACGCCTTTGGGCAGGTACAGGGTGACGACAATAAAAAGTGCGCCGAGGGCGAACAGCCAGTATTCCGGGAAGGCCACGGTGAACCAGCTCTTCATGCCGTTGACCAGCCCGGCACCCAGCAGCGGGCCGATCAGGGTGCCGCGACCGCCCAAGGCGACCCACACGGCGGCCTCGATGGAGTTGGTCGGTGACATTTCGCTGGGGTTGATGATGCCCACCTGCGGCACGTACAGCGCGCCGGCCAGGCCGCACAGCACTGCACTCAGGACCCAGATGAACAGCTTGTAGCCGCGCGGGTCGTAGCCGCAGAACATCAGGCGGTTTTCCGCATCGCGCAGGGCCGTCAGTACCCGGCCGAACTTGCTGCGCGCCAGGCGGAAGCCCAGGTACAGGCTGCCGGTGAGCAGGGCCACGGTGCACAGGAAGAGCACGGCGCGGGTGCCCTGGGCGGTGATGTCGAAGCCCAGAATCGTGCGGAAATTGGTGAAGCCGTTATTGCCGCCAAAGCCGGTTTCGTTGCGGAAGAACAGCAGCATGCCGGCGAAGGTCAGGGCCTGGGTGATGATCGAGAAGTACACACCCTTGATCCGCGAGCGGAAGGCGAAATAGCCGAACACCAGCGCCAGCAGCCCGGGTACCAGCACCACCAGGCACATGGCCCAGAGGAAACTGCTGGTTCCGTACCAGTACCAGGGCAGCTCATTCCAGGCGAGGAAGCTCATGAAGGCCGGTAGCCCGTCTCCCGCGCTCTGGCGCATCAGGTACATGCCCATGGCGTAACCGCCGAGGGCAAAGAACAGGCCGTGGCCGAGGGACAGCAGGCCGGCATAGCCCCATACCAGATCGAGCGCGAGGGCGACGATGGCGTAGCAGAGGATCTTGCCCACCAGAGTCAGGGTGTACGCCGACACATGCAGGGCACTGTCGGCAGGTAGCAGGTGCAGCAGTGGCAGGGCCAGCAGGATGGCAAGCACCAGCCCGCCAACGGCCAGGCTGAGGCGTGGGCCGGCTTTCTGGGCCAGGGTAATGGTCATGGGCTGGTTCATCAGTCGATCACCCGTCCTTTCAATGCGAACAGCCCCTGCGGACGCTTCTGGATGAACAGAATGATCAGCGCAAGGATGAGGATCTTGCCGAGTACGGCACCGATCTGCGGCTCCAGCAGCTTGTTGGCAATCCCCAGACCGAAGGCGGCCAGCACGCTGCCGGCCAGTTGGCCGACACCGCCGAGCACCACCACCAGGAACGAGTCGATGATGTAGCTCTGGCCGAGATCCGGGCCGACGTTGCCGATCTGCGACAGGGCTACGCCGCCGAGACCGGCGATACCGGAGCCGAGGCCGAAGGCGAGCATGTCCACGCGGCCGGTAGGCACGCCGCAGCAGGCAGCCATATTGCGGTTTTGCGTAACTGCCCTGACGTTCAGGCCCAGGCGGGTCTTGTTCAGCAGTAGCCAGGTCAGGGCGACGACAAACAGGGCAAAGCCGATGATGATGATGCGGCTGTAAGGCAGCACCAGATTCGGCAGGACCTGCAGGCCACCGGACAGCCATTCCGGGTTGGCGACTTCGACGTTCTGTGCGCCGAAGATCACCCGCACCAGCTGGATCAGGATCAGGCTGATACCCCAGGTGGCCAGCAGGGTTTCCAGCGGGCGGCCGTAGAGGTGGCGGATCACCGTGCGTTCCAGCGCCATGCCGATGGCGGCGGTGACGAAGAAGGCCACCGGCAGGGCGGCCAGCGGATAAAGCGCGAGGTATTCTGGGGCGAGGCGCTGGAAGCCCAGCTGCACCATATAGGTGGTGTAGGCGCCCAGCATCAGCATCTCGCCGTGGGCCATGTTGATCACGCCCAGGAGGCCGAAGGTGATGGCCAGACCGAGGGCGGCCAGCAGGAGGATGCTGCCCAGGCTCAGACCACTGAAGGCCTGGCCCAGCAGTTCGCCAACCAGCAGACGGCGCTTGACCTGGGCCAGGCTGGTTTCGGCGGCGGTACGCACGCCGGCGTCGGTTTCGCTGTCGCCGTCGAGCAGGGCCTCCAGGCGGGTGCGGGCCAGGGGTTCGCCGGTCTCGCCCAGCAGGCGGACGGCCTGCAGGCGCACGGCCGGGTCGGGATCGACCAGTTGCAGGTTGGCCAGGGCCAGCGCCAGGGCATCGCGCACGGCGGCATCCTGTTCGCTGGCAACGCGGGCATTGAGTAGCTCAAGTTGCGCCGGCTTGGCGCTCTTCTGCAGTTGCTGGGCTGCGGCCAGACGTACGCTGGCTTCGCTGGCGAGCAACTGGTGGCTGGCCTGGGCGGTCTGCAGCAGGCCGCGCAGGCGGTTGTTCAGGCGCAGCTTCTTCGGCGGGCTGGCCGGTTCGGCCTCGCCCTCGGCGGCGCTGAAATTGCCGGCTTCTTCGATAAAGGCGGTCTTGCTGCTGTCCGCGGCGACCCGGCCCTGTTGCAGGGCATCGAGCAGCGGCTGACGGGCCGGATCGGGTTGCGCGGCCCAGCTTTCCAGCAGCTTGGCCTGCTTGGCGGGATTGGCGGCAACGAAGTCATTGGCATCACCGGCCTGGCTGGCCAGCGGCCACAGCAGGGCCAGGGCCATGAGTATTCTGGGAAGGGAGGCGGGCATCACGGAGTCCTTCTGTGTGAGCCGACAAAACACCCGGTCCGGCGTTCGTGGTCACCGGACCGGGTCAGTGTGCCCGGCATGAAACCGGGCGGTACGCGTGTTACCCCTGTTCGGGGCTGCCGGTTCGGGCCCTCTCGGGCGCCGGCACGGCAGACCGCTTGCAGGTTGTTAGTTGGACTTCACGGCGTAGTCCGGCTTCTTGTCGTTGCCGGGAATGAAGGGGCTCCACGGCTGGGCGCGCAGCGGGCCTTCGGTCTGCCAGACGATGGAGAACTGACCGTCGTCCTGAACTTCGCCGATCATCACCGGCTTGTGCAGGTGGTGGTTGGTCTTGTCCATGGTCAGGGTGTAGCCGCTGGGCGCGGCAAAGGTCTGGCCGGCGAGGGCGTCACGTACCTTGTCGACGTCGGTGGTACCGGCCTTGGTGACGGCCTGCGCCCACATGTTGATGCCGACGTAGGTGGCCTCCATCGGGTCGTTGGTCACCGCAGTCTGGTAGTTCGGCAGGTTCTTGGCCTTGGCGTAGGCCTTCCACTTGGTGACGAACTCGGTGTTGACCGGGTTTTCCACCGACTGGAAGTAGTTCCAGGCGGCCAGTTGGCCAACCAGCGGCTTGGTGTCGATGCCGCGCAGTTCTTCTTCACCCACGGAGAAGGCCACCACCGGGATATCGGTGGCTTCCAGGCCCTGGCTGCCCAGCTCCTTGTAGAACGGTACGTTGGAGTCGCCGTTGACGGTGGAGATCACAGCCGTCTTGCCGCCGGCCGAGAACTTTTTGATGTTGGCGACGATGGTCTGGTAATCGCTGTGGCCGAACGGGGTGTAGACCTCTTCGATGTCCTTGTCGGCGACGCCTTTGCTGTGCAGGAAAGCACGCAGGATCTTGTTGGTGGTGCGCGGGTAGACGTAGTCGGTGCCCAGCAGGAAGAAGCGCTTGGCGCTGCCACCGTCTTCGCTCATCAGGTATTCCACCGCCGGAATGGCCTGCTGGTTAGGCGCCGCGCCGGTGTAGAAGACGTTGGGCGACATCTCTTCGCCTTCGTACTGCACCGGGTAGAACAGCAGGCCGTTCAGCTCTTCGAAGACCGGCAGCACGGATTTGCGCGAGACCGAAGTCCAGCAGCCAAACACCACGTCCACCTTGTCCTGGGTCAGCAGCTGGCGGCTCTTCTCGGCGAACAGCGGCCAGTTGGAAGCCGGATCGACCACCACCGGTTCGAGCTTCTTGCCCAGCAGACCGCCCTTGGCATTGATCTCGTCGATGGTCATCAGCGCCATGTCTTTCAGCGAAGTCTCGGAAATGGCCATGGTGCCGGACAGCGAATGCAGGATGCCGACCTTGATGGTCTCGGCGGCCTGCGCGGTATAGGGAAACAGGCCGGTCAGCAGCAGAGCACTGGCGGCGAGGGTAGATTGCAGAAAGGGACGGCGTTTCATGTAGAGCCTCCTTGGCTGTCCATGCGCGATTGTGGGAAGGACCAACAGGGTCGTCAGCTCTTTCGCAGCAATCGTGCCAAGGCGGTAATTCCATCAATAACAACAGGTTGCGCATTTTGTTCGCGGGCGTGACGGATTTTTTGCACCGCGGCAGGGCTGCATTTCGCGGCCGAACCCCGTCTGCACCAAAGCGACGCACGGGCGACCTTTCGTCTGGCTCAGTGAACATATGTTGACTGAGTAAGGTTGCTCGGGCAATTTAGTGAACAAATGTTCACTGAGAGGCGATCATGCCGCTGATTCCCCTGCGCCTGACGATTCCCCTGCGCCCCTGGCTGGCCCCACTGCGCTGGCTGACGGCACACCACTGGCTGCGTGCGGCCGATGTCGATGCCTGCCTGCGCTTCCTGCAGCCGGCCTGGGCGCTCACGCGCATTCATGCACGGGTCGAGGCGCGGCGCTGGGTCGCCGAGGACATGCTGGCCATCCGTCTGCGCCCCAATTGCAACTGGCCCGGTGCGCAGGCCGGGCAGCATGTGCAGCTGTTCATCGAGCGTGATGGCGTGCGCCTGTCGCGCAGCTACAGCCTCACGGCCCAGGCCGATGGCTGTATCGAGATCGCCGTGCGCCGCCAGCCCGAAGGGCGGGTGTCGGCCTGGCTGTGCGAACACCTGAGCATCGGTGATTGTGTCGAGCTGGGGGCGCCCTATGGCGAACTGCGCTGGCCGCAGGAAGGCGCCGTGCTGCTGGCGGCGGCGGGCAGCGGCATCACGCCCTTGCTCGGGCTGCTGCGCGATGCGCTGGGTCGGGGATTCAGCGCGCCAGTGCGGCTTTTGCATTTCGTTCGCGAGCAGGGCCAGCGTGCCTTTGTCGAGGAACTCCAGCAGTTGCAGGCGCGCTACCCCAATCTGGCCGTCGAGTGGGCGGTCACGGCGGGGGCTGCTGGCCAGCGCCTGAATGCAGAGCAATTGCACGCGTGGCGCGAGGCCCATGTGCTGAGCTGCGGCCCGGCCGGCTTTGTCGAGCAGCTGCGCGAGCTGGTCGACGGCCAGGCGGCCAGCCTGCAGGTGGAAAGCTTCACCCCGCCGCAGTGGCGTGCCGAGGGCGAGCGCCGGCCGGTACGCCTGCAGTTTTTCCGCAGCCAGCGCGAAGCCGTCGGCGATAACCAGGTCAGCCTGCTGGAGCAGGCCGAGGCGGCCGGGCTGAAACCCGAGCATGGCTGTCGCCAGGGCATCTGCACCCAGTGCACCTGTCAGTTGCTGGAAGGGGCGGTGCGCGATCTGCGCAGTGGCGAGATCAGCCACGAGCCGGGCCAGTCCATTCGAATCTGTGTCAGCGCGCCGCTCGGCGACGTGCGCGTCGATCTGTAAGGAGAGTTGCAGCATGCGTGAAGACCGCGAACTGAGCCGCGAGGAGATCGACGCCTTCGGCGCCGAACTGGATGCCCTGCGCGAGCGCACCCTGGCTGATCTGGGCGAGGCCGATGCCCGTTATATCCGCCGGGTGCGGGCTGTGGTGCGGGCCTGTTGCTGGAGTGGTCGCCTGCTTCTGCTGGCCGGCTGGTTCCCACCGACCTGGCTGCTGGGCACGCTGCTGCTGGGGCTGGGCAAGATCATCGAGAACATGGAGCTGGGGCATAACGTGATGCACGGCCAGTACGACTGGATGAACGATCCGGAACTGGCTGGGCGCACGTATGAGTGGGATATCGCCGGCCCCTCGGATTTCTGGCGGCACACCCACAACCATATTCATCACACCTACACCAACGTGCTGGGCATGGATGACGACATCGGCTACGGCGTGGTGCGCCTGTTCCCCGAGCAGCGCTGGAAGCCGTTCTATCGCTGGCAGCCGCTGTGGGTGACGCTGCAGGCGCTGCTGTTCCAGTACGCCGTGGCCATCCAGCACCTGCGTCTGGACAAGGTATTCAAGGGCCGCATCAGTCGCGAGGAGGTGCGCCCGCTGCTGCGCCAGTTCAATGCCAAGGTGGGCCGTCAGTGGGTCAAGGACTACCTGGTGTTTCCTCTGCTGGCCCTGGCGCTGGGCTGCAATGCCCTGGCCGTACTGACCGGCAATATCGTGGCCAATCTGATCCGCAACCTGTGGACCTTCACCGTGATCTTCTGCGGCCACTTCACCGAGAAGGCGGCCGTTTTCGCGCCCAGCACGCTGGAGCATGAAACCCGCGGCCACTGGTACCTGCGTCAGCTCAAGGGTTCGAGCAACCTGCAGGGCAGTCGCCTGCTGCACTTCATGACCGGCAACCTCAGCCACCAGATCGAGCATCACCTCTACCCTGATGTTCCGGCGCGTCGCTATGCGGCCATGGCCCGTGAGGTGCGAGAAATTGCCGCGCGCTATGGGCAGACCTACAACACCGGAACCATGAGCGGGCAGTTCGCCACCGTGTTGCAGCGTATCTGGCGCTATCGCCTGCCCCAGGCTGTCTAGCGTTAAGGCGCTGACGCCAGGCCGACCAATGGCGCCCATGCCCCCCTGTTGTGCGTGTCTATAGTTAAGCCAGTAGCGGGCAGAGCAGGGGACTGTGCATGGCTGAGCATCTGAGAGGCTGGATGCGGTGCTTGCCGTTGCTGCTCAGCCTGCTGTTCGGTGCCTGGCAAGCGGGGCATGCCGTCGAGCTGGATATCGCCACCGAGCCCAGTGTGGCGCAGGCCGGCCACTGGCTGGAGTATCTGGTCGATGTCGACGGGCAGATGACGGCCGAGCAGGTGGCCCGCAGCAGCGCCAGAAACTGGCAGCCGGCGCCCGGCGCCAGTCCCAACTTCGGCTTCACCACCCGGGTCTACTGGTTCCGTCTGCAGTTGGTAAATAGCAGCGCCCAGGCGCAGACACGCCTGATGGGCATCGAGTACCCGGTGCTGGACCGGATCGACCTGTATCTGCAGGAAGATCGCGCGCTGCGTCATCTCGGTCAGTTGGGTGACAGCCTGGCCGCGTCGCAGCGCGCCCTGCGCCATCCCTGGCTGGTGCACGAGCTGGAGCTGCCGGCGCAGAGCCGGCAGACCCTGTATTTCCGGGTGCAGACCACTGGCGCCATGCAGTTCCCCTTGGGCGTGTGGACGCCGCAGAACTTCATCCGCGCCGAGCAGGAGTTCCTCCTTGGGCAGGGGCTGTATATCGGCGTGGTGCTGGTCATGCTGCTGTACAACCTGTGCATCTACACCCTGGTGCGCGACCAGAGCTATCTGGTCTATGTCCTGTCGATGCTCTGCTATGGCCTGCTGCAGGCCACCCTGCACGGTTTCACGCCGCTGTACCTGTGGCCGCAATGGCCGCAGCTGAACAATGCCATTCCGTTGCTGATCTTCCTGTTTACCGCCACCGATGCCTGGTTCGGCGTGCTGTTCATGCGCCTGGCGCAGGAGGCACCACGCTACGCTCGCTGGCTGGGCGGCTATGCCGTGCTGATGGCGGTGTGCGGTCTGCTCAGCCTGTGGCTGCCGTATAACCAGGCGGTCAGCGCCAGCACGCTGCTGGTGATCCCCGGCGTGGTGCTGGCGGTGTATGTCGGCATTCGCATGCTGCTGCGCGGGCAGAAGTCGGCGCGTTATTTCGTCGTGGCCTGGATGGCCTTTCTCACGGCCTCGATGGTGCTGGCGCTGAACAAGATGGGCATCCTGCCCTACAGCATGGCCATCGAGTACGCGCCGCAGATTGCCCATGTGCTGATCTGCGTGCTGCTCTCCTTCGCTCTGGCCGACCGCATCAACAGCGAGCGGCGGGCACGCTTCAGTGCCCAGGCCAAGCTGCTCGATGCCGAGCGTCAGGCGCGGGTTGAGCACGAGCGCATCACCACCCTGCAGTTGCGTGCCCAGGCCGAGGAGCTGGCGGCCAAGCGCAAGGCCATCGAAGCCAAGGCCGAGAGCCGCGCCAAGAGCGAGTTCCTCGCCACCATGAGCCACGAGATCCGCACGCCGATGAACGGGGTGCTGGGCATGACCGAGCTGCTGCGTGACACCGAGCTGGGGCCGCAGCAGCGCCAGTATGTCGAGGTGATCGAGCGCTCCGGGCGCACCCTGCTCAATATCATCAACGACATCCTCGACTACTCGAAGATCGAGGCCGGCAAGCTGACCCTGGAAGCGCTGGACTTCGACCTCGACGAACTGTGCCTGGAATGCGCCTCGATGTTCACCAACATGGCCGAGCGCAAGGGGCTGGAGCTGATCTGCTCGGTGGAGCCGGGCACACCGACGCTGATCAAGAGCGATCCGACGCGCCTGCGGCAGATTCTTCTCAACCTCCTGGGCAATGCCTTCAAGTTCACCAACGAAGGGCACATCAGCCTGCGCGTGCGCCGCTGCCAGGAAACGTCACTGGCGCCCGGCGAGCATTGCCTGCTGTTCGAAGTCAGCGATACCGGCGTGGGTATTTCCGCCGAGGGTCAGGCGCAGTTGTTCCAGGCCTTCAGTCAGGCCGAGCAGGGCACCACGCGCAAGTACGGTGGCACTGGCCTGGGCCTGTCGATCTGCAAGCGCCTGGCCGAACTGATGGGTGGCAGCGTGGGGGTGGAGAGTGAGCCCGGCAAGGGCGCGCGTTTCTGGTTCCGAATCGTCTGCCGCGATGCCGATGCCGCCTTCATCAGCAGCCAGGTGCTGCCGTTCTACGACCTCAAGGGCGTGCGCGTGCTGTTGGTCGATGATTCGCCGGAGTTTCTGCAGATGCTGCTGGAGCAGGTGCAGGCCTGGGGCATGCAGGCGCAGACCGCCTTCTATGGCGAGCGTGCCCTGCAGATGCTGCGCGAGGCGGCGGCCCAGGGCGAGCCGTATCGCATCGCCTGCCTGGACTACAACATGCCGGGCCTCAGCGGGCTGGAGGTGGCGGCCGCGATCAAGGCCGATCCGGCCCTGCGCGAGGTGCGCTGCCTGTTGCTCAGTGCGGCCCGCTGCATTCCGCCGCGCGAGCAGCTGGAGGCGGTCGGTATTGGTCTCGCGGTGCAAAAGCCGGCCTCGGCGGCGGTGCTCAAGGGCGCCTTCCGTCAGCTGCTCTCCGGCCTGGATGAGCCGGCGCAGCGCAGCGCGGCGGTCGCCACCAGCGCCAGTGGCAGCGAGGTGCGTGTGCTGGTGGCCGAGGACAACCCGGTCAATCAGATGGTGGTGCGCGGCCTGCTGGGCAAGCTCGGCATCGCCTGCGAGCTGGTCGGCAATGGCCGCGAGGCGGTCAACCGGGTGATGCAGGCCGGCGGCCAGTTCGCCCTGGTGCTGATGGACTGCGAGATGCCGGAGATGGATGGCTACCAGGCTACCCAGGCTATCCGTGAGCTGGAGCAGGCGCAGCAGCGCCCGGCGCTGCCGGTGCTGGCGCTGACTGCCCATGCCCTGCAGGAACATGTCGAACGTTGCCGCCAGGCCGGCATGAACGGCCACTTGGCCAAGCCCCTGAGCCTGGAAAGCCTGCGCGAGGCGCTGCAGCCCTACCTGCCGGCCGGCCCGAGCAACGCGCAGAACCGGGCGTAGCGCGGCTTAATCAGTCAGCCCTGTGTACCGCTGCTGGCGGTACAGCTCGCGCACCCAGGCCATGCCCGGACGTGCCTGCCAGGGTGCGAGGGTGGCGGCCATGCCGGCCTGGTAGGCCGCGTCGCCATACACCGGGTGTTCGGCCGGGCAGGCGATTGGTGCCAGCAAGGACGCGGCGGTGATATCGGCCAGGCTCAATTGGTCGCCGACCAGATAGCGGCGGCCATCGGCCAGCTGCGCCTCCAGCCAGTCCAGTTGCGCACCGATGCGCTCGCCGGCGCGGGTGGCACTGGCCGCGTTGATGTTCAGCTTCTGACGAAAGCCCAGGCAGATCAGCGGGTAGGCTAGGCGGATGAACAAGGCCTGCAGCGGGTTGGCGTGGGCCGTCCACAACTGGCGGATATGCGCGTCGGCCACGCCGAAGCTGCCGGCATACAGCAGGCGGGCGACATCCTTGCCGATGCTGTCGAAGCGCTGCTCGATCTGGCGAATGTCCTCGCGCTGCGCCTCCGGCAGAATGCTCAGCGTGCCCTGGCGGGTCTCCAGCCAGTCGACGATGCGCGGGCTGTCCTGCACGGCAACGCTACCCTGCTGCACTATCGGCAGGGTGGTCTGGCCGCGCCGGCCCAGGCGCAGGGCGGTGGGCATGTGGAACACCGGGGTCAGGCAGCGCTCCTGATAAGGCAGCTGGCAGGCATCCAGGGTCCAGCGGATCTTCTCGCTGTAGTGAGACATGGCGAAGGTGTAGAGGGTGAGCGGGGCGCTGGTCATGGCCGTTTCCAGTGAGCAATGGGGGCGGTGGCACATTGTCGACGTCTGTGTGCGTGGCTAGAATCGCCCGGAATGCCATCTTTGCAGCTGATCTGGACAAGCAAGCCCATGCCCAAGCCTGTGCCCCATCGCGTCGCCGTCCTGCTCTGTCCGCAGCACAGCCTGGCCAGTCTCGGGCTGGTGCTGGATGTCTTTCGCATGGCCAATCATCTGCCCGGCGCGCCGTATTTCGAGCTGCTGCGCGTCAGCGAAACCGGCCAGGCGGTGGCGCATGAGGATGGCCTGCTCAGCGTGGACGGTGGCCCCGAATGCCTGGCACAGATGGACCTGGTGGTGATTCCCTCACTGTGGATGGCCGGGCCGGCTGCTGTGGCGGGGAGTCCGCGGCTCATTCAGGCGCTGCGCGAGCTGCCGGAGCGGGTGCTGGTGGCCAGCCTGTGCAGCGGGGTGTATCTGCTGGCCGCCAGTGGCCGGCTGGATCAGCGACCAGCCACGACTCACTGGATGCTGGCCGACGGCCTGCAGGCCCGCTACCCGAGGGTGCAGGTGCAGGCGGCGTGCAACCTGACGCAGTCGGGCAACCTGATCTGCTCCGGCGGTTCGCTGGCGGGGGTGGATGCCTGCCTGCAGGCGGTCGAGCGTCTGTGCGGTCGGGAGATTGCCGAAGGCCTGGCGCGCCTGCTGGTCACCGACCTGCGCCACGGGCCGCAATCGGCCTACATGCCGTCACCGGGCTGGCGGCGGCATGCCGATGGCGAGATTCAGGCGACTCAGGCTTATCTGGCCGAGCACTTTGCCGAGACACTGAGTCTGGAGGCGCTGGCGGCGCAGATTCATGTCAGTGTGCGCACCCTGCAGCGGCGTTTTCTCGCGGCCTGCGGAATGACCCCGATGCAGTACCAGCAGGCGCTGCGCATCGAGCGCAGCAAGGATCTGCTGGAAAACAGTCGCCTGCCGGTGGAGGCAATCGCCGAGCAGGTGGGCTATCAGGACCGGGTGGCCTTCGGACGCCTGTTCAAGCGCCTGACCGGCCTGACCCCGGCGGCTTACCGGCAGCGCCAGGGCTGGCGGCATCAGCCCGGTACTGATCGCGACAGCACGGCATAAAACAACAAGGAGAACAGAATGCGGCGGGTCATACGGGTACTGCTGGGAGTGTTGCTGGTGCTGGGCCTCAGCGTGGCGGGGTTCATCGGGCTGAACTGGGCGCCGGATCGACCGGTCGAGGAACTCAAGGCGCGCTGGGCGCCGGCGCCGTCACAGTTCATCGAGCTGATGGGCATGCAGGTGCACCTGCGCGACGAGGGCCCGCGCGATGATGCCGAGCCGCTGCTGTTGCTGCATGGCACCTCGGCCAGCCTGCATACCTGGGAAGGTTGGGTGACCGACCTCAAGCGCACGCGACGGGTGATCAGCGTCGACCTGCCGGGTTTCGGTCTGACCGGGCCGTTCCCCGATGGTGATTACCGCATCGCCCACTACACGGCGTTTCTTGATGCGCTGCTCGACCGCTTGCAAGTGCCGCCGGTGGTGGTGGCCGGCAACAGTTTCGGCGGGCAACTGGCCTGGGAGCTTGCCGTGGCCAGGCCTGCGCGCGTCAGCCGGCTGATTCTGGTGGATGCCGCCGGCTATCCACGGCAGTCTAGCTCGGTGCCGATCGGCTTTCGTCTGGCTCAGGTGCCCGCACTGGCGCCGTTGATGGCCAGGTTGCTGCCGCGCCGGATGATCGAAAGCAGTGTGCGGAACGTCTACGGCGATCCGACACGGGTCACCGACGAGCTGGTCGAGCGCTATTACCAGCTGACCCTCCGGGCCGGTAATCGTCAGGCCTTGGTAGCGCGTTTCCAGCAGGCGCCGGCGGGGGCCAGTCAGGAGCTGATCCGTCAGGTGCGGCAGCCGACGCTGATTCTCTGGGGTGGGCGCGATGGCCTGATTGCGCCGGCCAATGCCGAGCGCTTCAAGGCCGATATCGCGGGCAGCCGCCTGGTCATCTTCGAACAGCTGGGGCATGTGCCGCAGGAGGAAGATCCGGCGCTGACCCTGCCGGTGGTGCAGGGTTTTCTCGCCGAATAGAACGGCCTCACCCGCTGGCAGGAGCATCCGTCCAGCGGGTGAGGCTACGGCGTATTGAGTGGTCGAGTCAGGCCAGCCGGCGCACCAGCAGGCGATCGGCACCGCCTTCGGCCACTCGCGGCTTGCCAACACGCTCGGCCCCATCGGCGGCGATGCGTTGGCCACCGACGCGGTCTGCTCCGTCAGCGGCAATGCGCTGGCGACCTACACGGTCGGCGCCATCCGCCGCGATGCGCTTGGCGGACACCCGATCAGCACCATCGGCGGCAATCGGCATCACCGGCTGGGCGTGTGCCGGTTGCACCTTTTCCCCGAGCAGCGGCTGGTTGTGTTCGGCCGGTACGGCCAGGGCGTTGAGGGAGAAGCTGGCCAGGATCAGGCTGGCGAGGGCAACGTTTTTCATCGTGGGCTCCTTGTGGGGGCTGGGTGAGTACGCTGCCTATTCTGATCAGTTTAATGGTTTATAAAAGCGCAAATACCTGGATAAAAACATCTGATTATTTGATGCTTTATTGCTCGCTGGCCGGCAGCTGTTCCTGCAGTCGGGCCGTGTTCTTGGCATTGGCCGCCTCGACCTGCTGCTTGAGCTGTTCCATCTGCTGTTGCGCTTGTTTGGCCTGCTCAGCCTGCAGGCTGGCGGTGGTGGCGGTTCCCCCGGCATCACAGCCACTGAGGGCGAGGAGCAGGGTGATTGGCAGGATCAGGGGGCGCAGTGGCATGGCGATACGCTCGGAAGGTGATGGGAGGTCCACAGCCTAGCCGAGCGTACGTGGTCTGTCTGCCGGCTCAGCCGTAGCGGCGCCAGGCTTCGATGGCCAGACCGCTGCCGATGCTGCCGAAGGCATTGCCTTCGACGGCGCGGGCATTGGGCAGCAGGGCGGCGACACTGTGGCGCAGGGCCGGCACGCCGCTGGAACCGCCGGTGAAGAACAGCGTATCGACCTGATCGGCGCGTACACCGGCGCTGTTCAGCAGGTCACCAATGCTCTGGTGGATGCGCTGCAGCAGCGGTTCGATGGCATCCTCGAACAGGCGGCGGCTGAGCTCGGCCTGCAGTCCGGGTTCGATCCGCGACAGATCGATGTGCCGGCAATCTTCCTCGCTCAGGGCGATCTTGCTGTCTTCCACCTGCATGGCCAGCCAGTGTCCGCCGCGCTGTTCGATCAGCTTGAGCAGACGGTCGATGCCCAGCGGCTCGACGCAGTCGTAGCGCATGCTCTGCAGCGAGCGTTGCGCGGCTGCGGCATATACGGCGTTGATGGTGTGCCAGGTGGCCAGGTTGAGGTGATGGCTGGTCGGCATCAGCGCGTCGCTTTTCATCCGGCTGCCGTAGCCAAACAGCGGCATGATGCCGGCCAGCGACAGCTGTTTGTCGAAGTCGGTTCCGCCGATATGCACGCCGCCGGTGGCCAGGATGTCGTCCTGGCGCTGGCTGAGCTGGCGCCGCTCCGGCGCCAGGCGGACCAAGGAGAAGTCCGAGGTGCCACCGCCGATGTCGACGATCAGCACCAGCTCTTCGCGGGTGAGGCTCGATTCGTAGTCGAACGCTGCGGCGATCGGCTCGAACTGGAACGATACGTCCTTGAAACCGAGCTTGTGCGCCACCGCGCGAAGGGTGTCCTCGGCTTCCTGATCGGCACTCACGTCATCGTCGACGAAGAACACCGGGCGCCCCAGCACCACCTGTTCGAACTCGCGACCAGCCTGGCTTTCGGCGCGCTTTTTCAGCTCGCCGATAAAGAAACCGAGCAGGTCGCGAAAAGGCAGGGCGCTGCCGAGCACGGTGGTTTCGCTTTTCAACAGCTTGGAGCCCAGCAGGCTCTTGAGCGAGCGCATCAGCCGCCCTTCGTAGCCTTCCAGGTATTCGCCGAGGGCCTGACGCCCGTAGACCGGGCGGCGTTCCTCCAGGTTGAAGAACACCACCGAGGGCAGGGTGATCTTGCCGTCTTCCAGTGGCAGCAGGCTGTCCTGCTCCGGGCGCAACCAGCCGACGGTGGAGTTGGAGGTGCCGAAGTCGATACCCAGGGCACGGGCGGGGGCGTTGAGCTGCATGGGACGGGGTCCGGGAAAAACGGCCGCGCATTCTAGGGTAGTTACTGGTGAAAGCGTAGCGCCCGCCGTCTGGCGGGCGCTCGTTGAGGTTTACACGGGCAGTGCCTGCCAGTTGGGTTGAATGGGCAGTTCGCCGTCCTCCAGCAGGGCCCAGGCGAAGTCGGCGGTGGGCAGCTCGACCTGGCTCGGGTCCAGGCTTTCCAGCTGGCGGCCACGGCTGCCGCGCTTGCGCGCCAGGCTCAGCTGCTCGCCGCCGCGGCGATAGAGCAGGATGGCCTGGGCCGGCCCCTGATCGAGGTCGCTCCAGCGCAGGGCCGAAGCATCCAGAAGAATATCCAACTGCTCGTCGCTGACCCGGTGCCGATAGGGCGAGAGCAGCAGCCAGCGGCTGACGTCCAGGTAGAACTGCCAGTTCGGCAGGGCCGGGCGACGCGCCGCCCAGTACAGGTAGCTGTACAGCAGGCTGCGGCCTTCCGGGGCATCCAGCTTTAACAGGCTCGGGCAGATGTCGAACAGCTGGTGCCAGTACGGGCGCAGGCTGGGACCGACGGGCAGGTTGTCTTTCAGGGCCTGTTCGAGAATGGCCAGGTTGGGCAGTACGCGTTTGGGCAGGCGAATGCCGCCTGAGGTGAGGTTGGACATGGTGCTGACTCCGGTTGCCGGGCCCTATGGCGGCCGGCAAAACAATGACAACGCCATCGCCTTGGCGATGGACAGGAGAGGCCAATAGGCCTGGTCCGGCAGGGCCGGCGGAGGTCAGCTGAGCGGCGAGGCGCGGGGTGTGGCGCTGAGCAGGTAACGCGGAGTCTGGGCTTGCTGGGTGAATGCCGGCAGCGGTGGAGCCTGGGCAGGCGGCTGCCCGTACTGGCCGGCGCTGCTGCTGATGGCTGCGCCAAAGCTGGCGCCGGCGCAGCAGCAGGTATGGCCATGGTCGCTGTGTTCGCCGCTATCAGGGGTGACGAGCAGATCCAGTTGTGCCGCTAGGTCGGCCAGGGCGCTTGGATCGCTATCGCTGCTGGAGCAGAAGCCGGCCATCAGCCAGCTGGCTTCGCCGTTGCCCATGTTTGCCTGACTCAGCGGCGCGCCGAGCAGGTTGAGCAGTACCGCCAGGCAGGCGATCCAGGCAACCCAGGGGCGGTTGAGTGAGGAGTGGCGGGTGTTCACGGTGGCGGCAGCAGTCTGGATATTTAGGCTTACAGATTTAGCCGCATGGCGGGCGACTTGTAAAAATATCGGCTGCGACGGATCGCCGCAGCATCAGGTCAGCAGGTAGTTCTTCACCCCGGTGAAGATGATCTGCGCGGCCAGTGCGCAGACGAAGAGCCCCATCAGTCGGCTGACGATCTGCAGGCCCTGGTCGCCGAGCAGGCGCTCGAAGCCGTCGGACAGATAGAGCACCACGCCGACGGTGACGCTGGCCGCGGCGATGCCGATCACCGCCAGCAGACGGTCGTCCCAGCCGGGGTGGCTGGCGCCCATCACCAGCATGGCACCGATGGTGCCGGGGCCGACGGTGATGGGAATGGTCAGCGGCACGATGGTCACGTCCTGCTGCAGGTTGTCCTGCTGCACCGCCGGTTTGCCCTGGGCCATGCCGAGGGCGGAGATAAACAGCACCGAGCCTGCGCCGATGCGGAAGGCATCCACGGTGATGCCGAACAGGACGAAGATATGTTCGCCAAACAGGTACAGCGAGACGCTGGCGATCAGCGTGCCGAGGGCGACCTTCCAGGCCAGGCGCTTGCGCTCCTTGACCGTGTAGCCGCGGGTCAGGCTGATGAAGCACGACAGCACGAAGAACGGGCTGTAGAGCACCAGCATTTTCAGATACAGACTGGACAGCTCGGCAAACATGGCGGCACTCGGCTCAGACGTCAGGGCAGTGTAGCGCGGCGGCTCAGTTGGCTGGCAGTGGCGGGCTGTTCTGCTGGCGGCGGCGTTCGCGTTCGATCACCCAGTGCTGGATCAGTTCGCGCAGTTGCGACAGTTCCACCGGCTTGGCCATGTGACCGTCCATGCCGACCGCACGGGCCCGCTCCTTGTGCTCGCTGAGGATGTGCGCTGTCAGGGCGACGATGGGGGTGCGCGGGCGACCCTCCTCGCTTTCCCACTGGCGCAGCTGTTCGGTGGCCGAGAAGCCATCGAGAACGGGCATCTCGCAGTCCATCAGCACCAGGTCGTAGGGCGTCTTCTGCATCGCGCGCAGGGCTTCTTCACCGTTGCTGGCCGTATCCGGTTGCAGGTCGAGCTTGCTCAGCATGCCGCGGATCACCTTGGTCGAGATGCTGTTGTCCTCGGCCACCAGAATGCGGAAGTCACGGGGCACCTGCAGCGGCTCGATGGCCTGGGTCACGGCCTGCGGTTGCGGCTGGTCGCTGCCGCGGTGGCTGAGTTCGTCGGCCAGGGTGGCCTTGAGCGTGTAGCCGGCCACCGGCTTGGCCAGGATGCGGCGGATGCCGGCATTGCGCGCGATGATCTTGCTCGGGGCATTGCTGATGCCGGTGAGCATGATCAGCAGGATGTCGTGATTGAGCGTCGGGTCTTCCTTGATCTTGGCGGCCAGTTGCATGCCGGTCATGCCCGGCATGTCCTGATCGAGCAGGACCAGATCGAAGTATTCGCGCAGGTGCGCCTTGGTGCGCAGCAGGGCCAGGGCTTCCTTGCCGGAGGGCACCGCACTGACCTGCAGGCCCCAGGCGCTGCATTGCTGGGTGAGTACCTTGCGGCAGGTTTCGTTGTCGTCGACGACCAGAATACGCGCGCCCTGTAGCGGGCCGTCGAGGTCGCTGGTCGGGTGCTCCAGGGTTTCTCTGGACAGCGGCAGGTTGAGCCAGAGGGTATTGCCCTGTTCGCCGCCGGACTGAATGCCGAACTCGCCACCCATCAGGCGGATCAGCTGGCGGGCGATGATCAGGCCGAGGCGACCGCCGAGACGGGTGGCCGCAAGGAAGTCACTGCTGTGCAGTTCGGCGTGCATCAGCACGTTGCGCTCGCTGCTGTCGAGGGCATCGCCGCTGTCCTGTACGGCGATGCGCAGGCGTGGCTGTTCGCCACTGTTGTCGAGCGCAGCGACCAGCAGAATCTCGCCTTCAGCGGTCTGCTTGAAGGCATTCTCCAGCAGGCTGAGCAGGGCCTGGCGCAGGCGCGTCGGGTCGCCGCTGATGACCCGCGGCACCTGTGGCTGGATGAAGCTGATCAGCTCCACACGCTGCTGTTCGGCCTTGGCTCGGAAGATATCCAGGCAGTCTTCGATCAGCGCGCTGAGATCGAACTGCACTTCGTCCAGTTCGATCTGCCCGGACTCCAGGTGCGAGATGTCGAGGATCTCGTTGATCAGGGTGAGCAGCTCGTTGCCGGCGCTGTGGATGGTCTGCACATAGTCACGTTGCTTGGCCGACAGCGGGGTGCCCAGCAGCAATTCGGTCATGCCCAGCACGCCGTTCATGGGCGTGCGGATTTCATGGCTGATCTTGGCCAGGAACTCGGCCTTGGCTTTCAGTTCGGCCGAGGTGGCCGCTACCTTGCGGCTGGTGCTGAACTGCTCGAAGAGGATGCGCGTCTGGCGCTCGGTGAGCGCCATGCTGAGCAGGAAACCGCTGACAACACAGGTGCCGAACAACAGCAGAAGCATGTCCTGCGGGGCCAGCAGGGGAACGCCAAACAGCACTGGCAGGCAGAGTAGAAACACCAGGGTAAATAGCAGGGTGCCGACGAAGAACATGCGCGCCGGACGATAGCCGTGGTGCCAGTGGTAGGCGGAAATCAGCAGCACGCTGAGGCCCGCCAGCAGCACCAGCAGGTAGCTCAACTGGTTGAGGTAGATTTCCAGATTGAACAGCGGCAGCAGGGCGAGCAGGGCTATCAGCAGCATTTCCCCGCGCAACAGGCGCAGGGCCAGGGGGCTGTTGCACACGCGGTTGAAGAAGCCGGCGGTAAAGCCGAGGGCGCAGAATACCCCGACGAGCATGGACAGGGTCAGCATCTGGCCTTGGAGGAATTGCTGCTGGCCGAGCCAGGGAGCGAGCAGGCCCAGAACGCTGACCAGGGCACTGCCGACCGCCAGGTGCAGGCCGGCTAGCCACAGGGTGTTGCTGCTGCGGTAATAGGCAAAGCGCACCAGATTGTACAGCACCAGCAACAGCAGACAGCCAAGGATGGCACCTTGCAGCAGGTTGCGACTGTTGTCGCTGGCCAGGGCCTGGGGGCTTTCCAGGCTGATGATCGGGCGCAGTGACTGGCTGGCGGACAGGCGCAGATACAGGTCGAGTGGCGTATCGGCCTCGGGCAGCGGCAGCAGCAGGTCGTGGCTGGGCAGTGGGCGGCTACTGAAGGGCAGCTGGTTGCCGGTGCGGGTATGTCGTAGCAGGCGCTCGCCCTGCATCACGTACAGATCGAGGTAGGAGAGATAGGGAGCGAGCACCCGGATCAACCGCTGCTGGCTGTCGGCGGGTAGCTGGTAGTGCAGCCACAGGACCTTCTGGCCGCCAGGTAGGTAAAACTGGTCTGCATCCTGGGCGATGAATCGCTCCTGCAGCGCCGGGCTGCGGACCTCGTCGAGTTGCAGGCTGGCTTCGGCGTCCAGCAGCACTTGCCAGCGAGGCTCATCGGCATGACCGACACTACTCAGGCCGAGCAGGCTCAGCAGCAGGCTGATAGCGAGTCCTTTGGCAATCCAGAGCCGGAGCACGGGCGAGATCCCTTCGTAGTAAGTGGTCGGATTATAGACAGCTGTCAGTCCGCCAGCATATGACAAAGGCGGCCATTGGCCGCCTTTGTCATAACCTTTACTTCTAGCTTACGTTCAGCCTTCGCCACGCTCGCGGGCGATGGCGCGGTAGCCGATGTCCTTGCGGTAGAAGCAACCGTTCCAGCGGATTTGCTCGGCCAGGCGGTAGGCCTGTTGCTGGGCTTCGGATACGGTGCGGCCGATGGCGGTGGCGCAGAGTACGCGGCCGCCGGCAGTCACGATCTGGCCGTCCTTCAGCGCGGTACCGGCATGGAACACTTTGCCGTCGAGTTTGGCGGCGGCGTCCAGACCTTCGATGATGTCCCCCTTGGCATAGTCGGCCGGGTAGCCACCAGCGGCCAGCACCACACCCACGGTCGGACGCGGGTCCCAGGTCGCTTCGACCTTGTCCAGCGCCTTGGCCAGGGCGGCCTCGACCAGCAGGACCAGGGAGCTTTCCAGACGAACCATGATCGGCTGGGTTTCCGGGTCGCCGAAGCGGCAGTTGAACTCGATGACCTTGGGCTTGCCGGCCTTGTCGATCATCAGACCGGCATAGAGGAAACCGGTGTAGACGTTGCCTTCGGCCGCCATGCCTCGCACGGTCGGGTAGATCACTTCGTCCATCACGCGCTGGTGCACGTCGGCAGTGACCACCGGAGCGGGCGAGTAGGCGCCCATGCCGCCGGTGTTCGGGCCGGTGTCGGCGTCGCCAACACGCTTGTGGTCCTGGCTGGTGGCCATCGGCAGCACGTTCTCGCCGTCGACCATGACGATGAAGCTGGCTTCTTCGCCGTCGAGGAACTCTTCGATCACCACGCGGGCGCCGGCATCGCCGAAGGCATTGCCCGACAGCATGTCACGCACGGCCTCTTCGGCCTCTTCCAGAGTCATGGCGACGATCACGCCCTTGCCGGCGGCCAGGCCGTCGGCCTTGACCACGATCGGGGCGCCTTTCTCACGCAGGTAGGCCAGGGCCGGCTCGACTTCGGTGAAGTTCTGATAGTCGGCGGTGGGGATCTTGTGCCGGGCCAGGAAGTCCTTGGTGAAGGCCTTGGAGCCTTCCAGCTGGGCGGCAGCGGCGGTGGGGCCGAAGATGTCCAGGCCGCGCGAACGGAACAGGTCGACCACGCCCTTCACCAGCGGCGCCTCAGGGCCGACGATGGTCAGCTGGACGTTCTTCTCGGCGAAGTCGGCCAGCTGCTCGATGGCCAGCACGTCAATGGCCACGTTCTCGCACTTGGCTTCGGTGGCGGTGCCGGCGTTGCCCGGGGCGACGAAGACTTTCTCGACGCGCTTGTCCTGCGCCACTTTCCAGGCCAGGGCGTGCTCGCGGCCGCCGCTGCCGATGATCAGTACGTTCATGTCTCTCTCCTCATGGAGGCGGGCCAGTGGCCCCTGCGGTGGACAGCTTCGACTGTCCACCCTACGAAAATCTTGCTTCTAGCGATCTATCGGGCCGCGATGGAGCTGGTGGATGCTAGGCACGGAGGGCTTCGATAAGCGCAGTTGCCGACTGGCAATGAGCATTAGCGAAGTCGTCCGCAACAACGCAGACGCCTGCTTCAGCGTGGCCCCCGCACATTAGTGGCGGAAGTGACGCATTCCCGTGAACACCATGGCGATCCCGGCTTCATCAGCCGCATCGATCACTTCCTGGTCGCGCATCGAACCACCCGGCTGGATCACCGCGGTGATGCCGACCTTGGCGGCATTGTCGATGCCGTCGCGGAAGGGGAAGAAGGCGTCCGAGGCCATCACCGCGCCAGCAACCTTCAGGCCAGCGTGTTCGGCCTTGATGGCGGCGATGCGCGCAGAGTTGACCCGCGACATCTGACCGGCGCCGACACCGATGGTCTGACGGCCCTTGGCATAGACGATGGCGTTGGATTTGACGAACTTGGCCACTTTCCAGGCGAACACCAGATCGTGGATTTCCTGTTCGGTCGGTGCGCGCTTGGTCACTACCTTCAGGTCGGCGGCGGTGATCATGCCGATATCACGGCTTTGCACCAGCAGGCCACCGTTGACGCGCTTGAAGTCCCAGCCGGCGGCACGTTCGGCCGGCCACTCGCCGCATTCCAGCAGGCGCACGTTGGCTTTGGCGGCGACCACGTCGCGGGCGGCCTGGGAGACTTTCGGCGCGATGATGACTTCGACGAACTGACGCTCGACGATGGCCTTGGCGGTTTCACCGTCCAGCTCGCGGTTGAAAGCGATGATGCCGCCGAAGGCGGATTCGGTATCGGTGGCGTAGGCCAGGTCGTAGGCCTTGCGGATGCCGCCTTCTTCATCGGTGGCCACGGCCACGCCGCACGGGTTGGCGTGCTTGACGATGACGCAGGCCGGCTTGACGAAGCTCTTCACGCACTCCAGTGCGGCATCGGTGTCGGCCACGTTGTTGAACGACAGTTCCTTGCCCTGCAGCTGCACGGCGGTGGACACGCTGGCTTCCCCGCGCTGGGCCTCGACGTAGAACGCCGCGCTCTGATGCGGGTTCTCGCCGTAGCGCATTTCCTGAGCCTTGATGAACTGGCTGTTGAAGGTGCGCGGGAAGGCGCCGCGGTCTTCGGTGGACAGGGTGTCGCGACTCTGGTCGATGGTGCCCAGGTAGTTGGCGATCATGCCGTCGTAGGCGGCAGTGTGCTCGAAGGCCTTCAGCGCCAGGTCAAAGCGCTGGGCGTAGCTCAGGCCGCCGGCTTTCAGGCTTTCCACGATACCGGCATAGTCGCTAGCGTTGACCACGATGGCCACATCTTTGTGGTTCTTCGCGGCGGAGCGGACCATGGTCGGGCCGCCGATGTCGATGTTCTCGATGGCGTCGGCCAGGTCACAGCCAGGCTTGGCCACGGTGGCGGCGAACGGGTAGAGGTTGACCGCGACCAGGTCGATCGGCTTGATGCCGTGCTCTTCCATCACCGCGCCGTCGAGGGCGCGACGGCCAAGGATGCCGCCGTGGATCTTCGGGTGCAGGGTCTTTACGCGACCGTCCATCATCTCCGGGAAGCCGGTGTAGTCGGCCACTTCCACGGCGGCCACGCCGTTGTCCTTGAGCAGCTTGTAGGTGCCGCCGGTGGAGAGGATCTCGACGCCCAGGGCGACGAGTTCGCGGGCGAACTCGAGGATGCCGGTCTTGTCGGAGACGCTGATCAGGGCGCGGCGAACGGGGAGGCGGGTGGTCTGGTCGGTCATGTCACTGTCCATCAGGCGGTAAAGATCAAAAACATAAAGGGCGACCTCGGTCGAGATCGCCCTTTATGCAGGATTGGGTCAGAGCAGGTCGTACTGCTTGAGCTTCTTGCGCAGGGTGCCGCGATTCAGGCCGAGCATTTCCGAGGCCTTGGTCTGGTTGCCCTTGACGTAATTCATCACGCTTTCCAGCAGCGGAGCTTCTACTTCGGAGAGCACCAGGTTGTACACGTCGGTGACCGACGCACCTTCCAGATGGGCGAAGTAGTTGCGCAGCGCTTTTTCCACGCTGCCGCGCAGCGTCTGACCTTCAGCGCTCGGCGCGTTGAGGTGCTGCTTCAGGTTGAGCTCATCATTCACAACTGTGGTCCCACTCGAAAAAGTCTCGTTCAACAACGTCATGCCGCCACCTCTTCTCCGTTGTTATGCCGTTCGGCAAAAAACTGCCTCACGTTGGCGCATTGCTCGTCCATGCTCTCCAGTCGATTGAACTGGCCGCGGAAATCCCGCGCGCCAGGCAAACTGGCGAGGTACCAGCCGACATGCTTGCGGGCAATACGAATGCCCATGTGCTCGCCATAGAAGGCATGCAGTGCCGACAGGTGTTCCAGCAGAATCTGCTCCACTTCCCCCAGTTGCGGGGCCGGCAGTGGTTCGCCGGTTTCCAGGAAATGCACGATTTCGCGGAAGATCCAGGGACGCCCCTGAGCGGCGCGGCCGATCAGCAGAGCGTCGGCGCCGGTGTGCGCGAGCACGTCACGGGCCTTGCGGGGTGAATCGATATCGCCATTGGCGAAGACCGGAATCGACACTGCCTGCTTGATCGCGGCAATGGTGTCGTACTCGGCCTCGCCGGTGTACAGGTCGGCGCGGGTCCGGCCGTGTACGGCCAGCGCCTGGATTCCTGCATCCTCGGCGATCCTGGCCACCGTCACGCCATTCTTGTTCTGTCGGTCCCAGCCGGTGCGAATCTTCAGGGTCACCGGGACATCCACCGCGCTCACCACGCTGTGGAGAATCTCCGCCACCAGTGCCTCGTCCTTCATCAGCGCTGAACCGGCCGCCTTGTTGCACACCTTCTTCGCCGGGCAACCCATGTTGATGTCGATGATCTGCGCGCCGAGCTGGACATTGGCGCGGGCCGCTTCGGCCAGCATCTGCGGATCGCCGCCGGCAATCTGCACCGAGCGGGGTTCCGGGTCACCTTCGTGGATCATGCGCAGGCTCGACTTGCGGCTGTTCCACAGGCGCACATCGCTGGTCAGCATCTCGGCCACCACCAAGCCTGCACCCAGGCGCCGGCATAGCTGGCGAAAGGGCCGATCGGTGACCCCGGCCATGGGCGCGAGGATCAGCTGATTGGGCAGCGTGTAAGGACCGATGCGTACCGCCGACATGTTCTTCCCTGCCTCTTGGGCCTGTTCTGCTTCAGTCGGGACTGCGAAAAAGGGTGGGCATGATACCCGCTCCGGATGAAGGGGTGAAGGCCGTTTTGAACAAATTCTGAACAATCACTGGCTTATCGCCAGTAGCATTAAAACCGGCGCCAGGCGGCGCCGATTGCCGGCTGCGGCTTATTCCGGGGAGAAGAAGCTGAGGCTGTAGTTCACGGCCTTGGCGCCTGGATCGAGGATGTCCAGGGAGATGTGGATGGGGGTCTGCGGCGGCATTTCCGCCTGGCCGGCCAGTTCGCCGCCGAGGTATTCGCCGGGCTTGAAGCGACGGCTGGCGAGCAGTTGGCCGTTCATGTCGGCGAAGCGCAGTTCCAGCAGCGGGAAGGGCTGGGAGAACAGGGCGCGGTTGTAGAGGATGGCGTCAACCACCAGGGCACCATTGAACTCGGGATGGCTGCGCACCACCAAGTTGCTGCTCTTGATCTGCGCTACATCGACCTTGGAGGGCAGCTTGCAGCCGATCTCCGGGCACAGTTGTTCGAACCAGGGTCGGTACTGATCCTGGCGGGCCAGTTCGTCGAAGTGGTAGCTGACGTACTGGCCGGCCAGGGCGCTGGCACCGATCAGGTTTAGCAGGCTCCAGCCGATCCAGCGGCCCCAGGGTTTCTTCGCCTGTTGCCAGTCGAGCTGCAGCGGCTCCTCGCTCAGGTTGAGCAGGCTCTCGTTGCGCAGGGCCGGCTCGCTGCGCAGGGGCGCGCTGGCCGTCAGTTCGATTTCCTCGATCCGCGTACGCGGCGGCAGCGCGCTGAGGGTGGGTTCGTGCTCGTCTTCTTCGGGCTCGTGAGCACTATCAATATCCGCGCTCAGGCGCAGCGAGCTGTCACCCTCATGCTGGCGGAAGTCCGGGTGCAGGCCGTCGTCATCTTCGTCGTCGGCCTGAGTCTGGCTGGTCAGCGGGGCAATGGCCGGCTCGATGCGGGTTTCGACCGCGGCAGGCGGCGTGACAACCGGTTCGCGGGGGACGATGCGCGGCGCCTCAGGGGGAGCCGGACTGGCTTTGGGTTCTGCCAGCAGTTGCTCGGCCCAGCTTTCATCATGGGGATCGCGACGGGCGCTGAGTTGGCCAAGCAGCTGCTGCTCGGGCTTGGGCGCGCGTTCGACGGCGAGGAAATCGCGTGATAGCTGCTGCTCTTCCTCCTCCAGGCGCGCCAGTTCCTCATCGAGGTTCAGTGCGTCAAGGTCGAGGTCGTCGTGAATCCACAGGGTTTCGTCTGTGATCTTCTTGGCCGGTGCCGGTGCCGGTGCTGCAGCTGGCTGCGTGGCACTCGGGGCAGGCGTCGGTACGGGAGCGCTGGCAGACGCGGAGGCCGCGGCGCTGGGTTTGACGGGGGGCGGGGTTGGCGCCGGAGCCGGAGCCGGAGCTGCAGGTCGTGTCACTGCGGCTGCTGCTGCCGTCGGCTCGCCCAGCAGATGCTGGGCGGCATTGAACACCTGCATGCAGGCGCCACAGCGCACCGCTCCATGGGCGGCGCCAAGCTGGGCGCGGCTCACGCGGAAACTGGTGCGGCAGTGTGGGCACTGGGTGACAAAGCTGTCGGTCATGCGGCTGTCCCTATCAAGCTGGGCGCTAGTCTAACCAAAAGCCGCTCAGCGGCGCACGCCGCTGATGCGGACCCAGCCGTCCTGTACGGCGGTCGGGTCCAGCTCGAACAGGTCCGAGTAGGCGGCACGCACCTCGTCGGCCTGTTCGGCGAGGATGCCGGACAGAGCCAGGCGGCCGCCTGGGCGGACATGGGCACTGATGGTCGGTGCCAGCTGCACCAACGGGCCGGCGAGGATGTTGGCCACCACCACGTCGTAGGTGCCGGCCGGCATGTCGCCTGGCAGATAGAGCGGGAAGCGCTCGGCGGCGATGCCGTTGCGTCCGGCATTGTCACGCGAGGCTTCCAGGGCCTGCGGGTCGATATCGGTACCGACGGCGCGCTCGGCGCCCAGCAGCAGGGCGGCGATGGCCAGGATGCCCGAGCCGCAGCCGAAATCCAGCACGGTGCAGCCTTCCAGCGCCTGGCCGTCGAGCCACTGCAGGCACAGCGAGGTGGTCGGGTGGGTGCCGGTGCCGAAGGCCAGGCCCGGATCGAGCAGCAGGTTGACCGCCTCCGGTTCCGGTGCCTCGTGCCAGCTGGGCACAATCCACAGGCGCTGACCGAAGCGCATTGGCTGGAAATTGTCCATCCAGCTGCGTTCCCAGTCCTGATCCTCTATCTGCTCGATCTGGTGCTGCGGCAGTTCACCGCCGGTCAGCAGTTGCAGGTGGGCGACCAGGTTGTCCGGGTCGGTGTCGGCCTCGAACAGGGCGAGCAGGTGCGTGTGCGACCACAGCGGGGTAGTGCCCAGGTCAGGCTCGAAAATGGGCTGGTCTTCGGCGTCCATGAAGGTCACCGATACGGCGCCGACTTCCAGCAGGGCGTCTTCGTAGGTTTCTGCCTGTTCCGGAGTAATGGCAAGACGGACTTGTAACCAGGGCATGGCAGACCTCGAAGACGCAGGGAAATGGGGCTTGGGCGAAAAGTGGGCAAGCTTACTTGAGGGGCGCAGCGGGCACAAACGACAAGGGCTGCCGGTTGGCAGCCCTTGTTGGTGGATGGAGCAGGCTCAGTGCTTGTCCATGCCGAGTTTCTTTTCCAGATAGTGGATGTTGATGCCACCCTTGCAGAAACCCTTGTCGCGAACCAGGTCGCGATGCAGCGGGATGTTGGTCTTGATGCCGTCGACCACGATCTCGTCGAGGGCATTGCGCATGCGCGCCATTGCTTCGTCACGATCCTTGCCGTAGGCAATCAGCTTGCCGATCAGCGAGTCATAGTTCGGCGGCACCACATAGTCACTGTACACGTGCGAGTCGACGCGGATGCCGTTGCCGCCCGGGGCGTGATAGTGCTTGATCTTGCCGGGGCTGGGCATGAAGTTGTCCGGGTCCTCGGCGTTGATCCGGCATTCCAGGGCATGGCCGCGGATCACCACATCTTCCTGCTTGATCGACAGCTTGGCGCCACCGGCGATGCGCAGCATCTCCTTGACGATGTCGATGCCGGTGACCATTTCGGTGACCGGATGCTCGACCTGCACGCGGGTGTTCATCTCGATGAAGTAGAAACGGCCGTTCTCATAGAGGAACTCGAAGGTGCCGGCGCCGCGGTAGCCGATCTCGACGCAGGCATCGACGCAGCGTTTGAGTACTTCGGCACGGGCCTTTTCATCGATGCCCGGGGCTGGGGCTTCTTCCAGGACCTTCTGGTGACGGCGCTGCAGCGAGCAGTCGCGATCACCCAGGTGGATGGCGTTGCCCTGGCCGTCGGAGAGTACCTGCACTTCAACGTGGCGCGGGTTGGTCAGAAATTTTTCTAGGTAGACCATCTCGTTGCCAAACGCGGCACCGGCTTCGGTGCGGGTCAGACGCGCCGACTTGATCAGGTCTTCTTCGTGGTGCACGACGCGCATGCCGCGACCACCGCCGCCGCCGGCGGCCTTGATGATCACCGGATAACCCACTTCGCGGGCAATGCGCAGCGCTTCTTCCTCATCTTCCGGCAACGGGCCGTCGGAGCCCGGCACTACCGGCACACCCGACTTGATCATGGCTTCCTTGGCCGACACCTTGTCGCCCATCAGGCGAATGGTGTCGGCTTTCGGGCCGATAAAGGCGAAGCCGGAGTTCTCCACCTGCTCGGCAAAGTCGGCGTTTTCGGCGAGAAAGCCGTAGCCTGGGTGAATGGCGGTGGCGCCAGTGACCTCGGCGGCGGCAATGATCGCCGGGATGTTCAGGTAGGACTTGGCCGCCGGGGCCGGGCCAATGCACACCGACTCATCGGCCAGCGACAGGTGCATCAGCTCGCGGTCGGCGGTGGAGTGCACGGCTACCGTCTTGATGCCCAGCTCTTTGCAGGCGCGCAGAATGCGCAGGGCGATCTCGCCACGGTTGGCAATCAGGACTTTTTCCAGCATCGCAGGCTCCCGCGAATCAGACGATGGTGAACAGCGGCTGGTCGTATTCCACCGGCTGGCCGTTGTCGACCAGGATGGACTCGATCACGCCACTGCTCTCTGCCTCGATGTGGTTCATCATCTTCATGGCTTCGACGATGCAGAGGATGTCGCCTTTCTTCACGCTCTGGCCTACTTCGGCGAAGTTGGCCGAGGTTGGCGAGGCGGCGCGGTAGAAGGTGCCGACCATCGGAGAGCGCACCACGCTGCCGTTCAGCTTGGCGGCGGCAGGCGCGGCGTCAGCTGCGGCTACTACCGGAGCCGGGGCTGCCGGAGCAGCAACCGGGGCCGGCGCGGCGGCATACATCGGCTGTTGCACGAAGGCCTGCTTGCTGTGGCGGCTGATGCGCACGGACTCTTCGCCTTCGCGAATCTCCAGCTCGTCGATGCCGGATTCTTCCAGCAGTTCGATCAGTTTCTTGACTTTGCGAATATCCATAAAGGTCACTCCCGGTGAGGTCAGGGGCGTTGAAGTTGTTCGATTGCGGCTTCCAGGGCGAGGCGGTAGCCAGTGGCCCCGAGCCCGCAGATCACTCCCACGGCAACGTCCGAGAAGTAGGAGTGATGACGGAAAGGTTCGCGTTTGTGCACGTTCGACAGGTGCACTTCGATGAATGGGATGCTCACTGCGAGCAATGCGTCACGTAGGGCGACGCTGGTGTGGGTAAAAGCCGCCGGATTGATCAGGATGAAGTCCACACCTTCGCCGCGCGCGGCGTGGATGCGCTCGATCAATTCGTATTCGGCATTGCTTTGGAGATAAAGCAGGTGATGGCCGGCTTCACGGGCGCGCCGCTCCAGATCGAGGTTGATCTGCTCCAGGGTGGTGGAGCCGTACTTGTCGGGCTCGCGGGTGCCCAGCAGGTTCAGATTGGGGCCGTGCAGCACCAGAAAGGTGGCCATGTGTCGTTGTCCTTCTTATTGGCAGCCAGCCTGGCAGCGTTGGCCAGTCCGTCATGGAATGGCGCGACTATGCCGAAAGACGCCTAAGTTGTCAGCAGTTGTCGACACGATGCCTGCCGATTACGGCAATTGCATGACGCTTTGCTCAGCGTTTGCCGGCCGCAGCCTGCAGGCGCCGGGCGAATTCCGGCGCATCGACTTCACCTACGACACGCAAATCCCGCCATTCGTCACCGTTGGGCGCGAAAAACAGGATGGCGGGTGGGCCGAACAGCTGATAACCATCGAGCAGGGCGCGTTGCTCGGCGTTGCTGGCGCTCATGTCGAAACGGATCAGGCGGTAATCGCCCAGTTGCGCGGTGACTTCGGGGGCGTTCAGTACTTCGCGTTCGATCACCTTGCAGCTGATGCACCAGTCGGCGTACCAGTCCAGCAGCAGTGGCTGGTTGGCCGCCTTGGCGGCCGCCAGCGCGGTACTCAGCTCGGCAGGTGTGGTGATGGTTTGCCAGTGTTCGGTTTTGGCCGCAGGGCTGTTGATAGCGGTTTGACCGAGCGTGCCCAGTGGGCGCAGCGGATCGGTTTCACCGCGCAGAGCGCCGACCCATGCCGCCAGGGCGTAAACCAGCAGCATCAGGCCGAGCAGTTGGGCCAGCTTCTGTCGATGGGTTTTCAGGGTGAATTCCAGGGCGCCCAGCCACAGCGCCACGCCACCGGCCAGCACACCCCACAGGGCCAGACTCAGAGAGGCCGGCAACACGCGTTCCAGCAACCACAGGGCCACCGCCAGCAACAGCACGCCAAAGGTATTGCGCACGGCCACCATCCAGGCACCGGACTTTGGCAGCAGGGTGCCGCCGCCGGTGGCGAACAACACCAGCGGCGCGCCCATACCCAGCCCCAGAAGGAACAGTTTGAGGCTGCCGCCGAAGGCATCGCCGCTCGCGCTGATGTAGAGCAGGGCGCCGGCCAGTGGGGCTGACACGCAGGGGCTGACCAGCAGGCTGGAGAGCACGCCCAGCAGGGCCGCGCCCCACAGCGAGCCGCCACGGGTATTGCCGGCCAGGCGATCGAGCGGAGCACTGAGGAAATGCGGCAGACGCAGTTCGTACAGGCCGAACATGGCCAGGGCGAACGCGGCAAAGAAGGCGGCGAAGGGAATCAGCACCCACGGCGACTGCAGACGGGCCTGCAGGTTGAGCTCGGCACCGAACAGACCCATGAGCGCGCCCAGCACGGCAAAGCTGGCGGCCATGGCGATCACATAGCTCAGCGACAGGCTGAAGCCGCGCAGGCCGCCGATCTGTCCGCGCAGTACCACGCCTGAAAGGATCGGCAGCATCGGCAGTACGCAGGGCGTGAAGGTCAGACCAAGTCCGGCGAGGAAGAACAGCAGTAACTCATGCCAGCTGAGTGCTGTGGGATAGGTGCTGCTGCCGACGGGGGCGCTGTCAGGCGTGGCGGTTGTGGTCGCCGGGCTGCTTCCGGCAGCAGCCGGAATGGCCAGGCGTGCGGTTTCCGGTGGATAGCACAGGCCCTTGTCAGCGCAGCCCTGGTAGGTCAGCAGCAGGGTAAAGGCCTGATCGTTTCCAGGCGGCAGCGGTACTTCCAGGTCGAGCACGCCGTAGTAGACCTCGACATCACCGAAGTACTCATCCTGCTTGTGCTTTCCGGCCGGCAGCTGCAGTTCGCCGAGGGCAATGCCGGTTGGCTCGCTCTTGACGCTGAAGCGGTGACGGTAGAGGTAGTAGCCTTCGGCATTGACGAAGCGCAGCTTGACGGAGCTGGCTGTGCGCTCAACTAGGCTCGGCACGAAGGCTTCGGCCACCGGCAGGAAATCGCGGCTGTTGTTCAGGGCGGCGCCCAGCTCGGCAGAGGGGCGCGGATCGAACAGGCCGGCACTGGCGGGCAGGCACAGCAACAGGAGCAGGAACGGCAGCAGGCGGCGCATGGACAGTCTCGGAACTGCAGAAAGTGGCCATGATAACGGAGCCGCTCGCCGCCTGCAGGTTCCGCCTGCAAGCGGTTGTTTCGCTGGTCTGGGTGGTCAGACCTGAAAGGCCTGCACGGCGGTGCGCAGCTCGCCGCTGAGATCTTGCAGTTGCGCGCCTTGCTGGCGGCTGGCGCTGATGTGTTTCAGGTTGTCGCCACCCAGCTGGTGGATGCGCTGGCTGTGCCCGCGGATCTCGCTGGCGGCGCCGCCCTGCTGGGCGGTGGCTTCGGCAATGCGCGAGGCATTGTCGGCGATGGTGCGGATGGCCTTGACCACTGCATCCAGCGCGCCGTCGGCACTGGCCGCCTGTTGGGCGGTGCTGCTGGCCTGTTCGACTTGGATGCGCATGGCGTCCACCGACTGGCGGGCGGCTTGCTGCAGGCGGTCGATCAACTGCTGGATCTCGCTGGTCGCCAGGGTGGTGCGCTGAGCCAGCGAGCGGACCTCCTCGGCGACCACGGCAAAACCGCGGCCCATCTCGCCGGCGCGGGCGGCCTCGATGGCGGCATTGAGGGCCAGCAGGTTGGTCTGTTCGGCCACGCCGCGAATCACGGTGAGCACCTGTTCGATGGCGGCGGTTTCGCCGGCCAGTTGTTCGATGGACTGGGCATTGCCCTGCACCTGCTCGACCAGTTGGTACAGGCCGGCCAGGCTCTGGCTGATCACCTGCTGGCTGTGCAGGGCGGCGCGGTCGGCCTCCTGGCTGGCCTGTGCGGTCTGGCTGGCATCGCTGGCAACCTGCTGGATGGTTTGTTCCAGCTCTCCGAGGGCATCGCGGATCTGTGCTGTGTCAGCCACCTGGCGCTCGGCGCCCTGGTGCAGACCGTCGCTCAGGTGCGCCAGGCTGTGGCTGCTGCCAGCGACCTGCTCGGCATGCAGGCGAATGCTGCCGACCAGTCCGACCAGATAGTCGCGCAGCTGGTTGAGGGAGTCCTCAATGGCGCGCATTTCGGTGGTCTGCGCCTGCAGGCCGACGTTCTGGCCGAAATGCCCGGCGGCCCAGCTCGACAGCTGGGGTACCAGACGCTCCAGTACGCGGGTCAGGCGGCGCTGCAGGGTGTCGATGCTAATGGCAATGAGCAATAGCAGGGCGATCACGCAGCCTTGTAGCAGGCGGACTTCACCCTGAATGCGCTGGTGTTCGTCACGTACGGCGGGCTCCAGCGCCGCCAGGGCCTGCTGCAGGCTGTCGATCTGCTGACGGCTGGCGTCGGCCAGATCATGGCGCGCCGTAATCAGCTGGCGGGTACGTTCGAGTTCGCCGGGATAACGCTGAATCAGGGCCGCCAGCTCGTGTTTGAGCCCGATGCCCTGGTCGCTGGCGGTCTGTTCCTGCTCGTCGGCCAGACCGAGCATGGCGGCGAAGTTGTTGCCGCCGGACTCTTCCAGCACGCCGAGCAGTGGCAGCGCTTCGAGGTCGCGACTCAGCTGTTCGAGCAACTTGAGTGAGCGCTGCACCTCCGCCAATTGCGGGCCCTGGCCTTGCTCGACATAGAGTTCGCGCTGGTGGGCCAGTTGCAGTAACAGCAGGCCGCCTCGTTGCAGTGGTTCGGTGTAGCGTGCGGCTTCTGCGCTGGTGCTGCTGGTGACATAGCGGCCCAGCTGACTGAGGCTGCCGGCCATCTCCCGTTCGGCCTGCAGGAGCAGGCCCTGAGCATTGCCAGAGAGCTTGCCGGCCGCCAGCAGTTCATTGGCGCTGAACTGCTGGAGTTGCTCAAGCTGATTGCGCACGCCACCTTGCAGGTCGGCTGGCAGGGCATCCAGGTCGCTGCCCAGTTGCTCGATGGCGCGGGTAGCGGCCTGGTGGCGCAGGGCGTCGCCGCTGCGCAGGTAGGCCTGGATGTTGTCGGCGACTTCCTGCTGGAAGCGCTGCGACAGGTTGAGGTAGCGACTCATCAGCTGATAGGGCTGCTGCAGTGCCTGCTGCGACCACCAGAGGGTGGCGCCAAGGGCCGCGCAGGCTGTAATCAACAAAACCGTGGTGAGGTTGGTCAGGGTTTTGAGGCGCATGGCGTGGTACCGCGGTTGTGAATTTCTTCACGTAATTTATGGCGGTACGGTTGCGCTTTTATGACAGGGTCGGCTCGCCCTGGAAGATCGACACGCGGTTACGCCCGCCGTGCTTGCTGACGTACAGCGCTTCGTCGGCGCGCTTGGACAGTGCCCGGGAATCGAGGCCGCTTTCCAGCTCGGCGATACCGCTACTGAAGGTGCAGTGCAGTTCCTGCTTGCCGGTGGGGAAGTGGATTTCGGCGAAACGCTGACGAATCTCGTCGAGCAGGCGCCAGGCGGTGTGCTGGTCGGTATCGGGCAGCACCACGGCGAATTCTTCACCGCCGTAGCGGCCTATGTGGTCGGTCTTGCGCAGGCGCTGCTTGAGGAACAGCGCCAGGCTCTTGATCACCCGGTCGCCCATGGGGTGGCCGTGGGTGTCGTTGACCTTCTTGAAGTGGTCGATGTCGAGCATGGCAAAGCTGACCGGCATGCCGCTGCGCTGGCCGCGGCGACAAGCGTCTTCCAGCAGTTGCAGGGTATGCGTGTGGTTGTACAGACCCGTCAGGCTATCGCGCACCATGCGTGCCTTGAGGCTGCGTGCGCGGGCGGCGCGGGTGCGCACGGTGGCGATCAGGTGGCGCGGCTTGATCGGTTTGGTGAGGAAGTCGTCACCGCCTTCGCTCATGGCATCGAGCTGCTTGTCCAGGTCTTCCTCGGCGGAGAGGAAGATGATCGGCACGCTGACATGGCGCTCATGCTGGCGAATCACCTTGGCCAGCTCGGGACCCTGGCAGTCGGGCATGTACATGTCGAGGATGATCAGGTCCGGCTGGAATTCGGCCAGCGCGTCGAGGGTCTCGATCGGGTTGTTCAGCGTGCGGGTGATGATGCCGGCGCTGTTGAGGACCATCTCGGCATGGGTCGACTGGGCGCGGGAGTCGTCCACCACCAGCACGCGGAAGGGGTCGTCATGGGTGCTGTGGGTTAGCTGTTCGATGCGTTCGAGCAGGCTGGAGGCGTCGACGCTGCCACAGAAAAAGTCTTCACCGCCCACGCGGATGGCGGCCAGGCGTGTCGGAGTGTCGGCTTCGACATCGCTGCAGAACAGCACCGGCAGGCGATTTTCCTGATCCTTCTGCAACTCCTGAACGATGGCCAGACCCTGCTGGGCACCACTGAAATCGAGATCGATGAGCAGGGCGGCCGGGCGGCGTTCCTCGCAGGCGGCCAGCAGGGCGGCGCGGGTCGAGCAGCCGATCGCGTTGAGGCCAAAGGAATGCAGTTGCTGAACCAGTCGCTCGCAGCGCTCCAGGTCCTGCAGGGCCAGGTACACCGGTTTGCGCAGGGCTGGCAAGGCGATCTGTTCGAGCTGGTCGCCATGGCGCAGGCCGGTGCGCGACAGGCGCTGCATGAGTTGGCTGAGTTCGCCGATCAGATCGCTGGAAAGACGGCCGCGGTTGGCGCGCACACCTTCCACGCATTGCTGGATGGCATGCGCCAGCTGGCTGTGGCCCACCTGCTCGAAACGTTCGGCATAGCGCAGCAGGCGCAGGCTGGCGTCATCCAGCTCGGCCAGGGTGGCCGCATTCCATTCCGTGCGTTGCAGGCGCTGCCAGACTTCCAGCACCTGACGCGCCTGATTGGTCACTCGCTGGGCGAAGTGATGCTTGAGGCGGTCGCGGGACGGATCGTCTTGTTCGGACATGGGGCGCATGCGGGCGCTCGAATGGCGATGATGGCAGCATGCTAGCACTTGTTTGACGCCAATAAACTACCGCCCGTCATGGGCGGCAGCCCTTCTATCCCAGGCCCACGCCGGCCCTAAGTTTGTCCGCCAACGCTGCCGCCAGCGCCGTGCATCCCTTATAGTGAGGGAACGTCGCCACAAGCGACCCACTCTTTTCATGCAAGTGATTGAAGGAATTGCTCATGCTGGACTGGAAGAAACGCAGCGAAGAGGTTCGCGGACGGGTGGATGATTCGGTCGAGGACGTGCAGAGCTACCTGGGCGGCCTGTGGGTCAGCCGGGCACTCGGCACCCTCCTGGCCATTTACCTGCTGGCGGCCCTGGTCGTCGGCTGGTATTGGAGCCAGGAGCCTGAGTTGTTCCCGGTGCAGCAGAATGCCCAGGTCGCGGCGGAAAAGGCCCAGCGCGAGCTGGTGCGCGGCTACACCACGGTGGAAACCCTGAAGACCGTGGCAAGCACCCTGCTGGACAAGCCGGGTGGCTACCTGTCCAACGACCTGGCCCCGCCGGGCATCTGGTTGGACAACATGCCCAGCTGGGAATACGGCGTGCTGGTGCAGGTGCGCGACATGTCCCGTGCCCTGCGCAAGGACTTCGCCCGCTCGCAGTCGCAGTCCACCGAAGACCCGAACCTGGGCAAGGCCGAGCCGCGCTTCCATTTCGACAACAAGAGCTGGGCACTGCCGGCCTCTGAGGCCGAGTACCGCCTGGGCATCGTCTCGCTGGATCGCTACCTGGCCCAGCTGGTCGATCCGACCCAGGGCAATGCACAGTTCTATGCCCGTGCCGACAACCTCAACAACTGGCTGGGCGATGTGGCTACCCGCCTTGGTTCGCTGTCCCAGCGCCTGTCGGCCAGTGTCGGTCGCGTGCGTCTGAATACCGACCTGTCGGACGATCAGCTGGCCACCCAGGCCAACACCGGTCAGGTGCGCGAGGAAATGATCGAGACGCCCTGGCTGCAGATCGACAACGTGTTCTACGAGGCCCGTGGCCAGGCCTGGGCACTGTCGCACCTGCTGCGCGCCGTGGAAGTCGATTTCGGCGACGTACTGGCGAAGAAGAACGCCACCGTCAGCCTGCGCCAGATCATCCGTGAGCTGGAGGCTACCCAGGAGCCGATGTGGAGCCCGATGATCCTCAATGGCGACGGTTTTGGCGTGCTGGCCAACCACTCCCTGGTGATGGCCAACTACATCTCCCGCGCCAATGCGGCGATTCTTGACCTGCGCACCCTGCTGAGCCAGGGCTGATGGGCGACTGGTCGCCGGCCGAGGCAGCGCACCGCGCCGCCTCGGATGCCGAGCTGATTGCCTGGGTCGATGAGCAGGACGGCCTGCTCGGTGCCTTGCCGCGTGCCGAGCTGCGCCTGCGCGGATTGATCGGGCGGGGCACCTTCATCCTGCTGTTCAATGCGGCCGGGGAGCTGTGCGTGCACCGGCGGGCATTGAGCAAGGCGATCTATCCGGGCTACTGGGATGTCGCGGCTGGCGGCATGGTTCAGGCCGACGAGGACTACGCCCTGTCGGCTGCCCGCGAGCTGGAGGAAGAGTTGGGCGTGGCGGGCGTGCCGCTGCGCGAGCATGGCCGCTTTTTCTTCGATCAGCCGGACAACCGCCTGTGGTGTTCGGTGTTTTCCGCCGTGTGGGACGGTCCGCTGCGTCTTCAGCCCGAAGAGGTGCTGGAGGCCTGCTTCCTGGCGCCCTCGCAGGTGCTGAGCTGGGCTGGCGAGCGGCCGGTGTGCCCCGACTCGCTCGTGGCGCTTGAGCACTATCTGCGTTGTTCAACAGCCAGCTAGCGCTCTAAATCTGATTCAGAGCACTTTGGCCAGGTAGCGGTGATCGGCGACCCCGGCGATGGTCGATCTTCGCTCCTTCTCCAGTCGGTAGCCCAGTCGTTCATACAGGGCCTGGGCGCGCGGATTGCTGACTGCCACATCCAGCGCTGCCCGCTCAAACCCTGCTGCGCGTCCCTGCTGTTCCAGATGCTCGATCAGCTGCTGGCCGAGGCCCTGGCCGCGGGCCTGTGTGGCCACGCCCAAGTGCGCCAGATACCAGGTATTACGGGGTGGCGGTGGTATCAGGCGCTCCATCGCCAGGCCTCGGCCCAGTACCCCTAGTGCCGCGCCCAGACCGTAGCTGGCGATGATCTGTCGAGCCGAGCGCAGGCCATAGGCCAGGGTGTCGCGACCGCTGTAGGCGGTGCCGGTGGCCAGGATCTGGCCGTTCTCCTCGATCACCCAGTGTTGTTGGCAGCCGAACTGGCCGAGGCCGGAGCAGAAGGCCGGGCGCAGAAAATCCTGGGCGCTCAGTTGGCCACTGGCGAAGACGCGCTCGAACGCTGCCGGGCCGGAGCTATAGATCAGCGGCACGCAGGCGTCGGCATCGGCGGGTGTGGCGCGGCGAATCATCAGGCTCATCGAGGTAGCTCCGGTGGAAACGGCGATATGGTACTTTCGTTCCATATTGCCGTTTTGGCGAGTGCCTATCAATCCGCCTGTTGTTGCAGCCAGCTGGCCAGCCCCCGAGCCGCCGCGCGGCCGCTGGCAAAACAGGCGGTCAGCAGGTAGCCGCCGGTGGGGGCTTCCCAGTCGAGCATCTCGCCGGCGCAGAACACACCCGGCAGCTGGCGCAGCATCAGCCGTTCATCCAGCGCCTCGAAGGCCACGCCACCGGCGCTGCTGATCGCCTCATCCAGCGGTTGCGTGCGCAGCAACACCAAGGGCAGGCGCTTGAGCTGGTTGGCCAAGGCGAGCGGGTCGTCGAACTGCCGGGCATCGCCCAGCTCGCGCAGCAGAGCGGCGCGCACGCCTTCCAGGCCAAGCTGGCTGCGCAGGTGGTTGCTCAGCGACTTGCGCCCGCGCGGCTTGCTCAGCAGGCTGGTGACTTTCTCCACGCTGCGCCCGGGCAGCAGATCGAGCCAGACCCTGGCCTGCCCGTTGCGATTGATCTGCTCTCGGATGGCCGCGGAGAGCGCATACACCAGGCTGCCTTCGACGCCTTGTGCGGTAATCACGAATTCGCCCTGGCGCGGCGCATCGTCGTTCAGACTCAGCGCCACCGGCTTAACCGGCGCACCGGCAAAGCGCTCGCCGAACAGCTCGCTCCAGGGCTGGCTGACAAAGCCGCAGTTGCTGGGTTGTAGCGGTGCAACCTGCACGCCGCGCTCGGCCAGCCAGGGCAGCCAGGCACCGTCCGAGCCCAGTCGCCGCCAGCTGCCGCCGCCCAGGGCGAGCAGGGTGGCGCGGGCGGCAACCGTATATTCCCCCCGTGGTCCGGCAAAGCGCAGGGCGCCGTCGTCGGCCCAGCCCAGCCAGCGCTGACGGGTATGGATGACCACGCCCAGCTCGCGCAAACGGCGCAGCCAGGCGCGCAGCAGAGGCGCGGCTTTCATGTCCGAGGGAAATACCCGCCCGGAGCTGCCGACAAAGGTGTCGATGCCCAGGCCATGGATCCACTGGCGCAGCTGGTCCGGCGAAAAGTCCTGCAGCAGTTGGCCGATCTGCTGGCGGCGTTCGCCGTAGCGATTGATGAACTCGGGAAGCGCTTCGGCATGGGTGATGTTCATGCCGCCAACCCCGGCCAACAGGAACTTGCGCCCGACCGAGGGCATGGCGTCATACAGCGCCACCGGCAGGCCCTGTTCGGCCAGGACTTCGGCCGCCATCAGACCGACCGGCCCGCCGCCGACAATCACCACGGGCAGCGGGGCAGAAGAGGTTGAAGTCATGCGGGTCTCCAGGCAGGGAGGCCGAATTCTAACCTACTCGGTACTGGCACAAGGCTGGCTTTCCGGTGCCGGCGGCACTACCTTTAAGGTGTAAGCGGGCCTAGAACACCTATAAAGAGTGGCGCCGACCGATGTTGTCCAGTTTTGAAGAACTGTTTCGCGGAACCCCGGGTAACCCTTATCTGCAGCAACTGCTCAAGGGCTTTGCCTGGCTGCGCTTCGAACCGCAACTGGAACGTGAATACGATCAATACCTGGGCGCGGCGGCGATTCGCCAGCGGCGCATTGCCATTGTTCTGGCCCTGCTGATCTGGTGTGGTTTCGTCGCGGTCGACCTGCATCGCCTGCAGCCGTTTGCCGAGGGCGTGCCGCTCAGCGAAACGGCTGGGTGGCTGCTGCACCTGCGCTGGGCGGTGCTCGGTTTGTTGCTGGTGGCGCAGTTGGTACTGTTGGTCAAACGCCTGGAGTTTCTCACCCTGCCGCTGACCCCCTGGGTCATCGCGCTGACCGGAGTGGCCACGGCGTTGATCAACATGCTCTACAGTCGCTTGGGCATGCAGGCCTCCTATGACGGTGTGATCCTGCTCACCATTGCCGCGTTTTTCCCGCTGGGCATGACCTTCTACACCAGCCTGATGGTGGGCCTGGTGATCTCCGTCGGCAGTTTCCTGCTGGCCCAGTGGCTGCTGATCGGCGATTACCTGCGGGCCTTCAACCTGACGGCGGTGTACCTGTTTCTCGGCGTGCTGGTCAGTGCTGGTGGTGGCTACCTGCGCGATCACAACCAGCGCGAGCAGTTCCTGTCCCGTCACCTGCTCAACTGGCTGGCCGAACGCGACAGCCTGACCGGGCTGTACAACCGGCGCAGCCTGGAGCAGAAGCTGGCGTTGCTGTTCCTCCAGGCGCGCCGGCAGAAGTGCCGCATCGGCCTGGTACTGGTCGATCTGGACCACTTCAAGGCCTACAACGACAGCTATGGCCACCGTGCAGGTGACCTGGCCCTGCAGCGGGTGGCGCGGGTGCTGCACGATTTTGCCCGCCGTCCGTTGGACATGGCCGTGCGCCTGGGTGGCGAGGAGTTTGCCCTGCTGTTGTTTGACTGCGACGAGCCGGCGCTGCACAGCCTGGCCGAAGAAGTGCGTCTGGCCATCGAGCAACTGGCCATCGAACACCGCAGTTCGGCCACTCTGCCGGTAATGACTGCGAGCCTGGGCCTGGCCCTGTCCGGTCCGGAGGAGTCATCCGGTGCACTCTATCAGCGTGCCGACGAAGCGCTGTACCGGGCCAAGCATGCCGGCCGTAACCAGGTACTGCTCTAACCGCTAATCAGCGCCAGACCTGCCACAACTCGGCCGCACTGCGGTGTAGTAGCGCGTGGCGGGCGGCGACCCTGGCCGGGTCGGGGTCATAACCACCGCCGAGCAGGCCGGTCACCGGAATGTCGCGCTCCAGGCAGCGTTCCAGCGCCAGGCGATCACGCGCGGCAATTCCGGCATCGCTGAGTTGCAGGTAGCCGAGGGCATCCTCGGCATGCACATCCACTCCGGCGATATACAGCACCAGATCGGGTTGCAGGCGCGGTAGCAGCACGTCCAGGGCATCGCCCAGAATTCGCAGGTATTGGTCATCCCCCAGGCCGTTTGGCAGCTCAATGTCCCAGTCGCTCTGCGCCTTGCGTGCGGGAAAGTTCTTCGCGCAGTGCAGCGACAGGGTGAACGCCTGAGGGGTATCCGCCAGCAGACGGGCCGTACCGTCGCCCTGATGCACGTCGCAGTCGACGATCAGTACCTGGGCTACTCGCCCGCTGTTCAGCAGGAAACGGCTGATGATGGCGACGTCATTGAACACGCAGAAGCCTGAGGGAAAATCGTAGTGGGCATGGTGCGTGCCTCCGGCCAGATGGCAAGCCAGGCCATGCTCCAGCGCCTGCTCGGCGGCCAGCAGTGAGCCGCCCACGGCACGCACGGTGCGCCGCGCCAGGGCTTCGCTCCAGGGCAGGCCAAGGCGCCGCTGCTCCTCGCGGCTGAGGGTACCGCTCATGAAACGTTCGATGTAGGCCGGGCAGTGGGCCAGCGCGAGAATCTCCGGCGGGCAGATGGCCGGGCGCAGCAGCTGTTCCTCGCGTGTGATGCCGCTGGCCAGCAACTGCTCCTTGAGCAGGCGGAACTTGGCCATGGGGAAACGGTGCCCGGCCGGGAAGGGCGGGCTGTAATCCTCGTGGTAGATCAGCGGCAGCGGCATGGCGGGGCTCGGAAACGGGCTTGAGGCAGTATGCTGTGTGGATTCAGCGAGGCGCAAACCGTGATCGAACTGCAAACCCCCCGGCTGCTGCTGCGGCAGTGGCGTGACGAAGACCTGGCGGATTTTGCCGCGCTCAATGGCGATGCCGAGGTGATGCGCCATTTCCCGGTCTGCCTCGACCGGGCGCAAAGCGATGCCCTGGCTGAGCGTATTCGTGCGCACTTCGCGCAATACGGTTACGGCCTGTGGGCCGTGGAACGACGTGACGGCGGCGCCTTCATCGGTTTTACCGGGTTGCTGCAGCTGAGTTTTACCGCGCCTTTTGCCCCAGCGGTGGAGATCGGCTGGCGCCTGGCCCGCGCGCACTGGGGGCAGGGGCTGGCGCTTGAGGCGGCCCGCGCGGCGCGCGATTGTGCCTTTGCAGAGCTGGGTCTGGCGCAACTGGTGTCCTTTACCGTGCCGGCCAATCTGCGCTCGCGAGCGCTGATGCAGCGCCTTGGTCTGCGCCGCGACGAACAGGGCGATTTTGCCCACCCGCGTCTGCCGGCCGATCACCCGCTATCGGCCCATGTGCTGTACCGTCTCAGCCGGCAACAGTGGCAGGAACTCCAACATGACTGATCTGCGTGGTGTCTACGCCTACCATGCGCTGAGCAAGCACCAGCCGCAGCACTATGCGCCGGGACCGGGCTATCTGGACTGGGCGAGCCAGCCCGCGCCGTTCCGCCGCTATGTCGGTGCGCTGCTGATTGAGCTGACACATCGCCCACTGGAGCAGTCGCCTGCCTACGAGGCGGTGTTTGCCGCGCCTTTGGGTGACCCCGCGCCGCTGAATCTGGCCAGCCTCGGCCAGTTGCTCTATGACAGCCTCGGGTTGTCGGCGTGGAAGGAGGCTGGTGGCAACCGCTGGGCCCTGCGGGTCAACCCCTCCTCGGGAAACCTGCACCCGACCGAGGCCTACCTGCTGTTGCCACCCGCTGTGGCCGGCGAGTCGGGTCTGCTGGCCCATTACGTGCCGGATGAGCATGCCCTGGAGATCCGCAGTGAGCTGCCACCGGCGCTCGGTGCGACGCTAGCCGGGGAACTGCCGGTCGGCGGTTTTCTGCTCGCGCTGTCCAGCATCGTCTGGCGAGAGGCGTGGAAGTATGGCGAGCGGGCCTACCGCTATTGCCAGCACGACCTGGGTCACGCCCAGGCGGCGCTGGCCATCGCCGCCAGTGCGTTGGGCTGGCAGGTGCGTCTGCTGCATGGGCTGGCCGAGGCGCGGCTGGATGCGGTGCTGGGGCTGGATCAGGCCGAGTTCGCCGAGGCTGAACAGGCCGACTGCCTGCTCTGGATCGGGCCGCCGCAATACGCCGAGCCGCGTCTGTCCGAGGCGCTGCTGGCGGGGCTTTCAACGCTGCCACGGCTGGGGCTGCCCAATCAGCTGTCGGCCGAGCAGCGGCACTGGCCGGAACTGGAACGTGTGCAGGCGCTGTGCCGGGCACCGCAGTTGCCGCCACGGTCGTGGACGGTGACGGCAGGGCAGGCGCCGGTCGAGGAGCCGGAGCTGTTGTTGCGCCCCTTGTTGCATCGGCGCCGCAGTGCGCAAAGCATGGACGGGCGCAGCGGTATCCGCCGCGAGCTGCTCGACTGCTGGCTGGCGCGCCTGCTGCCGGGTCACTCGCCGGTTCCGCTGGCGCTGACCGGCGATACGCCACGCGTCGACCTGCTGCTGTTTGTGCACCGCGTCGAGGGCCTGACGCCCGGCCTGTACTGGCTGGACCGGACCGGCAGCGGGCCTCAGGCCTTGCGCGCGGATTTCCTTTGGCAGCCGGTCAGCACGGAGGTGCCGCTGTACCGACTGCTGGAAGGCGATGCCCGCGGGGTGGCGCAGTTCCTCAGCTGCGGTCAGGACATTGCCGCCGATGGCTGCCTGGCGGTGGCCATGCTGGCGCACTTCGATGACGCGCTGGCCAATGGCAGCTGGGCCTATCCGCGCTTGTATTGGGAATGCGGCCAGATCGGCCAGTTGCTCTATCTGGAGGCCGAGGCGGCAGGTTTTTCCGGGACCGGCATCGGTTGTTACTTCGATGATGCCGTGCATGAACTGCTCGGGATTGCCGACAGCTGCCTGCAAAGCCTTTACCATTTCACCCTTGGTCGCGCCGTCTGGGATCTGCGCCTGAGCAGCCAGCCGGCCTACCCCACCTTGCGTCGACCCGGGCAAGTCTAAGCCCGGGCATTAATAGGAGAACCCATGACCCACGTGCTGGATAACCTGGTGGCCCTGCTCAGCCTTGAGCAGATCGAGGAAGACCTGTTTCGCGGTCTCAGCCAGGACCTCGGCTTTCGCCAGCTGTTCGGTGGCCAGGTGCTTGGCCAGTGCGTCTCGGCGGCCAGTCAGACGGTGGAGGAGGCGCGCCATGTGCACTCGATGCACGGCTACTTCCTGCGTCCCGGCGACGCCACCATCCCGGTGGTCTATCAGGTCGAGCGCATCCGCGACGGCGGCAGCTTCAGCACCCGTCGGGTGACGGCGATCCAGAAGGGCAAGCCGATCTTCAGCTGCGCCGCCTCGTTTCAGTACGACGAGGAAGGTTTCAACCACCAGCCGACCATGCCCGAGGTGCCGGGGCCGGACGAGTTGAAGTCGGAAACCGAACTGGCGCGCATGGTCGCGCCGATGATTCCGGAGCGCATGCGCGAGCGTGCCACCAGCGAAAAGCCGATCGAGATTCGCCCGGTCACGCTGATCAATCCCTTCGCGCCCAAGCCCTGCGAGCCGGTCAAGCATGTCTGGTTCCGTGCCGCCGGTAACCTGCCCGACGAGCCGCAGCTGCACAAGTTCCTGCTGGCCTACGCCAGCGACTTCAACCTGCTGACCACCTCGATGCAGCCCCACGGCGTGTCGGTGTTCCAGAAGTTCATGCAGGTGGCCAGCCTCGACCATTCCCTGTGGTTCCACGCCAACCTGCGCATGGACGACTGGCTGCTGTACAGCATGGACAGCCCCTGGTCGGGCAATGCCCGCGGTTTCTCCCGTGGCAGCATCTATAACCGCGCCGGCCAACTGGTGGCCTCGGTGGCTCAGGAAGGCCTGACTCGCCTGCGCGAAGACTGGAAATGACCCCTGCCGCGCTGCGTGACCGTCAGCACTGGGTGTTCGACATGGACGGAACCCTGACCCTGGCGATTCACGACTTTCCGGCGATCAAGCGTGCTTTGGACATCCCCCAGGAGCACGACATCCTGGCGCACCTGGCGCAGCTGCCGGAGGATGAGGCGGCGGCCAAGCATGCCTGGCTCCTGGCCCATGAGCGCGAACTGGCCCTGGCCGCGCAGCCGGCGCCGGGCGCCCGTGAACTGGTGCAGACCCTGTATCGGCGGGGTTGCCAGCTGGGCATCCTGACCCGCAATGCCCTGCCGCTGGCCGAGCTGACGCTGGAGGTGATTGGTCTGCGCGAGTGCTTTGCCGAAGCGGCCATCCTCGGCCGTGACGAAGCGCCGCCCAAGCCTGATCCGGGTGGCCTGCTGCACCTGGCGGCCCACTGGCAGGTGCCCAGCAGCCGTCTGGTGATGGTCGGTGACTACCGCTATGACCTGGAGTGCGCGCGCCAGGCCGGAGCCTGCGCAGTGCTGGTCAACCTGCCGGAGAACCCCTGGCCGCAGCTGACCGACCTGCATGCCGGCAGCTGCGCCGAGTTGCTGGCGCTGCTCTGATCAGGGCCGGATAAAGGGGTCGCAGGACTTCGGGTCACCCGACGTGAAGCCCAGTTTGAGCGCATATTCACGCTGGCTTGAGGTGCCGTGGCTGATGGGTTCCGGCCACTGGCTGGTGCTGTCCTGCTGCAGGCGGCTCTGGGTCACCACATTCGCGGCGATCAATGCGGGGCCCAACTGTCGTTCCTCCAGCCAATCCAGGCGTTTGCGGGCATAGCCGGCCCACACCCCGGTGAAGCAGTCCTTGAGCAGGTTGAAGCGCAGCTTGAGTTCGTCACTGTCCTTGCCCTTGCCGGCAATCTGCTGGGCTATTTTGAAGTGAGCATAGAGCCCCGTCTGAGCGCTGGCGTGCTGACTCACGGATCGCATGATCAGGTAGGCCTGGGCGACGGCGCCTTCTGCCGGGTAATCCGCCTGCAGTTGCTGCAACTGACCGAGGTCGATGTACAGGGTCTTGTTCTTGCTGCAGTAGAAAGTGCCGCTCGCCTTGGTTGGGGCGGTACAGGGGTTGCTGACGCTACCTTCGAACAGTTGGCTCTGCGGTTTCTTGTAGACCTGATCGGCACGCGCCATCAGCTCTCCCAGCACATTTTCGCTGCTGAGCAGCACGGCCTGTACCAGTTGGCGGCTGTCGCTGGGTGGGACAATCGGCTTGGGCTTTTCGACGGGCGCCTGCGCGGTGCTGGGTGCCGGGATGGCTGGCGTGGTCTGGAGCATGGCGAACAGTTCTGGGCGCAGCTTGAACAGTAACGCCGCACCGATCAGCAGCAATATCACCAGGCCCAGCAGCAGTTTGAGGAGGATTCCGCCCTGCTGGCGCGGGGCGGAAGGGCAGCCATGCAGGCTGGGCGAGACGGGCATACGGCAAACCTTGTGCAGAGGGTTATCGCTGCAGTGTTGCCTTTCGTCGGACGCCCGGCAAGTGGGTATGTATCAGGGGTAGCTCTGCACCACGCTTTCCTGGCCCTGACGGTCGAGACCGATCACCTCGTAGCGGTCCTGACGGCCGGTTTCCATGCCGGGCGAGCCGTGTGGCATGCCCGGTACGGCCAGACCTGCCAGCTCGGGCCGCTGCTTGAGCCCGAGAATATCGCGGGCCGGCACATGGCCTTCGACGAACTGGCCATTGATCACCCCGGTGTGACAGGAAGCCAGACGTGGCGGCACGCCGAGGCGGGCCTTGACGGCGCCCATGTCGGCTTCCACGTGATCGTTGACCTTGAAGCCGTTGTTCTCAAGGTGTTCGATCCAGGCCTTGCAGCAACCACAGTTGGCGTCGCGGTGGACATCAATCACCGGGGTTTCGCCGGCCTGGACAGTGGCGCTGAGCAGCAGCGTGGCAAGCAGTAGTGATCTCATGGTGAGCCTCCAGCAAAAGCAACAGGCTACGTGGCCTTCGCGTTCAGTTGAAGACAAGGACTGTTGCAGGATATGGCCTTGCTCAGGGCAGCTGTCCGGCGCTCAGCAGCAATTCACCGCGGGCCAGCAACTGAACCTGCCCGCCGACCCTGACCTGTCCGTCAGCGCTGACCTGAACGTCGAGCTGGCTCGGGCGTCGCAGAAAGCGTCCCTGATGGAGGCTGAACGGTTCGCCGCTCTGGTTGAGCCCGCGAGCCACCCGCCAGGCGGCGACGGGGCCAGCGGCACTGCCGGTGGCGATGTCCTCGATGACGCCCTCGGGGTCCCAGGTCCGGCCTTCGGCGGCGTCCACATCCATCAGAAAGACGAAGGCGGCGCCCAGCTCATCGAGCAGCGGTTGCATGTTTTCCCGCTGTCTGGCGTTGGCCAGCCCGGTGCTGCTGACTGGCAGCAGCACATAGGGCAGGCCGGTGCTGACCACCTGAGCCGGGTGACGACTGTCATGCTCACTGCCAAAGGCTTCCGCCAGCCAGCGGGCCTGCTGAGAGCTCAGCACCGCGCCGAATTCGGCATTGCCCTGATTCATTTCGGTGTAGAAGCCTGATCCGCGCCGCTGACTGCTCAGGGGGACCGTCTTTTCGCGAAGCTCCAGCTGCCAGTGGCTTTCGTGCTGTTCACCTGCATGCAGATGATGCAGCAGCGCCGCCGCCCCGAGCAGCGGGTGGCCGGCGAAGGGAAGTTCCTCCTCGGCGGTGAAAATATGCGCGCGGAAACAGTCCGCACTGGCGGTCGGCAGGAGAAAGATCGACTCGAACTGGCGCAGTTCAATCGTCAGTGCCTGCATGGCGCTGGCGGAAAGCCCGCGGGCATCGGCGAAGGCAGCCAGGCCATTGCCGGCCAGCGGCCGCTCGGCAAATACATCCAGTTGCCAGTACTGCATGGGTCAGCGCTCCGTAAAGAAAAGTGGCTACTGTAGCTCAGGGCGGTGGTAGGCGTTTGGCGGATTTGCCCCTATGCTCGCCGGAGACTTTCAGGGGGATTGCCGATGCTGTGGACACGTGTGTTTCTCGGGGTTCAGGCCCTGACGCTGGCCGGTTTCGGTCTGGCCTATTTCACCCAGCCCGAGGCCATGGCCAACCTCAGTGGCATGCTGCTGATGCAGAGCGCGGCGGTCACCGATGTGCGGGCTTATTACGGTGGTCTGCAGTTGGGCCTGGCGGCCTGGCTGGGGCTGGCGCTGCTGCGTCCGAATCTGCAGGAGGCCACCTGGATGCTGCTGGTGCTGCTGTATGGCGCCCTGGCGCTGGCGCGTGTCGGCGGTTTGTGGCTGGATGGCGGCGCGCAGCAGACCTTCAACCTGGCCGCGTTGCTGTTTGAAGCTGTGTCGGCGGCACTGGCGTTTCTCTGCCTGCGCCAGGCCGAGGCCCGCGCGCAGGTCTGAGCGCCTGAACCAGGCGTTTAGCGGCGGGCGGGGAAGTCGGCGAGGATCTTGGCGACGCCGCGGTCGAAGTTTTCCTGGGACATATCGGGGTTGTGCAGCTGGCGGCTGATATTGGCTTCGTAGAGCACGGCCTTACTGTGGGCATCGAGGATGCGCAGGACCAGGCGGGCGCGCTCTTCCTCGGTGGTCAGCGTCTGGGTGTAGGTGGCGCCCCCCACCTGCACCGGCTTGAGTTCGACGCCACTTTCCTTGCTCAGGCCCAGGGCATAGATCACCTTTAAATCACCCTGGTCCAGCCGCTGATAACCTTTGGTTTCCAGGGCACGGACAACGGCCGTGGTGAAGCGTTGTTCCAGGTCCAGCCGGTGTCCCGGCGCACGGATGGGCGCCACACTGAAACTCTGGTACTGCGCGGCACTGGCCTGCGGTGCGACCTGAATGGCTTCGTTGGCGGGCGTGCTGCAGCCGGCGAGGGCCAGCAATACAAGGGCGGGAGCAAACAGGCGGGCGATCAGCATGGGCGGATTCCTGGCAGAGAGTCCGCTCATGTTAGCGACTGACGGCATGCCATGGCGCCGAACTTGCGAAGGGCGCACGGCAGAGGCCGGTAACACCGCCGGGGACGCAGGGCCCCGGGCGGTGACAATGCCTAGGGTCTGTTGCCGTTTCGGCACAGCCGCGACGGAGCCGCTTTTTGCGCACGGCAAGGCGCGAGATGCGAAGTTTAGCCAGCTAAATGAGCCATCGAGCAACACCGCGGTGCGCAAAAAGCGGCCCGTCCCTTCGGGTTGCGCGGCAAATTGCGCCAGGCGTCGTTGCAGGACTTGGCAAGGGAATGACCATTGCCGGCGTCCTACGCCTAGCTTGGCGCCATTTGGCGCGGCAACGCGGTTTGCGCCGAAATGGCAACAGCCCCTAGCCTCAGGCGCCGAGCAGGCTCTGCCCGCACACGCGCATGACCTGCGCGTTGAGGGCGCCGGAACTCGGTTGGGCGAACCAGGCCACGGCCTCGGCCACGTCCTGCGGCTGGCCACCCTGGTTCATCGAGTTCATGCGCCGGCCGGCTTCGCGAATGGTGAAGGGGATGGCCGCCGTCATCTGGGTTTCGATAAAGCCCGGCGCCACGGCGTTGATGGTGATGCCGCGCTTGGCCAAGGTCGGCGCCCAGGCCTGGGCCAGACCGATGACGCCGGCCTTGCTCACCGCGTAGTTGCTCTGGCCGAGGTTGCCAGCAATGCCGGAGATCGAGGCGATCAGCACGATGCGGCCGTTGTCATTGATCTTGCCGGCATCCAGCATGGCCTGGGTCAGCACCTGCGGAGCCTTGAGGTTGACGTTGATCACCGAGTCCCAGAAGGCATCGCTCATCTTGGCGATGGTCTTGTCGCGGGTGATACCGGCGTTGTGCACGACGATATCGACCCCCTCGGGCAGCGCTTCCAGCAGTTGCGCCGGGGCATCCTCGGCGCAGATGTCCAGCGCCACCGCCTGGCCACCCAGGCGGGCGGCCAGGCCCTGCAGCGCTTCCTTGGCCGGCGGCACGTCGAGCAGGATCACCTCGGCACCGTCACGCGCCAGCACTTCGGCGATGGCCGCGCCGATACCGCGCGAGGCACCAGTGACCAGGGCCTTCTTGCCAGCCAGCGGGCGGGTCCAGTCCTTGACCTGTTCACTGGCCGGGGTCAGGCGCAGCACCTGGGCGGAGACATAGGCGCTCTTGGGCGAGAGGAAGAAGCGCAGGGCGCCTTCCAGCTGGTTTTCCGCGCCCTTGGCCACATACAGCAGCTGCACGTTGCCGCCGCGGCGGATTTCCTTGCCCAGCGAGCGGGTGAAACCTTCCAGCGAACGCTGCACGCTGGCGGCGACCGGGTCCTTAAGCGATTCCGGGGCGCGGCCCAGCACCACCACGCGCGGGCACTTGCCCAGGCCCTTCATGGCCGGCTGGAAGAAATTGCGCAGCTCGATCAGTTGCTCGAATTTGGTCAGGCCGCTGGCATCGAACACCAGAGCCTTGAGTTTCGGGCCGTGCTCGGCGGTCCAGCGCTTAAGGCCGAAACGGCCTTCGACATCGGCGTAGCTCTCGTCGGTCAGCTTGTTCAGCACGCCGCTGGCGGCTTCGGCCAGGCTGCCGTCGCCGCCGAGCAGCAGGGCGCCATCCACCGGGCGTGCCCGGCCGGCCATCCAGCGCTCCAGGCGTACCGGTGCCGGCAGGCCGAGGGAGCCGGCCAGGCGGCGGCCGAAATTGGAGTTGACGAAGGCAAGGTAACGATCGGACATGGACTGGCTCCCGTGGTGCAGGGTTCGAAAAGTGTCGCCACTCTACGCATGCCGGGCGATGACGCAATTGACCGCGCTGCCTGGCGCCCTGGCAAGGCGGCCAATGCGGCGATTCGGCCAGACGCTAGCCTGTGCGCCACTGGCAACAGCCTCAACTTCAGGAGCACTCCATGGCCCAGCTGCGTCGGGTCGCCATCGTCGGCGGCAACCGTATTCCCTTCGCCCGTTCCAATACCGTGTACGCCACGGCGTGCAACCAGGACATGCTGACCAGCGCCCTGGATGGTCTGGTCGAGCGCTTCAACCTGCACGGCCAGCGCATGGGCGAATTCGTCGCCGGGGCGGTGCTCAAGCACTCCCGTGACTTCAACCTCGCCCGCGAATGCGTGCTGGGTTCGCGCCTGTCGGCCGAGACCCCGGCCTACGACCTGCAGCAGGCTTGTGGTACCGGCCTGGAAGCGGCACTGCTGGTGGCCAACAAGATTGCCCTGGGGCAGATCGAATGCGGCATCGCAGGCGGCGTGGACACCACCTCCGATGCGCCCATCGGTGTGCACGAAGAGCTGCGCCAGATTCTGCTCGAAGCCAACCGTGGCAAGACCACCAGCGACAAGCTCAAGACCCTGCTCAAGGTACGCCCGCGCCACCTGGCCCCGGCTATCCCGCGCAACGGCGAGCCGCGCACCGGCCTGTCCATGGGCGAGTCCTGCGAACTGATGGCGCAGCGCTGGGAAATCCCGCGTGACGAGCAGGACGTACTGGCCGTGACCAGCCACCAGAAGCTCGCCGCGTCCTATGCAGAAGGCTGGCACAGTGACCTGATCACCCCGTTCCGTGGCCTGACCCGCGACCAGAACCTGCGTCCGGACATCAGCCTGGAAAAGCTCAAGACCCTCAAGCCCTGCTTCGAGCGCAGCGCGCGCGGCACCATGACCGCGGCCAACTCCACGCCGCTGACCGATGGCGCCTCGGTGGTGCTGCTGGCCAGCGAAGAGTGGGCCAAGGCCCGTGGCCTGCCGATCCTCGCCTACTTCAAGGATGGCGAAGCGGCCGCCGTGGACTTCGTCAAAGGTGACGAGGGCCTGCTGATGGCGCCGGCCTATGCCGTACCGCGCCTGCTGGCGCGCAACAAGCTGACCCTGCAGGACTTCGACTACTACGAGATCCACGAAGCCTTCGCCGCCCAGGTGCTCTGCACCCTCAAGGCCTGGGAAGACGCCGACTACTGCAAGACCCGCCTGGGCCTGGACAAGCCGCTGGGCGCCATCGACCGCAGCAAGATGAACGTCAAGGGCAGCTCCCTGGCCGCCGGCCACCCGTTTGCCGCGACCGGCGGGCGCATCGTCGCCAACCTGGCCAAGCTGCTCTCGGTGGCCGGTGAAGGCCGTGGCCTGATCTCCATCTGCGCCGCCGGCGGCCAGGGTGTGACCGCGATCCTGGAGAAGTAATCCAAGGTTCACTGGGCCGCCATGTTGTGTCGGTAGGCGGCCGAGTTCGACAGAGTGTCAACTCCGTGATTGAGGCGGCACTGCGCAAGCAGTGCCGCCTTCTTTTTGCCTGCACGTTTGGGTCAGTTACCAAGCAGCTGGCGCAGGGCGCTTGGAGCCAGGCCGGTCCAGCGTTTGAACGAACGCCTGAAATTGGTGGCGTCGTGGAAGCGCAGATGGCTGGCCACTTCGTCGTTGCTGTAACCCTTTAACTGGTAGAGGTACAGCGCCACCAGCAGACGGATCTGGTCGTGCTGTTCCTGATAACTGGTGCCGTGTTTGTGCAGCTTGCGCTTGAGCGTGGCGGGGCTCATGGCCAGGGCCGCTGCGGCGTGTTCCAGGTTGGGCGCCTGGCGCACATGGCGCAGCAGCCAGCGCTGCAGGGTATCCAGCAGGCTGGCCTGCACACCCAGGGCCTGCAGCTGTTGGCGGGCCTGCTGACAGGCGACCTGGGCTGTGCTCTGTACCGTTTGCGGCCAGGGCCTCGTGAGGCATTCGCGAGGCAGGCGCAGGAGGTCGTAAGGGCGGTTGAAGTGCAGGTCTTCCCCCAGATGCACCCAGTACTGTTCGATCTGCCGCGGCGCGGCCTGGCGGAAGTGAAACTGCCAGGGCAGGTGTTCGCCGCCCAGGCGCCGGCTCATGGCCACCACCGCAGTCATGTTGGCCTCCAGCAGGAACCGGCGTTGCTCGCCCAGCCCGCAGCTGTCCAGCCAGTACAGATAAGCGTGCTGTTCATCCAGCAGCAGGCGAGGGCTGAGCAGTGGCGAGAGCAGGGCGCGCAGCTCGCCCAGCAGCTCCAGCGCCTGTTGCAGGTTGTTGGCCAGGGCCAGTGCCTGGCTGGCGGCGCCGTGATGCCCCGGCAGCAGACGTTGGCCGAACAGGAAGCTGGAGTCGTCGGCCGCCAGCAGGCGTTGGGCGTTGTCGATCAGGACAAGGAACTGACTCGGGCTGATCTGCGTGGTGGCTTGCGCCACATCTTCGAGGAACAGGCTGGTACCACGCAGCAGGCGATGGCTGTCGATGCCGCGCGAGAGGCACAGCTCGATCAGGCTGGCCGGCTGTTGGTGCACGGCAATGCAGCGGGTATCGCACTCATACCAGTGACAGGGCAGGGTCATGTTGGTCTCAGGCGCTCAGGGCCAGTGGTTGCTTGGCCTTGGCCAGGGCCAGGTTGAGGCGCTGGAGGAGGTTCTCGGGGCTTTCCTGCAAGGCCATCACGGTGGCGGTGGTCGCACTCAGGAAAAGCCGTTCACCGTGTTGGCGCGATTTGTGGGCGAGATGGGCAATCGATTGGGCTAGCTCGGTGGCCAGGGTTCTGGCCAGGGTTTCGCCGGTATTGCTCAGGAGCACCACGAAGCGATCGCCGGCCAGGCGGCAGAGCAGGTCCTGATGGCGCAGGTTGAGCAACATTTGCTGAGTCACGGCCTGCAGCACCCGGTCCCCTTCGGCATGGCCGTAGCGCTGGTTGATGCTGTCGAAGTCATCGATATCGATCACCACCAGCGACAGCGGTTGCTGTTCACGGGAACTCTGCGCCAGGCTCAGCTCCAGCTGGCGGCGCAGATAGTCGGCGCCTCCCAGCGGGGTGAGCTTGTCGAACAGGCGGTGCTCGCGGAACAGTCGCTCGCGCTTCTCCATCTGTGCGCTGATGGCCAGTTGTTCGTGGTGCCAGTGGTACAGGCCATAGGTGAGCAGCAGCAGGCCGAGCGGCATCGGCGCCGACTCCAGCCAGTGGTCCCAGGTGATGGCATCGGGTATCTGGATGAACTCGTCGAGCAGGTCCACCCACCAGGAAAAGAACACGCAGCCAAGGCCGATGGCCAGCAGGTTGGTCACCCGTCCGGCTGGCCGGCTCTTGAGGATCAGCCCCAGCCAGGCCAGCGCCAGCAGGGCGGAACCGCCTTCGCCGATCAGATCCAGCCAGACCCATTCGGCCATGGCCTTGAGATCGCCGGCAGCCAGGTGCAGGAGCAGGCCGAGGTTGGCAGCCAGCAGCAGAGCGGTGAGTTTCAGGCGGTGGTGACGCAGCAGATTGGGCATGCCTGCGGGGCTCCTTGATCAGTCTTGGCGCCCAGCTGAACAGAGCCATGTGACGGGCAGGTTGCAGGCGGGGAGGTCAAATCGGCTCAGCCCTTTGCGTGGATTTTTTTGTGTTGCCGCGCATACAGCGCGCCGCTGCTGGGTTGTGGTCCTTGGTCAGGCCGCAGACGTCACTGGCGAGCGGGTCATATCAGCCCATTTGTCCGCCTTGGCCTGGCAAAAGCCCCGGTTTTGCTGGTTTTCACGACATGGCTGTCACAGAAGCGTCATGCCGCCTGCCTAGCGTGCCCTCCCACTTGCCGGGCGATTGCCTGGTCCTGTGACCACTGGGGAGATTCTGCTGATGTTGAAGCGCCACCTGTTGAACCGCCACCTCTTGAAGCCGCGCACACCGGCCCGCCGTGCCGGGCATGCCCTGAGCGCCCTGGCGCTGGCCATTGCCACCAGCGCGGCGTGGGCCGCCGAACAGCCGCAGGCGGCCGGCACCGAGCACGTTGATGTAGTCGGTCAGGCCGTGAGCATGGACAAGGCCATCAAGGAGCAGCGCCGCTCCGACAGCGTGAAGAGCGTGGTCAGCGCCGACGGTGTGGCGCAGTTGCCGGACGAGAACGTGGCCGAAGCGACCCAGCGCCTGCCCGGCGTCAGCGTCGAGCGCGACCAGGGTGAAGGCCGCTTTGTCAGCGTGCGTGGCCTGGGCCCGGACCTCAACAGCGTGACCATCAACGGCACGCTGATTCCGTCGCCCAATAGCGGCACCCGTGCGGTGGCCCTGGATGTGCTGCCGTCCGAGCTGGTGCAGTCGCTGTCGGTGGTCAAGACCCTGACGCCGGACATGGATGCCAACTCCCTGGGCGGTACCATCGAAGTGGAAAGCCTGTCGGCCTTCGATCACCCGGGCCTGTTCTATACCGGCAGTGCCGAGGGCAGCCACGATGACAATACCGGCGAGAACAGCCCGAAATTCTCCGGCGCCGCCAGTGACCGCTTCAGCCTGGGCAGCGGTACCGACAACTTCGGCGTGGCTGCGGCCGCCAGCTGGGGCGAGCGCGACTTCGGCTCGGACAACGTGGAAACCGGCGGCGCCTGGGATTTCGAGGACGGCGCCAAGCTGGAGGAGTTCGAGCAGCGCGATTACGAAATCACCCGCGAGCGCAGCGGTCTGGGCCTGAACTTCGACTACCAGGCCGACGACCTCAACAGCTACTACCTGCGCACCCTGTACAGCCGCTACAAGGACACCGAGACGCGCAATGCCGCCGGCGTCGAGTTTGATGACGCGCAGGCGGCCGGCGAGCTGGGCGACAGCGAAGGCTGGCGTGAGCTGAAGGACCGTGAGGAAACCCAGGAAATCCAGTCCTATGTGCTGGGCAGCGAGCACCTGCGCGGTGCCTGGACCATCAACGCCCAGGCCGGCTGGAGCGAGTCCAGCGAGGACAGCCCGGAGCATATCGCCGGTGCCACCTTCGAGGGTGAAGACGACTTTGCCGACAGCGGCTTCAACGACACGGAAAAACCGCGTCTGAGCATAGGCGAGGCCTTCTACGATCCGGCCAACTTCAGTCTGGACAAGGTCGAGTGGGAAGAGCAGAACACCACCGATACGGAGAAGAACATCAAGCTCGACCTGGCTCGCGACTATGAACTGTCGGGACATGCGGCGCAGGTCAAGTTCGGTGGCAAGCTCAGCCGCCGTGACAAGGACAACGACACCAACGCCTGGGTCTATGAAGACTTCGACAACTACGGCATCAGCGACGATGAACTGCTGCTGAGCAACTTCAGCAAGGGCTCGGTGGATTACGGTCTCGGCCGTTTCGGCAACGGCATCAGCGCCAATGCGGTGGAAGGGCTGATCGGCCGGCTTGATCGCAACGAGTTCTACGACGAGGAACAGTCGCGGGTGAATGACTTCGACATGAGCGAAGACATCAACGCCGCTTACCTGATGCACACCCTGGACGTGAACGACTGGCGTTTCATCGCCGGCATGCGTTACGAGGGCACCGACTTCAAGGCCAAGGGCACCGGTATCGAAGATGGCGATTTTGTCGCCAGCGATGCCAGCAATGACTACGACCACTGGCTGCCTGGCCTGCATGCGCGCTACCAGCTGGACAAGAACACTCAGGTGCGGGCGGCCTGGACCAACAGCGTGGTGCGTCCGACCTTCGAACAGCTGGCACCGGGTTTCGTTATCGACGGCGACGAGGCTGAGTTCGGCAATCCGGGGCTGGACCCGCTGGAGTCGAGCAACCTCGACCTGGGTATCGAGCACTACCTGAACCGGGACGGCGTGGTTTCGGCGTTCGTGTTCTACAAGGACATCGAAAACTTCGTCTACAACACCGACCTGGCCGGCAGCGGGCGCTGGGCCACCTTCGATGAGGCCAAGACTTTCGCCAATGGCGACAGCGCCGACCTGTACGGCCTGGAGCTGGCCTGGCAGCAGAAGTTCAGCAGCCTGCCGGCCCCGTGGAACGGACTGTTGATGGGGGCCAACGCCACGTTCAGTAGCTCCGACGCCAGCATCGCCGATAAGGGCGGCGAGCGGGATATCGACCTGCCGTTCCAGTCCGACAGCGTCGGCAACCTGATGCTGGGCTGGGAGAACGACAAGCTCAGCCTGCGCCTGTCGGCCAACTACAAGTCTGACTACCTCTACGAAGTGGCTGCCGTGGATGACGAAGCCCACGACCTGCACGTGGACGACCAGACCTTCGTCGACTTCACCGCGCGCTACTTCCTGACCAAGGACCTGCAGCTGTCGTTCGAGGCCCAGAACCTCACCGACGAAAGCTATTACGTCTACACCGGCAGCAGTGCCTACAACGCCCAGTACGAGGAATACGGTCCGACCTACAAGCTTGGCCTGACCTTCACCCACTTCTGATGTTGTGCCCCCTCTCCCCGCCGGGGAGAGGGCCGGGGTGAGGGTGCTTGGCTCCCACCCTGTCGACCGTTTTCAGCCTGTGCGCGCGTTGCTCGCCGGGCGCTCGACAAGGATTACCTTTGCAATGAAATTGCTGTTTACCCATACCCTGCTGCTCGCCAGCCTGGCCCTGGCCGGTTGCGACCAGCTGCCGCCGCTGGCTTCCGCCGCCAGCCCGAGCCTGGCCTTGAGCCCCTGGGGCGCCTCGGTCAAGGTCAAGGCCGAAGACCTGCGCTTCGTTCCCGCCGAACTGAGTGGCGGCGCCGACCTGCGCATTGCCGCCAGCGAGCGCAATGGCCTGCTCCTGCTCGATGCTGAAGGCGCCGAGCTGGCGCGTCTTCCCGGCTCCTATAGCGGCCTGGACAGCCGCAGCGCCGGCCAGCAGCTGATCGTCGCCAGCCTGGACAACAGCACCCAGCAGGCCGCCCTGGCCAGCCTGGATGCCACCGGCCGGCAGTGGAGCCGTCCGCAGCTGCTGCCGGTGCGCGACTACGCCATCAGCGGCCTGTGCCTGTACCGCGACGATGTAGCCAACCTCTACCTGTTCCTGATCGGCGAAGACGGCCAGGGCGAGCAGTGGCTGGTCGGCGCCGGCAACCAGCTCAATGCCGAGCCGCAGCGCGTACGTGGCCTGCCGCTGCCGCCCCAGGCCGAGTACTGCCAGGCTGACGATGCCGGCAACCTGCTGTTCGTCAACGAGGAGAACGTCGGCCTGTGGGCCTACCCGGCCCACCCGGAAGCCGATGCCAGCCGTGCACCGGTGGATATCCGCGCGCCGTTCGGCAACCTCAAGGACAGCGCCGGGGCCATGGTCAGCGTGCCCGGCGGGCTGCTGGCGCTGGACCCAGGCGCCGCCGAGCTGCACCTCTACCAGCAGCAGGCCGAGGCCTGGCAACAGGTCGCCAGCCTGCCGCTGGGTGGTCTGGAAGAACCCGAGCGCCTGGCTGTGCGCCTTACCGAAAAGGGCCTTGACCTACTGGTGCAGGATGATGGCGCCGGGCGCATCTATCAGGGCCAGCTGAACTGGCAGCCGGCCGCCGTTGAGCTGCCGCCGGTGTTGCCGAGTATCCCGGCACTGCGCCAGAGCGAGCCGGTCGGCCGCCACGGCGATGCGGCCGACGATCCGGCGATCTGGGTGCATCCACAGCAGCCGGCTCTTTCACGCGTGCTCGGTACCAACAAGAAGCAGGGCCTGCTGGCCTATGACCTGGACGGCAAACTGCTGCAGGAGCTGCCGGTCGGCCGCCTGAACAATGTCGACGTACGCGCCGGCTTCGACCTCGGCGGCACCTCGGTGGATCTGGCCGTGGCCAGCAACCGTGACCACGACAGCATTCACCTGTTCGCCATCGACCGGGTCAGCGGTGAGCTGCGCGAGGCCGGCGAGATCCGCACGCCGATCAAGGAAATCTACGGCATCTGCCTGTTCCAGCCGGCGTCCGGCGAGCTGTATGCCTTCGCCAACGGCAAGGATGGCAGCTTCCTGCAGTACCGCCTGGACGGCGCCAGTGGCGAGGTGAAAGGCGAGCTGGTGCGCCGCTTTGCGGTGAACAGTCAGCCCGAGGGGTGCGTCGCCGATGACCAGCGTCAGCGCCTGTTTCTCGGCGAGGAAGATGCCGGCGTGTGGGCGGTGGATGCCCGCGCCGATGGTCCGACCGAGCTGACCTCGGTGATGCGCGTGGGCGAGGTGCTCAAGGCCGACGTCGAAGGGATCGGTCTCTATCAGGGGGCCGCGCAGGACTACCTGGTGATCTCCAGCCAGGGCAACGACAGCTACGTGGTGCTGGATGCCGAACCGCCCTATGCGCTCAAGGGTGCCTTCCGTGTGGGGCTCAACGGCGCGCTGGGCATCGATGGCGCCTCCGAGACCGACGGCCTGGAAGTCAGCGCGGCCAACCTCGGCGGGCCCTGGGCCGACGGCATGCTGGTGGTGCAGGACGGCCGCAAGCGCATGCCCGAGCAGACGCAGAACTTCAAGCTGGTGCCCTGGAGCGAAGTCGCCCGGGCGCTCGGCCTGGACTGACTGTCATCAGCCGGTAACCGCGACGTAATCGAATAGCACCCATTCACCCTCTCCCCTGGGAGAGGGCCGGGGTGAGGGCGACCCACCCCGCCATGCACAGGAGAACCATCATGCACCCCTCCCTCGAACAGATGACCGTCTGGAGCCTGATCGGCGACGCCAGCCTGCTGGTCAAACTGGTCATGCTCATCCTGCTCGGCGCTTCGCTGGCCAGCTGGTACCTGATCGTCCAGCGCAGCCTGCTGCTGGGTCGCAGCGAGCGCCTGCTGAAGGATTTCCAGAGGCGCTTTCGCCAGCAGAGCGACCTCGCCGTGCTGTACCGCGAAGGCGGCGAAAGCACCGACCGCGATGCCGCGCTGGAGCAGATATTCCGTGCCGGCTACCACGAGTTCGCCCATCTCCGGCGTGAGCCCGGCATCGGCGCCGAGGCGGTCAGCGACGGCGTCGAACGCAGCCTGCTGGTGGCCATCGCCGAGCAGGAAGAACGCCTGGAAAAGGGCCTGCCGTTCCTCGCCACGGTCGGCTCGGTCAGCCCCTATATCGGCCTGTTCGGCACCGTGTGGGGGATCATGAACTCCTTTATCGGTCTGTCCCAGGTACAGCAGGCAACGCTCAGCACCGTGGCGCCGGGTATCGCCGAGGCGCTGATCGCCACCGCCATCGGCCTGTTCGCGGCGATTCCCGCAGTGATTGCCTACAACCGCTTCGCCGCCCGCGTGGCCACCCTCAGCACGCGCTTCTATGCCTTCGGCAACGAGCTGCAGGCGCGCCTGCACCGCAAGCTGCAGTCCGCGCCGGGCATGGCCCAGGCCGCCTGAGGAGAGCCCCATGCGCAAGCCGCAGAACAAGCACGGCCCCAAGGCCGAGATGAACGTGGTGCCCTATATCGACGTGATGCTGGTGCTGCTGGTGATCTTCATGGTCACCGCACCGATGCTCACCCAGGGTGTGAAGATCGAGCTGCCCAAGGTTGCTGCCGAGGCGCTGCCGACCGATAGCCAGCAGCGGGTGCTGACCCTCTCGGTGAAACAGGATGGCAGCTACTACTGGAACCTCGGCAGCGAACTGGACATCCAGAACCAGACCGACAGCGCGGTGAACCTGGACGAGATGCGCGCCAAGGTCGGCGCGCTGATCGCCGCTCATGGCGACACCCAGGTGTATATCCGCGCCGACGGTGGCGCCGACTACGCCACGGTGGTGGCCGGCATGGCCGCGCTGCAGCAGGGTGGGGTGAGCAACCTCGGCCTGATCACCGAGGCGCCGCAATGAGCAGCGCGCTGATGCCCGCGCCCAGCCTGGCCCTGCCGCCACTGCCCAGCGCCGCCTGGCTGCGCAATGTCGGCTCGGCCGCAGTGGCCGTCGGCCTGCATGCGCTGGTGCTGGGTCTGCTGCTCAGCCAATGGCCGAGCGACACGCCCGAGCCGCCCCAGGTGCGTACCCTGACTACCCGGCTGATCAGCCTGGCGCCTCCGGCACCAGCGCCGCCCGAGGTCGTGGTGCCGCCCGCCCCAGCCGTGCCGCTGGAGCCGGTCAAGCCGCTGGAAGCGCCCAAGCCCGATCCGCGCATCCAGCAGCAGAAGCTGGAGCAGGCCGCTTTGGCGCGCAAGCGGGTCGAGGAGCGCAAGCGCGATGAGCAGCGCCAGGTGCAGCAGCGTATTGAGCAGCAACGGGTCGAACAGCAGCGCCGCGAAGCCGAGGCGCGTGAGCAGCAGGAGCAACTACGCCAGGCCGAGCAGCAGGCCCAGGCCGCCGAGCGGGCTCGTCAGGCCGAAGCCGCTGCGGCTGCCAGTCGCCAGTACCTGCCGATCGCCAAGGATGCGCCGGACTACCCCGATCGTGCACTCGACAAGGGTATCGAAGGCGACTGCACGGTGAGCTACCGGGTCAACCCGCAAGGCCGGGTGGAAAACCCGCAGGTCGTTGGCGACTGCCACCCTCTGTTCGTCCGCCCGTCGCTGACAGCGGCCCGCACCTTCCGCTACCAGCCGCGCATCGTCGATGGCCGGGCGGTGGCCGTGGAAGGGGTGAAGAACACCTTCCACTACCGCATCGAATAACCCCGTTCTGTTTTTGGAACCGCCAGCCCACCTCGACCACCCCCTCTCCCTCCGGGAGAGGGCCGGGGTGAGGGCGGCGGGCAATACCGATCCGTAGCCCGGATGCAATCCGGGAATTCACTGCACCTCTATCGAGACCCCGTGATGAGCCAAGAGCACAGCCACTTCCACGAGCGCCTGGAAGCCCACGACGACATCGCCATCAACCCCAGCAGCAACCCGCCATTGGCCGACCTGATCAACCCGGCTAGGCGCAATGTGCTCAAGGGCGGTCTGACCCTGGCCGCGCTGGGCTTCTTCGGCGGCGGCATCAGTGCCTGCAGCAAGGCCGGCGCCAGCCCGCTGCTGGGCTTCAAGGGCGTGCCGGTGCAGCTCGACCCGCAGTTCGACCGCGTGCTGGTGGCCGAGGGTTATCGCGCCGTGCCGTTCTTCTCCTGGGGCGACCCGGTGGAAGCCGGCGCGCCGGCCTGGAACCCTGACGCCAGCGACGACTGGCAGGCCCAGCTCAAGCAGGCCGGCGACAACCACGACGGCATGAACTTCTTCCCCTTCGCGGGCGAGACGGATCGTGGCCTGCTGGTGATGAACCACGAGTACGTCAACCCGCCGCTGCACCCGTCCGGCAAGATCGACCAGAGCAAGCCGCGCCCGCTGGCCGAGGTGCGCAAGGAGCAGGCTGCTCACGGCGTGTCGGTGATCGAGGTGAAGCAGGGCGCCGATGGCCAGTGGCAACGGGTGATGGACTCGCCCTACAACCGCCGCATCAGCATGCTCACGCCGATGCGCATCGCAGGTCCCCTGGCCGGCCACGCGGTGATGAAGACCGCCAGCGACCCGGCGGGGCTGGAGGTGCTCGGCACCCTCAACAACTGCGCCACCGGCGTCACCCCCTGGGGCACCTTCCTCACCTGCGAGGAGAACTGGCCCAACTACTTCATCAACCGCGACAAGGCCGACTTCGAGGCACGCGTTTCGCACAAGCGCTACGGCCTGGCCAAGGAAGGCACCAGCAAGAACTACGCGTGGGAGACTGCCGATCCGCGCTTCGACGCCACGCCCTACGCCGACCAGCCCCACGGCGGCCACGTCAACGAGCCGCACCGCTTCGGCTGGGTGGTCGAGATCGACCCGTTCGACCCGCAGGCGCAGCCGATCAAGCGCACCGCCTTCGGCCGCTTCAGCCGTGAGTGCGCGGCGCTGAGCCTGGGCAAGGACGGGCGCATGGCGTTCTACTCCGGCGACGATGCCAAGGGCGAGTACATCTACAAGTTCGTTCCCGCCGGCCGCTTCGAGGCCGCCAACTCCAAGGCGGCGCGCAACCTGCTGGATGAAGGCACGCTATACGTCGCGCGGCTCGATAAGGATGGCTCCGGCCAGTGGCTGGCGCTGGTGCACGGGCAGAACGGCCTGACCGCCGAGAACGGCTTCGCCAGCCAGGAAGAGGTACTGCTCAACGCCCGCGCCGCCGCCGACCGGGCCGGCGCCACGCCGATGGACCGCCCCGAGTGGGCCGCCGTGCACCCCGCGACCGGCGAGGTCTACGTGACCCTGACCAACAATGACGGGCGCGGCGACAAGCAGGCGCTTGATGCGGCCAACCCGCGCCCGCGCAACCTGCACGGGCAGATCCTGCGCTTCAACGAGCAGGGCGCCGACCCGACCGCCACCACCTTCGCCTGGGAGCTGTTCCTGCTCGCCGGCGAGGCGCGCGGCGCCAAGGACAAGGACGGCAAGGCGGTGCCGGCCAACCTGACCGGCACCATCAATGGCGACCTGTTCTCTTCACCGGACGGCCTGGCCTTCGATGCTGCCGGGCGCCTGTGGATCCAGACCGACTACGACGACATCGAGCCGGCCATGCACAACATGGGCTGCAACCAGCTGCTCTGCGCCGACCCCGCCACCCGCGAGGTACGCCGCTTCCTGGTCGGCCCGCGCGGCTGCGAGATCACCGGCCTGGCCTGGAGCCCGGACGGCAAGGCCATGTGGGCCAATATCCAGCACCCGGCTATCAGCTTCCCGGCCAGCGACGGCAAGACCCGCCCGCGCTCGACCACGCTGCTGATCACCCGACTGGATGGCGGGGTGATCGGCAGCTGAGGCGCTGCTGCCTGCTCAGCACTCGATGATGTTCACAGGCAGACGGTCATGCGGGGCCATGCGTGGAGCGTTGATAATTTCCATTGCAGGCCCCGCATCTGTCATTTGGCAATTGGGTAGTGTCCCGGGGGACCTTTCTCAAGAGGGATATCCGTAGTGCTACGCTTCCTGCACCGAGCTTGCATCTCGTGTGAGGAGGTCGTATGTCTGTCCAGCGCATGCTTGGCGTGGTGCTGCTTCAACTGTTGTTGGGGGTTGCACAGGCTGAATGCACCCGCGACATCCTGGTGCCCTTCAGTGACGTGGGCGTCGATCTGCGGCTGGTCGACGGCAAGCGCGGGGGAATCTCAGTCGATTACCTCGATGAAGTCAGTCGTCGCACCGGCTGCCGCTTTGTCTACATCGATGTGCCGCGCGCGCGGGCCTGGTGGATGCTGGCGCATGCTCAGGCCGATGTCGTTCCTGGCGCCATTCAGGCTGACTGGCGCGATGAGTCGGGTGTGTTTTACGACCAGTTTGTGATGGAAGGTGTCTCCCTGCTCAGTCTCAGGTCGGCCCCTCTGAAACTGGACTCCTCCAAGTCCATTCTTGCTTCCGGCCTGCGTTTTGCCTTTGTCCGCGGGCATGACTATGGGCCGCTGACAGCCGGGCTGGTTCATGTTCTGGAGGCACGCGGGCAACTGGCGCTGGTCAAGGATCCCGGCACCATGCTGCGGATGCTGCAGGCCGGGCGAGTTGATGGCGCCATTGTGATGGCTTCCATTGTCACCACCGAGGCGGAGCAGCTGGGGCTGAACGAAGGCCTGTCCGGACAGGGCATCAATGATCTTGAGTGGGGCACTACCGGCATCTATCTGAGCAAGATCAGCCTGCCAGCGGCTGACCGCGAGCTGCTGGAGCGCACGTTCCGCGAACTTAACGAGGAAGGCTTCTATGTGCGGGGCTACCAGCAGTTGCAGGCTGGCATGCCTGTCTGGGTCGGTGCCGGATTTCGTTATGGGCGCGAGCCGCGCTGAGTCGGCGGCTCTTCAGCACTCGATAATGTTCACCGCCAGCCCGCCGCGGGCGGTTTCCTTGTACTTGCTCTTCATGTCCGCGCCGGTCTGGCGCATGGTGCGGATGACCCGGTCGAGGCTGATGTAGTGCTGGCCGTCGCCGCGCAGGGCCATGCGGGCGGCGTTGATGGCCTTCACTGCCCCCATGGCGTTGCGCTCGATGCAGGGCACCTGCACCAGGCCATCGACCGGGTCGCAGGTCAGCCCGAGGTTGTGTTCCATGCCGATTTCGGCGGCGTTCTCGACCTGCTGCGGGGTGCCGCCGAGCACTTCGCAGAGGGCGCCGGCGCCCATGGAACAGGCCACGCCGACTTCGCCCTGGCAGCCCACTTCGGCGCCGGAGATGGAGGCGTTTTCCTTGTACAGCATGGCGATGGCGCCGGCGGTCAGCAGAAAGCGCAGCACGCCTTCGTCACTGCTGCCGGGGCTGAAGCGCCGGTAGTAGTGCAGCAGGGCCGGGATGATGCCGGCGGCGCCATTGGTGGGTGCGGTTACCACCCGGCCGCCGCTGGCGTTTTCCTCGTTGACCGCCAGGGCATACAGGTTGACCCAGTCCAGTACGGTCAGCGGGTCGCGCAGGCTGATTTCGGGCTGGGCGCAGAGCTGACGATGCAGGTCGGCGGCGCGCCGGCGTACCTTGAGCCCGCCGGGCATGATGCCTTCATGGCGGCAGCCGGCGGCGACGCAGTCCTGCATCACCTGCCAGATGCCCAATAGCGCGGCGCGGGTTTCGGCCTCCGGGCGCCAGGCGGCTTCGTTGGCCAGCACCAGGGCGCTGATCGACAGCCCGGTGTTCTGGCAGTGGGCGAGCAGTTCACGGGCGCTGTGGAAGGGATAGGGCAGGGTGGTCTGGTCCGCGACGATGCGGTCGGCACCCGCCGCTGCCTCATCAACCACGAAGCCGCCTCCCACCGAGTAGTACTCACGGGCGCGCAGCTGCAGGCCGGCGCTGTCGAAGGCGCGGAAGATCAGGCCATTGGGGTGATAGGGCAGCGCCTTGCGGATCAGCGCCAGATGTTCCCTGTCGACGAAGCGGATGCGCTGCAGGCCTGCCAGCAGCAGGCTGCCGCTGGCGTGGATCGCCGCCAGGCGCGCGTCGATATGCCGGGTGTCGATACTGTCCGGCTGTTCACCTTCTAACCCCAGCAGCACGGCCTTGTCGCTGCCATGGCCGCGCCCGGTGGCGCCCAGTGAACCGTAGAGTTCGACCCGCACCTGAGCGGTGTCAGTCAGCAGGCCGTCGCGGCGCAGACCCTCGGCAAAGCGTGCCGCCGCGCGCATGGGACCAACGGTGTGGGAACTGGACGGGCCGATACCGATCTTGAACAGGTCGAGCACACTGAGGGCCATGACAGACTCCGCGGCGCAGGCTATGCCTTGAGCGTAGCTGCTGGCCTCGGCCTGACCGTGGGCTCAGCGCAGGATCATGCAGGTGGCGGTGCCGTAGGCGTAGAGGGTGCCGTCTTCGTCGCGGATGCTGCCTTCGGAGATGACCAGGCGCGAGCTGACGTTGATCACCTTGCCTTCGGCGCGCAGGGTGCGGTTGAAGGGGATGGCCTTGCTCATCTTCACGTTCAGTTCGATGGTGCCGTAGCTCTCGCCAGCGGCCAGTGCGGTGTGGGTGGCGCAGCCGGTCACCGAGTCCAGCACGGTGGCGGCAAAGCCGCCGTGTACGCCGCCCAGCGGGTTGGTGTGGCGCTCGTCGGCGGTCACCGCGAAGACCACGCGGTTGGTTTCCACCGTTTCGATTTCCATGGGCATGGTCTTGGCAATGCCGGGCTTGGGGAAGTGCCCGGCGGCAAAGGCCTGCATGATCTGCAGGCCGCTCATCTGTTGCGGGTTCATCCGTTTTCTCCTTAGTTCTGCTTTAGGCGGCCTGCTCAGGCGGCGCGACGGTTGCTGTGCAGTTGTTCGAACCAGTTCAGTGCCTCGTCCCACAGGGGCTGGCTGCTGGAGCGGAAGTAGCCCATATGGCCGACGTTGCCCAAGCCTTCTGCCGGCGAGTCGATGGTGCGGGCCTGGTAGGGCGCATTGCGGTAGTGGGCCATGAAGGCATCGCGCGATGCAGGTGGCGCCCACAGGTCGTCGAGGGTGTTGGCGGCGACAATCGGCGTGCGCACGGCGGCAAAGCGTTCGGCCATACCCGGCATGGCCGGGTCTTCGAAGAAGTAGCGGGGGAAGCGGCACCAGTGTTTCCATTGCTGGTACACGCCCAGCGGCAGGTCCTCACCCATGCCCAGCTTGCTCCAGGCCAGGTAGCCCTTGCGCCGCACGATCAGCGGGCCGACCAGATTCCACATCAGCTGCACGCGCAGGCGCTCGCCGCGCGGCATCCAGCCGTGCCAGCCGGCACCGGTGCCGAAGGTGTAGAAACCGGCCACTCGCTCATGACCTGGCAGCAGGCCAAAGGCATGACCGCCAAACGAGTGGCCGACCATGTAGGTGGGCAGGTCATCGCCGTGCAGGTGATCGAGGCCGGCCGCGAGGTCGTGCCAGGCCCAGTCCAGGTACTGCATATCAAAACCGCGCAGGCTGCCCTGTTTGGACTGGCCGATGCCACGGTAATCCACGCTCAGGGTGGTGAAGCCGCGTTGCGCCGCGTACTCGGCAAAGCGCCGGTAGAAGCCCTGTGGCACGCCGGTGGCGCCGCCGATCAGCAGGCGGGCGCGGGGCTGTGGTGCGTGATAGAGGGTGGCCACCAGCGGGTAGCCATCGGCGGCGGTGAGGTCCAGGCGTTCCTGGCGGATGGCGGCTTCAGGCTTCATGGCGCATCTCCCGGGGGTAGTGTTGGAGCAGCTCGAACAGGGCATTGGCGGCATCGAGCAGCGGTTGGCCATCGGCGGCCACGCGGGCTTGCAGCAGACCGCCTTCATAGAGAGCAACGAACAAGCTGGCGAACTGGTTGGCACTGGCCGGCGGGTAGCCCATGGAGGCGATCTGCCGGCCAAGGGCCTGACGCAGCCGCACGAAGCAGTTGGCCAGGGCGGCACGGATTTCCACGTCTTCCGGGCCGCTCTCCAGGGCCACCGTGGCCAGCGGGCAGCCCCGGCTGAAACGGCTGGCTTCCAGTTGTTGCAGGCCGCCGTCGAGCCAGCGGCGCAGGGCCTGCAGCGGTTCGGGATGTTCACTGAACAGGCGCTCGACAAAGGCATCGATACGGGTGCCGAGGTACTCGATCGCCGCCACCGCCAGCTCTGTCTTGCCGCCGGGGAAGTGGTGATAGAGGCTGCCCTTGGGCGCTTGCGCCTGGCTCAGCAATTCATTCAGACCAACGCCATGCAGGCCTTTGCGCTGCAGCGCATCGGCCATGGCGGCGATCAGTTTGTCGCGGGTACTGAGGGTGTGTGTGTTCATGGGTGTATATGTAGACCGGTCGGTCTAGAGAATAAAGCGTCATAACCGCCGACAAAGATGGCAAATCGGTCAGGCGCTGGGGCGGCTTGTAGCGGTAACAGCCCTCAGGCAAAGGCGCTAAGCAGATCCTCGACCAGGGCCCGCTGGGCTTCACTGGGCTGGCGGGCGCGGTGCTGGGCGAGGCGGAATTCGACGCTGAATCCCTGGTGCGCAGGCAGTAGCACCTGCAACTGACCCCGTGCCACCCAGGGCGCGGCGATGTGCTCGGGCAGGTAACCGATGTGGGCGCCAGAGATGATGAAGGCCAGCGTGCCTTCCACCTGCTCGCTGCGCGCGCTGCTGGCGCCGGCCTGCCAGGGTTCGTCGGCGGCGATGAAACGGTAGGGGTGCAGCACGCCGTCGCAGCGGTCCAGATCCTCCGCGTGGAGGTCCGTGCGGCCGAACAGGGGATGCCCGCGGCCGCAGTACAGCTGCTGTTGCTCACTGAACAGCGGCCGGTAATCCAGCGTGGTCTGCGCGCCGGAAAAATAGCCGATGGCCAGTTGCAGCTGGCCCTGCAGCAGGCGCCGCTCCAGCTCGGCCGGCATCGCGCTGAGCAGTTCGATCTGCACCGCCTGGTTGCGCTGGCGGAAACGGCGGATGGCGTCGGCGACCCGCTCCAGTACCTCGTCGGCCAGCGCCTCGGACAAGCCGATATGCAGCTCGCCCAGCAGTTTTTCGGCCATGCCCTGGGCCTCGCCCTTGAAGGTTTCGATGGCGCTGAACAGCTTGCGTGTGGCGGCCAGCACCTGCTCGCCCTTGGGCGTCAGGCGGAAACCGGCCTTGCCGCGCTCGCACAGGCGAAAGCCCAGGCGCGTCTCCAGCTTGGCCATCTGCGTGCTGATGGTGGACTGGCCGATGCCCAGCTCGCCCTGAGCCGCACTGAAGCCGCCGCTTTCCACCACGGTGACGAACAGGCGCAGGAGCTGCAGGTCGAGGTCGCGCAGTTGGCTGAGCATGCAGGCTCCAAACATTGATTTCTATAGATGCCAGAGTAGATCACTTCGTATTTATTCGAAGCAATGCCCAGCGCAGGATGCAGGCATCCCCAGCCTCCGCCAGAGAGGCACGGTTAACCTCAACTGCCCGAGGAATTTCTCATGCGTCTTGCTGCAAGCCTCATCCTGTGTGCCCTTAGCTTGTCGTCACTGGCGGCCGAGCCGTCACTCAACCTCTACAACTGGGCCGACTATGTGCCACAGGAGGCGCTCAAGCGCTTCCAGCGCGACACCGGCATTCAGGTCAGATACGACACTTTCGACAGCTCCGAGGTGCTGGAGAGCAAGCTGCTTACCGGTGGCAGCGGCTATGACATCGTTTTCCCGTCTTCCAGCGTTCTGGCTCGCGCCATCAGTGCCAAGGCCGTGCAGCCGCTAGGGGCGCTGAGCAACAGCGGCAATCTTGATCCGGAACTGCTGGCCAAGCTGGCCAGTAGTGATCCCGGCAATGTCCATGGCGTGCCCTATACCTGGGGCACCATTGGCCTGGGGTTGAACAGACAGGCCGTGGAGAAACGTCTGCCCGGCGTGGAGCTGGACAGTCTCGACCTGCTGTTCAAGCCCGAGTACGCGAGCAAGCTCAAGGATTGCGGTATCGCCGTGCTCGACTCGCCGCAGGAGGTGGTGGCCATCGCCCTCAATTATCTTGGGCGTCCGCCCTATGCCGGGACGGCGGAGGACCTCCAGGCGGTGCAGCAGCTGCTCGCCGAGCTGCAGCCCAATCTGCGCTACATCGGCCAGAGCCGGCAGATCGATGATCTGGCCAAGGGCGAGATCTGCCTGGCGCTAACCTACACCGGCGATGCCAGCATGGCCGCTGCACGTGCCATTGAGAGCAAGCAGCCGTTCTCGGTTGTCTATCGGATTCCCCGTGAGGGCACGCTGATCTGGTTTGACACCATGGCCATCCCGGTGGATGCGCCGCACCCCGAGGCGGCGCGGGCTTTCATCGACTACATGCTCAAGCCCGAGTCCATCGCCGAGCTGACCAATGCGCTGTATTTCGCCAACGCCAACCGCGCGGCCACGCCCTTGCTGGATGTGGCGGTGAGTGGCGATCCGAATATCTACCCCGATGCCGAAGTGCGCTCCAGGCTGTTCGCCGAACAGACCCTGCCGCTGCGCGAGATGCGCCAGCGCACCCGGTTGTGGACGGCGTTCCGCACCCAGTATTGAAAAGCCGTCTGGCTGCTCCGGCACTGAGCGGCCTGTACCCCCTTATCGAGTAATGACCATGGACCAAGCCTTCGACAACGATCAGGCCATCACCCGTGACAGCCTGTACGGCACCGCCGCTGAACCGACCTACGCCGGCATCACCAGCTTTATGCGCCGCCGCTATACCCGCGACCTGAACGGAGTGGACCTGGTGGTCAGCGGCGTGCCCTTCGACACCGCCACCAGCAACAGACCGGGCAGCCGCTTCGGGCCGCGCGCCATCCGCGAGGCTTCGATCCAGTCAGCCTGGGCCCGGCACTATCCGTGGGAGTTCGATCCGTTCGATCTGCTGGCCTGCATCGATTACGGCGACTGCCATTTCGACCACGGCACCCCGCAGGACACCCCGGCCGTCATCGAGGCCCATGCCGACCGGATTCTGGCCGCCGGCTGCGCCATGCTTACGCTGGGCGGCGATCACTTCATCAGCTACCCGCTGCTCAAGGCCCACGCGAAGAAACACGGCACGCTGTCGTTGATCCACTTCGACGCGCACAGCGACACCTGGCCGGACGAAGAGGTGAAACGCATCGACCACGGCACCATGTTCTACCACGCGGCCCGCGAGGGACTGGTCGATCCGGCGCGCTCGGTGCAGATCGGCCTGCGTACCACCAACGATGATGTGATGGGCTTTCAGGTACTGGATGCTCGGCAGGTCAACCGCAGCACGCCGGAGCAGATCGCCGAACTGATCCGCGCCCGGGTCGGTGACAACCCGGTGTACCTGACCTTCGACATCGACTGTCTCGACCCGGCCTTCGCCCCCGGTACGGGCACCCCGGTGTGCGGCGGTCTTTCCAGTCATCAGGCTCTGGAAATCCTGCGTGGCCTGCGCGGCATCAACCTGGTGGGCATGGACGTGGTCGAGGTGGCGCCGCCCTACGACCACGCGGAAGTCACCGCCCTGGCCGGCGCCACCCTGGCGATGGAGATGATCTGTCTTTACGCCGCCCGGCATAAGCTCTAGCAGGTCGTTGAAAAACTACCTGCGTTGCCATCGCGGTGTTAAAAACAGGCTCAAAATGCTCATTTACCACTCGTAAACTGCGCTTTTTCGCCTGTTTTTGCCTTGCGCTGGCTGCCTCGCCAACGTTTTCAACGGCCTGTCAGCGCAGGTCTAGGAGAGGGTTGGCGCGGCTTCTTGCTCCTGGCGCAATAGCTCGGCCTTGCGTGCCAGGCCCCAGCGGTAGCCGCTGAGGCTGCCGTCCGCGCCCACCACGCGGTGGCAGGGCACCAGCAGGCCCAGTGGATTGCTGGCGCAGGCGCGGGCAACCGCCCGGGGGTGGCTGGCCAGCGTTTGTGCCAGTTCGCTGTAGCTGCGGGTCTGCCCGCTGGGAATCTGCTGCAGGGCTTGCCAGACGCGCTGCTGGAAGGCGGTGCCACGGATGTCCAGCGGCAGATGCGCGGCGCGGCTTGGTTCCTGCAACTGAGCGAGCACGGCCTGCAGGGCCGGTTTGAGGCTGGCGTCGTCCTCTTGCAGATTGGCTCCGGCAAAACGCTCGCGCAGTTCGGCCAGCACGGCATCGGGCGTGTCGCCAAACAGCAGGGCTCGCAGGCCGTGGGCGCTGGCCGCCAGCAGCAGCCAGCCCAGCGGGCAACTGGCCAGGCTGTAGCTCAGGGTTTCCCCGCGGGTTTTCGAACGTGGTGGATCGTTCGCCACCTGGGCGTGACGCCAGCCCCGGGGCGTCAGTCCGGTGCGGCTTTTGAAGGCGCGGACCAGATGCGAGGGCGACAGACCGATGCGCGCGGCCAGTGCGACCAGCGGCAGATCCTCACTGCGCAGCAGTTCGCAGGCTGCCAGCACCAGACCGTCGAGGTGCTCGGCAGGGCTCGGGCCATGGGGCGAGCAGCGCTGGCACGGGCGAAAGCCGGCGGCGCTGGCGCTGGGGGCATCGGGATAAAACGCCACGTTGCGGCGTAGCGGCCGCCGTGCCGGGCAACTGGGGCGACAGAAGATGCCGGTGCTGCGCACAGCGAAGACGAATTGACCGTCCTGCGCGGCATCACGTTCGCACACAGCCTGCCAGCAGCGTTCGGGGTCCAGCATCGGGTGGCACTCCAGTGGGGATGTGGCGATTGTCGGGGCTGGTGCCCGCGCTGCCAATCCCGCGACTGACTTTCAAACTGCCGGCGCGCGCCACTCCAGTTGCAGCGACTCCTGCCAGGCAAAACGCTCGAAATGGCTGGCCACAATCTCCTGCAGTTTGCTCAGGTCGCCGGCATCGCGGCTTGAAACCGTCAGGGTCAACCCCTGTTCGTCGGCCTTCAGCCGTGCCTGGCCGCAGTTGAAGTCGAGATGGCCCTGCTGATCATTGAAGTTGACCGGGATCTTGTGCGCGAAGTGCTGGCACAGGCGGCGGATGTATCGTGCCGGAGTGCTGGTGGCGACAAAGGCACTGCTGCTGAACTGGGTCATGCGTGAACCTCAATAAAAGGCCCCTCGTCAGGAGGGGCGTGATGATCAGTAGGCCAGGGTGAAGCGCTGGCGGATGTGCTGCGGGCGCTCGGTTTCATCGAGCAGTGCCACTGCCAGGTCGGCCACCGAGATGCGGCCAGGGTTCTCGCCATCCATCAGCAACTGCTCGCCGCCCAGGCGGAAGATGCCGGTGCGTGGGCCTGGCTCCAGCAGTGCGGCCGGGGAGAGAAAGCTCCAGTCGAGATCATGTTCACTGCGCAGCAGGTTCAGTGCCTGACGGGCACCTTCGGCCCCTTCCTTGTACTCGGCAGGGAAGCCTTCCGTGTCGATCAGCTGCAGGCCGGGTGCTACGTAAAGACTGCCGGCGCCGCCGACCACCAGCAGTCGCCTGACTCCACTCGCTTTGGTGGCGGCAATGATGGCCTGGGAGCCGGCAATGAATTGCTCGCGGATATCCGGATTGCCCCAGCCGGGGTTGAAGGCGCTGATCACGGCGTCATGACCGCGCAGCTGTTCGGTCAGGCGGGCGACATCATGGACATCGGCCTGCTGTGCACTGAGGTTTGGCAGGGACGGCAGCTTGTGCGGCTGGCGGACCAGGGCTGTGACCTGGTGTCCGCGGTTGAGGGCTTCTTCCAGCAGGGCCGCGCCGACATAGCCAGTGGCGCCGATCAGGGCGATTTTCATGGGGTATTCCTTGGGGTGGGTTAGGGTGTGAGCATAATCTCAGCTGGATAAAGTGCAGAAAAAGCCGCTTAATTCGCTTTAATAATTAAGCTGGGCTTAATAATGGATCAGCTCAAACGCATGGCGGTTTTTGCCTCGGTAGTGGACAAAGGGTCCATGGTTGGTGCCGCCGAAGCGCTGGGTATGACGGCATCGGCAGTCAGCCAGCAGATTCGCAAACTGGAGCAGAGCACCCAGGTCAGCCTGCTGCACCGCACCACGCGCCGGCTGACCCTGACTGAGGCGGGGGCTCAGCTCTACCAGAGCTGCCGGCAGATCGTCGATCTGGCCGAACAGGCTGAACAGCGCCTGGCCGAGCTACGTGATGCGCCGGTGGGCGAGCTGCGTATTGCCGCGCCGGTCGGCCTGCCAGGACGCATTCTCAGTGGCGCGCTGGCGCCCCTGCTGCGCGCCCATCCTGGCCTGAGCCTGCGCCTGTTCTTCCATGACGAGGTCATTGATATGGTCGAGCAGCGCATCGATCTGGCCATTCGTGTCGGCCGACAGGAGGATTCGAGTCTGGTCGCTCGCCATGTGGTCGACTGGCGCATGTTGCTCTGTGCGGCACCGGCCTACCTGGCGCGCAGTGGCTGGATCGAGACGCCGGCGCAGCTGCAAACCGTGGACTGGATCGGCCTGAATACCGAGCGCGCGCAGTATCTGCAGCTGCTGGGGCCGGATGGGGCGCAGGAGCGCTTGCGTCTGGAAAGCCGCATCGCCTGCAACAACATTCTCTCGGTGCGCCAGTTCACCCTGGCCGGCATGGGCGTTTCCCTGCAGCCGGAACCGGAGATTCGCGAGCTGCTGGCCAGTGGCGAGTTGCTGGCGGTGCTGCCGGATTGGCAGCCAGAAACCATCGGTCTGCATCTCGTGACGGCCCGGCGCGATGCCCAGCCGGCCAAGGTGCGTTATGCCATCGAGGCGCTGCGCCGTGCCTTGCAGGGGAGTTAGTCTGTGCGCCAGCGCAGGATTGCCGTATAACGGCAGCCTAAGCAGCAAACCCAACAGACAGGACCCTAAGCCCGCGCAATGAAGACCCCGAAACGCCTGGAACCCCTGCTCGAAGATGGCTTGATTGACGAGGTGGTGCGCCCGCTGATGAGCGGCAAGGAAGCCTCGGTGTATGTGGTGCGCTGCGGCAAGGAGCTGCGCTGCGCCAAGGTCTACAAGGAGGCCAATAAGCGTGGTTTCCGCCAGGCCGCCGAATATCAGGAAGGCCGCAAGACCCGCAACAGCCGCGACGCGCGGGCCATGGCCAAAGGCAGCAAATACGGGCGCAAGGAACAGGAAGAGGCCTGGCAGAACGCCGAGGTGTCGGCGCTGTTCCGTCTGGCCAATGCCGGCGTGCGCGTGCCCAAGCCTTACGATTACCAGGACGGCGTGCTGCTCATGGAAATGGTCGACGACGGCTACGGCGATGCCGCGCCGCGCCTCAACGATGTCGACCTGTTGCCCGAGGATGCCCGCGAGTTCCACGCCTTCATGATCCGCGAGATCGTCAAGATGCTTTGCGCCGGCCTGGTCCATGGCGACCTGTCGGAGTTCAACGTACTGCTCGATCCCCACGGGCCGGTGATTATCGATCTGCCGCAAGCGGTGGATGCGGCGGCCAACAATCACGCCTTCAGCATGCTGGAGCGCGATGTGCGGAACATGGCCGAGTACTTCGGCCAGTTCGCCCCGGAACTGCTCAAGACCCGCTACGCCAAGGAAATGTGGGCGCTGTTCGAGGAAGGCAAGCTGACCCCGGACAGCGAGCTGACCGGCGAATTCGAGGAGCCAGAGGAAGAGGCCGACGTCGATGCAGTGATGCGCGAGATCCGCGCCGCGCTTGCCGAGCAGGCGCGCCGCGAGGCCGCACTGAATGCCGAGGATGCGCCGAGCGACGAGCCGCCACCGCCGCCGTGGCTGCAGCAGTAATCAGTGGCTAACGCCGGCGCAGCAGCCGGCGGCCCAGCCGCGACAGATCATCCAGTGCCGGCACCGCCGCCAGCAGCACCAGCAGCAGCGCCAGCGGCAGGGTGGCGAGGTAGCCGAGGTACTTGAACCCCAGCGCGCCGAGCACCCCACCGCCGAAGAAATTCAGCGCCAGCAGACCGAGCACCCGCAGGCGCTGGCGGTTGACCCGCACCGGGTGCTGTTGCGGCGACTGATCGACATTCCAGTACAGCAGCTTGCCCAGTTCGATGCCGATGTCGGTGACGATGCCGGTGATGTGCGTCGTGCGGATTTCGGCGTGGGACAGCTTGGTGATCAGGGCGTTCTGCAGGCCCATGATGAGGCACAGCAGCATCACCGTGACCGGCACGAACAGGCCGTGGATACCCGACAGGCGGGCGCCCAGCACGCCGAAACCGAGCAGCAGCAGAGCCTCGAACAGCAGGGGCAGGGCAAACTCGCTGTGCAGCTGATGGCGCCGCGAATAATTGACCATGATGGCCGAGCAGGCCGCGCCCAGCAGGAATGACAGTAGGCCGCCCAGGCCGCCGAGTACCAGGTCGTAGGCGCCGAGCACCAGGTTGTCGGCCATCGACGAAACGATGCCGGTCATGTGCGAGGTGTATTGCTGCACGGCGAGGAATCCGCCGGCATTGGTAGCCCCGGCGACGAAGGCCAGTACCAGACCCAGGTGCCGGTTGGCATCGGCACTGCGGCGACGGCCGGTGAGGCGGCGGGCGTACTTGATCGGCATCAGCAGTGCACTTCGACGCGCTTGATGCCCAGTTGTTTCAGCTCATTGATCAGGTCGTCCAGGCGGGCGAAGGATTCCACCTCCTCGCTGGCGTCGATCAGGAAGAAGCTGCGGCCTTCGCCCTTCTTGAAGAACACGATCCATTCCTGAAGATTGCTCGGGTTGGCGATGGCATGGGTATCGAATACCACGCCTTCGGCGTGCTTGGCCTGTACGTCTTCGCGTTTCATCGGTGCTCCTGCGGGTGGCGTGCCTGTGGTGCGCGGGGCGCATTGTAAACCCCGGTCGGTGAGCTGGGATCAGGGGCAGTAGCAGCCCGTTTCCAGTTCCTTGAGGATCGGGCAGTCCGGGCGCTCGTCGCCCTGGCAGCTGCCGGCCAGCTCGCTGAGGGTGTCGCGCAGGCTGGTCAGTTCGGCGATCTTGCGGTTGAGCTGGTCAATATGCGTCAGCGCCAGGGCCTTGACCTCGGCGCTGGCGCGCTGGCGGTCCTGCCACAGGCCGAGCAGCTTGCCGATTTCCTCCAGGGAAAACCCCAGGTCGCGGGCGCGCTTGATAAAGCCCAGGCGGTGCAGGTCGTGCTCGCCATAGCGGCGATAGCCGCTGTCCGAGCGCCCGGCCGCCGGCAGCAGGCCGATGGCCTCGTAGTAACGGATCATCTTGGCACTCAGACCGGTGTGGCGAGCGGCTTGGCCGATATTCACGGTTGCTTCTCCTTGTGTGGATGCCAGCGGTTGAGCAGCAGGGCATTGCTCACCACGCTGACGCTGGACAGCGCCATGGCGGCGCCGGCCAGCACCGGATTGAGCAGGCCGAACGCCGCCAGCGGGAGGCCCACCAGGTTGTAGATGAAGGCCCAGAACAGATTTTGCTGGATCTTGCGGTAGGTACGCCGGCTGATTGCCAGGGCGGCCGGCACCAGGCGCGGGTCGCCGTGCATCAGGGTGATACCGGCCGCGTGCATGGCCACATCGGTGCCGCTGCCCATGGCAATGCCGACATCGGCGGCGGCCAGTGCCGGAGCGTCATTCAGGCCGTCTCCGACCATCGCCACCACGTGGCCGGCCTGTTTCAGCTCGGCCACCCGAGCGGCCTTGTCACCAGGCAGGACCTCGCTCTGCACACTGTCGATGCCCAGCTGAGCGGCCACGGCACCGGCGCTGCCACGGTTGTCGCCGCTGATCAGGTGGCAGCGGATGCCCAGCGCCTGCAGTTCGTGCACGGCCGCTGCGGCGCCGGGCTTGAGCGAGTCGCCAAAGGCCAGCAGACCGAGCACCTGGCGGTGCGGCGCCAGCTGCAGCAGCCAGGACAGGGTGCGGCCCTCGGCCTGCCAGGCATTGGCCGCGGCGCTCAGCGCGCCCTGGGCAAAGCCCAGTTCGTCGAGCAGGCGCTGGTTGCCCAGGGCCAGTTCCAGTCCGTCGACACTACCGCGGGTGCCGCGACCGGGCAGGCTGCTGCTGGCGCTCAGCGTCGCCAGTGGCAGCTGGCGCTCGGCGCAGGCGGCAAGCACGGCATGGGCCAGTGGGTGTTCACTGCCCTGCTGCAGGGTGCCGGCCAGCGCCAGCAGGCGCTCGTCGTCCGTTTCGCCGCTTTGCCAGTGCAGCAGGCGCGGCTGGCCGGAGGTGAGGGTGCCGGTCTTGTCGAAGGCCACGTCACTGACCTTGTGCGCCAGCTCCAGGGCTTCGGCGTCCTTGATCAGGATGCCGTGGCGAGCGGCCACGCCAGTGCCGGCCATGATCGCCGCCGGTGTGGCCAGGCCGAGGGCGCAGGGGCAGGCGATCACCAGCACGGCCACGGCGTTGATCAGTGCCTGCTCCAGGCCGGCGCCGGCGAGCAACCAGCCGCCGAGGGTGGCCAGCGCGATCAGCAGCACCAGCGGCACGAACACCGCGCTGACCCGGTCGACCAGTTTCTGAATGGGTGCCTTGGCGGCCTGGGCGTTTTCCACCAGGTGGATGATCCGCGCCAGCACGCTTTCCGCGCCGAGCGCAGTGGCACGGACCAGCAATAGTCCCTCGCCATTGATCGCTCCGCCGGTCACGCGATCGCCGGGAGCCTTGCTCACCGGCAGGCTCTCGCCGGTAATCAACGCCTCGTCGGCCTGGCTCTGGCCCTCGACCACCTCGCCGTCGGCGGGGAAGCGCTCGCCGGGGCGCACGCGCAGCAGATCACCCGTGCGCAGCTGCTCGATGGCGATGTCTTCCTCGCCGTTGGCTGTGACCCGTACGGCCCGTTGCGGACGCAGTGCCTGCAGGGCGCGGATGGCCGCGCCGGTCTGGCGCTTGCCACGGCTTTCCAGGTATTTGCCGAGCAGGACCAGGCTGATCACCACCGCCGCCGATTCGAAGTACAGGTGCGGCTCGTGCCCGGCATGGGCCTGCCACCACAGGTAGAGGCTGAGGCCGAAGGCGGCGCTGGTGCCGATGGCGACCAGCAGGTCCATGTTGCCGCTGCCGGCCCGCACGGCATGCCAACCGGCGCGGTAGAAGCGGGCGCCGCAGTAGAACTGCACCGGTGTAGCCAGGGCGAACTGCAGCCAGGCCGGCAGCATCCAGTGGCCGCCGAACCATTTCACCAGCAGCGGCTCCAGCAGCATCGGCAGGGCCAGGGGCAGGCTGAGCAGCAGGGCCAGCAGCAGGTGCCACCGTTCGCGGCGCAGGCTGGCGGCCTGGCTGTCGGTGCCGCCCTGGGCGGCGACCGGGCTGGCCTGGTAGCCGGCGGCCTGCACGGCGGCGATCAGCGACGCCGGCTCGGTGCCGACGAGGATCTGCAGGCTGGCGCGTTCGCTGGCCAGGTTGACGCTGACCGTGACGACGCCTGGCTGTTTGCCCAGCGCGCGCTCGATGCGCCCGGCGCAGCTGGCGCAGGTCATGCCGCCCAGTTGCAGCTCCAGCTGTTGCTGCGGCACCTGATAGCCGGCGGCCGTGATCGCCTGGATCAGGCTGTCGAGGCTGCCCGCCGGGGCGCTGACGCTGGCGCGTTCGCTGGCCAGGTTGACGCTGACTTGGCTGACGCCGGGCTGCCGGCTGAGGGCGCGTTCGATGCGTCCGGCACAGCTGGCGCAGGTCATGCCGGCGATGGGCAGGTCATAGGTTACGCATAGGGGTGAATTCATGGGCAGGTCTCCTGGCCATCTGGTTTTCCAGTCTGCCCGACAGGATCAACCCTGACCTTATGGCAAGGTCAAGCGCGTTGCACGCAGATTTTTACGGACTGGCTTCGCGGCTGGGCTGCGTGACGGCTGCAGGACTCAGGGATCGACTGCGCGCAGGCCCAGGCCGCTCTCCAGCAGCATCACCCGGTACTTGTGGATGGCGCCAGCGCGGATCTGCACGCGGTCGCTGCGAATCTGCTCGAAGCTGGGCTGGCAACCGCTATCGCCCATGATGCCCAGGCGCACCGAGACCTCACCCGGCGGCAGGTTGTAGGAAGACGACTGGCCCTGGAACAGGCGGCTGACCAACTGATCCTGCAGGTACACGCCGATGTCGCAGGCAGTGGCGATTTCCAGGCGCTCGCGGGAAATGATCAGCACGCCATAGTCGGGCGTGCCGCTGGTCAGCTCTACGGCGCCGAGCCAGGAACTGAACAGGCTGGCACCACACAGGGCAAGGGCGGGAAGCAGGCGCATGGAGGACTCCGCGAAGGCTGGTTGGCTCAATTATCGGCCTGGCCGGCGATTGCTTGACCTTGCCACGGTGGCAAGCCGCAGGCTAGAACCTCCAATCGATAACAGGAGATGCACCATGCAGGTATTCCAGGTTCAGGGCATGAGCTGCGCGCACTGTGTGCGGGCCATCACCCAGGCGTTGCAGGCGGCGGATGCTGCGGCGGTAGTCGAAGTCGATCTGGCCGCAGCTGAGGTGCGGGTTACAGGTACGCTCAGTAACGAGCAGATTGCCGCGCTGATTGCTGCCGAAGGCTACGAGGTCAGTGCCCGGAACTGAGCAGCTACGGTGGCGGTGCGGAGGTGTTTGCAGCTACAGTGCCAGCAGGAAATAAATTGAAAATAATCGGTGCCGGCATCCGCGGGTGCCGATTGCTGGCAGGAGACCTCTTGTATGCCGCTGGATCGTGGTTTGCCCTTCGCCCTGGCCGTTCTGGCCACCTTCACCTGTTCTTTCGCCCTGGCCAGTCCCGACGCCGCCACTCCGCCACCGGCGCAAGTGCTGGTCGAGCAGACCAAGCTGGAAGACCTGGCGTTCTACCTGGAGTATCCGGGCCGCACCGCCGGCTATCGCGAGGTGCAGGTGCGCGCCCAGGTCAGTGGCATTCTGCAGCAGCGCAGTTATCAGGAAGGCTCCCAGGTGAAACAGGGGCAGGTGCTGTTCAGCATTGATCCGCGCACCTATCAGGCCGCCCTGGCCCGCGCCAAGGGCGCTCTGGCCCAGGAGCAGGCACGCTACCGCCAGACCGAACGCGACCTGCGGCGTATTCGCGAACTCCAGGCAAAGGGCTTTGCCAGCGAAAGCGAGCTGGATAACGCCATCTCCAACTTCGAGCAGAGCAAGGCCAATATCGAGGCGGCCAAGGCCGAGGTACAGTCCAAGCAGATCGACCTCGATTACACCACGGTAGAGGCGCCGATTTCCGGCATCACCAGCAAGGAAGCGGTCTCCGAAGGCAGCTTGATCGTCGCCAATGATCCCAACTCCAGCCTGCTGACCCAGATCACCCAGCTCGACCCGATCTACGTCAACTATGCCTATGCCGACCGCGAGGCCGCGCGTCTGCGCGAGGCCGTGCAGAACGGCGTGGTTCGTCTGCCGGAAGGTAATCAGCTGACTGCCGAGATCATTTTTGGCGATGGCAGCGTGTATGCGCAGAAGGGCAAGGTCGACTTCACCGACAGCCTGGTGGACAAGGGCACCGGCACCGTCAGTGCCCGCGCCATCGTGCCCAACGCCGAGCAGGCCCTGCTGCCTGGCCAGTTCGTGCGCATCCGCATCTCTGGCATCGTTCGGCCGAACTCCATCACCGTGCCGGAAAAGGCCCTGGCTCAGGGGCCGGCCGGCAACTTCGTGTATGTGGTCGATGAGCAGGGCCTGGCCCAGCCGCGTCCGGTGGACACCGACATCATGAATAACGGCCGCTGGGTGATCCGCTCCGGCCTCAAGGATGGCGAGCGGGTCATCGTCGATGGCCTGATTCGCGTGCGGCCCAAGCAGCCGGTGCAGGTCGTGGATGCGCTGCCGACTCAGCAGCCGTAAGGGAGCCTTGCCGTGATCTCACGTTTCTTTATCGATCGGCCGATCTTCGCGGCGGTGGTCTCCATCGTCATCACCCTGGCCGGCCTGGCGGCCATGAAAAGCCTGCCGGTGGCGCAATACCCGCAGATCCTGCCGCCGCAGGTACAGGTCACCACCAGCTACCCAGGTGCCAGTGCCCAGGTGATTGCCGAGACGGTCGCCGCGCCGCTGGAGCAGCAGATCAACGGCGTCGAGGGCATGATCTACCAGCTGTCGACCTCGGCCGGCAGCGGCAGCATGAACCTCTCGGTGTACTTCCAGGTCGGTCGCGACCCGGATCAGGCCACCATCGACGTCAACAACCGGGTGCAGGCCGCACTGTCCAAGCTGCCGGAGGAAGTGCGCCGGCAGGGTGTGACGGTGATGAAGAAGTCGTCGGACATCCTGCAGATGGTGACGATGTTCTCCCCGGATAATTCGAAGACGCCGCTGGAGATCAGCAACTACGCGCTGATCAACGTCATCGACGAAATCAAGCGCCTGCCCGGCGTGGGTGACGTCACCCAGTTCGGCGCCAAGGACTACTCCATGCGTGTCTGGCTGCGCCCGGACAAGCTGGCCGAGTACGGCCTCACGCCGACCGACGTGGTCAACGCCATCCGCGAGCAGAACTCGCAGTTTGCCGCCGGCAGCTTCGGCCAGGAGCCACTCAACGAGCCGCAGGCATTCACCTACACGGTGACCACCCAAGGCCGTCTGGTCGATGCCAAACAATTCGAGCAGATCATTCTTCGCAGCGACGACAGCGGCGCCAGCCTGACCCTCGGCGATGTTGCCCGGGTCGAGCTGGGTGCCCAGGACTACTCGCTAGTGACCTCACTCAACGGCCAGCGCAATGCCTCCTTCGGCATCTACCCGCAGCCGGGTGCCAACGCCCTGGATACTGCTCAGGCCGTGCGTGACACCATGGCGCGGCTGTCCGAGCGTTTCCCGGATGGCATCGAATACAAGATTCCCTACGACACCACGGTGTTTGTCGAGGTGTCCATCGAGGAGGTGATCCATACCTTCTTCGAGGCCCTGGCCCTGGTGGTGCTGGTGGTCTTCATCTTCCTGCAGAACTGGCGCGCCACGCTGATCCCGGTGCTGGCCATCCCGGTGTCGCTGGTCGGCACCTTTGCCGGCATGTACCTGCTGGGCTTTTCGATCAACCTGCTGACCCTGTTCGGCCTGGTGCTGGCCATCGGTATCGTGGTGGACGACGCCATCGTGGTGATCGAGAACGTCGAGCGGGTGATGCGTACCGAGAAGATCAGTGCGCGCGAGGCGGCGATCAAGGCCATGGAGGAGGTTACCGGGCCGATCATCGCCATCGTTCTGGTGCTGTGTGCCGTGTTCGTCCCGGTGGGCTTCCTCGGCGGACTCAGCGGCGAGATGTACAAGCAGTTCGCGATCACCATTGCGGTGTCGGTGGTGATCTCCGGTATCGTCGCTCTGACCCTGTCGCCTGCGCTTTGCGCGCTGCTGCTGAAGGACGAGCACAAGGAGCCGATTGCGCCGTTCCGCGCGTTCAACCGCGCCTTCGACAGGATGACCGAGGCCTATGGCGCCGGGGTCACCTTCTTCCTCAAGCGCTCGCTGGTCGGTCTGTTGCTGTTCGGCGGCATGATCGCCCTGACCGTCGGTCTGTTCTCCCGCGTGCCGACCTCGCTGGTGCCGGACGAAGACCAGGGCTACGTGCTCAATGCCTACTTCCTGCCGCCGGCGGCCTCGTTGTCGCGTACCGATGCGCTCACCAGCGATTTCGACAAGAAGCTGATGGCGCACCCGGCAACCCGCGACGTGGTGACCTTTGCCGGCATGGACATCCTTTCCAACAGTAACCGCACCAACGCCGCGGTAACCTTCGTGCCGCTCAAGGACTGGAAGGAGCGCACCACGCCGGAGCTGGATGCACGCAACCTGACCCGGACTTTCATAGCCATGGGCATGCAGGAGAAGGACGGCATGATGGCCTCCTTCAACCCGCCGCCCATTACCGGCATGAGCACCACCGGCGGTTTCGAGGCCTTCATCCAGAACCGCAGCGGCGCCACGGCCCAGCAGATGGCAGCCAAGGTTCAGGAGTTTCTCGCCGCCGCGGCCAAGCGTCCTGAGCTGGCCGGCATGCAGACCACCTTTGCCGCCAACGTGCCGCAGTACTTCGTCGACCTCGACCGCACCAAGACCCGCGCCCTGGGCGTGGCGGTCAACGATGTGTACACGGCCATGCAATCGACGTTCGGCAGCTACTACGTCAACGACTTCAACCTGTTCGGCCGTACCTGGAAGGTCAGCCTGCAGTCCGAGGCCGAGTTCCGCCGCAAGCCGCAGGACTTGTCGCAGGTCTATGTGCGCTCCAACAGCGGCGACCTGATTCCACTGTCCTCGCTGATCAAGGTCGAGCGCATCCTCGGCCCGGAAACCTTCACCCGCTTCAACGTCTACCCGGCGGCGAAGATTCTCGGTGGGCCGGCGCCGGGCTACAGTTCCGGCCAGGCGATCGCGGCGATCCAGGAAGTGGCTGCCGAGGTTCTGGGCAGTGACTACACCGTGGGCTGGATCGGCTCGGCCTATCAGGAACTGGCCAGCCAGGGCTCGGGCAGTATTGCCTTCGTCTTCGGCCTGATCATGGTGTTCCTCATCCTCGCCGCCCAGTACGAGCGCTGGAGCCTGCCGTTGGCGGTGGTCACCGCGGTGCCGTTCGCGGTGTTCGGCGCGATCCTGGCCGTGTGGCTGCGCGGGATTCAGAACGACCTGTACTTCCAGGTCGGCCTGATCACCCTGATCGGCCTGGCGGCGAAGAACGCCATCCTGATCATCGAGTTTGCCGTGATGCTGCGCGAGGAAGGCAAGGGCATCTTCGAGTCGGCGCTGGAAGCCGCCAAGCTGCGCTTCCGCCCGATCGTGATGACCTCACTGGCCTTCATCCTCGGCTGCGTGCCGCTGGCCATCAGCAGTGGCGCAGGCTCCGCCAGCCGCCACTCGATCGGCACCGGGGTGATCGGCGGCATGCTGGCGGCGACCCTGCTGGCGATCTTTATGATTCCGATGTTCTACCTGTGGGTCGAAAGCTTCAGCGCCAAGCTGGATAAACTGGGCAAGAAACCGGTGGCGACCGGCGACAGCCCGCACTGAGTCGATAACGACTTGCCAACAACGCCACCCTCGGGTGGCGTTGTTGTCTGACGAGAGCGCATGACGTGAATTTGCCGATTCTGCTGATCCTGGGGGCGCTGAGTGCTTTTGGTCCGCTGGCTATCGATTTCTACCTGCCGAGCTTCCCGACCCTGGCGCGTGAGTTTGCCAGCGATGTCGATCATGTGCAGTTGAGCCTGTCGGCCTACTTCGTGGGGGTCGCCCTTGGCCAATTGGTCTACGGGCCGCTGGCCGACCGTTTCGGCCGGCGTCTGCCGCTGTTGGGCGGGATTGCCCTGTTCACCCTGGCGTCGCTGGCCTGCGCCATGGCCGGCAGCCTCGATCAACTGATTGCCGCGCGGTTTGTTCAGGCCCTGGGCGGCTGCGCCGGCATGGTCATCGCCCGTGCAGTGGTGCGCGACCTGTGCGATCCGCTGGCCTCGGCCAAGGTGTTCTCGCAACTGATGCTGGTCATGGGCCTGGCGCCGATCCTCGCGCCGCTGGCCGGTGGCTGGCTGCTGGAACATGCCAGCTGGCGCTGGATCTTCATCAGCCTGACCCTGTTCAGCGGCCTGTCGGCGCTGGCGGTGACGCTCTGGCTGCCGGAAACCCACCGGCCGCAGGCGCCTCATATTCCGCTCCGGCATGCTGGCCGGCAGTACGCGCGGCTGCTGGGCAACCGTCTGTTCGTCAGCTATGCCCTCAGCGGCGGTCTGGTGATGGCCGGTATGTTCGCCTATATCGCCGGTTCACCCTATGTGTTCATCGAACTCTACGGGATTCCGGCGGATCGCTTTGGCTGGGTCTTCGGGGCCAATGCCGCCGGCTTCATCCTGGCGGCACAGGTCAATGCGTGGTTGATGCGCTATGCCGGCCCGGAGGTGTGGCTAAGTCGCATCATGATCCTGCACCTGGCCGCCAGCCTGGTGCTGCTGGCGGTGTCTGCCTGGCAGCCGCAGCATCTGTGGCCTTTGCTGTTGCCGCTGTTCATCGGCATTGCCAGCCTGGGGTGCCTGCTGCCCAACGCCTCGGCCTGCGCCATGTCCGGGCAGGCAGCGCATGCCGGTAGCGCCTCGGCGTTGCTGGGCTTTATCCAGTTTGCGATTGCCGGGGTCAGTTCAGCCCTGGTGGGCGTGCTGCATGATGGCAGTGCCTGGCCGATGGCGCTGGTGATCAGTAGTTGCGCGGCTCTGGCCCTGCTCAGCAGCCTGCTGGCGCGGCACTGGCAGGCGGGTCGGCCGCTGCGCTGATCAGCTGGCCATGCGCTGTTGCCGCGACTCGCGCGGCAACACGTGCGGGGCGTGCAGGCGGGCTTCCAGGGTGGCGACAAAGGCGCGGGCTTCGGCCTCGCTGCGGAAGGTCACGCTGTGCTGGTCGAGGCAGACCTGCCAGGCGCGGCCTTGCGGTTTGCTCAGGGCGTTCAGCTCAATTTTCATGACGGTTCCTCCTGATGGCTGGGACAATCAGTCTAGGCCGACAAGGTTCATTGAGGATGATCTGGGTCAACTCCCGGACCGGTGGTGGCTGCCAGCGGTCGTGGTGTTTTGTCGCGGGTTGAGGTCATTGAACAGCAGGATGTACTGCGTCTCATCGAGCGGGCTGTCCCGAGTGTCGGCGCGGCTGGCGCTGAGCCACAGCTGATGCGGCTGGTTGCCGAACTGGGCCTGCAGCTCGCCGCTCCAGTGGCCGTGTTCCTGCAGCTGCTGCCACAGCTGGCGCAGTTGCGCTCGCCCGGAGCTGTGGCGATCCGGTGGTGGCAGGCGCCGGCCAAGCAGTTGCTCAAGGGACAGGCCGGTGAGGCGGGTAAAGGCCGGGTTGGCGGTAATGACCCGGCGCTGGACGTCGACCAGCACCATGGCCTCGTGGCTGTTGTGGAAGACCGTGGCGGCCAGTTGCAGCTCGCGCTCCTGCTGTTTGCGCCAGCCGATGTCCTGCACGCTGGATATGTAGAACTGCGGTTGGCCCTGGGCATTGCGGTGCAGGGCCACGTCCAGTCGTCCCCAGAGCAGGCTGCCATCCTTGCGCCGGTAACGCTTGTCCAGGCTGTAGCCGGTGATCTCGCCATCGCGCAGGCGTCTGGCTTGCTGCAGATCATTGTCGATATCGTCCGGGTGGGTGACATCCTGGAACGTCATGTGCAGTAGCTCGGCCTCGCTGTAGCCGAGCAGTTCGCAGATATGCCGGTTGACCCGCAGGAAGCGCCCCTGGGTACTGACCAGGGCCAGACCGCTGGCGGCCTGCTCGAAGGTGGCGCGAAAGCGCTGCTCGCTGTCTTCGCGGTCGTCCTCGCGGCGCGATTGCTCGATGGCCAGCACGATCAGGCGGGTGAAGTCGGCGACCAGGCGGATATCACTGGCGCTGGGCTGGGTAGGCTCCTCGTAGTACACGCCGAAGGTGCCGAGGACTTCACCGCGCTCGTTCTTGAACGGCAGAGACCAGCAGGCGCGCAGGCCGAAGCTGGCGACCAGTTGGCGGTAGTTGGCCCAGTTGGGGTGCTGCTGCAGGTCGGCGGCAATGGTCAGCTCGCCCGTGGCGGCGGCATGGCCGCAGGAGCCGACGCCGGGTAGGGCCTCGATCCCCTCGATGGCCTGCAGATAGGCCTCCGGCAAGGTTGGTGCAGCGGCCGTGTGCAGGCGGTTCTCGGCATCCTTGAGCATGATGGAGGTGCGCATGCGCGGGTTGATCTGCTGCAGGCGCTGGGTGATGTCGAGCAGGATTTCTTTCAGCGGGCGATGGCCGAGCAGGGCGTCCAGGGTGGCATTGCGTGCCTCCTGCAGCAGGCGGTTATGGTGCTGCAACTGGGTGTCGGTGAGGCTGCCGCGCAGGCCGCCGTCGAGGGCGTCGCGGGCAATTTCCAGGCGCGCCCAGCGGGTCTGCCGGGTATCGCTACGCAGGCGCAGCTCGCGACTCCAGTGCTGCTCCTGACCATTGAGGATGGCGGCGGCGCGTTCGCGTACCAGGGCGGCGTCCTCCGGGTCAAAGAACAGCCACAGTGGTTGGCCCAGGCTGTCGCTCTCGCTGCATTTGTGCAGGCTGAGCCAGGCCGGGTTGACGAAACGCAGATGCAGCTGGGCATCGCAGAGGAAGATGGCCTCGCCGAGCTGCTCGACCAACTGGCGGAAGCGCAGTTCGCTGTTGTGCAGGGCCATGCTGGTCTGCTTGAGCTCGCTGAGGTCGATGTCCAGGCAGTACATCTCTGGCTGGTTTTGCCGGTTGCGCAGCAGCAGGTGTGAGGAGTACACCCAGACCAGGCTGCCGTCCTTGCGGCGCAGGGCCAGCTCGCTGGGTGGCAGCGGCGGGCCGCCATTCATCCAGCGCTGGATGTCGCTGATGACCCTGTCCTGCATCGGCTCGGGAATGATCAGCTCTTCCAGGCGCCGGCCCAGTGCTTCGGTCAGGCTGTAGCCGTAAAGGCGCTCGCTGGAGGCGTTCCAGAAAATTACCCGGCGCTCGCGGTCATAGGCCTGCACGGCAATGCGCGGCGTCTGTTCGAGCAGGCGGCGGAAGCGCTGCTCGCTCTCGCGCAGGGCCTCCTGATCCAGGCGCTGACCGGTGACATCACGCAGGGTGCCGTGTAGATGACCATCCGTTGTGCTGCGCTGGGCGCAGATCTGCAGCCACTGGCTGGCGTGAGGGGTGGGCGCGCGGTTGAGTTGCAGGTGCAGGTTGAAGCCGTCCTGCTGCTCGTCCAGGCAGGCGATCAGGGATCGCTGCAGGCCGCCGCGATCTGCCGGGCAGATCAGGATCAGCAGCTCCTCCAATGAGCAGTCGGGCGCACTGCCAAGCAGTTTGGCAGCCTGGCATGACCAGTGGAACTGGCCGTCATAGCGCCAGCTGCCGAGGTTGCCCTGCTCTTCGACTTCGGCGAGTTCGTTGGTGCGCTGTTGCAGCAAGGTTGCGGTGCGTTCCAGGCGCTCACCAAGGAACAGCGCCAGGGCGCCGATGGCGATGCTGCTGAGTACGACAAACAGCAGGCCCTTGCTGGTCTGCAGCAAGGCGATCTGCTCGGCATTGCTGAACAGGAAGCTCAGCAGGCTGTCGCTGAGGAAAATCCACAGGGTGCTGAACAGCAGATAGGCTGCGGCCAGTTTGCCGGCCAAGGCCAGGTATGAACGCATGGATAACCTCTGTCAGCCGGGGACTGCGCCCCTGTCTGACAGAAGTCTAGATTCAATCCGCCGCTTTGCCGCTGTCCTGCGTCAATGCCTGCAGGGCCTGTATGGCCCCTTCGTGCAGCGGCACGCCGAGTCCACGGCGGGCATTGGCCAGCGATAGCTGGGCACCTTGCACGCTGCCGGCAGCCAGCCATTGGGGATTGCCGGCAAACAGGGCAGTCACCAGCTGTTTCGCTTCGTTGACACTCAGGCTGGCATCACACAACAGCAAGCTGCTCACCGCCAGGGTGGCCAGGGGTTGCTGCTGACGCGGATAGGTGCCGCTGGGCAGTTGCAGGGCAAAGGTACCGGGGAGTTGTTCCAGCACCTGGCGGACGGCATCGGCCTGCAGAGGCAGCAGGCGCAGGTCGAGGTCTTCACTGGCGGCGCGGATGGCATCGGCAGGGGCGCCGATGACCTGCACGATGGCATCCAGCTCGCCGTCGCGCAGGGCCTTGAGCGCTTCCGGAAGATCCAGTTCGCGGGCGGCGGCGAGCTGTTCACGGAGAATGCCGTGGGCGGCCAGCACGGCCAGGGCGGTGCCCTGACTGGCCGAGCCGCGCGGCCCGATATTGACCCGCTTGCCGGCCAGTTCGCTGACGGCCTTGGGCCCGCCCTTGAGCACCAGCACATGCAGCGGCTCCGGGTATAGGCTGGCCAGGGCGCGCAGCTGGGTGAACGGCGTGTCGCCGCTGAACGGGCCGCTGCCGGCCAGAGCCTGATGGCTGAGGTCGCTCTGCGACAGCGCCAGGGTGGTCTCGCCGTTACGCAGCAGTTCCAGGTTGTCCAGACCGCCCTCGGTGGTCAGCGGCGTCATGTTCAGACCCTGCTCGCGCAACTGCATGCTGAAGGCTTTGGCGAAGCGGCTGTACTGACCGCTGGTGCTGCCGCTGGCGATGCCGAAGCCGTTTTCCTGGCGACTGATGCGCCCCTGAATACTGGCCAGGGTACGGGCCATTTCCTCGCGAATGATTTCGATCTGCCGCGGATTGCTGCCCTGCGGTGCCAGGTTGAGGGCCGTACTGATGGCGCTGACCAGCATCTCGCGGCGCTGCTGCGGGCTGTCCTCGCCCAGTTCCGGCGCCTTGCTCGGGCTGAAGCCCTGGGGCAGCAGGACTTCCCAGTTATCGCCAACGCGCCGGTAGATCAGGCTGCCATGCACGCTGAGCTGATCACCAAGGTCATTGCCCTGGCTGTTGACGCCCTTGATGCCGCGCGGGCCTGCACCGGTGGCGCTGATCAGGGTGGCGATGCCGGGCGAGTCCCAGGAGCTGAAGTCACGGGCACTGGCCAGTTTGAGCTGGGCATCGAAGTAGACGATGCGCTGAGTGCTGCCGCTGTCGGCATGGGCATCGCTGGCCGAGCCGCGGCGTTGCAGCTGGCTGATGCTCACGCTGCCGGTGCCGAACACCTGGTCCAGGCGTTCCTGCAGGTCGCGTTGAAGGCGTTCGCCGTCGGGACCCTGGGAGCAGGCCGACAGCAGCAGGCAGAGACTCAGTAACAGATAACGCAGCATGGTCAGCTCCCCATCCCTGGCAGCGAAAGGAACCCGGTGAGCACCAGGGCATTGAGCAGGTCGATGAGGAAGGCGCCGACCAGCGGCACCACCACAAAGGCCTGGGGCGAGGGGCCATAGCGCTGGGTGATGGCCTGCATGTTGGCGATCGCCGTGGCGGTGGCGCCCATGGCGAAGCCGCAGAAGGCGGCGGACATCACCGCGCTTTCATAGTCGCGGCCGGTCCAGCGATAGGTCACCAGGGCGCCGTAGATCAGCACCAGCAGCAACTGGCCGAGCAGGATCAGCATGAGCGGGCCGGCCAGGCTGAACACGCTGGCCAGGCTCAGGGCCATCATGGTAATGGCGAGGAACAGTGACAGGTTGACCGAGGACACCAGCTCGATGGCATCGTCGTTCAGTCGCAGACCGACAAAGTGGCCGAGGTTGCGGATCAGCACGCCATACAGCAGGCACCATAGGAAGCTGGGCAGGGTGATGGTGCCTTCGCCGATCCATTCGGCGGTGGCCTGGCCGGCCAGTACGGCCAGCAGGGTGGCGGCCAGTACCGGGACGAAGTTGCCGGCGCGTACCGAGTCGGCATCGCCGTCGCTGCTGTGGCTGATCTCCGCGGCCTTGCCATCGGCGCCAGCGAGCTGGTGGCGCTTGATCAGCCACTGCGCCAGCGGTCCGCCGGCAATGCCGCCAAGCACCAGCCCGAGGGTGGCCGCGGTCATCGCCAGTTCCATGATCGACTGGATGTTGTGCACTTCGGCAAAACGCTCGGCATAGGCCGCGCCGGTGCCGTGACCGCCGACCAGGGTGATGCTGCCGCCGACCAGTCCCATCAGCGGGTGCAGGTCCAGCCCCCAGGCCAGCAGCACGCCGAGCGTGTTCTGCAGAAAGAGGAAGGGGATCAGCACCAGTACGAACAGCAGCAGGCGCTTGCCGCCCTGGCGCAGCAGGCCGAGGTTGGCCGACAGGCCGACGGCGGCAAAGAAAGTCAGCAGCAGTACCGGCTTGAGGGTTACGTCGAAGCTGATCTGCCAGCCCAGGCTGGCGCCCAGTACGGCCATCACGCAGGCGAACAGCAGGCCGCCGGTGATCGGCTCGGGGATGTTGTAGCGCGCCAGGAGCGGCACCAGACGGTTGACGCCGCGTCCCAGGAGCAGGACCAGCAGGGCGGCGAGCAGGGTTTCCACGGGTTGTAGGGTCACGCTTCACTCCTTGAATGGGGCGGCTGATGCACGCCGGCCGTGTGCAAAAGTTTAGTCAAAGCCTTCCAGGACGATCTTGCCGCGTGCCTGACCGTTTTCCAGCAAGGCGTGTGCGCGGCGCAGGTTGGCGGCGTTGATGACGCCGAAGTGTTCACCCAGGGTCGTGCGCAGGGTGCCGGCATCCACCAGCTGGCTGACCCGCTCGAGAATGTGGTGCTGTTCGAGCATGTCCGGCGTCTCGAACAGAGAGCGGGTGTACATGAACTCCCAGTGCAGCGACAGGCTCTTGCGCTTGAGCCTGACCACATCCAGCTGCGCCGGGTCGTCTATCAGGGCCAGTTGGCCTTGGGGCGCAAGCGCTTCGATGATCTGCTCGTAGTGCTGGTCGGTGTGGGTCAGGCTGGCGACCCGTTCGACCTGGGCAATGCCCAGCCGCTGCAGCTCGGCGTGCAGTGGCTGGCGGTGGTCGATGACTTCGTGGGCACCCAGTTCACGAACCCACTGCTGGGTTTCCGCCCGCGAGGCTGTGCCGATTACGGTCAGTCCGGTGAGCTGGCGGGCGAGCTGGGTGAGGATCGAGCCGACACCGCCGGCCGCGCCAACGATCAGCAAATGGCCCTTGGCCGAAGCCCTCTGCGGGACCTTCAGTCGATCGAACAGCAGCTCCCAGGCGGTCAACGCCGTCAGCGGCAGCGCGGCGGCCTCGGCGAAACTCAGGGAGCGGGGCTTGTGGCCGACCAAGCGCTCATCGACCAGATGCCGCTCGCTGTTGCCGCCCGGGCGCTGCAGGGCGCCTGCGTAGAAGACTTCGTCGCCGACTTTGAACAGGCTGACGGCGCTGCCGACCGCGCGCACCACGCCGGCCACGTCCCAGCCCAGCACCTTGGTCTGACCGGCCTCCGGGGCGACATTGCGGCGAATCTTGGTGTCCACCGGATTGACGGCGATGGCACGCACCTCCACCAGTAGGTCATGAGGGCCGGGTGTCGGCTCGCAGAGCTGAACATCCTGTAGGGACAACGGGTCGCTGATCGGCAGGCTGTGGGTGTAGGCAACGGCTTTCATGGCAGGGTCCAAGGCTGGCGGCGGGAGAGAGCCAGCATCCCCGATTGCGGCAGTGCCCGGCAAGCCTGCTAGTCGTGGCGTTGCAGCAGGCTGCGGCCGCGGCTGATATCGCTGAGCAGACGCTGCAGGGCGTCCAGCTGCGCAGGCGCGACGGCCAGCTCCAGGCGGGCACCCTGGGCGTCGTAGGCTTCATTCAGGAGCAGGGTGGCGCAGCTGTCCAGGCGTGCCTTGAACAGCGCCAGTTCGCTGAAGTTGAGCTGGCAGCTGACGTTCAGGCGCGGGACATGGGCAATGCGCTCGGCCTGTTGCAGGCACTGGTTGGCACAGCCACCGTAAGCCCGCGCCAGGCCGCCGGTGCCCAGTTGGATGCCGCCGTACCAGCGGGTGACTACGACAATCAACTGGTCCATCTCCTGCGCTTCAATGGCGCCGAGAATCGGCCGGCCAGCCGTGCCGCCGGGCTCGCCATCGTCGCTGAAGCGGTACTGCGTACCGAACTTCCAGGCCCAGCAGTTGTGCGAGGCACCGGCATCGCGCAGCTCGGCCAGCAGCTGGCTGGCCTGGCTGGCGTCGTTCAGGGGGTGGGCCTGAGCGAGGAAGCGGCTCTTGCGGACCTCCTCGCTGAACTGGGCGGGGCCGCCCAGCAGGGAACTCATGCCGCCGGCGGGGTCAGGCCAAGGCCCTTGAGGATGATGTGCACCAGTACGTCGCCGGCCTGATCGAAGTCGGCCTTGAGCAGGCGCGAGCGTTCGGTCAGGTTGCACACCTGCCAGGCGAAGTCGGCGTAGTGCTGGGTGCTGCCCCAGAGCAGGAAGATCAGGTGCGCCGGATCGATAGGGTCGATCTTGCCGGCGTCCATCCAGGCCTGGAACACCGCAGCGCGGCCGCGGAACCAGTCGCGGTAGTCCTGGTTGAAGTGGCTGGTCAGGCAGTCGCCACCGCGGATGACTTCCATGGCGAAGATCCTTGAGGCCAGCGGGTTCTTGCGCGAGAACTCCAGCTTGCTGCGGATGTAGGCGGCCAGTGCGGTGGCCGGATCGTCGTCCACGCTCAGGTGATTGAAGGTGTCTTCCCACAGATCGAGGATGTTATCCAGCACCGCCACGTACAGGCCCTGCTTGTTACCGAAGTAGTAGTGCAGGTTGGCTTTGGGCAGCCCCACGCGCTGGGCGATGGTGTTCATGCTGGTGCCCTTGAACCCGTGCAGGGCGAATTCTTCCTCGGCCGCGGCGAGGATGGCGACGACGTTCTTCTGGCGGACGCGGCCGGCGGGCTTGGCCTGTTGTTCGGGTGCGGGAGCGAGCTTTTTCATAGGCCTCGGCGGGGTGTGACGGGCAATGCGTGAATGCGTGTGCACTGATACCCGAATGAGCCGCGCGATACAACCCTGAAAGACACTGACAGCGTGCCGGTTCACAGGCGACTGGCAGAAAAAAGACCGGCCATTGCTGGCCGGGGCTTGCGCAAGGTGGGCTAGGGAGGCCGGCCCACAGGGAAGTCTGCCTGGCGCGTCGCTCAATGGCGCGCCAGGCGAGCTGCGACAATCAGGCGCGGGCCACCTGCGCAGTGCCGGGCTGGCGGCGCACATTGGCCTGCTGCAGGGCGCGAATGCCGCTTCTGGCGTTGGCCTGGATGGCCAGCAGGCGCTCCTCGTCGGTGGCATAGCGCTGGTCCCAGTCCAGTACCTTGGGGGTCATCAGCTTGTGCCACAGCGGCGGAATAAGCGCCACGATGATGGTGGTCAGGTAGCCGCCGACCATCATCGGCGCATCCGGGAATGGCTTGAGGTCTTGGTAGGGCACTTCGCCCTGGGCATGGTGGTGCGAGTGGCGGGTCAGGTTGAACATGGTCCAGGAGCTGATGCGCTTGTTGGTATTCCACGAGTGACGCGGCTGCACCGGGGTGGCCGGGTTGCGCACCATGCCGTAGTGCTCCATGTAGTTGACGATCTCCAGCAGGGCCTTGCCCCACAGCGCGCAGGCGGTGAAGAACAGCGCGGTCTGCCAGCCGCCGATGACATAGGCGGCCACCACCAGCAGCACGCTCATCAGATGGCCGCGCAGCACCGCATTGTGCCAGCCGAATAGGCTATGGCCTTTGCGCTTGAGGCGCTTCTGCTCGATTTTCCAGGCGCTGACGTTGCCCTTGAGGGTTGAGGCCAGGATGTGAAAGTAGACATTGCGGCCGCGCGGCGCTGTGGCCGGATCTTCCGTGGTCGATACGTAGCGGTGGTGACCGTAGACATGCTCGATGGCAAAGATGGTGTCGAAGCTGAAGGCCAGCAGCCAGCGTCCGACCAGCATGGAGATCGGGTCCCAGGTGCGGTGGGTCAGCTCGTGGGCCGGGATGGTGCCGACCATGCCGATCATCAGGCCGGTGATCAGCACGGTGGAAACGTAATGCCCGGCGAAGGTGGCATCGCGCGCGGCGACCAGGTCATAGCCGGTCAGTTGAGTCAGTGCCGCACCAAAGCCGAGGAAGTCGCCGTTGCTGAAACTCCACAGCGCGGAGAAAACGATGAACGCCAGCAGTGGCAGAGCCAGCCACAGCTGAACGGTGAGGATGCCGGGATGCTTGAACTGCGGTGTGCTGGTGTCGTCGCCGCAGATGGCGTCACCAACCAGATAGATCACCAGCACCGCGATCAGACCGAAGGTGATCCAGGCGCCGCCGGCGAGAATGGCGACCGCTGCGATCAGGCCGACACCGTGGAAGAGGAAATACTTCAAATAGTGCAGAAGGCTCATGGTGGTCTCTCTTGTTATGGGCAGGTGGAAGCGGGTTGATGGGGGCTCAGGCCGACGCAGCGAGGGCGTCCTGCCGGGTGGTGAAGCGGTCGGCGTGGATGTGTTCGCGTGGCACGCCGTGGTCGCGCAGAAGGGCTGCCGCGCTGTCGATCATGGCGGGCGGGCCGCACAGGTAGGCGTGTGCACCGGGTTCGATCAGCGCGGGAAGCTGGCTGGTGACCAGGCCGCGCGCGCCGCTCCAGGTGGCATCGGCGCTGGCGTTGGAGAGCACCGGCACGAAGCGGAACGGTGCGCGCCACTGCGCGGCGATCGCACTGATGCTGTCCAGGGCATACAGGTCGCGCTCCTCGCGGGCGCCGAACAACAGGCTGACCGGGCGCTGTATTCCATGGGCGAGGGCGTCCTCAAGCAGGGCGATGATCGGTGCCAGACCGCTGCCGCCGGCAATCAGCAGCAGTGGCGCATCAGCTGGGCGCAGGTAGAAATCGCCCAGCGGCCCCTGTACCTGAATGCCCTGGCCGAGCAGATCGCGCTGTTGCACGAACGAGGAGAACAGGCCGCCGGGCACGTGGCGGATGAAGAAACTGACCTTGGCGTCGGCCTGTACGGCGCTGGCAAAGGAGTAGCTGCGCTGGATATCGGGCAGCGCATCCAGGCACAGCTCGGCGAACTGCCCGGCCTTGTACGGCAGGCTCTGTTCCAGTTGCACGACCAGACGGGTGATGTCGTGGGTGAGTTTTTCCTGGCCGACGATGCGCCCTTTCACCGTGCGGCGCGCTTGCTGCTGGCTGAGGTCGACGCTGACGCGGATATCACTTTTCGGCACGCTCTGGCAGGCGAGGATGTAACCCTGGTCGAGTTCCTCGTCGGTGAGCAGGTAGCCGGTTTCGGTCAGTTCCCTGACCTGACCGGCGACCAGCTGGCATTTGCAGGCGGCACAACCGCCCACTCGGCAGCTGTGAGGGAAGTCGATGCCAGCGCGCAGGGCCGCCTGCAACAGGGTTTCCTTGGGTTCGACGGGGATCGCCTGACCATTGATGGTGGCCGTGGTCGGGCCCTTCTTGGCAAATAGTGAAAACATGCGTCCTCCGGTTGTACTTGTTCGCGGGAGAGGCTTGGGACGGTGACAGGCTAAGTCCCGGACGCCCGGCGCTGGAGGTTCGCGATTGACATTCTATGGGTCATTTATTGACAATTTTGCCGAAGCTGACTTCCCCTCCCGAGGCCCGTGCCGTGCAGGACTTCACCCTTCCCGTGCAATACCTGCGGCAGGTTGCCGAGCAACTGACCGCCATGGACGCCGATGTTCCGGCCTGGCTGGCACGCAGCCGGTTGAGCGAGGCGCAGCTCAACGACGCGGGTTTTCAGCCGGACTTCGGCAGCTTCTGCCAGCTGATTCAGGATGCGCTGGACAGCACCGGCGAAGGTGCTTTCGGCCTGCTGGTGGGCGAGCGTCTGGTGGTCAATACCCACGGCATCCTCGGCTATGCCGCGATGCAGAGCGGCTCGGTGCGCCAGGCCCTGCAGCTGGTGGAACGCTACCTGGGCCTGCGCACCAGCCTGGTGTCCGTCAGCCTGCGTCAGGATGAAACATCGGCGCACATCCTCTTCACCCCCAGCTATGCGCTGGGCGATATTCAGCGACCGGTGCTGGAAGCCATCGTGCTGGCGATCAAGAACGTGTTCGATGCCATCACTCTGGGCAGTTATGCGCTCACCCGGGTCAGCTTCCCGTTTGCCCGCCCGGCCTATGCCGAGCTGGCTGAGGAGATGTTCCGCTGCGAGGTGGCTTACGACGCGGAGTGGGCCGGCTTTACCCTGCCGCTTGCGCTGCTTGATCTTCCGCTGAAAATGGCCGACCCCACTTCGTTCCGCGAGGCCGAACTGATCTGCCAGCGCGAGCTGGACAAGCTGCAGCAGGCTGTGTCGATGAGTGCGCGGGTGCGGCGGGTGATGCTGGAGAAGCAGAACGGCTTTCCCAGTCTGAACGTCACTGCGCGCCTGTTCCACCTGACGCCGCGCACCCTGCACCGGCGTCTGCTGGAGGAGGGCACCTCGTTCAAGGCGATTCTCGAAGAAGTGCGCCACACCCTGGCGGTCGCCCATCTGCAGGCCGGGCACCTGAGCATCGAGGAGATCGCCTACACCCTCGGCTATACCGATATCGCCAACTTCCGCCGGGCGTTCAAACGCTGGGAGGGCATGCCGCCGGCACAGTTCCGCGAGCACCACGGCCGCCGCTGAGCCCTTTGGCCATCACCATTGCAGGGTGGCGGTGACCTGATTGCCAGTGCCAGAAAATTGCAGGTCGGCGCATAGCTGACGCAGCAGATACAGACTCCGGCCGTGAAACTGCTCGTTGTCCAGATTGGCCTGTTAGGCCTCGAAGTCGAATCCTGCTCCGCTGTAGGTGACGCTTGCCGATAGCGGCTGCTTGCCCTACGTGCAGACCTGCTGGATCTCCACGTTCAAATCACCCAGCGCGAGTATTTGAAGAACCACATGACTCACCTGCAGGCAGCGCTCGAAACCATCCGACATGCGCTTGATGCTCGAGTCAAACTGTAGCAGGCCTGGCTCCGCTTCACGCCCAGATAAGTACTGTCGCCAGATATATAGAACAGGTCTATGGCGTAACCGAGAACTTGTCATGCCTTGAGAATGGTCCACCGGGCGGAATACCTACTCCGTTGCGTGGGGGGATTCAAGTGCGAGCCAATACCAGCAGCTCGGCGAAGCACCTGATGGTGAGGTCGATTTAAAGCGTGGGTATTTCGGAAGTGTGGAGTTGGTGAATCCGAAAATCTTTCAGTGAGATTGAAAGTATCTGCACCTGTCTTTTGGGGCAGTTGACGCTGTGGATTGAGTTCTAGATAACGGGGCGTGCCATCAGCAGTTGTCTTGAATCTGCGAATGGCCCCTTACTTGATTGCTGCTGTAGGCAAAATACCTCGCCTACGCTGTTGCCACCTTTCTTCACGGCAGGATCTCGGACATGGATCGTTCCTCTCGCGGGCTCAGTCTCGCTCTCACGTTGCTTGCCAGCGCTGTTTACCACCAATCCAGCCTTGCAGCGGTAAACTGCACGACGGGCAGCGGTGTTAGCTACTTTGGCGTTGAGTCGTATGCCAGTTCTTTAACGCCAAATGGCAGTGGGCAGTATTTCTACTTGATTGCCGGGCTGCAGTGTTCTGGTGGCAAGGTGATCAAATGGAATGAAGGCAGTGGTTGGTATTACCCAGAGGACATGCTGGCCTATCTGAGAAACGCCAATGCCAATATGAAGCGTGTTTTCCCAAATACCTGCAAAACGCATGCGGTGCTCTATCACGACAACTTCACCGGGTCGGTGGACGGCGTTGTTGCGACGCAATATGCCGTTGGCAAACAGACCCATTACGACAAATTTGCCGGCCCGGTTTTCTATGACCGACCAACCAATCGGCTGACGTGCCCAGAAACTTCAGGTCTGGGCAATCCTGATCAGCCGGGGGTGTGTCCTGCCCAGTCTGCCGCCTCTGCGCTGAAAAGCGAAGGTGCACCTGGTATGGGCGCCGCGGATCCGGTCAACGTCTCAAACGGCAACAGCTATCAGGTTGAGGTGGATTACCCTGGTCAGGCTGGTACGCAGATGCACTTTGCTCGCTACTACAACAGCATGACGGCCAACTGGACGCACACCTACTCGGCAAAGCTCAGGATCTCCACGACACAGATCATGCTGGTCAATACGGATGGTCGTGAGAGCCTTTTCACTGTCGCCAATGGCATTGCGACGCCTTCTCCCAGAGAGCTTGGGCACCTGGAACAGGTCGGCTCCGGTTGGCGCTATGACAACAGTTACAACGAGCATCTGTATTTTGATGCAACAGGGCAGCTGACTCGCATCGATCGCGCCAACGGCACTTATGAGGTGCTGACCTACGCGACCAACAGCATTGTGGTTACCGATTCTCTTGGTCGCACAATGACGCTCACTTTCAACACCGCCAAGCGCCTGACGAATCTGGCTGCAGGCACACTGCAGGTCGTTTACACCTATAGCACGGCAGGGCGACTGACCAAGGCCACACGTACTCAGGGTGGTCAGAGCAAGGCACGTACTTATCACTACGAGAGCACAACCGAGGGTGGCTGGCTGACTGGTATTACGGATGAGCGCAACGTTCGTTACGTGACCTGGGCCTATGACACCAAAGGTCGAGTCATCCGTAACGAGCTGAACGGCGTGCAGAACAAGTACCTGTTCACCTATAACGCCAACGGTTCGACCACTGTCACTAATCCGCTGGGCAAGCAGGCCACCTATACCTTCCAGGCTGTCGCGGGTGCCAAGCGTATTACTGCTCTGGCAGGAGCTGTTTCCGCGAACTGTCCGGCGAGCAACTCGACCTTCACCTATAACGCCAAAGGGCTGATCGCTACGCGCACGGATAACAAGGGTTACGTCACCACCTACAGCTACGACAGCCGAGGCTTGGAGACTTCGCGGACAGAGGCATCTGGCACTCCGCAGGCGCGCACGATTACGACTGAGTGGCATCCCGCGTTGTACAAGCCGGTGACCATCACCGAGCCGAATCGTGTGATGAATTTCGAGTATGACACTCAAGGGAATCTGCTCAGCCAGACCATTACCGCGCTTTGATCAGAAGGAACTGACAGATGAACATCATGCATCGCGCAAGCCTGCTCAGCCTGGCACTGGCAGCGGCTTTTGGGCTGCCGGAGGCTCAGGCCACCGAGCGCAACTGGAGTTACACCTACAACAGCCAGGGCCTGATCGAGACGGCCAACGGGCCGCGTACTGACGTCAACGACGTCATTACCTACGCCTACGATGCCCAGGGCCGCCTGATCCTGGTCACCAACGCCCTCGGCCACATCACCCAGCTATCGAACTTCGATGCCTACGGCAATCCGCAGGCCGTGGTTGATGCCAACAATATCACCAGCACCCTGACGTATACCCCGCAGGGCTGGTTGGCTTCCGTGACAACGGCCGGCAGTACCACCAGCTTTGAGTACGATGCCATTGGCCAAATCACTAAAGTTATCCGTGGCGACGGCAGTTGGCTGCAGTACACGTGGAGTGGGGCGCGGCGGCTGACCACTATCACCAACAATCTGGGTGAGAAGGTCGAGTACGACTACGACCTCATGGGCAACCGCACCGCCCAGCGCCTGAAGGATGCCTCCAGCAGTCTGGCTCAGCAGCAGACCTGGGTGTATGACGAGCTGGGTCGCTTACTCAAATCGGTAGGAGCGCAGAGCCAGACCCAGCAGTATGGCTACGACCTTAACGATAACCCCACACTGAGCCGTACACCCAAGCAGCACAGCACTACCAAGAGCTACGACGCACTCAATCGCCTGGTATCCAGCACTGACCCGCGTAATGGTGTCACTGCTCTGGCTTATGACGGTCAGGACAACCTGACCCAGGTCACCGACCCGCGTGGAGTGGTCACTCAGTACCAGTACGATGGCCTGGGCAACCTGACCCAGCTCATCAGCAAGGACAGCGGCACCACCACATTCGGTCACGATGCAGCCGGTAATGTCATCCGCAAGACCGATGCCCGTGGCCTGGTGACCAGCTTCACCTACGACGCCCTGAATCGTCTGACCGGCAAGCAATACCCTGCCAATCCGAGCCTGAACATTCAGTACCACTACGACATGACCGGCGACGGCAATGTCGGCATCGGTCGCCTGACTGCGGTGCAAGATGCAAGTGGGGTATTGGGTTACCGCTACGATGCACACGGCAATCTGATCGAACAGATCCGTTCGGTGAGCGTGGCCGGCAGTGATGTTTACGACAGCCTCAACTATGCCTATGACAACGCCAACCAACTGACCCGTGTTGGCTACCCTGGTGGCGTTGCTGTGCAGTACAACCGCAACAGTGCAGGGCAGGTCGCGTCTGTTGAGCTGGTGCAGAATGGGCAAAGCCCTGCTGTGTTCGCTAGTAGCCTCAGCTACCTGCCGTTCGGCCCACTTAAGAGCTTGACCTGGGCCAATGGCCTGAGTCTGTCGCGCAGCTACGACCAGGATTACCGCCTGACCCAGCAAAGTGTCGGCCCCTGGCAGGCTCTCTATGGCTATGACGCCAACAGCAACATTGAAACACTGCGGAGCGGCCTGTTCGGTAATCTCCAGTATCAGTACGACGAGTTGGACCGCTTGACTCAAGAAGAGCAAGCCACTGTGCGCCAGCAATACGGCTACGATGCCGTAGGCAACCGGACCAGCAAGACCGTCACTACCCTGAGTAACGGCGGAGCTCAAGGCAGTACTACTCAGACCCTCAGCTACGCCAGTGATAGCAACCGCCTGACCCAGATCGATGACCACGCAGTGACGAGCGATGCGGCTGGTAACCTGACTCAGGACCGCGCCAACCGCGAGTTGGAATACGACGCCCAGGGTCGCCTGAGCAAGGTCAAAATCAGTGACAGCGTGGTCGCTGAGTTCCGCTACAACGCACTAGGCCAGCGCACCCACAAGATAGCCAACGGGCAGACCACCACGTTCCTCTACGGTCCTGACGGGCAACTGCTGGGCGAGACCTATTACGACAATGCTGGCAACAAACTCAGCAGCCAGTTCTACCTATGGTTGGACAGCATGCCGATTGGCGGTCTGGCTCAGAGCTTCGCTGCCAATGGCAGTGTCACCAGCAGTACAGCCTTCTACCTACATGCCGACCACCTGAATACGCCACGTCTGGCTACCAACCAAGCCGGCCAAGAGGTTTGGCGCTGGAAGTCGGACGCTTTTGGTAACGGCGATGCGGTACTGGTCGCTGGTGGAGATGTGCAGGCCATCAACCTGCGTTTCCCTGGACAGTACTTCGATGCAGAGAGCGGGCTGAACTACAACTACTTCCGCGATTACGACCCGCAGACTGGGCGCTACGTCGGAAGTGATCCGATTGGGCTTAAGGGCGGGCTCAATACCTTTGGGTATGTAAAAGGTAACCCCATTAGCTTTGTAGATATGTATGGCTTAGAAACGTGCGTAATTGTTACGAGAGGTGCGTCCGGGGTTGCGGATCATGCTGCATTGTATGGATCTAGCGGAGAATCTGGCCCGTGGATATATGACCCAGCGGGTGGGTACGCCACAGATCATCGTGCCGGCTCAGGAGAGTTACTTACTGGTAATGATGCGTCTAAAGACGCATACAGAAAGTACCACGAGAAAAATGGAGACAAAGTTGAGGAGTCGTGCAAGCAAACGACTGCCGCTGAAGAAAAAGAATTTGAAGAAATAGCTTTAGATCGTGGCGGCGCCCCTATAGGCGGGACTTGCGCAGTAATGGTTTCAGGCGTTATCGGTGGGTCTCAAGCATTTCCACATGTTGCAGCAGGAACTTGGCTTCCGGGGAATTTGATTGATGATGCAAATAAAAAATAAACGATTACACATCACCCCTTGGGAGGGTGTTCTCTATATTTGCCTTTCTGTGGTTTCTTTCTATTGGGCGGAAGAGATAATTGTGCGGTATGATTTCTGGTATTACTTCGTTGCCAGTCAAATTCTCTGCTTGATGGCGCACTGTACTTTTGGAGAAAGAGAGGGGTGGATTTTTCTTTTAGCAAGGTTTTCTGTAATCCTCATTGCAAGCGTGGCTTCTAATTTTATGTTGGAGTCTATTTTTGTTTCAGGATTCTGGGAAACGCAGCTCCGCTGGCTAGAAGAGAACTTGGTTTTGTATGGAAAGGGGCTTCTTTTCTCTGGTCTAATTTTTGGTGGCTGGCTACCCGCGACTGGTCTGGCAATCACCAAGATGCTTAAGGCGCTAATTACAGGGCAGGTCTATCCCACAGCTAATTAGTGTCTACATCCGGAGATGCCCTCAAGGCCCAGCAATCTGCTAGGCCAATTTTTCGCCATGGAGCCTTGTAGGGTGGAGCATTTGATCCACGGGAAACGGAGCGCTATGGCTTACCTCCCAGCCGTAGCGCGCCATCCCAAACTTCCAGCCCTCTCAGGTCTTCATTCCTGACTGGCGAAAACCTTTCCTGCAGAGTGTTCTGCATCGAGGAATCCGACCACTCCTGAAAGCCCCTTCCAGCTGCACCAATTTCCCCAGCAGGGTGTGCAGGCCTTTTCGGTTCAAGGTGTCAGGTTAGGCCAGCAGGGTGTTCAAGTTGATGCAGCGCCTACAGTTGTATGGGCGTCGGATCACGCCCAAGCTCACCGCACACTCGGCCTATCATGTGCACTGGCACCTCGACCACAAAGGCTTCTTCAATCAGAAGGCACTGTTCGAATTCTCCGAGTTGATTCTCTGCAAAAGCCCCGTGGAAGCGCTGACCTGGTGGTGTCAGGGATATACCAACGTCGCGGCCATCATGGGTTTTTCAGGCTTTAGCGAAGAGCACCTGAGCATCCTGCGTAGCAGCCTGGTCAGGCTGATCTACTTCGCCTTCGGTACTTCCCGGCCTGAGCTGGATGAGGTGTATCGGATTGCCCACCTGCTTGCTGACAGTAGCATCGAGGTGCGCTTGGTCTTGTTTCCTCAGGGCTTGGATGGGAACCGTTTTGCCTCGACGGTTAGCGATCCTGATAAGGCTCTCTCGCGGGTGCTCAAGGATGCGTTGATGTTGCCTGAGCGCACGGGAGGTAATCATGACTGCTGAGACTTATCCGACCAGCCTGTCAGCATGCGTGCCTTTCTACATCGAGGATTGCCTTGCGCGGGGATAAAGTGATGCGACAGCCAACACCAAGGCAGCGTTGCTGCAGATGTTCTTGCATTGGAGTGAGCAGCAAGGCATCAGCGAGGTGACGCAGGTCGATCTGGCTCTTCTGGAGTGCTACCGAAAATACCTGCACCGGTACCGCAAGCATCTGGATCATTCTCCGTTAGAGCTCTCGACGCAGCGCATGCGACTGATGGCAGTGACCGGCCTGCTCAAGCGGCTACATGCCTATGGCATTGTGCTGTCGGACGACTACACCAAATTCCCGTTGCCCAAGGTTCATCGCCGGATACCCAAGCAGATTCCTGACGAAGACGAGATAGACCCGATCTTGCATCAGACGCTTATGAAAGGTCGTATGGGATTGCGGGATCGCGCCATCCTGGAGGTTTGCTACGCCACAGGAATGCGCCGCGCCGAGCTGGCCGGGCTGGATTTCCGGGACGTGGATTTCAAACACCAGATGGTCACTGTGCGCAAAGGGAAAGGTGGCGATGATCGACGGGTTCCCATTGCGCCGCGAGCACTCGACTGGGTTGAGAAGTATCTGAACGAACTCCGTGGCCGTTTGGCAACGGTGGCCAGCGGCGAGGCTCTCTTCCTCAGCGAGACGGGGAAGCGCATCCAGAAGAGTAAATTGACCACGATGGTTGGCGGCTATATTCAGCGCTCCGGCATTGGCAAAGGTGGCTCCTGCCACGCGCTCCGCCACGCGACGGCAACGCACATGATGCGCCATGGTGCTGACATTCGTTATGTGCAGGAGATGCTGGGTCATCAGTGCATCGAGAGCACCCAGATCTACACCCATGTGACGGTCACGAATCTGCAGGGCGTGTACATCAGGACACACCCGGCAGCGCAAGTCCCTGGCCGCTTGAGGTGATTCAGAAGGGTGTGCTGGTCGGGCAGAAAAACTACCCCCTTGGTGCGCAGTGCGTGACGAGTCCCGCCCGAGGCGTGGGGGTTATTCTTGATGGCAAGGCCAATGGCGACGGGGTGTAGTCAGCCTTGTTGAGGCAGTGCCGGCGGGCTGACTCATCTCCTTCGCCAACTCGATCATTCTCATAGCTCGGGCAATTAACTATAAGTTTTTCTCAGAAAGCCGTATAAATTATAATTTTCTCGCGCTTCCTATAGGAAATTCGCCATGCGGCAACCCATTGAGCGAGCCGGATACAGCTGGCTGATCAACGCCCTCGATCTTCGCTGCGTGCCGCTTGGCCATGAGTGTGTCATAGGCTCGCGCCCAGCGCTCTCTCAGTCCGCTGGTGGCGTGAAAGTAGAGGTCTTCACCAAGGGGTACGCCAGAGAGCATCGCCCCATCGACCAGATGCTGTTTGCGCTCTCGTACGAAGGGGTAAATCTGGGTGTCCTGGAGCGCGCTTTCCAGATTTCCTCTGTCCGGGATGACCTGGCGGCGGCAATCGCTGAGAAGCCAGCCAGCGGCTATCTGCGCCGACTCTGGTACATCTGCGAGAGCATTGCAGGCCACCAGTTGCCTCTGCCCGATGCAGCCCAGAACATTCCCTATGAGCACCTGCTTGCGCCGGAGAAGTATTTCACCGGCCCAGAGGAGTTGTCGCGCAGACATCGCGTGCGGATGAATCTCCTGGGAACGCCTAAGCTTTCAGCGCTTATTAGCCGCCAGGGCTGGGCCGACGACAGTCTTTTGAATGCGCAAATAGTCGAGCGCATGCATGACCAAATGGTCGATTTCTCAGTCACCGAGATTGCTAGAGCGGCGCAATACCTGCTGACGACCGAGACCCGCAGCTCCTACGAGATCGAGCACGAGCGCCCAGCTCCCGATCGAATTTTGCGTTTTGTACGAGTTCTGGAACAGGCGGGCCAGCGCCCACTAGACGAAGAATTTTTGTTCGAGATTCATCGGATAGCCCTCGGTACGGGGCGTCCCGATCCGTCCATTGGAGCATACAGGTATCTGCAGAACTGGCTCGGCCGCGGCGATCTGATCCATCTGATCCCGCCGGCACCGGAAACAGTGCCTGAGATGATGGAGAAATGGTTTGTCATGCGTGAACGCGTCATGCGCAGTGATGCCCCAGCGCTAGTGAAGCTAAACGCGATCGCGCATAGCTTTATCTACATCCATCCTTTCATGGACGGAAACGGCAGGTTGTCCCGCTTCATCATGCAGGACATTCTGGCCAACGAAGGTCTCAAACTGCAGGGCATCATCCTGCCTATCTCTGCTGGCCTTCTGGTCAATCTGGAGAGTTACATCGGCACTCTCGACGCACTGTCACGGCGGCTACTTAGCGCTACGCAGTACCACCGGAGGGACTTGGCCAGCGACCCGGAACTGGATGAGGCGCATGCCCATCTGTTCGCCCACCTGGACTTCACTGATCTGCAGGGCGAGGTCAATAAAAGCGCTGCACGAGTTCTGGATGGGCTTATGCGCGATGAGGTCAATCATCTCGTCCGCCGTGATAGATTCAAAGAGCAAATGAATCGCGAGTTGGATCTGTCAAACCGAGATCTTGAGCTGCTTATTGCAGTGATTTACGAGAACAGCGGGCGTGTTTCCAAGCGTAAGCGGACGAGCTTATTCCAGCACCTGACGGATGAAGATATTGCGCTAGCAGAGAGCATCTATGCCGATCTGCATGCGCCGGAAGAACCGGAATCGGAGGTGACGTTGGGTCGCCCGCAGTAGGCTTCTCTTGGGATTGAGTGGCTGATAGGTAGCCAAAAGGCCAGGGGTGGTACCGGAGATTAGTTTACAACTACTTCCGCGATTACGACCCGCAGACCGGGCGGTACGTCGAAAGTGATCCGATTGGCTTAGCCGGTGGACTGAATACCTACGGGTATGTGATGGGCAATCCTCTCTCATACCTTGATCTGCTAGGTTTGGCACCTGGTGATCTATTTGTATCCCCCGATGATGTCGCAGTTGATGCAGGCAACTACTCAAGGGCAAGGCAAGATCAAGCAATTGAGTACGGTGGCTGGGTATACAAGAAGGGGAACTGCTGGACGTATACCTTTCTTGCAGGCGAAGCGAGAAGGGTTCCAGGGGATGCTCTCCGTAAGACGCAGCCAACTAACGCAGACCTGATATGGCACACTCATCCCAGCGGAGGAAATCCGTATCATAAAGAGAACTTCTCAGATGGTGACTTCAATACAGCCGATGGGATTTCTGAAAGCGGGGCCGTTGGTAAAAAATATGGGGTTTACCTAAATACGCCCGGCGGGAACAATATGTTCTACGATGGAAGAACCAACGACCCATCGATGAAGCAAAGATATCTACCTTCCCACGGCAGCACCCCTAATAAATGCGGATGCCAACCATGAAGCTCTTACTGAAAGTATTTTTGGCTACTTCTTTAATTATTACCTATGAAGTGAGGGCTCAAGAATATTTGTCTCCTCACAGTTTAATGCTAGGAATGGCAGGGCAGTATTTCGAAAAGCTAAAAACTGTATTCAAGGATGCATACGCTAGTGATTCCACCGTGCAGGTCATGATCCGCAGTAGCTCACCGGAGAAGGTAATTTACATTAAAGATACTGCGCGCGGTCATATGTTGTTTTCCTCAACAGCATCGGTGCGGGTGTATGATGTGGATGTTAAGGAGAACTGGAAAGAAATTGAGCAGGCTCGTGGAATTAAAATCCAAGGAGTCGATGCGCTGCAGGCTTTAGGTGATGTACAGGATATAAGGCTGTCAACAAAAAGTCGCAACATCAGTCCAGAGCTGTACGCCAAGCTCAGGGAGCTATGGCAACAGGAACTGATGTCTGTAAGACGTAACGCAGGAGGCAAACCAAGTTTAACTCTTGATGGAGCAACTTACGACTACTCGCTGCGGCTCTCCCAGGTGGTGTTTATCAGTGGCACAGCAGCGGACGGAGCAAGTCAGCGGCTTGATAAACTAGCCTCGATTGCTTATGATCTTGAACTTTTAGTGGATGAAAAAAAGTCTGAAGGTGAGATTCTCAAGGAGATATCTGTCTTCAATCAGATGCCAGCCATATAGGCATGCATCTCTTAAATGCCATATAGCTAAACTCCAGATCGAGCACTAGACAGTTGAATAACTCATTAGCGCTCGATCTGTGCGCGTTTATCTGCAAGCTATATTCCCCACCGCTTGAGTGCCATCTGTAGCATTTTTGCCAGCAGCGTGTTCACACTTTTCCGGCACTGTGTGTCAGGTTGGGCCAGCAAGGTGTTCAAGTTGATGCAGTCCCAACAGTTGTAGGGGCCGGAAAATTTGATGTGCCCTGCTGGTCTAGGGTGATGCACGGTGCCGGAAAAATGTGAACGCCCCGCTGGTCGCTCTGCGTCAATCAAAGGTTGTAAACGGCCCAGGCTGTGTAAAAACGCTGGCATCGACCTTGCTGTGATTTGATGGATTCAAATCAGTGGGGAATGCCGATGAAGCGTTTTATCCAGGGA
>NZ_JACHLL010000003.1:12264-581165 GCF_014207935.1 Pseudomonas fluvialis | reverse complement strand
ATGGCGTACACGCCACCCGGGTTGTTGGTGAGGCTGAAGCTCAGGCCGCTGGCCGGGGTGTCTTCGTCGGTGGCGCTGGCGGTGCTGATCAGATCGCCCACGGCAGCATTGCCCTCGACCGGGGTGGCCGGGGTGGTGAGGCTGAGCACCGGCGCGTCGTTGAAAGGCGTGACGTTAATGTTGATCACACTGTTGACGACCCCACCTCGGCCGTCGCTGACCTGCACGGTGAAGCTGTCGGCACCGTTGTAGCCGGGGTTTGGCGTGTAGACAAAGGCCCCCGTGCTGGTGTCGAGGGTTACGCTGCCGTTGCTTGTGCCGGACACAAGGCTGTAGCTGAGGGTGCCACCATCGACATCGGAGGCAATAACCTGGCCGTTGAACGGAGCATCTTCGAGGATGTTGTTGGATTGATTACCTGCTACCGGTGCATCGTTGACCGGGGTGATGTTTATGGTCACGGAGCCGGTTGCCGTTTTGGCCCCACCGCTGCCCTGAGCGCCGCTGTTGTTGTCGTTGAGTACGTAATCGACGATGACCGAGGCCGGCGGCGCATCGCTGCCATTACTGTAAGCGATCTGGCTCAGTACGCTGTTGGCCTGGGCGTTGCTGGTGCCGCTGTTGAAGGTGATCTGCAGGGTGCCGTTGGCCATGGCAGTCTGGTCGTAGCTGCCGACCAGAACTCCGCCAAGGCGAACTTCGCCAGCGCTCAGGGTCAGGCTGCCTGTGCCGGTGAAGTCGTCGTCACCGTTTGCGCCGCCACGGCGGCTGAGGGTCAGGCTGGCACCGCCGAAGTCGGCCAGGGTGGCCAGCTCGCGATCACCAAGCGATGCGTTGCTGTCCAGCACCACGGCGCTACCGCCCTCGGTGAAGGTGCGGGTGCCGCTCAGGTTACTGAAGGTCGGAGCATCGTTCACCGAGGCTACGCTCATGGTGATGTTCTGCGTCACTGAACTGCTGCCACCATTGGCGGTGCCGTCACCGTCGTTGACGGTGATGCTGATGGTGCGTGGCGTGGTATCGGGCAGTTGCGACGAGTTGCCATAGGCAATCCGCTGTACGAGTGCGTCCACGGCGACAGGCGTCGCATTGCCGTTGAGGCTGATGGTCAGCGGTATGCCTGCAGTGCCTCCACTGATGGTGCCGATCGAGATTGCACCGCTGCCGAAGTTGTAGAACACATCGCTGCCAGCCACGCTGATCTGCCCGCTGGCTGTGCCCTGGTTGAGCACCGTCAGTTCATCTTGGCTGGCAATACCATTGCCAATGGTGACGACGACACTACCACCATCGAAGTTGCTCGAATCAATGTCAGTCAGCGTTACGCTGCTATCGAGCAGCGTGCGGGTAATGCCAGATGCTGCAGATTCGCTGTAGGTAAAGCTGGTTCTGACACCGCCCAGCGCCGGGGCATCATTGGTGCCGAGAATGCTGACCGTGATGGTTCCGGTGCTGCCGTCCGTTGCCGTCACGGTAAGGGTGTCGGTGTAAGTTTGGCCGGCAACAAGCTGGTTGAGTGGGCCGGTTGTCGTGTAGCTCCACAGGCCATCGCTGCCAAGTTTGAACAGGCCATAGCCACCGCTGCCAGCTGCGTTGCTTATGGGGTTGAAGCTCGGTGCTGGGCCATCAACATCGCTGATGCTGAGGGTGCCGCCGGTGTTAAGGCTGGCATTGCTTTCGATCAGGTTGACGCTGGCCGAACTGATGACGGACAGATCGTTGGTGCCGGTGACGGTGATCACCAGGTTGGCGGTCGAGGTCGCGCCCTGATCGTCGGTGACGGTGTACGGAATGGTCAGCACGGCGGACTGGCCGACGCCCAGGCTCTGGTAGGCGCTGTCGGCCGCGTTGAAGCTGTAGCTACCGTCGCTGTTGAAGGTCAGACCAGCCGGAGCGGCGTTGTTCAGCGCATAGCTGAGGGTGGCGTTGGCATCGACATCGGTGGCGACCACGGAGCCGGAGAGCAGGGCGGCGTCTTCGGCGACGCTGACGCTGGCGGCCTGGGCCACCGGCGCATCGTTGGTGCCGGTGACGGTGATCACCAGGTTGGCGGTCGAGGTCGCGCCCTGATCGTCGGTGACGGTGTACGGAATGGTCAGCACGGCGGACTGGCCGACGCCCAGGCTCTGGTAGGCGCTGTCGGCGGCGTTGAAGCTGTAGCTACCGTCGCTGTTGAAGGTCAGACCAGCCGGAGCGGCGTTGTTCAGCGCATAGCTGAGGGTGGCGTTGGCATCGACATCGGTGGCGACCACGGAGCCGGAGAGCAGGGCGGCGTCTTCGGCGACGCTGACGCTGGCGGCCTGGGCCACCGGCGCATCGTTGGTGCCGGTGACGGTGATCACCAGGTTGGCGGTCGAGGTCGCGCCCTGATCATCGGTGACGGTGTACGGAATGGTCAGCGTGGCGGACTGGCCGACGCCCAGGCTCTGGTAGGCGCTGTTGGCCGCGTTGAAGCTGTAGCTGCCGTCGCTGTTGAAGGTCAGACCAGCCGGAGCGGCGTTGTTCAGCGCATAGCTGAGGGTGGCGTTGGCATCGACATCGGTGGCGACCACGGAGCCGGAGAGCAGCGCGGCGTCTTCGGCGACGCTGACGCTGGCAGCCTGGGCCACCGGTGCATCGTTGGTGCCGGTGACGGTGATCACCAGGTTGGCGGTCGAGGTGGCGCCCTGATCATCGGTGACGGTGTACGGAATGGTCAGCGTGGCGGACTGGCCGACGCCCAGGCTCTGGTAGGCGCTGTCGGCCGCGTTGAAGCTGTAGCTGCCGTCGCTGTTGAAGGTCAGACCGGCCGGAGCGGCGTTGTTCAGCGCATAGTTGAGGGTGGCGTTGGCATCGACATCGGTGGCGACCACGGAGCCGGAGAGCAGGGCGGCGTCTTCGGCGACGCTGACGCTGGCAGCCTGAGCCACCGGCGCATCGTTGGTGCCGGTGACGGTGATGACCAGGTTGGCGGTCGAGGTCCCGCCCTGATCGTCGGTGACGGTGTACGGAATGGTCAGCGTGGCGGACTGGCCGACGCCCAGGCTCTGGTAGGCGCTGTCGGCGGCGTTGAAGCTGTAGCTACCGTCGCTGTTGAAGGTCAGACCAGCCGGAGCAGCGTTGTTCAGCGCATAGCTGAGGGTGGCGTTGGCATCGACATCGGTGGCGACCACGGATCCGGAGAGCAGGGCGGCGTCTTCGGCGACGCTGACGCTGGCAGCCTGGGCCACCGGTGCATCGTTGGTGCCGGTGACGGTGATGACCAGGTTGGCGCTGGAGGTGGCGCCCTGATCGTCGGTGACGGTGTAGGGAATGGTCAGCACGGCGGACTGGCCGACGCCCAGGCTCTGGTAGGCGCTGTCGGCGGCGTTGAAGCTGTAGCTGCCATCGCTGTTGAAGGTCAGACCGGCCGGAGCCGTGCCATTGAGCGCAAAGCTGAGGGTGGCGTTGGCATCGACATCGGTGGCGACCACGGAGCCGGAGAGCAGCGCGGCGTCTTCGGCGACGCTGACGCTGGCAGCCTGGGCCACCGGTGCATCGTTGGTGCCGGTGACGGTGATGGTCACGCTGGCCGGAACACTGACGGCGCCGCTGTTGTCGGTGACGGTGTAGCTGAAGGTTACTTCGCGGCTGGCGCCGACCGGGAGGTCGTCAAACGCGCTGCCCGGATCAAAGCTGTAACTGCCGTCGGCATTGAACGTCAGGTTGCCGGCGCCAGGGCCTGTGATCAGCGTGTAGCGGCTGATCGTGCCGTCGACATCGCTGGCGGCGGGCACGTTGCCGTTGAGCACGGCGTTCTCGCCGGTGCTGGCGGTGCTGTCGCTGGCTTGCGGCGCTCCGTTGATGGCAAGACTGCCTGCAATGCCAGGATTGCCGACCAGGTCGGTATAGCTGCCAGCCGGCACGCTAATGCCGGGAGCGCCGCTGGTGCCGCGGGTGAAGGTGGCGACCCAGGTGGTGGCATCGATCTGCACCAGATCACTGATGGTGCCGCCGCTGCTGGCTATATCGGCGGCGCTGAAACCCTGCACGCTTTCACTGAAACTGAAGCGAATTTGCGTCGATTGACCGATCAGCAGGGATTGCGCTTCGCTACTGATGACCAGGGTCGGGGCGACCGGGTCCAGTTCCTGTGGCGTGCGCGGATTGTCGTTGCGCTCCTGCTCGACGCCTTGCGCCGTGGCCAGTTCGCCTGGGGTGCCGGTGGTATAGCCAACCTCGGCCTGTAGTTGCTGGTTGGTGGCGTCGAGCATGACAAAGCTGTGGCCACCGCCGAAGCTACCTCCACCAGACCCGCCAGCGGCGGCCGGGCCGGCGGCGGTGTCATCCATTTCTGCAGAGGGGTCGACGCCGGCAGTAATGGCCTGCTGCAGCTCTTCGACCGAGGCGTCCTCGTCGACGTCCTGCTGTTTGGCCTCTTCTTCACGCAGCGGCCATTGCTGGTTGTTGCCCAGTTCGATGGCTTTGCCATCGGTGGTCTGCAGAGTGACGGCGCCGAGGTTGCCGGTCAGCAGTTGTTCGCCCTGCAGCAGGCGGTCGCCTTCAAAGATCTGACGCTGAATACCTTCAATGGATACGGCAAATACCTGACCGATGACGCTTTTGATGATGGCAACCACGCTGCTCATTCGCTCACTCCGAATCCATTTAGTTTTGTAGACTGTGTCACAGCTTTGCTAGGGTACTGTTCCGGCACGGCTGGGTGAATAGGTGGCGGACAAATTAATGCCGTCACTTTTATGGCTTATTTCAATTAGCTATAAAGGCTGTGCCAAACTATTGACCGGCTTAAGCCGATCATAAACAATTCGCCGGGTTGATGTCACTTTGATATCAGTTGACGACTGTTCACCGTCACGCGCCATTAAGCCACTTGCCATTGATCAGCCTAGCGGGCCTTGGCCCGCCGCGATTTGACTTCTGTCTATAAGGATTCGACATTCCGATGCGCCGCTCCCTGTCTTTTTCTCTGCTGATGCTGGCCAGTGCGGCAGTTTCGGCCCAGACCCTGCAAGAAGCCATGCAACGCGCCCTGGAGGTGCATCCGGAGGTGAGCGCCGGGGTCAACAGTCGCCTGAGCGCCGATGCCAATCTGCAGGCAGCCAAGGGCGGCTACCTGCCGAGTGTTGACCTGCTGGGCGGTTATGGCCGTGAGGGGACTGACAGTCCCGGTACCCGTACGGACGAGCATGGCTTTCAGACCCTGACCCGTGGCGAGTCCAGCGTACGGCTGCAGCAGATGATCTTCGACGGCTTTGCCACCTCCAGCGAGGTCGGCCGCCAGCGTGCCACGGTCAACTCGCGTGCGTATTCGCTGCTGGGCACTGCCGAGCGCACCGGCCTTGATGTGGTCAATGCCTACCTCAATGTGCTCAAGCGTGAAGAACTGGTCCGTCTGGCCAAGGACAACCTGCGCAGTCACGAGCGCATCTACGACCAGATCCGTCTGCGCAGCCAGCAGGGTGTTGGCCGCATGGCCGACCTCGATCAGGCCGAGGCGCGTCTGGCCCAGGCCCGCAACAACCTGCTGACCGAGGAAGTGAACTTCAATGATGCCCAGGTCAACTACCTGAGCCTGGTTGGCAATGCGCCGGAAGGCTTGAGTGCACCGGTTGGGCTGGTCGGCCAGCTGCCGGAGAGTGTCGAGCAGGCCCGCCGGCAGATGATCGAGGATAACCCGCTGCTGCGTTCGGCCGAGGCCGATGTGCAGGCCACCGAGCAGCAGTACCAGGCGGCCAAATCGGCCTTCTATCCGCGCTTCGATGCCGAACTGTCGCGCAGTGCCGACAACAACCTGGATGGTGATCCGGGCCACAATAACGACTGGCAGGCCATGCTGCGCATGCGCTACAACCTGTTTGCCGGTGGCAGCAACAAGGCCGATCTTGAAGCCAAGTCGTACCAGATCAACGAGGCCATGGATATTCGCAACAACGCCCTGCGCGTATTGAATGAAGACCTCGGCCTGGCCTGGAACGCCTGGGACAACGCCCGCGCCCAGCTGCCGATCGCCGAAGAGTATGTGGATTACAGCAGCAAGGTGCGTACGTCCTACCAGAAGCAGTTCACCCTGGGCGAGCGCAGCCTGCTCGATCTGCTCGACAGTGAGAATGAATTGTTCACCGCTCAACGCCGTCTGCAGGAAGTGAAATTCATCGAGCTGTTTACCCAGTACCGGATCAAGGCCACCATGGGCACCTTGCTCAAGAGTCAGGGCGTAGTGGCACCGATGGCCGCTAACGCGCTGGACGAGGTCAAGAGTCAGGCGCAATTGCCAGGACTGAACTGATCGCCCCTTACTGCCCGGGAATGACCGAGTGACCGCCGAAACCAGTCAAGCGCTACCCACCAGCGATCCGCGTGATCGCTACGATGATCCGCTACTGGACAGTCTGCTGTCGCTGTGTGCTCTGCACCAGAAATCGGTCAGCCGGGCCATGCTCACTGCCGGTCTGCCGCTGCCCGAGCAGCGTCTGACGGCCGAGTTGCTGCCACGTGCAGCTGCGCGTGGCGGTTTGCAGGGGCGCTGGCTGCGTCGTGGCCTCAAGCAGATCCCGGCACTGGCTCTGCCGGCGATGCTCCTGCTCAAGGGGGGGCGCTGCGCCATCCTGCTGGCCTGGGAGGACGATGGCCGGGCGCGCATCATGCCCAGCGAGACCGAAGGCGGCGAGGTCACGGTCGCAGCCGAACTGCTGGAAGCCGACTACAGCGGTGAGGTGTTCTTCGCCCAGCCGCAGCACAAGCTCGATCTGGGTCGTGGCGAGCTGATTCCGCGCACCCAGCGCTGGTTCCGCGACACCCTGCTGCGCTCGCGCTGGCTGTACATCGACGCGGTGGCCGCCAGCCTGCTGATCAACGTGATCGGTCTGCTGGTGCCGCTGTTCACCATGAACGTCTACGATCGCGTGGTGCCCAACCAGGCCGAAGCCACGTTGTGGGTGCTGGCCATCGGTATCAGTGGCGCATTCTTCTTCGACCTGCTGCTCAAGACCCTGCGCGGCCTTTGCCTCGACCTGGCCGGCAAGAAGACCGACCTGATCATCTCCGCCACGCTGTTCGAGCGCATCGTCGGCATGGCCATGAAGCACCGTCCGGCGCGGGTTGGCAGCTTTGCCCAGAACATTCACGAGTTTCAGAGTCTGCGTGATTTTCTCGCCTCGCTGACCCTGGCGAGCGTGATCGACCTGCCGTTCACCCTGCTGGTCCTGCTGGTCATTGCCCTGATTGGCGGGCACCTGGCGTGGATTCCGCTGCTGGCCTTCCCGCTGGCGTTCGCCATCAACTGGGCGCTGCAGAAACCGCTGGTGGAAACCATCGACCGCACCCTGGCGCTGTCCGCCGAGCGCCAGTCGAGCCTGATCGAGACGCTTGCCGGCCTTGATGCGGTCAAGGTCAACAACGCCGAGAGCGAGCGCCAGTACCTGTGGGAGCAGACCATTGGCACCCTCAGCCGTCTGGAGCTGCGGGTGAAGATGCTCTCCAGTCTGGCGATGAACCTGACCCTGCTGCTGCAGCAGATGGCCGGCGTACTGATGATCGTGCTGGGCGTCTACCTGATCATCGCCGGTGATCTCAGCATGGGTGGCCTGATTGCCTGCTACATGCTCAATGGCCGTGCGCTCGGTCCGCTGACCCAGATGTCCGGGCTGCTGACCCGTTACCAGCAGGCCAAGCTGACCATGACCAACGTCGAGCAGATGATGGCCCTGCCGCAGGAGCGGGTAGAGGACGAGCGCCCGCTCAAGCGCCAGAACCTGCAGGGCGCCATCGAGTTCCGCAAGGTCGATTTCAGCTACCCGAACCAGCAGCAGGCGGCGCTCAGGGGCATCAATCTGGTGGTCCGGCCGGGCGAGAAGATCGGCATCATCGGCCGCAGCGGCTCGGGCAAAAGCTCCCTGGCCAAGCTGATCGTCGGCCTCTACCAGCCCGAGGCCGGCAGCCTGCTGGTCGACGGCATCGACAGCCGGCAGCTGGACGTCAGCGACCTGCGCCACAACATCGGTTACGTGCCGCAGGATATCCAGCTGTTTGCCGGCACCCTGCGCGACAACCTGGTCAGCGGCGCGCGCTATGTCGAGGACGATCTGGTGCTGCAGGCCGCCGAGCTGGCCGGGGTGCACGAGTTTGCCCGGCTGCACCCGGAAGGCTACGAAATGCAGGTGGGTGAGCGCGGACAGAATCTTTCCGGCGGTCAGCGGCAGAACGTGGCCTTGGCCCGCGCGCTGCTGCTCGATCCGCCGATCCTGCTGCTGGACGAGCCCACCAGCTCGATGGACAACACCGGCGAGGAGCGCCTCAAGCAGCGCCTGCAGTCCCTGCTGGCCAACAAGACTCTGCTGCTGGTGACCCACCGCGCGTCCATGCTCAGCCTGGTGGATCGTCTGGTGATCATCGATCGCGGGCAGATTATTGCCGACGGCCCGAAAGAGTCGGTCATGGATGCCTTGAAGCGGGGACAGATCAGTGTCAGCTAAATCGTTTCAGGGTCATAAATCGTTTCTGCAGAGGTGGCGCGAAGTGCTGCGTGCCTACTTCGGCGCCGGCGACCCGCTTGGCGACGAACCGCTGCCGGAAGTCAGCAAGGCTCTGGTAGAAGATGCCCCGCGCGTGGTGCGTCTGACGATCTGGGCACTGGTCGGCTTTTTCCTGTTCGCTCTGCTGTGGGCGCATTTCGCCGTGGTCGACGAGGTCACCCGCGGAGATGGCAAGGCGATTCCTTCATCCAAACTGCAGAAGATCCAGAACCTGGAAGGTGGCATCGTCGCCGAGCTGTTTGTCCGCGAGGGGCAACTGGTGGAAAAGGGCGATGCCCTGCTGCGCCTGGATGACACGCGCTTCGCCTCGAATGTCGGCGAGACCGAGGCTGACCGCCTGTCGTTGCTGATGCAGGTCGAGCGTCTGCGCGCCGAGGTTGACGGCCGTGAGCTGGCAGTGCCGGCGGAGGTGCAGGAAAAGGCGCCGGGCCTGGCCGACAGCGAGCGCGAGCTGTTTACCAGCCGCCAGCAGCAGCTAACCGATGAGGTGGCCGGTCTGGAGGAGCAACTGGTACAGCGGCAGCAGGAGCTGCGCGAGTTCCAGTCCAAGCAGGGACAGGTGCGCAACAGTCTCAACCTGCTGCGTCAGGAAATCCGCATGTCCGAGCCGCTGGTGGCCGAGGGCGCGATTTCCCAGGTGGAAGTGTTGCGCCTCAAGCGTGCCGAAGTGGAAAGCCAGGGCGAGCTGGAAGCCACCGGGCTGGCGATTCCGCGTGCGGAGTCGGCGATTGTCGAGGTGCAGCGCAAGATCGAGGAAACCCGCTCGCGCTTTCGGAGCGAGGCGCTGACCCAGCTCAATGAGGTGAGCACCGAACTGAACAAGATCCAGGCCACCGGCAAGGCGCTGGAGGATCGGGTCAAGCGTACCCTGGTGATCTCACCGGTGCGCGGCATCGTCAAGCAGCTGCTGGTCAACACCATCGGCGGAGTGATCCAGCCGGGCAGCGATATGGTCGAGGTGGTGCCGCTGGACGATCACCTGTTGGTGGAGGCGCGCATTCGTCCCCAGGACATCGCCTTCCTCCATCCGGGCCAGGAGGCGGTGGTCAAGTTCACGGCCTATGACTACACCATCTACGGCGGGCTCAAGGCCAAGCTGGTCAATATCGGTGCCGACAGCATCACCGACGAGGAAGGCAACAGCTTCTACGTGATCCAGCTGCGCACGGAGAAGAGCCATCTGGGCACCGAGAAGAATCCGCTGCTGATCATTCCCGGCATGGTGGCGTCGGTTGACATCATCACCGGCAAGAAGAGCGTGTTGTCGTACCTGCTCAAGCCTATTCTGCGGGCGCAGTCTGAGGCGTTGAGGGAGCGCTAGACGCTCGGTGCTCAACCGCTTTTCGCGCTGGTTGCGGGCTTTGGTTTCGCCCTTGCCGGGCGACTCACTTTCTTTGCTTGTGCAAATAAAGTAAGCAAAGAAACACACCCCTTCATCCGGCCCTGCGCTGCGCGCAGGGTCCGCTCACTCCATCGCTGCTCTAAGGGCCGGCGTACAAGGTCCGTCCCTGGACCTTTACGCCTCAAGCGGCCGTCCAGGCCGCTTGCCCCTCTACGCAACGACTCCGTTCGCCCTCCTCAAGGGGCATTCAGTGCGGCCTGCCAGACCGTGCAAAAGAAGCGAAATCAAAGGCAAGAACAGATCAGGCAACTCTGAGCCGAGTCCCCGTCAGGAGGCCGAGTGGAGGTGTTGCGTAGGGGGACGAGCGGCCCGGATGGCCGCGAGAGGCATAACGGGACAGGGAAGTCCCGTGTATGCCGGCCCCCGAAGCATCACCGGAGGGAGGGAAGTCGCGCGCAGCGCGACCCGGATGTCGGGGTGGCCTTCTCTTTGGTTTCTTTCTCTTGGCCAGGCAAGAGAAAGAAACTCGCCCGGAAAGGGCGAAATCAGAACCCTCAGCCAGCGCAGCAAATGGCCAGGCTTCGGCCAAAGAAGCCAACCAAACCTCGCAATACCCAAGCAGACCGTGGCTTTCCGTGTCTTGAAAGGTTACTCAACAAACAGCTTTTGTACTGCCGAGAAGTCCAGCTCGCCATGCCCCTGCTTGAGCAGCAGGCGGTACAGCTGCAGAGCCAGGGCGCCCATCGGCGTGCTGCTGGCGGTGAGTTGGGCCGCTTCCTGGGCCAGCCCCAGGTCCTTGGCCATCAGCTGGCTCATAAAGCCGCCGGAGTAGCCCTTGGACGCCGGGGCATTCTCCATCACCCCCGGCCAGGGGTTGTACTTCTCCAGCACCCAGTTGCCGCCCGAGCTCTGGCGCATGATCTCGGCCAGGGTGGCCGCGTCCAGGCCATTGGCCACGCCAAGCGCCAGGGCCTCGGCGGTGCCGATCATCTGCACCGCCAGCAACTGGTTGTTGCACACCTTGGCCACCTGGCCGGCGCCGTCGGGGCCGGCGTGGAACAGGTTCTTGCCCATGGCGGACAGCACCGGGCGGGCGCGCTCCAGTGTCTCGGCCTGCCCGCCGACCATAAAGGTCAGGGTGCCAGCCGCCGCGCCGGCGGTGCCACCGGATACCGGCGCATCGAGCATGGCGACGCCGCGCGCGCTGGCGGCGGCGTGGACCTTGCGCGCCGACTCCGGGGCGATGGTCGAGCATTCCAGCACCAGGCTGCCGGGGGCGATCTGCGCCATCAGACTGCTGTTGCCCAGATACAGGCCCTCGACATGACGGCTGGCCGGCAGCATGGACACCACCACCTCGGCTCCGGCCACCGCCTCGGCGGCGCTGGCGGCCGCTGTGGCCCCCTCGATTGCCAGGCTGTCGACGGTGCTCTGCACCAGGTCGAATACGCGCAGGGCGAAGCCGGCTTTCAGCAGGTTGCGGGCCATGGGCAGGCCCATGTGGCCAAGGCCGATAAAGGCGATTGTCGTCATTGTTGTTCTCCTTGTTGCGACAGGTGGCAGGTGCGAGTGGTCTCTGGGATCAGAGATCGGCTAGCGGGTGTGTGCCGTCCCACGCCGGGTGGAAGTGCGCCTCGATGGCCGCCGGCGGGATATGCGCCACGTCAGGCCAGTGCCAGCGGGGCTGGTGGTCCTTGTCGATCAGCCGGGCACGCACGCCCTCGGGGAATTCCGGGTGGCGGCAGCAGTTCAGCGCCATGGCGTACTCCAGGCGGAACACCTCGCCCAGCGACAGGTGGCGGGCGCGGCGAATTTGCTCCCACACCAGGTGGCCGGTCAGCGGGCAGCCGCCGGCGACCGTCTTGGCCGCGCGGGCCAGCAGGCCGTCGTCGTCCTCGCGGAGGGAGAGCAGGGCATGCCAGGCGCTGGGCAGGTCGGGTACATCCAGCAGCGCGTCGAGACGTGCCCGGCGCGGCAGCCACTGGGCTTCGGGCAACTGGCTGCGGGCCTCGTGCTCCAGGGCCTGGAGCAGGCTGAGTAGTTGCGCCTGTGGTTGTTCCTGCCAGTTGATCTGCACCAGGCCGTCGAGCAGCGCGTCCTGCTGCTCGTCGAGTAGGAAACGGTCGGCCAGGTTCAGGTCCAGCGCGTCGCGGGCGTTGATCGGGCTGGCGGTCAGGCCCAGGAACAGGCCGAGCCGACCCGGCAGGCGCGCGAGGAACCAGCTGCCGCCGACATCCGGGAACAGGCCGATATTGACCTCGGGCATGCCCAGCCGGCTGCTGGGGGTGACGATGCGAATGCCGGCACCCTGCATCAGGCCCATGCCGCCGCCCAGCACGTGGCCGTGTGCCCAGCAGATCAGCGGCTTGGGGTAGGTGTGGATGCGGTGGTCCAGGCGGTATTCGTCGGCGAAGAAGCGCTTGGCCAGTTCCGGCACGGTGCCAGGTGCCTCGCGGCACTGCTGCACCAGTTGCACCACATCGCCGCCGGCGCAGAAGGCCTTGGGGCCGGCGCCGCGCAGCAGCACGCAGGCGATGGCCGGGTCTTCGGCCCAGCGTTTGAGGTGGGCGTCGAGCGCCTCGACCATCGGCAGGCTCAGGGCGTTGAGGCTCTTCTCGGCGTTGAGGGTGGCCACGCCGATGCGCGCGCCGTGGGGGGCGATGAGTTCCTCGAAGTGCACGTTCATCATTTGTTCCGCCCTTATTTGTTGCGCCATTGGGGATCGCGCTTTTCGAGGAAGGCGTTGACGCCCTCGCGGGTGTCGTCGGCATCGAACAGATCGACGAAACGCTCGCGCTCCTCCGGCAGCCAGGTGCTGGGTCCGCGGGAGCGGGCACCCTGGATCAGCGGTTTGATCGCGCGCACCGCCACCGGGCTCTGCCGCGCGACGCGGGAGGCCAGCAGCAGGGCATGGCCACGGGCTTCGCCAGTATCGACCACCTGCTCGATGAGACCGATGCGCAGGGCTGTCTCGGCATCGACGCGCTCGCCGCAGAGGATCATGCGCTTGGCCCAGCCTTCGCCCACCAGCCAGGCCAGGTTCTGGGTGCCGCCGGCGCAGGGCAGCAGGCCCACCGCGGCTTCCGGCAGGGCCATCTGCGCCTGGCGCTCGGCGATGCGGATGTCGCAGGCCAGCGCGCACTCCAGCCCGCCGCCCATGGCGTAGCCGTTGATCGCGGCGATCGACACGCCACGGAAGTGGCTCAGCGCCTCGAAGGCTTCGCCGAAGCGACGGGCCATCTCGCGGGCGCGGGCCTTGTCGCCGTCGGCGAACAGGTTGAGGTCGGCGCCGGCGGAGAAGAACTTGCTGCCCTGACCGGTGATCACCAGGGCATAGATGTCATCGTCGTGGTTGAGGTGCTCGATCAGTTGCTTGAGGCCGATCAGCGAGTCACGGTCCCAGGTGTTGGCCGGCGGATGATTGATGGTGATCAGCGCGGTGTGGCCGTGCTTTTCCACGGTCAGCTTGTGGGTCAGGTCGAAGGGGCCGGACTTGTAGGTTTCGATGGCGGTGCTCATGGGGTCTCCTTGTCTTACAGCAGGCGATCGAGCATGCCGCCCTGCTCGAGCAGGCGGCGCGCGGTGATCACCCGCATGATTTCATTGGTGCCTTCGAGAATCTGGTGCACGCGACTGTCGCGCACCCAGCGTTCCAGCGGGTAGTCGTTGAGGTAGCCGTAGCCGCCGTGCAGCTGCAGGGCCTCGTTGCATACCGTGAAGCAGTGATCGGTGGCGAAGCGCTTGGCCATGGCGCAGTACAGCGTGGCCTCGGGGTGGCGGGCGTCGAGCTTGGCGGCGGCCAGGCGCACCATCTGCCGGCTGGCCGTCAGGTCGGTGAGCATGTCGGCCAGCTTGAACTGCAGGGCCTGGAACTCGGCCAGGGCTTTGCCGAACTGCTTGCGCTCCTCCACATAGCGCAGGCTCTGCTCCAGCGCGGCCTGGGCGGCGCCCAGCGAGCAGCTGGCGATGTTGATGCGGCCGCCGTCCAGGCCCTTCATGGCGTAGACGAAGCCCTGGCCCTCCGGACCGATGCGGTTGCCCGCCGGGATGCGCACGCCCTCGAAGCTGATGGTACGGGTCGGCTGCGCGCGCCAGCCCATCTTCAGCTCGTTACGGCCATACTTCACCCCGGGCGCGTCGCCGGGCACCAGGAAGCAGGAGATGCCCTTGGCGCCGTCCTCGCCGGTGCGCGCCATAACGATCAAGACATCCGTACTTCCCGCGCCGGAGATAAAGCACTTGCTGCCGTCCAGCACGTAGTCGTCGCCGTCGCGGCGGGCGCGGGTGCGCAGGTGAGCGGCGTCGGAGCCGGCGTCCGGCTCGGTCAGGCAGTAGGAGGCCAGCAGCTGGCCGCTGGTCAGTCGGGGCAGCCAGGCGTCCTTGAGCGCCTGGTCGCCAAAGCTGGCGAGCATCCAGCTGGCCATATTGTGGATGGTCAGGAAGGCCGTGGTGGCGATGCAGCCGGCGGCCAGCTGTTCGAAGATCAGTGAAGCCGACAGCCGTGACAGGCCCAGACCGCCGTCTTCTTCCGGCAGGTACAGGGCCAGGTAGCCCTGCTCGGCGGCGCGCTTGATCACGTCCACCGGAAAATGGTGCTCGCGGTCCCACTCGGCGGCGTGCGGGGTCAGCTCCGCAGCGGCGAAGGCGCGGGCGCTGTCGACCAGCAGGCGTTGTTCTTCACTGAGTTCGAAATCCATGGGGGCTCACTGCAAGGTGGTGGGTTTTCCGGCGGCGCGGCGCTCGGCCTGCCATTCGGCCAGGCTTGGTGCGGCCTGCTCGCCGTCGAGTTGATGCACGATGTCGAAGTAATCCTGCTTGAGGCGATCTTTCATCACCTCGTTACGCGGCTTGACCTTGACCACGTAGACGCTCTGTACGTTCTGGTGGTCGAAGGCGCGCCACTGCTGCTCGCCCTTGAGCAGGCGGTAGCGGTGGCCTTCCAGGGCCTTGATCAGCGCCTCACTGTCCAGGCTGTTGGCGCGCTTGGCGGCGTCGGCCCACTGGCTGACGATGCTGTAGGCCGAGGCGGCGGAGCTGGAGGGGTAGACGCCAAAACGCTGGCTGAACTGCTCGACGAAGGCCTGGCCCGCGGCCGAGTCTTCGCGCTCGGGCACGCGCCAGGTCCAGGGTTCGGTACCGATCACGCCCTGCATCAGCAGCGGGCCGGCCTGCTCGACCATGGCCTGGGTGAGGTTGGGCGCGACGATCTGCAGCTTGCCGGTCAGACCCAGGCTGTCGGCGATACGCATGGCGTCGACCAGGTCCTCGCCGAACAGCACCAGAACCAGCACCTGGGCCTGGCTCTGCGCGGCCTGTTGCAGGGCTTCCTGAAAGTCACGCTGGCGCGCGCGCGGGAAGGGCACCTTGACCCCGGGGTGCTGGGCGGTGTCGGTGCTGCCGGTGGTCTGGCGTAGCGAACTCTCGGTGGTCAGACCCCAGGTGTAGTCGGCGGTGACGTAGAAGTAGCGGCTGTCCGGCTGGGTCTTGCTCAGGTACTGGCCCAGGGCGCGGGCGCTCATCCAGGCGTTGTTGCATTCGCGGAACAGGTAGCGCTGGCCATCCTTGCCGGTGGTGTCGTTGGAGTAGGTGAGGGTGCCGAAGTACAGCAGGCCGCGCTCGCGGGCCTGCTGGCCGGCGGCGATGGCCACCGCGCTGGAGGCGCCGCCGAAGAGCATGGCCGCGCCCTGGTCGGCGAGGCTGTTGACGTTCTTCACGGCTTTTTCCGGGCGCGAGGCGGTGTCGCGGCTTTCCAGACGCACGGGGCGGCCGAGCACACCGCCTTTGGCGTTGAGCTCATCGATGGCCAGCAGGGCGCCGCGCATCTGGGCCAAGCCTTCCTCCTTGTACGGGCCGGTGCGCGGGTAGTTGAGACCGAGGGTGATCGGCTCGGCAGCCTGCGCGCAGGCGGTGATCCCGGCCCACAGGGCCAGGGTGGCAGTCAGTCGCTTCATTGCATCCTCCATGTCGGGCCGTGATGGCCAGTGAACCGACTGTGACGGTCGGTTTCGACGCGAGGGCATTAGCGATTGGTCGTAGATCGACGCTTTCCATGAGCAGGATCAAGGTCGGCGTCGATAAAAGTGTCGTTCCCCGTTATTTCAGGCTGATGGTCAGGTTGGGTCCACTCACCGGACTGTCGTCGAACCAGCGGCTGGTGACCGTCTTTGTCTCGGTGTAGAAGCGCACCGCCTGCTTGCCGTAGGCGTGCAGGTCGCCATAGAAGGAGCCCTTCCAGCCGGTGAAGGAGAAGAATGGCAGCGGTACCGGGATGGGCACGTTGATGCCGACCTGGCCGACCTCCACCGCGTGCTGGTAGTGCCGCGCGGCGCCGCCGGAGCGGGTGAAGATGCTGGTGCCGTTGCCGTAGGGACTGGCGTTGACCAGGGCGATGGCCTCGTCCAGGGTCTCGACCTCGATGCACACCAGCACCGGGCCGAAGATTTCCTCGCGGTAGATGGCCATCTGCGGGGTGACGCCGCTGAACAGGGTGGGGCCGACCCAGTTGCCGCCGGGGTAGCCTTCAACGGTGCAGTCCGAGCCGTCGACCAGACACTCGGCCCCCTCAGCCTTGCCCTGGGCGATCAGCCCCAGCACGCGGGCCTTGGCCTGCGGGCTGATCACCGGGCCGTAGGCGGCGCCGGCATCGCTCCAGTAACCAGGTCGCAGTGCGGCCATCTGCTCGGCCAGTTCGCCGATCCAGGCCTTGGACTCGCCGACGAACACCGCCACGCTGATCGCCATGCAGCGCTGTCCGGCAGCGCCGCAACTGGCGCCGACCAGGTTGCTCAGCACCTGGTCCTTGGGCGCGTCGGGCATGATCACCATGTGGTTCTTTGCGCCGGCGAAGGCCTGCACGCGCTTCAGGTGGTCGGTGCCGGTGCGGTAGATGTGCTGGCCGACCGCCACCGAGCCGACGAAGGAGATGGCGCGCACCTCCGGGTGGGTGATCAGCGCATCGACCACCTCGCGCCCGCCGTGCAGCACCTGCAGCACGCCCTTGGGCGCGCCGGCTTCGATGAACAGCTCCGCCAGGCGGTTGGGCGTCATCGGGTCCTGCTCGGAGGGCTTGAGCACGAAGGTGTTGCCGCAGGCGATGGCCAGCGGAAACATCCACAGCGGGATCATCGCCGGGAAGTTGAACGGAGTGATGCCCACGCACACGCCCAGCGGCTGGATCCAGCTGGCGGTGTCGATGTCGCGGGCGACGTTCTCCACCGTCTCACCCATCATAAGGCTGCAGATGTTGGCAGCCTGCTCGGCCACCTCGATGCCGCGCCAGACATCGCCCTTGGCGTCGGCGAAGGTCTTGCCGGTCTCGCGGGCGAGGATCTCGGCCAGCTCGTCGTGGTGTTCCTTGAGCAGGTGCTGGTAGCGCAGCATCAGCCGAGCGCGCTCCGGCGCCGGCACCTCGCGCCAGGCGAGGAAGGCCTGACGGGCACTGGTCACGGCGGCTTCGATTTCCTCGGGCGTGGCCTTGGGCGCGCGGGCGATCACCGCCTGGGTGGCCGGGTCGGTGACGTCGATGGTGTCGCGGGACTGGCTCTGGCGCCACTCCCCGTCGATCAGCTGCGGCAGGGTGCTGCTCATGGAACTCTCCGATAAGGCGGTTCTTGGTCCGCCGGTTGTTGTCATGCCTCCGTTATAGCCCCGCAGGGCTGGGCTGTGGATTGACGATCTTGTTCGGGGGATGGACTATCTTGGTGTATTACTTCGAGAGGCTCTGATGTCTGAACTGGTCGATACCTCCAACTGGCCGCTGCCGCCGCAGGGTGTGCGCTTTGTGACGCCGCCTCGTCTGCGCCGCGCGCTGTCCCGTCACTCGCTTGGTAATGCCTGCTTTCCCATTGCTCTGGGGTTCTATCCGGAGGCCGCTGGGCACGGCATGCAGCGCGTCCAGCCGGAGGATGATCTGCTGATCTACTGCAAAGCCGGGCAAGGCTGGCTGGAAACGGCAGATGGACGATTCGAGGTGGTTGGTGGCGATCTGCTGGTGTTGCCCAGAGGTCAGGCGCATGCCTACGGCGCGGCCGCCGGACGGCCCTGGACTATCTACTGGGTGCACTGCGCCGGTGATCTGGTTGGCGAGTTTCTCAGGCCGCTGGGGCAGGGCGTGCGCCGCATCGGAGTGCAGCCGCGTCTTCTCAGCGAGTTCGATGCGCTGCTCGGCGTGCGCCGTCAGGGCCTCAGCCTGCCGCACTTCGTGCATGCCGCCCATCAGTTGCAGAGCCTGCTGACCGCGCTGGCGATTGCACCGTTGCGCGGGCGTCAGCGCTCCGGACGTTTGCTGGATGTGGAGGCCGTGCAGGCGCTGCTGCGTGCCCATCTGCACGAAACACTGAACCTCGATGAGCTGGCGGCGGCGTTCAATCTGTCGCGCTTTCATTTCGCCAAGACCTACCGTGATCTGACCGGGCAGGCGCCGATCGAGGCCTTTATCCAGATGAAGATGGCCCATGCCTGCCGGCTGCTGGATGAGAGCCAGCTGGAGGTGCGGCAGATTGCCGAGCAGCTGGGCTACGCCGATCCGTACTACTTCTCGCGGCTGTTTCGCCGGGTGGTGGGCCTGGCCCCAAGTCATTACCGGGCGCTGCATCGCGGTTGACTTGCCGCGGCCCCTTCACTAGCGTGCCGCGATCAACGACACGGGGTGGGGATGGGTTAATGGCGGCGGTGGACAGGGTCAAGCTGGAGGAGAGCTGGAAGGCGGCCTTGCATGAGGAGTTTGATAAGCCCTACATGCTCAAACTGGGTGAGTTCCTGCGTGGCGAAAAGGCTGCTGGCAAGGTGGTGTTTCCGCCGGGGCCGCTGATCTTCAATGCGCTCAATTCCACGCCGTTGCCCCGGGTGAAGGTCGTGATCATCGGCCAGGACCCCTATCACGGCCCGGGTCAGGCCCATGGTCTGTGTTTCTCGGTACAGCCGGGCGTGCCGGCGCCGCCTTCGCTGGTGAATATCTTCAAGGAACTGCAGCGTGATCTGAATATCGACCTGCCGGCCCATGGCTGCCTGCAGTCCTGGGCCGATCAGGGCGTGCTGCTGCTCAATACCTCGCTGACCGTGGAGCAGGCGCGTGCCGGTTCCCATGCGGCCGAAGGCTGGGGGCCGTTTACCGACAAGGTGATCGAGACGGTCAACCGCGAGTGCGAGGAGGTGGTGTTCCTGCTCTGGGGCAGCCATGCGCAGAGCAAGGAAAAACTGATCGATCCGACCCGTCATCTGATTCTCAAGTCGGCACATCCATCACCGCTGTCGGCCTACCGGGGCTTCCTCGGTAATGGCCATTTCAGCCGTACCAACAAGTTTCTCGAACAGCGCGGCAAAACGCCGATTGACTGGCGCTTGCCGGCTTTATGAGGCAGGCATGAAAAAGCCCGCCAATCGGCGGGCTTTTTCATGGTCGGGCAGCTTACTGGAGCATGCTCATGGCGGCTTCCATGGCGTCGGAGAGGTCTTCGTCCTCTTTCATGTCGACGTTGGGGTCGAGGCCCAGCTTGGCGAAGGCCGGAATGGTCGACCAGTCCAGCTTGGTGTAGGGGTGCTCGGTGCCCAGGTAGCTCTGCAGCATGGCGACCTGAACAATGTCGACGTAATCGGCCTTGGCCGAATTACGCTGGAAGTTGAGAAACTGGCTGGGAATGCAGGCGATCGGCTCGGGGAAATCCCAGGTGCGCAGGATCTTGTCGCCGATGATCGGGTGAATAGCCTCGATCACATGGTTGAGGCTGATCGAGTCGGCCAGTAGTTCGCTGTGGTCTTCGGCATAGGTAAGGATCGGCAGGATGCCGATCTGCGAGACCAGGCCGGCCAGGGTTGCCTGATCAGGCAGCAGGCGAGTGTAGTGCTTGCACAGGACGTGGCAGATTCCGGCGATCTCGGTGCTTTTGTTCCACACCTCGCGCATCTTCTTGTCGACCACATCGCTGGTGGCCTGGAACATCTGCTCCATGGCCAGGCCCGTGGCCAGGTTGGCGGTGTAGTTGATGCCCAGGCGGCCCACGGCCATCTGCAGGTCGGTGATTTCCTTGCTGGTGCGCAGCAGCGGGCTGTTGACCACCTTGATGATGCGCGCGGTGAGCGCCGCGTCGTTGCCGATCACCTTGGCCAGGTCGGCGATGCCGACATTGGGGTCTTCGGCGGCCTCGCGCACCTTGAGGGCGACCTCCGGCAGGGTCGGCAGGACCAGTTCGTCGTTCTCGATAGCCTGGATCAGTTCCTGCTGAACTTTTTCGGCGAGAGAGGTCATGGGCAATCCTTAGTGATAGGGCCTGATTCAGTGTAGTCAGCGCTGGATTTCTTGGTCAGCGTTGAGTGTATAGGGCAATTTCAGCAGTTGCAGTGCCGGGCCTTCGAGGCTGGCCAGGTGGATGCGGCCGTCGTTGACCGCATCTTCCTGCAGCACGGCGAGCAGCTCGCACTGACCGTTGCCTGCGTCGGCGGCGATGACCACTTCGCCTACCGAGCTGCTGTGCACCGGCGAGAACAGCTCGCTGCCGGCGGCAGGTGCCGGGCCTGTAAGGCTCAGATGGTAGAGACGACGCTTGAGTTTGCCGAGGTACTGCATGCGCGCGACGATTTCCTGGCCGGTGTAGCAGCCTTTCTTGAAGCTCACGCCGCCCACGGCCTGCAGGTTGATCATCTGCGGAATGAACAGCTCGCGAGTGGCGCCAACGACCTGGCCGATGCCGGCGCGGATCTGCGCCAGGCGCCAGTCGTTCAGGCTGCCTTCGCTGAGCAGGCTGCGCAGCTGCTGTTGCAGTTCGTCGGCCTGTGCGGCGCGGGTCCAGAGTTCGGCGCGTGCTCCCGGCAGTCGGATGGCCAGCAGGTGCTCATGGGCCCTGATGGCGTCGTTTTCTTCCGGCAGCAGGGCTGCTAGCTCCGCCGGTAGTGCTTCGCATTGGCCCAGGCCGAAGCGTTGCCAGTCGGCGCTTTCGTCGGCAATGGTGGCCTTGGAGAAGACAATGTATTTCTTCAGGTCGGCCAGTTGGCTGTCGCGCAGTTCGCCGTCGAGTGCCAGCAGGTAGCCGTCAGTTTCCGGCAGGATGCGGAAACTGGAGGTCATGCGGCCCTTGGGCGTGCAGCGAGCGCCGAGGCTGCTGGCGGTGGCGCTGAGGTAGTTGAGGTTGCAGGTCAGCTGACCCTGGAGAAACTTGGCCGCTTCCGGGCCGCGTACCGCCAGCACGGCTTCGTGGTCGAGGCGGCAGAAAAACGCTGATGTGGTCATGGGATAACGCTGTTGAACCCGTAGAGGTGTTCATCATAGTGAGGCCGTCGCGGAAAGTCAGCGCTAGAGCGGCAAGGCTGCGGCTATAATGCGCGCCGACTGATGGGAGCCCCGCTATGGCCGATGAAACCGAACTGAAACGACTCTACTGGCACAGCCGTCGCGGCATGCTGGAACTGGATGTGTTGCTGGTGCCCTTCGTCCAGGAGGTCTATGCCACCCTGGATGCCGATGATCAGGCACGCTATCGCAAGCTGCTGGAGTGTGAGGATCAGGATATGTTCGGCTGGTTCATGCAGCGCGAAGAGCCGGAAGATGCTGACCTCAAACGCATGGTCAAGATGATCCTGGATCGCGTGCAGCCTAAGTAACGCTGTGCGGTCAGGCGCCAGCGGCCTGGGAGGGCCGGGCGATGACGTCGATGATTGAACCCTTCGAATGCCACTGGCGCCCTTCGCGGCTGTTGCTCGGAGGCTATCTGCTGGTCGCCGCCCTGGCATCCTTGTCCATAATGCTGGCGGAGTTGCCAGGTCGCTGGCAGGTCATTCTGCTCATGCTGTTGCTGCTTCACACCACGTGGGTGCTGCCGCGTCAGCTGCTGATGCGGCATGCCGGTGCTACCAGCGGCCTGCGTCATGATGCCGACGGCTGGCAGCTCTATAGCGAGCGTGACGGCTGGCAGGCGGCTCAGCTCTATCCCGATAGCCTGGCGTTGCCGTCGGCAATCTTCTTGCAGTTTCGCCTCAAGGATCAGCGCTGGCGTCGCGGGCTGTGCATCGCCTGTGATGCCTTGCCCGCGGCACAGCATCGACGTCTGCGGGTGCGCCTGAAATTCAGTCGCCGTAGATGGGCGGCACCAGAATAGTATCGCGGGCTTCGCCGAGCACCTCGGGGTAATCCAGGGTGTAGTGCAGGCCGCGGCTTTCGTGGCGCTGCATGGCCGAGCGGATCATCAGTTCGGCGACCAGCGCCAGGTTGCGCAGTTCGATCAGATCGCGACTGACCTTGTAGTTGCTGTAAAACTCGTCGATTTCGCTGAGTAGCAGGCGCACGCGGTGCTGAGCGCGCTGCAGGCGCTTGTTGGTGCGCACGATGCCGACGTAGTCCCACATGAAGCGCCGCAGCTCATCCCAGTTGTGCGCAATGATCACGTCTTCGTCGGAGTCGGTGACCTGGCTAGCGTCCCAGCTCGGCAGGCTGTCGGTGGGGCTGATCTGATCCAGTTGCGCGATGATGTCGGCCGCAGCCGAGCGGGCATAGACGAAGCACTCCAGCAATGAGTTGCTGGCCAGGCGGTTGGCGCCATGCAGGCCGGTGAAGCTGGTCTCGCCGATGGCGTACAGGCCAGGTACGTCGGTACGGCCGTGCTGGTCGACGACCACGCCGCCGCAGGTGTAGTGCGCAGCCGGCACCACCGGAATGGCCTGACGGGTAATGTCGATGCCGAAACTGAGGCAGCGCTCGTAGACGGTGGGGAAGTGCGACTTCACGAACTCGGCCGGTTTGTGGCTGATGTCGAGATAGACGCAGTCAATCCCCAGGCGTTTCATCTCATGGTCGATGGCGCGGGCGACGATGTCGCGTGGGGCCAGCTCGCCACGGCTGTCGAAACGCTGCATGAAGCGCTCGCCATTGGGCAGTTTGAGCAGGCCGCCTTCGCCGCGTACCGCCTCGGTGATCAGAAAGTTCTTGGCCTGCGGGTGATACAGGCAGGTCGGGTGAAACTGGTTGAACTCCAGGTTGCCGACCCGGCAACCAGCGCGCCAGGCCATGGCGATGCCATCGCCGCAGGCACCGTCGGAGTTGCTGGTGTACAGATAGACCTTGGCAGCGCCGCCGGTGGCGAGGATGACGAAGCGGGCGCTGTGGGTATCGACTTCACCGCTGGCACGGTTGAGCACGTAGGCGCCGAGGCAGCGGTTACCCGCCAGGCCGAGCTTGCGCTCGGTGATCAGGTCCACCGCCACGCGCTGTTCCAGCAGCTCGATGTTGCGGCGCTGGCGGGCCTTGTCCAGCAGGGTGGTAAAGATCGCTGCGCCGGTGGCGTCGGCCGCGTGGATGATGCGGCGATGGCTGTGGCCGCCTTCGCGGGTCAGGTGAAACGCGAAGCCACCATCCTCGCGAGCCTGCTCGTCTTCGCGGGTGAATGGCACGTTCTGGTCGATCAGCCACTGGATGGCTTCGCGGCTGTTTTCTACGGTAAAGCGCACGGCGTCTTCACGGCACAGACCGGCCCCGGCATTCAGGGTGTCGGCAACGTGCGACTCCACCGTGTCGCTTTCGTCCAGAACCGCCGCGACACCGCCCTGCGCCCAGTAGGTCGAGCCATTGGCCAGCTCGCCTTTGCTCAGCACGGCGATACGCAATTGTTCGGGCAGCGTCAGAGCCAGGGTCAGGCCGGCAGCACCGCTACCGATGATCAGAACGTCGTGTTGGAAGTGTTGGCTCATGGACTGCATCCGCGGGGGCAGACCCTAGTATATAGAGGGGGTGGGCGGCACAATAGCTTGATGTATGCCGGTGCCTTGCCCGGGAACTTTCCCGTGGCGCCGGGTTCCATAGCCTTGTCATCCCTCGGCATGAGCGGAAGCAAGATCATTTTTGCCGGCAGCGAAGTGACTGCCGGAACCTGATTGCAGGCAATGATGCAAACAGGTGACCCAAGGAGAGAACTTTTGCGCGGTACCCCTGTCTATCTTTGCAAGATGTTTCGGCGGTGTTCGGCAGGCTTCCTCGGGTTGTACGAGGAGTGTGCATGTTGACCCAGGAACAGGATCAGCAGCTGGTTGAGCGCGTGCAGCGTGGCGACAAGCGAGCCTTTGATCTGTTGGTATTGAAGTATCAGCACCGGATTCTCGGGCTGGTCGTGCGCTTTGTGCACGATCCCCAGGAAGCTCAGGATGTCGCCCAGGAGGCGTTCATCAAGGCCTACCGGGCGCTGGCGAATTTTCGCGGTGACAGTGCGTTTTATACCTGGCTGTACCGGATCGCCATCAACACGGCGAAGAACTACTTGGTGTCCCGCGGCCGTCGGCCGCCGGATAGCGACATCAGTGCCGAGGATGCCGAGTTCTTCGAGGGTGATCATGCGCTCAAGGACAATGAGTCGCCCGAGCGCCTGTTGTTGCGTGACGAGATCGAAAGCACGGTGCATCGCACCCTGCAGCAGTTGCCGGATGATTTGCGCACGGCCTTGAGTCTGCGCGAGTTCGACGGCTTGAGTTACGAGGACATTGCCACTGTCATGCAGTGTCCGGTGGGTACGGTTCGCTCGCGCATTTTCCGTGCGCGTGAAGCCATTGATAAAGCCCTGCAGCCGCTGCTGCAGGACGCCTGAGCCAACGGTGTCAGCCGTGAAAGGAGCTGCCATGAGTCGTGAAGCCCTGCAGGAATCGTTATCGGCCTTGATGGATAACGAAGCCGATGAGCTGGAAGTCCGTCGTATTTTGGCGGCCGAGGCTGGCGGTGAGCTGCATGCCAGTTGGTCGCGCTATCAACTGGCCCGCGCCGCCCTGCATCGCGAAGCGGTGCTGCCGAACTTCAGCGTGGCCGCGGCAGTCAGTGCGGCGCTGGCTCATGAGCCTGCACTTGGCATAACGCCAGCCCCCCAGGCTTCCCGCTGGACCAGCGGTTGGGCGAGACTGGCCGTGGCGGCGTCGGTGACTGTAGCTGTGCTAGGTGGTGTGCGCCTGTACAACCAGGATGAACTGGCCGGCGCACAGCTGGCTCAACAGACGGCGCCTTTGCAGGTGACCCAGCCGCAAACGCAGGGGCCGGCGATTCTGGCCGGCTACAGCGAGTCGCCGCAGCTGGCACCGCGCAGCGCGGCAGCTCCGGGCAATGATTCGGCATGGTTGCGCCAGCGCTATCCGCATTACCTGCAGCAGCATGCCCAGCAGGGCGGTTCGGCTGCCGCCGACGGCACCTTGCCCTATGCGCGTGGTGCCAGTGTGGACGGGCGCTAAGGGGCATCATGCGTACGTGGCTGGGATTGCTCGGTCTGTTGAGCGCGCCGCTGCTCTGGGCCGATGAAGCTGAGGATCGTCTGGCGCGGATGATTCAGGCGCAGGCCTCGCAGAGTTATCAGGGCACTTTTGTCTATGAGCGTCAGGGCAGTTTCGTCGCTCATCAGTTATGGCGTCGCGCGTTTGACGGGCAGTTGAGAGAACGTCTTCTCCAGCTTGACGGGATGCCGCGCGAAAGCCTGAGTGAGAATGGTCGATTGCTGTGCATGACGGGTTCTGCGGATGAGCTGCAGCTGCCTCAGCGCCAGCAGATGCTGACTCATTTGGATGCTCAGGCGCTCAGCGCCCATTACCAGCCGCGTTTGCTCGGCAGCAACCGCATCGCCGGGCGTGAGGTCGAGGAGCTGGCCTTGGTGCCGCGCGACCCTCATCGCTATGCCATGCAGCTGTCGCTCGACCGTCAGACCGGTTTGCCGTTGCGCTCGCTGTTGCTGGGGTCGCAAGGACAGTTGTTGGAGCGTCTGCAGTTTACCGAGATACAGCTGCAGGCGCCGGCTGACGAGCAGTTGCAGGCTGCCGCAGATTGCCGCGACATCGAGCCACTGGCGGCTGCCCGTGATGCGCAGGTGTGGCGTGCCGACTGGTTGCCGCCCGGCTTCGTTGCCCTGGCGACCTGGCGGCGTGCCAGCCCGTTGGGTGATCAGGAGCTGTTGACTCAGGTGTATGGCGACGGCCTTGCCTCGATTTCGGTGTTCATCGAGCCATTGCGCGAGGCCCAGGCCGGTGATGCCCATAGTCAGGCCGGGCCGACGGCGATCAACTCGCGGCAGCACAGTACGCCGCAGGGCCAGTTCATGGTCACCGTACTGGGCGAAGTGCCGCCCGCTACGGTGGAACGAGTCGCGCTGTCGATGCGCGCCCCCGGAGGTCAGCCATGATCGAGGAACAGGCCCGCGTGGTGGCGCTTGAGGCTGGCGCTGTGTGGGTGGAAACCCGGCGTCAGTCAACCTGTGGTGGCTGTTCGGCCAACGCCGGTTGCGGCCAGGGTTTGATGGACAAGATTGGTGTGCGCGCTTCCCATGGGCATGTGCGTGCACTGTGCGACCTGCAATTGCAGGTGGGCGATCAGGTGGTGATCGGCATCGCCGAAGACTGGCTGCTACGTTCGGCGCTGTTGGTTTACCTGTTGCCGCTGCTGCTGTTTTTTCTCTGTGCAGGGCTGGTGCAATCGCTGGGTGCAGCCGAGCCTTGGGTGATTGCCGCCGGTGGCTCGGGGCTGCTGGCCGGTTGGTTGGCGCTGCGTGCTGTTAATTCGCGTCTGGCGCATGATCGCCGGGCGCATCCGGTGGTACTGCGGGCGTATCTACCCGGTACCGCCCCGCTTGTGTAATTCCGCTGTGGTTTATCCGAGGAAGTACTGATGCCAAGTTTCAAATCATGTTCAGCCGTGTTGGCGGCGTTGCTGATGTTGTCGCAGGTGCTGGTGGCGCGTGCCGAGCTGCCAGATTTCACCGAGCTGGTCGAGCAGGCATCGCCTGCGGTGGTGAATATCAGTACGCGGCAGAAGGTGGCTCAGCCGGGTGTGGTCATCAATGGCCAGATGCCCGATCTCGAAGGTCTGCCACCGATGTTTCGCGAGTTCTTCGAGCGTGGCATGCCGCAGATGCCCAAGGGGCAGGGTGGTCGTCAGCGTGAGGCCCAATCGCTGGGCTCGGGTTTCATCATTTCCGCCGACGGTTATGTGCTGACCAACAATCATGTGGTCGCCGATGCCGATGAAATCATGGTGCGGCTGTCCGATCGCAGTGAGCTGCAGGCCAAGCTGGTCGGTACCGATCCGCGCACGGACGTGGCGCTACTCAAGGTTGAGGGCAAGAACCTGCCGACGCTCAAACTGGGCAAGTCCGACGAGCTGAAAGTGGGTGAGTGGGTCTTGGCCATTGGTTCGCCCTTTGGCTTCGATCATTCGGTGACGGCCGGTATCGTTTCGGCCAAGGGTCGCAGCCTGCCGAACGAGAACTATGTGCCCTTCATCCAGACCGATGTGGCGATCAATCCGGGCAACTCGGGTGGCCCGCTGTTCAATCTCGACGGTGAGGTGGTGGGGATCAACTCGCAGATCTACACCCGCTCCGGTGGTTTCATGGGCGTGTCGTTCGCCATTCCGATCGATGTGGCGCTGTCGGTGGCCGATCAGCTCAAGGCCAGTGGCAAGGTCAGTCGTGGCTGGCTGGGCGTGGTGATTCAGGAAGTGAACAAGGATCTCGCCGAGTCCTTCGGTCTGGACAAGCCGGCGGGTGCGCTGGTGGCTCAGGTGCTGGATAAGGGGCCGGCTCAGCAGGGTGGCTTGCTGGTGGGCGATGTGATTCTTACCGCCAATGGTCAGCCGATTGTGGTTTCTGGCGATCTGCCGCATCTGGTGGGCACGCTCAAACCGGGCAGCAAGGTTGTTCTTGATCTGATGCGTGACGGTGAGCGCAAGACCGTGAGTCTGGAAGTCGGCAGTCTGCCGGATGAGGGCAATCAGTTGCTGGCCGATGAGGCGAGTGGCGTCGAGCGCAACAGCAATCGTCTGGGTGTGTCCGTGGTCGATCTGACGGCGGAGCAGAAGCAGGCGGCGGATCTTGCCGGTGGTGTGTTGATCAAGGATGTGCAGCAGGGGCCGGGCGCTCTGATTGGTCTGCGTCCGGGCGATGTGATCACCCACCTGAACAATCAGCCGGTACTCTCGGCCAAACAGTTCGCCGAGGTAGCCAAGGCGCTGCCGGCCAAGCGCTCGGTGTCGATGCGTGTGCTGCGCCAGGGACGCGCCAGTTTCATTACTTTCAAGCTGGCTGAGTAATCGGCAGGCAACAAAAAAGGCGGCTACGGCCGCCTTTTTTGTTATGCGCCATTTTATTACGGCACCAGCGGAAGCTGGCGTTTGTGCTGGCTGTTGTCGTAGGTGCGCACGATAGTGGCGTAGGCGTGCTCGCTGACAGGCTGACTATGCAGAAAGGCATCGATCTCGGCATAGCTGACGCCGTGGGCTTCTTCATCCGGTTTGCCTGGGCGCAGTTCTTCAAGGTCGGCCGTGGGGACCTTGAAGACCAGTTGCTCGGGGGCGCCGAGGTATTGGGCGATGGCGCGAACCTGGCCTTTGACCAGGCCTGAGAGTGGAGCAAGGTCGCAGGCACCGTCACCGAACTTGGTGAAGAAACCCATAACCGCCTCGGCGGCGTGATCGGTACCAATCACCAGGCCGTTGTGGGCGTTGGCGATGGCAAATTGCGCCACCATGCGGACGCGCGCCTTGATATTGCCAATGACGAAATCGCGGCGCGCGGCATTGAGTGGATCCAGGTGATCGACCTGCTCGACCAGACCCTGCACGCTGGCGGCGATGTTGACGCAGTCCTCAATGTCGGCCCGGATAAACTGCAGGGCGGCCTGGGCGTCGGCTTCGTCATGCTGCACGTTGTGCGGCAGGCGCACGGCAATGAAACGGTAGGCGTCATCGCCCGTTTCCTGGCGCAGTTCCTCGATGGACAGCTGGGCCAGGCGCCCGGCTGTCGAGGAGTCGACGCCGCCGCTGATGCCGAGCACCAGGACTTTCAGGCCGGCGTTGCGCAGGCAGCTCTTGATGAATGCCTTGCGTCGCTCGACTTCTCGGATCAGTACGGTCTGATCGGCAAAGGGCGGGACGACGTCGAGTGCGGCGGCGATTTCGGCTTGGCGGTTGCTCATGCTCGGTTCCTCGAAAGCGAAAACCTGAAAGGCCCAGGCCAGGGCGCTGGCGGGCGGTAAAAGAGAGGGCCAAGCTTACGCCGTCTGCGCTGTTGATGCATGCCTGCGCCTGTGCCTCCCGGCATGGGCTGGCCGACGGCGCGCGTGACGCCTGGGGCGGGCTTCGGGTAAACTTGCTGGCTATTTTGGCGGACTGTCCGCCTTGGCCGTTCTAGAGTGTTGATCCGTGAGTGATCTGAGTCATATCCGCAATTTCTCCATCATCGCCCACATCGACCATGGCAAGTCGACCCTGGCAGACCGTTTTATCCAGATTTGTGGCGGTTTGTCCGATCGCGAGATGGAAGCCCAGGTGCTGGACTCCATGGATCTGGAACGCGAGCGCGGGATCACCATCAAGGCTCACAGCGTGACGCTGCACTATCCGTCGCAGGACGGTAAGACCTACCAGCTGAATTTCATCGATACCCCCGGTCACGTGGACTTCACCTATGAGGTCAGCCGCTCGCTGGCCGCCTGTGAGGGCGCGATTCTGGTTGTGGATGCCGGCCAGGGCGTTGAGGCTCAGTCGGTGGCCAACTGCTATACCGCCATCGAGCAGGGCCTTGAGGTCATGCCGGTGCTGAACAAGATGGACCTACCGCAGGCTGAGCCGGATCGCGTCAAGGACGAGATTGAGCACATCATCGGCATCGATGCCACCGATGCTGTGCCGTGCAGCGCCAAGAGCGGCATGGGCGTGATCGATGTGCTGGAGCAACTGGTCAAGGTGATCCCGGCGCCCACCGGTGAGATCGATGCGCCGCTGCAGGCCCTGATCATCGACTCCTGGTTCGACAACTACCTTGGCGTGGTTTCTCTGGTGCGCGTGCGTCATGGCCGCATCAAGAAGGGCGACAAGGTGCTGGTCAAGTCCACCGGCAAGATCCATCAGGTTGACAGTGTTGGCGTTTTCACCCCGAAACACACGGAAACCGCCGATCTCAAGGCGGGCGAAGTCGGCTTCATCATTGCCGGCATCAAGGACATCCATGGCGCGCCGGTAGGCGATACCCTGACCCTGTCCTCAACGCCCGACGTCGAGGTGCTGGCAGGTTTCAAGCGGGTCAAACCGCAGGTCTACGCCGGTCTGTTCCCGATCAGCTCCGACGATTTCGAGGACTTCCGTGAAGCGCTGCAGAAGCTGACGCTCAACGATGCGGCGCTGCAGTACGAGCCGGAAAGCTCTGATGCTCTGGGCTTCGGCTTCCGTATTGGCTTCCTCGGCATGCTGCACATGGAGATCATCCAGGAGCGCCTGGAGCGCGAGTACGACCTGGATCTGATCACCACCGCGCCGACCGTGGTGTTCGAAGTCGAGATGAAGAACGGCGAGACGTTGTACGTCGACAACCCGTCCAAGCTGCCTGATCCGGCGGGCATTCTCGATATGCGCGAGCCGATCGTGCGGGCCAATATCCTGGTGCCGCAGGAACATCTGGGTAACGTCATCACCCTGTGTATTGAGAAGCGTGGCGTGCAACGCGACATGCAGTTCCTCAGCAGCCAGGTGCAGATTTCCTATGATCTGCCGATGAACGAGGTGGTGATGGACTTCTTCGACCGGCTGAAGTCGGTCAGTCGTGGCTATGCCTCGCTGGATTACAGCTTCGATCGCTTCCAGTCGGCCAATCTGGTGCGTCTGGATGTGATGATCAACGGTGAGAAGGTCGATGCTCTAGCGCTGATCGTGCACCGTGATCGCGCTCACCAGAAAGGGCGCGCGTTGACCGAGAAGATGAAGGAGCTGATCCCGCGGCAGATGTTCGACGTGGCGATTCAGGCGGCCATTGGCGGTCAGATCATTGCCCGGACCACGGTCAAGGCGCTGCGAAAGAACGTATTGGCCAAGTGCTACGGCGGTGATGTCAGCCGTAAGAAGAAACTGCTGGAGAAGCAGAAGGCCGGTAAGAAAAGGATGAAGCAGGTCGGCAGTGTGGAAATCCCACAGGAAGCCTTCCTTGCAGTACTCAAGGTGGATAGCTAATCGTCATGTCGATCAATTTCCCGTTGCTGTTGGTCATTGCGGTTGCTGTGTGCGGTGCGCTGGCCTTGCTGGATGCCGTCGCGCTGGCTCCACGGCGGCGGGCGGCGATCAGTGCCTATGAAGGTCAGGTGACAGAGCCTGATGCCGTAGTGGTTGAGCAACTGAGCAAGGAACCGCTGCTGGTCGAATACGGCAAGTCGTTCTTTCCGGTGCTGGCCATCGTGCTGGTGCTGCGCTCGTTCCTCTTCGAGCCGTTTCAGATTCCTTCGGGGTCGATGAAGCCCACGCTGGAAGTCGGCGACTTCATTTTGGTCAACAAGTTTGCTTATGGCATTCGCCTGCCGGTGATTGATACCAAGATCATCGAAGTGGGTGATCCGCTGCGTGGCGACGTGATGGTATTCCGTTACCCGAGCGACCCGAGCGTCAACTACATCAAGCGTGTAGTCGGTTTGCCCGGCGACAAGATTCGCTATACCAGCGACAAGCGCCTACTGGTCAATAACCAGCCGATTGCCGAGCAGTTGCTGGGCGAAGTGCCCGGAACTTTGGGTAGCGCAGTGCTGTACCGTGAGAAACTGGGGGAAGTTGAACACCTGATTCGCAAGGAAATGCGCCGCTACCGCATTGAGCCCAATCGCGAATGGACGGTGCCTGCCGGTCACTATTTCATGATGGGCGACAACCGCGACAACTCCAACGACAGTCGCTACTGGAATGATCCGAAGATCGCTCCCGAGTTGCTGGGCATGGTCCCGGATCGCAATATCGTCGGCAAGGCCTTTGCCATCTGGATGAGCTGGGCGGACCCGAAAATGCGCAATCTGCCTGGTTTCACACGGGTCGGTTTGATTCACTAAGCTGGTTTCAATACCACAACAAGGGATGAGGAATTGGTCATGATGCTTGTGAAATCGCAGAAAGGCATGTCGCTGTTTGGTTGGTTGATGTTGCTGGTGGTGGTGGGATTTCTGGCCAGCACGGTGTTCAAGATGCTGCCGCATTATCTGGACTACATGTCGTTTGAGAAAATCATCAGCGGCGTAGAAAAAGAAGCGAGTCGGGATATACGCACCATTGATGGCTTCTACGCCCATGTGGCCAACGGCATGATGATCAACAACATTCGTGATACCAACCCTAAGGATATTCTTGAGGTTAGTATCGAAGGTGATGAGTTCATTGCTCATCTGAAATACGAGAAGCGTGAAACCATGATTGGCAACCTCGATCTGGTGGCGCGTTTCGACAAAGAATTCCGCGTACGCATGCCGTGAGTTATTCCTTAAGCCGTCTTGAGCGTCAGCTCGGTTATACCTTTCAGGACCAGGCGCTGCTGACCCTGGCCCTGACCCACCGCAGTTTTGCCGGGCGTAACAACGAGCGTCTGGAGTTCCTTGGCGATGCCATCCTCAATTTCGTGGCCGGCGAAGCGCTGTATCAGCGCTTTCCCCAGGCCCGTGAGGGGCAGCTGTCACGCCTGCGCGCTCGCCTGGTCAAGGGCGAGACGCTGGCGATTCTGGCTCGAGGCTTCGAGTTGGGCGAGTACCTGCGTCTGGGCTCGGGGGAGTTGAAAAGTGGTGGTTTCCGCCGCGAATCGATTTTGGCCGATGCTCTGGAGGCATTGATTGGAGCCATCTACTTGGATGCCGGCATGGATATGGCGCGTGAGCGCGTAGTGGCCTGGCTGACCCAGGAGCTGGACAGTCTGACTCTGGTAGACACCAACAAGGATCCCAAGACCCGGCTGCAGGAGTTCCTGCAATCGCGTGCCAGCGAGCTACCGTGCTACGAAGTTGTGGATATCCAGGGTGAACCGCACTGCAGGACGTTTTTTGTCCAGTGCGCCGTCGATCTATTGAAAGAAAAGACCCAGGGGCACGGCGCCAGTCGGCGTATCGCCGAGCAGGTCGCTGCCGCTGCCGCCCTTGTGGCGCTGGGCGTGGAGAATGGTCATGAGTGAGCAAGAAGTCAGCCGTTGCGGCTATGTGGCCATCGTCGGTCGGCCCAATGTGGGCAAGTCGACCTTGCTCAATCATATCCTCGGGCAGAAGCTGGCGATCACCTCGCGCAAGCCGCAGACGACCCGGCACAACATGCTGGGCGTTAAAACCGAGGGTGGTGTGCAGGCGATCTATGTCGACACGCCCGGCATGCACAAGAACAACGACAAGGCGCTCAACCGCTACATGAACCGCAGTGCGTCGACGGCGCTGAAGGATGTCGACGTGGTGGTGTTCGTGGTCGACCGTACACGCTGGACCGACGAGGATCAGATGGTCTTCGAGCGAATCCAGTACGTCGAGTGTCCGTTGCTGATTGCGGTGAACAAGGCAGATCGCCTGGAAGACAAAAGTGAGTTGCTGCCCCATCTGGAATGGCTGGCGCAGCAATTGCCGAAGGCAGAAATCGTGCCGATTTCCGCTCTGCATGGGCAGAATCTGGATACCCTAGAAAATCTGGTGGCTAGCCATCTGCCTGAGGGAGAGCACTTTTTCCCTGAAGATCAGATTACCGATCGCTCCAGCCGTTTCCTCGCCGCTGAGCTGGTGCGCGAGAAGATCATGCGCCAGCTCGGTGCCGAGTTGCCCTACCAGATCACGGTCGAGATCGAGGAGTTCAAGCAGGAGGGCCGTGTGTTGCACATTCACGCGCTGATTCTGGTTGAGCGTGACGGTCAGAAGAAAATCATCATTGGCGAGAAGGGTGAGCGGATAAAGCGCATCGGCCAGGAGGCGCGCAAGGACATGGAGGTGATGTTCGACTCCAAGGTCATGCTCAACCTCTGGGTCAAGGTCAAGGGTGGCTGGTCCGACGATGAGCGTGCCCTGCGCTCGCTGGGCTACACCGACATCTAGGGCGGTCGGGGCTAGCCGATGCTTGCCCAGGTGCAGGCTGCCTATGTGCTGCACAGCCGTGCCTACAAGGAAAGCAGCGCGCTCGTTGATCTGCTGACGCCACATGGGCGTTGCCGTGCGGTGCTACGAGGCGCGCGCGGCAAGGCAGGCAGCCTGGTCAGGCCCTTCATTCCGCTGGAGCTGGAGTTGCGTGGGCGTGGCGAGCTGAAGGCGGTTGCTCGGTTGGAGCCCGCCGGAGTCCCCAATCTGCTGGCTGGCGATGCCTTGTTTTCTGGTTTGTACCTCAATGAATTACTGATTCGCCTGCTGCCGGCAGAGGCGCCGCATCCCTTGTTGTTCGATCACTATGCCGCGACGCTGCCGCTACTGGCCGCCGGGCGGCCGCTGGAGCCGTTGCTGCGTGCCTTCGAGTGGCGTCTGCTGGATGAGCTGGGTTACGGGTTTGCCCTGGATCAGGATCGCCATGGTCAGCCGATAGAGCCGCAAGGCCTTTATCGCTGGCTGGCGGATTGCGGTTTTGAGCCGGTCGTGCAATTGCAGCCCGGACTGTTCCATGGCACGGATCTGCTGGCCATGAATGAGGCTGACTGGCAGACTCCCGGAGTTCTGGCCGCGGCCAAGCGTTTGATGCGGCAAGCCCTGGCTCCCCATCTGGGTGGGCGCCCGCTGGTTAGCCGCGAGTTGTTCCGCAAGACCTGATTACAACCTATTCACTATCGCTGGAGTTTATCGTGACTGCCGCCAATCGCATTCTGCTGGGGGTCAATATCGACCATGTGGCTACCCTGCGTCAGGCTCGTGGTACCCGCTACCCTGATCCGGTCAAGGCCGCGCTGGATGCTGAAGAGGCGGGGGCGGATGGTATTACGGTGCACCTGCGCGAGGATCGTCGGCATATCCAGGATCGCGACGTGCGGGTGCTCCGTGAGGTGCTGCAGACACGGATGAACTTTGAGATGGGTGTTACTGAGTTCATGCTGGCCTTTGCCGAAGAAATTCGTCCGGCGCATGCATGTTTTGTCCCGGAGACCCGTCAGGAACTGACCACCGAGGGTGGCCTGGATGTGCTGGCGCAAGAGGGGCGTATCCGCGATGCCGTGCAGCGTCTGGCCCAACATGGTTGTGAGGTTTCGCTGTTCATTGATGCCGATCCGCGTCAGATCGAAGCGGCCGCGCGCATTGGTGCGCCGGCGATCGAATTGCACACCGGGCGTTATGCTGATGCGCAGACACCGATTGAGGCAGCACGCGAACTGGCGCGCATCCGCGACGGTGTGGAGTGCGGCCTGGCCCATGGCCTGATCGTCAATGCCGGGCATGGTCTGCATTATCACAATGCCGAGGCCGTTGCGGCGATTGCCGGGATCAACGAGCTGAACATTGGCCATGCCATTGTGGCCCATGCCCTGTTCGTTGGTTTCAAGCAGGCGGTGGCTGAGATGAAGTCGCTGATTGTGTCTGCTGCGAGTGGACGCTGACACGTTGTGTGAGGCATGAAAAAGCCGGGGCATGCCCCGGCTTTTTCATGGTCGGCAAAACTCAGGAATCGCTGCGTTGCGGCAGCATGCGCTCCATCGTGTTGTCTTTGACCACATGCTTGTGGAAGATCGCCGCGGCTGCGTGCAGGCCAATCAGCCAGTAGCCGATTTCTGCGGCCAGCACATGGTAGTGCTCCACGGTTTCGGCGAGGCTGTGATTTTTCTCGATCAGCGCCGGCAGCCCCAGCGGGATTGGCTTGGCTTCGCCGCTGAGGATCAGCCAGCCGGCCAGCGGTGCGCCAAGCATCAGGGCATAAAGGGCCAGATGGACCAGCTTGGCCGGGATGGCTTGCCACTGTGGGATGGCGGGCACAATGCGCGGTGCTGGGGCGATGGCGCGGGCAGCAATGCGCAGGAAGGTCAGCGCGAAGATGCTCAGGCCGATGATGAAGTGGGCCTGTTTCATCAGATCCCGTTCCGGCGTGCCTTTTGGAAAGATTCCGCGGAACTCCATGGTGCAGTACACCAGCACGATCAGGATCAGGGTCAGCCAGTGCAGGCCGATGGACAGGCTGCCATAGCGCTGTTCGGTGTTTTTCCAGCTCATCGTTGCGACTCCGGTGCAAAGTGGTTGCGCAGAAGAATAGTGCGCCAGGCTTAAGTCAACCTGAACACTGGGGGAAATACGCACAAACAAAAAAGGCCACTCGTTGAGTGGCCTTTCGAATTGGTTGCGGGAGCCGGATTTGAACCGACGACCTTCGGGTTATGAGCCCGACGAGCTACCAGACTGCTCCATCCCGCGCCGCCAATTCTACTCATCTGCTCCCTGCTGTCAATCGATTTCTGCTTTTTAATCAAATAGTTAAATGATTCGCGCAGACAATAAAAAAGGCCACTCATTGAGTGGCCTTTCGAATTGGTTGCGGGAGCCGGATTTGAACCGACGACCTTCGGGTTATGAGCCCGACGAGCTACCAGACTGCTCCATCCCGCGCCGCACATTCTACTGGCGCAGACTTTTGTGTCAACCATTAGTTTGGAAAAAGTGTTTTTTGCTCAGATGGTTAGCGTTATACGGGTGCTAGACTGAGGGCCTCAGAGCATGCCTGGCGAGGCCTACCGGACTTCCGTGCGCAAGATCATCCATATCGACTGCGACTGCTTTTATGCCGCCATCGAGATGCGCGATGACCCGCAGCTGGCCGGGCGTCCGTTGGCGGTCGGTGGCGCGGCCGAGCGGCGCGGGGTGATCGCCACCTGCAACTACGAGGCACGTGCCTGGGGCGTACGTTCGGCCATGCCTACCCGGCAGGCGCTCAAGTTGTGCCCGGATCTGCTGGTGGTCAAGCCGCATATGGAGGCCTACCGCCTGGCTTCACGGCAAATTCACGCGATCCTGCGCGAGTACAGCGAACGTATCGAGCCATTGTCGCTGGACGAGGCCTATGTGGATGTCAGCGAGGCCAGTCACTGTGGTGGCAGTGCCACGCGGATGGCCCGAGAGATTCGCCAGCGGGTCTGGCAGGAGCTGCGTATCACCGTTTCAGCCGGCGTGGCGCCCAACAAGTTTCTGGCCAAGATCGCCAGTGACTGGCGCAAGCCCAACGGGCTTTTCGTGATTACCCCGGATGAGGTGGAGGATTTTGTCGCGGCACTGCCGGTCAGTCGTCTGCACGGTGTCGGCAAGGTTACTGCCGACAAGCTCTCGCGCCTGGGAATAACGCTCTGCAGCGATCTGCGTGAATGGGACAAGCTGGCTCTGTTGCGTGAGTTTGGCAGCTTCGGCGAGCGCCTGTGGGGGCTGGCGCGGGGTATCGATGAGCGTGTCGTGGAGGCCGACAGTCGTCGGCAGTCGGTCAGTGTCGAGCATACCTTTGACAGCGATCTACCCAACCTGCAGGCCTGTCTGCAGCAGTTGCCGGGGCTTCTGGAGCAGCTGGAGCAGCGCCTGGCGCGGCTGGACGGCAGCTATCGACCGGGTAAGCCCTACGTCAAGATCAAGTTCCATGATTTCACCCAGACCACCCTGGAGCAGGGTGGTGCCGGGCGTGATCTGGACAGCTACGCCGTGCTGCTTGGGGCTGCCTTCGCCCGGGGTGGCAAGCCGGTACGCCTGTTGGGCCTTGGCGTGCGCCTGATTGATCTGCGCGAGGCGCAGGAGCAGTTGCTGTTGTTCTAGCCTCAGCGCTGGTCTTCGAACAGCCGAATCGGTTTGCCGCTGGCGGGCCACAGGCGCAGCTCGCCGGTGGCGCTGAAATCCCAGCGCTGCACCGACTGCAGGGCCTTGAGGAAGCGTTGCTCCTGCTCCATCAGTGCAGGTGCGCACATCTTCATGGTGCTGGCCGGTGCGCTGAAACTCAGTTGCTCGTCATCAAGGCTGTAGCCGCCGAACCAGTGATTGCAGCCGGCATTGCCGTATGCCCGGCTGTCCTCGCCGAGGGTCACGGTCAGATAGCTGCGGTCGATCAGCGGGCGTTCGCCAATCCACTCGACCCGATAGGTGCGCTCGGTTTGAAGACTTGGCTGGTCGCTGGCGCAGGCGCTCAGCAGTGCCAGCGGCAACAGGGCGGCGATTTTCTTCATGCAGCGGTTTCCTTCTGGCAGTTCGGGCACAGGTGCTGGCCGGCGCGGGTCTGCCAGCCCAGTTCGGCGATGCGTGCCTGCGCGGCGGCTTCGCGCGCCGGGTTGCCGAGGGTGGCATCGACGGCGAACTCGAAGTCCAGCGTGGCAGCACAGCCATCACAGTTGACCTGCCAAGTATGGATGGCCAATTCGCGGAATGCTGGGCCTTTGGCCACCGCCGTCCACTGACCGGGTGGATTGATCAGGTGACGGACCTTGTCCACGTTCAGGCGCATGAACAGGTCGCGGCTGCCCTTGAGCGTGACCAGCAGGGTGTCGCCGTTCTGCACCGAGCCGCCATTGCCGGTCAGCTGGTACAGACCGGGTGCCATGGCGCGGCACTCGGTCAGAGTGTGTGCAGGGTTGAGCAGGGTGTAACGGAAATCGTGTTCGGCCATAAGTCCTCCGCAAGGTGCGGGAATCCTACCATGGGCGCCGCTTCAGACCGCGTTGACCCGGTTGGTGGCGTTGCCGGCGTGCCAGGCGCTGATGTTGTTCAGGGTGGTGGTGGCGATGGCCGCCAGGGCCTCGCGGGTGAGAAAGGCCTGGTGGGCGGTGATGATGACGTTGGGGAAGGTCAGCAGGCGTGCCAGCACATCGTCTTGCAGCGGCTGGTCGGAGCAGTCGGCAAAGAACAGCTGGGCTTCTTCTTCGTAGACATCCAGGCCTAGATACCCCAGACGGCCGCTTTTCAGGGCGTCGATCAGTGCCGGCGTATCGACCAGCGCTCCGCGGCCGGTGTTGATCAGCATGGCGCCAGGCTTGAGGCAGGTGAGGGCGTTGGCGTCGATCAGGTGGCGGGTGGCGGTGTTGAGCGGACAGTGCAGGCTGAGGATGTCGGTCTGCGCCAGCATCTCGCCCAGCGGCAGATAGTGGACGCCGGCCTGTTGCAGGGCCGGGTCGATCTGCGGGTCACTGGCCAGTACCCGGCAACCGAAGCCGAGCATGATGCGGGCGAAGGCCGCGCCTATCTGCCCGGTGCCGACTACGCCGACGGTTTTGCCGTGCAGATCGAAGCCGATCAGTCCGTGCAGTGAGAAATCGCCCTCGCGAGTGCGGTTGTAGGCTCGGTGTATGCGCCGATTGAGCGCCAGGATCAGCGCCACGGCGTGCTCGGCGATGGCGTGTGGCGAGTAGTCGGGCACGCGCACTACGCCGAGGCCGAGCAGTTCGGCGGCTTTCAGATCGACATGGTTGTAGCCGGCTGAGCGCAGGGCGATCAGTCGAGTGCCGCCGGCCGCCAGGCGCTGCAGCACAGGTGCCGACAGGTCGTCGTTGATGAAGGCGCAGACCACGGGTACGCCGTCGGCCAGGGCAGCGGTACTGAGGGTCAGGCGACTCGGCTGAAAACTCAGGGTGAAGGCGCCTGCCGAATTGGCTCCGCTGAAGCTTTCTTGCTCGTAGTTCTGGCAGCTGAACAGCATGATTTGCATGGCTGGGCTCCTCAGGCCGGGGTACGGGCTTGCTGTTGCAGGCGGCGAATGGCTTCTTCGAGGGTATCGAGTGCCTGTTGTGCGCCTGCATCTTCTTCCTTGAGCAGGGTTTCCGCCTGCTGGCAGGCAGCACGCAGTTGCGGCACGCCGCAATAGCGGGTGGCACCGTGCAGGCGGTGCACGCGCTCGAGCAGGGCCAGGCGATCCTGCTGCTCGCGGGCGCTGCGAATGGCGATCTGGTCCGCTTCCAGGGAGGCCAGCAGCATGCCCAGCATGTCAGCGGCCAGTACCGATTTGCCGGCCGCCAGGCGCAGCCCTTCCTCGCTGTCGAGCACCGGCAGCTGCAGTGGGTCGATCAGCGGATTGCTGTCGAGCTGGGCGCCCTCGCTGCTGGCGCGGCGCAGGCTGAGGCCGGTCCACTTGAGAATGACCTGAACCAGTTGCCGTTCGCTGATCGGCTTGGTCAGGTAGTCGTCCATACCGATGCGCAGTAGGGCGCGCTTTTCATTAGCCAGGGCGTGGGCGGTCAGGGCGATGATCGGCAACGGGGCGCGTCCTGCCACGGCCTCGCGGCGGCGGATTTCTTCGGTGGTCTGACGGCCGTCCATTTCCGGCATCTGCACGTCCATGAACACCAGGTCGAACTCCTTGCGCTCCAGTACGTCGAGGGCGGCAAAACCGCTGTCCACGGCGGTGACTTCGGCGCCGAGATCACCGAGCAGGGTCTGTACCAGCAGCAGGTTGGCCGGGTTGTCGTCGACGCAGAGCAGGCGCGGCGGACGATCGGGGATGACCGGAGCTTCCTCGACCGGTTGCGGGCGCGGCCCGAGCAGTTCGCTGAGGCCACTCTGCAGCTTGCGCCGACAGGCCGGTTTGGCCTGCAACAGGCTGCGGCTACTGCCGAGCAGGGTGTGCAGCTGCGCCTGTTCGGTGGTCGGGCAGAGCAGCAGGCTGCGGCAGCCGAGCTTCTCCAGCTGCAGAACCAGGGGGTTGAGCTGCTCGGCAGGCAGCTCGCCAAGGCTGATGGCCAGCAGTGCCAGGCCGACCGGCTGGCCGGCCGCCTGCTGCCGGGCGACATGCGCCAGCAGGGCCTCGCGTTCGGCAAAACTGGTGACTTCCAGGCCGAGGTCTTCGAGCTGGTGCTGCATGGCCTGGCGGCTCAGTTCGTGGCTTTCCAGCAGGACCAGCTGGCGTCCCAGCAGGGGAGCGCGCGGCTGGTCTTCGATGTCCTCGCGGGCCCGCGGCAGGCTGAGGCTGATCCAGAATTCCGAACCGGCGCCAGGGCGGCTTTCCACGCCAATCTCGCCCCCCATCTGTTCGATGATGCGCCGCGAGATGACCAGGCCAAGACCGGTGCCGCCGGGTTGCCGGCTGAGCGAGTTGTCGGCCTGGCTGAAAGCCTTGAACAGGGCGGCCAGGTCCTCGTCGGACAGGCCGATACCGGTGTCCTGCACGCTGATGCGCAGCTGGGCGCGGCCGTCGCGTTCGTCTTCGAGCATGGTGCGCACCACGATGCTGCCGGAGCGGGTGAACTTGATGGCGTTGCTGATCAGGTTGTTGAGCACCTGCTTGAGGCGCTGCGGGTCGCCGATCAGGGCGCGCGGAGTGTCGCGGTAGAACAGGCTGACCAGTTCGAGCTGTTTCTCGTGGGCGCCCGGGGCGAGCAGGGTGAGGCTTTCCTCGATCAGATCGCAGAGGTTGAACGGCAGTTTCTCCAGCACCAGCTTGCCGGCTTCGATCTTGGAGAAATCGAGCACCTCATTGATGATTCCCATCAGGCTATCGGCGGACTTTTCGATGGTGGCCAGGTAGTCGAGCTGACGAGGCGTCATGTCGCTTTTCAGCAGCAGATGGGTAAAGCCGATGATGCCGTTGAGTGGCGTACGGATCTCGTGGCTCATGTTGGCGAGGAATTCGGACTTGATGCGGCTGGCCTCCAGTGCCTCCTTGCGCGCCAGGTCCAGTTCGATGTTCTGGATCTCGATGGTTTCCAGGTTCTGTCTGACGTCCTCGGTGGCCTGGTCGATGCTGTGCTGCATTTCCTCCTGGGCGCTCTGCAGGGCCTCGGCCATGCGGTTGATACCGGCCGAGAGCGCGTCCAGTTCCTCGTTGCCGATCAGCGGCAGGCGTGTCTCCAGTCGGCCTTCGCGCAGTTGCGCGACGCCTTGCTGGATGCGTCGCAGCGGGCCGTTGACCGAACGTGAAAGGCGCAGAGCGAGCATGGCTGTGGCGACCAAGGCCAGCAATGTCAGCAGCAGACTGGCGAGCAGTCCCTGATAGGTTTTCAGCAGAATGCCGCTGTGGGCGATTTCCACGTCAACCCAGCCCAGCAGGTGGTCCGGTGCGGCGGTGGCCTGGGCGCCCAGGTTGTAGTGGCGGCCGAGCACCGGTAGGCGAAAGCGTGTGCTGTCGCTGCCGCTGGACAAGGCCAGGCGCTGGCGGTCGGTCAGCGGGTCGAGGTTCTTCAGGCGCGGGCCGGCATGCGCGGCCTGAAGCAGGTCGGTATTGCGGATGTGCACGCTGCGCACATCATCCTGTTCCAGCGCGGCTTCGGCGATGCGCTGTAGGCGCCCGCTCTGGCCGGCCTGCAGGGCGGGGGCGGCGAGCACCGCGAGCTGCTCGCTGATCAGTGCGCCGCGGGCTTCGATCTGCTGGCGCAGGTCCGATAGCTGAGTCCAGCTGAAGTAGCCGCCCAGTACGCAGGCCAGCAATGTGCTGGGCAGCAGGGTGAGCAGCAATACCCGGCTCTTGATGCTTAGGTCCTTGAACACGCACAGCCTCCTGCAGATTTTCCGGCAGTGTAGCGGCGCGGCAACGACCGGCAAACAACTGGCGCGTATGGCGGTATGGCCTGCTCCGGTTTGCCGCTATCATAGGCGCCCCGTAATGCTGGCCGAGTGCCGATACGCCATGACTGATTTCCCCACGATTGCCGACTATGTCGGCAACACGCCGCTGGTGCGTCTGCAGCGCCTGGCGGGACAGACCAGCAATACCCTGCTGGTGAAGCTGGAAGGCAACAACCCGGCGGGTTCGGTGAAGGACCGCCCGGCGCTGTCGATGATCAGCGCGGCCGAGTTGCGCGGTGACATCCACCCCGGCGATACCTTGATCGAGGCCACCAGCGGCAATACCGGCATTGCCCTGGCCATGGTGGCGGCGATCAAGGGCTACCGCATGATCCTGATCATGCCGGACAACTCCACGGCCGAGCGCAAGGCGGCCATGACGGCTTATGGCGCCGAGCTGATTCTGGTGGGGGGCATGGAGGAGGCGCGCGACCTGGCGCTGGCCATGCAGGCCGAAGGCAAGGGCAAGGTGCTGGATCAGTTCGCCAATGCCGATAACCCGGTGGCTCACTACCAGAGCACCGGGCCGGAAATCTGGCGGCAGACAGGCGGGCGTATCACCCACTTCATCAGCTCGATGGGCACCACCGGCACCATCATGGGTACCTCGCGCTACCTCAAGGAACAGAACCCGGCGGTACAGATCATCGGCCTGCAGCCGCAGGATGGCTCGGCCATTCCGGGGATTCGCCGCTGGCCGCAGGAATACCTGCCGAGCATCTTCGACGCCAGCCGGGTCGATCAGGTGCTGGATATCTCCCAGGCCGAGGCCGAGGACTGTATGCGCCGTCTGGCCCGCGAGGAGGGCATCTTCTGCGGCGTCTCCTCCGGCGGTGCGGTGGCCGCCATGCTGCGCCTGTCGCAACAGGTGGAAAACGCGCTGATGGTGGCGATCATCTGTGACCGCGGCGACCGTTACCTGTCGTCCGGCCTGTTTAACCAATAGCCATGGCCCGTCAACCCAAGACCCTGCGCTTCCAGCCGGCCGGTGGCGACAAGTCCGCCGGCGTGCCGGTGGGCAAGAAACAGAAGCTGCAGATAGAGCGCCTGGCCCATGATGGTCGCGGCATTGCGCATGTCGATGGCCGCACCTGGTTTGTGGCCGGCGCCCTGGCCGGTGAGGATGTCGAAGCCCGTGTGCTGGCGGCGCGCAGCAAGGTCGTCGATGCCCGTGTCGAGCGCGTGCTCAAGGCCAGTGACCTACGCCGGCAGCCGGCCTGCGCGGTGGCTGGGCGCTGCGGCGGCTGCAGCCTGCAGCACCTGCCGCATGCCGAACAGCTGGCGCTGAAACAGCGCAGCCTGGCCGAGCAGTTGCAGCGTTTGGCGCAGGTGCAGCCGGAGGAGTGGGCAACGCCGCTGACCGGTCCGGAGCTGGGCTATCGCCGACGCACGCGGATTGCCGTGCGCTGGGATGCCAAGCAAAAGCGTCTGGAGGTCGGTTTCCGCGCTGCCGCCAGTCAGGACATTGTTGCCCTGGGCGAGTGCCCGGTGCTGGTACAGCCCTTGCAGTCGATTGCCCGCGCTTTGCCGGCGCTGCTCCGCCAGTTCGGCCGCCCGGAGCGGCTCGGCCATGTCGAGCTGTTCAGCGGCACTCAGGTGGCGCTGCTGCTGCGCCATACCGGGGCGCTGGTCGAGGCTGATCAGCAGTTGCTGCGGCAATTCTGTGCCGAGCAGCAGGTGCAGTTGTGGTGGCATGGCGAGGGTGAGCCCTACCCGGATCAGGCCGGTGCCGAGCTGGGGTTCGCCCTGCCGGCCTTTGCCGTGGAGCTGGCCTGGCGGCCGGGCGATTTCGTTCAGGTCAACGCGTCGATCAACGAGCAGATGGTGGCGCAGGCGCTAGACTGGCTGGCGCCGCAGGCCGACGAGCGTGTGCTCGACCTGTTCTGTGGTCTGGGCAACTTTGCCCTGCCGCTGGCTCGGCGGGTGCGTGAGGTGGTGGCGGTGGAGGGTGTCGCGGCGATGGTCGAGCGTGCCCAGGCCAACGCCCTGGCCAATGGTCTGGATAATGTGCGGGTGCTCTGTGCTGATCTGGCGCAGCCCCTGCATTCGGCGAGTTGGGCAGAATGCGGCTTTCCGGCCGTGTTGCTGGACCCGCCGCGTGACGGTGCCTTCGAGGTGGTGCGCGATATGCAGCGCCTGGGCGCAGAACGTGTGCTGTACGTTTCCTGCAACCCCGCCACGCTGGCGCGGGATGCCGCCGAGCTGGTCCGACAGGGCTACCGGCTGCGCAAGGCCGGGATTCTCGACATGTTTCCGCAGACGGCGCATGTCGAGGCGATGGCGTTGTTCGAGAGGGGCTAGGAAGCCCCTGTAATCCGACCGGCCCAGAGAAGGCCGGCTCTGCAAGAGGATGCAAGATGGTACAGGTAAGGGCTTCGCAGCCGGTCAACGATGACGGCAGCCTCAACCTCGATGCATGGCTGGATCACATGCTCGCGCTCGACCCGGCGCTGGAGCGGGACGGCCTGCGCGCGGCGTGCGAATACGCCCGCGATGTCGAGCAGCAGGCGATCGCGCAGAAGAATATCTGGGCCGAGGGTAATTCGAGTTTCCGTACCGGCCTTGAGATCGCCGAGATCCTCGCCGATCTCAAGCTCGACCAGGATTCCCTGGTGGCGGCGGTGATCTATCGCGCGGTGCGCGAGGACAAGGTCAGTCTGGCCGCCGTGCAGGAACGCTTTGGTCCGGTGGTCGGCAAGCTGATCAAGGGCGTGCTGCGCATGGCGGCGATCAGCAACAGCGTCAACCCGCGCGACTCCCTGGTGCTTGGCTCCCAGGCGCAGGTGGAGAACCTGCGCAAGATGCTGGTGGCCATGGTCGATGATGTGCGCGTGGCGCTGATCAAGCTGGCCGAGCGCACCTGTGCCATCCGCGAGGTGAAGGACGCCGACGAAGAGAAGCGTCACCGCGTGGCCCGCGAGGTGTTCGACATCTATGCCCCGCTGGCCCACCGCCTGGGCATCGGTCATATCAAGTGGGAGCTGGAAGACCTGTCCTTCCGCTACCTGGAGCCCGAGCAGTACAAGCAGATCGCCAAGTTGCTGCACGAGCGTCGTCTCGATCGCCAGCAGTACATCAGTGACGTCATGCAGCAGCTGCGCGACGAACTGAATGCCGCCGGGATCAAGGCCGATATCAGCGGGCGGGCGAAACACATCTATTCGATCTGGCGCAAGATGCAGAAGAAAGGTCTGGAGTTCAGCCAGATCTACGACGTGCGTGCCGTGCGTGTGCTGGTGCCCGAGGTGCGTGACTGCTACACCACGCTCGGCATCGTCCACAGCCTGTGGCGGCACATCCCGCGCGAGTTCGACGACTACATCGCCAACCCCAAGGAAAACGGTTACCGCTCGTTGCACACCGCCGTGCTCGGGCCGGAAGGCAAGGTGCTGGAGGTGCAGATCCGCACCCACGGCATGCACGAGGAAGCCGAGCTGGGCGTGTGCGCGCACTGGAAGTACAAGGGCACCGATGTCAAGGGCAACTCCAACCACTACGAAGAGAAGATGGCCTGGCTGCGCCAGGTCCTCGAGTGGCACGAGGAACTGGGCGATATCGGTGGCCTGGCCGAGCAGCTCAAGGTTGATATCGAGCCGGATCGGGTCTACGTGTTCACCCCGGACGGGCATGCCATCGACCTGCCCAAGGGCGCCACGCCGCTGGATTTCGCCTACCGCGTGCATACCCAGATCGGTCACAACTGCCGCGGCGCCAAGATCAACGGGCGCATCGTGCCGCTGACCTACAGTCTGCACACCGGCGACCAGGTGGCGATCATCACCGGCAAGAACGGCGCGCCGAGCCGTGACTGGCTCAACTCCAACCTGGGCTATGTCACCACCAGCCGGGCGCGGGCCAAGATCGTCCACTGGTTCAAGCAGCAGGATCGCGAACAGAACGTCGCCGCCGGCAAGCAGATGCTCGAACGCGAGCTGGCCCGCTTGGCCATGCCGCCGGTGGATTTCAACAAGCTCGCCGAGAAGTGCAACCTCAAGAGCGCCGAGGACCTCTATGCCGCGCTGGGTGCCGGCGATCTGCGCCTGGCGCCGACGGTCAACCAGGCGCAGCAGCTGGTCGAGCCGGATCGCAGTAGCGAGCAGCTGGAGCTGATTCCGCGCAAGCCGAGCAGCCGTCCGGGTCGCCACGACGACGTGCAGATCCTTGGCGTCGGCAACCTGCTTACGCAGATGGCCGGTTGCTGCCAGCCGTTGCCGGGCGATCCGATCATCGGCTACATCACGGTCGGCCGCGGTGTCACCATCCATCGCCAGGACTGCCCGACCGCGCTGCAACTGGTCGAGCGCGAGGCGCACAGGATGATTCAGGTGAGCTGGGGTAGCACCCCAGTGCAGACCTACCCGGTGGATATTCTGGTGCGTGCCTACGACCGCTCGGGCCTGCTGCGCGACGTGTCGCAGGTCCTGCTCAACGAGAAGATCAATGTGCTGGCGGTCAACACCCGGTCGAACAAGGAAGACAACACAGCGGCCATGCGCCTGACCATCGAGATTCCCGGACTGGAAGCCCTGGGGCGTTTGCTTGCGCGCATCAGCCAGCTGCCCAACGTGATCGAGACGCGCCGCGAGCGGGGCAGCAAGGATGTATAAGCTCGACGACCTGCTGCAACTGATGGCTCGCCTGCGTCACCCCGAACATGGTTGCCCGTGGGACCTCAAGCAGAGCTACGCCAGCATCGTGCCCTACACCCTCGAAGAGGCCTACGAGGTGGCCGATGCCATCGAGCGCGGCGACTTCGATCATCTGCCCGGCGAGCTGGGTGATCTGCTCTTCCAGGTGGTCTATTACAGCCAGCTGGCGACGGAAGAGGGGCGCTTCGGTTTTGCCGAGGTGGTCGATGGCATCACCGCCAAGTTGATCCGCCGTCACCCGCACGTGTTCCCGGATGGCGATCTGTATGGCGAGCCGGATGCGCAGAAGCTGGAAGAGGCGGCGGTCAAGCAGCGCTGGGAAGAACTCAAGGCCGAGGAGCGTGCCGCCAAGACCGAGGCGCCCGAGCAGCTGTCGCTGCTGGATGATGTGCCCCAGGCGCTGCCGGCCCTGTCGCGCGCGGCCAAGCTGCAGAAACGCGCGGCGCAGGTGGGCTTCGACTGGCCGGAGGCCTTGCCGGTGCTGGACAAGGTGCGCGAAGAACTCGATGAAGTGCTCGAGGCCATGAGCGAGAACGACCCGCAGGCCATTGCCGAGGAGCTTGGCGACCTGCTGTTTGTCGTGGTCAATCTGGCCCGCCATCTCAAGGTCGAGCCGGAGGCGGCGCTGCGGGCGGCCAATGGCAAGTTCGAACGGCGCTTCCGCTTCATCGAGCAGGCGTTGCGTGAAGCGGGCCGTCCCATCGAGAATTGCAGCCTGGATGAGCTGGATGCCCTGTGGGGCGAAGCCAAGAAACAGGAAAAGGCAGCCCTGGGCTGCTGAGTCGAACTGAACGAGAACCTTCCATGAGTCTTTCCCTTCGCGACCAGCTGATGAAAGCCGGTCTGGTCAGTGAAAAGCAGGCCAAGCAGGCCGGCAAGCAGAAGCAGAAGCAGCAACGCCTGGAAAAGAAAGGCCAGGTGGAAGTCGATGATGCGATCAAACAGGCCGCCCTGCAGGCGCAGGCCGAGAAAGCCGCGCGCGATCAGGAGCTGAACGAGCAGCAGAAGGAAAAGGCCGAGCAGAAGGCCCGTGCCGCGCAGATCAAGCAACTGATCGAAAGCTCGCGCCTGCCCAAGCTGCAGAGCGATGACTACTACAACTTCGTCGACGAGAAAAAGATCAAGCGGATTGCGGTCAACGCCATGCTGCGCGACAAGCTCAGTCGCGGCTCGCTGGCCATCGTCCGCCATGGCGGTGGCTACGAGATGATCCCGCGTGAGGCGGCGCTGCGCATCCAGGAGCGTGATCCGCGCCGGGTGATCCTGCTCAATACGCCGACCGAGGCGCCGGATGCTGATGATCCGTACGCCGCCTATCAGGTCCCCGACGACCTGATGTGGTAACGCTAACCCATGAAAAAGCCGGGCAATTGCCCGGCTTTTTCATGTCTGCAACCTATCAGTTCTTCGCGCCAACCACCTTGCGGCCGTTTACTTCGCCTTCCTTGAGCATGATCTGGTATTCCTTGCCGTCCTTCTCGACCTGATGCAGGCGCACCAGCAGGAAGTCCCAGTCCTTGGCGAACCACAGCACGGTCTTGCGCGCGCTCTTGGTAGGGTCGCGTACCCGCTCGACCTTGATCGCATCGATCAGGCCGGCCTGGGTGCGCACCCGCTCTTCACCGAGTACGCGGAAGTCATAGGTGTCTAGTTCGTCGCCGTCGATCACCTGATAGCTGACATTCTTCTCGCCATTGGCGACCGCCTGCTGCAGGGCCAGTTGGTAGGTCGATTTATCGAGCATGCCGCGGTTCAGCGGCAGGCGCACTTGCTCGCCGCGATCGCTGCCGATCACCTGCTTTTCGGTCCAGTCGAAGTCGTGCTCGACCTGCTTGCTCTTGCCCAGTCCGCCGCGGTTGAAGCGGTAGGTCAAGGGCAGCAGGGCGTCATTCTCGACGCGAAAGGTGCTGACTTCGCTGAGGCTGGCCACCAGCATGGCGGCGCCGAAGCTCAGCTCCCAGCGACCATCGCCCAGCGGCTTGAGGCTGCGCTCGGCGGTGCCGCTGATCGGTACCTGCTTCCAGTCGGCGGTGTAGCTGGCGGAGTAGGGCTGCAGTTCGAAGGCCTGAGCATTCAGGCCCAGGAGGGCAAGGGCGACAAGCAGCAGAGCACGCATGCGGTGGAACTCCCCAATCAGAATGTACGGATGACCTGGCCGCTGGCGGGCAGCAGCTGGCCGTCCAGCTGGCAGCCGCGCTCATCCAGTTGCAGGCGGCCCTGGGCGAACCAGTGCATGGCCAGCGGATAGATCTGGTGCTCGGCGGCATGTACCCGCTCGGCCAGGGTATCCGCCGTATCGTCAGCCATGACCGGCACCACGGCCTGTACGACCAGCGGCCCGCCGTCGAGTTCCTCGGTGACGAAGTGCACGCTGCAGCCATGCTCGGTATCGCCGGCTTCCAGCGCCCGCTGGTGGGTGTGCAGCCCTTTGTACTTGGGCAGCAGCGACGGATGGATATTGAGCAGGCGGCCGGTGTAGTGGGTGACGAATCCCAGTGTCAGGATGCGCATGAAGCCGGCGAGTATCACCAGATCGGCCTGGTAGGCATCGATGGCCTCGATCAGGGCGCCATCAAAGGCTTCACGGTCGGCAAAGGCCTTGTGGTCGAGTACCTGGGTGGTAATCCCGGCCTTGGCCGCGCGTTGCAGGCCAAAGGCATCGGCGCGGTTGGAAATCACCGCGCTGATCTGTGCCGGACTGTCTGCCTGCAGACTGTCGATCAGGGCCTGCAGGTTGCTGCCAGACCCCGAGATCAGTACGACAACCTTGCAGGTCATCAGTGGGCTTTCAGGTTGTTCAGCTGAACCTGGGCGGCACCTTCGGCAGCCACGCCGATCTGGCCGATCACCCACGGTGCTTCACCGGAGGCGCGCAGGCTGGCCAGGGCGGCTTCGACCTGATCCTGGGCAACGCAGATGACCATGCCGACGCCGCAGTTGAGCACGCGGTGCATCTCGTGTTCGTCGACGTTGCCTTTTTCCTGCAGCCAGTCGAACACGGCCGGGCGGGTCCAGCTGGCCACGTCGACCACCGCCTGGGCGCCTTGCGGCAGCACGCGCGGGATGTTGTCGAGCAGGCCACCGCCGGTGATGTGGGCCATGGCCTTGACCGCGCCGGTGTCCTTGATCAGTTTCAGCAGCGGCTTGACGTAGATGCGGGTCGGCGCCATCAGCAGGTCGGCCAGCTTCTTGCCGTCCAGTTCGGTGGTTTCGATGTCGGCACCGGATACTTCGAGGATCTTGCGGATCAGCGAGTAGCCGTTGGAGTGCGGGCCGGAAGAAGGAAGGGCGATCAGGGCGTCACCGGTGGCGACTTTCGAGCCGTCGATGATTTCGCTCTTTTCCACAACGCCGACGCAGAAGCCGGCCAGGTCGTAGTCTTCGCCTTCATACATGCCGGGCATTTCAGCGGTCTCGCCACCCACCAGGGAGCAGCCGGCCAGTTCGCAGCCGGCGCCGATGCCAGTCACCACGGTAGCCGCCACGTCCACGTTCAGCTTGCCGGTGGCGTAGTAGTCGAGGAAGAACAGCGGCTCGGCGCCACACACCACCAGGTCGTTGACGCACATGGCGACCAGATCCTGGCCGATGCTGTCGTGCTTGTTCAGGTTCAGCGCCAGGCGCAGCTTGGTGCCGACGCCGTCGGTGCCGGATACCAGCACCGGCTGCTTGTAGCCGGCCGGGATTTCGCACAGGGCGCCGAAACCGCCCAGACCGCCCATCACTTCCGGACGCGCGGTGCGCTTGGCGACGCCCTTGATGCGTTCGACCAGGGCTTCACCGGCGTCGATGTCTACACCGGCGTCTTTGTAGCTGATGGAGGGTTGCTTGCTCATAAATCCAGGCCTTTGCGGGGGAATTCGGTAGTTGACCGGGCGCACGGGCCACGGTCTGCGAGGCGCGCGATTTTATCAGGCTTGCCGGCCAGCGGCCAGAAAAGCCGGCGGCCGCGGTTGCCGCAGGGCGGCGGGCTGTTTAAGGTATGCGCTTTTCCGCCGTCCTGCCCTGCGAGAGCCCTATGCGCGCCGTCTTCCGCCCGTTCCTCCTCTGCCTTGCTTTGTTGGCTCCGGCCGCCTGGGCGCAGACCGTCACCGACCTGTATCAGGTGCGCGAGGCCGTGAGCGGGCAGCAGCCAGAGGAGCGCAGCGCCGCCCTGACGCGCGCCCTGGATACCCTGGTGCTGCGCCTGACTGGCTCGGTGGCCGCCGTGCAGAACCCCGGGCTGGCGGAGCTGCGCAAGAATCCCCAGCAGGTGATCAGTCAGTACGGTTATGAGGCCGATGCCCTGTTGGTGCAGTTCGATCCGGTCAGTACCGATGCGGCTCTGCAGCGGGCGGGCTTGTCGCTGTGGGGTGCCAACCGGCCTGCAATCATTGCTTGGTGGTTTGACGAGTCAGTTGAGTCAAACAACTTGCTTACCGATGGGCAGGAGGGGGGGGCTCTTGTTAAGCGTGCAGCCCAACACCGGGGGCTTCCGATCCGTTTGCCGATAGGTGACCTCAATGAGCAATTGATCGTGACATCAGAAAGTCTCAGAGAAGAGGTCCCGGCTGAGTTAGCTAAAGCGTCAGAGCGTTATTCGACAGATGCCACCCTTGCGGTTTTGACTAGGTCAGAATATGCAGGCATGAAAGCGGAGTGGACGCTCTGGCTGGGCGACACCCGTGAGCAGGGCAACGCTTCGGCGGCCGATCCGGCACAGCTGGCCGATGCCGTGCTGCTGGCTGTCAGCGAGCGACTTGCGCCGCGCTTTGTGGTCGCACCGGGAGCCGCACGCAGCCTGACCCTGGAAGTGGAGGGCGCCGACCTGGCCCGTTATGCCGAGTTGCAGCGTCTGCTGGAGCCGTTTGCCGCACAGTTGGTCAAGGCCGATGGTGGTCGCCTGACCTTCCGGGTTAGCGCCAGTGCCGAACAGCTGCGCGCGCAACTGGCGCTGGCGCACTTGCAGGAAAGCCCGGCGGTCAGTGCCGAAGCCGCTCCTGCGGCTCCTGGCCAGGCGCCGGTAGTTGCCGCCCAGGCTACCGATACCCTGCGCTTTCACTGGTAAGCGCCGCTGCCAAGGAGTGCCAGCATGCGTCAACTGCCCAACCTTCTGACCGTGCTGCGCCTGCTGCTGACCATTCCGATTGCCTGGCTGCTGCTGGCTGAGCGTCATGGCCAGGCCCTTGGTCTGTTTGCCGTGGCTGGTTTCACCGATGCGCTGGATGGTTTTCTGGCGCGGCGCTTCAAGTGGATCACCCGCCTGGGTTCGATCCTCGATCCGATTGCCGACAAGCTGCTGCTGGTCACCAGTTACCTGTGCCTGAGCCTCACCGCGGTGCTGCCCTGGTGGCTGACGGCCGTGGTGCTGCTCAGGGATCTGCTGATCGTCAGTGGCGCGTCCTTGTTCCGTTATCTGGTCGGCCCGCTGCAGTTCAGACCCACCTGGCTGGGCAAGCTGTCGACCCTGCTGCAGATCGTACTGGTGTTGGCCGTGCTGCTCGAGCTGAGCATCCTGCCGGCGTTTGCCGAAGTACGCCCGGCGCTGGTCATCACCGTTCTGCTGCTGGCTGTGCTCAGTGGTGGACATTACGTCTGGGTCTGGGGGCACAAGTACCGCTCCGCCCGGTTGAGGGCCTGATGATGAGCGACTCGCTGCGCTGGTTGTGGCTGGTAGGCATCTTTCTCAGCGGCTGGCTGATCTATCTGCTTACGCCGATCCTGTCGCCCTTTCTGGTAGCCATGCTGCTCGCCTATCTGGGCGATCCGCTGGTTGACCGACTGGAGCGCTTGAAGCTTTCGCGCAGCCTGGGCGTGGCGCTGGTGTTTCTGCTGTTTGCCGTGGCCGTGGCCGTGTTGCTGCTGATCTTCCTGCCGCTGTTAGGGCGGCAGCTGATGCGCCTGTATGAACTGACGCCGCAGATGCTCGACTGGCTGCAGCACAGCGCGATGCCCTGGTTGCAGGTGCAGCTGGGGCTGAGTGCGGACTTCTGGCAGTTTGACCGCTTGAAGGCCGCGGTGGCGGATAACCCCACCCGAACCAGCGATATCCTCGGGGCCTTGCTGCTGCAGGTGACTCAGTCGAGCTTGGCGCTGGTGGGCTTTATCGGCAACCTGTTGCTGGTGCCGATTGTCAGTTTCTACCTGATGCGCGACTGGGATGTGCTGATGCACAAGCTGCGTGGCCTGTTGCCGCGGCGGCGAGAAGGGCTGGTCATGCGCCTGACCGCCGAGTGCCATGAGGTGTTGGGGGCGTTTGTGCGCGGGCAACTGCTGGTCATGCTCGCGCTGGCCACCATCTACGCCGCCGGACTGATGCTGGTGGGGCTGGAGCTGGGCCTGCTGATCGGTCTGCTGGCCGGTCTGGCCAGCATCGTGCCCTACATGGGGCTGGTGGTCGGGTTAGGCGCCGCACTGGTGGCGGTCCTGTTCCAGTTTGGCGCGGGCGACTGGTATCCGCTGATCGGCGTGCTGGTGGTCTTCACCGTCGGCCAGTTGCTCGAGGGCATGCTGCTGACGCCCTGGCTGGTGGGTGACCGCATCGGCCTGCATCCGGTCGCGGTGATCTTCGCCATCCTTGCCGGCGGTCAGCTGTTTGGCTTCACCGGTATCCTGCTGGCCCTGCCCGTGGCTGCGGTGATCATGGTTCTGCTGCGCCATGTGCATGATTTGTATAAACTTTCCGAACTTTATGGAGAGTCCCCCGAGGTTTCGCAAGAAGCCTCGCCCCCGGCATGAAACCAATCCAGCTCCCTTTGGGGGTGCGTCTGCGTGATGACGCCACCTTCGCCAACTATTACCCCGGCGCCAACGCGGCGGCTCTCGGCTATGTCGAGCGTCTGTGCGAGGCGGATGCCGGCTGGACCGACAGCCTGATCTACCTGTGGGGCGCCGCCGGTGTCGGGCGCAGTCATCTGCTGCAGGCCGCCTGTCTGCGCTTCGAGCAGCGCGACGAAGCTGCGGTATACCTGCCGCTGGCCGAAGTGGCCGATTACGGCCCGGAGCTACTGGACAATCTCGAACAGTGCGAGCTGGTCTGTCTGGATGATCTTGAAGCCGTGGCCGGTCGTGCCGATTGGGAAGAGGCGCTGTTCCACCTGTTCAATCGCCTGCGCGATGCTGGCAAGCGTCTGCTGCTGGCGGCGGCGACTTCCCCTCGCGAGCTGGGTGTGCAGCTGCCGGATCTGCAGTCGCGCCTGACCCTCGCGCTGGTGTTTCAGCTGCAGGAACTGGCCGATGAGGACAAGCTGCGTGCGCTGCAGTTGCGCGCTTCGCGGCGTGGTCTGCAGATGCCGGACGAGGTGGGGCGTTTCATCCTGACCCGTGGCGCCCGCAGCATGAGTGCGTTGTTCGAGTTGCTCGAACAACTCGATCAGGCGTCCTTGCAGGCACAGCGCAAGCTGACCATTCCCTTCCTCAAGGAAACTCTGGGCTGGTAGCACGGCCTGCGCGTTGCCGCGCAGGCGAATGCGTTACTCGCCCGCCAGCTTGCGGTCGTACTGGAAGCGCCAGCGCGTGTAAAGCAGGGCGCTACTGAACAGGGCAAAGCTGATGATGGCCTGCAGGACGCCGTACAGGGAGCGTGCCGGGTCGATGGCGGCAAGAATGCCCTGGATGAAATAGATATTCACCACGAAGCACAGCCAGGCATGGGCGCGGGCGTGGCCCAGCAGCATGCCGGGTGCCAGCAGCAGCAACGGCACCAGTTGGATGCTGATGACGATCCACGGATTGGCGCCATGCAGGTCGGCAAAGCCCAGGTTCCAGATCGCCAGCACGGCAAACAGGGCGACGAAGTTGAACAGGCTCAGGGCGCGGCTCAGCTTCAGGCGCGGTTGCAGCCATTCCAGTGCCGGTAGTGGTTTAACTTGCTTAGCCACGGTCAGTCTCCAGACGGCGGGCGGTTTCGGCCAGACGCTGGCCGAGTGCGCGGCACAGGGCCAGTTCGTGTTCGTCCAGCGGACGCTTGCCATCGGCGCCAGCGTGGTGGCTGGCGCCGTAAGGCGTGCCGCCGCCTTGGGTTTCCAGCAGGGCATTCTCGCTGTAGGGCAGGCCGCAGACCAGCATGCCGTGGTGCAGCAACGGCAGCAGCATGGACAGCAGGGTGCTTTCCTGACCGCCGTGCAGGCTGGCGGTGGAGGTGAACACGCCAGCTGGCTTGCCGACCAGTGCGCCGCTCAGCCACAGGCTGCTGCTGCCGTCGATAAAGTGCTTGAGGGCCGATGCCATGTTGCCGAAGCGGGTCGGGCTGCCTAGGGCCAGGCCGGCGCAGTGCTGCAGGTCTTCCAGTGAGGCGTACAGCGCGCCTTCCTCGGGAATCTCCGGAACCACGGCACTGCACTCGGGCGAGACGGCGGGCACGGTGCGCAGGCGGGCTTCGAGGCCGCCCAGCTCCACGCCACGGGCAATCTGCCGGGCCATTTCGGCGGTGGCACCATGGCGGCTGTAATACAGCACCAGAATGTAGGGGTTGCTCATGCCAGTAGCTCCAGAACCTTTTCCGGCGGCCGGCCGACCACGGCGCGGTCGCCGGCAATCAGGATCGGGCGTTCGATCAGTTTGGGATGGGCCGTCATAGCGGCAATCAGCGCATCATCGTCCAGCGCCGGGTTGTCCAGCTGCAGGCTCTTGTATTCATCTTCGCCGCTGCGCAGCAGCTGACGGGCTGGGATGCCGAGTTTGCCCAGCAGGGTCTTGAGTTCGTCGGCGCTGGGAGGGGTTTCCAGATAGCGCAGGATGCTGACGCTGTGGCCGGCGCTTTCCAGCAGTTCGAGAGCGCCGCGGGATTTCGAGCAGCGTGGGTTGTGGTAGAGGATCAATTCAGTCATCACGGGGTCGCCGGGCCTTGGGTGAGGCGGCTATTCTACCCGTCTGTCGCCAGCCTGGGGCTGGTGAATGACGCGTCGGGCATCCAAGGAGAGAGCATGCGCAAGCGCCTAGTGGACCTGCTGGAGTTCGGGCAGTTCCTTCTGCAGCGGTTTCAGGCCGATCGCGGAACACACAGCGCAGCCGCGCTGACCTACACCACGTTGTTCGCCGTGGTGCCGATGATGACCGTGACCTTTGCCATGCTCTCGGCCATTCCCGCGTTTCAGGGGGTTGGCGAGCAGATTCAGAGCTTTATCTTTCGCAATTTCGTGCCATCTACCGGCGAGGCGGTGCAGGTCTACCTGCTGGGGTTTATCCAGCAGGCACGACAGCTGACCTGGATCGGTGTGGTGCTGCTGGCGGTGACGGCGTTTCTCATGCTGCTGACCATCGAGAAGGCCTTCAACACCATCTGGCGTCTGCGTCAGCCGCGGCGCGGCGTGACCAGCTTTCTGCTGTACTGGGCCATTCTCAGTCTGGGGCCGCTGCTGCTTGGCAGTGGTTTCGTGCTCAGTACCTATATCGCTTCGCTGTCGCTGCTCTCCGGGCCACATGCGCTGCCGGGAGCGACGCTGCTGCTGGGGCTTACGCCGGTGGCTTTCAGTGTGGCCGCCTTCACCCTGATCTATGCCGCCGTGCCCAATACCCGCGTGCCGCTGCGACATGCATTGCTCGGCGGGATATTTACCGCCGTGCTGTTCGAGGTGGCCAAGGCGCTGTTTGGCCTGTTTGTCAGCCTGTTTCCCGGTTATCAGCTGATCTATGGCGCCTTCGCCACGGTGCCGCTGTTCCTGTTGTGGGTCTATCTGTCCTGGGTGATTGTGCTGTTCGGCGCGGAGCTGGTGTGCAACCTGTCCTCCTCACGGCGCTGGCGCAAGCGCGGCCTGCCGCGGGTGCTGGTGCTATTGGCGGTATTGCGCGTGTTCCTAGAGCGGCAGCAGCGTGGGCGGCCGCTCTGGCACACGGACCTGGCCCGAGAAGGCTGGCCGCTGCCCGAGGACGAGTGGGATGAGCTGGTCGAGTTTCTGGAAAGCGAGCGATTGGTCTGCCGGGTCAGTGGTGGCGGCTGGGTGCTCAGTCGCGACCTAGGGCATTTCAGCCTCAACCAGTTACTGACCCGTTGTCCCTGGCCTTTGCCGCGTGCCGGGCAGTTGCCGGCGCAGCTGGAAGAAGCCTGGTATCCGGCGCTGCGCCAGGCGCTGGAGATGCTGCAGGAAGAACAGGCTGAGCTGTTCAGTGGCAGTGTGCAGCAGTGGCTCAAGCCCATGGCTGGGTGACGAAAAACGGCAGTTTGTTTCGTGGGGCAGTGGCTATGCGCCATATGCCGTCCCGCAGGCAGGCGTTCAGACGGCTGGCATGCTTCTGGCAAACAGCCAATGCATCGTTGAGCTGCTGCCGGAATAGTCGATGTCTCGCCCCAAGTCCGCTGGTGATCGTGTGATCTTCCTGCATCAGGTTCGGCCACAGCAGGCGCTGGAAAGTCTTCGGCGGGTGACCGGTTTGCAGTTTTTCGAGTGGCCCGAGTCACTGGCGCCCAAGGGCGATGCTGGGGGTGACGTGATGGTGGCTGAGGCGGGGGGACTTGCTTGCAGTGTTGAGGTGGAGGCGTAGCGGCCACATCCCTGTGGCGAATCGAGGGTCAGGCAAAGGCCTTGCTGCTGGTGCTGATCGGATCGGCAGCCTGGACAAACAGTTCCTCGACGATCAGCCCGCGAATCGGTACGGCACTGCGCAGGCGAATCTGCATGTCACTGATTTTCTGCTTGTGCGGCAGTCGGGCTACTCCTGACAGCATGATCTTGCCGTGGCTGTTGACCTTGCCGTGCTCCACCGCCACCTCGCGCTGCTCGCTGCCATCGATATAGCTGACCAGCAGCGACACCGGCAGCTCGCCCAGGCCCGGTAGATTGAGCCAGGCGGCGACATTGAATTCGGCCGCCTTGCTGCCGGTGCCGTTGGCAGTGATGCGTGCCTGACTGATGATCTGGCTGGGAACGGGACCGACGATCTGGTCTGGGATGCGGCTCATGCGGGCCTCGGCAACACGAATGGAAGGGTGTGCCGCGATTATAGGAAGGAGCCCGCGATGAAAACTGTGCGCGCGGGCCGCCTTGGGCGTGACCTGTCTCGCAGTTCCTGAACTGCGCGGCTAGCCCAGTCGCAGTGGGTGACGAATGACCAGGGGCGTGTTCAGGTTGGCGGCCGGCAGCGGCACGATGGTCTGGGTGTTGACGTTGAGCAGTTGCAGCCAGAGATTCTCGCCTTCGACGAACTGCCCCTGATTCAGCCACAGGCCGTGATGCCAGCCGTTGCCGGGTGCCGGGGTGCTTTGCAGGACGCCGGGATGGGTTTGTGCGTTCGGTGCGCGGCGCAGCCACACGGGGCGTGGAAGCCCTTTGAGGTAGCGCAGGCCCAGGTACAGACCGTCGGCATTCTGGTGACGCCAGCGCACCATGGCCAGCAGTGGCGAGCTGCTGGTTTCCGGCAGGAGCAACAGCTGGCCGACCTGCAGTTGCTGGCCATGCTGTGGGCTGCACAGCAGGCGTGCGCCGCCTGGGCTGTTGTCGAGCATCTGGGCTTCCACGCGCAGTGGACGGTGCTCGAGCAGGTGGGCATGGATCTGTGGCAGACCGACCACCATGCTGCAGGCGATGGCCTGTTCGGCGCGATCATGTCGGCGCTGCTGACGTCCCAGCCAGTTGTGGCGCACGCGTTCAAGCAGCTCGCGCTCGCTGCGCTCCTGCAGCGGAGCGGGGTCATGCAGGGCAATCAGCAGCGGGCCCAGCTCGAGGCGCCGAAGCAGTTCGATGTTGCCCGGTGTAATGGCCTGCTGCGGCAGGCTGGCCTGGTCCAGGCTGAGGTCGACCAAGGCGCCCTCGATGTCTTCGTCCTCTTCCACCGGCAGCAGCCTCGCCAGCTCGGCAAAGGGTGCCAGGGCCGCGAACAGGCGCGGGCATTCGCCTTCGGCGAGATGGAACGGATTGCTCAGAGCCAGCAGCAGCTGCTGCTGGTAGATGCCGCGCAGGGTGCAAGCGGGAGTAGGCTGGAACGCTGCTGCCACATGTTCGTCCAGGCACTGTTGATGTTCGCCGATCCAGTACAGCAGGTGGCTGTCCAGCCACAGGCCGCGCGGCGGCTCCTGATACAGCTGGTAGTGACGCATCACGCATTGGGCGAGGAAGTGCTGGGCCATGTACAGGCACCAGGCCAGGTGTGGCTTGGATGGTGTGCGACCCTGGAGGATCTGCAGCAGCAGACGTTTGAAGCCGGTTGCCAGTTCGTGACAGAGGCGCAGGAACAGCAGGGGCGGCGGAGTGCCGCCCTGGTAGGCGCAGGCGTAATGGCGATACTCATCACTGAAGTTTTGCAGCACGCGCTGTCTTTCCAGTAAGGTCAGCGCGCTGCGATTGAGGCGGAACAGCAATTCCAGAACTTCCCGCAGCGCGGCATCCTGGGCCAGACCGCGCGCCTGCAGCAGGCTGGCAGGCAGCGTGGCCAGTGGCATGGCGTTTTCTTCCAGTATGTCCGGCACTTCTAGGCGCAGGGCATCCAAGGTCATAAACACCCCGCTTCAACGAGGAACAAAGGCATGCGCAGGCAGCTCCAGACTATCGTGATGATCGCAGGCAGCCTGTGGCTGGCGGCGTGCAGTGAGGACTATGGTACTGATCAGCATGGCCGAATGGTATCGGCAGCACAACTGCAAGATCGCTGGCTGGTCATCAATTACTGGGCTGAGTGGTGCGGCCCCTGCCGCAAGGAAGTGCCCGAGTTGAACGCGCTGGCTGCCAGTCGCACTGATCTTGCTGTGGTTGGCGTCAACTACGATGGTTTGCAGGGCGAGGAGTTGCTCAAGGCGGTCGAACAGTTGGGCATTCGCTACAGCGTGCTGGCGCTGGATCCGGCCGAGCGCCTTAAATTACCGCGTAGCGATGCACTGCCTTCGACCTATCTGATCGACCCGCAGGGGCGTGTGCGCGATCAGTTGCTGGGTGAGCAGACTGCCGCGGGATTACAGGCGCGTTTGACCCAGTTGCAGCAAGAGGAGTGACAGTCGTGACCAGACAATGCCGGCATGCCTACGTCAGCGGCAAGGTGCAGGGTGTGTATTTCCGCCAGGCAACCCAGGAACAGGCCGATGCGCTGGATCTGGATGGCTGGGTGCGCAATCTGGCCGATGGCCGCGTTGAGGTGCTGTTCGAGGGCGAGGCTGAGGCCGTAGAGCGCCTGCAGCACTGGCTACAGCAAGGGCCGCAGCAGGCGGAGGTCAGTGGCCTGGAAGTCAGCGAGGCGCCGTTGCAGGGCATTGCCGGTTTTATCGTGCGGCGCTAAGCGCTGAGCTACTCGGCTCCGGGGTCGGCGGCCAGTCGGCCGGCCTGCTTGAGCAGCAGGTCGAGAAACTCTTTCTGCAGCTCCGGGTCATTGCGCGTCAGCTCGATCAGGCTTTGTTCCAGCTCGCTGGCTTCCTCTTCCAGCCCCAGTTGGGACAGACGCTTGACCCGATGCACCCACTGCCCGACGTCGTCATCTTCGAGGTCGTCATAAATCAGCGCATGAGCTTCCTGCAGCTTGCCGCGCAGGCTGCGGCTGACCAGTATGCTGGCTTCGCTGTGACTGCCATCTTCGGCCGCCACGCGCAGTTGCAGTTTGCCGATGCGACTGGCGTCCTGCTCGGCAAAGGGGCCGTCGAGCAGGTTGAGATGAAGGATGCCGCGCCGGTCGGTGGTCAGCTCAAAGGACTGCTTGCCGGCACTCACCTGTACCGGGCGCTCGGCCCAGGGCAGGGTGGTGTATTCGGTGCGTTGCTCCAGGCGCTTGTCGCTGAGCAGTGCCAGGTTCTGTTCGGCACGGCCATTGGACTCGACGTTCATCGCCGGGTTAAGCCCGGCAAAGCCGTATTCGATCCAGCCGCGGGTAGCGCTTTCTGGCACGTTACCCAGCAACACCACGTTCAGCACGTTTGCGCCTGTGCCTGCGATCACGGCCACGGCACCCAGTGGCACCTCATACAGCTCACGCCAGGCCTGGTAGGGCGTGTAGCGGTCGTAACGACGGGTGACCTCGTAGTCGGTGACGGCAAACGTCTTCTGTTCCTGAATGCGGATGCGCCGCTGCGGCAGCTCCAAGGTCGCTGGCTCGCCCACGTCGATGCTCAGGCTGTGCTCGAGCAGCTTGCGCTCGCTGCGTGCCTCCTGGTCGCTGCGTTGCGGCAACTGGTTGGCGCAGCCGCTGAGGAGAAGGCTGCCACCCAGGGTGGCAGCAGCTGTCAGACGGAGGAGGCAGCGAGTCGGCATGGCGATCAGCGGGTCTGTTGGGCCAGGAAGTCGAGAATATCTCCGATGGCGATGTTCTGGTTCTCGCCGGCGCGACGGTTCTTGTATTCCAGAGTACCTTCACCGAGTCCCCGTTCGCTGACCACGATGCGGTGCGGAATGCCGATCAGCTCCATGTCGGCAAACTTCACGCCGGGGCTGGTTTTCTTGTCACGGTCATCCAGCAGCACTTCGTAGCCAGCGGCGGTCAGGTCGGCGTACAGCTTGTCGGTGGCGGCCTTGACCTGCTCGTTCTCGTACTTCATCGGCACCAGAGCGATCTGGAACGGGGCCAGGGCCTTGGGCCAGAGGATGCCGCGCTCGTCGTAGTTCTGCTCGATGGCGGCTGCCACCACGCGCGAAACACCGATGCCATAGCAGCCCATGGTCAGGATCACCGGCTTGCCGATCTCGTTGAGAACCGACAGGTTCAGCGCCTGGCTGTACTTGGTGCCGAGCTGGAAGATGTGGCCGACTTCGATGCCACGCTTGATCACCAGAGTGCCCTGACCATCCGGGCTGGGGTCACCGGCGACCACATTGCGCAGGTCGGCAATGGCTGGCAGCGGCAGGTCGCGCTCCCAGTTCAGGCCAAAGTAGTGCTTGTCGTCGATGTTGGCGCCGGCAGCGAAGTCGCTCATCAGTGCGACGCTGCGGTCGATCACGCAGCTGAACGGCAGGTTCAGTGGGCCCAGCGAGCCGGGGCCGGCGCCAATGGCGGCGCGAATCTCGGCTTCCGAAGCAAACACCAGCGGGCTGGCGACCAGTTCATGGTTGGCGGCCTTGATCTCGTTGAGTTCGTGGTCGCCGCGTACGATCAGGGCGATCAGCTTGCCTTCCTCGGCGGCATGAACCACCAGGGTCTTCACGCTCTTCTCGATGGCGATGCCGAACTGGCTGACCAGTTCCTCGATGGTCTTGGCATTCGGCGTGTCGACCAGACGCAGTTCTTCGGTGGCCGCGCCACGCACGGTTTCGCGCGGAATGGCTTCGGCCTTCTCGATGTTAGCGGCGTAATCGGAGGTGTCGCTGAAGGCGATGTCGTCTTCGCCGGATTCGGCCAGCACATGGAATTCATGGGAGCCGGTGCCGCCGATGGAGCCAGTATCGGCCTGCACGGGGCGGAAGTTCAGGCCCAGACGGGTGAACACATTGCAGTAGGCCTGATGCATGCGGTCATAGGTTTCCTGCAGCGAGGCCTGGTCCAGGTGGAAGGAGTAGGCATCCTTCATGATGAACTCGCGACCGCGCATCAGGCCGAAGCGCGGACGGATTTCGTCGCGGAACTTGGTCTGGATCTGGTACAGGTTCATCGGCAGCTGCTTGTAGCTATTCAGCTCGTTGCGGGCCAGATCGGTGATGACTTCCTCGTGGGTCGGGCCGGCGCAGAACTCGCGACCATGACGGTCCTTCAGACGCAGCAGCTCGGGGCCGTACTGTTCCCAGCGGCCGGACTCCTGCCACAGCTCGGCGGGCTGGACCAGCGGCATCAGCACTTCCAGAGCGCCGGCGGCATTCATTTCTTCGCGCACGATGGCCTCGACCTTGCGCAGCACGCGCAGGCCCATGGGCAGCCAGGTGTAGAGGCCCGAGGCGAGCTTGCGGATCATGCCAGCACGCAGCAGCAGCTGGTGGCTGATCACTACGGCATCGGACGGGGTTTCTTTGAGGGTCGAGAGCAGGTACTGACTGGTACGCATGTTTGGCCGTTCTGTCGGTTGCGAGAGGCGGGAAGTGCCCGGCATTGTACGGCGCCCGGGCCCCTGGCGTACAGGCGGGCCCGCTGAAACGGAGAACTGTGGAAATGTCGGTGTTGACTGCTGAACAGGTGCAGGGACTGATTCGTCTGGGTGTGCCCATGGCCGAAGATATCGACCTGCGCATCGATCATCTGGATGCCGAGCGGGCCATCGCTCGCGTTCCCTTCCACGGCAAGCTGGTCAGGCCAGGCGGTACCCTGTCCGGGCCGACCATCATGGCGTTGGCCGATGCGGCCATGTATGCCGTTGTGCTGGGTCGCCTGGGACGCGTTGAAATGGCCGTGACCTCGAACCTGAATATCAACTTCCTGAGCAAGCCCAGGGCGGTGGATCTGATTGCCGAGGCGCGCATCCTGAGATTGTCCAGGCGGCAGGCAGTCTGTGAGGTTGAGCTGTATTCGCTTGGCGGCGAGGGTGATCTGGTAGCGCATGTAACCGGTACTTACGCTTTACCGCTTTGAGCTTTTCAGCAGGCAAAAAGAAACCCGGCCAAGGCCGGGTTTCTTTTTTACCGCGTTACACGTTGGACTTACAGGATGTCCAGCGGGTATTCGGTGATGACGCGGATTTCGTCCAGATCGCTGCCCAGTGCATCGTTGCCGGCAGTGTTGGCGCGCCAGGTGGAGTGACGTACGCGGACGGAAAGGTCCTTCGCAGCACCTTCCTGAACAACGTACTTGGCTTCGATGTTGCGCTCCCACTCTTCGCCGCCGTCACCGAAGTAGGTGTAGGCGCCGTTGATGTCGGCGTCGGTGCCGTCGATGTCTTCACCAGTGATGTAACGAACCATGAAGCTCAGGCCCGGTACGCCGTAGGTGGTCATGTCGAGGTCGTAGCGAGCCTGCCAGGACTTCTCGTTCGGGGCGTTGAAGTCGGAGTACTGTACCGAGTTGTTCAGCCAGATGGAGTCGCCAGCGTTGCCGCCGTCCATCGAGATGTAGTCCATCGGTACGTCGCCGTCCACTTCCTGGCGAGCCAGGGTGAACTTGTGTGCGCCCAAGGTGTAGGCGGCAGCCAGCGACCAAGTGGTGTTATCGATTTCGCCGGCGAGGGCATCGCCTTCATCACTGGTGTCGTAGATGTTGAAGTCGAAAGTCAGGGCCTGATCATCCGCCAGCGGGATGTTGTAGTTCAGGTTGCCGTAGTACTGGTTCCAGACGTCCTGCAGCTTGGCACCATAGGCGGTGGCGCTGAAGTTGTCGCTGAACGAGTAGGTGCCGCCGAGGTAGTCGACGCTGGTAGCGTCGATGGCGCCGCCGTAGGCAAGGGTAACTTCGCCGTCGCTGTTGGTGCTGAAGCTGCCGTCACGAATTGCAGTGAAGTGACCAGCATCGATGCTCAGATTCTCGATTTCGCTGCTCAGAATCTGGAAGCCGGTAGCGGAGCCCGGGAACAGGCGAGCAGTACCGGTAGCAAAGACCGGTGCAGTCGGGATCAGATCGCCGTACTTCAGTTCGGTGTTGGAGATGCGGGCTTTGACCGCGCCACCAGCATAGGAGTAATCGTCGTCAGAGGTGCCGTCTTCGCCGATCGGCAGCAGGCCGGTGCCATTGGTGCCGTCGCCGCTGTCCAGCTTGATGCCGAGGGCGGCATGAGCGTCAACGCCGAAACCGACGGTGCCCTGAGTGTAGCCAGAGGCGTAGTCGGCCCACAGACCATGAGCCCACTCTTCACGGTAGCTCTGGCTGGTGCTGTCGTTGTTCTTGAAATCGCGGTTGAAATAGAAGTTCTTGTTCAGCAGGCTGAGGTTGCTGTCTTCAACGAAGCCCTTGGAATCGGACTGCGCGCTGGCGAAAGCCAGTTGGGTGGTACCGGCGGTGACCGCGATGGCCAGGGCGCTCCACTTCATCACTTGCATTGTGATTGCTCCTTTGGTTTAGAAGATTCTCGCTACCTATTGATTTAAGGCGGCTCTTTCTTTTTGTGTCGGCGCCAAACTTATAGCATGCAGCGCACGACTGATAACAGTTCTGACTTATTTTGCGGGATTAGGCGGGCTTCCGTGTCGCTTTTTTATAAGCTGCCTGTCGCAAAAATAAATCCTCCCCCGAGCATTTTCTTTCATTGCCGCTTTCTTTTTCGTGCTTAAGGGTCGGTTAAGACTGCCGCCACACACTGCTCCCATCACTTCCATGCCACGAGGTTCGATCATGGAGTTTCAGGGGGCACCGGCCACGCTGTTGGCAAAGATCGGTCAACAGTCTTCCCTTACGCTGAGCTTGGTTAAGCAAGACGCGTGCACAAATACACGAGAACGCCTGGAATTTTTTATTCGTGAGCGCTTTGCCGAGCACTACGGCGCACATATCCAGCATTTCATGCCCTGTCTGCTGGGGCTGGATGATGAGCAGGGGACGCTGCGCGCGGCTGTAGGGGTTCGTAACGCTGCACAGGGTGTGTTGTTTCTTGAACGTTACCTGGATATGCCCATCGAGGAGGCCATTGCCCAGCGCAGTGGTCGTTCGGTTGCGCGCGATGAAATTGTCGAGGTGGGCAATCTTGGTGCGCTCGAGGCGGGTCATGCACGCTTGTTGATCATCGCCATGACGCATTTTCTGGTCAGCCAGGGTTTCCGCTGGGTGACCTTTACCGGCACCCTGAGCCTGCTCAACAGCTTTCAGCGTCTGGGGCTCAGCCCGATTTCGCTGGGCCTTGCTGACCCACAGCGCATGGGCGCCGATTTGGCAGATTGGGGTAGCTACTACGCCACCAAGCCGCAGGTAATGGTTGGTGATATCTGGGGTGGGCATACGCGCCTGGAGGCTCACGGTCTTTACCGTCGACTGGGCCTTGAGGCCTTCTACCCGTCGCTGGAGGTGAGTGATGTCGCCTGTGGTTGAGCAGTTCTTCGCCGGGATGGTGGCGCGTGGCGACGCGCCGGCCTTGGGCGAGGGCGCTCGGCAGCTGAGCTATCGGCAATTGCTGGAGCAGGTTGGTGCGCGTGCAGATCTGCTGCTGCGCCATGGTGCGCGTCGGGTCAGTCTGGCCCTGGATAATGGTATTGACTGGGTGCTGTGGGACCTTGCCTGTTTGCAGGCCAACTTGCCCTGTGTGCCACTGCCGGGCTTTTTCTCGGGCGATCAGCAGCGCCATGTGCTGGACAGCTCGGGCGTGGATACGCTTATCAGTAGCGACCCGGCGGCGTTTGCCGGGCTCGGCTTCGTGCCGACTGATGCAGGCATTGCCCGACGCTCCCTGGCTCAGGTTGCCGAGTTGCCTGTCGGCACCCTGAAGATCACCTATACCTCGGGTACCACCGGGCAGCCCAAGGGCGTGTGCCTGGATGCCGATGTACAGCTGCGCGTGGCGCACAGCCTGTGGCAGGCGAGCCTGAGCTGTCAGGTCGAGCGTCATCTGTGCGTATTGCCGCTGGCGACCCTCTTGGAAAACATCGCCGGGATTTATGCGCCGCTGCTGGCGGGCGCTCGTATCGAGTTGCTGCCGCTGGCTCAGGTGGGCCTGAAAGGCGCGAGCCAGTTCGATCTGCCGAGCTTTCTGCAAGCCCTGAACAAGATTCAGCCGCACAGTCTGATCCTCTTGCCGCAGTTGCTTCTGGCACTGGTCACGGCTGCCGAGCGCGGGCTGCCCATTCCGTCCTCGCTGCGCTTTATTGCCGTGGGTGGTGGTCGGGTGGCTCAGCCGCTGCTGGAGCGCGCCGGGGCGCTGGGTCTGCCGGTATTCGAGGGATATGGCCTGTCGGAATGCGCTTCGGTGGTCTGCCTTAATCGCCCTGAGGCCCGTCGTCCCGGGACTGTCGGCGAGCCGCTGGCGCATGTCGAGGTGCGCCTGGCCGATGATGGCGAGGTGCTGGTGCGCGGTGCGCAGATGCTTGGCTATCTTGGAGAGCCTTGTGCTCAGAATGAGTGGCTGGCGACGGGTGATCTGGGCCATTTCGAGGACTCGTTTCTGGTCCTGCATGGGCGCAAGAAGAACCAGTTCATCACGGCCTACGGGCGTAACGTCAACCCCGAGTGGGTGGAGGCGGAGCTGGTTCAGCAGTTGCCGATCGCCCAGGCCTGGCTGCATGGCGAGGCTCTTCCGGCCAATGTGGCGGTTCTGACCCTGCGCTTTCCCGCCACCCCCGATGCCGATGTGCAGGCTGCCGTCGATGCGGTCAATGCCAGCCTGCCGGATTACGCTCGGGTGCATCACTGGATCCGCGCCGAACAACCTTTTACTGCTGACAACGGCATGGCCACCAGCAATGGCCGGCTGCGTCGTGTTGCCCTGTTTGCTCACTACCAGACCGCCATCGAAACCCTGATGGCGACCCACAGTCTTTGAGGATTGAACATGAACTTCTTTGATCTGCTGCAACAAGAAACCGCTGCCGAACGTGAATACCTGCTGGGCGCGCCGATCATCCAGCAGGCGATGGCCGGTACCGTCAGCCTGCCCAGCTATGTGGCGTTCCTTACCGAGGCCTACCACCACGTCAAGCACACCGTGCCGCTGCTGATGGCCTGTGGTGCACGTCTGCCGGAGCGCCTGGAGTGGCTGCGCGAGGCGATTGCCGAGTACATCGAGGAGGAGTACGGCCATCAGGAGTGGATTCTCAATGATATCCGCGCCTGCGGTGCCGACGCCGAAGCGGTACGTCACGGGCAGCCGCAGCTGCCGACCGAGCTGATGGTCAGCTATGTCTACGACCGCATCAATCGCGGTAATCCGGTGAGTTTCTTCGGCATGGTCAACGTGCTCGAAGGCACCAGCATTGCCCTGGCCACCCAGGCGGCTGGTGTGATCCAGGGCAAGCTGGGGCTGCCGAACAAGGCCTTCAGCTACCTGACGTCCCACGGCAGCCTGGATATCGAACACATCAAGTTCTACGAGAACCTGATGAACAAACTGGAACGCGACGAAGACAAGCAGGCCGTGATCCATACCGCGCGGGTGGTTTACCGCCTGTACGGCGATATGTTCCGCAGCTTGCCGCTGTCGGCCTGAGGAGATAACCATGCAGCTCAATGAATGTCGGGCGGTGGTCACCGGTGCCAGTGGTGGCATTGGCCGTGCTTTGGTATCGGTACTGGCTGAAGGAGGTGCGCGCTTGCTGCTGGTCGGGCGCACGGCGGCCGGTCTGGAGCAGATGGCCGCGGCTTATCCGGGGCAGATCGAGTGGGTGGTGGCGGATATCCGCGAACGCGTTGGCCGCGAAGCCGTGCAGTCGGCGGCCCGGCGCTTCTCCGGCATCAATGCCCTGATCAATGCAGCCGGGGTCAATCAGTTCAGCCTGCTCGATCAGCAGGATGAGGAGGCCATTGCCGAGCTGGTGCAGCTCAATGTCACCGCAACCCTGCAGTTGACCCATCGTCTGTTGCCGATTCTGCGTCAGCAGGGGCGGGCGCTGGTGGTCAATATCGGTTCGACTTTCGGCTCCATCGGCTATCCCGGGTTTACCGCCTATTGCGCCAGCAAGTTCGCCATCCGCGGCTTTTCCGAGGCGCTGCGCCGTGAACTGGCCGATACCCAGATCAAGGTGCTCTATCTGGCGCCGCGGGCTACGCGCACCAGCATGAACAGCGACAGCGTGGTGGCGATGAACACCGAGCTGAAAGTGGCCATGGACGATCCGCAACTGGTGGCCAGTACCGTACGCGCGGCGATCGAGTCCGAGCGCGAGGAGCTGTACATGGGCTGGCCGGAGAAACTCTTCGTGCGTCTTAACGGCCTGTTGCCACGGGTCGTCGATCAGGCGCTGCGCAAGCAGCTGCCTGTCATTCAACGTTTTGCCCGCAAGTAATCAAGACCTTCCTGGGAGGAATCGCCATGCGCAAGATGAAAACGACCGCGGTATTGCTGGCCGGACTGCTGGCAGCGCCGCTGATGAGTTGGGCGGCTGACGTCAATGAGGCGCTGACGCGCTTGCAGAGCCGCTGGGCCGAGGTCAATTACCAGTTGCCGGAGAAGCAGCGCGAAGCGGCTTTTGCCGAGCTGGCGGCGCAGGCCGAGACCGAGGTGCGCAACAACCCGGCGCCGGAGCTGCTGATCTGGCGCGGAATCATTCTGAGTACCTATGCCGGGGCCAAGGGCGGTCTGGGAGCGCTGGACCTGGTCAAAGCCTCCAAGGCCAGTCTGGAGCAGGCGCTGGCCAAAAATGATCAGGCTCTGGATGGCTCTGCGTATACCAGTCTGGGTGCGCTGTATTATCAGGTGCCGGGCTGGCCGGTTGGCTTTGGCGATGATGACAAGGCCGAGGCCATGCTGAACAAGGCGCTGACCCTGAATCCTGATGGCATCGATCCCAACTACTTCTACGGGGATTTCCTCTACCGTCAGGAGCGTTATGCTGATGCTCGTGCTGCCTTGCTCAAGGCGCAGGCAGCCAAACCGCGCCCTGGGCGTGAGGTGGCGGATCGTGGCCGTCAGGCGGAAATCCAGGCGCTACTGGACAAGGTCGCGGCCGAACTGAAGTAACAGGACCCTAAGGACTGCGCATGCGTTTGCTGCTGGTGGAAGATGATCCGGCCCTCGGTGAGGGTATTCGTGCAGCCCTCAAGCCGGAGGGCTACACGGTGGACTGGCTGCTGGATGGTTTGAGTGCTGTGCACGCCATCGAGCAGGAGAGTTTCGACTTGGTGATTCTCGACCTGGGGCTGCCGCGCCTGGATGGTCTGCAGGTGCTCAAGCGCGTGCGCAGTGGCAAGCACCAGTTGCCGGTGCTGGTGCTCACGGCCCGCGATGCCACGGGTGATCGTATTGCCGGGCTGGATGCCGGCGCCGACGACTATCTGGTCAAGCCCTTCGATGTGGCCGAACTCAAGGCACGCTTGCGCGCCTTGCTGCGGCGCAGTTTCAACCGGTCCGAACCGCTGCTTGAGTACCGCGGAATCGTTCTCGATCCCTCCAGCCAACTGGTGACCTGGCAGGGCCAGAGCCTCAGCCTGCCGCGCAAGGAGTTTCTCCTGCTGCACGAGTTGCTGGTGCAGCCGGGCCGGGTGCTGACCCGTGATCGTCTGCAGCAGGTGCTGTATGGCTGGGATGAGGAAGTCGAGAGCAATGCCCTGGAGGTGCATGTGCATCACCTGCGCAAGAAGTTCTTTCCCGAACTGATCCGTACCGTGCGGGGTGTTGGCTACATGGCGGAGAAGGCCTGATGCGCTCGATTCGCGCGCGGATTCTCGGTCTTGTGCTGGGTGTGTTGGTGCTGTCGCTGACGGCCATCTCACTGAAAAGCTACTTCGATGCGCAGCATGAGATCGAGGAACTGTTCGATGCCCAGCTGGCGCAGACCGCGCGCATTCTGCAAGGCATGGTGGGTGGCGACATGCCGCAGGCGACCCGGGAACTGATGCAGCGCGCGCTCAATAGCGCTCTGCTCAGCCAGCGCGCGGCTAGTGAGGCATTGCCGGCAAACGGCCATCCCTATGAGGGCAAGCTGGCCTTTCAGGTGCTCGATGATAGCGGGCAGGTGCTGCTGCAATCGGCCAGCGCTCCAGCCGATCTGCTGCGGCGGATGATCGTGGATTTCCATCAGCAGGCGCCGCAGGCTCATGCGCATCAGGGCGCCGAGCCGCTGAGCAGTACCGGCGTCGATCTGCTCGGCTATCACACTGTCCCTCTCGGTCGTTACCATTGGCGGGTGTTCATGCTGCAAGATCAACAGGCCGGCAAGTGGATCATGGTCGCCGAGCGTGGTGATGTGCGTGGCGAGCTGGTGGAGAAAATAGCCATGCGCAGCCTGCTGCCCGATCTGCTCGGCTTGCCGCTGCTGGCGCTGCTGGTATGGGTGGCGGTGGGTATGGGCTTGCTGCCGCTACAGCAGATGGTCAATTTTCTCAAGAGCCGCGACCCGGACAATCTGGCACCGCTGGTGCTGGCTCCCCTGCCCAGCGAGCTTGAACCGATGGCGGCCTCGCTCAATCGTCTGCTCCAGCAGGTCAATGTGTTGCTGGAGCGGGAAAAGCGCTTTCTCGCCGATGCCGCTCACGAGTTGCGTACCCCGCTGGCGGTGCTGCGGATTCATGCGCAGAACGCCGTTTCTGCCGGCAGCGCTGACGAGCGTGATGCGGCACTGGCGCAGTTGATTGGTGGCGTGGATCGCGCCACGCGGGTGGTGACCCAGTTACTGACCTTGGCCCGTCTTGAGCCAAATGCCGTGCAACTGGCCATGCAGCCTTTTGATCTCGCGGCTTTTCTGCGTCAGGAACTGGCGGAGCTGATTCCGCTGGCGTTGGAGCGTGATCAGGAGTTGACGCTGGAGTTGGATGAAACGGCCGATTTTCTGCTGCGTGGAGATGCACCGAGCCTGGGGATTCTCTTGCAGAACCTGGTCGGCAATGCTTTGCAGTACACCCCGGAAGGCGGCCGTATTCAGCTTGATCTTTTGGCTCTGGACGGCAGCCTGCAGCTCAGTGTGCAGGACAGTGGGCCGGGCGTGCCGCAAGAGCAGCGCGAGCAATTGTTCCAACGTTTCTATCGGCAGGGCCCGGGGCAGGGGGCCGGTCTGGGGCTGTCCATCGTGCAGCGCATCGTCGAGCTGCATCGTGGCGAGATCAGCCTGCACACGGCAAGCCTGGGTGGCTTGGAGGTACGCGTGCGTCTGCCGCGCCAGTGACTGCTGGGGTATTCTTGCAACACGTCGCCAGCTTTGCATGGCTACGCTGAATTAGAAGGCCTTTGCGGAGAAATGCCATGTTCACCCTGGATCAACGCCTGCAGCAGGACACTGTGCTGCTGGGAGACTTCCCTCTCTGTCGCCTGTTGTTGATGAACGATGCCAATTATCCCTGGTTCATTCTGGTGCCACGCCGTGATGAGGTGAGCGAGCTGTTTCAGCTCGATGCCCAGGAACAGCAACAGTTGTGGCGCGAGAGCACGGAGTTGGCGGAAGTGCTCAAGGACACCTTCAAAGCCGACAAGATGAACGTGGCAACTCTGGGCAATGTGGTCAGCCAGTTGCACATGCACGTCATCGTGCGGCGCAAGGATGATCCGGCCTGGCCTGCGCCGGTCTGGGGCAAACACCCGGCCAAGCCCTACAGTGACGAACAGGTGGCAGCCCTGCGGGACAAGCTGCGCATGGCACTGGACGATGACTTTCAGTTCGCCGGAGAGTCGGCATGAGTGTTGAGCTGCGTTTGATGGAACTGGAGACCCGGGTGGCCTTCCAGGATGACGCCCTGATGACCATGAGCGATGAGATTGCCCGTCAACAGCGCGATATCGAGCGCCTGCAGCTGCAGTTGGCGGCGCTGGCGCGGCGCCAGGAAGACCTGGCCGGCCAGGTCGGCGAGCCCTTGGGCGATGAGCCACCGCCGCCGCACTACTGAACTATGGACATAAAAAAGCCCAGCATCGCTGGGCTTTTTCTTTCGCCTGCGCTTAGCGGCGATTGGGCGCAGCGGCGATCACGTCTTCGGCTTGCAGGCCTTTGTCGCGCTGAATCACCGAGAACTCCACGCGCTGGCCTTCGATCAGGATGCGGTGACCTTCGCCGCGGATGGCGCGAAAGTGCACGAAGATATCGTCGCCAGTGTCGCGGGAGATGAAGCCAAAGCCTTTGGAGGTATTGAACCACTTGACCGTACCGGTCTCGCGGTTGCCTTGGGCGCTGCCCGCTTCAATGGGGCTATAGGCAAAGCTGTCGCCCTGGCGGGTTTCGCCGCGGAAGTTGTTGGCAACGTGCAGCAGTGTGGCGACAGCGGCGCTCAGCAGGCTGAGCAGAATCACCGGTTGGCCGGCCAGGGTGCTGAGCGGGGCGAGGACGCCCAGGCTTTGCAGCGCCACGGCGGCAACCAGCAGGGCGGAGCAGAAACTTTGCAACAGCTGGCGATTGCCTTGCCAATGTGGCAGCTGCGGCGCCAGCAACAGGTTGAGCAGGCCCAGCAGGGTCAGGTAGATAGCGTCGGCTTGTTGCAGGTAGGGCACCGCTTCGGCGCGCAGGGACGGAATAAAGGACAACAGCAGGGCGGTAACGCCCGTCAGCAGATGGACGATTTTCAGCATTGATAATCAACTCGTGGCATGGATGGTAAATACAAGAGCCCGCATCGTCAGAGGTGACGTTGCTTGCCTATATCGACAGGAGGGAAATCGCTGCGACACGCGCGGTATTTAACCGCAAAGCTTAACGCCACTCAAATCAAGCGCTTAGCTGTGGCGTGTCGAGGGCTGGCTGGACCTGATTGCGGCCATTGCGCTTGGCCTGGTAGAGCGCATCGTCGGCACGCACCAGCAGGCTTTCCGGGGTGTCATCGGCCTGGGCCATGGCGATACCGAAGGAGGCGGTAATGGTGTTGAGCACCTTGTCGGTGCTGCGCACCTTGACTCGCAGGGCCTGCAACTTGTGCCGCAACTGTTCGGCAAACTCATGCGCGGTGCGCATGTCCGGGCAGTTGAGCAGGATGACGCTGAACTCCTCACCGCCGTAACGTGCCGCCAGGCCACCCGGCGGCAGCAGTTCGCGCAGCAGTTGGCCGACGTGCTGCAGTACGCGGTCACCTAGGGGGTGGCCGTACTGATCGTTGAAGTTCTTGAAGTGGTCGATATCCATCATCAGCAGCGCCAAGCCCTGGGGCCCCCGCTCGACGGCCTGGTGCAGCAGGCGGTTGAAGGAGCTGCGGTTGAACACCTGAGTCAGGCCGTCGAGGGTGGCGGCCATGTGCGCGCGTTCCAGCTGGTCGCGCAGGTGCTGGATTTCCGACTGGGCGGCCTGCAGGCGATAGAGGAATTTTTCCTGCTGATCCTGCATGGCCTGGGTGCTGAGCTGTAGGTCGTTGAGGACGTTGGGCAGTTCGTCGACCACCGGCTCGCGCAGCGCTTCCAGGCCGGCGATCAGACTCTGCTGGTAGGCCTTGCTGCCCGCTACGCTGCTGACAACGCCACCTTCGATCTCATCGACCAGTTCGATCACCTGCTGCTGGCCGGCCCGGGCTTCCTCCAACTCACCACGAATGATGTGTTCGCGAAACAGTTTGCTGGCCGATTCCGGCGGAACAGAGTCGAAATCCTTGACGAGCTTGTCCAGGCGCCGGTTCAGCTCCTGGTCCTGGCCGCGGCAATAGCTGTACCACAGGGCAAAATGCAGGGGCGTAGGCGGGATGTCGTGGCGCATCATTTGCGGCACGGCTTGCTTGAGTAGGTCGGCAGCCTCCCGGGTCTCCTCCGGAAAGAGATCAAGGATGCTGGGGGTTTTGCCTGGCTGAGTCATGCACGTCACTGTGAACAGAGGGGCCAATGCGCCAAGCATAGAGCAGGGCGCAGAGCGTAACCAGTCAAAGGCCCGCTTTTGCGGGCCTTTGTGTGCTGGTTAGCTGTCCAACAGGCTGCGCAGCATCCAGGCGGTCTTTTCATGCACCTGCATACGCTGGGTCAGCAGGTCGGCTGTTGGCTCGTCACTGACCTGTTCGATCAGCGGAAAAATGCCGCGCGCGGTGCGTACGACCGACTCCTGGCCCTGCACCAGCTGGCGAATCATGTCCTGGGCGTTGGGCACGCCTTCCTCTTCCTTGATCGACGACAGGCGGGCGTAGGCCGCATAGGTGCCGGGTGCCGGGAAGCCCAGGGCGCGAATGCGCTCGGCGATCAGGTCGACGGCCAAGGCCAGCTCGGTGTACTGCGCCTCGAACATCAGGTGCAGGGTATTGAACATCGGCCCGGTTACGTTCCAGTGGAAGTTGTGGGTCTTCAGATACAGGGTGTAGGTGTCCGCCAGCAGACGCGACAGGCCTTCGGCGATGGCGGCGCGGTCTGCCTGGGGAATGCCGATGTTGATTTCCATGGGGTATGTCTCCTGCAGGACGGTAATGTCTGGCGTCAGGTTAGCAGTGCTGCAGTGCTGCCAGGCATGCGTTGTGTCAATGGTGTTGATGCAGGGCGTGCATCTCTCCGGTCAACTGCCACGATTGCCCGTCAGCTTGGCCAGGATGCGGCTGTAACTGACAGGCATCAGGCGCTGCAGGCGGTCGAGCAGGCGCGCATCGGCGCCGATGAGGATGCGTGGATTGTTGCGCTTGATGCCGTCGATGATCACCCGTGCCGCTTCGGCTGGCGTGGTGCGGGCAATCTTGTCGAAGTTGGCCGCCGAGCGTGCGGCATCCTGATTGCCGCTCATGTCGCGGTAAAAGCGTGCGGATCTGGCGATGTTGGTCTTGATGCCACCGGGGTGCACGCAGCTGACCTTGACCTGGGTGCACTGCACCTCCTGACGCAGTGCTTCGGTAAAGCCGCGCACGGCGAACTTGCTGGCGTTGTAGGCGCTCTGAGTGGGCACGCCGATGATGCCAAAGATGCTGGAGACGTTGACGATATGGCCGTCGTTGTTCTTCAGCAGGTGGGGCAGGAAGGCCTTGGTGCCGTGCACCACGCCCCAGAAGTTAATGCCCATCAGCCATTCGAAGTCGTCATAGCTGAGGTCGGCGACCGTTTGCGATACCGCGACGCCAGCGTTGTTGATGATGATCTGGGCGCTGCCGTGGTGGGCCAGCACTTCATCGGCAAAGGCGTAGACGGCGGCGCGATTGGCCACATCCAGCACATGGCAGCTGACATTGACCTTGGCCAGTCGCAGTTCGGCAGCCAGGCTTTCCAGGTTCTCCTGGTTGATGTCGGCCAGCGCCAGGGCACAGCCTTCCTTGGCCAGTTGTTCGGCCAGCGCGCGGCCAATGCCGGAGCCTGCACCAGTGATCACGGCAACCTTGCCATCGAGTACTTGCATCTGTACGCCTCTGCTTATTGATTGTTATCGGGAAAGACTGGCGCAGAGTAGTCAGGCCCGCCCCCGCAGGGCAACCGCTTCAGAGTCGGGTGAGTTCCGGCTGCTGCTGCAGGACGCGGTTGAACACCTCGACCCAGTGTGCGCTGAACTGGCGTCCGGCCAGGTTGTTGATTTCCAGAATGGCGCGCAGCCGTGGACGTTTGCTTAGGGTCTGATGGGCGCGTTCGTGGGTTCGTGCGTCGAAGGTGTCGGCGATGGCCAGGATCAGCGCGCCGGGCACAATTTCTGCCTCGCTGTTTCCTTTGGGGTAGCCATTGCCGTCGGCATGCTCCTGATGCTGCAGGATGATTTCGGATGCCGCCTGCCACTGCGGCAGGCGTCGCAGCAGGTCGTAGCCCAGGCGCGGATGACTCTGCACCTGGCGGCGCTCTTCGCGGCTCAGGCGTTCCTGTTTATGCAGTAGGCTGAGGGGGAGAAAGGCCATGCCCAGGTCATGCAGGCAGATGGCGGCCGCCAGTTGTGCCGGTTGTGCCGGGTGTCCGCTGAGGTGATTCATCGCCAGGGCCAGGGCCAGCAGGCGCAGACCGCGGCCCTGCCAGTAGTGCGAGCGCTTTTCACTGGCCTGCATCAGCTCGAGGAAAAAAGCCATGTCCTCGTCCAGGGGGATCTCGTGTCGCGCCAGAATCTGCAGGCAATCGGGCGGGCTCTGGCTGGGTGCTGCCGGCTGCAAGCGGGTGCTGGGATCAAGCTGTTGCAGCAGTAGGCGGCGCAGTTCGTCCTGTCGTTCCGCTGGAGCGGCCGCTAGCGCATGCAGCGCCTGGCAGAAACTGCCGATCTGCGCGCTGGAGAGGCCGCTGGGCGCGCCGCCGAGCGCTTCACGCAGCAGAGCGCGCAGTTGGTCGAGGCTGAGGAGGAGGATATCGCCCAGGATACTGTCGAACCGCAGTTGGCCTTCGCGCAGGCCTGCCAGCACGTCTTCCATGGCTTGCGGCAGTGGCGTCAGGTGCGGCAGGCCGACCACGCCCAAGTTGCCCTTGACCGTGTGCAGCAGGCGGAACAGCTCGCGCAGTCGCTCACGGTCCTGAGGGTGCTGCTCCAGCTCGATCAGCAGTTGCTCGCAGCGCGGCAGTTGTTCGGAGGACTCCAGGCGGAACTCCTCGAGCAGTTCGGCCGATGTGTCGACTGATGGATTCAGGGCCATGGCAGCGCTCCGGCGGCAGTGAAAACTGAGTATAGGAGAGCTGCTGGCCGGCGGCTGCAAGTGCCTGGTCTTTCAGTCTATAATCCGCGACTTTGTCCAGACCGGTGGCCTGGGCATCAGGTATTTAGCGGGATTTGTGGGAAAGCAGCGATGCCAATCTACGAATATCAATGCAGCGCCTGCGGTCATCAACTGGAAACGATTCAGAAATTCAGTGATGCGCCGCTGGTCGATTGTCCGGCCTGCCAGGCGGCAGGGTTGAAGAAACTGTTGTCCGTGCCTGGCTTTCGCCTGAAAGGTGGCGGCTGGTACGAGACCGACTTCAAGACCGGGGCGAAGAAAAACCTGGCTGGCAGCGATAGCGCGCCGGCTTGTCCAGCGGGTGGCTGTGGAGCTGCCGGCGGGTGTGGTGCCGGCGAATAAGCGGCCCTGACGACTTAAAGACTAACGAGAAGCGAACGACGATCATGATGCGCAGCCATTATTGCGGCCAGTTGAACGAGAGCCTGGACGGCCAGGAAATCACTCTTTGCGGTTGGGTTCACCGTCGCCGTGACCACGGTGGGGTGATCTTCCTCGATATCCGTGATCGTGAAGGCCTGGCCCAGGTAGTCTTCGATCCGGATCGTGCCGAGACTTTCGCCAAGGCTGACCGTGTGCGCAGTGAGTACGTGGTCAAGATCACCGGCAAGGTGCGCCTGCGTCCGGCCGGTGCGGTCAATCCGAACATGGCTTCCGGCGCCATCGAAGTGCTGGGTTATGAGCTGGATGTACTCAACGAAGCCGAGACTCCGCCGTTCCCGCTCAACGAATACACCGACGTCGGCGAAGAAACCCGCCTGCGCTACCGCTTCATCGATCTGCGTCGCCCGGAAATGGCCGAGAAGCTCAAGCTGCGTTCGCGCATCACGTCGAGCATCCGCCGTTACCTGGACGAGAACGGCTTCCTCGACGTCGAGACGCCGATCCTGACCCGTGCGACTCCGGAAGGCGCCCGCGACTACCTGGTGCCGAGCCGCACCCACGCCGGCAGCTTCTTTGCCCTGCCGCAGTCGCCGCAGCTGTTCAAGCAGCTGCTGATGGTGGCCGGCTTCGACCGCTACTACCAGATTGCCAAGTGCTTCCGCGACGAAGACCTGCGCGCCGACCGCCAGCCGGAATTCACCCAGATCGACATCGAGACCAGCTTCCTCGATGAGAAAGACATCATGGGCATCACCGAGACCATGGTGCGCAACCTGTTCAAGGAAGTGCTGGACGTCGAGTTCGGCGAGCTGCCGCACATGACCCTGGCCGAAGCCATGCGCCGCTTCGGTTCGGACAAGCCGGACCTGCGTATTCCGCTGGAACTGGTGGATGTGGAAGATCAGCTCAAGGACGTCGAGTTCAAGGTATTTGCCGGCCCGGCCAACGACCCGAAATGCCGCGTCACCGCACTGCGCGTACCGGGCGGGGCGAGCATGCCGCGCAAGCAGATCGACGACTACACCAAGTTCGTCGGCATCTACGGCGCCAAGGGCCTAGCCTACATCAAGGTCAACGAGCGTGCAGCCGGTGTTGACGGCCTGCAGTCGCCGATCGTCAAGAACATCCCGCTGGGCAACATCAATGTCATCCTCGATCGCGTTGGTGCTGTCGATGGCGATATCGTGTTCTTCGGCGCCGACAAGGCCAAGATCGTTTCCGAGGCCTTGGGCGCGCTGCGCATCAAGCTGGGTCATGACCTGAATCTGCTGACCTGCGAGTGGGCTCCGCTGTGGGTGGTCGATTTCCCGATGTTCGAGGAAAACGACGATGGCAGCTTGACCGCCATGCACCACCCGTTCACCGCGCCGAGCTGCACCCCGGAAGAGCTGGAAGCCAATCCGTCCGCCGCGCTGTCGCGTGCCTATGACATGGTGCTCAACGGCACCGAGCTGGGTGGCGGTTCGATCCGTATCCACGACAAAGCCATGCAGCAGACCGTGTTCCGCGTACTGGGCATCAGCGAGGAAGAGCAGGAAGAGAAGTTCGGCTTCCTCCTCGACGCGCTCAAGTACGGTGCGCCGCCCCATGGTGGCCTGGCCTTCGGTCTGGATCGCCTGGTCATGCTGATGACCGGTGCCAGCTCGATCCGCGAAGTGATTGCCTTCCCGAAAACCCAGAGCGCGGCCTGCGTCATGACCCAGGCGCCGGGTGTGGTGGACAACAAGGCGCTGCGCGAGCTGCATATTCGCCTGCGCGAGCAAGCCAAGGCCGAATAAGCCGACACAAGAAGCCTGGTTTTCCAGGCTTCTTCGTTATGGGTTGTCGATAAAGTACAAACGCAACAATCGGAGTGAGTTATGGCTGGTCATTCCAAATGGGCCAACATCAAGCACCGCAAAGGGCGCCAGGACGCCAAACGCGGCAAGATTTTCACCAAGCTGATTCGCGAGCTGACCGTGGCCGCCAAGCATGGCGGTGGCGTGCCGGCGGATAACCCGCGCCTGCGTCTGGCCGTGGACAAGGCGCTGACCGCCAACATGTCCCGCGACGTGATTGACCGGGCGATTGCCCGCGGTGCCGGTAACGATGCTGCCGACAACGTCATCGAGCTGAGCTACGAAGGCTACGCGCCGAGTGGCGTGGCCATCATCGTCGAGGCCATGACCGACAACCGCAACCGCACCGCGGCGGCCGTGCGTCATGCCTTTACCAAGTGCGGCGGCAATCTGGGCACCGACGGTTCGGTGGCCTACATGTTCGATCGCAAGGGGCAGATCAGCTTCGCGCCGGGCGTCAACGAAGATGCCCTGATGGAAGCCGCGCTGGAGGCTGGTGCCGATGATGTGGAGATGGGCGAAGATGGTTCTGCGCTGGTGTCGACCAGCTTTGCCGAGTTTCTTGCGGTCAATGAAGCGCTGACGGCGGCTGGTTTCAAGGGCGAAGAGGCAGAGATCGCCATGATTCCGTCGATCATGGCTCCGATTACCGATCTGGAAACCGCGAAAAAGGTGATGAAACTGATCGATATGCTCGAAGACCTCGATGATGTGCAGGAGGTCTATCACAACGCGGAAATCCCGGACGAGATCATGGCTCAGCTGGACTGATCCTCACGTCACCGCGAAAAGCCGGAACCGCTCGCGCGCTTCCGGCTTTTTTATATCGGCGCCACTCCGTATACTGGCGGCTGGATAAATAGACAGTATGTCGACCCCGGTCGGCAATGGAGCGCGCGACGGCATGACCCTGATCCTCGGCATCGATCCCGGCTCGCGCATTACCGGTTACGGCGTGGTTCGTGATACCGGGCGCAGCTGTGAATATGTCGCTTCCGGTTGTATCCGAACTGGTGAGGGCGCCTTGCCCGAGCGGCTACAGGCCGTCTTTCGCGGTGTCAGCGAGGTGATCCGCTTGCACGGTCCGGTGACCATGGGCATCGAGCAGGTGTTCATGGCCAAGAATGCCGATTCGGCGCTCAAGCTGGGTCAGGCTCGTGGCGCGGCGATTGTGGCCGGTATCGAGGCGGGGCTGGATGTCAGTGAGTACACGGCGACCCAGGTCAAACAGGCGATTGCCGGTACCGGCGGCGCCGACAAGCAGCAGGTACAGCTGATGGTCATGCATCTGCTCAAACTGGTACAGAAACCGCAGATCGATGCCTCCGATGCCCTGGCCATTGCCCTCTGCCATGCCCATCATCGGCAGAGCCTGATTCCCCATGGTCTGGCTGGCGCCAAGCGCCGTGCCGGCCGTCTGCGCCTGTGATGACGAAGGAAACCTGACGTGATTGGACGCCTGCGCGGCACCCTGGCCGAGAAACATCCCCCGTTCCTGATCCTCGATGTCGGCGGTGTCGGCTACGAAGTCGAAGTGCCGATGACCACGCTCTATCGCCTGCCGTCGGTCGGCGAGCTGCTGACCCTGCACACCCATCTGGTGGTGCGTGAGGACGCCCAACTGCTCTACGGCTTTGCTGAAAAGCGTGAGCGCGAGTTCTTCCGCGAGCTGATCCGTCTCAATGGCGTGGGCCCCAAGCTGGCGCTGGCGCTGATGTCCGGGCTCGAGGTCGATGAACTGGTGCGCTGCGTACAGGCCGGCGACACCTCGACCCTGGTCAAGGTGCCGGGGGTCGGCAAGAAAACAGCCGAGCGCCTGTTGGTGGAACTCAAGGACCGCTTCAAGGCTTGGGAAACCCTGCCGGGCATGACCGCTCTGGTGATTGAACCGAGCAGTGTTTCGCCGGTCTCAAGTGCCGAGAGTGATGCGCTGAGCGCCCTGATATCCCTGGGCTACAAGCCGCAGGAGGCCAGTCGTGCGGTGGCGGCGGTGAAGGAAGATGGCCTCTCCAGTGAAGAAATGATCCGTCGAGCCCTGAAGGGAATGCTCTAAGTGATAGACGCCGACCGCCTGATAACCGCCAGCAGCCGCGACCGTGACGAACAGATCGACCGGGCCATCCGGCCGTTGCGGCTGGCCGAGTACATCGGTCAGCCCAGTGTGTGCGAGCAGATGGAGCTGTTCATCCAGGCCGCGCGCGGACGCCGGGAGGCGCTGGATCACACTTTGATCTTCGGTCCGCCGGGACTGGGCAAGACTACCCTGGCCAATATCATCGCCCAGGAAATGGGCGTGGCGATCAAGAGCACGTCCGGGCCGGTGCTGGAGCGTCCTGGGGATCTGGCGGCCTTGCTGACCAATCTGGAAGCCGGCGATGTGCTGTTTGTCGATGAAATTCATCGTCTGTCGCCGATTGTCGAAGAAGTGCTGTACCCGGCCATGGAAGACTTCCAGCTCGACATCATGATCGGTGAGGGGCCGGCGGCGCGTTCGATCAAGCTGGATCTGCCGCCGTTCACCCTGGTAGGCGCCACCACCCGCGCCGGCATGCTGACCAACCCGCTGCGCGACCGCTTCGGCATCGTGCAGCGTCTGGAGTTCTACAATACCGCCGATCTGGCCACTATCGTCAGCCGCTCCGCCGGCATTCTCGGCCTGGCCATCGATGAGCAGGGCGCGGTGGAAATCGCCCGCCGCGCCCGCGGCACACCGCGTATTGCCAATCGCCTGCTGCGCCGTGTGAGGGATTTTGCCGAAGTGCGCGGCAGCGGGCATATCAGCCGGGCAATCGCCGATCAGGCGCTCAATCTGCTGGATGTCGACGAGCATGGCTTCGATCATCTCGACCGGCGCCTGCTGCTGGCCATGATCGACAAGTTCGATGGCGGACCGGTGGGCATCGATAGTCTGGCCGCTGCCATCAGCGAGGAGCGGGGGACTATCGAGGATGTGCTGGAACCCTATCTGATCCAGCAGGGCTATATCATGCGCACGCCGCGCGGACGGGTGGTGACACGCCATGCCTACCTGCATTTCGGGCTGAATGTGCCCAAGCGGCTGGGTGAGTCACCGACGCCTGATCTGTTCGGGGGCGACGAATGACAAACAAATTGTCGAAATCGCAGATTGGCAAGCGAAGGGGCTGGCACTAGAGTATGCGCGCGCCGAAAGAGGGTGGGCCGTTCAGCATTCGTCTGCGGGTCTACTACGAGGACACCGATGCCGGGGGCATCGTCTACTACGTCAACTACCTCAAGTTCATGGAGCGTGCTCGCACTGAGTGCCTGCGCGCTCAGGGCTATTCCCAGGCACAACTGGCGAGCGAGGTGTTGTTCGTCGTGCACAGCGCCGAGGCGCGCTACCATGCGCCGGCCAGGCTGGATGACGAGCTGGCGGTAACGGCCGAAGTAATTGAGTTAAACCGTGCCAGCCTGCGCTTTCGTCAACAGGTGAGGCGGGTAACGGATGATGCACTGCTCTGCGAGGGGCAGTTCGTGGTGGCCTGTGTCAGGGCCGAGAATTTGAAGCCGCAGGTGATACCCGCGGCATTGCGCGCGGCCTTTGCCGCCGTACAGAGCATGTCAGCAGGAGATTGAGTGTGGAAGTGACCGCCGCAACTGCAGCAACTGTAGCCGCAGACCATATGTCGATGTGGAGCCTGATCAGCAACGCCAGCCTCGTGGTGCAGCTGGTGATGCTTGCCCTGGTGGCCGCCTCGGTTACCTCGTGGGTGATGATTTTCCAGCGCAGCACCATGCTGCGAGCCGCCAAGCGCGCGCTGGACAACTTCGAGGAGCGTTTCTGGTCGGGCATCGATCTGTCCAAGCTGTACCGCCAGGCGGGCAGCAACCCGGACCCGGATTCCGGTGTCGAGCAGATCTTCCGCGCCGGTTTCAAGGAGTTCTCCCGTCTGCGCCAGCAGCCAGGCGTCGAGGCCGATGCGGTGATGGATGGCGTCAACCGCGCTATGCGCGTGGCCATCTCCCGTGAGGAAGAGAAGCTGGAAACCGGTCTGCCGTTTCTTGCCACTGTCGGCTCCACCAGCCCGTACGTCGGTCTGTTCGGTACCGTGTGGGGCATCATGAACTCCTTCCGCGGTCTGGCCCAGGTGCAGCAGGCCACCCTGGCCACTGTGGCACCGGGTATCGCTGAAGCACTGATTGCCACGGCCATCGGCCTGTTCGCGGCCATTCCGGCGGTTATCGCCTACAACCGTTTCGCCGCGCGCGGCGAGATGCTGATCGGCCGCTATTACACCTTCGCCGACGAGTTCCAGGCGATCCTGCATCGCAAAGTGCATTCCAGCGAAGACTGAGGCGACGACAGCAGATGGCCAGGATTCGTCAGAGACGCAAACCGCACGCTGAAATGAACGTGGTGCCTTACATCGACGTGATGTTGGTGCTGCTGGTCATTTTCATGGTGACCGCGCCGATGCTCAATCAGGGGGTCAAGGTTGACCTGCCCAAGGTTTCCAGCGAGGCGCTGCCGCAGGACAACAACTCCCGCGTGCTGACCATCTCGATCAAGGCCGACCAGAGCTACTACTGGAACATGGGCGAGGAAGTCGATCCGGACCAGGGCAAGCAGAGCGAGACCGCGACCGAGCTGCCGGCGTTGATCAATACCGTGCGGGCGATCATGGCGCAGAACAGCAGCCAGGGTAAGCCGGTGCAGGTGTTCGTGCGTGGCGACAAGCGCGTGCCCTATGAAGCGGTGATGAAGGTCATGGGCGGTCTGCAGCAGGCCGGCGTGGCCAATGTCGGGCTGATCACCGAGGCCCCTTGATGCATCAGCAACGCGAGAGTTCCCCCTCGGAAAGCTACTTCTGGCCAGTTGTCTGGGCCGTGGCGCTGCACGCGCTGATGTTTGTCATGCTGTTCGTCAGTTTCGCCTTCACGCCTGAGCTGCCACCGGCACGGCCTATCGTGCAGACCACGCTGTACCAGCTCAAATCCCAGAGTCAGGCGACCACGCAGACAAACCAGAAAATCGCCGGTGAGGCCAAGAAGACCTCGGCGCCAAGCCATCAGGTTGAGCAGCTGGAAACCAAGAAGGTTGAACAGGAAAAGCAGGCGGCTGCCGAGGCGGTGAAGAAGAAGGCCGAGCAAGCCAAAGCTGCCGAGCAGAAGAAAGCGGCCGAACAGAAGGCGGCTGAGCAGAAGAAGCTTGAGCAGGCGGCGATCGCCAAGAAGAAAGCCGAAGACGAGAAGAAGAAAAAAACAGCGGAAGAGGCCAAGAAAAAGGCCGAAGCCGAGAAGAAAAAGAAGGCCGAGGAAGCCAAGAAGAAGGCTGCAGCTGAGGAAGCCAAGAAAAAAGCGGCCCAGCAGGCTGCGCGCAAGGCCGCCGAGGACAAGAAGGCCCAGGCGCTGGCCGATCTGCTCTCGGACGATACCCAGTATCAGCAGGCGCAGGCCGACACTGTTGGTGATCAGGTTGCCGGCAGCCTCGACGATCTGATTATCCGTCTGGTCAGTGAGCAGTGGCAGCGTCCGCCGTCGGCACGCAACGGCATGAGTGTCGAAGTGCTGATCGAGATGCTGCCCGATGGCACCGTCAGCAATGCCAGCGTGACCCGTTCCAGCGGCGATGCCCCGTTCGATAGCTCGGCGGTGGCAGCAGTGCGCAACGTCGGTCGCATTCCTGAAATGCAACAGCTGGATGGTGCAACCTTCAATGCGATGTATCGTCAGCGTCGAATGATTTTCAAACCGGAGGATTTGGCTCTGTGAATACCTTGATTCGTATCGCCCTGCTGGGCCTGAGCTTGCTGGTCGGTGCCGTACAGGCAGCCGATCCGCTGCTGATCACCGCCGGTAGCGACCGTGCCACGCCTATCGCTGTGGTGCCGTTCGGCTGGCAGGGCGGGAGTGTGCTGCCGCAGGACATGGCCGAGATTATCGGCAATGACCTGTACAACACCGGCATGTATGCCCCGATTCCGCGGCAGAACATGATCAGCCTGCCGACGTCGCCGGCCGAGATCATCTACCGCGACTGGCAGGCCCTGGGGGCCCAGTACGTGATGATCGGCAACATCACCCCGGCCGGTGGTCGCCTGCAGGTGCAGTTCGCCCTGTTCAACGTGGCGACCCAGCAGCAGGTGATGACCGGCAGCGTCAGCGGCGGCACTGATCAGCTGCGCGATATGGCCCACTACGTGGCGGATCAGGGCTTCGAAAAGCTCACCGGCATCAAGGGTTCCTTCTCCACCAAGCTGCTGTTCGTGACCGCCGAGCGTTTTGGCGTGAACAACACCCGCTACACCCTGCAGCGTGCCGACTATGACGGCGCCCGCGGTGTGACCCTGCTGCAGTCGCGTGAGCCGATCCTGTCGCCACGCTATGCGCCGGATGGCCGCCGCATCGCCTATGTGTCCTTTGAGCAGCGTCGTCCGCGCGTGTTCATTCAGCACGTGGACACCGGCCGTCGCGAGCAGGTGACCAACTTCGAGGGCCTCAACGGTGCGCCGGCTTGGTCGCCGGATGGTTCCAAGCTGGCTTTCGTTCTGTCCAAGGACGGCAACCCGGAAATCTACGTGATGGATGTGGCCAGCCGTCAGCTGCGTCGCGCCACCAACCATATGGCCATCGATACCGAGCCGTTCTGGGGCAAGGATGGTCAGACCATCTACTTCACCTCCGACCGTGCCGGCAAACCGCAGATCTACAAGCTGAACCTTGCCAGCGGTGCTACCGAGCGGGTGACTTTCACCGGCAACTACAACGCCAACCCGAAGCTTTCGGCTGACGAAAAGGCGCTGGTGATGGTGCATCGCCAGGACGGTTACACCAACTTCAAAGTGGCCGTGCAGGACCTGCAAACCGGGCGTTTGCGCATCCTCTCCGAGACCAGTCTGGACGAGTCGCCCACTGTCGCCCCCAATGGCGTCATGGTAATCTACGCCACCCGTCAGCAGGGCCGTGGCGTCCTCATGTTGGCTTCCGCCAACGGTCGAGTTCGCGTGCCCCTGCCCGTGGCCCAAGGTGAGGTCAGAGAACCTTCCTGGTCCCCTTATTTGAATTAATGCCTGTACAACCTGACTTCCTTTAGGAGTTCCATGATGGAAATGCTGAAATTTGGCAAATTTGCCGCCCTGAGCCTGGCCCTGGCTGTTGCAGTTGGCTGTTCCTCCAAGAACGGTGACGAGAATGGCGACGGCGCCAACGACCCGAACGCTGGCTATAACGCCAACGGCAACGGTCTGGACGCTGGCCTGGCTGATGAAGCCGCTCTGCGCGCCATCACCACCTTCTACTTCGAGTACGACAGCTCCGACCTGAAGCCGGAAGCCATGCGCGCTCTGGACGTTCACGCCAAGGACCTGAAAGGCAACGGCGCTCGCGTCGTTCTGGAAGGCCACGCTGACGAGCGTGGTACCCGTGAGTACAACATGGCTCTGGGCGAGCGTCGTGCCAAGGCCGTTCAGCGCTACCTGGTTCTGCAGGGCGTTTCCCCGGCTCAGCTGGAACTGGTTTCCTACGGCGAAGAGCGTCCGGTTGCTACCGGCAGCGACGACCAGTCCTGGGCTCAGAACCGTCGCGTAGAGCTGCGCAAGTAAGATGCGTAGTCGCCGTCTCTTGACTCTGATGGCTCTCGCCCTGCCGCTTGCGGCAGTGGCCGAGGTTCCGGTGATCGACAGCAGCAATGCCGGCTACGGCAGCAGCTATCCGCCGGCAGGTTACGGGACGGCGGGCGCCTACGCCGGAGGCGGGGCTCAGGCCCCGGCTTCGGCGCAGAGCGAGCTGTTCATGCAGTTGCAGCAGATGCAGGCAGAAATTGCCCAGCTGCGCGGCATGGTCGAGGAGCAGCAGAACGAGATCCAGCGCCTGAAGCAGGAAGGTCTGGACCGTTACAAGGATCTCGATGCACGTTTAGCTGGTGGTGCCGCAGGTGCGCCCGCCGCTCAGAATTCCCCCGCAGCCGGCGCAATCAATGCCGCCACTGCTCCGGTAGCGCCGGCAGGTCAACAGCCTGCGGCCGCTGCCCCTGGCGACCCCGCCAAGGAAAAACTCTACTACGAAGCCGCCTTCGACCTGATCAAGGCCAAGGACTTCGACAAGGCCAGTCAGGCCTTTACCGCGTTTCTGCGCAAGTACCCGAGCAGTCAGTACGCCGGCAATGCGCAGTACTGGCTGGGTGAAGTGAATCTGGCCAAGGGCGATCTCCAAGGCGCCGGTCAGGCGTTTGCCCGTGTCAGCGCCTCCTACCCAAGCCATGCCAAGGTGCCGGACTCGCTCTACAAGCTGGCCGATGTCGAGCAGCGCCTGGGTAACAAGGACAAGGCCAAAGGCATTCTGCAGCAGGTGATTGCTCAGTTCCCCGGCAGCTCCGCCGCGCAGCTGGCTCAGCGTGACTTGCAGCGCCTGTAACGCGGTTATCCGGCTGTCCCGAAACCCGCGCCTGGCGCGGGTTTTTTATTGGCGCTGGCGGGTTGCCCTCAATGCTGTGAGGGCGATTAAAATTTCACCAATAGCTGTTTTCGTTTAGAATTCCGGCCCCTTTTTCGCAACGGAGGCGGATGGCCTGTTTCGCTGTCACGCCCGGTGCCTTATGACTCAGACTCTTCGTATCACCGAGATTTTCTACTCGCTACAGGGCGAGACGCGTACTTCGGGTTTGCCCACGGTATTCGTACGCCTGACCGGTTGCCCTCTGCGCTGTCAGTATTGCGATACCGCCTATGCCTTCAGTGGCGGTGAGCTGCTGGAACTGGACAGCATTCTTGAGCGTGTCGCCAGCTACAAGCCTCGCTATGTCTGCGTGACGGGCGGCGAGCCGCTGGCCCAGCCGAACTGCCTGCCATTGCTGGAGCGCCTGTGCGATGCCGGTTACCAGGTCTCTCTGGAAACCAGCGGCGCGCTGGATGTCGCGGGCGTTGATCCGCGGGTGAGCAAGGTGGTTGATCTGAAGACGCCCGGCTCGGAGGAGATGGGGCGCAACCGCTACGAGAATATCGAGCTGCTGACCAGCAATGATCAGGTCAAGTTCGTCATCTGTTCGCGCGAGGATTACGACTGGGCGGTTTCCAAGCTGATCCAGTACGGTCTCGATCAGCGTGCCGGCGAGGTGTTGTTCTCGCCCAGTCATCAGCAGGTCAGTGCCCGTCAGTTGGCCGACTGGGTGATCGCCGACAACCTGCCGGTGCGCATGCAGCTGCAGCTGCACAAGATTCTCTGGAACGACGAGCCCGGGCACTGAGGAGTTGCGCATGAGCGAGAAGAAAGCCGTCATTCTGCTGTCCGGTGGTCTGGATTCGGCCACGGTAGTCGCCATGGCCAAGGCCGAAGGCTACCAGTGCTACAGCATGAGCTTCGACTATGGCCAGCGCCATCGCGTGGAGTTGCAGGCGGCGGAACGCGTAGCGCAGCAGCTGGGCGTGATCGAGCACAAGGTGGTGGGTCTTAACCTCAACGGCATCGGCGGGTCGGCGCTGACCGATCTGAATATTGACGTCCCCGAGTCGCCATCCGAGGGCATTCCGATCACCTATGTGCCGGCACGTAATACGGTATTCCTGGCCCTGGCGCTGGGCTGGGCCGAGGTGCTGGAAGCGCAGGACATCTTTATCGGCGTGAATGCCGTGGACTACTCCGGCTATCCCGATTGCCGGCCCGAGTTCATCGAGGCCTTCGAGCGCATGGCCAATCTAGCCACCAAGGCCGGGGTGGAGGGTGAGGGGTTCCGCATTCGCGCGCCGCTGCAGTATCTGTCCAAGGCGCAGATCATTCAGGCTGGCCTGGCCAACGGAGTGGACTATGCTTTGACAGTGTCCTGTTACCAGGCAGATGCAGAGGGCCGCGCCTGCGGCAAGTGCGACAGCTGCCGTCTGCGTGCGGAAGGCTTTGCCAATGCGGGCGTGGCTGATCCGACACGGTATTTCTAGTTTTTTCTCGCGGGGTGTTGATTTCTTCTTAGAAATCAGTATTATGCGCACCGCGTTGGGTCGTTAGCTCAGTCGGTAGAGCAGTTGGCTTTTAACCAATTGGTCGTAGGTTCGAATCCTACACGACCCACCAAATCGCAAAAGCCAGTCGAGAGACTGGCTTTTTTTATGCCTCGAAAAAACCGGCGATGCCTTGTCCGTCAGTATTGCGCGACCTCGCACCGCCCTGAGGTGGCCGAGGCCGATGGTATACTCGCCACTTGCCAACCCGCGCCTGCAGGTCTGATCAATATGACGCATATTTCCGAACGTCTCCTGGTTCAAGCCCATCTCGATGCCAAGCAGCCCGTACCGCTGACGCCCGAGCAGGAGGCCTTCTACCGCAGTGAAATCGCCGCCGAGCTGAAGAAGCAGAACGCCGTTCTGGTGGCGCACTACTACTGCGACCCGGTGATTCAGGCGCTGGCCGAAGAAACCGGCGGCTGCGTTTCCGATTCCCTGGAGATGGCGCGCTTCGGCAGTCAGCATCAGGCGCAGACGCTGATCGTTGCCGGGGTCAAGTTTATGGGCGAGACGGCGAAGATCCTCAATCCGGAGAAGCGCGTGCTGATGCCGACGCTAGAGGCGACCTGTTCGCTGGATCTGGGTTGCCCGGTGGAGGAGTTCTCGGCCTTCTGCGACCAGTACCCGGACCGCACGGTGGTGGTGTATGCCAATACCTCGGCAGCGGTGAAGGCCCGGGCTGACTGGGTGGTAACTTCCAGTTGCGCGCTGGAGATTGTCGAAAGCCTGATGGATAACGGCGAGAAAATTCTCTGGGCGCCCGACCAGCACCTGGGTCGCTACATTCAGCGCGAGACGGGTGCCGACATGCTGTTGTGGGATGGTGCCTGTATCGTCCACGAGGAGTTCAAGGCCAAACAGCTGGCCGACATGAAGGCGCTCTATCCGGACGCAGCGGTTCTGGTGCATCCCGAGTCGCCGGAGGCGGTGATCGAGCTGGCCGATGCGGTGGGCTCTACCAGTCAGCTGATCAAGGCGGCGCAGACCCTGCCGAACAAGAAGTTCATCGTCGCCACCGACCGCGGCATCTTCTACAAGATGCAGCAGCTGTGTCCGGATAAAGAGTTCGTCGAGGCGCCAACCGCTGGTAACGGTGCTGCCTGTCGTAGTTGTGCGCATTGTCCGTGGATGGCCATGAACACGCTGGAGCGCACCTTGCAGTGCCTGCGCGAGGGCAGCAATGAAATCCTCGTGGATGCTGCGTTGATTCCCAAGGCGGTCAAACCGCTCAAGCGCATGCTGGATTTCACTCAGGCCCTGCGCCTGCAGCAGAGTGGCAATGCCTGAGTCCTCTCAGGCACAAAAAAGCCCGGTCTCGGCCGGGCTTTTTTGTGAGTGCGCTTAGCGCATCATCTTCTTCACTTCGCGCTGCTCTTCAATGAATTCCTGCTGTCGCGCGTCGATGCGTGAGGCCAGTGGGAAGTTGTTGACGCTGGCCTTGCGCTTGGCCAGGTCGAGCTGCTCGATGGCCTGGTCATAGTCGCCGACCAGCGCGAAGAATTCGCCGCGGGCCTGGTGCAGGCCGATGATGTTGCCATCCAGGCCGCGCACTTCGGCTACCTGGTACCAGATGTCCGGGTCGTTGGGGCGGTCGCTGACCAGTTGGTTGAGGACTTTTTCCGCTTCCTTGGCCTTGTTTTGCTTGAGCAGCAGTTCGACCTGGGCCTGGCGTACCGGGTAGTTGCCCGGATAGCGGCCATTCAGGGTCTTCAGGCGCGCCTGGGCATCGCTCAGGCGCTCGGCAACGAGGTCTAGGTCGACCATCGACAGGTTGTAGATCAGCTCGTTGGGTGATTTGCTCAGCAGTTGCTGCAGGTTGCTGCGTGCCTCGTCCAACTGGCCGCCCTTGATCTGCGCCAGGGCCAGACCGTAGCGCCCCGGTTCCGAGTTGGGGTGCTCGTCCAGTACGGCGCGGAAGCGCTTGGCGGTCATGCCCGGGGTGGTTTCGTACTGCAGCGCCACGCGGCTGCGAATCAGCTGGTATTGCAGGCTGTTGTTGCTGCCACCGCTGGGGTACAGCTCGGCGCGGTTGCGCGTGTCGGCGATTCGGCTTTCGGTCACCGGGTGGGTCATGAGGAATTCCGGTGGCTTGCTGTCGTAGCGGTACTGGCGCATCAGCCGCTCGAACATGCTTGGCATGGCGCGCGGGTCGTAGCCAGCCTTCTGCAGGTTGATGATGCCGATACGGTCGGCTTCCTGTTCATTCTGCCGGGAGAAGCGGCGCGACTCCTGAATGGCGGCGGCCTGGGTGGAGGCGATCGCCGCGATGCCGGCGTCACCGGCTCCCGCGGCGGCGGCAACGATGCCAGCGAGCATGGCGGCCATCATCGGGATTTGCATGCGCTGCTGGGCTTCGATGCCGCGGGCAAAGTGGCGCTGCGACAGGTGCGCCAGTTCGTGGGCCATGACCGAGGCGTATTCCGCTTCGCTGCGGGCATTGAGGAACAGGCCACCGTTGACCCCGATGATCCCGCCAGGGGCGGCAAAGGCGTTGAGCTGCGGGCTGTCGAGGAGGATGAACTCCAGGCGGCGATCCTGCAGCTGGCTGGTTTCGGCCAGGCGATAGACGCTGCTTTCGACGAAGTCCTTGAGAATCGGGTCGGACAGCTGGGCGATCTGTCCGCGCAGCATACTCAGCCAGGCACGGCCCAGTTGGTGTTCCTGTTGTGGCGAGACGATCGACGAGCTGGAGTCGCCCAGCGAAGGCAGGTCGCTGGCCGTCAGTGCCGGACTGGCGAGCAGGCAGGCGAGGGACAGCAGGGTAGGGCGCAACAGTTTCATCCGTGGGCTACTCGTCAAGCGAAAGGCCCTACTTTAGCCGGCTGGCTGTGCCGCTGGCCAGTCCGGCGGGGCTTGGTTAAGCTGCGCGCCCGTCTGGAGATAGCTGATGAGTGAACCTGTCGAACTGGTGGTGGATGCCGAGCTGGATGCCTGTGGGCTGAACTGTCCGCTGCCCTTGCTCAAAGCCAAGTTGGAGCTCAATCGCCTGCCTTCCGGTGCGGTGCTCAAGGTGAGTGCCACCGACGCAGGCTCGCAGCGAGATTTTCGCGCCTTTGCCCGACTGGCCGGGCACGATCTGTTGCGGGAAGAAGTGGTCGACGGCGTTTACCGCTACTGGCTGCGCAAGGCCTGAAATGCACGGGGGCCGCAAAGCGGCCCCTTTGGCGAATCGTGATGGTTCAGCTGCGTGCCAGCGCTTGGGCTGCGGCCAGTACCTCGGCCACATGGCCGGGAACCTTGACGCCCCGCCATTCAAGCTGCAGGACGCCGTTGGCATCGATGAGGAAGGTACTGCGGTCTACGCCCAGGTATTCCTTGCCATAAAGCTTCTTCAGCTTGATCACGTCGAACAGCTGACAAACCGTCTCGTCCTTGTCGCTGATCAGCTCGAAGGGGAACTCCTGTTTGCATTTGAAGTTCTCGTGGGACTTCAGACTGTCGCGCGATACCCCGAAAATCAGCGTGTTGGCGGCAGCGAATTGCGCGTGCGCATCCCGAAAGCCTTGGCCTTCGGTGGTGCAGCCTGGCGTGCTGTCCTTGGGGTAGAAATAGAGTACGACCTGCTGCCCCTTGAGGGCGGACAGCTGGATGCTCTGGCCGCTGGTGGCGGTTGCAGTGAAATCCGCTACGGCCTGGCCGATGGCGACTGGCATGTGGAAGTCTCCCGGTTTACGGATTCTGTGGGCGCCACGGCTCGATCAGGGCGTCGAGGTTCATGGCGTCGGCGAAGTCGAGGAACTGGTCGCGCAGCCAACTGATCTGCGTGCCAGCCGGCAGGGTCACGGTGATGTTGGCGTTGAGCATGGTGGTGCCCGTGTGCGGTGCCAGGTACGTATCGCAGGTCAGGCTTTCCAGCTCGAGGTGGTGATCGGTGAAGAACTGGCACAGCTCGCTGACGATGTCCGGGCGATAGGCCGCGCTGACATAGACCACGTAGGGCAGCGCCTGCGGACGGCTGGTGGCGCTTGCACTGCGGGTTACGTTGACGCTCAGCTCATGGCGCTTGGCGAGCGTTGGGAGCAAGCCTTCCAGGCGCGCCAGGGCATCCCAGCTGCCAGAGGCCTGGGCTGTCAATGCGCTGAATTCGCCGTGGCGACCCAGGCGGCTGCTGATAATGGCGCAGCGGCTTTCCTGGGCGGCCTTATTGATGACGCTGGTGAGCTCCATGGCGTTGGCGCCGTGGGCGCTGATCAACAGAAATTGTTCACGGGGCTGGGTGGTGGACATGCCGCATTCCTAAAACGTGAGAGCACTGGCCGGCGCCAGCAAAGGTGCAGGGTAGCGAAAAGCGCTGCCAAGGGGAATCTCGCGGCGGTACATCGGGCCATCCAGATGGTAGTGGTGGCTACTCGCAAAGAACCCCCGAGCCTTGTACCATTACGCCTTTCTTTATTGCGGCAGGAGCGGTTGCATGATTGCGGGCAGTATGGTGGCGCTGGTAACGCCCATGGACGCACAGGGTCGTCTGGATTGGGACAGCCTGACCAAACTGGTGGACTTCCACCTGCAGGAAGGCACCAATGCCATTGTCGCGGTCGGCACCACCGGTGAATCCGCCACCCTGGAAGTCAGCGAGCACGTCGAAGTGATTCGCCGTGTGGTCGATCAGGTTGCCGGGCGTATTCCGGTTATCGCCGGCACAGGTGCCAACTGCACCCGTGAAGCCGTCGAGCTGACCACTGCCGCCAAGGATGCCGGCGCGGATGCCTGCCTGCTGGTGACTCCGTACTACAACAAGCCGACTCAGGAAGGCCTGTACCAGCACTTCCGCCACATCGCCGAAGCCGTGGCCATCCCGCAGATCCTCTACAACGTGCCGGGTCGTACCGTGTGCGACATGCTGCCGGAAACCGTCGAGCGTCTAGCCAAGATCGCCAATATCATCGGTATCAAGGAAGCCACCGGCGACCTGCAGCGTGGCAAGGAAGTGCTGGCGCGCGTTCCGGCCGACTTCCTGGTCTATTCCGGTGACGATGCCACTGCCGTCGAGCTGATGCTGATGGGTGGCAAGGGCAATATCTCGGTGACGGCCAACGTTGCCCCGCGCGCCATGAGCGAGCTGTGTGCCGCTGCCATGGCCGGCGATGCCGCCACCGCCCGCGCTATCAATGACCGCCTGATGCCACTGCACAAGACGCTGTTCATTGAATCCAATCCGATTCCGGTGAAGTGGGCCCTGCACGAGATGGGTCTGATTCCGGAAGGTATTCGTCTGCCGCTCACTTGGCTCAGCCCGCGCTGCCATGAGCCGCTGCGTCAGGCCATGCGCCAGACCGGCATCCTGGCTTAATCCGAGGAATTCACACGCATGAAGCGACTGGTCGGCCTGTCCGCACTTGCCCTTGTTGTCTCCGGAACCAGCGGTTGTGGCTGGTTGTGGGGTGAAGACGGCTATTTCCGCGATCGCGGCAACGATTACCTGGAGGCGCACGAAACGGCGCCGATGAAAATGCCTGCCAACGTCGAGGCCAAGCGTCTCGATCCGCTGCTGCCGATCCCGCGCAATGTCGGCACGGCCCAGGCCAATGCCGACTTCGAAGTGCCACGTCCGCTGCCGCTGGCCAACAGCACCGACATCAGCGATTTCAGCCTGCAGAAGAGCGGCGAGTCGCGCTGGCTGGTGGCGCAGAAGACCCCGGCCGAAGTCTGGCCGATGGCGCGTCAGTTCTTTGAAAGCAACGGTTTCCGTATTGCCCAGGAACGCCCGCAGACCGGTGAGTTCACCACCGAATGGCAACGTTTCGATGCTCTGTCTTCCGGTATGGCCCGTCGCCTGAGTTCGCGCGTTTCCGGCGTTGACCCCGAGGCCGAGACCCGTGTGCGTGTGCGCATCGAGCCCGGTGTAGTGCGCAACACCAGTGAGGTCTTCGTCCTTACCGCCGAGCGTCCGGCCGGTACCGTGGCGGATCTCGACTGGCCGGCACGTTCCAGCAACGCCAGCCTTGAAGCGGCGCTGCTCGATGAAATGCTCTCCAGCATGGCGCGTTCCTCCGAGCAGGGCGGCTCGGTATCGCTGCTCGCTGCTCGTGATTTCGATGCGCCAAACCGCGTCAGCATGAGCAAGGACGGCAACGGCAACCCGCAGCTGGTGCTTGGCGCCAGCTTCGATCGCGCCTGGTCGAGTGTCGGTCGCGCTCTGGAAATGGCTGATGTGCGGGTCGACGACCTCAACCGCAGTCTGGGCGTGTATTACGTCAACCTGGCCGAAAAGGCCGAGAAGAAGGGCGAGGAGCCTGGCTTCTTTAACAGCCTGTTCTCCAGCGAGCCGAGCGAGGAAGAAGTCAACGCCCGTGCCGAGCGTTATCAGGTTCGCCTGACCACCGTCGGCGACGTTGTTCAGGTGACCCTGGACAAGGACCTCAACACCGTGGCCCCGGCCGAGGATGCCGAGCGTGTCCTGCAACTGATCCAGCAGAACCTCGGTTCCTGATCCACAGGCGTCATGCCATGGCATGACGGCGGACAGATAACCGACTAATGGGCGAAATCCTTCGGGGTTTCGCCTGTTTCGTTTGATAAAGGCGGAAATCACCATGATCACCCCCAGCAGCCTCAGCCTGAACAAGCTCTACTCCGGCAAGGTCCGTGACCTCTACGAAATCGACGACAAGCGCATGCTGATGGTGGCCAGTGACCGCCTGTCTGCCTTCGACGTGATCCTCAATGAGCCGATCCCGGACAAGGGCAAGATCCTTACTGCGATCTCCAACTTCTGGTTCGACAAGCTCAAGGATCTGGTTCCTAACCATTTCACCGGCGACAAGGTCGAAGACGTTGTACCGGCCGCCGAGCTGCCGCTGGTCGAAGGCCGGGCCGTGGTTGCCAAGCGTCTCAAACCCGTGGCGGTGGAGGCCATCGTGCGCGGCTACATCGTTGGCTCCGGCTGGAAGGAATACCAGAAGAGCGGCACTGTCTGCGGCATCGCCCTGCCGGCTGGCCTGAAGGAAGCGGCCAAGCTGCCGCAGCCGATCTTCACTCCCTCGACCAAGGCTGCTGTCGGCGATCACGACGAGAACATTACCTTCGCCCAGTGCGAGGCCATCATCGGCGCCGAGCTGGCGGCCAAGGTGCGTGACACGGCGATCGCCCTGTACAGCGCGGCGGTCGAGTACGCGGCCACACGCGGCATCATCATCGCCGACACCAAGTTCGAGTTCGGACTGGACGAGGACGGCACTCTGACCCTGATGGACGAGGCGCTGACTCCGGACTCCAGCCGCTTCTGGCCGGCCGACAGCTACGCCGAAGGCAGCAACCCACCGAGCTTCGACAAGCAGTTCGTGCGCGACTGGCTGGAGTCCACCGGCTGGAACAAGCAGCCTCCGGCACCGCGTGTGCCGGACGACGTGGCGCAGAAGACGGCCGACAAGTACCGCGAAGCGCTGGTTCGCCTGACTCGCTGATACCTCTGCTCGACTTGGGGAGGGGCGCCATGGCGCCCTTTTTCATGTCCGCGTCCCGGTGCAAGCACCTGAGCAGGCAAGAAAAATCCTCTCTTGGGGGTTCGCCAACGCGTTTCAAACTGCTATGATGCGCGCCGACTTGGGGGAGATGCCGGAGTGGTCGAACGGGACGGATTCGAAATCCGTTGTGTCAGCAATGGCACCTAGGGTTCGAATCCCTATCTCCCCGCCATATCTATAGCCTAAGCCCCTGAAATTCCTAGAGTTTCGGGGGCTTTTGCTTTCTGGCGTCCGTAAATGTCGAAGAAGTGTCGAAGAGAGGCTGGTGATGGCGGGCAGTCGCTGAGTGCACTTTGACTTCGCTGTCGCCGCAGATGCGACCCAGCAGATCTGCTGGCGGGATATGTAACTGCTTCACTGCTCAAGGATGGCTATAAGAGCTCGACGTAGTTGGAGGGAAGGGATCACCGCCGCCTCAATTCTCCTGATTTCTTCAATTGCCATCTGTGCTCTCTCGACACCTAACGTAGAGCTAACCGGCGGGCAAAAGCGGCGCTCTGCGCCGCTTCTGCCTGTCCGTGTTGAGCGCCTTGTTGGGCTTTTTTTCAAGGCAAGCGACGTAGCACAAGCTCCAAATCGAGATTCTTTACTATCGCGGCACCAGCAGCACCAGCGATACCTTGAGCGCCGTTATCTCCGTTTACACCCTGATACCCATTGGGGCCACGATTACCGCCGCCACAGTAAGTGCTTCCATGCCCGCCATCACCGCCTCGCCCTCCGTCGCCGCCAGCGCCTCCGATGCCAGGGTTGCCTGGTGTTCCGGCTGGTGCGGCGAATGAATAACTGGCTTGCGGAATAGGCGCGACACCTACGTTGTAAAGGAAGAACTGACCACCTTGCCCCCCATGCCCAGCATCTCCTCCGTGGCCTCCCGGCCCACCTGTGTAGCCTCTTCCGCCATCCCCCCCGCTGTGCTTGCAACCAGGAAGTGGCCAGTTAGAGTCCGCAGCATCGCCGCCCCGAGGTCCTTCAGGGCCAGTTGTGCCTTTGACTCCATTGCCACCATGACCACCGTCTTGCCCTGACAAATTGACATTTAGGATGCCACGCAACTCTTCAATAACATGAATTGCGACGACACCACCGCTGTCGCCGGGTGCGCCTGGGCGCCCTGATTCACCATCGGCAACACCAGACGTCCCCGATTTAGCCCGTTGGTTATTTCCCACGAATGAAACAATTGAACAGTTCTCTGAGTGAAGTTTATTTACGAATATCGCTACTGTGTTACCGTTAGTTACGATCTTGGCGCCGTTCTTTAACTCAAGCTTATCAAGTGCTAGAAAGGCAAACGTGTTCTTTTCATAGCCCGGTTCGCCAATCACCAAGTCTGATCCGTTTAGCGTCAACGTGCCGCCTTCTCGTAGACGTAAGCTGAAATCATGCTGACTGACATCTCGATCAATCGCAGCCTTAACTTCATCAGGCAGGATGTCGTAGTTGATAGGAATGCCTTGATACTCCGCCATATCATTCTCCTTACAGTAAATGCGTTAAGTGCGCGTGGTTAAAAGGCCCAACTACTATTAGGCGACATTGATGTCGCATAACCTCCGGCAGGTGTCGGATAACGTTCCTTGTCGCTTGCTAAGTCCTTGTCTAGCTTGAAGGTGGTCACAGAAAGTGCGACAGCTTCAGGGAGAAAAGGGACATGGGTGACAAGCCTAACTATTAGATCTGATACAGCAGAAAATGCAGGTAAAGCACTACTGGATTTTTTCCGGATAAATGTATAGCAGAGGCCACCGCTGACCGGGAGCAAACTTTCGAAGAAGGCTGCTTTTAAGGCTTGAATAGCCCGGAGCTGTTGGCGATAGGCCCAAGCCGAACTGCATCCTGCAGATGGTCCGGCGCCAGATGTGCATAGCGCATAGTCATTGCCAGTGATGTGTGTCCCAGGATTTTCTGCAGGGTGAGGATGTTGCCGCCGTTCATGATGAAGTGGCTGGCAAAGGTGTGGCGCAGGACGTGTGAGGACTGGCCGGGAGGCACCGGCAGCTTGGAGGCCGCAAGGGTCTTGTCGAAGCTGTTGAGACAGTTGGAGAAGGTGCCATGCTCCCGGAAGTGCTCATGAATCCGCTTTTCTAGCTTCGGATCAATCGGGATTGCCCGGACCCGCTTGCCCTTCGTATTCACGAACGTCACCAACCCATCACGTACCCGTTCAGGTGTGAGTGCCTGAGCTTCACCCCAGCGTGCCCCGGTGGCTAGGCAGATCAGACTGATCATGGCGACGTGGGGCGTTTTGCAGCGCTGTTCGATGCAGTCAAACAGAATGCCGATCTGCTCGGTGGTCAGGTAGGCGAGGGCGCGTTCCTGCAGGCGAAGAGGGCGGACCCGTGCCAGTGGGTTGGGGTAGTCAATTTCGCCAAGCTGCTGCAGGACATTGAAGACCGAGCGCAGGTAGCCGAGCCGGTTATTCAGCGTCTTGGGGTTGGCTCCGGCTGCAAGCGCATTGGCCCTGTATTCGGCGTAGTCATTGGCGCTTAATTTGATGGCCTGTGGGTCGCCAAGGGCTTTGGCCAGCTCATCGAGCAGTTTGCGCCGGTTGTGCCCATCGGCCAGGGTGTGACCATGCAGCAGAGCCCAGCGGTCAATAAGCTCGGAAACGTGTCGTCGGTCCTTGGGCTTGGGCGCCCAATCCGGTGTGTCGATGACCTTGGCGCGGCAGGTCGCTTCGAAGCGCATGGCTTCGGCCTTGGTCTTGAGCGTCTTACGGAAGCGCTTGCCCTTGATAGGCTCGACGTCGACCTTCCAGCGGCCGTCTGGTAGTTGTTCGATGGCCATTTAGATAGCCCGTCCCCAACGTACCTGGCGCTCTTCAAGCAATGATTTGATGTGCTTGTAGATGTCCCGCTCGCTCATGTCCTTGTCCGCGTAATGGTCGCGGATCACCGGCCAGCATTCCCAATCCTTCAGACGATCAAATGCGGTTTTAGCGCCCACTCGCTCCCGTGCCAGCAGGCTAACGAAGTTTCCCAGGAACAGTTCCACGTTCTTGCCGGAGAAGCCTTTGCTGGTTTTGTAGTAGCGCTTGTACTCGGTTTCATCGAGCAGGGATTCAGTGCCGACTTCTACCCGGACGTCTGTACGCAGAAGGGTCCAGATGGCTTCGTAGTACCCCGGCCGACTGATCAACTTGAACTGCTGCAGGCCGTAGCGCCAAAGACCGTCCAGATGGGGCACCAGACCGGCATAGGAGTCCGTTTCCAGGGTGGCGCCGGTACGGCAATCGACCGAGCCGCAGGCGAATTGGGCGATCACTGAATGGTGGTAGCGAAGTTCGACGCGCCAGACGTCCTGGCTTGGGTCGTAGTTGTTCGGGTCCTTCGGATCGAACGAGTCCCGCTCTTTCCAGCGGCTTTCCCAGAAGTCGAGCTTGTCCGTGGCGCGGGCCTGCTCGGTCTTGTTGTAGAGGGCCAGTTGAATACCACCGGCCGAGCCGAACATATAGGTTTCGCCACGACCGTAGACGCTGGATTTGAGGTCCCACTGAATTTCCTGAATGCCGGAAATGTCACGGTGGCTGCGCGCGCGGCAGTGCAGGCGCGCGACCAAATCCTTGGGCGGCGTCCAGCCCTGCAGGTCCAGCGCGATATGCACCGCACACTGGTTGCGCGCGACGTTCGTCAGCACCGCCTGGGCGTAGTAGTCGAGGCGGTCTTGCAGACGCTCAGGGCTCAGGCTGTCGATGGCATGGGGCGACACCTCGATTTTCAGGTGTGGGCCAATGCTGTCGATTTTGGCGTTGAAGTTTTTGATCAGGAGGATGAACCCCAGATCAGCATTCTGCAGCTTGTACTGGTAGCCCGAATCGCGGCCGACGCGTCCCGAGTGCCAGCGCTGGCCGGCGAAATCGACGATGGCGCCGGGCTTTTCAAACAGCGCCATGATCTCAGGGCGCAGCAGGCCCTGATACAGCTGACGCACCGTATCGACGCCACAGCGCAGCAGGCGGACGCCTGACAGATCGGTGATTTGCGCCGTCTTCTGATCGAAGAACAGACGTCCGGTCTTGTCTTCGCTGAATACCTGATTCACGCGAATATGGTCTTTTACGCTCATGTCTTGTGCTCCAAATTGCGACGAATTGAAACGGTGTTAGTCGGTTTGTCTGACGTGTTACAGGGACGTCACCTGCGCGCCGGCTTTGCCGCACGGCTCGACGCTCGCCGCGCGTGCAAAGCCGGCCGAACGTGGGCGCAGGGTCACCACAAGAAGCGTTCCTTCTGGTAATCGACGACCGTGACGCGGCTGCCGGTGGGTGGCTGGCCGTTGTTCTCTGGTGAGTTGTTGGGCTGCTGCAGGCGGGGATTCATGCGGGCGTTAGGGTCGGCCTCACGGTCGGCAATGGCCGGATCGAAGGCGCCGTGCTCGACCATGTTTTTGCAGAAGCCAAAGGTGGTTTTGTGCCAGGTGCCCTGCTGGGTAAAACACTCACAAATGAACGACCGCTCCCCGGCCTCGATGACCCGGTAGCGCCGTCTGTTGCGCTCGATGTAGTTGCCATCACTGCTCATCACGCAGGACAGACGCGGGTAGGTTTTGGGCTCGGTCAGCGGGTCATACAGCGGGGCTGAACTGGGGATATCAGGGATTCGTGGTTCGCGTAGTGCGGCGTATTGGGCGGCGGTTAGTGGTGCCTTGCTGGCCTGATTGGCAGCGGGATTGATCAAGCTGCCGACAGTGCTTTTAACCTGATCAACCACCCCGGCTTCGGCCTGGGGCGCGCTGCTGGCGGCCTGGGCTTCCAGCTTGCCCTGCTCGTAGCGCTCATAGGCGCGGTAGACCATGAAGGACGCGGCGAAGATGACGCCCAGGGCCAAGAGAAACTTGGTCGGCACTTTGGTCTGGAAGTGATGCTTGGCGTTCGTGCTGGTGTAGACGCCAAAGTAGTGTTTATCGAGCCGAAGCGTTTTCTTGTCGGCATCCTTGAAGCTGCTTTTGACCTCGACCTTTTCCACCACCACTTCGGATTCGAAGCGCAGCAGCTGCTGGGATTTGAAGACGCGCCAGTAATGGATATGACCATTGCAGAGGCGGCGCAGGTGGACGTCGAGATAGCGCGGGTCCTGGGTAACGAGGTGCACCTCATGGCCTTGGTGGCGCATGGTTTCGAAGCGGGTGATGTGCTCCGGTGGGCGGGCCCGTGGATCTCGGGCACCAAACCAGCCCTGAGCCTCATCGACGACGATGATGGCGTCTTGTGGTAACTCAAACCATTTCTCGGGCTCATCGAACTTGAACCATGAGGCTTTGAGCTGCTCCGGTTTCAGGCCGTTGATGTTGTGGAAGTAGACCACCCGGCCTTCGGAAGCAGCCTTCTGATCCACCTCCCGGATGGTGTTGAGGGTCTTGCCGTGTCCAGGCTTACCGGTACGGATATAGAGCATGGCCGGCCTCCGTTACGCGTCGATGTAATCGCGGCCCGGTGGGTTCCAGACCTGACTGCGTTTCTTGTCGGTGGCCTTGTTGATGCCGGCGATGATGAAGCGCGTAGTGACGGCAGCCAGCATGATGTTGATGGCGATATCGATCTTGGCCAGACCGAGGATTTGCTGAATGGCCGTACCTGCCTGGCCCATGTTGCTGATCATGTAGTCCTGGGCGACGGTGATCAGGGCGTTGAAGCCGAAGTAGGTGACGAAGCCGAGGCCGATCACCCGAAAGACCAACCGGATCAGCGGGCCGATGATCATGAAGACCAGTTGAGCGATGTAGAGGTATTGCATTACTCACCTCCCGCGGCGCGGCCGACGTAGATGGCGTAGAAGATCGAGGCCGCAACGATGATGAGATAGCCAAGGTCGGTGGCCAGCTGGCACAGCGGGTCGTAGCTGATTTCGAAAGCGCGGCCGCCGTTGGTAATCAGGGACAGGCTTTTCGGAGGTGGGCAGGCTGCAGGGAGAAAGCGGGCGCCCTTGTTGAACAGGTCAGCAACGTTGATTTCCTTGTCCGCCTCGGGAGCGAACTGGGGATCACCGATCAGTTGCTTGAGGGCATCTTTCTGCGCGGGGAAGTCGCTGCCTTCTTTGGTGCGGCAGCTGAAGTCTTTTTGAATGCGCGCTATAGCGCAGCCAACCGCATCGCCGGTGCAGCTAAGCGAGGTGCCACAGTCCGTACCCGAGGCGCTGCCGTTGTCATTACTGCCGGTGCCGCCCCCGGTGTTGCCGCCAGTACCACCGCCAGTGTTGCCACCCGTGCCACCGCCGGTATTACCCCCAGTGCCACCACCGGTGTTCCCACCTGTACCGCCACCCGTGTCGCCGCCTCCGGTATTGCCTCCAGTGCCTCCGCCCGTATCGCCACCTCCGGTATTGCCGCCTGTACCACCTCCCGTGTCGCCGCCCGTTCCACTACCTGGGCAACCTGGGGCCTGTGGATTGGTCTGGCAGGGATTGGCGGGCACCGGGGGTACGTCAGGGGCCTTGGTGGCTTCGCTGCTCGGGCAGGTCGGGCCGGTGAGTTTGTAGGCCAGATCAGACCAGACGATTTCCGCGTTGCTGTTTTGCTGATCGGCGAGTGCGTAGGTATCCGTGGTGCCGGCGGGATCGAGACTGGCGCGACAGCCACTGATGCAGGACTGCGCCGGAATGCCAAAGCCGAAATCCTGATAGGGCGTGCTGTCAGTGAACTGGCGACCAATTGGCCAGGTCAGCGTGGCGGGATCGTTGGTGGTACAGGCATAGGTATCAACAATGCAGGGCAGGCCATTAGCCAGGCAGCGCAGCCCCTGACTTTTGAATACACGGCCATCGGAGATACGCACCACATCGAACAAGCAGGTGCCGCCACCTGCGTCCCAGACAACGCGGGTAATGTTTACGTTCGTGGACAGTGCAGCGGCTTCGGCAATGGTGGAGTCGCAGGCGGCCTGGCCGGTGACGTAGTAATCATTCGGCCGGTGGCGAACTTGAAAGCCCACATCGGCCACAGCAGCCGCGCTGGCGATCAGCAGAATCAGGGCGATGAGGTGGCGGGTCATGGTGGCCGGCCTCAGATGCGGCCGAAGAACACGAGGTACAGCGCCACTGTCGTGATGAGCAGGACGAAGAGTTCGTAGTTCATGGCGGGAGTCCGAAAGGAAAGTCCCGCCGAAGCGGGACTTGATGCACAGGCAAGGCGCTTACAGAGCGCGACGCATGTACTTGAAGGCCACCGCCGCGATGATCACGGCGAACACCGCCCAGCCAATGGTGCCGACGTCGGTCTTGGCGGTATCGAGGGCTGCGGTGGCATCAGCCGGGACAGCGGCATAGGCCTGTTGGATGGAGAGCACGCCAATGGCAGCAGCGGCACCGAGGGAGCGTTTCAGGTTGTGCAGTTGGTTTTTCATGGTGAGTTTCCTCATTTCAAAAGTTTTTTCAGGACGAGGAACCCGAACACGATGGCGAATAAGGTGATTGCTTCGCCCTGGAGTTCGGCCACGTCGTCCCAGCTCATTTCAGAGCCGGTGAGGCTCTGCATTTCCTCGGTGGTCAGGGTTGTCAGCGTGCCCAGGCAGACGGGAGTTCCTTCTGCCGTGGCCTGCCACGCGCCATCACAGGCGAGGAAATTCATTGAGGGCTCCGGCAGAAGGGACAGGCTTTAATCAGCAGCCAGTAGCGCTCAGGGGCGCTGTGCTGGCAGTGATTGCAGAAGACCCAGACCATCGGAGCCGCCCGTTAATCAGGCTTTGGGCTGTTCGGCTTTGGCCGGCTCAGCAGGCTTGTTGGCAGGCGCTACCGGTTGCTGGGTCGTGGTGGCGCGGGTGTTCACCGCTTCGATGTGCAGGGCGAGATTTTTGCCCTTGTTCTGGCCGCCACGGGCGACGTCGAAGGTGATCCGCACCAGCTGCAGGGGTTCGAAGTTGGCGCCGGCTGCGAAGATTTCATCGGCCACTTCGTCAGCGGCGGGAATCCCCACAATGGACAGGCCGTGTTCGGTCTTGCCATCCGGCTCATCGCCGTAAAAGACCTTCACGTACTTGGTGCCATCGACTTCGGTTTTTTGCGTGCCGAGAAATGCGACTTCCATGGTTGAACGTGCCATCGGTATTACCTCACTTGAGTTGCGCGTTAGTGCGCGGTTTTGCCTTTCAGCAGGCCGAGCGAACCCGCCAGACGAACTTCGTTAAAAGTTTTTCGCCTGCAGTCTTTGAAGGTCTGCTGTGTTCGGTTACTGGTTACTACGCTACAAGAGGCTTGCTAGAGCGCTCCAATCGTTTGTTTTCATCATTGAAAGTGCCCGTGCGATGCAATGGAACGCATTGAAACAGTGGGCACATTTCGTCATTGGTTAAATCAATTACTGGGGTTAAAACCAAGGGCCACGGCCCTTGTTATCCCGTGTCGCCACCGCCGCCCGCGACTGGTTGCCCAGTCACGCGCGACGGCGCCGATGACTTAAAGAGTCCGGCAGGTTTATGCGAACGGGTGAACCAGCAGGCCAGCCAGTTGTGCCAGAGGTAGCGCAGGAAGCTGTTAGCCAGGATGTAAAAACCGGGCAAACAGATAGCCAGCACTAGGTAGGTTTCATTAGTCATGCTCGGGCTCCCGCATCGGAATGAAGGGCGTAGGAGGGCCGCTGTCGTACACAACGCTCCAGTACTTCCGGGGTTGGAGTGGTGGCGTGTGTTTCGCGCAGAGAAAGGCAGGGATTACCTTCCAGGAACCATCGACCATTGCCAAAGACGAGGGGCGGCATTGGCCACATGGTGCAGACCGGAATTGACCGGGCGACGGCGACAGATGACGGGACCAACAGACAGAGCAGTCGCAGTTGGCGGCGTGAGACAAACGCAGGTAGCGATTGATGCTGTTCATGGGTCATGCCGTCCACTCCTGTTCAAGAAGCCAGGAACGCAGCAGGACGGTATTCACCATGCGCAGCTTGCCGAGCTTCAAAGAGGGCAGGACGCCGCGATAAACCCATGCACGCGCGGTGCCGATGGTGACGCCATTACGGTCGGCCCAGCTCTCGATGGTTTCCACATCGCGTCCAGGTACCAGCAGCTTGGTTGGGTCTAGCTCTTCCAGTTCCATGCTCGTTCCGTCACTATTCGTGGTGTTATGCACAATTGACCCAATCCAAATTGACTAGAGTCGATATGGATCTTATTTGGATTGAGTCAAAACGGATAGAGCTTATTCAGATGAATTCAGCATGATAAAAGAGCGCGTTATAACCGTGCTGAAGCACAGCGGTGTAAAGCTTCCCCAGCTCGAAGAGCTGACAGGGATAAGCCGTTACACCTGGAGCAATCTGAAGAACACTGCCAAGAGCCGTGAGATCAAGGCCGAAGAAATCGAAGCAGTGGTAAAGCTGTACCCGCAATACGCGCTCTGGATCGTAAGTGGGCAAACAGCACCAGAGGCTGGGCAAACCAGCCCTGAATACGACGCGGCGCATTCAAGCTTGTCCAGTCAAAACGCGGGATAGCGCTCACACAGGAAGTGGCTAAGCGCTGGTTCACCCAAGGACGGGTAAAAAATGGACTAAAAATGCGTTCGATTAATTAAAGCTTTGCTTTGCGTTATCAGCAAGAAATTCAATAAATAAGGACATTTTATGAGTCAACCACTAAAAGCTTTCATTAGTTATAGCCATGCTGACGAACATCATAAGAATAGGCTCTTACAGTTTCTTTCCATCCTTAAAAGGGATGGCACACTAGAAAGCTGGCATGACAGACTTTTAGTTGCTGGCGATAAGCTGGATGAAGAGATTGAGGAAAATTTAAATTCAGCCGATTTAGTGGTGCTTCTCGTTTCGCAGGACTTTATATCATCCTACTACTGTTATGAGGTAGAGCTGAAAAAAGCGCTGTCTCAGGTTGATAGAAAAGAGTCCCGGATAATATCAATTATTGTTGATCACTGTACCTGGAGGGATACTCCACTGTCAGACTTTGTGCTGATGCCAAGAGATGCTAAGCCAGTAACCGAGTACGAAAACTCAAACAAAGCGTGGCTTGAGATATCAGAAGAAATAAGAAGGGTTTGTTCGGTCGTTAAAAAAAAAGAGATAGCACATCCTGAGGAGGTGCAGGTCGTGGAAAATGGTGATTTAAATAAAGATTTCCAAGAGTACTTGGCCGCTAATGAGATGATACTTCATCACAAGGCAAAGGATGAAGTTTCGCTTGATGATATATACATTCTCCCGGATCTCAGAACTCTTGACGAAGAGCCTGGAAAGTTTGACTCAATCGTATCAAGTTTGAAAATTGAATCGCCCGGATCATGTCCCCGAAAAACAGTTATTGTTGGAGAGGAGCAATCGGGAAAAACCGCTCTCTGTAAAAGGTTGTTTAAGACGCATTATGATAAAGGGCAGGTTCCCGTAATAATACGTGGCGATGAAATTAAGTCTGCAGATATACAACAGTTAATAAACTCTGCAAGAGCTAAGGCTTATGCGGGCGCGGTTCCGCCATCTAAAACAATTATTATTGAGGAAGTAGAAGCTGCTAAATTAAATGCAAAATACCTTTCTTCCTTAATCCAAGGGTTACTGTCCAGGAGCGAGCATGTCATTTTCATTTCAGGCAAGGTGCTGCGTTTTAATGAGATGACGTGGAAGGAGTTTTCAGAGACATCCAAATATGAAATCCTTCCATTCGGTCATGTGTTGCGTGGAGAGCTTATAAATAAATGGAACTCGCTAGGCCAGGAAGAAACTATTGATCTTGCAGAACTTCACGCAGAAAATGACAAGGTAACCCATCACATAGATTCCCTTCTTAGAAAAAATATTGTACCGCCCAAGCCCGTATTCATTCTGATGATACTTCAAACGCTTGAGTCATCATCACCGAGTGATTACTCGCTCACAGCTTACGGGCACTGCTACAACACATTGATTCAACAAAGTTTAAAGAAGTCAAAGATTAAAAGTGATCAAATAGATAAGTATGTAAATTATCTAACTGAGCTCGCGCACTTTATATTTGCAACTGGCCGTAGCAGGGTGACTGAAGAGGAGGTTGCTCAGTTCAAGTCGTACTACTCCTCTCGATACCTTATAGACTCGCATGAGAAGGTAATAGCAGATCTCTGTAGCTCCGGCTTACTTCGAAGGGATCTAGATAGTCTTTCGTTTTCTTATAAATATATATTTTATTTTTATGCTGCAAAGTATATCGCAGAAAACCAACAAGGTAAGAACTTGTCGGATATTGACTCCCTGTGCTCCAAGATGCATATGGAGAAGCATGCAAATATATTAATTTTCGTAACTTATCATACAAGGGATCAAGAGATTCTGGATAGAATCGTCTCCTTTGCTCAGTCGATATTCCCAGAGGAAACGCCTGCTACCCTGGAGTCTAGCGACACAGAACACTTTGAAGACATCCTTAAGACAGTTCCTGCGTTAGCTATGGAGCTTAGGACTGCTCAAGACATCGAAGCAGAACGGAAGTCATCGCTGGATAGAAAAGACTCTCTTGAAGGCAGGGTCACAGCAATTGAAAGTGATGATGACGATGAGATGATTGAGACACATACATTTGCCGATATTAATCGTTCCGCAAAGGCGGTAGAAATTATCGGTCAAATATTAAGAAATCGTCATGGTTCTTTAAGGCTAGATCAGTTAGCCTCACTTACGAGTACAGCATTTAATACAGGGCTGAGGTTTCTTTCGTTTTATTTCAAAATAACAAAGTCTCTTAGGTCTGAAATAGTTGATGAAATAACAAGGGTAATCAGATCTCAAGAATCTCTGACTGATACAGAGGTTACAGATCTTGCGAGAAAGCTATTTTTCCAATTTTGTTACTCCATGTCATTTTCAGTAATAAGAAAAATATCATTCTCAACTGGTAGTGATCATCTTATACAAATTTTCAAACAGATCGCCGAAGAGACAAACACTCCGGCTGGCTACCTGATAAGTCTATGCATTCAGCTTGAGTTTACCAAGAAGATAAACAAAGATTATCTTCTTGAGGTAAAGAGGAACATGGATAGATCCTCAATATCATATCGACTAATGCAAGAGATAGTGATTCAGCATTTGTATCTTCATAATGTCGATTATGCTGATAGGCAATGGCTATCAGCAAAATTGGATATCCCGATGAAGGAGCAGAGAATCCTTCAAAACCAAAAGCAAACTAAGATACTTAATTGAATGCCGTTCTCTCACCATTGGGGCGCGAGTGTTAAGCCGACTGAGAGTGGTTGCAGCTCAAAGAGCTCGTACAGCAAGGTTTACGTCGAAAGTTGCACGGTGCTATAGGAGAGGGGTACTCCCCTTTGCCACTAAATAAACCCCTGGTTTTCACAGAGAATATCAGGGGTTTTTCTTCTGTAGAGATTTTACGTTATGGTTTTACGGAGCGCTATTTTCGTAAATAGGCCATAGTGTTGCGATATTAAAAGGTTCCGCGCTGGCATGGTTTTCTCAGCCAATTCAGTGGGGTTCTATGCGAAATTCATCATGCTGAATAAACCCAGAATAAATTCCTGTGTCTTCATTGAAGTCTGAAATGCCAAGAATTATCGAGGTTGGGGGTAAGTCTGTAGATTTTCTATTAATAATTCTTTTTATTTGATCGATATGTTCGGTGTTGGGTGCGACAAGAACAAGTACCAGTTCGTCAAAATTGTATTTGGTTGTGAAGTAGTGTGATTCATATATTGACTGATACAGCCTGTCCGTTGGGTGGTGTGGCTGTCGTAGAGCTTTAACGTTAAATGCGATTGTTTTCCCGTTAACTTTGGCAATGATGTCGACTGGTGCGTGGTGAGTAAAGGATAAGCAGTCTTCTCCGTATCGACCCGATAGCCACTCGTAAACAACTTTTACAGCAGATCGCCCCATGTTTCGAAGTGTATATATCCGCGCTCTCTCTCGATCACGGACTCGTGTAACGTCTCTTACTTCTTGAATCGCTTCTTTAGAGATCTCTACACTTAAGGCTTCATTTGCAAACTTCAGAAAGTTTTCTGAATTATACATGTGGAATCGCTGGATTCTCGTTTTCTCCAAGATCTCGCCGATGAGTTCAGGTCTTGGTGATATTGTCTTTTCTCCATTTTGCTTGACTTTAAGCCACCAGTCTTCTTTGTTGTCATCGGTGACAAATATCAAGTCGGATGGACTGTTTGAGTTGGCAAAATTAATGATTTGCGACCAAACAATGTAGTCGCTATATTTTCGTTGATACGTAAGATTTCCATAGGAAAATATTGGCTCCTCAGAATTCTCTTTGTTGTCATCCATGTAGCCTGGCGGGACTTTATTTTTAAAGCGTTCTTCAGCTTCTCTCTCTAGATGCTTAATTGCGTTCTGGTCTTCTGGTTTAGGGCCGATTCGCCCTTTAAGAAGTGAGTCTAGTTGTATTCTAATTTGATCTTCATTTATTACGCTGAAATGATTTTCTTCTAGTCTGTCTAGCTCCTCCAAGAACTTTTCTTTTGCCGAATTCAAGTCATTAATAAATGACTCTGGTTCTATAGTGGAGTGCCTTTTTTTAAGATTTAGATTGTCTAGCTCTCCCTTTAGGGTGGATGTTCCCTTTTCAATTACTTTTCTCACTTCAGAGAATTTAGCGTTTTGGTTTGCTATTACCTTTAGCCTATTTCTCTGATACTCAAGCGCGACGTGATATGGGATCCAGACACGCTCTTTAAGTTGTTCGATGACCTTGATTAGCTGCTTGGTTGTGCTTTCTTGGTATCTATAAAAATTAAGCAGAACATTTGTGTCAAATACAAAAAACGCATTCTTCCATAAGTGTTTAAAGTCTTCATTTTCAAGGCTGTAGAAACCTTTAAATTCATCTTGCATGGTAGATTCTCGTATTTCCAACATAACGATAAAAATTAACAGACCTGCTTTGGCGCATCCCTGTTGAATGATGGGTTTGGCTCAGCGCTAGATTTGATGATGATTAGTTTTGTCGCACCAAAGGAGCTAGAGCTAGATTTCTTATCTTCTGGCTCCAGTAGGTCTAGTAACTCTTGTGCAAGGCTTGAGGGTCTCTCACCTTGTTCAGCCTTCAGGATTTGAAACCTCAGATTAGCGGAAAGCCAGTTTCTCGTAGGTAAACTCTGAGGTATTGTGCTATGTATGGGGGTTCCAATTTCAAGGTTGTACAAACTTTTTGCAAAAGATGAGTTTCCGCATGCAGCCAAGCATTCCGCATGACCTGCTTTATTGACAACTATACATGGACCTATTGCCTGTAGTTTTCCATATCTTTGTGAGTAGGACGCCGGTGGTACCATATAACTTGCTGCAGCATAGTATGTCTGAAAATCACCAATCAAATTTTTAAAGAAAAATGCGAAGGATCCTACTGAGGGCAAAAATGCATTTGATAATAAATCAGATGGCGGATTAAAGGTCCCTGCACCAATAATGTGAGGCCGCGTTGATAGCAGAAACCATTGTTCTAGATTTGCGGAAAATGCTCTGCCGCAAGCTGAAGGAAGCGTTGCTCTTTCTGATTTTGCTTGAAGAAAAGTCAACCGTACATGGCGAGATATCGGTGAGTAAGTTACTATCATAAGATCGCTTAGCTCGCAGCGAGCATGTGTTCGCGCGTAGGTTCCATTGCCAGTAAAAGTGACCTGATGAGATGTTCCGTGGTATTCCTCAATGTGGAATTTTCCACTTAGATTAGCTAAAGCAGAGTGCATTGCTTGAAACAATGGGATTTCTTTATGAGGAAGTCCGTGCGTTAATGATCGAAAAATGGAATCGAAGTTGCTGGCAAATTCAGTTGCAGGATCAGCCATTACATCTCCATGTTATGGAAGTTTCAGCCATTAATAGACGTCATTTGATATTTTTAAAAACATCAAATGGTCTATAAAATTATCTTGCTGGGGGATGGGGAGGGCAGGGTTCTTAGACCTAAAATGCTGCACACCAACCAGGCAAGTCCTTTTGCTAGCCAGTGCTAGCCTGAGCAAAAGGTTAACTTGTGACGAAAGTCCCAAGCAATCCTGCCTGAAGGCTGGTGTCGAAAAAGAGTCGAAATCACTGAGCCGGAAAGCGACTCATTGAAAAGCAAGTACAGCTAGAGGCCGCGAAATGTAAGGGATTGAGCTGAAACGGAACCCTAGGTGAAGGGTTCGAATCCCTATCTCCCCGCCATATTCAAAACCCCGATGCCTCACCGCATCGGTTTTTTTTATTGTCTGCGATTTATTCCGCCTTGACGGTCAAGAGCTGATCGATGCGGGTGGTGTAGCTCGGGCTTATCATCTCGCGGCGCATGTTCCACTCGGCCTGCTGCGGGACCCGCGCCGGACGCAGGGTGTCGCGACCCCAGCGGGCATTGATCTGGTCGAGGACCTGCATGGTTTTCTGGCTGGCGTTGCTCTGGCGCGGCAGGAACAGGTCGTCGCTGAATTCGCCGGGCTGGCAGAGGTCGAGCAGGAGCACTTCTGCCTTGCTGTAGGACTGATCCTGGCGATAGATCGCCTGCAGCAGGTGCTGCGCCGTATCGCTCAGCTCGCGCACGTCATTGCTCGGGTAGGGCAGTGGGCAGGCGGCGCTCCAGCCGCCGCGATGCCCATCAATCTGGCGGGGGCGCAGGTTCAGTTGCAGCTGGCGGCACAGCGAACCCTGGGCCCTCAGACGGATGGCGGCCTGGTGGGTGTAGCTGGCGACGGCTTCCTGCAGCGCCTTGAGACTGTTCTGCGGGCGATTGAACATGCGGCTGCAGCAGATGCTTTGCCGTGCGCTGGCGGGCTCATCCATCTGCAGGCAGCCAATTCCTGCAAGTTCGCTGGCGGTTTTTTCCACCACCACGCCGAAGCGCTTTCGCAGTAGCTGCCGGTCGCTCTGGGCCAGATCCCAGGCCGTGCGGATACCCAGGGCAAGCAGTTGTGGCGCCAGGCGCGGGCCGATCCCCCACACGCAATCAACCGGAAGTTTCCTGAGCACTTTTTCGCGCAGGGGCTGCGGGCGGATATCCAGAACGCCGCCGGTGCGTTCCTGCCAGCGTTTGGCGGCGTAATTGGCCAGCTTGGCCAATGTCTTGGTTGGGGCAATGCCCACGCTGACCGGGATGCCGGTGCAGCGCAGCACCGTCTGCTTCAGGTGATCGCCGAGTTGCTGCAGGGGCTCGGGCAGGCCGCCGAGGTCGGCGAATGCCTCGTCGATCGAGTACACCTCTATTTGCGGCACGACACTTTCGATGACCTGCATGACGCGGGCGCTCATGTCGCCGTAGAGGGCATAGTTGGAGCTGAAGGTGGCCACCTGCTGCCGGCGCAGTTGCTCGCGCACCTGAAAGTAGGGCGCGCCCATGGCAATGTTGAGTTTCTTGGCCTCTTCGCTGCGACTGATGATGCAGCCGTCGTTGTTGGACAGCACCACGATCGGTTTGCCGTTCAGGTCCGGACGGAAGACGCGCTCACAGCTGCAATAGAAACTGTTGCAGTCGATCAGGGCGATGGCCGGTTCAGTCATGCTGGCCGTGCCGGTGGATGCTGTGGCGTACCACGCCCCAGATTTGCAGCTCGTCCTCGGCGTTGATCTGGCGCGGTGGGTAATGTGGATTGGCCGAGTGCAGGCAGATACCACGCGCATCCTGTTGCAGACGTTTGACGAAGACTTCACCGGCCAGCGCGGCAATTACCACGGCGCCGCTGTATGCCGGCAGGGCACGGTCGACCACCAGCAGATCACCGTCGTAAATGCCAACGCCGGTCATGCTGTCGCCGCTGGCGCGGACCAGGTAAGTGTGTGGCGCGCGAACGTTCAGCAGCTCATCCAGCGATAGCTGGGCCTCCAGATGATCCTGGGCGGGCGAGGGGAAACCGGCAGGAATTCGTGAGGAAAAAAAAGGCAGCTCGTGAGCCGAGCTGCCTGCTGGCCCGAGAAGGATTGCGTTGGCCATGAGGGGACTTCCGTAATGCTGTATTTATATACAGTATTGTCCGCTCATGTGTGTCGTCAAGCGTTAGTGACAGCCGTTTGCCTTGAGCACGCGCTCCGTCGAGGCGGGATAGCGCTCCAGCTTGTTGAGTGGGCGGCGTGGGCGCGGCTGCAGTTCGCCGCCGCAATTGGGGCAGCGCTGGCCGAGCCGTTCCGCGCACTGGGCGCAGTAGGTGCACTCGAAGGAGCAGATGCGGGCATCGGCGGAGTCGGCTGGCAGGTCACAGTCGCAGCATTCGCAGTTGGGGCGCAGTTGCAGCATGGTTCGGTGTCCTCAGTGGGGGTTGGTACTGTAAAGGCAGGTGCCTGTGCCTGCCCAGTCCGGGCGCCACGGGTTACCATCGCTGGCCTGGATTGCCGTGACAGAGGAGTCGGCCAATGAAATATCTGCACACCATGGTGCGCGTCACCGATCTTGAGGCTTCGCTGGCTTTCTATCGTGATGCCCTGGGTCTGGAAGTGATCAGGCAGCGTGAGTATCCACAGGGGCGTTTCACCCTGGTTTACCTGGCCGCGCCGGGTGACAGCGATGCGCAACTGGAGCTGACCTACAACTGGGACCCGGAGGTTTATACCGGCGGCCGCAACTTCGGCCATGTTGCCTATGAGGTGGACGATATCTATGCCCTGTGCCAGCGCCTGCAGGAGCATGGCGTGATCATCAATCGCCCGCCCCGCGACGGCCACATGGCTTTCGTGCGCTCGCCGGACAATATCTCCGTCGAGCTGCTGCAGAAAGGTGAGCCGCTGGCGCCGGCCGAGCCCTGGGCGTCGATGGCCAACACCGGCAGCTGGTAAACGGGCTGACTGCCTTGAGCGATTCTTGGACGAGCCGCCTGCTGGACCTGCTCGGTTCGCCGGCGGCGATGGCGGGCAGCTATGTCGAGTCGCTGCTGCCGGCTGCCGCCGCTCAGGGCTTGCCGGTGGATGTGTTGCTGGCCGAGGCCGACATCGAGCCCGAGCAGCTCGCGCTGCCGGGCTATCGCCTGCCGCTGTACAAGGCTTTCCGTCTGCTGCTGGCCGCTGAGCGTCACAGCCAGGATGACCTGACGGCGCTGCGCCTGGCTGCGGCGGTGCGCCCGCGCTCGTTTCAGGTGCTGGGGTATGCCGCGATGAGCTGCACCACGCTCGGCGAAGCGATTCAGCGCCTGCAGCGTTTTGAAGCGCTGGTCTGGGATATCGGTGATACCCGTCTGGAATTGCAGGATCAGTGGGCCGTGCTCACCTGGCAGCCCCGCCTGTTGCCCTGGGTGCCACGCCAGGCGGTGGAAATGGCCCTGGGTGGCTGGCTGGCCTTCGGCGACTGGCTGAGTGAGGGGCGGGCCAGGCCGCTGCGGGTCGAGTTCCGCCATGAGCTGGATGAGGCCGCCTGCAGCGCGCTGCTGGGTTGCCCGGTGCAGGGCAATGCCGGGCGCCACGCCGTGATTTTTGCCCGCGAACTGCTGGATCTGCCGCTGCGCGAAGCAGACCCGCATCTACGTAGTCTGATGGATGCTCAGGGCGAAGCCTGCCTGGCCAATTACCGCCTGCACAGCAACCTGGCCAACGAGGTGCGTGCGGCACTCTGCACCGGTCTGGGGCAGGGTGACTGTTCGCTGGAAAGCACGGCGGAGCGTTTGCAGCTCAGTCCACGCATGTTGCGCCGGCGCCTGAGCGAGGCCGGTCTGAGCCTGGCGGATCTGCAGGACGAAGTGCGGCAGGATCTGGCGCTGCTGTACTTGCGTCATACCGACTTCAGTCTCCTGGATATCGCGTACTTGCTCGGCTTTGCCGAACAGAGCTCCTTCTCCCGCGCCTTTCGCCGCTGGACCGGGCGCCCGCCGGCCGAGTATCGCCGCGAAAACGGCCTGCAAGGCCCCGAAAAAGGGCACGGCGGGCCTGCCTAACAGAGACTTGTGCACAATCGCAAGGCATCTCTGCCGGGTGCGGCAAAAAAGCCGCTTTTTTCCGGTGTTGCCCCTGTTGACTTTTTAACCTGTTGAAAAATAAAGATTTTTTATTGTGGTTAAAAAGTAGTCAGTTTGACCGGGAGGCCCATTTCATCGGGGGTCAGCTGGGTTTTCACCTTCTTTCCCACAGAGTTATCCACAGCTTCTGTGGATTGTCCCGAGCGCTTGCTCCGGGCCCGCGAAACAGACGCTTTGCACGGTCGTGCCAGCATTTCGCCAGCCTCATTTTTCCTCTGGCCTGTCAAAAATTCCCGGGCAATTGCGCCGGGTAAAGAAAGACGGCTGCGTATAATCGCCGCCATCTGATTGGGAGAACTGCGCATGATCCTCGACCCCGCCAACCTGCTGTTGGGCCTGCTGCTGGCCGCTGTGCCGCTGACCCTGTTGCTATGGCGCCAGCATCGCCAGTTGCTGGAACAGGGCGCCAGCCTGGCTTTGCAGGAAGAGCGTCTTAATACCGCCGTGCTTGCCCGCGAGGGACTGCAGGTGCAGCTGGAGCAGGCGCAGGCTGAGGCTCGCCAGCAGAGCGACCAGCTGGCCGCGCAGCAGGCCAGTGTTGCGGCCCTGCGCAAGGAGGTCGAGCTGCTCCAGCGCGAGAGCCAGCAACTGCGCCAGCAGGGGGAAACTCAGGAAGCCGTGCGCTTGGCCCAGGAAGCCGAATTGCGACGCCTGGAGGCCGAGCGGGCCGGCTTGAGTGCCGAGTTGCGCGAGCAGCAGGAGCATCAGCAGCAGCGCCTGAATGATCTGCAGGGCGCGCGCGACGAGCTGCGCGCGCAGTTCGCCGAACTGGCCGGAAAGATTTTCGACGAGCGCGAGCAGCGCTTCGCCGAGACCAGCCAGCAGCGCCTGGGCCAGTTGCTCGACCCGCTCAAGGAGCGCATCCAGGCCTTCGAGAAGCGTGTCGACGAGAGCTACCAGCAGGAGGCGCGCGAGCGTTTCTCTCTTGGCAAGGAGCTGGAGCGTCTGCAGCAGCTCAACCAGCGCCTGGGCGATGAGGCCACCAACCTGACTCGTGCGCTAAAGGGCCAGAAGACCCAGGGCAACTGGGGCGAGCTGGTGCTGGAGCGGGTACTGGAGCAGGCCGGGCTGGAGAAGGGCCGCGAGTATGAAACCCAGGTCAGCCTCAAGGGCGCCGATGGCGAGCGCTTCCAGCCGGACGTGCTGATCCAGCTGCCGGGTGATAAGCAGGTGATCGTCGATGCCAAGGTCAGCCTCACCGCCTGGCAGCAATACATCGGTGCTGAGGATGAGGCGTTGCGCCAGCAGGCGCTGAAGCAGCACCTGCTGTCGCTGCGTAATCACCTCAAGGGCCTGTCCGGCAAGGACTACAAGCGCCTGGAAGGGCTGCACAGTCTGGATTTCGTGTTGCTCTTCGTGCCCATCGAGGCCGCGTTCGCCGCCGCCCTGCAGGCCGATGCGGAGCTGTTCCAGGATGCCTTTGCCCAGCAGGTGGTGATCGTCAGCCCGACCACCCTGCTGGCCACCCTGCGGGTGATCGACAGCCTCTGGCGCCAGGAGCGGCAGAGTCAGAATGCCCGCGAGATCGCCGAGCGCGCCGGTCAGCTGTACGACAAGTTCGTCGCCTTCATCGGCGATCTGGACGAGGTCGGCAGCCGCCTGCAGCAGCTGGACAAGGCCTACGCGGCGGCGCGCAACAAACTGGTGGAAGGGCGCGGCAACCTGGTCGGGCGGGTGGAAAACCTCAAGCTGCTCGGCGCCCGGGCCAGCAAGGCGCTGCCCGGCGAGTGGCTGGAGCGTGCGGCCCTGCCGGTGACCGAGTCGGCCGAGGACTGAATCGGCCGAGGGCCGCTCAGGCCGGTACGGCGCCCCGTTCGCCGGCGGCCCTTTGAGCCGCCGGCGAGCGTGCCAGGTAGTTCAGCGCCACGTTCAAGTCGCCTTCGGTGCGAGGGTGGAAGCGCGGGTTGAAGTAGCGCAGCACCGAACGGCCGACGTGGCCCATGCCCGGCAGTACGCCGCGCTGACCCAGTTGACGCCACAGCGAGAGGAAGCCCGGCCGGTAACGGGTGGTCGGGTCCTGGCGCATCATGCTCTTCATCGCGCTGCTGAACAGGAAGATCAGCACGGCGCTGACCAGCGGCATGTACAGCCAGCGCATCAGCAGGCTGCCGCCGATGGCCACGTGCAGGTCGTGCGCCACGCAGCGGTGTTCCACTTCCTCGGCGCCGTGCCAGCGCAGCAGATCGAGCATCACCGGGTCGGCGTGGTCCAGGGCGCGGGTGGTGATGATCCAGTCGCCCAGCACGCAGGTGAAATGCTCCACCGCGGCGATGATGCCGACCCGCTGGCGCAGCCACCAGGGCTGCAGCCTGCGACTCAGAGCGTTGTCGCCCAGCGGGTGGTCGCACAGCGCCCTGTCGAATAGCCAATCGAGCCGCTCGGTGAAGGGCGCTGGGTCAATGCCGTGGCGCAGCAGGTAGGGTTTCAGCGCGCTGTCGTGGGCGCGGGCGTGCTGCGCCTCCTGGCGCACGAAGCCCTGCACGTCGTCGCGCAGCCGGGCATCCTTTACTAGCGGCAGGGCCTTGTTGTACACCCGGCAGAACCAGAACTCGCCGGCTGGCAGGATCAGGTGCAGGGTGTTCATGATGTGCGAGGCCTCCGGCTCATCCGGCACCCAGTGCAGTGGAGTGTGCTCGAAGTCGAAACGCACGCGGCGCTGTTCGAGGTGATGGTGGTCGGTCATGGCAGTCTCCTTGTCCGTCAGCCGATCAGATTCAGGCGCGCCAGGCGCCGGCTCAGCCAGGGGGCGAAGCGCCACTGGGCCACACTCAGATGCGCTTCGGCGCCCACCGCCACCACCGCGCGGTTGCGCTGCACGCCGCGAACCAAAGCCTTGGCTACGGTTTCGGCGCTGAGGTTGCGTCGGGCATAGACCTTCTGGGTCTTGGCCTTCTGCCGGGCTTCGGCCTCTGGGCTCAGGCCGACGAAACGGGTGGCCTGGATGATCGGCGTGTTGACCAGCCCCGGGCAGACGGCGGTAACGCCGATGCCGTGGCCGGCCAGTTCGGCGCGCAGGCATTCGCTGAACATCAGTACCGCCGCCTTGCTGGTGGCGTAGGCCGGGTAGGCCTTGGACGGTACAAAGGCGGCGGCCGAGGCGGTGTTGACGATGTGCCCGGTCTTGCCGGCGTCGACCATCTGCCGGGCGAACAGCCGACTACCGTCGATCACGCTCCACAGGTTGACCCGCAGCAGACGCTCCCAGTCGGCCGCCGGGGTCTCCAGCACGCTGCCGGTCATGCCGATGCCTGCGTTGTTGACCACCACGTCTGGTGCGCCAAGGGTGTCTTCCACCAAAGTAGCAAAACGTTCGAGCTCTTCGCGATTGCCCACATTGACCAGGTAGGCATGTGCTTCTGCCCCCAGGGCTCGGGCCAGCTCGGCGCTACGCTCGGCTGCGGCCAGGTCAATGTCGGCGGCCACCACGCAGGCGCCCTGTTCGGCGAACTCCTCCAGGGTGGCTCGGCCGATTCCGGAGCCTGCACCGGTGATCAGTACCAGCTTGCCGGTGAAGGCTTTGTCTTGCGGCCGAACGCGTGCCAGGTCGAGGGTGCGAGATGAATGTCCCTGTTCACGTTGGGCGACGAACTCGCGCAACCAGCCGGCCAGCCGCTGCGGCTCCACCAGCAGCTGCCAGTGCCCGGCGCGGACCTCGCGCCGCCACAGGCGCGGCACCCACTGCGAGAGGCGGTCGAACAGCTGCGGGCGGACGAAGCGGTCGGCGGTCGGCACTATCAGCTGTACCGGCACCTCGGTGTGGCGCGGACGAGGGCGCAGCAGGCTGCGGATGAAGTTGGCGCGGTACAGCTTGACGCCGTGCTGGCCGTCGCTGCGCTGGGTCGGGCAGCTCGCCACGTCGCGTAGCCCCTCGACCCGGTTCAGCAGCCAGGGCCAGGCGCGGTCCAGCCCTGCGCGCCAGCCCAGTTCCGGCAGCAGCGGGGTGTGGAAGAAGGCGATGTACCAGGAGCTGACCAGCTGGCCGAGGGCCTGCAACCAGCCCCTGGGGCTGGCCTGGCTGAAGCGCTCGCGCATCCAGAAGCCGACATGGTCCAGGCAGGGTCCGGAGATGCTGGTGTAGGAGGCCAGGCGCGGCTGGATGCGCGGCTCGGTCACCGCCTCCCAGCTCTGGATCGAACCCCAGTCGTGGGCCACCAGGTGCACGGGGCGATCCGGGCTGGTGGCCAGGATCACCGCCTCAAGGTCGTTGGCCAGCTTGGCCAGGTGGTAGTCCAGGCGCTTGCGCGGCTTGTCCGAGGCGCCGGCGCCGCGCACGTCGTAGGCCACTATCTGGTAGTCGCCGACCAGCTCGCGCACCAGCGGCAGCCAGATCTCGTGGCTGTCCGGGTAGCCGTGTACCAGCAGCAGGGTGGGTGCGTCCGACTTGCCCCAGCGATACACCGCCAGCTCCACGCCGTCGCCCTGCACGCGCAGGCGTTGCGGTTCGAGGCCGAGCGCCTCGGTCGGCAGCGGCGCGTTCATGCGGCCACCTGACGGGTTTCGCCCTGGCGTGCCTGCCAGCGGCGCACATGGGGCAGGTCTTCGTCCAGCCAGTAGGCGTCGTGCTCGGTGACCACCAAGAGTTCCTCGAATTTCACGCCCACGCCGCGCCAGCCCAGGTGCGGCTCCACCGCCCAGAGCCCGGGGGTGGGCGGATGGGCCGAGCGGCTGTGGCTGGACCACAGTGGCGACCAGCCCTGCTGGCGGCCGGTGACCAGCGCGTTGCGGGTCAGGGTGTAGAGGTTGCGCACGCCGAAACGGGCGATGGACAGTCCCTGCTTGCGGTCGCCGAGCTTCTCCACCCGGTGGGCCAGCACCTCGAAGGGATAGGCCTTGTGCCGCGGCTGGGTGCCCTGTTTGGCGCAGAGCGCGTCGATGGCCTGGCTGACTTCGGCCAGTGGCTTGCGCTGTTTGACCAGATCGAGGATCAGCTGGCGGTGGGCCATCAGGTCATCCTGCAGGCGCTCGACCCTTGGGTTGTGGCCCAGCGCGCCGCTGTAGCCGATGTCGGCGGTGTAGGCGCCGCGGGTGGGGGCGCAGTCGAGGATGAAGGGCATGCCTTCCTCCAGTACCGTCTTGCCCGGGTAGAAGGCCAGGTTGAAGCCGCCCAGGTGGCGCAGGCCGTCGAAACCGTCGAAGGCGGTGCGCGCGCCGAACCAGGCGAAGGGCTGGTGGAACCAGTCGTTGACGCCGTGATCCTGCAGCCAGGTCTTCATCAGCGCGGCAGCGTCCTTCTCGCGGATGCCGGGCTTGAGCTCGCCGGCGATGGTTTCCGCGCACTGGTAGGCCAGGCGCTGGATGCTACGGAACTGGTAGAGATCATGGGCGCTGAGGGCGCGTGGGTGGGCAGGCATGGGCGAGCTCCGGACTTATAGTTGTTGTGAATACGACCGTTACATCGTTTGATGGCATTGTTCTGTGCGCTGCCGGATTTGCCTAGCCCATGGCGCCCCAACCTTCGAGCGGTATTGCCGCTGATCATTGCCTCTTTCCGCGCCTTTTCCGGTCTTGGCACGGGCCGGGCGCAGTTGTTGGGGCGGGCGTGCGCGGCTATGATCGCGCCCCATGAACAGTCCCACCCAGCTACTGCAGCGCCTGCTTGGCCGCCTGCCACCGGTGCCCGATGAGCGCGAATACAGCGTCGACGAACTGGCCCAGGCCGGCGAAACCACCGTGCGCAATGTGCGCGCCTACCAGGACAAGGGCCTGTTGCCGCCGCCGGAGCGGCGCGGACGGGTCGGCGTCTACCGGGGCGAGCACCTGGCGCGGCTGCGCCTGATCGGCCAGTTGCTGGAGCGTGGCTATACCATTGCCAGCATCCGCGAGCTGTTCGATGCCTGGGAAAAGGGCCAGGGCCTGGCCCACGTGCTGGGGCTGGACGAGGCCATCCGTGGCACGGCGCAGCCAGAAGCCGTCGCCACCCTGGGCTTTGATGAGCTGCAGGCGATCTTCGGCGAGGCGCTGGACGACGAGATCATCGACCGCAGCACCGAGCTGGAGCTGCTGGAGTTCGCCGGTGATCACCTCAGGGTTAACAGCCCGCGCCTGTTTGCCGCCGGCGTGCAGCTGCATCAGGCCGGGCTGCCGCTGCCGGCGCTGCTGGACGAGCTGATTGCCATTCGCGGCCATGTCGAGCAGCTGTCGACGGGCATCGTCCAATTGATCGTCGCCAACCTGGTCAATCCGCTGCTGACCTCATCCTTGCCCCGGGTGGACGAGCTGGAGGGCCTGAGCCGGCAGATTCATGCGCTGCGTCCGCTGGTCGAACAGGTGGTCGAAGCGGAACTGGCCCGCGCCCTGCCACTGGTGGCCGAGCGCGAGCTGAGCGGGCGGGTACAGCAGTTGCTGGAAGGCTTCCTTCAGCCGGTCAGGCCCACAGCAGACTGAGCGCGGCCAGCACCAGGCCGGCGGCCATCACCGGCAGGGTTCGCCAGGCCAGGGCGCGACCACCGATCAGGGCGATCAGCCCGCCCTTGACCAGGCTGTTGCTCAGCGCCGCGAGGAAGATGCCCTGCACGGCGACCTCGGCGGCCAGCTCGTGGCGGGCGTTGCGCGCCAGGGTCAGGGTGATCGCGTCGACATCGCTCAGTCCCGACAGCAGCGACACCAGATACACCCCGACATCGCCGAAACCGCGCCGGGCGGCTTCCACCAGAAACAGGATGACCACCAGCAGGGCGGCAAAGCGCAGTGCCGGGCCCAGCTCGAAGGGGTTTTTCAGCGGCGGTTCGGCGTTGTTTTCCAGTTCGTTGCCGGCCTGGCGGAACAGCAACAGCGCGCCCAGGGCATAGACCAGCGCAGCGATGCCCAGCGGCCAGCTGAGCTGAGCGAGCAGCGCCGGGTTGAGCAGGCCGACCGCCAGCAGGATGCGCGGAAACATCAGCGCCGAGGTGGCCAGCAGGCTGGCACTGAGCAGTGCCTGCAGGCGTTTGCCGTCGTGCAGGCGGGCCAGGGTAATGGTCATGGCGGTGGACGACACCAGGCCGCCGAGTAGGGCGGTGACCAGCAGGCCGTAGCGTGCGCCGATCAGGCGGATGGCGATGTAGGCGGCAAAGCCGATGCCGGCGATCAGCACCACCATCCACCAGGTGGCGTAGGGGTTGAAGGCCTCCCAGGGACCGAAGCCCTGGTTGGGCAGCACCGGCAGCAGCACCACGGAGATGAACAACAGCTTCAGTGCGCCGGACAGCTCATCCGCGCTGAGTCGCCGCAGGCCCTGGTGCAGCGGTTCCTTGAGGCTGAGCAGGAGGGCGATCACCACGGCGCAGCCGGCGGCCAGGGTGCGCTGCTCGTTCATCGCCAGGCCGCCGAGCAGGAAGGTCGAGAGCAGGGCGAACTCGCTGGTCAGCGACAGATCGCCGACCTTGCGCTGCTCGCCCAGGTAGCGGGCGATGACCAGCAAACCAAAGATCACGAGGCTGGCGCCCCAGGCCAGCAGTCCCAGTTGCTGGCCGAGCAGCGCCGCCAGGCCACCGAGCAGGCCGGCCATGCCGAAGGTGCGGATGCCGGCGATCAGGCGGGCATCTTCGGTGGCGCGGGCACTCCAGCCGCGTTCGGTGCCGATCAGCAGGCCGACACCCAGGGCCGTGGCGAGGTTGAGCAACTGGTCGTGGAACAGGGGCATGCAGGCATCCTTGAGCGATGGGGCATGTGCTGGGACATTTGTTGAAGTGTAACGGCCCCTGTCCGCTCCTGCCTGCCGTGCATCAAGGCCCGCAGCGATTTCAGGCCACGTCGACCAGTACCACTTCGCTGTCATCCAGGGCTTCGATGAGCAGCTCCGACTCGCCGCTGACGGCGACGCCATCGCGCTCCTGCGCCAGTACGCCATTGACCCGGATGCTGCCGCCACAGGCCACCAGATAGGCCTTGCGCCCCTCGGTCAGGCTGTAGCGGCATTGCTGGCCGGCCGGCAGGGTGGCGGCGGCCAGGCGGGCGTCGGCGCGGATCGGCAGTGCCTCATGGTCGTCGGCAAAACCGCTGGCCAGAACCACGAACTGCCCGGCGCGTTCGCCCTTGGGGAAGGGCTTGCTGCCCCAGTTCGGCTCGCCGCCGCGCTGTTCGGGAATGATCCAGATCTGGAAGATCTTCGTGGTGACTCGCTCGCGGTTGTATTCGGCATGGCGGATGCCGCGGCCGGCGCTCATCACCTGCACATCACCTGCCTCGGTGCGGCCCTGGTTGCCCAGGTGGTCCTGATGCGTGATGGCGCCTTCGCGCACATAGGTGATGATCTCCATATCGCTGTGCGGGTGCGGTGGGAAGCCCGTGCCGGCGGCGATTTCGTCATCATTCCAGACGCGCAGGTGCCCCCAGTGTACCCGCGCCGGGTCGTGGTACTCGGCGAAGGAGAAGTGGTGACGGGCATTCAGCCAGCCGTGATCGGCATGGCCAAGGCTGGCAAAGGGGCGGACTTCGATCATGGTCATCTCTCCACGGCCCCGGCAGGGGGCCTCGTTGGAGGTGATCATCTATCCGGCATAGTCGATTTAAAAGCGCAAAAATTGCACGATTCGAATCGAATTGCTTGATCAGTTAATCGGCAGATGCCGGCTCAGCAGGGCGCGCAGGGCGGCGGGCTTGACCGGTTTGGCCAGGTAGTCGAGGCCGGCGGCATGCACCGCGTCGATCAGCTCCGGACGGCCGTCGGCGCTGATCACCACGCCCGGCACTGGCTCGCCCAGACGCGTACGCAGCCAAGCCATCAGCTCGGTGCCGGTTTCGCCTTCGTCGAGGTGGTAATCCACCAGCGCCAGGCGCGGGCGGACGTCCTCGTCGAGCAGGTGCTCGCACTCCAGGCGATTGCGCGCCGTCCACACCTGGCAGCCCCAGCGTGACAGCAGGCTGTGCATGCCGGTGAGGATGCTGTCCTCGTTGTCCACGCAGAGCACCTGCACGCCGCCCATGTCGTGGCCGGGACTGACCGGCATGGCAGTCTGGACTGGCTCCAGGCGAGGCTCCGGCAGGCACGGCACGCTGACGCTGAAGACGCTGCCCTTGCCCGGCCAGGAGCGCACCTGCAGTTCATGGCCGAGTACCCGGCACAGGCCATCGGCAATCGCCAGGCCCAGGCCCAGGCCTTTTTCGGCGCGGGTCTGATGGCTGTCCAGGCGCTTGAATTCCTCGAAGATGAACTGACGCTTGTCCTCGGGGATGCCTGGGCCGCGATCCCAGACTTCCAGGCGCAGACGCTGGCCTTCGCGGCGCACGCCCAGCAGCACGCGGCCGCTGGCATAGCGGAAGGCGTTGGTGAGGAAGTTCTGCAGCACCCGGCGCAGCAGTTTCTGGTCGCTGTCCAGCCACAGGCGGCTGCCGCGCACGCGAAAGCTCATGTGTTGCTCGACGGCCAGGGCCTGGAACTCGACCTTGAGGGTGTCCAGCAACTGGTTCAAAGGGAAGTGCGCCAGGCTCGGCGTGACCCGCCCGCTTTCCAGGCGCGAGATGTCCAGCAGGTCGGTGATCAGGTCCTCGGCCGAGCGCAGCGAACTGTCCAGGTGCTGGACCAGCTCGCTGGCATCGCGGGGCAGGTTGTTCTGGTGGCTGAGGGCAGCGGAGAACAGCCGTGCGGCATTCAAAGGCTGCATCAGGTCATGGCTGACGGCGGCGAGGAAGCGGGTTTTCGACTGGTTGGCACTCTCGGCGTGGGCCTTGGCTTCGCCGAGCGCCTGGTTGAGCAGGGACAGCTCGCCGGTGCGTTCGGCCACGCGCTGCTCAAGCCCTTCGTTGGCCTCCTTGAGGGCGCGTTCGGCATCGCGGAAGGCGGTGATGTCGGTAAAACTCATGACGAAGCCGCCGCCCGGCATCGGGTTGCCGATCAGCTCGATCACCCGGCCATTGGGGAACAGCCGTTCGGACTTGTGGGGCGTGCCCTGGCGCATCCAGGCCAGGCGCTTGTGTACGTGCAGGTCAGGGTCGCCGGCGCCGAGCAGGCCGCGCTCGGCGTTGAAACGGATGATGTCGCCAATCGGCCGGCCGACCTGGATCAGGCCCTCGGGATAGTCGAACAGTTCGATGTAGCGGTGGTTCCAGGCCACCAGCTGCAGCGACTGGTCGACCACGCTGAGGCCCTGGCTGATGTTCTCGATGGCGCCCTGCAGCAGGGCACGGTTGAACTGCAGCACCTCGCTCGCCTCGTCGGCGATGCGCACCACGTCCTCGACCTGCATCTCACGGCCTTCGATGGCGGCCTTGACCACAGCCCGCGCCGAGGAGGCGCCCAGCACGCTGGCCAGCAGGCGCTCGGTGTGGATGATCCACTCGGCGTTGGCGTTCTGCGCGGGGTTGAAGCTCTTGCCCTGCTTGAAGGCGAAGCGGGTGAAGCTCTGCCGCGCGCGGTCTTCGCCGACAAAGCGTGCGGCCAGCATCAGCAGGTCCTGCAGCTGCACGGCGAGCAGTGAACGGCTGCGACTGGGCGAGCCGACTTCCTGACCGATGAAGCGGCTGGCCTGCCAATGCTCCGAAACCCGCGTGCGTGACAGCAGGGAAATGCTGATGAACAGGGTGAAGTTACTGATCAGCGACAGCACCACGCCCTGGGTCAGCGGGTCCACCGGCAGCTGCCAGGGGTTGTCCTGCAACCAGGCCAGCAGCGGCCAGCCGGCCAGTGACCAGCCCATGCCCTTGGCCAGTACCGGCAGGACCAGGCAGTAGACCCAGAAGAAGGCGCCAGCGGCCAGTCCGGCAAACACGCCGCGGCGGTTGGCCTGCTTCCAGTACAGCGCGCCGATCATGGCCGGGCCGAGCTGGGCGATGGCGGCAAAGGCGATCTGGCCAATGGTGGCCAGGCTGGCGCTGGAACCGAGCAGGCGATAGATCACGTAGGCGAGCAGCAGGATGACCAGGATGGTCACCCGGCGTACCGACAGCAGCCAGTGGCGGAACAGCTCGAACGGCCGTTCGGCATGCTGCTTGCGGCGCAGCAGGGCCGGCAACAGCATGTCGTTGCTGACCATGGTCGACAGTGCGACGGCCTCGACGATGACCATCCCGGTGGCGGCCGAGGCGCCACCGATGAACGCCAGCAGGGCCAGGCCAGGATGGGCTTCGTCCAGCGGCAGGTTGATCACGAAGGAGTCCGGCATCACCCCGCTGGGCAGGTGCAGCATGCCGGCCAGGGCAATCGGCACCACGAACAGCGCGGCAAGAATCAGGTAGGCCGGAAACACCCAGCGCGCCAGGCGCAGGTCGCGGCTGTCGGTGTTTTCTACCACGGTGACGTGGAACTGGCGCGGCAGGCACATCAGGGCGGTCATGGCCACGCCCACCTGCACCAGCAGCCCCGGCCATTGCGGGTCGTTTTGCCAGAAAGACTGCAGCTGCGGCGCGGCCAGTGCCTGGTCGAACAGATCGCCCGGGCCATTGAACAGGCCCCAGGTGACGAAGGCGCCGACCGCGAGGAAGGCCAGCAGCTTGATCAGCGATTCGAAGGCCACCGCCAGCACCATGCCGCGGTGGTGCTCGGTGACATCCAGGCTGCGGGTACCGAACAGGATGGTGAACAGGGCCAGCACCAGGCTGACGATCAGTGCCGTGTCCTGGGCGCGGGCGCCGCCGGACTCGGCGCCGGCACCGGAAAGCAGGTTGACGCCGAGGACGATGGCTTTGAGTTGCAGGGCGATATAGGGCAGCACGCCGACCAGGCAGATCAGCGCTACCACCACTGCCAGTGACTGCGATTTGCCGTAGCGCGCGGCGATGAAGTCGGCGATCGAGGTGATGTTTTCCTGCTTGCTGATCGCCACCATTTTCTGCAACACCCAGGGAGCGAACAGCATCAGCAGCACCGGACCCAGGTAGATCGGCAGGAATGACCACAGCTGGTTGGCCGCCTGGCCTACGGCGCCGAAGAAGGTCCAGCTGGTGCAATACACTGCCAGCGACAGAGAAAACACCCAGGCGCGCAGGCGCGGGGAGAGCGGCGTCTTGCGCCGGTCGCCCCAGAAGGCGATGGCGAACAGGATGGCCATGTAGGCCAGGGCAACGGCGGCGATCAGTCCGCTGGACAGCGACATGCAGGCTCCTGGCGCGAGGGAATGAAAGTGCTCCACACCTTACCGCAGTTTTGTCGTGGCGGCGGTGTTGTGCCAGCGCACATCGACCAAGGTCTAGCCCGTCCTTGAGTGGCGCGCGGCGGGCTGTTAGCGTGGCAGGCCGATTTCTGACCGAACGGACGATTATCATGTCTCTCGCGGCGCCGGCCGAACAGCATCTGTCTCCCCATCAAGAGTTCCTGCAGGGCATGCGCGACATGCTGCCGATGCTGGTCGGAGCCATTCCGTTCGGCATTATTTTCGGCAGCCTGGCGGTCAGTGCCGGGCTGACGCCGTGGCAGACGGTGGGGATGTCGCTGCTGGTGTTTGCCGGGTCGGCGCAGTTCATTGCCCTGAGCCTGCTCAGCGGCGGCGCCAGCCTCGCGGTGTTGCTGCTGACCACGCTGGTGGTCAATCTGCGCCATGCGCTGTACAGCGCCAGCCTGCAGCCATTTGTGCGCCACCTGCCGGTGCGCTGGCGCATGCCGCTGGCCTTCTGGCTGACCGATGAGGCCTTTGCCGTGGTCCAGCACCGCTATGCCGAGCTGGACGCCTCGCCGCACAAACACTGGTATTTCCTCGGTGCGGCGTTGGCCATGTATGGCAACTGGCAGCTGTGCACGCTGATCGGCCTGTGGTTTGGCCAGAGCGTGCCGGACATTGCCCGCTGGGGGCTGGACTTCGCCATGTTGGCGACCTTCATCGGCATTGTCGTGCCGATGCTCAGAAACCGGCCGCAGGTGGCGGCAGCGCTGGTCGCCGCAGCGGTGGCGCTGGTCTGCCATGGCCTGCCCTATCAGTTGGGGCTGCTGGCCGCGGCCGCCAGTGGCATTGTCGTGGGTGTTTGCCTTGAGCGCCTTGGTGAGGAGTCGCTGGAGGTGATGCCATGAATCACTGGTTGCTGATCATCGGCATGCTGGCGATCACCTTCGCCACCCGTTACAGCCTGTTTGCCTTTCCACATCTGCAGTTTCCTGCCGTGGTCCGCCAGGCCCTGCATTACGTGCCGACGGCGGTGCTGACGGCGATCGTGGTGCCGGGGATGTTCTATCAGGACGGGGCGCTGGCGCTGCGCTGGGACAATGCCTATCTGCTGGCCGGGCTGGCCACCATTGCCATCGCCGGGCTGACGCGTCATCTGCTGGCGACCATCGGCGGCGGTCTGCTGCTGTTCTTCGTGCTGCGCTGGCAGCTTGGGCAATTGCCCCTCTGAGTAGTTGGTAGAAAAAGCGCGGGCAGGGAGTGGCTTTTTAGTCCGGTTTTGCCGTCCAATTCAGGACGCCACTTCTGGCCTTCTGCATCGGGTATCAAGGGACCATGACTTCCGAATCGCAATTTGCCCTGCTGGGTAAGCGCCGCTTCCTGCCATTCTTCGTGACGCAACTGCTGGGCGCGTTCAACGACAACATCTTCAAGCAGTCGCTGATCCTCGCCATCCTTTACAAGCTGGCGGTGAGTGCCGACCGGCACATGCTGGTCAACCTCTGTGCGCTGCTGTTCATCCTGCCGTTCTTCCTGTTCTCCGCCCTGGGCGGCCAGTTTGGCGAGAAGTTCGCCAAGGATGCGCTGATCCGGGCGATCAAGCTGGCCGAGATCGTCATCATGGCCGTGGGCGCCACCGGCTTCGTGCTGGACAATCTGGTGCTGATGCTGCTGGCATTGTTCGCCATGGGCACCCATTCGGCGCTGTTCGGACCGGTGAAGTACTCGATTCTGCCGCAGGCGCTGCAGGAACAGGAGCTGATCGGTGGCAACGCACTGGTGGAGATGGGTACCTTTCTCGCCATCCTTGCTGGGACCATCGGGGCCGGGATCATGATGTCGGCAGCCGATTACCAGCCGCTGGTGGCGGTGGCCATTGTCCTTGTGGCCGCCTGTGGCTACCTGGCCAGCCGGCAGATTCCCCGCGCCCACGCGGCCATGCCGGAGCTGGTGCTGGACTGGAACATCTTCCGCCAGTCCTGGCAGATCCTGCGTCTGGGGCTGGGGCAGCGGCCTTCGGTGTCGCGCTCGCTGGTGGGTAACTCCTGGTTCTGGTTTCTCGGCGCGGTGTACCTGACGCAGATCCCGGCCTTCGCCAAGGAGTTTCTGCACGGCGATGAAAGCGTGGTGACGCTGATTCTCACCGTGTTTTCGGTGGGCATTGCCATGGGCTCGATGCTTTGCGAGCGTCTTTCCGGCGGCAAGGTGGAGATCGGCCTGGTGCCGTTCGGCTCGATTGGCTTGACCCTGTTCGGCATCCTGCTCTGGTGGCACAGCGGTGGCTTTCCGGCCGGCACCGAACCCTATGCTTGGCTGGCGGTGCTGGGGCAGGCACAGGCCTGGTGGATACTCGCCGACATCTTCGGCATCGGCCTGTTCGGCGGCTTCTATATCGTGCCGCTGTATGCGCTGATTCAGGCACGCACGGCGGAGAACGAGCGGGCGCGGGTGATCGCCGCCAACAACATCCTCAATGCGCTGTTCATGGTGATCTCGGCGATCGTCTCGATCCTCTTCCTCAGCGTGGCCGGCTTCAGCATTCCCGAGCTGTTCCTGGTGGTGTCGTTGATGAACGTGGCGGTCAACAGCTACATCTTCAAGATCGTGCCCGAGTTCAGCATGCGCTTTCTGGTCTGGCTGCTGGGCCACTCGATGTACCGCGTCGAGCACAAAGGCTTGGAGGTGATCCCGGAGGAGGGGCCGGCGGTGCTGGTGTGCAACCACGTCTCCTTCGTCGATTCACTGCTGATCGGTGGCGCCATCCGCCGGCCGGTGCGCTTTGTCATGTACTACAAGATCTACAACCTGCCGGTGCTCAACTTCATTTTCCGCACTGCCGGCACCGTACCGATTGCCGGGCGCAGCGAGGATCTGCTGATCTACGACGCGGCATTCAAGAAGATCGCCGAGTACCTACGCAATGGCGAGGTGGTGTGCATCTTCCCCGAGGGCAAGCTGACCAGTGACGGTGAACTCAATGAGTTCAAGGCGGGCGTTGAGCGAATCGTCGAGGAGAACCCGGTGCCGGTGATCCCCATGGCGCTGCAGGGCCTTTGGGGTAGCTTCTTCAGTCGCGATCCGAGCAAGGGCTTCTTCAAGCGTCTGTGGTCGCGTATCACCCTGGTTGCCGGTCAGCCGCTGGCGCCGGAACTGGCCAAGTGCGAGTTGTTGCAGGAGCAGGTCAGTGCACTGCGGGGCAGTCAGCGCTGAGGTTGTGGCAAGCAACAAAAAGCCCGGCAAATGCCGGGCTTTTTGTTGGGGGCTTCATCAGATGCCCTGAGGGATTTCCTCGCCGCCCATGGCCTCGATCAGCTGTGGCAGGAACTCGATGAAGGTCAGCATCATCAGGGTGAAGCTGGCATCGAGCTGGCCAAGCGCATCGTCGCCGCCGTCCTGTTCGGCCTGGTCCTGCAGCAGGTCTTCAAAGCGCAGGCGCTTGAGCGCCAGCTTGTCGTCGATCAGCAGGGACAGCTTGTCTTCCCAGGCCAGAGCCAGCTTGGTGACGATCTTGCCGTTGTTCAGGTGCTGCTGCACCTCATCGCTGGCCAGGTCGTGGCGCTTGACCCGCACGATGCCGCCGTCTTCCTGCACGTCGCGCAGCTCGCACTCGTCCAGCACGGTCAGGCCATTGCTGGCGCGCTGGTTCTTCAGCCAGTCGGTGAAGGTGGCGGTGGGCGCCATCTTCACCGTGAGTGGGCGTACCGGCAGGCTACCCAGCACTTCGCGTAGGGTAGAGAGCAGATCCTCGGCGCGCTTGGGGCTGGAGGAATCCACCAGGATCAGGCCCTGGGCCGGGGCGATGGCGGCAAAGGTCGCCGATTTGCGCACGAAGGCGCGGGGCAGGAACGCCTGGACGATCTCGTCCTTCAGTTGGTCGCGTTCCTTCTTGTAGACCTTGCGCATCTGCTCGGCTTCGATCTCGTCGACCTTTTCCTTGAGCGCATCGCGCACCACGCTGCCTGGCAGGATGCGCTCTTCCTTGCGGGCGGCCAGCAGCAGGAATCCCTGGGCATTGTGTACCAGCGGGGCGTCGGCGCCTTTGCCGAACGGGGCGACAAAACCGTAGGTGCTCAGTTCCTGGCTGGCGCAGGAGCGGGCGGGCTTGCTGGCCAGAGCCTGTTCCAGCTCCTCGGCAGTGATGGTCAGGGGCTGGGTCAGACGGTATACGAGCAGGTTACGAAACCACATGGCGGCAAGACTCTCCCTTGATAAAGGCCCGCATTATTCCGCCCCGAGGAGCATTGGCCAAGTGCGATGCGTCTGCTGGCGAGAAATGTTCGGCCTGACCCTGCAGTCAGCCCAGTAAAAACGGCAGGCAACGCTAAGCCTTTGGAACAACAGAAAATTTTTTTCAGAAAAGGCTTGCCAGGGTTCGATCTCGTCCGTATAGTTCGCCCCACTTCGAGAGCAAACGGGTGATTAGCTCAGCCGGGAGAGCATCTGCCTTACAAGCAGAGGGTCGGCGGTTCGATCCCGTCATCACCCACCACTCTTGAAGAGTCGCGCAGCGGTAGTTCAGTCGGTTAGAATACCGGCCTGTCACGCCGGGGGTCGCGGGTTCGAGTCCCGTCCGCTGCGCCACTTTTTCCTCCCTCCCTAAGTGACATCCCTCCTAAATTTCCTTCTGTCGATTACTTCAGGTTTGAGTCCATCATCCTGGGGATTTTTGCATTTCCCGTAGCCCCTCCCGATGTGCCCTGATAAGCTCGCGTGGTGTTTAGCACGAGCCGTAAGGCGTTCAATCCTAAGGAAGCTACATGAAACAACATCGCTTGGCGGCGGCTGTCGCCCTGGCCGCTCTGGTTCTCGCCGGCTGCGACTCGAAGACCACCGTAGAGCTGAAAACCCCGGCCCAGAAAGCCTCCTATGGCATCGGCCTGAACATGGGCAAGAGCCTGGCTCAGGAAGGCATGGATGATCTGGATTCCGCAGCAGTGGCCCAGGGTATTGAAGACGCCATCGGCAAGAAGCCGCAGCAACTGAAGGATGAAGAGCTGGTTGAAGCCTTTGCCTTCCTGCAGAAGCGTGCCGAAGAACGCATGGCGGCACTGAATGACGAAGCGGCCAAGGCCGGCAAGAAGTTCCTCGAAGAGAACGGCAAGCGCGAAGGCGTTGTCACCACCAAGTCCGGTTTGCAGTACGAAGTGGTACAGAAGGCCGAAGGCGCGCAGCCCAAAGCCACCGACGTGGTGACCGTGCACTATGAAGGCAAGCTGACCGATGGCAGCGTCTTCGATAGCTCGATCCAGCGTGGCAGCCCGATCGACCTGCCGGTCAATGGCGTGATTCCAGGCTGGGTTGAAGGCCTGCAGCTGATGCACGTTGGCGAGAAGTACAAACTGTATATCCCGAGTGAGCTGGCTTACGGCGCGCAGAGCCCGAGCCCGGCCATTCCGGCCAACTCGGTACTGGTATTCGATCTGGAACTGCTGTCGATCAAGGACGCAGGCAAGGATCAGCCGGCTCAGAACTGAGTCGTGCTTTCCCGGTAGCACCAACGCCCCGCCAGTCGGGGCGTTGGCGTTTCTGCGGGGCTGTAAAAGCGGCCGACTGCAGGGTCATAATGGGGCGTTGTCAGCGGATGTGTTACGGTTATGCACATTTCCTGGTAACCAGTTAGTGCTGGTACTACTGCGTCCTTTAAGATCTTTCTTGATTTTATAACTTATTGATTTTTAATGAATTTAGTTGCTGAGCAAAAAATGCGCGATCTGTCCTGAGGCCGCGTGGTGCCTTGCTCGCAGGAATTCATTCAACATCTGTTCACAGACTTATCCACAGCTTCGGTGGATAACGTCGGCCAGCCCGCCAGGCATGCGGGGAGGAGAAAAACTCACATGGCAGCACCACTGAATTTTTCCCGCTATCTGCATTTGGCGCAGGCATTTCTCGCCCGTGGCCGCCTGCCGGCGCTGTTGCTGGCAGTGACACGCAAGGCGAGCAAGGGTGGGCTGCGCATGCGTCCGCTGCAGGATGATCTCAAGTTAATGCGCGCTCTATGTGTGGCCTGGTGGCGCGGCGATTACCGTGAGCTGGATCGCCAGACCTTGCTAGCGGTGATGGCTGCGCTGGTTTACTTCATCACCCCGGTGGACGCCGTGCCGGACTGGGTGCTGATGCTGGGCTTGCTGGATGATCTGGCCGTGCTCGGCTGGGTGTTGCGTCGTTGGCGCAATGAGCTGGATGCCTTCCGTGACTGGTATGCGGTACAGCCTCAGTCCAGTCAGCTTGTGCTGCAGCAGTTGCCCGAGTTGCCGGAGCGGGTGGTGGCGGAAAACCCCACTGTGAGCAGCTAGACTGTGCGCATGGGCCAGCTGAGAGCTGCATGGCATTTGCCGCCTTGCTGGCCTGATAACATGCAGGCTTGAATGACGCCGAGGTACAGGGAGTAGAGGCATGAACGCAGTAGCGCGTGATCGTGTTGGAGCATGGCGGAGGGGCGACGCATGAGCGTACGCATCAGTCGCCAGCACTGGCAGGCCCTGCTCAATGAGTTGGATGATGCCCGTCGTCAGCGCCACCTTCTGACCTATCGGGCGCTGGTCGAGCGTCTCCAGTTGCCGACCCCGGCCATGCAGACCCTGACGGCGGCTCTTGAACACCTGGCGGCTCTCGATGCGCGTGCCCAGCGGCCGCTGCGCAGCGCTTTGGTGATCAGCCAGGGGGCCAGCCGTTTGCCACGCCCGGGCTTCTTCGAGTGCGTGGTACGCCTCGGGCGTTTCCAGGGGCCGGTCGATGGCCTGGCTGCCGCCGCCTGGCATGCGGCCGAGGTGGCGCGGGTGTTCGAATTCGATTATCGAGAGGCGGCATGAAGGCTTGGTGGCATCTAAAGGCAATCTGTGGTTACTGGGTTGCACGCCGTCTGTTTGCCTGGCGCTGGCTGGTTGCCCAGCCACGAGCCTGGGCCTGGATGCAGGGACAATATGCGCGCATGGCGGCCCTTGGGCATGTCGAGGCGCAGTCTTTTTATGGCCATCTGCTGCTGTTTCGCGGCCAGGGTTTTGGCATGCGCGGCGAAGCCTTGCGCCTTCTCAGGGCCGCGGGAGAGGCGGGGGATGCCAAGGCGGCCTATCAGGTTGGCCGACAGTTGCTGGCCGGCGATGTGCAAGAAGCCGCCGATGCCGCGCAAGCCGCGCACTGGTGGGCGTTGGCTGCCCAGGCAGGGCATGCGTTGGCAGCCCATCAGTTGGCTGAACTGTACCGCTGTGGACAGGGCAACCTGTCCGCCGACACGCAGGCCGCCGAGCGTTGGCAACAGCGAGCTAACGAGCTGGGCCTTTAGAGCCCTGTGCGTTCAGGCTGCCTGGATCACGTGCAGGCTGTAACCCGGAATTGCCTTGGCCTGCCGTTTGGCTTCCGACGCCAGGCTGGCGAGTTGGCCGGCATCGAGCGTTTCACAGGCTGCACCACTTAACTTCACCACTCCCAGCGACAGCGACAGCAGCGGATATTCTTCGCGTTGTCCCTGGCGGTTGCGTGCGATAAAGCAGCCGGCCAGCAGATCCTCGGCCTTGTAGAAGCGCCGGCACTGGCTCTGGAAGTCTTCCAGCAGGCGGTTCAGCCGGGCGCGCCAGTCGGCCGATCCAAGCACCAGCATGAAGTCATCACCGCCGATATGGCCGACGAAGTCGCGGCTGGGATCTACCGCCTCGCTCAGGCATTGCGCCAGGCACAGCAGCACTTCATCGCCGCGGGCATAGCCATACAGGTCGTTGAACGGCTTGAAACTGTCGATATCGACGTAGCAGATCACGGCATCGCGGCTCTGCTCCAGCAGACGCGTGAAGCATTGCTGGATCGGCACGTTGCCCGGCAGCAGGGTCAGCGGATTGGCGTGACGCGCCTGCTGGATCTTGCGCTCGGTGATCAGCTTGAGTACGTCGATCACCCGACCCAGGCCACAGTACTGGCCCTGGCGGGTGATGATGAAATCTTCCTCGATGCGCTGACGCGCTCGACTGGTGAGCAGGCGGCTGACCTGTTGCAGGGATTGGCTGATCTCCACGGCCAGGTAGTCGCTGCTCATCAGGCGGCTGATCGGCTTGCGTGCCAGCAGGTCGGTGGCAAAGGGTTTGAGCAGAGCGTCGGACAGGCTATGCCGATGAATGATGCCAAGCGGCTGTAGGGCTTCATTGAGCACGGCCAGGGAATTGAGGTTGGCCTGGGCGCGAAAGGCTTCGAGTACGCCGGCAATCGGCGTGTGCTGATCGACGGCCGGCTGTTCCAGTAGCAGAGCCTGCAGGTCGCCAGTGTCTTCGCCGAGGTTCGACTGGCTGGCACTCAGCAGTGGCAGCAGGCCGGCGATTTCGCGCGGTGGTTTTTCCTGGGGGCGGCACAGCAGGTAGCCCTGTACCAGGTCGACGCCCATCTCCACCAGCACAGCCAGCTCCTCGGCCAGCTCGATGCCTTCGGCGATGACCTGGGCACGCGAGGCGCGGGCCATCTTCAGAATCGATTCGACGAACTCGCGCTTGACCGCATCCTGGTGAATGCCGTCGATGAAGTGACGATCGATTTTCACATAGTCCGGGCGCAACTCTGACCACAGGCGCAGGCTGGAATAGCCAGCGCCGAGGTCGTCGAGAGCGATGGAGAAGCCCATGGCGCGGTAGTGGTGCAGCGCGTTGTCGAGCAGGCTGAAGTCTTCGGTCGGTGATTGCTCGGTCAGCTCGATTACCACGCGGTCCGGGGCGATGCCCAGGTCCTGCAGCAGGCGCCGGGTGCGACCTGGCTGATGGCCTGGGTCGAGCAGCGATTCCGGCGAGACGTTGAGAAACAGCTTGCCGTCCAGCTTGAGGTTGTCGAAGCGCAGGCAGGCATTGCGGCGGCAGGCCTGCTCCAGTTCGCTCAGACGACTGGCATGGCGGGCCACGGCGAACAGCGTCAGCGGCGAGTGCAGGGGACTGTTCGAGGGGCCGCGGGTGAGGGCTTCATAGCCGTGGATGCGCCGTTCCGATAGCGACACTATGGGTTGGAAGAGCGTGTGCAGCTCGCCACTGGCGAGAATCTGCTGCAGCGCGCTGAGCTGCTCGGTGACGGTCATGATGCAATCCGCAGGCGAAAAAAAACGGGGGCCGGTATGACCGGCCCCCGCATTTCAGCGCAGCGATATGACTGTCTGATGACAAGTCAGTGCTTGGCCAGGCTGTTGGACAGCCCGAGGTAGTCGATGAGGATCTTGCCGGTTTCGGCCAGGTAGGCGTCGTCTTCCGGCGTCGACTTGTCCGGCTCGGCAGCGGCGGCGTCCTCGTCCTCTTCGTTCTTGATTTCCTTGAGCAGTTCTTCGCCCTTGGCCTTGCGTCGGGTGTTTTCCAGGGCCAGTTGCTGCTGCTCGATGCTCACTTGCAGCTGGCGTCGCTCGCTCTCCTGCAGCGGTACGCTGGTGTCCTTCATCAGGCGCTGAGCCAGAGCCAGACGCTCGCGGGTGAAGACAAAGTCCGGGTCGCTGGCAGTGCGCGCCTCATGACGGGCTGTCAGCTCGCTGAGGAAGGGCTTGAACGGATCGCTGACCGGTTTCACCACCGGACGGATGCTGTCCCACGGCAGGGCTTCGGGCAGGGCGCTTTCGCCGATTTCCTGGGTGTCGACCATGGCCGGGTAGGCGATATCCGGGAGCACGCCCTGATGCTGGGTGCTCTGCCCGGATACGCGGTAGAACTTGGCCAGCGTCAGCTTCAGTTCGCCATGGTTGAGCGGCTGCACGGTCTGTACCGTGCCCTTGCCGAAGGTCTGGCCGCCGATGATCAGGGCGCGGTGATAGTCCTGCATGGCGCCGGCGAAAATCTCCGAGGCCGAAGCGGACAGGCGGTTGACCAGCACGGCCAGCGGGCCGCGGTAGAACACGCCGCTGTCTTCGTCATTGAGTACGTCGACGCGTCCGTCGCTGTTGCGGACCAGCACCGTCGGGCCCTCATCGATGAACAGCCCGGTCAGCTCGGTCGCTTCCTGCAGGGAGCCGCCGCCGTTGTTGCGCAGGTCGATGACGACACCGTCGACTTTTTCCTTTTCCAGCTCACCGAGCAGGCGTTTCACGTCGCGGGTGGTGCTCTTGTATTCCGGATCGCCGGCCCGATAGGCCTTGAAGTCCAGATAGAAGGCGGGAATCTCGATGACTCCGAGCTTGTAATCGCGGCCGTCGTGGTTGAGCTTGAGTACCGACTTCTTCGCGGCCTGCTCCTCCAGCTTCACCGCCTCACGGGTGATGCTGATGATGCGGCTGGTCTGGTCGCTCGGGGCGTTGCTCGCCGGGATCACTTCCAGGCGCACCAGCGAGCCTTTCGGGCCACGGATCAGCTTGACCACTTCGTCCAGGCGCCAGCCGATCACGTCGACCATTTCCTGGTTGCCCTGCGCGACGCCGACGATCTTGTCGGAAGTGTGCAGCTGCTTGCTCTTTTCCGCCGGACCGGCCGGCACCAGGCGCATCACCTTGACGTACTCGTTGTCGTTCTGCAGCACGGCACCGATACCCTCGAGCGACAGGCTCATGTTGATATCGAAGTTTTCCGCGTTGTCCGGCGACAGGTAGTTGGTGTGCGGGTCGTAGGTCTGGGCAAAGGCGTTGATGTAGGCCTGGAACACGTCCTCGCCCTTGGTCTGCTTCAGGCGCTTGAGCTGATTCTGGTAGCGCTTGGTGAGCAGCTCCTCGATGGCCTTGGGCTCCTTGCCGGCAATCTTCAGGCGCAGCACTTCGTCCTTGAGTTTCTTGTGCCAGAAGGCATCCAGTTCGGCGATGTCCTTGGCCCAGGGGGCCTTCTCGCGATCGGTTTCCAGGCGTTCGCTGACGCTGAAATCGAGTTTGTCGACGCCCTGGCCGAGCAGGCCCAAGGTGTATTCGATACGCCCGCTCAGGCGCTCGAGGTGACGGGTATAGATGGTGAAGCCTGGTTGCAGGTCGCCGCTCTTGAGAAAATCATCGAAACGCAGGCGCCAGGCATCGAACTCCTGGATATCGGCGGCGGTGAAGTACATCCGCGCCGGGTCCAGCAGCTTCAGATAGCTCTCGTAGATCATCTGCGAGCGCGCATCATTGAGCGGTGGCTTGTTGTAGTGGTGACGCTTGAGCAGCTCCACCACATTCAGGCTGGCGATCACCTGCTCGCGGTCGGGCTCCAGGTAGTCCCAGTTGGTCGTGCCGGGGCTGGCCCACAGCGACAGACTGCTCAGGCTGAGAACGAGTGACAGGGTGGAACGGGTGAGGATGCGCTTCATGCTGAATTCGACGTCGTGGCGGGCTTGCCGCATAGTGGGCCGCAGAGAATGTCGGCCGGGGTTGTCGCGTCCTGCGACGACTCGTCCGACTTTCCAGTCGGCACCGGGGACAACAGGAACTATGGGGGCACTGTGAAGGCATTGCAAGGCGTCAAGGGCCAGTTGCACTGGCAGGAACAACCCGGCGAACCACTGGCGGCGGGGCAGGTCAGGATCAAAGTGGCGGCAGCCGGGCTAAACCGGGCTGACCTGCTGCAACTGGCCGGGCACTATCCGCCGCCGCCCGGGGCTCCCGAGGCGCTGGGGCTGGAATGCAGCGGAATCATCAGTGAAGTGGGTGCCGGTGCCAACTGGCAGGTGGGAGAGCGGGTCTGTGCGCTGCTCGCCGGAGGCGGCATGGCCTCGGAGGTGGTGGTCGATGCCCAGCACGTGTTGCCGGTACCCGAAGGCCTGAGCCTGGCGGAAGCGGCGGCATTGCCGGAGGTTTATGCCACCGCCTGGCTCAATCTGTACCGCCTGGCGGCCTTGCGCCCAGGTGAGAAGGTGCTGCTGCATGCCGGTGCGAGTGGCGTTGGCAGCGCGGCCATCCAGCTGTGCAAGGCGTTTGGTAATCCATGCTGGGTCAGTGTCGGCTCGGCCGAGCGCCTGCAGCATTGCCAGAAGTTGGGCGCTCGTGGCGGTGTGCTGCGCAGTGAAAACCTGCAGGATCTGCGCGATTTCGCGCCTTTCGACGTGATTCTGGATCCGGTCGGGGGGGCTTATGCGGCGCTCAATCTGCAGTTGCTGGCGCTGGACGGGCGCTGGGTGAATATCGGCTTGATGGGCGGTCGCGAGGCTCAGCTGGACATGGCGCTGCTGCTGGGCAAGCGCATCCAGCTGACGGGCTCGACGCTGCGCAACCGCGACGAGGCCTTCAAGGCCGAGCTGATGAGCGAACTGGCGCGTGAAGTCTGGCCGCTGTTTGCCCGAGGACAGCTCACGCCACAACTGGAACAGGTCTATCCGGCTACCGAGGCGGAGGCTGCCTTTGCTAAGCTCGCCAGCAATCAGGTGGCAGGCAAGCTGGTGTTGTGCCTCGACGATAGCCTGAGCTGATCACCCGCTGGCGGTGATTGGCAGAACCAATCACCGTCATCGTTTCAATCAATGGGCCAAGAAAGCTGATGGGGCCTATTATCCTCCCCGTCAACTTTCAACCGCACATTTCAACCCTCACAAGGAGTTCACAGATGTCTCTGATCAACACTCAAGTTCAGCCGTTCAAGGCCAATGCTTTCCACAACGGCAAGTTCATTGAAGTCACCGAGCAGTCCCTGAAGGGCAAGTGGTCGGTACTGATCTTCATGCCGGCAGCATTCACCTTCAACTGCCCGACCGAGATCGAAGACGCCGCCAACAACTACGCCGAGTTCCAGAAGGCCGGTGCCGAGGTCTACATCGTGACCACCGACACCCACTTCTCGCACAAGGTATGGCACGAGACTTCCCCGGCTGTCGGCAAGGCCCAGTTCCCGCTGATCGGCGACCCGACTCACGTGCTGACCAACGCCTTCGGCGTGCACATTCCGGAAGAAGGTCTGGCTCTGCGCGGCACTTTCGTGATCAACCCGGAAGGCGTGATCAAGACCGTGGAAATCCACTCCAACGAAATCGCCCGTGACGTTTCCGAGACTCTGCGCAAGCTGAAAGCTGCCCAGTACACCGCTTCCCACCCGGGTGAAGTGTGCCCGGCCAAGTGGAAAGAAGGCGAGAAGACCCTGGCTCCGTCGCTGGACCTCGTAGGTAAGATTTAAATATCTGCCTGGGGCCATTTTGGCCCCAACCGCCTAGCGCTTTGCCGGCTGAGACCCAGCCGCAAGTGCCCGAACGCCCGGGCGCGATCCGTCCGGGCGTTTGTTTGTCCGAAATTTGCTTTGAGGAAACCCGTCATGTTGGACGCCACTCTGAAATCCCAGTTGCAGGCCTACCTCGAGAAGGTCACCCAGCCGTTCGAGATCGTTGCTTCCCTCGATGACGGCGAGAAATCCCAGGAGCTGCTCGGACTCCTCAACGACATCGTCGGCCTGACCGACAAGATCACCCTGCGGACCGATGGCAGCGATGCACGCCGTCCGTCCTTCGCTCTGAACCGTCCGGGCGCCGATATCGGCATTACCTTCGCCGGTATCCCCATGGGCCACGAGTTCACCTCGCTGGTACTGGCCCTGCTGCAAGTCGGTGGCCATCCGTCCAAGCTGGACGCGGAGACCATCGAGCAGATCAAGAGCATCGAAGGGAAGTTCGAGTTCGAAACCTACTTCTCGCTGTCCTGCCAGAACTGCCCGGATGTGGTCCAGGCGCTGAACCTGATGGCGGTGCTCAACCCCAACATCCGCAACGTGTCGATTGACGGCGCGTTGTTTCAGGAAGAAGTCGAGCGTCGCCAGATCATGGCGGTGCCGAGCATCTACCTGAACGGCGAAGCCTTTGCTTCCGGTCGTATGGAAGTGAAGGAAATCCTCGCCAAGATCGATACCGGCGCCGCCAACCGCGATGCCGAGAAGATGAGCGCCAAGGAAGCCTTCGATGTGCTGGTCATCGGTGGCGGCCCGGCCGGCGCTGCGGCGGCTATCTACGCCGCGCGCAAGGGCATTCGCACGGCCGTCGCCGCCGAGCGTTTCGGCGGTCAGGTGCTCGATACCATGGCCATCGAGAACTTCATTTCGGTGAAGGAAACCGAAGGGCCGAAACTGGTGCGCGCCCTGGAAGAGCACGTGCGTGAATACGAAGTCGACATCATGAACCTGCAACGCGCCTCCGCGCTGGTTCCGGCCAGCGCCGAAGGTGGCCTGCACGAAGTGAAGTTCGACAATGGCGCCAGCCTCAAGGCCAAGACCGTGATCCTCTCCACCGGCGCGCGCTGGCGCGAGATGGGCGTGCCCGGCGAGCAGGAATACAAGGCCAAGGGCGTGTGCTTCTGCCCGCACTGCGACGGCCCGCTGTTCAAGGGCAAGCGCGTGGCGGTCATTGGTGGCGGCAACTCCGGTGTGGAAGCGGCGATTGATCTCGCCGGCATCGTCAGCCATGTGACCCTGCTGGAGTTCGCCGACACCCTGCGTGCCGACGCCGTGCTGCAGAAGAAGCTGTACAGCCTGCCCAACGTCACCGTGATCAAGAGCGCAGAGACAACCGAAGTGGTCGGCGACGGCCAGAAGGTCACCGCGCTGACCTACAAGGACCGCACCACCGAGGCGCTGCATACCGTCGAGCTGGAAGGCATCTTCGTACAGATCGGTCTGCTGCCCAACAGTGACTGGCTCAAGGGCACCGTGGAGCTGAGCCGCTTCGGCGAGATCATCGTCGACGCCAAGGGCGCCACCAATATACCCGGCGTGTTCGCCGCCGGTGACGTGACCACCGTGCCGTACAAGCAGATCGTCATCGCCGTGGGCGAGGGGGCCAAGGCCTCGCTGAGTGCCTTCGATCACCTGATCCGCAGCTAGTAAACTCGCTGCAAGGCAAACCGAGGGCGGACTGGTGCGAACCAGCCCGCCCTCGGCGTTTCTGCGACGTCGCTACGCATAGGCCCGAAGCGGCACTCGGTGTACGCTTGGCCAATCCTTGCTGTGGAGTTGCACCGTGTCTGCTGCCTCATCCCTTGCTGCGCAGATTGCCCTGATCGAGAAGAAGCGGGCAGTGCTGCTTGGCCTGACCCAACTGGTGATCAGCCTTGAGCGACTGCATAGCTCGCTGGAGGCGGTGTTGCTGCTGGGTGGCAGCCGTTTGCAGTTGTCCACCTCGGAGCTGCGCTCGGTGGAAGTGATTCGCCAGCGGGTGCGTAATCTCAGCGATGCCGAACTGCGCGCCGCGGTGTTCAATCTCGATGGTCTGGTCAGCGATAGCCTGCTCAACCTCAGTCGTCTGGCTTTGCAGCTGGTGGATGATCCGCAGGTACAGCTGGATCAGCTGGAGTCCATCCATCCGCAGGTCAATACCTTCAACCGCAATGCGCGTACCGCCATCGCCCTGCGTGCCCTGCTGGCCAAGCGTGGCGAGGTGGTGGCTGCCCTGCACCTGCCGCTGCCGCGCCTTGCCATCCAGCAGCGTCTGCAGCAGGTCGATGCTCGCGAGCAGGTGATTCGCCAGCAGGTGTGCACCCACATCACCGGCATGCGCGGCGATGTCGCCCAACTGCTGGCCAATCCGGCGTGCTCGGACGCGCAGCGCGCGATGTACCAGGCTCTGGATCAGTCCCTGGCGGAAAACCTGGCACATATCCAGGCCGGCCTCAGCCTCAGCGAGTTGCCGGTAGCCATCGAGGATATCGAGGTGGCGGAGGCCGCACCGGCTCATGGCGACGACAGCCGCGAGGCGGAGTTGCCAGCAGCGCCTGTGCCGTCGGTGACCAGCGAGGCTCCTGAGAAGGAGGAAGCCGGCCTGTTGCCGCGCGTACGTGATTGGCTGAATGCGCCTTGGAACTCCGGGCGCAAGCGCGATTAATTGTTTGTCAGGGCTTTAGCAGCTGTTCACGACTCAGCCACAGCTCGGCGCGTTGCAGGGGTGTGTCCGGCGGCAGCAGCGGGTTATCCAGCTCGATCAGCTGGCGCTCACTCAGGCGTGCGCGCTGCAGGGCGTCCCCGTAATGGGTGTAGAACAGACGATCGAACGAGCCGTCGGTCAACGCCTGCTCCAGGCCGCTTTGTAGTTCGTCGGCCAGGCGCGTATTGCCTGGGCTGACGAAGAAGTACGAGGCCGTCGGATAGACCAGCAGCAGGTGACGATCGATTTCCAGGCGGGCGTTCTGCGGCTGCGCCGCCTCGTCCCAGATTTCCAGCAGGGAGCGCGGGAAGTACTCGAAGCGACCGGCTTCAAGCATGCGGAACAGACTGGGGTAACTGGCGCTGGTAATGACCGGCAGGCCGTTGTGGGCGAGGATCTGGCTGTCCGGCCAGTCATGCCCCTGGCCGGCACGCAGCCTGTGCAGGGCCTGGCGATCATGGATGGCGCCGAGAGGCGTGCGCGCCTGTTTCTTGACCAGGGCCAGGCGCCAGCCGAGCAGGCCTTTGTCCAACGGGATGCGGATCGGCAGCAGCTGGGTTTCGCGTTCGCGGCTGGTCATGGCCCACACCACATCAACGCTGCGGCCCAGCTGCAGCTCGCGCAGTGCGCGGCGCTGCTCCATGTAATGCTCGGAAGGTTGCAGACGCAGGTGGCTGCCGGCCTTGTCCAGCGTCAGTTGCAGCAGCGCCATGATGTAGCTGTTGCGCTGCTCGTGGCCTGGCAGTGGCCGTGGGTAGCGCAGGCTGTGGTCGGCCAGGGCGTGGCTGGCCGGCTGCAGAAGCAGGATCAGCAGGGCAACAGCGAGGCAGCGGGTTAGACCTGTGTGCACGTGGCCAGATCCTTGGCGTGGGGCGAGTGGTGCAGTATGCCCGGGCCGCTTCGGCGCGGCCTTGGCCGTGGCGCCGGTCAGCCGCGCTGGCGCAGGGTCAGACCCTTGAGGAACTTGCGCAGCAACTGGTCGCCGCACGGCCGGTAGTTGTGGTGGCCGGGCTTGCGGAACAGGGCGCTGAGTTCGGGCTTGGACAGCGGAAACTCGGCGGCGTCGAGGATGGCGTGCATGTCCTCTTCCTTGAGTTCAAAGGCCACGCGCAGTTTCTTCAGGATGGTGTTGTTGCTCAACGGCAGTTCCAGCGGCTGTGGCGCACGGCTGTCGTCGCGCCCGCGGCGATGGACGATCAGACCGTCGAGTACATCGGCCAGCACCTCGTCGCTGCAGGGCTGAAAACCCTCTTCGTCGTCATTGCGCAGGTAAGCGGCGATGGCTTCCGTGCTGATGTTGGCATCGGCCAACTGGGCGATGGCGGCCAGTTCGGCGTCAGTAATGTCGAGCAGGTAGCGCAGGCTGCGCAGAGTATCGTTGGGAAGCATGCAGGTGTCCTGGAAAAGGCGCTGAAGCGAAAAATGGGGTAGCGAAAGTTGGGCGCGTAAAGGTCAGAAGCGCTCGTTGGCGCCAAGGTAGCGCCACTGGCCGACCGGCAGCTTGCCCATGGCCACGCCGCCGATACGGATGCGCTTCATCGCCGTGACCTTGAGTCCGACGCTGTCACACAGGCGCACGATAATTGCCGGGCTGGGGTTCTTCAGGGCGATGCGCAGGTGGGTTTCGTTCTGCCAGCTGGCCTTGACCTTGGGCAGCACCTCACCGCGGATGGTTTGCACCTGACCCAGACGCTTGAGGCCGTCGGTGGCGATCTGGCCGATGACTTCGACGATGTATTCCTGTTCCAGCTTGGCCGCATCGTCGTTGAGCTTACGCAGCGTGCGCCAGTCCTGGGTGAACACCAGCAGGCCGCTGGCACCGGCCTGCAGCGGCAGGCAGGTCTGCTGGCGGGCGAAGTGGCTTTTCAGCGTGCGCACATCGCTGGCTTGTTCGGCCCAGCGGCTCTCTGGGGTGATCAGGCCAAGGGCCTGTTCGGAATGCTGCGCGGGCGGCTGGTTGAGCAGCAGGGTGACCGGATCGCTCGGCGCGGCCACGGCGTCGGGCAGCAGTTCGACCTTTTGTGCCTGCACCATGAACTGCGGCGCATCGACCACCACGCCATCCACCGTGACCCAGCCACCCTCGATGTACAGCTCCGCCTCGCGGCGCGAGCAGCCGAGCAGTTCGACCAGGCGTTTGGACAGGCGGATGGCTTCAGACATGGTGATGACCTGGAAAAAGGGCAGCCATTGTACCCGGCCGGGACAGTCCCTGCCGGGCTTATCGTCAGGCGGTCACGCTGGCGCGCAGGAACTGGCCGAAGCCGCGCTGCTGGCCGAGCTGCTCGTTGAACTGCTCGCCATCGAACGCCAACTGACCGTTGATCAGCACGGCGCGCACGGCATCGCCACGGTTGACCATGCGTTGCAGGCCGCCGAAGGCCTCCATCGGCGCCTCGTGGTACTGGCTCAGGCTGTCGTCCAGGCGAGTCGGGTCGACCACCACCACATCGGCACGCCGGTCCAGTTGCAGGGTGCCGGCATCGACGCCGAACCACTGCCCCAGTTCGCCGGTGACACGCCACACCGCCTGTTCCAGCGGCATCACCGGCTGGCCGCGCTGCTCAGCATCGCGCACCAGCTTGAGCAGGCGCAGGGCGAAGTTGTAGAAGGCCATGTTGCGGATATGGGCGCCGGAGTCGGCAAAGCCGATCAGTGTGCTGGGTTCGGCCACCAGTTTTTCCACCACCTCGGGGCGGTGGTTGGCGATCACCGTGCGCCAGCGCAGGTGCGGTCCGTGCTCGACCAGCAGATCGAGGAACAGGTCGCCGGGATGCTTGCTGCGCGCTCTGGCCAGCTCGCCGACGCTGTGGCCGACCACGCTGGCATCCGGGCAGGCGACTATCCAGGCATCGTCGAAATCGCGGTGCCAGACGCGCGGGCCGAAGCGCTTGTCGACGTCTTCACGGAAGCGCCGGCGGTAGTCGCTGTCCTTGAACAGTTCGCTGCGCAGGTCGTGGCTGGCCAGGTGCAGGGCGGCCTCGCCGGCGGGAAACTCCTCGAACACCACGAATTCCATGCCGTCGGCATAGGTTTCGAAGGGCACCGGCAGGGTCTGCCAGCGGAAGTCGCCCTGGCCCAGACGGTTGAACCAGCGGGTCAGTGGGCCGAGCAGCCTGGCCAGCCAGGGATCGGTCTTGACGTCCATCAGGGTGATCAGCGTGGTCTTCAGTGGCTTGCGCAGGAACAGGCCGAGGCTGGCCCAGAGAAAGGCCAGCACGTTGTATTTGGTCACCAGATTCGGCGCGCCCTGATGGATGCGCCCGCGGCGTCGCAGCACCCGGTTGAGGGCGGCGTATTCGCGCCACGGCGCGTACACCGAGGGCAGCGACTTGGAGCGCTCGCGCTCGCCGTCGAGCTTGTCCCAGGGGTTGGTCATGCTCGACAGACCAAGCAGACCCTCGTCGAGGGCTTCATCCAGCAACTGCTGCATGCGCTGCAGTTCGCTGGCGCTGGGCCGGATGTTGGCATCCACCGCACGGCTCAGGCCCATCACCGCCACGCGCAGATCGGAGTGGCCGAGGAAGGAGGCCACGTTCGGGCCCAGCGGATGGCGGTCGAGGAAATCGGCATATTCACGGGCGCTGGACCACTGCTTGTGTTCGCGCAGCAGCGGCAATACGTGCTCGCGTGGCACCGACTCGACGCGTGTGAACAGGTCCGAGCAGTCCTCGGGTGCCGACAGCACCATGCTTATCGAGCAGCTGCCGATCATCACCGTGGTCACGCCGTGGCGCACCGATTCCTTGAGCGCCGGGGCGGCCACCAGTTCGGCGTCGTAGTGGGTGTGCATGTCGATGAAGCCGGGCATGACCCAGCAGCCCTGGGCGTCGATCACCTGCGGGCAGCCCTGGGTGTCCAGCGGCTCGCTGCTGAGGGTGACCAGCTTGCCGTCGCGGATACCCAGATGGCGCAGCGCGCCGGGGTTGCCCAGGCCGTCGAAGAACAGACCGTTGTTGATCACGACGTCGAACATGCGTGGCGCTCCCCCATAGTTGTACGAACGTACAAGCATAGGGTGGCGCTGGCCGATGACCAGCGGCAAAGTGGCACAGCTGGCGGCTGATTCGGTCAGCCACCGGGCAGGAGGTTTTTCAGGGGGCTTCAGGCTGGTTGGCGCAGGTAACGCTCGGCCTTGATTTCCGGCAGGTCCTGGCGGCGCAGGTAGAGGCGCAGCGGCTCGCTGATCTGCAGGCGGTCATCGACGTTCTGCTCGATCAGCAGCTGCAGGCGCTCGCGGCTGAGGGTCATCAGGTTGCCCAGCAGCGGCTTCCAGACGAATTCGCAGGCCGGAACGATGCGGTCGTCGGGAACATCCTTGCCGAAGGAGTCCTCGCTGAAGCGGACGATGTACTGGCCGGTCTTGGCGTTGTAACCAACCAGGCCCTGCAGCTGGTCGGCGGCGGCACAAATGGTGGCGGAGGTGATGCTCATGGCGGGTCCTCTGGATGACTGATCAGGCATGCTAGAGAGGCATCACGGGCAAACCTTGAGCCGGATCAATAAGCCGCGCGTTGCCGCCTGCGGCGCGGCGTCGCGCCGGCTGTCAGAGCAGGTGCTTAGCGCGGGCAGAGGGCCAGATCGATCGGCCCCACATGCGGGTTGCCCCAGCCCATCACGCAGGCCAGTTGCTGGTTGCGCTGCCGTTCCCAGGTGCTGACCGGGTACTGCCGGCTCCAGGCGCTGAACAGCTGGCGTTCCTGCTGGGACAGGCGCAGCGCATAGCGGTCGCTCATGTAGAAATAGGTGCGGGCGATGATGCCGCGCACCTTGGCCCGGGGCATGGCCTTGCGGGCCTTGAAGTCGACCACCATTGGGCAGGCGCCGTACTGCGTGGGGGGTTGCGGCAGCCAGGCGAAGCGGTAGTTGCTGCGGTCGCCGTTGACCTCGCCGATGCTCGGCACCAGGTTGAACAGGTCGGCCTCGGCGCGCTGGTAGACCCGGTCGCTGCGCGCGCAATGCTGCCGGCCGCCGTCCTGCCAGCACTGGCGCTGATGGCCGATGACCCAGGCCGGGACTATGTGTTCCCACTCGATGCGGGCGGCGCGCTTGCCGTTCTTGCGTGGCACGTAGCCGCAGCTGGCCAGGTCGACGCGGTTGCCCTGGTAGCGGCAGCCGCAATAGAACTCCACCGACTGCGGCGCGTACAGGCGCCAGGCGATCTTCTTGGCTTCGTTGAAGGTGCGCGGCGGGGTGGCCTGCGCCGGGTAACAGGGCCCCAGACTGCCGATCAGCAGGGTAAGGAGCAGGAGGTAACGCGAGGGCATCTACGGCATCCCGGCAAAAGCGCCGCATCATAGCTGTGTGCGGGGGGTTGCCAAGGCCTCAGTGCAGACTTGAGGAGGCTGTGCCGTGCAGGTTCTGGGCGCTGCTGAGGCGTTCCAGCTCGCGGCGCACCATGCTGGCGAACTCTGGCGGCTTGAGTGCATACAGCTCGGTGGCGACCCAGGCCAGCCAGCGCGGGCCGAGGGGCTCGCGCTGTTCCAGCAGGCGCAGCGCTTCGGCGCGGGCGCGCACGGCGTGCTCCTGATGGAATTGCTGACGGCTCACGACTTACTGAGCGTCCAGGCCGACGTAGACGTTCTGCACGTCGTCGTGGTTGTCCAGGGCTTCGAGGAAGGCTTCGACTTCTTCCAGTTCGGCGCCTGACAGGCTGACCGGGTTCTTCGCCTTGTAGCCGAGCTTGGCCGAGTGTACGGCGAAGCCGAACTCCGGCAGCGCCTTGCTCACGGCGTCCAGGTCGGTCGGCTCGGTGTAGAACATCGCCAGGCCGTCTTCACCGGCGGCTTCGAAGTCCTGGGCGCCGGCTTCGATGGCGGCCAGTTCGACGTCGGAATCGGCGCCGGTCGCTTCGGCCTCGATCATGCCGAGGTGATCGAAGTCCCAGGCCACGGAGCCGGCGGCACCCATCTGGCCCTTGCGGAACAGCACGCGGATTTCCGCCACGGTGCGGTTGATGTTGTCGGTCAGGCACTCGACGATCAGCGGCACGCGGTGCGGAGCAAAACCTTCGTACAGGGTACGCTCGAAGTTGACCACTTCGCCGGACTGGCCGGAGCCTTTCTTGATCGCGCGCTCCAGGGTGTCCTTGGGCATCGAGGCCTTCTTGGCCTGGTGCACGGCCAGACGCAGGCGCGGGTTCATGTCCGGATCGGCGCCGTTACGCGCGGCGACCATGATTTCTTTCACCAGTTTGCCGAAGATCTTTCCTCTGGCGTTGGCGGCGGCTTCTTTCGGTTTGGCTTTCCACTGGGCGCCCATGGCGTTTCTCTCGCTGACTTCATCTGGAAGCACAAAGCCCTGTGCTTTGCGCGGGATTCAGGGGGCAGATTCTAGCGAGGTTGGCGCCGGCTGGCACCCGGCAAAGCGAGTGGGGAGGAGATGGTGCGGTGACGCCGGGCCGCCGGCGTCACCGCGGGCTGTTTCAATGGGTGGAATGGCTGCCCAGCAGGGTCTGGTTCTGCTTCTTCTCGCGCTTGGCCATGCGCTTGTCGTGGGCCGATTTCAGCGGCTTTTTCTTGGCTTCCTTGTGGGAGTCCTGGCTTTTGCTCATGGTTGCGATCCTCGGGGTAAGGGTGGTTGGGCTACACAGTTCACAACCATGGGCACCTCCAAGGCGGCAACGGCCAACACAGGCTGGTTCTGTCAGCGTAGCCCCGCTGGGTGGCTGTGGCGGGCCGCGGGACGGACGGTGGGGGTAGGCCAGTCCAGTACGCGTCAGTTCAGGTGCAGGCCGATAGCCAGCAGTACTGGCAGGAGCAGGGTCATGGCGACGTTGGCGGTCATGGCCGGCAGCAGGGCCGGGATCTGCAGCTGTGCCTCATGGCAGCGCCTGGCGGTCCACAGGGCCAGAGGGGCGAGCAGCAGGCTCAGCGCCACGCCGGACGGGCACAGACCAAACAGAGCCAGGAGTGCCGGCAGCAGCAGGGCCAGGGTCCACTGCAGGCCGAGCACGATGAGGATGGCGTGCGGACTCAGGCACATGGGCAGGGTCAGGCGACCGACCTGGCGGTCGGCGTCGATATCCGGCAACTGGTTGAGCAGCAGCAGGTTGTTGCCGAGAAACAGCGGCGCCAGGCTGAGCAGCATGGCTGAGGCGCTGGTTTGCCCGCTCAGAGCCAACTGGCCGCCGATCAGCATCAGCGGGCCGAAGGCCAGGCCTGGGGCGAACAGGCACAGCCAGGGCTTGCGGGTCAGCCAGGGAGTGTAGGCGAGGATCAGCGCGCAGCCGAGACCGCCGATCAGCAGCAGCGCCGGCCAGGCCGGGCTGGTGAGAACGAAATAGGCGCCGATTGAGAGGGTCACCGCCAGGCTGAGAATACCCAGCCACAGCGCGGCACCGAGCAGTTGCGGGTTGCCGGGCAGAGTGCCGCTGCCGCCGCTGAAGGGCGTGCGCTGCGTGCTGAGGTCGAGGCCGCTGCGAAAGTCGTGGTGTTCGTTGAAGGCGTTGACGCTGACATGCGCGGCCAGCGCCGCCAGCAGCACCAGCAGCGCTTCGCCGAGAAATTCGGCGCTCATGCCGTGGCCAGGCCAGGCCAGGGCGACGGCCAGCAGCACGGTATTCAGACTGAGCAGAAGGAAGGGGCCTCGGGCTATGCCGAGCAGGGCCGAGAGCGGAGGCATGCGGTTCCCATCGAGCGATTAGCGGGATGGTAGGCGGCTGCCTGCGAGCCTGTCCAGAGTCGGCCGCCGGCTTTTGCGGCGGGTCTGATGCAGGTCACGCCAGAGTGTTTCGGCATGCAACAAATTCCCCCCAAGTGCGCCGACATGACGTAGGCTGAAATTGTCGCAGGGGTAATTCGCGACACTTCAGTTGTTTGGTTGAATAAGGAATGCCGTATGCAAATCCAGGTTCACAGTGACAACCATATCGATGGCAGTGCCCGTCTGGCTGATTGGGTCAGCACCTGTGTTGCCAGCAAATTCGAACGTTATGACGAGGATTTGACCCGCGTTGTCGTGCACCTCAACGATGAGAACGCGCACAAGGCAGGCGCCAGTGACAAGCGCTGCCAGATCGAGGCGCGGCCCAAGGGCCAGGCGCCGATTTCCGTAACCCACAAGGCCGAGTCGCTGGAGTTCGCCCTCGATGGCGCTCTGGAAAAACTCGGCCATGCTCTCGACCACCAGATGGGCAAGCTGCGTACCAAGCGCGCCGCGGCCCTGCGTGAGGAGGGTGAGGCTGTCGGCAATGCCGACCAGCTGCTGGAAGAAGACTTCCTCGCCGATGAACTGATCCGTACCGCCTGATTGTTCAGGCCATAAAAAAACCGCCGGTGGCGCGAGCCCCGGCGGTTTTTTCATGCCCGGCATTTAACCGGGGCCGGCAATCAGTCCTGACGGCTGGTGACTTCCAGCAGGTGGTAACCGAACTGGGTTTTCACCGGGCCCTGAACCACACCGACCGGGGCGCTGAACACCACGGCGTCGAATTCCTTGACCATCTGGCCGCGGCCGAACGAGCCGAGGTCGCCGCCCTGGCGGCTGGACGGGCAGGTGGAGTTGTCCTTGGCGACCTGGGCGAAGTCGGCACCGGCTTCGATGGCAGCTTTCAGTTCGTTGCACTTGGCTTCAGTGGCAACCAGGATGTGACGGGCAGTGGCACGGGCCATGGGATGACTCCTTGAATGAACGGGGATGGGGCAAGCAAAGGCGCACAGCCTAGCGCAATCGCCGGGGGATTCAACCGCGCAGGCTGTGCGGACTTGTCCGCGGGTCTGGTGCCGCTGCTCGCCGCGGCAGGCTACCTCTGCATCGGCAGCCTGTTTGTGCACTGGGCTCTGCCCGCGAGCCGCGCAATCAAGCATCATGGCGGCATTCAACCGAGGAGGTGGTCATGCGTGTGAGTTCTGTTGCCGTTGCCTGGCTGGCGGGGCTGTTGGGGGGCGCGGCGGCGTGCAGTGCCAGTGCCGCGGAAGAGGCTCAGCTGATTGCGGCGATCAATGCCTACCGCAGCCAGGTGCAGCTGTGCGCCGGTCAGGGCAGTGGAGAACTGCCGCCGTTGACCAGCGATATCCGCCTGGCTTTGCCGGTCGGTGCCGGCGGTGATCTGCAGGCGCAACTCAATGCCACGGCCTACCCGATGATGCGGGTGCAGTCGATAAACCTGTCCGGCCCGCGCGAGGCGCAGACGGCGCTCAAGGCGCTGAGCGAGAGTTTCTGCAAGGTGCTGCTTGACCCGCAGTTCGTCGATATCGGCGTCAGCCGGGTCGACCGCGACTGGCGCATCGTCCTGGCGCGGCCGCTGCTGGCCGGCAAACTGGGCGACTGGCAGGCCGAAGGGCAGAAGCTGCTGGAGGCGATCAATACGGCGCGGGCCCAGGCCCGTCAGTGCGGCACTCAGGCCTTCGCGGCCAGCGCGCCGCTGAGCTGGAATGCCACTCTGGGCAGTGTGGCCGAGGCCCATAGCCGCTCCATGGCTAACGGCAACTACTTCAGCCACAAGGACCGCGATGGCCGCACGCCAGGCGACCGGGCCGAGCTGGGCGGCTACAGCGGTATGCAGATCGGCGAGAGCATCGCCGCCGGCCTCGACACCCCGCGGCGCGTGGTCGATGGCTGGCTGGCCAGCCCCGGTCACTGCGCCACCCTGATGAACCCGCAGTTCCGTGAGCTGGGCTCGGCCTATGCGACCGATCCCAAGAGCGACGCGGGTATCTACTGGACGGCCCTGTTCGGCGCGCCATGATGATCCAGGTATCAGCTGTACAGGAAATCCGGCCCCGGGTGCTCGGCGCCGGCATCGGCCCCCACTTCTTGTTTGATCAGGTCGTTGAGACGGGTGTTCAGTTGCTCGATCAGAGGCCGATGCTGTTCCGGCTGGTAGGCTAGGTTGTTGAGCTCATGCGGATCCTGAACTGTGTCGTACAGCTCCAGATCATTGCGGGTCAGAAGCGTGTCGAAGTCGTCTGGCCGGTGATGGTCTGAAGGCGCAAAGTAGCGGGCGAACTTATAGCGGCCATCATGAATGCCGCGAAGCAGGGCTCGATTATGCAGCGATGGGCCAAGCTGAAGCTGACTCAGGGATTGAGCAATCATGGCCCATGGGGTGACCTGATCGTGGTTGCGAAGGATGGCTTCGGTAAACTCAGGATCCACGTACATGGTCACGCCGTAGTTGAACAGGTGGCCGCGCCGGTCGCGCAGTGACTGGCGCGAGTTCCCGCCAATGCTCTCTGCCAGACTGACCCCGGCCAGTTGCGGGTAGCGTTCCTGCTGGCTTGCCGGGTCCAGCCCGGCCAGCTCCAGGAGGGTGGGCACAATGTCGATCGTTGAGCCGAGTGCTTCGCTGCTGAAGCCCTGGCTGATATCCGGATGTCTCACAATAAAGTTTACCCGGGTGTTCTCCTTGTACATGTGCGGTCCCTTTTGGCGCAGCCGGTGTGCGCCGGCCATTTCACCGTGGTCCGCCGTCAGGATCACTACCGTATTGTCCAGTTGACCGGTTTTCTCCAGTGCCAGCAGTACCTGCTCGATGTTTTGGTCAACGTCCCGGACGCAGTTGAAGTAGTAGCTCTGCAGGCCGCGCCAGGCTGCTTCGTCTTCCAGAGTTCCGTACAGATGGTTGCACAAGGATGCATCGGCTCGTTGCGCCCAGGGCTTCTGTGACAGATCGTCATGGTAGAAGCTCTCAGGCAGTGGCAGATCCCAGTGCTTTTCGTATAGGCCTGTTTGCGGTCCTGGGCTGATAGGCCCCATCAGATAGCGGCGCAGCCGTGACTGTTCCTGGCGGAGCCCGGAGCTGTAGAACATGATGTCATGGGGGTTCACGAAGTTGACGGCCAGAAACCACGGTTGCTCGTCGTCACGGTGACGATACAGCCATTCGGCAGTGTCACTCGCCGTCACCTTGTCGAAGGTGAAGCCGGTCATCAGTGAACCATGGGGATCTCCGTTGAGGTTGTAGTCGGCGAAGCCGTAAGGCTGCAGCGCCTCACGGGTGGGTTCAGCCACGCCATAGGTCAGGTTGTCCGTATGGTGTATGGGGGAAAGATGCCATTTCCCCTTGTAGGCAGTCAGATAGCCCTGTTCGCGCAGCAGATGTCCTAACGTAGGGATGTCGGGTGACAGCTCGCGAAAGGGTGGCAGTCCCAGATTGGCGGTGATGCCCGTATGCTGGGTGTGCTGACCGGTGAACAGCACCGAGCGGGAAGGTGAGCAGGGTGTTGTGTTGACATGAAAGTTGCCCAGACTGACGCCACGAGCAAGTAGCCGTTCGTGCCCCGGCAGTGGGATGCTCTCAGGCAGGTCTCGATGGGCCTGTTGCTGGTCGGTGACAATCAGCAGCAGATTGGGGCGTTTGCCGGCGCGCTTCTGCGCCGCGGGACCAAGGCGGGCGAGGCCGGCGGCTGGCAGTATGCCGGCCCATTTCAGCAGATCACGACGCTGCATGCTCAGTGCTCCTGTCTTGTCAGGCCTGGCATTTGCCAGTGACCATTGAGAATACTGTCCTGCGGCCAGTAGAGCCGTGCGGTGAGGCTGAACGTGCCCTGGGTGGGGATAGGCAGCCAGTTGGGGCGATGTTCTTGAGCAGGTGGTTCGGATTGCAGATACAGGTCCAGTGAGCCGTCTGGGTTGTGCTGCAGTGGATCGCGGTCGCCGAGGGCGTAGCGGTTTTCAGGATTGGCAATCAGAAAGCCATCACTGTCGTAGGCGGTGATCGACCAGAAGGCCTTGACCGGAGGGAGTTGTCCGGTCGCAAAATGCAGGCGATATCGCCGTCCCCCCTGAAGTGTTTCCCCGTGCATGTCCTCCGTGGCATTGAGGTACACCGCATCAGCTGCGAGATTGGCGCCAAAACCGACCATGGACACTACGGCGCGCAGACCATAGTCGGTGCCGTATGCGCCAATGTTCATCGGCGGTTGTCGCCAGCCAGTGAGTCCGCCTTTCTGCTGGATAAGCCCGTTGCGCATTTCCCGTTCAGCCAGCCAGATGCCCAGTGCAGCTGCGCAGCGTCGTAACAAACTCCAGTGCTCAACAGGGGAAGCGGCGTTGACTCCCAGTTGTTGAAGATTCTCAATGGCAGGTGCATCTGCAGCGGCCGGAGGGTTGTCTGCCAGCAGTGCCGATAGCCGGGTGAAAAACTGTTCGGCACTCATGTTGCGCATCTGATACAGCGGAGGCTCCTGAGGGCTTACGGTGCGGCGCATGATCTGCCCAGGAACCTGGTGTCCGGCCTTCCAGTCGCCCAGGCTGGAGAGCCTCAACTGCTGCTGGATCGTATGCACGGCAGGGTAGTCACTGCTTCCGTTGGTCTGAATGCGGCTGAGCATCCAGGCCAGCCGTGTGGGGGCACGCAACAGTTGCATGCCCGCAGGCACCTCACCCTGCCAGTGCGGTCCGGCCAGCAGAAGCTGCTGTGCTTCCCGACCGCTGGTTCGTGGGCCGAGGCTGGCGAACACATTGCTCCAGCCATCGAGTAGCTGAATCAGTTGATAGCGCTCGGTCGCCGGTATCTGGAGCACCCAGGGCCCCTGCTGCATATCCAGCCAGGCCAGTGAGTAGAGGGTGTCGACATTGGGTCGCACAACCTCCCGGAAGCTGGCATCCGGAAAGGCCGGAACATGCACCAGTTGGTTGAGTGGGGCCATGTCTCGACTGAAACTGTCCTGGGTCAGGGCGCTGAGCACCAGCGGGTAGCCGTACACATAGCTGAGTCCGGCCAGGCGAATGGTGTCGCGTTGCATGTAGATCAGTGAGGCACAGCCCAGCGAGGTAAATATGATGGCCACCATCGAGCGGATGGCCCAGCGCTTGAGCACGGGCATCACTCAGCGACCCCAGCGGCGCAGTGCGCCGGGTTCATAGTCAGCCTTGCTGGCGGGTACATTGAACTGAATGGCTCCGCGCTCCATGTTGGTCATGCCGCTGACAAGGTATTGTCCGCTGGCCAGATCATGAATGCTCTCCATTGCGCCCCAGGGGATCTGGTGCGAGTAAAAGTTCATGGCATAGCCCAGTGAAACTCGCCATAAGCTGCCGCGGCTGTCGTAGTGATCAGCCAGCCCAATCTGCCAGCTGTCTTCGTCGATGAAGAAAGTGCGCTTGCTGTAGACGTGACGCTGCCCCGGCTTGAGCCTGCCCTCGATCACCCACACCCGATGTTTTTCAAAGCGCAGCCGCTGCGGGTTCAGGTGTCCCTGCTGCAGCAGTTGTTCGTAAGACTGGCCCCGAGCGTAGAGCTGGTAGCTGTTGTAGGGCAGTAGCAGTTCCCGCTTGCCCAGCAGCGTCCAGTCGTAACGGTCAGGCGCGCCATTGAACATGTCCATGTTGTCGGCGGTTTTCAGACCAGAGCTGTTGGTGCCGGGGCTGTCGTAGGCGAGGGTCGGAGCCCGGCGAACGCGGCGCTGGCCGGCATTGTAAACCCAGGCCCGGCGGGGTTCCTTCACCTGATCAAGGGTTTCATGGACCAGGTAGATATTGCCGGCCGCCATGGCTGGTTCAAGCGTCTTGGCCTTATAGAGGAACAACAGGTTGTCGTCTGCCTGCAGATCGCTGATGGAGGGAGCGAAATTCACGTGGGTCTCGACCCGGTACCGGGCGTTATCCCCATTACGTTGTACCAGCGCCTGATTGGAAATGGCCCGGATGCTGTCGCCCCGGTAGCGGGCGATATGATTCCACAAAACCTCCAGTGCGCTGGCCGGTACGGGGAAGGGGATACCCTGGCGGTAATGCAGCAGACCATTGCCCTCGTTGGCCAGTGTGGTCTTGCGGGCATTTTCGGCGGTGGCCTGGTACAGCGGCTCAGGGTAGGAGGCGCTGCGGCGTGAGGGGTATACCTGCAGGTAGAAACTCTGCGGGTGGTGTTTGAGTAGCGCCTGCAGGCCCGGGCTGAGGAGGTTGGTGTACTGCGACAGATTACCGTTATCGACCCGGTAAAGCGGTTGATCGGCACTGAAGGGATCAGTCAGGCTGCCGTCTTTGTGCAGTGCCTCTGGTTTGGCCGGCAAACCGCCATCCCAGGCAGGAATGCTGCCATCGGCGCTGGCGGCCTTCTCGGCACCCAACGGAGTCAGGTCCTGACCTAGACGGGCTGCCTGGTCTTCGGTAACGGCAGCCAGCAGTGCAGAGCTGCAGAGCGACAAGGCAAGCAAGCAGTAGCGAAACATAAACGAACTCCTTAGAAACTCAGGCTGATGCTGGCAGCCACATAGTCACGGTCGTCGACCGTGCTGTAGTCGTTGCTGCCAAAGAAACTGGTCCAGCTCAGGTTGGCTTTGTAGCGGTCCCGGTAGACCAGTTGCAGACCTAGACTTGAGGCCATCTGGCCCTCTTCGAACGGGCCAGCGGGCTGGTAGGAATAACCTTCGACGTCATGCCGGAAGGCCAGGGAAGGGCTGATCACTGTTCCGGGTAGAACATCGCTGTAATCCAGCTGTGCCAGCAGCCGGTAACCCCAGGAGTTGGTCGTGACGTAACCATCCTGTGAGCAGTAACGGCGAGTCACCGAGGGGCTGCTGTTGCAGGCTCCACCGCCGACCGGTGTACCCGGTCCGAGCAGCGAGGAGCGGCCGAAACGCAGTGAGTTGAGGTTGCCGATGTGTACCTGTCCCACTTCGCCGACCAGCCGCAACTGTTCGGCGCCCAGGATCTGACTGAAGAAACGGCTGAGCGTGAGCTGAGACTGAGTCACCGGCAGCCGCTGGTAACCCTGAACATCCTCTCCGTAGTTGTCCGGATTGCTCATGCCTCCAGGCAGCAGAACAGCCGTGGCCGGACTGCCAGCCTGCAGCAGTGCCGCCGCGTAGAGGTCGTTGACGTTGATCTGCACCGGCAGGTTCGGCCGGTGACTGATCTCTCCGGATACGGCCAGGCCGTTATCAAGGCTGGTATTGAAGCTGACACCGTAGAGACGAATGTCTTCCGGGTAGACGGCCCGGTAGCGTGCACCCTCGATAAACACCGGCTGGCCGGCCAGATAGCGGCCGGTGAAAAAGTCGGCCGCAGGCCCCGGCGAGCCGATCGCATAGACCTGTGGGTTGGCGGCCGTCGCGCTGGTGTACACGAAGCGGGCATGGTAATTCAGCGCGTACAGGCCGAACTCGGTGTCGTTTAGCCAGTCCGCGTAGTAACGCAGGGCAATGCCAAACTGACCGCTATCATCCGGCAGTTCATCAGCACTGCGCTTCATCACGGTATTGGCGCCCACGGGGACACCGTTACCAGTGCCATTTAGCTGTTCGGCCTCGGGGAGCAGGGCTGAGGTGTAGACGGGCGAGCAGCCCGGCTGGATTGCATCGGTGATGGCAAAGAAGGTGCCACAGCCATCGATTACGGAGGGGCGCCAGTTGTACTGGTAGAAACCCTCGACACTGACGCCTCCCCCCAGTTCATAGCTGGCCTGGAGCATTTCAACAGGCAGCAGACCTTCTTTGATTTCCACCCCGGGTCGGTTGAAGGCACTCTGATCCAGAGGGCTGATGGCATTGATGCCGCCCTGGATGAAGGTGCTTTCGCCCCAGCTCAGTGCCTGGCGGCCCAATCGCAGGTCCAGTGGCCGCTCGGCCACATCGGTACTGGCGAACAGGTAGCTGTCCAGCCAGCTGAAACCCTTGAACCGGGCGAGTGATGGGTAACCGCTGTCATCAAAGTCGCGGAATTGACCATTTTTGGTTTCCAGCCAGTGGTCGTACCAGTACTTAGCTGATACGCGCAGGCCGATGTTGCCGTACTCCAGATCCAGTTCGCTCAGGCCCTTGTAGGGGTTGGCTATCACATCCCCCTGCTTGAAATTGAGCCGGCCGTTATCGGCATTGGGGCCGACACCACGTCCGCCACTCTGACCAGTCCTCTCACCATCGGGGCCGGTGTATAGCGTCGCGTCGGGCGCCTCGGTGCTCAGGCTGAGGCCTGCGCTCATCGTGGTGTCGAGTTTTCCGGTGACTTCGCCGTCAAGCAGTTCGAAGGTGAATGCCGTTGCTGTGGAGCTGCCAAGCAAGGCGGCAGGCAATAGGCTCAGGACTAGGCAGGGGTTAGGCATATGAGTCGCTCCGTTCTAGTTTTTGTTGGAGTGAGTGCAGCCTGTGTGAAATTGTCTGATAATTCCAATGCATCTTTGTTGGCTAATTAATGCGTGGACTGCATGAGCGATTTGCGTCAACTTCGTCATTTTGTGGCATTAGCCGAGCACGGCCATTTCGCCCGAGCCGCCGAAGCGGTACATCTTAGCCAGCCGGCCTTCAGCCGCAGTATTCAGGGCCTGGAGGGAAGTTTGGGGTGTGTGCTGGTTGACCGACATAGCCGAGGCATCAGCTTGACTGCTCATGGCCGGCTAGTGCTGGAGCATGCCCAGCGCCTGCTGGCCGGTAGCCGTGCGTTGACCAATGCGGTCAGCCAGCTTGGTAATCTGGCTAGTGGTGAGCTGCATCTGGGAGCAGGTCCTTTTCCAGCAGCCCGGTTAGTACCGCGGGTGCTAGGGCGCTTTGCCGAGCTTCATCCTGCAGTGCATTTGCGCTTGCTGATTGATAACTGGCAGCAACTGCGAGAGCGGCTGTTGCAAGGACAGCTTGAGATCTTCGTGGCGGACGTCCGAGAGCTACGTGGGGATCCCCTACTGAGCGTGAACCCCTTGCCCTCATACCCAGGTGTGCTGTTTTGCAGTCCGCAGCATCCGCTTCTGGACTGCCATCCACTGAGGCTGCCGGATGTGTTGGCTTATCCGTTGGCGAGTACTCAGCTGCCTGCCGAGATCAGTCATGCGTTGCGTGCAGTCAGTGGTCGGGAGGCACTGAGTATCGAGTGCGACAACTTTATGGTACTCAAGGAGCTGGTGTCACAGAGTCATGTACTGAGCATCGCCCCCTGGGATGTGGTGGCGCATGATGTCAGTGCCGGTCGGCTGGCAACTCTCCGGCTGGAGGGGGCGCGGATGGCTCAGGGGTCGGCTTATGGCATCGTGACACTGGCCGGACACAGTCTTTCTCCTGGAGCGGCTGAATTGCACCGCCTTCTGCTGAACCAGCAGGATGAGTCCGATTTGCCGATAATGCCCGACTGATCAATGCTCAGTGCAACCGTTCGCTGCTGCAGCGTTCTTCTGCCAGTGCTGCGGCCTGGCGTGCCAGCTGATCGAGCAGGCGGTCGCGTTTGCGTTCCGCGTCGCTCATGGCCTTGTTGCCGTGCTGCTTGAGCAGGTAGGCGTGAATCTGCCGGACTTCCTTGGACTGGAAGATCGGCGCCAGGTCCTGCACCGCCACACCGCCGTCCGACGCCCGGTTACGGGTATTCATCAGCACCTGCGGCCCGCGTGCGCCGAGCACGGCAAAGCCCATGGCCTCGAACACCGGCACTTGGCTGGCCACGCAGGCCAGTGCGGCATGGGGATGCAGCAGGATCATCCGCTGCAGCATGGTGCGGGCAATGCCCCGGCGGCGATGGCTGGCCTGCACGGCCAGATAGACCAGGGTGCAGGCCTCGGGGTCGTCCGGGCTGGGCAGGTAGAGGGAAAAGCCGAGCACCTGCGACGGGTCCTCGTCATCCAGGGCGAGGATCAGCCGGGCGCTGCCGGCGTCGCTGCCCATGGCCTGCAGGTACAGGTGCACCTCGAAACCGATCACGTACTGATACAGCTGGTACAGCGGGTTGCTCGGCGTCAGCGGCGCGGGGCTGATGTCGCTGAAGTAGTCGACCACCATCTGCAGCACCTGGCTTTTCAGCGATTCGGGCGGCGGGGTGGTGAGGTGGGTGAGGGTGAACATCGAGAGTCTGGCTCCGGGCATGCTCGACGGGGCATCGGCGTGGCGCCATTGTAACGTCCGTCTGGCGCGACCGCCCCCCGGCCCATGGCGCCGTCTGGCTGGGCTATCATGCGCGCCCTCATCCATGCCGGTTAACACCTTCAGGTCGCCATGTCCGTCAACGCCCTTTATACCGACCTGTCCGGTTACTACGACCTGATGTGCGCCGACATCGACTACCAGGCGCAGAGCCACTGCATTCACCGCCTGCAGCAGCTGTTCGGCAATGGCGGCGCCCGTCATCTGGACATGGCCTGTGGCACCGGCCCGCATATCCGTCACTTCATCGACGCGGGTTATGCCAGCAGCGGGCTGGACATCAACCAGCCGATGCTTGATCTCGCGGCTATTCGCTGTCCCGAGGCGCAGTTTTCCCTGCAGGACATGTGCGCGTTCAGCGTGGCCGAGCCGCTGGACCTGATTACCTGCTTTCTGTACTCGATTCACTACAGCGCCGGCATCGAGCGTCTGAAAGCTTGTGTGGCCAGCGTGCATGCGGCGCTGAACAGCCAGGGCGTGTTCTGCTTCAACGCGGTGGACCGGGAGCGGATTGATAACGCGCTGTCGGTGACGCACAGCGTGCAGCACGAGGGCAGCCAGTTCACCTTCAGTTCCGGCTGGCATTACCCCGGCGTGGGCGAGCGGCAGTCATTGCAGTTGCGCATTGAAAAGGCCACGGGCGATGAAACGCAGGTTTGGCGGGACGAGCATCCGATGGTGGCGGTGAGCTTTGCCGAGTTGCAGGCGGTGTTGCGGCCTTACTTCGAGGTGCATGTGTTCGAGCATGACTACGAGAAGATCATTCCCTGGGATCAGGCTTCGGGGAATGCCATTTTTGTCTGCGTGAAGCTCTAGCCGGGCGCCGCCTGTGTAAGCGCAAGCCTGGCGTGGGGCTGTTGAAGTCAGCGGGCAGAAGAGGGGAGAAAGCGGTGAAGCCCCGGGGGTGAGGCTTCACCGAAACGACGGACCTGCCGACCGTCGATCAGGAGCAAGCGATAACGCGATCAGAAGGTCTTGCTGACACCCAGCACGGCGGTGGCGCTGCAGTAGCTGTCTTTGCCCCAGAAGCCGGCGCAGTCTTCGTCATCGATGTTGGTGTCGATGTAGCTGAGCGACCAGTCCATGCCGAGCATGGTCTTGCTGACTTTGACTTCCCAGTCGTTGTAGCTGTCGTCGCTGAAGTTGTCGAACAGCGGGTCCTTGTAATCGGCGTTGCCGTAATTGACGAACAGCGAGATGTCCTGCGGCAGGGCGAAGGTGTAGCCCAGGCTGTTGTACCAGAACACTTCTTCTTCGAAGACGTTGGTCGAGTAGTAGCTCTGCCACTTGGCACCGTATGCATCCAGCACGGCGTAGCGTTCGCTGTAGTTGGCGCTGCTCTGACCCGGGTACATGTACTGGATGTAGCCGACGTTCAGCTTGAGGTCTTCGTTGAAGGTGTGCAGGTAGCCCACATAGGCGCGTTGCTCGGTGCCGGCTTCATTGGCCGGGACGCCATAGTCGCCGTCTTCGAAGTCGACGTTGGAAATCCAGCCACCGGCATACAGTCCGCTGCTGTGGAACAGTGTGGCCTGGCCTTGAACGGCGGGGTTTTCCTTGGTCTGCGAGACACCGAACAGGCGGTAGTCGCTCAGTGCGCTGGCGGTGAGGTAGAGGCTGAAGTCTTCATTCAACTGCACGGCCTGGCTTGCACCCCAGGGGGCCAGCAACAGGCTGGTCAGTCCGACTTTCAGGACGTTTTTCATAGCATTACCTTTTGTTGTTGTTAGAAAACGCTATGCCCCGGGAGTAGTTCGATCTTTGCCATGGCGCGGGTTGTGGCGTGCCGGTATGGAGGTGATCTGGGGCTTTGGCGTTTTTATACAGAGCCGGCAGGCACCGCAGAACTAGTAAAAAATGAAGGTGCCGTTCGGTTTTGCCGAATGCTGTTTGGGGGGATTGGATGGGGTCATGCGCCGCTGCTGGTTGTTCAGCTGGCTTAGGCATGGGGCTGCCCCGTTGGCTATTACATGTGCCGCTGCTGATTATCGAACTTGCTGAGGCAGTGGTTCCGCCCTGCTGGGCGGGTTCCTTTTGGCATTGCCCCAAAAGGAACCAAAAGGTCTAGCCCCCGACATCCGACCTCGCCTGCGGCGAGGTTCCCTCACTCCATCATTGCTCCAGGGGCCGGCGTACAAGGGCCGTCCTGGCCCTTTACGCCTCTCGCCGCCTCCATGCGGCTCGCTCCCTTCCACAACGATTCCGTTCGGCCTCCTGAAGGGGGCGTTTGGCGCCGCCTGAAGGCTCGTTGTCTGAATCCCTCTCCCGCTGGCGGGAGAGGGCAGGGTGAGGGTGGTGCCGGTCAGCCCCTCACCCCAACCCTCTCCCCGACGGGGAGAGGGAGAGAAAGGCAAAACAACAAAACCAACAAAACCAACAAAACCATCAGGCAACTCGGAGCCCGAGTCCCCGTCAGGAGGCCGAGTGGAGGTGTTGCGCAGGGGGACGAGCGGCCCGGATGGCCGCGAGAGGCATAACGGGCCAAGGATGGCCCGTGTATGCCGGCCCCCGGAGCGGCACCGGAGGGAGGGGAGTTTCGCGCAGCGAAACCCGGATGTCGGGGTGCCTTTCTCTTTGGTTACTTTCTCTTGGGCACGCAAGAGAAAGTGACTCGCCGTTAGGGCGAAAAGGGAAAAGCTGGTCTGCACAGCAGTTCAGAAAATAAATCTGCACCTGCCCTCTAGTTTTCTAGGTGTTTGGCGAGATTTGCTTTGAAAGTATTTCTACGACGGACCTTGGAGTGGAGACGTCGTTGTCGCTGCTTTGTGTATAGCCGGTTGGCTGTGGGGCAAATATGCAGCTTGCTGCTTGAACCATGATTGCATCTCGAGCACCTCCGTCAGTTGAGCCATCAACTAGTGCTCTATGTGTCATTAATGCGTTCTGTCTGTGTTTGTTTACAATTGCATTGTGTCGATGGTTTAGGAAATTTCTTGCGGATAGGAAAAGCATGTATGTTATTACGCCGAATATTAATATTTTGCTAATCGATAGCTGTATGTTGTCGTAGATTGTTTCTGGTCTTAGAAAAGGGATCTTGTGGATAAACATGCTTGCAATAGCAAATATCCCGAGCAGGATGGCTATTTGTACAGTTTTCTTTCTCCACTCTTCTGCTTTTGAGTCATGGAGGTCAGACTCTGCGCGGAAGTGAGCTGCTTGCTGCGTTACACCTTCTTCTGCAGCTACTTTTCTAATTTCTCCAAGAATTCGGTTTGCCTCTGTTTCTTGGGAGGACATTCGCTCAGAGAACTCATTGGCCTTGTCTTCTACCGCTTGAAGGGTGGCGCGCGCCTGAGTATCTAGTCGTTGAAAGTCAGCTGATCGATGTAGTGAATATGAAATGTATGGGTGCAGTGCTTGAAATGTGTTTGGGTAGGCGTTTTTTAGTTGATCAATAATGCTTTGTCTGATTTGTTGTGGATTATTTTGGGCTACATCAAATTTGTTGATTTGATCGAATAGATTGTATGTGGAGTTTGCGTGGTCGCGAATTGTTGTAAGTATGTTGTCTGGGAAGTCTTCTAGTGCTTGGAGGGATAGTCTTCTGTAGAGATCAATTAGTGCTTGAGCTGGCGGGATTGCATTTTTGAAATTCAGCTGTGTGCCCAGATCATTTTCTCTGGGAAGTGAGTTAATATCAAAATTCTGGATTCTTTCCAGTGCGGAGCGTGACTCGTTATATGCTTCTTCTGTTCCGATGGGCATTGTAATTCTCCGTTATAAATAAAAAACCCCGCGCAAGGCGGGGCTTTTAGTCTTTCTAATCGCTGCCCCAAACTTCCATTTCAGGTAAAGCGTTTCTTATGTATTGCCTAATGGACTTGACCCAAACTCAATCCCAGCTCAGCGCCCCACCGGTCTGATACTCGATCACTCGGGTCTCGAAGAAGTTCTTCTCCTTCTTCAGGTCCATGATCTCGCTCATCCACGGGAACGGGTTGGTAGTACCTGGGTACTCTTCTTTCAGACCGATCTGGGTCAGACGACGGTTGGCGATGAACTTCAGGTAGTCCTCCATCATCGCCGCGTTCATGCCCAGCACGCCGCGCGGCATGGTGTCTCGCGCGTATTCGATCTCCAGCTGAGTGCCCTGCAGAATCATCTGCGTGGCCTCGTCCTTCATCTGGGCATCCCACAGGTGCGGGTTCTCGATCTTGATCTGGTTGATCACGTCGATGCCGAAGTTCAGGTGCATGGACTCGTCACGCAGGATGTACTGGAACTGCTCGGCCACGCCGGTCATCTTGTTGCGGCGACCCATGGAGAGGATCTGGGTGAAGCCGCAGTAGAAGAAGATGCCTTCCAGTACGCAGTAGTAGGCGATCAGGTTGCGCAGCAGTTCCTTGTCGGTCTCCACGGTGCCGGTGGTGAAGGTCGGGTCGGAGATCGAGCGGGTGTACTTCAGGCCCCAGCTCGCTTTCTTCGCGACGCTCGGAATCTCGTGGTACATGTTGAAGATCTCGCCTTCATCCATGGCCAGGGATTCGATGCAGTACTGGTAGGCGTGGGTGTGGATCGCTTCCTCGAAGGCCTGACGCAGGATGTACTGGCGGCACTCGGGGTTGGTGATCAGGCGGTACACGGCCAGCACCAGGTTGTTGGCGACCAGGCTGTCGGCGGTGGAGAAGAAGCCGAGGTTGCGCTTGACGATGCGGCGCTCGTCTTCGGACAGGCCGTCCTTGCTCTTCCACAGAGCAATGTCGGCGTTCATGTTCACTTCCTGCGGCATCCAGTGGTTGGCGCAACCATCCAGATACTTCTGCCAGGCCCAGTCGTACTTGAAGGGTACGAGCTGGTTGAGGTCGGCGCGGGCGTTGATCATCTGCTTGTCGCCGACGTGCACGCGGGCGCTGGCGCCTTCCAGTTCGTCCAGGCCTTCCTGGATGTCCAGTTCGTTCAGCGAGGCCTTGGCGCGGGCCACGGCCGCGGAGTCGCTGGCGTTGATGGCGCGTGCTTCTTCCACGGAGCCGGCGGCTTCGTTGTCGAGCTTGTCGAGGCTGGCCTCGATCACCGGCGCGGCCGGTTTGGCAGCGGCAAGCGCGTCGCCAGCGTCTTCTTTGTCAAATTCGTCCCAGCTCAGCATGGTCAATCTCCTGCTTGATCGAGCGGGCCGGCAAGCGTTTCCGGCCTGTATGGATATCCAGTTTCTAATTGTGTTCCGTTGCGTACAGCGCGCAAGGGGTAAAGCCGTTCCACCGGACCGGTGGTACCCCGGCCCGCAGGGCGGGCGAGGGCAGTATTCGTGGGGGAGGGCAGAGCCCCCTCACCCTGACCCTCTCCCCGTGGGGAGAGGGAAACAATCAAGCCGAGTTGCTTGTGGCTTTTACCAACAGACCACTCGGTGCGAGCGCGTAGCTGGGCGAGTTCCCGCTAGGCGCCGGGTAGGTTCGAGCCCCTGAGCGTACTGATGTACGCGATGGGGGCGGACCAGCCCGGCAACAACGCGGGGGCTGCTCAGATACGTGCGTCTCCCATCACTGGCAAGCTTCGCAGTCGGGGTTATCGATGGAGCACGCTTTCGGCACCGGAGCCGGACCGGCCGGGGCGGCAAAGCTGCCCTCGTCAATCGCACCACTGGACACGGCGTTGAGCTTGCCGGTGTTGATGGTGGATTTTTCGGTGCTGGTGGCGGCCAGGGCACGGAGGTAATAGGTGGTTTTCAGACCACGGTACCAGGCCATGCGGTAGGTCACGTCCAGCTTCTTGCCCGAGGCGCCGGCGATGTAGAGGTTCAGAGACTGAGCCTGGTCGATCCACTTCTGGCGGCGGCTGGCGGCGTCGACGATCCACTTGGTTTCCACTTCGAACGCGGTGGCGTACAGGTCCTTCAGGTCCTGCGGGATGCGCTCGATCTGCTGCACGGAACCGTCGTAGTACTTGAGGTCGTTGACCATCACCGAGTCCCACAGGCCACGGGCCTTGAGGTCGTGGACCAGGTAGGGGTTGATCACGGTGAACTCGCCGGACAGGTTCGACTTCACGTACAGGTTCTGATAGGTCGGCTCGATGGACTGCGACACGCCAATGATGTTGGAGATGGTCGCGGTCGGCGCGATGGCCATGATGTTCGAGTTGCGGATGCCTTTCTTCACGCGCTCGCGGATCGGGGCCCAGTCCAGGGTCTCGTTCAGGTCGACGTCGATGTACTTCTGGCCGCGCTGCTCGATGAGGATCTGCTGCGAGTCCAGCGGCAGGATGCCCTGGCTCCACAGCGAGCCCTCGAAGGTGCTGTAGCTGCCGCGCTCTTCGGCCAGGTCACAGGAAGCCTGGATCGCGTAGTAGCTGATCGCTTCCATCGACTTGTCGGCGAACTCGATGGCCGCGTCGGAGCCGTAGGCGATGTGCTGCAGGTACAGGGCGTCCTGGAAGCCCATCAGGCCGAGGCCGACCGGACGGTGCTTGAGGTTGGAGTTGCGTGCCTGCGGAACCGAGTAGTAGTTGATGTCGATAACGTTATCGAGCATGCGCACAGCGGTCTTCACGGTGCGGCCGAGTTTCTCGGTGTCCAGCTTGCCGTCGACGATGTGGTTGACCAGGTTGATCGAGCCCAGGTTGCAGACGGCGATCTCGTCCTGGTTGGTGTTCAGGGTGATCTCGGTGCACAGGTTGGAGCTGTGTACCACGCCCACGTGCTGCTGCGGGCTGCGCAGGTTGCACGGGTCTTTGAAGGTCAGCCACGGGTGGCCGGTTTCGAACAGCATGGAGAGCATCTTGCGCCACAGGTCCTTGGCGGCGATGGTCTTGAACAGCTTGATCTTGCCGTAGCCGGCCATGGCTTCGTAGTACTCGTAGCGCTCTTCGAAGGCGCGGCCGGTGAGGTCGTGCAGGTCCGGCACTTCGGACGGGCTGAACAGGGTCCACTGGCCGTCGTCGAACACGCGCTTCATGAACAGGTCCGGAATCCAGTTCGCGGTGTTCATGTCATGGGTACGGCGACGGTCGTCACCGGTGTTCTTGCGCAGCTCGATGAACTCTTCGATGTCCATGTGCCAGGTTTCCAGGTAGGCACAGACAGCGCCCTTGCGCTTGCCGCCCTGGTTGACCGCAACGGCGGTGTCGTTGACCACCTTGAGGAAGGGCACAACGCCCTGGCTCTTGCCGTTGGTGCCTTTGATGTAGGCGCCCAGTGCGCGCACCGGGGTCCAGTCGTTGCCCAGACCGCCGGCGAATTTCGACAGCATGGCGTTGTCGTGGATGGCGTTGTAGATGCCCGACAGGTCATCCGGCACGGTGGTCAGGTAGCACGAGGACAGCTGCGGGCGCAGGGTACCGGCGTTGAACAGGGTCGGGGTCGAGGCCATGTAGTCGAAGGACGACAACAGGTTGTAGAACTCGATGGCGCGCTCTTCGCGGTTCTTCGGCTCTTCGATGGCCAGGCCCATGGCCACGCGCATGAAGAACACCTGCGGCAGTTCGAAACGGATGCCGTCCTTGTGGATGAAGTAGCGGTCGAACAGGGTCTGCAGGCCCAGGTAGGTGAACTGCTGGTCGCGCTCGTGGTTCAGCGCGGCGCCCAGTTTGGCCAGGTCGTAGCCCTTGAGCTTGGGATCGAGCAGTTCGAATTCCACGCCCTTGTCCACGTAGGCCGGCAGGGCCTTGGCGTACAGGTCGGCCATTTCGTGGTGGGTGGCGCTCTGGGCAATGCCGAGGAAGCCCAGGGCTTCGGCACGGATGTTGTCCATCAGCAGGCGCGCGGTGACGTAGGAGTAGTTCGGCTCGCGCTCGACCAGGGTGCGGGCGGTCATCACCAGGGCGGTGTTGACGTCCTTCTCGGCGACGCCGTCGTACAGGTTCTTCAGGGTCTCGCTTTCGATCAGCGAGCCATCGACTTCGGCCAGGCCTTCGCAGGCTTCGCGGATGATGGTCTGCAGGCGGCCCATGTCGAGGGCGACCAGGCTGCCGTCGGCAGCGGTGATGCGGATGCTCGGGTGCGGCTGGGCCACATCGGCGGCGCCTTTCTTGCGCGCCTGGGCACGGGATTCGCGGTAGATCACGTAGTCGCGGGCAACTTTCTGCTCGCCGGCACGCATCAGGGCCAGTTCGACCTGGTCCTGGATTTCCTCGATGTGGATGGTGCCGCCGGACGGCATGCGGCGCTTGAAGGTGGCGGTCACCTGTTCGGTCAGACGCGCCACGGTGTCATGGATACGCGAGGAAGCGGCAGCAGTGCCGCCTTCAACGGCGAGGAACGCCTTGGTGATGGCCACGGTGATCTTGTCGTCGGTGTAGGGAACGACAGTGCCGTTGCGCTTGATCACGCGCAGCTGGCCCGGGGCGGTAGCGGCCAGATCCTGGGTGGATTCGGCGCTCGGCCGCACGGTGGCCTGCTGGTTCTCGACGTTGCTCTCGGTATGCATGGGTGTCTCCATGTTCTCTATTTGTTGGTGTGGACACTTGGCGTGCCCGCCTTGCCTTGCTTCCCATTCCATTGCAATGCGGCCCGTGCGGCACAAATGCCGACGAACAGCAGACTTTGTAAGGCAGGAGGGAGCGACTCAAGCGCCTCCCTGGCTCAAAAGTCAGCGGGTTACGCAGACTGCGCGTAACCACTATCCCTAGTGGTGGCGATGTAACGCTCGCCTATCACTACCGGAGCACCGCACACACATCAGAAGTGGCGGGCCGGACCAGGCGCAGGGCGCCTGGCGGGGGTTTAAAGAGCGGTGTGACGCACCGGTGGACGGCCACTGAAAGGGCCTGGGCATTTCGTTCTGGTTGTGTCCGGTGGTCTGGCCTAAACCCAATATGTAGGGGTTTGGCGTTTCGTGGCTACAAGATAATGCGCTGTTTGCGCTAATGCAAGGCGGGCAGGAGTGAACAACCTGTGGATAAATTGTGGGCGAATTGTGGGTGACTGGCGGGGCATGGCGCGGAGCCGCAGGTGGCCTGGGGTACGCCGTTCGTCGGTGCTGGACGGCTGACTTCATGGTCGCTTTGCAGGCGCTGCTTCTGTGAAGGCTACCACAATATCTAGTGTTTTCGGTTTGGCGGGCAGCGGCTGCCGCCTGGCGCATTTCAGGGCCGTGGCGCCGTTGTCGGCAATCACTGCCGGGCTGGCGGCTGCGTTGCTACAATGCCGCGCGTTTGGCAGTCACGAGGGTGGTGGAAGGTGGAGCAAGCAGTCTGGCAGATCCTAATTGTCGAGGACGATCAGCGTCTGGCCGAGTTGACCCAGGAGTACCTGGAGAGCAATGGCCTGAAGGTCGCCATCGAGTCCGACGGCGCCCGCGCCGTGGCCCGCATCCTCGCCGACAAGCCGGATCTGGTGGTGCTCGACCTGATGCTGCCGGGCGAGGATGGCCTGTCCATCTGCCGGCAGCTGCGTCCGCGCTACGACGGGCCGATCCTGATGCTCACCGCGCGCTCGGACGACATGGATCAGGTGCTCGGCCTGGAAATGGGCGCCGATGACTATGTGTGCAAGCCGGTGCGTCCGCGCGTGCTGCTGGCGCGCATCCGCGCGCTGCTGCGGCGCAGCGAGGCGGGCGAGGCGGAAGCGCTGCCGGCGGGCGAGGTGCGCCGTCTGCAGTTCGGCCCGCTGCTGGTCGACAGTGCGCGGCGCGAAGCCTTCCTGGCTGGCGCGGCGATTGAGCTGACCAGCGCCGAGTTCGATCTGCTCTGGCTGCTGGCGGCCAATGCCGGGCGCATTCTTTCGCGCGAGGAAATCTTTGCGGCACTGCGTGGCATCGAGTACGACGGCCAGGACCGCTCCATCGATGTGCGCATCTCGCGCATTCGTCCGAAGATCGGCGACGACCCCATGCACCCGCGGCTGATCAAGACCGTGCGCAGCAAGGGCTATCTGTTCGTCGGCGAAGCCTTCAGCGAATAGCGCCGTGAACTCCATCTTCCTGCGCATCTACGGCGGCCTGCTGCTGTCGCTGGTGCTGGTCGGCGTGCTGGGCGTGGCCACGGTGCATGTGGCCAATCAGGTGCGTAACGACGAATACCGCGAGAACCTGGCGCGCGGCACCTTCCGCCTGATGAGCGACAACCTGCTGCCCATGACTGAGGTCGAGCGCCGGCGTGCGCTGGTGGTGTGGAGTCGTCTGCTGGGGGTGAGCCTGAGCCTGCGCCCGCTGAGCGAGCTGAAGCTGGACTCCGGGCAGATCGCCGGTCTGCGCAGTGGCCAGGTGCTGGTAGAGCAGACCGGGCCGCATGCGGCGCAGGTGTTCAGCATGCTCAGCCGGGACGAGCCGCTGCTGCTGACCACCGAGGTGGAGCAGGTCAGCGAACAGCTGGCGCGCGCCACTCTCTATCTATTGATCGACGAGTTGCAGCGACTGGAACCGGGTGAGCAGCCTGGGCGGCTGGCGCGCATTCACCGTGACAAGCAGTTCGGTTTCGATCTGCGTCTGGTCAAGCTCGATGAGGCAGACCTGGATGACGACCAGCGCCGCCGCGTCGAGGAAGGCGACACGGTGATGGGGCTGACCAAGGGCGGTGACGGTATCCGCCTGGTGTCCGGCCTGCTCGACAGCCCCTGGGTGCTGGTGATGGGGCCGATCTACCGGATGGATGACTACCCGCCGGAGCTGCAGGCGCTGATCGCGCTGATGGGGCTGGGCCTGGTCGGCCTGATCATCTACCTGCTGGTGCGTAATCTGGAACATCGCCTGCTGGCGCTGTCGGATGTGGCCACCCTGATCGCCAGCGGCAAGCTCGGTGCCCGCGTGCCGGTGCGCGGCAGCGATGCGGTGGGGCGTCTGGCCACGGTGTTCAACGAGATGGCCGAGCAGCTGCAGCGCCTGCTGAATATCCAGCGCGAGATGGTCCGTGCCGTGTCCCACGAACTGCGCACGCCGGTGGCGCGCCTGCGCTTTGGCCTGGAAATGATCGCCGATGCGGAAAGCGACAACGCCCGCCGCCGTTACATGGACGGCATGGACGGCGACATTCAGGAACTCGACAAGCTGGTCGACGAGATGCTCACCTACGCGCGCCTGGAGCAGGGCGCGCCGGCGCTGAACTATCAGGACGTCGATCTCACCCGTCTGCTCGACAAGGTGGCCGGCGAGCTGGCGCCGCTGCGCGTTGGCGTGCACATCGAGCGTGGCCCCTGCCAACTGGCCGCCGACAGCGGCGACAGTTGCGTGCTGGCCGAGCCGCGTTACCTGCAGCGGGCGGTGCAGAACCTGGTGAGCAACGCCCTGCGCCATGCCGAGGCGCAGGTGCGGCTGTCGTTCAGCATCGGTCTGGAACAGTGCCGCATCGATGTCGAGGATGACGGCCCGGGTGTGCCCGAGGCGGAGTGGGAGCGGGTGTTCACGCCCTTCCTGCGCCTCGACGACAGCCGCACCCGTGCATCCGGTGGCCATGGGTTGGGGCTGTCCATCGTGCGGCGGATCATCTATTGGCATCATGGCCGCGCCCAGGTTGACCGCAGTCAGGTGCTGGGTGGGGCGCGGTTTAGCCTGATCTGGCCGCGTCAGCAGCCGGCGGACGACTGAGAACAGCATACTCGGCTGCGACCGCCACCAGGCTGAGCAACTGGCCGTCGATCTCGGCATAGCGTGCCGGCAGCTCACGGCCGGCGGTCCACTCGGCGGAGAGGGTTTTCAGCAGGCGCAGTTGCGCCACGCCCTGATCGGCCATGAGCAGTTCGGCATCCTGAAAGTAGAAGCGCACCCCGGTCAGCGGGTAGAGCGCTTTGAACAGGCTTTCCTTGAGCGAGAAGGTCAGGCTCACCCGAGTGGCCTGTGCGTCGCCCGGCAGGGCCTGCAGGCGCTGCTGCTCGGCGGGGGTGAGGATCTCGGCGCACAGGCGCCGGGCCCGTTCGTCACTCAGCTGGGCTTCCAGATCCAGGCCCAGACTGCGCCAGGCCGACTGCCGGCCGACCACGGCCAGAGCCACGCCCTGGCTGTGGCTGATCGAACCGCAGAAGCCTGTTGGCCAGAGCGGGGCGCGGTCGTCGCCGCGTGCGGGCACGTTCAGGCAGCCGAAACTCTGCAGGGCGACGGCGGCGCAGTAGCGTCCGGCCAGGTATTCCATCTGCCGTTTGGCCGCACCGGTTACGGCGCTGATGCCCAGGCGGGCAAAGTCGCTGCCGTCCAGCCGGGCAGGGTCGAACTGGCAGCGTTGCAGGCTCAGGCCATCGGCATCACCGGGCCAGGGCCAGTCGCTCAGCGCCTCGCTGCAGCCCTGGGGTGGGGGAGGTGTTTGGATCATGCCGGCATTCTGCCCGGCGGGTCGGGCGTCTGTCATGCCTGGGGTGCCAGCACGGCCAGCAGACCGGGGCGGGTCACAGCGTCGTAGAACGCGGCCAGTTGCTCGGCGGGTTGCAGCAGGTCCTCGCGCAGCCAGCGCATGAGAAAGGCCAGGGCGGTGGCGGCGATGCTGTCGATCAGGTAGGGCATCAGGCTGCTGTCATGCAGGCCGAGCTGGCGCTGACTGAGAAAGCGCCCGACCAGGCGTGCGCCGTAATGGCGAAAGCGCTGCTGCATGGCGTTCTCCAGGCCGGCGTCGAGCAGGGCACGGAGCAACTGGTGGTGCTCCTGCCACTGGGCGAACAGCAGGCGGGTGATCGTCTGGGTGTTGATCTCGGCCTGGGGCAGATGCGGCTCGATGGCGGCGAAGAACTGTTCGAAGACCTCATCCATGAAGCCGAGCAGGGCCTCCTCCTTGCCGGAGAAGTGCAGGTAAAAGGTCGGACGAGCCACGTCCGCACGCTGGCAGATTTCCGCCACGGGAATGCGGTTGAACGGCTTTTCCTGCAGCAGGGCGAGCATGGCGGCGAGGATGGCCTTGCGCGAGCGCTGACTGCGGCGGTCGAGTGGGTTGCTGGACATGTGCGGGCATCTGTCTGTTAGTGAACGCCGGGCGCTGCCTGTCGTCTGTGCAGGGCGGGGAGCAGGAGATAAATAGACAGCTGTCTATTATCTGTCAAAGGATTTCCCCCATGCCCCTGCGCCGCCATATCCATACTCGCCAACTGGCTCAGCTCGACCCGCAGCAGGATTACGCGCAGATGCTGCGCATTTTCGCCCGCCACGAGTTTCCTCTGGACATGCTGTTGGCCGGCGAGCTGGCTCAGCTCAAGACCTTCGCCGTGCCGCGCATGTCGGCGCTGCTGCACCGCACCGGGCAGTACGAGCAGCACAGCGTCAAGCGCCTGGACGATACCCGGGCGATCCTCACCGAAATTCTCCAGGACGGTGTCGACGGACCGCACGGGGCGAAGATGGTGGAGCACCTCAACCGCATCCACGGCCATTACCCGATTGCCAATGACGACTACCTGTACACCCTGTCGCTGTTCATCTACGAGCCGATCCGCTGGCTGCGCCGCTTCGGCTGGCGGGCGATGACGGCGGCCGAGGAGCAGGGGCTGTTCATGGCGTTTCGCGCACTGGGCGATGCCATGCATATCCGCGACATGCCGCCGACGCTGGCGGCCTTCGAGAGCTGGCGCGAGGATTACCGGGCGCGCATGGAAGTGTATGCGCCGAGCAATCAGCAGGTGTGCGACGGCGCCATTCATGGCCTGAGTCAGATGCTGCCGCGCCCGCTGCGTTGGCTGGCCCGGCCGCTGGTCAAGGTGCTGCTCAATGATCCGGCGCTGCTGGCGGCCCTGGGCCTGGGCAAGCCGTCGCGGTTACTCGGCGCCGTGGTGTGGCTGGCCTTCAAGGGCCGGGCCTGGTGGCTGCGGCTTTTCAATCCCTGGGAGGTGGTCTCGTTCCAGGACAGCCCCCTGGCGCTGCACTACGCCAGCTATCCGCGGGGCTACCAGCCGTTTCGCCTGGGCCCGGAGAAGATCATCCGACTGCTGGAGCGTCAGGCGGCCTGAGCCTTTACCCGGGTCACTTGCCTGGAATTAATTACAAAGCGTTACAAAGCAGCAACAAAGCTAAACGGATACGGTCGTGCACATTTGCAAAACTAAACGGGCGTTTCAATTTGAAGCGCAGGTGAGGTTGTAGTTGGAGTGGCGGCCGGATTTGGCCGGCTCTGACATTTCTCGATTGAGTACGGGAGCCCTAGGGCTCCCGTTTTTTTTGCTTTCGGCGGGCTATTGCCAGCTTGGTCTTGTTGATTCAACGCCCAGTCAGTTTCTGTGCCGGCTGACGGTTTTGCTCTGCCCCTTACTGCCAGCCCGGCACCCCGTGCATATCCGGCAACTGGTGTGCGATGCCCTTGTGGCAGTCGATGCAGGTGGCCTGGCCGCTGGCCAGCGCCGTGGAGTGCATCTCCTTGGCTCGCGGGCTCTGCCTGGTGAAGTCCATGTAATTGAAGTTGTGGCAGTTGCGGCACTCCAGCGAGTCGTTGGCCTTGAGCCTTGCCCATTCGTGTTCGGCCAGTTCGCGGCGTTTCTCCAGGAACTTCTCGCGGGTGTTGATGGTGCCGAAGATCTTGCCCCAGACTTCTTTTGATGCCTGCATCTTGCGCGCGATCTTGTCGGTCCACTGGTGCGGCACGTGGCAGTCCGGGCAGGTGGCGCGCACGCCGGAGCGGTTGCTGTAGTGGATGGTGTCCTTGAGTTCGGCGAACACGTTGTCGCGCATCTCGTGGCAGGAGGTGCAGAAGGCTTCGGTATTGGTCGCCTCCAGCGCGGTGTTGAAGCCGCCCCAGAAGACGATGCCGGCGATGAAACCACCGAGGGTGAGAAAGCCCAGGCTGTAATGCACGCTGGGACGGCGCAGGATGCCCCAGTAGCTGCGCAGCAGTTCGATCAGTCGTTTCATGCGCACCTCACGGGGTCTGGCCACTGTTCTGCACGGCGTCCTGCAGCACCTGGTCGATGGTGCGGAACTGGTTTTCCACCAGTGGCTTCACGTCCTTCTGCGGTACATGGCACTGGTTGCAGAAGTAGCGCCGGGGCGATACCGCGGCCAGGGCCTGGCCGTCGCGGTCCATGTAGTGGGTAATGCTGACCATCGGTGCCTGGCTCTTGGCGCTGGCGGCGCGGCTGTGGCAGGACAGGCACTTGTTGCCGTTCTTGTCCACCTGATAGCCACGGATGGCGTGGGGGATGGTCGGCGGTTGCTCGGGGTAGTTGCGCTCGCGGCGGATGTCCTTGTTTTCCTCGTCGATCAGGGCCGGTGCGGGCAGGGTCTGGGTCAGGGTACCGCCGGCGCGCCGACCATCCGGGGCCGGGGCATCCAGCGGGTAGTCGGCGGCCTGGGCGGTGCACGCCAGCAGGGTGAGCAGCAGGGACAGGATTCTCATCGTCAGGGTCCTCAGGCCAGGCTGACCAGTTCGATGCGCACGGCGCATTTCTTGTAGTCGGTCTGCTTGGAGATGGGGTCGGTGGCGTCCAGGGTGACCTTGTTGATCAGCTTGTTGGCATCGAAGAAGGGCACGAACACCAGGCCACGTGGAGGCTTGTTGCGGCCGCGGGTTTCCACTCGGGCGCGAATCTCGCCGCGCCGGCTGACCACCTTGACCTCGCTGCCACGGCGCAGCTTGAGTTCGCTGGCATCGTCCGGGTGCATGTACACCAGCGCATCGGGCGCCGCCTTGTACAGTTCGTCGACACGCTGGGTCATGCTGCCGGTGTGCCAGTGTTCCAGCACCCGACCGGTGCTGAGCCAGAACGGGAATTCCTTGTCCGGGCTCTCGGCCGGCGGCTCATAGGGCAGGGCGAAGATGATCGCCTTCTTGTCCGGGTAGCCGTAGAACTGCACGCCGCTGCCTTTTTCCACATAAGGGTCGAGGCCTTCGCGGTAGCGCCAGCGGGTTTCCTGGCCGTCCACCACCGGCCAGCGCAGGCCGCGCTCGGCATGGTAGGTGTCGAAGGCGGCCAGGTCATGGCCGTGGCCGCGGCCGAAGGCGGCGTATTCCTCGAACAGGCCCTTCTGCAGGTAGAAGCCAAACGCTTCGGCTTCATCGTTGGCATAGCCCTTGGCCAGGTCGCTGGCCGGGAACTGATCCACCTGGCCGTTCTTGAACAGCACCTCGAACAGCGTTTTGCCCTTGAACTGTGGCGCCTTGGCCAGTAGCTCGGCCGACCACACCTCGTCGGTGGTGAAGTGCTTGGAGAACTCCACCAGTTGCCACAGGTCGGATTTTGCCTCGCCCGGTGCCTTCACCAACTGGTGCCAGAACTGGGTGCGCCGCTCGGCGTTGCCATAGGCGCCTTCCTTCTCCACCCACATGGCACTGGGCAGGATCAGGTCGGCGGCCTGGGCCGAGACGGTGGGGTAAACGTCCGAAACAATGACGAAGGCTTCCGGGTTGCGCCAGCCGGGCAGGATTTCCTGCATCACGTTGGGCCCGGCCTGCATGTTGTTGGTGACCTGGGTCCAGTACACCTTGAGCACGCCGTCCTTGAGCATGCGACTCTGCTGCACGGCGTGGAAGCCGGGCTTCTCCTGGATGGTGCCTTCCGGGACCTTCCAGATCTTCTCGGCGGTGGCGCGGTGCTTGGGATTGGCCACCAGCATGTCCGCCGGCAGACGGTGGGAGAAGGTGCCCACCTCGCGGGCGGTGCCGCAGGCCGAGGGTTGGCCGGTCAGCGAGAACGGGCTGTTGCCCGGCTCGCTGATCTTCCCGGTCAGCAGGTGGATGTTGTAGATCAGGTTATTGGCCCACACACCGCGGGTGTGCTGATTGAAGCCCATGGTCCAGAACGACATGACCTTGCGCTTGGGGTCGGCATACAGCTCGGCCAGGGCCTTGAGGCGTTCGGCCGGCACCCCGGATTCCTCGGCGGCGCGCTCCAGACTGTAGGGTTTGACGAAGGCGGCGAACTGCTCGAAGGATATGTCGCTCCAGGTGTTGGCGGTGGCGGCGTTCTTCGCCTTCTGTTCCAGCGGATCGGTGGGACGCAGGCCGTAGCCGATGTCGTCGGCGCCCTTGGCGAATTTGGTGTGACGGCTGACGAAGTCCTGATTGACCGCACCGCTTTCGATGATGTGGTTGGCGATGTAGTTGAGGATGATCAGGTCGGTCTGCGGCTTGAACACCATGGGGATGTCGGCCAGGTCGAAGCTTCTGTGCTCGAAGGTCGACAGCACCGCGACCTTGACCTGCGGCGCGCTGAGGCGGCGATCGGTGACCCGGGTCCAGAGCACCGGATGCATCTCGGCCATGTTCGAGCCCCAGAGCACGAAGGTGTCGGTGGCTTCGATGTCGTCGTAGCAGCCCATCGGCTCGTCCATGCCGAAACTGCGCATGAAACCCATCACCGCCGAGGCCATGCAGTGGCGGGCGTTGGGGTCGATGTTGTTGCAGCGCAGCCCGGCCTTCATCAGCTTGTTGGCCGCGTAGCCTTCCCACACCGTCCACTGGCCAGAGCCGAACATGCCGATGGCTTCGGGACCATGGGCCTTGAGTGCGGCTTTGGTCTTCTCGGCCATGATGGAAAACGCCTGTTCCCAGCTTACCGGCTGGAACTCGCCCTGCTTGTCGTAGACGCCGTTCTTCATGCGCAAAAGCGGCTGGGTCAGGCGGTCGCTGCCGTACATGATCTTGGACAGGAAGTAGCCCTTGACGCAGTTCAGACCGCGGTTGACCTCGGCTTTGACGTCGCCGTGGGTGGCCACCACGCGGCCGTTCTTGGTTGCCACCATCACGCTGCAGCCGGTGCCGCAGAAACGGCAGGGCGCCTTGTTCCAGTCCAGGTCGGTCTGCTCGGCGTCGGTGATCAGGTTGCTCGCCGTGCTGGCGATTGGCAGGCCAGCGGCGGCCGCGGCAATGGCGGCCGCCTGGGCCTTGGCAAATTCTCGGCGGGTCAGACTCATGCGGTGGCTCCTTCCGGGCTGAGGAGTTCGTGGTAGATCAGCGCGACGTTGAGTACGCCAGGCAGTTGTTGCAGTTGCTCGATGCGCTCGAGGATCTGTCGTTCATGGCCGGTTTCCAGCACCACTACCAGCTTGCCTTCGGCGCTGTGCTGATGCAGTTCCACATCGGGCAGACACTCGAGGTTGGCCAGCAGCGCCGGCAGCAGTTCGGGGCGGCAGTGCACCAGCAGGCTGGCGATATGCACGGTGTCATCCATGGGGCGTCCTTGACGGTCAGAGCGGCGGGCCGGGTGGGCCCATGATCAGTTGCAGCATCCATACGATGAAGCCGAAGCCGCCGACCAGGGCGATCGACAGCAGGGGAAAGAACAGCACGATGAGGAAGAGGAACAGGCGGGTTTCCTTGTCCTTGTCGGCTGGCGGTAGAGGGGCTTGGGCCATGACAGGCGACTCCGCAGGCAATTCCCTGCAAGCGTAGACGTTCGCCGCCGACGTGCCAGGCCGGTATGCTGCGCGGCAGGTATCAAGCTTCGCGCCGGCGACAGAGCGGGCTATAGTCCAAGCAGGACGTTTATTCGTGCAGGAGGCTTCCTCTCGTCATGCCAGCACCGATCGCCCCAGTCATCAGCCAGGCACTGTGCAGTGTTGTGCGTACGCAGTTGCCTGGCGTTCTGCGCGAATTGCTGCAGGCCCTGGAGCTGGCCCTGGGTGAGCAGAGCCTGCAGGCGTTTTCCAACCGCGATGCCGAGGCCTGCAACGAGTTGCGCCGGATCTGTCGTACCCATGGCCGTCAGGCCATTGAGCAGGTGGTGGCGCGTCTCTGCCAGTACCTGCCGCTGGGGCAGGGGCCACAGGTTGAGGAGGAGGACAACAGCAGTCAGTGGAGCCTGGTGGATGACGCCGAGGTGGACGATCTACTGGAGGCCAAGCGTCTGGTGCGCAGCCTGCGCGAAACCCTTGGACCGCTGGAGTGGCGTGCCTGTTCCTGTCTCAATCGCCTGAGTGATCTGCAGCCCCGCGAGGGCGATCACCCGCTGGGTCTGGAGTTTCTCCTACGTCAGTTGCAGGAGGCCCTGCAGTTGCGCCAGCAGGCTCCGCTGGCGCGACTGGTGTTCCAGAACAGCGTACAGCGCGTTCTATCGGTGGCCCTGATGGGCTACCTGCAGGCGCTTCTGCAGGTGCTCAACCAGTACCACGTCGAGCCTCTGCAGCCGAGCCCCAGCCATCAGCCGCTGCCAAGGCAGACGGCGGTGCCGCAGCGCCAGGCGGCGCGGGCCAGGCCTTATCAGGCGTTCCATGAATTGCGCCAGGCCCAGGAAGGGCGTCAGGCACAGGACGGACGCCAGGCTCAGAGCTCGGCCGGCAGCGGCATGCCGTCGGGGGCAACTGGCCAGGCCGATTCCACGCTGACCGAGGCGCTTGCCGCTGGCGAACCCGGCCTGCCACTGGCCGCCGGCTTTGCCGGAGTGCAGCGACCGCCTGCCGGCGAGCACTGGGCGGTCTCGCAGTGGCTGCATGAACTGGAGCTGCAGGGCTGCACGATCAGCCCGCGGCAGCGCGAAGATGCCCTGCTGGTCGGTGAACTGTTCGATGCTTTGAACCAGGAGGAGCGCCTGGCCGCCGGGCTCAAACCGGCGCTGCGCAGCCTGCTGCCCACCGTACTGCAGGCTGCTCTGATTGATCCGGCGGCCTTTGCCGATCCGGCTCATCCGCTGCGCTCGACGCTGGACAAGGTGCTGCGTCTGGCCGATGCCTGCGATCCGCCCAATCGTGCCCTGGAAGCGCGGGTGCAGGGCGTGATCGAAACCCTCAATGCCAGCTATCAGGGCGATGTGGCGGTGTTCAGTGCCCAGGCGCCGGCGCTGGACGAACTGCTGGCCTTGCAGCAGCGCGCCTACCGCAACAGTGCCGAGCGGGTGATGCAGGCCCATCGCGGCCGCGACACCCTGGAAGGCGCTCGGCGCCAGGTTGATGTCGCCATGTATGGGCTGCATGGCGGGCGCGCCGCGCAGATCCTGCTCGACTGGCTGGCGGCCGGCTGGAAGGAACTGCTGGTCCATGAGCTGATCCGCAATGGCGAGGACAGTGTCGGCTGGCGCGGTGACCTGGCCCTGACCTCGTTGCTCAACCGCTGGCTGCAGCGCAGTGAAGACCTCTCGGCGCTGAGCGAGGATGACGTCGAGCGTGTCTATGAGATCGAGCACCTGCTGGATATCCTGCGCCGGCGCATGGAGAGCTTTCTGGTCGGTCAGTATCAGTACCAGACGGTGCTGGCCAGCCTGCGTCGCCAGTTGCTGGGTGAAGAGCCCATCGAGTTCGTCGCGGTCGCGCCGCAAGTCAGCGCCCAGCCATTGGTACTGGACTCCACCGAGCAGCGCTGGCGCGAGCGCCGCGATGCCCTGCAGGCCGGCGACTGGCTGCGCGATGCGCAGGGCCAGGCCTTGCAGCTGATCTGGTGCAACCCGGCGATGGATCACTATGTGCTGGTCGACGGCCAGGGGCGCGAGGCCGGCAATCTCAGTGGCGAGCAACTGCTCAACGCGCTGTCCAGCGGCAGCCTGCTGCTCAGCGATGCCGAGGCGCCGGGCGAGGGGCTGATCCAGAGCACCCTGCAGGATATTGTCGGCCGCCTCTATCACGAGATCACCCATGCGCGCAGCCATGACGAACTGACCGGCCTGCTCAATCGGCGCAGTTTCGAGGTGGCGGTGGCGCAGTGTCTGGCCGGTCCGTTGCCGCACAGCTTCCTGCTGGCGCACCTCGATCAGTTCATTCTGCTCAACCAGCATGCCGGCCCGGTGGCTGGCGATGCCTGCCTGCGCCAGCTGGCCGGGCGCCTGCCGCAGCTGTTGCCAGGCGATGCCAGCCTGTCGCGCTTCGGCGGCGTCGATTTTGCCGTAGCCCTGCCGGGGTATGACGAATCCCAGGCGCTGGCGCTGGCCGAACGCTTGCGCACGGAAGTGGAGAGTCAGGGTTTTGTCTGGGAAGGCCATCGCCACGGCCTGACCCTGAGCATCGGCGTGGTCGAGGCGAGCAGTCGTCACGACGTAGCCAATGTCATCGGCGATTTGCAGAGCGCCAGCAACTCGGCTAAACAGGATGGCCGCAACCGCGTGCATTGCTACCGCGAGGATCAGGATGGTGAGCACAACGGCTTGCTGGCCATTGCCGCGCGGGTCGACGATATCGTCGAGCGCGAAGAGCTCAGCCTGCGCCTGCAGCAGATTGCTCCGGTGGCGGCGGACAGCGATGAGCTGCCGCATTACGAACTGCTGCTGGTGATGGAAAACGACCTGCAACTGGTCGATTTCATTGCTGCCGCCGAGCGCTACCAGCGCATGCCCAAGGTCGATCGCTGGGTGCTCAAGCGGATTTTCTGCGAGCTGGAGCGGCATCCGCAGGTGTGGCAGCACAGCCGCTCGATTTCCATCAACCTGTCGGGCAGCAGCCTCAACGACGACAAGCTGCTGGGTTTTATCGAGAGCCTGTTCGAGCAGCACGCGGTCGAGCCGTCACGCATCTGCTTCGAGCTGACCGAAACCGCTGCGGTAGCCAACCTGGCCAAGACCGCCGACCTGGTGCGTCATCTGCAACTGGCGGGCTGCAGTTTCTCCATCGACGACTTCGGTGTTGGTTTCTCTTCCTTCGACTACCTCAAGCGCCTGCCGGTGGACTACGTGAAGATCGACGGCAGCTTCGTCAAGGAAATCGAGCGATCCCCCAGCGACCTGGCCATGGTCCGTTCGATCAACGAGATCGCCCACGCCCTGGGCCGCAAGACCATCGCCGAGTACGTCGAGTCGGCAAGCATTCGCGCGCGCCTGCTCGAACTGGGCGTCGACTATGTGCAGGGCTATGGCGTGGAGAAACCACGGCCGCTGGAGCAGTGGCTGACGCAGGGGTAAGCGGCGCACGCCCCGAACTCAAACCGCGCCGGAATGAAAAACGCCGCGACTTCCCGAAGGAGTCGCGGCGTTTTCAGCTGAGCCGCCTGACCGCCTGAGGCGGTCCGTTGTTCAGTCCTGCGTCAGACCGGTTCGGCCCACAGGTCGTACTCGTCGGCATCGACGATGCGCACGCGGATCTTGTCGCCCGGCTTGACGGCGGTAGTCTCGATATAGACGTTGCCGTCGATTTCCGGGGCATCGGCCCAGCCGCGGCCGACCGCGCCTTCGTCGTCCACTTCGTCGATCAGCACTTCGATTTCCGTGCCGATCTTCTGCTGCAGGCGCGCGGCGCTGATGGCCTGCTGGTGCGCCATGAAGCGCTCCCAGCGCTCCTGCTTGATCTCATCCGGAACCGGCTCCAGGTCCATGTCGTTGGCCGGGGCGCCGTCCACCGGGCTGTACTGGAAGCAGCCGACGCGGTCGAGCTGGGCTTCGGTCAGCCAGTCGAGCAGGTACTGGAAGTCTTCCTCGGTCTCGCCGGGGAAGCCGACGATGAAGGTCGAGCGGATGGTCAGCTCCGGGCAGATCTCGCGCCAGGCCTTGATGCGGGCCAGGGTCTTGTCCTCGAAGGCTGGACGCTTCATGGCCTTGAGCACCTTCGGGCTGGCGTGCTGGAAGGGGATGTCGAGGTAAGGCAGCAGCTTGCCGGCGGCCATCAGCGGGATCACGTCATCCACGTTCGGGTACGGGTAGACGTAGTGCAGGCGTACCCATACGCCCATGCCGGCCAGGGCCTGGCAGAGTTCGAGCATGCGCGTCTTGACTGGCTGGCCGTTCCAGAAATCGGTCTTGTACTTGGTGTCGACGCCATAGGCACTGGTGTCCTGGCTGATCACCAGCAGTTCCTGGACGCCGGCCTTGACCAGGCGTTCGGCTTCGCCGAGCACTTCGCCCACCGGGCGGCTGACCAGCTTGCCGCGCATCGACGGGATGATGCAGAAGCTGCAGCTGTGGTTGCAGCCTTCGGAAATCTTCAGGTACGCGTAGTGGCGCGGGGTCAGCTTGACGCCCTGCGGCGGCACCAGATCGATCAGCGGGTTGTGCTCGGTTTTCGGCGGCACGACTTCGTGCACGGCGTTGACCACCTGCTCGTACTGCTGCGGGCCGGTCACGGCCAGCACGCTGGGGTGCACGTCGCGGATCGCCGACTGGTCGACGCCCATGCAGCCGGTGACGATGACCTTGCCGTTCTCGGCAATCGCCTCGCCGATGGCATCCAGCGACTCGGCCTTGGCGGTGTCGATGAAACCACAGGTGTTGACCACCACCACGTCGGCATCCTGATAGGTCGGTACGACCTCATAACCCTCCATGCGCAGCTGGGTGAGGATGCGCTCGGAGTCGACCAGGGCCTTGGGGCAACCCAGGGAAACGAAACCGACTTTGGGTGTGGTGTTGGACGACATGGAAAACCTCAGAGAACCGTGCGCAGGGCAGCGCTGATCAAAAAGTGCGCAATTCTAGCGGCGTCATCGCGCCTTGGCCAGAGGAAAGCCGAGCTGGATGGTGGCAATGCGGCTGTCAGCCTCAGCGCATTTTCAGTGGATTGGTGATAGAACACGGAAACCTTGCTGGCCGGGAGTGGCTATGAACTTTATTGAGTATGGAAACCCGGCGGGTAAGCCCGTCGTGTATTTCCATGGCGTACCCGGTTCGCCCATTGAAGCTTCAGTGTTCGAGGGCGGCGCGCAAACACTGGGGTTGCGCGTGCTCTGTTTCGATCGGTTCTCAATCGATCCATCCGTCAGTGGTGCCCTCTACTACCGGCGCATCGCGCAGGCTGTTGATGAGGCGGTTCGCGGAACTCCGGTCGACTTCATCGGTTTCTCCATCGGCAGTCACGTCGCGCTGGAGGTCTGTCGCCACCTGCCAGGCCGGGTGAAAAGTCTGCATCTGGTTTCGGCGGTGGCGCCGCTCGATGAGGGCGACTTCCTCAACGAGATGGCCGGAAAGGGTGTTTTTTCTCTGGCCATGGACCATCCCAGGCTGTTCAGAGGGCTGGCAAATTCGCAGGCATTCCTGGCTTCGCTAATGCCTGGCGTATTGGCTCGTTTACTGTTTGCCAGTGCGGCAGGGCAGGACAAGGCTCTTGCCAGTCAGCCTGCGTTCAGGAAGCTGATGATGGGTGTTCTGCAGTCGTGCTTTACCCAAGGCGCCAGTGGATACATACGAGACATCAATCAGTTTCTCGCGCCGTGGTCGGCCGGCATCTTCGACTGCGAGGCGAGCGTTCATCTGTGGCACGGCACGGACGACAATTGGTCACCCGTCGCCATGGTCGATTATCTGGCCCGGACTTTTCCGGGCGAGGTGGCCGCAGAGCGGTTGCAGGGAGGCTCTCATTATTCGTGCCTTTTCGACGCGGCACCCAAGATAGGCCGGCAATTGTCCAGCTCTTGATGCTTGCTCTCCGACTGCGGGGCAGGCAATTCGCTGGCTGGTCGTGGGTCGTGCTCGGCGATTACGGTTCAGGTTCGCCTGGCAGCCAGCGCTGGTAGATGCGGCTGAAACTGCCGTCGGCCTTCATCGCGTCCAGTTCGCTCTGCCAGCGCTGGATCACGGCCGGATCGGTGCCCGGCCAGAAGGTGATGTAGCCGAGTGAGGCGCGGTAGGGCAGGGCCACCTCGACATCACTGGCCTTGAGATAGTCGACCTGCTGCGCCGCTACGCCAGCACTGTAGAAGCTCAGGTTGTCGGCGACGATCAGCTTGACCCGGCCACGCTTGAGCAGCTTGAACATCTGCTCCGGCTCGGTGACGCCCAGCAGGTTCTGCAGGCCGAGGTTGTGCAGCTCCTGATAGGTGAACCAGTCGCGGGGGACGGCGATCGGTCCGGCCTTGGCTGCATCCGTCAGGTCTTGCAGCTGTATGCCGGAGTCCTTCAGGGCGTAGAAGCTGTCCTGGGCCAGCAGGATCGGCCCGACCCACTGGAACAGCGGTTCGCGCTCGGCGTTGCGGATGGTGGCAAACAGCGCGGTGTTGGGCGTCTGCTGCACGGTGTGGTAGCCGCGGGCCCAGGGCACCACGCTGATTTGGCCGGGCTCGCCGAGTCGACTGAGCAGCTCGCGCACCAGTTCGCTGGCCATCCCTTCGGCGCGCCCTTCTATGGAGAAGGAAACCGGCGGGTATTCCTCGGTATACAGCTGCAGCGGTTCGGCCTGGCTCAGCGCGCAGAGGATGCTGAGCAGCAGGGCTGTGCAGCAGGACAGCCGGTGGGGCATGGCGGGCGCTCACGTTGTGATGCCTGCAGGTTACGCCTCAATGACGGCCAGTGCCATGACCCTGGCCGGTGCATGACTTGGCGCCATGCCTTCACGGTTTGCGGGCAATCAGTACCGCGCGGGTAGGGGCCGGCAGGTTCTCGACGGTGCGACTGTGATCCTCCGGGTCGAGGAAGTCGGGCAACGACTGGAAGCGCATCCATTCGGTGGCGCGCTGTTCCGCCACGCTGGTCACCGAGACATCCACGCAGCGCACGTCGACGAAACCGGCTCGGCGTAGCCACAGCTCCAGGGCCGGCACCGAGGGCAGGAACCAGACATTGCGCATCATCGCGTAGCGGTCCTCGGGCATCAGCACCTGCTGCGCATCGCCTTCGACTACCAGGGTTTCCAGGACCAGTTCGCCGCCCTTGCGCAGGCAGTCCTTGAGCTCTAGCAGGTGGTCGATGGGCGAGCGGCGGTGATAGAGCACGCCCATGGAGAACACGGTGTCGAAGCCTTGCAGTTTGGCGGGTAGTTCCTCGGAGGCCAGCGGCAGGTGCCAGGCTGGCAGGTCCGGCAGGTAACGCTTGGCGGCGAGGAACTGGCAGAGGAACAGCCAGTTGGGGTCGACGCCGATCACGCTGCCGGCGCCGGCTCCGAGCATGCGCCACAGGTAGTAGCCGTTGCCGCAGCCGACGTCCAGCACGCGCTTGCCTTTGAGGTCCAGGTGCGGGGCCACGCGGGCCCATTTCCAGTCCGAGCGCCACTCGGTATCGACATGCACGAACAGCTGGAACGGTCCCTTGCGCCAGGGAATCAGGCCCTGCAGGGCATGCAGCAGCTGTTCGCGGGTGGCCTCGTCGAGCGGCGCGTCCAGGCGAAACTCATTGACCAGTTCGGTCTGGCTCGGCGTAAGGGCCGGCAGGGCGTTCAGCGCCGCCTGCCAGCGCTCCAGGTCGCCATGGCCGACAGCCAGCTTGGCACCAATCTGCGCCGGCAGGTCGTCGGCCCATTCGGCCAGCGGGCTGCCGGCCAGGAGTTGCTGCAGGCGGGCGAGGTCCAGTTTTTCGATCATGGCAGGGCCACCAGGGAGGCGAAGTTGAGGCACTGGAACCAGGGCGTGACCTGGCGGAAGCCAGCGGCCAGCAGGCGCTCGCGGTGCTGCTGCAGGCTGTCGGGTTTCATCACGTTCTCCAGAGCGCTGCGCTTCTGCGCGATTTCCAGTTCGCTGTAGCCATTGGCGCGCTTGAAGGCGATATGCAGGTCGGTGAGCAGCGCCTGCTCGGCCTCATCTTCGAAGCGCAGCTTCTCCGAGAGGATCAGCGCGCCGCCCGGCAGCAGGCTCTGGCGAATGCGGGTGAGCAGTTCCAGGCGGCGCTCGGGTTCGATGAACTGCAGGGTGAAATTCAGCGCCACCACCGAGGCGGGCTTGAAGTCGAGGGCGAGGATGTCGCCTTCGATCAGCTCATAGGGCAGCAGCTCCTGGAACATCGAGTCCTGGGCATGCAAGTATTCGTGGCAGCGCGTGACCATCGCCGCCGAGTTGTCCACGCCGATCACCCGGCAGCCTTCGCTCCTCACATGGCGGCGCATGGCCTGGGTCACCGCACCCAGCGAGCAGCCCAGGTCATACAGCGCGCTGCCCGGCTGGGCGAACTGCGCGGCGAGTACACCGAGGTTCTCGACAATGGTCGGGTAGCCCGGCACCGAGCGCTTGATCATGTCCGGGAACACGCGCACCACGTCTTCGTTGAAGGCGAAGTCGCTCACTTGAGCCTGCGGGGTGGCGTAGATGCGGTCGGGGCTGTCGGTCACGGTACGGCTACCAGGGGAAAACGGGCCGGCATTTTACCCAAGCCGGGCACCCTGCGTCACAGCTGATCCATGATGAAGTCGCCGGCACCCTGCAGCGGCCCCAACGGGTTCTTCTTGCTCTCGTAGCGGCGGATGTTCGGCTCGCCGCTGCTGACCTTGTGCACCAGCACGTCGTCGACCAGCACGAACAGCGCCTGGAAGCGCCAGCTCTGGATCTGCCGCTTCTTGCGGAAGTTGAACAGGTCTGCCCAGAAACTGCCGACCCGCTCGCTGTGCGACTGGCTGAACTCGAAGGAGTAACCGCTGCAGCGCTCCTTGGCCTCCAGGCATTGCAGCAGGCCGTCGGGCAGGTAGGTGATGGGCACGTTGGGCTGGACGAACAGCAGGCGTACGTCAATGAACGAGAGCATGCGGCCATTGCCACCGGAGAGTGGATCGAAACCGAGGTTGGCCAGGTCGTGACGTGTGGTCTGGCCTGGAATGGCCTGGGCGAAACGCTTCTCGGCGTCGGCGTATTCGTGGAAGGGCGAGAGTGCCTCGGCCCGCTCGCTGGGCAACAGGCTGGCGCAGCCGGCGAGCACAAGCAGCATGGCAAACAGCAGGCCGCGGGTCAGATGGCTGGTCAGGCGACGCATGGCGCGTACCCCGTTCGACTCCGCTGCCTCAGCACCTGAAGCAACCTCGCGGGTCTTGATTCAAGCCTAGAGCAGCCCTAACAGCTGTGCACTGGCGCAGAGGTAATAAGCAGGTTGCTGTTCAGAGCTGATCGGCGATGAACTCGCCGGCACCCTGCAGCGGGCCGAGCGGATTCTTCTTCGACTCGACCCGGCGCACATTGGGTTCGCCGCTGCTGACCTTGTGTACCAGCTTGTCGTCGATCAGCACAAACACCGGGCGGAACGACCAGCTGTGGATCTCGCGCTTCTTGCGGAAGTTGAACAGGTCGGCCCAGAAGCTGCCGACCCGTTCGGTATTGGTCTTGGTGAACTCGAAGGAATAGCCCACGCAGCGGTCCTTGGCCTCCAGGCATTCCACCAGGCCGCTGGGCAGGTAGTCGATGGGGACATTGGGCTGGACGAACATCAGGCGCACGTCGATGAACGACAGCATGCGTCCGTTGCCCTCGGCCAGGGGGTCGAAGCCGAGGCTGGCCAGCTCAGCACGCGAAGTGCGTCCGGGCTTGGCCTGGGCAAAGCTGATTTCGGCGTCCAGGTAGTCGCGAAACGGCGACTTCACCTCATTGCGCTCGCTGGGCAGCAGGCTGCCGCAGCCGCCGAGGGCAAGGGTGGCGAGCAGGGCTGCAGCATGAAGATGAATCCTGGACATAGGACCTCCTGCGCAAGTGGAGTTATGTCTATAGCTCATGCGCAGGTGGCCTGCCGTGGTTCGCTCCGATTTATCCGCGGCGCCGGAAGGCCGAGGCGGCAATGCCGAACTGACCCAGCCAGTAAGTCACGATGATCGCGTAGCGGGCGGCATCGAACGGCGCCACGAAGCGGTTGATGCCGATCAGGCTGTCGGAGATGACGAACAGCACCGCGCCCACTGCTGCCAGCCAGGCCGAGCGGCGCGCGATGTCTGGTTCACCGACCCGTGCCAGGGCGCGCCAGAGCATGGCGCTGATGGTCAGGGCATAGAACGCCACCGGAATCAGCAGTGGTCCCAGCGGTCGGCTGGCCAATACGGCGAACATGCCGCCGCCGGCGGCGAGCGCCAGCAGCAGCGCCAGCGGGGCAAAACGCCGGCTGTCACCCAGGTAGGCCACCAGGTAGCACAGGTGACCGATGAGGAAGGCGCCCAGGCCGAAGACGAACAGGTCGGCTGGCCAGTCGAGGAGGATGTCGCCGGCGAGGGAAAACAGCAGGCCCAGACTGATCCAGCGCCGGTAGGGCCCCTCCGGTGCGCTGCGCAGCCAGAAGATCAGCGCCAGAACGGGCAGGCCTTTGGTCAGCAGACGCAACTCGGTCGAGTCGATCGCCAGGCCATAGATGAACAACAGGGCAGAGCACAGGGCAAAAATCAGCCAGCGCATAGGCATCCTCCGGTGATGAAGGCGCCACTATGCCTGGTACGTTCGTGCAGCTACAGGCCGCGGGCGACAAAAAGCTCGGCGATTGGCGTCAGTCGACTTGCACCGCGCAGTCGTAGATCAGCGCCGGTGCCACGCCCTGTTCCCACGGGCGCTGGTACTGCAGCAGGAGGCGCCCCTGGCCGGGCAGGGTGGCCTGGAAGCGCCAGGTGGAGAGGCCCGCGCTGCCGACGATGCCGGCCTCCTCAGGTACCCGGTAGACCTCGGGGCCGAGCTGGGCGAGCACCTGGGGCGCGCCATCGAACAGCTGCCAGCGAAAGCCGGTGGTGGGGTTGCTTGGCAGGCTGAGGATCAGCGTCTGCCCGCGCTTGAGTTCGATCGGCGTGCAGTGTGCCTGCTGGCCAGGGCTGACCTGGAGGGCCCGGGTCGAGGGTTCGATGCTGACGCTGGCGGGCTGACCGGCACAGCCGGCGAGGGTTGCCAGGGCCAGCAGCAGGCTGGTGGGACGCAGCAGAGACATCGGGCGACTCCTGTCACAAGGGCGAAAGCGGGTCTTCAGGATAGAGGCCCGCGGCCCGGAGGGCAAAGTCAGGCGAACGCCGGGAGAGTCGGTTCAGCCCAGGCTCAGGTGAATCTCGCGCAGGCGCCCGTCGATCAGCGGGGTGAGCAGCGCGAAGCAGTCAGTAGGGCGGATGCGCACCTGCGGCGCATCGATCAGCTCATGCTGCAGGCGCTGCAGCGGTAGGTACCACTGCGGGTGGCGGGCATCGGCGTGCAGGCGCTGGCACAGGTAGCGCATCTGCACCTGCAGGGGCAGCGGGCAGTGCGCATGCTGGGCGCCGCGCACGGCCAGGCCGCGCAGCTGGGCCAGGTCTTCCAGCTCGCGGCAGGCCTGGGCCAGGCCGCTGACCCGGCGTTGGCGCGTGGCCAGGCGCAGTTCCAGCTGTTCGAGGGCATTGAGCAGCTGCTCGATCAGCCGGCAATGCCCGGCGAAGTCAGCCGGCGTCTGGCGCAGTGCGCGCCACTGGCCGTCCAGCTCGGCCAGGCCGCTGTCGTCCTGCGGACAGCGCCGCCACAGGTTGCCGATTTCCTCGCCGAGCTGGCGGCATTTTTCTGCTGCCTCATTGCTGTTCTGGCCACCCAACCCACGGTGCTGCTGCAGGCGCTGCAACAGTTCGAGGGCCACATGCAGGGTGCTCAGCCAGGCTTCGGTCTGACGGCGCAGGGCCTGCTGACGCAGGCGGGCGGCGAGCAGCGCCGGGATCAGCAGGCCGGCGAGCAGGAGCAGAGCGCTCAGGGGACTGGTCATGGGCGGGCCTCCAGGGCTTTTTCCCGTTGTGGCTGGGCCGCAACGGGAGCGGAACCGAGAATGTGGGTCATCTGGGTCAGGTAGAGGGTCAACTGGTGCAGGCGCTGGTTGTCGCTGCTCTGCCGGCTCAGCACATCGCTGATCTGCTGCAACTGCTGGTTGAGTGACTGGTTGGCCTGGCTGTGTTCGCCGAGAGCCTGGCGCATGCTCGCCAGCTGTTCGAGATTGCTGCGGCTGTCGCTGGCCAGGGCGTCGAGATTGCTGGCCAGGTGCAGGCTCTGCTGGTTGCCGGCAACCAGCAGATGGCGGTGCTCATCGACCTGATGGCGCACTTCGGCCACGGCCTGTGCAATGGCGCCGACCACCTGGGTGATGTCGCTGGCGGCCTGGCTGGTGGACAGGGCAAGGTGGCGCACCTCGTCGGCGACCACGGCAAAACCGCGGCCCTGCTCGCCGGCACGGGCCGCCTCGATGGACGCATTGAGCGCCAGCAGCTGGGTCTGTTTGGCCAGGCCCTGGATGCTGCCGACGGCCTGCTCCACCGCCGCGGTGCAGCTGAGCAGTTCGCCAACCGCGCCGCTGGTGCGCCCCAGGCTCTGCTCGATATCGAACAGCGCATTGCCCACTTTGTGGGCATCCTGGCAGCCATCCTCACTTCTTTGGTGCGTCTGGCCGAAGGCCTGCATGGCGTGTTCGGCATGCTCGCGGATCTGCAGCAGGGTCTGGCTGATCTGTTCGCTGGCCGCCGCGATCATCGCGACCCGCTGGCTCTGCTGGCTGGCCTGGGTCTCGGTGTGTTCGGCCATCTGCTCCAGGGCCTGGCTGGCGAACTGCACCTCGCTGCGCAGGCGTTCGGCCATGCGCTGCTGCTCGCGACAACGCACCAGCAGCGCTTCGCCCTGAGGGGGGCTGGCCAGGCTTTCGCCGAGCAGAATGAGTGTTTGCTTAAGGGGGCGCACATGCCGCTGCCAGCGCTGCTGTAACGCCGCCAACAGATACAGCGCCATGCCCAGCAAGGCCATGGCAGCTCCCGCCTGTTGCCGCCAGGCCAGCAGCACGGCGAGGCTGGCGAGCAGGGCGGGTAGCCAGGCGCGCAGGACGCCGCAACGGTTGAGGATGAAAATGCCGAACTCCAGCATGGCAGTCTTCCTTGTGACCAGTCACTACAACAGGGTTCAGCAGGGTGATAGCAAGATACTGGCCAGCGCCTGATCTATCCGTTAGTCGCAGTTATCGCGCACGGCCGGGCGCCAGTGGTTACAGTAGGGCCTGAATCCGCCTGTGTGTCTGCCCCATGTACAACGCCCGCCTGCTGCGCCTGGATGACCAGGCCCACGAACATGCCCACGACCACCACCAGTTGGTGCTGTCGCTGTCCGGGCGTGCCGAGTTCGAAGTGGGTGGCCGTGGCGGCGAGGTCTGCCAGATGCGCGCCTGCCTGGTGCCGGGCGATGCCGGTCACCAGTTCGCCGGGGTGGGCGACAACCGCATGCTGATCCTCGACCTGGCCGAGCCGGTGAGCGCGGATGAGGATGGCGCGCTGCTCGCCCAGCTGTTCGAGGTGCCGCGCTACCCGACCCTGGATGCCGACTTCCACCACCTGCTCAGTTATGCCGGCGCTGAACTGGCCCGCTATGGCAGCGACCCGCAGCTGGCCCGTGCACTGGGTGGCGTGTTGCTGCGCGCGCTGCACCTGCGGCTGTTCGGCGAGCAGCCGCGGCGGGCGCCGAGCGCGCTGGATCTGCAACGCCTGGATGCCTACATCAACAGCCACCTGGCGCGGCGCATCAGCGTGGCCGAACTGGCCGGCGTGGTGTGCCTGAGTCCGAGCCATTTCCATGCGCAGTTCAAGGATGACGTCGGCCTGACGCCGCACCAGTACCTGCTCAAGACCCGCCTCGATCATGCCAGCCGTCTGCTGCGGGAAAGCCCGCTGCCGCTGGTGCGTATCGCCGAGGAGTGCGGCTTTTCCAGCCAGAGCGCGCTGACCACGGCCATGCGCCGCTACCTCGGCCTCACTCCCAGGCGCTTGCGCCGGGCCGAGTGACGGCCGGCGTTCAAACGAGCGTTTTTCCCTGCGGAGTTTTCTGCAAAAACTCCGCAGTTTTCTGCAAGAAGCTGTCATCACCCTGCCACTACATTCGCTTATCCCGCCTGGGACTGGTGTTGATCGCCTGTTGATCTGATGCCTGCCGGGCAATGGGCTAGACCGAATAACAACAGTTCTCCACAAGAGAGGAGGGGCGTGATGTTCACCGCCAGTCACGTCTTGCAGGGCGACTTTCTCAAAAAGACAGCCGCCGAGTTCTTCCCCGCCATCAGCGCCAATTACGCCGTCGACGAGGAAGCCTACCTGTATGAGCTCCTGCAGCTCGCCGACCCCGGCCCTGCCGGTATCGAGGCTATCCGCCGCGATGCCCGCGCCCTGATCGAACAGGTGCGCAGCCGGGACAATGCCGTCGATACCCTCGACGCACTGCTACGCCAGTACAGCCTCGATACCCAGGAAGGGCTCATGCTCATGTGCCTGGCCGAGGCTTTGCTGCGCGTGCCGGACGCCGCGACCGCCGACGCGCTGATCCGTGACAAGCTCAATGCCGCCGAATGGGAACGGCATGTCGGCAAGAGTGACAACGTGCTGGTCAACTTCGCCGCCTGGGGCCTGGTCATGACCGGCAAGGTGGTCAACCTGGACAACCCGCAAGGCAAGGCCGGCAGCGTGCTGGGCAAGCTGATCCAGCGCTCCGGCGAGCCGGTGATCCGCGCGGCGATGAACCAGGCCATGAAGCTGATGGGCAAGCAGTTCGTGCTGGGCCGCAGCATCGGCGAGGCACTGAAGAACGGCCGGCCGTGCCGCGAACAGGGCTACACCTATTCCTTCGACATGCTCGGCGAGGCGGCCCTGACCCAGGCCGACGCCGAGAAGTACATGGCCGACTACCGTCAGGCCATCGATACCGTCGGCGCCGAGCCGCAAGTGGGGCCGGGGCCGCGCCCGTCGATCTCGATCAAGCTGTCGGCGCTGCACCCGCGTTACGAAGTGGCGCAGCGCGAGCGCGTGCTCACCGAGCTGTTCGCCAATGTGCGCGAGCTGGCCATCCGCGCGCGCCAGCTGAATGTCGGCATCTCCGTGGACGCGGAGGAGGCCGACCGCCTGGAACTGTCTCTGGAACTCTACGAGAAGCTCATGCGCGACCCGGCCATTGCCGGTTGGGGGGAGTTCGGCCTGGTGGTTCAGGCCTATTCCAAGCGCTGCCTGCCGGTACTGGTGTGGCTGACCCTGCTGGGCAAGGAGCTCGGCGCGAAGATGCCGCTGCGTCTGGTCAAGGGCGCCTACTGGGACAGCGAGATCAAGCAGTGCCAGATGCAGGGTGCGCTGGGCTACCCGGTCTTTACCCGCAAGGAAGGCACCGACACCTCGTACCTGGCCTGTGCCCGCTTCCTGCTCAGCGAACACACCCGCGGCACCATCTATCCGCAGTTCGCCAGCCACAATGCGCACACCGTCAGCTGCATCCTGGCGATTGCCGCCGAACAGAAACAGCCGCGCGAATTCGAGTTCCAGCGCCTGCACGGCATGGGCGACGCGCTGTACGACACCGTGCTTGAGCAGCACCGCAAGACCGTGCGCATCTATGCCCCGGTTGGCGCGCACAAGGACCTGCTGCCGTACCTGGTGCGGCGCCTGCTGGAAAACGGCGCCAACTCCTCGTTCGTTCACCAGCTGGTCGATCCGGCCGTACCGGTGGACTCGCTGATCGAGCACCCGGCCAGCCAGCTGCGCCAGTTCCAGACCTTGCACAACGACCGCATTCCCCTGCCGCTGGTGCTGTTTGGCAGCGCGCGGCAAAACTCCCAGGGCATCAACATGAATATCCTCAGTCAGTGGGCCGGTCTGGAGACCGACTTCAACGCCCAGTTGGGCAAGACCTGGCAGGCCGCGCCGGTGATCAACGGCGAAATCCTCGCCGGCACCGCGCAGGACGTGCGCTGCCCCTACGACCTCAACCGACTGGTTGGCACCGCCCAGTGGGCCAGCGCCGCCCAGGCGGCCCAGGCCATGGACGTGCTGGCCGGCGCCTGGCCGCGCTGGAATGCCACGCCGGTGGACGAGCGCGCGAGCATCCTCGAACGCCTGGCCGACCTGCTGGAAATCCATCGCGCCGAGCTGATGGCACTGTGCACCCTGGAAGCCGGCAAGAGCCTGCAGGACGGCATCGACGAGGTGCGCGAAGCAGTCGACTTCTGCCGTTACTACGCCCAGCAGGCCCGCCTGCGTCTGGGCCGCGAGGAACTGCAGGGGCCGACCGGCGAGCGCAACGAGCTGTTCCATGAAGGCCGTGGCGTGTTTGCCTGCATCAGCCCGTGGAACTTCCCGCTGGCCATCTTCCTCGGCCAGATCAGCGCCGCGCTGGTGGCCGGCAACTGCGTGCTGGCCAAGCCGGCCGAGCAGGCCAGCCTGATCGCCGCGCGTGCCACCGAGCTGCTGTTCGAGGCCGGCCTGCCCAAGGATGTGTTCGCCCTGCTGCCGGGCGATGGCGCCACCCTGGGCGGCGTGTTCTGCCGCGATGCGCGCACCGCCGGGGTGTGCTTCACCGGCTCCACCGAGGTGGCCCGCCTGATCAACCGCCAGCTGGCCGACAAGCCAGGGCCGATCGCCGCGCTGATCGCCGAAACCGGCGGGCAGAACGCCATGATCGTCGACTCCACCGCACTGCCCGAGCAGGTGATCAAGGATGCCGTGGCGTCCGCCTTCACCAGCGCCGGCCAGCGCTGCTCGGCCCTGCGCGTGCTCTACGTGCAGAGCGACATCGCCGAGCGGGTCATCGATCTGCTCAAGGGCGCCATGGCCGAACTGACCGTCGGCCCGACCCACCTACGCGAGAGCGACGTGGGCCCGGTGATTGACGGCGAGGCCCAGGCCGGCCTTGAAGCTCACATCAAGCAGCTCAAGGCGGCCGGCAAGCTGATTGCCGAAGCTCAGCTGCCGGCGGGTCTGAATGGCCACTTCGTCGCCCCGGTGGCGTTCGAAATCGGCGGCATTCACGAGCTGGGCAAGGAGCACTTCGGCCCCATCCTGCACGTGGTGCGCTTTGCCGCCAGCGAGCTGGAACATGTGGTGGCGGCGATCAATGCCACCGGCTACGGCCTGACCCTGGGCGTGCACAGCCGCAACGAGGAAACCGCCCGGCGCATCGAGCAACTGGCGCGGGTGGGCAACCTCTACGTCAATCGCAACCAGATCGGTGCGGTGGTCGGCGTGCAGCCCTTCGGCGGTTGCGGCCTGTCCGGCACCGGACCCAAGGCCGGCGGCCCGAGCTACCTGCTGCGCTTTGCCAACGAGCGCACCACCTCGGTCAACACCACCGCGGTGGGCGGCAATGCCTCGCTGCTGTCGCTGGGCGACAGCCACTGACCCAGGCATCACGGCGACTGTGCTGCGGCACCGTCGCCGTTGTTTTATCCACTTCAGGAGGGAGTGGCGTGATGCGCCGCCGGTGAGCGGCGTCAATCAGAGACATCTGTCGGCAGATCGCCGCAGATCGACTCCGAGGCCCGTTATCCACGGGCAACTTGCCAGCCAATCGCCGCGCGCTACCCGTCGCGGCGGATAACAACAACCAAGAGGGTATCCCCCCATGACTGCTAGTACTCCCATGCTGATTACTTTCGTGGTGTATATCGCCGCGATGGTCCTGATCGGCCTTGTTGCCTACCTGCGTACCAAGAACCTGTCCGACTACATTCTCGGTGGCCGCAGCATCGGCAGTTTTGTCACCGCCCTGTCAGCCGGCGCTTCGGATATGAGCGGCTGGCTGCTGATGGGCCTGCCCGGCGCCATCTTCGTTGCCGGCATCTCCGAGAGCTGGATCGCCATCGGCCTGATCGTCGGCGCCTACCTCAACTGGCTGTTCGTCGCCGGCCGTCTGCGCGTGCAGACCGAGCACAACGGCAACGCCCTGACCCTGCCGGACTACTTCACCACCCGCTTCGAGGACAACAGCCGCATCCTGCGCATCTTCTCGGCGCTGGTGATTCTGGTGTTCTTCACCATCTATTGCGCCTCCGGCGTGGTGGCCGGTGCCCGTCTGTTCGAGAGCACCTTCGGCCTCTCCTACGAAACCGCCCTGTGGGCCGGCGCCGCGGCGACCATCGCTTACACCTTCATCGGCGGCTTCCTCGCGGTGAGCTGGACCGACACCGTGCAGGCCACCCTGATGATCTTCGCCCTGATCCTCACCCCGGTGGTGGTGATGCTGGCCACCGGCGGCGTCGATCCGACCTTCATGGCCATCGAGGCGGTCGATCCGAGCCACTTCGACATGCTCAAGGGCGCCACTTTCGTCGGCGTGATCTCGCTGATGGCCTGGGGCCTGGGCTACTTCGGTCAGCCGCACATCCTGGCGCGCTTCATGGCCGCCGAGTCGGTCAAGGCCATCCCGGCGGCACGCCGCATCTCCATGACCTGGATGATCCTTTGCCTGGGCGGCGCCGTGGCCGTGGGCTTCTTCGGCATCGCCTACTTCTCCGCCCATCCGGAGCTGGCCGGCGCGGTCAAGGAAAACCCCGAACGCGTGTTCATCGAACTGGCCAAGCTGCTGTTCAACCCGTGGATCGCCGGTGTGCTGCTGTCGGCCATTCTGGCGGCGGTGATGTCGACCCTGAGCTGCCAGCTGCTGGTGTGCTCCAGCGCCCTGACCGAGGACTTCTACAAGGCCTTCCTGCGCAAGAATGCCAGCCAGCTTGAGCTGGTCTGGGTTGGTCGTGCCATGGTGCTGCTCGTGGCCGTGGTGGCCATCGCCCTGGCCTCCAACCCGGAAAACCGCGTGCTGGGGCTGGTGTCCTACGCCTGGGCCGGTTTCGGCGCGGCCTTCGGTCCGGTGGTGATTCTCTCGGTGCTGTGGAAGGGCATGACCCGCAACGGCGCCCTGGCCGGCATGGTTGTCGGTGCGGTGACCGTGGTGGTGTGGAAGAACTGGATCGGCCTGGGCCTGTACGAAATCATCCCGGGCTTCATCCTGGCCACCCTGGCCATCCTGGTGTTCAGCCGTATCGGCAATGGCCCGTCGGCCGCCATGTCTCAGCGCTTCAACAAGGCCGAGCAGGAATACCTCGACGCCCAGTAAAACGCGCTGCAATCAAAAACGGCCCGCGCTCCGAGAGGAGGCGGGCCGTTTTCATGAGGGCAGCTTTAAGCCTGACGCTGAGCCAGCCAGTGACGGTAGCGACGGGTCAGGCGGCCCAGGCGCAGGCGGTCGAGCAGCAGTGAGACGACGGGGGAAGCATCCGGCTTGCTGGCCCTGCGACTGCCCAGGCGGCGCAGCTGGCGGCGGATAACGGCCATGGTGGCCACTGCCGAGAGCACCTTGTCGTTCCAGTTCACCACGGGCAGTTCGGCCACGGCATCCTCACCGGCCTGCCAGCGGGCCGGCAGATCAGGAATGACGGTCAGCGCCGTGGCCATGCCGACCACGGCCACGCCCTGGCTCAGCACCTCTTCGGCCACCGCGCGGCGGCGGATGCCACCGGTGGTCATCAGCGGCATGCGTGCCTTGCCTGCCAGCTGCGCGGCGAATTCCAGGAAGTAGGCTTCACGGGCCAGGGTGCGACCATCGGCGGTGCGCCCCTGCATGGCTGGGCTCTCGTAGCTGCCGCCGGACAGCTCGACCAGGTCCACCGGCAGTTCGTTGAGCAGCTGCAGCACGGCCAGGGCATCGGCGTCATTGAAACCGCCGCGCTGGAAGTCCGCCGAGTTGAGCTTGACCGCCACGGCAAAGCGCGGCGAGACGCGCGCCCGCACGGCCCTGATCACTTCCACCAGCAGGCGCGCACGGTTTTCCAGGCTGCCGCCCCAGCGGTCGCTGCGCTGATTGGTCAGCGGCGAGAGGAACTGCGACAGCAGGTAGCCGTGCGCCGCGTGGATCTGCACACCGTCGAAGCCGGCCTGCTCGGCCAGTTGGGCGCTGCTGGCGAAACGTTCGATCAGCTCGGCGATGTCCTGCTCGTCCATGGCTTTGGGCACGCCGAACAGCTTCGAATGCTTGCCCAGGTCGAGCGCCACTGCCGAGGGCGCCCACAGCTTGCCGCCCAGGTTGGCGTAGGTCTGCCGGCCGGGATGGTTGAGCTGTATCCACACCTGCGCGCCGCCGGACTTGGCCGCCTCGGCCCAGTCGCGGAACGGCTGCAGCGGTACGCCTGCTTCCAGCACCACGCCGCCGGGGCCGGTCATGGCACTGCCATCGACCATGACATTGCCGGTGATCAGCAGGCCGGTACCGCCCTGGCTCCAGCAGCGGTACAGGTCGATCAGGGTGGCGCCGGGCAACTGGCCGGTATCGGCAAGGTTTTCTTCCATGGCCGCCTTGCCCAGGCGGTTGGGCAGCACGGCGCCGCAGGGCAGGGGCAGAGGGCTGAACAGGGCAGAACGGGACATGGGTAGCTCCGAGGGATCAGGGGGGATTCGGGATGACGGGGTGATCCTAAGATTAAAGTCAACTTGAAGGTCAAGCGTAATGTGCGCAGCCCGCAGGTTGCTGAATGGATTGGCCCGCGCGCCGTGAATGGCAAGGGCGTGTCTGAGTAGCTACGTCGCAGTGACTAGCCGCTCGCAATGACTAGACTGTGTGTACCGACTCACCAAGGATTCGCCATGTCCCATCTGCATGACCTGCAGGAGCAGGGGCCGCTTCAGGCCAAGCTGCGCTACCTGCTGGAAACCCTGCAAAACAAGTATCCCGAGGTGCAGCGCCTGGCGGTGGCCCTGTACGACCATGGCAGCGACTGGGTGAAGACCTTTGTTTCAGTGGAGGACAAGGACAACTCCTTGCCCTACTACCACGCCCAGCTCAAGGACACGACCTGGCTCAAGGCCGTGGCCGACAGTCAGGCACCGCGCGTGATCGCCGATTTCAGCGTGCTGCAGGACAGCCACAAGGTGCATGTGCAGGCCCTGCTGGAGGCCGGCTACCGCTCCAGCTACACCCTGCCGATGTGCGTCAACGGCTACTTCTTCGGTTTCGTCTTCTTCAATGCCCGCCAGGTCGGGGTCTTCGACGGCGCGCTGCTGGGCGAGCTGGACATGCTCGGCCACCTGGCCAGCCTGATCGTCTACAACGAGCGCGCCAATGTGCGCACGCTGCTGGCCACGCTGAAGTCGGCGATGAACATGACCCATGCCCGCGACCCGGAAACCGGCAACCACCTGGAGCGCATGTCGCGCTATGCCCGGCTGATCGCCCAGGGCCTGGCTGCCGAGGAGGGGCTGGACGACAGCTTTGTCGAGCACGTCTACCTGTTTGCGCCGCTGCATGACCTGGGCAAGATCACCATTCCCGATCGCGTGCTGCTCAAGCCTGGCCAACTGACCGAGGAGGAGCAGGTGATCATGCGCGAGCATTCGCGGGCCGGCCTGCAGCTGGTCGATCAGTTGCTGGAAAACTTCGGTCTGGGTGGGGTGGGACAGGTCAGCCTGTTGCGCAACGTCATCCTTCATCACCACGAGCTGGTCGATGGCAGCGGCTATCCCGATGGCCTGATCGGCGATGCCATTCCGTTGGAGTCGCGCATCGTCACCGTGGCCGACGTGTTCGATGCGCTGACCAGCGAGCGCCCCTACAAGCAGGCCTGGAGCAACGAACAGGCCTTCAGCTGGATGCTCGAACAGGCCGGGGTGAAGTTCGACCGGCGCTGCGTCGAGAGCCTGCTGGCGCGCGCCGACGAGGTCGAGCACATCCAGCGCTGCTTCTGCGAAAACGCCTACGGCTGAGGCTTGGGACAGCCGGCGGTCAGGCCACTGGTTCTTTCTCGGGGTCTGACAGAGGCAGGCGGGTCAGCAGGTGTTCCGGTAAGTCGAGCAGGTCGTCCTCGCTGGTTTCCAGTTGCGGCGGGTGCTGCTCGAAGCGCGAGCCGAGCAGCAGCAGGCAGGGCGTCAGCAGCTGGGTCAGCACCGTGGCGAACATCATGCCGCCGGCAATCGCACTGGACATCTGCGTCCACCACTGGGTCGAGGGTGCGCCTATGCCCAGACTCGGGCCGAGCAGATCGACGTTGACCCCCAGCACCATCGGCACCAGACCGAGGGCGGCGGTGACCGCGGTGAGTACCACCGGACGCAGGCGCAGGCAGGCGCTTTCCAGGGCGGCGTCGTGAGGCGAGAGGCCCTGGCGGCGCAGCTGGTTGTAGCAGTCGATCAGCACGATGTTGTTGCCCACCACCACGCCGGACAGGGCGATCAGGCCCATGCCGACCATGACGATGCCGAACGACTGGCCGGCAAACAGCAGCCCCAGCAGCACGCCGGCGGTTGACAGGACAATGGCCGAAAGCACGAGGAAGCTCTGGAACAGGCTGTTGAACTCGATCACCAGGATCAGCAGCATGAGGAAGATGGCCACGCCGAAGGCGGTGCTGAGGAAGCTGGCCGCTTCCTGCTGGTCTTCCTGCTCGCCGCCGAACTTCATCTGCACCCCGGCCGGTGGTTCGCCGGCTGCAGCCAGCAGGGCGGGCAGGCGTTCGTCCAGGCGGAAGCCCTCGACCAGGTCGGCCTGCAGAGTCAGGGTGCGCTTGCCGTCGACCCGGCGCAGGGTGCCGACCTTTGGGGCCGGCGCCAGCGTGACGAAGTTGCCCAGCGGCACCTGGCCCTTGGCGGTGGACAGGGTCAGGCGATTGAACTGGTCCAGTGAACGCCAGCTCTCTGGCAGGCGCACGCGGATGTCCACTTCGTCGGTGGCATCCTCGGGGCGGTAGGTGGCCACCTTGAGGCCGTTGGTGACCATCTGCACGGCGTTGCCCACGCTCAGCACATCGGCACCAAAGCGCGCGGCAGCCTCGCGGTCGACCGTCAGGCGCCACTCGATGCCGGGCAGGGCACGGTCATCCTCGATATCGGTAAAACCGCCGAGCTTTGCCATTTCCGCGCGCAGGCGGTCGGCCCAGGCCAGTGCCTGCGCCGGGTCGCTGGCACTGATCTTGAGGTTCACCGGCTTGCCGTCGTTGGGGCCATTCTCCTGCTTGCGGAACTCCAGCAGCAGGCCGGGAATATCGGCGGTGCGCTGGCGCATGTCGGCCAGAATCGCGCTGGCCGGGCGGCGCTGGTGCCACTCGATGAACTGGAACTGCAGGGTGCCGATCACGTCTTCGCCCAGACGGTTTTCCGCCTGACTGCTGGCAAAGGAGCGGGCATAGATGGCCTTGAGTTCGGGCATGCCGAGCAGGCGTTTTTCCACGCCCTGCAGCAGCTGATCCTTCTCCACCACCGACAGGTCGCCACGGGCGCGCACCAGAACCTGGGCGCTGTCGGGCTCGACCTCGGGGAAGAATTCCACGCCATGGTTGAACTGCGCGTAGGCCAGGTAGATCAGCCCGATCAGGCCGAGCATGCCGAACAGGGTCATCGCCGGGCGGCGCAGCAGCCGGCTGAGTACCTGCCGGTACAGGCGGCTGCCCTGATGGGGGCGGGGCTTGTCGCGCAGCTGCGGGTTGCCGCCGGTGACGGCGCCGAGCACTGGCATGAACACCAGCGCCATGACCAGCGAGGCGGCCAGGCAGAGGATCACCGTGGCCGGCAGGTACTTCATGAATTCGCCGACCACCCCTGGCCAGAACAGCAGGGGGATGAATACCACCATGGTGGCGGTGGAGGAGAACACCGGCCAGGCCATTCGTGTCGCCGCGTTGACCCAGGCCTGACGCGGCGTCTGGCCCTGGCCCAGGTAGCGGTCGGCCAGTTCGGACACCACGATGGCGCCGTCCACCAGCATGCCGGCCACCAGAATCAGGCTGAACAGCACCACGATGTTGAGGGTGAAACCCAGCAGCCAGATCAGCAGGATGCCGGTGAAGAAGGCCCCGGGGATGGTCAGCCCCACCAGCAGCGCCGGGCGCACGCCCATGGTGGCGACAATGATGATCAGTACCAGCACGATGGCGGTGAGGACGTTGTTCAGCAGGTCGCTGAGCATGTCCTGCACTTCCTTGGACTGATCCATGATGTAGCTGACGCGCAGGCCGTCCGGGAGTTGCGGCTGGGCCTTGGCCAGCAGCGCCTTGACCTTCTCGATGGTGGCGATGATGTTGGCGCCGCTGCGCTTGGAGATTTCCAGCACCACGGCCGGCTGGCCGTTGATCCGGGCAAAGCCCAGCGGGTCCTTGAAGGTGCGGCGGATGGTGGCCACATCGGCGAAGGTTACCACGCTGTTGCCCTGCACCTTGATCGGCAGGGACATGACGTCTTCCAGGTCCTCGATCACCCCGGGCACCTTCATGGCCAGACGCCCTGCACCGGTGTCCAGGCTGCCGGCGGCGACCAGGCGGTTGTTGCGGGTGACGAAGTTGAACAGGTCGTTGTAGTCGATGCCGTAGCTGTCGAGCACCTGCGGGTCGACCAGAATCTCCAGCAGGTCCTCGCGGTCGCCGCCGATCTCCACCGAGAGCACCTCGGGGATGCCTTCGATGTGCTCCTTCAGCTCGCGTGCGGTGTACACCAGCTGTTCTTCGGTCAGCGGGCCGGACAGGCCCACCGACAGCACCGGGAACAGGGCCACGTTGATCTCGTGCACCTCCGGCTCGTCGGCTTCCTCGGGCAGCTTGCTGCGCGCGGTGTCGACCTTCTCGCGCACATCGGCCAGTGCCTGCTTGGCGTTGAAACCGGCGTCGAACTCCAGGGTGACCGAGGCATGGCCTTCGCTGGCCATGGAGGTCATTTCCTTGATGCCTTCCAGGCTGCGAAGCTCCTGCTCCATGGGCCTCACCAGCAGGCGCTCGGCATCTTCCGGGGCGATGCCTTCCAGGCTCATGGAGACGTAGATCACCGGGATGCTGACATCCGGGTTGGATTCCTTGGGCATGGCCACATACGCAGTCAGCCCGCCGATGATCAGAAAGGCCAGCAGCAACAGGCTGGCGCGGCTGCGCTCCAGTGCGGCGGCGATCAGGGCGCCCATCTCAGTTCACCCGCCCGGCTTCACGGGCCACGACCTGCTGCCCAGCTTCGACAAAACCCTGGCCGGCGGTGATCAGTGCCACGCGCTTGGGCAGGCCGGCGACCCAGGCCGTCTGGTTGCTGACGCTGATCAGCTGCACCGGGGTGAACTGCACCACCTGTTGTTCGTTGAGCCACTTGACCCCCGGGCGGCCGTCCTTGTCCAGGCTGAGCAAAGCCGGGGAGACGGCATGGGCCAGGGCTTCGCCGGTATCGATCAGCAGGGTGGCGCTGGCGCCGGCCAGGCGCAGGCGCTCGGGATTGTCCACCGCCACCTCGATGCGGAAGCTGCGGGTGCCGGGTTCGGCAGCGGCGGCGATGAAGTGCAGGGTGCCGTCGAGCTGGGCGCCGTCGAGCAGCTGCACTCGCACCGGTTGGCCGATGGCCAGGCGCGCCACGTCCTGCTGGGGAATCTGCGCGCTGACCTTGAGCCGGCCGATCTCGACCACGCTGAGCAGGCTCTGGCCCGGCTCGACATAGTCGCCCAGTTCGACACGGCGCTCGTCATACACGCCGTCGAAGGGCGCCCTGATGCGTGTGCGGCTCAGGGCCAGGCGAGTGGCATCGAGCCGGGCGCGGGCGCTGGCCAGTTCGCTCTCGACCTTGAGCAGATCGTTATTGGATAGCAGCTTCTGCCCATACAGGCGCCGGGCGGCGGCCGCGGCGGCTTCCTGCTGGCGCACATCGGCTTCGTCACGCGCCAGTTCGGCCGGCCGGCTGTCGCCCGAGAGGGTGAGCAGTACGTCGCCAGCGCTCACATTGCTGCCCTTGTCGCGATCCAGCGCAACCACGCTGGCGTTGATCTGCGCGCGCAGATCAACCCGGCGCCAGGCCTCCAGTTGGCCCTGCACCAGGTGCTGGCGCTGCATCGGCTTGGCTTCGCGCCACTCGAACTGCACCTGCGCCAGGGCATCCTGCTGGGCCGGTGGCTGATCGGCCGGGGCCTGTTCGCTGGCCTTGAACCAGCTGCCGGTGACCAGCCAGAGCAGCAGGGCGACGCTCAGGACTATGGCCAGCAGCCAGGGACGTTGGAAGAAAGCACGCAGCATGATCAGTTCCCTTGCAGCCGTGGCTGAGCGAGCAGATGGGCGGCCTGGCCGTGCAGGCCGGCGATGATGAAATCGGTGATCTGGTCGAGGTAGGTGTCCATGGCGATATCACCCAGCCAGTCGCCCAGGCGACCGCTGGTGATGCGCAGCATGGCGCCGGAGAAACAGGCATCCATGGCGGCCAGCAGCAAGAGGCAGTCGCTGTCTGGCAGTGCCAGATCCCCCAGCGCCTGGCTCACCAGCGCGCCGAAGTGCTCGGCAAAGGCCGCTTCCATGGAGGCGAAGCGCTGGCGGTACTCGGGGCTCAGGCGTTCCTTGAACTCCGGGCGCTCGCAGTGCATGCACAGCTGCGCCATCAGCGGGTCGCGGCGGCAGTCGGTCAGCCCCTGGCGAATGCTCTGACGCAGACGGTCGTCGGGCTTGTCCCCGGCCGGCAGCAGGCGGTAACCCTCCAGGCAGCGCTGGGAGAAATCCAGCACCAGTTCGGCGAACAGTGCCTCCTTGCTGGGGAAGTGCTTGTACACCGTGCCCTTGCCAATGCCGGCGGCCTCGGCCACTTCGGCGATGGTGACGGTTTCCCAGCTGTGCTGGCGAAACAGCGCCAGGGCACTGTGCAGAATGGCCTGTTCGCGGTGCTGAAACTGTTGATCCTGATAGCGCATGGCGGGCTTCAAAGAATGGTTGTGACCGGTGGTCATACTATGACTGTTGGTCACGCTCTGGCAATCGCCACGCTGGCGAGAGGTTGCGACAAGGTGTTGCCGGGCACAGGGGCTACGCTGATCGGCGCGTGCTCGCGTTGTTCGGATCGCCCCTAGACTGCTCAGTGAATAAGGAGGTGTGCGATGAATGAGGCATTCAAGGATCACTTCGCCAGTGTGGCCGGGCACTACGCCAGCAGCCGGCCGGGTTACCCGGCGGAGCTGTTTCTCTGGCTGGCCGAGCAGTGTAAGGGTCATGGGCTGTGTTGGGACTGTGCGACGGGCAGCGGGCAGGCGGCGCTGGATCTGGTCGGTTATTTCCGTCAGGTGGTGGCTACCGATGCCAGTGCGGCGCAACTGGCGGAGGCCCCCGAGCATCCCCGCATCACCTTTGCCCAGGCGCCGGCCGAGCACAGCGGCCTGGCCGACACCAGTGTTGACCTCATCGTGGTGGCCCAGGCCCTGCACTGGTTCGATGTGCCGGCCTTTCATGCCGAGGCGCGGCGTGTGCTCAAACCGGGCGGGCTGATTGCCGAATGGTGCTACGGCGTGCAGGCGCTGGAGGGCGATGGGCCGAATCGCCTGCTGCAGCATTTCTATCACGAGGTGGTGGGGCCGTACTGGCCGGCTGAGCGCCACCATGTGGAGAACGGTTATGCCGAGCTGGCGTTTCCGTTCCCGCCCGTTGAGGTGCCGCCCTTTGCCATGCGCCAGCACTGGAACCTGGCACAGCTGCTGGGCTATCTGCGCAGCTGGTCGGCTAGCGGGCGTTGCCACAAGGCCAGCGGGATCGATCCGGTTGATGCGCTGGCGCATGAGCTGGCGCCGCTGTGGGGACCGTCTGAACAGACCCGCGAAGTGGTCTGGCCACTGACGGTTCGGGTCGGGCGTAAGGAATCCTGAACAGAATGTTCAATAAAGGCTTGCTTGCGTGAATTTTTAATGGCTAATATTCATGAAATTGGATTCTGATAATTTCATGGTGTGCCATGTTCAAACAGTCCGCCCAGCACGTTGCCAGTTACTACGCCGCCACCTTCCCCGGCAGCATCCCGCTGCGCAGCACCCTGCAGGAAACCCTGCAGGCCGACGTGCTGATCATCGGCGGTGGCTTCAGCGGCCTGCACACGGCGCTGCGCCTGACCGCCGCCGGCAAGAAAGTGGTCGTGCTGGAAGCCAGCCGTCTGGCCTGGGCCGCTTCCGGACGCAACGGCGGCCAGGCGCTGCTGGGTTGGTCGTGCGACATGCCGCCGCTGGAGAAGGCGCTCGGCGTGGCCCGCACCCGTCGCCTGTGGGACAGCATGGTCTGGGCCGCCGAGGAAATCCGCCAACTGCCGCAGCGCCATGGTTTCGATATCGACTACCGCCCGGGCAGCCTGTGGACGGCCGTGCTGCCGCGCCGCGTCGGCATGCTGGCCGAGGCGCTTGAAGAGGCGCAGCACAAGTGGGGTTATGACCAGCTGCGCCTGATCGGCCGCGACGAGCTGCCCGAGTGGATCGGCAGCGAGCGTTACCAGGCCGCGCTGTACGACCCGCAGGCCGGCCACCTCAATCCGCTCAAGCTGGCCCAGGGCCTGGCGGCGGCCATCGAGCAGGGCGGCGGCCGGCTGTTCGAACAGAGTCGCGTGCTCAGCTACGGCGAGCAGGGCGAGGGCTATGTGGCCCGTACCGAACGGGGCGAGGTGCGCGCCGATCAGATCGTGCTGGCCTGCAATGCCTACATCGACCGCCTCGACAGCCGTCTGTCCAGCCGCCTGCTGCCGGTGGGCTCCTATCAGGTGGCCACGGCGCCGCTCGACCCGCAGCTGGCGGCGTCGCTGCTGCCGAAGAACAGCTGCGTGATCGACAACCAGTTCGTCCCCGACTATTTCCGCCTGACCCCGGACCACCGCCTGCTGTTCGGTGGCGGCTGCACCTACCTGGGCGGCATCCCGGCGGATGTGGCCGGTGCCACCCGGCCCTATCTGGAGCGGGTGTTCCCCCAGCTGGCCGGCGTGACCATCGATTACGCCTGGGGCGGGCACATCGACGTGAGCATGAAGCGCACCCCGGATGTCGGGCGTGAGGGCGGCCGTTACTGGCTGCAGGGTTTTTCCGGGCATGGCGTGCTGCCGACCCTGGCCGCGGCCAAGGCGATCAGCGATGCCATCCTCGGCGATACGGAACTGCTGGAGCTGTACCAGGGCCTCGACAATCCGCGATTCCCCGGCGGCAGCCTGCTGGCCGCCCCGCTGGAAGCCGCCGGCAAGGCCTGGTATCGGCTGCGCGATTTCTTTTAATGATCCGGCCCACGGTTGGGCCGGTGCTGGAGACACTCTATGGATATGCAGGATGAAGTCGAAGGTCTGGCGATCCTGATTCGCGATCTGCGCAAGCACAAGGGCGTGACCCTCAACGAGCTGGCCGAGCAGATCGGTCGTTCGGTGGGGTTCCTGTCCCAGGTCGAGCGCGGCAAGTCACGGCCGACCGTGGCCGATCTCACCGCCATCAGCGAGACGCTGGGCGTGCCGACCACCTATTTCTACAACCTGAGCAAACCCCGCGAAGTGCGCTGGGTGACTCGGCCGGGCGAGCGTCGCACGCTCTATTACGCCGGCGGCATCACCGACGTGCTGGTTTCGCCGACCATGAGCGGCGGCTTCTCCATGCTCGAAAGCCATCTGGCGCCGGGCGCCAGCAGTGGTGACAAACATGTCAACGACAGCTCGGAGCAGGGCGGTTTCGTCCTCGAAGGCGAGCTGTCGATCTGGCTCAACGAGGCGGTCGAGCCGGTGGTGCTGCAGGCCAACGACAGTTTCCAGCTGCCGCCCTTTGCCCAGTTCCGTTACGCCAACCAGAGCGAGCAGCCTACCCGCGTGCTCTGGGTATTCACCTAGGTTCTGTACGAGAAGTGCCTGCGCTCGGTGATGCATTGTTAAAAATCGGTTCGGAATGCTCATTTACCTATTCGTAAACTCCGCTTCCTCACCGATTTTTGCCTAGCCTCCCCTTCGCTCGACGACTTCTCGTACAGAACCTGAACACTTCTGTTACAGACCCGTAGGACCATAACAATGACAACCGCCACCACCTTCCCCGATCTGCTCAGCGAAGTCCGTGCCTTCCGCGCGGCCAACCCTGAGGTGCGCTATGTCGACCTGATCTGCCTGGATATCCCCGGGCATTTCTACGGCAAGCGCTACCCGCTGGACATGCTGGAGAAGGTCGCCGCCGGCAGCCCGCTCAAGCTGCCGCAGAACTGCGTGCTGCTCGGCGTACAGGGCGGCCTGTACCCGATCGGCGACTACTGCTTCCACGACGGTGACCCGGATGCGCCGCGCCGTCTGGTGCCCGGCACCCTCAAGCCGGTGCGCTGGGAAGGCCAGCCGCTGGGGCAGATGCTGATCACCTCCGACGGCACCGAGGCGCCCATCGAGTTCGAACCGCGCGAAGTGCTGGCGCAGGTACTCAACCGCCTGGAAAAGCGCGGCATCCGCCCGGTGGTGGCCTTCGAGCTGGAGTTCTACCTGTTCGACCGCAAGCTCGACGCCGGCCTGCCGCAGTTCCCGCGTGATCCGCTGACCGATGACGAAGACGATCAGCCGAACATGCACATTGAGCGCCTGTCGCGCTTCTCCGGCGTGCTGCACGAGATCGTCGAGGCGGCCCGCGAGCAGGGTGTGGATGCCAACGTGATCACCGCCGAACTCGGCCCCGGCCAGTTCGAAATCAACTTCGCCCACAACCGCGATCCGCTGCAGGCGGCCGACTGGTCGGCGCTGTTCTGCCGCAGCACCCGCGGTGTGGCCATGCAGCACGGCTACCGCGCCAGCTTCATGAGCAAGCCGTATCTGGATGCACCGGGCAGCGGTATGCACGTGCATGTCAGCCTGTACGACAAGGACGGCAACAACATCCTCGACGCCGACCAGCAGCGTCCGCTGCGTCATGCCGTGGCCGGCTGCCTGGAGCTGCTGCCGCGCTGCATGCCGATCTTCGCCGCCAACCACAACGCCTTCCGCCGCTACGGCGCCATGGTCAATGCCGCGAGCAAGGCCAGCTGGGGCTTCGAGGACCGCGATGCGTGCATCCGCATTCCCGAGTCCGATGGCAAGAACCTGCGCATCGAACACCGCCTGGCCGGTGCCGACGCCAACCCCTATCTGGTGCTGGCAGCCATTCTCTCGGGTATGGAACACGGCCTCGACGCACAGCGCGAGCCGATCGCTTCGCTCAACGAAGACCGCTCCAGCGGCATCGACTTCCCCAAGGACATGCTGACTGCCGTGGCCGCGATGGAGTCCCATCCGGTGGTCAAGGACAAGCTCGGCAGCGAGTTCGTCTACGTCTACTGCGAGAACAAGCGCCAGGACCATCTGGCCTTCATGCACGACATCAGCGCCCGCGAATACCGCTGGTTCCTCTGAGACACGAACGGCACCCGTCTGCCGGCGGGTGCCGGACGCAAGGAGTAGTCATGTATATCGGTGAACTGGCCCGGCGCAGCGGCGCCACCCCCAAGGCCATCCGTCTGTATGAGCAATTGGGTCTGCTCGGGCAGATTGCCCGCGAGGGCTGCTACCGGGTGTACGACGCGGCGCAGCTGCAGCAGGTTCAGCTGATTCGTCAGGCCCAGCGCCTGGGTTTCAGCCTGGCCGAACTGGCGCAGGCGCTGGGCAGTGACCCGGCGCAGCCGGACTGGCGCACGCTGCTCGACCGCATCGAAGCCAAACGCCATGAGGTGTTGGCGGAGATTGCCCGGCTGCGGCAGCTGGAACATGAGCTGGGCGTGGTCGGCGAGGAAATTGCCGGTTGCCTGCACGGCCAGCCGGCCTGCGAAATCGACGGCGCTTGACTCTGCCCCTAGGGGCAGACCCTAGCCTGTACCGCCACCTGCCAGGAGACGGTCATGGGCAAACGCATTCTGCTGATTCAGGGCCACCCGGCGCCGGACAGTTTCTGTCAGGCGCTGGCCTCCCGCTATGCCAGTGCCGCAAGGTCTGCCGGGCACGAGCTGCGTGAGCTGACGCTGGCGCGGCTCGCTTTCGATCCGCTGCTGCATCAGGGCTATCGCGGCGAACAGCCGCTGGAGGCGGATCTGCTCGCCGCTCAGGCGGAGATCCTCTGGGCCGAGCATCTGGTATTCGTCTACCCGATCTGGTGGGGCAGTGTGCCGGCGCTGCTCAAGGGCTTTCTCGACCGCGTGCTGCTGCCGGGCTTTGCCTTCCGTTATCACAAGGGCAAGGCCTTTCCCGAGGGCCTGCTCAAAGGCCGCAGCGCCGACCTGCTGGTGAGCATGGATACCCCGCCGTGGTACTTCCGCTGGTTCTACCGCCAGCCGGGCATCTGGCAAATGAAGATCACTACCCTGGAGTTCTGCGGCATCAGGCCGGTACGGGTGCTGCGCTGCGGACCGCTGATCGGCTCGACACCTGTCCGGCGTGAGCGCTGGCTGGTAAAGGCCGAAGCGCTTGCCCGGCGCTTATAAGACGCAGCTCAGGCTGCCTTGGCATCGGCCCGAGCCAGGCGCCAGTCACGCCACAGCACCCAGACCATCAGGCCCACGGCGAACAGCCGCAGCCACAGGGCCAGCGTGGTATCCCAGCGCAGCAGGCCCCACTGGCTGAGGATGAAAGTCCAGTCATGATCGCCGCCGCCCACCAGCGGCAGCTCCTGGCGCCGGGCATCGGCCATGTAACGCGCCACATTCAGCAGGTTTTCCGACAGCCAGAGCATACACAGGTGATAACCCCCGACCTTACCCTGCTTGCGCAATTGCCAGGCTGCCGCCGCCGGCATCAGCAGCTGCATCAACGTGCCGCCATACACCATCAGCCCGGAAACCAGCAGACCGAACAGCGGGTGGCCGGCTTCATGAAAGGCCAGATTGGCCGAGTCCAGAATCGGCACCCAGCCCCACTGGGCATGGCACAGAAGAAAGACAGCGGCTACGGCGGTGAGGGCTAGTGTGCGCATGGAAGTACCGTCAGCGCGACGAGGTATCTGACACGGCGTGGTAGTGCATTACCACTGGGAATGGCTCGTAGAAATGGCGAAGCAATTGCTTCCACTGCTGGTACTCAGGGGCGAGGCGAAAGCCCACTTGATGGTCCTCCAGAGTTTGCCAGATGACCAGTAATATGTACTCGCTAGGCCACTCTAGATAATGCTGCAACTCATGGGAAACGAAACCTGACATTACCATGATAAGGCGCTGTACCAGTAGAAAGGCAGCCTCGAATTGCGTTCTTGCCCAGCCTTCACGTGCCGCGGGCTACTCCAAGAATCATGGGTTGGTGTCCATTTTGGCCTGCGGTTGGGATTATCAGTCTGGCTGAACAGTAAATTTGAATTAAAAAAACTAATATGAACCACTGCAAAGATGGAATGCGCTTCTGTTACTTGAATAGTGGATTTATCAATATGCTGGATTTGCTTTATAGCGAATAAATAGTGTCTCAGCGCTGCCAGGTTGTGGAGCAATAATTTTGTCAAAGATATGTTTGTAAATATTTATAAGTGATTTGGGTTTTTAAAAAATGCATAGGGTGAGATTCGTGTGGCTATAAGGGGCGGTAAGCTTCATGGTGCTCCTGTATTAAATACGATGCTGGATTTTGGTAGTGTATGGTTTGTGTGTTAAGTTTTACTTGTTTTTCTTTATTTGGTCTCTTATCTTTTGAATAGGTTTGTCTAATCTGTAAATAAGTATCGTTGACAGTGTTGCGGTGATGATTGTTGCAAGTGTGAGGTTTGCAAGGCCTCTTAAAGACAACTCGTGAAATGCTTCGCTAAATATAATAAATGAAGCAATTAGGCCGCATTGCCAGTGGAGCAGATACACAGGGTAAGAGTAGTCGCCGATGATGCCGTCGGTTTTCTTGCTCAGTGGAAAAATCTTTTGGCCAGTCGCAAGTGTGTAGATTAGCAGCGAACTAAAAATTATATTTAGGTAGAATCCGATTTCTGCGATATAACCAATATTTCTCTGGTAAAGAATAGTCCAGGATATGCAGTTTGAAAGGAATATGAAGTACAGGCTACGTGCGGATAGTGAGAGATTTTTTGATGCCTTAAGTAATTTTTCATTTTTTGCTAGGAAAAATATAGCTGATCCAACTGAGAAGGGTAGTGAGGCTGCTGCAATGGGGAAATATCGAGTTTGCCATTCCCAGTTGGCTGCGTAGCTAAGGATGACGTAAGAGATAGAAATGCTTAACCATAGTTTTACTCTGAAAAAAGTCTTTGAAATCCCAAGGCAAATCAGTATGTAAAAGAATATTTCAATCGTTAGCGCCCAGGTTGGTGGCACTAGTCGAGGGTTTATTGAGCTAGGGCTCCAAGCAGTGAAAAACATAAATAAGTTGTGTAATATGTCCTTCGTTGATGTTGGGAGATATATGCTCTCATGAAATCCTTTTACTGCATTGGGTCCGTAAATTTTAATTATGGCAATAGATAAAAGCGCTGCGCACCAGTATTGCGGGTATAGGCGTAATGCTCTGTTTGCAGAAAATGAGTATCTGCCCTTCAGTGTATATCCATAGTTCTCGTGCATGATTAATGTCATCAGATAGCCGCTGATGATGTAAAAGGCAAAGACTGCGTAAGTGCCGAGAGGTAATATTCCAAAATATAAATGAAAAAACATTACCATCAATGCAAGTGTTGTGCGAAGTAGACCAAGCATCTACTGTGTATCTCCTGAAAGGCTAGTGTTATGGCTAATGGACCGGCTTTATCCGATCTGGAGGTGTTGAGTACTGTAATGGACTAGTCCCATCACACTCTAATTTTCGAGTGGCGACGTCGGGTTTGCGACTGCTTTTTAAAACGCAGAAGCGACGTTCTCATTGATCTGTAGTACATGGTGCCTAACGTTTGGTTAAGGGGCCGGCTTTAGCCGGTCCCGAGTGAGCGAAGCGAACGACTTGAACCATTTGTTAGCAGGCTTTTGACGCGCGGAGCAATGCATCTGCGGTTGCCTCAATATCGCTACGCATGTGAAGCAGCTCCAGCCAATGCGCTGGAATATTACTAACCCCGTAATGTGCTCCTGCCAACTGCCCGACTATAGCGGCAGTCGTGTCGGCGTCGTCCCCAAGATTGGTAGCTTCTAGAACAGCAGCCTCGAAGCTATTTGTATGGTGAAAGCACCATAGCGCAGCCTCTAGTGACTCGACTGAGTATCCCGAACCAGTGATATTGGCGCGTGATTTCTCAATAAAGGTTCCTGCTGCAAGTTGGATAACCTTTGTTTCACTGAATGCTTCACTTTGAAGCTTGAGTAGTGCGGATTTTGGCTCCCCGGCAAGTGCCTTTGTCAGCAACAAGCCAAGAAGCATGCAACATTGAATTGCCTCTGGTGCTCCGTGCGTAGTACGCGAACTATTGGCGCAGGAAGTAAGTACTTGCTCTACATCTGGGTAGTAAAAGAGCACGACGGGAGCAAGGCGCATAAGTGATCCGTTTCCTGCGCTCTGAGGATCAGTAGACCCAGCGTAGGGGTTGCCTGTTGTTTGAAATGTATTGAGTGCTTGACGCACTGTCATTCCAATATCGAAACAGTCACCTGTGGAGCTTAGATACCCCCACTGCCACCAGTTGAGATATCGTCCCATTTGGTCTTTTGCGTCGAAACCATTTTTATTCAGGAGGCTTTCAGCGAGACAGAGAGCCATTGAAGTGTCATCAGTCCACTTACCTGGCTGGAGGCCAAAGGGGCCTCCACCAATCATGCCTGTTATTTGTGTGAATGAACCCCGAGATCGAAACTCTACAGCTGTACCGACGGCATCTCCGCAAGCCAGCCCAAGTAAGCTTCCGCGATATCTTTCTGAGAGCGTAGGAGTCATGCTAAAGCCTGCTAACGATTAAGCTAAGGGGCGGGCTTTAGCCCGTCCCAGCGAACGAAGTGAGCGATTTGAGCGCATTGTTATACGGCTATTTCGTATGCAATGTTTTGGTGTTGAGGTATTTTAGTATTTTTTTGCAATCGGATTCGTAGCCGTGGTTAGGCATGTTATTTATAAATTTTGCCCAATTTTTAATGGCTCCGTGGTTTTCAGTGTTCGCAACAATTTCCGCATCAGAGCCGATTTTTGACAAGATATTGGAATAGCACATGTTTTGACTGAATGAATTTGAAAAGACACCAGCATAAAAAATAATGGCGGCAGCAATAAAGCTTACGGCAACAGTGTTAACTATTTTCAGGTGCACCGCAGACTCTCCTTAGCCTTATAACGTTTGGTTAAGGGGCCGGCTTTAGCCGGTCCCGAGTGAGCGAAGCGAACAGCTTGAACCAATAGTTATACGTGGCTATGTAATACGCATGTATTTTGCCAACAAAAGTACCAAGACGGCGAGTGCAGAAATGGCTAAAAGAACGGGCGAGGCCCGCGACTCAGTACGTAAGCCAGTAGCTGGGAGATGAAATAGCCGCCACCAGCCCAGCGCTAGAATGCACCCCGTGAAAAATATAAAAGCTAGTGGAACATAGCCAAAGCTGGGCAGTGGAAGCCCGACGACATAAAGTGTTATTAGTCCGGTGAGAAGCGTTGTTAAGACGCCTAGAACATGCCATGGAGAGGCCTCAGATAGACATACGGCTTTGTGGTTCAATAGCCCAAGGGAAATAAAAAATACCCAGCCAAAAGAGAGAATCCATGAGGTCGGTGCCTTAGGATCGAATTCAGATAGAAATGCCCTAAGAGACACAAGGATTAGAAGTGTCAGAATGCCAAGATATATTAACAGTCGATCTATGAGAGCCATGAGTGCGTATAACGTTTGGTTAAGGGGCGGCCGTAAGCGCAGCTTACGGACGTCCGAAGTGAGCGAAGCGAACGACTTGAACCATTTGTTAGGCCAAGAAGCCCAGCCGGACGCCGCGAATGGATACCGCACAGTGGCGAAGCCGGAAGGGACGTGCAAGCCCGCAGGCTGTGATTGGTTGAGCACCGTTGCACGGCGCCTGGGCGAGAGCCAGGAAGGCGGTGCGGATTGGGTGCTCGCCGGCCGCGCGGAGTTTCGGAACGGAACTCGATAGTGTTATTGGCTTGCCGGACTTCCATGCCCACACGATTCCTAAATTGATCGGGACGCCTAACGATTAAGCTAAGGGGCCGGCTTCGCCGGTCCCAGCGAACGGAGTGAGCGCTTTGAGCGCATTGTTAGCCTTACTACTTCCCGTGGCTGACCCGAAGTATTGCACCATTTTCTTGAGATATTTCGACTATTGCAACGCCGCCTTTCCAGCCTTTAGGTAATGAGCCCTCCACAGTCCAAACCCCATTACTCAAGGTCGCTGTGTAGGGTTGTTCGTCTTCAATTGTTGCCTCACCATAAATTGGTGTCCATACAGCTACTGCAATGGAGATGGCTGTTTGGGCGTCTGGCACCAAGCCATTCTCAGGCGTAACCGTGTGTTTCGCATCACTGGCGAAAGCAGAGATATTTAGAAGAGCAAAAGCGAGGATGAGTAATCGCATAATTTTTCTAAGTGAGGCTAACGATTAAGCTAAGGGGCCGCGGAACGCGGTCCCAGCGAACGAAGTGAGCGCTTTGAGCGCATTGTTAGGAGACTGCATACGCAAGCTCCGATTTTTTGATTTCTACATCGAAACCGGATTCCAACTCCAGAATGAACGTTGGTTCTGGGCTGAGAGATATAAGAGAAGCTAGCGAGCCTTTGCTACCGGCGTGCGCGCCACTTACGACAAGCACGAAGTCATTATGCTGATAGGCCACACCAGAAATTGGCGTATGGCTAAGGAACGCTTGATTGAGCTGCACAGACTCCACAAAGGCTCCTAACGATTAAGCTAACGGGCAGACAAAAGCGTAGCTTTTGGCTGTCCAGCGAACGAAGTGAGCGGCAGTTGAGCGCATTGTTAGGTGTTATTTTCCGAAATGTTTATACAGTGTATCGCGTAATTTTATTTCATCGTTTGTTAGTGAGGTCAAAGTCTGCTCGCCTATTTCCTGATATTTGTTCCAGTAATATTGAGCCCACATTTTTTTGATTTCATTAGACTCAACATCCTTGCGCGCGGCAATTGCTGCCATGCATGAGAGTACAGTTTCTTCGGAAAAAGAAGCACCATTCTTAAGAGCATCTATAAATGCTTTGGTTGTATCGATTTCTGGATGCATGCCATAGCACCTAACGTTTGGTTAAGGGGCGGACAAAAGCGTAGCTTTTGGACGTCCGAAGTGAGTGAAGCGAACGACTTGAACCAGTTGTTAGGCGGAGATGTTCGGGCCAACGCATGGCTGATTGCGGCACGATGGCTGAGCCGCCGCGAACCTGCAAGCGCGTACTAAGTGGCAGGTAAGCACTTGTGCACGGCGCATGTGCGCTAGCCTGGGCGGCAACCGGGCGAGAGCCAGCACGCGCGACACGGCGAGTTTGTATGCCGCACGACGGTTGCGGAATAAATACAGAATGTGCGGTGACTAACCCAACTTCCATGTTTTGCACCAAGTCCAAAAGTTACTGACGCCTAACGATTAAGCTAACGGGCGGCCAAAAGCGTAGCTTTTGGACGTCCGGCGAACGAAGTGAGCAGCGTTGAGCGCATTGTTAGGCGACTCAATCTTCATTTGGTGTTGAGCCCATGAAAGTAATGGCGCTCCGAAAGTTATCGATGACACGCTGTTGCTCCATAGGGTCAGTACACCAAGCTGAAAATGAGGCACGCTTATAAAAGAGTACATGCTTCCCGCGCCTTATACCCGCCTCAACGCTAATAGCTATTGTATGACCACTTTCGCTGTACTCTGCTAAAAACCTGCCTGTTCGTTGAACGGCAAAGCCGCTGTCACTTTTCACGCCTTGATTATTAAGCCAGCGAAAGCTTGTCATGAGTTGCCTAACGACCCAAACTCAGCGACCCGGCCCACGGGACGTCACGATTGCAAACCACGACGCCATGCCGGGTTCGCTGCAGCGCATGGTTAGGCCTGTTCCTGTAATGCATTTTCAAGCACTTTTGTCACAATCGATAAATCGGAGTCAGTAATGCTCCAACCGCCGTTCAATTTTTTCGATGAACTCCATCGGCCATCAGCAAACTCCTCAGCCTCGATTTCGCAGCGATGTGACCATATCTTGACTCTAGTGTCGCCACTTCTAACAACCGTAATCCAGCCCATCGGAATCTCGCGAAATTCTTCAATCTCCCAATTTCTGCTGACGCTAACAACTGCCTTCTTAAGGTCCTGCAAATTATAAATCCGCTCAGCCAACCCCTTCGTCTCATCGTTACTCTGGTGCATGGTCATTTGGCCTAACGTTTGGTTAAGGGGCCGGCTTTAGCCGGTCCCGCAGTGAGCGAAGCGAACGACTTGAACCAATTGTTATGTTTCAAGCTCGCGCATCCGCTCTTTCATAGCCTCGATGTTCACGTAAGGCTTCAGTATTTCTGTGTTTCTGGCATTGCCAGAGCTAATGCCTGAAAATGTTGCGAAGGCCCCGCCAGCCATTGATGCGATTAAGAGAAATGGCACTTCAATGTTTGTATGGTTATAAGCGATGTAAACAAAAATCCCGCAAGCAATTGCAATGCTTAACCATATGGCGCGGCAAAATTTGCAGCGTTTCGCTACGGTCTCAGACTCCAAACTTTCTATGAAGCACTTTAGCGTGTTTGCTTCATAAGTGTCGGCATTGTTAGCAGCCATTGTGGCTCCTTGGAACATAACGATTAAGCTAACGGGCGGCCAAAAGCGTAGCTTTTGGACGTCCAGCGAACGAAGTGAGCGAAGTTGAGCGTATAGTTATGTTTCATTGCATGGCACAAGCTTTAAGAAGAATAGCTCAAGTATATATATTACAAAAAGCAAAATAATTATATTGGCATACCATGGTGATTTAATTTCAATGCCACCAAGGATTTCTCTGATACCGATTGTGATGAGGCTGGCGCACATAAATATGCTTAATGAGAGCAGTAATGGTTTTGTAGATTTTTTAGAGCAGTTGCTGCATGTGTAGTCCCTGCCTGTAAGTGTCCAGGGTTTTTTATGCGCGATTGTGTTGTTGCAATGCGGGCAGTTCATGGCGCTCCCTGCATGGGACATAACGTTTGACGTGAGGGGCCGCCGTAGCGGCGAAGCCGCGAAGGGAACCTACAAGCGCAGCTTGTAGGCGGTCCCTCTCGACGGAATTGTTAGAGCGTGGCTGATTCACTGGAAACTTAGCCCCTTTAGCAAATCATTGAATATTTTCTCCAGCTCACCTTGGCTCCGTGTCTTTGATTCCGCGTAGACGTTGATAGTCTTATCGGGAAACACCAAACCTACGTATCTGAATTGGCGGCCGTGATCGTCGTGGCCAAAGTAAGCCACTTGGTGCCCCTTTGAGAATGGAACAACAATGGGGTCCGCTATTGTCATTCGTAAGTTGAACTCGGAGGCCGCTCGATTTTCACCGGCGAGCCTAAATTCTTTGAGTTTGTTCGCGATTCGCTCGGTGTCGCTTGGTTTTGCATTCATGCGCACAAAGGACGTTGTAAGACCGACATCAATAGCCTTTGAGTAGTAAGAGAATTGATCAGGATCGGATTTCTCTGCGACCCAATCACCATTGAGCTTCAACGAAAAGACAGGAGCCTTAATTTCCGTTGCCGCGTACGCCCCGATGGAAAATACGCTTAGTAACGATGCAAGTAACTTTCGCATATGAGCTCTAACGTTGGAGCTAAGGGGCGGATTTGGCGTAAGCCAAAGACGTCCCACTTGAGCGACTAGTTAGCGCAGGGGCATTGGGAACGCTACCGCCCCGCCAAAGGTGCCCACCGGCATTTAGCGAAGCCACCCGGATGCCACAGCGCCGGTAATCACCGGACTATACCGGCCTTGCCGAAGCAAGTGTAATCACTGCCCCTGTACGCTCTATCTGAAAGCAAAGAAGCGACAGTGTGTGACGCTTAGCTAACAACGACAGTGAAAGAACAGCGTACAGGTACTTGAAACTTTGCAGCCTGACCGAAGCCAGCAACTGCGAAATTACTTTTATCTTGCCAACGCCGCCACACCGAAAACGACAGTAGAGCTAACGTTTGGTTAAGGGGCCGGCTTTAGCCGGTCCCGAGTGAGCGAAGCGAACGACTTGAACCATTTGTTAGGCTCGACTCACTTTCTACAAGCTAAAGGTGTGTCAGTCGGCGATATAGTATTTTCAGATTTCTGGAAGGTATTTGAACACCCTGCAGTATCAGCAATTCCACACCCTATGAATTTCTCGCCGCCAAACTCTTTTGCTGCCGCGACAGTTGAGTCGTCAATGAAGAAGAGCAATGTGTCTCTTGAGCCAGTTGGAACGAGCAGTGGGATAGGCAAAATTATCCATGGAATGACGCCGGAGAAACCCTGTTCACGGTGATATCCCCATACCTTGCAACGCCCCTCTGAACCTTCAAAGTCTGCAGGCCCCCAAGCGGATAGAACGGTAGCAGTTGTAATCGGCCGCTTTGCTCCCGTTAATGCGAGTTCTCCCTTTTTTGCATCAAGATAAACATTTTCATCAATTCTTCGCTCCTCACTTACCACGGTAAGGCCTATTGAACAGCCGCTCAAAATTGTGACTAGCAGGATCAATGTAATTATTTTCATATAAGCCTAACTATAAGTAGACACCAAATGGTGTGTTTAAACGCACCATTTGGTGGATAACGTTCCTTGTCGTCACTGGCTTTCCCTGTCTAGTCTGAGCTGTGCAGCGCATCGTGCGCATTAAGGGAGCGGTATACACCATGGACGGCAAGCCTAAGCTGCTGGATCAACTGCGTGAGCAGATCCGGGTTCGACACTATTCGATTCGCACAGAACATGTCTACGCCAAGTGGGTGCGGGACTTTATCCGCTTTCACGCTTTGCGCCATCCTGCCGAATTAGGGGCGGCGGAAGTCGAGCAATTTCTCTCGTATCTGGCCGTGCAGCAGAATGTCTCTGCTTCCACTCAGAATCAGGCGCTCTCGGCGTTACTGTTTCTGTACAAGCATGTGCTGCATATCGATTTGCCCTGGTTGGACGATATCGTTCGTGCCAAGCGACCAGCTCGCTTGCCTGTTGTGTTGTCCAGGGAGGAGACACAGCAGGTTCTGCAGCATTTTGAAGGGCAGATGGCGTTGATTACGGGGCTGTTGTACGGCGCCGGCTTGAGGCTGATGGAGGCCTTGCGGTTGCGGGTCAAGGATGTGGATTTCGCATTGCGTGAAATTCTGGTGCGCGATGGGAAGGGGATGAAGGATCGGGTCACGGTGTTGCCGCAGTCTCTGGTGCTTCCTCTGCAGCAGCATTTGCTGTGGGTGAGGGCTCAGCATGAGCTGGACCTTCAGTCCGGGTTCGGCTCTGTCTATCTGCCGTTTGCCTTGGCGCGCAAATACCCTGGCGCGGCGCGTGAGTGGGGTTGGCAGTATGTGTTTCCTGCCTCGGGTATCAGTCGCGATCCACGTTCGGATCAGCGTCGTCGTCACCATCTGGATGAGAAGCGTGTGCAGCGGGCTTTCAAGGCGGCGCTACGCAAGACGGGGATTACCAAACCCGCCACACCCCACACCTTGCGCCACTGCTTCGCCACCCATCTGCTGGAGGCGGGTCAGGACATTCGAACAGTGCAGGAACTGCTCGGCCATGCGGATGTGAAAACCACGATGATCTACACCCATGTGCTTAACCGCGGCGGGCTGGCGGTGCTCAGTCCGCTGGATCGGCACTGAGCGGGCTCAGTTCTCCTGCGCGCGGTAGGCGCCTGGGGTCAGGCCGGTCCATTTTTTGAAGGCGCGGTGGAAGGCCGAGGGTTCGGAGAAACCGAGCTGCTCGGCGATATCCTGGATGGCCAGTTCGTCGCGGCCGAGGTGGTAGATGGCCAGGTCGCGGCGCAGGTGATCCTTGAGCTCCTGAAAACTGGAGCCTTCTTCACGCAGGTGGCGGCGCAGGGTCTGCGGGCTGAGGTGCAGCTGTGTGGCGACGGCGTCGAGGTCCGGCCAGCTGGCGCAGTCGCGGCCAAGTAGGCGGCGGATTTGGCTGGTCAGGCTGTCGCCGCCATCCGGGCGGGCCAGCAGGTCGGCGGGTGAGTGTTCGAGGAACTGCTTGAGCGTGCGCTCGTCCTGCAGCAGCGGCATGCCCAGGTAGCGGGCATGAAACAGCAGGCTGGTCCGCCCAGCGTTGAAGCGTCGCTGGCAGGGGAAAATCAGGTCGTACTCGGCGATATGCGCCGGTTCGGCGTAGGTGAAGGTGGCTTCCTCCAGGCGGATGCGTTGCCCGATCAGCCAGCTGCCGAGGCGGTGCCAGATGACCAGCAGGCATTCGACCAGGAAGTGGTCCGGGTCCCACAGGCTGGAGTCGTCCACTGACAGGCGTGCCCAGTCGCCTTCGCGCTCCAGGCGGATGGTCGGCGCATCGGGGAACAGACCGTAGAACAGCGCGCCCCGGCTCAGCGCCTTTTCCAGCGTGCGGCAGTGAATGATGGCGTGGCCCATCATGGCGAAGGTGCCGCGTTTGCTCTTGAGCCGGCCGAAGCCGAGGTATTCGTCATCCAGGCGTTCCCACAGCAGTTGCACCAAGCGGGCGAACTGCTGCGGGTCGATGCGCGCGCGCGGCTCTTCCAGCACGGCCGGCTGCACGCCGGCCTGGCGCAGCAGCGGCAGGCAGTCGAGGCCCTGGTGCTGGGCGCCGCGCAGGGCGGCGCGGACGAAATGGCTGGCGATGGTGCGTTCGCGCATGGGGCTACCGGCTGGGGGACTGGAGCGCCGATGTTAGAGCGCCGCCAGCGAACAGAACAAGCCGGCTGTTGGTGCGGGCCTCAGGCGATGGCCCAGTCCTCGGCACGCCAGGCTGCGGCCAGCTCGCTGAGTTGGTCGGCCGGCAGCGGGCGGGCATACAGATAGCCCTGGGCTTCGTGGCAGTCCAGTTCGCAGAGGGTGCGGGCAATGGCCTGTTCCTCGACGCCCTCGGCGATGGTAGTCAGGCCCAGCGACTGGGCCATGTGCACGATGGCGGTGACGATGGCGCGGCTGTCGGCGCTGTAGGGCAGGTCGCGGACGAAGGACTGGTCGATCTTCAGTTTGTCCACGGCCAGGGTGCGCAGGTAGGCGAGGCTGGAGTAGCCGGTGCCGAAGTCGTCGATCGACAGGCGCACGCCGAGCGCCTTGAGGCGCTTGAGGGTGTCGAGCACCTGGTCGGTCTTGTCGATCAGGCTGGACTCGGTGATTTCCAGCTCCAGCATGGCGGCCGGCAGCTGCGAGGAGGCCAGGGCCTGCAACACGCTCTGTTCCAGGTTGCCGTGCTGCAACTGCACGGCCGAAATGTTCACCGCCACCTGGGGAATGTCCAGGCCGGCACGTTTCCACAGCATGGCCTGGCGACAGGCCTCCTGCAGAATCCAGTGGCCGATGGGCACGATCAGCCGGGTTTCCTCGGCCAGCGGAATGAATTGCGCGGGCGAAACCAGACCGCGTTCGGCGTGCTGCCAGCGTACCAGAGCCTCGACGCCCAGCAGGCGGCCGCTGCGCAGGTCGACTTGGGGCTGGTAGTACAGGCGCATCTGCTCGCGCTCCAAGGCCTGGCGCAGGTCGTTGACCAGGGTGAGCACTTCCAGCGCCTGCCGGTTCATCGCCTGGTCGAAGTAGCACCAGGTCTGCCGGCCTTGCTGCTTGGCCTGGTACATGGCGGTTTCGGCATTGCGCAGCAGGGCTTCGAAGTCCTTGCCATCGTTGGGAGCCACCGCCACGCCGAGCGACACACTGACGCTCAGGCTATGGCCGAACAGGCTGAACGGCTCCTTGAAATTGCGCATGATCTTTTCCGCCAGGTAGCCGGCGGGCTCGCTGCTGTCCTGCTCGGGCAGGAGGATGGCGAACTCGTCGCCGCTCTGCCGGCACAGGGTGTCGTTGCTGCGCAGCAGCCCGTGCAGGCGGGCGGCGATGGCGCGCAGCAGTTCATCGCCATAGGAGTGGCCGAGCGAATCGTTGATGGTCTTGAAGTCATCGACGTCCATGATCAGCAGCGCCACGGCTTTGCCGCTGCGCTGGCTGGCGGCCAAAGCCTGTTCGGTGCGGTCGCGCAGCAGTTCCAGGTTGGGCAGGCCGGTGAGGGTGTCGTAGAAGGCCAGGGTTTCGGCCTTGGCTTCGGCGGCGTGACGCTCGCTGATTTCCGCTGCCAGCTGGCGGTAGGGCTCCTCGACACTGGAGACGAACACCACGCGGTAGATCAGCAGGTAGGCCAGCACTTTATAGAGGTTACCGATCAGGCTGTAGATATCGTGCACGTTGCGGTAGGCGGTGAAGCACAGTTCCGAGAGGATCGAGATGCCGACGGCCAACAGCAGGGTCTGGACATCGAACGGGCGGCGATGATGCCGCAGGCTGAGGGCCAGCGCGGCGCAGATCAGCAGGCCGATGATCAGCCACTCGGTGGCGATCTTCACCGCCGTCAGGCCCTGGCCTTCGATGAAGGTGCGCGGGAAAACCTGCGGGTGCCACAGGCGCATGTAGAGGATCAGCCCGACCAGGGCGAGAGCGCCGCCGAGCAGCAGAGGGCGACTGCTGGCCTGACGCAGCGGCTGCCAGTGGCGCAGGGATACGATCAGCAGGCTGAGCGCCGCGATCAGACGGGCGGCCAGCCAGAAGTCGATGGCCTTTTCCGGGCTGGCCGGGGTGATGAAGTCCGGCATGCCGCGGTAGGACAGCAGGTGTGCGCTATCCAGCAGGCCCACGGCCAGGTAGCCGCAGGCCAGTACAGTGAGGTTGCCGGCCTGCTCGGCGCGGTAGCTGTGCCAGGTGACGCTGAACACCAGGATGGCGATGACCACCGCCACCAGTTCCGTGGTGCTGTGCACCCAGGTGGGGAACCAGATTGCGCTCTGCTTCAGTGCGTTGCTTTCCGGCAGCAGCCAGATGGCCAGCAACAGCAGGGTCAGGCCGGCCAGCAGCAAACCGGCGCCGGGTGACAGCGGAGGCAGTGAGGTGACGGGAGCTGCGGTGCGGGTCTGCTCGGGCATGCGCTTTCCATGACGAACGGTGAAATTGCGTTACAGCATAAGACAACGCTTTGTTATTCGGTTGAGCCTAGCAGGCCAACCCGATTCTTGTGTGCACAGCCGGGTTCGTCAGGACTCCTCGTCGCCCCATGGCAGACCGTATTTGCGCAGCTTGTCGTGCAGGGTCTTGCGCGGTACGCCGAGGGCTTCGGCCAGGCTGCGCAGCGAGGCGTGGCCCTGGCTCAGCTCGGCGGCGATCAGGGCCCGCTCATAGGCTTCCACCTGCTGGCTCAGGCCGCCGCCAGCGCCGGGCGTGCCTGCCGCTGTGGCGTTGAGCTCCAGCGGCAGGCCGAGGGCATAGCGCTGGGCAGCGTTCTGCAGTTCGCGCACATTGCCGGGCCAGCCGTGCAGCAGCAGCTCGGCCCGTGCCTCGGTTTCAATCGTCCGGGTGGGCAGGGCATGGCGCTCGGCGGCGCGATCGACGAAGTGCTGGAACAGCAGCAGGATGTCTTCGCCCCGTTCGCGCAGTGCCGGCAGGCGCAGCGGCGTGACGTTGAGGCGGTAATACAAGTCGGCGCGGAAGCGGCCCTGATCGGCGGCGACCCTGAGGTCCTCCTTGCTCGCCGCGATCACGCGGATGTTCAGCGGGATCAGCTGATTGCCGCCCACGCGCTCGACGACCCGTTCCTGCAGCAGGCGCAGCAGTTTGACCTGCACCTCCAGGCTCATGCTTTCGATCTCGTCGAGAAACACGGTGCCGCCGTTGGCGAACTCGAACTTGCCGACCCGCCGCTTCTGCGCGCCGGTAAAGGCGCCGGCTTCGTGGCCGAACAGCTCGCTTTCGACCACCGACTCGGCCAGGGCGCCGGCGTTGATGGCGACAAAGGGCGCGGCGCGGCGTGGCGAGAGCTGGTGCAGGGCACGGGCTACCACCTCCTTGCCGGCACCGGTTTCGCCGAGGATCAGCACATCGGTCTCCACCGCCGCCAGGGCCGTCATTTGCTGGCGCAGGCGCTGCATGGCCGGCGACTGGCCGAGCAGGGGAATGTCCAGGGCTTGCTGATCGACCAGCGCCAGACGCAGCTGGCGGTTTTCCACCACCAGCGCGCGCAGCTGCTGGGCGCGGTGCACGCTGTCGATCAGGGCCTGGCTGGCAAAGGGCTTTTCCAGAAAGTCGAAGGCGCCGTCGCGCATGGCCTGCACCGCCATCGGCACATCGCCATGGCCGGTGATCAGCAGCACCGGCAACTCGGCATCGCGACCGTGCAGCTGGGCCAGCAGCTGCAGGCCATCGAGGCCCGGCATGCGGATATCGCTGACCACCACGCCGGGCCAGTTGTCCGGCAGTTGTGCGGCCAGGCCACGGGCATCGCCAAGGCTGGCGACCCGGAGGCCGGCGAGGTCGAGAGTCTGGGTCAGGGCCAGGCGCAGGTCGGCGTCGTCATCGATCAGCACGACCTGGCAGGTGGGGTCGAATGGCTTGCTCATCCGGGCAGATCCTCGTGGCTGGCGCTGTGCATGGCGTCCTTGGCATGGCGCAGGAACAGGCTGAGTTGGGCGCCGCCTTGCGGGTGGTTGGCCAGTGTCAGGCGGCCCTCCAGGGCATCGACCAGGTTGTTGCAGATGGCCAGGCCAAGGCCCAGGCCATTGCCATGCTGTTTTGTGGTGAAGAAGGGTTCGCGGGCGCGCAGCAGGGCCTCGGCGGAAAACCCGGGACCGTTGTCGCGCAGCTGCAGGGTCACGCCTTCGCTGTCGAGCTGGGTACTCAGCCACAGCTGGCGCGGCGGGGCGCGCTCGCTGAGGGCGTCGAGGGCATTGCCCAGCAGGTTGGCGAGAATCTGCCGCAGCCGGGTTTCGCCTGCCTGCACCCACAGCGGTGCTTCGGGCAGGTCGCGGTGCAGTTCGATGTTCAGCTCGCGCCGGCGCTTGGCCAGCAGGGCCAGGGCATCGTCCAGCGCCGGTTGCAGGGCCACGCTTTCCGGGGCATGCCGGTCGCGCCGGGCATAGGCGCGCAGGTGGCTGATGATGGAGGCCATGCGTGTGGTCAGCTCGCTGATCTGACGCAGGTTGCCGCGGGTGTCGTCGAGACGGCCGTGGTCGAGCAGCACGCTGGCGTTGTCGGCATAGCTGCGGATCGCCGCCAGCGGCTGGTTAAGTTCGTGGCTGATGCTGGCGGCCATGGTGCCGAGGGCCGACAGCTTGCCGGCCTGGACCAGTTCGTCCTGGGTGCTGACCAGTTGCTGCTGCGCTGCCTCGCGCTCCAGCACGGCTTCACGCAGGTGCTGGTTGAGGGCCTGCAGATCGGCAGTGCGCTCGGCCACGCGCTGTTCCAGCTCGCGGCGCGCGCGGCTGTCCTGATCGATGCGCGCCAGGTAGTGGCGCCGGCGCTGCAGCAGCAGGCCAAGCAACAGCAGCAGCACGGCCAGCGCGGCGGCGGCGATCAGCACCGCGCTCTGTACCTGGGCGGCCAGCAGCGTGCGCGGGGTGAGGATGCTCACGTTCCAGCCGGCTTCCGGCAGGGGGCGCTGCTGTTCCAGCCAGTCCCTCGCGTTCAATGCCAGCGGCGCCGGCGATGCGCTGGGGTAGGGCTGGTCACGGGCGATCTCGGCCAGCTGCGCGGCACTGAGCGGCTGGCGGGCGAGAAAGCGCCACGGCCCGTGGGAGCTGAGGATTACTACACCGCGGGCATCGGTCACCAGCAGGCGTTCATCACTCTGGCCCCACAGGCTTTCGTGATCCTCCAGGTCGATCTTGATCACCAGTACGCCGAGGGTGCCGCCGGTGTCGTCGAGGGCATCGGCAAAGTAGTAGCCACGGCGCTGCGAGGTGGTGCCGAGGCCAAAGAAGCGCGCGCGCTTGCCGGCCATGGCGTCACGGTAATAGGGGCGGAAGGCGAAGTTGCGCCCGCTGAAGTCGTCGGCCTGGCCGACGTTGGAGGTGGCCAGGGTGTTGCCCTGGGCATCGAGCAGGTAGATCACCGCCGCGCCGGTCTGCTCGGCCACGCGGATCAGCAAGGCGTTGGCGCGGTCGCGTCCTGCCGGGTCCGCGGGGCTGGCCAGCAGCTGGCGCAGCTCCGGCAGGTCGCTGAGCAGGCTGGGCAGCACCTCGAAGCGGCGCAGGGTCGCCTGCAGGTTGGCCACATACAGGGCCAGGGTCTGCTGGCTGCGTTCGCGCAGGCGTTCGCCGTAGTAACGCTCGGCCAGTTGCTGCAGCGGCCACAGCAGAGGCAGCAGCAGGGCGGCGAGCAGCAGCAGATGGCCCCAGCGTGGGCGGCGCATGACCTGCACTAAGCGGCGAAACAGCGAGGGGCGAGGCATGCATGGACCCGTTGGCAAAAGGCTCTGCAGAGGATGGTAGGCAGCCTTGTGCCGGGCCGACAAGTCACCGCGCGGCGGGCGTCGGGCAGGCCTCGCACGGGTTTGGCGGAAAGCCGCCACTGGCCTGGCGGGCTACCGCCAATCGGCACCGGACGGCTTTTGTATTGTGTTTTTAAATTACTGTTTTTAAAGACTTTATTTTTATTTATCGAAGTGGCACAGCGGCTGCAAAGGCTCCCTCAGCCGCTGATCGACAGAGGCCAACAATAATGCTCTCCCGTGCAGGAGAGCCTGTTCGATGACGGGCCCGTCGCCCACTCTGAGGAACCTGCCATGACCCGCAAACCGCTTTATCGGAGCCTGTATGCCCAGGTGCTGGTGGCCATCGCCATCGGTATCGCTATCGGCCACTTCTACCCGCAGGCCGGGGTGGCGCTCAAACCGCTCGGCGATGGCTTCGTCAAACTGATCAAGATGGCCATCGCGCCCATCATCTTCTGCACCGTGGTCAGCGGCATCGCCGGCATGCAGAACATGAAGTCGGTGGGCAAGACCGGCGGCTACGCGCTGCTGTATTTCGAGGTGGTGTCGACCCTGGCGCTGGTGATCGGCCTGGTGGTGGTCAACCTGGTGCAGCCAGGCGCTGGCATGCACATCGACCCGGCCAGCCTGGATACCAAGGGTATCGATGCCTTCGCCGCCGCCGGCGCGCAGCAGAGCACCCTGGCCTTCCTGCTAAACGTGATTCCCTCGACCATCGTCGGCGCCTTCGCCAGCGGCGACATTCTGCAGGTGCTGTTCTTCTCCGTGCTGTTCGGCTACGCGCTGCAGCGTCTGGGCGAGCCGGGCCGTGCGGTGCTGCACTTTGTCGAGCAGGTGGCGCAGGTGATGTTCAACATCATCGGCGTGATCATGAAGGTCGCGCCCATCGGCGCCTTCGGCGCCATGGCCTTCACCATCGGCCAGTACGGCGTGGGCTCGCTGGTGCAGCTGGGCCAGCTGATGCTGTGCTTCTACGCCACCTGCCTGTTCTTCATCTTCGTTGTGCTGGGCTCGATCGCCCGCGCCCACGGCTTCAGCATCAGCCGCTTCATTCGCTATATCCGCGAGGAGCTGCTGATCGTGCTCGGCACCTCGTCCTCGGAATCGGCCCTGCCGCGCATGCTGACCAAGCTGGAGAAACTCGGCGCCGACAAGTCGGTGGTCGGCCTGGTGATTCCCACCGGCTACTCCTTCAACCTCGACGGCACCTCCATCTACCTGACCATGGCGGCGGTGTTCATCGCCCAGGCCACCGACACGCCGATGGACATCACCCACCAGCTGACCCTGCTGGCGGTGCTGCTGATCGCCTCCAAGGGTGCGGCGGGTGTTACCGGCTCGGGCTTCATCGTGCTGGCCGCCACCCTGTCCGCCGTGGGTCATCTGCCGGTGGCTGGCCTGGCGCTGATTCTCGGTATCGACCGCTTCATGTCCGAGGCGCGCGCGCTGACCAACCTGATCGGCAACGGCGTGGCCACGCTGGTGGTGGCCAAGTGGTGCAGGCAGTTGGATGAAACCACCCTGCAGCGCGAACTGACCAGCGGGACCCGTGCGCCTGAAGTGCAGCCGGTGGTGCGCGAACTGGCCTGATCCTCCCACCGCCGCCGGGCCCCCAAGCCCGGCGGCTGTTTTTGGCCCCGCCTTCTCCAGCGGGGCTTTTTTTGTCTGAACGAAAGCGTCAATCGCCCTGAGCGCATGGGTCATTGAGGGCCGGGGAGGGCGGCGCCTACTCTGCGCCACGACCTCGGGGCTCTGGCCCGGACCTACTCACCTGCACGGAGATGCAGCATGCAGCGCAATCATTTCGAAACCGAACACAACATGTTCCGCGAGTCCTTCCGCGCCTTCCTGCTCAAGGAAGTGGTGCCGCATCAGGAGGCCTGGGAAGAGGCCGGCATGGTCAGCCGCGAGGTCTGGCTCAAGGCCGGCGAGCAGGGCTTCCTGCTGCCCTGGGCTGAGGAGGAATACGGCGGTCTGGGCCTGAAGGATTTTCGCTACGAGCAAATCATGTGCGAGGAGCTAGCGCGCATCAACGAAGCCGGCTTCATGATTCCGCTGCACTCGGCCCTGTGCGGCCCCTATATCGCCGAGTACGGCAATGCCGAGCAGAAGGCCCGTCTGATGCCGGGCATCATCCGTGGCGAGACCATCCTGGCCGTGGCCATGACCGAGCCGGGCGCGGGCTCCGATCTGGCCGGCATGCGCACCACGGCGGTGGACAAGGGTGATCACTGGGAGCTGAACGGCTCCAAGGTGTTCATCTCCAACGGCTACCTGGCCGATGTGGTGATCGTCGCGGCCAAGACCGATCCGTCCAACAAGCACGCCATGGGCCTGTTTCTGGTCGAGCGCGGCATGGAAGGCTTCGAGCGCGGCAAGAAGCTGAAGAAGCTGGGCATGCACAGCCAGGACACCGCCGAGCTGTTCTTCAACAACGTGAAGGTGCCCAAGGCCAACCTGCTGGGCGACGCCAAGGGCGGCTTCTTCTACCTGATGAACATGTTGGCCCAGGAGCGCCTGACCAACGCCTGCGGCGCGGTCGCCGGTGCCGAGGCGGCGCTGCAGACCACCATCGACTACGTGAAGGAGCGCCAGGCCTTCGGTCGTCCGGTGTCGCACTTCCAGAACACCCGCTTCAAGCTGGCCGAGATGCGCACCCAGGTGGACGTGGCCCAGGTGTTCACCGACCGCTGCGTGATGGACCACAACCAGAAGAAGCTCACCCCCGAGGTCGCCGCCGAGGCCAAGCTGTTCACCACCGAGCTGCTGTGCAAGGTAGTCGACGAGGGCGTGCAGCTGCACGGCGGCTGGGGCTACATGTGGGAATACCCGATCTGCAAGATGTACGCGAACGCGCGCATCCAGCGCATCTTCGCCGGCACCTCGGAGATCATGAAGGAGATCATCAGTCGCGGGATGAAGCTCTGAGCCGTTAAGCTCGAAGCGGCCGCCACGGCCTGACCGTGGCGCGCCAGGCCCAATAACAAGAAGAGCGCCGCGATGACCGATCAACTGCCTTTGCAACGTTTCAATCACTGGCTTGAGCAGCAGCCCGATGCCGTCTGGCTGCGCCAGCCGGTGGCGGGTGTGTGGCACGACTTCACCTGGCGTCAGGTCGACGATCAGGCCCGCCGCCTGGCCAGCGCTTTGCTGGCGCTGGGCTGTGCGCCTGGAGACCGGGTGGCGCTGCTGGCGAAGAACTGCGCCGAATGGTTCATCAGCGATATCGCCCTGCAAATGGCCGGGCTGACCAGCGTGCCGCTCTATCCGCTGCAGGCGCCCGAGCAGATCGCCTATGTGCTGGAGCATGCCGACTGCAAGGTGATCCTGGTCGGCAAGCTGGACGAGCCGGACAAGCTCGCCACCGGGATCGCGCCGCACATCACGCGCATCGCCATGCCCTATCCGACCATGCCCACGGCGCACGACTGGCACAGCCTGCTGGCCCGTCACGAACCGTTGGCCGGCACCCGCGAGCAGCAGGCCGAAGAGCTGCTGTCGATCCTCTACACCTCCGGCACCACCGGCGCGCCCAAGGGCGTGATGCTCTCGGCTGGCGCCATGGCCCGTTCGGCGGCCTGGGCCACCAGCGAGCTGGGGATCGGACCGCGTGACCAGTTCTTCTCCTACCTGCCGTTGTCGCATGCCGCCGAGCGCTTTCTGGTGCAGTTCAACAGCCTGTACAGCGGCGCGCCGACGGCCTTCGTCGAGTCGCTGGAGACCTTTGCCAGCGACCTGCGGCATGTCCGGCCGACAGTGTTCTTCTCGGTGCCGCGCCTGTGGACGCGCTTCCAGCTGGGTGTGCTGGAGAAGCTGCCGCAGGCCAGGCTGGATCGCCTGCTGCGCATCCCGCTGCTCGGCCGGCTGGTGGCGCGCAAGATCCGAGCTGGGCTGGGGCTGGATCGCGCGCGCATCCTGGTGTCCGGTGCGGCGGCCATCTCCACCGGGCTGCTGGAGTGGTACCGGCGCATCGGCCTGACCGTCTGCGAGGGCTATGGCATGACCGAGCACTTCGCCTATGGCTGCTTCAATCGGCCGGGGCAGGTGCGCTTCGGCAGCGTCGGTCGGCCGATGCCGAACCTCGAGCTGCGCATCGCCGAGGACGGCGAGATCCTCTTTCGCAGCCAGACCCTGATGCAGGGCTATTACCGCGATCCGGAGAAGACCGCCGAGGCGCTGCGCGATGGCTGGCTGCACACCGGCGACAAGGGCGCGGTGGATGGCGACGGTTACCTGCGCATCACCGGGCGGGTCAAGGACATCTTCAAGACCAGCAAGGGCAAGTATGTGGCGCCGGCGCCCATCGAGGGCGAGATCGCCAAGTGCCAGTGGGTCGAGCAGGTCTGCCTGATGGGCAGCAACCTCGACCAGCCGCTGGCGCTGATCGAACTTTCGCCGGCGGCGCGTCAGCAGTCCCGGGAGCAGGTGGCGGCCGATCTGCAGACGCATCTGGCCGTGCTCAATAGCCATCTGGAGCCGCACGAGCGGGTCAGTCATTTCGTGCTGGTGCGCGAACCCTGGACGGTGGACAACGGCTGCATGACGCCGACCATGAAGATTCGCCGCAATGTGCTGGAAGCGCGCTATGTCGATCTTATCGAGCGGCTGCCGGCGCACCAGCCGCTGCTGTGGGAATGATGCTTTTGGGAATGATAAGGATGCCGGCGCGGGCCTGCTCCGCGCCGCACGTTGAACTGTATTGAGGAGCCGCTATGTCCGGTCCGTTGTCTTCGCTGAAAGTGCTGGATTTCTCCACCCTGCTGCCGGGGCCGTTTGCCTCGTTGCTGCTGGCCGACATGGGCGCCGAGGTGCTGCGCGTCGAGTCACCGTCGCGCATGGACCTGGTGCGCGTGCTGCCGCCCCACGACCAGGGCGTGGCGGCCAGCCATGCCTACCTCAACCGCAACAAACGCGGGATCGCCCTGGACCTGAAAAAGCCCGAGGCGGTGGAGCTGGTCAAGCAACTGGTGCAGGACTACGACATCGTGCTGGAGCAGTTCCGCCCCGGCGTGATGGACAAGCTCGGCGTGGGCTATGAAGCGCTCAGGGCGATCAACCCGAAGCTGATCTACGTGTCGATCACCGGCTACGGCCAGACTGGCCCCTACAAGGACCGCGCCGGGCACGACATCAACTACCTAGCCCTGGCAGGGCTGGCCAGCTACACCGGTCGGCGCGACACCGGGCCGTTGCCGCTGGGCATTCAGGCCGCCGATATCGCCGGGGGTTCGCTGCACGGGGTGATCGGCCTGCTGGCGGCCGTGGTGCAGCGTCAGGTGACGGGGCAGGGGCAGCAGGTCGATATCAGCATGACCGATTGCGCCTTCAGCCTGCATGCCATGTCCGGCGCCGGTTACCTGGCCTGCGGCGTGGAGCCTGAGATGGAGAACCAGGCGCTCAACGGCGGCAGCTTCTACGACTACTACCGTACCCGCGACGGCCGCTGGTTCTCGGTGGGCAGCCTGGAACCACAGTTCATGCAGCAGTTCTGTGCTGCTATCGGCCGCCCCGAGCTGTCGGCCCGCGGGCTGTCGATGAAGCCCGAGGACCAGCAGGCGCTCAAGCGCGAGATCCAGATGGAGTTCGAACGGCGCGATTTTGCCGAGTGGCGTGAGGTCTTCGCCGCGCTGGATGCCTGTGTCGAGCCGATGCTGAACCTGGCCGAGGCGGTCGAGCATCCACAGCTTCAGGCGCGCGACCTGATCGCCGAGGTGCCGCGCGAAGGCGCTGCGCCGCAGCGGCAGATCGCCTGCCCGATCAAATTCTCCGGGGGGCTCGATGCGCCACGGCATATCGGCGTGAAGGTCGGCGCGCATACTGATCAGGTGTTGGCCGAGCTGGGCTATTCGGATGAGCGCATTGCCGAACTGAGGGCCGGCAAGGTAGTGGCCTGAGAACCTGTTTACGATCTCCTGGCTGTCGGCCATACAGCGTTAAAAACGATCTCGGAATGCTCATTTACCACTCGTAAACTGCGCTTCCTCGACCGTTTTTGCCTTGTCTGGCTCTAATCCAGAAGATCGTAAACAGGCTCTGACGCCGGGTTATTCCTTGCGCTGCTCGCCGGTAAAACTCAGGGTGACCTTGCAGCGCCGGCAGAAGTAGCGCCGGCCTTGCGCCACCAGGCGGTGGCGCTGACTGGAGAAGGGGAACTCGCCGCCTTCGCTGCAGGCGCAGCGGTAGATGTAGCGGGTCTGCATGCGGCGCTGCACCTCGTAGCTGTGGCAGCGATTCGGCGGCAGTTCGTAGACCCCGCGCATGATCAGCTGCCACTCCTCACCATGGGGGGCAATGCGTGGGCCGAACATCTGGTGGGCGATCAGGTGGGCCACTTCATGGGCGACGGTCTGGCGCAGGAAGTCTTCCCGGTTGGCCTGGTACAGCTGCGGATTGAAGCGCAGCTTGTTTTCCGTCAGGTGCGCCACGCCGGCTTTCTGTCCGCGCAGCCGGAAGCTGATTTCCGGGCGCGGGAAACGGTGCTGGAAGAAGGCTTCGGCCTGCTGATAGCAGGTTTCCACCCGTTGTCTGAGGTGATCTGGCATGCCGGCATTATGCCCAAGGCCGTGCGTACCCGTCCTGCCGAAACGACGAAACCGCCCGCAGGCGGTTTCGTTGGCGTAGCAACCGACTCGGTCAGTTGGTGTAGACGGGGCCTACGCCAAAGCCCCATAGGATCACCGACGCGGCAATCATGGCGACCAGTACCACCAGGCCGACGGCCAGCACGGAACTGGAGAACAGGAAGCCTTCGTCCTTGGGAATGTTCATGAAGGTCGGAATACCGACATAGAGCAGGTACACCGTGTAGCAGATGGCCGCGGTGCCGACGATCATCGCCAGCCACAGGCTGGGATAGAGGGCGGCGACACCAGCGACGAACAGCGGGGTGGCGCAGTAGGCGGCGAACACCACGCTTTGCGCCATGCTCGGGTTGGCGTCATAGGTGCGCGCCATCCAGTGCACGAAGGCGCCCATCACTGCTACGCCGCCCAACATGGCGATATAGGAGAGGATGGTCATCTGTAGCGCACTGGCTTCGGTGAGCATCACGGGCGCCCCGTCGCCAATGGCCCAGCCGACTCGGGTGGTGCCGAAATAGGCGCAAATCACGGGTATGGCAGCGAGAATCAGAACGTGGGTGAGATACATGTGGCTGATGCTTTCTTCCTCGCCACGGATCTCCTGCCACTCTTCATCGGGATGGGTGAAAAGCCCCCAGACATGGTGGATCATGCTGTACACCTCCTCATTATTTTATCGGTCGCTTGACCCAAGCGCCGGGGGCGCGTGGACCAGCGCCGCCTGGTGCTCGGTCGCTAAGGCGCGACCTTATGTCGCAGTATAGGAAAGCCCCGCAGGCCGCGTGAGGTGTGGCTTTAGAGTAATTTCGCCTCTGCAGGTCAGCTGTAATAGCGTTGCAGTATTTCCATGGCCAGGTTGATCGACTGCAGGCGCTGGGTGCTGCCGCCGCGATCCGGGTGGTGCTGGCTGACCAGCTGTCGGTAGCGCTGCTTGATCAGTGCAAGCGTCAGGCGCTGCGGGCTCTGGTCCAGCTCGAACAGTTCCAGTGCGGCTTGTTTCTCCTCGCCGCCGTGAATGCGTGTCCAGAAGCTGGCGAGCAGTTTTTCCACGTCTCGCTCGCTGGTGTCGCGCAGGTGGCTCATGTCCAGGTAATAGCTGCGCAGCGGATCATGCTCGGCCAGCGCTTCGGCGCCGGCCTGGTAGGGCAGCAGGCGGATGCACAGCGGGGCGATTTCCAGATGAGCGCTGCGCGCTTCCCAGAGCTGATCGCGCAACTGGTAAAGCGCGTTGAACAGCAGGAAATGGGTGCGGAACAGCACCAGCGGCTCATGCAGCTGCAGGTGCGGGATATGGGTGCTGTGCCGGGCCTTGAGGGTCTGGATCAGCTGGTATTCGCTGATGCCGTCGGCATGCTCGTCGAGTAGCTGCCGGACCTGTTCGATCAGGCTCAGATCGCCGGTAAATTCAGTAGACATGCGCGCAGCCTAGCGGGAAGGGCTGGGGCGCGTCGCGCTTTATGCGTAAAATACGCGCCTTTTCGCATTCCCCCAGGTTTTCACGCGCCATGCCCAGCACCCTTTCGGTCAACCAGAACAAGCTGCAGAAACGCCTGCGCCGTCTCGTCGGCGAAGCCGTTACCGACTTCAACATGATCGAGGATGGCGACAAGGTGATGGTTTGCCTGTCCGGCGGCAAGGACAGTTACACCCTGCTGGATATCCTGCTCTATCTGCAGAAGGTGGCGCCGATCAAGTTCGAGATCGTGGCGGTGAACATGGACCAGAAGCAGCCGGGCTTCCCTGAGCACGTGCTGCCGGCGTACCTGGAGTCCATCGGCGTGCAGTACCACATCATCGAGAAGGACACCTACTCGGTGGTCAAGGAGAAGATCCCGGAAGGCAAGACCACCTGTTCACTGTGCTCGCGCCTGCGCCGCGGCACCCTGTACACCTACGCCGACGAGATCGGCGCGACCAAGATGGCGCTGGGGCATCACCGCGACGACATTCTGGAAACCTTCTTCCTCAACATGTTCTATGGCGGCACGCTGAAGGCCATGCCGCCCAAGCTGTTGTCCGACGACGGGCGCAACGTGGTGATCCGCCCGCTGGCCTACTGCAACGAGGCGGATATCGAGGCCTACAGCAAGCTCAAGGAATTCCCGATCATCCCGTGCAACCTGTGCGGCTCGCAGGAAAACCTGCAGCGCCAGGTGGTCAAGGAAATGCTCAACGAGTGGGAGCGCAAGTCGCCGGGTCGCACCGAGATCATGTTCCGCGCCCTGCAGAACGTGGTGCCGTCGCAGCTGGCCGACCGCAACCTGTTCGATTTCCAGAGCCTGAAAATCGACGACAGCGCCACGCCGCGTTTTGTAGATGTGATGAATCTGTAAACGCTACAGAATCATGAAGAAGGGCTGCCACGGCAGCCCTTTTTTGTGGCTGGCGTTCAGTGCGCGCTGCCACCGGTGCCGGCCATGCCGGCGGGCAGTGGTTTGGTCAGCAGCACGGCGAGCATGCTGATGCCGAGGACGATACCGATGGCATGGAAGGCATCGTTGTACGCCATGATGGCGGCCTGCTGGTGCACCTGCTCGCTGAGTTTGCCCAGCGCCGCGCCCTCACTGCCCAGACGCGCGCCCAGTTCGGCCAGGCGCTCGGCGACCTGCGGGTTGGCCGGGGTCACGGCTTCGCGCAGGTAGTCGTAATAGACCTTGGCCCGCTCATCCAGCAGGGTGGCCAGCAGGGCAATGCCGATGGCGCCACCCAGATTGCGCAGGATGTTGAACAGGCTGGAGGCCGAGCCGGCATCCTGAGGCAGGATGTAGGCGGTGGCGATCAGCGAGATGGTGACCATTACCAGCGGCTGGCCCATGGCGCGCAGCAGCTGGATCTGGTTGAACTGCGGGCCGGCGAAATCCAGATTGAGCGCGCCGGACAGAAAGCTGGCGGCACCGAACAGGCCGAAGCCCAGGGCGCACAGGCGCTTGGGCGTGATGAACTGCATCAGCTTGGGCACCAGCGGAATCAGGAACAGCTGCGGCACGCCCATCCACATGATCACCTCGCCGATCTGCAGGGCGTTGTAGCCCTGGATCTGCGCCAGGTACAGCGGCAGCACGTAGATGGAACCGTACAGGCCCATGCCCAGACCAATGCTGCCGATGCTGGCAAAGCCGAAGTTGCGGTTGCGCAGGATGTGCAGGTTGATCAGCGGGTTGGGTTTGGACAGCTGGATGATCACGAAACTGATCAGGCTGACCAGCGCGATCGAGCCGAGGGCGACGATCAACTGCGATTCCAGCCAGTCCTTGCGGTGGCCTTCCTCGAGGAACACCTGCAGGCAGCCCAGACCCAGACCGAGGGTGATGATGCCGGCGTAATCGGTGCTTTTCAGCAGCTCCCAGTGCGGCGCCTTTTTCTCCAGGCCGTACATCAGCCCGGCGATCATCAACAGGCCCGGTGGCACGTTGATGTAGAAGATGTATTCCCAGCCGAAGTTTTCCGTCAGCCAGCCGCCCAGTGTCGGGCCTATGGAGGGGGCGAAGGTGGCGGTGATGGCGAACAGCGCCATGCCCTTGGCGCGGTGGTGTTCCGGCAGCTTGATCAGGGTCATGGTGAAGGCCAGCGGGATCAGCGCGCCGCCGGTGAAACCCTGCATCGCGCGGAACACGATCATGCTCTCCAGACTCCAGGCCAGCGAGCAGAGCAGGGAGGAGGCGAGAAAGCCCAGTGACACCCACAGCGCCAGACGGCGGGCCGAGAGCACCTGCACCAGCCAGGCGGTCAGCGGGATCATGATGATCTCGGCGACCAGGTAGGACGTGGAAATCCACGAGCCTTCCTCCAGGGTGGCCGACAGCGCGCCCTGGATGTCCTTCAGCGAGGAGTTGGTGATCTGGATGTCCAGCACGGCCATGAAGGCGCCAAGCATGGCCGAAAGCACGGCGATCCAGTCGCGCCGGCTGGGCTCGCCCGTGGCGCGGATCAGCTGGTCACCGGCCATGTTTATTCAGCCGAATCGAGGTCGACGACGACTTCCACCGACATGCCCGGGCGGATCTTGCCGGCCAGCGGGTTGTCCGCGGCAAAGGTCAGCTTGACCGGGATACGCTGGACCACCTTGGTGAAGTTGCCGGTGGCGTTGTCCGGCGGCAGCAGGCTGAACTGCGCGCCGGAAGCGGCGAACAGACTATCGACGCGGCCTTCGATCGGCTGGTCGGGGAAACTGTCGAAGACCAGTTCGGCCTTCTGTCCCGGCTGCATGCGGCCGATCTGGGTTTCCTTGAAGTTGGCCTGAACCCAGATGGCATGGTCCGGCACCAGGGCCAGCAGGTGCGAGCCCACCTGCACATACTGGCCGCTGCGGGCGGCGCGGTTGCCGACCAGGCCGGCGACCGGGGCGTGAATGTCGGTGCGCGACAGGTTGACCGCGGCTTGTTGCAGATCGGTGCGGGCGCTGGCCAGCAGGGCTTCCAGACGCTGGATGTCGGTGGTCAGGCTGTCGATCTGGATGCGCTGGGCCTGCAGGTCGGCCTGGGCCTTACTCATCTGCGAGCGGGCGACGTTGGCATCGGCGGAAAGGGTGGTGACGCGCTCTTCGGAGATGAAACCGGGTTTGCGCAGGGCCTGGGCACGGGACAGGTCGATCTGGGTGCGTCCCAGGGTGGCCTGGCTGGCCGCTACGTCGGCCTGCTTGGCGGCGATCAGGCTGGCCTGCTGCTCCAGGCGGGTCCTGGCCTGGGCCAGTTCGGCTTCACGGGTGGCCACGGCCGCCCGGGCCCGTTCCACGGCCAAGGTGAAGTCGCGCTTGTCCAGGCGCACCAGCAGTTGGCCTTTCTCCACATGCTGGTTGTCCTGTACCAGCACCTCGTCGATGCGTGCCGGCAGCTGGCTGGAGAGGCGGGTGATCTCGCCCTGCACGTAGGCGTTGTCGGTTTCCACATGGTGACGGCCGACCAGCAGCCAGTGACCAAACAGGGCGGCGGCGATCAGCGCGACGACAATCAGGAACAGGGACAGACGACGTTGCAATTGCGCGGGCATGGGGAAATCCGGACAGCATGGACAGGTTCGGCAATCTAGCAGTGTTCGATCAGGCTCAACAGCTAGTATGCTTCGGACACTTTGTTGCGATTAAGGAACAGTCATGGGGCTGGATGATGCCTTGATCTTCACGCGGGTCGTGGAGTGCCACAGCTTTACCCTGGCGGCGGCCGGTCTGGGCATGCAGAAGTCCACGGTCAGCCGGCGCATTGCCCAGCTGGAGGAGCGCCTCGGTGTGCGGCTGCTCAACCGCACCACGCGCAAGCTGCGCCTGACCGAGGTGGGGCAGGCCTACTACGAGCGCTGCCGGCAGATCATGCTCGACTTCGCCGAGGCCGAGCAGGCGGTGATGCAGTTGCAGCAGGCACCGGCCGGGCTGCTGCGGATCACCGCGCCGATCGAGTTCGGCCAGCTGTTTCTGGGCGGCTTGCTGGGCGCCTTTATGCGTGAGTATCCGCAGATCACCGCCGAGGTGGAGCTGACCTCGCGCCTGGTCGATCCGCTGGAGGAGGGGGTCGATATCGCCATTCGCGTGGGCGTGCCGCAGGACTCCACGCTGATTGCGCGCAAATTGTTCGAGAGCCGGCGTGGCCTGTTTGCCAGCCCGGACTACCTGGCGCGGCAGGGCATGCCGCGGGTAATCGGTGATCTGGCCAGCCACCGCGCCGTGGTGCAGAGCCACGATACCGGCCGCTACTGGCCGCTGCTGGAGGCGCAGGTCAGCTGCCAGCAAGCCCTGGTGTGCAACAACATCACCTTCCTGCGCGAGGCCCTGCTGGCCGGGGCGGGTATTGGTTGCCTGCCGGTGATGATCTGCGGCGAGGCGCTGGCCAGCGGGCGTCTGGTCGAGGTGCTGGAGCAGGCCCGTCTGCCGGTGGGAGAGATCTATGCGGTGTACCCCTCGCGGCGTTTTCAGGCGACCAAGGTCAAGACCTTTCTCGACTTCCTCATGGCCAGCCTGCCGTCATACGGCGGGCGGTTGCTGGAGCCGGCAGGGCCCGGCCTGTTAACATCGCACCTTTGATTCCTGCTGCGGCTCGCAGCCCGTCATTAGAGAGCCTCCATGACCACCGTCCGTACCCGCATTGCGCCGTCGCCTACCGGTGACCCGCACGTAGGCACTGCCTATATCGCCCTGTTCAACCTGTGCTTCGCCCGTCAGCATGGCGGCCAGTTCATCCTGCGTATCGAAGATACCGATCAGGTGCGTTCCACCCGCGAATCCGAACAGCAGATCTTCGATGCCCTGCGCTGGCTGGGTATCGAGTGGGACGAGGGTCCGGATGTCGGTGGCCCGCACGGCCCTTACCGGCAGAGCGAGCGCGGCGCCATCTACAAGCAATACTCGGATGAGCTGGTCAGCAAGGGCCATGCCTTCCCGTGCTTCTGCAGCGCCGAGCGTCTGGATGAAGTGCGCGCCCAGCAGATGGCCAACAAGGAAACGCCGCGTTACGACGGCCATTGCATGCATCTGGACCCGGCCGAAGCGCAGCGCCGGATTGCGGCTGGCGAGTCCCATGTGGTGCGCATGAAGGTGCCGAGCGAAGGCATCTGCAGCGTGCCGGACATGCTGCGCGGCAACGTCGAGATTCCGTGGGACCGCATGGACATGCAGGTGCTGATGAAGGCCGACGGCCTGCCCACCTACTTCCTGGCCAACGTGGTCGACGATCACCTGATGGGCATCACCCATGTGCTGCGCGGCGAGGAATGGCTGCCGTCGGCGCCCAAGCTGATCAAGCTGTACGAATACTTCGGCTGGGAGCAGCCGGCACTGTGCTACATGCCGCTGCTGCGCAACCCGGACAAGAGCAAGCTGTCCAAGCGCAAGAACCCGACCAGCATCACCTTCTACGAGCGCATGGGCTACCTGCCGGAGGCCATGCTCAACTACCTGGGGCGCATGGGCTGGTCGATGCCGGACGAGCGCGAGAAGTTCTCGCTGGCCGAGATGATCGAGCACTTCGACCTCAACCGCATTTCCCTCGGCGGGCCGATCTTCGATCTGGAGAAACTCTCCTGGCTCAACGGCCAGTGGCTGCGCGAACTGCCGGTCGAGCGCTTTGCCGCCGAGGTTCAGAAGTGGGCGTTCAACCCGCAGTACCTGATGCAGATTGCCCCGCATGTGCAGGGGCGCGTGGAAACCTTCAGCCAGATCGCTCCTCTGGCCGGCTTCTTCTTCAGCGGCGGCGTGGCCCCGGATGCCAAGCTGTTCGAGCACAAGAAATTGTCGCCCGATCAGGTACGTCTGGTTCTGCAACTGATCCTGTGGAAGCTCGAAACCCTGCGTCAGTGGAACAAGGACAACATCACCGCGATCATCCAGAAGGTGGCCGAGCATCAGCAGCTCAAGCTGCGTGACCTGATGCCGCTGATCTTCCCGGCCATCAGTGGTCAGGCCAGCTCCGTATCGGTACTCGACGCTATGGAAATCCTTGGTCCGGATCTGTCGCGCTTCCGTCTGCGTCAGGCCGTCGAGCTGCTCGGTGGTGTGTCGAAGAAGGAAACCAAGGAGTGGGAGAAACTCCTAGGCGAGATCGCCTGATCGCGCAAAGGGCGCCGGCCTGCCCGGCGCCCGCCGATAAGTGGTTGTTCTGTTTGAAGAAAAAATCAGCCTATCGGCGAAAATAGTGTTGACAGCCTGGCGGGTCGCCCCTAATATGCGCCCCGTCCAAGCGACGGGGCTATAGCTCAGCTGGGAGAGCGCTTGCATGGCATGCAAGAGGTCGACGGTTCGATCCCGTCTAGCTCCACCAAATTTCCAGCAAGCTGCGTAAGCGGTTTGCACGAAGGTTTCGTCCCCTTCGTCTAGTGGCCTAGGACACCGCCCTTTCACGGCGGTAACAGGGGTTCGAGTCCCCTAGGGGACGCCACTTCAGATTTGCAGAATCCACCCAGCCGGAACTGCAAATCGCGATCTGAAAAGTTCGCACCCTGCTCAAGGGTTATTTGTTTCACGGGGCTATAGCTCAGCTGGGAGAGCGCTTGCATGGCATGCAAGAGGTCGACGGTTCGATCCCGTCTAGCTCCACCAATCACTGACAGGGTCAGCTGTGTGCTGGCCTTGTTCATCGAAGGTTACGTCCCCTTCGTCTAGTGGCCTAGGACACCGCCCTTTCACGGCGGTAACAGGGGTTCGAGTCCCCTAGGGGACGCCAATTTTCATTTCCCGGTTTTCGGGTTCAAGGGCCATCCCACGGGATGGCCCTTTTGTTTTTCCCGCCTTTTTCCCTGCCATTCGTCCTTTCGTGTATTTCGCGCCTTGTCAGAAAATATTACATGCATAATATTATGGCTGTAATCTTCTGGAGCTAGCCATGAACGACAAGAAGACCCGCACCCGCCAGCGCATTCTGATCAGCGCAGAGCGCCAGCTGCTCAAGCGCGGCGCCCAAGCGCCCGCAGTGGGGGAGGTGATGGCCGCGGCCGGGCTGACGGTCGGCGGCTTCTACGCCCACTTCGCCAGCAAGGAGGCGCTGATGCTGGAGGCCTTCGAAGGCCTGCTGGATCGTCGCCGCCAGGGCCTGCGCGAACTGGAGCCCCAGCTTCCGGCCGTTGAGCGGCGTGCGCTGATGGCGGCCTTCTATCTATCACGCAAACACCGCGACGCCGAGGACGACGGCTGCCCGCTGCCCAGCACCCTGGCCGAGCTGGCGCGCCTGCCGGAAGACTTCCGTGCCCCGCTTGAGGCGCACCTGGAACTGTTGATGGCCGAGTTCGCAGCGTCGCCGGAGGACGCCGACAAGGTACTGGCCGATTTTTCCCTGATGGTTGGCGGATTGCTGCTGGCCCGTGCGCTAGGCACGGGGGCAATGTCCGACCGGGTACTGCGTGCCGCCAAGTCGGCGGTCATCTGAATTCCTTCTCTGGATTCGCGCTAGTGCGCGAGACCGTACGAAGGTTTCGAGGAGGTGCAATATGAACGGTATGAGCCTTGTCCGCGGCATGAACGCCACGCTCGGTCACCTGGCCCCGGAGCTGGCCGCCCGGCAGATGCGCCGGGTCTTCACCATCCCGCACACACCTGCGCCGCGTGCCTGGGAAAGACCCTGGGAGGAGGGCGCTGAGCGCATCACCCTGCGTTTCGGGCTGTCGGCCCTGCGCTGGGGGAGCGGGCCGGCGGTGCTGCTGCAGCATGGCTGGGAGGGACGGCCGACCCAGTTCGCCGTGCTGATCGAGGCGCTGTTGGACGCCGGCTTCGCGGTGGTGGCTCTCGATGGTCCGGCCCATGGCCGCTCGCCGGGGCGCGAAGCCACCCCGGTGCAGTTCGCTCGCGCGCTGACCGAGGCTGCCGCCGAGCTGCCGCCGCTGCGCGCGCTGATTGGTCACTCCATGGGTGGCGCCAGCGCCATGCTGGCGGTGCAGATGGGGCTGCGCGCCGAGCAACTGATCACGGTGTCGGCGCCCAGCCGGCTGCTGCTGATGCTGGAGCGCTTCAGCCGCTTCGTCGGGCTGCCGCCTTTCGCTGGCGAGCGCTTCATCGCCCAGGTCGAGCGCCGCGCCGGCATGCCGGTCAGCGAGCTGGACGTCAGTCGTTACCAACTGTCCATGCCGGGGCTGGTGGTGCATGCCGCCGACGACAAGGTGGTGCCGGCGGGCGAGGCGCGGCGCATCCACCAGTTCTGGCCAGGCAGTCGCCTGCTGGAGCTGGAACAGGGCGGGCACAGCCAGGTGCTGGCCGACCCGCGCTTGGTCGAGGCGGTGCTGGCACAGCTGGGCACGGCCAGGCCCCGATTGACGGCCAGCGGCGGCTGATCGACAGTGGGATTTTGTCCCCGCCCCCAGGGAGCGTAAATGACTCTGCACTGGAAGAGCTTCGACAGCCGCGAGGCCTGCCTGCAGGCGTTGGCCGAGGATCTGGCCGAACAGCTGCAGGCCCGCGAACAACCGAGCCTGCTGTTACCGGGCGGCAGCAGTCCGCAGGCATTGCTGCCGCTGCTGGCAGCAATGCCGCTGGACTGGTCCCGCGTGCGTGCCAGCCCCAGCGATGAGCGCTGGGTGCCGGCCGGGGATGCGGCCAGCAACCTGCGTCTGCTGAGTGCCGGGCTGCCGGAGGCCCAGTGGCTCGACCCACGTCAGGGCTCCACGCCTGAGCAGGCGGCGCGGCATTGGGGGGGGCAACTGCAGTCATGGCTGCCCTTGACTGCCGTGTTGCTGGGAATGGGCGAGGATGGTCATTTCGCCTCGCTGTTTCCGGGTACGCCGGGTCTGGCGGAAGCGCTGGATGGGGCCGCCGAACCGGCAGCCTTGCCGGCGCAGGCGCCCAGCGAGCCGCGACTGCGCCTGACACCCAATCTGGCCCTGCTGCTGCGCAGTGACTGGCTGGGCCTGCTGGTGTTCGGCAGCGCCAAGCGTGCGCTGCTGGAGCAGGCGCAGAAGGGGCAGGGCGACTGGCCGGTGCGTCAGCTGCTGGAGTCGGGAGTCGTGCAGGTGTATTGGGCCGAGTAAGGCCTCACGTCGAAGCGGGTGATGCGCGGCTGACGTCCCCGTCCCAGAGCCGTTACACTCAGCGCATTCGCCGCTGAAGGACGTGCCCCATGTCGGATTCCCTGTTGCATCCCGTGCTGGAACAGGTCACTGCCGCCATCGAGCAGCGCTCGGCGTCCCGCCGCAGTGCCTACCTCGAACGTCTGCAGCAGGCTTATCAGCGTGATCCACGGCAGCACCTGGGCTGTTCCAACCTGGCCCATACGCTGGCGGCACAGCCCGAGGCGGCGCGGCTGATCGTGCGCCAGGGCGGCTCTGCGCACATTGCCATCGTTTCCAGTTACAACGACCTGCTGTCAGCCCATGCGCCGCTGCGCGACTATCCCGAGCAGCTCAAGCAGGCGTTGGCCCGACACGGCGCCAGTGCGCAGTTTGCCGCCGGGGTGCCCGCCATGTGCGATGGCATTACCCAGGGTGAGCCGGGTATGCAGCTGTCGCTGTTCTCCCGTGACCTGATTGCCCAGGCCACGGCCATCGGCCTCACCCATGGCGTGTTCGATGGCGGCCTGTACCTGGGGGTGTGCGACAAGATCGTGCCGGGGCTTCTGATCGGCGCCCTGCATTTCGGCCATCTGCCGGCCCTGTTCGTGCCGGCCGGCCCCATGAGTTCGGGGCTGCCCAACAAGGCCAAGGCCGAGGTTCGCCAGCGCTTCGTGCGCGGCGATGCCAGTCGCGAGGAGTTGCTGGCGGCTGAACTGGCGGCCTATCACGGTGAGGGCACCTGCACCTTCTACGGCACGGCCAATACCAACCAGTTGTTGATGGAGTTCATGGGCCTGCACGTGCCAGGGTCGGCCTTCGTCTCGCCGCATGGCGAGTTGCGCCCGGCCATCACCGCCGAGGCGGCGCGTCTGGTCGCGCGCAACAGCCGGCATGGCGAGCGCCCCCTACCGTTGGGTGTGCAGATCGATGCCCGGGTGCTGGTCAACGCCGTGGTCGGCCTGCTCGCCAGTGGCGGTTCGACCAACCACACCCTGCACCTGCCGGCGATTGCCCAGGCGGCGGGTTATGAGCTGAGCTGGGACGATATTGCCGCGCTGTCGCGGGTGGTGCCGCTGCTGGCGCGGGTCTACCCCAATGGCGCGGCGGATGTGAACCAGTTTCAGGCAGCCGGCGGCCCGGCCTGGCTGATTCGCCAGCTGCTTGAGGGTGGCCTGCTGCATGGCGAGGTGGCCACCGTGGCCGGTGACAGCCTGGCCGATTATGCCCGCGAGGCCTGGCTGGATCAGGGCCGGCTGAGCTGGCGCGAGGTGCCGGCTGAAACCGTCGCGCCGGACATCCTGCAGCCCCTGGCGACGCCGTTTGCCGCCGAGGGCGGCCTGGTGCTGCTGCAGGGCAATCTTGGCCGGGCCATGCTCAAGACCTCGGCGATTCCCCTGTCAGCCTGGCAGGTGCGGGCACCGGCTCGGGTGTTCGACAGCGAGGCGGCGGTGCAGCGTGCCTATGCGGCCGGCGAGTTCAGCGGTGACCTGGTGCTGGTACTGCGCTTCCAAGGACCACGTGGTAACGGCATGCCCGAGCTGCACAAGCTCATGCCCTTGCTGGCCAACCTGCAGCAGCAGGGGCAGCGGGTGGCACTGGTCACCGATGGCCGCCTGTCCGGTGCGTCCGGCCAGGTGCCGGCGGCCTTGCACCTGACGCCCGAGGCGGCCTGCGGTGGTCTGTTGGCCCGGGTGCGGGATGGCGACTGGCTGAGCCTGGATGCGGCGACCGGAACCCTGCATCTGGAGGTGAGTGAGGCGGAGTTGGCACAGCGGGTGCCGGCCAGCGCCAGTGAAACGCAGGCAGCCGGTTACGGCCTGGAGCTGTTTGCCAATCAACGCCGTTTAGTCGGGCCCGCCGATCGCGGGGCCAGCTGGTTCGACGCAGGAGAGTGATGATGTTGACAATGGATCAGGTGTTGCAGCGTGCCCGCCCGGTATTGCCGGTGCTGGTGATCGAGGATGTCGGCCTGGCCGTCGATCTGGCCCTGGCGCTGAAGGCCGGCGGCATCGAGGTGCTGGAGGTGACCCTGCGCACGCCGGGTGCGCTGGATGCCCTGCAGGCGATCCGTCAGGCGGTGCCGGACTTGCTGGTCGGTGCCGGCACGGTCATCCATGCCGAGCAGTTTAGCGAGGCCCGTGATGCCGGTGCCCAGTTCGCCGTCAGCCCCGGTTGCACCGAACGCCTCGCCGCGGCGGCCGATGATTCAGGGCTGCCGTATCTGCCGGCGGTGATGACGCCGTCCGAGGTGTTGCTGGCCCTGGAATATGGCTACCGCTCGCTCAAGCTGTTCCCGGCCAATGGTGCGACCAGCGTGAAAATGCTGAAAAGTTTCAAGGGACCGTTCACCGGCATCCGCTTCTGTCCCACCGGCGGCATCACCCCGGACAACCTGCTGAGCTTCCTGCGCCTGCCCAATGTGGCCTGTGTTGGCGGCACCTGGATTGCCCCGGAGAATCTGGTCAAGGCGCGTGCCTGGGACCAGATCACTCAACTGGCCGCCGAGGCCCGCGACATTGTCTCGACTCTGGAGCGTCGCCCGTGAGCTGGACGCTGCCCGATCCGTTCGTCATCGACATCGTCGTGCAGCCCGAGGATATCGATGGCCTGGGTCATGCCAACAACGCGGTCTATGTCAGCTGGCTGGAGCGCTGCGCCTGGCGCCATTCACAGAGCCTGGGCCTGGACCTGGCCGAGTACCGACGGCTGGACCGCGCCATGGCGGTGCTGCGTCACGAGATCGATTACCTGGCCAGCGCCTACGAGGGTGACCAACTGCAGCTGGCCACCTGGATCGTCGAGTCCGATCAGCGCCTGAAGATGACCCGGCACTTCCAGCTCAAACGTCCGGCCGATGATCTGACGCTGCTGCGCGCGCAGACCACCTTCGTCTGCATCGAGCTGTCCAGTGGCAAACCCAAACGAATGCCGGCAGAGTTCATCGAGGGCTATGGCCGAGCGCTGCTGGAGCGCTATCCGTTGGAGCTGTAAACGGGGTTTTGCCGTCGCGCCCTGCTAGAATCGCCGCCCCGTTTGCCTGTCGAGACTGTTGCCGTGCAAATCGCCTTGGCCCCGATGGAGGGGCTGGTCGACGAAATCCTTCGCGACGTGCTGACCCGTGCCGGTGGCATCGACTGGTGCGTGACCGAGTTCATTCGTGTCTCTGACCGCCTGCTGCCGGCCTCGGCCTTCTACAAGCTGGCGCCGGAACTGTCGCATGGTTCGCAGACCCGTGCCGGCACGCCGATGCGCGTGCAGCTGCTGGGCTCCGATCCGGCCTGCCTGGCCGACAACTCCGCCTATGCTTGCGAGCTGGGCGCGCCGGTCATCGACCTGAATTTCGGCTGCCCGGCCAAGACGGTGAACAAGTCGCGTGGCGGAGCGGTGCTGCTTAATGAGCCGGAACTGCTGTATCGCATTCTCGCCGAGGTGCGCCGAGCGGTACCGGCGGCCATACCGGTGACGGCGAAGATGCGCCTTGGCTATGACGCACCGGACGGTGCCCTGGATTGCGCCCGCGCTCTGGTCGACGGCGGGGCAGCGCAACTGGTGGTGCATGCGCGGACCAAGCGCGACGGCTACAAGCCACCGGCCCATTGGGAGTGGGTGGCGCGGGTGGCCGAGACGGTTCGGGTACCGGTGCTGGCCAACGGCGAGGTGTGGAGCCTGGCCGATTACCAGCGTTGCCGCGAGGTCAGCGGCGTCGCCGACATCATGCTGGGTCGCGGCCTGGTTTCGCGCCCCGATCTGGCCCGGCAGATTGCCGCCTGGCGCGATGGTGCCGATACCACGGCGATGACCTGGGCCGAACTCTGGCCCCTGCTGCAGGACTTCTGGCGCCAGGCGCGCGGCAAGCTGGCACCGCGCTATGCGCCGGGCCGGCTCAAGCAGTGGCTGGCCATGCTCACTCGTAGTTACCCCGAGGCGGCTCAGCTGTTTGCCGAACTGCGCCGGGAGAACGACTGCGAGCGTCTGGATGCCCGCCTGCAGCAGCCGGTTATTGTTTGATATCTGTAAAACCAAAGATCGGGAAATACTGATTTATTGAACGCAAAGCGCCGTGCGACCCTGCGTTCAGTCAGGTTATTTCTGGTCCGCCCATGGCGCTGTTCACCCTTACTCCGCTGCTCGGTGCGCTGCCTCTGATGGCTGGCAAGCATTGTTGCCGAGGTATGGATGGCTTGCGCTGTTTGCCGCTGGCCTTCTGGGCGCTGTGGCATTGTCGGCATGCCCGTCCACCGGATGGCTGCCCCTCATAGCGCTGCCCCATTTCTGATCGAGCCGCTTGGCTCAACGGTTGTCCCGAGTCATCAGTGCCGGGTGACCGAATCGCTTCTGCCGCACCACTGTGTGCCGCATCCCATAACAAGGAAACCCCATGAACGCTGCGATCAAGCCCGTGACGCCTGCGCCCGAGCGCTGCAAGTCCTACTACACCGCCACGCTCAACCACGAGACCGATTACCCGACGGTGCAGGGCACGGTGAAGGTCGATGTGGCCATTATCGGTGGCGGTTTCACCGGCGTGGCCACGGCGGTGGAGTTGGCTGAGCGCGGCCTCAAGGTGGCAGTGATCGAAGCCAACAAGATCGGCTGGGGCGCCACCGGCCGCAATGGCGGGCAGGTCACCGGCAGTCTGTCCGGCGAAGGGGCCATGCACAAGCAGATGAGCAAGACCCTCGGCAGCGACGTCGAGGATTTCATCTGGCACCTGCGCTGGCGCGGCCACGAGATCATCAAGAGCCGGGTTGCCAAGTACGGCATCCAGTGCGACCTCAAGCACGGCCACCTGCACGCAGCGATGAAGCCGGTGCACATGGCCGAGCTGGAAGCTTCCTACGAGGAGGCCGTGCGCCGTGGCATGGGCAGTGAGGTCACCCTGCTCGATGCCCAGGGCGTGCGTCAGCACCTGGAAAGCGACCTGTACTACGGCGCGATCAAGAACACCCGCAACATGCACCTGCATCCGCTGAACCTGTGCATCGGCGAGGCGAAGGCCGCCGAGAGCCTGGGCGCGCTGATCTTCGAACATTCCGAGGTGCTGGATATCGTCCATGGCGCCAACCCGGCGGTGGTCACCGCTCAGGGCCGTGTCGAGGCCAAGCAGGTGATGCTTGCCGGTGATGTCTACCACAAGCTGGAGCGCAAGAAACTCAAGGGGCTGATCTTCCCGGCCATGGGCGGCATCGTCACGACCAAGCCGCTGGGCGACCTGGCCAAGCAGATCAATCCGCAGGATCTGGCGGTGTACGACTGCCGTTTCGTGCTCGACTACTACCGCCTGACCGCCGACGGCCGTCTGCTGTTCGGCGGTGGTGCCAACTATTCCGGGCGTGATTCGCGGGATATCGCCGGCGAGCTGCGACCCTGCATCGAGCGTACCTTCCCGGCGCTCAAGGGCGTGGACATCGAGTTCCAGTGGAGCTGCGCTATGGGCATCGTGATGAACCGCATCCCGCAGCTGGGCAAGCTGTCGGACAACGTCTGGTACTGCCAGGGCTACTCCGGCCATGGCGTGGCCACCACCCACATCATGGGCGAGATCATGGCCAATGCCATGACCGGCACCCTGGAGAAATTCGACACCTTCGCCTCGTGCAAGCACATCAAGGTGCCGATGGGCGATATCTTCGGCAACCCGATGCTGGCGGCCGGCATGTGGTACTACCAGATGATGGAAAAGCTGCGCTGATCCCGGTAATGGTGGCTGCCTGAGTAGCCACCGACCATGAGTGAAGCAAAACCGATGTCAGTGTCTGGCATCGGTTTTTTTATGCCTGGGGAATACGGCCGAGGACGACGCTGATCGGCGTGCGTTTGTCCTGCATCAACCCCTCACACTGCTCTGGCGCTATGCTCTGGCAATGCCTGAAAACGGGGAGGGACATGCAATGGGCAATGCCGCGATCAAGCTGCGCGGGGTCAATCTGGGCAGCTGGCTGGTGCTGGAAAAGTGGATGGTGCCGAGCCTGTTCGAGGGGCTGGGGGCCACCGATGAGACCACCTGGTGCGTCGAGCTGGGGCCTGCCGCCGCCGAGCGGTTGCGGGCGCACTGGCAGCGCTGGATCACCCGCGAGGATTTCGCCTGGCTGGCCGAGCGTGGCATCAACGCCGTGCGCATCCCGGTGGGACACTGGATTTTCGGCCCCGACTACCCCTATCACCCCAGCTATGGCGAGGCCCGTCATCCCTTTGTCGAAGGCGGCATTGCCGTGCTCGACAATGCCATGAGCTGGGCACAGGAGTTCGGTCTGCAGGTGGTGCTGGACCTGCACGCGGCGCCGGGTTGCCAGAACGGTTTCGACAACGGCGGCATCAAGGATGTCTGCGAGTGGCACACCCGGCCGGAATACCTGGAACACTCGCTGACGGTGCTGGAGCGCCTGGCCGAGCGCTATGGCCGGCATCCGGCCCTGCATGCCGTCGAGGCGCTCAACGAACCGCGCTGGGACGTGCCCACCGACTACCTGAAGGCCTATTACCTGCAGGCCTATGAGCGCATTCGTCGGCATGCGCCGGCCGAGCAGGTGGCGGTGGTGTTCCATGATGGTTTCCGGGATTTCCGTGAATACCTGGGTTTCATGCAGGCGCCGGCATTCAGCAATGTGCTGTTCGATATTCACCGTTACCAGTGCTTCGAGCGTGGCGACATCGATATGGATATCTACGGGCATATGCGCAAGGCGGCCGGCGAGTGGAAGACCGAGGCCGATGCCATCATCACCGAGCTGGGCCTGCCGACCTTCTGTGGTGAGTGGAGTCTGGGACTGGACCTGAAAGTGGTGTCGCTGTGGGCACAGGGGCCGTTCAATCATGCGCTGGAACGTATGGACGACTTCCAGCAGAACGTGGCCTACCGCGGCTATGCCGCCGCCCAGCTGGCGACTTTCGAGAAGTACCAGGGCTGGTTCTTCTGGAACTACCGGACCGAGACCACGCCCGCCTGGTGTTTCCGCGAGTGTGTCGAGCGTGGCTGGTTGCCATCAAGCTTTGCGTGACAGCTCTTGCGCAATCAACTTTTGCGTAGCGTGCAGGTCGGCTGAGAGCAGTTGAGGAAACGTGGTTCGGCCAGGCGATTGAGCACCAGCTTGCGGCTGAAGTGACGTTCCAGCCCCGGATGGAAGCTGATCGACAGCAGCGTGCTGTTGGGCAACTCCTGGTGCAGGACATCCAGCAGGCAATCCTCACCATTGGCGTCGGAGGCGTCCGTGGCCTGCTCCATGAACACCCAGGCTGGTCGTTGCAGTAGCACACGGGCAATGCCCAGGCGCTGCTGGGCGCGCATGGGCAGTACGCGGTCCCAGCTGTCGCTGTCGTCCAGGCGCGCGGTGAGCCAGGCGACGCCGGCGCATTCCAGGGCGTGCCTGAGTTCGCTGTCGCTGAAGTGGCTGGTCGCATAGGGGTAGCTCAGGGCCGAGCGCAGCGGGCCTTCCGGGAGGAACGGGCGCTGCGGCAGGAACACCAAGGGTGTTTCGGCGGGAAGGCAGATCTCGCCGCTGCCCCAGGGCCACAGGCCGGCCACGGCCTTGAACAGGCCGATGGTCACGGCAGGGTCGCCGGCAATCAGGATGCGCTCGCCGCGCCGCACGCGCAGATTGAGGTGCTCCAGCAGCACTTCGCCATCCGGGTTGGCCAGGCTCAGGTCATTCAGGCTCAGGTGGGCGGAGTCGCCATGGCGCAGCTCGATGCGGTGCTCCATCGGCTCGCGCGCCTGCTGCTCCAGGTCGAGCATGTCCTGGTACAGGCTCACCACACGGTCTGCCGAGGCGCGGCACTTGGCCAGTTCGCCCAGGTTGTCCACCGGCCAGGACAGGGCCGAGGTCAGTCGCTGGAAGGCCATGGCCGCCTGCATCAGGATGCCCAGGCTCATGAGCCCGGCGATGTACTGCGGCGCGGCGACCAGAATCGGGAACACCGGCAGCAGCGCGCCATAGCCGGCCGAGAACGAGACGATGCCCAGGTAGCCGAGGGTCTGGCGGTTCCAGCCGCGGCCGACATCGGCGAACAGGCGCTCGGCATGCCGCCGCTCCACCGGTTCTCCGTGCATCAGGGCGATCGATTCGGAGTGTTCGCGGGCTCGCGCCAGGCCGAAGCGCAGGTTGGCCTCGACAGTCTGCAGGCGGTTGGTGGCCTTGATCAGCGGGCGGCCGAGGAGCAGGCCAAGCAGGGTGCCGCCGCCGGCGTAGAGGAAGGCGAGGATCACCAGGTAACCGGGCACGGCGATGCTGGTGCCGGGAATCAGCAGGCTGCCGGACAGGCCGTAGAGAATGTCGATGAAGCTGCCAAGGATCAGCAGCGAATAGATCAGCGAGTGGGCCAGGCCGATGGCCGAGTCGGTGACGATACGGATGTCCTCGGCGATGCGCCCGTCCGGGTTGTCGTGCTCGCCTTCCTTGAACAGCAACTGGTAGTGATGGCCGCGGCTGAGCCACTGGTCGAGCAGGCGCTCGGTCAGCCAGCGGCGCCAGTCCAGCTGCAGCCAGCGTTTGACATGCAGGTGCAGGGCGGTGACCAGCATGGTCAGCAGGAAGATCACGGCGAAGGTGGCGATCTGCACCAGCAGTGCCTGCAGTGAGCGGTCTTCGAGGGCGTCGAACAGTTCGCGCTGCCAGTAGCTGGTCCAGATCACCAGACCTACCTGGCCGAGGGTCAGTGCCAGCAGCAGGGCCACGGCGCCGCGGATGGTCCACTTGCGCTCGCTGCGCCAGTAGGGCGCGGCCAGGCGCAGAAAGCGCCAGCGTTTGCGGGGGGGGCGGCTGCTGGGCTGCATGGGCTAGTGCCGCCGCGCCAGTTGCAGGGCGACCTGAACGGCGCCGCGCAGGCCGAGCAGTTCGTCCAGCACCACATGCAGGCCAATGCCGGTCAGCAGTTCGTGCATCGGCGGCTTGTCGACAAAGGCCTGCAGCACGACAGGTTGTTGCAGATAGGGCAGGATCTTCGGTGCGATACCGCCGCAGAGGTACACGCCGCCTTCGGCCAGGCTGGTCAGCGCCAAGTTGCCGGCGGCGCTGCCGAGCAGGCGGGCGAACAGCTGCAAGCTCTGTTGCGCGGGGGCATCGCCTAGTTCGGCTAGTTGGCTGATCTGGCGGGCGTCGGGCAGCTCAGGATGGTCGGCAGCTTGTGCGGTGAAGAAGGCATACAGGCGGCTCAGGCCGCGACCGCAGAGCAGCAGCTCCAGGCTCACGCGCGGGTAGTGGCGGCGCAGGAACTGCAACAGTTCGATCTGTTGTTCATCGGCCGGGGCGAAATCGGCATGCCCACCCTGGCTGGCCATTACCTGCGGCTGCTCGGCGCTGCCGGCCAGCAGGGCCATGCCCAGGCCGGTGCCGGCGCCGAGCAGGGCGCGTGTACCGTGGTGGCTGGTGCCCTGTTGCAAGGTGCAGAGTGCGGTGTCCGGCAGCAGGGGCAGGCCATGGGCCTGGGCGGCGAAGTCATTGAGCAGTTGCAGGCGCGGGATATGCAGCTGGCGGCTGAGTTCGCCGGCATCTACCTGCCAGGGCAGGTTGGTCAGTTGCACCTGCTGTTGGTGGATCGGGCCGGCAAGGGCCAGGCAGGCGCTGTGTGGCTGTTCGCCAGGTTCGAGGAACTGCGTCAGCAACTCTTCCAGGCTGGCGAACGCCTGGCTGGGCAGTACGGCCTGGCGAACAGGCTGCCACTGGCTGCCCTGAGCTTCGGCCAGCAGCAGCCGCGCCTGGGTACCCCCGATGTCTGCCGCCAGAATGATCATCCGTGCCTCGCTCATTCACCTATTGCGCAAGACTAACCCGAAGCGCCCGGCTTTGCCTTGATCTGTGCCGGCGGCCACGGCCTAATGCGTGTCCTTAGCTCTTGTCCGGGATGTCGTCCGTTGTCCAAACCGCTGCCTGCCGCCAGCCGTCTGCACCTGCCGCGTGGCCCCTGGCATACCGTGCTGGAATGCCTGTGCGCGCGTTTCCCTGCGATTGCCGAGGATATCTGGCGCTCGCGCATGCAGCGCGGGCTGGTGCAGGATCTCGCCGGCCAGCCGCTGAACGAACTCAGTGCCTACCGCGAAGGTTTGGGTGTGCAGTACTTCCGTGAGGTGGTGGACGAGCCGCAGATTCCCTTCGAGCTGGAGATTCTCCATCAGGACGAGCACCTGCTGGTGGTCGACAAGCCGCATTTCCTGGCCTGCGCGCCGGTCGGGCAGTGGGTCGAGCAGACTGCGCTGACCCGCCTGCAGCGATTGCTGGGCAATCCGCAACTGGTGCCGCTGCATCGCCTGGACCGACTGACCGCCGGGCTGCTGATGTTCTCCTGCCAGCCGTCCAGTCGCGATGCCTACCAGGCGCTGTTTCGCCAGCGGCGCATCGACAAGACCTACGAGGCGCTGGCGCCGGCACTGGAGCAGTTGCAGTTCCCGTACCTGGCCGAGCATTGCCTGGAGCGTGGCGAGCCTTTCTTCCTGACCCGCATCGCCGACGGCCCGGCCAACAGCCAGACGCGTATCGAGGTGCTGGAGCGGCGCGCCGATTATTGGCGCTATGCACTCTACCCGCACAGCGGTCGCAAACATCAGTTGCGGGTGCAGATGGCGGCACTCGGGGCGCCGCTGCTCAATGATCCCTGGTATCCAGAAGTCCAGGCCGAGGTAGTCGATGATTTCAGCCGGCCGTTGCAATTGCTGGCTCGCCGCCTGAGTTTTAGCGACCCCCTGAGTGGTGTGCCGCGCGAGTTCGTCAGCCGCCGCCAGCTGTCCTGATCAGGCGCCGATCCGTTCGCAGGCCGGCTGCAGCAGCTGGCAGAACTCCTGCAGCGGCACTGGCTTGCTGAACAGATAGCCCTGGCACACATGACAGCCCTGAGCTTCCAGCAGCGCCAGCTGTTGCGGCGTTTCCACACCCTCGGCGACCAGGGCCAGGCCCAGGCTCTGGGCCATGGCGACGATGGCGCGGATGATCTCGGCATCGTTCTGGTCGATGCAGGAGTCGCGCACGAACGACTGGTCGATCTTCAGCACATCCACTGGCAGGCGCTTGAGGTAGGTCAGCGAGCTGTAGCCGGTGCCGAAGTCGTCCATGGCGAAGCTGACGCCGAGTTTCTTCAGGCGATTCATCTTGGCGATGGTGTCGTCGAGGTTCTGGATCACGATGCCTTCGGTGATTTCCAGCTTGAGCATGCTGGTCGGCAGGCGCGAGCTTTCCAGGCAGTCCATCACCTGCTCGACGAAATCGGCCTGGCGGAACTGCCGCGGGCTGATGTTGACGCTGATGCTGAAATCCTCGCGCTGCACCAGGCCCTGCTCCAGCAACTGCTGGGTCTGCTGGCAGGCCTGGCGCAGCACCCAGCTGCCGACCTCGAGAATCAGGCCGCTCTCTTCGAGAATCTGGATGAACAGCGCCGGCGACTGCTGGCCCAGTGTGGGGTGCTGCCAGCGCAGCAGTACTTCGGCCCCGACCATGCGTCGTGACTGGCTGTCGACCTGGGGCTGGAAATGCAGGAAAAATTCGTTGCGAGGCAGAGCCAGGCGCAGGTCGCTTTCCAGGCGCAGGCGTTCGCTGGCCACGGTCTGCATGGTTCTCTGGAACACCTGCACGGTGTTGCGCCCGGAGTCCTTGGCCCGGTACAGGGCAATGTCGGCACGCTTGAGCAGGTCGGCCGGGTTGTCGCCGTGGTCGGGCAGCATGGCGATGCCGATGCTCGGGGTGATCTGCAGGCGATGGCCTTCGATCAGCATCGGCTCGGCCAGCAGGGTGCGCAGCTTGTCGGCGACGTTGCGCGCCTCGCGGGTGGCTTCGGTGCGCTTGCCTTCCAGGCCACTGATCAGGACGACGAACTCGTCACCACCCAGGCGCGCCACGGTGTCCTCCATGCGCACGCAGGATTCCAGGCGCGCGGTGACCATCTTCAGCACCGAGTCGCCGACCGGGTGGCCGAGTGAGTCGTTGATGTGCTTGAAGTGGTCGAGGTCCAGGTAGAGCAGGGCGCCACGCAGATGATGGCGCTTGAGCAGGGCGATCTGCTGGGTCAGGCGGTCGAGCAGCAGCGTGCGGTTGGGCAGGTTGGTCAGTGGGTCGTGGTAGGCCAGGTGCTGGATCTGCGCCTGGGCCTGTTTGAAGGCGGTGACGTCGCGGGCGATCAGCAGCAGGCAGTCGCTACCGGCAATGCTGATCGGCTCGGCCGAGACTTCAACAGTCATGATCCGGCCGTCACGGGTCAGCGCCTGCAGCTCGAGGTTGTGCACATGACCTTCGCGCTGCAGCTGTTCGATCAGCCGTTGGCGCTGGCCGGCATCGGCCCAGGTGTTGAGTTCCAGCGAGGTGCGCCCGAGCACTTCCTCGGGCTGGTAGCCGGTGAGACGACAGAATCCACCATTGACCTCGAGGAAGCGGCCGGTGCTGCGCTCGCTGATGCTGATGGCATCGGGCGAGGCATGGAAGGCCTTGGCGAATTTCTCCTCGCTGTACTTGAGCAGGCGTTCGGCGCTTTCGCGGTCGGTCACGTCGCGGAAGGTCGAGACGATGCACAGCTGGCGGTCGACGCGGATGAAGCGGCTGGACACCTGGCAGGTCAAGAGATCGCCATCCTTGGTGTTGTACTGCGCCAACTCGTTGTCCAGGCCCTGCTGGGTCTTGAGCTTCTCGAACAGGCGCTGGCGTTCGCTGGCCAGGGCCCAGAAGGGCACGCTGCCGGCGTCGCGGCCGCGCAGATCGTCGAGGCTCCAGCCGAAGATCTGGGTGAAACTCGGGTTGAGGTCGATGAACTGGCCGTCACGGATGCGCGACACGCAGATCGGATCGGGGCTGGAGTTGAACAGGGTGACGAATTTTTCCTCGGAGGCGGCAACCTGCCGCTCGCGCTGGGTCCGTTCGGTGACGTCGGCGACCACCCCGGTGATGCGTCGTGGCTCACCCTGATCGTCCAGGTAAAGGGTAGCGGTACTTTCCAGGTGCAGGTGTCCACCCTGCGGGCGTCGCACCCGGTAATGCAACTGGCGAGCCTGGCCTGGCTGGCGTTTCATCTCGTCGAGCTGCACGCGCAGGTAGTCCTGGTCGTCGCGTTCGAGGTGGACGAAGAACTGTCGGTAGTCGGCATGGAAGGGTTCGTCGGGCAGACCGTGCAGGGCGCTGCAGCGTGCCGAGGCAAAAAACTGCAGGTTCTTGAGATCCCAGTCCCAGGTGCCCAGTTGTGCCGAGTCCAGGGCCAGCTTGAGGCGTTGCTCGCTGTTACGCAGCGCCTGTTCCTGGCGGCGCTGCAGGGTGATGTCGCGCAGGGTCAGGGCCAGGCAGGTGCGGCCATCGATTTCGCACTCGGCGCCATACAACAGGTTGGTGCTGGTCGAGCCGTTGCGGTGGCACAGCTCGGCTTCCAGGTGTTCCAGGCGTCCATCGGCGTCCAGTGCATCGATCATGCGCTGGCGGTCCTGAGGGTCACGCCAGATACCGAGTTCCAGCGAGGTTTTGCCGATCGCCTCGGCGGCGCTCCAGCCGAACTGCCGCTCGAATGAGGGGTTGACGGCAATGAAGCGGCCGTTGGCGCGGTCGGTGATGACGACCGTGTCGGGCGTGGTGAGGAAGGTCTTGGCGAACTTTTCCTCGCTGGTGCGCAGGGCATGCTCGGCGGCCACGCGATGGCTCTCGTCCAGAAAGGCGCAGAGCAGGCAGGGTTCGCCATCGATCACGATGCTGCGGGCCGACAGGGTGCCGCACAGCTGCTGACCGTCGCGACGGCGGAAGTGGGCGAACAGGGTGACAGGCTTGTCGAGATGACGGCTGCGGCGGCGCAGTTCGTCGCGTTGTTGGGTGTCGACCCACAGCTCCAGCTCCATCGCCGTGTGACCCAGGCAGTCCTGCCGCGACCAGCCGAAGACTTCGCAAAACTGGTCGTTGACATCGACGATGCAGCCATCGCTGTAGCGCAGTAGCGTCATGGGGCCGGGGTTGAGCTGGAACAGGGCGCTGTAGCGCGCCTGGGTGGCCGCCTGTTCGGCTTCGCGCTGCTGCAGCTGGCTGATGTCGCGCAGCACGCCGAGCAGGCTGGGCCTGCCGTCGGCCTGGATCAGCAGTTGGCCGCTGAGCTCCAGCCAGCGCTGGGTTCCGTCGGCCAGTTGCACACGGTGCTTGAGGGCCAGTTCGCGGCCGGGTTGCTGATCGATACCGGCAAGGCTGGCAATCAGACTGGGACGATCTTCCTCTACTATCAGTTCGATGTAGTCGCTGAGTTGGCGCAAGGGCTGCTGCGGGCTGCGGCCGAGCAGGCGCATACAGCCGGGCGAGAGATTGAGTAGGTCGGCTTGCGGGTCCCAGAACCAGGTGCCCAGTTGCGCGGCATCCAGCGCCGCACTGAGCTGGCTCAGGTGGGCGTGCAGGTCGGCAGGCGCGATGGGTGAGGCTTCAGCCATAGGCAGCAGTTCCACTACATGTCGGCACGTACTGGTCCGTGCTCGGACAAGGGTGCTGATCGTTATTGTCCGGTCACACTAGCCCCGTTGCCGGTTTGCCTGCAAGCAACATCGCCGGCTCAGTCGCGCTGCTCTTCCAGCAGGGCGATAAAGGCGCGCGCGGCGTTGGACAGGGTGCGTTCGGTATGCACGATATAGCCTAGCCGACGCACCAGCTGGACGCCGGGCAGCGGCAGGGCGGCGACCTGACTGTCGAGCATGGTGCGCGGCAGCACGCTCCAGGCGATGCCGATGGAAACCATCATCTTGATGGTTTCCAGGTAGTTGGTGCTCATGCCGATATTCGGCTTGAGCCCTTCTGCTTCGAACAGGCGTCGCACGATGTGGTGGGTGAATGTGTTGTCGCCGGGAAAGACCGCCGGGTGCCGCGCCACGTCGGCCAGGCTGACGGTGCCATTGCGGGCTAGCGGATGCTCGGGGGCGGCGACGAAATCCAGCACATCGTCCCAGATTGCCGTGGCAGCCACCGGTGGTCGGGTTTCCGGGGCCAGGGTGATCACAGCCAGTTCGGCGCGGCCGTGCAGTACCTCCTCATAGGCCACCTCCGAATCGAGGAACTGGATGTCCAACGCGACCTGCGGATGGGCCCGGGTAAAGGCGCGCAGCAGGGGCGGCAGGCGGTGCAGGCCGATGTGGTGGCTGGTGGCCAGGGTCAGGCGACCGCTGATCTCGCCGTTGAGATTGGTCAAGGCGCGACGGGTATCGTCCAGTACATTGAGGATCTGGTAGGCGCGCGGCAACAGGGCGCGACCGGCCTCGGTGAGGCTGACTTCGCGACCGATGCGGTCGAACAGGCGCACATTGAGCTGCTGCTCCAGGCCGGCGATGCGCTTGCTCACGGCGGGCTGGGTCAGGTGCAGGCGCTCGCCGGCTTCAGAGAAGCTGCCGGCCTCGGCGATGGCGATAAAGGCATTGAGGTTGGCCAGATCCATGGTGGATTCCTTTTGGTTATCCAATGGATGAAAAATATGAATTGGAGTTATTCATTGCAAGCCCCTAGCATCGCCTCATGCACAAAAGGGCGTTCGACCCTTGCTTGCAAATGACCTGATTCGTGCGGGCAGCCCGCGCAAACCGATAGAGGAACAGCAGATGGCCGGCAAAACGCTGTACGACAAGCTCTGGGATATGCACGAAGTGAAGCGTCGCGACGATGGTTCGTCGCTGATCTACATCGACCGGCAGATCCTCCACGAAGTGACCTCGCCGCAGGCCTTCGAAGGGCTGCGTCTGGCCGGGCGCAAGCCATGGCGCATCGACGCCAATATCGCCACCCCGGACCACAACGTGCCGACCACCAAGGCGGAGCGCCAGGGCGGTCTGGAAGCCATCGCCGACGAAGTGTCGCGCCTCCAGGTGCAGACCCTCGACGAGAACTGCGACGACTTCGGCATCCTCGAATTCAAGATGAACGACAGCCGCCAGGGCATCGTTCACGTGGTCGGCCCGGAGCAGGGCGCCACCCTGCCGGGCATGACCGTGGTCTGCGGTGACTCGCACACCTCCACCCACGGTGCCTTCGGTGCCCTGGCCCACGGTATCGGCACCTCCGAGGTCGAGCATGTGCTCGCCACCCAGTGCCTGGTGGCCAAGAAGATGAAGAACATGCAGGTGCGCGTCGAGGGCCAGTTGCCCGCCGGCGTCACCGCCAAGGACATTGTGCTGGCCATCATCGGCAAGATCGGTACCGCCGGCGGTAACGGCCATGCCCTGGAGTTTGCCGGCAGTGCCATCCGCGACCTGTCGCTGGAAGGCCGCATGACCCTCTGCAACATGGCCATCGAAGCCGGTGCGCGCGTCGGTCTGGTGGCTGTCGATGAAAAGACCATCGCCTACGTTGAAGGTCGTCCGTTCGCGCCCAAGGGTGCTGACTGGGCCAAGGCCGTCGAGCAGTGGAAAGGTCTGGTGTCCGATGCCGACGCGCAGTTCGATACCGTGGTCGAGCTGAAGGCCGAAGACATCAAGCCGCAGGTGTCCTGGGGTACCTCGCCGGAAATGGTCCTGGCTGTCGATGAGCGCGTGCCGGACCCGGCCAATGAAGCCGATCCGGTCAAGCGCGATTCCATCGTGCGTGCACTGAAATACATGGGCCTGACCGCCAACCAGCCGATCACCGAGATCAAGCTGGACCGCGTGTTTATCGGTTCCTGCACCAACTCGCGCATCGAAGACCTGCGCGCCGCCGCCGAGGTGGCCAAGGGTCGCAAGGTCGCCGCGACCGTCAAGCAGGCGCTGGTGGTGCCGGGCTCCGGCCTGGTCAAGGCGCAGGCCGAGGCCGAGGGGCTGGACAAGATCTTCATCGAAGCCGGCTTCGAATGGCGTGAACCGGGCTGCTCCATGTGTCTGGCGATGAATCCGGACAAGCTGGGCAGCGGCGAGCACTGCGCCTCGACCTCCAACCGCAACTTCGAGGGCCGTCAGGGTGCCGGTGGCCGTACTCACCTGGTCAGCCCCGCCATGGCTGCGGCCGCTGCCGTGACCGGTCACTTTATCGACGTGCGTGAACTGATCCAGGCCTGAGGAGACAGATGATGAAAGCCTTTACCCAACACACTGGCCTTGTGGCTCCGCTGGATCGTGCCAACGTCGACACCGACCAGATCATTCCCAAGCAGTTCCTCAAATCCATCAAGCGCACCGGCTTCGGCCCGAACCTGTTTGATGAGTGGCGTTACCTGGATGTCGGGCAGCCGAACCAGGATTGCTCCAACCGTCCGCTGAACAAGGACTTCGTGCTGAACTTCCCGCGCTATCAGGGCGCCAGCGTGTTGCTGGCCCGCGAGAACTTCGGCTGCGGGTCGAGCCGCGAGCACGCGCCTTGGGCGCTGGACGAGTACGGCTTCCGCACCGTGATCGCGCCGAGCTTTGCCGACATCTTCTTCAACAACAGCTTCAAGAACGGCCTGCTGCCGATCATCCTCAAGGATGAAGAGGTCGATGCGCTGTTCCAGCAGGCCGAGGCCGCCGAGGGTTACCAGCTGACCGTCGACCTCGCAGCGCAGACCGTGACCCGTCCGGATGGCGTGCAGTACAGCTTCGAGATCGATGCCTTCCGCAAGCACTGCCTGCTCAATGGCCTGGACGACATCGGCCTGACCCTGCAGGACGCGGAAGCGATCAAGGCCTTCGAAGCCAAACACAAGCAGAGCAGCCCCTGGCTGTTCGGCGCGATCAAGTAATTAAGGATTGAGCATGAGCAAGCAGATTCTGGTTCTCCCAGGCGACGGTATCGGTCCGGAAATCATGGCCGAGGCGGTCAAGGTGTTGAACCTGGCCAACGACAAGTACAACCTCGGTTTCGAGCTGTCCTTCGATGATCTGGGTGGCGCCGCCATCGACCGTTACGGCGTGCCGCTGGCCGACGAGACCCTGGAGCGCGCCCGCGCCGCCGACGCCGTGCTGCTCGGCGCCGTTGGCGGGCCGAAGTGGGACACCATCGATCCGGCCATCCGCCCGGAGCGCGGTCTGCTGAAGATCCGCTCGCAGCTGGGCCTGTTCGGCAACCTGCGTCCGGCCATTCTCTACCCGCAACTGGCCGAGGCCTCCAGCCTCAAGCCGGAAGTGGTGGCCGGCCTGGATATCCTCATCGTTCGCGAGCTGACTGGCGGTATCTACTTCGGTCAGCCGCGTGAGAGCAAAGTGCTGGAAAACGGCGAGCGCATGGCCTACGACACCCTACCGTACAGCGAGAGCGAAATCCGCCGCATCGCCAAGGTCGGCTTCGACATGGCCATGGTGCGCAACAAGAAGCTCTGCTCGGTGGACAAGGCCAACGTGCTGGCCTCCAGCCAGCTGTGGCGCGCCGTGGTCGAGGAAGTGGCCAAGGACTACCCGCAGGTCGAGCTGTCGCACATGTACGTCGACAACGCCGCCATGCAGCTGGTCCGCGCGCCCAAGCAGTTCGACGTGATGGTCACCGACAACATGTTCGGCGACATCCTCTCGGACGAGGCTTCCATGCTCACCGGCTCCATCGGCATGCTGCCGTCGGCATCCTTGGATGCCAACAACAAGGGCATGTACGAGCCGTGCCATGGTTCGGCGCCGGACATCGCCGGCAAGGGCATTGCCAACCCGCTGGCGACCATCCTCTCGGTGTCGATGATGCTGCGTTACAGCTTCAACCAGTCCGCTGCCGCTGACGCCATCGAGCTGGCGGTGAGCAAGGTCCTGGATCAGGGCTTGCGTACCGGCGACATCTGGTCGGAAGGCAAGACCAAGGTCGGCACCGCCGGCATGGGCGATGCGGTAGTCGAAGCGCTGCGTAGTCTGTAATCTCTCCAGCCCCGTCGTGACTGTAGCGGCGGGCTGTTAACAAGGGTGTAGTCGTTATGAAACGTGTAGGTCTGATCGGTTGGCGCGGTATGGTCGGTTCCGTGCTCATGCAGCGCATGCTGGAAGAGCGTGACTTTGACCTGATCGAGCCGGTGTTCTTCACCACCTCCAATGTCGGCGGCCAAGGGCCGGCCGTGGGCAAGGACATTGCCCCGCTGAAGGATGCCTACAGCATCGACGAGCTGAAAAGCCTGGACGTGATCCTGACCTGTCAGGGTGGCGACTACACCAGCGAAGTCTTCCCCAAGCTGCGCGAAGCCGGCTGGAATGGCTACTGGATCGACGCGGCTTCCAGCCTGCGCATGGCCGATGACGCCGTGATCGTGCTGGACCCGGTGAACCGCAAGGTCATCGATCAGCAGCTCGACGCCGGTACCAAGAACTACATCGGTGGCAACTGCACCGTCAGCCTGATGCTGATGGCGCTGGGCGGCCTGTACGAAGCCGGTCTGGTCGAGTGGATGAGCGCCATGACCTACCAGGCGGCTTCCGGTGCCGGCGCACAGAACATGCGTGAGCTGATCAAGCAGATGGGCGCCATTCACGGTGCCGTGGCTGACGATCTAGCCAACCCGGCCAGCGCCATCCTCGACATCGACCGCAAGGTTGCTGAAACCATGCGTGGCGAAGCGTTCCCGGTGGACAGCTTCGGCATGCCGCTGGCCGGCAGCCTGATCCCCTACATCGACAAGGAACTGCCGAACGGGCAGAGCCGCGAAGAGTGGAAGGGCCAGGCCGAGACCAACAAGATCCTCGGTCGCAACAAGAGCCCGATCCCGGTCGATGGCCTGTGCGTGCGCATCGGCGCCATGCGTTGCCACAGCCAGGCGCTGACCATCAAGCTGAACAAGGATGTGCCGCTGGCCGACATCGAGCAGTTGATCAGCCAGCACAATCCGTGGGTCAAGCTGGTGCCGAACCAGCGCGAAGCCAGCATCCGCGAGCTGGGTCCGACTGCTGTGACCGGTACTCTTAGTGTGCCGGTGGGGCGTCTGCGCAAGCTCAACATGGGTTCGCAGTACCTGGGGGCTTTCACGGTCGGTGACCAGCTGCTGTGGGGCGCGGCCGAGCCGCTGCGCCGCATGCTGCGCATCCTGCTGGAGCGTTGATTGGCAAGCGCTGATTGTTGAGCAAAAGGGCCGGCTTGTTCCGGCCCTTTTGCTTTTCTGCAGGCGGTCGCTAGAGTGCCGCCCAGTCTTTCTCTGTTCGGGGTCTGTTCATGTCTCAATCCTTTGCCATTGCCCTGATCGGTGCGACCGGTCTGGTCGGTGAAACCCTTATCGAGCTGCTGGAGGAGCGCGAGTTTCCGGTCAGCACCCTGCATCTGCTGGCCAGTGCCGAGTCGGCCGGGCAGAGCTTTGCCTTTCGGGGCAAGAACCTGCGGGTGCGCGATGTCGCCGAGTTCGACTTTAGCCAGGTGAAGATCGCCTTTTTTGCGGCTGGCGAGGCAGTAACCCGCAGTTTTGCACCGCGAGCCCAGGCCGCGGGATGTGCGGTGATCGATCTGTCTGGCGCACTGTTGCTTGATGAGGCGCCGCGCATCGTGCCGGAGGTCAATGCCTCTGCGGTTGCCGGGCTCAAGCCACCCTATGTGTTGGCCAGTCCGCTCAGCCCGGTGGTGATGCTGGCTTGCGTGCTGGCGCCGCTGGTCCGTGAACATACCCTGCAGCGGCTGACGGTGATGGCGGCGCTGGCGATTTCCCAGCGCGGACGTGAAGGCGTCACCGAGCTGGCTCGGCAGACCGCCGAGTTGCTCAATGCCCGGCCGCTAGAGCCGCGTCTGTTTGACCGGCAGGTGGCGTTCAACCTGCTGGCCCAGGTTGGCCTGGTCGATGGCGAAGGCCAGGCACTGCTGGAGCGGCGCCTGGTGGCCGAACTGCAACAGGTGCTGACGCTGCCTGAGCTCAAGGTCAGTGCCACTTGCGTACAGGCTCCAGTGTTCTTCGGTGACAGCCTGAGTGTCAGTCTGTTGGCTGGTGGGCCGCTGCCGCTAGCGCAGGCGCAGGCCGCATTGGTCGGCGAAAGCGCACTCGAACTGGTCGAGGAGGGGGATTATCCGACGGCAGTGGGAGATGCCGTAGGGCAGGATGCGATCTATGTCGGTCGACTGCGTCAAGGTCTGGATGACGCAACCGAACTTAATTTGTGGATTACTTCCGATAACGTGCGCAAAGGCGCGGCGCTAAACGCTGTGCAAATAGCCGAGTTGTTGATAAAACACTATCTGTAAAAGATACTTACCGGAAAATTTGAAGAATTTTTCTAGCTTGACAATACTGGCTTGACTGAACGCTGGCGGGGCTCCGTGGAAACGGAAGCGGGTAGCGTTCAATCTGACCCCTCTCGCGCGTCGAGAAAAAAAGATAAAACAAGGGAAAACGCTATGGTTCGGGTTCGCAAACTGGTGCTGGCAATCGCGGCAGCGTCTTCGCTGTCAACCGGAATGGCACATGCGCTAGGACTGGGGGAAATCAACCTCAAGTCGGCACTGAACCAGCCGCTGAGCGCAGAAATCGCCCTCATGGAAGTGCGCGATCTGGCTTCCGGCGAGGTGGTTTCCACCCTGGCCTCGCCTGAGGAATTCAGTAAGGCCGGCGTTGATCGCCAGTATTTCCTGACCGACCTCAAGTTCACCCCGGTAATCAAGCCCAATGGTCAGAGCGTGATTCGCGTGACCTCGAGCAAACCGGTGCGCGAGCCCTACCTGAATTTCCTGGTCGAAGTTGCGTGGCCGACCGGCCGTACGCTGCGTGAATACACCATTCTGCTTGATCCTCCGCTGTATTCGCCGCAGGCCGCCGCCGCGCCGCAAATGCCGGTTGCCGCACCGGTGACCCGCCCGCAGGTTCCGGTTGCGGCCGCGCCTGTCAGTAAGCCTACTTACAGTGCTCCGGCACCGCGTCCGGCTGCCGCCCCGGTGGCAACGTCGCGCATCGAGGGTAACCAGTACAAGACCACTGGCAACGACACGCTGTGGGAAATCGCTGCACGCGTGCGTCCCAACAGCAGCGTGTCGGTACACCAGACCATGCTGGCCATCCAGGACCTCAATCCGGATGCCTTCCTGGCCGGCAATATCAATCGTCTGAAAAATAACCAGGTTCTGCGCTTGCCCGATGAGCAGCAGATCAAGGCCCGCAGCCAGGCAGAAGCCATTGCTCAGGTTGCCGAGCAGAACACGGCTTGGCGCGAAGGTCGTGCAGTAGCGGCGGCTCCTGCCGGTACGCGTCAGCTGGATGCTACCAAGCGTGCGAGCGCTGGTGCGGCTCCGGCCAAGGTCGAGCGCCAGGACAGCCTGAAACTGGTGGCAGCCGATAGCGGCAAGGCCGCCGGGGGTAGCGAGAAGGGTGCGGCTGAAGCCAAGGCGCTCAACGATAAGCTGGCAGTGACCAAGGAAAGCCTGGACTCGACTCGCAGCGAAAATGCCGAGCTGAAAGATCGCATGGGCGATCTGCAGAGCCAGCTGGACAAGTTGCAGAAGCTGGTGGCGCTTAAAGATGCACAGATGGCCAAGCTGCAGGCTGATCTGGCTGCCAAGGACAAGGTTGCTGCGGCGCCTGCGGCCCCTGTAAAACCAGCCGCTCCTGCCGTAGCCGAGCCGGCCAAGGCTGAGGCGAGCAAACCAGTGGCCGCTGCTCCGGCAGCCAGCAAGCCCGCAGAAACCAAGCCGGTACAAGTTAAGCCAGTAGAAGCCGCGCCTGCCGCCGCCAAACCAGCTCAGGCCGACTTCAACTATGCCGAGGAGCCTGCCAAGCCTGCCGCTCCTGTTGCCAAACCGGCTGCAGTACCAGCCGCGAAACCTGCCGAAGCGGCTAAGCCGGTAGCGCCGGTCAAGCCGGCTGTGCAGCCTGCCAAACCTGTCGTGGCACCTGCTCCGGCCGAACCGGTCAGCTTCATCGACGAGCTGATGGCCAATCCGCTGCTGCTCGGTGCCGCAGGTGGTGGTGCGCTGCTGCTGTTGCTGGTCGGTCTGATGGTGCTGTCCCGTCGCAATGCGATGAAGGAAACCGAGCTGCAGAGCACGCTGGCCGGTCGGACTGAGGAAAGCCTGGAAGCTGACCTAGATATGCCGGAAAGCAGCTTCGAGGGTCTGTCCGAAGAGCCTCAGAGCGCTCTGGCTGAGGCCGAAGAGGAGCGTGTGACTCCGCAGACCGGCGATCCGCTGGCCGAGGCCGATATCTATATTGCCTATGGCAAGTTCAGTCAGGCTGCCGATCTTTTGCACAATGCGATCAATCAGGAGCCGCAGCGCAGTGATCTGCGGCTGAAGCTGATGGAAGTTCTGGCCGAGATGGGTGATCGCGAAGGCTATCAGCGTCAGGCGGGTGAACTGGCTGAAATGGGCGGCGCGCAATCTCAGGTCGAGCAACTCAATGCCAAGTACCCGGCGATGGTGGCGGCTGCCGCTGTGGCTGCTGCCTCGGCCAGTGCGCTGGATGATCTGGGTGATTTCAACCTGGATGACCTGACGCTGGATGATCCGATCAGTGAGCCGGTCAAAGCGTCGGCTAGCGATCTCGATGATGCGTTCGATCTGAGCCTGGATGATCTGGAGGGCGATCTGGCGGCCGACCTGCCCAATACCTCCGATGCCGGCAGCGTGCCTGAGTTGTCGCTGGATGATGATTTCAGCTTTGACCTGCCAGCAGAACCGGCCTCTGCTCCGGTCGCGCTGGCCGAGGATGACCTGGGCTTTGATCTCGAGATGTCTGACGAGCCCTTGCTGAGCGCAACCTCCAGCGAACAGTCGGATGACTTGGCTGACTTCAGTCTGGAGCTTGAGGCTGATCTGCCAGCAGCTGCCGCAGAAGAAGAGTTCACCCTGAGTCTTGAAGAAGATGGCCCCGCTGCGCTGTCTGATGATCTGGCCGATTTCAGCCTGGACGAGCCGCTGGCTGCTCCTGCTGCAGTCGCCGGTGAGGAGCGGGACCTGCCGATGGACTTCGATCTGTCGCTGGCTGACGAGCCTCTGGCCGCTCCGGCTGCTGAGGCTGATGACTTTGCTGCTCAGTTGGAACAGGTCAGTGCCGAGCTGGATCAGATGGCAGAGACCCTGAGCGAGCCTGCTCCGCTGGAGCCGGCTGCTGCGCCTGTGGTCGCTCCGCTGGCTGATGCTCTGGAAGGCGAAGAAGACTTCGATTTCCTTTCGGGCACCGATGAAACCGCCACCAAGCTTGATCTGGCTCGTGCTTACATCGATATGGGTGATAGCGAGGGTGCGCGTGACATCCTCGACGAAGTCCTGGCTGAAGGTAACGATGCTCAACAGGTCGAGGCCCGTGAGTTGATCGCAAAACTGGTTTGATAAATGGTTGATGTACTACCAACAGCGGCGGCCGATACGGCCGCCGCTGGCGTTTTCAGGATTGCCCTGGGCGTTGAATACCGTGGTTCGCGTTATCGTGGCTTCCAGCGCCAGCGCGCTGGGGTGCCGTCCATTCAGGAAACTCTGGAAAAGGCCCTATCCAAGGTGGCGGGTGGCGCGCCGGTCACTCTCAGCTGCGCCGGGCGTACCGATGCGCTGGTGCATGCCTGTGGCCAGGTGGTGCACTTCGATACTACGGTCGAGCGCACCATGCATTCCTGGATGATGGGAGCCAACCTCAACCTGCCGTCCGATATCAGTGTGACCTGGGCCAAGGCCATGCCGCGCGAATTCGATGCGCGTTTCAGTGCCATGGCTCGCCGCTATCGTTACGCGATCTACAACGATCAGATTCGCCCGGCGCACATGGCAGAGGAAGTTACTTGGAATCACCGTCCGCTGGATGCGTCGCGCATGCGTGAGGCAGCGCGCCATCTGGTTGGCACCCATGACTTCACCTCCTTCCGTGCGGTGCAGTGCCAGGCCAAGTCGCCCGTGAAGACGTTGCATCACTTGGAGGTGATCGAGCATGGTCGCCTGATCGTGCTGGATGTGCGTGCCAATGCCTTCCTGCACCATATGGTGCGCAACTTTGCCGGGGTACTGATGACGATTGGTGCAGGCGAGCGTCCGGTTGAATGGGCGGCCGAGGTGCTGGCGGCGCGTGATCGACGGGCCGGCGGGATCACCGCGCACCCTTATGGGCTGTATCTGGTCCAGGTGGAGTATCCCGAGCAGTTCGACTTGCCCAAGCGTTACATCGGGCCACATTTTCTCAGTTCTTTGCCGGATGTGATGAGCTGACGGTGCTTTGCTCCTTTTGCTAACATCCCGGCACATTCCTTTTAGGTGTCTGCACAGTGTCCGCCGTTCGCAGCAAGATTTGTGGCATTACCCGTATTGAGGATGCCCTGGCCGCCGTAGCTGCCGGGGCGGATGCCATTGGCCTGGTGTTCTATGCCAAGAGTCCGCGTGCGGTTTCGGTTAGCCAGGCGCAAGCGATTGTGCGGGCTTTGCCACCTTTCGTGACCACGGTTGGCCTGTTCGTCAATGCCAGCCGCTGTGAAATCGGCGAAACCCTGGACGCAGTGCCGCTGGATCTTTTGCAGTTTCATGGCGACGAAGACTGCGCCGCCTGCGAGGGCCATGGGCGTCCTTACATGAAGGCGTTGCGGGTGAAGGCGGGGGATGATGTGACTGCCCAGGTGTGTGCCTTTCCCTCGGCGCAGGCCGTGTTGCTGGATGCCTATGTGCCAGGCATTCCCGGCGGGACCGGGGAGGCTTTCGACTGGGATCTGGTTCCACAAAATCTACCCAAGCCGGTGGTTCTGGCTGGCGGGCTGACGCCGCAAAACGTCGCCGCCGCCATTGCTCACGTTCGCCCGTATGCGGTGGACGTCAGTGGCGGGGTGGAGCTGGCCAAGGGCATCAAGGATGCCTCCAAGGTTCAGGCGTTTATTCAGGCGGTGCGCCATGCGTGACGGGTTGCTGTGGGCATGTGACGTCGCCGGTCTGGATGCCGTCCACAGGCCAGTCATGATTGATCGTCATGCTCTGTGCCAGGGTGGGTTCACCAATGGCCAGTAAGCAACCGAATACGCTGGAGCCGCCGCGCGATCAGAGTGCTGGCGGCTCTGCAGAAGGACTGGAGAACACGCGCATGAGCAACTGGTTGAGAGACAAACTGATCCCTTCGATCATGCGGTCGGAGGCGAAGAAGAGTTCGGTGCCCGAAGGGTTGTGGCACAAATGCCCATCCTGTGATGCGGTGCTGTATCGCCCCGAACTGGAAAAGACCCTGGATGTCTGCCCCAAGTGCCATCACCACATGCGCATTGGCGCACGCCAGCGCCTGGATATCTTCCTCGATGCCGATGGCCGTGAGGAGCTGGGTGCCGATCTGGAACCGGTCGATCGCCTCAAGTTCCGTGACTCGAAGAGGTACAAGGATCGCCTGCTGGCGGCGCAGAAGCAGACTGGCGAGAACGATGCGCTGATTGCCCTGCGTGGCAAGTTGGTGGGCATGCCGGTTGTGGCCTGTGCCTTCGAATTCGATTTCATGGGAGGCTCCATGGGCGCCATCGTTGGCGAGCGTTTCGTGCGTGCGGCCAACGCGGCACTGGAGCAGCGCTGCCCGATGCTGTGTTTTGCAGCCTCCGGTGGTGCGCGTATGCAGGAAGCTCTGATCTCGCTGATGCAGATGGCCAAAACCAGCGCTGCTCTGGCGCGCCTGCGCGAAGAGGGGATACCGTTTATCTCCGTGCTGACCGATCCGGTGTATGGCGGTGTCTCGGCCAGCCTGGCCATGCTTGGCGACGTGATCGTTGCCGAACCTCGTGCGTTGATCGGTTTTGCCGGTCCGCGGGTGATCGAGCAGACCGTGCGCGAGAAGCTGCCGGAAGGCTTCCAGCGCAGCGAGTTCCTGCTGGAGCACGGCGCCATCGACATGATCATTCCGCGCCATGAGCTGCGCCCGCGTCTGGCCCGCCTGCTGGCGCAGATGCAGCACAAGCCTTCTCCCGCACTGGAAAGCGCATGAGTCAACGCGACCTCGCCGGCTGGCTGAGTTATCTCGAGCAGCTGCACCCTACGGCCATCGATATGGGCCTGGAGCGTAGCCGGCAGGTCGCCCATCAACTCGGACTTGGTCGCCCTGCGCCGCTGGTCATAACCGTGACCGGCACCAATGGCAAAGGTTCCACCTGCGCCTTTCTGGCCAGCCTGCTGAGCGTTTGTGGTCTGAAAGTCGGCGTTTACAGTTCACCGCACCTGCTGCGTTATAACGAACGGGTGCAAATCCAGGGCGTCGAGGCCAGCGATGCTGCCCTCTGCGATGCCTTTGCCGCCGTCGAGGCGGCGCGTACCGACGTCAGCCTGACCTACTTCGAGATGGGCACGCTGGCGGCTTTCTGGCTATTCGAACAGGCGGCGCTGGATGCGGTCGTGCTGGAGGTCGGCCTCGGTGGTCGTCTGGATACGGTCAATCTGGTCGATGCTGATCTGGCGTTGATCACCAGCATTGGCCTGGATCATGCCGACTGGCTGGGCGATACCCGTGAGTCGGTGGCTTTCGAGAAGGCCGGTATCTGTCGCGCTGGAAAGCCCGTCCTGTGTGGTGATCTCGATCCCCCTTTGCCCCTGCTGGAGCAGGTGGCGCTGCTCGACTGTCCTTTCCTCCTGCGTGGGCGCGACTATGACCTGCAGATCGATGCAGCTGGTTGGCAGTGGCGGGGCCTGACCGCCGAGGGCATGCCGTTGCAACTGGACGATCTGCCGTTGCTCGATCTGCCGATGGAGAATGCGGCGCTGGCCGTACAGGCCTTCGCGTTGCTGGACTTGCCCTGGCGTACGGACGTGATTGCCGCGGCTCTGTGTGGCACGCGCGTCACCGGGCGCCTGGATCGTCGCGAGATCACCTGGCGCGGCAAGCGCCTGCAGCTCATGCTCGATGTTGGGCATAACCCGCATGCCGCCAGTTATCTGGCAGAGCGCCTGGGGCAGGGCGCACAGCCTGTCGAGCGACTGGCGGTGTTTGGTTTGCTCGCCGATAAGGATTTGCCGGGTGTTTTGTCGCCTCTGCAGGCGCTGGTCAGCCGCTGGTATGTGGCCACCCTGGATTCGCCGCGCGCACGTCCTGCAGCGGAGCTGGAAAGTGCCTTGCTTGCAGGTGGTGCCAGCGTGGAGAATGCCGGCACGGTGGCGGCTGCACTTACTCAGGCTGCTGACGAAGCGGTCGATGGTGCGCAGATTCTGCTGTTTGGATCGTTCTTCTGCGTGGCCGAGGCACTGCAATGGTTGCATCAGCACAATGGGCATGAGGTCGAGTAGATGGCTGAGCTGGACAAGGGATTGAAGCAGCGCATTGTTGGTGCGCTGGTATTGGTCGCGCTGGCGGTAATCTTCCTGCCCATGCTGTTCTCCCGTCCGGACGAGCAGCGGCAGGTCGTGGTCGATGCCCCGGTCATGCCATCGATGCCGGCGATTCCCGAGCAGTCTGTGGTGCCGGTGGAAGTGCCAGAGCCTGAGCCGATTCCTGAGCCGCCCCAGCCACCCCAGGATCAAGTCGGGTCTGTACCTGTGCAGCCGGAGCCGGTGGTGACTGCGCCTGCGCAGGCTGAACCTGCCAAGTCAGTCAGTCATCTGGATGCGAACAGCCTGCCGGTCAGCTGGTCGGTGCAGCTGGCGAGCCTGTCCAGTCGCGAGCGCGCGGTCGAACTGCAGCAGCGACTACGCGCGCAGGGCTACAACGCCTACGTGCGCAGCGTCGATGGCATGAACCGGGTCTTCGTGGGGCCGGTGATCGAGCGTGCCGAGGCCAATCGCCTGCGTGATCAGCTCAATCGTCAGCAGAAGCTCAACGGCTTTATCGTGCGTTTCCAACCCGAGCAAGGCTGAGGTCAAGACTTACCGGCAAAACGGGGCTCTGCTAGAATGCAGGGCCTTTTTCGTTTGTGGGATGCAACGTGGCTTTCACCTGGGTTGATTGGGCCATTGTCGCCATCATCGGTGTTTCTGCCTTGATCAGTATCAAGCGTGGCTTCGTCAAGGAGGCGTTGTCACTGGTGGTCTGGATCGTTGCGGGCGTTGTCGCCTGGCTGTTCGGTGGAGCCGTGGCTCAGCATCTCACCGACTTCATCGATATTCCCTCGGCGCGTGTGATCGCGGCCTGTGCTTTGCTCTTCGTGGCGACCCTGCTGGTCGGTGGCCTGATCAGTTTTCTGATCGGTGAGCTGATCCGGGTGACCGGCCTGAGCGGTACCGATCGTTTTCTCGGCATGTTTTTCGGCGCGGCGCGTGGCGCCCTGCTGGTGGTGGTACTGGTGGGGCTGCTTAGCCTGGCACCGGTGCAACAGGATATCTGGTGGCAGCAGTCGACCTTGCTGCCACATTTTCTGATGGTGGCCGATTGGTCCAAGAGCCTGATTCTGGGCTTGGCCGGTCAATGGCTAGCTGGTGGTTTGCCCGCACAGGGCCTGCCTTCTCTGTAATGCGTTTAGCCTGAATCAATAGGGGTTTCGTCACATGTGTGGCATCGTCGGTATCGTGGGCAAATCCAACGTCAATCAGGCGCTGTATGACGCCCTTACTGTGCTCCAGCACCGCGGCCAGGACGCTGCCGGCATCGTGACCAGCCATGACGGCCGGTTGTTTCTGCGCAAGGACAATGGTCTGGTGCGCGATGTGTTCCAGCAGCGCCACATGCAGCGTCTGGTCGGACATGCCGGTATCGGTCATGTGCGTTACCCGACAGCAGGCAGTTCGAGCTCGGCCGAAGCCCAGCCGTTCTACGTCAACTCGCCGTACGGCATCACCCTGGCGCACAACGGCAACCTGACCAACGTCGAGCAGCTGTCGCGCGAGATCTACGAATCCGACCTGCGCCACGTCAACACCAACTCCGACTCGGAAGTGCTGCTCAACGTGTTCGCCCATGAGCTGGCGGTGCGCAACAAGCTGCAGCCGACGCCGGACGACGTGTTTGCTGCCGTCAGTGGCGTGCACAAGCGCTGCCTGGGCGGCTATGCCGTCGTCGCGATGATCACCGGCTACGGCGTGGTCGGTTTCCGCGACCCCTTCGGTATTCGCCCGATCGTCTTCGGTCAGCGTCACACCGATGAGGGCGTGGAATACATGATCGCTTCGGAAAGCGTGGCGCTGGATGTGCTCGGTTTTACCGTGATCCGCGACCTGGCCCCGGGTGAAGCGGTGTACATCACCGAGGATGGCAAGCTGCATACCCGCCAGTGTGCGGAGAACCCGCAGTACGCGCCCTGCATCTTCGAGCATGTCTACCTGGCCCGCCCGGATTCGATCATGGATGGCGTCTCGGTGTACAAGGCACGCCTGCGCATGGGCGAGAAGCTGGCCGAGAAGATCCTCCGCGAGCGTCCCGAGCATGGTATCGACGTGATCATCCCGATTCCAGATACCAGCCGTACCTCGGCACTGGAACTGGCCAATCATCTGGGCGTGAAGTTCCGCGAAGGCTTCGTCAAGAACCGCTATATCGGCCGTACCTTCATCATGCCGGGCCAGGCCGCGCGCAAGAAATCGGTGCGCCAGAAGCTCAATGCCATCGAACTGGAGTTCCGCGGCAAGAACGTGATGCTGGTGGACGACTCCATCGTGCGCGGCACTACCTGCAAGCAGATCATCCAGATGGCCCGTGAAGCCGGGGCGAAGAACGTCTACTTCTGCTCCGCGGCACCGGCCGTGCGTTACCCGAACGTGTATGGCATCGACATGCCCAGCGCCCACGAGCTGATCGCGCACAACCGCAGCACCGAGGAAGTGGCCGAGCTGATCGGTGCCGACTGGCTGGTGTATCAGGATCTGCCGGACCTGATCGAGGCGGTTGGTGGTGGCAAGGTGAAGATCGACAACTTCGACTGCGCGGTGTTCGACGGCAAGTACGTCACCGGTGACGTCGACGAGGCCTACCTGAACAAGATCGAGCAGGCGCGCAACGACGCATCGAAGAACAAGGTCAACGTGGTCAGCGCGATCATCGACCTGTACAACAACTGAGGGCAGGGCGGCGCCGGCCGCCCACAGAGGCACAAGCATGAGCAACGAGTGGCAGGCAGGACGACTGGATAGCGACCTCAGCGAAGCGGGTTTCGATACGCTGGCGGTGCGTGCTGGCCAGCGCCGCTCGCCGGAAGGCGAGCATGGCGAAGCCCTGTTCATGACCTCCAGCTACGTGTTCCGCAGTGCGGCCGATGCCGCCGTGCGCTTCTCCGGGGAGGTCGCCGGTAACGTTTATTCGCGTTACACCAACCCGACTGTGCGGACCTTCGAGGAGCGCATGGCGGCGCTTGAAGGTGCCGAGCAGGCGGTGGCGACTGCGTCCGGTATGGCGGCGATCCTGGCCTGTGTGATGAGCCTGTGCTCGGCCGGTGATCATATTCTGGTGTCGCGCAGCGTCTTCGGCGCCACCGTCACCCTGTTCGAGAAGTATTTCAAGCGCTTCGGCATCCAGGTCGATTACGTCACCCTGGCTGATCTGGGCCAGTGGCAGGCTGCCTGCAAGGCCAACACCAAACTGTTCTTCGTCGAGTCGCCGTCCAACCCTCTGGCCGAGCTGGTGGATATCGCGGCACTGGCCGAAGTGGCCCATGCCAACGGCGCACAGCTGGTGGTCGACAACTGCTTCTGCACCCCGGTGCTGCAGCAGCCGCTGAAACTGGGGGCGGATATCGTGATCCATTCGGCGACCAAGTTCATCGACGGTCAGGGCCGTTGCCTTGGTGGCGTGGTGGCCGGGCGTGCCGAACAAATGAAGGAAGTGGTCGGTTTCCTGCGCACCGCCGGCCCGACCCTCAGCCCGTTCAATGCCTGGGTGTTCCTCAAGGGGCTGGAAACTCTGCGTCTGCGCATGCAGGCCCACTGTGCCACTGCGCAGCAGCTGGCCGAGTGGCTGGAGCAGCAACCGCAGGTGGAGAAGGTCTACTACGCGGGTCTGCCGAGCCATCCTCAGCATGAACTGGCCAAGCGCCAGCAGAAGGGTTTTGGCGCTGTGGTGAGCTTTGAAGTCAAGGGTGGCAAGGATGGCGCCTGGCGTTTCATCGATGCCACCCGACTGTTTTCCATCACAGCCAACCTGGGGGATGCCAAGAGCACCATTACCCATCCGGGGACTACCACCCATGGTCGTCTGAGCCCGGAAGACCGGGCCAAGGCTGGCATCCGTGACAGTCTGATCCGCATCGCCGTGGGCCTTGAAGAACTTGAGGATCTCAAGGCCGATCTGGCGCTGGGGCTGGCCGCGCTGTAAAGCCTCGGGTCTGCTTGAAAAAGCCTCCGCTGGTCGGGGGCTTTTTATTGCGCGAGGCAGGGGTCGGGCACAGACGCGCTGCCCATGAACTCCTATAGTGGAGGGGCATATCGCTGACAGGGAAGCGTGCCATGCCATCGCGTCGAATTCCGCTCTACGTGCACATCTCCTATCTGTTCGTCGGCCTGTTGCTGGCCTTTGCGCTGGTCAGCAATGGCTACCAGTTCATGCAGACCAGTGCGTTGATGGTCAACGGCGCGAAAAAACACTTCGAACTGGTCGGCCAGCGTGCGATTGCCGAACTGGATGCCCTTTACCGGCCAACGGTTGGCACTGTGTCCCTGATGGCACATCAGCGTTTGATCCACGCCGACAACCTGCAGGAGCGCCTGGACAGCCTGCAGTTTCTCATCACTGCTCTGGACAGTCATCCGGCCGTCACGGCCCTGTATATGGGCTATGACAGTGGCGACTTCTTCATGATTCGGCCCTGGCGCAACGAACCTGCCTTGATGTCGCTATTCCAGCCACCGTCTGGTACGCAGTGGCTGGTGCAGAGTATCCAGGTCGTCGACGGCAAACCGGTTGGCGAGCATGTGTTTATAGGCCTGGACTATCAGGTCATCGAGCGGCGGGCAAAACCCGACTACCAGTTTGATCCACGCAGCCGGCCCTGGTTTCTCAGCGCCAAGCAGCGTGGTGATCTTTATGTCACCGATCCTTACCGTTTTTTCAGCAGCGGGCAGGTGGGCGTCACTTTTGCCTATCCCGCTGAGAATGGTCAGGCGATCGCTGGTGTGGACGTCACCCTGCAGTCGTTGAATACCCTGCTGCAGGAAATCAAAGTCACTCCGGGCAGCAGCATTGCCCTGCTCAATGCAATGGGCGAGGTGCTCGGCTGGCAGAAGGGTGCACCGGAGATGATCGATGCCGGGGGCGGGAAAATGCGCCTGCCGCGCCTGAGTGAGCTGCCGGCGCCAATGCTGCAGCGGCTGGTCAGCGAGTTGAACCAGACCGGCAAGGATGACCTGACCTTTACGGTGGCTGGGGATAACTGGCAGGGCATCCGCATTGCGCTGCCTACCGTTGGCGGACAGGCACTGACCATGCTGATGGCCACGCCCCATGCTGAGCTTTTGGCCGAGGCCTTTGAATTGCGCCGGCATGGCATGTTGATCGCGGTTGCTCTGCTGGTGCTGGGCGTACTGCTGGCCCTCGCCATGGCGCGCCTGGCCTCGAAGCCCCTGCATGCACTGACCGCTGAGGCGGAGAAGATCGAACGCTTCGATTTCGATGATGCGATCGAAGTCGAGTCGCAGATTGCCGAGGTGGTCGATCTGTCCCGCGCCATGGGCAGTATGAAGAGCACCATCCATCGCTTTCTCGAACTGTCGATCGCCCTCTCCAGCGAGACCAACTTCCAGCGCCTGCTGGCACACCTGCTGCGGGAAATGCAGGAAATCACCCAGGCGGAAGGCAGTCTGATCTACCTGGCGGATGCCGATGCCAGTCACATCGAGCTGGCTCGTGCGCGCTGGGGCGGGAGTCTGCTTGACGCCGAATCCGGCGATGCGATCGAGCTGGCCATGGCGCACGGTCATCCGGTGGTCCGGGCCATGCGCGAGGGTAAGCCCTGTGCGCTCTCGGCAGAGGAGCTGCAGACCTACTTCCCGCTGTTCAGCGACATCAGCAAGCCGCTGTCGCTGTGGGTGTTGCCGCTGAAGAGCCGGGCGGGGGATCTGCTCGGCGCACTGGCGCTGCTGGTCGATGAGAAGCAGCACAAGCTGAGCCCTGAACTGATGGCTTTTGTTGAGGCGTTGTCGACCACCTCGGCAGTGGCCTTGAATACCCAGCGCCTGATCGATGAGCAGAAGGTGCTGCTGGAGTCCTTTATCCAGCTGATCGCCGGGGCGATCGATGCCAAGAGCCCCTATACCGGTGGCCACTGCCAGCGGGTGCCTGAGTTGACCAAGATGCTGGCGCGGGCGGCCTGTGCCGAGCGTGACGGACCATTCGCCAGTTTCGCCCTCAGCGAAGAACAGTGGGAAGAACTGCATATTGCGGCCTGGCTGCACGACTGTGGCAAGGTCACCACGCCGGAGTACGTGGTAGACAAGGCGACCAAGCTGGAAACGCTCTACGACCGTATCCATGAAGTGCGCATGCGGTTCGAGGTACTCAAACGCGATGCCGAAGTGGCCTGCTGGCAAGCCATTGCCGCTGGTGCCGATGCCGAAGTCGCGCAGCAGGCGCTGGCCGAACAGCTGCGGCAACTGGACGATGACTTTGCCTTTGTTGCGCAGTGCAACGAAGGTGGCGAGTTCATGGCGCCTGAGCTGCTGGGGCGCCTCCAGGGTATCGCCCAGCGTACCTGGCACCGCACCCTGTCTGATCGTATCGGCATTTCCCATGAGGAAATGGAGCGCAAGAAAGGTACGCCGGAACCGAGCCTGCCCGTATTGGAGCCCTTGCTGGCCGACAAACCGGAGCACCTGTTTCCGCGTGGCCCGCGTGAGCAGATGGCGGCGGACAATCCCTGGGGCTTCAAGGTCAATGTGCCGCAGTATCTGTACAACCGCGGCGAACTCTACAACCTCAGTGTTGGTCGTGGCACCCTGGCCGAGGAGGAGCGCTACAAGATCAACGAGCACATCATCCAGACCATCATCATGCTGGAGAAACTGCCGTTCCCGCGTCATCTGCGCCGAGTGCCGGAGATTGCTGGCGGCCATCACGAGAAGATGGACGGCAGCGGTTATCCCAAGCGCCTGACCCGCGAGGAAATGAGCGTGCCGGCGCGGATGATGGCGATAGCCGACATCTTCGAGGCGCTCACGGCGGTGGATCGTCCGTACAAGAAGGGCAAGACCCTGTCCGAGGCGATCAGGATCATGGGCTTCATGCGCAAGGACCAGCACATCGATGCCGAGCTGTTCGCCCTGTTTCTGCGCTCGGGTGTCTACCGCGACTACGCCGAGCGCTACATGCCCAAGGCATTGATCGACGATGTGGATATCACTGCCTATCTGTAGGGGGGGGGCCCGTCGAAGGTTGGGGGTGGCTTGCCGGAATACTGTGGCGTCCGTCACGTTTATCTGGACGGTAGCGACCTACTCTGCGGGCGCAGCGTCGAGTGCGTTGCTTACAAGAATAAGAATAATGCCCGCACGAGGCCTGTTGTATGGACTGCCGAGTCACCCCGCTGCCGGTGTCGCTGGGCGTGCTGCGTCCAGGTTTGCTGGAGCTGCTCAGCCACAGTGAACGTTATGCCCTGACCCTGCTGCTGGCGCCGGCAGGCTCGGGCAAGAGCACGCTGCTGGCGCAATGGCTGCAGCGCGAATCCAGTACCCGCCATGTATTGCTCAATCTGCAGGCCCGCGATAATGAGCCGGTGCGCTTCTTCCGACGCCTTCTGGCTGCGATCCGTCAGCAGGTCAGCGACTTCGACCCTTCCTGGTTTGACCCCATCGGAGCCGAGTTTTCGCGCTCGCCAGTCGTAGCCGGCGAGTTGTTGGCCGAGGCGCTGGAGCGTGTCGGCGGCAACCTGCAGCTGGTGTTTGACGATTTCCATCACCTGACGGATGGAGTGATTGTCGATGCCCTGGCAGCGTTGCTCGACAGCCTGCCGGACAACGTGCGGTTGCTGATTGCCTCGCGTAAGCATCCGGGGTTTTCCCTGACCAGGCTGAAGCTGCAGGACCGCCTGCTGTGTATCGATCAGCATGATCTGCGCCTGTCGGCCGAACAGGTGCAGCAGCTCAATCGCCACCTCGGTGGGCCTCCGTTGAGTGACGACTACCTGCGCAGCCTGCAGGGCATGACCGAGGGCTGGGTGGCCGGGGTCAAGGTCGCGCTGCTGGCCTTTGCCCGCTATGGCATCACGGCCCTGGAGTGCTTCAGCGGCACCCAACCGGAAATCGTCGATTACTTCGGCGAGGTAGTGCTCAAGCAGCTCGCGCCGGAGCTGCGCGAGTTCTTCCTCGGCTCTGCACTGTTCGATCAGTTCGATGGTGCGCTGTGTGACCACGTTCTGCAGCGCAACGGTTCGGCGCTGTTGCTGGAGCAACTGGCTGAGCAGCATCTGTTCATGTTGCCGGTCGAGCAGCGTCCCGGTGCCTATCGCTATCACGCCCTGTTGCAGGACTTTCTCGGGGCGCGGCTGCGCATCGAGAGTCCGGCAACCGTGCTGCTGCTGCGTCGCCGTGCGGCCGAGTATTACCTGCGCCAGGGCGAAGTCGAGGCGGCCCTGCAGCAGGCTCAGGCAACGGCCGATCAAGCTCTGTTCATCAGTGTGCTTGAAAAGGCTGGCAGCGCCTGGGTTGGCAGCGGCCGTTTCGAGCTGATTCGCAAATGGTATGGCGTGCTGGCGGACGAGCAGTTGCAGGAACATCCGCCGCTGCTGGTGACCCTGATTGGCGCCCTGACCCTGTCGCGGCGTTTTCATCAGGCCGAGTTCTACCTGCAGATGATCCAGCAACTGGTCGAGCAGGGCAGGGCGCCTCAGTTGGGCACGCATGCACTGCAGTTCATGCGTCTGACTCTGCGCCTGTTCCAGTTCGACAGTGAGGCAGATATCCAGCGTGATGCGCCGAGCCTTCTGGATGAACGGGTATGCCCGGAAACCCGGGTCAGAGCCCTGACCGCGCTGGCCTATCACGACCTGATGAGTGGCCGTCTGACATCCTCTCTGCGCCGTGCCAGTGAGGCCAAGGTGTTGCTGGAGCAGGGCGGCAATTTCTTCATGGCCAGCTATATCGATCTGGTTATTGCGCTCTGTCATCGCGCGGCGGGGCGGGCGAGCGAGGCCCGGCAGGCAGTGTATGCCGATTATCAGCGTACCGAGCGGCATGAGCCGGCCTGGATCAACCGGGCCACGGCGATGGTGGTGGCGCTCTATGAGCAGAACCAGCTGGCTGCGGCCCAGCAGCTGTGCGAGGACCTGCTGACCGAGGTCAGTTCCTCTTCTGCCACCGAGGCTATTGCCACGGTGCATATCACCCTGTCGCGACTGCTGAGTGGTCGCCAGCTGCCCAGCCGAGCCCAACGCCTGCTTGATCAGTTGCTGCGCATTCTGGAGCTGGGCAGATTTCCCCGCTTCGTCAGTCAGGTGGCGCAGGAAAGCCTGCGACAGGCACTGCTGGCCGGGAAGCCTGCCGCTCTGGAAAGCGCCGCGCAACGCTTCGCCCTGGCCGAGCGTCTGCAGGCCGGTGAGTGGGACACGGTGCGTCCTTACGAGGAATGCTGGGAGCGTTACGGCCTGGCGACCGCGTACTGGCTGATCGGGCGCGGCAATGCCGGGCGTGCGGTGCGGGTGCTCAAGGTGCTGGCCGAGTCCCTGCGCAGCAGCGAGATGCATGTGCGCAGCCTGGTAGTCGAGGTCAACCTGTGGCTGCACAGCCCAGAGTTGGTGTCGGACAGCCAGCGGGTACGAGTGCTGCGCCAGTTGGTGATGCGCTACGGGGTGCACAACCTGACCCGTACCGTTCTGGACGAGGCGCCGGGCTTCGGTCCCATCCTGGCGCAGTTGCAGCAGGCGGGTCTGTTGCAGATTCCTGCGCGTTACTGCGAGCTGTATGCCGAGTTCTTCCAGGCAGGGCAGGTGGCACGACAGTCGCTCAATCCACGCGCGGTGCTGACCGACAAGGAGCTGGAAGTATTCCATGGGCTGCTGGCCGGTTGGTCGAATGGCGAGATCAGTCAGCGTGCCGGGATTGCCCTGTCCACCACCAAATGGCACCTGAAGAACATCTATTCCAAGTTGCAGGTCGCCAGTCGTACCGAGGCGATTCTCGCCGCGCGTGAGTACATCTGGCCGGTCTGAGAGAGGCGCTACGTCAGTAACAGCCTTCGGCTGTTTTTGACGCCGTATGGCCGACGGCCAGGAGATCGTAAACAGGTTCTGAGCGGTCTGTCGCAGTTTCTTCCCATCTCTCTGGCCAATGCCCCCTTCCCCCCTCCCGGGAGGGGGGGGGCGCCCGGTGCTTTTCCCTAGTCTGCCGAGCATGGCAAAAGCCGAGTCAATCCGGCCGTCGCCAGGTGTCGCACCTTGCCGATACCTCACTTGCGTTTCACACAACAATAACGAGGAGAACACCATGGCTGTATGGGTCACGTGGCCAGCTCTAACCAAGCTGGGTACTCTCGGCGTAATGGCCGGTCTGATTACGCTTGCCATCGAGCGCGGCGAACTGTTTGAAAACAACCTGTTCGACCTGGAAAACTACGGGCCGTACAACGCCGCGATCAACTGCGATGAACGCAGCCTGACGGCGCGTACCGAAGACGGTACCTGCAACATCCTTGAGAACCCGGCCGAAGGCTCGGTCTACCGCCGTTTCGGGCGTAACACCGATCCTGCGACCCTGGCCGCCGAAACCGACACCCTGCTCAGCCCCAACCCGCGCGAGGTCAGTAACGTACTGATGGCGCGTGGCGAGTTTAAGCCGGCTACCAGCGTCAACTTCATTGCGGCAGCCTGGATCCAGTTCATGACCCATGACTGGTTCGACCATGGTCAGAACGCCGATGGCAACCCGATCGAAGTGCCGCTGCCGGCCGGCGATGCCTTTGGCTCCGGGACCATGAGCGTCAAGCGTACCCAGGCTGACCCGACCCGCACCTCTGCGGATGCCGGCAAGCCAAGCACTTTCCGTAACCACAACACCCACTGGTGGGATGGTTCGCAGATCTACGGCAGCAACAAGGCCACCAGCGATTCGATCCGTACTTTCGCGGGCGGTCGTCTGAAGATCAACGCCGACGGCAGCCTGCCGACCGAGTTGCTGTCCGGCAAGCCGGTCACCGGCTTCAACAACAACTGGTGGATCGGTCTGAGCATGCTGCACCAGATCTTCACCAAGGAACACAACGCCATCGCCGACATGCTGGCGCAGAAATACCCGGGCAAGAGCGATCAGTGGCTGTATGACAAGGCGCGTCTGATCAACGCCGCGCTGATGGCCAAGATCCACACCGTGGAATGGACCCCGGCGATCATTGCCAACCCGGTCACCGAGCGTGCCATGTACTCCAACTGGTGGGGGCTGCTCGGCCAGGGCGGCCCGCGTGATGACTTCCAGGCCGAAGCGCGTCAGCTGCGCGAAGACCTGGCCAAGTCCGACTCGTTCGTTAAGACGATCCTCGGTTTCGATCCGAATGCCTCTGATGGTGTAGGCAACAGTGCCATCGACCATGCGTTGACCGGCATCGTCGGTTCGGCTGCGCCCAACAACTACGGGGTACCCTTCACCCTGACCGAGGAGTTCGTTTCGGTTTACCGCATGCACCCGCTGATGCGCGACAACGTGCAGGTCTACGACATCGGCAGCAACGTGCCAGCCAAGACAGTGGCGCTGCCCGATACCCGTGATGCCGATGCCGAAAGCATGCTGCGCAACGAAGGTGCCGAGCGTCTGTGGTACTCCTTCGGTATCACCAATCCGGGCTCGCTGACCCTCAACAACTTCCCGAACTTCCTGCGTAACCTGTCGATGCCGCTGATTGGCAACATCGACGTGGCGACCATCGACGTTCTGCGTGACCGTGAGCGTGGCGTACCGCGTTACAACGAGTTCCGCCGCCAGATCGGCCTCAACCCGATCACCAAGTTCGAGGACCTGACCAGCGACGCCAAAACCCTGGCCGACCTGAAGCGCCTGTACAGCAACGATATCGAGAAGATCGATACGCTGGTCGGCATGCTGGCTGAAACCGTGCGCCCGGAAGGCTTCGCCTTTGGTGAAACCGCGTTCCAGATCTTCATCATGAACGCCTCGCGTCGTCTGATGGCTGACCGCTTCTACACCAAGGACTACACCCCGGAGATGTACACCCCGGAAGGCTACAACTGGGTTGAGCACACCACCATGGTGGACGTGATCAAGCGTCACAACCCGAGCCTGGCGGCTAGCCTGGCCGGCGCTGACAACGCGTTCAAACCCTGGGGTCTGAAGATTCCGTCCGACTATGAAAGCTGGAAAGGCGCGAGCAAGCAGGAACACCTGTGGGTCAACGGCGCCCTGCGTACCCAGTACAAGGCAGGCGAACTGCCGGCGTTGAAGCCGGTGGATATCGGTGGCCTGATCAGCTCGATCCTGTGGAAGAAAGTTCAGGACCGCACCGACGTGGCGCCGGCTGGCTACGAGAAACCGATCCACCCGTACGGCGTGATGGCCAAGGTCAAGTTCAATGCCGTGGCCGGCAACCCTTACACCGGCCTGTTCCAGGGTGCCAGCAGTGGTCTGCTGCGTCTGTCGGTTACTGGTGATCCGGCTGACCGTGGCTTCGCCCCAGGTCTGGCGTGGAAGGCCTTTGTCGATGGCAAACCGTCGCAGAACGTGTCGGCGCTCTACACCCTCTCGGGCCAGGGCACCAACTACAACTTCTTTGCCAACGAACTGTCGCAGTACGTGCAGCCGGAAGTGAACGAGACACTGGGTACCACCACCCTGTTCTCGGTGGTCAGCGCCAAGCCGACCAAGCTGCGTCTGGATGACATGGCTGAAGTGACCCAGGCGGGTGCTGCAGTGGCCACGCCGAAGGCACCGACTCAGGTCTACTTCGTGCCGCGCGCCGAAGTGAAGACCCGCTTCAGCACCGCTGCCCATGACTTCCGGAGCGACCTGCTGACGCTGCCGGCCGGCACCAAGCTGTATGACGTGTACGCTACCTCCATGGAGATCAAGACCTCGATCTTCCCGTCGATCAGCAAGAGCTACGCCACTCAGCGCCGCAGCAGCGCGGTGAAGATCGGCGAGATGGAACTGAGCTCGGCCTTCAACGCTTCGGCCTTTGGTGACGGTGGTGTGTTCTTCAAGCACCAGCGTGACGAAGACAAGTAAGTTCTAGCTTCAACCGCTGCACACAAAACCTCGGTCTCGGCCGGGGTTTTGCTTTTATGGGGTGCTGCGGAGGTTGGCCAGCGTGGCTGGTCGCGCTGATGACGTGTTGTCGGTGTTGAGCGTAGGTGGGCTGCCATGGGTAGCGTGAACGCGTAATCTGCCGCAGCTTTCACTACGGCTCGTAACAAGCTGACTTGCATGTGGCTTTCCGTTAGCCAAACAAAAGCCCCGCAATCGCGGGGCTTTTGTTTGTTGCTAACTCGACTGTTACTGGCGCAAGTCGATGGCGCGTGCGCCTTGGCCGTCGAACAGTCGATCCGGTGAGGTCGGCAGCACGGCCCGGCTGGCATCGTTGCTCTCGTCGCCGAGGATGCGGATGTCGCTGTACTTCTTGCCCGACAGCGCGGCCAGGCCGGCGCTGTCACGAACCAGGCTGGGGCGCAGAAAGACCATCAGGTTGCGCTTGATGTGCGAGTCCTTGGTCGAGCGGAATAGCCGGCCGATCAGGGGCAGATCACCGAGCAGTGGCACCTTGGAGTCGGTTTGCGTCACGTCGTCCTGAATCAGGCCGCCGAGCACGACTACCTGGCCGTCCTCGGCAAGGATGGTGCTCTTGATCGAGCGCTTGTTGGTGACCAGATCGACGGCCTGCGAGTTGAGCGAGGTGCTCGGGGCAATCGAGGAAATTTCCTGCTCGATTTCCAGGCGCAGTACGCGGCCTTCATTGATGTGCGGGGTGACCTTGAGCGTCACGCCGATATCCTTGCGTTCGATGGTGGTGAACGGGTTGCTCGCACCATCGGTAGCGGTGGTGTAGGAGCCGGTCTGGAAGGGCACGTTCTGGCCGACGAGGATTTCCGCCTTCTGGTTGTCCAGGGTCAGCAGGCTTGGCGTGGACAGCAGGTTGCTCTTGCTGTTGGCCGACAGGGCGGTAATCAGTGCGCCGAAGTTGTCGGTGCCGATGCCGATGATGGCGCCGTCGGGCAGGGTGGTGTTTTCCGGAATCTTGTCGTTGGCGATGGCATTGACGATGGTGCCCACGGACAGGCCGGTATTGCCGAAATTGACGCCGCCCAGGCCGCCGGTACTGCCGCGGGCATCGACCGCCCACTGTACGCCCAGGGCATCGGTGATATCGCCGGCGACCTCGACGATGGCCGCTTCCACCAGGACCTGGGCGCGCGGGACATCGAGCTGGCGGACGATGTCTTCCAGGGTTGCGACCATGTCGGGCTCGGCCAGCAGCACCAGCGCGTTGAGGCTCTCGTCGGCGCGGATCATGATGCTCTGCGGCTTGCCGGCCGTTTCCCCAGCGCCGTCGGCTTTCTTCAGTTGCTCGGAAATATCACCGAGGGTTTCGGCCAGCGATTTGGCGTCGTTGTGGCGCAGACGAATTACACGCGTGTTGGCCGAACGCTCGGTGGGCGTGTCGAGCGATTGCGCCAGGCCAACCAGGCGCGCGCGTGCCTGCGGCGGGCCGAGCAGAATCAGGCGGTTGGTACGGGTGTCGGCGATGACCTGGGTGCCGCTGGTGCCCTTGCTCTGGCCGCGGGCCACTGCGTTGTTGAGGACCTCGGCGGCATCCACTACCCAGGCATGGCGCAGGTTCAGCACGCTGTAATCGTGCTCGCCCTTCTGGTCGAGCTGGCGCACTAGGTCTTCGACACGGCTGATGTTGGCGCTGCGGTCACTGATGATCAGGGCGTTGGCCGAGGTCACCGCCGCCAGATGGCCATACTGCGGCACCAGCGGCCGGATCAGCGGGATCAGTTCGGCGACCGAGCCATGCTGCACCTGGATCAGACGGGTTTCCAGCTTGTCCGGCGCATTGCGGCCACCATTGGCTTCGGCCTTGGCTTCGGCGTTGGGCACGATGCGCGCCTGGTCGCCCTGGGTGATCACGGTAAAGCCGTGGGTGGCCATGACCGAGAGAAACAGCTGGTAGACCTCGCTCAGTGACAGTGCGGTTTTCGATACCACGCTGACCTGGCCTTTGACCCGCGGATCGACGACGAAGGTTTGCCCGGTGATTTCCGCGACCTGATCGACGAACTCGCGTAGCTCGGCATCCTTGAGGTTGATGGTCCAGCGTTCTTCCTGCTGGCCGGCGACGGTCTGGATGCCGGTTTCAGTGGCCATCAGCAGAGGAGGGGCGGCCAGCAGAGCGGCAGCCAGGGCAAGCGACAGGTGGTTGAGCTTGAACGTCATGTCAGGGGGTTTCCGCGGAGGTGGGCTCGGAAGGTGTCGTGGTCGGCTCGGCACCTCCCATTTGTTCGCGCAGTTTTGCCATGCGCTCACGAAGTTGGACGAACTCATCGTCCTGAAGCATTTCCAATTGCTCGGCACTGGCACTGGCACTGGCACTGGCACTGGCACTGGCACTGTCCTGGGATGCGTCGTACTCGGCGTTGCCAAGGCTGCTGATCAGTTTGTTACCGGTGCTGGCCCGGCGGGGAAAACTGAGTGTCTCCAGATGCCCGCCACGCTCCAGTTCGATGCGGTCGGGATAGACCGCATGCAGGCGGATACCGTCCTGCACGTTGTCGCCTACCCGAAAACGCTGCGGCTTGCCGTCATCCTTGCGGATGATGGCGCTGGAGCGCTGGCTGTCGCGATGGACAAAGCTGCCCAGCAGGTTCAGGCGCAGGTTGGTGGTGGGAGGCGCGGAGCTGCTCTTGGTGGGTGTGCCGAAGAGCGGCAGCAGGCTCGCCGGGTCGGCGGCAGGGGCAGGCTGGCTGGTGCTCTGGCTGAGCCGCGGACTCGGGCTGTGCAGCAATTGCATGGCTTGGCGGGTCTGCCAGGCCAGGCTGAGGCTGAGCAGGATCACCAGGACAACGCCGAGCAGCATGGGTGCTTGGGCAGGCAGGCGGGTGCCGATGAAAGGCAAGCTGATCACTCCGTGATTCTCATTGTTATGGCGCCGTAGGCGAGGGCCGATCATAACAGTCTGCTCGGCCTGTTCCAGCCCCCATAAAGAGGGGTTATCTGTTTGCCATGGGCTGTCGCGCGATCGTATGACGAAGTTGTGACGTAACGACGAATTTCAGGCTCATTCCGTTGGATGAGGTGGCTGCGAAACCTGCCCCATCGACAGATGATGGGGCGTTATCTGGCACCATGCTGGTGCTATTTGTGTTCATCTCATGGGTGGCAGTTGGCGGGCGAAACTGTGCTGGAAAGAAAAAAGTTCAAGCAGAGTGTTGACTTAGGATCCGGCTCTGCTTAAAGTGCGCGCCTCGCAACACAGAGCGGGTGATTAGCTCAGCCGGGAGAGCATCTGCCTTACAAGCAGAGGGTCGGCGGTTCGATCCCGTCATCACCCACCAAGTTGTTGTGAGACCGACGCGCAGCGGTAGTTCAGTCGGTTAGAATACCGGCCTGTCACGCCGGGGGTCGCGGGTTCGAGTCCCGTCCGCTGCGCCATATACGAAAGCCCCGAGTCGAAAGACTCGGGGCTTTTTCTTTGTCTACGATTTACATTCTGTAATTTTTTTGTCACCCGGGATCTTTAGCTTCACTGGCACGGTCTTTGTTAGGATCGTTTCGTCAGTAAAGGAGGAAGCCCAATGGACGACTATCAGGAAGAGTGGCTCGAACTGCATGCCTGTGAGCAGGATGCACCTGAGCCGGTGGATGACGCCACCGAGATGTAATCAGCCAGCCGCCTGCTGGCGCTGGAGTCGGCGGAACTCTCCGGGAGTCAGTTCGCTCCAGCGCTTGAAGGCACGCTGGAATGCCTCGGCCGAGGCAAATCCCAGCAGGTAGGCAATTTCACCGAACGCCAGTTCGGTATCGCGTATGTAGGTCATCGCCAGGTCGCGTCGGGTCTCGTTGAGAATGGCGCGGAACTGCGTGCCTTCTTCGGCCAGTTTGCGTCGCAGTGTCCAGCTGGGCATCTGCAGCTGCTGCGCCAATTCCTCAAGTTGCGGCTCTCGTCCGTGCAGTAGCGGACCCAGGCGCTGGGTCAGGCGCTCGCGCAGGCTGCGTGTGCGAGTCAGCTGCTCCAGCTGTGCTTCGGCCAGTTCCAGCATCTGTTGCCAGGTGCTGGGGCAGTGGGTCGGAATTTCCAGATCCAGGCTGGCATTGCTCAGGCGCAGGGCGTTGCCTGATGCCAAGAACTCGGGGGCGACACCAAAGCAGCTTTCATAGCGTTCGGCGTAACTGGGGGCGGCGAATTCAATCTGTACCCGCTCTGCCGTCAGCAATTGGCCGCATACGCCGCTCAACTGATGCAGCCAGCCGGCCAGTACCGAGTCGACCACGAACTGATTGAAAGGGTTATAGGGGCTGATCGAGTAGAAGCGCAGCCAGGCGCCCTGCGGATCTTCGCTGAAGCTCGACTGGCCGCGGTAGTTGTGGGCGTACAGCGGCTCGAAGCGGATCAGTGCCCGGGCCGCTTCGCGCAGAGTCGGGGCCTGGGCGGCACTGACTCCGGCCAGGCCCGCCTGGCTGATATGCCCCAGTTGCCCCATCAGTAGCCCCAGTGCCGGTTCGCCGGTCAGACTGATCGCCGCATGTCCCAGGCGCATGAAGCGGGGGATGGACAGGCGCTCCCGAGCCTTGCCCAGGCGCTGTGGGCTGAGATGGAACTGGCTCAGCAGTGGCGCCGGATCGACGCCCAGTTGGCGCGTGGCGGCCACCAGACTCTGGACGAAACCGACGGAAAGATCGCCCAGACGCACGCGCAGTTTGCTGCTGTTCAGAGCCACAGGTTGACCAGTTGTGTGCCGGGCTCATCGGGTGCGAGCAGGTGCTGGTTGGGTAAGGCGAGCATGCTGCGTCCGTCGCTGCCGAGGTTCCACAGCTGGCCGCGCATGAATACGGTCATTCCGGCGCGGGCCGGGGTGCTGGCCAGACGTGCGGGCAGCGAGTGTCGCTGCCAGGCTTCACCCTCGCTGATGCTGCCGGCCGTCGTGGCAGCATCCTTGGGTGTGCCGGCGAAAGTGGTGTAGCCACCCCAGGGTTTCTGCCAGTGCTGGTTGCCGGTGAGAAAGGCCGGGACCGCCACCAGTTCGACCTGAGCCTGTGCCAATGGCTGGTAGCTGTCGGGGTACCAGCTGTCGGCGCAGATCAGTACGCCCAGGCGTCCTGCGGGGGTGTCGATGACCTGCAGTGCCGCGCTCGGGGCGGCGGCGGTAAAGCCAGTTTCGTCCGGGATCGGGAATACCTTGCGTTGGGGTTGACCCAGGGGAGCGCCATCCGGGCCAAACACCAGGCTGACGTTGTACAGCGGGCCATCCCCAATGCGCAGAATGCCGTCCACGACCTCTGGCTCGGGCAGCACGATGGAGCCGGCGACCAGAGTTACGCCAAAGGATTCAGCCAGACCGCCGAACAGGCTCTGGTAGTCATTGGCCATCTGCTCGGCCTTCATGCGGAACAGCGCGTCGCTCAGACGGTCGCTGCCCTGGCTGGCGATGAGGGCGCCGAGCAGGTCGAGCGGGTGATTGAGCGCGAGCCAGAGCATGGCTTCGTCCACCGTTTCGGCGGCAAAGACCTGTGGTTTCTCGCCGGCCGCGACCAGCCAGGTACCGATATGCTCCGGCAGGATGACAATGCTGCGGGCATTGAGCAGGCCTTCGCTGCGGGCTTTTTCCAGGTGTGCGGCCAGCTTGCGGTAAAGATGCTGGCTACTCTGGTAATCGGTGCTGAACAGCTCGGGCTGGATGCCCAGCAGATTGCCGCGCGTGCTTGGTGTGCCTTGATTGAGGGTGACGCTGCTGCGCAGATCACTGAGGTAGTGACTTTGCGGTTGCCATTGGGTCCAGCCGGCATAGGCGGCCAGCAGGGCGAGGGGCAGGAGGCTCAGGCACAGGCGGAAGGCGCGGCGCATGGAGGATATCCGGGTGGAGGCTGACGCTGCAGAGTAAAAGTCAGCGTCGGGTTTGCCAAGTCGTGCTGTTATTTAGAGTCAGTAACTTGTAAGTTTTGATCATTGAGTGCGGACGGTTGGCTCTTTATCGTCTGCTGCATAAACCGATCGCCTGGCCATGAGCCGGCGGCATACCGTGAACCTGACTGCTGTGGAGTGACCATGACTGTCGCGCAATATCCGAATCTGCTGGCCCCGCTGGATCTGGGTTTCACCACCCTGAAGAACCGTACGCTGATGGGCTCCATGCACACCGGTCTGGAAGAGAAGCCAGGTGGTTTCGAGCGCATGGCGGCCTACTTCGCTGAGCGTGCCCGTGGCGGCGTCGGCCTGATGGTGACTGGCGGTATCGGCCCGAACGAGGAAGGTGGCGTGTATGCCGGCGCGGCCAAGCTGACCACCCCGGAAGAGGCGGAAAAGCACAAGATCGTGACCCGTGCGGTGCATGAGGCCGATGGCAAAATCTGCATGCAGATCCTGCATGCCGGCCGCTACGCCTACAGCCCCAAGCAGGTCGCGCCGAGCGCCATTCAGGCGCCGATCAACCCGTTCAAGCCCAAGGAGCTGGACGAAGAGGGCATCGAGAAGCAGATCGCCGACTTCGTCAATTGCGCCAAACTGGCTCAGGTCGCCGAGTACGACGGCGTCGAGATCATGGGTTCGGAAGGCTACTTCATCAACCAGTTCCTCGTGGCTCACACCAACCAGCGGACCGACCGCTGGGGCGGCAGCTACGAGAATCGCATGCGTCTGCCGGTGGAAATCGTCCGTCGCGTGCGCGAGGCGGTAGGCCCGAATTTCATCATCATCTATCGTCTGTCCATGCTCGATCTGGTCGAGGGCGGCAGCACCTGGGATGAAATCGTCCTGCTGGCCAAGGCCATCGAGAAGGCTGGCGCCACCATCATCAATACCGGTATCGGCTGGCACGAGGCGCGTATTCCGACGATCGCCACCAAGGTACCGCGTGCTGCCTTTGCCAAGGTTACAGCCAAGCTGCGTGGCGAGGTCAGCATTCCGCTGTGCACCACCAACCGCATCAACACCCCGGATGTGGCCGAGGAAGTGCTGGCAGCCGGAGATGCCGACATGGTTTCGATGGCGCGTCCGTTCCTGGCCGATCCGGAATTCGTCAACAAGGCGGCGGCCGGTCGTGCCGATGAGATCAACACCTGCATCGGCTGCAACCAGGCCTGCCTGGATCACACCTTCGGCGGCAAACTGACCAGTTGCCTGGTCAATCCGCGCGCCTGCCACGAGACCGAGCTGAACTACATCCCAACCACCCAGGTGAAGAAGATTGCCGTGGTGGGCGCCGGCCCTGCGGGCCTCTCGGCGGCAACGGTGGCGGCCGAGCGCGGCCACAGCGTGACGCTGTTCGACTCGGCTTCCGAGATCGGCGGTCAGTTCAATGTGGCCAAGCGCGTGCCGGGCAAGGAAGAGTTCTACGAGACCCTGCGCTACTTCAAGAAGAAACTGGAGTCGACTGGTGTCGATCTGCGCCTGAACACCCGTGTGTCAGCCGACGATCTGGCCAAGGGCGGCTTCGACGAGATCATCCTGGCCACCGGTATCGTGCCGCGCACGCCGGCGATTCCGGGTGTCGAGCACGCGAAAGTGATCAGCTACTTGGATGCCATTCTGCAGCGCAAGCCGGTTGGGCAGAAGGTGGCGGTGATCGGTGCCGGTGGCATCGGTTTCGATGTGTCCGAGTTCATCACTCACCAGGGCGAGTCCACCAGCCTCAACCGCGATGCGTTCTGGCACGAGTGGGGCATCGACACCCAGCTGGAAGCGCGCGGCGGTGTGGCAGGTATCCAGGCAGAGCCGCATGCCCCGGCGCGCCAGGTGTTCCTTCTGCAGCGCAAGAAGTCCAAGGTAGGTGACGGTCTGGGCAAGACCACCGGCTGGATTCACCGCGCGGGCCTGAAGAGCAAGCAGGTGCAGATGCTCAACTCGGTCGAGTACCTCAAGGTCGATGACGCCGGCCTGCACATCCGTATCGCCGAAGGCGAGCCGCAGGTATTGCCGGTAGATACCGTGATCGTCTGTGCCGGTCAGGATCCGCTGCGTGAGTTGCAGGCTGACCTGGAGGCGGCTGGGCAGAAGGTACATCTGATCGGCGGCGCCGATGTGGCTGCCGAGCTGGATGCCAAGCGCGCCATCAATCAGGGCTCGCGACTGGCCGCGGCACTCTAAGTCGGGCTGACAGGCGCCCGCCATCCTCTCGGGGATGGCGGGCGTTTTTATTGGGGCATGCGTTTGGTCACAGTTTTGCGGTGCTGCGCTTTTTTCGTGGCGCCAGCCGGCCGGCGAGTGCCAACCCAGTCACATTGCCCGCCTGAGCTTTTCCCCTAGACTGAGGGAGAAATCGCTGACGCGAGCCATGGTTCTGGCTGGGCGTCGGCGTATGCCTGAGGTGAGAGGAATCGTCATGAGCCTGCAGAACAAACCACAGATGGTGGAAGCCGTGCTGTTCTTCAATGAACGCGGCATCTGCAAGGAGATGCATTACCCGGAATTCGAGGCGCTGCTGGATAACGTGGTGCAGATGCATGACTTTGCCGACCAGCAGGTGCGTTGCGCCTTCGTATTGATCAATCCTCGTCTGCTGGTGCGCTCGGTGGTGCTGTTCTATCTCGATTTCGACGAGCGCGGCGAGGCGGACAAGGGCTGGAACATCCCGTTGCGTCATCTGGCCGAGCGTGCCGGGCGCGGCCCGGATCTGGGGGCGGGGCCGATCCGTCTTGCCTGCCGTAGCCAGTGCCCGGTGTCCTGGCACCAGATGCACCTGTGGGACCCCAATCTGTCTTCCAGTGGCAACGACCTGGCGCTGATTCGTGATGCGGTGAAACGCAACAACCTGGGGATTCTGGTCGAGGAGGAGATGCCACAGCCGGTCGAACTGGATCGTCTGCAGATGGTTTCCGAAGACCGCTGGTATGCCCCGGCGTCGGCCAGTCAGGAGGAAATCGAGAAGCGCGCGGCCGAACTGGAAGAGGAGCATCGGCAGAAGACGGCGCAGTTGATCCAGCAGGAACGCCTGCGTATTGCCACCCTGACCCAGCAGCATGAGGAGGAACTGGCCAAGTTCCGCCTGATCGCCGAGCAGCAACTGGCGGCACTCAAGCAGCAGGCGCAGGGTCTGCTGCAACAGCTGCAGCAGCAGGAAGAACTCAACGCCAGCCTCAAGGCGCAGCTGGCCGCACAGGCCGATGCCTTTGCCACGTCGCGCGAAGAGGTCAGCCAGCAGCAGCGCGAGCTGGAGAAGCTGGGCAAGAACCAGATCGACTTGCTGCGCGCGCAGTTCGATAGCGAGCTGAGCGCCAAGATAGCCGCGGCGGTGGTGGAGTATCAGGAGCAGGTGGCATTGCGTGATGTCGATCTGGCCTACCGCAAGGAGCAGGAGACCCAGCTGCAGGAGGAAATCGCGCGCTTGCGCGAGCAGGTCGAGCAGGCCCGCGGCCAGGGCGACGGGCAAATCCTCGAGCAACTGAGCAAGCTGGGCGTGGTGTTCGTGGTTTATCACCCGGGTGCCGGTCACCTGACTATTGCCTTGCAGGATGTGGCGCGCTACCAGGAAAACCCCATGGCCTACGTGGCGGCCAAATGTTTCGTCTCCGAGCCGCAGTATTGCCAGTGGCTGGCGCATTATCAGATGCCCAGCTGCGAGGCACTGCTGCCTAGCGGCGAGCGCTGCGGGATGCCGATTGACCGGGTCGACACGCCAAGCCGTTTCATCAGCGGCGACTCCAATTGCTGTGCCCGGCACAAGGCCAGCAGCAAGCTGCGTACTGTCAGCTGAGTGACCTCGGCCTGGCATCAGTGGGCGCCACGCGCGCCCTTGCAACCCTTGCATCTTTCCTGGCTTGAGGCCGCCGGCGTCGAGGCGGCGATCCTGCGTCTGGAACTGCTCGATCCGCTGCTCAGTGGCAACAAGTGGTTCAAGCTCAAGGGTCACCTGCGAGTTGCCGAGGCGAGTGGATCGCCGGGGCTGATCAGTGTCGGCGGCGCCCATTCCAATCATCTGCATGCCCTGGCGGCTGCCGGGCAACGCTTCGGTTTCGCTACCGTCGGCCTGCTACGCGGCGAGCTGCAGGACACGGTCACTGTGGCTGACCTGCAGGCCATGGGCATGCAGCTGCACTGGCTCGGTTACGGCGAGTACCGGCAGCGGCATCAGGCATCGTTCTGGCTGCCCTGGCTGCAGCGCTATTCGGGTTATCACCCCGTGCCTGAGGGCGGTGGCGGCCTGCTCGGGACCGAGGGCTGTGCCGCCATTGTTGATATGATCGACAGCCAGTTGGCCGACCTCGGCTGGAGCGATTATCAGCAGCTATGGCTGGCGGTGGGCAGCGGCACCACGCTGGTCGGTTTGCAGCTGGCCATGCCGGCAGGACGTGAACTGGTTGGCGCGCTGGCGGTGCCGGCGCGCTATGGTGTGGGTGAGCAGATCGAAGCGCTCTTGCAGACCGCGCGGGTTGAGCGTCGCCAGTACCGATTGCTGGAAGCCTGCGGAGCCGGTTTTGGTCGTTTCGATCAGGCACTGCTGGATTTCATGCAGGACTGTGAAGTGCAGAGCTGCGTGCAATTCGAGCCGATCTACAGCAGCAAAATGCTGCTGGCGTTGCAGCAGCAGGTGGCCGGCGGTTACCTTGCTGCCGGTAGCCGTGTGGTCCTGCTGCACGGTGGTGGTCTGCAGGGGTATCGCCCCGTTGGCCCAGATGAATTTTCGAGTGTGCGGAGTTAGCGCAGCCATGAGTCATCCTCTGAGTCCTGAACAATTGCGCAGTCTGACGCCGCTCAATGTGCTGTCGGAATTGCAGTGGCGTGAGCTGCGTCCGCAACTGGTGCCGCAGTTGCTGCTGGCCGGCCAGCGCCTGTTCGCGCTGGGCGAACAGACGGCACTGACCTATTACCTGCTCAGTGGCGAGTTGCTGCTGCGTGATGGGCAAGGTGCCGAACTGGTGCTCCAGGCCGGTTCGCCTGAAAGCTGCCATCCGTTGTCGCCGACCTTGCCCCGTCTGCATGAGGCGGTGGCGCTGAGCGATATCAGCGTGCTGGCGCTGGACAGTGCCACGTTCAACCGCCTGCTGACCTGGCGCCTGTCCTATCAGGACCTGCTGCTGGAGCTGCAGGATACCGGCGAGGATGTCGAATGGCTGGAGGCGCTGCTGGCCAATCCGCTGTTCAACAAGGTGCCGCCGGGCAATGTGCGCAGCATGTTTCAGCGCATGCAGTCGCTCAGCGTACAGGCTGATCAGCGCATCATCAGCCAGGGCGAACTGGGGGACTGCTGCTACTTCCTCAAGAGCGGCCGTGCCGAAGTGATGCGTGATGAAGGCTCGGCGCAGCAGGTGCTGGCCGAGTTGGAGGTGGGCGCCTGTTTCGGCGAGGAGGCACTGCTTGCCGATCGGCCACGCAATGCCAGCGTGACCATGCTGGAGGATGGCGTGGTACTGCGGCTGGACCGTGACGACTTCCTGGCCTTGCTCAAGGCACCGGTGGTGCATGAGGTGTCCCTCGGCGAAGGCGCACGCCTGCTCGGCGAAGGCGCGCAGTGGCTGGATGTGCGTCAGCAGGAGGAATACGAGCGGGCCCATGCCCTGCAGGCGCTGAACATGCCGCTGCACCTGCTGCGACTCAAGGCGCGTCTGCTCGATCCGCAGCGTACCTACCTGTGTTACTGCGACAGCGGCAAGCGCAGTGCCAGCGCAGTATTCCTGCTCAGCGAACTGGGGTTCAGTGCCTATGCCTTGCGCGATGGCGTGGATGCCCTGCCGGCGGTACAGCGCGATGGCCTGCTGTGCGAGACCGGTTCAGGCTACCTGGCCCGTTCTGGTGGGCGCACCGAGCGCAGTGGCTAGCAGCCTGCGGATACCCAGTCATCGGCGCAGATAAAGCTGCGCCGCACTTCCTGCCAGCGGCCATCGGGCATTGCCTTCAGCAGGGCAATCAATTGCGGACGGGGTGGCTGCTGCGGCCTGGCATCCCACCAGCCTGGCAGGTTGCTGATGGGGTGGCAGGACTCGTTGCTGCGGTCGGCCGGCGCCAACCATTGCAGACGCTCCAGCGCGACCCAACGGTAGTCGGCATTCTGCTTTAGATAGTCTTCCAGTAGCGCTCGAGGCAGCCAGTCGCCACCCAGCCCCTGGGGGTTGGCTCCAGCGGGTGCTGTCGCCGGCTCCGGCCAGGGCTGGAACAGATAGCCGCCCAGCCAGGCGGCAGCATTGACTGGGGCGCCGGCCAGACCCAGCAGCAGTTTGCGTGCGGCACTCGATTGCGCCAGCTGCAGCTGATGTTGACGCAGGTGATTCAGCTTGCGGTCCAGGCGGTCCTCCCGGCCCGGGCCGATCCAGCGTTGCCATTGTTCGGTCAGGGGTGGGCAGCCGAGGTAGAACTTTACCGCCAGCTCCAGATGGTGCACGCCGTCGCGGTCCTCCAGCAGCAGATCCAGCTCGCCCAGAGTCCGCTGGCCCTGGCGAATCGGCAGGTTGGCTGCCAGCAGGCGAATGCCAGGTGCCCGCTGCAGGGCGAACTGCCAGAGCCGCTCGTAGTAATGGCCGAGGCGCTGGTTGTGACTGCTTTGCAGCCATTGCAGCAGGGATTCCGGCTGTTGGTCGAGATGCGTCAGCCAGGCGCCCAGGCGTTCGGGGTGATCAGCCCAGTGGCTGCCCGCCAGCGGATGGCGCTGGGCGATGCCCGCGCCCAACAGCAGGGCCGGCGAGGTCAGGGTCCAGGCCAGGTCGCGTAGCGCCGGCTGTTGCAGGCGGCGGGGTAGATCGGCCAGTTCGTTAAAGGGGTGCATGGCGCCAGCATAGCGCAGCCCGGTTTGCCCGGGCTTGCGGCAATAGCCCATAATCGACGGCATCGTTGCCGCGTCTCTGGCGGCTGTGCCAGCCCTCAGTGGTGCGCTTGCGCCCCGTGGGGCTGGCGTTCAGGGAGTGTCATGGATCAGTTTCGCAATATCGGCATCATCGGTCGTCTGGGCAGCTCCCAGGTGCTCGATACCATTCGCCGCCTGAAGAAGTTTCTTCTCGATCGCCAGCTGCATGTGATTCTCGAGGATGCCATCGCCGAGATGCTGCCCGGCCATGGCCTGCAAACCAGCACGCGACGCCATCTTGGCGAGATCTGCGATCTGGTCATCGTCGTCGGCGGTGATGGCAGTCTGCTTGGCGCCGCGCGTGCGCTGGCCGGCTCCGGTGTGCCGGTGCTGGGGATCAACCGGGGTAGTCTTGGCTTTCTCACCGATATCCGTCCGGACGAACTGGAGCTCAAGGTCGCCGAGGTGCTCAAGGGCGACTACCTGACCGAGAGTCGGTTTCTCCTCCAGGCTGAAGTGCGCCGGCATGGCGAGGCCATGGGGCAGGGCGATGCGCTCAATGACATCGTGCTGCACCCGGGCAAGTCGACCAAGATGATCGAGTTCGAGCTGTATATCGACGGTCATTTCGTCTGCACGCAGAAGGCCGATGGCCTGATCATCGCCACGCCGACCGGCTCCACCGCCTATTCGTTGTCGGCGGGCGGGCCGATCATGCATCCCAAGCTTGATGCCATCGTGATTGTGCCGATGTGCCCGCATACTCTGTCGAGCCGGCCGATTGTGGTCGACAGCAACAGCGAGCTGAAGGTGGTGGTTTCGCCGGACCTGCAGATCTACCCGCTGGTGTCCTGCGACGGCCAGAACCACTTCACCTGTACCCCGGGCGATACCATCACGGTGGGCAAGAAGCCGCAGAAGCTGACGCTGATTCATCCGCTTGATCACAACTACTACGAGGTCTGCCGGACCAAGCTGGGCTGGGGGAGTCGCCTCGGCGGGGGCGACTGATGCTCGACTCCTCGCGTGGCTATGACCTGATCGGCGATGTGCATGGTTGTGCGCTGACCCTGGCGCGCCTGCTGGAGCAGCTGGGTTACCGCCAGCAGGCTGGCGTCTGGCGCCACCCGCAGCGCATGGCGCTGTTCGTCGGCGACATCATCGACCGTGGCCCGCGCATCCGCGAGGCGCTGGAGATCGTCCGGCGCATGGTCGAGGCCGGCAGCGCGCTGTGCCTGATGGGCAATCACGAGTTCAATGCCCTGGCCTGGACCACTCCGGCGCTGGCGGGTTCGACGCAGCAGTATGTGCGCGAGCACACGCCACGGCATGAGCGAATGATCCGCGAGACCCTGACGCAGTTCGAGCAGCATCCGCAGGAGTGGCGCGACAGCCTCGACTGGTTCTATCAGTTGCCACTGCTGCTGGACGCCGGGCGTTTCCGCCTGGTGCATGCCTGCTGGGACCCGGAACTGGTGCAGGCCCTGCGGGCGCGTCATGCCGATGCGCGCATCGACCGGCATTTCGTGCAACAGGCTGGCGAGCACGGCAGCCTGGAGCATCGGATCAGCGAGCGGCTGCTGCGCGGACTCGATCTGCGCCTGCCCCACGGCCTGACCCTGACCGGGCATGACGGCATTACCCGGGCGTTCTTCCGCACCCGCTTCTGGGAGGCCGATGACGAGCCGCAGACATACGGGGATGTGGTGTTTCAGCCCGATGCCTTGCCCGAGGGCATTGCCGGTCACCCGTTGTCCAGCGAACAGAAAAGCCGGCTGCTGCTCTATGGGCGCAGCGAGCCGCTGTTGTTCGTTGGCCACTACTGGCGGGCCGGCACGCCGACGCCCATCCGGCCCAATCTGGCCTGCCTCGACTACAGTGCGGTCAAGTACGGCAAGCTGGTGGCCTATCGTCTGGACGATGAAGCGCAGCTCGATCCGCGCAAGTTCGTCTGGGTTGATGTCGAGCGACCGGAGCGTCGGCCATGAGTGCGGTATTGGCCATGCGCCTGCCGGTGGAGCAGGATCTGGCGGCGTTCGTGCAGTTGCTGCAGCGCCTGCAGTTGCCCCATCGGGTCACCGAGGAGGCGGGCGAGCAACTGCTCTGGGTGACGGATGAGGCGGTGGCCGAACAGGTGCGCAGCCTCTACCAGCGCTACCCGCAGGGTGCCGAGCTGCCGGCCGTGCCAGTCGCAGCCGGGCGTCCGGGTTTCTGGCAGACGTTGCGTGCGGCGCCGCTGACGCTGGTCCTGCTGGCGGCAACCCTGTTGGTTGCCTTGCTCAGCTGGGGCGGCGAGAACCTGGCGGTGGTTCACTGGCTGAACTTCATGGATTTCCGCGTGCAGGGGCAGTACCTGCTGTTCGTGCCGCTGAGTGACAGCCTGGCGGCGGGACAGTGGTGGCGCCTGTGGTCGCCGGCGCTGCTGCATTTCGGTGTGCTGCACCTGGCGATGAACAGCCTGTGGATCTGGGAGCTGGGGCGGCGCATCGAATGGCGTCAGGGCGGCCTGGTGCTGCTGATGCTGGTGCTCAGTTACAGCCTGGTGAGCAATATCGGCCAGTACGTCTGGAGCGGACCAAGCCTGTTCGGCGGCCTTTCCGGTGTGCTCTATGGCCTGCTCGGGCATTGCTGGATCTATCAGAAGCTGGCGCCCAATCCGTTCTATCACTTGCCGCCGGGGGTGGTCGGCATGATGCTGATCTGGCTGCTGGTGTGCATGACCGGCATCTTCGAGCTGGTGCAGCTGGCGGCCATTGCCAATGCGGCGCATGTCGCGGGTCTTCTGGCGGGGTGTGGCACCGGTCTGCTAGGCGGTGCGCTGGCGCGTTCGCGCCAGTAGAATGCCCGGCATATTCAATCGCGGTTGCGGAGTAGTCCATGTCGAATTTTGCTGAAGTGGCCAGCACCATCAGTGCCGAGGTCTATGAGAGCTTCAAGTTGGCGGTGGAAATCGGCAAATGGCCGGATGGGCGCAAGCTCAGCCAGGAGCAGAAGGAACTCTGCCTGCAGGCGATGATTGCCTATGAGCTCAAACACCTGCCGGAAGATCAGCACACCGGCTACATGGGGCCGCAGGAGTGTCAGTCCAAGGCCCATGAAGTGCCGAACATCCTGTTCAGTAGCAAAGCGGACACCCTGCACTGATGGCGTTGCTGGGCCAGGGCGCGCTGCGCAAGATGGCGGCGCAGCTGGCGGCGCCGGTCAGTTATCAGTTCTGTCTGGATGAGCAGCGGGTCGAGGTCAATCCGCTGATCGGCCAGACGCTGCGTATCGAGTATCTCGGGGCGATCCACTGTACCCACTGCGGGCGCAAGACGAAAAAGAGCTTCTCTCAGGGCTACTGCTATCCCTGTTTTACCAAGCTGGCGCAGTGTGACAGCTGCATCGTCAGCCCGGAAAAATGCCATTACGAGGCAGGAACCTGCCGCGAGCCGAGCTGGGGCGAGCAGTTCTGCATGACCGATCATGTGGTCTACCTGGCCAATTCATCCGGGGTGAAGGTCGGCATTACCCGGGCGACCCAGGTGCCGACGCGCTGGATCGATCAGGGCGCCAGTCAGGCGCTGCCGATCCTGCGGGTGGCCACCCGGCAGCAGTCCGGTCTGGTCGAAGACCTGCTGCGCAGTCAGGTGGCTGATCGCACCAACTGGCGTGCCCTGCTCAAGGGCGACGCCGAGGCGGTTGATCTGCCGGCGGTGCGTGAGCAGCTGTTTGAGCATTGTGCCGAGGGGCTGTCGGCGCTGCAGCAGCGTTTCGGCCTGCAGGCCATTCAGCCGCTGGCGAACGCCGAGGTGGTAGAAATTCGCTATCCGGTCACGGCCTATCCGGCCAAGATCGTCAGTCTGGATCTGGAAAAAACGCCATTGGTCGAGGGTACGCTGCTGGGCATCAAGGGCCAGTACCTGCTGCTCGATACCGGGGTGATCAATCTTCGTAAATTCACGGCCTACCAGGTCGCCATTTCTCAGTAAGGGCCACAAGCCATGCGCAACGATCAACCGAAAGTCATTTTCCTCAAGGACTATCAGGCGCCCGACTACCTGATCGACGAGACTCACCTGACCTTCGAGCTGTTCGAGGACCAGACCCTGGTTCACGCGCAGCTGATCCTGCGCCGCAATCCGGCGCGTGGCACTGATCTGCCGCCGCTGGTGCTCGATGGCCAGCAGCTCGAACTGCTCTCGCTGAAACTCGATGACCGCGAGCTGACGGCTGGCGACTATCAGCTGGATGACAGTCATCTGACCCTGCAGCCGGCGCAGGCCAGCTTCGTCATCGACAGCACGGTGCGCATTCATCCGGAGGCCAATACCGCGCTGGAAGGCCTGTACAAGTCCGGCAAGATGTTCTGCACCCAGTGCGAGGCCGAGGGCTTCCGCAAGATCACCTATTACCTCGACCGCCCGGACGTGATGAGTAAGTTCACCACCACGCTCAGCGCCGACAAGCAGCGCTACCCGGTGCTGCTGTCCAACGGCAACCCGATTGCCAGTGGTGAGGAAGAAGGCGGCCGACACTGGGCGACCTGGCAGGACCCGTTCATGAAGCCGGCCTATCTGTTTGCCCTGGTGGCCGGTGACCTGTGGTGCCTGGAAGACAGCTTCACCACCATGAGCCAGCGCGAGGTGGCGCTGCGCATCTATGTGGAGCCGGAAAATATCGGCAAGCTGCAGCACGCCATGGACAGCCTGAAGAAATCCATGAAGTGGGACGAGGAGGTCTACGGCCGCGAATACGACCTGGACATCTTCATGATCGTGGCGGTCAACGACTTCAACATGGGCGCCATGGAAAACAAGGGCCTCAATATCTTCAACTCCAGCTGCGTGCTGGCGCATCCGGAGACGGCCACCGATGCCGCCCACCAGCGGGTCGAGGCGGTGGTGGCCCACGAATACTTTCACAACTGGTCGGGCAACCGGGTGACCTGCCGTGACTGGTTCCAGCTGTCGCTCAAGGAAGGCTTCACCGTGTTCCGCGATGCCGAGTTCTCGGCAGACATGAATTCGCGCACGGTCAAGCGCATCGAGGATGTGGCCTTCCTGCGCACCAACCAGTTTGCCGAAGATGCCGGCCCCATGGCCCACGCGGTGCGCCCGGAATCCTTCATCGAGATTTCCAACTTCTACACCCTGACTGTCTATGAGAAGGGTTCGGAAGTGGTGCGCATGCTGCGCACCCTGTTGGGTGCCAAGGGGTTCCGCCAGGGCAGTGACCTGTACTTCGACCGTCATGACGGTCAGGCTGTGACCTGCGATGACTTCATCAATGCCATGGAAGATGCCAACGGCGTCGACCTGACCCAGTTCAAGCGCTGGTACAGCCAGGCCGGTACGCCACGCCTGGAGGTCAGCGAGAGCTATGACCCGGCGGCCAATACCTACCGCCTGGCTTTCCGCCAGAGTTGCCCGGCCTCGCCGGGGCAGAGCGAGAAGCTGCCCTTTGTCATTCCGGTGGAGCTGGCGCTGCTGGATAGCCAGGGACGTGAACTGCCGTTGCAGCTGATGGGGGAGGGCGCGCCGGTGGGTATCGTGCGAGTCCTGCAGGTCACCGAGAGCGAGCAGGCCTTCACCTTCCTCAATCTGGCCGATAAGCCGCTGCCGTCACTGCTGCGGGGCTTCTCGGCGCCGGTCAAGCTGCATTTCCCCTATAGCCGCGATCAGCTGATGTTCCTCATGCAGTACGATTCGGACGGCTTCAACCGCTGGGAGGCCGGGCAGCAGCTGGCGGTTCAGGTGCTGCAGGAGCTGGTTGGTCAAACGCAGCGCGGTGATTCGCTGCTGCTGGATCCGCGCCTGATCGATGCGCTGCGCAGTGTGTTGGGCAATGAAGCGCTGGACCCGGCCATGGTCGCCGAAATGCTGGCGCTGCCCAGCGAGGCTTACCTGACCGAGATCAGCGAGGTGGCGGATGTCGAGGCCATTCACTCGGCGCGTGAGTTTGCCCGTCTGGAGCTGGCCACGGCGCTCAAGTCACAGTTGCTGCAGCGCTATCAGCAGGCCCGCGCGGCTTCGCGCGCCGAGCCCTATGCGGCCACGGCCGAGCAGATTGCCCGCCGGGGCTTGCAGAACATTGCCTTGTCCTACCTGATGCTCCTTGGCGATGCCGAGGTGTTGGCGGCGTGTGAGGAACAGTTTGCCAATGCCGACAATATGACCGAGCGCTTGCACGCCATGGCGGTGCTGGTCAACTCGTCCCATGAAGCCGAGAAGTCGCGCGTGCTGGCGCAGTTTGCCGAGCAGTTCAAGGATGATCCGCTGGTCATGGATCAGTGGTTCAGTGTCCAGGCCGGCTGCAGTCGGCCGGGTGGTCTTGAGCGGGTGCAGGCTCTGATGACGCATCCAGCCTTCAGCCTGAAGAACCCGAACAAGGTGCGTTCGCTGATCGGTGCCTTCGCCAACCAGAATGCCGTGAATTTCCACTGTGCCGATGGTGCTGGTTACCGCTTCCTGGCCGATCAGGTGATCACCCTCAATGCCCTCAATCCACAGATCGCCTCGCGCCTGCTGACGCCGCTGACCCGCTGGCGCAAATATGCGCCGGCGCGGCAGGCGCAGATGCGCGAACAGCTGCAACGGATCATGGCCGAGCCGGCGCTGTCGCCGGACGTCTATGAGGTGGTGAGCAAGAGTCTGGCCTGAGCGGCATGCGCGTTACCGGTAACAGCATGTTGTTACCGGTAACGATAATGTTCGTTTGGGAGGCTCTAGCCTGAGCCTTCCTTGAGATTCTCCACCTCGTCTCGGCGATCTTTTCCTAGGTCAATTCACGCCACTGCGCTAGCCAATCGAGCAATTCGCTGGCTTTTCCTGAGTCAGTTGGTTGGTGAATGATCAGTCAGTTTTTTCTCTGTCATCCGATCGGTGATTGGTCGTTTTTTTGACTGCCAGCATCACTTTGGGTATCAAAATTGCTTTAACGCACGGCTTGGCCGGGGTGGTGCTTCCCCTGTGCCCGTCAATCAAGATTGTTCCATGGAGTAGTAGATGGATATCAAGGTGCGAAAAGCCTCGTTGAGTCTGGCGCCGGTGCAGGCCGGTTTTGCTCTGGCAGGTTTGCTGCCGCTGTTGCTGTCTGCCCAGGCTGGCGCTGTCGAATTCAGTTTCGCGGACGGCGAGGTGGGTGGCTCGATTGATACCACGGTCTCCTATGGCCAGCTCTGGCGTGTGCAGGGGCAGGATCAGAGCAACAACGACATCAATGGCAACGACGGAAATCGCAATTTCGATACCGGTCTGGTTTCCGAGGTGTACAAGGTCACCACCGATCTGGAAGTGACCTACGACAGTTACGGTGCCTTCGTGCGCGGTACGGCGTTCTATGACACTCAGATCATGGACAAGCGCAACGACTACGGCTCGGCCAACCATCCGGATCAGCCTTCGCAGAGCTACCCGGATGACAGCAGCTTTACCTATGCCACTCGCCACACGGCGGGTCGCAATGCTGAAATTCTCGATGCCTATGTCTACGGCAACTGGGATGTCGGCGATATGCCGGTGGGCGCGCGCCTGGGTCGCCAGGTATTCAACTGGGGTGAAGGGGTGTTCTATCGTGGTGGGGTGAATACCACCAACCCGGTAGATGCGGCCAAGTTCCGCCTGCCGGGAGCCGAGCTCAAGGAAGTGCTGGTGCCGGTCGAGGCGCTGAGCTTCAATCTGGGTCTCACCGAGAACCTGTCGATGGAAACCTTCTACCAGTGGAACTGGAAGGAAACCGCCATTGATCCGGTCGGTACCTTCTTCTCAGAGACCGACCTGTTCGCCGAGGGTGGCAATACCGCCTATACCACCGATTCGGCTGCCGCCAACCCGTTGTTCCAGAGCCTCTATTCGTCACTGTCCGGTGCCGGTCTTGGTGGTCTGCAGGGAACCGACTATCTCGATCAGAACGGCGTATTCAAGGTCGCCAATATCGGTTCCGATATCAATGCCAAGAACGATGGCCAGTTTGGCGTGGCTTTCCGTTATGTCGCCGAAGAGCTGAATGCCACCGAGTTCGGTTTTTACGTGATCAACTATCACGCCAAGGAACCGACCATCTATGCGGATGTGAACAACGCCTATGCCGGGCTGGATATCGATCAGCTGGCCTCCCTGGGCGGGTTCGCTTCCTATGACGATATGATGGCCACGGATCCTGATGGTTTGGTGGCTGGTCTGGTGGGTGGCGCGAGTGCCGTGGATATCGGTAATCAGGTCAATGCCCGTCGTGAGTTCGTCGAAGATATTCGCGTGTATGGCCTGAGCTTCAATACCACCATCGACGAGGCTTCGGTCTTCGGTGAGTTGGCCTACCGGCCGAACATGCCGGTGGGTATCGCCACTACCAACGACCTGCTCGGCGATCTGCTGCTGCAGGCGCCCGAGTTCGCCAATGGCCGCAACGTCAATATCGGTGGCCAGGATGTGACCCTCACTGACACCATCCACAACTACGAGCGTGTGGAAACCTTCAATAGCTCGCTGGGTACCATTCTCAACTTTGGTACTGCGCTGAGCTTCGACTCTCTGTTTGGTGTCGCTGAGCTGGCTTCTGAGCACTATCGCGGCAGCTCGCTGCAGTACACGGCGTTCGATGGCAGCACCCGCTATTACTCTGGTCGTGCCAATGGCTCCTACGTTTCGGGTTATGACCGTGGCGATCAGATCAACAAGAATGCCTACGGCTACACCTTGCTGCTGTCTGGTACTTGGAATGACGTCTATGCCGGTGTAAACCTGTCGCCGTTTGCGGTATACAAGGAAGACTTTGAAGGCAACTCGCACCAGACGGGTAACTTCATTGAGGGGCGTCAGGCGTACACCCTGGGTGTGCGTGCGAGCTACCTGAGCAATCTCGAAGCTGAACTGCAATACACCGAGTTTTATGGCGCTGGTCAGAACAACAGTGGTCGTGATCGCGACAACGTTGGTCTGAACGTCAAATACTCGTTCTAACAATTATTAGAAATGATCCGGGCGCGTCAGCGCCCGGCTGCTGATTCACCACGGAGAACCACAATGCTGAAAAAGCACACGCTGATTGGCGCGGCTGTTGCCCTTGCGCTTTCTGCTGGTAGCGCCCTGGCTGCTGTTTCCTCGGATGAGGCTGCCAAGCTGGGTAAATCCCTGACCCCCTTTGGCGCTGAAAAAGCCGCCAACGCGGCAGGCACCATTCCTGAGTGGACCGGTGGCATCACCAAGGCGCCGGCGGGCTACAGCAAGCCTGGTCAGCATCACGTCGACCCATTTGCCGGCGACAAGCCGCTGTTCACCATCACCAAGGCCAACCTGGATCAGTACAAGGCCAACCTGACCCCGGGTCAGATCGCCCTGTTCAATGCCTATCCGAACAGCTTCCAGATGCCGGTGTACCAGAGTCGCCGTTCCGGTTCCGCGCCGCAGTGGGTGTATGACAACACCATCAAGAATGCCACCAGCGCCAAGCTGATGGACGGTGGTAACGGTTTTGCTGATGCCTATGGCGGCATTCCGTTCCCGATTCCGCAGAATGGCGTGGAAGCCCTGTGGAACCACATCGCCCGCTACCGTGGTTCCTACATTGTCCGCCGCGCCTCGGAAGTGGCTGTGCAGCGTAACGGTGCCTACACCCTGGTGACCTCGCAACAGGAAGCCATGTTCAAGTACTACGATCCGAAAGGCTCGTACGCCGACCTGAACAACATCATGTTCTACTACCTGTCCTTCACCAAGAGCCCGGCACGTCTGGCCGGTGGTGCTGTGCTGGTACATGAGACCCTGGATCAGGTCAAAGACCCGCGTCAGGCCTGGGGTTACAACGCCGGCCAGCGTCGCGTGCGTCGTGCGCCGAACCTGGCCTATGACACCCCGATTGCTGCCGCTGACGGCCTGCGTACCGCCGACGATACCGACATGTACAACGGTGCCCCGGATCGCTACAACTGGAAGCTGATCGGCAAGAAAGAAGTCTATATCCCGTACAACAACTACAAGGTCACCAGCCCTGATGTTAAGTACGAGGACCTGCTGCAGGTAGGTCACCTGAACCCGCAGTTCACCCGCAACGAGCTGCACCGCGTGTGGGTTGTGGAAGGCACCCTGAAGTCCGGTGCCCGTCACATCTACTCCAAGCGCATTCTGTTCCTCGACGAGGACAGCTGGCAGGCTGCTGCGGTGGATCAGTATGACGGTCGTGGCGAGCTGTGGCGCGTGTCGCTGGCTTACCTGAAGAACTACTACGAGCTGCCGACCACCTGGTCTGCGCTGGATGTGTTCCACGATCTGCAGGCACGTCGTTACCATGTGCAGAACCTGGATAACGAAGAGCCGGCAACCATCGATTTCAGCCAGGCGATTCCGGATGACGGTTACTTCAAGCCGTCCGCCCTGCGTCGTCGCGGGACCCGTTGATTCGCAGGTGTTGAACAAAAGGCCGCTACTGTAGCGGCCTTTTTGCTATGGTCGCTGTAAGCGGACTGGCGGCGATGGCTTACAAAACATAACGACGCGCCGATTGTCAGGGCTTTTCAAAGGTGGATAGCATAGATGTTCTGTCGGGGAGTCCTGTATCCCTGCTGCACCACCTATAACAATAAGGGGGAAAGGTGTATGTGTGAGCCCGTCATGCGGCGCACTTCGTTCGATGCGCGCTCGCGCCAGGGAATGTCGGCCTTGGGCCTGCGTTCGCCTCTGGCCAAAGCGCTTTCGCTTTTTGGTGCACTGTCGTTGCTGACTGCCGCCGCGTTGCCGGTTCAGGCCGAGAGCGCGCCCGCCAGCGTCTATTCGATTATTTCGCCAAAAGCCCAGCACAGCCTGCTGATGGATGTCGTGCTGGCCGGCAAGCGTCTGGTGGCGGTGGGTGATCGCGGCCATATCCTTTTCTCCGATGACAACGGCGCCAGCTGGACTCAGGCCAAGGTGCCGTCGCGGCAGATGCTGACGGCGGTGTTCTTTGTCAGTGAGCAGAAGGGCTGGGCGGTCGGTCACGATGCGCAGATCCTGCATACCAGCGATGCCGGTGCCACCTGGACCGTGCAGTTTGAAGACCTCGAACGCGAAGCGCCGCTGCTGGATGTCTGGTTCCAGAACGAGCAGCACGGCCTGGCGGTGGGTGCTTACGGGGCGTTGCTGGAAACCACCGACGGTGGCCAGAACTGGGAAGATGTCAGCGACCGTCTGGACAACGAGGATGGCTACCACCTCAACAGCATCGCGGCAGTCACCGATTCCGGTCTGTTCGTGGTGGGTGAGCAGGGCAGCATGTTCCGTTCCGCCGACTGGGGCGCTACCTGGGAAACCCTCAAGGGCCCCTATGAAGGTTCGCTGTTCGGCGTGAGCGGCAACGGCGCTTCGGCCGGCGTTCTGGTCTACGGCCTGCGTGGCCACCTGTTCCGCTCCACCGATTTTGGCGGCAACTGGCAACAGGTCGAACTGAGCGCGGCCAATGGTCCGCTGGAGTTCGGCCTGTCGGGCGCCAGCCTCTTGCCCGATGGCTCGCTGGTCATCGTCGGTCATGGCGGCAGCGTGCTGAAGAGCACTGACGCCGGGCGTACCTTCAGCGTGCTCAATCGCAGCGATCGTCTGTCTCTTTCTTCGGTTAGCGCCGCGGCTGACGGCAATCTGATCCTGGTAGGGCAGGGTGGTGCGCATGTCGCTTCGCCGACGGGCGCCAGCCTGGACCAACAATAACAAGCCGGGGCTTTTTACAAGGAAAGACTGCGATGAGTAACCATCACCAGGACAAGGCGACCTTTCTCGAACGCCTGATTTTCAACAACCGGCCTGTGGTCATTCTGCTGTGCACCCTGGTCACCCTGTTTCTCGGGTGGCAGGCGACGCAGATCCGTCCGTCGACCAGCTTTGAGAAGATGATTCCGCTGAGCCATCCGTTCATCCAGAACATGTTGGAACACCGGAATGACCTGTCCAACCTGGGCAACACCGTGCGTATCTCGGTGGAAGCGGTCAATGGCGATATCTTCACCAAGGAGTACATGGAAACCCTGCGTCAGGTGAATGACGAGGTGTTCTATATTCCCGGTGTCGATCGTGCCGGCCTCAAGTCGCTGTGGAGTCCGAGCGTACGCTGGACCGAAGTGACCGAGGAAGGCTTCGCCGGTGGCGAAGTGATTCCGCAAACCTACGACGGTTCGGCCGCCAGCCTGGAAGAGCTGCGCAACAACGTGCTCAAGTCCGGTCAGATCGGGCGCATGGTGGCCAACAACTTCAAGTCCAGTACCGTGGATATTCCGCTGCTGGAGTCCTACCCGGATCCGAATGATCAGGGCAAGCTGATCAAGCTGGACTACCGCCAGTTCTCCCATGAGCTGGAAGAGAAGGTGCGCGACAAGTTTCAGGCGCAGAATCCCAATGTGAAGATTCACATTGTCGGTTTCGCCAAGAAGGTTGGTGACCTGATCGATGGCCTGATCATGGTGGTGGCGTTCTTTGGTATCGCGCTGGCGATCACCCTGGTGCTGCTGTACTGGTTCAGCTGGTGTATCCGGTCGACCATCTCGGTGGTCTCGACCACCCTGATTGCCGTGGTCTGGCAGCTGGGTCTGATGCACTCGGTGGGCTTCGGTCTCGACCCGTACTCGATGTTGGTGCCGTTCCTGATCTTCGCCATCGGTATTTCCCACGGCGTACAGAAAATCAACGGTATCGCCCTGCAGTCCAGTGGTGCGGATAACGCCCTGACCGCTGCCCGCCGTACCTTCCGTCAGCTGTTCCTGCCGGGCATGATCGCCATTCTGGTGGACGCCGTCGGCTTCATCACCCTGCTGGTGATCGATATCGGCGTGATCCGCGAGCTGGCTATTGGTGCCTCGATCGGTGTTGGCGTGATCGTCTTCACCAACCTGATCCTGCTGCCGGTGGCGATTTCCTATATCGGTATCAGCAAGAAGGCAGTCGAACGCAGCAAGGCCGATGCCGTGCGCGAACACCCGTTCTGGCGTCTGCTGTCGAACTTTGCCCACCCGGTTGTGGCGCCGGTTTCGGTGGTGATTGCCCTGTCCGCCGGTGTAGCCGGTTTCTGGTACCAGAAGGCCCACCTGCAGATCGGCGACCTCGATCAGGGGGCTCCGGAACTGCGTCCGGACTCGCGCTATAACCAGGACAACGACTTCATCATCAAGAACTACTCGACCAGCTCCGACGTGCTGGTGGTGATGGTCAAGACTGGTGCGGAAGGTTGCTCGACCTATGAGACCCTGGCACCGATCGACGAACTGATGTGGACCATGCAGAACACTGCCGGTGTGCAGTCGGCCATTTCCCTGGTGACCGTGTCCAAGCAGGTCATCAAGGGCATGAACGAAGGCAACCTGAAGTGGGAGACTCTGTCGCGCAACCAGGATGTGCTGAACAACTCGATCAGTCGTGCCGAGGGCCTGTACAACACCGACTGCTCGTTGGCGCCGGTGCTGATCTTCCTCGAGGATCACAAGGCCGAGACGCTCAAGCGTGCCGTGGCGGCGGTCGAGGCCTTTGCGGCTGAACATGAAAGCGAGGATCGCAAGTTCCTGCTGGCGGCCGGTAACGCCGGTATCGAAGCTGCGACCAACGTGGTGATCGCCAAGTCCGAGCTGCAGATCCTGATCCTGGTGTATATCTGCGTGGCGGTGATGTGCCTGATCACCTTCCGCTCCTTTGGCGCGATGCTCTGCATCATCCTGCCGCTGATTCTCACCTCGGTATTGGGCAACGCCCTGATGGCCTGGCTGGGTATCGGTGTGAAGGTGGCAACCCTGCCGGTGATCGCCCTGGGCGTGGGTATCGGTGTGGACTACGGCATCTACATCTACAGCCGCATGGAGAGTTTCCTGCGCGCCGGCCTGCCGCTGCAGGAAGCCTACTACGAGACGCTGCGCTCGACCGGTAAGGCCGTACTGTTCACCGGCCTGTGCCTGGCGATCGGCGTGGTCACCTGGGTGTTCTCGGCGATCAAGTTCCAGGCCGACATGGGCCTGATGCTGACCTTCATGCTGTTGTGGAACATGTTCGGTGCCCTGTGGCTGCTGCCGGCACTGGCGCGCTTCCTGATCAAGCCGGAGAAGCTGGCCGGCAAGCAAGGTGGTTCGCTGTTCGCCCACTAAGTGAGCGGCAATGAAAAACCGCGGCCATGAGCCGCGGTTTTTTATGTCTGCTGAAAACCCGGATGATTAATTTGGCGAGGCTGCCTCTTAGCGGGGGTACAGTGGCGGCAAGCTGTTTTCCGTGGTTACCGCCTCGGCGCTGAGTGCCGGTAGGCCTTTGACCGCTTTCCACAGGGCTTCGCCCTGCCAGTTCTGTCCGCTTTCGCTGTACAGCGCGCCATTGAGACCGTCGAGTGCTTCGGACAGAGGCGCATAACGTGCCGCCATGTCGGCGAGGGTTTCCGGCTGCTGGCGGGCCCAGGCATCCAGTGCCTGGCGGGTGGCCTGGGAGTCGTTGGCCAGGCAGGCGCGTTTGAGGTCGTCGAGCAGGGTTCTCGGGCTCGGTCCGGTACTGGCGGTAACCGCTACGGCCGGTTGCTTGCGTGCCCGCCACCACAGGCCAAAGCCCAGGGCAGTGGTCAGGGCGAAGAGTCCGGTGGACAGTTGCCACGGCCACAGGCGCAGACTGACGGGAGCACCTTCTGTTGCGGCGCCGCTAGACATGGCTTCGGCCTGTAACTGCGGATTGATCGCGACCTGCAGACGGCGTTCGGGCAGACGGGCGTATTCGAGACTGTCGGTGCGGGTATTCCACCACGGGACTTCGATGGCCGGCAGGACAATCTCGCCGCTGCGAGTGGGGACTAGCGCCACGCTTTCCTCGCGGCTGCCGAGCAGTCCGCGTTCATCGGCCTGATTGCGCGTCTGTGGCTGCTCGGGGTAGCGGCGCAGGCCACTCACTTCGGCCTGCTCCAGTGGCGGCAGCTGTGAGCCGGACAGCCCATCGGCCTTGAGCAGCACGTTGCGCGTCAGCGAAATACCCTCCATGGCCTTCTGTGGCTCAGGGCTCCAGGCTTCGCTGAGGCTGACCGCAGCGGCAGGCAGCCAGGGTGCATCGGCAGGGAACTCGGCGGGGCGTGGCTTGACCCGCAGCGGGATCTCCGGAGACTTGACCCGTGCCGCTTTGCCCGGACGCGCCCCGAAGGGCATGAAGTCCTGATTCTGCCGTGTATCGACCATGGTGGCGCTAAACAGCTGGGCGGGGATGCTCAGCTCGCCGCTCTTCTGCGGGTAGATGGCATAGCGCAGTTCGATCACGCCGTGGCGCACGCCGTTGATGATCTGCTCGAAGGTCTTCGGCTCACCCAGCGGTTCGACTCGTGCATCGCTCATCTGCAACGGGGTCAGGCTGCTGTCGTCGTACAGCGAGACCGAGTGATAGATGCGCAGGGTGAGCACGGTCTGAGCCTGCACATAGACTTCTTCCTGCGACAGGCTGGCATCGATGAATACCGGTGCCACTTGAGCGCTACTGGTCTCACTGCTTTTTTGTACCTGCAGTTGCAGCGCCGGACTGTGACTGTCGCCGACCTGCAGGGAGGGAATTTCCAGCTGCCCCAGGCGCCGTGGCAGCAGGCTGATAAGCCAGCGCGTGCTTTGCTGCGTGCCGCCAGTGCCGGTGCTCAGGCTGCTGACCTGGCGCGAGCCGAGAATCTCGAAGTCCTTTTTCAGCGGGGTCAGGTCTGGCGTGCTCTGGAGCATGGCGCCTTGGCTCTGCAGGGTCAGCTCGACACTTTCGCCTTCGCTGACCTGGGTGCGATCCAGGCTGGCACTGATCCCGGCGGCCAGGCAGTTGAGGCTGAACAGGGCCGGCACGGCGGCGCGGAGAATGGGATTCATGGCCGGTTTTCCTGGCGTTGCTGTTGTTCGATCCAGAACTTGCGCTTGAGCAGTTCGGCGGGGTCGTCGGGAATCTGCCGCAACCACTGTTCCAGTGCCTGTTGCTGCTCGCTGCTGAGGCCTTCGCTACCGGCGGCAGCATTCTGCTGGGGCGGCTCCGTTGTGGCCGAAGCGTGCTGATCGGCCGCAGCCTGGCCTTTACCGGCAGGTTCTACGCGAGTTGTTGTCGATTCGCCCTGGGACTGTTCGCGGTGCTTCTCGGCAGAAGACGATGCCGACTCACTCGGCGGTCTCTGCGGCGAATCATGTGGCTGCTTGCGCTCGCCCGGTTGTTTCTCGCTGCCTGCCGACGCTGCAGGCGGAGGCTGTTGTGCACCGTCTCCCTGCTGTTCGACGGATGCCTGTTCCTGCTGCCCTTGTTGCTGCTGTTTCTCTTGCTGTTGCTGGCGCAGCAGTTGCTCGACCAGGGCGCGATTGTGGCGGGCGGCACTTAGTTCAGGCTGCTTCTCCAGAGCGCTGTCGTAGGCGTCCAGAGCGGCAGCCAGCTCGCCACTCTTGGCCAGGGCATTGCCGCGGTTGTAATGGGCGCTGGCCGTATCGAACTGGGCAAAGCGCTCGGCAGCAGCGGCGTAGTCGCCGGCGGCGTAATGCGCCATGCCTTGCCATTGCTGATCGTTAAAGCGCTTGGCTGCCTCGCCGGCCTGGCCTTGCTCAAGCAGCTGGGCGCCTTGCTGATCGGCACGCTGCCACAGGTCGGCCCATTCCAGCGCGCGGGCCTGGGGTTGCCACAACGGACAGAGCAGTATCAGGAACAGCCAGCCCCGGCGGCCGGCGCAGGCGGCCAAGAGGAGCAGGGGTATGAGTAGCCAGTAGCCCTGATCGGACCATAGGGCGAGGATCGCCGGATCGCCCTGTTCGCGCAGGCTGTCGGGGCTGCCAAGCAATTGCAGGCGTTGCAGGTCGGCGTCATCCAGGCTCAGGCTGGCGTAGCGGCCGCCCTGGTCGGTGGCCAGGCGGGCCAGCGAGCCGCTTTGCAGGCGCGGAATGACGATGGCGCCGCTGGCATCCTTGAGGAAGCCGCCGCCTTCCAGGGCGATGGGGGCGCCGGCGACGGTGCCGACCCCGAGGATATCCAGGCGTACCGGTTCGCCCCGCAGGGCCGTGGCTATGCCGTCCTGTTCCTCGCCGCTCAGCTGGCTGGTCAGCAGGAGGATGCGGCCGCTGGCGGCGCCGGCCTGCTGTAGTAGTTCAACGGCACGGGCAATGCCCAGGTCGGCCCGCTGGCCGCTCTCGGGCATGATCGAAGGCTGCAGGGCCTGCAACAGGTTGCGGCTGGTCATCAGGTCGTCGGACAGCGGCACCACGGTGTGGGCGCTGCCTGCATACACCACCAGGGCGGTCTGTGCCTCCTCTCGGGCCTTGAGCAGGTCCTGCAGTTTGCGCCGGCTCTGTTCCAGGCGGCTGGGCGGCAGGTCGGCGGCGAGCATTGCCGGTGTCAGGTCCAGTACCACGACCAGCGGATCGGCACGCTTGATGCGGCTGTGTTCGACGCGTTGCCAGCTGGGGCCGAGCAGGACCAGTATGGCCAGCAGCCAGGCGACTCCCAGCAGTAGCCAGGCGCCGCGATAGCGCTGGCCGCGACCACTGCTGAGCAGGGCTTGCTGCATCAGTGCCGGCAGCAACAGTTGCCAGCGACCGCTGCGCTTCTCGCGATGCCACAGTTGCCACAACAGCCAGCCGAGCAGGGGCAGAGCCAGCAGCCAGAATGGTCGCAGCCAGTGTGGCCATAGCTCGGATGACCAGAGCTCGATCATGCTGACCTCCGGCGCAGACGCTGCCAGGCATCCGGCCACAGCTGCAGGGCCACCAGAAGCATGCTGGCCAGCAGAGCCAGGCCGAGTGGCCAGGCATGCAGGCCGTAGGTGGGGCGGGCAGAGGTAGCCTTCTGGCTGACCGGTTCGAGCTGGTCGAGGGTCTGGCCGATTTGCTGCAGCTCATCGGCACTGCGTGCCCGGAAGTACTGGCCGCCGCTGAGACTGGCGATTTCGCGCAGTGCCGGTTCATCGAGGTCGAGGCCCGGGCTCAGACCCAGCATGGCGGCCACGCCGGACTGTGCCGGCTCGGCACCGATGCCGATGGTGTAGATGCGCACCCGGGCTTCGGCAGCGAGCTTGGCCGCCGTGGCCGGGGCAATCTCCCCGGCGGTGTTGGCGCCGTCGGTAATCAGCACCAGCACGCGGCTTTGTGCCGGACGCTGGCGCAGGCGCTTCACGGCCAGACCGATGGCATCGCCCAGGGCGGTATTCTTGCCGGCGATGCCGATCTGCGCTTCCTCCAGCCAGGTCCGCACGGTGTGACGGTCAAAGGTCAGCGGCGACTGCAGATACGCCTGGCTGCCGAACAGGATCAGCCCGACCCGGTCGCCGCGGCGGCCTTCGATAAAGTCGGCGAACAGGGCCTTGACCAGCTCCAGGCGACTGATGTCCTCGCCCTGCCAGTGCATGTCTGGGTAATCCATGGAGCCTGAGACATCCACGGCCAGCAGCAGGTCGCGGCCGCTAGTGGGCAATGGCTGGGCTTCACCTATCCACTGCGGCCGTGCCGCGGCCAGCAACAGCAGCAGCCAGATCAGGGCGAACGGCGCCTGCCCCTGCCAGGCCGGCAGGCGGGCCTTGGCGCGGCGGCCGGCGAGGCCTTCGAGTTCGCCGAGAAAGCTCACCCGCAGCGCCGACTCGCCACTGTCGGCGGCGGGTAGCAGGCGTCGCATCACCCAGGGCAGTGGCGCCAGAAGGAAGACCCACGGCCAGGCAAATTCAAACATGTTTGCGAATCCAGGTGCCGACCGCCTGCTGCAGACCGGCCACTGCCTTGTCATCGAGACGGACATCGGCGCGGTAGGCCCCTTCAACCAGCACCATCCAGCGGGTCAGGCCGGCGGCCGGGCAGCGTGAGTCGAGGTAGGCCAGCCAGGCCCGGCCGCTAAGGGTCAGGCTGGGGTCGTGGTGCTGGCGGCTCTGGCACAGGCGCTTGAGCAACTGGTTGAGCTGCTGCAGCCAGGGGCCTGCAGGCTCGCCGGCCTGCGGTGTGGGCAGACGCTCCAGTTCCAGCAGGGCGGCCAGGCGCAAGGGATCGATGAGCTTCTGCTCGCTCGACGACTGGCGCCTCGGTCGGCGCTGCCACAGGCGCCATAGGCCCCAGAGCAGTGCCGCCAGCACAATGGGCAGCAGCCACCAGCCCGGTGCCGGCGGCCAGGCGCTGATGGCCGGCGGAGCGATCAGAGGCTCCAGCTGATCCAGCGGATTCATCGTCTGGCTCCCAGCGGGTGCAACTGATCGCGCAGTTGCTCGACCAGTTCGAAGCGGGTGGACAGTGGCAGCAGGGGCACGCCGAGTTTCTGCGCCAGGCGCTGCCAGCGCGAGCGGCGGGCTTCGGCCAGTTCGCGGTAGCTGTTGCGCAGGTATTCGTCCTGGGTATCCAGTTCCAGCTCGGCCTCACCTTCGACAAAACGCAGCAGGCCGGCGCTGGGCAGGGCATGGTCCAGCGGGTCGTTGAGCGGCAGCAGGATCAGGTCGGTATGTCGAGCGAGCAGGGAAAGTTGCTGCTCGGAAGTATCGTTGAGGGCGCGTTCGTCGCAGAGAATCACCACCAGGCTGCCCGGTCGCAGTACCTCGCGGGCGCGGCGCAGGGCCAGGCTGAAGGTTTCCCGCGGGGCGCGGCCGTCGCTGCAGCCCAGCTGCTGATTGCTGCGCACCAGCACGTTGAGCAGCTGCAGCAGGCTTTGCTTGCTGCGCCGCGGCTTGATCTCATGGTGTTCCTGGTCACTGAACACCAGGCCGCCGATGCGGTCGTTGTGGTTCAGCGCGGCCCAGCCGAACAGCGCCGCGGCCTGGGCCGCGAGCACTGACTTCAGGCACAGCTGGGATCCGAAGAACAGCCGGCTGCTCTGCTCGATCACCACGAAGACCGGGCGCTCGCGTTCCTCATGGAACAGCTTGGTGTGTGGCTCCTGGGTGCGCGCGGTCACCCGCCAGTCGATGGTGCGCACGTCGTCGCCGGCCTGATAGGCGCGCACCTGATCGAAGTCGACACCACGCCCGCGCAGCTTGGAGTGGTGCAGGCCGATCAGCGGGCTGCGCCGCGCCGGCGTGGAGAACAGCTGCACTTCGCCGACCCGATGGCGCATCTCGATCAGTTCGCCGAGGGATACGCGGATGCCGGGTTGCGAGGGTAGCTGCATGGGCGGGTTCTGTCCGTGGCCGTCAGGCCACGGCTACCACGTCGAGAATGCGCTGGATCACGCGGTCCTGGTCGATGCCGGCGGCTTCGGCCTCGAAGGTCAGGATCAGGCGGTGGCGCAGCACGTCGAACAGCACGGCCTGTACATCCTCGGGGCTTACGAAGTCGCGCCCGGCCAACCAGGCATGAGCGCGCGCGCAACGATCCAGGGCAATGGTGCCGCGCGGGCTGGCGCCGTAGGTCAGCCAGCCGGCCAGCTCGGCGTCGAACTTCGCCGGGGTGCGGGTGGCCATCACCAGTTGCACCAGGTATTCCTCCACGGCATCGGCCATGTACAGACCGAGGATCTCGCGGCGGGCGGCAAAGATGGCGTCCTGGGTGACCGGCTGGGGCGGCGGGGCTTCACCATTGAGGGCGTCGCCGCGGGCCTGCTGGAGGATCTTGCGCTCCACGGCCGCATCCGGGAAACCGATCTTCACGTGCATGAGAAAGCGGTCGAGCTGGGCCTCGGGCAGCGGGTAGGTGCCTTCCTGCTCGATCGGGTTCTGCGTGGCCATCACCAGAAACAGCGGCGGCAGGTCATAGGTGCTGCGGCCGATCGATACCTGGCGCTCGGCCATGGCTTCGAGCAGCGCCGACTGCACCTTGGCCGGTGCGCGGTTGATCTCGTCCGCCAGGACCAGGTTGTGGAAGATCGGCCCCTGCTGGAAGGTGAAACTGCCGGTTTCCGGGCGATAGATTTCGGTGCCGGTGATGTCGGCCGGCAGCAGATCGGGGGTGAACTGGATGCGATGGAATTCGGCCTCGAGACCGGAGGCCAGTTCCTTGATGGCCTTGGTCTTGGCCAGACCCGGGGCGCCTTCGACCAGCAGGTGTCCGTCGGCGAGCAGGGCAATCAGCAGGCGTTCGACCAGTTTTTCCTGGCCGAGGATCTGCGTTGCAAGAAAATGTCGCAGCGTGACAAGCGCTTCACGGTGATCCATCGCTATGCTCTTTTCAATTGTGACCACTGGGTCAGAACCGCCAGCGGCGGGGCGGCAGCCACTTTAAATCATTCGGCTGCGCTTCGACCAACTCGCCGCCTGCAAGTTGCATCACGGTTCTGCATTTATGTGGCTCGCCTATGCTTTCCCACTGCAACGATTCCTCACAGCAACGCTTCCTCCCAACAACAAAATCTGCGGAGCATCACCATGGCGTTTTTCACTGCTGCCAGCAAAACCGACTTTCAGCATCAACTGCAAGCGGCGCTGGCCCAGCACGTCAGCGAACAGGCCCTGCCACAAGTAGCGCTGTTCGCCGAGCAGTTCTTCGGCATCGTTTCCCTGGATGAATTGAGCCAGCGACGTCTGTCCGATCTGGTTGGCTGTACCCTGTCGGCCTGGCGTCTGCTGGAGCGTTTCAAGCCCGAGGCACCGCAGGCGCGGGTGTACAACCCGGACTACGAGAAGCATGGCTGGCAGTCGACCCATACCGCCGTGGAGGTGCTGCACGCCGATCAGCCATTCCTGGTCGACTCGGTGCGCATGGAACTCAATCGCCGCGGCTACAGCATCCATACCCTGCAGAACAGCGTGTTCAGCGTGCGTCGCAACAAGCAGGGCGAACTGCTGGAGCTGTTGCCCAAGGGAAGTACCGGCAAGGATGTGCAGCACGAAGCGCTGATGTACCTGGAGATCAACCGCTGCGCCAATGTCGGCGCGCTGAAGACCCTGGAGAAGGCCCTGCAGGATGTGCTGGCCGAAGTGCGCCTGGCGGTCGCCGATTTCCCGGCGATGAAGGCGCGCGCCGAGGCGCTGCTGGCGGGGATGGGCAAGAGCAAACGCAAAGGCGATGCGGCCGAGCTGGAAGAGGTCAAGGTGTTCCTCAGCTGGCTGATCGACAACCATTTCACCTTCCTCGGTTTCGAGGAGTTCAGCGTGGAGGAGCAGGGTGGTGTGTCGCGCATCGTCTACGACGAAGGCTCGTTGCTGGGCCTGAGCAAGATGCTGCGCCAGGGCCTGCCGGCCAGCGAGCGGGAGATCGACAGCGAGGCTGCCAGCTACCTGCGCGAGCCGATCATGCTGTCCTTCGCCAAGGCTTCCGAGCCCAGTCGCGTGCACCGCCCGGCCTATCCGGATTACGTTTCGCTGCGCGAGCTGGACGGCAAGGGCAAGGTCGTCCGCGAATACCGCTTCATGGGCCTGTACACCTCCTCGGTGTATGCCGAGAGCGTGCATCACATTCCCTACATCCGCCACAAGGTCGCCGAGGTAGCGCGCCGTTCGGGCTTCGATGCTCAGGGGCATCTGGGCAAGGAGCTGGGTCAGGTGCTGGAGGTACTGCCGCGCGATGACCTGTTCCAGACGCCGGTCGATGAACTGTTCAACACTGCGATCAGCATCGTGCAGATCCAGGAGCGCAACAAGCTGCGCATCTTCCTGCGCCGCGATCCCTACGGGCGCTTCTGCTACTGCCTGGCCTATGTGCCGCGCGATGTGTATTCCACCGAGATCCGCGTGAAGATCCAGCAGATCCTCATGGAGCGCCTGCAGGCCAGCGACTGCGAGTTCTGGACCTACTTCTCCGAGTCGGTGCTGGCACGCGTGCAGTTCATCCTGCGCGTCGATCCGCGCAACCGCGTGCAGGTGGATATTGCCCGCCTGGAGCAGGAAGTGATCCAGGCCTGCCGCTCGTGGAAGGACGACTACACCAGCCTGATGCTGGAGAGCCTGGGCGAGGGGCACGGCACCCAGGTGCTGGCCGATTTCCCGAAAGGCTTCCCGGCCGGCTACACCGAGCGCTTCGCGCCGCATTCGGCGGTGATCGACATGCAGCACCTGCTCAGCCTGTCCGAGCAGCGGCCGCTGGTGATGAGCTTCTACCAGCCGCTGGCCCAGGGCGAGTCGCAGCTGCATTGCAAGCTCTACCACGCCGATACGCCGCTGCCACTGTCGGATGTGCTGCCGATTCTGGAAAACCTCGGCCTGCGCGTGCTGGGCGAGTTCCCCTACCGCCTGCGCCGCCAGGATGGCCGCGAGTTCTGGATCCACGACTTCGCCTTCACCTATGCCGGCGCCCAGGTGCCGGATATCCAGGTACTCAACGAGACCCTGCAGGATGCCTTCGTGCACATCGTCAACGGCGATGCCGAGAACGATGCCTTCAACCGCCTGGTGCTGGCCGCCGGCCTGCCGTGGCGTGACGTGGCGATGCTGCGGGCCTATGCCCGCTACCTCAAACAGATCCGCCTGGGCTTCGATCACGGCTACATCGCCAGTACGCTGATCAACCATGCCGACATCGCCTGCGAGCTGGTGCGTCTGTTCAAGACCCGTTTCTACCTGGCCCGCAAGCTCACCGGCGAAGACCTGGAAGCCAAGCAGCAGAAGCTGGAACAGGCCATCCTCGCCGCGCTGGACAATGTCGCGGTGCTCAACGAGGACCGCATCCTCAGGCGCTACCTGGACCTGATCAAGGCCACCCTGCGCACCAACTTCTATCAGCCCGATGCTAGCGGCCAGGTCAAGCCATACTTCAGCTTCAAGCTTAACCCTCGCGCTATTCCCGATATTCCGCGACCGGTGCCCAAGTTCGAAATCTTCGTCTACTGCCCGCGTGTCGAGGGCGTGCACCTGCGCTTTGGCGACGTGGCTCGTGGTGGCCTGCGCTGGTCCGACCGCGAGGAAGACTACCGCACCGAGGTGCTGGGCCTGGTCAAGGCGCAGCAGGTGAAGAACGCGGTGATCGTGCCAATGGGCGCCAAGGGCGGCTTCATTCCGCGCAGGATGCCGGTGGGTGGCAACCGCGACGAGGTGCTTGCAGAAGGCATCGCCTGCTACCGCATCTTCATCAGCGGCCTGCTGGATATCACCGACAATCTCAAGGACGGCCAGGTCGTGCCACCGGTCAATGTGGTGCGCCACGACGCCGACGATCCCTACCTGGTGGTGGCGGCCGACAAGGGCACCGCGACTTTCTCCGACATCGCCAACGGCATCGCCCTGGACTACGGCTTCTGGCTGGGCGACGCCTTCGCCTCCGGCGGCTCGGCTGGCTACGACCACAAGGGCATGGGCATCACCGCCAAGGGCGGCTGGGTCTCGGTGCAGCGGCATTTCCGCGAGCAGGGCATCGACATCCAGAAGGATGTAACCACGGTGATCGGTATCGGCGACATGGCCGGTGACGTGTTCGGCAACGGCCTGTTGCTGTCCGAGCAGTTGCAGCTGGTCGCCGCGTTCAACCACCTGCACATCTTCATCGATCCCAACCCGGACCCGGCGGCCAGCTTTGCCGAGCGCAAGCGTCTGTTCGAACTGCCGCGCTCAAGCTGGGCCGACTACGAGGCCAAGCTGATTTCCGAGGGCGGCGGCATCTTCCTGCGCAGCGCCAAGAGCATCCCCATCAGTGCGCAGATGCAGGCGCGTTTCGCCATCCAGGCCGACAAGCTGGCGCCCAACGACCTGCTCAACGCCTTGCTCAAGGCGCCGGTGGACCTGATCTGGAACGGCGGCATCGGCACCTATGTGAAGTCGAGCAAGGAGAGTCATGCCGACGTCGGTGACAAGGCCAACGATGCCCTGCGCGTCAATGGCAGCGAACTGCGCGCCAAGGTCTTCGGTGAGGGGGGCAACCTCGGCATGACCCAGCTGGGCCGGGTCGAGTTCGGTCTCAATGGCGGCGCCGGCAATACCGACTTTATCGATAATGCCGGTGGCGTGGACTGCTCCGACCACGAGGTGAACATCAAGATTCTCCTCGGTGGCGTGGTCCAGGCCGGCGATATGACCGAGAAGCAGCGTAACAAACTGCTGGCCGAGATGACCGATGAGGTGGCTGCGCTGGTGCTGGGCAACAACTACAAACAGACCCAGGCGCTGTCGCTGGCCCAGCGCCGGGCCCGCGAGCGTATCGGCGAGTACCGCCGACTGATGGCCGCCCTGGAGTCCGCTGGCAAGCTCGACCGCGCCCTGGAGTTTCTGCCTTCCGAGGAGGAAATCAGCGAGCGCCTGGCCAACGGCCAGAGTCTGACGCGCCCGGAGCTGTCGGTACTGATTTCCTACAGCAAGATCGATCTCAAGGAGGCCCTGCTGAAGTCGCGGGTGCCGGACGATGATTACCTGATCCGCGACATGGAAACGGCCTTCCCGCCCAAACTGGTGGCCAAGTTCGGTGCGCAGATGCGTCAGCACCGCCTCAAGCGTGAGATCGTCAGCACGCAGATCGCCAACGATCTGGTCAACCACATGGGCATCACCTTCGTGCAGCGGCTCAAGGAGTCCACCGGCATGAGTGCGGCCAATGTCGCGGCGGCCTATGTGATCGTCCGCGACGTGTTCCGCCTGCCGCACTGGTGGCAGCAGATCGAGGCCCTGGATTACCGGGTGCCGGCCGAGCTGCAGCTGGCGCTGATGGATGAGCTGATGCGTCTGGGCCGCCGTGCCACCCGCTGGTTCCTGCGCAACCGCCGCAACGAGCTGGATGCGGCGCGCGATGTGGCGCACTTTGCGCCGCGGGTGGCGACGCTGACCGGCAAGCTGGACGAGTTGCTTGAAGGCCCAGCCCGCGAGCAGTGGCTGGCGCGCTATCAGGGCTATGTCGAAGCCGGTGTGCCGGAGCAGCTGGCGCGCTTGGTGGCCGGCACCAGTCACCTGTACACCCTGTTGCCGATCATCGAGGCGGCGGATGTCACCGGGCAGGACGTGGAGCAGGTCGCCGAAGTGTTCTTTGCAGTCGGCAGCGTGCTGGATTTGTCCTGGTATCTGCAGCAGATCACCGCACTGCCGGTGGAAAGCAACTGGCAGGCGCTGGCGCGCGAGGCCTTCCGCGATGATCTGGACTGGCAGCAGCGTGCCATTACCGTGGCAGTGCTGCAGCAGCCGGGTAAGGCGGCCAGCAGCGAGCAGCGTCTGGCGACCTGGCAGGCGCAGCACAAGGTACTGGTCGAGCGCTGGCGGGTGATGCAGGCCGAGCTGCGTGCGGCCACTGGGGCGGATTACGCCATGTATGCGGTGGCCAGTCGGGAGTTGATGGACCTGGCGCTGAGCGGTCAGGGCGGAAACTGATCGTTCCTGCAACGAAAAAGGCCCCGGCAAATGCCGGGGCCTTTTCATTTATGTGCTCGTTCAGTGGCCGGCTTGCAGCTGGCGCAGGTAGGCCACCACATCCGGGGCGCCGGCCAGGCGCAGGCCTTCGCCGAGGGCGGCCGATTCCGGGTTGTGTTTGGGCAGCAGGAGAAACTCCGGAGCCCCCGGGTCGCGCAGCAGCGACAGACGTGCATAGGGCAGGCCGGTGAGCAGCAGGTCCATGAAATGCGGGTCGCTCCAGCTCTGTGGCGGCATGGCCAGCATGAAGTAGCGGTTGTCCAGTTCGGCAAGGCCAGCGGGGTTCAGGCGGTAGTGGGTCAGTTCGGCCGGAAGCATCAGCTCCAGGCCACGCCGCCGCGCGTAGATGATGGCGCAGGCCAGGGCGACCTGCTGCTGTTCGCCGCACCAGTACAGGCGCTGGCCACGCCAGTCGGCGCTCTTCAGTTGCAGCGCTTCGCCGACCAGATGGCGCGGCAGGGCCAGGCTCAGGGTCTTTACGAAATCCTTGTAGCTGATGATGCGCAGTTGCTTGCCAGCAGGGCTGTTGGCGATGTCTTCCAGGGTCTGCCAGGCGTCATTGGGCTGGCCGCACAGACCGTCCAGCTGACGAAGGTCGAAGTTTTCCAGGCTGCGGTGTTCTTCGCGGACCAGCCCGAGGAGTACCGCGCGGGCTTCGGCCTTGTCTTCCTGCACCGGTCCGGAGAGGGCACCATGGGTCATGTCGACGAGGCGTTCGAGCGGGGCACTGTGTTGCCACCATAGCGAGTCGCGAGGAGCGGGCAACGACTGGAAAGGCAGATGGAGCTCCTGTGCGCGCTGGCCCAACAGTCGACCACGCCCACTCAGGCCCAGGCGCTGGGCGAGGGCAGACAGGCGTGATGACAATGTCGGGGGTGACAGGCTCATGCCAGATTGAAACTCCATCTTCAAGTGCTGCCAGTTTGGCAGAGCAGCGCGCGTTGTGCATCCTCCTTGTGGCATGTGTCGCGGCAAGGCGCAAGTGCTATCGCGGTTGTGCCACACTTGCCGGGGAGCACCGAGGAGGGATGATGCCCAGTCTGATTTTCGATCTGGCGTTGCCGGCTGAGCGTTTCCTCGCGGTCTACCGCGGGCAGGCCAATCGCGTGCAGGTGCTAAGCCGTGATGGCCGCAAGGTCAGCCTGCCGGCCCATCACTTGCGCCCATTTCTCACCCACGAGGGTATCTACGGCTGTTTTCGTCTGGATTTCAACGCATCCGGCGAGCTGCTGGAACTGGTGCGCCTGTCCGTCGCAGGTGCTCCGCGACCGGGTGGACTACAGGTCTGAGCGTTGCAGCGGCTATAATCGCCGCCCCTTTGCCTCGCTGAAGCCGCTCCCATGTACACCCTGGCCCGCCACCTGCTGTTCAAATTCGCCCCGGAAACCTCCCACGAGCTGTCCATCGACCTGATCGGCGCTGGTGGCCGTCTGGGCCTGAACAAGCTGCTGCTGCCGGCGCCGCGTCGTCTGCCGGTCAAGGTCATGGGGCTTGAGTTCGACAATCCGGTGGGGCTGGCTGCCGGCCTGGACAAGAACGGCGATGCCATCGACGGTTTTGCTCAGCTGGGTTTTGGTTTTATCGAGATCGGCACCGTGACTCCGCGTGCACAGCCGGGCAATCCCAAACCGCGCATTTTCCGCCTGCCCGAGGCCACGGCGATCATCAATCGCATGGGCTTCAACAACCACGGCGTTGACCATCTGCTGGAGCGGGTCAAGAGTGCCCGCTACCGCGGCGTGCTGGGCATCAATATCGGCAAGAATTTCGATACCCCGGTCGAGCGCGCGGTCGATGATTACCTGATCTGCCTGGACAAGGTGTACGCCCATGCCAGCTACATCACGGTCAACGTCAGCTCGCCGAATACTCCGGGCCTGCGCAGCCTGCAGTTCGGTGATTCGCTCAAGCAACTGCTGGGCACCCTGGCCAGCCGTCGCGCCGAGCTGGCCCGCGAGCATGGCCGGCATGTGCCGCTGGCGATCAAGATCGCCCCGGACATGAGCGACGAAGAAACCGTGGAAGTGGCCCATGCCCTGCTGGAAACCGGCATGGATGCGGTGATCGCCACCAACACCACGCTCAGCCGCGAAGGCGTCGAGGGGCTGCCGCATGGCGCCGAGGCCGGCGGCCTGTCCGGTGCGCCGGTGCGCGAGAAGAGCACTCACACTGTGAAGGTGCTGGCGGGTGAACTGGCTGGGCGTCTGCCGATCATCGCCGCCGGTGGCATCACCGAGGGCGCTCATGCGGCTGAGAAGATCGCCGCCGGTGCCAGCCTGGTGCAGATCTACTCTGGCTTCATCTATCGCGGACCTGAGCTGATCCGCGAGGCGGTGGATGCCATCTCTGCGATGCCGGGTCGCAGCTGAGGCAATAAAAAGGGCCCCTGAGAAGGGGCCCTCTGGGCTTGCGCCCGCCGTCCGGATGGGACGCGCTTGGTGAATTCGGGTGATCCAGCCTTTAACCGACGGCGTGGAGTTCGTTTAACCGGTGAATGCCGGCAGTGCCGGTGAAACCGTCCCAGTTGTCGCTACGGCCCTCGCGCCAGCCATTGAGCCAGGCCTGTCGGGTGGACGGGTGAGTAAAAGGACACAAGTCGCGGGATTTGCCATGGACGCCGTGCTGATAGCCGCGCATGAAAGCTCGATCCATCGGGTCACGCTTAAGTCTCTTCATAGGGTGTTGCCCTCAGTTATTGACTGTTTTCTCCTATGGCCTCCGGAGAGGACCCGGCAGAATGGTTCTGCCTTCGACATTCGCTGCCGGCGTGGCGAATGTCTCCCGGCAACATTGCGCTGACGGGTTAAGCTGAGTTCTAAACAATGAGTCCTACCCTGTGAATGACTGATTTGTCATAAAGGGTTAATGCTTATGGAATATAGCCATAAGCATTTTTGCCTCTTTCCGCTACGCAGGTCCCCGAACCCGCAGCAGGACTGGACGAAGTGGCGACAGATGAGTTTCCGAACGGTGGCTGCCTGAGCAGCCGCTGATGATCAAAGTTCCGACGAAGGGTGTTTTCCTTTCGTCCTGGCGACAGCGGGTAGTAGCCCGGCCTGTCCACTGAAAAGGCGTAGTCATGTCCGAGAGTGTTGAGCTGATCCTGACCTGTCCCAAGGGCCTGGAAGCCCTGTTGGCGCAAGAGGCCAGCGGCCTGGGCCTGGAGGAGGTGCGCGAGCAGCCGGCGGCCCTGCGTGGGCGTGGCAGCCTGGAAGTGGCCTATCGCTTGTGTCTGTGGTCGCGCCTGGCCAACCGCGTGCTGCTGGTGCTGGCGCGCACCCCGGTGAGCGACGCCCAGAGCCTGTATGACGCTGTGCATGCGCTGGACTGGAGTGAGCACCTGGCGGCCAACGGCAGCCTGGCCGTGGAGTTCAGCGGCCGTGGTGCCGGTATCGACAACAGCCACTTTGGTGCGCTGAAGGTCAAGGACGCCATCGTCGATCAGCTGCGGGCACGCTTCGGCCAGCGTCCGGATATCGACAAACTCAATCCGCAGGTACGCGTGCATGCTCATCTGGAGCGTGGCGAGCTGGTGCTGTCGCTGGACCTCTCCGGGCACAGCCTGCACCAGCGTGGCTACCGTCTGCAGCAGGGCGCGGCACCGCTCAAGGAAAACCTCGCCGCCGCCATTCTGATTCGCGCCGGTTGGCCGGAGCGTGCCGCCCGTGGCGAGGCGCTGAGCGACCCAATGTGCGGCGTCGGCACCTTCCTGGTCGAGGCCGGGATGATGGCGGCCGATCTGGCGCCCAACCTCAAGCGCGAGCAGTGGGGCTTTTCCCACTGGCTGGGCCATGTGCCGGCACTGTGGAAGAAACTCCACGACGAAGCGCGCGAGCGCGCCGCGGCTGGTCTGGCGAAAACGCCACTGTGGATTCGTGGCTATGAGGCCGATCCGCGTCTGATCCAACCCGCGCGCAACAACATCGAGCGCGCTGGTCTCGCCGACTGGGTGAAAATCTATCAGGGAGAACTGGCCACCTTCGCGCCGCGCCCGGATCAGGGGCAGACGGGTCTGGTGGTGTGCAACCCGCCCTATGGCGAGCGCCTGGGTGATGAAGCCAGCCTGCTGTACCTCTATCAGCACTTGGGTGAGCGTCTGCGTCAGCAGTGCGCCGGCTGGGATGCCGCGGTGTTCACCGGGGCGCCCGAGCTGGGCAAACGCATGGGTATCCGCAGCCACAAGCAGTACGCCTTCTGGAACGGCGCGCTGCCGTGCAAGCTGCTGTTGTTCAGAGTCACGGCCGATCAGTTCGTCACCGGCGAGCGTGGTGAGCGGCGTGCCGCCGAAGCGGCCGGCGAGGCCCCAGCGCCGAGTCAGGCTAGCGAGCCGGCACGGCTCTCCGAGGGCGGGCAGATGTTTGCCAATCGCTTGCAGAAGAACCTCAAGCAGCTCGGCAAGTGGGCGAAGAAAGCCGGCGTCGAGTGCTACCGCCTGTACGATGCGGATATGCCCGAGTACGCCGTGGCGGTCGATCTGTACCGCGACTGGGTGCATGTGCAGGAATACGCCGCGCCGCGTTCGATCGATCCGCAGAAGGCCCAGACCCGCCTGCTCGATGCCCTGGCCGCGATTCCGGTGGCGCTCGGCATCAGCTCCGACAAGGTGGTGATCAAGCGCCGCGAGCGCCAGAGTGGCACCCGCCAGTACGAGCGCCAGGATCAGCAGGGGCGTTTCATGGAGGTCAGCGAGGGCGGCGTCAAGCTGCTGGTCAATCTCACCGACTACCTGGATACCGGCCTGTTCCTCGACCATCGTCCGCTGCGTCTGCGCATCCAGCGCGAGGCGGCGGGCAAGCGCTTCCTCAACCTGTTCTGCTACACCGCCACCGCCACCGTGCATGCCGCCCGCGGCGGCGCGCGCAGCACCACCAGCGTCGACCTGTCGAAAACCTACCTCGACTGGGCACGGCGCAACCTGGCGCTCAACGGCTTCTCCGACAAGCAGCGCCTGGAGCAGGGCAATGTCATGCAGTGGCTGGCCGAGGATCGCGGCGAGTACGACCTGATCTTCATCGACCCGCCGACCTTCTCCAACTCCAAACGCATGGAAGGGGTGTTCGATGTGCAGCGCGATCAGGTCGAGCTGATCGACCTGGCCATGGCGCGTCTGGCGCCGGGCGGGGTGCTGTATTTCTCCAACAACTTCCGCAAGTTCGTCCTCGATGAGGGCGTGCAGGCGCGCTACCGGGTCGAGGAAATCAGCGAGCAGACGCTGGACCCTGACTTCGTGCGCAATCCGAAAATACATCGTGCGTGGATGATCCAGGCCAAGGTTTAGCGGCAGGCGAGGGGTAGACTGAAATCCGGGGCCGCTGGTGGTCGCTTGCTGCAGGAGTTGGCATGCCCTTGATTGGTCGCTTTTTCAGCCGTGAGTCGGTGCCGTCCGAGGCTTCCCTGCGCGTGTTGCTGCTGGCGGTCGCGTTGGGTGGCTTGCTGCTGACCCTGCTGCTGGCCAGTGTCGTCTGGTGGTGGCAGGCGCGCCAGCTGCAGGAACGCTTCGAGCACCTGGCGCAGGAGCGGCGCACGCTGATCGAGGAGCAGTTGCTGCGGCAACGGCGCAATCTGGAAAACCTTGCCAGCTTCATGCAGCTCAAGCCGCAGGTCAGCCGCCAGCAGTTTGCGACCTTCGTTCAGCCCTTTGTGCAGGATGCACTGGCCTACTCGTGGATTCCCCGGGTCAGCGGCAGCCAGCGCGAGGTTCTGGAGCGTGAGGTGGCCGCCAGCGACTGGGCGGGCTTTCGCATTCTTGATCTGCAGGGCGATGGCCGGCTGCAGCCGGCCGCCTCGCGCGAACTCTACTATCCCTTGCTCTACAGCCAGTCGGCGCGGCTGCCGAGCCTGCCCATCGGTCTCGACCTGCTGTCGCAGCCGACCCGGCGTGCGGCCTTGCTGGCGTCGGTCAACCAGGCCCAGGCGGTGGCGTCTGGTTTGCTGCGTCCGGTAGGTGCCAGTCAGCAGGATACGGCGGCGGTGATTCTGTTCATGCCGGTATTTCGTGAGGCACGCCTGCCGCCGGCGGCGCTGCGGCCGGGCGAAGCACTCGGTGTGGTCTCGGCGGTGATCAGTCTGTCTCAGGTGCTGGAGAGTCACAGTGAACGGGGGGCCAAGCTGCTCAGCCTGGAGCTGACGGCTGTGCAGCCCGGGGAGTTGCTGTATCGCTCGCGCCAGGCGGCCGATGGCCAACTGCAGTGGCAGACCCGGCTGCGCCTCGGGCTGAGCGACTACCGCCTGCTGATTCGCCCGACCGCCGCCTTTACCGCCGCTAACCGCTCCCTGGCGTTCCTCTGGGTGGCGCTGGCGGGGGCGCTGTTCAGTGTTCTGCTGGTGATGTTGCTCAGCCTGCTGCTGGGGCAGCGTCAGCGTGCCCTGCGTCTGGTTGCCGAGCGCACCCAGGAGCTGCGCTGGAGCGAGGCTGAACTGCGTCAGGCGTCGGCGCGTCTGGGGCATGCCCTGGATGGCAGTGGCGATGGCATCTGGGACTGGACGCTGGCCAGCGACCAGCTGTTCTGCTCGGCGGCCTGGGCCAATATTCTCGGTCTGGCCGGCAGCGAGGTGCCACACACGCAGCAGGACTGGCTGGCGCGGGTGCACCCGCTGGATCGGGATGACATGCAGCGCGAGCTGAATGCCCACCTGCAGGGCGGCAGCGCCTTCTACCGGCATGAGCACCGTCTGCTGGCCGGGTCGGGCGAGTGGCTGTGGGTGCTCGACCGTGGCCGGGTGGTCGAGCAGGATGAGCAGGGCTGCGCCCTGCGCATCATCGGCACCATGACCGATATCAGCGTGCGCAAGCGCAGTGAACTGCAGCTGGCGCGAACCCTTGGTCAGCTGCATGCGATTCTCGATTCGGCGACCCAGGTAGCGGTGATCGCTACGGATCTGAGCGGCGTCATCACCACCTTCAACGTGGGGGCCCAGCGCATGCTCGGCTATGCCGCCGACGAGGTGGTGGGTCAGCATACGCCACTGCTGTTTCACGACGCTGAAGAGGTGGCCGCACGTGAACAATTGCTCAGTGCTGCCCAGGGACGCCGCGTGCATGGTTTCCAGGCGCTGGTGGCGGGTGCTCTCGGCCTGCAGGACAGTGATGCCCGGGAGTGGAGCTATCGCCGCAAGGACGGCCGCCTGATCACCGTCAATCTGCTGGTCACGGCCATGCGTGATCCCGACGGCGTGCCGCAAGGCTATCTGGGTGTGGCTATCGATGTCAGTGCCGAGCGCCAGGCCCGCGAGGCGTTGCTGGGCCAGCAGGCCTTGCTCAACAAACTGTCGGCCCAGGTTCCGGGCGTGATTTACCAGTACCTGTTACGGTCCGATGGCAGCAGCTGTTTCCCCTGGTGCAGCGAAGGCGTGCGGCAGATCTACGACGTGGCGCCAGAGGACGTGCGCGACGATGCCAGCGAGGCTTTTACTCGGATACTGCCCGAGGAACAGGATCGAGTGCGCCTGAGTATCCTGCGCTCGGCGCAGCAGTTGACGCCATGGTGTGAGGAGTTTCGTGTGCAGCTGCCGGGTCGCGGCCTGCGCTGGCTGCGGGGCGAGGCCTCGCCGGAGCGCCAGCCCGACGGCTCGGTGTTGTGGCATGGCTATATCAGCGATATCAGTGCCGGCAAGGCCATCGAGGAGGAGTTGCGCCAGCTGTCTGTGACCGATGCCTTGACCGGGGTGTTCAACCGCCGCTATTTCCAGCAGCGCCTGGCCGAGCAGCTGCAGCTGGCACAGCGCATCGGCGAGCCGCTGGCGCTGATCATGCTGGATATCGACTATTTCAAGCAGGTCAACGATACCTACGGCCACGAAGTCGGCGACGAGGTGCTCAAGGAGCTGTGCCGGCGCCTGGGTCAGCGTCTGCGCCGAAGTGATGTGTTGTGCCGGATCGGCGGCGAGGAGTTCGTCGTACTCTGTCCCGGCAGCCAGGCGCATCAGGCGCGTGAGCTGGCCGAGAGTCTATGGCAGGTGGTGCGTGAACAGCCGTTCGTCACGGTCGGGCGGGTGACGGCCAGTTTCGGGGTGGCCAGCTGGCAGGCGGGAGATGATGCCGACAGCCTGCTGCGCCGCGCCGATGAGGGCGTATATGCGGCCAAGCAGGCGGGGCGTGATCGGGTCATTCAGCTCGGCGCCGACTGACCCGGAGGCGCTGCACTAGCAGGCCGTTGAAAAGCGTAGGCGAGGCCGCCAACGCAAGGCAAAAGCAGGCGAAAAAGCGCAGTTTACGAGTGGTAAATGAGCATTTTGAGCCTGCTTTTAACACTGCGGTGGCAACGCAGGTAGCTTGTCAACGGCCTGTTAGCGGCGTGCTGGCTGGTTGTACAGCGCCACCAAGGCCTGGTCGAGAATGGCCGAGGCGCCCCACGGGCGCTTGTCATTGAGAATGGCCACCACCGCCCAGGTATCGCCATTGCGATCGCGGGCATAGCCGGCGATGGCGCGCACGGTGTTCAGCGTACCTGTCTTGATGTGAGCCTGGCCCTGCAGCGCGGTGCGCTTGAGGCGCTTGCGCATGGTGCCGTCCATGCCCACCAGCGGCATCGAGCTGATGAACTCGGCGGCATAGGGGCCGCGATAGGCCGCCTGCAGCATCATGGCCATCTCGCGGGCGCTGATGCGTTCGGCACGCGACAGGCCGGAGCCGTTTTCCATCACCAGATGGCTGGCCTGGATGCCCTTGCGTGCCAGCCAGTTGCGGATGACCCGCTGAGCGGCCCAGGCGTCGTCCTTGTCGGCCTTGTCGCGGTACTGCGCGCCAATGCTGAGGAACAGCTGGCGGGCCATGGTGTTGTTGCTGTACTTGTTGATGTCGCGAATGATCTCCACGGTATCCGGGGAGAAGGCGCGCACCAGCAGGCGCGCACTCTTGGGCAGTGCGCCTTCGCGGTCATTGCCATTGATCGAACCGCCCAGTTCCTTCCAGATCGCCCGTACCGCGCCGGCGGCATAGGCCGGGTGATCGAGCAGCGAGAGGTAGGTCTGCGCGCTGCAGCCATCGGGAATCTTGCCGCTGACGGTGACCTTGACGCTGCCGTTGGCCTGCGCCACCGGGCTGAAGCGCACGTCCGGCCAGCTCGGGCACTTGGCCGCACGCTGTAGCTGGACCTTGTTGTCGAGCACGATGGTGGCAATCGGCGGCTCCACCGCGACATTGACCTTGCCGCCCTCGGCGCGAGTGATGAAGCGCACGGCCTTGAGGTTGACCAGCAGAGCGTCCGGACCGACCAGGAACGGCTTGTTGGCATCGCCGCCGTCATCGTTGAAGGTCGGCAGTTGCGGCTGATTGAAGCGCGAGCGGTCGAGTACCAAGTCGCCGGTGATCTGGCGCACGCCATTGGCACGCAGGTCGCGCATCAGCAGCCAGAGTTTTTCCATGTTCAGTTTCGGGTCGCCGCCACCCTTGAGGTAGAGGTTGCCGTGCAGCACGCCGTCGCGCAGCTGGCCGTCGGTGTAGAACTCGGTTTGCCACTGGTGGGTAGGGCCGAGGATGTCCAGGGCAGCGTAGGTGGTGACCAGTTTCATGGTCGATGCCGGGTTCATCGACACATCCGGGTTGACCAGTGTGGTGGTACCGGGGCCGGTCAGCGGCACCATCACCAGCGCCAGGGAATTGGTGCTGATCTTGTTGGCAGCCAGGGCCTTGGCCACGCTGGGCGGCAGGGCATTGCTGATAGCGGGTGCGGCATGGCCGGCCAGCGGCAAGAGCAGGGTGGCCAGGGCCAGGTGACGAAGAGATTTGAACATACGCAAACAACCCGATGACAGTGGGCGAGATGAAGAGGTAAAGATGACCTGGCAGTCGCGGGGCGAGTGCCTGCAGAACGGCGCGCATTATGCCCGAGTTGTCCCGTGCGTGCCCGTGGCTGCCGCGATTGCGCATAGGCGCCGCTCCTGCGGGCTGCTAAAGTGGCGCCTCATTTCATTGTTGAGGATTCACCCATGGCCACCCGTTCCCGCCGTCTGCGCAAAAAACTCTGTGTCGAGGAGTTCCAGGAGCTCGGTTTCGAACTGGCCTTCACCTTCGCCGACAGCCTGTCCGATGGTGACTACGAGGCGTTCTTCAATGCCTTCCTCGATCAGGTGGAAGACACCGGTCTGGTCTACTCCGGTTGCGACGAGTTCGGTTTCGTCTGTCTGGCCAAGCGCGGTTCGGTCAGCGCCGAGCAGCGTCAGGCCCTGGACGCCTGGCTCAAGGGTCGCAAGGAGCTGCAAAGCTACAACATCGGCGAACTGGTCGACGCCTGGTACCCGGGTCTGCCGGTCAACGCTCAGGCCTGAGTGTGCGCGATTACGCCTGGCTTTCCAGCTACTGCCTGAACCGCTTCGGCGGCCCGGCAGAGCTGGAGGCGCGCCTGCCGCAGCCGCGCAGTGCCGAGGCCCTGCGCGCGCTGGGCGATGATCGCTACCTGTCGCTGATTGCCCTGCGCGTGTTCCGCGCCGGGCTCAAGCACAGCCTGGTGGATGCCAAGTGGCCGGCATTTGAGGAGGCGTTCTTCGCCTTCGATCCGCACAAGGTGGTTCTGATGGGTGCCGAACACCTGGAGCGGCTGATGCAGGACAGTCGCCTGATTCGCCATCTGGGCAAGCTGAAAAGCGTGCCGCGCAATGCCCAGTTCGTTCTCGATGTGGCCCGTGAGCGGGGCAGCTTCGGTCAACTGATAGCCGACTGGCCGAGCAGTGACATCGTCGGGCTGTGGAAGTACCTTGCCAAGCACGGCAGCCAGCTCGGTGGTCTGTCGGCACCGCGCCTGCTGCGCATGATCGGCAAGGACACCTTTATTCCTACCGATGACCTGGTTGCCGCACTCAAGGCCCAGGGCATTGTCGACAAGGCGCCCACCAGCCAGAAAGAACTGGCCGCGGTGCAGGCTGCCTTCAATCAATGGCAGGCCGAAAGCGGCCGGCCGCTGTGCCAGCTGTCGGTGATGCTGGCGCATACCGTCAACCACTGACCGCCATGTCGGCCTCACTGGCGGTGCAGATTGCCGAGCTGTCGGCCCGCCTGGCCAGTGCCCGGCGCATCCTGATCATCACCGGGGCTGGTCTTTCCGCCGAATCGGGTCTGCCGACCTATCGCGGCCTCGGCGGCCTGTACAACGGCCGCACAGCTGAGGGGCTACCGATCGAGGTGGCGCTGTCCGGCGACATGCTGCGCGAGCGTCCCGAGCTGTGCTGGAAGTACCTGGCCGAGCTGGGGCGTGCCTGTCTGGGTGCAGCGCCCAATGCTGGGCACCGGGCGCTGGCCGAGTTGCAGCGGCGCAAACCCGGTTGCTGGCTGCTGACGCAGAATATCGATGGCTACCACCTGGCCGCGGGCAGTCCGCCCGAACGCCTGATTGAAATCCATGGCCAGCTGGCGCCGCTGTACTGCCAGTCCTGCGGTCAGGAGAGTGCCGAGTTGGCGGAACATTTGCGGCAGCCGCTGCCTCCCCGCTGTGCGCGCTGCGCCGGTATCCTGCGTCCGCCTGTGGTGCTGTTCGGTGAAATGCTTCCGGAGCAGGCCATCGACAGGCTCTACCATGAGCTGCGCGAGGGCTTCGATCTGGTCATGGCCATCGGCACCACGGCCAGCTTCCCGTATATCCGCGAACCCTTGCTGCGCACCCGTCAGAACGGCGGTTTCACCGTGGAAATCAACCCGCAGGCTACCGAACTGACTGCCTCGGTTGACCTCAGTTTGCGTTGCGGCGCCGGAGACGTTCTGCCGGAACTACTGAGTCACAGTTTGTCTGATTAAATTTGCAAATCGATTTCATAGCCGGCATAGTCGCCTCCTTTATAAGAATTCGACACGGTTGTGCCCATGCATATTCGCTTCGCACCCATCGTGCCTCTCGCACTGACATTTGTACTGACTGCCTGCGCCGGCTACGCCCCGCAGCAGTCGCTGACCCAGACTCCGCCGCCGGTTGTCCAGACTTCGGTGGATGAACCGAGCACCGAGCAGATGGCCGAGCTGACGGACGACGAGTCCTACGAGCTGCCGTCGCTGGCTGACAGCATGCTGGCCCACGGCCTGTCCCTGGTGGGCACCCGCTACCGTCCGGGCGGCACCTCGGTGCAAAGCGGTTTTGACTGCAGTGGCTTTGTCGGCTTCCTCTACAAGCAGGAGCTGGGTATCCAGCTGCCGCGCTCGACCCGTGAAATGATTACTCTGGACGCGCCGAAGGTGGCGCGCAGCGAGCTGGAACCGGGCGACATCATCTTCTTCAACAACCGTGGCCGCGGCCGCGTCAGTCACGCCGGTATTTACCTGGGCGACAATCAGTTCATTCACTCCTCCAGCAGCCGCAGCGGCGGCGTGCGTGTGGACAGCCTGGCCGACCGTTACTGGAACTCCAGCTACATGCTGGCCAAGCGTGTGCTCGACGAACACCAGCTGCCGGCCACCAGTGCCGGTCCGCAGCACCGCTGATTGCCTGCTCAGGCTTGCGCCGCTCTGGCGGCGCGGGCAGAGTAGGGCGGTCGCTTCAACGGACTGCCCGCCATGCGCCTGACGGCTCGCTTCACGCTCCTCGCTTCGATTCTCCTGCTGGCCGCCTGCGCCGGCCGTTCTCCCGACCCTCAGCCTCTGCCACCGCCGATTCAGTCGGGTGCTGCCGAGGATGTGCTGTTCCGTGCCCTGGGACTGGTCGGTACGCCCTATCGTTATGGTGGCAACAACCCACAGAGCGGTTTCGACTGCAGTGGCCTGATCGGTTACGTCTACCGCGATGCGGCGGGCCTGCAGCTGCCGCGCTCGACCCGTGAGCTGATTCGTCTGCCCGTGCCGCCGGTACCTCGGCAGGCACTGTCGGCCGGCGATCTGGTGTTCTTCGCCACCAGTGGCGGCAGTCAGGTCAGTCATGCCGGCATCTATGTCGGCGAGGGTCGCTTCGTGCATGCGCCCAGCTCCGGCGGCACGGTAAGGCTGGACAGCCTGTCCAGCCGCTATTGGCAGCAGACCTACCTCGATGCCCGCCGTGTGCTGGTGGCTGGCGCTCACTGACGTTTTGTTCGTGGTGGGCGACTCGCATTCATACGCTGCGTGATGTAGCGCGCCAAGGCATAATTGCGCCCCTCCGGCGGAACCGCCCCGATGCACGGACCCTTTGCAGCATGAGCGCCGAACCTTTTTCCAGCAGCGAGCGTGCTGCGGTCTACCGGGTCATTGCCGAGCGCCGCGACATGCGCCATTTCAGCCCAGGCGAGATCCCAGCCGAGTTGCTGCAGCGCCTGTTGCACGCAGCACACCAGGCGCCCAGCGTCGGCCTGATGCAGCCCTGGCGCTTTATCCGCATCACCCGCCCCGAGTTGCGCGTGGCCATCGCCGAACAGGTCGAGGCCGAGCGCTTGCTCACGGCCGAGGCGCTGGGTGAGCGCTCAGACCAATTCATGCGACTCAAGGTCGAAGGCATCCGTGACTGTGCCGAGTTGCTCGTGGCGGCCCTGATGGACGGACGCGAGGCGCATGTATTCGGGCGTCGTACTCTGCCGGAAATGGACCTGGCCTCGCTGTCCTGCGCCATCCAGAATCTCTGGCTGGCGGCGCGGGCGGAGAATCTCGGCATGGGCTGGGTCTCGCTGTTTGACCCGCAGGCACTCGGTGAGCTGCTGGGCCTGCCGGCCGGAGCCAAGGCGGTTGCCATCCTGTGCCTGGGGCCGGTGGCGGAGTTCTACCCCGCGCCGATGCTCGAACTGGAAGGCTGGGCCAGCGTGCGCCCACTGGCAGAGCTGCTCTACAGCGATCGCTGGGGCGCGGTGGCCGAGGAGTAGTCATGCGTGAACTGATTCTCGGCGGGGCGCGTTCCGGCAAGAGCCGGTTGGCCGAACAACAGGCACTGGGCAGCGGCCTGGCGGTGACCTATATCGCCACCAGCCAGGCGCTGGATGGCGAGATGACGGCGCGCATTGCCCATCATCAGGCCCGGCGGCCAAACGAGTGGGTACTGTGTGAAGAACCGCTCGAACTGGCGCGGGTGCTGCGCGACAATGCCGCCCCTGATCGCTGCCTGCTGGTGGACTGCCTGACCCTGTGGCTGACCAACCTCCTGATGCTGGATGACCCGCAGCGCTTGCATCACGAGCGCGAGGCATTGCTGCAGGCGCTGGGCGAGTTGCCCGGACGGATCATCCTGGTCAGCAACGAAACCGGTCTCGGCGTGGTGCCGCTGGGCGAGCTGACCCGGCGCTATGTCGATGAAGCCGGCTGGCTGCATCAGGCCGTGGCCGCTGCCTGTGAACGGGTGATTTTTACCGTGGCCGGTTTGCCGATGATTCTCAAAGGAGAGGCGCTGTGAGCAGCCCCTGGTGGCAACAATCCTGTCGTGCCCTTGATGCCCATGCCGCGGCCGCGGCCGCGCGGCGCCAGGCCCAACTGACCAAGCCGAGCGGTTCGCTTGGGCAGCTCGAAGGCCTCAGCCTGCGCCTGGCTGCCCAGCAGGGCTGTGAGCGCCCGAGCCTGGAACGCATCTGGATTGCCATTTTCGCCGGTGACCATGGTGTGGTCGCCGAGGGCGTGTCGGCCTATCCCCAGGCGGTGACCGCGCAGATGCTTGGCAACTTCGTCGCCGGTGGCGCCGCGATCAGCGTACTGGCGCGCGAGCTGGGCGCCCATCTGGAAGTGCACAACCTCGGCACTGTCGAGCCGCAACCGGCCATGGCCGGGGTCAGCCAGCACCAGCTGGCGCCCGGTACGTGCAATTTCGTCGTGCAGCCAGCCATGACGGCGGAGCAGTGCCTGGCAGCGTTGGCCGTCGGCCGCGAAGTCGCCCTGCGTGCCGCCGCCGAAGGCTGCCAACTGCTGATCGGCGGCGAGATGGGCATCGGCAACACCACGGCTGCCAGTGCCCTGGCTTGTGCCTTGCTGGACGCACCGCTGGACGAACTGATTGGCCGTGGCACCGGCCTGGACAGCCAAGGCCTGGCACGCAAGACCCGTATCATTGAGCAGGCCCTGAGCCTGCATGCCGGCGAACGCACGCCGTTGGACTGGTTGCAGCGCCTCGGTGGGCTGGAAATCGCCGCGCTCAGCGGTGCCTATATCGCCTGCGCGCAGTCTGGTATCAGTGTGCTGGTCGATGGTTTTATCTGCAGCGTGGCGACCCTGCTGGCCGTGCGCCTGAATCCCGGCGTGAGCGACTGGCTGCTGTTCAGTCACTGCGGCGCCGAACCCGGACACCGTCACGTGCTGCAGGCCCTGGATGGCCAGCCGCTGCTGCACCTGGGCCTGCGCCTGGGCGAGGGCAGCGGCGCGGCACTGGCACTTCCCCTGTTGCGCCTGGCCTGTGCCCTGCACGGGCAGATGGCGACTTTTTCCGAAGCTTCCGTTGAGGACCGTACCCCATGACTCTGCAACTCGAACTCCTGCGCCACGGTGAAACCACAGCCGGTGGTGGCTTCCATGGCAGCACCGATGCGCCGCTGGCCGAGCGTGGCTGGCAGCAGATGCGCGCGGCGCTGGCCACGTCGTCGGCCTGGGACCTGATCATCAGTTCGCCGCTGACCCGCTGCGAGGCCTTTGCCCGTGAGCTGGCCGAGCAGACGGGCGTGCCGCTGCGCATCGAGGCGGACCTGCGCGAACTGCATTTCGGCGACTGGGAGGGGCGCAACTCGGCGGAAATCCTGCTGGAAGACAGCGAGGCCCTGGGTCAGTTCTGGAACGATCCGTATCGCTTTACCCCGCCGAATGCCGAACCGGTGCGCGACTTCGCTGACCGCGTGCTGGCCGCCGTCGAGCGCCTGCAGAGCGAACTGGATGGCCAGCGCGTGCTGCTGATCACCCACGGTGGCGTCATGCGCCTGCTGCTGGCCCGCGCCCGTGGCCTGCCGGAAAGCCAGCTGCTGCAGGTGGAGGTCGGTTTCGGCGCACTGCATCGCCTGCAGGTCGAGGCCGGCCTGGGGCTGACCGAAGCCTGACATGCTGCCAACGCCGCTGCTGATTGCCCTGCAGTTTCTCACCCGCCTGCCGGTTCGCCTGCCGGGCATGCCGGCGCCTGAACAGGTCGGTCGCTCGCTGCTCTGGTATCCGCTGGTGGGGTTGCTGCTGGGTGGGCTGTTGCTGGCGACGCAGGCGCTGCTGAGCCAGCAGCCGGCGGTGCTGCAGGCGGCCCTGCTGCTGACCCTGTGGGTGGGGTTGAGTGGCGGGCTGCACCTGGACGGCCTGGCCGATACGGCCGATGCCTGGGTGGGTGGCTACGGTGACCGCGAGCGTACCCTGGCGATCATGAAGGACCCGCGCAGCGGGCCCATTGCCGTCGTGGTGCTGGTGCTGCTGTTGCTGCTCAAGTTCGCCGCACTGCTGGTGCTGCTACAGGCCGGACAGGCGCTGGCCCTGTTGCTGGCACCGTGGCTGGGGCGCAGCGCGCTGCCACTGCTGCTGCGCAGCACCGCCTATGTGCGGCCGGGCGGCCTGGGGGCGCAACTGGCCGAGCATCTGCCGCGGCGTGAACTGCCCCGGGTGCTCGGCTTGCACCTGGCTCTGCTGGCCCTAGCCGGACTGAGCGGGCTGTGGGCGCTGCTGGCGGCCACGCTGGTGTTTGTCTTCTGGCGGCGGGCTTTGCTGGCACGCCTGCAGGGCACCACCGGCGATACCGCCGGAGCGCTGGTCGAGCTGATCGAACTGGCTGTTCTCCTGACCTTGGCCCTGCACATCGCCGACTGAAGCAGGGCGGTCTTGCCGATTCTGGCCTAGGGTTATTGGGTGTTATGGAGAACCCCGGATGCCACGATTGTTGCTGCTGTTTCTGCTCTTCGGTCTGGCCTGTGGCGCCAGGGCCACGGAGTCGTTGACCTGGCTGCTGCTGCCGATTCCCGGTGCCATCAACCTCAAGCAGGGTGTGCCTGATGACGGTATGGCGCTGGAATTGCTGCGGGCGCTGGAGCCGGGGCTGCGCAGCCGTGGGGTACAGGTACGCTACGAGCTGGGTAATGTGCCGCGTATGCAGCAGAACCTGGAACAGGGTCGGCCGCTGTGTTCGGCGGTGAACCTGCGCAGTGCCGAGCGTGATCGCCTGGCATTGTTCGTTCCCCTGTTGGTGGTGCCGCCGATGCAACTGGTGGTGCGCGCCGAGGATCGCGCGCGTTTGCCGCTGGATAACGGCCAGGTTGCCTGGCAGGCGCTGCTCGACAGTGGCCTGCATGGCGCGGTGCACAGCCAGCGGGTCTACCCACAGGCCATCCGCGCGAGCATGCAGCAGGCCCTGAGCGATGGTCGCCTGCAAGCGCTGACGCTGTCCGGCAACATCGACAAGCACCTGCTGATGCTCAGTCATGGCCGCTTCGATTTCACCCTGGAGTTTCCTCTGGTGGTCAGTCAGGTCATGCGCTCCGGTCAGCTGAAGCAGCCGCTGACGTTGTTACCGCTGCAGCAGATGGAGCAACTGGAGGTGGTGGGCACTTACTGCACGCGCAGTCCGTGGGGCGAGCAGATGGCCAGGCAGGTCGATGCCAGCCTGCGCGAGCTGTTGCAGGCGCAGTCGCTGGAGCCGCTGTACCAGCACTGGTTGCCGGCAGAAAGCTACCAGGCCTATCAGGCTTCGATTCAGCACTTCCTGCATCATCGCGCCCAACTGCCGATGCAGTTCGATTAGCCGGCCGCGCTCCGGGTGATTGTCGCCTAGAGTTAAGTCAGTCCTCGCCGGAGCCATTCTTTTGCTGAAGCTGCTGCCCCTCTGCCTGTTGCTGTTGTGCCCGTCCTTGTCGGCGGCGGAACGTCTGGTTTGGGGGCTCTTGCCGACGCCGGGGCATGTCAATGTGGTCGACGGCAAGCCCAAGGATGGCGCGGCGCTGGAGTCGTTGTGGCTGTTGGCCCGGCATCTGCCGGATATCGAGATGGAATACCAGCTGGTCAATGCGCCGCGCCTGGAGCGAGCATTGAGCGAGGGGGCACCGCTGTGCACCAGTGGTAGCATCCGCAACGCCAAGCGTGATCGTCTGGCTTACTTCGTGCCTTACCTGCTGGTCACGCCGATGCAGCTGATTGTCCGTGCCGGCGAGCAGGAGCGCTTTCCCCGACGCGATGGCAAGGTCCTGCTGCCGCAGCTGTTTGCCGACCCGCAGCTGCGGGGAGCCTTCGCCACCTCGCGTATCTATCCACAACCTCTGGCGGCAACGCTGGAGCAGGCGCATCGTGCCGGCCAGCTGCAGGCACTGGGCGTGTGGACCGATCAGCTGTTGCTGATGCTCAGCCACGGCCGCTTCGACTACAGCTTTGAATTCATGGCGCCGGTTCGGGCCATTGCGCGCAATCCGCAGCTTGGCAAAGCGCTGACGACCCTGCCATTGGCCGATTTCGACGAGATGGCCGAAAGTGGTCTGTATTGCTCGCGCAGCGCCTGGGGTCGAGCCATGGCCGAACGACTGGATGGCGCCGTACGCGCACTGGCCGCCGAGCAGCAGCCGTTGCTCGAGTTCTATCGACGTCATCTGACGGCCGACAGCTATCGTGATTACGCCCCGGCGATTGCCGCGCATTACCGCCAGCGGGCGCAGGGCCCGAGTCGTTTCGAGTAGCGATCTGTTGTGCCGACTTGCCTGACAACTGTCTCTGCCAGGTTGCTGGCGGCCGAGTTATATCTAGCGTCTTATATGAACAGGGCGGCTACTCGGCGCCGATCGGGGAGAGAATACTATGGGCACTGCCTGGCGAACCGCCGGCTGGATTCTGCTGGGCGCATCGCTGATCCTCGCGTTGTCGCTGGGGATCCGGCATGGCTTCGGCCTGTTCCTGGCACCGATGAGCAACGACTACGGCTGGGGCCGCGAGGTGTTCGCCTTTGCCATCGCCCTGCAGAACCTGATCTGGGGCCTGGCCCAGCCGATCACCGGAGCGGTTGCCGACCGTTTCGGCGCCCGCCGGGTGATTGTGCTTGGCGGCCTGCTGTATGCCGCCGGCCTGGCGCTGATGGCCCTGAGCGATACGCCCTGGTCGCTGTCGCTGAGCGCCGGGGTGCTGATCGGTATCGGCCTGTCCGGTACTTCCTTTTCGGTGCTGCTGGGCGTGGTCGGGCGTGCCCTGCCGCCGGAGCAGCGCAGCCTGGGCATGGGCATCGCCGCGGCGGCCGGCTCGTTCGGCCAGTTCATCATGCTGCCCGGCTCGCTCGGGCTGATCAGCCTGCTTGGCTGGTCGGCGGCCCTGCTGGCGCTGGGGCTGCTGGTGGCGCTGATCGCGCCGCTGGCGTTGCTGGTGCGCGACCGGCCGCAGCCGGCGCCCAGTGGCAGTGAGCAGAGCCTGGGCGAGGCGCTGCGCGAGGCGGCCGGGCACTCGGGGTTCTGGCTGTTGGCACTAGGCTTTTTCGTCTGCGGCTTCCAGGTGGTGTTCATCGGCGTGCACCTGCCGTCTTATCTGGTCGATCAGGGTCTGCCGGCCGGAGTGGGCACCACGGTGCTGGCGCTTGTGGGGCTGTTCAACGTGTTCGGTACCTATGCTGCCGGCTGGCTGGGTGGACGCTTGTCCAAGCCACGCCTGCTGACCGCGCTCTATCTGGCCCGCACGGTGGTGATCGTGCTGTTCATCAGCTTGCCGCTGAGCAGCGCCAGTGCCTATGCCTTCGGTATCGCCATGGGCCTGTTGTGGCTGTCCACGGTGCCTTTGACCAACGGCACGGTGGCGACCCTGTTCGGTGTGCGCAATCTGTCTATGCTCGGTGGCATCGTTTTCCTGTTCCACCAGATCGGCTCCTTCCTCGGTGGCTGGCTGGGCGGCTATCTGTACGACCATACCGGCAGCTACGACCTGGTCTGGCAGCTGTCGATCTTTTTCGGTCTGATGGCGGCGGCGCTCAATTGGCCTGTGCGTGAACAGCCGGTGGCGCGCCTGCGCCAGGCGCGCGCGGCATGAGGGCTTCTTCCTGGCTGGCCTGGCTGGTTGGCGTCTTGCTGCTCGGCTTGCTGGCGCTGGGATGGTGGGGGTGGCGTATGGGGGGCTTGCCGCTGTTGCAGCTGGGGATGCCGCTTTGCTGACGAGGGCGCTTCGAGCTATTGGGGGACGTCGTTGATTGATCTTGGCTCGGTGTTCGGCTGTTTTCTGTGCTGGCTGAAAGCCTAGGTTTCGCCCCTCCCGGGCGAGTTACTTTCTCTTGTCTGGCCAAGAGAAAGTAACCAAAGAGAAGGCCACCCCGACATCCGGCCCCGCCTGCGGCGGGGTTCCCTCCCTCCGGTGCCGCTCCGGGGGCCGGCATACACGGGACTTCCCTGTCCCGTTATGCCTCTCGCGGCCATCCGGGCCGCTCGTCCTCCTGCGCAACACCTCCACTCGGCCTCCTGACGGGGACCCGACTCCGAGTTGCCTGAAGATTTACTCCTTGGCTCTTCGGCTCCTAGATTTTTGCTTCTTTTGCACGGCCTTGCAGGCGACACCGAATGCCCCTTGAGGAGGGCGAACGGAATCGTTGCGGAGAGGGGCAAGCGGCCTGGATGGCCGCTTGAGGGGGAAAGGTCCAGGGATGGACCTTGTACGCCGACCCTCGGAGCGGCGATGGAGTGAGCGGACCCCGGCACAGCCGGGGCCGGATGAAGGGGGGGTGTTTCTTTGCTTACTTTCTTTGCACAAGCAAAGAAAGTGAGTCGCCCAAGAAGGGCGAAAACAGCTCCGTCAGCCAACGCGGAAATAGGCCAGGCACTGGCTACGAGCCGCCTTCCTGACCATCACTCGAACGCGAAGTGCGCCTGGTCCAGCTGCATGGTCGACTTGACCGGTTTGAGCATGGCGCTGGCATGGCCCTTGGCCCGCGGCAGCAGGCGCTGGAAGTAGAAGTCGCTGGTGGCCAGCTTGGCCTTGTAGAAGTCGGCCGACTCGCTGCCGCCCTCGCGCAGCTTGCGCCGCGCCACCGCCTCCTGCTGCGCCCAGGCCCAGGCCAGAGTGGCGTAGCCGGAGTACATCAGGAAGTCGTGGCAGGCAGTGCTGACGATGTCGCGCTGGCGGCTGGCGGCGAAGGCGAGGCGCAGGGTCAGGTAGTTCCACTGGGCGACGATCTTCAGCAGGGTCAGAGCGCGCAGGCGCATGGCCGGCTCGTTCTTGAGCAGCTCCAGGGCGAAGCGGGCGATCGGCTTGGTGAACTCGAACACCGCCTTGCCCTTGCTCATCATCAGCACCTTGCGCCCGAGCAGGTCGAGCGCCTGGATGCCGGTGGTGCCTTCGTACAGGGTGGAGATGCGCGCGTCGCGCACGATCTGCTCCATGCCGTGCTCCTGGATATAGCCGTGGCCGCCGAACACCTGCATGCCCAGGTTGGCCGCCTCCAGGCCCAGCTCGGTCAGGCAGCCCTTGAGGATGGGGGTGAGGAAGCCCAGCTGGTCGTCCCAGTGCTGGTACTGGCGATCATCGTTCTTCAATAGGCCTTCGATCATCTTGTCGGCGTGCTGGCTGGCCAGGTAGATCAGCGCGCGGCCGCCCTCGGCGATGGCCTTCTGGGTCAGCAGCATGCGGCGCACGTCGCCATGGTGAATCAGCGCGTCGGCGATCTGGGTCGGCTCCTTTGTGCCGGACAGCGCGCGCATCGAGCGGCGTTCCAGGGCATAGGCCAGCGCGCCCTGATAGGACAGCTCGGCATGGGCCAGCCCCTGCAGGGCGGTGCCAATGCGCGCAGTGTTCATGAAGGTGAACATGCATTCCAGGCCCTTGTTGGCCGGGCCGATGAGGAAACCGGTGGCGCCGTCGAAGTTCATCACGCAGGTGGCGTTGCCGTGAATGCCCATCTTATGTTCCAGCGAGCCGCAGGACACGCCGTTGCGCGCGCCAAGGCTGCCGTCCGGGTTGGCGAGGAACTTGGGCACGATGAACAGGCTGATGCCGCGGGTTCCCTTGGGCGCGTCCGGCAGGCGGGCCAGGACGATGTGCACAATGTTCTCGGCCAGGTCGTGCTCGCCGGAGGAGATGAATATCTTGGTGCCGGTCAGCGCGTAGCTGCCGTCGGCGTTGGCCTCGGCGCGGGTCTTGACCTGGCCCAGATCCGTGCCGCACTGCGGTTCGGTCAGGCACATGGTGCCGGTCCAGCGGCCCTCGGTCAGCGGGGTCAGGTAGGCCTGCTTCTGCGCCTCGCTGCCGTGCTGCATGAGGGTGTTCATGGCGCCCAGCGACAGGCCCGGGTACATGGTGAATGACCAGTTGGCGGTGGCCATCATCTCCGACTTGAGCAGGCCCAGGCTCATCGGCAGGCCCTGACCGCCGTACTCCACCGGATGTGACAGGCCCTGCCAGCCGCCGGCCACGTAGGCGGCATAGGCCTCCTTGAAGCCCTTGGGCGTGCGCACTTCGCCCTGGTCCCAGGTGCAGCCCTGTTCGTCGCCTTGCTGGTTGAGCGGGCTCAGCACTTCCTCGCTGAATTTGGCGCACTCGCCGAGGATGGCGTCGACCATGTCCGGGGTGGCGTCACTGCCGTTGACCAGACGCTGGTAGTGGGCGGGGAAGTCCAGCACCTCGTTGAGCAGGAAGCGGGTGTCGCGCAGGGGGGCTTTGTAGGCGGGCATGCAGGTAACCTCGTGAAAACGGCAGAAGCGCCAAATGACGCGGCGATTTATACGGGGCTCCCCGGGTGGCGGCCTTGGCAGCGGCAACAGCCTGTTCTGTCAGTTGGGACAATCCCCGGACGCGCAGCGATTGCCTGAGCTGGTTGCTCGGGTTAGCGTGGCGCACTGTCTGCCCAAGGATGCCGATCATGAAAAAATCACTGCTGCTGGTGTTGCTGTCTTCTCTGGCACTGCCGGTCTTTGCCGCCGATTGCCCGGCGCTGCTGCAGGGCGAGCTGCCCAAGCTGCGCTCCAAGGAGGTGATCAACCTCTGCGAGCAGTACGCCGGCAAACCGCTGCTGGTGATCAACACCGCCAGCCACTGCGGTTTTACCAAGCAGTTCAAGGGGCTCGAAGCCCTGCACCAGAAGTACAAGGCGCAGGGGCTTGAGGTACTAGGTGTGCCCTCGGACGACTTCAAGCAGGAGGCCGATAACGCCGAGGAAACCGCGACCATCTGCTACGGCAATTACGGCGTGACCTTCGCCATGACCGCCACCCAGGTAGTGACCGGTGACAGCGCCATTCCGCTGTTCCGCGAGCTGGCCGCGCAAAGCAGTGCGCCGCGCTGGAACTTCTACAAGTATGTGGTCGATCGCCAGGGCAAGGTGGTCGAGAGTTTTTCCAGCCTGACCGAGCCGGATGACGAAGACCTGGCGGCGGCCATCGACAAGGCCATCGCGTCCAAGCCTTGAACCGCGCCAGCGACAGGCAGCGTCGCCGTCTGGCGGCGGACTTTGCCAGCCCTGAGGCCTTCGAGGCGGCGCTGCTGGCCCAGCAGCGCCGTGGCTATCGGCGCCTGCGTTTCGCCGAGCCGCTGGAGGCGGCTTACCAGGACCATGCGGCGGCGGTGATGCGCCGGCGCCTGCCGCTGATCATCAGCGCCGGCGTATTGATGCAGAGTGCCTATGCGCTGCTCGACCTGTGGCTGATGCCGGCGGCGCTGGCCAAGGAGATGCTTGCCTTGCGCGGCGTTGCGCTGCTGGTCACGTTGCTCTGTTACCTCTACTGCCGGCGGCCCGAGGCGCCGGCGTCGCGTGCGCTGGCCTGCTATGGGCTGGCCTACGCGGTGAATGGCTTGTGCGTTGCGCTGTTGATCGTGCCGGGGGCGCGGCATGGCGTGGACATGCCCTATGAAGGGCTGTTCCTCCTGTTGCTGTTTGGCTATGGCGTGCTCGGTCTCTCGCTGCGCGTGGCCAGTGCTGCCAGCTGGCTGTTCAGTGCCGTGCTGGTGGCGCTGGGCTATTGGCTACGCCAGCCGTTCGGTGAGCTGCTCAACCAGCTGCTGTTCCTCGGCTGCGCCAACCTGATCGGTGGCGTCGGCAGCTATATCCAGGAGCGTGGCCAGCGCAGCGCCTGGCTCAATGCCCGTCTGCTGGAGCAGGCGCGGCAACGGGCCGAGGCGCAGACCCTGAGCCGCGGTCGCCTGCTGGCGGCGGTCAGCCATGACCTGCGCCAGCCGCTGCATGCCATGGCGCTGTATGCCGAGCAACTCGGCGAAGGCCGGGTTGTCGAGCCTTCGCGGGTTCAGGATATCGGCCAGCGCTTGTCCCTGTCGGTCGGCCAACTGGGCGGCATGTTGCAGACCCTGCTCGACTACAGCCGTCTCAGCGTGCCCGGTGGGCTCAGCGTGCGCCGCAGTCACTTCGATCTGCTGCCCCTGCTGCAGCGCTTGCTGGATGAGGCGGCCGTTCAGGCCAGGAGCCAGGATTGCCTGCTGGAACTGCAGGCGTCGGCCTGCTGGGTCTACAGCGATGCCTTGTTGGTCGAGCGCATTGTGCGCAACCTGCTGAGCAATGCCCTGCAGCATGCGGGGGCGCGGCATGTCCGCCTCCAGTGTCGGCAGCAGGGCGAGCAGTGCTGGCTGAGTGTCAGCGATGACGGCCGGGGCCTCAGCGAAGATGAACAGCAGCGGGTGTTCGAGGAATTCCAGCAGCTGCACAATCCGGGGCGCCAGAGTGAGCAGGGTCTGGGGCTGGGTCTGGCCATCGTGCGTCAGCTCAGTCGCCTGCTGGAGATGCCGTTGACCCTGCAGGCCAGTCCCGGCCTGGGCTGTACGTTCAGTCTGCAGATACCGTTGGGCGAGGCGCAGGCGCCGCTTGCGACCGAGCAACTGGTGGCCGCCGCGGGACAGGTGCTGCTGGTCGAGGATGACGCCGCTAGTCGTCAGGCGCTTCGCGAGTTGCTGCAGGGCTGGGGCTGGCAGGTGAGCGAAGCCGACGGCCCGCAGCAGGCGCAGGAACAGTTGCGGCTGATGTGCCCGGATGTGCTGCTCAGCGATTATCGCCTGGCGGCCGAGATCGACGGTCTGCGTTTGCTGGAGCATCTGCGCGAGCAGGCCGGCAGCATGTTGCCGGCGATTCTGCTGACCGCCGACCTGGGGCCGGAGCTGGCCGAGCGTTGTGCCCGCCAGCATGTGCGTCTGCTCGGCAAGCCGCTGCTGCCGCTGCGCCTGCGGCAGGCGCTTACAGCCAGCCGCGCTGTCGTGCGACCGTGACGCAGGCGGTTCGCGTGTGCACCTGGAGCGTCTGAAACAGACTGCGCAGGTGCGTCTTGACGGTTTCCTCTGAGAGTTTCAGGCGGCGTCCGATGGCCTTGTTCGGCAGGCCTTCGGCGAGCAGCAGGAGGATTTCCTGTTGCCGCGGTGTCAGGGCCGTGGCCGGCTCGCTGGCCGGCAGTGGCAGGTTTTCGCCGAGCAGCAGGCGGCCGACGGCTTCGCGCAACTGGGCCCCGCTGGCACTTTTCGAGATGAACCCTAGGGCGCCTGCCTGCCGAGCGGCGTGCGCATCCTGAGCCGATTCGCTGGCGCTGAGAATGGCGACCGGCGTGCTTCGCCCCTCGCGTTGCCAGCGCTGCAACACGCTCAAGCCGGACTCGTCGGGCAGTTTCAGGTCAAGCAGCACCAGGTCGTAGTCGTGGCTGGCCAGACACTGTTCGGCGGCCTGCACCGAGGCGGCGCTGTCCACGCGCAGGTCCCTGGCCAGTGGCGCCAGGGCCAGGCTCAGGCCATCGAGGAAAATCAGGTGATCATCGACCAACAGCAGTGACACACCGTCAGGCACGGTTGTCGGGACCAGGTTCATGCACGGCAACCTTGTAGGCGTTTTTGTTCGAATGGTTGTGCCGGCAGTGTACTGCCCGCGCGAGTTCCTGGCATCACCGGAACGGGGGAACGGGGGAACGGGGGAACGGGGGAACGGGGGAACGGGAGAACGGGAGAACGAGCCTTGGGCCGCAGTGGGGCTTACGCCGCCGTGGCCTGCGGAGCCAGACGACTGGCGTGCAGGTAGAAGCTGCGCAGGCGGCCGCGCGGGGCCAGGCACTGGCGCCACAGCCTGGCCAGGCTCGGCAGGTCGGCGTTGGCCGGTGGCACGCCGGCCTGGGCGATCACGCTCATCCAGGCGATGGCGCAGGCATAGCGCAGGTTGACGCACAGCTCAAGTTCAGGATCGGCGAGGAAGGCGTGCTGGCTGGCCAGGCCGCGGACCCGGCTGGCGAGGTCCGCATCACGGGCGAGAAAGTCGTCCCACAGCTGGCGGTGCTGTTCGCGGCTGCAACCCCAGGGCCCCAGTTGCTGACCGTCAGCGAGGCTGCCGGCATGGCTGCCGCGACACTGCGCGGCGACCAGCAGCAGGGTTTCGCTGGCGGGGTTCAAGGCATCGAGTTGCTGCAGGGTTGGGCGGATCACATGCTGGCACAGCTCACTGGCACTGATTCCCATAACGACCTCGGAACAAGGTGACCGGCGGGGTCGGGGCGTGTGGCAGCTTCTTGTGATTATGCTGGGACCCCGCCGGAAGCCCTTGAGGGGCTCAAGTTGAAGTCTAGTTTGAGAATTGTGCTGTAAAGGGCTGTTTTTAAATTGTTTTCGGATTTTGGTTATTGGCGATATAACGACAAGCGATTAAAAAATGACCAGATTGGGCGCCCGTGGCGGGCGTCCCCTGCGGCTCAGCTTTCCTGAGCGTCGCCGTCTTCATCTTCTTCGTCGAGCTCTTCCAGGGCCGTGGCGGCGCCTTCGTGGTCCTGCTCGGCGGCCTTGCTGTACCACTGGCGGGCCTGCTTGAGGTCGCTGGCCAGGCCCTTGCCGACCCGGTAGAAATTGCCCAGTTCGAACTGGGCATCGGCATCGCCCTGGGCAGCCGACTTGCGGTACCAGTACAGCGCCTGGCTGTAGTCCTGCTCGACACCGCTGCCTTCCTCGTAGCACACGGCGAGGTTGTACTGGGCATCGCTGTCGCCCTGCTTGGCGGCCTGTTGATACCAGTAGGCGGCCTGGCCGAGGTCGACATCCAGGCCCAGGCCACGTTCGTAGCCCACGGCGAGGTTGTACTGGGCGCAGGCATGACCCTGTTCGGCAGCCTTGGCGTACCACTCGGCGGCCTTGGCGGCATCCTGCTCGAAACCATCATTGCCTTCGTCGTAGCTCAGGCCGAGGTTGTACTGCGCCGAGACATGGCCATCCTCGGCCGCTTCGACCATTTCCTGGCCTTCCAGGTTGGAGTAGGCGTCCTGCAGGTCGCAGGGGTTGGCTTCGAACTCGGCGGCGGCCAGGTTCAGGCTGGTACCCAGCAGCAGGGCGAACAGGGCAGGGAACGCGTGACGCATGGTTAACACTCCTTGTTGAACAGTCGCTTGAGTCTGCGCAGTCGGGCCTGCGTGAGCAAGCCCGGCTCGCGCGGTCAGTCGCCGCAGGCCAGCGGACGCTGCGGGTCGGTGATCCATTCGCTCCAGGAGCCGGCATACAGCGGCAGCAGCGGGTAACCGGCCAGGCACAGGGCGAAAAGATTGTGGCAGGCGGTCACTCCCGAGCCGCAATAGGCCACCAGTTGCTCGGCGGGACGCTGGCCGAGCAGCGCGCTGAAACGCTCGCGCAGCTGCTCCGGGGTCTTGAAGCGGCCATTGCCGTCCAGGTTGTCGGTGAACACCGCGCACTGGGCGCCGGGGATATGCCCGGCCACCGGGTCGATGGCTTCCATCTCGCCGCGAAAGCGTGGCAGGGCTCGGGCATCGAGCAGGGTCAGCTGCGGTGTGCCGAGGCGCTTGAGCAGGGTGTCGGCGCTGACCAGCAGACTGGCATCCGGCGTGCCCTGCAGATCGCCCGGGTTGACTGCCGGGGTGGCGCTGTCCAGCGGCAGGTTGGCGGCGCGCCAGGCATTCAGGCCACCATCGAGCAGGAATACCCCCTCGCGCTTGCCCAGCCAGGCCAGCAGCCACCACGCGCGTGCGGCAAAGGCGCCCGGGCCGTCGTCGTACAGCACGATTTCGCTGTGCTGGCTGATGCCCAGCGCGCGCAGGCGCTCCAGCAACTGCTGCGGATCGGGTAGCGGGTGGCGTCCGGTGATGCCGCGCTGCACCGGCGCAGACAGGTCGCGCTCCAGATCGATGAAGCGGGCGCCGGGAATATGCCCTTCGGCGTAGACGCGGGCGCCGTAGGCGGGATCTTCCAGGGCGAAGCGGCAATCGACCACGATCGGTTCGGCAGTCGCCAGGCGGGTGGCCAGTTCGGTCGGGCTGAGCAGTTGGGCGAGGGGCATGGCGGGTTCCTGTGTCCGGTCAGGGGCTGCTGCATATTACCTGCGCGCAAGCGGTTTTGCCGTGCGTTGGGCCGCGCCTGCAGTCGGCAGTCCGCGCTGGAGACCGTATCATGCCGGCTTCGACAAGGAGCAAGCGTGATGTCCGACAAACCTGAGGTGGTGATCACCTACTGCACCCAGTGTCAGTGGCTGCTGCGTGCGGCCTGGCTGGCCCAGGAGCTGCTGAGTACCTTCAGCGACGAACTCGGCAGGGTGGCGCTGGAGCCGGCGACCGGCGGGACCTTCCGCATCACCTGTGACGGCGTGCAGCTGTGGGAACGCAAGGCCGATGGCGGCTTTCCCGAGGCCAAGGTGCTCAAGCAGCGCCTGCGCGACCTGATCGACCCGGCCCGAGATCTCGGCCACAACGACCGCTGAGCCTGACCTCAGCTCTGCTCGTCGGGGCGCGGCGCATGCCGTGACAGGCGGGCCGACAGTACGGTAGCCAGAAGGATCAGAGCCGCGCCGGCAAACATTCGCGGCCCTGGCTGTTCGGCAAACAGCCACCAAGCAAAGGCAATGCCGTAAACCGGCTCCAGGGCAAACACCACCGAGGCGCTGCGGGCATTAAGCACGCGCAGGCTGCTGACGAACAGGCTGTGCGCCAGGGCGGTACAGAGCAGGCCGAGAAGAGCAATCCACAACCAGGCGCCGGCACTGATCGTCAGCAGCACCGAGGCGCTTGGCGGCAGGCAGCAGGCGAGGATCGCCAGGTTCTGCCAGAGCGCCGCCTGGGCCGGCTTCACCCCGCGGGTGGTGGCGCGGTTGCTGACCGAGACCAGGGCGAACAGCAGGCCGGAGAGTACCGCCCAGACCAGCCCCCGAGTGGCATCGCTGCCGAGGTCGAAGTCGGGCGTGACCAGCACCAGCCCGACACTGACCAGGGCCACCACGCCCCATTCGCTTGGGCGCACCCGTTCGCGGAACAGCAGGCCTTCCAGCAGCACGGTAAAGGCCGGAAAGCTGGCAAAACCGAGGGTGGCCACGGCGACGCCGGAGACTTTCACGGCGATGAAGAAACTCCACCAGTGCCCGCCCAGCAGCAGTCCGGTGCCGGCCAGGGCCAGGCGCTGGCGGTTGGTCAGCGCCGCAGCCGCTTCACCAAAACGACTCAGTGGCCACAGGGCCAGCACGGCAAACAGCGCACGCCCGGCGACGATCACCAGGGGCGCGGCCACGGCCAGCTTGGCGAAGATGCCGGACAGGCCGAACAGCAGGGCGCCCAGGTGCAGGGCAAACAGGGCGTGACGACGTTGCATGGAGTTTCCAGACCAGCAGAACAAGAGGGTGGGGAACAGGCCCCGGGTGTATCGGAGTATCGACGCCCGCCCGGCCTTATGTGGCACAGCCCAGTCATATGCTGTTTCCGACGGGGCGGCAGTTTCCGCCTTGAGTGGTCATGCAGCGGTCGCGCCGCTGTCATCGACTGGTCATCTGTGCCGTCCAGGCTGGGCAAAACAGCTGGAGAGCGCGTATGAGCAGCGAAGAACGCATCGAAACGCCCGTCAGGACCACCCCGCGCAAGCAGCGCGTCCGTACCCTGTGGATTTCCGACGTGCACCTGGGTACGCGCGATTGCCAGGCCGAGCGCCTGGCGACCTTTCTCAAACAGTACCACGCCGATCGCATCTACCTGGTCGGCGACATCATCGATGGCTGGAAGCTCAGAGGCGGCATCTACTGGCCGCAGGCGCACACCAACGTGATCCGCCGCCTGCTGACGCTGAGCAAGCGCGGCTGCGAGGTGATCTATGTCACCGGCAATCACGACGAGTTCCTGCGTCGCTACTCGAAGCTGATCCTCGGCAACATCCAGCTGGTCGACGAGGCCGTGCACCGTACCGCCGATGGCCGCCAGCTCCTGGTGATCCACGGCGACCAGTTCGACGTGATCACCCGCTACCACCGCTGGCTGGCCTTCCTGGGCGACTCGGCCTACGAGTTCACCCTGACCCTCAACCGCTGGCTCAATCACTGGCGGGAGCGCTATGGCTACGGCTACTGGTCGCTGTCGGCCTACCTCAAGCACAAGGTCAAGAGTGCGGTGAACTTCATCAGCGACTTCGAGGAAGCCATCGCCCATGAGTGCAGCCGGCGCGGCCTGGATGGCGTGGTCTGCGGGCATATCCACCATGCGGAGATCCGCCGGGTCGGCGCGGTGGAATACCTCAATTGCGGTGACTGGGTGGAGTCCTGCAGTGCGCTGATCGAGCACTGGGACGGGCAGATCGAGCTGTATCGTCTGGCCGACGCGCAGGCCCGGCAGGCGACGCCGCTGGTGGAGGTGCTGCCATGAGGCTGCTGATTGTCAGCGATGCCTGGCTGCCCCAGGTCAACGGTGTGGTCACCTGCATCCAGGCGCTGGTGCGCGAGCTGCATGCACTGGGGCATCAGGTGAAGGTGCTCGGCCCGCAGGATTTCAGGCATGTGCCGTGTCCGAGCTACGGCGAGATCGCCCTGGCCTGGGACTTGTGGCGGGTGGCGCCGATGCTGCGCGAGTTCCGCCCGGATGCCGTGCACATTGCCACCGAGGGCCCGCTGGGCTGGGCGGCGCAGCACTATCTCAAGCGCCGCGGCCTGGCTTTTTCCACGGCCATCCACACGCGTTTTCCGGAGTACGTGACCACCCGCTGGCCCTGGCTGCCGCTGGACTGGGGCTATGGCTACCTGCGCCGCTTCCATGCCGCCAGTCAGGCCGTGATGGTGAGCACGCCCAGCCTGCGCGACGAACTGGCCAGCCAGGGCATTGGTCGCCTGGCACTGTGGCACAAGGGTGTCGATAACCAGCTGTTCCGTGCGGAATCGAAACATGCGGCAGATAAACCGGTGTTTCTCTATGTGGGGCGTCTGGCGGCGGAGAAGAACCTGCCGGCCTTTCTCGACCTGCAACTGCCGGGCGAAAAGTGGGTGGTCGGCGATGGCCCGCAACGGGAGAGCCTGCAGCAGGCCTATCCGCAGGTGCGCTTTCTCGGCTATCAGCGCGGCGCCGAACTGGCCCGCTGCTATGCGTCAGCCAACGTACTGGTGTTCCCGTCGCGCACCGACACTCTCGGCCTCGTGATGCTCGAAGCGCTGGCCTGCGGCACGCCGGTGGCAGCTTTCCCGGTGCGTGGTCCACTGGATGTGCTGCAGCAGGGCATTACCGGCTGGATGAGCGAGAGTCTGCAGGAGGCCTGTTTGCAGGCGCTGCAGCTGGATCGCGCAGCCTGTGCTGCGGCGGCGCAGGAATTCTCCTGGCGTCACTCGGCGCAGGCGTTTCTGCGCCAGCAGCCGCTGCTGGATGGCGAGCTGGTCGATGACACCAGTTGGCAGGCAGTGGACGCCTGAGAGCCGGCAGAGGGTTTTAGAAAATCACCTTGTCGCGCAGCTTCTCGGCGGCCTGTTGCAGCGCCTTGATCACCCGTTCCTTGTCCACGCCCTGGATGTTGTTGGTGTCCAGATACATGGAGAAACCGGGCAGCTCATGCTCGAGGAAGCTTGAGGTGGCGCCGAGGTCGCGGCGGAAGTCGACCACCTGATAGACCTGCACCGGACGACTCATGCCCTTGACCGTGAGCTGGCCCTTGTCGCGGCACATGATCACGTCCTTGATCAGCGAGTAGGTCTCGTGGGAGACCAGAATCTCGCCGGCTTCGGCATTGCTTTCCAGGCGGCTGGCGAGGTTCACGTCGCGGCCAATGATGGTGTAGTCCATGCGCGTGTCGGCGCCGAAGTTGCCCACGGTGCAGTAGCCGGTGTTGATGCCCATGCGGATTTCCAGTGGCTTGTCGATGCCCTGGGCGCGCCACTGCTGGCGCAATACCTTCATGTGCTTGCGCATGGCAATGGCCATGGACACTGCAGCCACGGCGTCCTTCTTGGCACCCTGGGTGGTCGGGTCACCGAAGAAGACCATCACCGCATCGCCGATGAACTTGTCGATGGTGCCGCCATGCTTGAGGGCGATCTTCGACATCTCGTTGAGGTAGTTGTTGAGCATGTCGGTGAGGGCTTCGGCTTCCAGCTCCTCGGACAGCTCGGTGAAGCCCTTGATGTCGGAGAAGAACACGGTGAGCTTCTTGCGTTGGGTTTCCAGGCGCACGCTCTTCTTGCCGCTGAAAATCGATTCCCACACCTGTGGCGACAGGTACTTGGACAGATTGCGGGCCAGGCGCGCGGCCTTTTCCTGTTCGCGCTTGATCTCGCCGCGGGCGAGGCTCAGGCGCAGGCCCTGCAGGTGCACGAAATAGGCGGTGATGCAGATGTACAGGGTGGTGAACAGGATGCTGACGAAGGCGACCAGCGCCGGGGTGGCCGGGTGCAGCTTGATCTCGCTGACGGCGGCGCAGAGCAGGGTGCCGCTGAACATCACCAGGCCCGACAGCCCCAGGTAGCGCAGACCGCCGATGATCAGGGCGCTGAAGCTCAGGGTCAGCACGATCATCAGGCTGGGCACCACGCTGAAGTCGAGCAGGCTGATGCCGGCTCCGGCGTGCAGGGCGTCGATGAACAGCAGGGCCAGGTGCGTCTGCCGTGGGTGCTCGTGTTTGAAACGCTGGCTGAGCTGATGAGCCAGGTGCGGATAGAGCAGGGCGTAGGGCACCATCCACAGGATGTCGTAGCTGAAGTACTGCGAGTAGGTACCGGCGGCGATGCTGGCGGCGGTCGCTATGTAGGCCAGGACGCGTGAATAGTATTCGCGCAGCGGCGGCGTGGGCAGAACAATGCTGGCCGGCTTGACAATAGGCTTCATGAAGTACGGCGTTCCCTGGATGCTGGGACATCTCTGTGGATGTCTTTCTTGTTGTCCCGCTTCTGCGGGAGCTTTTAGGGCGACAAACGTACTAAAGCTGGGCGGGAATTGCGACCCCTGGCAGATTGCCGGCATGTCGCAGGCAGTGCCGGCCGTGGCGTGGCCGGCACTGGCGGATCAGAAGCGGATACGCCCGGTGAAGGCATCCTTGAGCATCACCCAGTCGCCTATGAAGGAATACAGCGGGTACTTGAAGGTGGCTGGCTTGTTCTTCTCGAAGACAAAATGACCGACCCAGGCAAAGCCATAACCGGCGATCGGCAGCGTCCACAGCAGGGCCCACTGCTGGGTACCGATGGCATAGGCGAGGATGCCCAGCACCAGCAGGCTGCCGACATAGTGCAGACGGCGGCAGGTGTCGTTGCTGTGTTCCTGCAGGTAGTAGGGATAGAACTCGGCAAAGCTGTTGAAGGTCTTCACGCTTTCAGTGCTCACGGCGCACCTCCTTTCTTGTTCTAGGTGCTGGGTTGTTATGGGGCTTGTTGTTGGGGCAGTGTAAGGCGCTACCGGCGAGCAACCACTGACATTGGCTGCCAGTTTAGTATCCTTGCGAACACCCTGACGGTAACTGACTTTTCGAGCCAGACCTTTTCCGGCAGGATTCAGCCTTGCCTGCGGACATTACAACGACAATATGCCGACTCCCTTGAGAACCACTTCTTCCAGCTGGGCGCTGGCCATCGTGCATGCCCTGGAGGCCGAAGGCATCGACTGCCAGGCGCTGTTCGCCGAGCTGGGCCTGAGCTATGCGGCGCTGCATGATCCTGATGCGCGCTTTCCCCAGGATGGCATGACGCGCCTGTGGCAACGGGCGGTGGAGTTGTCCGGGAACCCGGCGATCGGCCTGAACATGGTCAAGGTGGTGCGGCCGGCCTCGTTCAACGTGGTCGGCTATGCCCTGATGTCCAGTCGCACGCTCAAGGATGGCTTTGCCCGGCTGGTGCGCTACCAGCGCATCATCGCCGAAGGCGCCGACCTGAGTTTTCGCGTGTTGCCGGATCGCTACGTGCTGACCCTGGCCATTCACGGCGACAGCCTGCCGCCGACCCATCAGGCCGCCGAAGCGTCGCTGGCCTATACCCTGACGTTCGTGCGCTGGATCACCGGGCGGCCGATCCGGCCGTTGCGCGTACAGTTGCAGGGAGACGCGCCCGCGGACCAGCAGCCCTATCAGGTGGTGTTCGACGCGCCGCTGCGCTTCAATGCCGAAGGTTATGCCCTGGAGTTCGCCCGCGCCGATCTGGAGGCGCCGTTACCCTCGGCCAACGAGGCCCTGGCGCAGCTGCATGATCGTTTCGCCGGCGATTACCTGGCGCGTTTTGCCGGTAGCCGGGTGACTCATCAGGTGCGGCAAATCCTCTGCCGCCTGTTGCCGCAAGGCGAGCCCAAGCGCGAGGTGGTGGCGCAGGAGCTGCTCCTGTCCGAACGCACCCTGCAGCGGCGTCTGCAGGAGGAAGGGGCGAGTTTCCAGCAATTGCTCGACGATACCCGTCGCGAACTGGCCGGACAGTACATGGCACAACCCAGCCTGACCCTGCTGGAAATCGCCTATCTGCTGGGTTTTGCCGACCCGAGCAATTTCTTCCGTGCCTTCCGGCGCTGGTTCGACTGCACACCGGGTGAGTTTCGCGCTAGAGGCTAGTGCTTCCAGAACGTGCGGGTGAAGGGCACCAGTACGGTGAGGATTTCCAGGCGGCCGAGCAGCATGCCGATGGTCAGCAGCCACTTGGCGCTGTCCGGCAGCGTGGAGAAGTTGCCGACCGGTCCGATGATCGGGCCCAGGCCCGGGCCAACGTTGCACACGGCGGTGGCGGCGCCGGTCAGCGAAGTCACCCAGTCCAGGCCGGTGAGGGTCAGGCCGAGGGCGATGACGCCGATGGTGATGGTGAAGAAGAAGGAGAAGGTGATCAGCGAGCGGACGATGTCCTCGTCCAGGTTGTGACCGTTGTACTGCTGCTTGATCACCGCGCGCGGGTGGATCAGTTGCTGCAGGTTGGCCTTGAGCAGCACATAGGCGACCTGGAAGCGGAATATCTTCAGACCCCCGGCGGTGGAGCCGGAACAGCCGCCGATGAAGGTCAGGTAGAAGAACAGCAGCACCGCGAAGCTGCCCCACAGGGTGTAATCGCCAAGGGCAACGCCGGTGGTGGTGACCACCGAGGTGACATTGACCGCAACGATGCGGAAGGCATCCAGCCAGGCATGCTCGGAGTTGGCCCACAGCCAGGTGCCGAAGACCAGCCAGGTGAGTAACAGGAAACCGAGGAAACCGCGAACCTGATGATCCTTCAGCAGCGCCTTGCGCCGGCCGCGCATGGTCGCCACGTAGAGGGTGAAGGGCAGGCTGCCGAGTATCATGAACAGCACGGCCACCCAGTGCACCGCCGGTTGCTGCCAGTTGGCCATGGAGTTGTCCGAGGTCGAGAAACCGCCGGTAGAAATCATCGACATCGAGTGGTTGATCGCCTCGAACGGCGTCATGCCGGCGGCCCAGAAGGCAAAAAAGCCCAGCAGGGTCAGCAGTGAATAGACGCCCAGGATGTATTGCGCGGCCATGTGCGAGCGCGGCATGACTTTCTCGCCCCAGTCCGAGGACTCGCTCTGGAACAGGCGCATGCCGCCGACCCGCAGCAGTGGCAGGATGGCCACGGCCATGCCGATAAAGCCGATACCGCCTAGCCAGTGAAGCATCGAACGCCAGATCAGCAGGCCGGGGGAGGCGCTGTCCAGGCCGACCAGTACGGTGGAGCCGGTGGTGGTGATGCCGGACATGGTCTCGAAGAACGAGTCGGTGTAGCTGATGTGCTGGATGATCACCATCGGCAGGGCGGCGAAGGTGCACACCACCACCCAGCTGAGAGTTGTCAGCAGGTACATGTCGCGCGGGCGCATGTGTGCGTCTTTCGGCTTGCCTGGAGCCACCAGCAGCAGACCGGCGACAAAGGTGATCAGGCTCGACCAGAGGAAGGCGTCCAGATCGTCCTGACGCTGGAACAGCAGCAGGGTCAGCATCGGAATGACCATGCTCACCGCCAGGGTGATGAGGAACAGGCCGATGATGAAGCCGATCATGCGCAGGGTAGAGAGGGCCATCAAGCAAGTCTCGGGAGCTGAGGGGCGCCATTCTACGGATGAAGTAGGCGCTGTAAACCGGCCTGTGTCATCTTCACAACGCTTTGGCGCTGCTTACAATAGGCCGCCATCTTCCTTATCCGCCGACGTCCAGTATTTCTTTATGTCTGCCAGCAATCCCTGTCTGAGCTGCGGCGCCTGCTGCGCTCACTTCCGCGTGTCCTTCTACTGGGGCGAATGTCAGTCTGGTGGCGGTCTTGTGCCGGACGAGTTGGTGGTGCAGATCAGCCCGCAGCGGGTGGCGATGCTCGGTACCGAGACCCGTCCGGTACGCTGCACGGCGCTGCAGGGTACAGTCGGTGAGCAAGTGGCTTGCAGCAACTATGCCTGTCGCAGCAGCACCTGCCGTGAGTTCACGGCGTCGTGGGAGGATGGTCAGGCCAATCCGCACTGCGACAAGGCCCGTGCAGCCTATGGCTTGCCGCCGCTTGGCCCGGAGCACTGGCCGGATCGGTTAGACTGCCAGCACATCATTGTGGAGTGAGCATCATGGATGCCCTTGTTGCCCTGACCCAACGCGTTTCCGTGTCCCGTCTGGTGGAGCCGGCGCCTTCGGCCGAACAGCGTGAGCTGCTGTTCAAGGCGGCCTTGCGCGCACCGGACCATGCCCAGCTGCGCCCCTGGCGTTTTCTCAGTATCGAGGGCAATGCACGCCAGCAGCTTGGCGAGCTGTTCGTCAAAGCTCTGCAGGAAAACCCGGAAGCCGCGCCGGCGGCGCTGGACAAGGCACTGGCTGCGCCGCTGCGCGCGCCGCTATTGCTGGTGGTGATCGCCAGTCCCAAGGAGCACCCCAAGGTACCGCGCAGCGAACAGGTGCTGTCGGCCGGATGCGCCGCCCATGCCTTGCTGCAGGCTGCCCATGCCCAGGGGCTGGGCGCCATCTGGCGGACCGGCGAGCTGGCCTATCACCCGACGGTGGCCCGCGGGCTGGGGCTGGCGGCGGGCGAGCAGGTGATTGCCTTCATCTACCTCGGTACGCCGGAGGGTGCGCTGCGCCAGCCGGCGCTGCTCGCGCCGGCCGATTTCGTCCAGCCCTGGCAGGGCTGATCAGCGCGGCAGGGTCAGGCGCGCGACAAAGCCGCCGTCGACATGGTTGACCAGTTCCAGATGGCCGCCGTGGCGTTCGGCGCTGCGGCGTACGATGGCCAGTCCCAGGCCATGTCCGCTGCCGCTCTGCTGCGGCGCGCGGAAGAAGGGTTCGCCAAGGCGGGGCAGGTGCTCGTTGGCAACGCCAGGGCCATGGTCGCGGATCTCCACCTGCCAGGTGTCGGCCTGTGCCACTACCCGTATTTCCACTGACTGCTCGGCAGGATTGAAGCGCAGGGCATTGCGCAGCAGGTTGTCCAGGGCCCGTTCGAGCATGTCCGGCCAGCCGGAAATGCTGGCGGAGTCCGGGCAGTCCAGGTTGATCTGCTGCTCCGGGTAGAGCAACTGCGCATCCTCGATCAGTTTTTCCAGCAGTGGCCGCAAAGGCACGACCTGACGCGCACCAGGCTCGCTGTCGAGACGGGCGAGGGTGAGAATTTCCTGAATCAGTGCTTCCAGGCGATCGCACTCCTGGCCTAAACGTGGCCACAGTTGCTCGCGCTCCTCGGCGGGGGCGCGCTCGGCCAGGGCCAGCGCGATCTTCAGGCGCGCCAGGGGCGAGCGCAGCTCGTGGGACACATCGCGCAGCAGCTGGCGCTGACTGCCGATCAGCCCCTGCAGGCGTTCACCCATGTGGTTGAAGTCCTTGGCCAGTAGGCCCAGTTCATCCGGGCGCCGCGCCAGCTCGTCGAGGCTGTGCTGCTGGTAGGCGGTGCGGCCGAGGTCGTGCACGGCACTGCGTAGGCGCTCCAGCGGACGGGTGATCGACAGGGTTAGGCGCAGGCTGAGAATGGTCAGCACCAGCAGGGCGATCGCCAGCGCGCCCAGGGGCAGCAGCACGCTGTCGCGCTGCCAGCCATGCAGCTCCGGGTGGGGAATACGGTAGATGAACAGGTAGGTGGCGCCGCTGGGACTGTCGATGCTTTCGGTCAGGCGCCGCCAGGGCAGGCGGTTTTCCCGGACCCTTGCTTCGAGCGCGGCGGCGCGGGGCGGAAAGGTGCCGCGCACCAGCGGCTCGCCATCATCGCCCAGCACCTGGACATCCAGGCGATAGCGCCGTTTGGGTTTCTCCAGCAGACGCTGCGCCGCCTCGGCGCCCTGGGTTTCATAGCGCTCTACCCACTGCTCGGCCAGGCCGCGCAGGGCCGGGTGGGTGGCGAGGATCAGCGCATCCTGATTGAACACCCGCCCCAGCAGCAGGGATAGGCCGGCGACCAGCACGATGGCCAGCCAGAAACTGGCAAAGACGCGCCAGAACAGGGTGCGCATGGGCATTCCTCAAACAGTGCCGCCAGCACGAGGCTGGCGGCGGGTCGCAGATTTATTCGGCCTTCTCTTTCTCGGCCTTCCAGGCTTCGAACTCGGCGCGTTCGGCGCGGCGTTCTTCCATCTTCTTCACCAGCGCGTCAAAGTCCTTTTGCTGCTCGGGCTTGAGCAGGGCGCGGATGCTGTCGTGCTGTTGCTTCTTGGCCGCTTCCAGTTCCTGTTGCATGGCTTTGCGCTCGGCTTCCGGAAGCTTGTCCAGATAGCGCTGGGTGATGTCGTGCTGGGACTTCATCTGCTCGCGCATCAGCTTGCTGATCGACTCGCGCTGTTCGCGGCTGAGGTCGAGTTCCTTGAACATCATGCCGTGCGGTTCGCCACGCATGCCTCCGTGGCGCGGGCCTTCGTCGGGCATTGCCAGGGCAACGGCGGGCAGGGTGGCGGCGAACAGCAGGGCGGTTAGGGTCTTGCGCATGATGGATCTCCTGGTCTGGATTCCGGTCGTTTGCCGGATGTGCCCAGTCTAGGGCGGGCAAGGTCAAGCGCCGTCAGGCCAGGGTAAAGGCTAGGTAAAGAGGTCCGTTACGGCTGATACAGGTAGCCACGGCCGCGCAGGGCCTGGATACGTGGCCGGCCATCGGCGTGTGGGCCGAGTTTCTTGCGCAGGTTGCTGACGTGCATGTCCAGGCTGCGGTCATACAGGCTGAGTTTGCGACCCAGGGCCAGCTGCGTCAGTGCCTGTTTGTCCACGGGCTCGCCGGGGGTTTGCAACAGCGCTTCGAGAATGCGCCCCTCGGACAGGGTCAGGCTGACCTCATGCTCGCCGATGCTGGCGGTGCCGCGCGCGGCGCTGTAGCTGAGGTCGCCGAGGTCCTGCAGCTGCGGCTTGCCGGTGGCCTGGCTGCGGCGCAGCACAGCCCGCAGGCGGGCAGTCAGCTCGCGAGGATCGCAGGGCTTGGCCAGGTAGTCGTCGGCGCCCAGCTCAAGGCCGAGGATGCGGTCCAGTGGCTCGCCGCGGGCGGAAAGCATCAGTACCGGCAGGTCCGGGTGTTCCTGGCGCAGTTGCTTGAGCAGTTCCAGGCCGCTGCCATCGGGCAGCATGACGTCGAGGATCACCGCATCCGGACTCTGGGCCTGCAGCTGCTGGCGGGCCTGCTGGCCGTCGTGGCTGGCGGCCACGACAAAGCCTTCCTGGCTCAGCCAGCGGCTGAGGAGGTCGCAGAGTTCCAGATCATCGTCGATCAGCAGCAGATGGCTCATGGTGGTCCTTCAGTTCAGCCAGTGCTTGCGCGATTTGCCGAGGCCGGCGCTGAGTCGGCCGATGATCAGGGCGATCAGTGCCAGGGCGCTGCCCAGGGCGAACCAGGTCTGCTGCTCGCTCAGCCAGCGTGGCCCCTGTCCGGCTTGGGCCGCCTTGAGCTGCAGTTTGAGGCGCTGGTTCTCCTGGCGCAGGCGGCTGACCTGGGCGCTTTCCTGCAGCTGATTCTGCTCCTGCAGTTGCGCCTGCAACTGGTCACGTTCAGCCTGCATGAGCTGCAGCTGTTGCTGCAGCTCACTGGCGGGCGCCGCGCTGGTTTGACTGGTACCGGCACTGCTGGGTTGCAGTAGCGGCAGGTTGACGGATTCCTCTGCCTGCACGGCAAGACAGGGCAACAACACGGCAAACAGCGGGGCCAGCAGACGCATCGGAACTCCTGTAGGACGGCGCTGCCGCCCGTGCGGGTTTACGGAAGAACGAGCTTGAATGGCTTTACGGTGACGCTGGCGTAAACGCCGGCGGCGCGGTACGGGTCGGCATCGGCCCAGCTTTGTGCGGCCTGCAGCGAGTCGAATTCGGCGACTACCAGGCTGCCGCTGAAGCCGGCCGGCCCCGGGTCATTGCTGTCCACTGCCGGGTGCGGGCCGGCGAGGATCAGGCGGCCTTCGGCCTTGAGCTGCAGCAGACGATCGAGGTGGGCGGGGCGAGCGGCCAGGCGCGCTTCGAGGGTACCGGGATGGTCGGTGGCGATGATGGCGTAGAGCATGTTCAGTCCTTGGTCTCGGAGGCGGGCTCGTCGTGGATGTGACGCGACAGATAAACGCCCTGGGCCACCAGGAACAGCACGGTCAGGCCGAGGCTGCCGAAGACTTTGAAGTCGACCCAGAACTCATGGAAGGTGAAGGCGACGAACAGGTTGGCGAAGCCGCAGAACAGGAAAAAACCGATCCAGGCCAGGTTCAGGCGCTTCCAGACTTCGGCGGGCAGGCTCATGGCATGGCCAAGCATGCGCTGGATCAGCAGCTTGTCGCCAATGAAGTGGCTGGCCGTGAAGGCCAGGGCAAACAGCCAGTTCACCACCGGAGCTTTCCACTTGAGGAAGGTTTCGCTGTGGAACGCGAGGGTCATGCCGCCGAACAGCAGGCAGGCCGCCAGGGTCAGCCATTGGCCCTTTTCCAGCTTGCGCTGGTGGATCAGCAGAGCGCCATAGACCACCACTGAGGCCAGGATCAGCACGGCGGTGGCACTGAAGATGCCGCCCAGGCTGACGCTGTGGCCGGCCAGTTCGATGACGCGCGGTTCGAGCTTGTAGACGATGAAGAACAGGATCAGCGGAATAAAGTCGATGAATTGTTTCACGTAGCGCAGCCAGAAATGGGTTGTGGCGGCATAATAACAGGAAGAATCTGGCGCAGAAGTCCCTGCTTTCCAGCCCGTGAACCCCGTTCAGTGAGACCCCATGGAGATTGATCTGCATTGCCACAGCACCGCCTCGGACGGCGCCCTGAGCCCGGCGACGGTGGTAGAGCGTGCCCACGAGCGTGGCGTGCGGGTGCTGGCGCTGACCGATCACGACACCATCGAGGGCCTGCCCGAAGCGCGGCAGCGTGCCGCCGAGCTGGGGCTGCAGCTGGTCAACGGCATCGAGCTGTCCTGTACCTGGGGCGGTGCGACCATTCATGTGCTCGGTTATGGCTTTGCCCTGGACGCACCGGCTATCGAGGCGGCGGTGAAGAGCCTGCACACCGGGCGCTGGGCCCGCGCCGAGGAAATCGACCGGCGTCTGGCCCGGGTCGGCTTTGTCGGTTGTCTGCAGGGGGCTCGTGCCGTGCAGCAGGAACTGGGCGACAGCGGCAACGCGCCGGCCCGCCCGCATTTCGCCGAGTACCTGGTGCGTGCCGGCTTCGTCGCCGACCGCGCCGAGGCCTTCCGCAAGTGGCTGGGTGCCGGCAAGCTGGGCGACGTGAAGCAGCACTGGCCGAGCCTGGCCGAAGTGTTGGCCACGCTGCGCGCGGCCGATGCCTGGATCAGCCTGGCTCATCCGGCCCAGTACGATTTCACCCGCAGCAAGCGCCGGCGTCTGGTCGGCGAGTTTGTCAGCGGTGGCGGGCACGCCATCGAGGTAGTCAATGGTCTGCAACCGGCCGAGCAGGTCGGCACCCTGGCCATTCTGGCCCGCGAGTTCGGCATGCTGGTCAGCGCCGGCAGTGACTTCCACGCACCGGGCGACTGGTCGGAGCTGGGTATGTACCGCCCCGTCCCGGATGATCTGCCGCCGCTCTGGGCGCGCTTCGATCATGTCCGCGCTGCATCTTGAACAGGGAGCGTCTATGAGTCAGTTCTTCCAGGTCCACCCGGAAAATCCCCAGGCGCGCCTGATCAAACAGGCCGTTGAGATCATTCGCCAGGGTGGCGTGGTGGTGTTTCCCACCGATTCGTCCTACGCCGTGGCCTGCCATATCGGCGACAAGACGGCGGTGGAGCGCATCCGCCGCCTGCGTCGGCTGGACGACAAGCACAATTTCACCCTGATCTGCAGCGACCTGTCGCAGCTGGGGCTGTTCGCCAAGGTCGACACCGCCGCGTTTCGCCTGCTCAAGGCTCATACGCCAGGGCCCTACACCTTCATTCTCACCGCCACCCGTGAAGTGCCACGCATGCTCCTGCACGAGAAGCGGCGCACCATCGGCCTGCGCGTGCCGGCCCATCCAATCGCCCTGGCCCTGGCTAGTGAGCTGGGTGAGCCGCTGATGAGCGTCAGCCTGATCCTGCCGGGTGAAACGCTGCCGATGTCCGATCCTTATGAAATGCGCCAGATCCTCGAACATCAGGTGGACCTGATCATCGATGGCGGTTTCGGTGGGCTGGAAGCCTCGACGGTGGTCAGCCTGCTGGATGATTCGCCGCAGGTGCTGCGCATTGGTGCCGGCGATCCGACGCCGTTCGAGAACGACTGATGAGTGAAGTTCCCGAGGCCGCTGCGCCCCTGCAAGGGGAGCTGCCACTGGCGCTGGTCTACGGCCAGGCGGTCACCGAGCTGCCGCTGGACCTGTATATCCCGCCGGATGCCCTGGAAGTTTTCCTCGAAGCCTTCGAGGGGCCGCTGGACCTGCTGCTCTATCTGATCCGCAAGCAGAACATCGACATCCTCGATATCCCGGTGGCCGAGATCACCAAGCAGTACATGGGCTATGTCGAGCTGATGAAATCGGTGCGCCTGGAGCTGGCCGCCGAGTACCTGGTGATGGCGGCCATGCTGGCCGAGATCAAGTCGCGCATGCTCCTGCCACGCTCGGCCGAGGCCGAAGAAGAAGAGGACGATCCGCGCGCCGAGCTGATCCGGCGCCTGCAGGAGTACGAACGCTTCAAGGCCGCGGCCGAGGATATCGATGGCCTGCCGCGGGTTGGCCGAGAGCTGCAGGTGCCGCGCCTGGATGCGCCCGAGGCGCGGGCGCGCAAGCTGTTGCCGCAGGTCAGTCTGGAAGAAGTGCTGCTGTCGATGGCCGAGGTGCTCCGGCGTGCCGATATGTTCGAAAGCCATCAGGTCACCCGCGAAGCCCTGTCCACCCGCGAGCGCATGAGCGAAGTGCTGGAGCGTCTCAGGGGTGGAGCCTTTCTGCCCTTCGTCAGCCTGTTCAGCGCCGAAGAGGGGCGACTGGGCGTGGTGGTGACCTTCATGGCGGTACTCGAACTGGTCAAGGAATCGCTGGTCGAGCTGGTACAAAATGAGCCCTTTGCCCCGATCCATGTGCGAGCCCGTGCGGAATAGCCTGTGATGAACCTGTCTGAGCCCAAAGAACTAGCCCTGGTCCTCGAAGCCTTTCTGCTCGCCTCGGGCAAGCCGCAGTCGCTGGAACGGCTGATGGAACTGTTCGAGGAGGGTGAGCGTCCCGAACCCGCCGTCTTCAAGAAAGCCCTGGCCGTCCTCGGCAAGAGCTGTGAGGGGCGGGCGCTTGAGTTGAAAGAGGTGGCCTCCGGTTATCGCTTGCAGGTGCGCGAACGCTTTGCGCCCTGGGTAGGCCGGCTGTGGGAAGAGCGCCCGCAGCGCTATTCGCGTGCGCTGCTGGAAACCCTGGCGCTGGTGGCTTACCGGCAGCCGATCACCCGGGGCGAAATCGAGGATATCCGTGGCGTGGCGGTCAACAGTCAGATCGTCAAGACGCTGCTGGAGCGCGAGTGGATTCGCGTGGTCGGCCACCGCGATGTGCCGGGGCGCCCGTCGATGTTCGCCACCACCAAGGCCTTTCTCGATCATTTCAACCTGAAGAGCCTCGACGAGTTGCCGCCACTGGCGGCGCTGCGTGAACTGCAGCCTGATCCCGTGTTGCCTCTGGAAGACGAAGATGGCGTGCCGGCCGGGCTGCAGGCACGGGCCGATCTGGCGCTGGCCGATGACGATGCTGGCGCTGAGCAGGTCGAGCCGCGGGAAGAAACCAGCTTCCGCAGCCTGCTGGCCGAGCTCGATACCATGGAGCAGGGCCTGAAGACCGATTTCAGCGATCTGCCGGCGGCGGAGAGCGATGATGACGCGGAAACATCGGCAGAGGACGTCGACGAGCTACCCTTGCTGCACTGATTCTGCCGGCTGCAGGCATCCGCTGAGCGGCCGTGCGCGACGGCCACTAAAGGCGTATGATGCGCGACCTTTTTGGCCGATAGTGCCATTCGCCCACATCACTACACCGGGAGGTGCCCAGATGGACGAGCAACACCACAGCCCCGCAGGGGAAAAACTGCAGAAAGTCCTGGCCCGCATGGGGCTGGCTTCGCGTCGCGACATCGAAACCTGGATCAGCAGCGGCCGCGTACAGGTCAATGGCGTGGCTGCCACCCTGGGACAGCGCGTCGATCTGCATGACGCCATCAGCGTCGATGGTCGCGTGCTGCGCCGCGAGGAAGAGCAGGAAGAAGTTCGCCGCGTGCTGATCTACAACAAGCCCGATGGCGAGGTCTGCACCCGCAACGACCCGGAAGGTCGTCCCACCGTATTTGACCGTCTGCCTCGGCCACGCAATGGCCGCTGGATCAACGTCGGCCGCCTCGATATCAACACCACCGGGCTGTTGTTGTTCACCACCGACGGTGAGCTGGCCAACCGTCTGATGCACCCTTCCTACGAGATGGACCGTGAGTACGCGGTGCGTGTGCGTGGTGAAGTGACCGACGAGATGATCGAGCAGCTGAAAGCCGGCGTGATGCTGGAAGACGGCCCGGCCAAGTTCACCGACATCAAGCAGGCACCCGGTGGCGAAGGCTACAACCACTGGTATCACTGTGTGGTGATGGAAGGTCGCAACCGTGAGGTGCGCCGCCTGTGGGAATCCCAGGGCGTGGTGGTCAGTCGCCTCAAGCGCGTGCGCTTCGGTCCGGTGTTCATCACCTCGGACCTGACCATGGGCCGCTGGCGTGAAATGAGCCAGCGCGAGATCGACATCCTGGCGGCGGAAGTGGGCCTCAAACCGGTCGAGCTGCCGGGGGTCAAGAGTAAGTTTCGCGACAAGATGGAGCGTCTGCAGCGCAAGTCGCCCAAGCCGGTCGGCGCGCGCAAGCCGCGTCCGGTCGAGGGGGATCGTGGTCCGCGCGGCCAGGCGGTGATCGCCGAGCGTCCGGATGCGGCGAAGAAGCGTCCGCAGCGCGGCCGCGATGAGCCGAGCCTGGGCGAGCGTCCGGCACGCAAGCCGGCAGCGCCGGCTCAGCGTCGTCCGCAGCCGGCCGGTGAGGGGCAGCGTCCCGGTTTCGGGCGCAAGCCGCGGTAAACCGCAGGCAAAAGAAAAAGGGACCCTCGGGTCCCTTTTTTCATGCGCGTTTCAATCAGCCAGTCAGTCGATCAGCCGGCCAGGGCCAGACGGTTGCGGCCTTCGCGCTTGGCAACATAAAGGGCGTTGTCGGCGCGGCGCAGCAGGCTGTCGGACGACTCGCCTGCCAGCAGGGTGGCGCAGCCAAGGCTGATCGACACATCCAGGGCGCGGCCCTGTACAAGGTACTGCAGCTCCATGACCGCCATGCGCAGGCGTTCGCCAACCATGGCTGCCGCTTCGCGCTGGGTGTTGGACAGCAGCACGAGGAACTCCTCGCCACCGAAGCGGAACACCATGTCGACGTTGCGCAGGGTGTTCTTCAGGGTGCTGGCTACCGCACGCAGGACTTCGTCGCCGGTGTGATGGCCGTGTTCATCGTTGATCTTCTTGAAGAAGTCGATATCCAGCATCAGTACCGACAGCGGCTGCAGGTGGCGCCGGGCCATCTCCACTTCGCGCTCCAGGCTTTGCTCCATGGCTACGCGGTTGCCGGTGCCGGTCAGTCCGTCACGCAGGGCGTTCTGCACGGCGGCGCGGTACATCAGGGCATTGCGCAGAGGAAACAGCAGGCTGGCCAGCAGTGATTCCAGCTGTGCCAGTTCGTCATCACTGAAGCGCTGATTGCGGCGGAACAACAGCTCGCCGAGGTATTCGCCTTCGTGGCTCAGGCGATAGCCGGCCGAGTGATTACCGCGGCCGCCCAGTTCCAGGCGCAGGTCGCTGCTGGCCTGCTGGTAGCTGAGAGCATCCAGCGGCACCAGGCGCTGGACTTGGCGGTAGAACAGCTCGAGGATGCGCTCGATATCGAGGGTGGTCTGCAGCTGCAGGGCCAGCTCGCGGCGCAGTTCGATCAGGGTGACCGGTTTCAGCGACGGCTGACGTTGGCCAGGAAAGCCCAGACGCTGCAGCTTGGCTGCATCGAAATTGATGGTGTTGGACTGACTGGGCGTGCTCATGATCAACCTCTGGCGCTTGAAGGCGGCGACACTATGCCTACAGCGATTTTCGTGCCAGCTGTCGATAGTTATTAAAAATGCTTTTAAATCAATGCCTTGGTTTGTTTGCGTGAAGGGTGGTCAGGCCGGTGAGACGTTTTTCTGGCGAGTCAGGCGGCAATGGCTTGCCGCTGTGATCAAGCTGGCGTCGGAAAAACGACGCGCGCCGTGACGGCGCGCGTGGGCATTACTGGGCGTCAAACGCCTGGCTGTTGACGCCTTTGCTGTCGGGGCCCATGAGGTAGAGGTAGACCGGCATGATGGCTTCGGGCAGGGGGTTATTGGCCGGGTTTTCGCCTGGGTAGGCCTGAGCGCGCATGCCGGTGCGGGTGGCGCCGGGGTTGACGCTGTTGGCGCGCACCTGAGTGCCGTCGACTTCGTCGGCCAGAACCTGCATCAGGCCTTCGGTGGCGAACTTGGAGGTGGCATAGGCTCCCCAGTAGGCCCGGCCCTGACGACCGACACTGCTGGAGGTGAAGATCACCGAGGCATCTTCGGACAGCTTGAGCAGCGGCAGCAGTGTGCTGGTCAGCATGAACATGGCGTTGACGTTGATCTGCATGACACGCATGAAATTGTCGCCGGAAAGCTGTTCCAGCGGGGTGCGCGGGCCGAGGATGGCGGCGTTGTGCAGCAGGCCGTCGAGGCGGCCGAACTCGGCCTCGATGGTGGCGGCCAGCTCGTCGTATTGATGCGGCAGGGCGGTTTCCAGGTTGAAGGGGATCACCACCGGCTGCGGATGGCCGGCCGCTTCGATCTGGTCGTAGACCGCATTGAGGTTGTCTTCATTCTTGCCCAGCAGCAGCACGGTGGCGCCGTGTGCGGCATAGGCCATGGCGGCAGCCTCGCCGATCCCGCGACCGGCGCCAGTCACCAGAATCACGCGGTCTTTGAGCAGGTCGGGGCGGGCGCTGTATTCGAACATGCGGTCGGTCTCTAAACGGAAAGAAAAGGAAATGGCTCAGCAGCTGCACAGGGCGCGGTCGAGTACGGCGCGCAGTTCGCTGGGGTGGTTGACGATCACATCGGCGCCCCAGTGGCCAGGGCTGTCATCGGGGTGGATGTAGCCCCAGGTGACGCCGGCGGTACGGCAGCCAGCGGCGCGGCCGGCGGCGATGTCGCGTTCGTCATCGCCGACGAACAGGACTTCGGCCGGCTGCAGGCCGAGTTGCTGGCAGGCCAGCAGCAGCATGTCGGGGGCCGGCTTGCTCTGGGCTACATGGTCCGGGCAGAGCAGAACGGCGCTGCGCTGATCCAGTTGCAGGTGCTGCATGATCGGCGCGGCAAAGCGCAGTGGCTTGTTGGTGGCCACGCCCCAGCGCAGCTTGGCATGCTCGATATCGTCGAGCAGTTCGCGGATGCCGGGATAGGGGCAGGTCAGTACGGCGCAATGTGCCTGGTAGCGCTCGAGGAATTCCAGACGCAGGGTTTCAAATTCAGCAGAGCCTTCCTCGGCATCGAATGCCGCGGCGACCATGGCGCGGGCGCCGCCAGAAACGACATCACGCACGGCCTGTGCATTCACGTCAGGCAGCTCGCGGGCTGCGCGCATGGCCTGAACCACGGCGACGAAGTCCGGCGCGCTGTCGAGCAGCGTACCGTCCATGTCGAAAAGTACCGCTCTCAGACGCATCAGGCCTCCTTCAGCGTCTGGATCATGTAGTTGACGTCCACATCCGCTTCCAGCTTGTAGTGCTTGGTCAGCGGGTTGTAGGTCAGGCCGATGATGTCTTTGACTTCAAAGCCGGTCTGCCGGCACCAGGCGCCGAGCTCGGAGGGGCGGATGAACTTCTTGAAGTCGTGGGTGCCGCGCGGCAGCAGGCGCAGCACGTATTCGGCGCCGACGATGGCGAACAGGTAGGCCTTGGGATTGCGGTTGATGGTGGAGAAGAACACCTGACCGCCCGGTTTGACCATTTTGTAGCAGGCGCGGATCACCGACGCCGGGTCTGGCACGTGTTCGAGCATTTCCAGGCAGGTGACCACATCGAACTGCCCGGGCATTTCCTCGGCCAGAGCTTCGGCGGTGATCTGCCGGTATTCGACCTCCACGCCTGATTCCAGCTGGTGCAGCTGAGCCACGGCCAGCGGGGCTTCACCCATGTCGATACCCATCACCGTGGCGCCACGCTGGGCCATGGATTCGCTGAGGATGCCGCCACCGCAGCCGACATCCAGCACTTTCTTGTCGGCCAGGCCGACGCGCTCGTCGATCCAGTTGACGCGCAGCGGATTGATTTCGTGCAGCGGCTTGAACTCGCTTTCGCGGTCCCACCAGCGGTGGGCGAGGGCCTCGAATTTGGCGATTTCGGCGTGATCGACGTTGCTCATGGGCGTTCCAGTGGCATGGGCCAGGTCGCAGCAGGCTGCTGGTGGCCGGGCAAAATGGGATAGCTGCGTATATTGCCAGTTTCCGGGCGCTGGCGGCAGCTTTGCCGCGCAGGCCAGTTTGTCGCAGCGTGCTTCAGCGCTGGGCGATGCGTTCGCCCCAGGCGCGGGCGCGCTCGTTCAGCTCGTGCTCGTCGAGACGGGTCAGTCGGCCGTCCTCGACCAGTGCCTTGCCGTCCACCCAGACATGCCTGACCTCATGCCGGGAGCAGGCATAGAGCAGTTGCGAGACCGGGTCGTAGACCGGTTGCTGGGCGAGGCCGGACAGGTCGAAGGCTACCAGGTCGGCCTGCTTGCCGATTTCCAGCGAGCCGATCTGCTGCTCCAGGCCCAGGGCGCGCGCGCCATTGAGCGTGGCCATGCGCAGGGCGCTGTGGGCATCCAGGGCGCTCGGGTTGCCGGCGATGGCCTTGGCCAGCAATGCGGCGGTGCGGGTTTCGCCCAGCAGGTCGAGGTCGTTGTTGCTGGCCGCGCCATCGGTGCCGATGGCCACGTTGACGCCGGCCTGCCAGAGCTTGTCCACCGGGCAGAAGCCGCTGGCCAGCTTGAGGTTGGACTCGGGGCAGTGGATCACGCTGCTGTTGCTGGCGACCAGCAGCTCGATGTCCTGTTCGTTTATCTGGGTCATGTGCACGGCCTGGAAACGTGGTCCGAGCAGGCCCAGGCGCTGCAGGCGTGCCAGCGGGCGTTCACCCTGCTGCTGGATGGCTTGATCGACCTCTCCGGCAGTTTCGTGCACGTGCATATGAATGGGGGTGTCGACTTCTTCGGCCAGCATGCGGATGGTTTCCAGCTTGTCATCGCTGACGCTGTAGGGGGCGTGCGGGCCGAAGGCGATGCGGATGCGCGGGTGATGCTTCAGATCATCGAGCAGTTGCAGGCCTTGGCGGATTGCTTCACCTGCGTCGTGGGCGCCGGGAATCGGGAAGTCGAGGATTGGTATGCTGATCTGGGCGCGAACGCCGGCCTCATGCACGGCAGTGCTGGCTTCGGCCGGGTAGAAATACATGTCGGCATGGCAGGTGATGCCGCCCTTGAGCTGTTCGGCGATGGCGATCAGGGTGCCGTCACGGACAAAATCCTCATTGACCCACTTCGCCTCGGCCGGCCAGATGCGCTCGTGCAGCCACTCCTGCAGGGGCAGGTCGTCGGCATAACCGCGCAGCAGAGTCATGGCGGCATGACCGTGAGCATTGATCAGACCGGGGCAGAGCAGCATGTCCGGCAGCTCACGCACCACCTGAGCACCGATGCGCAGCGCCTGTTCGCGAGGTGCCAGCAGGGCAATGCGGCCATCGCGAATGCCCAATGCATGCTCGCGCAGCACCACGCCGGCTGGCTCCACCGGCACTATCCAGGTGGGTAGCAGGAGCAGGTCGAAGGGGGCTTGCGGTGTCGGCATGGTCGGCAGTCCGTGGTGCTGGAGAGGCGCCAGTATAACCAGGCTCCTGGGGTATAATCGGCCGCTTTGCATGAAGATCGGAAGGTGAACTGTGCGCATGCGCGAGCAACTGCTGGCCGCGGAAAAGGTCAAGGCCATTGAATGGCAGGGGGATGCCCTGTTACTGCTCGATCAGCGTCTGTTGCCGCAGCAGCAGGTCTGGCTGCGTTACACCGAGGCGTCTGCGGTGGCGGAAGCGATCACCCTGATGGTGGTGCGCGGTGCGCCGGCCATCGGGATTGTTGCGGCCTATGGCGTGGCGCTGGCCGTGCGTCAGCGGCTGGCCGAGGGCGGCGACTGGCGGGCTGCGGTCGAGGGCGACATGCGCCTGTTGGCCGAGTCGCGGCCCACTGCGGTCAATCTGTTCTGGGCGCTCAATCGCATGCGTGACTGTTTGCAGCAGGTTCAGGTCGATGCCGATGCGCTGGCGGTTGTGACGGCTGAGGCTGAAGCCATTCATGCCAGCGATCGCGAAGCCAATCTGGTCATGGCTCAGCTGGGCGCCGAGCTGATCCGCAAGCACGGCGACAAGCCGCAGCGCCTGCTCACCCATTGCAATGCCGGAGCCCTGGCTACCGGCGGCTTCGGTACGGCCCTGGGGGTGATTCGTGCGGCGCATGCCGAAGGCCTGGTCGAGCGAGTCTATGCCGACGAAACCCGTCCCTGGCTACAGGGCTCGCGCCTGACAGCCTGGGAACTGGCGACCGATGGCGTGCCGGTTACGCTCAATGTGGATGCGGCGGCCGCGCACTTGATGAAGACGCAGGACATCAGCTGGGTGATAGTCGGGGCCGACCGCATCGCCGCCAATGGTGATGTGGCCAACAAGATCGGCACCTACCAGCTGGCGGTCAATGCGATGCACCACGGCGTGCGCTTCATGGTGGTGGCGCCCAGCTCGACCATCGACATGGCGCTGGAACATGGCGACGACATTCCCATAGAGGAGCGTGCCGGCAGCGAGTTGCTGGAGTTGGCTGGCCAGCGTGTCGCTGCTGAGGTAACCGCCTGCAATCCGGTATTCGATGTCACGCCGGCGGATCTGGTGGATGTGATTGTCACCGAGAAAGGCGTGGTAGAGCGTCCTGATGTCGAGAAAATGGCCCAGCTGATGTGCCGCAAACGGTTGCACTGAGATGGGCTGGCCGCTGGGGCGTGGGGTAGGTCCACGGCAATCCCCTGTGGTAAGCTCCGCGGGTTATCAAGGGGCCGGATGAGCCCTCCAATGCGTAGGCTCCCGTCAGGGGGCGACATAAAAAGGAACCAGGCTTCTTATGGGCGAGCTGGCCAAAGAAATTCTTCCGGTCAATATCGAAGACGAGCTGAAACAGTCCTACCTCGACTACGCGATGAGCGTGATCGTCGGGCGTGCCTTGCCGGACGCACGGGATGGTTTGAAGCCCGTGCATCGGCGCGTGCTGTTCGCCATGAGCGAACTGGGCAACGACTGGAACAAGCCCTACAAGAAATCGGCCCGTGTGGTCGGTGACGTGATCGGTAAATACCACCCGCACGGTGACACGGCTGTCTATGACACCATTGTGCGTATGGCTCAGCCCTTCTCCCTGCGTTACATGCTGGTTGATGGTCAGGGCAACTTCGGTTCGGTGGACGGCGACAACGCGGCCGCCATGCGTTACACCGAAGTGCGCATGGCCCGTCTGGCCCATGAGCTGCTGGCCGACCTGGACAAGGAAACCGTCGACTGGGTGCCCAACTACGACGGCACCGAGCAGATTCCGGCGGTCATGCCGACCAAGGTGCCGAACCTGCTGGTCAACGGCTCCAGCGGTATCGCCGTGGGCATGGCGACCAACATTCCGCCGCACAACCTGGGCGAAGTGATCGACGGCTGTCTGGCCCTGATGAGCAATCCGGAGCTGACCGTTGATGAATTGATGCACTACATCCCGGGGCCGGACTTCCCGACTGCGGGCATCATCAACGGCCGTGCCGGCATCATCGAGGCCTACCGTACCGGTCGTGGCCGCATTTACATGCGTGCCCGTGCCGAAGTCGAAGAGATCGAAGGCAAGAGCAGCGGCCGCCAGCAGATTGTCATTACCGAACTTCCGTACCAGCTGAACAAAGCGCGTCTGATCGAGAAGATCGCCGAGCTGGTCAAGGAGAAGAAGCTCGAAGGCATTACCGAACTGCGCGACGAGTCCGACAAGGACGGCATGCGCGTGGTTATCGAGCTGCGTCGTGGCGAGGTGCCTGAGGTCATCCTCAACAACCTCTACGCCCAGACCCAGTTGCAGAGCGTGTTCGGCATCAACGTGGTGGCGCTGGTCGATGGTCAGCCCAAGACCATGAACCTCAAGGACATGCTTGAGGTCTTCATCCGTCACCGCCGTGAAGTGGTGACCCGCCGTACCGTGTTCGAGCTGCGCAAGGCGCGCGAGCGTGGGCATATCCTGGAAGGCCAGGCGGTTGCCCTGTCCAACATCGATCCGGTGATCGAGCTGATCAAACAGTCGCCGACACCTGCCGAGGCCAAGGAGCGCCTGATCGCTACCGCCTGGGAGTCCAGTGCCGTGGAGGCCATGGTCGAGCGCGCGGGCGCCGATTCCTGCCGTCCGCAGGATCTGGATGAGCAGTACGGTCTGCGCGAAGGCAAGTACTACCTGTCGCCGGAGCAGGCCCAGGCCATTCTGGAGCTGCGCCTGCATCGCCTGACCGGTCTGGAGCACGAGAAGCTGCTGGCCGAGTATCAGGAGATCCTCACCCTGATCGGCGAGCTGATCCGCATCCTGAACAATCCCGAGCGCCTGATGGAAGTCATCCGCGAGGAACTGGAGAAGGTCAAGGCCGAATTCGGCGATGCCCGTCGTACCGAGATCATGGCTTCGCAGATGGACCTGACCATCGCCGACCTGATCACCGAGGAAGAGCGCGTCGTCACCATTTCCCACGGCGGCTATGCCAAGTCGCAGCCCCTGCATGCCTACCAGGCTCAGCGCCGTGGCGGCAAGGGCAAGTCGGCTACCGGGGTGAAGGACGAGGACTACATCGAGCACCTGCTGGTTGCCAACAGCCATGCCACCCTGTTGCTGTTCTCCAGCAAGGGCAAGGTCTATTGGCTGCGCACCTTCGAGATACCGGAAGCCTCCCGCGCCGCGCGTGGTCGTCCGCTGGTCAACCTGCTGCCGCTTGATGAGGGTGAGCGCATCACCGCCATGCTGCAGATCGACCTGGAAGCCCTGCGTCAGCAGGCTGCCGAAGAAGGCGAGGATCTGGACGAAAACGAAGGCGCAGTGATCGAGGGCGAAGTGGTCGAAGCCGAAGTGGCCGAAGACAGTGACGCCGAAGTGGTCGACGATGAGCAGGACGAGCCGACCGGTGCCTACATCTTTATGGCTACCGCCTTCGGTACCGTCAAGAAGACGCCGCTGGTGCAGTTCAGCAAGCCGCGCTCCAGCGGTCTGATCGCGCTGAAGCTGGAAGAGGGTGACACCCTGATTGCCGCGGCCATCACCGATGGTGCCAAGGAAGTCATGCTGTTCTCCGACGCCGGCAAGGTCATCCGCTTCAAGGAAAAACACGTTCGCACCATGAGCCGTATCGCTCGCGGTGTGCGCGGCATGCGTCTGGCCGACGGCCAGTGCCTGATTTCCATGCTGATTCCGGAAAGTGGTGCGCAGATTCTCTCGGCTTCCGAGCGCGGCTACGGCAAGCGCACGCCGCTGGAGGACTACCCGCGTCGTGGTCGTGGTGGTCAGGGCGTGATCGCCATGGTCATCAACGAACGTAACGGCAAGCTGGTCGGTGCGGTGCAGGTGCAGGATGGCGAAGAGATCATGCTGATCTCCGACCAAGGCACCCTGGTGCGTACCCGTGTCGATGAAGTCTCGTCCTCTTCGCGCAACACCCAGGGCGTTACCCTGATCAAGCTGGCCAAGGATGAAACCCTGGTCGGTCTGGAGCGGGTGCAGGAGCCCTCGGGTGGCGATGAAGATGAAGAGGCGTTGGACGGTGAGTTCGTCGAGACCGTGACCGACGGCGGCGAGGCTGCAGAGGCTGGCGATGAGCTGGTGGGCGACGAGTCTGCCGATAACGAGCCAACCGGTAACGAGTAAGTGCAATCGCCGCTCCGTCAGTCGGAGCGGCGCAGGCTGAACCCAGGCGGGCAGATCGTGTAAGCGATGCTGTCCGCCATGCATTTAAGTGAGAGCAAACGTGAGCAAGCGAGCCTTTAACTTCTGCGCCGGCCCGGCCGCGCTTCCCACCGCCGTACTGGAACGTGCCCAGGCCGAGATGCTCGACTGGCAGGGCAAGGGCCTCTCCGTGATGGAGATGAGTCACCGCAGCGACGAATACGTGGCCATCGCCGAGAGGGCCGAGCAGGACCTGCGCGACCTGCTGGCCATTCCGTCGAACTACAAGGTGCTGTTCCTGCAGGGTGGCGCCAGCCAGCAGTTCGCCGAGATTCCGCTGAACCTGCTGCCGGAAGACGGTGTGGCCGATTACATCGATACCGGCATCTGGTCGAAGAAAGCCATCGAGGAGGCCCAGCGTTTCGGTAACGTCAATGTGGCCGCCAGCGCCAAGGCCTATGACTATTTCGCCATCCCGGGGCAGAACGACTGGCAGCTGTCGAAGAAGGCGGCCTACCTGCATTACGCCAGCAACGAGACCATCGGCGGTCTGCAGTTCGACTGGGTGCCGGATGTCGGTGAAACCCCGCTGGTGGTGGACATGTCCTCGGACATCCTCTCGCGCCCGATTGATGTGTCGCAGTACGGCCTGATCTACGCCGGCGCGCAGAAGAACATCGGCCCGTCCGGTCTGGTCGTCGCCATTGTTCGCGAAGACCTGCTCGGTCGTGCCCGCTCCAGCTGCCCGACCATGCTCAATTACAAGGTCGCTGCCGACAACGGCTCGATGTACAACACCCCGGCGACCTATTCCTGGTACCTGTCGGGTCTGGTGTTCGAGTGGCTAAAGGAGCAGGGCGGCGTCGAGGCGATCGCCAAGGTCAACCGTACCAAGAAGGACCTGCTGTACAAGGCCATCGATGCCAGCGACTTCTACAGCAACCCGATCACGCACAATGCCCGCTCGTGGATGAACGTGCCGTTCCGTCTGGCCGACGACAAGCTCGACAAGCCGTTCCTGGCGGGTGCCGAGGCGCGCGGCCTGCTCAATCTCAAGGGGCATCGCTCGGTCGGTGGCATGCGGGCTTCCATCTATAACGCCGTAGGCCTGGATGCCGTTGAGGCGCTGGTCGCCTACATGGCTGAGTTCGAGAAGGAGCACGCCTGATGAGCGACGCTGATCAGCTCAAGGCCCTGCGGGTGCGCATCGACAGTCTCGATGAGAAGATTCTCGAGCTGATCAGTGATCGCGCGCGCTGTGCTCAGGATGTGGCGCGGGTGAAGATGGCCTCGCTGCCGGCCGGCGAAACCCCGGTGTTTTACCGTCCTGAGCGCGAGGCCTGGGTACTCAAGCACATCATGGAGCTGAACAAGGGGCCCCTGGACAACGAGGAAGTGGCGCGTCTGTTCCGCGAAATCATGTCCTCCTGCCTGGCGCTGGAGCAGCCGCTGAAGATTGCCTACCTCGGCCCCGAGGGGACTTTCTCCCAGGCTGCCGCGCTCAAGCACTTCGGGCATGCGGTTATCAGTCAGCCGATGGCGGCGATCGACGAGGTATTCCGCGAAGTGGCTGCCGGGGCGGTGAACTTCGGCGTGGTGCCGGTGGAGAACTCCACCGAGGGCGCGGTCAATCACACCCTCGACAGTTTCCTTGAACACGATATGGTCATTTGTGGCGAGGTGGAGCTGCGTATCCACCATCACCTGCTGGTGGGTGAGACCACCAAGACCGACCGTATCACCCGCATCTACTCCCATGCCCAGTCCCTGGCCCAGTGCCGCAAGTGGCTGGATGCGCATTACCCCAACGTCGAGCGTGTGGCGGTGTCGAGCAATGCCGATGCGGCCAAGCGGGTGAAGAGCGAATGGAACAGTGCGGCGATTGCCGGTGATATGGCGGCGCAGCTGTATGGCTTGAGCAAGCTGGCCGAGAAGATCGAGGATCGTCCGGACAACTCCACGCGCTTTCTCATCATCGGTAATCAGGAAGTGCCGCCGACTGGCGATGACAAGACCTCGATCATCGTTTCCATGCGCAACAAGCCGGGGGCGCTGCATGAGCTGCTGGTGCCGTTCCATACCAACGGTATCGACCTCACCCGCATCGAGACCCGGCCGTCGCGCAGCGGCAAGTGGACCTATGTGTTCTTCATCGACTTCGTCGGTCACCACCAGGATCCGCTGATCAAGGATGTGCTGGAGAAGATCGGCAACGAAGCCGTGGCGCTCAAGGTGCTGGGTTCCTACCCGAAAGCCGTACTCTGAGTCTGTAAGTCTGCCTGCGCCCGACCGCCTGACCGCGGCCGGGCGTTTGCTTTTTCTGGAGTGAGCATGAGTCTGGAGACGTTGCCGGCCCCCGAGCAGCACAGCTGGCTGGAAGATGTGCAGGCGCTGCTCAGCGCCACGCTGCTGATTGCCCTGGCGATCAACCTGTACAAGGGTGCCGGTCTGTTGACCGGCGGCACGGCCGGTCTGGGCTTTCTGCTCAGTTACCTGACGCCGCTGTCCTTTGGTGTAGGGTATTTTCTGATCAATCTGCCGTTCTATGTGCTGGCCTGGCGGCGCATGGGCTGGCGTTTTACCTTGCGCACCCTGTGTGCGGTCAGTCTGGTCGCGCTGTTTGCTGATCTGGGCAGCCGCTGGGTGCGTTTCGAGGCGCTGCAGCCGCTGTATGCGGCGGTGCTGGGGGGTATTCTGATGGGCATCGGCATGCTCATCCTCTTTCGTCATCGTGCCAGTCTGGGTGGGGTCAACCTGCTCGTGCTGTACCTGCAGGACCGTCATGGCTGGCGGGCCGGCAAGGTGCAGATGGCCATTGATTGCCTGATTCTGCTGGCTGCCCTGGCAGCGCTGAGCTGGCAGGCGATTGGCATTTCCGTGCTGGGTGCGGTGGTGCTCAATCTGGTGCTGGCCTTCAACCACAAGGCCGGCCGTTACACGGCGATCAGCTGAAAAAACGCCTTCCGGGGTCGCTGGCGACAGCGCCTTGGCTTAAGATGGCCGGCTTCATTGCCAGCCCTCCGTGAACAGGGATCAATCATGAGCTGTGATTTTCTCGCCTTGGCCCAGCCGGGCGTACAAAAGCTGTCGCCCTATGTGCCTGGCAAACCGGTGGATGAACTGGCGCGCGAGCTCAATCTCGATCCGGCCGGTATCGTCAAGTTGGCCAGTAACGAGAACCCGCTGGGCCCCAGCAGTCAGGTGCTATCGGCCATTCAGGGGGCCTTGCCGGAGCTGACCCGTTACCCCGACGGTAATGGCTTCGAGCTCAAGCAGGCGCTGGCGGTGCGCTATGACGTGACGGCCGCTCAGGTGACCCTAGGCAACGGCTCTAACGATATTCTCGATCTGGTGGCGCGGGCCTACCTGGCGCCGGGCCTGAATGCCGTGTTCAGTCAGTTCGCCTTTGCCGTCTATCCGATTGCGACTCAGGCGGTGGGTGCCGAAGGCCGTGCCGTTCCTGCCAAGGCCTATGGCCATGACCTGCCGGCCATGCTGGCCGCCATCGATGCCAACACCCGCGTGGTCTTTCTCGCCAACCCGAACAACCCAACCGGCACCTGGTTCGACAGTCAGGCGCTGGAAGCTTTCCTGAGCGCAGTGCCGGAGCAGGTGCTGGTGGTGCTGGATGAGGCTTATATCGAGTACGTAGAAGCCGGCGACAACCTGCCGGACGGCGTGCAGTTTCTCGCGCGTTTTCCCAATCTGCTGGTCTCGCGCACCTTCTCCAAGGCCTATGGCCTGGCGGCGTTGCGCGTAGGCTATGCGCTGTCCTCGGCGCAGATTGCCGATGTGCTCAATCGCGTGCGTCAGCCTTTCAACGTCAATAGCCTGGCCCTGACGGCGGCGGTGGCGGCGCTGGCCGATACCGACTATCTGGAGGCCGGGCGCGCCCTCAACAGCGCCGGCATGCGTCAGCTGGAGCAGGGCCTGGCGGCTCTGGGGCTGAGCTGGATTGCTAGCAAGGGCAACTTCATTGCGGTGGATTTCGCGCGCGACGCGGCACCGATCAACCAGGCGCTGCTGCAGGCGGGGGTGATCGTGCGGCCGGTGGCGGGCTACGGCATGCCGACCTTCCTGCGTGTATCGATCGGAACCGAAGCGGAAAATGCCCGCTTCCTCGCCGTGCTTGGGCAGGTGCTTGCCCGTGACTGAGCCGATGGCTGCGGTGATCAAGCCGCTGGAGCGGCTGGTGGTGATCGGTCTTGGCCTGATTGGCGGCTCGTTTGCCAAGGGCATGCGCGAGGCGGGTCTGTTTCGCGAAGTGGTCGGCGTTGATCTGGATGCCGAGTCCTGCCGTCTGGCGGTCGAGCTGGGTGTGGTCGACCGCTGTGAGTCCGATCTGGCAGCGGCCTGTGTCGGCGCCAGTGTCATTCAGCTGGCCGTGCCGATTCTCGCCATGGAGAAGCTGCTGGTCAGTCTGGGCCGCTTACCGCTGGGAGAAACGGTACTGACGGATGTGGGCAGCGCCAAGGGCAATATCCTGCGTGCCGCCCGTCGTGAGCTGGCGCAGCAGTTGCCACGCTTCGTGCCCGGCCATCCGATTGCCGGCTCCGAGCAGAGTGGTGTCGAGGCTGCCAAGGGCAATCTGTTCCGCCGTCACAAGGTGATTCTCACGCCTCACGAAACCTGCGAACCTGCTGCCGTGGAGCTCGTTGATCAGCTCTGGCGGGCGCTGGGTGCCGATGTGGAGCATATGCAGGTGGAACACCATGACGAGGTCCTTGCGGCCACCAGTCACCTGCCGCATCTGCTGGCTTTCGGGCTGGTCGACTCGCTGGCCAAACGCAGTGAAAATCTGGAAATTTTCCGTTATGCCGCCGGCGGCTTCCGTGATTTCACGCGGATTGCCGGCAGCGACCCGTTGATGTGGCATGACATCTTCCTCGCCAATCGCGAGGCTGTGCTGCACATCCTCGATGACTTCCGTGACGATCTCGATGCGCTGCGCAACGCGGTCGACACACAAGATGGGCATCATCTGCTGGGCGTGTTTACCCGCGCCCGCGTGGCCCGTGAACACTTCAGCAAAATCCTGGCCCGCCGGGCCTATGTGGACGCTATGCACAATACCGACCTGATTTATCTGGCCATGCCGGGTGGCAAAGTTTCCGGCCGTATCCGCGTACCGGGCGACAAGTCCATTTCCCACCGCTCGATCATGCTCGGCTCGCTGGCTGAGGGAACCACTGAGGTGGAAGGCTTTCTGGAGGGTGAAGACGCGCTGGCCACCCTGCAGGCTTTTCGCGACATGGGTGTGGTGATCGAGGGGCCGCATCACGGTCGTGTGACCATTCATGGTGTCGGCCTGCATGGTCTGCAGCCTCCGCCCGGTCCGCTCTATCTGGGTAACTCCGGTACGTCCATGCGCCTGCTCTCGGGTCTGCTGGCGGCGCAGCCGTTCGATACCACCCTGACCGGTGATGCCTCGCTGTCCAAGCGCCCGATGAACCGTGTGGCCAAGCCGCTGCGCGAGATGGGCGCGGTGATCGAGACTGGGCCGGAAGGGCGGCCGCCGCTGCAGATCAAGGGCGGTCAGCGCCTGACCGGCATGGATTACGAAATGCCAATGGCCAGTGCTCAGGTCAAGTCCTGTCTGCTGCTGGCTGGCCTGTACGCGGCGGGGCAGACCTCCGTGACCGAGCCGGCGCCGACCCGTGATCACACCGAGCGTATGCTGCAAGGCTTCGGCTATCCCGTGACGGTTGATGGCAATGTCGCCACCGTCGAATCTGGCCATAAGCTGAGCGCCTGCCATATCGAAGTGCCGGCGGATATTTCTTCAGCAGCCTTCTTCCTGGTGGCGGCGAGCATTGCCGAAGGCTCCGAGCTGGTGCTGGAGCATGTTGGTATCAACCCGACCCGTACCGGCGTGATCGACATCCTCAAGCTGATGGGGGCCGACATTGCTCTGGAAAATCAGCGCGAAGTCGGTGGCGAGCCGGTGGCGGACCTGCGCGTGCGCTCGGCCAAGCTTAAGGGCATCGATATTCCCGAGGATCTGGTGCCGCTGGCCATCGATGAGTTCCCGGTGCTGTTCGTGGCGGCGGCCTGTGCCGAAGGGCGTACCGTACTGCGTGGTGCTGAAGAACTGCGCGTCAAGGAGTCCGACCGTATCCAGGTGATGGCCGATGGTCTGCAGGCGCTGGGCGTGAAAGCCGAGCCGACGCCGGATGGCATCATCATCGACGGTGGTCCCATGGGTGGCGGTGAGGTGATCAGTCATGGCGATCACCGCATCGCCATGTCCTTCAGCGTGGCCTCCCTGCGTGCCAGTGCGCCGATCCGCATCCATGATTGCGCCAACGTCGCCACGTCGTTCCCCAATTTCCTCGGTCTGGCCGCGCAGGTCGGCATTCGTGTGGCCGAGGAGGGCAAGTGATGAGTCTGGCCACGGTCATCACCCTCGACGGCCCGAGCGGCTCGGGTAAGGGCACCATCGCCGGCCTGCTGGCCGCCAAGCTGGGCTGGAAGCTGCTGGACTCCGGTGCTCTGTACCGGCTGCTGGCCTTTGCCGCCGGCAATCACGGCATCGATCTGACCAATGAGGAAGCACTGAAGACCCTGGCCGCCCATCTGGACGTGCAGTTCGTCGACAAGCGGATCATTCTCGAGGGCGAGGAGGTTACTGACGCCATCCGCAACGAGCAGGTTGGTGCTGGCGCTTCCATGGTCGCCTCGCTGCCGGCCGTGCGCGAGGCGCTGCTGCAGCGTCAGCGGGCCTTCCGCGAGGCGCCGGGTCTGGTGGCCGACGGCCGCGACATGGGAACGGTGGTGTTTCCCGATGCGCCGCTGAAGGTCTTTCTGACCGCCAGTGCCGAGGAACGTGCCCGTCGCCGCTATCATCAGTTGAAAGGCAAGGGTGAAGATGTTAGCCTGCCGAGTCTGCTAGACGAGATTCGTGCGCGCGATGAGCGAGACATGCAACGTGCAGTGGCCCCGCTCAAGCCCGCCCTCGATGCCATCCAGCTGGATTCGACCGAAATGTCGATCGATCAGGTGCTGGAAAGAATCCTCGATGAGGTTGCGCGCCGCGACCTCATTGTGTGACCAAGAAGCCGTCAGGGGACCAGTCATAGTCCTGTCGGCCTCTTTTATATGAACGTACCCATATTGTCTGGAATATGGTTTGGGCAGATTTCCTGCCCTTGATCAACAGGAATCAACATGAGCGAAAGCTTTGCAGAACTTTTTGAAGAAAGCCTGAAATCCCTCGACATGCAGCCGGGTGCCATCATCACCGGCATCGTGGTCGACATCGACGGTGACTGGGTCACCGTGCATGCTGGCCTGAAATCCGAGGGCGTCATCCCGGTCGAGCAGTTCTACAACGAACAAGGCGAGCTGACCATCAAGGTTGGTGACGAGGTCCACGTTGCTCTGGACGCGGTTGAAGATGGCTTCGGTGAAACCAAGCTGTCCCGCGAGAAAGCCAAGCGCGCTGAATCCTGGATTGTTCTGGAAGCAGCTTTCACTGCTGAAGAAGTGGTCAAGGGCGTTATCAACGGTAAGGTCAAGGGTGGTTTCACCGTTGACGTTAACGGCATTCGCGCGTTCCTGCCGGGCTCCCTGGTTGACGTGCGTCCGGTGCGTGATACCACTCACCTGGAAGGCAAAGAGCTCGAGTTCAAGGTCATCAAGCTGGACCAGAAGCGCAACAACGTTGTCGTTTCCCGCCGCAGCGTGCTGGAAGCCGAGAACAGCGCCGAGCGCGAAGCTCTGCTGGAGTCCCTGCAGGAAGGCCAGCAGGTCAAAGGTATCGTCAAGAACCTCACCGACTACGGTGCGTTCGTTGACCTGGGTGGCGTCGATGGTCTGCTGCACATCACCGATATGGCCTGGAAGCGTATCAAGCATCCGTCGGAAATCGTCAACGTTGGCGACGAGATCGATGTCAAGGTTCTGAAGTTCGACCGCGAGCGCAACCGCGTCTCCCTGGGTCTGAAGCAACTGGGCGAAGACCCATGGGTTGCCATCAAGGCCCGTTACCCGGAAAACACCCGTGTTACCGCCAAAGTCACCAACCTGACCGACTACGGCTGCTTCGCCGAGCTGGAAGAGGGCGTGGAAGGTCTGGTGCACGTTTCCGAAATGGATTGGACCAATAAGAACATCCACCCGTCCAAAGTCGTTCAGGTTGGCGACGAAGTGGAAGTTATGGTTCTGGATATCGACGAAGAGCGTCGTCGTATCTCCCTGGGTATCAAGCAGTGCAAATCCAACCCGTGGGAAGATTTCTCCAGCCGCTTCAACAAGGGCGACAAGATCTCCGGTACCATCAAGTCGATCACTGACTTCGGTATCTTCATCGGTCTGGAAGGCGGCATCGACGGTCTGGTTCACCTGTCCGACATCTCCTGGAACGAAGTGGGCGAAGACGCCGTACGTCGTTTCAAGAAGGGCGATGACCTGGAAACCGTCATCCTCTCCGTTGATCCGGAGCGTGAGCGCATTTCCCTCGGCATCAAGCAGATGGAAGATGATCCGTTCTCCAACTACGTCAGCATCAATGACAAGGGCGCGATCATTCGCGGCATCGTCAAGGAAGTTGACGCCAAGGGTGCCATCATCACCCTGGTCGATGACGTAGAAGCTGTTCTGAAAGCCTCCGAAATCAGCCGTGACCGCGTTGAAGACGCTCGTAACGTGCTGAAGGAAGGCGACGAAGTCGAAGCCAAGATCATCAGCGTCGACCGTAAGTCGCGCGTTATCTCCCTGTCCGTGAAGTCGAAAGACGTGGACGACGAGAAAGACGCCATGAAAGAACTGCGCAAGCAGGAAGTTGAAAGCACCGGTCCGACCACCATTGGTGATCTGATCCGTGCTCAGATGGAGAATCAGGGCTAATCACCCCGATCTTGCATCAGAAAAAGGGCGACTTCGGTCGCCCTTTTTTGTGGGTAAAGCAAGCAGTCACTGGATGGGCTGTTCAAAGCGATTGGGTCATGCTAAAAACACTTGAAGCTGATCTAGCCGCTTGAATAAAAAGGGAAAACCATGACCAAGTCGGAGTTGATCGAGAGGATCGTAACCCACCAGGGGCAGCTTTCCTCCAAGGATGTCGAGCTTGCTATCAAGACCATGCTCGAGCAGATGTCGCAGGCGCTATCGACCGGCGATCGCATCGAGATCCGTGGTTTCGGCAGCTTCTCTCTGCACTTCCGTGCGCCGCGTGTCGGGCGCAATCCCAAGACGGGCCAGTCTGTGACCCTCGATGGCAAGTTCGTGCCGCATTTCAAGCCGGGGAAGGAGCTGCGGGATCGAGTTAACGAGTGATTGCTATGTAACTGGGCCAGGGTTGGCAAAATGATGGGAATCGGCCGCATGAGGGCTGCTCATGTGGCTTTTTGCTTTTTAGGGAGACTGCCTTGATAAATCTGGGAGTTCTTGGCTTTCGTCGCTTTTGTATCCTGCTCATCGTCTTCTTGTGTTCGAGTGCAGTCCTCTACTTCGCCTTGTCGCCGGAGGTGGCTAGGCGAGAATATGTTTCTGTTTTTTTGGTGGGGAAACGTTCTATCGATACTCCGATAGATAAGCCTGAACAGCTTGCTGAATATGCCCGGCTGAAATTGCTTCCAACTATTGGCGAGGAGATCATGGGGGAGCAGTGGGGTAATATTCAGGTTGTCTTTACTAATAAGCCTGGTAGTCGTTTCATTCGCATTATTACGCGTGCCGATGAGGGGTATGAAGATAAGATTGAAAAGATGCATCAAGATTTGCTGAAGGCTTTGTTGAGTCACCAAGAACAGCATTTGCTCGTGATTCGGAAAAATTTGGTGAATGTCGTAGGATTAGAGCAGAAGCGCCTAGATTTTGGTGGTGCGTCTTTGAGTGGTCAGCAGAGAGCTGATATCAAGGCGAATATATATTATGTTACGGCGCAGTTGAATAATCTGGAGCCTTCCGAGATTGTAGAGCGCTTCTCTAGCGAGGGTATTGATAAGCTTGGTGCTAGGCCGGTGCGTGTATTGTTTTCGCTGCTGCTGGCGTTTCTCTTTATTTTTCTTTTGGTATTTCTATATGTGCTCTTGAGCGCACGTATAGATACGGTTTCTGTGGAAGATTTCAGATGAGTGTGTTGGCTGATTATCTGGTTTCGGTTGTTGTTCCCACGCATAATCGTTCAATTTATGCGATTTCCTGTGTCAAGAGTCTTTTGGCGATTGAGTCAGACAGGCTGCAGGTGATTGTTCACGATACCAGTACAGACGATTGCCGTTTACGTACTTGGGTTGCAACTGTGAACGACAGTCGCTTGCTTTATCGGCACTGCGCCGAGCGGCTATCGATGACGGATAATCATGAGCGGGCACTTGAGTATGCCAGGGGTGAATATGTCTGCTTGATTGGCGACGATGATTCGGTTTCTTCGTTGATCTTGGACGTCGCTGAGTACGCCAGAGGTCGGACGGTTGACTGTATCACTCCGCAGGTCAAGGCAGCTTATTCCTGGCCAGACTTCCGCACGAACCTGTTGGGTGCTGCACACGCGGGACGTTTATATCTGGAGGCGTTCACCGGCAAATCTCGCTGGGTCGATTCCAGTCAGGCGCTTGAAGGCCTTCTTTTGCGAGCGGGGCAGGGCACTGATGGCTTGCCGAAGCTCTATCATGGCCTGGTGCGCCGGGAGTTGATTCAGCGGGTTGTGCTCGCCAATGGGCGGCTTTTCTGGGGGACAAGCCCCGATATGTCAGCCGCGGTTGCCTTGGCGCTGGCTACGGAAAAATTCCTCCTGCTGGATATTCCTTTCACCCTGCCTGGTGCCTCCGGGGGGAGCAATACTGGAAGAAGTGCGTTGAAGTCGCACAAGGGTGATCTGCGCACTGATGAACACATGCGGCCGTTCAAAAACCTGCGCTGGCCCGAACATATTCCGCATTTTTTCTCGGTTGAAACTGTCTGGTCTCATGCCGCCTGGGAGACTCTTGTAGCCTGCGGGCGTGAGGATTTGCTGGATCGTTTCAATTGGCCGCGCCTGTATGCATTGGCGCTGTTCAATCACAGGGAATATCGCAAGGCGATCATGCAGGCTGCCCAGGCTAACTCCGGCGGGGGCGTGATGAGGAGCATTGCATCCTTGCCTTTGATTTCCTGGGAGTGGCTCTGGGGGAAGCTCCAACGGCTTGCTCATCCCAGCGCTAGCAATGGGCGTGAGGTGCTAGGGGTTTTCTCTGGTGTGGATGAGGCAAGGTGTTGTCTCGATGCTCGTATTGGTGCGGTCGCTCGAGCTCATTTGAATGGCAAGTGATCTCCCTTGGTCTGCGGTTAGTCCTGAGTGGCTGGTCTCAGCGAGACGCGGCCTTTTTTACATTTTCCCGCTCTTGGTTGTGCTGGGGAATCTGGAGTTATGGCTGGCAGGCAGCTCCATAACGCTGCCTGTGGCGCTTTTGCCTGTGGCGCTTCTTTGCGCTTTTGATTTTTGTTCGCCGCGGCGGCTGTGTTTTTCCTGGCGAGCACTGATCTTCTTCTCTCTGTCCTGTGCAATCTTGCTCGCCGGGTTGATTTCTTCGCTGGCTGTCGAGTGGGTTTCCTTGAAAAGGAACCTAGTCAGCCTTTTGCCGATAGGAGGCATGCTTGCTGTCCAGTATGTCTTTCGCGATCTTTTTGCCCCTATAAGTGTAAGGAAGCCTCTGCTGATAGCCGCGATGATGCTTTCGTTAAGCATCATCGCTTGTTCATTGTGGAAGTTGCTGCCGATTCTCTTTGAGGCAGGGTGGGCCGAGATGACGGCCAGCAAAGGGGAAATCGCTACTGCCCTAGGGGGGTCGAATCTGCTTGCGGTATTTATTGTTTTCTTTGTGCCGTTTGCCTGGGTGCATGCACGTTGGGTATGGGGCGGGCTCTTGGTGGCGTTGCTGGTCACTCTGTCTAAGTTCGGTTTGTTTTTCTTCATGCTGGCGACGGTGATCACGGTCTTGTCGAGAAGGGTTAATTTCTATTTCCTGCTTAGTATTGTTGGTGTCGGCATGTTGTTCGCTTGGCTGCTGCTCATGTGTCTGCCAGGCGAATATCTTCAGAAAATGGAGTTCGTGCCGGGGCTTGGTAGCCTAGTTGCACGCATCAATCTCTGGCGGCTCGGCTGGGATTTGCTCAGTACTAATTTACTGTATGGCTGGGGGCCTGGAGGTTTTACCAGTTATCAGGAATTGATGCTCTGGACCCGAGCGGAGTGGGGAGTTCATAACTTTATTCTGGCGCGCTGGATTGAGTTTGGGCTGTTGGGGTTATTTTTTTATATTTTGATGATCCTGCTTTCATTTCGTTGGACTTCTCCGCTTCTGCCGGCAGAGGATCGACTGCTGAAAGTTTCAATCTTTGTAACGCTATTGTATGCACTGTTCGAGAATGTCATCGGTGTGGCTGCTTTCGAGCTGCTGTTTGCCTACGGGCTGTGCTTGTTGGCGGCAAGGCGCTCATCTGCACATGAAGAATAGTTTCAACTGGGGTTTTGCCCTCAGCTTTGTCGGGAAGCTGGTATATGCTCTGGCCAGTTTTGTGCAAATTCCTCTTTTTTCTCATCTGCTGGGGAGGGAAAGTGTAGGTCTCGTGGGTTTCTTCAGTTCGCTGCAGGTAGTCATCATGCTGCTCGAGGCAGGCATGAGCAGTGCATTGATTAGGCAGATAGCGTTCTACAAAGGCTCGTTCAGGAAGGGCTATACGCGCGGTGTTCGCTATCTGGATTCACTATTGATCTCCAATCTGATTGCGGCCTCGCTACTGGGGATGCTGATCGCCTTGATCCTGTATGGTCTGTCCCCCCTTTTGGCGAGCCAGTGGCTGACGAGTTCGCAGTTGCCAGTTTCGGATCTGTCTGGGGCTATTGCTCTAATGGGGGCGTTTATTGGGCTGAACTTCCCGGTATTCCTTCTACAGGCTGCGTTACAAGGGCATGAGCGGCATCTGGCGTTGAATGCCTTGTATATTGTTTATTCGTTGGTGAGGGTATTCGGGGTCGCTTTTTACATATGGTTGAGCGACGGAGGGATTGTCGATCTTTTTCTCGGCTTTCTGATCGTGCAACTGGCCTACCTCGCCCTGTTACTGTGGGGTTATTTCTTGCGTCCGCAACCCTTTTTCGGCTTCAGGCCTGGAACGGCGTATCTGCAGAGAAGTCTTGCCTTCTCGGTAAAAGTGCTGGCCCTCTCGGCTTCGTCTGCCGTGATATTGCAGTACGACAAGCTTTATTTGAGTGCGGCTCTGCCACTTGCCGAGTTCTCCGACTATGCGGTTGCTTCGGCTCTTGCCGGCGGGGCCTACATTTTCTCGTCTGCACTGCAGGCCGTCCTCTTTCCCCGCTTTTCCATGCTGATGGCGCAGGGCGATAGGCGCGAGATTTCCCGCATCTTTGTCTTCAGTGTCTGGGGTGGCGCGCTGCTGGTGACAGGGTTGGCTAGCTGGTCAGCTTTTCATGTGGCAATTCCCTTGCGTATGATCTTGCCCGACGATCTGGCGGCGCCCGTGGGGGGGCTGCTTCCTGTGTTGTTCCTTGGGTCTCTGCTCCAGTCGATTCAGTGCATTCCATTTGCCATGCTCTTGGCCAGTGGGCGGCTTCGTTTCGTCTCGGTTATGAATTGGGTCGCAGTGCCTCTGCTATTGCTGGCGGTGCCGCTGCTCTATGGGTGGCAGGGAGTGCCGGGAGTCGCTTGGGTGTGGCTTGTCTACAACCTTTGTACTCTGGTTCTGCTCTACCGCTATGTTTTGAGCAGCGATTTGATAATTTGGCGATGCCGTATTCAAGGGGCTGTCTGCTTGCTGCTGTATGCACTGTGTTGTCTGCTATTCAGCGGGCTGTTCTCGCTATATGATCCTGCCGCCCTCGGAGAGGTAAGGGCCCTGTTGATGGCTGCTCTGCCCTTGTCGCTCATGGGGGGGATGGCTGTGCTGATGACGGTGTTCGTGCATAAAAAGGGATATTTACAGTGAGTCGCAGCAACAAGTCATTGTTGGTTTCCTGCGTGCGCGATGCCAGTTGTGCCAGCGGAGGGGGGATTGCCAAGGTGGTTGTCCCCTTGCAGGCCCAGCTAGCTCAGATGGAAACGGAGTTTGAGCCGTGGGTGATCTCGCAGGTTGGCAGTCAGCAACTCTCGAGCCATGAGGTCGACTTTGACCATGCCGCTCAAATAAGTTACAGGGATTTCCCTCTCCGGCTGTTCCACATTCATGGCCTCTGGACGCCTTTCGAACTCCAATGTGCGCGTCTGGCCAGGCGGCATGGCGCCAAGTTAGTCTTCAGCCCCCACGGCATGCTGGAGCCTTGGGCCTTCCGTCACAAGGTCGTGAAGAAGTTGCTGGCCTGGCATCTTTATCAGCGGAGGCTGCTGGGCCAGGCCGACTTGCTGGTGGTCAACTCTCATCAGGAGTACCTGGGCGTTCGTGCGCGAGGTCTGGGAAATCCTGTGGCGGTCATTCCCAATGCGGTCGATCCTACAGGGCTAGAACTGGGACTGCCGCGCCAGGTAAATGAGCGGCGGCGTGTGCTTTTCCTGTCCCGGATCGCTCCGGTCAAAGGCCTCGACGATTTGCTCGAGGCCTGGTCCAGGCTGCCCGCAGGGCATTCGTTCGAACTCTGTATCGCCGGTGCACCTGACCCAGGTTCGAATTATCTGCAGATAATGCAGGAAAAAGCCGCGTCGTTAGGGCTTGGTGAGAGCGTCCGGTTTGTTGGGCCTTTGCACGGTCCTGCGAAGTGGGCGGCCTATCAACAGGCTGATCTTTTCGTTCTGCCGTCACGTGGGGAAAATTTCGGCATAGTGGTTGCGGAGGCCATGATGGCCGGACTGCCAGTCATCACGACCAGCGCAACGCCATGGTCCGTCCTACGTGAGCAGGGCATGGGCTGGATGGTGGACAACTCCGTGCAGTCATTGGCCGAGGCCTTGGGCGAGGCTTTGACACTGGCTCCGCAGGAATTGCTGGCTATGGGCAGCCTGGCCAGGGCCTACGCGCAGCGTTATTCGTGGCAAGAGGTGGCGGCTCTCTACCAGAGTACTTATCAATGGCTTTTGCAGCAGGCAGTTCCCAAGCCTGACTGGATCTACCTGGAGTAGTCGAGTTGCGCTATTTACTCGTTACCCAGTATTTCTGGCCGGAAAACTTCGTCATCAACGATTTGGCGCGCGAACTTCTTGCCCAGGGGCACGAAGTGACCGTGCTCACGGGAAAGCCAAACTACCCGAGCGGCAGTGTCGAACCTGGGTACAGGGCGATGGGCTGGCAACATGAGCAGCTTTTCGATGGGGTAGATGTATTCCGCGTCCCTATCGTGCCTCGGGGCGGGGGGGGCGCACTGCGCCTATTTGGTAACTACATGGGCTTCGCCATTTCGGCCGCGCTCTCCTTGCCGGTGCAACTGCGTGGCCGCCGCTTCGATGGCGTACTGGTCTTCGCTCCATCGCCGATCACCGCCGTCATCCCCGGGATTGTCGCGCGCTTGATCAAGCGTGCGCCGCTGGCGCTGTGGGTGCAGGATCTCTGGCCCGAAAGCCTGTCTGCCACGGGCTTCGTCTCCAATCGCTTGGCGCTCTGGCTGGTGGCGCGCATGGTGAGCGTGCTGTATGCGGCATGCGATGTGCTGTTGCTGCAGTCGCCGGCTTTCGAGTCGTCGGTTCGGCGGCATGCCCCGACAGCCAGGACGCTTGAGTATCCCAATCCGGTACCCAGCCATTACTGGAGCAAGGACGATAATGCGCAGCTTCCCGCCCATGTGGAGTCCGCGCTGGCTGCGGGGCCTTGCGTCCTGTTCGCCGGCAACCTGGGTGCCGCCCAGGCACTGGAGACGCTGCTGGATGCCGCAGATTGTCTGGCCAATGGCAGCGATGTCCGCTTGTTGATTGCTGGGAGTGGGAGTCGGCATGCCTGGCTGCAGGCTGAAGTCGAGCGGCGCCGCTTGAGCAATATCATTCTCCTGGGGCAGTTGCCGTCTGCATCGATGCCCGCACTCTATGCGCGTTGCCTGGCCTTGCTGGTGACCTTGCGTGATGAAGAGATTTTTGCCTACACGATCCCCAGCAAGGTACAGGTCTACCTGGCTGCGGGGCGGCCGGTGATAGCCTCGGTTCCGGGCGTGGCGGCGCGCCTGATCGAGGACATAGGCGCAGGCTTTTCCTGTGCGCCGGAGGATGGCGCCGCTCTGGCAAGGCGTATCGTCGAAATCGGCGAACTGCCTGATTCGGCTCGCGAAGCGATGGGGCAGGCTGGGCATGTCTATGCACGTGAGCATTTCGAGATCGGCCAGTTGGCCGAGCGATTGACAAACATTTTCAAACGGCTCAGGGGGTGATGTGTTGAGAGTTCTGGTACTGGGCGTGACCGGCATGCTTGGGCACATGCTGTTCAAGGTGTTGGGGGACGACTCTCGCTACGAGACAGTGGGGGCGATGCGCAGCGCTAGCGGTCGTCGATATTTTTCTGCACAGCAGCAGGAACTGTTGATCGAGGGCTTCGATGCCGAGGACTCCGACGCCCTGGTTAGGGTTCTGCAGTGGGCTAGGCCCGACGTAGTGGTTAACTGCGTGGGGATCATCAAGCAGCAAAGCAATGCTGAGGATCCCCTTCAGGTCCTGCCGATCAATGCCCTGTTTCCCCATCGTCTGGCTCGTCTTTGTGCGTTGAGCGGGACGCGGGTTATCCATGTCAGCACGGACTGCGTGTTTTCCGGGCGAGATGGCGGATATACGGAGGAAAGTGTCTCGGATGCGGAGGACCTGTACGGCAAGTCGAAGTACATTGGCGAACTGCATGACTTTGACAATGCGGTCACTCTGCGCACTTCGATCATCGGGCATGAGTTGAACTCGCAACGGTCCCTCATCGACTGGTTCCTGGCTCAGGAAGGACGGACCAAGGGCTATGCGCAAGCTATCTTCTCGGGCTTGCCCACCATCGAGCTGGCCAACGTCATCCGTGATCATGTCTTGACTCAGCCTGAGTTGAAGGGCCTTTACCATGTTGCTGCCGAACCCATCAGCAAGCTCGATCTGCTGTCTCTAGTCGCGTGTGAGTACGGCAAGAACATTGAGATCATCGAGGATCGTCAGGTGTGCATCGATCGCTCTCTGCAAGCCCTGCGTTTCGGCTCAGCCACCGGTTACATTGCACCATCTTGGCCAGAGTTGGTTGGCCGGATGCATGCAGGGCGTAAGTACCTGCAGTCTGTTTAAGGAATTTCATTATGTTTGAGAACAAGGTTTTGATGATCACCGGGGGAACTGGTTCCTTCGGTAATACGGTGCTGCGGAGGTTCCTCAATACCGCAGTCAAGGAAATTCGCATTTTTTCCCGTGACGAGAAAAAACAGGAGGACATGCGAATTGCACTTTCAAATGACAAAGTAAAATTTTATATAGGCGATGTACGCGATTACGACAGCCTGAAGCAGGCCATGGTTGGTGTTGACTATATCTTCCATGCTGCAGCGCTCAAGCAGGTGCCTTCCTGTGAGTTTTATCCCATGGAGGCCGTACGCACTAATATCAGTGGGACAGAGAATGTACTTAATGCCGCAATCGCCAATGGCGTGAAGCGGGTAGTCGTGTTGTCGACCGACAAAGCTGTTTACCCAATCAATGCCATGGGCATTTCCAAGGCGATGGCTGAGAAACTGATGGTTGCGAAGTCGCGCATGATTCCCGAGGGCGGGACCGTTATCTGTGCAACGCGATATGGCAATGTGATGGCCTCGCGTGGGTCGGTGATCCCACTGTTCGTCGAGCAAATGCGTGCTGGAGCGCCACTGACAGTCACCGATCCGCAGATGACGCGTTTTCTGATGTCTCTGGAAGATTCCGTGGATTTGGTACTGCATGCTTTCGAGCATGGACAGCAAGGCGATCTGTTCGTACAGAAGGCGCCATCTTCAACCGTTGGCGATTTGGCTCAGGCTCTCAAGGAGCTGTTTGGTCGAGAAAATTCTGTCCGCGTAATCGGTACCCGGCATGGTGAAAAGCTTTACGAATCCTTGGTTTCCAGGGAGGAGATGGCTAAGGCGGAGGATATGGGGCGTTACTACCGAATCCCTGCAGATAATCGAGATCTCAACTACAAAAAGTATTTTGTTGAGGGCGAGGAGAAGATCTCCGATTTCGATGATTACACGTCGCACAACACCGAACGCCTTGATGTACCGGCTATCAAGAAGTTGCTCCTCAAGCTCGACTATATCAAGGAGCAGCTTGATGCTTAAGGTCATGACCCTGGTCGGGACCCGTCCCGAGCTGATCAAGATGAGTCGGGTTATTGCGGAACTTGATCGCCAGGTGAATCATGTGCTGGTGCATTCTGGGCAGAATTATGATTACGAACTGAATCAGGTCTTCTTCGATGATCTTGAAATCCGAAAACCGGACCATTTTCTCGGAGCGATCGGCGAGACTGCCGCGCAGACCATAGCCGAGGTGATCGCCAAGGCTGATGCAGTGTTCGAGTTGGAGAGACCTGATGCGCTGTTGCTTTACGGCGATACCAATACTTGCCTTGCGGTAATAGCTGCCAAGCGTCGCAAAATTCCGGTATTTCATATGGAAGCGGGTAATCGCTGTTTCGATCAGCGTGTGCCTGAAGAGCTGAATAGAAAGGTGCTTGACCATCTATCTGATATCAACTTGGTACTCACCGAGCATGCTAGGCGTTATCTTATTGCCGAAGGTATACGTCCTGAAACAATTATCAAGACTGGCTCGCACATGCATGAAGTACTTGAGTATTACATGCCGAAGATCGAGCAGTCTGATGTATTAAGGCGTGAGGGGCTGGAAACTGGGAAGTTCTTCATCGTCAGTGCTCATCGAGAGGAGAATGTCGATACCCCGGAGAACTTGCGCGACCTGCTGAAGACACTGCGTTCGCTGGCGGACGAGTACGGTTATCCGGTAGTTGTTTCGACCCATCCTCGCACTCGCAAGCGCTTAGCTGAGCTCGGTGAGTCGTTGGAGCATCCACTGCTTCGTTTCGTCAAGCCTTTCGGTCTGCTGGATTACATCAAGTTGCAGATGGCAGCATTCTGCGTCTTGTCTGATAGCGGCACGATTACTGAGGAGGCCTCTCTACTCAATTTGCCAGCAGTGACGCTCCGCAATGCTCATGAGCGACCAGAGGGGATGGATGAAGGCACCTTGATCATGAGTGGTCTGAAGAGTGACTCGGTGTTGGCGGCAGTCAGGGTTATCACCCGCCAGCATCAGTTCGGTAAACGGACAATTCCATTAGTACCCGATTACGCTGGTGGGGCGGTATCGCTGCAGGTAGTGCGTGTTGTGCTCAGTTATACCGAATACGTAAACCGTACCGTGTGGTGCAAATAGTAATTATGCAAGTTTTGTTAACGGGGGCCAGTGGCTTTGTCGGTCGTGCCGTCCAGGCGCGTTTGCTCGCAGAGAGCGCACATACCTTGCGCAGTGCTATGCGCCAATTGCCGGTAGATGTGCCCGCTGATCTGCATGTATGTATCGCTCCAACTTTGGGGGCGAGCGCAGATTGGCGTTCGGCTCTGAGTGGCATAGAGGTTGTTGTCCACTGTGCCGCGCGTGTGCATGTGATGAGTGAGGAGGCCCCCGATCCGCTGGCCGAGTTCCGTCGTGCCAATGTAGAGGGAACCTTATGCCTAGCTCGACAGGCTGTAGAGGCTGGTGTTCGCCGCTTCGTGTTTGTCAGCTCCATCAAGGTTAATGGTGAGAGTACATCGCCTGGCAGGCCGTACTGTGCAGAGTCGACACCTGAGCCAATGGATCCGTATGGAATATCCAAGCTTGAGGCGGAGGAGGGATTGCGGGCGTTGGCAAAGGAAACCGGGCTTGAAGTGGTGATTGTCCGCCCACCACTGGTTTATGGGCCAGGTGTTAAGGCTAACTTTTTGAGCATGATGCGTTGGTTGAGCAAGGGTGTTCCCTTGCCTCTGGGGGCCACCTGTAACAGTCGCAGCCTGGTCGCATTGGACAATCTGGTGGATCTGATCGCAACTTGCATTGAGCACCCGTCGGCGGCGAATCAGACTTTCCTGGTAAGTGATGGTGAGGATCTGTCTACCACGGAGTTGCTTCGTCGCATGGCGTTTGCGCTTGGCAAGTCGGCGTGGTTGCTACCTGTTCCTGTGCGACTGCTTGAAGCAGGCGCCGGCCTACTGGGAAAAAGAGCGCTAGCACAGCGTTTGTGCGGCTCTTTGGAGGTCGATATCAGTAAAACGCAAGAGTTGCTCAATTGGTCGCCGCCGATTGGCGTTGATGAGGCATTGCGGCGGACCGCTGAAAGTTTCTGGAAGCATCAATCGTGATGAGCATTTACTGGCTGTTGCCTTTTTTTGCTGGGATTTCGTTTCTTTTGACGGCTGCAGCGCGGCGTTATGCTCTGCATAACAGCTTGATGGACATGCCGAATGCTCGCAGTTCGCACACGACCCCAACTCCTCGTGGTGGCGGTATAGCAATTGTCCTCAGTTTTCTGGCTGCTCTACCTCTGATGGTTCTTTTTGATGTCTTGTCTTGGACTGCGATGTGGGGGCTGCTGGGCGCTGGTGCGTGGGTCGCTGTGGTGGGCTTTCTTGATGATCATGGTCATATCCCTGCGCGCTGGCGCTTGTTGGCGCATTTCATCGGAGCTGTCTGGGCGCTAGCCTGGATGGGAGGCTTGCCGAGTGTTGTGATTTTTGGCTGCGATTTGGCGCTGGGCTGGCTGGGCTATGTGTTGGCAGCCTTCTATCTGGTTTGGCTGCTTAACCTGTATAACTTCATGGATGGTATCGATGGTATTGCCAGTGTCGAGGCGATCAGCGTTTGCCTGGGTGGCGCGCTGCTCTATGTGTTGCTTGGGGAGTCGACCGCTGTTGTGGCACCACTGCTGCTCGCTGTGGCTGTGGCTGGGTTTCTATTTTGGAACTTTCCACCGGCACGCATCTTTATGGGTGATGCGGGGAGTGGGTTTCTCGGCATAACTCTGGGGGTGCTTTCACTGCAAGCCTCTTGGGTAGCGCCTCAATTGTTGTGGAGTTGGTTGATTTTGCTCGGGGTCTTCATCGTTGATGCCACTTGGACCTTGTTCCGACGTGTGCTGCGAGGCGATAAGGTCTACGAGGCGCACCGTAGTCATGCCTACCAGCATGCATCAAGACAGTTTGGGCAGCATTTGCCGGTGACATTAGGCGTTGCGGCCTTGAACCTGCTCTGGCTATTGCCGATCGCGGTGTGGGTCGGTGTGGGGGAGGGGGACGGAGCTGTGGGTATGCTACTGGCTTACGTGCCGTTGATCGGGTTGGCAATAAAGTACCGAGCTGGCAGTCTGTCGACGCCATAAGGTCACCAAACAGTTTGTCTGGGTAGCATCGCCCTAAAGTACAATCGTTGTTTAGTAGGGATGATTGCTGGGTGGCAGGTATGTCGAAACTATTGGGGCGGGTTCGTAATCGCTTGGTGGCTTTGCCAAGGCGCTATAAACGTATCCTGCAGCTGGTCAGTGATACCTTATTAATCTGGCTTGCTTTGTGGTCGGCATTCGTCATCCGCTTGGGCGATGCACAGCAAGTTCATCCTTTCTCCCAGCATGCTTGGTTGTTTTCGCTGGCGCCTGTAATTGCATTGCCGGTTTACATCCGCTTTGGCATGTACCGTGCCGTTCTACGCTATCTTGGTAATGATGCGTTGCTGGCTATTTTCAAGGCAGTCAGCCTCAGCTCTTTGCTGATGGCGCTGGCGGTTTATTGGGTCAAGGACCCCATAGCTGTCGTTCCTCGATCAATGGTCTTCAACTACTGGTGGCTGAGTCTTTGCCTCATCGGTGGTTTACGTCTTTTCATGCGTCAGTTCTTTCTCGGTAACTGGCTGAATCTGGATTTCAAAATGTTGCCCGGCAAGCAGGATGGCTTACCGGCGGTTGCCATCTATGGTGCGGGTTCGGCAGGAAACCAGTTGGTTGCTGCTTTGCGTATGGGGCGCTCAATGCGTCCGGTTGCTTTCATTGACGACGATGACGGCGTGGCTAATCGTGTTATCGCCGGGCTCCGGGTCTACAAGCCCAAGCATATCCAGCAAATGATCGACGAAACTTCTGTGCAGGAGGTGTTGCTGGCGATTCCCTCTGCGTCTCGTTCGCGACGCAAGGAGATTCTTGCTGCTTTGGAGTCCTATCCGCTGCATGTGCGCAGTGTGCCGGGATTCATGGATCTGGCCAGTGGGAAAGTCAGGGTAGACGACTTGCAGGAGGTGGACATTTCCGACCTGTTGGGACGGGATGCGGTGCCTCCCCAGCCAGAGCTGTTTGAGCGCTGTATCAAGGGGAAGACGGTGATGGTTACCGGGGCCGGTGGTTCCATCGGCTCGGAGTTATGCCGGCAGATCCTTTCTTCGGGGGCCAGACTGCTGATTCTGTTTGAGCATGCAGAGTTCAATCTTTACGGGATTCACCGCGAGCTTGAGCTGCGGATTGCTCGCGAGGCTTTACCGATTCAGTTGTTGCCAATACTTGGTTCCATTCGTAATCCCCAGCGTTTGCTGGATGTGATGCAGCAATGGCGTGTCGATACGGTTTACCACGCGGCGGCATACAAGCATGTACCTATGGTTGAGCATAACGTCGCTGAGGGTGTACAGAACAACCTGTTGGGGACCGTAAATACGGCGCAGGCGGCGATCAAGTCAGGGGTGTCCAACTTTGTACTGATTTCAACCGATAAGGCCGTGCGGCCGACCAATGTCATGGGAAGCAGCAAGCGCCTCGCCGAGATGGTCTTGCAGGCGCTGAGTGTTGAGCCAGCGCCTGTGTTGTTTGGCGATGCCGAGGCTGTTCATCGGGTCAATAAGACCCGCTTCACCATGGTGCGTTTTGGCAATGTGCTGGGTTCATCAGGCTCTGTAATCCCGCTTTTTCGCGAGCAGATCAAGCGCGGAGGTCCTGTCACCGTTACTCATCCCAATATCACTCGTTATTTCATGACGATTCCAGAGGCTGCACAGTTGGTGATTCAAGCCGGCTCTTTGGGGCAGGGGGGGGATGTATTTGTTTTGGAGATGGGGGCGCCAGTGAGAATTGTCGAGTTGGCGGAGAAGATGATTCACTTGTCTGGCTTCACTGTGCGCGATGCTGAAAAGCCGCATGGGGATATTGCTATCGAGTTCACGGGGTTGCGCCCTGGGGAAAAACTCTATGAGGAGTTGCTGATCGGGGAGAGTGTGTTGCCGACTGAGCACCCGATGATCCTGCGAGCGCAGGAAGAGTTCATTACCTGGGAATCCCTGAAGCAGCTTCTGGCGGAACTTCTGCAAGCCATTGATGCAGATGACTATGTGCGTGTGCGCCAGTTGCTCAGGCAAACCGTCAACGGCTATGTGCCGGAGGGCGAAATCGTCGATTGGATTCACTGCCAGCAGAAGTTGCACTGAGTGGTTTGACAAGCTCTTGAATGAAGCTAATTTTGGATTGCGGCTCGGGAAGTACGCCGCAATCCAAAATGAAAAGGAGCTTCTATCATGCGTAAAACTGCTATTAATTCCCTCGTATTTGCCGTTATTGCCTGTTCTTCCTTTTTTGCCGCTGCCAATGAGTCTGCTGTTCCGGCGCAGCCTGCTGTGGTGCAGAGTCAGTCTGCTTCTGAGTCCGCGCAGGCATCACTTATCAACATCAACACGGCTGACGCCGCGACTCTTGATCGCGAGCTCAATGGTATCGGGGCAGTCAAAGCCAAGGCTATTGTTGAGTATCGCGATGCCAATGGCCCATTTGCGTCGGTTGATGAGTTGCTGGAAGTGAAGGGTATCGGTGCGGCAACGCTGGACAAGAACCGCGACAAGCTCAGTGTGAACTGAATAGCCATTAAGTGACCCTGCAGGCCGATCATTGATCGGCCTGTTTTGCTTGTGGAGGGTGGTTGATGAATGTTCTGCCGGATTACTCGGAAGGCTACAAGGTCTACCCAGAAGTTCAGGAACTCTTGCTGATGCTGGCGCAATGTTGGGATGCGCTGAAGCCCTATCTTTTGCCGCCGATCTCAGACGCTGATTACGACCGGCAGGCCCTGCTTCTGGTCGAGCTGTATATCCTGATTGGCAAACAGCAGGCACACCCAATGGCGTCGCTGGTGGCGCATCTGGAGAGGCAGCAGCGTGAGTATGATCAGCAGGTACGTTTGCTGCCCTAATGCATCGGTAGGGCAGCGTAATTTTGATGTGGCGTGCGGACTTGTCTCATTCGCTGGCGGAAAAGTGTCCTGCAACAAAAAAGCCCCAGGTTTTCACCTAGGGCTTTTGAATTTGGCTCCGCGACCTGGACTCGAACCAGGGACCCAATGATTAACAGTCATTTGCTCTACCGACTGAGCTATCGCGGAACAACGGTGCGTATCCTACTGATTAGGAAGGGGAAGTCAACACTCTGCAGCTGACTTCCCGTTACTTTTTCAGAGCACCTTGGCGATTGCCTGGGTAACGTTTGCCAAGTTGTGGCTGTTCAGGGCCGCGACACAAATACGACCGGTGCCGACGGCATAAATGGCGTATTCATCCTTCAGGCGTTCGACTTGAGCGGCATTGAGGCCCGAGTAAGAGAACATGCCGCGTTGGCGGGTCACGAAGCTGAAGTCATGCTGTGGCGCGACGGCGCTCAGTTGCTCGACAAAGGCCTGACGCATGCCACGGATACGCTGGCGCATCTCGCCCAGTTCCTGCTCCCACATGGCGCGCAGCTCAGGGCTGTTAAGCACGTTGCCCACCACCGTGGCGCCATGGGTCGGTGGGTTGGAGTAGTTGGTGCGGATCACGCGCTTGACCTGGGACAGCACGCGGCCCGCTTCTTCCTTGGAGTTGGTGACGATCGACAGGGCGCCGACGCGCTCGCCATACAGAGAGAAGGATTTGGAGAAGGAGCTGGAAACGAAGAAATTCAGCCCGGATTCGGCGAACAGGCGCACGGCGCTGGCGTCTTCCTCTATGCCATCGCCAAAGCCCTGGTAGGCAATATCGAGGAAGGGCACATGCTCGCGCTCGCGCAGTACCTCCAGCACGGCCTTCCAGTCATCCAGGCTCAGGTCGACGCCCGTCGGGTTGTGGCAGCAGGCATGCAGAACGATGATCGAGCGAGCTGGCAGGTTCTTGAGATCTTCAAGCAGGCCGGCGCGGTTCACGCCGTGGCTGGCGGCATCGTAGTAGCGATAGTTCTGCACCGGGAAACCGGCGGACTCGAACAGGGCACGGTGGTTTTCCCAGCTCGGGTCGCTGATGGCCACGGTGGCATTGGGCAGCAGGCGCTTGAGAAAGTCCGCGCCGCTCTTCAAGGCGCCGGTTCCGCCGATGGACTGAGTGGTAACCACGCGGCCTTCGGCCAGCAGCGGCGAGTCGGCACCAAACAGCAGCTTCTGCACGGCGCTGTCGTAGCTGGCGATACCTTCGATCGGCAGATAGCCGCGCGGAGCATGGGCGGCGATGCGGGCCTTTTCGGCCTCGGCAACGGCGCGCAGCAGGGGAATGCGGCCTTCGTCGGTGAAGTAGACGCCTACGCCCAGGTTGATCTTGTTGGCGCGAGTATCGGCGTTGAAGGCTTCATTCAGACCCAGGATGGGATCGCGCGGGGCCATTTCGACGGCGGAAAACAGACTCATGATGCGGCAGCTCGAACTGAGAAAAGGTGGGGCAACACCCTCTGACGTAACCAGGTTGGGGGTTGCGCAAACGGGCCGTATTATAGCGACCATGCCTGCTGCGGGCGACAACGACCGCAGGCTTTTACACAGGCTTTGACGCACAACTTTAGTGCGCGTCACATGCCATTGCCGAGGTGCTGCATGTCTGCGTTTGAACTGGTCACCCGTTACACCCCAGCTGGCGATCAGCCAGAGGCTATTCGTCAGCTGGTCGAGGGGCTGCAGGCTGGCCTGTCGCACCAGACGCTGCTGGGGGTTACCGGTTCAGGCAAGACCTTCAGCATTGCCAATGTGATTGCCCAGGTGCAGCGCCCGACCCTGGTTCTGGCGCCGAACAAGACCCTGGCCGCGCAGCTGTATGGCGAGTTCAAGAGTTTTTTCCCGAACAATGCGGTGGAGTATTTCGTTTCCTATTACGACTACTACCAGCCGGAAGCCTATGTGCCGTCATCGGACACCTTCATCGAGAAGGATGCCTCGATCAATGACCACATCGAGCAGATGCGTCTCTCGGCAACCAAGGCGTTGCTGGAGCGTCCTGACGCGATCATCGTCTGCACCGTTTCGTCGATCTATGGTCTGGGTGATCCGGCGTCTTACCTGAAAATGGTGCTGCATGTGGATCGCGGCGACAGGCTCGACCAGCGCGAGCTGCTGCGTCGCCTGACCGGCCTGCAGTACACGCGCAACGACATGGATTTTGCCCGCGCTACCTTCCGTGTGCGTGGCGATGTGATCGACGTCTTCCCCGCCGAATCCGACCTTGAGGCCATCCGCATCGAGCTGTTCGATGACGAGGTGGAGAGCCTCTCGGCCTTTGATCCCCTGACCGGCGAGGTGATTCGCAAGCTGCCGCGCTTCACCTTCTACCCCAAAAGCCACTATGTGACCCCGCGTGAGGTGCTGCTGGAGGCGGTGGAGAAGATCAAGGTCGAACTCAAGGAGCGTCTGGAGTACCTGCGTGGCGAGAACAAGCTGGTCGCCGCCGAGCGTCTGGAGCAGCGCACGCGCTTCGATCTGGAGATGATTCTCGAACTGGGCTACTGCAACGGCATCGAGAACTACTCTCGCTATCTGTCCGGGCGGGGCGTTGGCGAGGCGCCGCCGACCTTGTATGACTACCTGCCGGCGAACTCTTTGCTGGTGATTGATGAGTCCCATGTCTCGGTGCCGCAGGTCGGGGCCATGTTCAAGGGCGATCGTTCGCGCAAGGAGACCCTGGTCGAGTACGGCTTCCGTCTGCCTTCGGCGCTGGACAACCGGCCGCTGCGTTTCGAGGAGTGGGAGGCTATCAGCCCGCAAACCATTTTTGTTTCCGCAACGCCGGGCCCTTACGAGGCCGATCATGCCGGTCGCGTGGTCGAGCAGGTGGTGCGCCCGACGGGGCTGGTCGATCCGGAGATCGAGGTGCGGCCGGCGACGACTCAGGTCGATGATCTGCTCTCGGAAATCCGCAAGCGCGTGGCGGTCGAGGAGCGGGTGCTGGTCACCACCCTGACCAAGCGCATGGCCGAGGATCTTACCGATTATCTGGCCGACCACGATGTGAAGGTGCGCTATCTGCATTCGGACATCGATACGGTGGAGCGGGTGGAAATCATCCGCGACCTGCGCACTGGCACTTTCGATGTGTTGGTAGGTATCAATCTGCTGCGCGAAGGACTGGATATGCCCGAGGTGTCGCTGGTGGCGATCCTTGATGCCGACAAGGAAGGTTTCCTGCGCAGCGAGCGCTCGCTGATTCAGACCATCGGCCGTGCGGCGCGCAACCTCAATGGCCGGGCGATTCTCTATGCGGACCGCATGACCGGCTCGATGGAGCGTGCGATTGGCGAGACCGAGCGGCGCCGGGCCAAGCAGGTGGCCTTCAACGAAGCCCATGGCATCGTGCCCAAGGGCGTCAAGAAGGATATCCGCGACATACTCGAAGGGGCTGTAGTGCCCGGAGCGCGGGGCGGCAAGCGCAAGGGACTGGCCAAGGTGGCCGAGGAGAGTGGGCGTTACGAGAACGAACTGCGCTCACCCAGCGAGATCACCAAGCGTATTCGCGTGCTGGAGGAAAAGATGTACAGCCTGGCGCGCGACCTCGAGTTCGAGGCCGCCGCCCAGCTGCGTGACGAGATCCAGAAGCTGCGCGATCGCCTGCTGCAGGTCTGATCAGACCGGGCTGGAGCGCCCGGTCATTTCCCGTGCCATTTCGGTGGCATAGCTGTCGGTCATGCCGGCTATGAAGTCGATCACCCGTAGAAAGCTGTTGTACAGCGGCTGCTGCGGGTCCGGAGCGTTGTTGCCGAGCAGGTCGAGGATGCGTCGGTTCTTGAAGGAGGGCGGGTTACCGCCGTGCTGTTCCAGCGCCGCACCGCAGAAGGCGTTGAGGAGGATTTCCAGGGTGGTGTAGGCGCCGATCTCGTGCAGCGTCTTGCGCTTGTCCTGGAAGATCTTTTCACGGGCGATGGCCTTGGCCTGCAGCACGCAGCGTTTGGCCGGGCCATGCATGTGCTCGACCAGATCTCCCTGCAGCGAGCCGGCCAGCAGGCCGTGCTGTTGTTCGACGAAAGCATGTGCGGCCGCATTGGTCAGGTGTTCGATGGCCTTGCCGCGCAGGATCGCCAGCTTGCGCCGGCGCGAGTCGCGTGGCCCCAGCAGACGGTAGGTTTCCGGCAGGTCGTCACCGACCAGATCGAGCAGCAGGGCTTCGACCTCGGCGTAGTCGAGCAGGTCCATTTCCAGGCCGTCTTCCAGATCGATCAGGCCATAGCAGATGTCGTCGGCGGCCTCCATCAGGTACACCAGCGGGTGCCTCGCCCAGCGCTGGTGCTCCAGCTGTGGCAGTCCCAGCTTATTGGCGATCTGCTCCAGCAGCGGCAGTTCGCTCTGATAGCAGCCGAACTTGTGTTTCTTGTAGCCCAGCGCGTCGGCGTGGCGGGCTGTCCAGGGGTACTTCAGGTAAGCGCCGAGGGTGGCGTAGGTCAGGCGGGTGCCACCGTCGAACTGGTGGTATTCCAGCTGGGTGAGCACGCGAAAGCCCTGGGCGTTGCCCTCGAAATTGAGGAAGTCGCCGCGCTGCGCTTCGCTCATGCCGTCCAGCCAGCCGCGCCCGGCAGCCTGCTGGAACCAGTAGCGGATGGCGTCCTCGCCCGAATGGCCGAACGGCGGATTGCCGATGTCGTGGGCCAGGCAGGCCGACTGCACGATCACGCCGAGATCGCTCGGCTCGCACCAGTCCGGTAGATCCTCGCGCAGCATTTCGCCTACGCGCATGCCCAGCGAGCGGCCGACGCAGCCGACTTCCAGTGAGTGAGTGAGGCGGGTGTGGATGTGGTCATTGCTGGAGACTGGATGCACCTGGGTCTTGCGGCCCAGGCGGCGGAAGGCCCCGGAAAAGATGATGCGGTCGTGATCCTTGTGGAAGGGGCTGCGGCCCAGTTCTTCCGAGCTGTGCAGCACTTTACCCAAGCGTTCGCGGGTGAGCAGGTTATGCCAATCCAAAGCCATTCCTCCGGGTGATCGCCGAATGAGCCTAGCTTCGGGCTTGTTGCCGCTGCGTGCAAGGCCGCCAATTCCAGAATCGTGATCCCTTGTGGTGCATTGCACCCTTATGGGCATGGACCTTGCTGGGAGATGGTGCGCAGGTTGGGTGACGCATACCCCTCCTGGCGCGCGTGTAATGCGCGCTCAGTGCAATAACCCCCTTAAAACCAAGGCTTTGAATCGATTCAGTGGTGTGCGCAGGCAGCCCGGCCAACGGAGCAGGCGTCGGTGAGGTCAAGAGGCGGGTAAAGCGAATGCATTTAAATGGTGCGTTTGGCGAATTGCGTGAACTTATATGGTGCCAACCCTTAGCGACGGAGCCTTGTTCGTCAATGGAAAACCTCAACAGTGCCGTGGAAACCCTGATTCACGGCTCCAACACCCTGTTCATTCTGCTGGGCGCCGTGATGGTGCTGGCCATGCATGCTGGCTTTGCCTTTCTGGAAGTCGGCACGGTGCGGCAGAAGAACCAGGTCAACGCCCTGTCGAAGATCCTCGCCGATTTCGCCATGTCGACCCTGGCCTATTTCTTCATCGGCTACTGGATTGCCTATGGCGTGACCTTTCTAGAGCCGGCCAGCGCGCTGACGGCCGATAGTGGCTACGCGCTGGTCAAGTTCTTCTTCCTGCTGACCTTCGCGGCAGCGATCCCGGCGATCATCTCCGGCGGTATCGCCGAGCGGGCCAAGTTCGGTCCGCAGCTGTGCGCCACGCTGCTGATCGTGGCCTTCGTCTATCCATTCTTCGAAGGCCTGATCTGGAATGGCAACTTCGGCGTGCAGGACTGGCTGAAAGCCAGCTTTGGCGCTCCGTTCCACGACTTTGCCGGCTCGGTGGTGGTGCATGCGGTCGGCGGCTGGCTGGCCTTTGCGGCGGTACTGCTGCTGGGACGCCGTGATGGTCGCTACCGCGATGGCCGTCTGGTGGCGTTCGCACCCTCGAATATTCCGTTCCTGGCCCTGGGTTCCTGGATTCTCATCGTCGGCTGGTTCGGCTTCAACGTCATGAGCGCGCAGACCGTGGCGGGCATCAGCGGTCTGGTGGCGGTCAACTCGCTGATGGCGATGGTTGGCGGCACGGTGACTGCGCTGCTGGTGGGGCGCAATGACCCGGGCTTCCTGCACAACGGCCCGCTGGCTGGTCTGGTGGCGGTGTGTGCCGGTTCCGATCTCATGCACCCGGTCGGGGCGCTGATCACCGGTGCCATTGCCGGTGCACTGTTTGTCTGGGCGTTCACCGCGACTCAGAAGAGTTGGAAGATCGACGATGTGCTCGGCGTATGGCCGCTGCATGGCCTGTGCGGTGTGTGGGGCGGCATTGCCTGCGGCATCTTCGGTCAGGAGGCGCTGGCGGGCCTGGGGGGCGTCAGCCTGCTCAGCCAGCTGGCCGGCACCGCGATGGGGGTGGTGATCGCTCTGGTCGGCGGCTTTGCCGTGTATGGCCTGCTGCGGGCGACTCTGGGCATTCGTCTGAGCCAGGAGGAGGAGTACTACGGTGCCGACCTCTCGGTGCACAAGATCGGTGCCGTCAGCGCACACGAGTGACATCGGCAACTCACAAAAAAAGCCCGCCAATGGCGGGCTTTTTGTTTGGCGGCGTGGATCAGATGACCCGGGAAAAACGCTGCCGGCTCTGCTCGCTGAGGTAACGGTCGAACAGCATGCAGACCGAGCGGGCCAGCAGACGCCCGGCCGGCTTGATGTCGATGCTGCTGTCGCTGAGGCTAATCAGGCCGTCGCGGGCCATCTGCTGCAGGTCCGGCCAGACGTCCGCGAAGTAGTCGCGGAAAACGATGCCGAACTCCTGCTCGATAGGGGCGAACTGCAGCTCGAACTCGCAGATCAGGCGCTGGATAACTTCACGCCGCACGCGGTCATCGGCATTGCAATGCAGGCCACGACGTACCGGTAGTTCGGGGGCGTCCAGAGTATCCTGATAGACCGTCAGGTCGCTGCTGTTCTGGCTGTAGAGGTCACCGATCTGGCTGATTGCCGAGACGCCGAGGCCGATCAGGTCGCAGTGACCGTGGGTGGTATAGCCTTGGAAGTTGCGTTGCAGGCGACCGTCTTCCTGGGCGATGGCCAGCTCGTCGTCGGGCAGGGCGAAGTGGTCCATGCCGATGTAGCGGTAACCGGCGGCGGTCAGCTGCTCGATGCTGTTATGCAGCATGGCCAGTTTCTGTGCCGGGCTCGGCAGGTCTTCGGCGTTGATCCGCCGTTGCGGCATGAAACGTTCCGGCAGGTGCGCATAGTTGAACACCGACAGGCGATCGGGTTGCAGGCGGATGATTTCCTCCACCGTACGGGCAAAGCTTTCCGGGGTCTGTTTGGGCAGGCCGTAGATCAGGTCAAGGTTGATCGAGCGGAACTGCAGGGTGTGAGCAGCGTCGATAATGGCGCGGGTTTCTTCCAGCGTTTGCAGGCGGTTGACCGCACGCTGCACTTCCGGGTCAAGGTCCTGCACGCCGAGGCTGATGCGATTGAAGCCCAGCTCGCGCAGCAGGCCCATGGTTGACCAGTCGGCTTCACGGGGATCGATCTCGATGCCGTAGTCGCCACTGTCGTCATCCAGCAGGTGAAAGTGCTGACGGATCACACCCATCAACTGGCGCAGTTCGTCGTGGCTGAGGAAGGTCGGGGTGCCGCCGCCAAAGTGCAGCTGCTCGACCACCTGGCGGTCATCCAGATGACGGCTGATCAGGGCGATTTCCCGCTCCAGGCGCTCAACGTAGGGTAGGGCGCGGCCGCGATCCTTGGTGATCACCTTGTTGCAGGCGCAGTAGTAGCAGATGTTGGCGCAGAACGGCACGTGCACATAAAGCGACAGCGGGCGCAGGGCTTTGCGGCTGTCCTTGAGTGCATGCAGCATGTCGAAGCTGCCAATGCCGTCGTGGAACTGTACGGCAGTGGGGTAGGAGGTATAGCGCGGACCCGCCTGATCGTAGCGACGAATCAGGTCGGCGTCCCAGCGGATCGCGTCGAGCATGGCAGCGTTCCCGGAATCTGGTGAATATGGGGCGAGTCTAGGGAATCGGCGCCGCAGGGGCCTTGACCTGTATCAAGCGCTCTGGCGCTGCGCTGGCGACTGCTGTGTGCAGTTGTGAGGCATTGCGCCTCAGTGACCCATCAGCCAGTGCTGGTGCGGACCGGGCAGGGTCCATAGACCAAAGGCGATGACCAGCAAGCCACCGGCCAGGCGTACGCCACGGCGGCGCAGGAAGTGTCCCAGTCGTTCGGCAGCCAGGCCGCTGAGCAGCAGGGCTGGCCAGGTACCGAGGCCGAAGGCCAGCATCAGCAGGCCGGCTTGCCAGGGTGAGCCCTGGCTGGCGGCCCACAGCAGGGTGCTGTAGACCAGGCCGCAGGGCAGCCAGCCCCACAAGGCGCCCAGCAGCAGGGCGCGGGGCAGGCTGGTGACCGGCAAGAGCTTCTGTGCCACGGGCTGAATCCGGCGCCACAGGCCACGGCCCAGAGCCTCGATGCGGGTCAGCCCGCTCCACCAGCCAGCGAGGTACAAGCCCATGGCGATCAGCAGCAGGGCGGCGGCGATGCGCAGTCCGCTGGCCAGCGGGCTGTTGCTCAGGGCCCAGCCGGCGCTGCCGAGCAGCAGGCCGGCGCAGGCATAGCTGAGGATGCGGCCGAGGTTGTAAGCCAGCAGCAGCTGCAGGCGTCGGCTGCGCTGTTCGAGCGGAATGGCCAGAGTGAGGGCGCCCATCAGGCCGCCGCACATGCCGAAGCAATGCCCGCCGCCAAGCAAGCCGAGCATCAGGGCCGAGGCGAGCAGTGGCAGCAACTCAAGCATGCGGCGGGTTCTTGTCCTGTTTGTCGGCCGCCTGCTCGACACCGGCCTTGTGCCGCGGGTCTTCGTCGTCGAACAGAATGCTGTGGGCCGGACCGTCGAGGTCATCGTACTGGCCGCTGTCGACGGCCCAGAAGAACAGCCAGATGGCCAGGGCGACCACGATTATGGCGATGGGGATCATCACATACAGGGCGGGCATAGCATCTCCGGGAAGCTCATCAGCGGCTCAGGCGCAGGGCGTTGACCACCACCACCAGCGAGCTCAGCGACATGCCCAGTGCGGCCCAGCTGGGGGTAACCCAGCCCAGAGCGGCGAAGGGCAGGATCAGGCCATTGTACAGGCAGGCCCAGCCGAGGTTCTCGATAATGATGCGGCGGGTACGGCGGGCCATGGCGAAGGCCTGCACCAGGCTATCAAGGCGATTGGACAGCAGCACGGCATCGGCACTGGTCTTGGCCAGGTCGGTGGCCGAGCCCATGGCAATGCTGATGTCCGCCGCGGCCAGCACCGGTACGTCATTGACCCCGTCGCCCAGCATCAGTACGCGGCGCCCTTCGGCGTGCTGCTGGCGCAGTACGGCCAGCTTGTCGTCGGGTGTCAGGCCGCCACGGGCATCGTCGATGCCCAGTTGCGTGGCCAGGCTGTGCACCATGGGTGAGCTGTCGCCGGACAGCAGCAGTACGCGCCAGTCGCGCTGGCGGGCCAGGTCCAGCAGTTTCGGCGCGTCGCTGCGCAGACGGTCGTCGAGCACCAGCCACGCCAGCGGACCCTGCTGGTCGCCCAGTAGCAGCCACTGGCCCTGATCGCCGGGAATGCCGGGGGCGCTCTGGCCGCTCAGTTCCGCTACGAAAGCCGCTTGGCCAATGCGCAGGTGACGGCCATCGACCACTCCCTGCAGGCCCAGCCCCGGGTGGCTGATCAGTTCGGCGGCGGGCTGAACGCGGCCAAATGCGCGGGCAATCGGGTGCTCGGAGCCACTCTCGAGGGCGGCAGCCAGGGCCAGGCAGGTGTCACTGTCGAGATCGCGCAGGGGCAGTATGCGGCTGAGGGTCAGGCTGCCTTCGGTGAGTGTGCCGGTCTTGTCGAGAATCAGTGTGTCGATCTGGTTGAGACCCTCCAGCACATGGCCGCGGGTCAGCAGCAGCCCGAGCTTGTGCAGGCTGCCGGTAGCGGTGGTCAGCGCAGTGGGCGTGGCCAGCGACAGGGCGCAGGGGCAGGTGGCAACCAGTAGGGCGAGGACGATCCAGAATGCCCGCTGCGGCTCTATCTGCCACCAGACCAGTCCGACCACCGCCGCGACCCCGAGCACGATGAGCAGGAACCACTGCGCAACGCGGTCGGCCAGTTCGGCCAGGCGCGGCTTGTCGGCCTGGGCCCGTTCCAGCAGGCGGACGATGGCCGACAGGCGGGTGGCGGCGCCCAGTGCCTGGACTTCGATGGTCAGCGGTCCTTCGACATTGAGTGTGCCGGCCGTGACGCTGTCGCCCACTGCGCGCGGCAGTGGCAGATACTCGCCGGTGAGCAGCGACTCGTCGATGCTCGACTGACCGGCGAGGATGCGTCCGTCCGCCGGCAGGCTGTGTCCCGGCGGAACCAGCACCTGATCGCCGACGCTCAGCTCGCTGACCAGCACGCGCTGGTTGTTGCCGGCGGCATCCAGGCGCAGGCAGGAGGCCGGCAGCAGGTTGACCAGTTGCGAGGTGGCCGCTGCCGTGCGTTCGCGTGCGCGGCGCTCCAGGTAGCGGCCGGCCAGGAGGAACAGGGCGAACATGCCGACGGCGTCGTAGTACAGCTCGCCAACGCCGGTCACGGTGGACCAGATGCCGGCCAGGTAGGCGCCGCCAATGGCCAGGGACACCGAGATGTCCATGGTCAGGTGGCGGGTGCGCAAGTCGCGCAGGGCGCCCTTGAAGAAATCGGTGCAGCAGTAGAAGACGATCGGCGTGGTGAGGAACAGGCTGGTCCAGCGCAGGATGCGGTCCATGTCGGCCGACAGGTCGAGGTTGAACTCCGGCCAGGTGGCCATGGCGGCCATCATTACCTGCATCCACAAAAGCCCTGCCAGGCCCAGCTGACGCAAGGCGCGGCGGTTTTCCCGCTGCAGCAGCTCCGCAGCCTGATCGGCCTGATAGGGGTGGGCGACGTAGCCGATCTTGCGCAGTTCGCCGAGCAGCTGGCTGAGCGGCAACTGGCTGTCAGCCCAGCGCACCTGCAGGCGCTGGTTGGACAGGTTGAGCTGGGCTTCGGCTATTGCCGGCAGGGTGCGCAGGTGGCGTTCGATCAGCCAGCCGCAGGCGGCGCAGCTGATGCCCTCGATCAGCAGGCAGGCTTCGGCCAGTTCACCCTGATGCTGCACGTAGTTGGCCTGCACGTCCGCACGGTCATACAGCTGCAGTTCATCGCTCAGTTGGCGGGGCAGGGCTTCGGGGTTGCTGGCATTTTCGGTGCGGTGACGGTAGTAGCCGTCTAGCCCGCCGGCAACGATGGCCTCAGCAACCGCCTGGCAGCCCGGACAGCAGAAGGCCCGCGGCTCATCGAGCACACGGGCCTGAAACCGGCTGCCGGCCGGAACCGGCAGACCGCAATGAAAGCACGCGGTGGGGCTGTTCATCGCTCAATCAATCAGTAGCCAAGCTGCACGGGCTGGCTGCCCGTCAGCGTCTCCTCTTCATACAGGCGCCATTGCTCGCCGCCTTCGCTGCCGAGCACTTCGATGAAACGGCGGCCCTGGGGGAAGTCCTGCAGCAGGCCGCGGTACAGATCGCCCTCGGCCGGTTGCAGGATGACCCGGCGATCGCGCTCAGGCTGGGTTGGCGAGATCAGGTTGAGCTCCAGCTGTTGCGGCTTGCTGATGCCCTGCAGCGTCAGCTCGGCGATGCCGCTGTCTTCATGCAGGGTCAGACTGCCGCGCATGCCCAGACGCTTGGCCAGGTCTTCGCGCTTCAGTGACTGGTTGATGCCCTTGCCGACGTCGTAATAGTTGTCGACCACTAGGCTGTCACCCTCGTTGACGGCGATGTACACCAGGCTAAGCCCGAGCACGACCGAGCTGGCCAGGATGGCAATGATGAACCAGGCCCAGAACTGCTTGTACCACTGGCTTGTAACGGGGGTTTCAGACTGCATGGTCAACCTTATCAACGTACGCTCGGGCCGATGAAGCGGCTGTCCGAGTCACTCTGGATGGACGGGTCGTCGACCGCTTTGACGGTGAAGACAATTTCATTGGTGCTCGACGGCAGCTTGTCCGGATCGATCGAGAGCTCCACCGGCAGCGAGAAGACTTCGCCTTCGGCAGCGGTGATTTCGCGCTTGCCTTCATAGTGCAGGCCTTCCAGGCCGCTCACTTCAATGACGAAAGTCTGCGCGCGCTGGGCCTTGTTCATGATCTTGACGTTGTACACGTTCTCGATGCGGCCTTCTTCGTTCTCGCGATAGAGCACGCGGTCCTTGAGGACGTCGAGCTCGACCAGGGAACGATTGAACACGGCATAACCGAACAGGCTCATCATGGCCAGCAGGGCAATGGCGTAGCCTATCAGGCGCGGGCGCAGCAGGTGGGTCTTCTGTCCCGAGAGATTGTGTTCAGTTGTGTAGCTGATCAGCCCGCGCGGATAGCCCATCTTGTCCATGATGCTGTCGCAGGCGTCGATACAGGCGGCGCAGGTGATGCACTCGAATTGCAGGCCATCGCGGATGTCGATGCCGGTGGGGCAGACGTGTACGCACATCTTGCAGTCGATGCAGTCGCCAAGGCCTTGTGCCTTGTAATCGGCGTCCTTCTTGCGCGCGCCACGGCTTTCGCCACGGCGGGTGTCATAGGAAACGATCAGGGTGTCCTTGTCGAACATCACGCTCTGGAAGCGGCCATACGGACACATGTAGATGCACACGTTTTCACGCAGCCAGCCGGCGTTGCCGTAGGTGGCGAGGGTAAAGAAACCGACCCAGAAGTACGCGTAGCTGTCCGCCTCGCCGCTGAGCAGGGAGGGGATCAGGTCGCGCACGGGGGTGAAGTAGCCGACGAAGGTCAGGCCGGTGACCAGGCCGATGAGAATCCACAGGCTGTGCTTTGCGCTCTTGCGCAGCAGCTTCTGCAGGCTCATGGGTTGCTTGTCGAGCTTCATGCGCTGGTTGCGGTCACCCTCGGTGACTTTTTCGCACCACATGAAGATCCAGGTCCAGACGCTCTGCGGGCAGGTATAGCCGCACCACACGCGTCCAGCGAATACGGTAATGAAGAACAGGCCGAAGGCACAGATGATCAGCAGCCAGGACAGCAACATGAAGTCCTGCGGCCAGATGGTCATGCCGAAGATGTAGAACTTGCGCTCGGGCAGGTCCCAGAGAACGGCCTGGCGATCGCCCCAGTTGATCCAGGCGGTACCGAAGTAGAGCAGGAAGAGAAAGGCTCCGCCGACCATGCGCAGGTTGCGGAAGATGCCGGTGAAGGCTTTGGTGTAGATCTTTTCCCGGCTGGCGTAGAGATCAACGGTGTTCTTGCCGTTGTTTGCCTTGGGAGTGACGTCTTTGACTGGGATCTGTTCGGTCATCACGGCGTACCACTGCTTTATTTAAGTATCCAGTCAGGTTTCGCCTGACTGGAATAAGCTTATAACTAAATCACATGGTACGCCTGATGGCGGTCTGCCTGTGTGCGACAGGGCGTCGCGGCAGAGGTGGGGAGTGCTTACTCCCCGGACTTCTTCTGCGACAGGCTGTACACGTAGGCAGCCAGCAGGTGCACCTTGTCATTGCCAAGGAACTCGGCCTGAGCCGGCATACGACCATTACGGCCATAGCGCAGCGTCTGCTGAACCTGGGCAAAGCTGGAGCCATAGAGCCAGGTCTTGTCGGTCAGGTTCGGCGCGCCCATGGCGTGCTGACCCTTACCTTCAGGACCGTGACAGGCTACACAATTGGTGGCAAACAGCTGTTGACCTGCGGCAACGTCGACCCCTTCCGGGTTCTTCAGACCTGACAGGCTGCGCACGTAGGCGGCGACGTTCTTGATGCCATCTTCACCGATTACTGCTGCCCAGGCCGGCATGGCTGCCTGACGGCCGCCCATGATGGTGGTCTTGATGGTTTCAGGTTCACCACCATACAGCCAGTCATTGTCGGTCAGGTTGGGGAAGCCGTGGTTGCCCTTGGCGTCGGAGCCGTGGCAGACCGAGCAGTTGGAAGCGAACAGACGGCTACCCATTTTCAGGGCCTGCTCGTCCTTGGCGACTTCTTCGATAGGCATGGCGGCGTATTTGGCGAAGATCGGACCGTATTGCTCGTCCGCCTTGGCCATTTCCTTTTCCCACTGGTGCACGCCGGTCCAGCCCTTTTCACCACTCTTGAAGCTGGTGGCGTCCTGGTAGCCCGGTAGCAGGCCTTTCCAGTTGCCCATGCCCGGGTACAGCAGCAGGTAGCCAACGCCAAACACCAAGGTGCTGACGAAGAGCATGAACCACCACTTGGGCAGCGGATTGTCGAACTCCTGAATGCCGTCAAAGGCGTGGTCCAGGGTTTCTTCGGTAGTGTCCTTGCGCTGGCCCTTGCGGGTGGCAAAGATCAACCAGGTCAGCCCCACGAGGGTGCCGCCGGTCAGGATGGTGATGTACCAACTCCAGAAAGTGGTCATTCGCTCTTACTCCTAGAAGCTTTTTCGTCACGCGCAGCGGCATCGGGCTCATCGGCGAAGGGCAGGTTGGCGGCTTCGTCAAATTCGCTCTTGCGACGGCTGCTGAAGGCCCAGAGGATCAGGCCGACAAAGGCGATTAGTACGACTGCGGTGCCCAGACCGCGAAGAGTCCCGATATCCATCATGCGTTACCGTGTGTTCTTGAGGCTGGTGCCCAGCACTTGCAGGTAGGCCACCAGGGCATCCATTTCGGTCTTGCCCTTGACGGCATCCTTGGCGCCAGCGATGTCTTCGTTGGTGTAAGGCACGCCCAAGGTGCGCATGGCTTCCAGCTTCTTGGCGGTGTTCTTGCCATCGAGCTTGTTTTCTACCAGCCATGGGTAAGCCGGCATCTTCGATTCCGGAACCACGTTGCGCGGGTTGTACAGGTGGGCGCGGTGCCAGTCGTCGGAGTAGCGGCCGCCTACGCGGGCCAGATCCGGACCGGTACGCTTGGAGCCCCACAGGAAGGGATGGTCGTAAACGCTCTCACCGGCAACCGAGTAGTGGCCGTAACGCTCGGTTTCGGCGCGGAATGGACGCACCATCTGCGAGTGGCAGCTGACGCAGCCTTCGCGGATGTACAGGTCGCGGCCTTCCAGCTGCAGGGCGGTGTAGGGCTTGAGGCCGGCTACCGGTTCGGTGGTTTCTTTCTGGAAGAACAGCGGCACGATCTGTACCAGACCGCCGATGGACACGGCCAGGACCATGCACAGGGCCATCAGGCCGATATTCTTCTCAAGGAATTCGTGTTTGCTGCTCATCAGTGGGCTGCCTCTACAGTGAACTTGGCTGCAGCTTCGTATTCAGCCGGGTTGGCGGCACGCACGGTACGCCAGGTGTTGTAGGCCATCAGCAGCATGCCGGTGACAAAGAAGGCGCCGCCGATCATGCGCACCAGGTAGCCGATGTGGCTGGCTTCCAGGGCTTCAACGAAGGAGTAGGTGAGGGTGCCGTCTTCGTTGACTGCACGCCACATCAGGCCCTGGGTGATGCCGTTGACCCACATGGAGGCGATGTACAGCACGGTACCGACGGTGGCCAGCCAGAAGTGGGCATTGATCAGGGCGATGCTGTGCATCTGCTGACGGCCAAACACTTTCGGGATCAGGTGGTAGATCGAGCCGATGGAGATCATCGCTACCCAGCCAAGGGCGCCGGCGTGTACGTGGCCGATGGTCCAGTCGGTGTAGTGGGACAGGGCGTTGACGGTCTTGATGGCCATCATCGGGCCTTCGAAAGTGGACATGCCGTAGAAGGCCAGGGACACCACCAGGAAGCGCAGGATCGGGTCGGTGCGCAGCTTATGCCAGGCGCCCGACAGGGTCATCATGCCGTTGATCATGCCGCCCCAGCTTGGCGCCAGCAGGATCAGGGACATCACCATGCCCAGGGACTGAGCCCAGTCCGGCAGAGCCGTGTAGTGCAGGTGGTGCGGACCGGCCCAGATGTACAGGGTGATCAGCGCCCAGAAGTGCACGATGGACAGGCGATAGGAGTAAATCGGGCGGGCGGCCTGCTTCGGTACGAAGTAGTACATCATGCCGAGGAAGCCGGCAGTCAGGAAGAAGCCCACGGCGTTGTGGCCGTACCACCACTGGATCATCGCGTCGGTCGCGCCCGAATAGATCGAGTAGGACTTCAGCGCACCAACCGGCAGTTCCAGGTTGTTGACGATGTGCAGCAGGGCCACGGTGAGGATGAAGCCACCGAAGAACCAGTTGCCGACATAGATGTGCTTGGTGGTGCGCTTGACGATGGTGCCGAAGAAGACCAGGGCATAGCTTACCCAGACCACGGCGATCAGGATGTCGATCGGCCATTCCAGCTCGGCGTATTCCTTTGAGGTGGTGTAGCCCAGCGGCAGCGTGACCACGGCCAGCACGATGATGGCCTGCCAGCCCCAGAAGGTGAAGGCGGCCAGCGAGTCAGAAATCAGTCGTGCCTGGGAGGTGCGCTGGACCACGTAGTAGGACGTGGCAAACAGTGCGCAGCCGCCGAAGGCGAAGATCACCGCGTTGGTATGCAGGGGGCGCAGACGGCCGAAGCTGGTCCACGGGAGGCCAAGGTTGAGTTCCGGCCACACCAATTGTGCGGCAATCAGAACACCGAGAGCCATGCCAATGACCCCCCAGATCACCGTCATGACGGCGAACTGGCGGACCACCTTATAGTTATAAGCAGTCTGACTGATTGCTGTGCTCATGCTAGGGGTTCCACGGTTAGAAGGAAGGCGCGCGACGCAAGGTCGCACCCGCTCAAAAAAGCGGCGGCAAGTATGGAGAAAGGCCATTTTCAATGCAACGACACACACTGAAACATTACGCCCGGCAGGGACTTGCAGCGGCTATGGATGCCTTCTCCTGTTCACTGCAAGCGGTGCAGGAGGATGCATCGAACCTGTGCGCAAAAAATGGCTCGCCTTGGAGTTGTGCGGGTGGCGATGCAAAACAGCTTAGCCGGCCGGCAGCAAAGACCAAGTCGTTCTGTCGGGTAAAGAGGTGCGACATCGGGTCGCATAAGGCGGGGAGGGCTGCGTGCCCGGTTTATCGTTCCGTTCGGGGCTGGACCCGAAGGAGTAGCGGCGCATCCTTGCGCCGCTGATCGTGCGCTTACTTGCTGGCGACTTCCGCCGGCTGCTGCGACAGGCTGTAGACGTAGGCAGCGAGCAGGTGAACCTTGTCGTTGCCCAGGTACTGTTCCTGTGCCGGCATCTGGCCGTTTCGGCCATAGCGCAGGGTCTGCTGAATCTGCACCAGGCTCGAACCGTAGATCCAGGCCGAAGGCTTGGTCAGGTCCGGAGCGCCCATCATCGGCATGCCTTTACCTTCGGCACCGTGACAGGCTGTGCAGTTAGTGGCGAACTGCTGCTTGCCGGCGGCCAGGTCGGCCTGGGTGCCTTCCGGCAGTTTCAGGCCGGCGAGGTCCTGACGCACATAGGCAGCCACGTTCTTCACGCCTTCCTCACCGAGGATCGCACCCCAGGCCGGCATGGCAGCCATGCGGCCGTGCAGGATGGTGGTCTTGATGCTGGCAGTGTCACCGCCCCAGCGCCAGCTGTTGTCAGCCAGGTTGGGGAAGCCCGGTGCGCCCTTGGCGTCCGAACCGTGGCAGATCGAGCAGTAGGTGGCGAACAGACGGTTGCCCATCTTCAGTGCCTGCGGATCCTTGGCGACATCTTCCAGTGGCATGGCGGCATATTTGGCGAAGATAGGGCCGTATTGCTCGTCAGCCCGGCTGACTTCGCGCTCCCACTGCTTGACCTGGGTCCAGCCGCCTTCATAACCCGGCAGCAGGCCTTTCCAGTTACCCAGCGCCGGGTAGAGGGCGAAATAGATCACGCCAAACACGATGGTGCCGACGAACAGCAGGAACCACCACTGCGGCAGCGGATTGTCATATTCCTCAATGCCGTCGAAGGCATGGCCCATGGTCTTGTCGGTGACGCCCTTTGTCTCACCCTTGCGGGTGCTGAAGATCAGCCACGTCAGCGCCACCAGGGTGCCGATGGTGAGGAGGGTGATGTACCCACTCCAGAACGAGGTCATGGTTGTTTACTCCTGATTTTTCGAGTTGCGGTCGTCGGCGAAGGGCAGCAGGGCGGCTTCATCGAAGCCGCTCTTGCGCTTGCCACTGAAGGCCCAGAGCACCAGACCGACAAAGGCGATCAGTACCAGTGCTGTGCCGAGACCCCGCAGAGTTCCGATATCCATGGTTGCTTACCGCTTGTTCTTCAGGCTGGTGCCGAGAACTTGCAGGTAGGCCACCAAGGCGTCCATTTCGGTTTTGCCCTTGACCGCGTCGCTGGCACCGGCGATGTCCGCGTCGCTATACGGCACGCCGAGGGTGCGCATGGCTTGCAGTTTCTTGGCGGTGTTCTTGCCGTCGAGCTGGTTTTCCACCAGCCACGGGTAAGCCGGCATCTTCGATTCCGGCACTACGTTGCGTGGGTTGTACAGGTGCGCACGGTGCCAGTCATCGGAGTAGCGGCTGCCGACACGGGCCAGATCCGGACCGGTCCGCTTGGAACCCCACAGGAACGGGTGGTCCCACACGCTCTCACCGGCAACCGAGTAGTGGCCGTAGCGCTCGGTCTCGGCGCGGAACGGACGGATCATCTGCGAATGGCAGCTGACGCAGCCTTCCTTGATGTAGATGTCGCGACCTTCCAGTTGCAGCGCGGTGTAAGGCTTGAGGCCTTCGACCGGCTGGGTGGTTTCCTTCTGGAAGAACAGCGGCACGATCTGCACCAGGCCGCCGATGGACACGGCCAGGACCATGCACAGGGCCATCAGACCGACGTTTTTCTCGAGAATTTCGTGTTTGCTGTTGTTACTCATCTCGCTGCTCCTCAGGCTGGCTGGCCGGCGGCTTGTACTTGTGCCGCAGTCGCGGAACTGACAGTGCGCCAGGTGTTGTAGGCCATCACCAGCATGCCGGTGAGGAAGATCGCACCACCGATCATGCGGACCATGAAGCCGATGTGGCCGGCCTCGAGGGCCTCAACGAAGGAGTAGGTGAGGGTGCCGTCTTCGTTGACTGCACGCCACATCAGGCCCTGGGTGATGCCGTTGACCCACATGGAGGCGATGTACAGCACGGTACCGATGGTGGCGAGCCAGAAGTGGGTGTTGATCAGGCCGGTGCTGTGCATCTCTTCACGACCGAAGACTTTCGGGATCAGGTGATACAGCGAGCCGATCGACACCATGGCTACCCAGCCGAGGGCGCCGGCGTGTACGTGGCCGATGGTCCAGTCGGTGTAGTGGGACAGGGCGTTGACGGTCTTGATGGCCATCATCGGGCCTTCGAAGGTGGACATGCCGTAGAAGGCCAGGGACACCACGAGGAAGCGCAGGATGGGGTCGCTACGCAGTTTGTGCCAGGCACCCGACAGGGTCATCATGCCGTTGATCATGCCGCCCCAGCTTGGCGCCAGCAGGATCAGGGACATCACCATGCCCAGGGACTGAGCCCAGTCCGGCAGCGCGGTGTAGTGCAGGTGGTGCGGACCGGCCCAGATGTACACGGCGATCAGTGCCCAGAAGTGCACGATGGACAGACGGTAGGAGTAGACCGGACGGCCTGCCTGCTTCGGCACGAAGTAGTACATCATGCCGAGGAAGCCGGCAGTCAGGAAGAAGCCTACGGCGTTGTGGCCGTACCACCACTGGATCATCGCGTCAGTCGCACCGGCGTAGGCCGAGTAGGACTTCAGGGCGGTAACCGGCAGTTCGGCGTTGTTGACCAGGTGCAGGATTGCCACGGTCAGGATGAAGCCGCCGAAGAACCAGTTGCCCACGTAGATGTGGCTGGTCTGGCGCTTGGCCACGGTGCCGAAGAACACAATGGCATAGGCTACCCAGACGACGGTGATCAGAATGTCGATCGGCCATTCCAGCTCGGCATACTCCTTGGAAGTCGTAATGCCCAGCGGCAGGGTGATGGCCGCCAGCAGGATCACCAGTTGCCAACCCCAGAAGGTGAAGGCCGCCAGTGGGCCACCAAACAGGCGCGCCTGACAGGTGCGCTGCACGGTGTAGTAGGAAGTGGCAAACAGTGCGCAACCGCCGAAGGCGAAGATCACCGCGTTGGTGTGCAGCGGACGCAAGCGCCCGAAGCTGGTCCAGGGCAGACCAAGGTTGAGTTCCGGCCAGACAAGCTGGGCCGCGATGAGGACGCCAACGGCCATCCCGACGATGCCCCAAATGACCGTCATAATGGCGAATTGGCGGACCACCTTGTAGTTGTAGGCAGTCTGCTGTGTGGTTGCTGTGCTCATGTTATGGGCTTCCATACACGGTTATGGATACTGGCTGCGCTTTTGCGCAGAACAAGCATCCGCAAAGCACAGCTTGCGGTTATTGACTGAGATCAATTGTCACAGAGTCGGTGGGGTTTTATGGAACTTGTCTGGAACCGGGCGGTCGGCAGGCCTTTTGCCACCCTGATCCTGGCCCATGGGGCGGGTGCCGGGATGGACTCGGCGGTGCTTGAGCAACTGGCGCAATGGCTTGCCGCCCGTGGCCTGGCGGTGGTGCGCTTCGAGTTCCCCTACATGGCCGCCAGGCGGCTGGATGGCAAGCGTCGGCCACCCGATCCACAGGCCCGTTTACTGGCCTGTTGGCGCGAGGTTTATGCGCTTGTGCGACAGCAGGTCGCAGGACCTGTGGTGCTGGCTGGCAAGTCCATGGGCGGGCGTATGGCCAGCCTGCTGGTCGATGAACTGGGGGCTGATGCTCTGGTGTGCTTCGGTTATCCGTTTCACCCGGCCGGCAAACCGGACACGCTGCGCGTCGAGCACCTGCACGGGCTGCGCGCGCCCACCCTGATCATCCAGGGGGAGCGTGATGCCTTGGGCAACCGCGGAGAAGTGGAGGGTTACACTCTGCCGGCGCGCATTGCTCTGCACTGGCTGACGGCGGCCGACCATGACCTGAAACCCTTCAAGAGCAGCGGCTTCAGCCATGAACAGCACCTGAAGGCCGCCGCCTCGGCGGTGGCGGACTGGGTCGAACGCCTCAGCGATTGAAGCGCTCGACCAGTGAGAACTGGCCCTTGGCGGTTTCGCTCAGGCCCAGGCTGAGTTCCGCGGTGCGATGCGCCGAGCCGGTGGTCTCCTCGGCCAGCTGGGCGATGGTCACTACCTTGTGGTTGATGTTCTCGGCCACCGCGCTCTGCTCTTCGGCAGCCGCGGCAATCTGGTCGGCCATGTCGGCTATATGCGCCACCGCGTCACTGATGCCGACCAGTGCGTCGTCGGCCTGCTGCACCTTGTGCACGCCTTCGTCGGCCTGACGGCGCCCGTTCTCCATGGTGGCCACGGCCTCTTCGGCCGTGCGCTGCAGCTTGGCGATCAGTTGGTGAATCTGCCCTGTCGACTCGGCCGTGCGACTGGCCAGGGAGCGCACTTCATCGGCGACCACCGCAAAGCCCCGACCCATTTCACCGGCCCGCGCCGCCTCGATGGCCGCATTGAGGGCGAGCAGGTTGGTCTGGTCGGCAATGCCCTTGATCACGTCGACCACGCCGCCGATCTCGCTGCTGTCCTGGGCCAGGCGGGTCACCGTCTCGCCGGTCTCGCTGACGGCATTGGACAGGCGCTGAATGGCGTCGCGCGCCTCGTCGGTAATGGCGCGGCCCTGGCGGGTCAGTAGGTTGGCCTGCTGGGTGGCATCAGCGGTGCGCTGCACATTGCTCGCCACCTCCTGGGTGGTGGAGGCCATCTGCTGGACGGCCGCAGCGACCTGTTCGGTTTCCAGGCGCTGCAGTTCAAGCCCGCCGGCACTGCTGCGGGCCAGACGGTCGGCATCGCTGGCCTGGCTGGTGAGCTGTTCAGCGGTGTCCTGCAGGCGTGTCAGGCAGGTTTTCAGGCGGGCTTCCTGGCTGAGCATGGCCATTTCCAGGCGCGCTTCGTCGCCCTGGCTGTCGGTGTACATCTGGGCAATCAGCGGATCGGAGGTGGCCTGCTCGGCAATTTTCAGCAGGCGCTGGGTGCTGCGGCCCTGCCAGGCCAGGCCCAGCAGGCCGAGGGGAATCGACAGCAGGGCAGCCAGAATGAAGCCCCAGTGGCCATCCAGCCAGGCGCCGATGGCCCAGCCGACCTGGCTCAGGAGAATGAACGGCAGCCAGTTGCGCAGCAGCGGTAGCCAGCGGTTGCTCGCGGGAATGGCGCTCTTGCCGCTGTTGATGCGCTGGTACAGGGCTTCGGCTCGGCGTACCTGTTCGGCGCTGGGCTTGACCCGCACCGATTCGTAACCGACCACCTGATTGCCTGCAAAGATCGGCGTGACGTAGGCGTTGACCCAGTAGTGGTCGCCGCTCTTGCAGCGGTTCTTGACGATGCCCATCCACGGCTTGCCCTGCTTGAGGGTGGTCCACAGGTGGCCGAATACCGCCGGCGGTACATCCGGGTGGCGAACCAGGTTGTGCGGGGCGCGCATCAGCTCTTCGCGGCTGTAACCGCTGATCTCGATGAAGGCCTCGTTACAGTAGGTGATTACACCCTTGAGGTCGGTGGTGGAGATCAGGCGCTGTTGCGCCGGAAAACTGCGCTCGCGCTGGGTAACGGGCTGGTTATTACGCATGGCATGGCTTCTCTGATGTTAACTCCTGCTCTTTGGCAGGCTTTCTTATTTATCGCCTGGCGGCGTCACAAGTTTAATCAGCCGCTGTTGTGAGCCTGCTCAGCCAGACAGCTGGTCGAGTCCTACAGGTATAGACCCCAGGCGGGTGTTCGGCTGGCGCTCAGGTATCATGCGCGTCATTGCATCTGGGGCTGCTGGCAGCCGGAGTGGAAAATGAACAGTCTGTTGCTGCATTGTCGTCCGGGTTTCGAGGGCGAGGTCTGCGCCGAGATCAGTGATCTGGCGGCGCGTCTGGAAGTGGCGGGCTATGCCCGCAGCAAGCCTAACCTGGCCTACGCCGAGTTCGTCTGCACCGAGCCGGGTGGCGCCGAGCGGCTGATGCGCAAGCTGCGCTTCAGTCGCCTGATCTTCATCCGCCAGTGGGCGCGCGGCAGCTTCCTGGCGTTGCCGGAAACCGACCGCATCAGCGTGTTGCTGGAGGCCCTGGCCGATTACCCGCAGGCCGGTAGCCTGTGGTTGGAAGTATTCGATACCAACGAAGGCAAGGAGCTTTCGGGCTTCTGCAAGAAATTCGAAGCGCCCCTGCGCAAGGCCCTGAGCAAGGCCGGCAAGCTGGTCGAGGATCGTCTCAAGCCGCGCCTGCTGCTGACCTTCAAGAGCGGTCGCGAGGTCTTTCTCGGTCTGGCCGAGGCCGATAACTCGGCATTCTGGCCGATGGGCATTCCGCGTCTGAAGTTCCCCCGCGAGGCCCCCAGTCGCTCGACGCTCAAACTGGAAGAGGCCTGGCACCACTTCATCCCGCGGGACGAGTGGGATACCCGCCTGGCGCCAGCGATGACCGCTGTGGACCTGGGCGCCGCACCGGGCGGCTGGACCTGGCAGCTGGTCAACCGGCACATCCGGGTCACCGCCGTGGACAACGGGCCGATGGCCGAAAGCCTGATGGATTCGGGGCTGGTGGAGCACCAGCGGGCCGATGGTTTCACCTTCAAGCCACGCAAGCCGGTGAACTGGATGGTCTGCGATATCGTCGAGAAGCCGGCACGCACGGCGGCGATGATCGAGACCTGGCTGGGCGAGGGCTGGTGCCAGGAGGCGGTGGTCAACCTCAAACTACCGATGAAGCAGCGTTTCGCCGAGGTGCAGCGCCTGCTGGAACGTATCGAGGACGGACTGAAGGCCCGCGGCCTGAAGGTCAGCATCGGCTGCAAGCAGCTGTACCACGACCGCGAGGAGGTGACCTGCCACCTGCGCCGTCTATAACGACGCAGGCACACCGACTCAGCGCTTTGCCAGCGGGGCGCTGAGCGGCAGCAGGGCGGGCAGCTCGACTTCGCCCTGCAGGGCTACCGCGCGCGGGCTCCATGAGCTGTTGAACAGGTACTGACCGCTGAAACCGCTGAACTGCAGGCCGAGCACGTCACCGGGTTGCAGTGCCGCGCTGACACTGGTCAGCTGCAGCTCGCGGCGTTGCCCCAGCGGTGTGACCTGCTCATCGAGTGTCTCGATGCGGCCATCGGCCCGCTTCACCGCCATGGCGGCAAACACCTGGGGCCGCTCATCGCTGCCCTGCAGGCTCAGGCGGGTGCTGCCCAGCAGAGCGCTGTGTTGCTCGATGGTGCGCAGCGGCACGAACTGGCTGGGGCTGAGCAGGCCGCTGGTCAGCGGCCGTACTTCGGTCAGCGGCAGTGCCACGCGTTCCCCGGCGGAAGGCAGCGCGTTCAGCGCCAGGCCTTGGCCCAGATTCAAGCTCACGCACAACTCTGGCACGCTGGCCGCCACGCCCGGGCGTCCGCGCAGTTTCTCCTCGTACCAGGCGACGATGGCCTGGTAGTAGTTGATCGCCCGTTCGCCGCAGTGCAGCACCGGTTCGTTGTTGAAGGGCGGCAGGCCACTCCAGGCTTGTGCCGGCGGCGGCAGGATATGACCGGCCTGCATGCCGAGCAGGCGTACGTCGCGCTGTCCCTGCTGCAGGCAGTCACGAATCTTGAGGCTCTGGTCGAGGGGGAACAGGGTATCGCGCATGCCCTGAATCAGCAGGGCGTCGGCCTGCGGGCGCTGCCCACGGTCACAGTAGCTGGTCAGGCTGTGGGCCTTGAGCTCGGCCTGTACCTCGGGGCGCATGGTGCCGTCGGCTGTGCGCAGGTAGGGTGCCTGGACAAACTTGCCGAGGTCGTAGCCGGTGGAGAGGCCAAGGCCAAGCAGTACGCCGCCCCAGCCGATCTTCAGGTCACCTTGCGGGGCCAGGGCATCGGCCAGGTCGTACCAGGTGGCAATGGGTACCAGCGCGTCGATGCGCGGGTCCTCGGCAGAGGCAAGCAACTGCACGGCGCCGCCATAGCTTTCGCCGAGCATGCCGACACGCGGGTCGTTGGGGCCATCCATCTGTAGGTGTGGCAGGTGGCTGGCCGACCAGTCGATGACCGCCAGGGCGTCCTGTACCTCATAGCGCGGGTCCATCATTTCGATGTTGCCCTCGCTGCCACCCCAGCCGCGCTGGTCGTAGCTGACCACCCAGTAGCCGGCTCGCCAGGCGGTCAGTGCCGCGCGGCCTGACATCATCTGGGTGCCATAGAAGCCATTCGGTCCGGTTACCCGCCAGCCGCCCCAGCCATGGGTGTGCACAACCAGCGGCGCCTCCTCGCCGGCCTTGAGGGCGGGCTGGAACACGGTGGCGGAGAGGCGCGTGCCGTCGCGGCCGGTGATTACCGTTTCGAAATGGGTGGCCGGCAGGTCGCGCTGGGCGCTCTGGCTGTAGTCGGGCAGTTGCTCGCGGGCGGCGCAGCCGCCCAGCAGCAGGCTGGCGGCGCAAAGGGTGATCAGGCGCATGGTGTTTTCTTGTTCGGGTCGCGGTGGGCGCAGCTTGCCCGAGCTGCGGGGCACAAGCCGCCCATCCAAGGTTGTGCGGCGAGAGGTGACCCTGTGGACCCGATCGGCGAGAATGCGCACCTGTCTTCGGAGGTTGCTGATGTCCCTGCAAGCTGACTCGATTCTCGATGCCACCGGTCTCAATTGCCCCGAGCCGGTGATGATGCTGCACAACAAGGTGCGTGACCTGGCTCCCGGCGGCCTGCTCAAGGTCATAGCCACCGATCCCTCGACTCGCCGCGATATTCCCAAGTTTTGCATGTTCCTCGGCCACGAGCTGGTCGAGCAGAGCGAAGCCAAGGGCACCTACCTGTACTGGATTCGCAAGAAGGCCGAGTGATGACGGCTGCGGTTAGCCGCCGTGAGCAGAGCGTTGCTGCTCGGCGGCTTCCGGGTGCGCGGCGCAGATGTACTCCACTGAGGTCTTCTTCGAGAAGGCGTAAGCCAGGCTGACGCCGAAGAATCCGCTGTAGCAGCGTGAAAGATGCGCGGCGTCGGTAAAACCGGCGGTTCTGATCGCCAGGGCCGTGGGCGTGCCGGCGAGCGACAGCTGGATGAAGTCGATCAGTCGGTACCACAGGCGATGCCGGCGCAGGGGGGCGCCGATGTGCAGGCCGAACAGCTTGATCAGGCCCGACTCGGAAAGCCCTACCTCTGCGGCCAGCGCGCTGACCGGAATATTGACCGTGGCGGTGTGCCTGAGGCGGGCGATGACCTGTGTCAGGCGCGGATCGAGGGTGACCGCGGTCCTGTCGACGTGCCGGTGGAGTATGGCGTCGGTGCGCGCCTGCGCCTCCTCGAAGTCGGGCCGGTCGTTACGCAGTTCGATCAGGCTTTCGATCAGCTCCTGCTCATGTGCATGCCGGTAGTAGATGCCGTGCCGGGCCGAACTCATCTGCCGTTTCAGCAGCAGGTAGTCGGGCTGCCCCGCATCCAGGTAGCAGGCCGCTATTACCGCGTCGCGATTGTCGATGGCGATTCTGCTGCCGGCGCGAATGAGGATGCTGCGGGCGCTGCTCCAGGGGTCGCCGTCGGACGTCCGGAAACGCACCGTGCCCTGCAGGCAGACCAGCAGCGAAGAGGCCGCCGCGTGCAGTTCGCGGATGCGCAGCTGGGTCTGACCCAGGTACAGGTAGCGCCTGCTGGAGACATAGATCAGGGCCGGTGGCTTGACTGTGCTCAGGGTATTCATACGTCTTGTTGTTATTGGGTATGAAGGCCGTCATTGGCATCAGGCTGCGCGCGGTGATCGGGTGACGCAGCGCCTGGAGACTCGATGTTCGCTGATTTTTCACGGCTGCCAAGGCTGATTTTGCAGAATCGAACCTAAGTATGAACGTTGCCAGGTGAGCGCTGGCTGGTGCTGTGCAAGGGCCTCAGGAGCGGGCGGTTGTAGCGGATGATTCCGCTCTACTGGGTGTGTGCGCCACGCGGGTCTGCGGGCTGTTACCGGGGGCTACAGATCCGCCTGGAAGCATTGGCAGGGGCAGGTCGGGTGGTTTCGATTCTTGTACGAACTGAGCCTTGGCGATTCTGGTGGCCCTCCAGTGCGATTGATAGCTTGGCCTGCACAGTTCGCGGCGACTCGGCCGTGATCGGTAGTGAAGTTCTTCTCGCGACAACAATAACAATGAGGTCTGTCCAATGAATGCCAAGCTATCCCTCGGCAAAACCCTGCTGCTCGCCGCCTCTCTGCTGGTAAGTGCCACTGCCTTCTCCGCGACCGGGCCATCCAGCCCCTGCAGCAATTGCACGCGTGGGCCCGATCCGACCGTCGCTTCGCTGAAAAGCGCCACGGGTCCCTATACCACCGCCAAATTTTCGGTCTCCGGTTACCTCAAAGGGTTTGGTGACAGCACGGTGTACTACCCGACCAATGCCAGCGGGAAAATGGGCGCGATTGCGGTCATTCCCGGCTATGTCTCCTATGAGGACAGCATCAAGTGGTGGGGGCCACGCCTGGCGTCCCATGGTTTCGTGGTGATGACCATGAACACCAGCACCATCTACGATCAGCCGGACAGCCGCGCCACCCAGCTGAGCAAGGCTCTGGACTACATGATCGCGCAGAGCGGCTCCAGCTCCAGCCCGATCTACAACAAGGTCGACAGCACCCGCCTGGGCGTCATCGGCTGGTCCATGGGCGGCGGTGGCACGCTGAAGCTGTCTACCCAGCGTTCGATCAATGCGATCATTCCGCAGGCGCCGTACTACGCCGGCAGCAACAGCTTCAACACGATCAAGACGCCGGCACTGATCCTGGCCTGCGGCGCCGATGCCGTTGCGCCGGTGGGCGTGCATGCCTCGCCGTTCTACAACCGGATTCCCGGCACCACGCCCAAGGCCTACCTGGAGATCTACGGCGGCTCGCATTTCTGCGCCAACTCGGGCTATCCGAATGAGGACCTGCTGGGCATGTACGGGATTGCCTGGATGAAGCGCTTCATCGACTTCGACAGCCGCTACAGCAAGTTCCTCTGCGGTCCGAATCACACCGCGGATCTGAACATCTCCGAGTACCGTCAGAACTGCAACTACTGAGTCCTGTGCCAGTCGCATCGGCAGTTATCAAGGACGGCTGCTGACAAACGGCTGAAAAAAGGGGGTGGACCTGGTCGGGTTCGCCCCCTTTTTTTGTAACTGCTTGATCGTCACCACGATGGAGAGCCCAGGTGGCGGTGCCGGTCGATTACGACGGCCTGTGCAGACGGATATGCCGCCTGGCACTGCGCGCCAGACGCACACCGAGCAACAGGGCGGCGCAGGTCAGCCCGACCACCAGGCCCTGCCACAGCCCCTGCGGGCCGCTGGGCTCGCCCAGCCAGTCGGAGAGGCCCAGGCTGTAACCCACCGGCAAGCCAATGCCCCAGTACGCCAGCAGAGTGATCAGCATGGTCACGCGGGTGTCCTGATAGCCGCGCAGGGCGCCGGCGGCAGTGACCTGGATGGCATCGGAAAACTGGAAGAACGCCGAGTAGATCAGTAGCGAGCCAGCCACCCCGATCACGGCCAGGTCCGGGGTGTAGATTTCGGCGATATCCGTGCGCAACCAGAGCATGCCGCTGGCCGACAGGCAGGCATACGCCAGGGCGGTGGCCATGGCGACGCCGGCGGCAAAACGCGCCTCGCGCGGTTCGCGGCGCCCCAGCGCCTGACCCACCCGCACCGTGGCGGCCATGCCCAGCGAGTAGGGAATCATGAACACCATGGAGCTGAAGTTGAGCGCAATCTGATGGCCCGCCACCACAGTGGCGCCTAGCCCGCCAATCAGCAGGGCAATCACCGAGAAGATGCTGGCTTCGGCAAAGATCGACACGCCGATCGGCAGGCCGACGCTAAGCAGGCGGCGGATCACCCGGCCCTGTGGCCAGTCGAAACGGCGCAGCAATCCGCTGGACTGGTAATAGGGCGCCCATGCCACCCAGATCAGCATGCCCAGCAGCATGGCGACCATCACCAGGGCCGTGGCCCAGCCGCAACCCACGCCGCCCATGGCCGGCAGGCCGAGCTTGCCGTAGATGAAGATGTAGTTCAGCGGGATGTTCAGCAGCAGACCGAGCAGGCCCAACACCATGGTGGGCCGGGTATGGCCCAGGCCATCGCTGAAGCAGCGCAGCACGTGGTACAGCGCCACCGCCGGGAAACCGCAGGCCACCGCGCGCAGGTAGCCCATGGCAGGCTCGATCAGCTCGGCATCGACCTGCATCCAGTGCAGCACCGGTTCGGCATTCCACAGCGTCACGGCAGCCAGCAGGCCTACAGCCAGCGCCAGCCACAACGCCTGGCGCACCAGCGGACCGATCTCATCGTGTTTGCCGGCGCCAAAGCGTTGCGCCACCTTGGGTGTGGTGGCCAGCAGTACGCCGGTCATCAGCAGGAACACCGGTACCCACAGTGAGTTGCCCAGCGCGACCGCGGCCAGATCGCGGGGGCTGACCCGGCCGGCCATTACGGTATCGACAAAGCCCATGGCTGTGTGGGCCAGCTGGGCAATGATGATCGGGATGGCGAGGGCGAGCAGGGCACGCAGTTCGGTGCGAATGCGCTGCAGGCGGGGGGCAAGGGAGGACACGCGGCTTCAACCTGACAAGGAAAAGCGGCCTAGTCTACGCCCTGACGCACCGGTCAGAAAAGCCGCGGCGGGTCGCGATGACGTAGAATGCGCGGCATTGATGGGAGAGGGCGCCATGCTGCTAGTTGCCGACGAAAACATTCCGCTGCTCGACGAGTTCTTTGCCAACTTTGGTGAAATCCGCCGCTACCCGGGGCGCAGCATCAGTGCCGAGCAGGTGCGTGATGCCGATGCGCTGCTGGTGCGCTCGGTGACCCGGGTGGACGAGGCCCTGCTGGCCGGCAGCCGGGTGCGCTTTGTCGGCACATGTACCATCGGTACCGACCATCTGGATCTGGCCTATTTCGCCGGAGCGGGTATCCACTGGGCCAGTGCCCCGGGCTGCAACGCGCGCGGCGTGGTGGATTACGTGCTGGGCAGCCTGCTGGCGCTGGCCGAGCAGACCGGCCAGCGCCTGGATCAGCTGGTTTACGGGGTGGTGGGCGCCGGTCAGGTGGGTAGTCGCCTAGTACGCGTGCTGCAGGGGTTGGGCTGGCAGGTGCGGGTGTGCGATCCGCCTCGCCAGGCGGCCGAAGGCGGCGACTTCGTCGAACTGGCGCAGATCCTTGGCGAGTGCGATGTGATCAGCCTGCACACGCCTTTGACCCGCGAGGGCGACCATGCGACTCATCACCTGATCGGCGCCGCGCAGTTGCAGGCGCTCAAGCCGGGCACCTGGCTGATCAATGCCAGTCGCGGGGCGGTGGTGGATAACGCCGCCCTGCGGGCGCATCTGGAGGCGGATGCCGAGCTGGAGGTGGTGCTGGATGTGTGGGAGGGCGAGCCGCAGGTGGATGTCGAGCTGGCGGCTTTGTGCCAGTTGGCTACCCCGCATATCGCCGGCTACAGCCTGGACGGCAAGCTGCGCGGCACGGCGATGATCCACGAGGCGTTCTGCGCGTTTCTCGGGCAGGTACCGCAGCGCCATCTCAGCGACTTGCTGCCGACGCCCTGGCTGAGCGAGTTGCAGGTGGCGCCCGAGGCATCGCCCGATTGGCTGCTGGCCCAGGTGTGCCGCGCGGTCTATGACCCGCGCCTGGATGACGCCAACTTCCTGCGTTCGTTACAGGGCGATGCCGCCACGCGGCGTGCCGCGTTCGATCAGCTGCGCAAGCATTATCCCTATCGTCGGGAGATCGATGGGCTCAAGGTCAGGATGCTGGGGGAAAATCCCGCCCAGAGCGCACTGCTGCACGCCCTGGGGGTGCAGCTGGTGTGATCAGCCGCGCTTGGCGCTGGCCAGGCTGCAGTTATCCAGCTCGCGGCAGGCCAGCTGGACCATGGCCTCGGTGATCGGTACTTCGCGCCCTTGGGCATCGATGATGCTGCCGCCCAGCGCCTGATTGGCAGCCGGGGCAGTGAAACGAGGGGCCTGCTGGACGTTGTTCTGTACTTGCATGGTGACTTCCTCATCAGGGTGTGCTGGCAGTCTAGGCCGTGGGCATGACTGCTCTGTGACAGTGTCGGCAACCGGCCGGAAGGTTCAGGCTAGCCGGCTTTTTCTATGGCGCACGGCTATTCATCGGCGCCGAATGGTTAGGTGTGAGGTGTACGCATGACGGCATTCAGGCTGGGCCTGATCATCAATCCGCTGGCCGGGCTGGGCGGCCCGGCGGCCCTCAAGGGCAGCGATGGCGTGGCCACCGAAGCCCTGGCGCGTGGTAGCGAGCCGCGCGCCAGCGAGCGCACCCGGCTGGCGCTGCAGTGCCTGTTGCCACTGCGTGAGCGCCTGCAGTTCCTCACCTTTCCCGGCGCCATGGGCGCCGACCTGCTGCGCGAACTTGGTTTCGCTTATCAGGTACTGGGAAGCCTCAATGACGCGGCGACCAGCGCCGAAGACACAAAGCAGGCCGTGCAGCGCCTGCAGGAAGCCGGCTGTGCGCTGATCCTGTTTGCCGGCGGTGACGGCACGGCGCGGGATGTGTGTAGCGTGGTCCGTGAGGGGCAGCCGGTGCTAGGCATTCCGGCGGGCGTGAAGATTCACTCCGGGGTCTATGCCATCAGCCCGCGCGCCGCCGGCGAGCTGGCCGCGCGCCTGGTGGAGGGTGGTCTGGTACGTCTGGCCAGCGGAGAGGTGCGGGATCTGGACGAGGCGGCGCTGCGTGAGGGGCGGGTGGCCGCGCGCTGGTACGGCGAGCTGACGGTGCCGGAAGAGGGCCACTTCATGCAGCAGACCAAGCAGGCCGGCATGGAGTCCGAGGAGCTGGTGCTGCTGGAACTGGCCGACTGGCTGCAGGACAGCATGGAGGACGGTGTGCGCTACGTGTTCGGCCCCGGCTCGACCCTGCATGGCCTGGCGCAGAATCTGGGGCTGGAAACCACCCTGCTGGGCGTGGATGTGATCGAGAACGGTCAGGTGCTGGCCCGTGACGTCACCGAGGCGCAGCTGTTCGAGCTGGTTGAGGGGCATCCGAGCCGGCTGCTGGTCACCGCCATCGGCGGTCAGGGTCATATCCTCGGGCGCGGCAATCAGCAGATCAGCCCGCGGGTAGTGCGCGCCATTGGCCTGGATCACCTGCGGGTGGTGGCCACCAAGCGCAAGTTGGGCACCCTGCAGGGGCGGCCCTTGCTGGTCGACAGCGGCGACCCTGTGCTGGACGACAGCTTCCCGGCAGCGGTGCGGGTGTGGGCGGGGTACAAGGAAGAGCTGCTCTATCCGCTCGGGTGGGCGGCAGGTAGCATGCAGCCCTGATCGTTCTCTGTGTGCAAGGAGTGCCCATGCAGCTGAATCCCGCTGAGCGTCCTATCTGCGTTGGCGAGCAGCACCGCGTGGTGCTGTTCGATGGTGTGTGCAAGCTGTGCAATGGCTGGGCGCGGTTCCTCATCGAGCATGATCGCGCCGCCCTGTTCCAGCTGGCCTCGATGCAGTCCGCCGAGGGGCAGGCCTTGCTGCGTTGGGCCGGTTTGCCCAGGGATCATTTTGACACCATGGCCTATCTGGAAAACGGCCGGCTGTGGGTCCGCTCCAGTGCCGTGCTGCGTGTCGTTGGTCAGCTGCCGGCACCGTGGTCGTGGCTGGGAGGCCTGCGCCTGATTCCGGGACCATTGCGTGACGCCCTGTATGACCCGATTGCGCGCAACCGCTATCGCCTGTTTGGCCGGCATGAGCAGTGCCTGCTGCCGAACGCCGACCACCAGCGCCGCTTTCTGCATGACTGACGCCGAGCGACTGCGCATTGCCTGGCTGGTGCGTGGCAGCCTGGCCCTGCTGTTCGCCTATCACGGCCTGGTGCCCAAACTGCTCTGGCTGAGTACTGATGAGGTACGCATGATCAGCGCCCATGGGTGGGCGAACGCCGCACCTATTGCCTATGCGGCAGGTCTAGCCGAGCTGCTGTGGGCCGCGCTGCTGCTGATCTTCCGGCAGGCGCGCTGGCCGTTGCTGGTCAGTGCCGTCCTGTTGTTGGGTTTGCTGCTGGATGTGCTGTGGTTCGCCCCGGACCTGCTGCGGCAGGCCTTCAATCCCTTTTCCACCAATATGCTCGGCCTGGCCCTGTGCCTGATCGGCTGGTGGGTGTCGGCGCCGCGCCTGGCGGCTGACTGAACTGGAGTCCGCATGTCTGTACTGAGTTCGCGTCATCGCACTGCCCTGAGCCTCGCGGCCAGTTTCATCGCGCCTTACCGCCTGCGTGTAGCGGGGGCGCTGCTGGCGCTAATGTTTACCGCGGCTATCACTTTGTCGATGGGTCAGGGCATTCGCCTGCTGGTCGACCAGGGCCTGGCGACTCAGTCGGTGACGGCGCTCAAGCAGTCGTTGCTGCTGTTTCTCCTGCTGGTGCTGGCGCTGGGAGTCGGCACCTTTGCGCGTTTTTATCAGGTCTCCTGGCTGGCTGAGCGGGTGGTGGCGGATATTCGTCAGCGTGTGTTCAATCACTTGCTGACCCTGCATCCCGGCTTCTTCGAGGCCAACCGGGCTTCGGAGATCCAGTCGCGACTGACCGCCGACACCACCCTGCTGCAGACGGTGATCGGCTCCTCGCTGTCGCTGGCGCTGCGCAACGCCATCATGCTGCTGGGCGGCATCGTCCTACTGTTTGTCACCAACGCCAAACTCACGGCCATCGTGGTGCTGGCATTGCCGCTGGTGCTGGTTCCAATACTCCTGTTCGGTCGGCGGGTGCGCGCGCTGGCGCGGCAGAGCCAGGATCGCGTAGCCGATGTCGGCAGCTACGTGGCCGAGACCCTGGGTCAGATCAAGACGGTGCAGGCCTACAGCCACGAGGCCGAGGATCGCCAGCGCTTCGCCGCCACGGTGGAGGCGAGCTTCGCCACCGCGCGCCGGCGCATCACCCAGCGTGCCTGGCTGATCAGTGTGGTGATCATCCTGGTGCTCGGTGCCGTGGGGCTGATGCTCTGGGTCGGAGGCCTGGACGTGATCGAGGGCCGTATCAGCGGCGGCGATCTGGCCGCGTTCGTGTTTTACAGCCTGATTGTCGGCGGCGCCCTGGGCACCCTGAGCGAAGTGATTGGCGATCTGCAGAGTGCCGCCGGTGCGGCCGAGCGTATCGCCGAGCTGCTGGCCAGCCGCAGCCTGATTGTCGCCCCGGCGCAGCCGCGCAGCTTGCCTGCTACCGCGCAGGGTGCCTTGCAGTTGGAGCGGGTGCGCTTTACGTACGCCGGGCGTGAGCGTCCTGCGCTGGATGGCGTCGACCTCGAGGTGCGACCCGGTGAGACCCTGGCGCTGGTCGGCCCCTCAGGCGCCGGCAAATCGACCCTGTTCGACCTGCTGCTGCGTTTTCACGATGTCGACGAGGGCCGGATCAGTCTCGACGGCGTACCCATTGCCGAGCTTGAACCGGCCGCACTGCGCCGCTGCTTTGCACTGGTGTCGCAGCAACCGGCGCTGTTCCACGGCACGGTGGCGGAGAACCTGCGCTACGGTCGCCTGGATGCCAGCGATGCCGAGGTTGAGGCGGCCGCCCGTGCGGCCCATGCCCATGAGTTCATCGTTGCGTTGCCGCAGGGTTACGACACGCCATTGGGCGAGGCGGGGCTGGGGCTTTCCGGCGGTCAGCGCCAGCGTCTGGCGATTGCCCGCGCCTTGCTCGCCGATGCACCGATCCTGCTGCTGGACGAGGCTACCAGCGCCCTGGATGCTGAGAGCGAGCACCTGATCCAGCAGGCCCTGCCGCAACTGATGGCCGGGCGCACCACGCTGGTCATCGCCCACCGCCTGGCCACGGTCAAGGATGCCGACCGCATCGCCGTGCTGGAACATGGGCGCATCCGCGCCATTGGCCGGCATGCGCAGCTGATCGAGAGCGATCCGCTGTATGCGCGGCTGGCCGAACTGCAATTCGAAGTCGACAGGGAGTAGTCCATGCGTGTGCTGGTACTGGGGGGATATGGCAACTTCGGCCAGGTGATCGTGCGGGCGATTGCCGCCATTGCCGGTGTCGAAGTATTGGTGGCCGGGCGCGATCAGGGCAAGGCCAGAGCGCTGGCGGAAGCCGTCGGAGGGCAGGGCGTGGCCCTGGATATCACTCAGCCAAGCCTGGCGCAGCGCTTGCGGGAACTCGGCGCCAATCTGGTGATTTCCACGGTTGGTCCGTTCCAGGGGCAGGATTACCGGGTGGCCGAGGCCTGCATGAACGCCGGCGCGCATTACATCGATCTGGCTGATGCGCGCGATTTTGTCTGCGGTATCCGTGGCCTGGATCAGGCGGCGCGTGAGGCCGGCGTTCTGCTCTGCAGCGGCGCGAGCTCGGTTCCAGCGTTGAGTGCAGCGGTCGTCGACAGCCTGCTGCCACGCTTTGCCCGGCTCGACGGCATCGAGCATGGCATCAGCTCATCGGAGAAGACCCCGGGTCTGTCGACGTTGCAGGCGGTTCTCAGTTATTGCGGCAAAGCGTTCCGGCAGTGGCGGGCGGGGCGCTGGCAAACCGTCTATGGCTGGCAGGAACCGCGCCGGCACGCTTTTCGCTCGCCCATGGGGGCGCGCTGGATGGTCAATTGCGACGTGCCCGATCTGGAGCTGTTTCCGCAGCGCTATCCCAGCGTGCAGACGGTGCGCTTCAGTGCCGGTGTGGGGCTGCGTCTGACCCAGTTCGGTACCTGGATACTGTCCTGGCTGGTGCGCAGTCGCCTGTTGCCAAGCGCCTTGCCGCTGGCCCCGCTGCTGCGGGGTATCGCCCAGCGCTTGGAACCCCTGGGTGATGGTTATTCAGGCATGTTTGTCGAGCTGACTGGCGCGGGGACGGATGGACAGCCACTTACGTTGTGCTGGGAGCTATTGGCATTGGGGAACGATGGCCCGAACATCCCGTGCATGGCCGCCGTGGCGCTGGTGCGCAAGATGGCGATTGGGCAGCTTGAACTCAGCGGTGCTCAGCCATGCCTGGGGCTGCTCAGCGTCGAGGAATACCTGGCGGAACTGGCAGGATTCGCCATCAGTGTTGAGCTGCGTCAGGCATAAAAAACCGGCCATCGAGGCCGGTTTTTGCTTCAGCTGAAGTCAGAGAATGAAGTCGCTGCTTTGCAGTGAGGCCACCCCTACCAGGCGTATTTCGAATTCGGCCGCGCTGTCGGCGTTGACGCTGCCATACAGAACACCATCGCTGAAGCGTAGTTGAGCGCTCGCATTGGTTGCAGAAAACGCCGCCGATCCGATAAAGGTGAAGGCTTCATTGGTGCCTGTTGAGGCCAGCACAGCGTCCAGTGCGGAGAGATCGATCTTGTCGCCCTGTGCGCTGCTGAAGTCCTGAATGACATCACGGTTGCTACCCACACTCAGGTCCGACAGCTTGAGGAAGCTGAAGCGGTCCGCCTCGGTTTCGCCGAACAGTTGATCAACGCCACTGCCACCTATGAGGGTGTCGTTTCCGCTGCCGCCTTTGAGAATGTCGTTACCGGCGCCACCATCGATCTTGTCGTGGCCAGCCGAGCCATTGAGCAGATTATTAGCGGTATTGCCGGTGAGCGTGTTGTTCAGCGCGTTGCCGGTGCCATTGATGGCGGCACTGCCGGTGAGCAGGAGGTTTTCCAGGTTATTGCCCAGAGTCCAGCTAATCGACGACTGTACGCTATCGATCTCCGCGGCCAGCGTGCTGGTTTCCTGAATCACATCGCCGGCGTTGTCGACGACATAGGTGTCGTTACCGAGTCCGCCATTCAACGTGTCGGCGCCGGCGGCGCCGTTGAGGACGTTGTTGGCGGCATTGCCGGTGAGCTTGTTGTTCAGGCCATTGCCGGTACCGTTGATGGCGGCGCTACCGGTGAGCAGTAGGTTTTCCAGGTTGCTGCCCAGGGTCCAGCTCAGCGCAGCTTGCACGCTGTCGATTTCCGCGGCCAGCGTGCTGGTTTCCTGAATCACATCGCCGGCGTTGTCGACGACATAGGTGTCGTTACCGAGTCCGCCATTCAACGTGTCGGCGCCGGCGGCGCCGTTCAGGACGTTGTTGGCGGCATTGCCGGACAGTTTGTTGTTCAGCACGTTGCCGGTGCCGTTGATGGCGGCGCTGCCGGTCAGCAGCAGGTTTTCCAGGTTATTGCCCAGAGTCCAGCTAATCGACGACTGTACGCTATCGATCTCCGTGGCCAGCGTGCTGGTTTCCTGAATCACATCGCCGGCGTTGTCGACGACATAGGTGTCGTTGCCGAGTCCGCCGTTCAGCGTATCGGCGCCGGCAGCGCCGTTCAGGACGTTATTGGCGGCATTGCCGGACAGTTTGTTGTTCTGCGCGTTGCCGGTGCCGTTGATGGCGGCGCTGCCGGTCAGCAGCAGGTTTTCCAGGTTGCTGCCCAGTGTCCAGCCGACGGCGGACCAGACCGAGTCCGTTTCACCTGTGAGAGTGCTGGTTTCCTGAATGACATCCGCGCCGTTATCAACCAGATAGAGATCATTACCGAGCCCGCCGATCAGGGTGTCGGCCCCGCCCGCACCGTTCAGAACGTTGGCGGCAGCATTGCCGGTTATGCGGTTGCTATTGGCGTTGCCGGTGCCGTTGATGGCTTCTGAACCGGTGAGCAGCAGGTCTTCCACTACGCCGTTCAGCGTCCAGCTAAGGCTGGCCTGGACGGTGTCCCTGTAGCCGTAGTCGTAGTCGTATTGCTCAATGATCTGATCGTTGACATTGTCGACCACATAGGTGTTAGCGCCGTAGCCATAACCGACCAGGGTGTCGGCACCTTGGCCACCATCCAGGGTGCTGTAGCCGTTATATTCGCTGGTCAGTCGGTTATTACCGGCGTTACCGGTGATAGAGGTCGTGCCTCGCCCGCCCCAGGCGTTGATGTTGGCCTCACCGCTCAATTGAATGGCCTGAATACCACTGATGCTGGCGGTGGAATAAGTGATAGAGCTGATTACGGTATTAGTTTCGTTATAGCGATAGTCACCGAACAGCTCATCGCTCTCATCAATGACATCCCCGACGTTATCGATGATGTAGGTATCGCTGCCGGAGCCACCTTTCAGCGTATCGGCGCCGCTGCCACCATCTAGGTAGTCGTTGCCCTGCTTGCCAAGCAACAGGTCGTTGCCTGCCAGTCCCATCAGGTGGTCGTTCACAAAGCTGCCGGTCAGGGTATCGGCTGATTCGGTTCCGCTCAGGCTGTAGCCGAGAGTGCTGCCATCCAGCGGGAAGTCGGGGATAAAGTTTTCACGGGTCAGCGGGGTCGCCGAGGGGTCAAGGTTCTGTAGCGTCAGAAGGGTTTTCCAGCTGCTGTCGTCTTTGAGTTGCAGCAGTGCATCGCCACCTTCCTGAACCAGGCGCAGCAGCGGATTATCTGGATTAAAAGGGTTGCCGGCGAGGTATGAGCGATCGCGTAGAAGATTAGATATATCGATCTTGTCGCCGCCGGGGCCTGATACAAAGTCCGCCACCAACGCGGATGGGGTGCCCCAAGTGGAGCTTGGGAGTACATAGGTGTCCGCTCCGGCCCCGCCGGTCATGGTGACTTGTGATTCGACGTCCCACTGAAATACATCATCACCGGCCCCGCCACTCAACACATCGCTACCGCGGTCGCTTATCAGCGTGTCGTTACCATTTCCGCCAGTCAGAGTGTCGTTGCCATCCTGAATATAGGTATGGCTGCTGCCTTCATACAAGAAACGATCAGCATATAGCTTGTCTCCAGCATTGCTGGCAATCAGTAGATCATTGCCGCCGCCGCCATACAGCAGGTTGCCATGGCTGTCATCCTGGGTGGCCGCATCACCGCCTTTGAGCGTGTCGTTGCCGTAACCTGCATTCAGCAGATCACGACCGCCATTGCCGACGAGCAGGTCATCACCGCGTGATCCGTTGAGAATATCGGCGTATTGACCACCGTTGAGCGCCAAGCCCTGATTGCTGCCATCCGGGGATAGCGGGGGAATGAAGTTGTCGATGGTCAGCGGGGTGCTGTTGAGGTCCAGGCTGCTCAGTACCACTGCGGTCGTCCAACTGGCGGTGTTGACGTTGAACCATTGCAATAGGGCATCATCCCCCTGTTGCTGTAAACGCAGGGACTGATTGCTTTCGGCAAACGGGTTGCGCTGCTCCGCTACCGACAGGTAGCCCAAAAGCTGGCTCAGGTCGAGCCGGTCCCCTTCGGGGCCAACGGCAAAATCGCTGATGGTGACGACAGGCGGGGGAAGCTCGCTGTAGTTGAAGTCCCAGATATCTGAGGCAATCACAAAGGTATCGCGACCGCTCCCTCCGGCCGCCATGGAGTTGCCACGGCTGAATTCTAAGCGGTCATCTCCCGCGCCACCTTCCAGAGTGTCATTGCCATTGTTCGCTGACAGCAGATCATTACCGTTTCCGCCAATCAGGGAGTCATTGCCTTCACCGCCATACAAGGAATCATTACCGTCGGCGCCCACCAGCGTATCGTCGCCCTCTTCACCGAACAGAGAGTTACCCACCGTTTCAGAAGTATCATCCTGATACTGTGCCAATAGCAGATCGTTTCCACTGCTGCCATACAGCGAATCACTGCCTAGTCCGCCAATCAGGGTGTCGTTTGCTGCAGTGCCATGGAGGTAATTATTTACGAAGGGGTTTTCATCCTCGATCACCGCCAGGTTGTGCAGGTAATGCGGTGCGCTGAGGCTGGCGCTTTGCAGCTCGCCGCTGCGCCACTCCAGGGTCCAGTCGCCACCCGTGCCGGTCAGGTCGGTGGAGGCGGCTACATCGGCCTGGGTCAATTGCGCCAGGGTTTCCAGCAGCAGTTCGCCCTGCTGGTTGCCGGCCAGGTTGCAGCCGTAGAGCAGCAGGTCGCCGTCGCTATTCAGGTGGCTGCCGATCTGTTGCAGCAGCAGGGATTGGGCTTGCAGCGACTGCTGGTCGAGCAGGCTGCCGCCCAGTTGCACGCTGCCAGGAGCTGCGTGCGAAAGGATCTGGATGCTCTGAAGTTGCTGAAACGGGGCGAGCAGGCGGGCCATCTGCTGCAGACCGTCCTCGACTTCGTCGAGGATGAACCACTGGCTGCCTTCCGGCAGATTGGCGATCAGGGTTTGCGGATCGACGACACGTGCGTCAATAAAGAATACATGCGCAAGGCTCATGGCTCTGTCTCGAAAAAAGTTGCGTCCGATGCATCAGGTTTCGGGCACTGGCCATCATGGTCAGTCGGTGAAACGCTTGATGAGTGATTCAGTACGTCGGTACTGGTTGATCGTGATTATGCGTAATGGCAAAAGGTTCACTCAATACCGGAAATAAAAAACCGGCCATTTAGGCCGGTTTTTTATTTAAGGAGTCGCTATCAGCGGTATTCGCACAGATAGGCGGTGTCTTCGGCGACTTTCAGCTGGAACTTGCTGTTGGCCGGCACGGTGAACTTGCTGCCGGCGGCGAAGGTTTCCCAGCTGTCGCTGCCCGGCAGCTTGACGGTCAGGGCGCCGGCAACCACGTGCATGACTTCCAGTTGGCTGGTGCCGAACTCGTACTCGCCCGGGGCCATCACGCCGATGGTGGCCGGGCCTTCGCTCATGCCGAAGGCGATGGATTTGACGGTGCCGTCGAAGTACTCGTTGACCTTGAACATGGGGATTCCTCGGAAGGGGGTTAAAAAAGGGCGGCCAGTATGCCCAAGCCGGCTGCCCCAGTCACTAGGCCAGTGGGCGCTCCGTCAGGCGGGTCAGGGGCAGCAGGCGCGCGGTGTTGCGGGCGTCTTCCAGGGCGCGGTGCTGGGTGCCCTGAAAGTGCAGGCCGGCCAGTTGCAAGGCGGTATTCAGACCGACTTGGCGCTTCAACTGGCGGCTTTCGGCAAAGCACTGCTTGAGATTGTAATGAGGGATCTGCAGGAAGGCGCTGTCGAGCTGGTGCTGTCGGCACTCCTGAGCAATCTGCCGGCGGTCATAGTCACCCCAGCTGAGCCAGCCGGCCAGACGTGGAAGGTGCGGAGCGAGCCACTGCTCGAAGCTGGCCCAGACCACGGCAAAGCGTTCGGCACCGTCGATCTGGGCCTGCTGGATATGGGTGAGTTGACGGCAGAAACTGGTGAGCAGAGGGCGTCGCTGGGGGCAGACGAAACGCTGGAAGTGATCCAGCTCGCGGCCATTGCTGTCGACCAGGCTGGCGCCGATTTCGATGATTTCCATTTCCTCCAGTGGCCAGCCGCCTTCTTCGGTGGTGGCTTCCAGATCGATCACAAGCCAGTGCGACATAGCGTCCTCCATGACAGTCGCTGCAGTATGGAGGGGCTTTTCATGGCGAGCAAACCGTGTCGCCGGGGCAGGCCTTGTACCGGTAACGCGGCTTGCGCGAAAACGCCAACAGCACCTAGGCTCGCAGCATTGCGAACGGAGGAGTGACCGATGGCTAAGGTGGCATTTATCGGGCTGGGCGTCATGGGTTACCCGATGGCGGGGCACCTGGCCTGTCAGGGGCATGAGGTGACGGTGTACAACCGCACCACGGCACGAGCACTGCAGTGGCAGGAGCAGTACGGTGGCGAGATCGCTGCCACGCCGCGTGAGGCGGCGTTGGGCGTCGAGCTGGTGATGGTGTGTGTCGGCAATGACGATGATCTGCGCCAGGTGGTGCTGGGCGCTGAGGGGGCTTTGGCCGGCATGGCGGCCGGCAGCATTCTGGTGGATCACACCACCGCATCGGCCGATGTCGCCCGCGAGCTGGCGGTGCAGGCCGCCGAGCGCGAGGTGGGTTTTCTCGATGCGCCGGTTTCCGGCGGTCAGGCCGGCGCAGAGAATGGCCTGCTGACCATCATGGTGGGCGGTGAAGCGGTGTTCTTTCAGCGAGCTGAGCCGGTCATCGACAGCTATGCGCGGATGAGTCGTCTGATGGGCCCGGTGGGCAGCGGTCAACTGACCAAGATGGTCAATCAGATCTGCATCGGCGGGTTGCTTCAGGGGCTTTCCGAGGCGCTGCATTTTGCCCAGTGCGCCGGCCTGGATGCCGAGGCGGCGATGGAGGTTATCAGCAAGGGCGCGGCGCAGTCCTGGCAGCTGGAGCATCGGCACCAGACCATGTTGGCGGGCAAATTCGACTTCGGCTTTGCCGTCGACTGGATGCGCAAGGACTTTGCCATCGTCCTCGACGAGGCGCGCGGCAATGGCGCGCAGTTGCCGGTGACGGCGCTGGTCGATCAGTTTTACGCCGATGTGCAGGCCATGGGTGGCGGGCGCTGGGATACCTCCAGCCTGATTGCCCGGCTCAAGCGCAAGGCCTGATTCAGCTGCGGAAGATGAAGTACACCGCGCCGAGCAGGCATAAACCGGCCCATAGGTAGTCCAGTTTCAGCGGCTGCTGCATGTACAGCACGCTGAAGGGCACGAAGATCGCCAGGGTGATGACTTCCTGCATGATCTTCAGCTGGCCAACCGACAGTTCGGTGTAGCCGATGCGGTTGGCCGGCACCATGATCAGGTATTCGAACAGGGCGATGCCCCAGCAGATCAGAGCGGCGATATACCAGGGCTTGCTGCCGAGGGTCTTGAGGTGGCCGTACCAGGCGAAAGTCATGAACAGATTGGACAGACAGAGCAGGGCGGCGGTTTGCATCCAGACCGGCATGGCGGGTTCTCGCAGGGAAAAACGGCAAGCCTAATCAGCTGGCGGTCATGCGCCAAGGGCAATCTGAGTAGCAGGGCTGCCGCCCGTGCGGTGTTGGCGTTACTATCGCCGCCCTTCGATGATGTGGGAGGTTTTCATGGAGTGTCGTGCTGGCTGTGGGGCTTGCTGCATTGCTCCCTCCATCAGTTCACCCATTCCCGGAATGCCCAATGGCAAGGCGGCGGGTGAGCGATGCGTGCAGCTGGATGAGAGGGACTTTTGTCGCCTGTTCGGCTTGCCGGAGCGACCTGCGGTGTGTCTCGGATTCAAGCCTGACGAGATGGTCTGTGGTGGCTCACGTGAGGAGGCGCTTCGCCTCCTTGGCTGGCTGGAACAGGCAACGGCGATTTAGTACGGTCGGATGGAACGATTCGACCGAATAATGGTTTTTGTGAGGAGTGGGTTGATGGGAATGTTGCGTGGTGTCTCCGCCGCTTGTGCGGTGCTGGTTCTGGCTGCCGCTGGTGCACAGGCTGAAGAGTGGAAGCTGGCCAAGGATGAGGATGGCATTCAGGTCTACCTCAACAGCGTGCCGGGATCTAAGTACAAGGCCTATCGCGGCGTTACGCTGATCAAGGCTGACATGGCCAGCCTGCGCAAACTGCAGGAAGACGTGGCAGGCTCCTGTGCCTGGATTCACGAGTGCCGTGAGCAGAAGTCGCTGAAGGCCGAAGGCGACAAGCACTGGACCTACACGCGCTTCAATACGCCCTGGCCGGTGACGCCGCGTGATTCAGTCATGGAGGTCACGACAGAGGAAGGCACTGACGGCAGCATCACTCGTCACCTCAAGGGCGTGCCGACCTACGTGCCGGAAGAGAAGGGCTTTGTGCGGGTGAGCAAGGTCGAGGGCATCTGGAAGTTCACGCCAAAGGCCGATGGCCAGGTTGAGGCGCTCTATCAGGTACATACCGAGCCGGGCGGCAGCATTCCCTCCTGGCTGGCCAACAGCTTCGTGGTCGATGCGCCGTACCTGACCTTGGAGAAGTTGCGCGCGCTTGCCGAAAAGCGCTGAACGACAGGCAATAAAAAACGGGAGCCGAGGCTCCCGTTTTTCATGTCGAAGGAAAGGGCGCTTAGTTGCGCTCTTCCACCTTGACGTAGTTGCGCTGCTCGTAGCCGGTGTACAGCTGGCGCGGGCGGCCAATCTTGTACGGGCTGGAGAGCATTTCCTTCCAGTGCGAGATCCAGCCGACGGTGCGAGCCAGGGCGAAGATCACGGTGAACATGCTGGTCGGAATGCCGATCGCCTTGAGGATGATGCCCGAGTAGAAGTCGACGTTCGGGTACAGGTTGCGTTCCTTGAAGTACGGATCGGTGAGGGCGATCTCTTCCAGGCGCATGGCCAGCTGCAGCTGCGGGTCGTTCTTGATGCCCAGTTCGGCCAGCACTTCGTCGCAGGTCTTCTTCATCACAGTGGCGCGCGGGTCACGGTTCTTGTAAACGCGGTGACCGAAGCCCATCAGCTTGAACGGATCGTTCTTGTCCTTGGCCTTGGCGATGAACTTGTCGATGTTCTCGACACTGCCGATCTCGTCCAGCATGGTCAGAACAGCCTCGTTGGCGCCGCCGTGAGCCGGGCCCCAGAGCGCGGCAATGCCGGAAGCGATACAGGCGAACGGGTTGGCACCGGAGGAGCCAGCCAGGCGTACGGTGGAGGTCGACGCGTTCTGCTCATGGTCGGCGTGCAGGACGAAGATGCGGTCCATGGCCTTGGACAGTACCGGGCTGATCGGTTTGATCTCGCACGGGGTGTTGAACATCATGTGCAGGAAGTTTTCCGCGTAGTTCAGGTCGTTGCGCGGATACATCATCGGCTGGCCAGTGGAGTACTTATAAGCCATGGCGGCGATGGTCGGGATCTTGGCAATCAGGCGCATCGCGGAGATTTCGCGGTGCTGCGGATTATTGATGTCCAGGGAGTCGTGGTAGAAGGCGGAGAGGGCGCCGACTACGCCACACATGATCGCCATCGGGTGGGCGTCACGGCGGAAGCCGTTGAAGAAGCTCTTGAGCTGCTCGTGAACCATGGTGTGGTTCTTGATGGTGCTGACGAACTTCTCTTTCTGCGCGGCGTTCGGCAGTTCGCCGTTGAGCAGCAGGTAGCAGGTCTCCAGGTAGTCGGAGCTTTCAGCTAGTTGCTCGATCGGGTAGCCGCGGTGCAGCAGGATGCCCTTGTCACCGTCGATGTAGGTGATCTTCGACTCGCAGGAGGCGGTGGACATGAAGCCCGGGTCAAAAGTGAAGTGACCGGTAGCGGTCAGGCCACGCACATCGATCACGTCCGGCCCCACGGTGCCACTCAGAACGGGCAGTTCGACGGGGGCAGCGCCCTCGATGATCAACTGCGCTTTTTTGTCAGCCATGTGGCCTCCTAATTAATGCTTGAAATCATCTGACTGCCCCCCACGCAGGGCTGGCGACACTATAGAGCCATAAAAATTAATGTCAATTTGCGAAAACCCAGGCGGCAGAAGGGTTTGCGTGCAAAAAATTGAACAGAAAAGGCGGCTAATACGCCATTTTTTTAGCCCGCGCAATCCGCTTTTAGGGAGGGGTTGTCGCGTTGTTATTAGCTGGCTAACTGTCTATACTCGACCACCGACCGTAGGCGGGATTCTGCCCCTGTCTATGGTTGGCAGCACTCCCTTGGTGAAGGGGTACCTGACCAGTGCACTTCCCGACAACTTGCCCTGCGGTATTGGGGCCTCAGTGTGAAAAAAGCCGTGAATAGCCAACGACCTGTAAACCTAGATCTTAGGACTATCAAACTCCCGATCACTGCTTATACCTCCATTCTGCACCGCGTATCCGGTGTCATCCTGTTCGTCGGCCTGGCCGTGCTGCTTTATGCACTGGACAAGTCGCTGGCGTCCGAGGAAGGCTTCGCGCAGGTGAAAGAATGCCTGACCAGTCCGCTGGCTAAGTTCGTGACCTGGGGCCTTCTGTCCGCCCTGCTGTATCACCTGGTGGCCGGTGTGCGCCACTTGATCATGGACATGGGCATCGGTGAGTCGCTGGAAGGCGGCAAGCTGGGCTCCAAGCTCGTCATCGCCATCTCGGCGGTGCTGATCGTGCTGGTGGGGGTGTGGGTATGGTAACCAACGTCACGAACTTCTCGCGTTCGGGTCTCTACGATTGGATGGCTCAACGCGTTTCTGCGGTCGTTCTCGCGGCTTATTTCCTCTTCCTGCTTGGCTATCTGGTAGCCAATCCGGGCGTGACCTATGCCGACTGGCATGGTCTGTTCTCCCAGAACTGGATGCGCATCTTCAGTCTGCTGGCCATGCTCTCCATCGCGGTGCACGCATGGGTCGGCATGTGGACCATCACCACTGACTACCTGACCCACATGGCGCTGGGCAAGTGGGCCACTGGCGTGCGTTTCCTCGTTCAGGCGTTCTGCGGCATGGCAATGTTCGTGCTGTTCGTCTGGGGCGTACAGATTCTCTGGGGTATCTGATTCATGGCTAGCATTCCTACTCTCAATTTCGACGCCATCATCATCGGTGGCGGTGGCGCCGGCATGCGCGCAGCCCTGCAGCTGTCCCAGTCCGGTCACAAGACTGCCGTGGTAACTAAGGTCTTCCCGACCCGTTCCCATACCGTGTCTGCCCAGGGTGGCATCACCTGTGCCATCGCTTCGGCCGACCCGAATGACGATTGGCGCTGGCACATGTACGACACCGTCAAGGGCTCCGACTACATCGGTGACCAGGACGCGATCGAATACATGTGTTCCGTTGGCCCGGAAGCCGTGTTCGAACTCGAGCACATGGGTCTGCCGTTCTCCCGTACCGAGCAGGGTCGTATCTATCAGCGTCCGTTCGGTGGCCAGTCCAAGGACTTCGGCAAGGGCGGTCAGGCTGCGCGTACCTGCGCCGCGGCTGACCGTACCGGTCATGCGCTGCTGCACACCCTGTATCAGGCCAACTTGAAGAACGGCACCGTTTTCCTCAACGAGTGGTACGCGGTTGATCTGGTGAAGAACCAGGACGGCGCCGTTGTGGGCGTGATCGCCATCTGCATCGAAAATGGTGAAACCGTCTACATCCGCTCCAAGGCCACCGTACTGGCTACTGGCGGTGCCGGTCGCATCTACGCCTCCACCACCAATGCCCTGATCAACACCGGCGACGGCGTGGGCATGGCCCTGCGTGCCGGCGTGCCGGTGCAGGACATCGAAATGTGGCAGTTCCACCCAACCGGTATTGCCGGTGCCGGCGTGCTGGTAACCGAAGGTTGCCGCGGCGAGGGTGGCTACCTGATCAACAAGCATGGCGAGCGCTTCATGGAGCGTTATGCTCCGAACGCCAAAGACCTGGCCGGCCGCGACGTGGTCGCCCGTTCCATGGTCAAGGAAGTCATCGCCGGCAACGGTTGTGGCCCGGATGGCGATCATGTTCTGCTGAAGCTCGACCACTTGGGTGAAGATGTGCTGCACAGCCGCCTGCCGGGCATCTGTGAGCTGTCCAAGACCTTTGCCCACGTCGATCCGGTTGTAGCGCCGGTTCCGGTGATTCCGACCTGCCATTACATGATGGGCGGCGTTGCCACCAACATCCATGGCCAGGCCATCACCCAGGATGCCAACGGCAACGACAAGATCATCGACGGTCTGTTCGCCGTGGGCGAAGTCGCCTGTGTATCGGTACACGGTGCCAACCGTCTGGGCGGCAACTCGCTGCTCGATCTGGTGGTGTTCGGTCGTGCTGCCGGTCTGCACCTGGAAAAAGCCCTCAAGGAAGGTATCGAGCACCGCGGTGCCAGCGAAACCGACCTGGAGCTGTCGCTCAAGCGTCTGTCCGGCGTCAACGAGCGCAAGAGCGGCGAAGACGTGGCACCGCTGCGTAAAGAGCTGCAACAGTGCATGCAGAACTACTTCGGTGTATTCCGTACCGGTGAATACATGCAGAAGGGCATCAAACAGCTGGCCGACCTGCGTGAGCGCATCGCGACCGTCAAGATCGCGGACAAGAGCCAGGCGTTCAACACTGCGCGTATCGAAGCGCTGGAACTGCAAAACCTTCTCGAAGTGGCTGAAGCGACTGCGATCGCTGCCGAGACTCGTACCGAGTCCCGTGGCGCGCATGCCCGTGAAGACTTCGAAGAGCGTGATGACGAAAACTGGCTGTGCCACACCCTGTACTTCCCGGGTGAGAAGCGCGTTGCCAAGCGTTCCGTCAACTTCGCGCCGAAGACAGTGCCGGCGTTTGAACCCAAGATTCGTACTTATTAAGGGTGACCGATATGTCGTTAGGTAAGACATTGCAAGTCAGCGTTTATCGCTACAACCCGGAGCAGGATGCTGCTCCCTTCATGCAGGACTTCACCGTCGAGATCGATGGCAAGGACCTCATGGTGCTGGACGTACTGGCGCTGATCAAAGAGCAGGACGAAGGTTTCTCCTACCGTCGCTCCTGCCGTGAAGGCGTATGCGGCTCCGATGGCATGAACATCAGCGGCAAGAACGGCCTGGCCTGCATCACCCCGATTTCGGCGGTGGTCAAGGGCAACAAGCTGGTGGTTCGTCCGTTGCCGGGGCTGCCGGTCATTCGTGACCTGGTCGTCGATATGAGCATCTTCTACAAGCAATACGAGAAGGTGCAGCCGTATCTGCAGAACGACACGCCGGCTCCGGCCATCGAGCGTCTGCAGTCCCCGGAACAGCGCGAGAAACTGGACGGTCTGTACGAGTGCATCCTGTGCGCCTGCTGCTCGACCAGCTGCCCGTCGTTCTGGTGGAACCCGGACAAGTTCCTCGGTCCCGCTGCACTGCTGCAGGCCTACCGTTTCCTGGCCGATAGCCGTGACACCAAGACTGCCGAGCGCCTGGCCTCGCTGGACGATCCGTTCAGTGTGTTCCGCTGCCGCGGCATCATGAACTGCGTGAACGTCTGCCCGAAGGGTCTCAACCCGACCAAGGCGATCGGTCACGTGCGCAGCATGCTGCTGCAAAGCGGTACCTGATTCATCGCATGACCCGAAATACCTGCGGCATCGGTCAAACCCGATGCCGCAGTCTTAACCCCCCGGACCTCAGCTCACAAAGCCAAGGTTCTTACTGAAAGAAGACGACCAGCAGGGGCGACCGGGCTGGTACCCGGACTATCTGCGGGACCCGTAGTGGCTTACCAAGTCGCTGCACTGGACTTTATAAGCCGCGTGGTTTCACGCCGGTAGCGTCCCCTTATCGAGGGTGACCTAGCATGCAAGAAAGCGTAATGCAGCGCATGTGGAACAGCGCCCACCTATCCGGTGGAAATGCTGCCTATGTGGAAGAGCTTTATGAGCTCTACCTGCACGATCCTAATGCTGTGCCAGAAGAGTGGCGCACGTATTTCCAGAAACTGCCGGCCGACGGCAACCCCGCCACCGACGTTTCGCATTCTACGGTCCGTGACCATTTCATCCTGCTGGCTAAAAATCAGCGTCGCCTGCAACCGGTTTCCGCCGGCTCGGTCAGCTCCGAGCATGAGAAGAAGCAGGTCGAAGTCCTGCGTCTCATCCAGGCCTACCGCATGCGTGGTCATCAGGCCTCGCGCCTCGATCCGCTGGGGCTTTGGAAGCGTACGTCGCCGGCCGATCTGTCGATCAACCATTACGGCCTGACCGACGCCGATCTCGATACCACCTTCCGCACCGGCGAACTGTTCATCGGCAAGGATGAGGCGACCCTGCGTGAGATCCATGATGCCCTGCGCAGCACCTATTGCGGCACCATCGGCTCCGAGTTCACTCATATCGTCGACTCCGAACAGCGCAAGTGGTTTGCCCAGCGTCTGGAGAGCGTGCGAGGTCGCCCGGCGTTTTCGCCGGAGGTCAAAGGTCACCTGCTGGAGCGCCTGACGGCTGCCGAGGGCCTGGAAAAGTACCTGGGCACCAAGTACCCGGGCACCAAGCGTTTCGGCCTGGAAGGTGGCGAAAGCCTGATTCTGCTGCTCGATGAAATCATCCAGCGCTGCGGTTCCTACGGCACCAAGGAAATCGTCATCGGCATGGCCCACCGTGGCCGCCTCAACGTACTGGTCAACACCCTGGGCAAGAACCCGCGTGACCTGTTCGACGAGTTCGAAGGCAAGCAGGCTCAGGGCCTTTCCTCCGGTGACGTGAAATACCACCAGGGCTTTTCCTCCAACGTCATGACCGCTGGTGGCGAAGTGCACCTGGCGCTGGCATTCAACCCTTCGCACCTGGAGATCGTGTCCCCGGTGGTCGAGGGTTCCGTGCGTGCCCGTCAGGATCGCCGCAAGGATGCCGACGGTGATCTGGTCGTGCCGATCTCCATCCACGGTGACGCGGCCTTTGCCGGTCAGGGTGTGGTCATGGAAACCTTCCAGATGTCCCAGACCCGTGGCTACAAAACGGGCGGCACCATCCACCTGGTGATCAACAACCAGGTCGGTTTCACCACCAGTCGTGCCGAAGATGCTCGTTCCACTGAGTACTGCACCGACGTCGCCAAGATGATCCAGGCGCCGATCCTGCACGTGAACGGCGACGATCCGGAAGCGGTGCTGTTTGTCACCCAGTTGGCCGTCGATTACCGCATGCAGTTCAAGCGTGACGTGGTCATCGACCTGGTCTGTTATCGCCGCCGTGGCCACAACGAGGCCGATGAGCCGAGCGGCACCCAGCCGCTGATGTATCAGCTGATCGGTAAGCAGCGCACCACCCGCGAGCTATATGCCGATGCCCTGATCCAGAGCGCGGTGATGGATGCCGGGCGCGTGCAGGCCAAGGTCGACGAGTACCGCATGGCGCTGGATAACGGCCAGCATGTGGTCAAGAGCCTGGTCAAACAGCCGAACGAGGAGCTCTTCGTCGACTGGCGCCCTTATCTGGGCCACACCTGGACCGCCCGCCACGACACGCGCTTCAACCTCAAGACCCTGCAGGAATTGTCCAATCGCCTGCTGGAAATCCCGGAAGGTTTCGTCGTTCAGCGTCAGGTCGCCAAGATCCTCGAGGATCGCCAGAAGATGGGCGCCGGTGCGCTGCCGATCAACTGGGGCTTCGCCGAGACCATGGCGTACGCCACGCTGCTGTCCGAAGGGCATCCGGTGCGCATCACCGGTCAGGACGTCGGTCGCGGCACCTTCTCCCACCGCCATGCGGTGCTGCACAACCAGAAGGATGCCGAGCGTTACATCGCTCTGCAGAACCTCTACGACGGTCAGCCAAAATTTGACCTGTACGACTCCTACCTGTCCGAGGAGGCTGTACTGGCATTCGAATACGGCTACGCCACCACCACGCCCAACGCGCTGGTGATCTGGGAAGCGCAGTTCGGCGATTTTGCCAACGGTGCCCAGGTGGTATTCGACCAGTTCATTTCCAGCGGCGAGCACAAGTGGGGTCGCCTGTGCGGCCTGACCATGCTGCTGCCGCATGGCTATGAAGGTCAGGGCCCGGAGCACAGCTCGGCGCGTCTGGAGCGTTACCTGCAATTGTGTGCCGAACACAACATGCAGGTCTGCGTGCCGACCACGCCGGCGCAGGTCTATCACATGCTGCGTCGTCAGGTTATCCGCCCGCTGCGTAAGCCGTTGGTCGCATTGACCCCGAAGTCGCTGCTGCGGCATAAGTTGGCCATCTCGACGCTGGAAGATCTGGCCGAAGGCTCGTTCCAGACCGTACTGGGCGAGGTCGATGCGCTGGAAGCGAAGAAAGTAACGCGTCTGGTTCTGTGCAGCGGCAAGGTCTACTACGACCTCCTGGAAAAACGTCGTGCAGAACAACGTGATGATATTGCGATTGTGCGCATCGAACAGTTGTATCCGTTCCCTGAGGAAGACCTGACCGAGGCTCTGGCCCCGTACAAGAACCTCAAGCACATCGTCTGGTGCCAGGAAGAGCCGATGAACCAGGGTGCCTGGTATTGCAGTCAGCATCACATGCGCCGGGTTGCCAGCGCGCACAAGAAGGAGCTGTTCCTGCAGTACGCCGGTCGCGACGCTTCGGCGGCTCCGGCTTGTGGGTATGCCTCGATGCACGCCGAGCAGCAGGAAAAGCTGCTCAACGACGCCTTTACTGTGTAACGCCTTCGCGCGCTAGAAACCGAATAAACAGGACAACGAAAAAATGGCTATCGAAATCAAAGCCCCTACCTTCCCGGAATCGGTTGCCGACGGCACCGTGGCCACCTGGCACAAGCAGCCGGGCGAGGCGGTCAAGCGTGATGAGCTGATCGTCGATATCGAAACCGACAAGGTCGTCATGGAAGTACTGGCCGAAGCCGACGGCGTGCTGGTGGAAATCGTCAAGAACGCGGGTGATACCGTGCTTTCCGGCGAACTGCTGGGCAAGCTCGACACCTCCGCCACGGCTTCCGCTCCGGTTGCCGCCGCTCCGGCTCCGGCCGTAGCCGCGCAGGCCGCTGCTCCGGCAGCTGCCGCCCAAGACGCCATCCTCTCACCGGCCGCGCGCAAGATCGCCGAAGAAAGCGGCCTGAACCCGAACAGCATTGCCGGTACCGGCAAAGGCGGTCGAGTGACCAAGGAAGACGCCGTGGCTGCAGCAGCTGCCAAGGCCGCCGCGCCGGCACCAGCGGCCAAGCCGGCGGCTCCTGCCGTCGAAGCTCCGATGTTTGCTGCAGGTGACCGCGCCGAGAAGCGCGTACCGATGACCCGCCTGCGCGCCAAGATCGCCGAGCGCCTGGTCGAAGCCCAGTCGTCCATGGCCATGCTGACTACCTTCAACGAAGTCGACATGACCGAAGTCATGGCCCTGCGTTCGAAGTACAAGGACCTGTTCGAGAAGACCCACAATGGCGTACGCCTGGGCTTCATGTCGTTCTTCGTCAAGGCGGCGGTCGAGGCGCTCAAGCGCTTCCCGGCGGTCAATGCCTCGATTGATGGCAATGACATTGTCTACCACGGCTACCAGGACATCGGCGTGGCCGTGTCCAGTGATCGTGGCCTGGTGGTGCCGGTACTGCGTAATGCCGAGCTGATGAGCCTGGCCGAAGTCGAGAACGGCATCGCCACCTTTGGCAAGAAGGCCAAAGAAGGCAAGCTGTCGATCGACGAGATGACCGGTGGCACCTTCACCATCACCAATGGCGGTACTTTCGGTTCGATGATGTCGACCCCGATCGTCAACCCGCCGCAGGCCGCCATCCTGGGCATGCACAACATCATTCAACGTCCGATGGCCGTCAACGGCCAGGTCGTGATCCGTCCGATGATGTACCTGGCGCTGTCATACGATCACCGTCTGATCGATGGCAAGGAAGCCGTGAGCTTCCTGGTGACCATCAAGAACCTGCTGGAAGACCCGGCACGCCTGCTGCTGGATATCTGATCCGACTGCCAGCCGCTTGAGACGGCCCCCACAAGGGGCCGTTCGCAAACATCCGAGAAGGAAAAGTTATGAGCCAGAAATTCGACGTAGTGGTGATTGGTGCAGGCCCCGGTGGTTATGTGGCTGCAATCAAGGCCGCCCAGCTGGGTCTGAAGACCGCCTGTATCGAGAAGTATCAGGACAAGGACGGCAAGCTGGCCCTGGGCGGTACCTGCCTGAACGTCGGCTGCATCCCCTCCAAGGCGCTGCTGGACAGCTCCTGGAAGTACCACGAGGCCGAAGAAGGCTTCAAGGTTCATGGCATCGAGGTCAAGGGCCTGGCCATGGACGTACCGGCGATGATCGCGCGCAAGGCCGGTATCGTGAAGAACCTCACCGGCGGCATCGCCGCGCTGTTCAAGGCCAACGGCGTGACCCAGCTGGAAGGCCACGGCAAGCTCTTGGCCAACAAGCAGGTTGAAGTGACCGGTATCGACGGCACCGTGCAGGTGGTGGAAGCTGCCCATGTGATCATCGCTTCCGGCTCCAAGCCAATCGACATCCCGCCGGCACCGGTCGATCAGGATGTGATCGTCGACTCCACTGGCGCCCTGGAATTCCAGAGCGTACCGAAGAAGCTGGGTGTGATCGGCGCCGGCGTCATCGGCCTGGAACTCGGTTCGGTGTGGGCCCGTCTGGGCGCCGAAGTGACCGTGATCGAGGCGCAGGACAAGTTCCTGCCGACTGCCGACGAGCAGATCGCCAAGGAAGCCCTGAAGACCTTGACCAAGCAGGGTCTGAATATCCGCCTGGGCGCTCGCGTGACCGGTTCGGAGGTGAAGAAGAAGCAGGTTACGGTGAACTTCACCGACGCCACCGGCGAGCAGAAACTGACCTTCGACAAGCTCATCGTGGCCGTCGGCCGTCGTCCAGTAACCCAGGATCTGCTGGCTGCCGACAGCGGTGTGAACCTCGACGAGCGTGGCTTCATCTTTGTCGATGACAACTGCGCCACCAGCGTGCCAGGCGTGTATGCCATCGGTGACGTGGTGCGTGGTCCGATGCTGGCGCACAAGGCCTCGGAAGAGGGTGTGATGGTGGCCGAGCGTATCGCCGGTCACAAGGTTCAGATGAACTACGACCTGATCCCGGGCGTGATCTACACCCACCCGGAAATCGCCTGGGTCGGCAAGAACGAGCAGCAGCTCAAGGCCGAGGGCGTTGAGATCAACGTCGGTACCTTCCCGTTCGCCGCCAGTGGTCGTGCCATGGCAGCCAACGACACCGGTGGTCTGGTCAAGGTGATTGCCGATGCCAAGACCGACCGCGTACTGGGTGTGCACGTGATCGGCCCAAGCGCGGCAGAACTGGTTCAGCAGGGCGCAATCGCCATGGAGTTTGGCAGCAGTGCCGAAGACCTAGGACTGATGGTGTTCTCCCATCCGACCCTGTCCGAAGCGTTGCACGAAGCAGCACTGGCAGTGAATGGCCATGCCATTCACATCGCCAACCGCAAGAAGCGTTGAGGCGTTGGCGGCGCCAGTGCGCCGCCACGTCGATCGGTTGATTCAAGCCCGCGGCTTGCCGCGGGCGCAGAACCAGGGTGGATTGCCCGCAGCAAGCCTAGCTCGCTGTCGGAAAGTTCATCCGACCACCCATGTGGTCACAGGTGATGCGGCGCCACGAGCGCAGCATCGTATGCGCAATACCAAAACACAGACGGTAGAAAAGCATGAATCTCCACGAGTATCAGGGTAAGCAGCTGTTCGCTGAATACGGGTTGCCGGTATCCAAAGGCTTCGCCGTAGACACCCCGGAAGAGGCCGCAGCGGCCTGCGACAAGATTGGTGGCAGCGAGTGGGTAGTCAAAGCCCAGGTGCACGCCGGTGGTCGCGGCAAAGCGGGCGGGGTCAAGCTGGTTCGCAACAAGGAAGATGCCAAGGCCTTTGCCGCTCAGTGGCTGGGCAAGCGTCTGGTCACTTATCAGACTGACGCCAATGGTCAGCCGGTCAGCAAGATTCTGGTGGAATCCTGCACTGATATTGCCAAGGAACTGTACCTTGGCGCCGTGGTGGATCGCTCCAGCCGCCGCATCGTGTTCATGGCCTCCACTGAAGGTGGCGTGGATATCGAGAAAGTCGCTCACGACACTCCCGAAAAGATTCTGAAAGCCACTATCGATCCGCTGGTAGGCGCACAGCCTTACCAGGGCCGCGAGCTGGCCTTCCAGCTGGGCCTGCAAGGCGACCAGATCAAGCAGTTCACGGCCATCTTCGTTGGCCTGGCCAAGCTGTTCCAGGACTACGACCTGGCACTGCTGGAAGTGAACCCGCTGGTGATCAAGAAAGACGGCAACCTGCACTGCCTGGATGCCAAGATCAACATCGACAGCAACGCCATGTATCGCCAGCCGAAGCTGCGCGCCATGCATGACGCGTCGCAGGACGATCCGCGCGAAGCCCACGCGGCCAAGTTCGAACTGAACTACGTGGCCCTGGAAGGCAACATCGGCTGCATGGTCAACGGTGCTGGCCTGGCCATGGGTACCATGGACATCGTCAACCTGCACGGCGGCAAGCCAGCCAACTTCCTCGACGTAGGCGGTGGCGCGACCAAAGAGCGCGTGACCGAAGCGTTCAAGATCATTCTGTCCGACAGCAATGTCGCGGCCGTACTGGTCAACATCTTCGGCGGCATCGTGCGTTGCGACATGATCGCCGAAGGCATCATCGGCGCCGTGAAAGAAGTCGGCGTGAAGATTCCGGTCGTGGTTCGTCTGGAAGGCAACAACGCTGAACTGGGCGCCAAGGTCCTGGCCGAAAGCGGCCTGAACATCATCGCGGCAACCAGCCTGACCGATGCGGCTGTGCAAGTTGTCAAAGCTGCGGAGGGCAAGTAATGAGCGTCCTGATCAATAAAGACACCAAGGTCATCTGCCAGGGCTTCACAGGCTCGCAAGGTACTTTCCATTCCGAACAGGCCATCGCCTACGGCACCCAGATGGTCGGCGGCGTGACTCCAGGCAAGGGTGGCACCACCCACCTGGGCCTGCCGGTGTTCAACACCGTCAAGGAAGCTGTCGAAGCCACCGGCGCCGATGCGTCCGTGATCTACGTTCCGGCTCCGTTCTGCAAGGACTCGATCCTGGAAGCGGCCAACGGCGGCATCAAGCTGATCGTGTGCATCACCGAAGGCATCCCGACCCTCGACATGCTGGACGCCAAGGTCAAGTGCGACGAGCTGGGCGTACGCCTGATCGGCCCGAACTGCCCGGGCGTCATCACTCCCGGTGAGTGCAAGATCGGCATCATGCCGGGTCACATCCACCTGCCGGGCAAGGTAGGCATCGTGTCGCGTTCCGGCACCCTGACCTATGAAGCCGTGAAGCAGACCACCGACGCCGGCTTTGGCCAGTCCACCTGCGTGGGCATCGGCGGCGACCCGATCCCGGGCTCCAACTTCATCGACATCCTGAAGCTGTTCCAGGAAGACCCGAAGACCGAAGCGATCGTCATGATCGGTGAGATCGGCGGTAGCGCTGAAGAAGAAGCCGCAGCCTACATCAAGGCCAACGTGACCAAACCGGTGGTGTCCTACATCGCCGGTGTCACCGCACCGCCCGGCAAGCGCATGGGTCACGCCGGCGCCATCATCTCCGGTGGCAAGGGCACTGCGGACGAGAAGTTCGCCGCCCTGCAGGACGCTGGTGTCAAAACCGTGCGTTCCCTGGCCGACATCGGCAAGGCGCTGGCAGAAGTGACAGGTTGGTCATTGAAATAAGCTTGCTGCCTTGAAAAAGCCCGCCTTCTGGCGGGCTTTTTTGTGCCTGTGATTTCTTGCCTAGACTACAGAAACCGTTTTGATCGCCGATCCCATACAGGTGTCGTCGTGGGAGGTATGTATGCGCGGTTTCAAAGACTGGTCGGTGGCCTACAAGTTGGCCGTTGCCCCTATTCTGATGGGGCTGCTGCTGGTACTGCTAGGTGCGCTGTCCACCTTTTCGCTGGAACAGGTTGCCAGCCGCGTAGCGTTAGTCAGCGAGAAACTGGGCCCTGGCGTTCAGCAGGCCGCTCGCGTCGCCGAGGAAATGGGGCATCTGAAAAACACTGTTCAGCAGTATCTACGAACCGGTGAGCCTGCTTTGGAAACTCGTTTTTCTCAGTTGGATAAGGCCCTGCAGCAGGCTTTGGATGCCTCTCGCAGCAGCTTGCAGCTAGTGGGCGAAGCGTCGCGTTTGGCAGAGGTCGAGCAGAGCTATAGCCAGTATCGGCAGCTTTTCAGTGAAACACTGGTTCAGTTGAGTCGTCAGCAGCGTGTTTTGCAGCAGGAGGGCCTGGATCAGCATGGGCCTCAGGTTGAGAAAGAGCTGTCTGCCACGCTGGTGGCTGCCCAGCAGAGTTTTAACCTGGATGCGGTGTTTTACAGCAGTGCCTCCATGAGCCACCTCCTGCTGGGAAGCCAGTCGTTGTACCAGTTCTTGCAGGAGCAACGGGCCGAGCAAGCAAAGAAGGCTTTAACCGAGCTGGCTGATGCCCAGAGCAAAATGTCTGTGCTGCGTGATCGAACCAGTTCGGATCGAACCAAACAGTCCATGGAACGAGCGTTGCTGGAGTTAGGTCAGTACCGGCAGGCTGCGGAACAATTGATTCAGTTGATTGAGCGGCGCAAGCAGGCGGTTGCTCAAATGGAAACGTTGGATGCGCGCATTGGCGAGCAGGCCAGTGCTTTACAGCGCGTGTTGCTGGAGGCAATGGGTACTGCCGGTCAGGAAGCTGGCAGCATGGCCGATCAGACCAACCGGTGGTTATGGCTAGCGGTTGTCTTGGCCTTGTGCCTGGGCGGAGGGCTGTCATGGATGGTCGGACGCGCACTGAGCCGTGCGTTGTGGCGATTGACGCGAGCCTTGCAGGATGTCGCTGAAGGTGAAGGTGATTTGACTCGGCGTTTGCCGGTTACCTCGGCCGAAGATCTTGGTCAGTTGGCGAAGTCCTTCAACACGTTTGCAGAGAGAATTCGTTGCACGGTTGCTGAGGTATCCACCTCAGTTTCTACCCTCGATCAAGCGGTGGTGGCGATGCGCGATTCCGTGAGCTGCGTGCACTCGGATGTGTCGGAGCAGCTTGCGGAAAACCGTGCTGCAGCAAGCCAAATAAGCCAGTTGGCAGAGCAGAGTGCGGCGCTCAAACAGTGTGCAGGGGAGGGCGCTGAGCATTCCCAGTCAGCCCGTCAGGCAGCCCTGCAGGGGCAGTCCCGTGTTGATGACAACCAAGTTGCCATGCAGGCTCTTGATCAGCAGTTCTCCAGCCTCGCTCACGTCATTGAGACCCTGCAAAGTGACAGTGGGCAGATCGGATCGGTTGTGGGGGTCATTCGCGCAATTGCCGAACAGACCAATCTGCTCGCGCTTAACGCCGCCATCGAGGCAGCCAGGGCTGGAGAGCAGGGGCGGGGATTTGCGGTGGTGGCGGATGAGGTTCGCTCATTGGCTGGGCGGACGCAGCAATCCACAGTTGAGATTGAAGAGATTGTGCAGACCTTGCAGCGCAATGCTCAGGCCTCGCTGCAGCTTATGCACGATAGTCGGGAAGCGCTGGAGCACGCTGCCCGTTGTGCTGCGGAGACCCGCAGCACCTTGCAAGCGGTGAACGGCGTCATTGATCAGATTGATCAGAGCGTGTTGCGAATCAGACAATACGCCGATAGCCAGGCTTCGATGGCGGCTGATGCCGGGAGCGGCATTGATCGAGCCAGCAGGCTTGGCGAGCGCAACCATGCCTCGGTTCAGGAGGTCATGGTAGCGAGTCAAAGCCTCGATAAGCTGGAAACCCGATTGGGCCAGTTGATCAAGCAGTTTCAGATCTGACTGCTCAGGGCAGAGGTACCAGCATTGCCTCTCGCCCGCCTCGGGGGGCAATGCGCAGGCGCAGAGGCGCTGCAGACTGTGAGGTAGGCTTGTACCAGCGCGCCTCATAGTCGCGCCCACCGATCCAGCGCACGGCCAGGTCGAAGCCCTGATCATCCTCGATGCGACCATCGCGCAGCAGCGGCTGCCAGCGTCCGTCATGCAGCACCTCAACCGCCAGCAGTGGCTGGTCGAAGGCCATGGCCTCCGGTGCCTGATCCCGCCAGCGTACGGCCAGATAAGCCTCGCCACCTTCACTGTCAGAGCCTGTACTCAGCAGTTCGCGAGGATGCTGGTGGCCATCGACGTCGGGCCAGAAACGCCGGCTGGCCAGGCTGAACTCTCGGCTATCCGGCAGATCGGCGAAACTCTCGCGCGCCAGCATCTCGTCGAGCAGTTCTGCGCTATGGGCGGCGAGGAAGGGCGCGGTCTGCGGTCCGTAGAGGGTGTGCCCGCCCTCGTAGTGCTGCAGGCCATATTCGGCGGGGGTGGTGACGTAGCCGGTGTAGCCATTGGCCACGCTGCTGACCACGACCAGACCGTTGTGTACGCCGGCGTCCTTCAGCGTGGCACGCATGCGCGTTTCGATCTGACGGCCACTCATGGTGGTGACCTCGAAAGGCAGCATGGCCCAGTAGCTGTCACCAATCTGCAGGGTCTGCAGGAGCAGGCGATGGGGGAACTGTTCCGTGGGCAGGATCAGCGGCTGCAGCCAGGCACCGCCCAGCCAGTGTTTGGCACCCTGGCAGGTGTCCGTGAAGAAGGTGCGCGGTTGCCCTGGATGGATGAAGGGCAGGTACCAGATCAGCGGCGAGCGGTGCTCATGGGCGCCGGCGGCCAGCGCGGCGCCAACGGCGGGCTGGCAAAGATGCGCGGTGCCGATGCTCGGCTGGGCCAGCACGTCCACTTCGCGCAGGGCGCTGCGCAGCGGCAGGTCGTCGCGCAGCCGATCATCCAGATCGTGGAACAGTTCGAAGGCCTGCTCGCCAATGGCGCGGCCCACACGGCGGGCTTCGGCATAGCCGATTTGCCTGGGGCGCTCGTTGGGTGCCACGTCGCCATGGGTGGCTTCGAAGGCGCCGAGCACTGGCTTATCGGTCAGACCATAGCGCTGCTGCACGCGCCATGCGGCTTCATTGGCGATATAGGCCCAGACATCCGCATGGTAGAAGCCGGTGTCCGAGCCGATGCCGGTGCCGTGGATGGAGAAGCTGGCAAAGGCGCCGGCGGGGCGGTAGGCGCCGCTCGGCTCCTGCAGGTCGATGCGCACCAGGGTCAGGTCTGGGTTGATGGCCTGAAAGATGGTGGTGGTCTTGTCGGTGACCTCGGGGTTGGCCAGATAGGGTTCCAGCGAGCGGTTGCGCGTCAGCCCCCAGACCTCGCGCTGGCCGACGGCAATGCGTGCCGGGCGCAGTACCTCGCGCGCCTTGAGTACGGCACTTTCCAGTCGGCCAGCGAGGAACTCGAACCAGCGCGGATCGAAGCCGCCGGCGTTGCTCGCGTGCAGGTTGTAGAAGTCGCTGCCGAAGTACTGCCCGGGCGCGGCGTGGGTGTGGTTGGCGGCCAGCACCAGGTTCTGCGGGGCGATCTCGCTGATCCGCGCCAGACGCGAGGCGAGCGCCGCGTGGAGGATTTCCGATCCGGCCAGCAGGTCGCTCTGGATCAGCACCAGTGGCTGACTGCCCTTGGGACGCAGATAGAACACCCGAGCCTTGAGGCGGGTGCGAAAACCGTCGCCAGTCTCGGCCCAGGTGGAGAATCCGGCCTTGGGCAGACCCGGTGGCGGTGTGATGTCCACTTCCTGCACGGCGCCCAGCAGCGCAGCTTGCTGCGCGGGCAGCGGCTTGGCGGCAAGGGTGGCAAAGCGGTAATCCAGACTGACACCGCTACAGGCACTCAGCAGCAGGCAGAGCAGGGGGATGCAGAGAGAGGCGAGGCGAGGCATGGCCGATCCTTTTTTTGCCACACCCTACTGTAAAAGTGGAACGTTGGTACAAGTCATTCCGGGCCAGTTTGGCCTGAGATTGCGTCGCGGCTGCGGCTATAATCGGCGCTCTGTCCGGAGATGCCTGATGTCCCTGCTCGAACCCTATCTGATTCATCTGGCCGCACTGGCCTGGTTCACGCTGTGCTGGATTGGCTACAGCCACTATGCGGCCTGGAAAGCCCGCTCCACGCCGTGTCTCGCGTCGGTGCTGCACCTGTACCGGCAGGATTGGATGCGCCGCCTGCTGCTGCGCGACAACCGCATTGCCGATGCCAGCGTGATCGGCAATCTGGAACGCAATGCGTCGTTCTTTGCCTCCAGCACCCTGATCATCCTGGCCGGTATTCTCACCGTGCTCGGCTCCACCGAACGAGCGGTGTCGGTGCTGGCCGAACTGCCGTTCGTGCAGGCGCCCAGTCGCGAGCTGTCCGAGGTCAAGTTGCTGATCCTCGGCGTGGTCTTCGTCTATGCCTTCTTTACCTTCAGCTGGTGCATGCGCCAGTACAACTTTGCCGCGGTGCTGGTCGGTGCGGCGCCTATGGTTGCCGAGCGCACGGCCAGCGAGCAGGAGCGCAAGGTGTTCACCGATCGCACCGCGCGGGTGATTTCCCTGGCCGCCCACCAGTTCAACCAGGGCTTGCGTGCCTATTACTTCGGCCTGTCGATGCTGGCCTGGTTCATCCATCCCGGGCTGTTCGTGCTGGCGACCACCGGGGTCGTGCTGGTGCTGTACCGCCGTGAGTTCCACTCCGATGTGCTGGAGGTCATGCTGTACACCAACGCCGGTCAGGAACCCCCGCAAAAAGGCCTTTTTTGAGCGGCGCAAGTCGTTATCATGCCCGCCCTTTTCGCACTCGCAGAGGTCATAGTCGATGAGCGATAACAGCATGCTGGATCGTGCCCAGCGTTTTCTCGGCGCCTTGCGCCATTGTCAGGTGCTCGGCATGCAGGTGCACAATGTGGACAGCAGCGGCCTGACGCTGCGGCTGCCCTACAGCACGCAGATCATCGGCAATCCGGAAACCGGGGTGATCCACGGCGGCGCCATCACCACGCTGATGGACACCACCTGCGGCATCTCCACCGTCTGCGTGCTGCCGGAGTTCGAGATCTGCCCGACCCTTGATCTGCGCATCGACTACATGCGTCCGGCCGAGCCGCACAAGGACGTATTCGGTTTCGCCGAGTGCTACCGCGTCACCGAGAACGTCATCTTCACCCGCGGCTATGCCTACCAGGATGATCCGCGTGAGCCGATTGCCCATGTGGTCGGCGCCTTCATGCGCATGGGCAAGGGCGCTCAGGGCGACAGCGGACTGAAGCAGAACATCGACGGAGCCGGCGCATGAGCGAGCTGAACATCAATGCCCTGGTGCGCCAGGCGCACGAGACCAACAATTACGATGCGCTGATCGAGTTGATTCCCTACGCCAGGCTGATCGGCATCGAGTGCCTGCGCCTGGGCGACGACATGGTGTTCCGCCTGCCGGCGAGCAAGAACAACATCGGTAACCCGATTCTGCCGGCCATCCATGGCGGAGTGATCGCAGGCTTCATGGAGCACTCGGCGCTGCTGCACCTGCTGATGTTCATGGAGATTCCACATATGCCGAAAATCATCGACTTCTCGATAGATTATCTGCGCGCCGGGCATTACCGTGACACCTTCGTGCAATGCCAGGTGTGGCGCCAGGGCCGGCGGGTGGCCAACGTTGCCATCACGGCCTGGCAGACCAACCAGACCGAGCCGATTGCCACCGCGCGGGCCCACTTCAAGGTGGACTGAGTGGCCGGCCCGGCGGCAGATTTCGCTCTCAAGGACCTGTGAATGGATGCGTTGCTGATTCTTGGCGGTGTGCTGATGATCCTCAGCGGCCTGGTGCTGCTGGTGACCCTGGCCTTCGGTACCAGCCTGCTGTGGGGCCTGGGCAGCCTGATCCCTCCGATCACTCTGGTCTATGTGATTCGCTACTGGAAGCGCGCACGCAAGGCGCTGGCGCTGGCCGGCATGGGTTGCATCCCCCTGGTGGTCGGCCTGGTGCAGCTGGCCCAGCACGATGCCGAGCGGCTGCAGGCCATTGTCAGCCTCGACTGGCTGAAATCCGCACCGGCGGTTGTGCCTGAACTGAATATCCGTCTGTATGGCGAGCTGCGTGGCCAGCCCTTTGCCCCGACCGAGGGCGAGCTGATCGACGGTGTGCTGAGCCTGCGCGAGCGCGGCGACTTCTTCGCCAAGCGCGAGGTCAATATCCGTCTGACACAGCCCGTCAGTGGCGAACTGCGGGTCGATGTGCTGCCGCAGGACGCCGGCACGCAGCCGGAAGTGGAAGTGGTCTGGCTGGATGCCGAGCGCGATCTGCCGGAGGCACGCCGACTCAATCGCGGCTATACGCTGCACCTGGACCTCAAGCCGCAGGCCCCCAACAAGCTGGTGGGTGATTTCCACCTGGTCATGCCCAGCGCCTTGCGCACCGCGCTCAGCGGCGAGGTCGAAGTCTTTACTGACCGCTTGCGCTACCACGAGGGACAGGTCGATCGCCGGCACGATTCGCGCGATACCCTGGCCTGGGTGATTCGCGACTACCTGCAGCGCCGCGAGCAACGCGCCGATGTCAGCGTCTCCAGCCTGCCGCCGTTCACCCTACCGGCGCCCACCCTCAGCCTGGAGGTAACGGCCAGAGTAGGCGAACAGGCACTGACTCTGCCGGTGCAACTGCGCAAGCACGAGAGCCGCGGCTGGCAGGTAATCGGCGATAACTATCCGCCGCTGGCTGAGGGAGCATCCGCCAAGCCTGAGCCCAGCGTACCGCTGGATCCAGCGTCCAGCCTCAATCCTAACGACCGCCGCCTGACCTTCAGCCTGCAGCGTCTGCTGCGCGAGCCGCAGCGCTACGAGCAGTTGTCCATGCGCGTGCAGACCAACGCTGGCAGCGTCGCTGAAGGCCGCTTTACCGGCCTCAGCCCGACCGGGCGGCTGACCCTGCAACGCCAGGTCAGTGGCGCCGGCGGCGCCAGCTACCGGGTCAAACCTGAGGATGTGCAGCTGATCGAGCTGCTCGAACCCTGAGTTCGGCTTGCGGGCGGCCCTTGAAATTGCCCGCGCCGACCCCATCTGCATGACATCCGCCGCCATCTCGCGGCCTGTCCTGCATGTGGAGTTAGATGACCATGAGTGTGGAAACTCAAAAAGAAACCCTGGGCTTCCAGACCGAGGTGAAGCAGCTGCTGCACCTGATGATCCATTCCTTGTACTCGAACAAGGAGATCTTCCTGCGCGAGCTGATTTCCAACGCCTCGGATGCCGCCGATAAGCTGCGTTTCGAGGCGCTGGCCAGGCCGGAGCTGCTCGAAGGCGGTGATCCGCTGAAGATCCGTCTGTCGTTCGACAAGGACGCCAAGACCCTGACCCTGGAAGACAACGGCATCGGCATGAACCGGGCCGAAGTGATTGCTCACCTGGGCACCATCGCCAAGTCCGGTACCGCCGACTTCCTCAAGAACCTTTCCGGCGATCAGAAGAAGGACTCCAACCTTATCGGCCAGTTCGGCGTCGGCTTCTACTCCGCCTTCATCGTCGCCGACCAGGTCGAGGTCTTTACCCGCCGCGCCGGCGATGCCGCCAGCGCCGGTGTGCACTGGTCGAGCAAGGGCGAGGGTGACTTCGAGGTCGCCAGCATCGACAAGCCCGAGCGCGGCACCCGTATCGTGCTGCATCTCAAGGCCGGCGAGGAAGAGTTCGCCGATGGCTGGCGCTTACGCAACATCGTCAAGAAGTACTCCGACCACATAGGCCTGCCGATCGAGCTGCCCAAGGAGCAGCACGGTGAAGAGGCCTCCGCCGAGGCCGAGTGGGAAACCGTTAACCGTGCCAGTGCGCTGTGGACCCGCGCGCGCAGCGAGGTCAAGGACGAGGAGTACCAGGAGTTCTACAAGCACGTCGGCCACGATTTCGAAAACCCGCTGTCCTGGAGCCACAACAAGGTCGAGGGCAAGCTGGAGTACACCTCCCTGCTGTACGTTCCCGGCCGCGCGCCTTTCGATCTGTATCAGCGCGAAGCGCCCAAGGGCCTGAAGCTGTATGTGCAGCGCGTGTTCATCATGGATCAGGCTGACCAGTTCCTGCCGCTGTACCTGCGTTTCATCAAGGGCGTGGTGGATTCCAATGACCTGTCGCTGAACGTCTCCCGCGAAATCCTGCAGTCCGGGCCGGTGATCGACTCGATGAAGTCGGCGCTGACCAAGCGCGTGCTGGACATGCTGGAGAAGCTGGCCAAGGACAAGCCCGAGGACTACAAGAAGTTCTGGAAGGCCTTCGGCCAGGTGCTCAAGGAAGGTCCGGCCGAAGACTTCGCCAACAAGGAGAAGATCGCAGGTCTCTTGCGCTTTGCCTCCACGGCGGGCGAAGGCGAGGAGCAGTCTGTGTCGCTGGCCGACTACCTGGGCCGCGTCAAGGACGGTCAGGACAAGATCTACTACCTGACCGGCGAGAGCTTCGCGCAGATCAAGAACAGCCCGCATCTGGAAGTGTTCCGCAAGAAAGGCATCGAGGTGCTGCTGCTCACCGACCGCATCGACGAGTGGCTGATGAGCTACCTCACCGAGTTCGATGGCAAGCAGCTGGTCGATGTGGCCCGTGGTGATCTGGACCTGGGCAAGCTGGACTCCGACGAGGACAAGAAGGCCCAGGAAGAAATCGCCAAGACCAAGGAGGGTCTGATCGAGCGCCTCAAGGGCGCGCTGGGCGAACAGGTAGCCGAGGTTCGTGTGTCTCATCGCCTGACCGATTCGCCGGCCATCCTGGCCATCGGCGAGCAGGACCTGGGCCTGCAGATGCGCCAGATCCTCGAGGCCAGCGGGCAGAAGGTGCCGGACGCCAAGCCGATCTTCGAGATCAATCCGGGCCATCCGCTGATCGAGAAACTCGACGGTGAGCCGGATGAAGACCGCTTTGTCGACCTGTCGCATATCCTCTTTGATCAGGCCGCCCTGGCCGCCGGTGACAGCCTGAAGGATCCGGCCAGCTACGTGCGCCGCCTGAACAAGCTGCTGGTCGAACTCTCGGCCTGACAGTGATGCAAGCTGGATACGAAAGCCCGCCGAGTGCGGGCTTTCGTGCCTCTGCGGCGTGGCGCTCAAGGCGGCTTGATTGACGGCGGCGTCAAGGCCGTATTAAGTCACTGGATATCGTTGCGTGTGCAGGTATCCATGAACTTACTCGATCAATGGTTTGTCGATTCCGCGAGCGAAGGCATGCAGGTCTTCGGTCAGCACGAACCGGCGCTGGTGCTGCTGTCGGTGCTGATCGCCGTAGTGACCTCGGCCATGGCCCTGCAGCTGGCCGGCGTGGCTCGGGTGAGTCAGAGCCGCTTTCATCGCCAACTGGCGATAGCCACCGGTGCGGTGGCCCTTGGCGGTGGTGTCTGGTCCATGCACTTCATCGGCATGCTGGCTTTCCAGCTATGCGCTGCGGTGCGCTATGACCCGCTGATTACCCTGGCCTCGGTACTGCCCAGCCTGTTTGCGTCCTGGGTGGCGCTGAGCCTGCTGTCCCTGCGTCGGCTCAGTGCGTTCCAGCTGGTTGGCGGCGGTGTACTCGTTGGCGCCGGCATCGGCGCCATGCACTACAGCGGTATGGCGGCGATGCAGATGGCGCCCTTGCTGCGTTACGACCCCTGGATGTTTGCCCTGTCTATTCTGGTCGCGGTGGTGCTGGCGGTCCTGGCGTTGTGGGTGCGTTTTGGGCTGCGTGAACACTTCAGCAAAGGTCAGGCGCTGTCCCTGGCCGCCCTGGTCATGGGCCTGGCGATCAGCGGCATGCATTACACCGGCATGGCCGCCGCGCGTTTTGTCGGCATGGAGGAGTTCAGCCAGCCGCGTAGCGTCGAGGGCAGCTTCTACCTCGCCCTGGCGGTGGCGATGGCCACCCTGGCGCTGAGCATGCTGGTGGCGGCGGTCAATGGCCTGTTGCGCTACCGCGACCTGTACCGGCAGATGCAGGGCAGTCAGAGCCGCATGGCGGCGGTCCTTGATACGGCGGTCGACGGCATCATCACCATCGACGAGCGCGGCCAGATACTCGCGGTCAATCCCTCGGTCGAGCGCCTGTTCGGCTGGCGCAGCGAGGAGTTGATCGGGCAGAACATCCGCATGCTGATGCCGGAACCCCACCGCAGCCAGCATGATGGCTACCTGAGCCATTTCAAGGAGAGTGGCGAGGCGCGGATCATTGGTGTCGGGCGTGAGGTCGAGGGTTTGCACAAGGATGGCCGGCACCTGCCGTTGCGCCTGGCTATCGGCCGTGCAGAACTACCCGGGCATGTCCTGTATGTCGGTTTCGTCAGTGACATCAGCCAGCGCAAGGCCCTGGAGAAAGCCATGCGCGAGAGCGAGCAGCAGTACCGCTCGCTGATCGGCAACATTCCTGGTGTGGCCTTTCGCTGCCTGCTGGATGACGACTGGAGCATGCTGTTCATCAGCGACGCCGTCGCGGTGCTGACTGGCTGGCCAGCGAAGGACTTCACGGAAAGACGCAAGTCCATTGCCGAGCTGTTCCATCCGGATGATCGTCCGCGCATTGCCGAAGAGGTCCTGCAGGCGGTGAATGCCGGCCGCAGCTATGCGATTGAGTACCGTCTCTATGACCGCCTTGGGCGCGAACACTGGATCTGGGAAAGCGGTAGTGCGGTGTGTGACGAGGCGGGCGAGCCGCGCTGGATCGACGGCGTACTGCTCGACCAGACCGAGAGCAAGCGGCGCAACGCCGAGTACGAAGGCAAGGTCAACGCCATCAGCAAGGCCATGGCGCTGATCGAGTTCGACCTGGCCGGTCACATCCTTACGATCAACGACAATGCCCTGCAGCTGTTCGGCTATGAGTCGGCCAGTGAACTGTTGGGCCAGCATCACCGCCTGCTCTGTGATCCGCAGTACGCCGCCAGCGAGGAGTACGCGCAGTTCTGGGCCGAGTTGCGAGCCGGGCGTTTCAGTCGTGGCGAATACCGGCGTTTCAGTAAGGCGGGGCAGGAGGTGTGGATTCAGGCCACCTACAACCCGATTCTCGATATCGACGGCCAGCCGTTCAAGGTGGTCAAGCTGGCCACCGACCTGACGCCAAGGCGGCTGATGGAGCAGGAGCTGCGTACCGCCCGTGACCGCGCCGAGCAGGCGGCCGCGGCCCGCAGCAGCTTCCTGGCCAATATGAGTCATGAGATCCGCACGCCGATGAACGCGGTAATCGGCTTCACCGAGCTATTGCTGGACACTTCTCTGGACGACGCCCAGCGCCGCCATCTGCGCACGGTGCAGCAGGCCTCGCGTTCGTTGCTGGGGCTGCTCAATGACATCCTCGACACGGCAAAACTGGACCGCGGCGCCATCGAACTGGAAACCCTCGACTTCTCCCTGCGCGAGCTGTGCGAGCAGGTCTGTGACACCCACCGCCTGACTGCCGAGCGCAAGGGCCTTGGGTTGCATCTGGAGTATCCCGAAACCCTGGGCGAGCACTTCAAGGGTGACCCGTTGCGCGTGCAGCAGGTACTGAGCAACCTGCTGGGCAATGCCGTCAAGTTCACCGAGCAGGGGAGCGTGCGCTTGCAGGTCTCCGGCGCACCCGGCGCCGTGCGCTTCACCGTGCATGACACCGGGATTGGCATCGCGGCCGACCGTCTGGAGCGCATCTTCGATCCGTTCGCTCAGGCCGATGCGTCGATGAGCCGGCGCTTTGGCGGTACCGGCCTGGGCACGACCATTTCGCGGCAGTTGGTGGAGCTGATGGGGGGGCGCATCCTGGTCGAAAGTGAACTGGGCATCGGTAGCCGCTTTATCGTCGATCTGCCTTTGCCTGTCGGGCAGGGCACGGTGCGCGTGCGCGAGCGGCGCCAGACCCCGCGTTTGCCACCGCTGAGGATTCTGGCGGCGGATGATGTGGAGCAGAACCTCGAACTGCTGGTGCTCAATCTGCAGCGTCTAGGTCATCAACTGATCACCGTTGGCGATGGCGCGGCGGCGGTTGAGATGTTTACCCGTGAGGTCTTCGACCTGGTGCTGATGGACGTACAGATGCCTGGCACCGATGGCCTGGAAGCCAGCCGGCGCATACGTGCCTGGGAGCAGGCCCGGCAGTCTGGCCCGGTGCCGATCATCGCGCTCACGGCCAGCGTGCTTGAACGTGATCGCCAGGAGGCGCTGGATGCCGGCATGAACGGCTTTGCCAGTAAACCTCTGGATATGCAGGCGCTGTTGGCGGAAATGGCGGGTGTGCTGGGGCTGTCGAGCGGGCCGAGCGTATCGGTGGCTGCGGCGAATAAACCGAAAGGGCTATTCGACTGGACGCGCGGTGCACGCCTGTGGGGTGGGCCGCTGCAGATGGCGGCGGCCATTGCCCGTTTCCTGGAGGAGCAGGCCGTTGCCGAGCCTGTGCGGGCCTTGCTGCTGGCGCCTGACCTGGCCGATCTTGAAACCCAGGCACACCGCTTGCGTGGGGTGACTGCCAATCTCGGGTTGGTGCAGCTGAGCCATACTGCATTCAGTCTGGAGCAGGCGGCCCGTGCCGGGGCCGCCGAGCGCTGTGCCGAACTGGTTGATGCCTGGCATGAGGCTTTCGAGGCGGTTCGCCTGGCTTTGCCCCTGCAGCCGGAGGCTCAGGCGGCGGCGATGATGGTTTCGGCCGATCCGCAGCGTGTGCGTCAGGCGCTGGATACCCTGATCGCTGAACTTGAACGTGGCAGCCTGGATGAAGCCGCCCTGAGTCTGCTCGAACAGAGCGTGCAGTCGGGCGGAGATGAGATGCGTACGGTGCGTCAGGCCATCGATGATTTTGAATTCGAGCAGGCGCTGGAACACTTGCAGCGCATCCGCCAGCAGTTGAAGCAGGAGATTGGCGAGTGACACAAACTCAAGCTCAGGACAGCCGCCAGCAAGTGCTGGTGGTGGATGACGAACCGGCCAATCTGCAGGTGCTGCGGCATATTCTGCAGGAGGACTATCGACTGCTGTTTGCCAAAGACGGTAGCAAGGCGCTGGAGCTGGCCGCGCGCGAGAAGCCTGACCTGATTCTGCTGGATGTGATGATGCCGGGCATGACCGGCTACGAGGTGTGCGAGCGGCTCAAGGGCCATTCGGCCACGGCGGCGATCCCGGTCATCTTCGTAACGGCGCTCGCGGATGTGGAGGATGAAGCGCGTGGCTTTGCCGTCGGTGCGGTCGACTACATCACCAAGCCGGTCAGTCCGGCCATCGTCCGCGCCCGTGTGCGGACCCACCTGTCGCTGGTACGGGTGGAGGAGCTGCGCGAGACCCGCTTGCAGATCGTTCAGCGCCTGGGCCTGGCGGCCGAGTTCAAGGACAACGAGACGGGCCTGCACGTGATCCGCATGAGCCACTTCTCCCAGGTGCTGGCGCGGGCCGCCGGCTTCAGCGAGCGAGATGCCGAGGAGCTGCTCAACGCCGCGCCCATGCACGATGTCGGCAAGATTGGCATTCCTGACGCGGTGCTGCGCAAGCCCGGCAAGCTGGACGATGCCGAGTGGGCGGTGATGCGCACCCATGCGCAGATCGGTGCGGACATCATCGGTCAGCACCCCGGCGGGCTACTGCGCATGGCCCACGATATTGCCCTGACCCATCACGAGAAATGGGATGGCAGCGGTTACCCGCGTGGCCTCAAGGGCGAGGAGATTCCCATCGAGGGGCGCATCGTGGCGATTGCCGATGTGTTCGACGCCCTGACCAGCGAGCGTCCGTACAAGGCGGCCTGGCCGGTGGAGAAGGCGGTGCAGCTGCTGCGCGACGAGAGCGGGCGCCATTTCGATCCGCAGCTGGTCGAGTTGTTCATCGCCGAGCTGCCGATCATCCTGGAAATTCGCCAGCGCTGGGCCGAGCAGCAGTCCTGAACCTTAGCCGAGGCTGCTGATCAGTTGGGTGCCATGCAGCAGGTTGTCGGCCAGCGGGCAGCGTTGCTCGATCTGCTCCAGTAGTTTCTGTTTGCCGGCCTGGTCGAGGTCGGCATCGATACTCACCCGAATACGCAGGGCCTGAAAGCCTGGGCGCACCTGCGGATTGCGACCGAGCAGACCATCCGGGTCGTAGTCGCCCTCGATGGCGAACTGCATGCCGCGCAGTTCGAAGCGCTGCTGGTGGGCGATGAAGCGGCCAATGGTGCCGAAACAGCCGGCCACGGCGGCGAGGATCAGCTCCAGTGGCGTCGGGCCCAGCCCACTGCCGCCGGCCCCTTTGGGCTGGTCCATGATGATCTCGAGCTCACCACTGGTGATGCGGATGCACATGTCGCCGCCCATGCCGCCTTGGGCATGCAGGGTCTTGAGTGCCATGTCAGGCGTCCGTCTTGCAGGTCCTGATGCCCAGCAGGGTATAGGCCGGGCACCAGTTGAGCAGGCCGGTGGCCAGTGGCACCACGCCTATCAGTCCCCACCAGCCGATGACGCCCGCAGCCCCCAGACCGAGCAGGGCGATGCCGGCACCGATACGCAGCAGTTTGTCAGTTTTGCCTACGTTGCATTGCATGATGGTCACTCCGTGATGGCGTTGGATGAGTGCAGCTTAGAAGCTGCGACAGGCAGGTCGCTTGATATGAATCAACGCTTCTTTATATACCTGGGGGGGTATATTGGCGATGACTGTCATCTCTCTGTCATGCCTTGGTCATAGGCTCGTCGCCGTTCATTCCAAGGAGAGCATCATGCAAGCATTCAAAGCCGCCACCCTCTTGGCCATCAGCCTGATCAGCACACCGTTGCTGGCCGAGGTACAGGTTCAGGGCGAGATCGAGTACGGGATTTTCCAGAGCCAGGTACAGGACTTCGAGCCCGGGCAGCGGGTGCTGACCAACCAGCAGCAGGCGATCGAGACCACCCAGGTGATCCCGGCCAAGCTCGGTACCAAGTTCGGCCTGCGCTATCAGTTGGCTGGCAAGCGCAAGGGCGATCAGCCGCTGACCCTGCTGTATCTTACCCCGGGCGTGGTCACCCCCGACGGCCTGCGCCACGACAAGTTCGTGGTCCAGCAGGAGATGGCCGAAGCCGCCGTGGCCGACGTGATGGCGTACGAGTTCAGCGAGTACCACGAGGTGGTGCCGGGCGAGTGGCATTTCCTGGTTTTCCAGGGCGATCGCAAGCTGGTCGAACAGCGCTTCATGGTGCAATAAGGATTAATTCAGGCTGGGCGGAGGTCGATTTGGCCAATGTTCAGCACCACCCCCTAGTGCATCGCACAGATTAAGCTTGACTGCAGAGTCATTGCTTGGCAAAACTCTGAAACGTTTTAGGTACATTCGTGCCAATTTGTGCAGTGTAAGCCTGGCGTGTTCTGTGACGCTCCGATACGTGGGCGCGCAGCCGAGACAAAACAACAATAATCTTGGCGTGGGGGTTTCAATGAAAAAGCAGGTGCGCTTGCCCGCCCTGTTCTGCAAGCCATTGCAGGCGGGTGCTTTGCTGGGGATCTTGCCGCTGGTGATTGCCAGCCAGGCACAAGCGGTGGAAATCAGCCTGTTGGATGGCGAGGTCGAGGGTTCCCTCGATACCACGTTGTCATACGGCACATTGTGGCGGGTTCAAGGGCGTGATGATGTCGGTGACATCAACGCTGACGATGGCAACCGTAACTTTGATACCGGCCTTGTTTCTGAGGTGTACAAGGTCACCTCAGATCTCTCGCTGAACTATCAGAATTACGGTGCGTTCATTCGTGGTACGGCCTACTACGATACGCAGATTATGGATAAGCGTAATGATTACAACGACTTGTCTGACTCTGCAGGGCGGCCGAGCCAAGCCTATCCCAACGATGACCATTTCACTGATGAGACCCGCGATGTTGCCGGTAACAATGCCGAGGTGCTTGATGCCTATGTTTTCGGTAGCTGGGATGTCGGCGACATGCCGCTGGGCGCCAAGCTAGGTCGTCAGGTCATTAGTTGGGGAGAGGGTGTTTTCTATCGTGGAGGCATCAATACCATCAATCCGGTGGATGCGGCCAAGTACCACCTGCCTGGTTCCGAGCTTAAGGAAGTGCTGATGCCGGTCGAGGCCTTCAGCTACAACATCGGCCTGACTGAAAACCTATCGATGGAAGGTTTCTATCAGTGGACGTGGGAGGAAACCCGTCTCGATCCAGTCGGTACCTATTTTGGGGGCACTGATCTGTTTGCAGACGGTGGTAATACTGCCTACACGACAGAGAAAGATCTTGCGCCAATATTGGGTTTTTACAACCTGGCGGCTGATTTTGGGTTGGTTGGGAATGGTCCATATGGCCCGAATGCTTTCGTCGACCCAACTACAGGCACCTTTAAAGTTGCCAATATTGGCGAGGACTTGTCTGCTAGTAATGACGGTCAATTTGGTTTTGCTCTTCGTTACATTGCCGAAGAGTTGAACGCCACCGAGTTCGGCTTGTATTTCGTCAACTACCACACGAAGGAGCCGCAGCTGACTGTGGATTTGACTGGTTATGACGGGATTGATATCGCAGGCCTGACCAATATTGCGAACGCTTTGGTACCAGGAGCAGGTGCTGCGGTACCGGGCGTAGCTACCGTTGATATGGCCAGCAATGCTGTTGCACGTCGTCGCTATGTGGAAGATGTGCGGATGTATGGGTTCAGCTTTAATACCACTATGGGGGATGCCTCATTCTCTGGAGAGGTTGCCTATCGGCCAAATGCGCCGGTCGCCATCACGGCAACTGACGATATTCTGGGTGACCTGTTGATCCCTGGTGTTTTGGGGACCAGTACAGTTGCCGATAGCAATGTCGCTGCTGAAGATGCCTGTACTCCTGTCTCCGGTAAGATGCTGTGCCGTGGAGTGTTGTTTGATAACTACGAGCGGGCAGAAATGTTCAACGTCTCGTTGTCATCCATCTACAACTTCGGTCCCCGCCTGAGTTTTGACTCGCTGTTTGGTGTAGTTGAAGTCGCGTCTCAGCACATTCGTGGCAGTAGCCTGACATACACCGCTTATGATGGCAGTGAGCGCGTTTTCACCAGTTCTGCCGATAAGGCTTATGTGAAAGGCAATGGTGATGACTGGCAGGTTGACCGTGACAGTTATGGCTACACCTTGCTGCTGTCGGGTAGCTGGAACGATGTGTTCGCCGGTGTCCAGCTGTCGCCTTATGCGGTCTTCCAGCATGACTTCCAGGGCAACTCCGACCGTGTTGGCAACTTCATCGAGAACAACAAGGCCTTCACCGTGGGGATGGACGCGCTGTACCTGAACAGTTTCCAGGTCGGCCTGCAGTACACCCAGTACGATGATGGCAACAGCGGCTCCTATGACCGCGACAACGTCTCGCTGACTGGCAAGTATTCGTTCTGATCAACCGGCCCGGCCTAGCGCCGGGCTGAGTTCTGTCCTGGAGTTATCGCTATGCGTCCATCACTTTCGTTGCTTGCGGTTGCCTTGTGGCTGGCCGTGCCCGTTGCCGCAGAGGCAGCTGTTTCTGCCAGTCAGGCGGCGACCCTGAAAACCACCCTGACTCCGCTCGGTGGCGAGCGTGCCGGCAATGCCGCCGGCACCATTCCGGCCTGGACGGGCGGCCTGACCAAGGCGCCTGCTGGATATCAAGGGCCGGGCAAGCGGCATGTCGATCCCTATGCCGGCGACAAGCCGTTGTTCAGCATCACCAAGGCCAACTTGGAGCAGTACCGCGGCAATCTCACCGATGGCCAGATTGCCCTGCTCAAGTCCTACCCGGACAGCTTCAGCATGCCGGTCTATCCGACCCAGCGCAGTGCCGCGGCACCGCAGTGGGTATACGACAACACCTACAAGAATGCCACCACGGCCAAGCTGCTCGATGGCGGTAACGGGATCAGCGATGCCTACGGTGGTACGCCGTTTCCGATTCCGCAAAGTGGCGTAGAGGCGGTGTGGAACCACATCACCCGTTACCGCGGCAGCTACCTGGTACGCCGTTCTTCCGAAGCCGGTGTACAGCGCAATGGCTCCTACGCGCTGGTTACCTCGAAGAACGAGGCCAAGTTCCGCTTCTATGATCCGCAGGGCAGCTACGCCACGCTGAACAACCAGCTGTTCTACTACCTGACCTTCACCACGGCGCCGGCGCGTCTGGCCGGTGAGGGCGCGTTGGTCCACGAGATGCTCGACCAGGTCAAGGCGCCGCGTCAGGCCTGGGGCTACAGCCCGGGTCAGCGCCGTGTGCGGCGTGCGCCGACGCTGGCCTATGACACACCGATCGAGGCCACCGATGGCCTGCGCACGGCCGACGACACCGACATGTACAACGGCGCGCCGGATCGCTATGACTGGACGCTGGTTGGCAAGCAGGAAGTCTTCATCCCCTACAACAACTACCAGCTGACCAGTGCCGAAGTGAAGTACAAGGACCTGCTCACCCCGGGTCATATCAATCCCAAGTACACCCGTTACGAGCTGCACCGTGTGTGGGTGGTCGAGGGCAAGCTGAAGTCAGGCGCACGACATATCTACTCCAAGCGTCGCCTGTACCTGGACGAGGACAGCTGGAGCGCGGCGGTGGTCGACCAGTACGACGGCCGTGGCGAGCTGTGGCGCGTGTCGATGGCCTACCTGAAGACCTTCTACGAAGTGCCGACGGTATGGACCGGTCTGGATACGTTCCACGACCTGCAGGCGCGCCGCTATGGTGTGCAGTGGCTCGACAACGAGGAGAAGAGCACGGTCGACTTCAGCCAGGCAGCGCCGGATGACAGCAACTTCAGCCCCTCGGCCCTACGCCGCAAGGCCGGTCGCTGAGTGGGGGTTGCCGCGTAAATGAAAACGGCGCCCGCAGGCGCCGTTTTTTATTGCCTGACCGTTCAGGCCGTCCAGCGCTTGAGGATCAGGGTGGCGTTGGTGCCACCGAAGCCGAAGCTGTTGCTCATCACGGTATTGAGCTGCACGTTTTCACGAGTCTGCTGCACCACCGGCAGATCGGCCACTTCCGGGTCCAGCTCTTCGATATTGGCGGAGCCGGCAATGAAGTTGCCTTCCATCATCAGCATGCAGTAGATGGCTTCCTGCACGCCGGCGGCGCCCAGCGAGTGACCGGACAAGCTCTTGGTCGAGCTTAGAGGCGGGGCCTTGTCGCCGAACACTTCACGTACTGCACGACCCTCTGCGGCATCGCCGACCGGGGTGGAAGTGCCGTGGGTGTTGAGGTAGTCGATCGGGCTGTCGACGGTGGCCAGCGCCTGCTGCATGCAGCGCACGGCGCCTTCGCCGCTCGGTGCGACCATGTCGTAGCCGTCGCTGGTGGCGCCGTAGCCGACGATTTCGGCATAGATCTTGGCGCCGCGGGCGAGGGCGTGCTCCAGTTCCTCGACCACCACCATGCCGCCACCGCCGGCGATGACGAAGCCGTCACGCTTGGCGTCGTAGGCGCGAGAGGCTTTTTCCGGGGTCTCGTTGTACTGGGTGGAGAGGGCGCCCATGGCGTCGAACAGGCAGCTCTGGCTCCAGTGCTCTTCTTCGCCGCCGCCGGCGAAGACGATGTCCTGCTTGCCCATCTGGATCTGTTCCCAGGCGTGGCCGATGCAGTGAGCACTGGTGGCGCAGGCCGAGGAGATCGAGTAGTTCACACCCTTGATCTGGAACGGTGTGGCCAGACAGGCCGACACTGTGCTGCCCATGGTGCGCGGCACGCGGTATGGGCCGATGCGCTTGACGCCTTTCTCGCGCAGGGTGTCGATGGCTTCCATCTGGTTCAGCGTCGAGGCGCCGCCGGAGCCGGCTACCAGTCCGGTGCGCGGGTGGGAGACCTGCGCTTCGGTCAGGCCGGCATCGCTGATCGCCTGCTGCATCGACAGGTAGGCAAAGGCTGCTGCGTCGCCCATGAAGCGCAGGACCTTGCGGTCGATCAGCTCTTCCAGGTTGAGTTGCACCGAGCCGGAAACCTGGCTGCGCAGCCCCATCTCGGCGTAGGCCGGGTTGAAGCGGATGCCGCTCTTGCTGGCACGCAGGTTGGCGCTAACGGTGTCCTTATCGGTGCCCAGGCAGGAAACGATACCCAGACCAGTGATGACGGCGCGACGCATGGTGGAGTCCTTCAATCAGAAACTGTCGGTGGAGGTGAACAGGCCGACCCGCAGGCCTTCGGCACTGTAGATCTCGCGGCCATCGACGCTGACGGTGCCGTCGGCGATGCCGAGGATCAGTGAGCGGCTGATGGTGCGCTTGATATGAATGGTGTAGGTGAGCTTCTTGGCGGTCGGCAGGACCTGGCCGAAGAACTTCACTTCGCCCGAACCCAGGGCGCGGCCACGGCCGGGGTTGCCTTGCCAGCCGAGATAGAAGCCGACCAGCTGCCACATGGCATCCAGGCCCAGGCAGCCGGGCATGACCGGGTCGCCTTCGAAGTGGCAGGCAAAGAACCACAGGTCCGGATTGATATCCAGCTCGGCGATGATTTCGCCCTTGCCGTATTTGCCGCCCGTGTCACTGATATGGGTGATGCGATCCATCATCAGCATGTTGGGGGCCGGCAGCTGTGCGTTGCCCGGGCCAAACAGTTCGCCGCGACCACAGGCCAGCAGTTCTTCCCGGGTGTAGGCGTTCTTCTTGCTCATGCATGCTCCTCAAAGGTCCCTGTGTCAGGGCTGGGCCAATCATCCTGCGGCTGCAGAGCGGGTCTGCATGCCGTCAGCCTAGTCGTAGACTGTTGCGTTGTGGTTAAAGTCACACTGCCGCGTACAGTCGTTCACACTCTACTCGCAAGCTGCCGCACCTCGCGGCTTGTGCCTACTCGCCAAAGGTCGGGGGTGCCGTCCAGGCATGTCGTTCTGCCACGGCTGGTAGCTCGCTCGTATTGGCACGCTGGCGCAACCAGCGCTCCAGCAGATGCTGCAGGTCCAGGCGCTTGAAGGGCTTGGCCAGATAGTCATCCATGCCGGCACGTAGGCACAGCTCGCGATCACCTTGCAGGGCATTGGCGGTGAGGGCAATGATCGGGATCAAGCGTCCCTGCGCCAGCTGACGAATACGCCGGGTCGCCTCGTAGCCATCCATGTGCGGCAAGCGGCAGTCCATCAGGATCACATCGAAGTGCGTGTTGCAGACCGCCTGTACGGCGATGGCGCCATCGCCAGCCAGTTGCACGCGGTAGCCAAGGCTGCGCAGCATGGCCTCGATCACGGTCTGGTTGACCGGGTTGTCTTCCACCAGCAGCACCAGCTCACCAGCCCCCTGCGACTGCTGCTGGGCATCGCGCCTGTCGATGCGGGTCTGCCGCGGCACGAAGGGTAGGGGAATCTCAAGGGTGAACACCGAACCCTGGCCGCCGCTTTCGGCGCGCAGGGTGCCGCCCATGCGCTCGGCCAGCGTGCGGGCGATCGGCAGGCCCAGGCCGGTGCCGCCATAGCGCCGGGAAATCGAGTTGTCGGCCTGCTGGAAGGCATCGAACATGTGCTCCAGGCGCTCGGCGGGAATGCCGATGCCGCTGTCGTGCACGGCGCAGGTGAACCACAGCACCTGATCATCCAGGGCTTGCCAGTTGGCGATGACGCGGATGCCGCCGTGCTCGGTGAACTTCAGGGCGTTGCCAATCAGGTTGACCAGAATCTGCCGTATGCGCGTCGGGTCGCCCTGGGTTTCCATGTTTTCCAGCCCGGGTTGAACTTCCAGGCTCAGGCTGAGGTGGCGCTGCTGGGCGCTGTGCAGGAACACCTGCACCGAACTTTGCAGCAGATCGCCGAGGTCGAAGGCAATGCGCTCCAGCTCCAGAGCATCACGCTCGATGCGCGAGAAGTCGAGGATGTCGTTGATCACCTTGAGCAGGTGTTCGGTGGATTCGGTCGCCAGCGCCGTGTACTCGGCCTGCTCGCTGTTCATCTCGGTGGTTTCCAGCAGCTGCAGCATGCCCAGTACGCCATTCATGGGCGTGCGCAGCTCATGGCTCATCATGGCGAGGAATTCGGACTTGGCGCGGTTGGCCTGCTCGGCTTCCTCGCGTGCCAGGGTCAGTTGCTCGATGGCATGGCTCTGCTCGCGGCTGGCCGTTTCCAGCGCATTGGCCAGGGCATTGATATGGCGGGCCAGAGTGCCCAGCTCGCCGTCGTCGTTGACTGGCAGTTCCTGGCCATAGTCACCGCTCTGCAGCGAATGCACCGCCGCGCCCATGGCGGCAATCGGCCGCGACAGGCTCATGGCCAGACGGCGGGCGAGCAGAAAGGTCAGCAGCAGGGCGAGCAGGCCGATGGCGCCGGCCTTGGCGAGGATTTCCTGCTGGCGGCTGTTGAAATCGTCGCTGGAAATACCGACCACCACTCGGCCGAGGGTGACGGCCTGATTGCCCATGACCGGGGCCTGGAATACCTGCAGTTGATCGTTGCTGGCGGGCTGGGCCTGCTCGACATACACCAGCAGGCGGTTTTCCGTGTCGCGCACTTCGAGGAAGCGCACCTTGGCGGTTTCCAGGGTGGCTTGTAGCAGTTCGCCGAGCTGCCCGAGATTGTGGTTCTGCAGGGCATATTCGCTGGCCGGCGCCAGCTGGTTGGCGATCAGCTGGCCGGTCTGGTTGATCTCGGTGCGCAGGTCGTGCAGGCGCGTATAGGTGAAGAACGCGGTGAGGATCAGGGTCAGCAGCAGTGCCGGACCGAGGCTGATCAGTTGGGTGCGAACATGGATGTCGCCCTGGTTGAGCAGCTTCACGGAATGGCCGCTCCCAGGCGGGCGTGGCAATGCGGCAGGCAGCGGGTGGGCTGAAGCATGGCAAATCCGATCCATCGGGCAGGTTTTGGCATGTTAACCGACCTGGCTGCATTTGCCAGCCAGGCCGGCAGTGCGCGGAACTGGCTGCGCCGGGCTGGCAACGTATAATGCCCGGCATGGATCGACTGCTGGCCTACGATGGAAACCCTATGACAGAACAACTTCCGCTTGGCGTACTCCCAATTGGCGTGCTGGGTGGCGGCAGCTTCGGTACCGCTCTGGCCAACCTGATGGCCGAGAACGGCCTGCCCGTCCTGCAATGGATGCGCGACCCCGAGCAGGTGGCTGCCATCGAGCAGACCCGTGAGAACCCGCGTTACCTCAAGGGCATCAAGGTGCATGCCGGGGTCACGCCCACGGCCGACCTGCAGCGCGTGCTGGATGGCTGCGAGCTGCTGCTGGTGGCCATTCCCTCCAGCGCCCTGCGCAAGGTGCTGCAACCGGTTGCCGCGCAGCTGGCCGGCAAGTTTCTGGTCAGCACCACCAAGGGCATCGAGGCCGACAGCTTTCTGCTGATGAGCCAGATTATCGAGTCGATTGCGCCCGAGGCCCGCATCGGGGTGATATCCGGCCCGAACCTGGCCCGCGAGATTGCCGAACATGCGCTCACGGCCACCGTGGTGGCCAGCGAGGACGAAGAACTTTGCCAGCGCGTGCAGAGAGCCCTGCATGGCCCGCGCTTTCGCGTTTATGCCAGTCGCGATCGCTTCGGTGCCGAGCTTGGCGGAGCACTGAAGAATGTCTACGCGATCATGGCCGGCATGGCTGCCGCGCTGGGCATGGGCGAGAACACCAAGAGCATGCTGATTACCCGCGCGCTGGCGGAAATGACCCGCTTTGCCGTCAAACTCGGCGCCAACCCGATGACCTTTCTCGGCCTGTCGGGCGTTGGCGACCTGATCGTTACCTGCTCGTCCCCCAAGAGCCGCAACTATCAGGTGGGTTTTGCTCTGGGCCAGGGCCTCAGTCTGGAAGAGGCGGTATCGCGCCTGGGCGAGGTGGCCGAAGGCGTCAATACCCTGCGTGTGCTCAAGGCCCGCGCCGAACAGTTGCAGGTCTACATGCCGCTGGTCAGTGGTCTGCATGCGATCCTGTTCGAAGGTCGTACCTTGCAGCAGGTGATCGGCCTGCTGATGAGCGGTGAGCCGAAGACCGATGTGGACTTCATCACGGCTGATGACTTCTAGCAGGCTGTTGAAAAACTACCTGCGTTGCCATCGCGGTGTTAAAAACAGGCTCAAAATGCTCATTTACCATTCGTAAACTGCGCTTTTTCGCCTGTTTTTGCCTTGCGCTGGCTGCCTCGCCAACGCTTTTCAACAGCCTGCTAGGCGACGGATGTAGGCTGACAGTTTCTAACCTGTGGAGGTGTTTATGAGCGAGCCGGAAAAGCAACTCGAACGTGAATCGATGGGGCTGCGCATTGTCTGGATGCTGGTGTTTGTCGTGGTCTGGCAACTGGCGGAAATTCTGCTCGGCGCGGTGGTGCTGTTGCAGCTGGGTTATCGCATCTTCTACGGTGCGCCGAGTGCTGCGCTGCTCGGGTTTGGTGACAGCCTGAGCCAGTACCTGGCGCAGATCGGCCGTTTCGGCACCTTCAACAGTGACGAAAAGCCCTGGCCCTTTGCCGATTGGCCGGTGCCTGCCGCACCGCAGGGTGAAGCACCCCATGTGATCGAGCCGGCACCGCACCCGGTGCGTGACGAAGAACCCAAGTTGTGAAGCTCTGGCTGCTGCGTCATGGCGAGGCGGAGCCGCATGCTGCCAGTGATGCGCAGCGGCGCCTGACCGAGCGCGGCATCCGCGAAGTCCGCCAGAGTGCCGAGCAACTGCGTGGCGCCGGCGTGCAGCGGGTGCTGGTCAGTCCTTACCGGCGAGCCCAGGAAACCGCGCAGCTGGTGATGCAGGTGACGGGGCTTGATTGCCCGCTGGTAACGGTCGACTGGCTGACCCCGGACACCGACCCGCAGCGGGTCATCAATCAGCTCGATGACAGTGCCGAGATCCAGCTGCTGGTGGCCCACCAGCCGCTGCTGGGTGAACTGGCCGGCCTGCTGCTGCATGGCCATCGGGGTGATCCGCTGCCGTTTCGCACCGCCGGCCTGCTGGCGCTGCAGGGGCCGGCAGCCATGGCCGGGTTGATGGAGCGCTGCCGCGACTAAACGTTGGCCGTTTTAACGGCGGTCATTGTTGCGGCAGTGGATCAATGCGTTGCCATTTGTAAGCACCGGCAGCCTGTCGGTGCTTTCCATCTTTCCTGCGCGCGCAGGAAAACCTCTTTCTTATCAAATGCCTAACCTGAAATGCCGGCGGCTGCCTGGCCGTTGCGCGGTATATGATTAGCCGATTTGTGCTGGCCTGGGCACTTGCCAGTCACTCTCTGTCCGTGGAATAGTCAAACCAAGCAAGTGCTTGGTAGTTCCCGATAAAAACGACAAAGGGAGAGTGCCCCGTGGTTACTGCTGTCCGTTTACCGCTGGATTGGTTTTACGAGCGCGAAGCGCAACATCCGAACAAGCGTTACCTGGTCCAGCCCATGGGCGGCGGACAGCTGCAGGAACTGACCTGGGGCGAGGTCGGCGAACAGGCGCGGCGCGCGGCCAACTGGCTGCGGGCGCTGGAGCTGCCGCAGGGCAGCCGCGTGGCAATCATCTCGAAGAACTGCGCGCACTGGATCATTGCCGACCTGGCGATCTGGATGGCCGGGCATGTGTCGGTGCCGCTGTACCCCAATCTCACCGCCGAATCGGTGCGCCAGGTGCTGGAGCATGCCGAGGTGCAGGTAGCCTTCATCGGCAAGCTCGATGAATGGCCGGCCATGGCGCCGGGGGTGGGCGAGCATATCCGTACCGTCGCGCTGCCGCTGCACCCGCACGGGCGCTTTCATGCCATGTGGGACGAACTGCAGGAAGGCTCGCCGATCCAGGACAGCCCGCGGCCCGCGGCCGATCAGCTGGCCACCATCATCTACACCTCCGGCACCACCGGCATGCCCAAGGGCGTGATGCACAATTTCAGCAACTTCGGCTTTGCCGCCAGCCATGCCATCGAGCTGTTTGGCGTGGGACCGGAGGATCGTCTGCTGTCCTATCTGCCGCTGTGCCATGTGGCCGAACGCATGTTTGTCGAGATGGCCTCGATCTACGCCGGACAGACCATCTTCTTTGCCGAGAGCCTGGACACCTTCGTGCACGACCTCAAGCGTGCCCGCCCGACCGTATTTTTCGCCGTTCCACGCATCTGGACCAAGTTCCACATGGGCGTACTGGCCAAGATGCCGGCCAAGCGCCTGGACTTCCTACTCGGCCTGCCGCTGTTGGGTAAGATCTTTGGGCGCAAGGTGCTCGCCGGGCTTGGGCTGGATGCGGTGAAGTTCGCCCTCTCCGGTGCCGCGCCGGTGCCCAAGGAGCTGCTCAACTGGTACCGCCGCCTAGGCCTGGAGCTGCAGGAGGTGTACGGCATGACCGAGAACTGTGGCTATTCCCACGTCTGTCGTCCGGGCCAGTACCGTGAAGGCTGGATCGGGCAGAACTGTCCGGGCGTGGAAGTGCGCATCAGCGAGCAGGGCGAGGTGCAGGTGCGCAGCGGCTCGACCATGCAGGGCTACTACAAGGAAGCCGAGAAAACTGCCGATGCACTGACGGTCGACGGCTTCCTGCGTACCGGTGACAAGGGCGAGCAGGACGAGCAGGGCAACCTGCGCCTGACCGGGCGGATCAAGGAAATCTTCAAGACCACCAAAGGCAAGTACGTGGCACCGGCGCCCATCGAGAACAAGCTGGCCGTGCATGACCGCATCGAGCAGGTCTGCGTGGTCGGCGATGGTCTGCCGCAGCCGCTGGCGCTGTGTGTGCTGTCCGAGGTGGGGCGCAGCGAGGCCGGCAGCCATGCCCGTGAGGTGCTCGAGGCCAGCCTCAAGCGCCTGCTCGCGGAGGTCAATGCCGAGCTGGATCAGCATGAGCAGCTGCAGCGCATCGTGCTGGTCAAGGATATCTGGGCGGTGGAGAACGGCTTCCTCACCCCGACCCTGAAGATCAAGCGCAACGTCATCGAGGGCGCCTACGGCGAGCGTTTCCAGCAGTGGGCCGAAAACCGTGATCCGTTGCACTGGCACGACGAGGAACACGCATGAGCATCTGGCAGCGGACTCCCGACCTGGCCGCGTTAAACGCCACCCTCAAGGGCAACATCGGCGAGTTGCTCGATATCCGTTTCGACGACTTCGGCGATGACTGGCTGAGCGCCAGCATGGTGGTCGATACCCGTACCCATCAGCCTTACGGCATCCTGCACGGTGGCGCCTCGGTGGTGCTGGCCGAGACCCTGGGCTCCACGGCCAGTTACCTGTGCATCGACAGCAGTCGCTATTACTGCGTAGGGCTGGAGGTCAACGCCAACCACCTGCGCAGCCTGCGCGACGGTCGTGTCAGCGCCGTGGCGCGGCCGGTGCACCTGGGGCGTACCACCCATGTGTGGGATCTGCGCCTGTGCGGTGAAGATGGCAAGGCCAGCTGCATCAGCCGGCTGACCATGGCCATTGTCGCGCTCGGCGAGCGGACACCGGACTGACCATGCACGCGGCGGCAGTCCGGCCATTCGGCCTGCTGCTGCCGATTGCCGCTGCCCGGGTCCTGCCGGACAATGCCTGCTTTCCGTCCATGAAACCTGTCGCATGAGCTCACCGATCTTCTTTGCCCACGCCAACGGCTTCCCCAGTGCCACCTACGGCAAGCTGCTCGATGCGCTGAGTCCGGACTACGCCGTGCTGCACCTGGAACAGCATGCCCACGATCCGCGCTTCCCGGTGGATGACAACTGGGACAATCTGGTCGAGGAACTGCTCACCCACCTGCGCGAGCTGGAGCAGCCGGTCTGGGGTGTCGGTCATTCGCTTGGCGGTGTGCTGCACTACCACGCGGCATTGCGTCATCCCGAACTCTATCGCGGGGTGGTGATGCTCGACTCGCCGGTGCTCACCCGTCTCGATCAGTGGGTGATCCGCCTGGCCAAGGGGCTGGGTCTGATTGATCGCATTACTCCGGCCGGCCGTACCCTCGGGCGTCGTGAGCAGTTTGCCGATGCGGCCGAGGCGCGTGCCTACTTTGCCGGCAAGAGCCTGTTCCAACGCTTCGATCCCGCCTGCCTGGAGGCCTATGTGCAGCATGCGCTGGTGGCCGATGGCGAGCAGGGGCTGCGTCTCAAGTTCGATCCGAGCACCGAAATCAGCATCTACCGCAGCGTGCCGCACCGCAGCCCGGGCCGGCCGCAGCAGGTCGAGCTGCCGCTGGCCGTGGTGCGTGGGCGGCACAGCCAGGTGGTATTGCCGCACCATGCCCGCTCGGTGCGACAGATGGCGCGCGGTGAGTCCCATGCCTTGCCCGGTGGCCACATGTTCCCGCTGGAACGCCCGGAACAGACCGCCGAGCTGCTCAAGAGCCTGCTGCAGCGCTGGCAACAAGACGAGGAGCAGCCATGACGGCGCAGATCGAGGAAGTCCGTTTCAACCTGCCGCACATCGAGCTGGCCGCTCATCTGTATGGTCCGGCCGATGGCCTGCCGGTGATTGCCCTGCACGGCTGGCTGGATAACGCCGCCAGTTTCAGCCATCTGGCGCCGCGCCTGCCGGGCCTTCGCATCGTGGCGCTGGACCAGGCCGGGCATGGCCATTCCTCTCACCGCGCCCCCGGTTCCGGCTACCAGTTGTGGGATTACGCACTGGATGTGCTGCTGGTGGCCGATCAGCTGGGCTGGCAGAAGTTCGCGCTGCTCGGTCATTCCATGGGCGCCATCGTTTCCCTGCTGCTGGCTGGTGCCGTGCCAGAGCGCATCAGTCGTCTGGCGCTGATCGACGGGTTGATTCCCTACACCGGCGAGGCCGCTCAGGCACCGCAGAAACTCGGTGAAGCCCTGCGCGCGCAACTGGCCCTGGCCGGTAAGCAGAAGCCGGTATACGCCGAGATCGAACAGGCGATCCAGGCACGCATGAAGGGCGTCGGTGCGGTGTCCCACGAGGCCGCCTCGCGGCTGGCGCAACGTGGCCTGATGCCGGTTGCAGGCGGCTACACCTGGCGTACCGACAGCCGCCTGACCCTGCCGTCGCCGCTGCGCCTGACCCGCGCCCATGCCGTGGCTTTTCTCGATGCCGTGCAGTGCCCGCTTAGCCTGGTGCTGGCGGAGCAGGGCATGCTGCTGGTGGAGCCGCGCTTTACCGAAGTACTGGAAGGTCGTCCCTTCACCGTGCAGCGACTGCCCGGCGGGCATCATCTGCACCTGGACAGCGCCGCCGGCGCCCAGGTCGTCGCAGACTGTTTCAATCCGTTCTTCGCCGGGCCTTGACGGCACGCCAGCGAGTACCGACCCTCTGAGGTATTCGCTGGCGCGCGCCAGCTCCGGAGACTGCCTGATGATCGAGCTCTACACCGCCGCCACGCCCAATGGCCAGAAAATCTCCATCGCCCTGGAAGAACTGGGCCTGCCGTACCGGGTGCATGCCTTGTCCTTCGACAGGAAGGAGCAGAAGGCGCCCGAGTACCTGAAGATCAACCCCAACGGCCGCATTCCGGCGATCGTTGATACCGAGAGTGAAGATTTTGCCGTGTTCGAATCCGGCGCCATCCTGCTCTATCTGGCGGAGAAGACCGGCCAGCTGATGCCGGCCGATGCCAAGGGGCGTTCCACGGTGATCCAGTGGCTGATGTTCCAGATGGGCGGGGTAGGGCCCATGCAGGGCCAGGCCAATGTGTTCTTCCGCTACTTTCCGGAAAAGCTGCAGGGCGCCATCGACCGCTACCAGAACGAAACCCGCCGCCTGTACGAGGTGCTCGACACCCGTCTGGGCGAGGTCGAGTACCTGGCAGGCGACTACAGCATTGCCGACATAGCCACCTATCCCTGGGTGCGCATTCACGACTGGTCCGGGGTATCCGTGGATGGTCTGCCTCACCTGCAGCGCTGGATGGACGCGCTGGCGGCGCGGCCGGCGGTCCAGCGCGGGCTGCAAGTGCCGCAGCGCGAGCCGGATGCGGCCGCGGTGATCAAATCCGCGCAATCCATGCTGGCGCGCTAAGCGAGTTATCGATGCCTTATCTGTTGCTGGTTCTGTTGTTGCTGGCCACGCCTTTGCGCGCGGGGCCTGGGATTGCCGCTCTGCCGGCGCCGGCCCACGCCAGCCTGATTGCTCAGGATGACCTGGCTGAGGCCGAGCGCTTCTATCCGATGTCGGCCCTGCGCCGCATCAGCAACCAGGCGCGTGCCGAGCTGCGTCTGGAGGTCGAGGGGCGTCTGATCCGTCAGACCTACCAACTGGCCAGCGGCCATTCCGCCCAGCAGGCTTTTGATCAGTTGCGCACCTCGCTGCAGGGCGAGGCGGATCTGTTGTTCTGGTGCGAGGGGCGCGACTGCGGTGCCAGCAGCCTGTGGGCCAACGCGGTGTTTGCCCGCGCCGACCTGTCGGCGCCGGATGACCAGCAACTCTTCACGCTGTGGCGCCTGCGTGAACAGCCGCAGACGGTCCTGGCCCTGTATGCGGTAAACCGGGCCAATCGTCGCTCATACTTGCATGTCGAACAGCTGCAGACCGGCAGCTCCCTGGCCGAACTGCTGCCGACGGCCGCCACCTGGCTGCGTCAGCTGCGCGAGGATGGCGAGCTGCAATTGCCGGCGTCGGCCCAGGCACCGGTCGAGCCCTGGCTGGCGCTGCTGGTGCGTACCCTGCGTCTGGACAGCACCCTGCGTGTGGCCCTGCAGGGCGAGCAGGCCGAAGCCTGGCAGGCGGCTCTGCTGGCAGGTGGCATCCGGGCTCAGCGCCTGACTGTGTTGGCTGCTACTGAGGCTGGCACAGGTCTACGCTTGCAGCGACAGTAAGTAGTGCAACCTTTCATCGGCATCAGCCTGTTACCCTAACCGGGCGTTTCTCCCCCGGCCTGTAGAGATTGTCTGCGCATGTTCAATACCGATCGCCTGCTGATGCAGATTCTGCTTCTGGCCCTGCTGGCCGCCTGCCTGCTGGTGCTGGCGCCATTCTGGTCCGCGCTGTTCTGGGCGGCCGTTCTCGCCTTTGCCAGCTGGCCGCTGATGCGTCTGCTGACGAGCGCGCTGGATGGGCGAGTCAATCTGGCGGCGGCACTGCTGACGGCCGGCTGGATGCTGTTGGTGGCCGGTCCATTGGTGTGGCTGGGCTTCAACCTGGCTGACCATGTGCAAAAACTGGTGGCTTTGCTGCAGGGCTTTCAGGTCGACGGTCTGCCCGATGCGCCAGAGTGGCTGGACGACCTGCCGCTGCTCGGTCCGCGCCTGGCCAGCCTGTGGAATACCGTGGATGTGCAGGGTGCAGCCATGTTGGCCAATGCCCGTCCGTACCTCGGGCAGATCGGCAACTGGCTGCTGGCGCGCAGCGCCCAGCTCGGCGGTGGCATGCTGGAGCTGACCCTGAGCCTGGTGCTGGTGTTCTTCTTCTACCGCGATGGCCCGCTGATGGCGGACAAGGTTCGTCGCGGCCTGGAGCGGCTGATCGGCGTGCGCGCCGAGCATTACCAGAATCTGGTGGCCGGCACCGTGCAGCGGGTGGTCAACGGCGTGATCGGCACGGCGGCGGCGCAGGCCCTGCTGGCGCTGATCGGCTTTCTCATCGTCGGTGTGCCGGGCGCGGTGGTGCTGGCGCTGCTGACCTTTGCTCTCAGTCTGATCCCCATGGGACCGCCGCTGGTGTGGGCGCCGGTCACTGCCTGGCTGGTCTACCGCGGTGACTACGGGCTGGCGGTGTTCCTCGGCATCTGGGGCACCTTCATCATCAGTGGCGTGGACAACGTACTCAAGCCTTACCTGATCAGCCGCGGCGGCAACCTGCCGTTGGTGGTGGTGCTGCTCGGTGTTTTCGGCGGCATTCTCGCCTTCGGTTTCATGGGCCTGTTCCTCGGCCCGACGCTGCTGGCCGTGGCTTTCAGCCTGATTGGCGACTGGATCGAACAGCCTACCCGCGAACAGAGCACGCTACCGCCAGCAGAGTGACGCGCGGATAGCGCGAACCAATGGGAGCGGCTGTGACCGCTCCCACCGCCTTCAGGCGCAGAGGTCCAGGCTGCTGCCGACGCTGCTGGCATAGTCACCGGTGTGCTCGGTGTACTGCTTGAGCAGCATGGCAATCAGCTGGTTGCTGTCCAGGTTGGCGCCGTTCTCCCCGGCGCTTGCCTCATCGCCCTGTGCTTGGGTGAAGCCACCGCTGCCCCCAGGCGGGGGTGGCGGAGGTGGCGCCATGGCGGACAGCTCCTCACTGTCGATGCCGCCACTGCCATCGGCATCCAGCTGGCTGAACAGCTCGCTCAAGGCATCAGAGGAGGCACCGGCGCCGGCCTGGCTGGCCAGGACCGACAACTCGTCAGTGTCGATGCTGCCGTCGCCGTTGCTGTCCAGCGCGCCGAACAGCTCCTCGCTGGACGGCGGTTGGCCAGGCGGTGGCGGTGGCAACAGGGCGGCGGTTTCGTCGCTGCTGAGGTTGCCGTCGGCATTGGCGTCCAGTTGGCTGAACAGCTCATCGATATCGATGGTCAGGCTGCTGTCGCTTTCCTTGGCGGCGGTCAGCGCGGTGTTCAGCTCATCCTTGCTGACACTGCCGTCGGTGTTGCTGTCGAGGGTCTTGAACAGCTTTTCCTGCATCTGCGCAGGGTCTGGCGGTTTGGGCCGGCTGCTCAGGCTGGAACTGTAGTTGTAGGACGAATAGCCACTGACTCCACTGATCATGGCAGTCACTCCTTTAACGGTTGGCAGGTGGTACGGCCGACATCAGGGTCGGCCGCTCACCGGAGAGGGTTCTCCGGTTCTGCCAGCGTCGGCAGGGCCTGTGTCGCCTGTGTGTGGGCTTGGTATCAGGCGTTATACAGAGGGGCGGGGCAGGCGCAGCACGGCGGTCAGGCCGCCACCGGGCGTGCCTTCCAGGCGTAGCTCGGCGCCGAGACGCTGGCTGGCCTCGCGGGCGATGCTCAGGCCCAGGCCGATGCCGCCGGAATTGCGATTGCGCGAGCCCTCCAGGCGGAAGAAGGGCTCGAATACCGCCTCGCGCTGTTCGGCGGGAATGCCGGGGCCATGATCGACCACCCGCAGCGTCACCTCATGCGGGCCTTCAACCAGTTCGATACGGGCGTGACCGGCATAACGCAGGGCATTGCCGAGCAGGTTGTTGAGACAGGCGCGCAGCGCCAGCGGGCGGGTCGGTAGCGGTTCGCAGTGGCCGAAGATTTCCACGGGCTGGCCCTGTTCGCGAGCGTTTTCCGCCAGCGACTCGACCAGCGCGAGCAGGTCCAGGCGCTGCACCGGCTCGTGGCTGCTCTGTTCGCTGAGGTAGGTGAGGGTGGCATCGAGCATGCCAGCCATCTCGTTGAGGTCGGCGGCCAGTTTGCTGCGCAGGGCACTGTCGTCGATTTGCTCCAGGCGCAGCTTGATCCTTGAGAGCGGCGTGCGCAGGTCGTGGGATAGCGCGGTCAGAATGCGCCCGCGCTGACTGACCTGCTCGCGGATACGCTGCTGCATGCGGTTGAAACTGAGCGCGGCCTGGCGGACTTCCTGCGGGCCCTGCTCGCTCAGCGGCGGGCTGTCGAGGTCCTGGCTGAGGCGCTCGGCGGCGCTCGACAGCTGATGGATCGGCCGGGTCAGCAGGCGCGAGCCCAGCCAGGCGGCGACGATCAGTGCCAGCAGTTGCAGCACCAGCGGCACCAGCGGGCCGGCGAAACGCGATGGCGGCGGGCCGGGTGATCCGACAGGCGGGGGCGGAGGGTGGTCCGCCAGCCAGCTTGCGCTGGGTGGTGGTGGAGGGGCCGGCGGTGCGGCAAAGCTGTGAAACCAGATGAACGCCAGCAGGTGGGCCAGGGCGATGGCCAGCACGAACATGCCGAACAGGCGCAGCTGCAGGCTGTCGGTACGGCGCATCAGCCGGCCTCGCGGCTATCGAACAGATAGCCTTCGCCGCGTACGGTCTTGATCAGGCGCGGCGCGCGCGGGTCGTCACCGAGCTTCTGGCGCAGGCGCGAGACCAGCAGGTCGATGCTGCGGTCGAAGGCCTCGATGCTGCGCCCGCGGGCGGCATCCAGCAGTTGCTCGCGGCTGAGCACCCGGCGCGGCCGTTCGAGAAAGGCCCAGAGCAGGCGGAACTCGGCATTGGACAGCGGCACTACCAGCCCTTCGACCGACTCCAGCTGGCGCAGCACGGTGTTCAGTTGCCACTGCGCCACGCCGATGCGCTCGGCCGCTTCGTTGCGGCTGGGCGCTTCTCGCCCCTCATTGACCCGGCGCAGGATGCTCTGGATTCGTGCTACCAGCTCGCGCGGCTCGAAGGGCTTGGCCATGTAGTCGTCGGCGCCCAGTTCCAGGCCGATGATGCGGTCGGTGGGCTCGCAGCGAGCGGTGAGCATGAGAATCGGAATGCGCGAGGTCTGGCGCAATTCGCGGCATAGGCTCAGGCCATCCTCGCCGGGCAGCATCAGGTCGAGCACCAGCAGGTCAAAGGATTCCTCGGCCAGGCGCTCGCGCATGGCGCGGCCGTCACTGACCCCGGCACCTTCCAGGTTGAAGCGGGCCAGGTAGTCGCAGAGCAGTTCGCGGATCGGCTCGTCGTCGTCGACGATCAGCACGCGGGTGCGCGGGCGGGGGGATTCCGGGGTGAACTCTGCTGGGCTGCTGTGCATGGTGCGCCTTGCCGGGGAAGTACGGGGCGGGGCCGCGCCGGGCGGTGGGGCATGCTACCCCGCAGGCAGGCTGGCGGCCAGTGTGGCGCCAGGCTGTAGCCTGCGTGTATCGGCGCCGTGTCGGCTGTGTATCGATCCTGATACGCAGTAAACGTGCGGATTTTACGGATTCTTTACGCCTGTCCTGTCCGTCGCCATCGAACCTTTACGGGGTCTGCTCCGAGAATTTCTCCAGGCGCTATTCGAGCGCGATATGGAGCACTGACACATGAGCATTCTCGACGGATTGTCCCTGGCCATGGCCACGGGGCTGTTCATCTATTTGACGGTGGCGCTGCTGCGCGCCGGTCGCGGCTAGGAGGCAACATGCAAGTCCAAGACTATTGGCTGATTCTGGCCTTCTTCGTGCTGGTGCTCGCGCCGGCGTCTTTCCTCGGGCGTTTCTTCTTCAACGCCATGGAGGGCAAGCGCAACCTGCTGAGTCCGCTGCTGTTGCCGGTTGAACGCCTGTGCTATCGCATTTCCGGGGTAGACCCAGAACGCGACCAGGACTGGAAAACCTACAGCCTGGCGCTGTTAGCCTTCTCGGCCGTAAGCCTGGTGGTGTTGTTCAGCATCCTCGTGCTGCAGCATCTGCTGCCGCTCAACCCCCAGCAACTGCCGGGTCTGGAGTGGACCCTGGCGTTCAACACCGCGGTGAGCTTTGTCACCAACACCAACTGGCAGGCCTATAGCGGCGAGGCGGCATTGAGCTACTTCAGCCAGATGATCGGCCTGGGCGTGCAGAACTTCGTCAGCCCGGCGGTCGGCCTGGCCATCCTGGTGGCGTTCGCCCGCGGTATCGCGCGTAAGTCGAGCAACGGCATCGGCAACTTCTGGGTCGACATGACCCGCGCCACCCTCTATGTCCTGTTGCCGTTCTGTGTGTTGCTGGCCATCTTCCTGGTCTGGCAGGGCGTGCCGCAGACCTTCATGGACTACGTGCAGGCCAAGAGCCTGCTGGGCGCCGACCAGACCATTCCGCTCGGCCCAGCCGCCAGCCAGATTGCCATCAAGCAACTGGGCACCAATGGTGGCGGCTTCTTCGGTGTCAACTCGGCGCACCCGTTCGAGAACCCGACCGCCTGGAGCAACCTGTTCGAGGTGGCGTCGATCATCCTGATCCCGGCCGCCCTGGTGTTCACCTTCGGCCACTACGTCAAGGACCTGCGCCAGAGTCGCGCCATCCTGGCCAGCATGCTGATCCTGTTCGTCGCTGGCCTGGCTCTGACCCTGTGGGCCGAGCAGCAACCCAATCCCGCACTGGCAGCCCTGCCGATCGAGCAGGTCGGTTCGCTGGAAGGCAAGGAAGCGCGCTTCGGCACCGTCGCCTCGGCGCTCTGGGCGGTAACCACCACGGCCGCCTCCAATGGTTCGGTCAATGCCATGCACGACAGCTTCAGCGCCCTCGGCGGGCTGCTGCCGATGTTCAACATGATGCTCGGTGAGGTGGTTTTCGGCGGCGTCGGCGCCGGCCTCTACGGCATGCTGCTGTTCGTCCTGATCGCTGTGTTCCTGGCTGGCCTGATGATCGGCCGTACCCCGGAATACCTGGGCAAGAAACTGGAGGCCCGCGAGGTGCGCCTGCTGGTCGCCACCCTGCTGGTGATGCCGGTCGGTGTGCTGGTGTTCTGCGCCCTGGCGGTGAGTCTGGACGGCCCTGCGGCCTCCATCACCAACCCCGGTGCCCACGGCTTCAGCCAGGCGCTGTATGCCTACACCTCGGGCACCGCCAACAACGGTTCGGCCTTCGGTGGTTTCGGCGCCAACACACCGTTCCACAACCTGATGATCGGTCTGGCCATGCTGCTGGGACGCTTCGGCTACATCCTGCCGATCCTCGCCATCGCCGGCAGCCTGGCAGCCAAGAAGCGTGCCCCGGTCGGACAGAACAGCTTCCCGACCCATGGCCCGCTGTTCGTCACCTTACTGACCCTGACCATCCTCCTGGTCGGCGGCCTGACCTTCCTGCCGGCGCTGGCCCTGGGGCCGATCGCCGAGCATCTTTCCATGTTCCAGGGCTTCTAAGGGAGAACCATGATGAATGCCCCCCTGCAGACGCCAGCGCGCGTCAAGCATGTCAAACACCAGGCCCAGACCAGCCTTGCCGCTCTGTGGAAGCCGGCGCTGAAACAGGCTTTCGTCAAGCTGGACCCGCGCCAGTTGGTGCGTTCGCCGGTGATGCTGGTGGTCGAGCTGACGGCCATTCTCACCACCGTGCTGTGTTTCATCCCCCATCCGGCGGTTTCCCTTGGTTTGGGAGTTCAGATTGCGCTGTGGCTGTGGTTTACCGTGCTCTTCGCCAACTTCGCCGAGGCCATGGCCGAGGGCCGTGGCAAGGCGCGGGCTGACAGCCTCAAGGCTGGTAGTCAGGGCCTGACGGCCCGGCGCCGGGTCGCCGAAAATCAGTACCAGGCGGTGGCTGCCAGCCAGCTGCGCAAAGGCGATATTGTTCGTGTCGAAGCCGGCGAGCTGATTCCGGGCGACGGCGAGGTGATCGAGGGAATTGCCGCGGTCAACGAGGCGGCCATTACCGGTGAGCCCGCACCGGTGATTCGCGAGTCCGGCGGGGACCGTTCGGCGGTTACCGGTAACACCCGGGTAGTGTCCGACTGGCTGCTGGTGAAGATCACCTCCAACCCGGGTGAGTCGACCCTGGACCGCATGATTGCGCTGGTCGAGGGCGCCAAGCGGCAGAAGACCCCCAACGAGGTGGCGCTGGACATTCTGCTGATCGGTCTGACCCTGATCTTCCTGCTGGTGGTGGCAACCCTGCAGCCGTTCGCCCGTTTCGCTGGCGGTGACCTGCCGCTGGTGTACCTGGCAGCCCTGCTGGTGACGCTGATCCCGACCACCATTGGCGGTCTGCTGTCGGCGATCGGTATTGCCGGGATGGATCGCCTGGTCCGCTTGAACGTGATTGCCAAATCCGGCCGTGCGGTAGAGGCGGCGGGTGACGTGCATACGCTGCTGCTGGACAAGACCGGCACCATTACCTTCGGTAATCGCCGCTGCAGTTTCATGGTCATGGCCCCTGGCGTGGACGCGCAGACACTCGCCGAAGCCAGTCTGCTGGCCTCGTCGGCGGATGACACGGCTGAAGGCAAATCGATTGTCGAGTACCTGCGCAGCAGTTCGGCACTGCAACTGCCTCCGCAGAGCGAGATCAAGGCCATTCCCTTCAGTGCCGAGACCCGCCTTTCCGGTGCCGACTGGCAAGGACGCAGCTACCGCAAGGGTGCTGTGGATGCCGTGCTCAACTACCTCAACCTGGGGCGAGATGGGCTGCCTGCTCCTCTGGCGCGTGAGGTGGAGAAAATTGCCCAGAGCGGAGGTACACCGTTGCTGGTCGCGGGCGAAGGGCGTTTGCTGGGCGCCATCCACCTCAAGGATGTGGTCAAGCCCGGTATCCGTGAGCGCTTTGCCGAACTGCGTACGCTGGGGATCCGCACGGTGATGGTCACCGGTGACAACCCGCTGACCGCCGCGGCCATCGCTGCCGAGGCAGGGGTGGATGATCTGATTGCCGAGGCCACCCCGGAGAAGAAGCTGCAGCGAATTCGCAGCGAACAGGCCGAAGGCAAGCTGGTGGCCATGTGCGGCGACGGCGCCAACGATGCCCCGGCGCTGGCTCAGGCCGATGTGGGCCTGGCCATGAACGACGGCACCCAGGCCGCCCGTGAGGCCGCCAACCTGGTTGACCTGGATTCGGACCCGACCAAGCTGCTGGACGTGGTTCAGGTGGGCAAGGAGCTGCTGGTGACCCGCGGCGCGTTGACCACCTTCTCGGTGGCCAACGATGTGGCCAAGTACTTCGCCATCCTCCCGGCGCTGTTTGCCGGCATTTACCCGCAGCTCGGGGCGCTCGACATCATGCAGCTGCACAGCCCGCAGAGCGCCATCCTCTCGGCCATCGTGTTCAACGCGCTGATCATCATCGCGCTGATCCCCCTGGCCCTGCGTGGGGTGCGCGTCAAGGCGCTGGATGCGGCCAGCCTGTTGCGGCGCAACCTGCTGATCTACGGGCTGGGCGGCATCATCGCGCCCTTCATCGGGATCAAGCTGATCGATCTGCTGCTGGTGGCCCTGGGACTGGTGTAGGGCTTTTGCTCCCTCTCCCTCCGGGGAGGGAAGTCGTCAACGAATCTGGAGAAACATCATGCTCAAGCAACTTCGTCCGGCCATCGGTGTGCTGGCCTTCATGACCCTGGTGACAGGCGTAGCCTATCCGTTGACCGTCACCGGCATCGCCCAGTTGGTTTTCCCCGCGCAAGCCAACGGCAGTCTGGTGCGTGATGCCCAGGGCCAGGTGGTCGGCAGCACCTTGCTGGCGCAGAACTTCGAGGGCGAGCAGTGGTTCCAGCCGCGCCCCTCGGCCGCCGGTTTCGCGACCGTCGCCAGCGGTGCCAGCAACCTGGCTCCCAGCAATCCGGCACTGGCCGAGCGCATCGGTCAGGCCGCCATCGCCCTCGGCGAGCAGAGCTCTGTCCCCGTGCCCATGCAACTGGTCACCACTTCCGGCAGCGGCCTGGATCCGCACTTGTCACCCGAGGCTGCGCGTTGGCAGGTATCGCGTATCGCTAAGGCGCGCCAACTGCCCAGTGCGGCACTGGAACGCCTGATTGAACAGCATGCCGAGCGGCCGCTGGTGGGGCCGGCGGTAGTGAACGTACTGGCGCTGAATCTGGCCCTGCAGGACAATTCGCCCTCCATACGCCATGAGCCTGTTCAATGAGTGATGCGGTACGAGCCGATGCCCTGCTGGCCGACTTGCCCCGTGAAGGCCGCGGTCGCCTGAAAGTCTTTCTGGGCGCGGCCCCTGGCGTGGGCAAGACGTTCGCCATGCTTCAGGCCGCGCACGGGCAGTTGCGTCAGGGCGTCGACTTGCGCGCCGGTGTGGTGGAAACCCATGGGCGGGCCGAGACGGAAGCGCTGCTGGTCGGTTTGCCGCAGCAGGCACTCAAACGCCTGGAGTACCGCGGCGTGCCAATGGTCGAGATGGATCTCGATGCGCTCCTGCAGAACCCGCCGGCACTGGTGCTGGTCGATGAGCTGGCTCACAGTAACGTGCCTGGCAGTCGCCATGCCAAGCGCTGGCAGGATGTGCAGGAGCTGCTGGAAGCCGGAATCGACGTTTACACCACGGTCAATGTGCAGCACCTGGAAAGCCTCAATGACCGGGTGCAGGACATCACCGGCGTGCAGGTGCGCGAGACGGTGCCCGACTGGGTGCTGCAGGAAGCCTTCGAGATCCAGCTGGTCGACCTGCCGCCGCGCGAGCTGCTGGAGCGCCTGCGTGATGGCAAGGTCTACGTCCCCGAACAGGCACGCGCGGCCATCGATGCCTTTTTCAGTCAGACCAATCTGACCGCCCTGCGCGAGCTGGCCATGCAGACGGCTGCCGCACGGGTGGATGCCGACCTCAATCGCCGCTACCGCCTGCAGGGCCAGGCCGCGCCGACTGTATTGGGCCGGCTGCTGCTGGGCATCGAGGGCGATGCCCAGGCCGAGCGACTGGTGCGGCATGCCAGTCGGGTAGCCGAGCGCCGCCATCTGCCGTGGTCGGTGGTACACGTGGATACCCGCAGGCCACAGGGCGAGGACGACCGTGCCCGTCTGCAGGCCGCTCAGCAACTGGCAGAACGCCTGGGCGGAGAGGTCGTCACCCTGCGTGGCGATTCGGTGGCGCAGACGTTGCTGGAGCACGCTCGTGAGCGGCGTGCCAGCCTGATTCTGGTAGGACGCAGTCGTGCGCGGCTGCGTCGTCGCTGGTTCGGCCGAGGCCTGGGCGAGCGTCTGTTGGCTGCTGGGCAGGGCCTTGAAATCAGCGTATTGGATACCGAGGCCGAGCCTTCCCCGGTGCGGCATATGGGGCAGGCGCAGGCGCGCTTGGGCGATTATGGCCTGGCCCTGGCGGCCACCGCCGGAGCGGCGCTGCTGGCGCTGGGCCTGTCGCGCGTGCTGGAACTGCCGAATATCTCCCTGGTGTTCCTCGCCGCCGTGCTGCTGGTGGCGGTGCGCAGCAGCCTGGGGCCAGCGCTGGCCTGTGCGGGGCTGTCGTTCCTTGCGTACAACTTTCTGTTCATACCGCCGACCTGGTCGCTGACCATCGAACGTCAGGAGGACGTGCTGACCCTGTTGTTCTTCCTGCTGATGGCGGGGCTGACCGGTAACCTGGCCAGCCGCCAGCGTCGTCAGCTGGAGGCGTTGCGCCAGGCGCAGGGCGAAACCACTGCGTTGCTGGATCTGTCGCGCAAGCTCACCGCCGCCACTGACCGCCGCGCAGTGCTGGCCGCCGCCGAGCAGCAGTTCTGCGCCTGGAGCGAGCTGGAGGTGGCGTTGCTGTCACGCGATGGCGACGGGGTGTGGAAAGTCGAAGCAGGCGTCCAGCGCCTGCTCGCCGATCAGGAGCGCGCCGCCGCCGACTGGGCCTGGCAGCATGAGCAGGCGGCCGGCCTGGGCACCGATACGCTGCCTAACGGGCGCTGGTGGTGGCTGCCGCTGGCCGGCGAGGAGGGCCCGCTGCTGCTGCTCGGGGTGCAGCCGCGTGATGGCCAGCCACTGCCGGGCGAACGGCGTCGGCTGATTGCGGCCCTCGGTCAGCCGCTGGCCCAGGCGCTGGAACGTGCGCAGCTAGCCGAGGAGCTGGAGGCCGCGCGTCTGCATGGTCAGACCGAGGAGTTGCGCAGTGCGCTGCTGGCGTCGGTATCCCATGATCTGCGTACACCGCTGACCGCAATGCGTGGCTCGATTGACAGTCTGTTGGCCCTGGGCGAGCAGATCCCCCTGGCCGATCGCCGCGAGCTGCTCGAAGGCACACGCGACGAGGCCGAGCGGCTGGACCGCTATATCCAGAACCTGCTGGACATGACCCGCCTGGGCCATGGTGGCTTGAAACTGGCACGTGACTGGGTGGCGCCGGCCGATATCGTCTCCAGTGCCTTGCAGCGGTTGCGCGCGGTGCTGGGACCGCTGCAGGTCGAGACGGTATTGCCACGTGAGTTACCGTTGCTCTATGTGCACGCGGCGCTGATCGAACAGGCGCTGGTCAACGTGCTGGACAATGCGGCGCGCTTTTCGCCTGCTTCCGGGCGCATCCGGGTGAGTGTGTCGGCAGATCGCGACGAGTTGCGCATCGCCGTCAGTGACCAGGGGCCGGGGATACCGCTGAACGAGCGCGAGAAGATCTTCGACATGTTCTATACCGCCGCCCGGGGCGACCGAGGCGGGCAGGGAACCGGCCTGGGTCTGGCCATCTGCCAGGGCATGCTGGGCGCACATGGTGGACGGGTGACGGTGAGCGAGGGTCTGGATGGCCAAGGCACTACGCTGGTATTGCACCTGCCCCTGACCGCGCAGCCGCCGTTAGCCAGTGAGGACGATCAGTGAGTGCCGCCCCAAGCGTTCTGGTGATTGACGACGAAGCGCAGATTCGCAAGTTCCTGCGCATCAGCCTGTGCGCGCAGGGCTACCGCGTGCTGGAAGCGGGTAGTGGGCGTGAAGGGCTGGAACAGGCGGCACTGGGGCGACCCGATCTGGTGGTATTGGATCTGGGGTTGCCCGATCTGGATGGCCAGCAGGTGTTGCGGGAGCTGCGCGAGTGGAGCCAGGTGCCGGTGCTGGTGCTGTCGGTACGCGCTGGTGAGGGGGAGAAGGTGCAGGCGCTGGATGCCGGCGCCAATGACTATGTGACCAAGCCTTTTGGCATTCAGGAGTTCCTTGCCCGTGTCCGTGTACTGCTACGCCAGGGGCTGGCGGATCAGTTGCCGGTCGCACAGGTCCGGACGGGAGGCTTGCTGGTGGACTTCGCCTATCGCCGGGTCCAGCTGGCAGAACAGGAAGTCGCCCTGACTCGCAAGGAGTACGCGGTGTTGGCGCTGCTGGCCCGGCACCTGGGCCGGGTGGTCACACAGCAACAGTTACTCAAGGATGTCTGGGGACCCAGTCATGCCGAGGACAGCCACTACCTGCGCATCGTCATCGGTCATCTGCGGCAGAAACTCGGTGACGACCCGGCGGCGCCTACATTTATCGTGACCGAGGCCGGGGTTGGTTATCGCCTGCGAGAGCAGCCCTAGCAGCCTGTTGCCTGCAACCCGTCAGGCGTTGTCGCGCTCGTACTTGTCCAGCGTATCGCGGGCGATCTGCCGGCCAAGCAGGATCAGTTCCTCGGCCTTGTAGAACTCGAAGAAGCGGCAGACGCGCTTGGGGATGTTGATCAGCACATCCGGCGGGTAGCCGGCGATCTTGTACTGCGCCAGCGAGGTCTGCATGGTCTCGAAGCTCTGGTTGATCAGCTCCAGCAACGAGGCCGGGCCGATGCTGTCGCTGACCTGACTGCCGCTGGCCGAGCGCAGCGGTTGGCTGGGCACGATAGCCGGCGCGTTGAGCAGGGTCGCCGTGCTGTCGTCCTCTTCCTCCTCGCCGCCGCTGCGCTTGAGGAAGGCCAGGCGACTGCCGAGGCTTTCCATCATGGTGTCCATGCGCCCCTTGAGCGCCGGCGGACGTTCGATCACCGGCAGGCTGTAGTGCTTCTGGTTGGCCGAGTTGAGGTTGACCGCCACGATCAGGTCACAGTGGCTGGACACCACCGGCACTATCGGCAGCGGGTTGAGCAGGCCGCCATCGACCAGCATGCGGTTGCCCTGGATCACCGGGGTGAACAGGCTGGGGATGGCCGCCGAGGCGCGCATGGCCTGGTGCAGGCAGCCTTCCTGGAACCAGATTTCCTGCTGGTTGGTCAGGTCGGTGGCCACGGCGGTGTAGGGAATCGGCAGGTCTTCGATGTCGATGTCGCCGACTATTTCGCGCATCTTGCCGAACACCTTTTCGCCCCGGATGGCGCCCAGGCGAAAGCTGACGTCGAGCAGACGCAGCACGTCCAGGTAGTCCAGGCTGGCGATCCATTCGCGGTACTGTGGCAGCTTGCCGGCGGCGTAGATGCCGCCGATCACCGCGCCCATGGAACAGCCGGCCACGCAGCCGATCTCGTAGCCGCGGGCTTCCAGCTCTTCGATCACGCCGATATGGGCATAGCCGCGTGCGCCGCCGGAACCCAGCACCAGGGCAATTCGTTTGCTCACCGTGCATCCCCCTTGAAAACAGGCGCCGACGATACTCGCCCACAGGCAGGTGGCCAAGTGCTGGCTAGACTGGGATGAACAATCCAAACCGGAGGTCGGTATGTACAAGATGCTGTTGTTGGCCACGCTGCTGGCTGTCGCCGGCTGCGCCGGCAAGACCGTCAATCGCGATAACTGCGCCTATGCACTTGATTTCGCCTGGAAGGAACTGGACCTGGCCAAGGCCGAAGGCTTCGCCGGCACGGTGAGTTACTCCAAGGCGCTGTCACTGCTCACCGCCGCCAAGACCCAGCAGCAGTTCGAGGGCTATGACGGCTGCCTGGAGGACGCCGAGAAGGCGCGCTTCTATATCCGCGAGTCCCGCGCCGGTCGCTGACCCTCGATTGAGCGGCGTGCGTGCTGCCCCGTCTAGGTTGTAAGCACGCATTGCTGCGCCTTGGCCGCCTGCCGGCAAGCGGTTAGTCTGGCTGACCTTGCAGCCGGCCGGCTGTCACCGCATTCGGGAGTCGATGATGCGCAACAAGCTGGATGCCTGTCTGCAGGCGGTCAATCAGGTGGTGCTGGGCAAGGCGCCCCAGGTGCAGCTGGCCATGGCCTGCCTGCTGGCGCGGGGGCACCTGCTGATCGAGGACCTGCCGGGGATGGGCAAGACCACCCTCAGTCATACCCTGGCCAAGGTGCTGGGCCTGTCCTTCCAGCGCATTCAGTTCACCTCCGACCTGTTGCCCGGCGATATTCTCGGCACCTCGGTGTTCGACAAGGAGTCCGGGCAGTTCACCTTCCATCCCGGGCCGATCTTTGCCGAACTGGTGCTGGCCGACGAGATCAACCGCGCCACGCCGAAAAGCCAGAGCGCGCTGCTGGAGGCCATGGAGGAAGGGCAGGTGACCATCGAGGGCGCCACCCGGCCGCTGCCCGAGCCTTTCTTCGTCATTGCCACGCAGAACCCGGTGACCCAGAGCGGCACCTTTGCCTTACCGGAGTCCCAGCTGGACCGGTTTCTCATGCGCCTGTCGCTGGGTTACCCGGCTCACGCCGCGGAAAAGGCCCTGCTTCAGGGCCAGGGGAGGCGAGCCATGCTCAGTCGCCAGGAACCGCTGCTCAGCCACCGCGAACTGGCAGAGCTGCAACAACTGGTTGAGCAGGTACATGCCAGTGATGCCCTGATCGACTACGTGCTGCGCCTGGTCGAGGCGACCCGCAGTCAGCCGCAGTTCGCCTGGGGCCTGTCGCCACGGGCCGCGCTGGGGCTGTTGAATGCGGCCCGGGCCTGGGCGCTGCTGGCCAACCGTGAATATGTGATTCCCGAAGACGTGCAGGCAGTGTTGCCGGCAGTGGCCGGTCACCGTCTGCGCGAGCGCGCCGATCCCAGTGGTCATGGCGGCAGCGCCCTGGTGCAGTGGCTGCTGCGTGAAGTGCCGGCGCTTTAGATGTTCAGGGACGCTTACCGCCAGCGCTGGCGGCAGTGGCTGAACCGGCGCATCCCGCCGGCGCGGGCGGTTCAGCTCAATCAGCGGCGCATCTTCATCCTGCCTACGCCGCGCGGCCTGGCCTTCAGCGTTGTCCTACTGCTGATGCTGTTGGCCGGGATCAACTACCAGAACAGCCTGGCCTATGGCCTCACCTTCCTGCTGCTGTCGGTGTTTCACACCGCCATGCTGCACACCTACCGCAATCTCTCCGGGCTGATGATCAAGGCCGCAGGCGTGGCGCCGGTGTTCGTCGGTGAGCAGGCGCGATTCCAGCTGCGCCTGGAGAGCCGCGGCAAGGTCCACGAAGCGATTGCCTGTGGCTGGCCGCCGGCGCCGCTGCAGATCGCCGATGTGCCGGCCGAGGGGCAGGCCCTCCTGGAAATTCCCTTGGCCGCGAGCCGCCGCGGCTGGTTGCGCGCCGAGCGCCTGCGGGTGGAGAGCCGTTTCCCGCTGGGCCTGCTGGTGGCCTGGAGCTGGGTCGACCTGGACCAGGCGGTGCTGGTCTATCCGCAGCCGCTGCCAGGTGATCTGCCGCTGGCCGCCCAGGTGGGGCTGGAAGACGAGGACGAGGGCCAGCGCATCGTCGGTCGTGGCGCCGATGATTTTCAGGGGTTGCGCACGTTTCAGCCGGGCGACTCGCGCCGGCGCCTGGACTGGAAGGCCTATTCGCGCGGCCAGGGCCTTTTGGTCAAGGATTTTGCCCAGCTGGCCGGGCGTGACCTGTGGCTGGATTTCAGCAGCCTCGGCGGCGATGTGGAGGCTCGCCTGAGCCTGCTCTGTCACTGGGTGCTGACCCTGGACCAGCGCCAGCAGGCCTTTGGTCTGAATCTACCGGGTTCGCGCCTGGAGCCGGCGACCGGCGCGGCCCACCGAGAGGCCTGCCTGAAGGCGCTGGCGTTGTTCGGGAGCGCTTCGGCATGACCCCGGCGATCCCGCGCATCAGCCTGATCTGGCTGCTGGTAGCCCAGGCACTGGTGATCCTGCCGCACCTGGCTCATCTGCCCCTGTGGTTCACCGGGCTGTGGGCCTTCTGTGCGGCCTGGCGTCTGCAGATTTTCCGCATGCGTGCGCGCTACCCCAATGGCCTGGCCAAGGCGGCGCTGATACTGGCCACGGCAGCGGGGGTGTTCTGGTCGCGCGGCGGCCTGATCGGCCTGGAGGCCGGCACCGCACTGCTGATGGCCACTTTCGTACTCAAGCTGGTGGAGATGCGAACCCAGCGTGATGCCTTGGTGCTGATCTACCTGGGCTTCTTCGCGGTGGTCACCGCCTACCTGCTCGACAGCGAGATGCTTAGTGCGTTGTACAGCGTGCTACCGGTGACGGCGTTGCTGGCGGCCATGGTCGGCCTGCAGCAGAGCCGACTGGCCATGCAGCCTTGGCCGACCCTGCGCTATGCAGGCAAATTGCTGCTGCAGTCGTTGCCGCTGATGCTGTTGCTGTTTGTCTTCTTCCCGCGCCTGGGGCCCCTGTGGTCACTGCCGCAGCCCGGCAGCAAGGGCATTTCCGGGCTGGCTGAAAGCATGACGCCCGGCGATATCGCCAATCTGGGCCGCTCGCCGGAGCCGGTGTTCCGCGCCAGCTTCGAGGGTGCCACCCCACCGCGTAGCGAGCTGTACTGGCGTGCCTTGACCCTGGAACATTTCGATGGCCGGCGTTGGTCGCAGACGCCTGATCTGCCCGTGCTGGCCACTGACAGCTGGCAAGCGCAAGGCCAGAACCTGAGCTACAGCATTCTCATGCAGCCCAGCCTGCAGCGCTGGCTGTTCGCACTCGACACGGCGCGAACCGACCTGCCGGGTGCTCGTCAGCTCAGTGATTACCGCCTGGTCAATGTCAGTCCGGTGGAGCAGCCGTTGCTCTATCGCGTCAGCTCCTGGCCGCAGGTGGTGCGTGATCCCGAGCTGCGTCCAACGCAGCAGCGTCGCGCGCTGCAGTTGCCGGCGGGGAACCCGCGGGCCCGTGAACTGGCGGCTGAGTTGAAGGCCCGCTATGCCCGCCCGGAGCAGCTGGTGGCGGCATTGCTGACGCGCTTCAACCAGGGCGAGTATTTCTACACCCTCAAGCCACCGACGCTGTCCGGCGATACCGTCGATGCCTTCCTCTTCGACAGCCGTCGCGGCTTCTGCGCCCACTATGCCGGTGCGGCCACATTCGTTCTGCGCGCGGCGGGAATTCCGGCGCGGGTGGTGGCGGGCTATCAGGGCGGCGAGTTCAACCGCCAGGGTGGTTATGTGCAGGTGCATCAGTTTGATGCCCATGCCTGGGTCGAGTACTGGCTGCCGGAGCGTGGCTGGCAGCGCGTCGACCCGACTTTTGCCGTCGCCCCCGAGCGTATCGAGCAGGGGCTGGAGGCGGCGTTGGCCGAGGAGGGCAGCTTCCTCGAGGATTCACCGCTGTCGCCCTTGCGCTACCGCGACGTGGCCCTGCTCAATCAGCTGCGCCTGGCCTGGGACAATCTCAACTATGGCTGGCAGCGCTGGGTACTGGGCTACCAGAGCGAACAGCAATTGGGATTGCTGCAGCGCTGGTTTGGCGAGTGGGACATCCAGCGCCTGGTGATCGTGCTGGGCGGCGGTGGTGTGTTACTAGGCCTGCTGATGGCGCTGCTGTTGCTCAAGCCCTGGCAGCAGCGCCTGGATGCTCAGCAGCGTGTCTATCGGCGCTTCGAACGCCTGCTGGCCCGGCATGGGGTGGCGCGCCGGCCGGGTGAAGGCGCTCGTGACTATGCCCGGCGCGCTGCTCTGGTTCTACCGCAGCAGGCGCGGCAGATCGAAGGCTTTGCCGAGTGCTTCGAAGTGCAGCGCTATGCCGGCATTGCATCGGACAAGGGGCAACTGGCGCAGCAGTTGCGCGCGCTGCGCCGTGCCTTGCCCTGGCGCCTGAGCCGGCTGGACGATGGGGAAACTACGCGATGAGCGAATGTGGTCGGCTGCTTGTTCAGGTGCTGCGGCTGAGTGCGCAGTTGCATCTGAGTGCGCAGCAGTTGCGGGAGGACGATGACGAGGCCCTGCATCGCCTGCGTATTGCCCTGCGTAGCCTGGATGCCCTGTTGCGGCTGTTGCCGACGGAAATCAGCGGATCCTTGCGCCTGCGGGTGCGGGCCTGTGCGCGGGTGTCCGGGGTGCTGCGTGATTATCAGGTGCTGGCCGCGCAGTTGCCGCCGGGAGCGGGCGGGGAAGGGATCGGCCTGGCGCAAGCCACTGCCTGGCTGCAGCAGACGGGTTTGCTGCAACAGCTGCAGACGGAGCTGGAGGTCTGGCCGCAGCAGCTCCTGCTGGCCGAGGACAAGGCCTTGCGTCGGCATCTGGCACAGACTCGCCGGCGGCAGTGGCAGGTTTTGTGCGAGGCGCTGGAGGGCGATTCAGTTGACTGGCATCGCCTGCGCCTGCTGATCAAACAGGTGCGCTACAGCGCCGAATTGCTGCCAGGCGACCGGCCGATCCGGCCTCGCCAGTTGCGCGAACTGCGCCGCCTGCAGGTGCTGCTTGGCGATTGGCATGATCGCCAGCGCTGGCTGGAGCTGGCCCAGGGCGTGGCCGCGCTGCAGCCTTTGCAGCAGCGCTGGCAGGTGGAGCTGGTGCAACTGAGCACGAGCTTGCCGGAGGTCTTGCAGCAGCTGGCCAGGCGGTTGCACTAGCGATCATCTTGCCCAGTATTCACTGTCTGGATAATTGACCATAGGCTCAGCTCGGTGCCACCGTAGCGCACGCCATATCCAATCAACATGCCCATCAGCATGCCGAATCAGCAGAGGGGAGTAGGTCCGTGAATTTTTCCCAATTGATCGCCCAGGCCGAACAGTCGCCGGAGCATATCCTTGTGCCGCAGAACTGGGGGCAGGGGCGTGCGGCCTTTGGCGGGCTGGTGGCGGCGCTGGTGTTTGCCGCCATGCGCGGCAAGGTGCCGGCGGGGCGACCGGTGCGTTCGCTGGCGGTGACCTTTGTTGGCCCCTTGCAGCCGGGCGTGCCGGCCCAGGTCGAGGCCGAGGTGCTGCGCGAGGGCAAGGCGGTCAGCCAGATGCTCGGGCGGGCCATTCAGGATGGCCAGGTTGTGGCTCTGGTGCAGGGTAGCTTCGGTGCGCCGCGCGAGTCGGTGCTGGCCGTCGAGGCCTTGCCCGCGCCGGCCATGAGCCCACCCGAGCAGTCGCAGGAAATGCCCTACATCAAAGGGGTGACGCCGGAGTTCACCCAGCACCTGGCGCTGCGCTGGGCCGAAGGCGGCATGCCGTTCAGCAACAACCCGTCGCGCACCATGGGCGGCTGGGTACGGCTGCGCGAGGAGTTGCCGCAGGAGCATCTGGACGAAGCGCATCTGCTGGGCCTGGTTGATGCCTGGCCGCCGGCTCTGCTGCCGCATCTGCGTCAGCCGGCACCGGGCAGTTCGCTGACCTGGACCATTGAGTTCATGCAGCCGCTGGTGCCGATGAGTGGCGAGGACTGGTGCCAGTACCGCGCGGAGATCGAGCATGCCCGGGATGGCTACGGGCATATCGCGGCGGGATTCTGGAGTCCGCAAGGCGAGCTGCTGGCGATCAGCCGGCAGACGGTGACTGTGTTTGCCTGAAGCCCGGCCTGCGCCCGGCCCGGGCGCAGGCTGGAAGCGTTACAGCTTGAGCAGCTGCACGGCCCGGGTCAGCTCGGTGGAGAGGCGCGCCAGGGCGTCGCTGGTTTCCGCCGAGTCGTGGGTCATCTGCACGCTCTTGACCGTGACATCGCGGATATCCAGCACCGCGCGGTTCATTTCCGCGGCGACCTGAGTCTGCTGGGCGGCGGCAGTGGCGATCTGCGTATTGCTGTCGCGCATCTGTGACACCGCGTCGGCAATGCTGCTCAGCGCGGCGCCGGCTTCATCGGCCTGGCGCACGCAGTCATCGGCTTTCAGCGAGCTGTCCTGCATGAATTCCACGGCATCGCGGGTGCCGCTCTGCAGCTGCTGAATCATCTGGGTGATTTCGTCGGTGGAGTCCTGCACGCGGCGGGCGAGGTTGCGTACCTCGTCGGCGACCACGGCAAAGCCGCGGCCCATCTCACCGGCGCGGGCCGCTTCGATGGCGGCGTTGAGCGCGAGCAGGTTGGTCTGCTCGGCGATGCCGTGGATCACGCTGACCACGCTGCTGATCTTCTGGCTGTCTTCGGCCAGGCGCTGGATCATCTGCGCAGTTTCCTGCACGCCGCCGGACAGCCCGGAGATCGACTGCCCCACCAGCTGAACGGCCTGCTGGCCGGCACTGGCCAGTTCGTGGGCCTGTTGCGACTGGTCACGGGTGGACGCGGCGTGCTGGGCAATCTCGTGCACGTTGGAAGTCATCTCGCCAATCGAGCTGGCCGCCTGGTCGGTGGTCTGCTGCTGGCCATGCATGCCGTTGCGCATATCCTTCATGCGCGCGGCGAGCAGGCTGGCCTGTTCGTCCAGACGCGCGGCGGCCTCGGCCACGGTGCTGCCGACACGCTGGTAACCGGTCTGCATGGCGTTGAAGGCGCCGGCCATCTGACCGACTTCATCGCGCGAGTCGAGTCTGACGCGGATATTCACATCGCCGGTCTTCTCCACATGCAGCATGGCGTCCTTTAGGCGGTGCAGGTGACTGAGGATGAAGTGGATCAGCATCTGCGAGCTGGCCAGCAGCATCAGCATGAGAATGAACACGCAGAGTGCGTAGGCCAGAAAGTGCTGACCGAGCAGGTCAAGCATGGACGGCGAGTAGCCCAGCAGGGCATAGCGCTCGTTGCCCCGTTCGAACAACTGGGCACCGATCAGGGGCTGGCTGGCCAGCAAGCTGTCGTGGCTCAGGTCCTGCCAGCCACGGCTCTGGCGCAGACTGGCAGGCAACTCGCCTGGCCAGCTCTGGTCGAGGCGCTTGAGGTTGGTCTCATTGGGCAGCGGGCTGCTGGTCGGCCACTGGGCGAGCAGGCTGGCCTGTTGCTGGAGCTGGGCTTGTTGCTGGTCAGCCAGATTCTGCTGTTCCAGGTGCAGGGCAAACAGCACCAGCAGCAGGGTGGTGGCGAATGAGACGGCATTGACTGCCCAGAACTTGTACTTCAGCGAAAGATTACGCAGCCAAGCATTCATGGTGTGCCCTTGTGTGGCGGCCGATGACGAGGCAAAGCCAGTTGATTATTGACCATGCAGCACTGTTGTGCCGGCTGGCAAAAGGCCATCCGCGCAAGGGTCGCATTCTGTAGCGGCGTGTCCGACAAAACCTTGAGCCAGATCAGCAGCGAGAATCATTCCTGGCTGTTTTCTGACCAGTCGGGCAGGTTGAAGAAGCGGCGCGCGGTGGCGGTGGTCTGCGTGGCCAGCTCGGCTTCGCTCTGGCCGCGGTGACGAGCCACTTCGCTGAGCACATAGGGCAGGTAGGCCGGCTCGTTGTGTCCGCTTTTCGGCCGTGGGCGCAGGGTGCGGGGCAGCAGGTAGGGGGCATCGCTTTCCAGCATCAGGCGATTGCCCGGGATATTGCTGACCAGGCTGTGCAGGTGGGTGCCACGGCGCTCGTCACAGATCCAGCCGGTGATGCCGATGTGCAGGTCCAGATCGAGGTAGGCGAACAGGGCCTGGCGCTCGCCGGTGAAACAATGCACCACGGCGGCGGGCAACTGGTCGCGGTAGTGGCGCAGGATGGCCAGCAGGCGGGTATCGGCTTCACGTTCGTGGAGAAACACCGGCAGTTGAAGCTCTACGGCCAGTTGCAGTTGCGCCTCCAGGGCCTGTTCCTGCTGCGGGCGCGGCGAGAAATCACGGTTGAAATCCAGGCCACACTCGCCGACGGCGCGGCAGCGGGGCTGGAGCAGCAGGTCGCGCAGCTGGCGTTCGCTGTCGGCACTCCACTCTTTGGCATCGTGTGGGTGGACGCCGGCGGTGCTGAACAGCTGCTGACCGGACTCGTCCAGTTCCTCGCACAGGCGCAGGGCTGCCTCGTTTTCGCTCAGGGAGGTTCCGGTCAGAAGCAGTTGCACCACGCCTGCCTCACGGGCTCGGCGCAGGACGGCCGAGGCTTCGCGGGCCAGGCTGGGGTGGGTCAGGTTGACGCCGATGTCGATCAGTTGCATGGTGGCCTTGAGCTGTTTGGGGCGGTTTCAGGTGACGGCAGAAGACGCTCAGTCACGGCTTATGGCGGCGATTTTACCGGGGTTTGCAGCGGTCCGGCTTGGCAGTCGTCAGGGCCTGTGCGAACCTCCGCGCCCCGCGGTGGTCTCAGCTGGCGCTTGGCGCCAAGCGCCAAGTTCGGTTTGCTGCAACCCGCGCGATATTCATGTGCTGTGGCGTTCAACTCAGGCGCCGCTCAACCGATGTGTCACCAACGGATTCGTCTATGACTGCATCACTCACCCCGGCCGCAGTGGTCCGGCTTATGCCCAGCCTGTCCGGTCAGGCGCCGCGTTGCTGAGAATTCTGTTGGGCCTTTGGCTGGCGCTGCTGTGCATGCCGGCCAGCGCGCGCCTGGCCGATCCGCAGCAGGCCTGGAACAGTCCGGCGGCGCGCGATCTGGCGCAGATCCGGCGCAGCGGCGAGTTGCGTGTGCTGGTCAACGAGAGCCGTGCCAGCTCTGGCGAAGTGCGTGGCCAGGCGGTGGGCGGGGAGTACCACCGGCTCAAGGCATTCGAGCGCTACCTCAATCAGCGCCAGCAGGGCAGCCTGCGCCTGAAACTGCTGCCGCGGCCCAAAACCGACCTGCTCAAGGCCCTGCAGCGTGGTGATGGGGATCTGGTGGCCAGCAGCGAGTTGTTGCAGAGCGAGGCGGCCATTCATGTCAGTTCCAGCCAGGCGCTGCGCGAGGCGGTGCCGCTGGTGGTGGTGACTCGCCAGGGCGTGCGGCGCAACCTGCGCTTCGAACATATGGCCGGGCGTAGCCTGGCGCTGCCGCGCGGCAGTGCGGCGGTGGAGGCGGTACGGCGGATCAACCAGCAACTGGCCGAGCGCAAGCTGGCACCGCTGATGATCGAGTGGGTGGACGATTCGCTGGCCGTGGAAGATGTGCTGGAGATGGTCCAGGCCGGCATCTACAACTACAGCGCGGTGGAGCAACCGCTGGCCGAGCGCTGGAGCAAGGTGCTGCCGCGCCTGCGTATCGACCGCCATCTGGTGCTGGATAACCGCCGCGATCTCAACTGGTACGTGCGGCCGGATGCACCGACCCTGCGCGCCAGCCTGGATGCGTTTCTGGAGGATTACCGCGCGCCTGCGGATCAGGACAGCGCGTTTCAGCGGGTCTACCGGCGTTCGTACAAGGTGCATTACCCGCTCAACCGTGCCGATCGCCAGCGTTTGGAAAAGGTCCGGCCGGTGTTGCAGAAGTATGCCGCCCAGCAGGATTTCGACTGGCTGGCGCTGGCGGCCATTGCCTACAAGGAGTCCAGCCTCAACCCGGCTGCGCGGGGTGCCAACGGGGCGAGCGGGCTGATGCAGATCACCCCGGCGGCAGCTCGCAGTGTGGGGGTGGGCAATATCGCGGCACTGGACAGCAATGTGCAGGCGGCAACGCGCTACATGGCAAAGATCCGCCGCAGTTTTTTTGCCAATCCGCGCCTCGATCCGGATGAGCGCCTGGCGTTCATCCTGGCGGCCTACAACATGGGCCCGCAGCGGGTGCAGAGTCTGCGCGCCGAAGCCAGGCGCCGCGGGCTGGATGCCGATCGCTGGTTCTTCCAGGTCGAGCGGATTGCCCTGGAACAGGTCGGCATGGGGCCGGTCAGCTATGTGGCAGCGGTCAACAAGTACCGCCTGGCTTTCGATCGGGAGCGCGATGTGCTGGAGCCGCGAGTCGTGCATAAATAATCAATTAATTCGATATTTTTACGGAATTTTTTGCGCTTTTTATATCGATTAGCCGCATCTAAGCTGTCTCTCACCTGCTACCCATTCGTGAGGACTTCACCATGCACAACCTTCGTCGCGTTCTGTTCAATACCCAGGCCGGCTATGCCATCACTCTGCTGCGCATCACCACCGGTCTGACCTTTGCCGCCCATGGCGCACAGAAACTGTTTGGCTGGTTTGGCGGCTACGGGCTGGAAGGCACCGGGCAGTGGATGGCATCGATCGGCCTGGAACCGGGCGTGCTGATGGCGTTGCTGGCCGGCAGTGCGGAGTTCTTCGGCGGGTTGTTGCTGGTCATCGGCCTGCTGGTGCGTCCGGCCGCTCTGTCGTTGATGGTGGCCATGCTGATCGCCCTGTTCTGGGTCCACCTGGGCAACGGTTTCTTCATGGCCAGCAATGGCTTCGAGTACGCCATGACCCTGGCGGTGATCAGTGTGGTACTGCTGGTCGAGGGGGCTGGGCGGCTGTCGGTGGATGCCCGTCTGCAAGGCTGATCCTCTGAGGATCTGACAGGTTATGAGACTCCGGGGCCGCTAATGCGGCCCCGGTTGTTTCAATTGCTGTTGTTGTCCTGCCGGCTTTGATGGAGTGCCAGGGCGGCGTCGAGTCGCAGGCGCTCCTGTTCGTTGAAGTGGCTGGCGATCAGTTCGTCGAGGGCCGCCTGCCTGTCCGTCTGGCTGAGTCCGGGGTTACTCTCGATTTCGGCTTTGGCGCTGCTGTATCGCTTGAGGCGTTGCTGCCAGTCGGCACGCTGCTGGTCCAGCGCCTCCAGGCGAGCGGTGGCTTCGCTTCCGACCAGTTGCTGGCGCAGGGCGCGTAATTCCTCGGGGCTGCCGTTGCGCGCTCGCAAGGCTTGGGTCTGCTGGTGCAGCTCGCTTTGCAGCTGGGGCAGTACGGCTTGTTCGAGGATTTCCGGCAGGCTGTCGCGCAGTGCCTGCATGGCCTGGCCCTTTTGCTCGGCGCTGAGGCTGGCGTCGTTCTGGATGCTCAGGCGGTTGAGGGTGAACTGGTTGTAGGCCTCTTCCTCGGCGAAGAACGCCTGATGAGCCTCCTGGCTGAACAGTCGGGCGCGCAATGCGCTGACGGCCTGCTCGCGCTGACGAATGCCATCCAGATGAGTCAGCTGTGGCAGGTCGCGTTCCAGGTCGACCAGCTGGCGTTTGTAATCGAGGTATTGCTCAAGCAGCTGCAGGGCCTGGCCTTCGGCCGGCTCCGCCAGTTGCGCGGTGATATAGCTCTGCAGGCGTTCGATGCTGGCCTTGAGTGGCTCTTCGCCGAAGCTGCTGAGGAAGTAGTCGAAAAGGTGGCGAATCTCGCCTTCGATGATCAGGTTGCCGCTGGCATCGACGCGCAGGCGGCCGTCAATCTCGGTGCCCTGAAAAGACGCCGGCAGAGGCTGCAGCGTGTTTGGCAGCGGTCTGGCCGCTTCTTCTCGGCTGGCTGTGGGCGTAATGATGCTAACGGCTGCGGCGCTGGGACCGCTCGGCTGGGGTGTATCCGTCGCCGGCTGCGACCACCAGACCACGCCGGTGATGGTGGCCAGCGCCAGAGTCAGCGTCAGTACATAGGTCCTGCGTTCGGTAGGCTTCATCAGGCAGGCAGTCTCGCAATCGGAAGAGAAGGTGCAGGGCGGGAGCCCTGCACCGGGTCTAGCGGGTGTCAGACACCGTCGTTCTTCAGGCGGTTGGCGACCTGGCGGTAGACCGTCACCGGGCTGGTTTCGAACAGGCTGGTCAGGCCAAAGGCCTGGTTCACTTCGTCGAGGTGGTTCATCCGGTAATTGTCGCGAATGACTTTGCCCAGGTGCGAGCTGCAGCGCCCGACCAGGCCGTCGTTGGGCTCGTCGAAGGTCAGCGAGGCGGCGCCGGTGAGCAGGTCGCTCGGGTCGAGCATGTTGGTCAGCGGGCTGGTGCCGCTCCAGGAGTAGTAGCGCACGCCATTGACCTTGTAGGCGCCTTCACCGCAGGCGCTGGTTGGCAGGCCTTGCGGATACTTGGCGTTGAACACGGCAGCGCCCTTGCTGTTCAGCGACTCCAGGCTGCCGAGGGCGTTTTGCGGCGTCATGCTGCTGCTACCGGAGAGGAAGTTGATCACGGTGCCGAGGGCATTGACGATGCCGACCAGCAGCGGGGTGGCAACCGGGCCAACGGGGCTTTCGGTGATCGACTTGAGGAAGTCGGCGGTATCCGAGCCCTTGTGCGGAGCGCCAACACTGACGGCGGAGGCCACCAGATCCGGGCGCACGGCAGCGACATAACGGATGGTCGGGCCACCATGGCTGTGGCCGATCAGGTTGACCTTGCCGGCACCGCTGATGGCGGCAATTTCTTCGACCTGTTCCAGCAGCTCTTCGCCGCGAGCTTCAGAGGTGTTCAGTTGCGACACCTCGCTGATGTAAACCTTGGCGCCGCCGCTGCGCAGGGCCGAAGGAATGCCGTACCAGTAGTCGATGCCCAGCAGGCTGTCGAAACCGAGCATGCCGTGGGTCAGCACGAGCGGGTATTTGGTCTGGGTATAGGAGGCCTGGCTGACCTGGGCGGTAGCCGCCAGACCGAGACCAATGCAGACAGCGAGCAGAGTCTTGTTCTTGTTCATGGATGCTCTCAAAAGATGGTTGGGCAGAACCGTCCTTGCAGGCTGTCACGCCCCTCCTGGACGTGCACATCAGCTGGCGGGGATATGGCAGGAACCATGCCATAAGGGCTCAGAATTAGAGCGAAGGCTCTAGTTCGGGCTGTATGGAAATACAGTGAACAAATGTTCACCTTCTGTGTGTCTGTGCCGGCGTTACAGGGCGCTACGGTCACAGTGGCCTACGGTGTCAGTGAGCTGCGCCGAAGTGCCCGGAAATGCGGCATTTTCCAGGCCGTTTTGGGGTGAGACAGGCGTGTTTCGCGGCCCGCCCCATCAAAGGTTGGTGTGCCCGTTGGCTATGCGCCATCCGTGTGGCGTTGAGGACGGGGCGAAGAGCGTTGAAGGTGTCCGATAACCTTGACAGGGCCGGGAGGCATTTTTACGATTGCTGCCTGGCGCCGATTTAACAGCAAATTGCGGGGCGCCGCCCGGTTGGGCACATACCGCTAAAGCGCTGGCCTCGGTGTCGCCTCCCACCGCTGCCCGGCGGTAACTCCGAGGCCGAGATCGATGCCATGAGCTGTCCACGTCCCCAGCTGCAATTCTCTCCGCTGCCGTCCTGCAGTGTCGTTCGCCACCCGCATGTTCTGCTGATCGGTCAGCACTCGCCGAGCCTGCTCAAATACCTCGAAGGCTGGCCCAAGAACTGGGCGGCCGACCGTCAGAGCCTGCTGAAGTTTGCGGCGGCACAGGCTGCCGAATTGCGTGAACTGCCGGACGCGGCTTTCGATCTGGTGGTGCTTGGTGAATCGTCCAGCGTGCTGACGGACGAATTGCTGCACGAGGTACTGCGGGTCGCACGCCAGGGGCTGATCTGCTTGCGCTGAAGTGCTGCAGGCGACCGTCAGGGATAGTCGATCGCGGTGATCACGTAGTACTGCTCGCCAGTCGGCGTCTGCACTTTGACTTCGGCATCCAGCGGCTTGCCGACCAGGGCTCTGGCCAGGGGCGAATCGATGCTGATCAGGCCCTGGCGTAGATCCAGTTCGTCCGGGCCGACGATGCGATAGCGGGCCTCGCTGCCGTCTTCATCTTCGACGGTGACCCAGGCACCGAAATAGACTTTGCCGGCGTCTGCCGGGCGGTCGCTGACCACCTTGAGGTTTTCCAGGCGCTTGCTGAGAAAGCGCACGCGGCTATCGATTTCGCGCAGCATCTTCTTGCCGTAGGTGTACTCGGCATTTTCCGAGCGATCACCCTGGGCGGCCGCTTCGCTGACGGCCTGGGTTACCTGCGGCCGGCGCACATGCCACAGCTCGTGCAGTTCGGCGCGCAGGCGCGCCTCGCCTTCCGGGGTAATCAGGGGAGTGCCGGCACTGCGCGGCGGACGATAACGACTCATGGCGACTGTTCGTTCAGCTCTTTTTGTTTCAGCTTTCGCGCAACACCGACAGCGGGCTGGCGTGAATTACCCGGCGGGTTCCCAGGCTGCCGGCAAGGCTCACCAGCAAGGCACCGGCCAGTGGCAACAGGAGCAGCCAGGGATGGGGCTGCCAGGCGATATCGAGGACGAAATGATACAGCAGGTAGCTGACCAGCTCGCAGCCGAGCATGGCCAGGATGCCGCTGCTGGTACCCAGTAGGGCGAATTCGCGCAGGCGTGCCTGTTGCAACAGGCGCCGTGAACTGCCCAGGGCGCGGAGAATGGCGCCCTGCTTGAGGCGTTCGTCGAGGGTCGCCTGCAGGCCGGCGAACAGCACGCAGAGGCCGGCGGCCAGCACGAACAGCAGCACGTACTCCACGGCCAGGCTGACCTGAGCCAGGATGCTGCGCAGCTGTTCGAGAATGGCGTCGACCTGCAGCAGGGTGACACTGGGGAACTGCCGCGACAGCGGCAGCAGGGCGTCTTCCTGGCTCTTGGGCAGATGGAAGCTGGTCAGGTAGGTCAGCGGCAGGTCATCCAGCACGCCGGGGGCGAAGACCATGTAGAAGTTCGGCTGGAAGCTGTCCCAGTCGACTTCGCGCAGGCTACTGACTTCCACCTCGCGGGTTTGCCCGGCGATGCTGAAGGTCAGGCGGTCACCTAGCTGGATTTTCAGGTTTTCCGCCAGTTTGCTTTCCACCGACACACCTGGCAGGCCACTGCGTGTGGTACCCAGCCAGGTGCCGGCAGTCAGCTTGTTGCCGGCTGGCAGGTCGCCGGCCCAAGTCAGACCGAGATCACGCTGGATCGCCCGTTCGCCCTGGGAGTCCTTGCTGACGAGCTGCTGCACGGCCTGCTGATTGATGGCGATCAGGCGGCCGGGGACCAGCGGGAACAGTGGCTGACTCTGCGCGCCCTGTTGTTCGAGGGCGCTGACAAAGGCCTGCCGCTGCTCGGGCAGGATGTTCATGGCGAAATGGTTGGGCGCATCGCTGGGTAGCTGGTTCTGCCAGTTGTCCAGCAGCTCGCCACGCAGCAGGCCGATAACGCCCATGGCAAGCAGAATCAGGCCGAACGCCATGGCCTGGCCGGTGGCCGCCAGTGGATGGCGCAGCAGTTGGCCAAGTCCCAGGCGCCAGCTCAGTGTGGCGTTTTCCAATATCCGGCGCAGGCTGCGCAAGGCTAGCCACAGCAGGCTGCCGAGCAACAGACAGGCGAACAGGCCGCCGCCGAGCAGGGCCAGGGTCAGGCGCCAGTCTAGACTCAGTCGCCACATGATCAGGCCCAGCGCGGCGATGGCCAGGGCATAGCTGAGCCAGGCCGCGACGGGAAGGGGCTGCAGGTCCCGACGCAGCACCCGCAGCGGCGATACGCGCCCCAGGTTGAGCAGCGGTGGCAGGGCAAAGCCGGCCAAGGTAATCAGGCCACTGGCGATTCCCGCCAGGGCCGGTAGCCAGCCAACGGCCGGCAGTTCTTCCGGTAGCAAGCCGCCCAGCAGATGCAGCAGGCCGAGATGGCCAAGCCAGCCGAGCAGGGCGCCGAGCAGGCTGGCAAACAGTCCCAGGGCCAGCAACTGGATGCAGAACAGCTGGGTGATCTGCCGGCGTTGCAGGCCAAAGCAGCGCAGCAGGGCGCTGGTGTCATAACGGCGTGTGGCAAAGCGACTCGCCGACAGCGCCACGGCGACGCCGGCCAGCAGCAGGGCGGCCAGGCTGGCCAGATTGAGGTAGCGCTCGGCCCGGCTCAGCGCGCCCCCCACCTGGGTGTTGCCGCCACGGGCGTCGAGCAGTTGCTGATGGGCGGCCAGGCCAGGTTTGGTCTGCTGCCGGTAGGCCAGGACGGCTTCGGCAGAGCCCCGCCAGTAATCGCGGTAACGCACCCGGCTGCCCGGCTGTACCACCTGCGTGGCAGCCAGATCGCTCAGGTTGATCAGGGCGCGCGGCGTAAGGCTGTAGAAGTCACCGGCGCGATCCGGTTCATAGGTGAGCAGGCGGGTCAGGGTCAACTCTATCGCGCCAACCTCGATCCGTGCGCCTGGCTCGATGCCCAGGGCCTGAGCCAGGCGTGCTTCGGCCCAGAGCTCGCCCGGTTGCGGCAAGCCGCCGGCCTGTTCTTCAGCAAAGCGGCGGGGAGTGGATTTCAACTCGCCACGCAGTGGGTAGGGTGCCGCCACGGCCTTGACGCTGGCCAGTTGCAGGCCCTGGGCGCTGGCCAGCATGCTGGGGAACTCGACGCTCTGCGCATGCTGAAGGCCTAGGGCCTGTCCCTTGTCGATCTGTGCAACGGAAGCTGGCTGGCTGCCACTCAAGACCAGATCGGCGGCGAGAAACTCGCTGGCGCGCAGCACCATGGCTTCCTGCAGGCGGGCGCTGAAGAAGCCGATGCTGCAACTGGCGCTGACGGCAATCAGCAGCGACCAGAACAGCGTGCGCACCTCGGCGGCGCTACGCTCGCGCCACAACAGGCTCAGTGCCAGACTCAGCAGGGCTGGAGTACGCATCAGGGCTCCACGCTCGCCAGCAGGTGCCCGGCTTCCAGGCGAATCTGCCGGTGGCAACGGTGCGCCAGGCGCTCGTCGTGGGTCACCAGGACCAGGGTGGTGCCTTGCTCGCGGTTGAGTTCGAAGAGCAGGTCGCTGATGCGTTCTCCGGTCTGGCTGTCGAGATTGCCGGTGGGTTCGTCGGCGAACAGGATCGCCGGGTTGCAGGCAAAGGCACGGGCCAGGGCAACCCGCTGCTGTTCACCGCCGGAGAGCTGGCGAGGCAGGTGGCGCAGGCGCTGGGCCAGGCCGACCCGCTCCAGGAGTTGCTGGGCATGTGCGCGGGCATCGCGGCGCCCGGCCAGTTCCAGCGGCAGCATGACGTTTTCCCAGGCGCTCAGGCTGTCGATCAACTGAAACGATTGGAAGACGAAACCGACCCGTTCGGCCCGCACTGCGGCGCGCTGGTCTTCATCCAGCGTGGCGAGTTCAAGTCCGTCGAGCACAATCCGACCCTGGCTGGGCAAGTCGAGTCCCGCGAGCAGGCCGAGCAGGGTGGATTTGCCCGAGCCGGAACTGCCGACGATAGCCAGGCTGTCGCCGGCTTGGAGATCAAGACTGAGTGGGTGCAGCAGGGTCAGTTCACCTTCCGCCACGGGGACCACTTTGCTAAGGTCTTGCGCACTCAGAATACTGTTGCTCATGGAGATCTCGATGTTGCTGCGCCTGCGCTGGATCGGCCTTGCCCTGTTGCTACTGGCAGCGCCGCTGCGTGCTGAAGTCTGGCTGGTGGTGGGCGATAGTATCAGCGCCGCTTTTGGCCTGGATACGGCGCAGGGTTGGGTTGCCCTGCTGCAAAAACGCCTCGATAAGCAGGGCAGGAGCATCCAGATCGTCAATGCATCGATCAGTGGTGATACCAGTGCAGGCGGTCTGGCCCGCCTGCCGGCGCTGCTTGCGGAGCATCGACCGGCACTGGTGCTGATCGAACTTGGGGGCAACGATGGCCTGCGCGGGACCCCTTTGGCGCAATTGCAACAGAATCTTGCCGGCATGATCTCGGCAAGCCAGGCTAGTGGCGCGCAGGTCATGCTGCTGGGGATGCGTTTGCCTCCCAACTACGGCAAACGCTACACCGAGGGTTTTGCTGGGGTCTATGAGCAACTGGCCGCAACCCATCAGGTGCCGTTACTGCCCTTTTTCCTTGACGGCGTGGGCGGTGTGCCTGGCTTGATGCAGGCTGACGGTATCCACCCAACGGCGGACGCCCAGCCACGCCTGCTCGACAATCTCTGGCCCTTGCTGGAGGCGCGCCTCTGAGGCTTTTCCGCGCCAGGCCTTTCGGCTAAGGTGGCGCACCTTCTCCGGAGCCTTCGATGCCGCGCTTTGTCTGGTCCCTGCATGCCTATCAGCTGATCGAGCCTGACGAACAGCTGGACCTGTTTGCCTGCCGGGAAGTGCGTGTGCATCTGCTGGCGCGTCAGCTTGAGCTTGGCGGCTACGCCGACCGTACGCTCTGTGGTGGCCTGCTACCGGCGCAACCCCAGCTGTTGCCGCTGACGCGGGGCGACCTGCGTGATCGTCGTTTGTGTGCCGAGTGTGAGCGTGTCCTGCGCGCGCAAAAGGCCGGTCAGCGCCTGCCCTGGGGCGACGACTGAGGTCTCCCCGGCCTTGGCGGGCCTGGTGTACAATTCCGCATCTTTTTCTCAACTATTGCTAATCAAGGACTTTCGGATGTTGTCGCGCGTATCTGCCGTCGCCCGTGGCCTGTCGGTCGCTGGTTTGTGTCTGGCTGGCCAGGCTGTTGCTCTGGAATTGCCCCTGCCGCCGCCAGGCGAGGATGTCGTCGGTGAAGTCCGGGTCATTCAAGCCAAGTACGAAGACACCTTTGCCGATATCGCCACGGCCAACGATCTGGGCTACCTGGAAATGGTGGCCGCCAACCCAGGCGTGGATGCCTGGCTGCCGGGTGCCGGCACTGAAATCATCCTGCCGACCCGCTATATCCTGCCGCAGGGGCCGCGCGAGGGTATCGTGATCAACCTTGCCGAGTACCGCATGTACTATTTCCCGAAGGGCAAGAATGTGGTGCATACCTATCCTCTGGGTATCGGTCGCGAAGGCTGGGGTTCGCCGGTCGCCACCACGACCATCATCGGCAAGCAGGCCAACCCGGCCTGGTATCCGCCAAAGTCGATTCGTGAAGAGCACGCCGCCGATGGCGATCCGCTGCCGACCGTGGTGGCGCCGGGGCCGAACAATCCTCTGGGGCCGTTCAAGTTCAGCCTGGGTACTACGGGATACCTGATTCACGGCTCGAACAAGAAATTCGGCATCGGCATGCGCGTCAGCCATGGCTGTTTCCGCATGCTCAATAACAACGTGCTGGAGCTGGCCAAGATGGCACCGGTGGGTACCAAGGTGCGCATCATCAATGAGCCCTACAAGTTCGGCGTGAGCGGCGGCAAGATCTATCTGGAAGCCCATGCGCCATTGACCGATGCGCCTGAAGGCCAGGTTTCCGCTGTCGACAAGAATGCCGCCGTGGTCAATGCCCTGCTCAAACGCGAGGATCTGGTGCAGCAGGTGCAGATGGACTGGGATCGCGTTCGTGAGGTGGTTACGGCCGAAGACGGTCTGCCGGTACAGATCGCCGCGCCACATGAGGCGATGGCCAGCAGCGAAACACCGCTGCACTGATCCTGTCCTGAGTAAAAAGCCCGCCTAGTGCGGGCTTTTTCATGCCTGGTGAAAAATGTCAGGCATAAAAAAACCGACCCATTGCTGGGTCGGTTTCACAAGATAGCCTGAGGGGCTATTACTTGCGGCTGGCTTTTTCCAGCATGCGCAGAGCGCGCTCGTTAGCCTCGTCAGCAGTCTGCTGGGCTTTCTGAGCAGCGGCCAGAGCTTCGTCGGCCTTGTTGTAGGCTTCGTCAGCACGAGCTTGAGCGCGGGCAGCGGAGTCTTCAACAGCGGTCAGACGGGCTTCGGTTTCGCTGGAAGCACAGCCGGTAGCCAGAGCAGCGGCCAGGGCCAGAGCAGAGAATTTCAGAACGTTGTTCATTGGTTTCCCCTTAAGGTGGACTTTTTCCATAAAAAGCAATTCCCCAAGGCTGGGAAATTTGCCGGCCTACATAGTACCCGTTAGTTGTCGTAAGTAAACCGACAGCAGTAACTACACGCTGTTTTTTTTGAGTTGTCTGCCGACATTGTGAATGTGTTGTGGGTGGGTTGTTCAATAAACATCCAAACTGAGCAAAGTTTGTTCAGTGTTGCCGAGCAGCTGCGTGCGTTGCTGTTTAGATGGCTCAAGGGGCGTGGCTGCAGTTGCCTGCGCCTGATAGGCTTGGCGTCAGCGCAATTGTTGCGAAACATCATCAGGGAAGACTTGCATGTCGAAACTTATCAAGTGGCTGGTACTGGCTGTAGTCGCCGTTGCACTGTTGATCAAGCTGTCACTCTGGTGGTCGGTGCGCAACATCATGGAAGAGGCTGCCAATAGCCTGCAGCCGTTTGCCGAGATCACTTACCGAGGGGTCACGTCATCCTTTGATGGCCGTGTAGGGCTCGAGGGATTGCAAGTTCGGGTGCCGATGGCGCGCGACAGCGTCACCATCGAGCATGCCCAGCTCAAGTTCAATGGGCTCGGCGAGCTGTTGCGCTTCAAGGAGCGTCTGGAACAGGGCAAGTTTCCAGAGCAGATGGCCATCGATCTCAAGGGTATTGCCCTGGAAGTGCATGGTCCTTTCATGCAGACGCTTTACGATGCACCGGCCGAGCGCAGCGTGTTCACCGCCATGAGTGAAGTCAGCTGCGGCAAGATCAAGCACATCGGCACGGTCGAGCTGCTGGACATGGGCTATCGCACCCTGGAAACGGATGCCGAGTTTTCCTATCGGCTGGAGCCTGGTGCGCAGAAGCTCACCTTCAACCTGCTCGCCGACACGCGCGATATGCTGGAAACCCGTCTGAGCATGGCGCTGATCAACGTCTCGGATAATCCGGGCGATCTGCGCATGAATCCGCCGCGGGTTTCCTCGATGACGTTCGAGATGAATGACAACCAGTACCTGCGCAAGGTGCAGGCTTTCTGCGCTGGCAAGCTGGGGCAGAGCGAGGCGGAGTACCAGCAGACCGCATTGGCCAAGTTCGATGCGGTGCTGCGTAGCCAGCGCGTCGGCCTTGATCAGCCGGTGCTTGATGCCTATGCGCGCTATCTCAAGGATCCGCAGTCGTTGCGTCTGGAAATCAATCCTACCGAAGGCATGGCCTGGGATGGCTTGCAGTTCTTCGAGGCCAAGGATGTGCTGCAGATGGTCAATCCGGTGCTGTTGATCAACCAGGAATCGGTACAGCCATTGAGCTTTGCCTGGGTCGATCCGGGGCAGATTCGCGAGATGGGGGCGCTGGAGAAGGTGGTGGCCGAGGAGTCGCAATCGTCTCGCGAGAACTCGTCCCAATATGACTTCGTGCCGGTGGAGCATTTGGCGCAATATGCCGGTAAACGCTTGCAGTTTCTCACCTATGATGGCACCTATTACCAAGGCATCCTGCACAAGGTGGAGAATGGCAGGGCTTACCTGACGGTTCAGTTTGGGGCAGGTAGTGCCGAGATGTTCCTGCGGCTGGACAAGATCGACAAGGTTCGAGTGAATTTCTGAGCGGAGGTGAGAGGCGCGATGAAGCAAAGCCTGCCCATTGAGCATGATGTGATCAAACACCAGTTCGAGTTGGTGGTGGATGGTCATCGCGCCTATCTGGCCTACATGGACTTGGGCAAGCAGACCCTGGATTTCTATCGCACCTTTGTACCCAATGACTTGCGTGGGCGGGGTATCGCCGCGCACCTGACCGAGCATGCTCTGGATTACGCCGAACGCATGGGCTACAGCGTCATTCCTTCCTGCTCCTACGTCGAACGTTACATGCAACGGCGTGACCGGCATCCGCCGGCCTGAGGCTGAGGCACAAAAAAACCGGGCATTGCCCGGTTTTTTTGTGCCTGCAGAAAACTCAGCGCTGACGTTTGGGCAGTACGTCCTTGAGTTTGGCGTGCATGCTGCGCACGCTCTTCTCGGTAGCTTCCCAATCGATGCAGGCGTCGGTGATCGAAACACCGTATTGCAGTTGGCACAGATCCTTCGGAATGGGCTGGCTGCCCCAGCCGAGGTGACTTTCCACCATCAGGCCGACGATCGAGTTGTTGCCTTCGAGAATCTGATTGGCGACGTTGTCCATCACCAGTGGCTGCAAGGCCGGGTCCTTGTTGGAGTTGGCGTGGCTGCAATCGACCATGATGTTGGCCTTGATCTTGGCCTTGCTCAGCTCCTGCTCGCAGAGCGCGATACTGACCGAGTCATAGTTCGGCTTGCCATTGCCGCCGCGCAGAACCACGTGGCCGTAAGGGTTGCCTTTGGTGGTGACGATGGAGACGCCACCCAGCTGATTGATGCCGAGGAAGCGATGCGGGCTGGAAACCGATTGCAGCGCGTTGATGGCGACCGTCAGGCTGCCGTCGGTGCCGTTCTTGAAGCCCACGGCCGAGGACAGGCCGGAAGCCATCTCGCGGTGAGTCTGCGATTCGGTAGTGCGTGCGCCAATCGCCGACCAGCTGATCAGGTCCTGCAGGTACTGCGGGGAAATCGGGTCGAGGGCTTCGGTAGCGGTCGGCAGACCCATTTCAGCGAGGTCGCGCAGCAGTTGGCGACCGATGTGCAGGCCGTCCTGAATCTTGAACGAGTCATCCAGATACGGATCGTTGATCAGGCCTTTCCAACCGACCGTGGTACGCGGCTTCTCGAAGTAAACGCGCATCACCAGGAACAGGGTGTCGGAGACTTCGGCGGCCAGAACCTTGAGGCGCTCGGCGTATTCCTTGGCGGCTTTGAGGTCATGGATCGAGCATGGACCGATCACCACGAACAGGCGGTGATCCTTGCCATCAAGGATGTCGCGAACGACCTGGCGGCCATGGGCAACGGTCTTGAGCGCTGCATCGCTCAGGGGGATTTCGCGCTTAAGTTGCTCGGGAGTGATCAGGGTTTCATTCGAGGCAACGTTAAGGTCGTCAATCGGTAAATCAGCCATCGGGGTACTCATCAGGTCACGGATGCCGGCCGCCAGCCTCCCCGCGCGGCGGAGCACAGCACGACGGGCGCTGCGGGGAAGGCCGAACCTTAGCGCGTCGGGCGGGCGGAAACAATGGGCAGGGCGGGCTTCAGGCGTGGCCGGATGCCGCAAACGCTGCGCCGTGCAAGGCAATCCAGTCGCGGGCGACCTCTTCTATCGGTAGGCTGTGGCCGACTTCGGCTTCGCGTTGCAGGCGATAGCACTCGATCTGGCAGACCTGTTCGACCATGCGTGCGCGGAACAGGTTGTCTTCGTCGGTGAAGGCGATGCCCACCAGATAGTCGCTGGCGCGCTTGCGGCACCAGGCAATCACGCCGCTGTAGTGGGCTTCGCTGCCGAGTAGGGGCACGTGCAGCTCGACCCAGAGGCCGCGTTTGAAGTTGCGCTGCGAGTTGCAGGCAACCCCACCGAGACTGATATTGTTGAGCTGCTGGTGCACCTGCTGCTTGCGGGCAATCAGCTCCACCGGCATTTCTGTAGGGTGACGCAGGTATTGACGCATGGCGGCGTACTCCGAGTGCCGACAAACGCAAGGCGGTGATGTCAGTATAGTGGCTAATCTGCGGCTGTCGGATCTGGATGCCGATCGCCAGTTACTGGATCTGCCGGGCGCCTCGCTGGTGATCTTTACCAGCATGGGTTGTGCCAGTTGCCGTTTTCTGGAGCAGTGGTTGCCTAAACAGGCGCTGCCCGTTCAGCGATTGATCTGGATCGATGCCGGCGAGAGTCAGGGATTGGTCAGTCGTTACGAGGTTTTCCATCTGCCAGCTCTGTTTCTGGTCCGTGATGGTCATTTTTTTGGCGAGGTGCGCGCAGCTCTGCGTGGCGACTCGCTGGTCAAGGCGCTGGCCGTGCAGTGGCAACAGCCAGCCGAGGAGCTTCCCTGATGGTTGAACAACGCTCGCCGCGGATCGGCATCATTGGTGCCGGGGCGATTGGCGGTTATTACGGCATACTGCTGGCCCGTGCCGGTCTGGATGTCCATTTTCTCTTGCGCAGCGACTACGCCGTTGTAGCTGAACAGGGCCTGCGACTCGACAGTGTGGTGCATGGCCAGCTGCATCTGAGCAACCTGCAGGTCTATGCCGATGCGGCCAGCATGCCGGCGTGCGATTGGCTGCTGGTGGGAGCCAAGACCACCAGTAACGCCGAGCTGGCCCCACTGCTGGTGCAGATTGCCGCACCCGGAGCCAAGGTGGTGTTGCTGCAAAATGGGTTGGCTGTGGAAGAGGCGCTGCGCCCGCTGCTGCCGGATTCCCTGCATCTGCTGGGCGGCCTGTGTTTCATCTGCGTGCACCGTGCTGCCGCCGGGCAGATCGTGCATCAGGCTTATGGCGGCATCAATCTGGGCTACCACTCGGGCCCCGGTGATGGCGAGGCTGTGCTCGCCGAAGGCGTGGCACTGCTGCGACAGGCTGCTATCGAGGCCAATCCGGTCGCCAATCTGGCGCAGGCGCGTTGGCAGAAGCTGGTGTGGAACGTTCCCTATAACGGGCTTTCCGTGCTGCTCAACAGCGGTACGGCAGCCATGATGCAGCAGGCCGATAGTCGTGCCCTGATTGCCAGCCTGATGGAAGAGGTGATCGCAGCGGCCGCCGCCTCTGGTCATGCGTTGCCGGAGGGCTTGGCGGACAAGCTGCTGCTGGCGACCGACCGCATGCCGGATTATCTGCCGAGCATGTACCACGACTGGCAACTGGGCCGGGTGATGGAGCTAGACGCGGTTTATGCTGCACCGCTTGCCGCTGCGGCCGCCGCGGGCGTACGCATGCCGCAGACGCGCATGCTGCTGCAAAGCCTGCGCTTCCTCGAAGCGCGCTGAAGGAGCCTGATCATGGCCAAGGGATTGGGCGACAAACTGGTGGTGGCGATTTCCTCGAGTGCCTTGTTCGACTTGAGTGCCAGTCACCGGGTCTATGAGACAGAGGGCATCGAAGCCTACCGGCAGTATCAGATCGAGCATGAGGATGAGTGTCTGCAGCCTGGCGAGGCCTTTCCGCTGGTGCAGAAACTGCTGGCGCTCAACCCTCCGAGCGGTGAAGCGCGTACCGAGGTGATCCTGGTGTCGCGCAACAGCGCCGATACGGGCCTGCGCGCATTCAATTCGATCCAGCAGCATGGCCTGCCGATCTCCCGTGCGGCATTCGTGGGGGGGCGCAGTCCCTATCCCTATCTGGCGGCGTTTGGCTGCCATCTGTTTCTATCGACCCATGCCGAGGATGTGCGCAACGCGCTGGCCGCTGGTTTTGCCGCGGCGACCATCCTTTCCGGTGGCAGTCGCCGGGCCGACAGTGGTGAGCTGCGCATTGCCTTCGACGGCGATGCCGTGCTGTTTTCCGATGAGTCCGAGCGGGTCTACCAGCAGAGCGGGCTGGATGCTTTCCAGCGTAGTGAGCGTCAGGCAGCGCACCAGCCGCTGGCGGGCGGGCCGTTCAAACCCTTTCTGGCCGCCCTGAACCGGTTGCAGCAGGCCTTTCCGATAGAGGCTTGTCCGATTCGCACGGCATTGGTCACGGCGCGTTCGGCGCCTGCCCACGAGCGGGTGATTCGCACCCTGCGCGACTGGGACATCCGTCTGGATGAGTCGCTGTTTCTCGGTGGCCTGGACAAGTCGGGGTTCCTCGAGGCTTTTGCTGCCGACGTGTTTTTCGATGATCAGCTGGGCCACTGCGAGAAGGCCCGCGGTGTTGTACCAACTGGTCATGTGCCCCACGGCATCAGCAATAGCGAGCAGGGCTGACTACCCTGTAGAAGCCACGTTGGTAGTTAAGGAAGTCACATGGTGCAGTCGATCCTGTATGCCACTGATCTGGGCCTGTATTCGCCCTACGTCCTGCAGCACGCTCTGAGTCTGGCGCGGTCATTCGGCGCCCAGTTGCATGTGGTGCATGCCGTGGAGCCACTCAGTCTGTTTGCCGAGTCGGTGTTGCAGACCTATGTCGAGGAAACGCGTTTGCGCGAGTTGCGCGAGAAGGGCATGCAGGTGGTGCTGGAGAGTATCCGCCAGCGTGTGCTGGAAAGCTTTCGCGAGGAAATGCAGGACGCCGGGCAGGACATGCAACTGATTGCTTCGTTGCAAGTGGTCCAGGGTGATCCGCCACAGGTGATTCTCGATGAGGCCAATCGATTGGGCGTGGAGCTGGTGGTGGCGGGAAGCCACAGCCACGGCACCGCCTGGGATGCGCCGCTGGGCCGAACGGCTCTGCGCTTGCTGCAGCTGGCCGAGGTGCCGGTGTACCTGGTGCCCATGCTGCAGCACCGCGGGCGCGGGGATTTCTGATAGGTCGTCGGACGGACGGCAAGCAGAATAAAAAAAAGCGACTAGCTTTACTGGTTAAACCATTAATATGGTTATAACAAAGGTCGTTGTTGACGGGGGCGGTGCCGCCGCTCCGAGGGAGAGTCATGAAACTGCAGCAGCTGCGCTACATCTGGGAAGTCGCGCACCATGATCTGAATGTCTCGGCGACGGCGCAGAGCCTGTATACCTCGCAACCGGGTATCAGCAAGCAGATTCGTCTGCTTGAGGATGAGCTGGGTGTCGAAGTGTTTGCCCGTAGCGGCAAGCACCTGACCCGCATCACCCCGGCGGGTGAGCGGATCATCACCACCGCCGGCGAGATTCTGCGCAAGGTCGAGAGCATCAAGCAGATTGCCCAAGAGTTCTCCAACGAGAAGAAGGGCACCCTGTCGATCGCCACCACCCACACCCAGGCGCGCTATGCATTGCCGCCGGTGATCAGCAGTTTCATCAAGCAGTACCCCGACGTGGCGCTGCACATGCATCAGGGCACGCCGATGCAGATTGCCGAGATGGCCGCCGACGGCACCGTCGACTTTGCCATTGCCACCGAGGCGTTGGAGCTCTTCGGCGATCTGGTGATGATGCCCTGCTATCGCTGGAACCGTTGCGTTATCGTGCCTCAGGGGCATCCGCTGACCAAATTGCCGAAGCTGACCCTGGAAGCATTGGCTGATCAGCCGCTGGTGACCTATGTATTTGGCTTTACCGGGCGCTCGAAGCTCGATGATGCCTTCAGTCATCGCGGCCTGACCCCGAAGGTGGTGTTTACCGCCGCCGACGCGGACGTGATCAAGACCTATGTCCGACTGGGGCTGGGCGTCGGTATCGTGGCGCACATGGCGGTTGATCCCAAGCTCGACAGTGATCTGGTAATGCTCGATGCCAGCGAGCTGTTCGAATCCAGCGTGACCAAGATCGGTTTCCGCCGCGGTACCTTCCTGCGCGGCTTCATGCATGACTTCATCGAGAAGTTCGCCCCGCACCTGACCCGCGAACGGGTGGCCAAGGCGCTGCAATGCCATAACAAGGCTGAGCTGGATGAGCTGTTCGAGGGCGTCGAGCTGCCGGTTTACTGAGGTTCTTCTGCGCAACAAAAAGCCCGGCCTAGGCCGGGCTTTTTCATGGCACTCGATCAACCTTTAGTAATCAGGTTGCCGGCGTGCAGGCCACACTCTTTGTGCGTGGCTTCCTCCCACCACCAGCGGCCTTCGCGCTCATGCTGGTTGGGCAGCACCGGGCGGGTGCAGGGCTCGCAGCCGATGCTGATGAAGCCGCGCTCGTGCAGTGGGTTGTAGGGCAGCTCCAGCATGCGGATGTAGCCCCAGACTTCCTCGCTGCTCATCTGGGCCAGCGGGTTGAACTTGTACAGGGGATGTTCCGGCGTCGAGAAGGCCGCATCCAGTTCGAATACGGCCACCTGGCTGCGTGTGCCGGGGCTCTGGTCGCGGCGCTGGCCGGTGGCCCAGGCCTTGACCGTAGCCAGTTTGCGCTTGAGCGGGGCGATCTTGCGCACGCCGCAGCATTCGCCGTGGCCATCCTTGTAAAAGCTGAAGAGGCCCTTGTCCTTCACCAGTGCTTCGACGGCTGCGGCTTCCGGCGACAGCACTTCAATGGCGATGCCGTAGTGTTCACGGACCTGCTCGATGAAACGGTAGGTCTCAGGATGCAGGCGACCGGTGTCCAGGCTGAACACCTTGACGTTTTTGTTCAGCTTCCAGGCCATGTCGACCAGCACCACGTCTTCGGCACCGCTGAAGGAAATCCACAGCTCGTCACCGAAATGCTCGAAGGCGAGTTTGAGGATGTCTTGCGGCGACTTGCTGGCGTAACTGGCAGCCAGCTCGGCGGCGTTGAAGGGTTGGCTCATCAGGCGTTTCCTTATCACTGGCGCCTGTGCGCGGCGCTTTCGTGGGTGCGATGGTAGCAAAGCCGCTTTATATTCCTAAATAACGATAGCTAACGGTGACCTTATGCTTTGGGTATAAGCCACGCGTTGCACTGCGGCAGGCGAGTCGCTAGAGTGCCGCCTTCTTTCATTACCTCGTTCAAGGAGTCGCCTGTGGAAATCGCCTGTCTCGACCTGGAAGGCGTGCTGGTCCCGGAAATCTGGATCGCATTTGCCGAGAAAACTGGTATCGACGCGCTGAAGGCGACCACCCGCGACATTCCCGATTACGACGTGCTGATGAAGCAGCGTCTGCGCATCCTCGATGAGCATGGCCTGAAGCTCAAGGATATTCAGGACGTGATCGCGACCCTGAAGCCGCTGGAAGGCGCCGTGGAGTTCGTCGACTGGTTGCGTGAGCGTTTCCAGGTGGTGATCCTGTCCGACACCTTCTACGAGTTCTCCCAGCCGCTGATGCGTCAGCTGGGCTTCCCGACCCTGCTGTGCCATAAGCTGATCACCGATGAGACCGATCGCGTGGTGGATTACCAGCTGCGCCAGAAGGACCCCAAGCGTCAGTCTGTCATTGCCTTCAAGAGTCTGTACTACCGGGTGATCGCTGCCGGCGATTCGTACAACGACACCACCATGCTCAGTGAGGCCCATGCTGGCATCCTGTTCCATGCACCGGATAACGTGATTCGCGAGTTTCCGCAATTCCCGGCCGTACACACCTATGAGGATCTCAAGAAAGAGTTCCTCAAGGCCTCGGTACGCAATCTCAGCCTGTAAGGCTGAGTCATAAAAAAGGCCCGCGAATGCGGGCCTTTTTTCTTGTGGACACGCTCAGAGCGTCTGTTCCAGGGTGCGCAGCAGCACATCAACCTTGGTCAACGACTCCTGGTATTCGGCCTGCCAGTTGGAGTCGGCCACGATTCCACCACCGCCCCAGCAGGAGACCTGGCCGTCCTTGAACAGCAGCGTACGGATGGCGATCGAGCTGTCCATCTCGCCGCGCACGTCCAGATAGAGCAGGGAGCCGCAGTAGATGGCGCGGCGGGTCGGTTCCAGTTCGTCGATGATCTGCATGGCACGGATTTTCGGCGCGCCGGTAATCGAGCCGCCCGGGAAGCTGCCGAGCAACAGGTCGATGCTGTCTTTGCCGGGCGCCAGCTGTCCGGTCACGCAACTCACCAAGTGGTGCACGTTGGGGTAGCTTTCCAGAGCAAAGAGCTCCGGTACCCGCACCGAGCCAATGGCGCAGCTGCGCCCCAGGTCATTGCGCAGCAGGTCGACGATCATCAGGTTCTCTGCGCGATCCTTACGGCTGCTCAGCAGTTCTGCCGCGTTGGCTTGGTCACTTGATTCGGTGTTGCCACGTGGCCGGGTGCCCTTGATCGGTCGCGTTTCCACGTGCCCCTGGCTGACCTTGAGAAAGCGTTCTGGCGACAGGCTGACGATGGCGTCATCAACGCCCAGGCTCAGATAGGCAGAGAAGGGTGTCGGGCAGGCCTGGCGCAGCAGGCCGAAGGCAGGCCAGGGGTTGCCCTGATAGGGGGCCTGGAAGCGTTGCGCGAAGTTGACCTGGTAACAGTCGCCACTGTGGATGTAGTCCTGAATGCGCCCGATCGCCTCGGCGTAACCCGCCTGACTGATGTCCGCCTGAAAGGGGGCCTGCAAGGCAAAGCTGCCCGCCGCCGGTGGGGCGTCGCTGCGTAGCAGTTGCAGCAGTCTGTCGCGGCGGGCATCTGGCAGACTGGGGTGGCAGACCAGCTGGCAGCGCTGTTCATGGTGATCGGTGATCAGCGCCCAGTCATACAGGCCGAAGCTCGCCTGCGGCATCTGCAGGTCATCCCGTGCCTGGCTGGGCAAATCTTCCAGTCGACGGCCGAAGTCGTAGCTGAGGTAGCCGATCAAGCCGCCTGCGAACGGCAACTCGCACCCATCAGGCAGCGTGGCGTGGCCCAGTCGGGTGAGGGCGTCACGCAGGCGCGCGGCAAAGTCGTTGGCCGATTCGTCACTGCCGATTTGCAGCTGGGCCAATGGCCAGGCACTGATTAGGTCATAGCGTCCGCGCTCGGCATTGGGGCGCCCGGCATCGAGCAGTACGGCCCCCTCTGCACAACGGAGTCGCTTGAAGTAGTCGGCAGGGTCAGCTCGGTAGGCGAGCGCAATAACGGAGCAGGTCGGCATCAGGTCTGGCCAGGGAGGCGAGGACGCCGATTGTAGACTGCCGGCTGCCTTCGTCCTAGAGCCTCTCTGCGGGTTTACTTGAACGGCGGGTGCTGATTAGTATGAGCGTATCCCAGAGGGACGATAGCCCTCACTACAATGATAATGAACCAGGGATATTGGCTGTGGACGATGTTCAGGATCCGGCTGCTGACAGCCTTTTGCGTTCCAAATTGACCCCTCCGCGGGTACCTGCCGATAACGTGCCCCGCCCGGGTTTGCAGCGTGCGCTGGCCGAGCATGCCGATGCACGTCTGCTGCTGCTGTGCGCGCCAGCCGGCTTCGGCAAGACCACGGCGCTGGCCACACTGGCCGAACAGCGCCAGCAGGGCGGCGACAGCACGGCCTGGTTGTTTCTCGCGGCCGAGGATGATGATCCTGCGCGCTTCTTCACTCACCTGATCGACAGTCTCGCCCTGGCCGTGCCGGGTTTTGGCGAGCAGGCACTGGGCTATCTGCAGAACGTGATTCAGGTGCCGGTGGCGGCGGTTGTCGATTGCCTGTTGCTCGATCTGGCCAATCTGGAGCGACCACTGTTTCTGGTACTGGATGATCTGCACCTGGTACAGAATCGCGAGATTCTCGCTGCCCTGACTCGTCTGGTGCAGTTGGCGCCGGCTGCCTTCACCCTGGCGATTGGCAGTCGCAACCTGCCATCGATGAGTCTCGCGACCCTGCGGGCCAAGGGCCAGCTGCTGGAAATCGGTCAGGATGAGCTGCGTCTGTCCGCGGTCGAGGCACGGCATTATCTGGAACGCAGCGGCCTGTCGCTTGGCGAGGAGTCCTTCGCCCAGTTGTATGACCATACCGAGGGCTGGATGATCGGCCTCAACCTGGCCAGCCTGTGGTTGCGCAATCGACCGGAGGCGGCGGCCGAAGTGCGTGGCCTCAGTGGTGATCAGAGTGCCGTGGGCAACTATCTGCTGAGCGGGGTGTTCGAGCGACTGCCGGCCGATTTACAGGAATCGCTGCTGGCCCTGGGCGTGCCCAGCCAGCTGTGTGGCGACCTGGCCAGCACCCTGTGTGGCCGCCAGGATGGTCAGGCGTTGCTGGAACAACTGGAGCAGCAACAGCTGTTTCTGGTGCCGCTGGATCGCGAACGCCAGTGGTATCGCTTCCATCATCTGTTTGCCGAATTTCTCCGCCAGCGCCTGCGCGAGCGCGATCCTGACCGGCTCAAGCAACTGCATTTCAATGCCTGTCTGTGGTTTGCCAACCACCGCATGCAGAACCTGGCGATCGAGCATGCGGCGCTGGCCGAAGACCCGGAGATGCTGGCCGCGCTGGTCGATGGTTGCGGCCTGGAGCTGATCAATCGCGGCCAGCTGAGCTCCATCTATCGCTGGCGCCTGAAGGTGCCGGATGAGATCGCCGAGCGTTATCCAATCCTGATTCTCGCCGACGTCTGGGACAAGGCCTCGACCTTGGCACTGCCCGAAGCCAATCGCATGCTCGATGAGCTGCTGGCGCGCTGGGGCGATGGCAAGGCCGATGCCCTGAATAACGACAGCTATGTGGCAGCGCTGGCCGTCAAGGCTGTGATCTCGCTGCAGAAGGATGACCTTGAGCAGTGCGTGACCCTGGTGCGCCGGATCGAACCGCGCCTGGGTCAGCAGTCGGCCTTTCTCGAGGTGGCCATGCTGGTCATCGGAGCACTGGCTCACACCATGCTTGCGCAGCCGGACCAGGCGCGGCGCTTGCTTGGCTTGGCGCAACAGCGCAATCACTTCCTCGAAGGGCGTTACCTCGACATGCAGCTGTCCAATGTCGAGGTGATCCTGGCGCTGGAGCAGGGCAGCATCAAGCAGGCGCATGACCTGTGTGCGCAGTTGCACGCGAAGGCCATGCCGAGCTTTGCCGGCTCGGCTACCGCGCTGGCCTTGCCGACCATTACCGAGGCGCTGATCGACTACCAACAGGGCCGTTACAGTGGTCTGGAAGAGCGCCTGATGCGCGGTCTCAAGCACGTCGACGTGATCAATCCGATCGATCTCTACGCCCAGGGCATGCTTGGTCTGGCGCGTGTGCAGCGCATGCAGATGCGGCCCAAGGATGCCCTCAATACCCTGCTGACCATGCAGAATCTGGCAGCGCGCAACCAGTCCTGGCGTTTTTACGCGCTGGCACTGGTCGATGAGATTGCCTTGATCCTGCAGGAACCTGCCACCGACCGTCTCAAGCGTGCCGAGCAGCGGCTCAAGAGTGTCGATTGGGACAAGCTGGCGGTGCAGTATCGCCAGCAGGGCTACAACCCGGTTCATTGGCTGCAGGGCCTGATTCGGGTGCGCCTGCAGCAGGCACGCGGGCATTTCAGTGAGGCCCTGCACGAGATCACTCAGTTGCGTGGCCAGCTCTTGCCCAACTGGCATGGCCTGCAACGCCTGCGTCTGGATCTGCTGGCGGCCCTCAGCTATCAGCGGCTGGGCTATCAGGAGCGTGCTTATAGCCTGCTGGTGCAGTGCCTGGTCGGTGCCGAGCGCGAAGGCGTGCGCAGTCTGTTCGTCGAGGAGGGTGAAGCCATTCGCCAGTTGCTGCAGCAGCTGGAGGCAGCCGAACGCCAGCCCGCGTTGCAGGGCTTTATCCGCAGTCTGCTGGCGATCTGGCCGGGAGAGGCCGCGAGCAAGGCGCAAGATGTACTGGAGGAGGGGTTGACCGAGCGTGAGCGCGAGGTGGTCTGCCTGGCGGCACGCGGCCACTCCAACGAGGAAATCGGCCAGCAGTTGAGTCTGGCCCTCGGCACGGTGAAGTGGCACCTGCACAACATCTACGAGAAGCTCAAGGTACGTAATCGGACGCAAGCGATCCGGCGTGCCCGCGAGTTGGGATTGCTTGAATAATGACTGCGAAAAGCCTCGCGAAAAAACGCCTACCCCTGCTGCCAACCAAACTTTACCCGCCGGAGTTGGGTGGGCGTCCGATGCTGGTGCGTGGTGCATTGATCGAGCGTCTGTTCGATCAGCGTGACAAGCGCCTGCTGATCCTAAGTGCCCCCGCTGGCTTTGGCAAAAGCACGGTGCTTTATCAGTTCGGTCAACGTTTGCAGCAGACCGGTGCCCGGCTGGCCTGGTTGTCCTGCGATGAGGCCGACAGCGAGCCGCAGCGCCTTCTGCTCTATCTCATCGGTGCCATCGAGCGTGTGGTGCCCGGCTTTGGCGAACAGGTCAGCAACCTGTTGCACAGCGAGATCACGTTGCCACTCGAAGCGCTGGTCGATGCTTTTCAGGCCGATTTGCAGAAAGTCGAAGGCGAGCTCTACGTGGCCCTGGATGACTTTCATCGCATTCGTCATCCGGGCCTGGTCAGCGGTGCCCGTTATCTGGTCGAGCGCCTGCCGAAGAATGTCCACCTGATTACCTGTACCCGTTTCAAGCCACGTTTCCTGTATGACGAGCCGTGGGCGTTCTGGCTCAAGGCCGAGGATCTGCGCCTGAGCCTGGCCGAAACCCAGGCCTACCTGCTGGATGTGCGTCAGCTGGAACTGTCCGAGGCCGAAGTGGAGTTGCTCTACCGGCGCACCGAGGGCTGGATAACCGCGTTGCACCTGGCGGTGCTGGCCTTGCAGCGGCACAGCGATCGGGCGGCGTTCCTGGCCGAACTCAGCGGCACTGAACGCAATATCGCCGACTACCTGGCCGAGGATGTTCTCGACAGTCTGCCCGAAGACCTGCAGCGCTTTCTCGAGCAGACCTCGATACTCGATGAGTTCAATGCCGACCTATGCAATGCCCTGACGGGTGAGCGTGACGGGCAGGATCTGCTGGATCGCCTGCAGGGGGATCAGTTGTTCCTGATCGCCCTGGATGATCATGGCGAGTGGTTCCGTTATCACCATCTGTTTGCCGAGTTCCTTCAGGGGCGCCTGAATAAGCGTGGCGATGCCGGGCGTCTGCTACATGCGGCGGCGCGCTGGTGCGAAGGCCATGATCTGGCGGATCGGGCGATTCGCTACGCACTTCGGGCGCGCGACTACAGCTTCGCCGCCGAGTTGCTCGAGCGCCAGGGTGCGCGCCTGGTAGCCGGCAACCGGGTCTACGCGATCCTGGCCATGCTCAAGTCGGTGCCGGCCGAGGTGATTCGCGATCATGTGGTGTTTCAGATCTTCTACGCCTGGCAGCTGGCTTTCGAGCAGCGCTTTGCCGAGGCCGAGGCATTGATCGAGGAGCTCAGCGGACGTTTGCTGCAGGGGCGTGGCAAGGCCATGCACTTTGGCATGACCGAACTGCTGGCTGTCACCCAGGTGCTCAAGGCGCTGGTGCTGCTCTATCAGGACAAGCTGGAGGCATGCCTGAAGATTGCCCGTCAGTGGTTGGCCATGGTGCCGGAAAATCAGCCCGTGTTCCGCGCCAGCCTCAGCTGCGTGCAGGCGGCCGCTTATGCCTTGCTTGGCGAGTTTGGCGAAGCGAGCAAGGCGATTACCGTGGCGCGCACCTGTCTGCGGGTGGCCGATAGCGAATACCTCAACGTGGTGACCAGCCTGATCGAGGCGCTGATCTGCAAGGAGTGCGGCGAGCTGGAGAGAGGGCGCTCGATCTCCGAGGCGGCCCGGGCTCGGGTTGAACGGGTGTTTGGCCGGCGCAGCCGGGTGGGTGGCCCGTTGTCGCTGGCCTATGCCGACCTGCTCTACGAACAGGATCGCCATGCGGCAATCCTCACCGAGCTGCCGCGGGCCACGACCTGGCGCGATGTGGCGACGCCTGTCGAGCTGGTCAGTCGTGGTCAGCTGGTCATGGCGCGTGGGCGTTTCTTTGCCGGCGAAGCCGAGCAGGCGCTGGAGCAGCTCGATGAGTGGATCGCCGGCCTGCATGGCCCGGGCTACGAGCGGGTCTATGCCCATGCCATCGCCTGCAAGGTGCAGTTTCTGCTGTGGCTGCGCAGGCCCAATGAGGCGGAGCGCAGCTGTCTGCAGCTGGAACGTCACCTGGCGGTACTGCCCGAGGGGCGCTATCCGGACGCTCATGTTTCCCTGGCATTGGCGCAGGCGCATCTGGCGCTCAGTGAGCGACGTGCCGACAAGGCTCAGGCTCAGCTGGAGCAGTGTTTGGCAAAACAGACAGCAGAGCACCAGCGTGATCGGCGTCTGCGTCTGTCGTTGTTACTTTCTGTGGCAAGCTGGCGCAAGGGTAACAGTGACAAGGCCTTCGCCCTTTTCCAGTCTGTGCTGGAGGAAGCCTGGGCGCGTGGTTACCGGCGCCTGTTTCTCGATGAAGCACTGTGGCTGCTGCCGCTGTGGGAGGCCTGGAGTCAGGCCGAGCCGCTGCAAGCCCAGGGCTGGAGCGGCCTGGCCGAAGGGTTGCGCGAGCAATGCCGGCGGCTGGCGGTGGATCCTGAGGCCTTCGAAGAGAATCAGGACATCAGCCACAGGGAGCGAGAAATCCTCCGGTTTGTCGCGGCCGGCCTGTCCAATCGTGATATCGCCCAGGCGGTTCACCTGTCCGAGGCCACCATCAAGTGGCATCTGCACAACCTCTTTGCCAAGCTCGGTGTTCGCAGCCGGACCCAGGCAGTACTCAAAGGCAAGAGCATGGGGTTACTCAGCGAGGCCTGAGCCGGGTGTTTGGAAAAATGCTCGGCAATCCGCCATCCCTTGGATGGGCTGGCAGGTGGGGGTGAGGAAAGTAGCTTGTGTCCCAGGACGAGAGGCAACCCGCCTCACGGAACCAGGCCCGATCGACCAGGGATAACCGGTCGGGCTTGGCGATCGGCGAAAGTCGGTCCTGCTGGTGCTGACAGGCTGTCAGCATGAGTAACCGGGGAAACCCCACCTGCGAACTTTGGAGACATAAAATAATGAAAAGCTTCAAACAACTGGCTCTGGCTGCTGCTGTTCTGTCTGCTTCCTTCATGGCTCAAGCCGAACTGAAATCCATGGATGACGCTTCCATGTCCGCGGTAACCGGTCAGGCCGGTATCAGCATCGCCGGTGACTTCTCCGGCACCGTCGGTAACGTTGCCTACATCGACGATGGCAACAAGCTGAACCTGAGCGGTATCTCCATGACTGGCTTTGCCATTGCCGATGCCAACCCGCTGACCGTCGACGTAATCGACGATGGCGGCGTGCAGAAGCTGCAGATTGGCCTGCCTGCCATGACCGGTACCGTCACCGTGGCCAACATCAACATCGGTGGCAACTATGCCGGCGGTACTCTGACCGGTGGCACCAGCATCGGCGGTCTGGCTATCTCCGACATCAACATGGGTGGCTCGGCCATTCGTGTTTGGGGTCACTGATTCCTGATTTAAGCGGTACATGGAAGGCCTTATCGGCGCAAGCCGATAAGGCCTTTCTCTAGGTGGTCATTTGGAGTTGTAGGCATGATCGAGATTTTGCTGGGGAGTCTGCTGGGGGTGTTCGGTTTCACCCAGGCGGTGGACACCAAGCCGCAGCCGGAAGGCGCTGTGAATATCTCCCAGCCGTTGACCACCAGTTCCGCCACGGTCAATCGTGAGCGCGTGCAACTGGAGCCGATGAGCGAACTGCAGTTTCGCAATGTCGTCAGGCAGGCTTACGACTACAGCTGTGGATCTGCTGCGTTGACCACCATGCTGGACTATTACCTGGGGCGTAACCTGGAGGAGCGCCAGGTGATGGAAGGCTTGCTGCGTTTTGGCGAGGCCGAAAAGATTGTCCAGCGCCGCGGTTTTTCGTTGCTCGACATGAAGCGCTTTGTCGGTGCCTTGGGTTACAAGAGCGGCGGCTTCAAGGCCGAGTTCAAGGATCTCGACGACCTTGAGCACCCCGCGATCGTCCCGGTGCACTATGCCGGTTTCAAGCACTTCGTCGTGGTGCGCGATGTCTACAACGATCATGTATTCATCGCCGACCCGTCGCTGGGCAATATCAGCTTTACCCGTGCCCGCTTCGAAGAAGTGTGGGACCAGAATATCTTGTTCGTGATCTACCCCAGTGGTCAGGAGCCGCAGAATGCTCTGGCACTGGCTGATCGCGATTTGCGCATCATCGATGATCGTACGGTCAGTCTGCTGGCTTTTCGCGAGTTTCCGCAGATCACCAAATTCAGTGAGAACCAGGCTACCGAGCTCGGCTCGAATGGGAACATTCACTACATTCGCCGAAAATAATTCACCCGGCATAACAATAAAGAACTGGGGATAGAGTGATGGATGTTAGGGGGTATGCGGTCGTCGGGCTGCTCGTGCTGTGCAGTGCGGGCAGTGTCTGGGCTGACGAGGCGGCGGTTGAAGATGCGCGTCAGGCGCTGACCAAGAAGGATGACGATGCCGACAGCGCCAAGGCGCTTGAGGAGGTCTTTCAGGCCGCCGAGCAGAGCTACACCCTGCTCAAGAAGGGCGAACGCACGCTGACCTACGGTGTCGACTACTCGCTGGTGCGCGACACCATGATCGAGACCGTTCAGCGCGGCACCGACAGCTATAGCGTCATTGGCCAGAGTGAAGCACAGCATACCTTCACCAACTCATTCACCTTCGACTATGGCGTGTGGGACAACATGACCTTCAGCGTGCGACTGCCGCTGGTGGCCAAGTTCGATACCGAACGCGACATGAATGCCTACAGCCTCGGCGACGTCTCGGCCAGTCTGCGTTACCAGCCCTGGGCGTCGGTTGCTGGCAAGCCTGTCACCACGCTGTATGCGACCCTCGGGTTGCCCACCGGCGATAGCCCGTATGAAATGAATATCGATGATGACCTGTCGACCGGCAGCGGCTTCTACAGCCTGGGTTTCGGCAGCAACATGTCCTATGTGGTCGACCCGGTCGTGCTGTTCGGCTCTCTGGGTTACACCATCAATTTCGCCGACACCGATATCAGTCAGGTTCGCGGTGGGCGCCTGCTTAACAAGGTTGAACCTGGCGACACCATTTCCGCCAGCATGGGCTTTGCCTACGCGCTGTCCTATGACGTTTCGCTTTCGGCGTCCTATCAGATGGCCTACACCCTGGCCGACAAGTACTACTTCCAGGATCAGACGATCGAAGGTACCGAACAGACCAGTGCGGTCATGAACTTCTCTCTGGGCTTGCGCACGGCGCCCGATTACATCGTCAACGTCAACGCCGGTTTCGGCATGACCGAAGACTCCCCCGATGTGTTGCTGGGCGTTTCTGTGCCTCTGGACATCAAGGGCCTCAAGGCCGAATAACGCGCAAGCAGGTGCAGCATGAAGTTTTCTTTTCTGCCGCTGGCGCGGTTGCTCGCCGGGGTTGGGGCGATCATGGCCGGTGTTGCTCAGGCGCAACTGGCCAACAACCTGACCATTGGCAACCCCAAGGCCATGGGGCTGGCCAATGCGGTGACGGCCGACTCCACTGGTATCGATGCCGTGCATTACAACCCGGCGGCACTGACCAAGCTCAAGGGGCGGCAGACCACGGTGAAATTTCTCACCGGGGTCATGGATATCCGCGCCGGGTTTGATGCGCCGGCAGGCTATGGCGAGGATTTTTTTGGCTACAGCGATGATCCTGAAGCCAACAGCAGCAGCCGCACCCTGACTCCGGCGATGTACCTGCCTGGCCTGGGCGGCATGACCGAAGTGCCCATGCTGTTTGCGCCGCTGGCGGGTCTGTCGATCAATCCGCCGGGCTCCAAGTTCACCTTCGCCACCAACGTTTATGCACCGATGGCGTTGGGTTATTCGCGCGATGACGATGACCCAGGGCGCTTTCAGGGCAAGGAAGTGGCGCTGCAGCGCATCACCTATTTCTCGCCATCGCTGGGCTACGAGGTCAACGACGAGCTGGCCCTGGGCCTGTCGATCGGTTTTTCCCATCAGGCCATGGCACTCAATCAGGATTTCCGTAACCCGGGTTTGCTGACCGGGGTCGCGCGACTGTTCAACGAGGCGCTGTGCGTGCCGGGGCTGGAGCTGGTCCAGATATTGGCCAACTTCTGTGGTGGCAAGTTGAGCCCGTTCGATTCGCTGGCCAATCTGGATCTTGACCTGCAGCAGAGCCTCTCGCCGACCTACAACCTGGGGGTGCTGTGGGAGCCGACAGACTGGTTCGCCTGGGGCGCGACCTATCAGAGCGAGGCGCGCATGCACCTCAAGGGCAAGTACCGGGTCGACTATTCCAAGGACTGGCAGGGCTTCTGGAGTGGCATGCAGGGCTCCTTGTTCGGCGCGATCCTGTCGCCGCTGTTTCCTTACGGCAATGTCGACGAGGAAATCGGCAATGCCTCACTCGATCTGACTTACCCGGACAACTTTTCCACCGGTATCAAGCTCAAGCCGTTCGACAAGTGGCAGTTCAACATGGACTGGCGTTGGAGCGGCTACAGCGACTGGAACGAGTTCGAAATCAAGTTCGACCGCGAGCTGGATGTGCTGCGCATTGCCAAGAACTTCGATCCGGCCAATGCCACGGCCAATACCCTGACCCTGGATCGTGGCTACGAGGACACCTGGAGCTGGGCCCTGGGTGTGCAGTATGACTTGAATGAGCGGGTGCAGCTGCGTGCCGGTTATGAGTGGCGTCCATCAGCAATTCCCGATGACAAAGCCGATGCCTTGGCGCCTATCGGCGACGCACATCTCTATGGTCTTGGCGTGGGTTATCGCTGGGACAAGGAAACGCAGATCGATCTGGGCTTCAACTACTTTGTCAGCAAAACCGATATCCCGGCCAATACCAGCTGCAACATCAACTGCACGGGCCTGGATAATCTGGTCTACAACCCTTACGCCGGCATGGATGTGGAAACCTCGGTGCATGCGTATATTCTGGCGCTGACCTACCAAACGGTGTTCTGACGTGCGTGCCAGTCCTTTTGTGTTTCTACCGCTGCTTCTGGCCTCGGCTACCCTGCAGGCGGCCGCAGGTCGCTATCTCACCTGGGTCGACGAGCAGGGGCGGGTGCACAATACCTTCGTCGATGGCCGATATGCCGAGCAGCAGCGTCAGGCCGAGAGACGTATCAGTCTGAGCGATGAAGCGCGCCAGCTGGATGAGCAGAACGCGCGTTGGCCGGGCAGCAAGGCTTCAGGTGAAAGCAAGCGGCGCTATTTCACCTGGGTTGATGGCAGCGGCAACCTGCAGAACAGCTTCTATGCCAACAACCCGGTGGGTGGTCAGGGACGCGACTACCTGCTGCCCAATGGCGAGCGCAGCGGCGAATACATCGATGCCGATGTGCTGGAAGGCAAGGGCTTTCGCCGCAGTGAGAATGGCGAATCCTATTACACCTGGGTCGACGAGCAGGGGCGTATGCATAACTCGACCGTGCCCAGCGGCGACCCTGCCGCGCGCTCGTCGGGGCAGGATGGAGCGATCAAGTACACCGAAGGGCGTCAGGTCCAGTTCAAGCAGGCTGCTGCCAATCTGCCGGGCCTGGATGGCCAGCCAACCGAGGCCATGCGTGCCTTGCTGGGTGGTAGCCCCGAAGAGCAGGAGGGCCTGTATGCCGAGCTGGTCGATCAGTGTTGCGGGCAGATGCTGGATGATGATTTCAGTGAGCTGAGTGCTGCGGAGCCGCGTTACGAGGAGATCAATAACTTCTCGCCGAGTTTCGATTTCCCCATGGGGCGCAGCTACTACGCAGCGGTGAAGCTGCCCAGTTCCTATCGCACCTACGGTTTGCGAGTGCGCAGTTTTGCCAACCAGAAGGTGGTTTATCCCTCGCTGCTGTTCCTCGATGAGGCCAAGCGGCCGACGCGTCTGGTCAGCGATGCGGTGTATCAACTGCATGGCGAAACCTGGTATCGCTATGCCTTCATCGAGGGAACCGTGCCAGTCGAAGCTGACAAGGGCGAGCGCTACGTCCTGCTGCTGAGTACCGATGAGGATCGCAGCCTGAAGACGCTGGACAACAAGCCCTTCAAGCGCCCTCTGCAAGATCTGGCAGTCAATGAGGCAGGGATGCAGGTGCATGAGCATGCCGAGCAGGGTTCATTCGAGCTGGCTGTGGTGCGCTGATCGCCGCGCAATAAAAAGCCCGGATCAACCGGGCTTTTTTGTTTCTGCCAGAGCGCTTCAGACTTCGCTTGTGACGACGTGACCGAAGGCCTGCTGGGAGAAGCGAACGCGTTCTTCCGGGGTTTCCTGAATACCTTTCTTCTGCATCTCGGCGATATGGGCCTCAATGGCATTGGTACGCAGGGCCAGGCCGCAGTCGTTGGCGATCTGGATGTTGAGGCCCGGGCGGGCGTTGAGCTCGAGGATCAGCGGTCCCTTGTCCTGGTCCAGCACCATGTCCACGCCGATATAGCCGAGGCCGCATAGCTCGTAGCAGCCGGCCGCGAGCTTCATGAAACCATCCCAGTTGGGCAACTGTACGCCGTCCACGGCGTTGGCCGTGTCCGGGTGCTTGCTAATCTTGTTGTTCAGCCAGGTGCCCTTGAGGGTGATGCCGGTCGCCAGGTCCACACCGACGCCGATGGCGCCCTGGTGCAGGTTGGCCTTGCCGTTGGACTGGCGGGTCGGCAGGCGCAGCATGGCCATCACCGGGTAGCCCATCAGCACGATGATGCGAATGTCCGGCACGCCTTCATAGCTGATGCTCTTGAAGATCGGGTCCGGCTTGACGCGGTACTCGATCAGCGCGCGGTCACGGTGGCCGCCCAGGGAGTAGAGGCCGGTAAGGATACTCGACAGCTGGTACTCGATTTCGTCATGGCTGACGATCTTGCCCGAGACGGTCTTGTAGCGCCCTTCGAAGCGGTCGGCGATCACCAGGATACCGTCACCGCCGGCACCCTGCGCCGGCTTGATGACGAAGTCATTGTGCTCGCCTATGATCGAGTCGAGTTTCTCGATCTCCTTCTCGGTGGAGATCACGCCATACATTTCCGGCACATGAATGCCGGCTTCGATGGCGCGCTGCTTGGTGATGATCTTGTCATCGACAATGGGATACAGGTGACGCTTGTTGTACTTCAGCACGAAGTCCGCATTGCGTCGGTTGATGCCCATGATGCCTTTGGCATTCAGGTCCTTCCAGCGTTTCCAGAGACCGATCATGGCTCAATCCTTCAGGAAGGCTTTGAAACGGAACAGTTCGGTCAGGCGGTAGCCGCGGTAGCGACCCATCGCCAGCATGAAGCCCACCAGAATCAGCAGGACCGCCGGGAAGGTGAAGACGAAGTAGGTCAGTTCCGGAATGCTCATCAGGGCGTGCGCCAGCGAGGCGGCAATGATGGTGCCCACGGCGACCTTGAAGGCATGGTTGCCGCCACGCTCTTCCCAGGTAATGGACAGGCGCTCGATGGTCATGGTCAGGATCACCATCGGGAACAGGGCCACCGACAGGCCGCGCTCCAGGCCCAGCTTGTGGCTGAACAGGCTGATCACGGCGATCAGGACCACCACGAAGGTCAGCACCACCGACAGCCTGGGCAGCATCTGCAACTTGAGGTGCTCAAGGTAGGAGCGCAGCGACAGGCCCAGGGCGGTGATCAGGGTGAACAGGGCGATACCGAAGCCCAGCTGGGTTTCGCGGAAGGCCAGGGCAATCAGCACCGGGGTGAAGGTGCCGAGCGTCTGCAGGCCGCCGAGGTTGCGCAGGATCAGGATCACCAGCACGCCGATCGGGATCATGATCATGATCTGGTAGGTCTGCTGGGTCTGCAGCGGCAGGCCGTACAGCGAGTATTCGAGGAAGCCGGCACTGGTGTTGGCGTCCGACAGCTTGGCCAGGTGAATGGCATTCATTTCGCTGTTGTTCAGGCTGAACGTCACCTGGGCTTTCTTGCCACCATCCAGATTGACCAGCGGCTCGTCACCGGTCCACCAGATCACGCGATCATTGGGCAGGCCCTGCTCGCCGGTTTCCGGGTTGAAATACAGCCAGTTCTCACCATTGAAGGTGCGCAGCCACAGTTCCGGGGTCTGCTGCTCGCTGGCCAGGCGTACGGTGTGCACGCGCTGCAGCGGGACGTGGGCGATGGACAGCAGCAGATCGGCGATCTTGGCTTTGTTGCCGACCGAGCTGTCGCCGCCGAGCAGTAGTTTGACGTTGTCGTCCTTCTCGTTGTTGACCCGCTTGATGGTCTCGCTGACGAAGGTTTCGACGTCGGCCGAGTGCTGGCGAATCGGGGCGAGCAGGGCTTCGGCGGCAATCTTCTCGGCGCCTTCAACTGGCAGGCTGTCGCGGAAGATCGGTCCCTTTTCCTTGGGCTTCTCGCCGCTGTAGCGCTTGGTCAGTACCAGACGGTAATACAGGGTCTGCTTGCCACTGGCGCGGCGGGCCGACCAGGTTACCTTGCGGTTGCCTTCGGCACGGTTGACGCTGACGCCATAGTTATTGGAGATGAAACTCTCGTTCAGGCTCACGTAGTCCTGATTCAGCGGCGGGACAAACATCTGCATTTTGACCGGCACACTGGGCGAGGCCTGGAACTCGACCTTGGCGTCGATGTTCCACAGATCGTCGGTCTCATCTTCGGTCACCGGAATGCCAAGGATGAAGATCTGGTAGGCCGTAATCAGTACACCCAGGCTCACCAGCAGGGTGATGAGAACTTTCAGATGCAGATTCAGAGAGCGCATGTAGGTTACTCGGCAGCAAGAGCTTCAGACGTGCAGCGCGGTTTGCCGGCTGCGTATTTCACACTGGGGTCAATCAGGGCGCCGAAGCGCTTGAGCGCCTCGGAGCCAATCAGCAAGGGGTACTGGAAGGCGCTGCGGTCGGTCAGGTTGACCTCGATGTTGCGCAGCGCCGTGCCCATGCACAGTTCAAGCTCGATCACCGGCCGGGCCGTGTAGGTTTTGCCTTCCTCGGGATTGAAGTCGCCGGCGCGGCGCTTGATCTTGCTGATGCGCGACAGCGGCCGTTCGATCGGATGTTCGTGGGCGTCGTCGATGGCCAGGTAGAAACGTACCCAGGTCTCGCCATCGCGCTTGAATCGCTCGATATCGCGGGCGCTCAGCGAGGCCGTCTTGGCGCCGGTATCGAGCTTGGCCGCGACCTGCAGATCCATGCCTTGCAGGCGCGCGTATTCGTTCAGGCCATACACGGTCTTTTCCACGGCGAGCGCGGTGCCCGAGAGGAAAGTCAGCAGGGTGGCAAGAAGGGCTAGGCGGGTCATAGGGTCCGGATGGCTGCGGGGCGTGCGAATGACTATCGAGTCTAGCAGCTGACTGGGTGCTGCCGACCGGATGTTATTTCGCGGCATTCTAACACGCGCTTTTTCAGTGGCGACAGGTGCTTAGCGCACGATCTGAAGTCCTGCCCGAGCTTTGGCGACGAATCCGTTTGTCGCTAGATTGTCGACAATCAAATAAAAATGTTTGACATGTGTGGCTCTGGATTGCTGATAATTGCCTCAATCAAAGCGATGGTGTCGACAATATGTCCGAGCAGGCGCTGCCCATTCTGGATGACACGGAAACCCTCTCCGAGCAGGTGTTCCGTACTATCCAGGCGGCCATTGTCAAAGGTGAGATCGCTCCCGGCAGCAAGATTTCCGAGCCGGAGCTTGCACGCACCTACGGCATCAGTCGCGGGCCGCTGCGCGAGGCCATTCACCGTCTGGAAGGACAGAAGCTGCTGGTCCGCGTTCCCCATGTCGGTGCGCGCGTGGTGTCGCTGTCGCATGCCGAGCTGATCGAGCTGTACGAGATCCGTGAGTCTCTGGAGGGGATGGCCTGTCGTCTGGCGGCCGAGCGCATGACTCAGGCCGAGATCGATGATCTGCGCCGGGTGCTCGACCTGCATGAGCAGGACGCCGCCTTCAAGGCCGGGGTTGGCTATTACCAGCAGGAAGGCGATTTCGACTTCCATTACCGGATCATCCAGGGCAGCGGCAATCAGACCCTCAGCCGCATGCTCTGTGGCGAGCTGTACCAACTGGTGCGCATGTACCGCCTGCAGTTTTCCGCCACGCCCAATCGGCCGCGACAGGCCTTTGCCGAGCATCACCGCATTCTCGATGCCATCGCCGAGCGTGATGGCGAGCTGGCCGAACTGCTGATGCGCCGCCATATCGCAGCCTCCAAACGCAATATCGAACGCCACTACCAGGCCAGCCAGGCCCGTGGCGCCACCGTCAAACCGTCGAAGTCCCGAGGTGAGTCATGAGTCAAGCAACTCCCGGCCAGCGTTTCCGCGCGGCGATTGCTGCCGAGCAGCCACTGCAGATCATCGGTGCCATCAATGCCAACCACGCGCTGCTGGCCAAGCGTGCCGGCTTCAAGGCCATTTACCTTTCCGGTGGCGGTGTGGCGGCTGGCTCTCTGGGCTTGCCGGACCTGGGCATCAATACCCTGGATGATGTGCTCACCGACGTGCGCCGCATCACCGACGTCTGCGATCTGCCGCTCTTGGTGGACATCGACACCGGCTTTGGCCCCAGCGCCTTCAACATCGAGCGCACCATCAAGAACCTGATCAAGGCCGGTGCCGCCGCGGCCCACATCGAGGATCAGGTCGGCGCCAAGCGTTGCGGCCATCGTCCGGGCAAGGAAATCGTTTCCTGTGAGGAGATGGTTGACCGCGTGCGCGCCGCCGCTGACGCCAAGACCGACCCGGACTTCTTCCTTATCGCCCGCACCGACGCCATCCAGGCCGAGGGCGTGGACGCAGCCATCGAGCGCTGCCAGGCCTACGTCGAGGCTGGTGCCGACGGCATCTTTGCCGAGGCTGCCTACGACCTGCCGACCTACAAGCGCTTCGTCGACGCGCTGAAGGTGCCGGTGCTGGCCAACATCACCGAGTTCGGCGCGACCCCGCTGTTCACCCGCGACGAGCTGGCCTCGGTTGGTGTGGCCATGCAGCTCTATCCGCTGTCGGCGTTCCGTGCCGCCAACAAGGCCGCCGAGGCGGTCTACACCTCGATTCGCCAGAACGGTCACCAGAAGGATGTCATCGACCTGATGCAGACCCGCATGGAACTGTACGACCGCATCGGCTACCACGCTTTCGAGCAGAAGCTCGACGCGCTGTTCGCCCAGAAGAAGAACTGACCAGATCACTTGCCTGAAGAGGACCGATAACCATGGCTGAAGCAAAAGTATTGGGTGGCGCCGGCCTGCGTGGCCAGGTGGCCGGGCAGACCGAACTGTGCACCGTGGGCAAGACCGGTGCCGGTCTGACTTACCGTGGCTACGACGTGCGTGAACTGGCGGAAAAATGCTGCTTCGAGGAAGTGGCCTACCTGCTGCTGTACGGCGCTCTGCCGAACAAGAGCCAGCTGGCTGTCTATAAGGAAAAACTGCAGGGCCTGCGTGGCCTGCCGCTGGAACTGAAGGAAGTGCTGGAGCGTATTCCGGCCGACGCCCATCCGATGGACGTGATGCGCACCGGCGCTTCCATGCTCGGCACCTTGGAGCCGGAGCTGTCATTCGAGCAGCAGCGCGACGTGGCCGACCGCCTGCTCGCCGTGTTCCCGGCGATCATGTGCTACTGGTACCGCTACAGCCATGACGGCGTGCGTATCGACACCATTACTGACGAAGACGGCATTGCCGGTCACTTCCTGCATCTGCTGCACAGCAAGCGTCCGAGCGAGCTACATGTGCGGGTGATGAACGTCTCGCTGATCCTCTACGCCGAGCACGAGTTCAACGCCTCTACCTTCACTGCCCGTGTCTGCGCCTCGACCCTGTCCGACCTGTACTCCTGCGTCACCGGTGCCATCGGCTCGCTGCGCGGCCCGCTGCATGGCGGTGCCAACGAGGCGGCCATGGAACTGATTGAGCGTTTCAGCAGCCCCGAAGAGGCAGTCACCGAGCTGCTGGCCATGCTGGCGCGCAAGGACAAGATCATGGGCTTCGGTCATGCGATCTATAAGGAAAGCGACCCGCGCAACGAAGTGATCAAACAGTGGTCCCAGCGCCTGGCCGAAGAAGTGGGCGACAGCGTGCTGTTCCCGGTTTCCGTGGCCATCGACGAAACCATGTGGGCGCAGAAGAAACTGTTCCCCAACGCCGACTTCTACCATGCTTCGGCGTACCACTTCATGGGCATCCCGACCAAGCTGTTCACCCCGATCTTCGTCTGCTCGCGCACCAGCGGCTGGACCGCGCACGTGTTCGAGCAGCGGGCCAACAACCGCATCATCCGCCCGAGTGCCGACTATATCGGCGTCGAGCAGCGTGCCGTGCCGGCCCTGGATCAGCGCTGAGTAGGGCGGGGCGCCCACTGCCGGTGCCCCGACTGCCTTCCTTATTCGAAAGAGTCTTTCCGTGATGAACACCGCCTACCGCAAAGCCCTGCCGGGCACCGTGCTGGACTATTACGACACCCGTGCCGCCGTTGATGCCATCGTGCCGGGCGCCTACGCCAAGCTGCCGTACACCTCCCGTGTGCTGGCCGAGCAGTTGGTGCGCCGCTGCGAACCCGAGGCGCTGACCGATTCGCTCAAGCAGCTGATCGAGCGCAAGCGCGACCTCGACTTCCCCTGGTATCCGGCCCGCGTGGTGTGCCACGACATCCTCGGTCAGACCGCGTTGGTCGACCTGGCTGGCCTGCGCGATGCGATTGCCGAGAGGGGCGGTGACCCGTCCAAGGTCAACCCGGTGGTGCCGACCCAACTGATCGTCGACCACTCGCTGGCCGTTGAGTTCGGCGGTTTCGATCCGGATGCCTTCGAGAAGAACCGCGCAGTGGAGGAGCGTCGCAACGAGGATCGTTTCCACTTTATCGAGTGGACGAAAACGGCCTTTAAAAACGTCGATGTGATTCCGGCCGGCAACGGCATCATGCACCAGATCAACCTGGAGAAAATGAGCCCGGTGATCCAGGCGCGCGGCGGCGTGGCCTTCCCCGATACTTGCGTCGGCACCGACTCGCACACTCCGCACGTGGATGCCCTGGGCGTGATCGCCATTGGCGTCGGTGGCCTGGAAGCGGAAACCGTGATGCTCGGTCTGCCGTCGATGATGCGCCTGCCCGATATCGTCGGCGTCAGGCTCACCGGCAAGCGCCAGCCCGGCATCACCGCCACCGACATCGTGCTGGCCATCACCGAGTTCCTGCGCAAGGAGCGTGTGGTCGGCGCCTATGTCGAATTCTTCGGCGAGGGAGCGGACAGCCTGTCGATCGGCGACCGCGCGACCATTTCCAACATGTGCCCGGAATACGGCGCCACTGCCTCGATGTTCTACATCGACCAGCAGACCATCGACTACCTCAAGCTGACCGGTCGTGAGCCGGAGCAGGTGGCGCTGGTCGAGAACTACGCCAAGCTCACCGGCCTGTGGGCCGACGCGCTGGTCACCGCCGAGTACGAGCGCGTGCTGGAGTTCGACCTATCGACCGTGGTGCGCAACATGGCCGGCCCGTCCAACCCGCACAAGCGCCTGCCGACCTCGGCACTGCATGAGCGCGGCATTGCCGACGAAGCCAAGCTCGCTGCAGCCAAGGCCGAGGAAGCCGAAGGCCTGCTGCCCGATGGCGCGGTCATCATTGCCGCCATCACCAGCTGCACCAACACCTCCAACCCGCGCAACGTGGTCGCCGCAGGCCTCTTGGCGAAGAAGGCCAACGAGCTGGGTCTGGTGCGCAAGCCCTGGGTCAAGACCTCGTTCGCCCCGGGTTCCAAGGTCGCCAAGCTGTATCTGGAAGAAGCCGGCCTGCTGACCGAGCTGGAAAAGCTCGGCTTCGGCATCGTCGCTTACGCTTGCACCACCTGTAACGGCATGTCCGGTGCGCTGGATCCGGTGATCCAGCAGGAAATCATCGACCGCGACCTGTATGCCACCGCCGTGCTATCGGGTAACCGCAACTTCGACGGCCGTATCCACCCCTACGCCAAGCAGGCCTTCCTGGCCTCGCCGCCACTGGTGGTCGCCTACGCGATCGCCGGTACCGTGCGTTTCGATATCGAGCAAGACGTACTGGGCACCGACAAGAACGGCAACCCGATCACTCTCAAGGACCTGTGGCCGAGCGATGAGGAGATCGACGCTATCGTCGCTGCCAGCGTGAAACCGGAGCAGTTCAAGCAGATCTACATCCCTATGTTCGATCTGGGCACCGTTCAGGAGGCCGAAAGCCCGCTGTACGACTGGCGTCCGATGTCCACCTACATCCGCCGTCCGCCTTACTGGGAGGGCGCGCTGGCTGGTTTACGCACGCTCAAGGGCATGCTGCCGCTGGCGATCCTGCCGGATAACATCACCACCGACCACCTGTCGCCGTCCAATGCCATCCTGCTGGATTCGGCTGCCGGCGAGTACCTGGCGAAGATGGGTTTGCCGGAAGAGGACTTCAACTCCTACGCCACCCACCGCGGCGATCACCTGACCGCTCAACGCGCCACCTTTGCCAACCCGCAGCTGGTCAACGAAATGGCCGTGGTCGACGGTGTGGTGAAGAAGGGTTCGCTTGCGCGCGTGGAACCCGAGGGCAAGGTGATGCGCATGTGGGAAGCCATCGAAACCTACATGAACCGCAAGCAGAACCTGATCATCGTTGCCGGTGCCGACTACGGCCAGGGCAGCTCGCGTGACTGGGCTGCCAAGGGCGTGCGTCTGGCCGGCGTGGAAGTGATCGTGGCGGAAGGCTTCGAGCGCATCCACCGCACCAACCTGGTGGGCATGGGCGTGCTGCCGGTGGAGTTCAAGCCGGGTACCACCCGCCTGACCCTTGGCCTCGACGGTACCGAGACCTATGACATCGAAGGCGATATCTCGCCGCGTTGCGACCTGACTCTGGTGGTCAATCGCCGCAACGGCGAGGTGGTCAAGGTGCCGGTGACCTGCCGTCTGGATACTGCCGCCGAGGTGCATGTGTACAAGGCTGGCGGTGTGCTGCAGCGCTTCGCCCAGGACTTCTTGGAGTCCACTGCTGGCTAAGGTCGACGCTCGTCCCTCTCCCTTCGGGAGAGGGACGAGGTGAGGGCGGCGGTCTCCCTCATCCGCCCTTAGGGCACCTTCTCCCAGGGGGGGAAGGGTATTAGAAGCCTTTCAGGACATATCCATGGCTCACGTATCCCAGATCAAGATTCCCGCCACCTACATGCGTGGTGGTACCAGCAAGGGCGTGTTCTTCCGCCTGCAGGATTTGCCGGCCAGTTGCCAGGCGCCGGGTGAGGCCCGCGACAAGCTGTTCATGCGCGTAATCGGCAGTCCCGATCCCTATGCCGCGCATATTGATGGCATGGGCGGCGCGACTTCTTCGACCTCCAAGTGTGTGATCCTGTCGAGAAGCAGCCAGCCTGAGCATGACGTCGATTACCTTTACGGCCAGGTCTCCATCGACAAGTCCTTCGTCGACTGGAGCGGCAACTGCGGCAACCTCTCCACCGCCGCCGGCGCCTTCGCCATCCATGCCGGGCTGGTCGATCCGGCGCGCATTCCGGATAACGGCGTGTGCGTGGTGCGCATCTGGCAGGCCAATATCCAGAAAACCATCATCGCCCATGTGCCGGTGAGCAATGGTCAGGTGCAGGAAACCGGCGACTTCGAGCTGGATGGGGTGACCTTTCCGGCCGCCGAGATCGTGCTGGAGTTCCTTGATCCGTCCGATGATGGCGAGGAGGGTGGCTCGATGTTCCCTACCGGCAACCTGGTCGATGACCTGGAAGTTCCGGGTGTTGGTACCTTCAAGGCGACCATGATCAGCGCCGGCATCCCTACCGTGTTCGTCAATGCCGAGGACATCGGTTACCAGGGCACCGAACTGCGCGAGGCCATCAATGGTGATCCGGCGCAACTGGCGCGTTTCGAGCAGATCCGCGTGGCCGGAGCCCTGCGCATGGGGCTGATCAAAACGGCCGAAGAGGCTTTGACCCGGCAGCACACGCCGAAGATCGCCTTCGTCAGTCCGCCCAAGTCCTACCAGGCGTCCAGCGGCAAGCAGATCGAGGCGGGCGAAGTGGACCTGCTGGTGCGTGCGCTGTCCATGGGCAAGCTGCATCACGCCATGATGGGCACCTGTGCGGTGGCCATCGGCACGGCGGCGGCCGTTCCGGGCACGCTGGTCAATCTGGCGGCGGGTGGTCAGGAGCGCGAAGCGGTGCGCTTCGGTCATCCGTCCGGCACCCTGCGAGTCGGTGCGCAGGCTGCGCTGGTCGATGGGCAGTGGGTGGTGACCAAGGCCATCATGTCGCGTTCGGCACGCATCCTGATGGAAGGCTGGGTGCGTGTGCCGGGTGATGCGTTCTGATGTATGAAAAAGCCCGGCACTGGGCCGGGCTTTTTGTGGGGCAACGCCGGTTTTACTTGAGCCGGCGTTCCACGCCTTTTTCCACCAGGATCTTGGCGGAGATTTCCTCCACCGAGAAATGGGTGGAGTTGATGTGCGGGATGTTCTCGCGGCGGAACAGGTTTTCCACCTCGCGGACCTCGAACTCGCACTGGGCAAAGCTGGAATAGCGGCTGTTGGGTTTGCGCTCGTGACGGATGGCGGTCAGGCGATCCGGGTCGATGGTCAGGCCGAACAGCTTGTGTTTGTGCTGCTTGAGGGCGGCGGGGAGCTGCAGGCGCTCCATGTCTTCCTCGGTCAGCGGGTAGTTGGCGGCGCGGATGCCGTATTGCATGGCCATGTACAGGCAGGTCGGGGTTTTGCCGCAGCGGGAGACGCCAACCAGGATCAGATCGGCCTTGTCGTAGTGGTGGGTGCGGCCGCCGTCGTCGTTGTCGAGGGCGAAGTTCACCGCCTCGATGCGCTCCATGTAGTTGGAGTTGGCGCTGATTGAGTGCGACTTGCCCACCGAGTAGGACGAGCCGGCGGTCAGCTCCTGCTCCAGGGGGGCAAGGAAGGTAGAGAAAATGTCGATCATGAAGCCGTTGGACTCGGCCAGCACCTCGCGAATCTCGCGATTGACGATGGTGTCGAAGATGATCGGGCGGGCGCCGTCTGCCTCGGCAGCTGCATTGATTTGCTGTACCATCACCCGGGCTTTTTCCACGGTGTCGATGTACGGTCGTGTCAGCTTGCTGAAGGCAATGGTTTCGAATTGTGCGAGCAGGCTTTGACCGAGGGTTTCGGCAGTGATGCCGGTGCCGTCGGAGATGAAAAAGGCAGTTCGTTTCATAGCGCTGCAGGCCTTAAGGTAGTCTCGGATCTTGGCTAAGATGGCCGCACGATCGGGCCTTGCCGGGCGTCATTGTGACGCATTTGTCTGCAGCTTTGCCAGAATCCTGCGGCCGGGAGTGCCACAGGGTTGTACCAACATTCATGTGGAGAGATCACCTTGGTAGAGTACGTAGTGTCCCTCGATAAGCTCGGCGTCCACGATGTTGAGCGGGTAGGGGGCAAGAACGCTTCCCTGGGCGAAATGATCAGCAACCTTGCCGGTGCCGGCGTTTCGGTTCCTGGCGGTTTTGCCACCACGGCCCAGGCCTACCGTGATTTTCTCGAGCAGAGTGGTCTCAACGACCGCATTCATGACCTGCTTGATGCTCTCGATGTGGATGACGTCAATGCCCTGGCCAAGGCCGGCGCGCAGATCCGCCAGTGGGTGATGGACGCCGAGTTCCCGGCCCAGCTGGATGCCGATATCCGCACCGCCTTCGCCGAAATGAGCGGTGGCAACGAGCACATGGCCGTGGCCGTGCGCTCCTCCGCCACCGCCGAAGACCTGCCGGACGCGTCTTTTGCTGGCCAGCAGGAAACCTTCCTCAATATCCGTGGTGTGGATAACGTGATCCGCGCGGCCAAGGAAGTCTTCGCCTCGCTGTTCAACGACCGCGCCATCGCCTACCGCGTGCACCAGGGCTTCGACCACAAGCTGGTCGCCCTGTCCGCTGGCGTACAACGCATGGTCCGCTCGGAAACCGGCACCGCCGGTGTGATGTTCACCCTCGATACCGAGTCGGGCTTCCGTGACGTGGTTTTCATCACCGGCGCCTACGGCCTCGGCGAGACCGTGGTGCAGGGCGCGGTGAACCCCGACGAATTCTACGTGCACAAGCCGACCCTGGAGGCCGGTCGCCCGGCAATCCTGCGCCGCAACCTGGGCAGCAAGGCGATCAAGATGGTCTACGGCGACGAAGCCAAGGCCGGCAAGTCGGTGAAAACCGTCGAGGTCGATCGTGCCGATCGCGCCCGCTTTGCCCTAAGCGATGCCGAGGTGAACGAGCTGGCCAAGCAGGCGCTGATCATCGAGAAGCACTACCAGCGTCCGATGGACATCGAGTGGGCCAAAGATGGCGACGACGGCCAGCTGTACATCGTCCAGGCCCGTCCTGAAACCGTGAAGAGCCGCAGCAGCGGTAATGTCATGGAGCGTTATCTGCTCAAGGAGAAGGGCAAGGTGCTGGTGGAAGGCCGCGCTATTGGCCAGCGCATCGGCGCCGGTCCGGTCAAGGTCATCCACGACGTCTCCGAGATGGACAAGGTGCAGCCCGGCGACGTGCTGGTTTCCGACATGACCGATCCGGACTGGGAGCCGGTGATGAAGCGCGCCAGCGCCATTGTCACCAACCGCGGCGGACGCACCTGCCACGCGGCGATCATCGCCCGCGAGCTGGGCATTCCGGCCGTGGTCGGCTGCGGCAATGCCACCCAGGTGCTGAAAGACGGCATGGGCGTCACCGTGTCCTGCGCCGAGGGTGATACCGGCTTCATCTTCGAGGGCCAACTGGGCTTCGACATCCGCAAGAACTCGGTCGATGCCATGCCCGAGCTGCCGTTCAAGATCATGATGAACGTCGGTAACCCGGACCGTGCCTTCGACTTCGCCCAGCTGCCCAACGAGGGCGTGGGCCTGGCGCGTCTGGAGTTCATCATCAACCGCATGATCGGCGTGCACCCCAAGGCGCTGCTGAACTTCGCCAACCTGCCGGCGGACATCAAGGACAGCGTCGAGAAGCGCATCGCTGGTTACGATGACCCGGTCGGTTTCTACGTCGAGAAACTGGTCGAGGGCATCAGCACCCTGGCTGCGGCGTTCTGGCCGAAGAAGGTCATCGTGCGCCTGTCGGACTTCAAGTCCAACGAATACGCCAACCTGATCGGCGGCAAGCTCTACGAGCCGGAAGAAGAGAACCCGATGCTCGGCTTCCGCGGTGCCTCGCGCTACATCAGCGAGAGCTTCCGCGATTGTTTCGAGCTGGAATGCCGCGCGATGAAGAAAGTGCGCAACGAGATGGGCCTGACCAACGTCGAGATCATGGTGCCTTTCGTGCGTACCCTTGGCGAAGCCAGTCAGGTGGTTGATCTGCTGGCCAGCAACGGCCTCAAGCGCGGCGACAATGGCTTGCGCGTGATCATGATGTGCGAGCTGCCATCCAACGCCCTGCTGGCAGACGAATTCCTCGAATTCTTCGACGGCTTCTCCATCGGCTCCAATGACCTGACCCAACTCACCTTGGGCCTGGATCGGGACTCCGGCATCGTCGCTCACCTGTTTGATGAGCGTAACCCGGCGGTGAAAAAGCTGCTGTCCAATGCCATCCAGGCGTGCCGCAAGGCCGGCAAGTACATCGGTATTTGCGGTCAGGGTCCTTCGGACCATCCTGATCTGGCCAAGTGGTTGATGGAGCAGGGTATCGAGAGTGTGTCGCTGAACCCGGACTCCGTACTGGATACCTGGTTCTTCCTGGCCGAGAACCACGCCTGATAACCGTTCCTGAGAGCCAGAAGGGCGGGCCACTTACCCGCCCTTTTTTGTGCAATAGAGCCATGCAGTCGAACCATGCAAAGTAGCAGTGAGCTTTTTCCCGTCGCCCTGATCAGCGCCGAAATTCGCGGTGAACTGACCGAGGACGTCTACCTTCTCAAACCCAACAACAGCCCGGACAACAGCGTCGAGCTGGCGCTGACGCGGATTGGCCTGCGTGACCGCACTGGTGATTACGGTGAGCCGGTGGTGCTGCTGCATGGCAGCTTTTCCAACCGGCGCTTCTGGTGCTCGCCGCTCGGTATCGGTGCCGGTGCCCATCTGGCCCGCCAGGGCTTCGATGTGTGGATTCTGGAGATGCGTGGCCACGGCCTGTCGCCGCGCAACCGTGACTACACGAGGAATCGCGTCAGTCAGTACGTACGCTATGACCTGCCGGCGGCAGCGGCCTTCGTTCAGGAGCAGAACGGCCTGGCGCCGCACTGGGTCGGCCACTCGCTGGGTGGCATTGTGCTGGCGGCAGCCTTGGGTGGCGGTTATCTGGATGAGGCCAGTGCCGCCTCCGCGGCCCTGTTCGGCAGCCAGATCAGCCGTATCTACTGGCCGCTCAAGGTGCCGCCGGTGGAGTGGGCCGGGCGCTTGCTGCTCAAGGGTTTTGAGCAGGTGTCGGGCAGTCGCCTCAAGCGTGGGCCGGAAGACGAGCCGATCGGTCTGGTGAAGGAAAGTCTGCGTTGGCATGGTCTGTTCGGCCGCTTCGGCGACAGTGAGAAGGATTGGTGGGCCGGCCTGGCCGATGTGCGGGTGCCGCTCCTGGCGGCTGCCGGCGCTGGCGATACCCAGGATCCGGCCTGGGCCTGCCGCAAGCTGTTCGAACAGTTCGGCTCCGCGCACAAGGAGTACCACTCCCTGGGCAAGGCCGATGGTTTCAGTCAGGACTACGGGCATGTCGACATGCTGGTGAGCAAGGGCGCGCAAAAGGAAGTCTGGCCGTTGCTCGCTGCTTGGCTGATGCGCGCCGGCAAGGCCTGAATGCGCATTCCAGAGCCTGACTGCAGCAGTTAAACTGCGCGCAGTCCGGGCTGCCATGGACGTTGCCATGGCGCTTGAAATGTTCAACGCGGCGCGGTCGTTGCGGTTGGCCGCTGAATCTTCTCTCTGCAACTAGGAGCTTGCCATGCATTACGTTACCCCTGACCTGTGCGATGCCTATCCGGAGCTGGTACAGGTTGTTGAGCCGATGTTCGCCAACTTCGGCGGGCGCGACTCCTTCGGCGGCCAGATCGTCACCGTCAAGTGCCATGAGGACAACTCGCTGGTCAAATCCCAGGCCGACGAGCCGGGGCAGGGCAAGGTGCTGGTAGTCGACGGCGGTGGCTCGCTGCGTCGCGCGCTGCTGGGTGACATGATTGCCGAGAAGGCCGCCAAGAACGGCTGGGAAGGCATGGTGATCTACGGCTGCGTGCGTGACGTCGATGTCCTGGCGCAGACCAACCTGGGCGTGCAGGCGCTGGCCAGTCATCCGATGAAGACCGACAAGCGCAACATCGGCGATCTCAACGTGCCGGTGACCTTTGGTGGCGTGACCTTCACGCCGGGCGAATACGTGTATGCCGACAACAACGGCATCATCGTTTCTCCGCAGCCGCTGAAAATGCCCGAGTAAGCTGTTGATGTTGCCAGGCCCGGCGCACTGCCGGGCTGCTGGTTGATGGAGCAAGCATGTACGACGAGCCCAATCCACCTGCAGGCCTGATCCACGCACAACTGCTCGACGGCCGCGGTGGCGCTCGCCAGGTCGAGTTTGACGAGCTGGCCACGCTGCAGGTCGGACCAGGCGAAAGTCTCTGGTTGCACTGGGATCGCAGTCATCCGCAGGCGCAGACCTGGTTGCGCGAGCAAAGCCTGTTGAGCGGCTTTGCCTGTGACCTGTTACTGGAAGAAAACACCCGGCCACGTTTGCTGACCCTGCCGGATGAACAGTTGCTGCTGTTCCTGCGCGGCGTCAACCTCAATCCTGGGGCTGAGCCCGAGGACATGGTCGCGGTGCGCATCTTTGCCAGCGCCAACCAGGTTATCTCCCTACGTTTGCGTCCGTTGCGGGCTACCGATGAGGTGCTGGCCGAGCTGGCGCAAGGCATCGGTCCGCGCAGCAGCGGCGAGTTGCTGCTGCGATTGACGGAGGCGATGACCGACAAGAGCGACCAGTTGATGATCAAGCTGTCGGAGCAGCTCGATACCCAGGAAGAACTGATGGAGCTGGATGAGCGCCATCATCCTGAGCATCAGCAACTGCTCCAGGTGCGTCGCCGCGCGGCCGGTTTGCGCCGATTCCTGGCGCCCCAGCGTGATCTCTATGCGCAACTGTCGCGCACAGGGTTTGGCTGGCTGGGCGGTCTGGCCGAGCAGTGGAACGAGCTGCACAACCGGCTGACGCGTCAGCTGGAAGAGCTCGAAATGCTGCGCGAGCGAGTCAGCCTGGTGCTGGAGTCGGAGCATCGGCGCATGAGCGAAGGCATGAATCGCACCATGTACCTGCTCAGTATCGTCACCTGTTTCTTTCTGCCGCTGAGTTTCATCACTGGCTTGCTGGGTATCAATCTGGGCGGTATGCCGGGTGCTGAACACCCTTATGGCTTTGTCATGGCCTGCGTTCTGATTGGCGTCCTGGCACTTTCCCAGTGGTTGCTGTTTCGTCGGCTGCGCTGGCTGTAAACGCTGTGACTTCGCCGAAGATGGCGGCGTCTAGCCGACATAGTGCCTGTGGAGGTGAGTATGCAAGATCCCTTTGAAGAGTCGCTGCGCGACTTGCTGAAAGCCTCGCCAGGTAGCCATGACGACGATGCCTGCCTGGGGCGGGTGTTGAAGACCGCCAACCGCCAGGTCGGCGCTGGCGATCTGTTTTCCATGATGGGGCGCTGGGTGCCGGCTCTGATGATCGCGCTGAACAATGGTTCGGCGCACTGGGCTCCGGTATCGCGTCTCAACCGTTCTCATCGTTCTGCTGACAAGGCTGAGTGACTATGCAATTCGATCCCTGGACTCAAGGTCTGGTGAGTGCCATGACCGCCATCTGGACCAAGGCGGCCGGCTTCATTCCCAATCTGTTTGCTGCGCTGGTACTGGTGCTGGTCGGCTTTGTGGCCGCCAAGCTGCTCGATACCCTGCTGTCCAAACTGCTGGCCAAGCTGGGGCTGGACCGCCTGATGGGCGGGACGGGTCTGACCAAGCTGCTGGTGCGCGTCGGTATCCATGCGCCGGTCTCCAGCCTGGTTGGCAAGGTGGCGTACTGGTTCATCGTCCTGATCTTTGTGGTCACCGCCGTGGACTCGCTGGGTCTGGAGCGCTTGTCGGCCACCCTGGATCTGTTTGCCCAATACCTGCCGAAGATGTTCGGCGCAGCCCTGGTGCTGCTCGGCGGTTTGCTGCTGGCGCAGCTGGCCAATGGCTTGGTGCGTGGTGCGGCGGAAGGTGTGGGGTTGGAGTACGCCGCTGGCCTGGGGCGGATTGCCCAGGGTCTGGTGATCATCATCAGTATTTCGGTGGCCATCGGCCAGCTGGAGATCAAGACCGATCTGCTCAATCTGGTGATTGGCATCGTGCTGATCAGTGTCGGCCTGGCTGCCGCTCTGGCGCTGGGATTGGGCAGTCGCGAGGTGGCTGGGCAGATCATTGCCGGGATCTATGTGCGCGAACTCTATCAGGTCGGCGATGTCCTCAAGGTCGGCGACGTTGAGGGGCAGATCGAGGAGATCGGCACGGTCAAGACCGTGCTGCTGACCGACAGCGGAGAGTTGATTTCGCTGGCTAATCGCGCTTTGCTTGAACAGCGCGTCAGCAGTCGCTGATTCGCGCGTTCGCCAGCGTCACGCGTGGCGCCGGACTGGTTTGTCCGGCGTCCTCGATCAGGCTATCGGCTGACTCCCTTGAACGATCTGCATTTGTCCAAAACGGCTTACGACCCGCGCCAGCTCACGGATGAGGAACTGGTTCAGCGGGCGCATGTCGAGCTGTTCCATATCACCCGCGCCTATGAAGAGTTGATGCGGCGTTATCAGCGCACGCTGTTCAACGTCTGCGCGCGCTATCTGGGCAATGAGCGTGATGCTGACGATGTCTGTCAGGAAGTCATGCTCAAGGTGCTGTACGGCCTGAAAAACTTCGAAGGCAAGTCGAAGTTCAAGACCTGGCTGTACAGCATTACCTACAACGAATGCATTACCCAGTACCGCAAGGAAAAGCGCAAGCGTCGCCTGCTCGATGCATTGAGTCTGGACCCACTGGAGGAAGCCTCGGAAGAGCAGGCTCCCAAGCCGGAGGAGAAGGGCGGCCTGGATCGCTGGCTGGTGCATGTCAATCCGATCGACCGGGAAATCCTGGTGCTACGTTTTGTCGCAGAGCTGGAGTTCCAGGAAATCGCCGACATCATGCACATGGGCCTGAGTGCCACGAAAATGCGCTACAAGCGCGCCCTCGATCGCCTGCGGGAAAAATTTGCCTCGCCAGTCGCTGACGAATAGTTGACGCTATTCTTCAAAATTTCGTGAAAGCAATGGTAGAATCGCGGCATTGAGTCGCCTGGATATTTTTTTGACGACTCTCGGACCACTAAATTAGATGGGGATTTAACGGATGAAACTGAAGAACACTCTGGGCCTGGTTATCGGCTCTCTGCTGGCCGCTGCTGCTGCGAACGCAGTGGCTCAAGGTCAAGGCGCTGTTGAGCTGGAAGCATTCGGCAAGCGTTACTTCACCGACAGCAGCAGCAACATGGATGAAGGCAACCTGTTCGGCGGCTCCATTGGTTACTACCTGACCGAAGACGTCTCCCTGGGCCTGTCCTATGGTGAATACCATGACATGCGTTCCGAGAACGGTACCGGCAACAAGGACATCAAGGGCAACCTGGCTTCCCTGGATGCCTTCTACCACTTCGGCACTTCCGGCGACGCTCTGCGTCCTTACGTTTCCGCCGGTTTTGCTCACCAGAACATCAGCAACGTTCCGGATCGTACTGGCCGTGACCACAGCACCTTCGCCAACATTGGCACCGGTGTTAAGTACTTCCTGACCGAAAACTTCTTCGCCAAGGCTGGCGTTGACGCCGCCTACAACATCGACGCCGGTGAAACCGAGTGGCTGGCCGGTGTTGGCGTTGGTCTGAACTTCGGTGGCGCTGCTGCCCCGGTCGCTGCTGAGCCGGCTCCGGAAGTCTGCACCGACAGCGACAACGACGGCGTCTGCGACAACGTTGACAAGTGCCCGGACACCCCGGCCAACACCACCGTTGATGCCGATGGCTGCCCGGCTGTGGCCGAAGTGGTTCGCGTTGAGCTGGACGTGAAGTTCGACTTCGACAAGGCCCAGGTCAAAGAAGAAAGCTACGGCGACATCAAGAACCTGGCTGACTTCATGGGTCAGTACCCGCAGACCACCACCACCGTTGAAGGTCACACCGACTCCGTTGGTACCGACGCTTACAACCAGAAGCTGTCCGAGCGCCGTGCCGGTGCCGTGCGTGACGTGCTGGTCAACCAGTACGGTGTAGGCGCCGAGCGCGTCAGCTCCGTTGGTTACGGTGAGTCCCGCCCGGTTGCCGACAACGCCACCGAAGCTGGTCGCGCTGTTAACCGTCGCGTAGAAGCTGAAGTAGAAGCCCAGGCCAAGTAATTCGCCCGGCGCTTCACGAAAAACCCGGCCTAGGCCGGGTTTTTCTTTGCCTGAAGAAAATCAGGCAAAGGTGGGTATATCGCCTGCCTGCTGCTGGTGCGGCAAATGGCCAAGATGCCTCCTATTGGGGCGAGAGGGCTGATCTTCCTTGTGCCCGCATATTGCGTAGGTCGTTGTTTATTAAGTTGTTTTTGGTTTTTGTTGGTGATGTTCTGTTGGCCCGGATATTGCCATTCATAGCGTGCAGAGTGCTGCGCAACGCCGCGTAGTCATCATTCACTGATCCTGTCGAAGCGGTACTTCGGGCGCTTCCCGGCCGGTCGATAGGGTCAACAATGAGCGCCGCGCCCCTGAACCAATGAAGGTCTCCCATCGCGTGCCGGGTCAGCTATTGACCGGCAGCAGGGGCTGGCCTTCGTCGGTACAGGACAGACAAGACATGATCTTCGGTCGCAGAAAGCGCAAGCCCATCAGCATTCCGGCCAAACCGGTCAAGGAATGGAAGTACACCACCTGCAACTACTGCTCGACCGGCTGTGCCATCGAGCTGGGCCTGGGCGAGGACGGTCGCATCGTCACCAGCCGTGGCCATGCCGGCGCCGACGTCAATCGCGGCAAGCTGTGCATCAAGGGGCTGCTGGAGCACGAGCTGTTCGAATCCCCCGGGCGTGGCACGGTGCCGCTGGCGCGCGAGAAGGCGCACGAGCCGTTCCAGCCGACCAGCTGGGATGCCGCGCTGGATACCACCGCGACCAGGATCAAGGAAATCCAGGCCAAGTACGGCCGTGATGCCTTCGCCGTGGTCTCCACCGGCCAACTGCTCACCGAGGAGTTCTACACCCTGGGCAAGCTGGTGCGCGGGCAGATCGGCACCAACAACTACGACGGCAACACCACTCTGTGCATGGCCTCGGCGGTGTCCGGCTACAAGCGCAGCTTCGGCAGCGACGGCCCGCCCGGCTGCTACGACGATTTCGAGCACACCCACTGCCTGATGGCCTTCGGCTCCAACCTGCCGGAGCAGCACCCGATCATCTACTGGCGCCTGAAGGAGGCGCTGGAGAAGCGCAAGTTCCCGCTGATCGTGATCGACCCGCGGGTGACCATGCTGGCGCAGTTCGCCGACATCCACCTGCCGATCACCCCGGGCACCGACTGCGTGCTGATCAACGCCATGCTCCACGTGATCTTCAAGGAAGGCCTGGAGGACAAGAACTACATCGCTGCGCACACCAACGGCATCGTCGAGCTGCGCGCGCTTGTGGCCGACTACGATCCCAAGACCGCCCAGCACATCTGCGGCATCGACGAGGACCGCATCCGCACCGTGGCGCGCCTGTACGCCAAGGCGCCGGCGGCCATGAGCATCTGGACCATGGGCATCAACCAGTCCACCCATGGCTCGGACGGTGTGGTCAACATCAACAACCTCAACCTGGTCACCGGCAACATCGGCAAACCGGGGGGCACCAGCCTGTCGATCACCGGCCAGTGCAACGCCATGGGCACCCGAGAGTGGTCGTCCTGCTCGGGCCTGCCTGGCTATCGGGCGCTGGAGAAGGACAAGGATCGCAAGGCCGTGGCCGAGTTCTGGGGCATAGCCCCGGACTTTTTCCCGCCGGCGCGCGGCCTGTCGCAGACCGACATCTTCCCGGCCATCGAGACCGGCGAGATCAAGGGCCTGTGGCTGGTGGCGACCAACCCCATGACCTCCATGCCCAACCAGCCGCGCATCCGCAAGGCGATGGAGAAGCTCGAGTTCCTGGTGGTGCAGGACGTCTACCAGGACGTGGAGACCACCCAGTACGCTCATGTGTATTTCCCCGCCGCGGTCTGGGCCGAGAAGCAGGGCTGCCACACCAACACCGAGCGGCGGGTGAACCTGACGCGCAACGTGCTGCCGGCCTATGCCGATTCCAAGCCGGACTTCTGGATCTTCAACCAGATGGCCAAGCGCTTCATGGACCGCAATGTCATCCACTTCCCGGACGACACCGAGTCGGCCTTCGACGAGATGCGCGAGCTGTCCAAGGGCGCCGGGCGCACCCTGGACATCTCCGGCATGAGCTACGACCGCATCGAGGCGGCGCGCGGCATCCAGTGGCCCTACAGCGAGGCGCAGGCCGCGGCCGACGAGGCCGTGCACGGCGCGCCGGGGACCTTCGACATGCTCAGGCGCCAGGACTATCTGGGTGAGCGACGGCTCTACGCCGACGGGCGTTTCCAGACCGACGACGGCCGCGCCAAGCTGATCCCGATCCGCTTCGTCAACAACAACGAATGCCCGGACGCCGAATACCCTTTCTGGCTCAACTCCGGGCGGGTGGTCGAGCATTTCCACACCCGTACCCGCACCGGCAAGATCGGCAACTGCAACAAGTTCAGCCCCACGCCCTACATGGAGATGAACCCCGACGCTGCCCGCGAGCTGGGCATCGAGCATTCCAGCTACGTGCGCCTGGTCAGCCGGCGCGGCGACGCGGTGGTGATGGTGCAGCTGACCCACAGGGTCGGGCGCAACATGCTGTTCATCCCCTTCCATTTCCACGACTGCGTCAACCGCCTGACCCTCGGGCTGCTCGACCCCTATTCGCGCCAGCCGGCCTTCAAGCAGAACGCCGTGCGGGTGGAATTGATCGACCAGCAGGAAGCCGCACGCCTGAACCTCGAACGCCGCGCGTTCTGATTGCCGGGGAGAGAAGCCATGACCCACAAGGAAAACCTCAACGCCAACGGCTGCGGCGGCGCCTCGCTGGCGCCCATCCAGTTCACCCCCAGTGCCGATGCGAGCATCTGGGAGGTGCGCACCGAGGAGCAGCCCTACGCCTTCCTGCCCGAGCAGCCGATCGCCGAGCGTAACCGCTACGGCCAGCTGATCGACCTGATCGACCTCACCGAGCACAAGCTGCCGGTCGGCCGCTCGCTGCACATCAACGAGAACCCGGCGGTGGGCAGCAACCCCAACCGTAACAAGCAGCACGGCTTCTTCTTCACCGCCGACAACTGCATCGGCTGCCACGCCTGCGAGGCCGCCTGCAGCGAGAAGAACGAGAACCCGGCGCACCTGGCCTTCCGCTCGGTGGGTTATGTCGAGGGCGGCAGCTACCCCGACTACAAACGCATGAACATCTCCATGGCCTGCAACCACTGCGACGACCCGGTGTGCCTCAAGGGCTGCCCGACCCGCGCCTACACCAAGCACGTGGAATACGGCGCGGTGCTGCAGGACCCGCAGACCTGCTTCGGCTGCGGCTACTGCACCTGGGTGTGCCCGTACAACGCGCCGCAGCTGGACCCGGTGCAGGGCCAGGTGTCCAAGTGCAACATGTGCGTCGACCGCCTGGAGGTGGGCCTGAAGCCGGCCTGCGTGTCGGCCTGCGTGGGCAACGCGCTGGACTTCGGCGTGATCGAGAACGTGCCGGCCAATCGGGAGCAGGCGAGGGCGGAGATCCCCGGCTTCCCGGACCCGGCCATCACCCACCCGAACATCCGCTTCCAGCAGATCAAGCAACTGCCGGACGAGCTGACCCGTACCGACTCGATGCCGGTCAAGTACCACAAGGACGAGCAGGGGCGCTATCGCCCGGCTATCGACCAGAAACAGGGCAAGACCCGCCACTGGAACCTGGCGCGGCTGAGCTCGCGGGAGAATCCGCTGGTGCTCTTCACCCTGGCCACCCAGGCGGCCATCGGTGCCTTCGGTCTGGCCTTCGTCGGCGCCCAGGCGGGCCTGGCCGGCTTCGTCCAGTTCGCCCAGTCGATGGTCTACCTGCCGCTGATGCTGCTGGCCTTCGGCATGGTCGCTTTCGGCCTGTTCATGTCGACCATGCACCTGGGCAAACCCAAGCGCTTCTACCGTGGCTTCAACAACCTGCGCCACTCGCCGGTGTCGCGCGAGGGCCTGGGCATCGCCCTGTTCATGGCCTTCCTGGGCCTGCATATCGGCTGCAGCCTGCCGGGCAACGCGTTGGTGGTCGATCTGGCGGCCGTCTTGGGCCTGGACCTGGCCCCCTGGCAGGGACTGGCAATCCAGGGCGCGACCCTGTTCGGCGCCCTGGCGCTGCCGGCCGGGCTGACTGGGCTGTACTACATGAACCGCTGCTACCGCATCAAGGCGCGGCCGTTCTGGAACCACTGGCAGGTGGGCACCGCCTTCTTCGGCAACATGCTCTCGCTCGGCGCGCTGGTGAGCGGCCTGCTGCTGCTGCCGACCCTGCTGCTGACCGGCGCCGACTGGAGCGGCGCGCTGCTGGCACTGGGCGGCGCGCTGCTCTTGGGCCTGGGCGCCGAGGGCCTCGGCCACCTGGCCCATGCCCGTGCCATGGGTGCGGCCGAGCACGAGGGTGGGGCGTCCTACTACGTGCAGAGCACCACCTTCGGCAAGACCTTCGTCCTGCGCAACGCGCTGATCGGCGCCAACCTGCTGCTGGTCTCCGGCCTGCTGGCCACGCAGGTCGCGGGCCTGGACAGTGCCTGGCTGCTGGTTGGCTGGGCGCTGGCCGGCCTGGTGCTGCTGGCCTGTTGCCTGATCAGCCGCGCGCTGTTCTACGTGCTGGTGATCCCCACCACCATGCCTGGCGCCTTCTTCTGGAAAAACAAGGGTTTCGAGCAGCATGCCCGCGACATTGGCCTGGCACACATGCCACAGGTCGGCGTGGTGCCGCTGACGCACTAAGAAGCGTTGTAACACTCGGGTCGGCCTTGCCGGCCCTGTTTCATTGGAGGGCGTTGTATGCAACTGGAAGATCTGCCGGGCGCGCGCTGCGTAATCGGCCTGCGCTACTTCGACGAGCAGGGGCAGCTGCTGCACCAGAGCCAGCTGTGCGGCACGGTGGAGTCGGCCGATGCCGAGCAGGGCATCCGCGTCCTGCTGCAGGGCGCGGCCGACGGCGAGGCGGCGCACTTCAGCCTGCCGCCTGCCCTTCAGGCCTGGTTCCGCGCGCCGCCCGGGCACTACCGGGATCAGGAGGGACGCGTGGATATGCGTGATCCGGATTACCTGGTCAGCTGGGACATCGAGCGCACCCGCGGCAACGCCGGCGAAGGTCAGCACCAGTGGTGGCGCTGGAAGGCGGTGAGCGTGGCGCCCAGCGTTGGTGCGGCGCAGTAGCGACTTCTATCGTCCGGGCTAACCACTGGCAAGCTTGGCCTCGTGCCTAACCGCTTTTCGAGTTGGCTGTTGGTTCTGGTTTCGCCCTTCCTGGGCGACTCACTTTCTTTGCTTGCGGATCGCCGCCCGGTGCAAAGAAAGTAAGCAAAGAAACCCCCCACTTCATCCGGCCCTGCGCTTTGCGCCGAGAAATAAACCTTCAGGCAGCTCGGTGCTGGGTCCCCGTCAGGAGGCCGAGTGGAGGTGTCACGCAGGGGGACGAGCGGCCTGGATGGCCGCGAGAGGCATAACGGGACAGGGACGTCCCGTGTATGCCGGCCCCCGGAGCGGCACCGGAGGGAGGGAACCCCGCCGCAGGCGGGGCCGGATGTCGGGGTGGCCTTCTCTTTGGTTTCTTTCTCTTGGCCAAGCAAGAGAAAGAAACTCGCCCGGCAAGGGCGAAACCCGGGCTATCGGAAAGCACGGAAAGCACGGAAAGCACGGAAAGCACGGAAAGCACGGAAAGCACGGAAAGCACGGAAAGCACGGAAAGCACGGAAAGCACGGAAAGCACGGAAA